>JADJBS010000010.1 GCA_016703665.1 Candidatus Defluviibacillus avedoerensis
AAATGGTGAAGTGGGTCATGATCAGGGTGTAAAGCACCAGCGCTGCCACACACCGACAAATTCAGCAGGCCAGTGGCCAGCCAGTTTCACCCAAGAATCAGTCATCACAGAGTCTCAAGCTCAAAGTTCGACGTAGGCAAGCATTTTGCCCGGTTTCCCCGTCATGGGCTTACCCGCACAAGTGGCAGAGATGCTCTGCTCAGGCTTTTTGCCAAACAGCAGCAAAAATCCATCGGTCTGGTGCCGGTGTGGCCACAGCCGCAAATAAGCGGCCACTGACCAGGTTTTCTTTCTGGTGCCGGCATGCGGGCATCGATTTTCAGGCCTTCCAGCAGTTTGGCCACGGGGAGCGGCTTGAAGTCCGTGCGGCGCAGTGCGGAATTCGTCCGCAATGGCTTCGTTTTCTTGCGGCAACAGGTTGCCGCAGGTAGTGGCATAGACCAGGCGCCCGCCCGGCCTCAACAGACGCGCCGCACTCGCCAGAATCGCCGCCTGCTTTTGCGCGACCTCATCAACCGATTTGGCATCCTGGCGCCACTAAATCCGGGTTGCGCCGCAGCGTGCCCAAGCCCGAGCAAGGCGCGTCCACCAGCACACGGTCGATCTTGCTGGCCAGGCGCGCGACACGGTCATCACGCTCATGCGCAATGGCGCCGGGTGCACATGGATAAACCACTGCGTGCTAAGCGTGGCTCTGAGCGCGTCCAGCCGATGGGCGGGATTGTCAAATGCGTACAAGCGCCCGGTGTTACGCATGCTCGCACCAATGGCCAAAATCTTGCCGCCTGCCCCGGCAGGAAATCCACCACCATCTCGCTGCTTGGCGTCGAGCAAGAGGGCAGGTTGCGACCCATCGTCCTGCACCCCGACCGCCCCCGGGTGAACACATCCAGCTTGCCCAAATTGGGCTTACCTTCTACCCGCAAGCCCCAGGGCGAATACAGGCAAGGCGTGGTCTTGATCCCGGCCTTGGTCATTTCCTTTTCTACCTCAGAGCGCTTGGCCGTCATGGCGTTGACCCGCAAATCCAGCGGCGCCAGGCCCTGCAAGCTTTCCACCAGGGGCCAGAACTCGTCGCCCAACTGGCTCTTGAGCTCTTTCGCCAGCCACTCCGGCAGGTTGTGGCGGTGGCGCTCCATCAGGTCTTTGACCTGGATGCCATCGCAGGCATCAAGCCAGTTTTCTCTTGGTCAGAAAGCGCGCCCTTGAGGAAGCATCACGCGAGCCCACGCCGTGGGCAAAACCCAGAATCCCACGGGCGGCCCTCCTTGGGGCCGGAGCCTGACGGCGCAAAGTGGTCAAAGAGCAGCTTTTGCGCAGCACTGCATACACGGTGTCAGCCAGGGTAGAGGCGCTCGCGCGGGCCAAAAGAGCTGGTTTTCGCGGCAATAGCGAGCAACCACGGCGTCAGCCGGATGGTCAAATTGAAGGACAAGGCCAACAGGTTCAGCGCAGACGTCGAGAAGGGCTTTAGGATGCATAGCTCTATTGTCCCCGCTTGTCAACACCCGTCCCACAAGAATGCGCCTTTGCCCCGATCCCGCCTGAGCAAACCGTGGCCCCTGGACTGCATGAGCGTACAAAGGCATGCGCTACGAGGTGCTGGGCACCGCCCGCTCAGTGAAACCCTGGAACCCATGGCGGTTTACTGCGCTGTATGGTGCCTGGGCTTTGGGCGCGCCCTGCCGCTATGTTTTTAGAAGCAGTCCAAGATAGATAGGAGGCTGTGCCAAGGGCTTTCAGCGCATCGAACCCAGCACCTCAGCCACGGCCTTAGGATAGATCACATGCTCTTGCGTCGCACGCGGGCAGCCAGGGTGTCAGCATTGTCATCAGGCAGCACGGGCAGCACGGCTTGCGCCAGGATGGGGCCGTGATCCAGCTCCGCCGTCACCTTGCACCGTGGCGCCTGCGAACTTGCAACCGGCCTCAATCGCCCGCTGGTGCGTGTGCAACCCCGGGAAAGCGGGTAGCAAGGGAGGTGGATGTTGAGCAACCGCCCCGTGCAGTGGTTCACAAACCCGGGCGTCAGGATGCGCATAAAGCCCCGCCAGCACCACGAGCGCAGGTTGGTAGCCGTCGATCAGCTTGACCAGTTCGCCATCAAATGCCTCGCGCGACGCACAGCCCTTGTGGTCCAGCACCGCCGTGGCGATACCTTCGGTCTTCGGCAAACACTAGGCCTTTGGCGTCGGCCTTTTTGCTTTGACCAGGCCGCCACCCGAGCGTTGAGACTCTGGCCCCAGCCCTCGCGCTCAGCTGTGCCACGATAGCCGCCATGTTGAGCCGCTGCCCGAGATCAGGATCAGACGTTTTTCGCCCAGGGACTGATTATCAGGGCCTTCCCGCAGGCATTCCTGCTGATTCCACCGCATCAATTTCGCTGATTTTTCGCATCAATCACCGCGCACGATGCGGCGCAAAGCATTATTCCACGGAGAACCCCCGCCATGCTCAAGCTCTACATCGGCAACAAAAACTATTCGTCCTGGTCCATGCGCCCCTGGGTGCTACCTCAAGCAAGCGGGCATCCCCTTTGAAGAGGTCAGCGGTGCGCTTTGACGCCTTCACCCCTGACAGCAACCTGAGCACCGCTTTAGGCAACTCAGCCCGGCAGGCAAAGTGCCCGTTCTGGTGGACGGCGACCTGGTCGTCTGGGACACACCGGCCATCGCCGAATACGTGGCCGAGCGCGTGCCCGAGCGTCAACTCTGGCCGCACGACATCGCGGCGCGTGCCCCGGCACGCAGCATCTGCGCCGGAAATGCATTCAGGCTTTCAGGCACTGCGCGGCGCCTGCATGATGAACATCGAGGCTGACTTGAAGCACATCGGAAAAATCATCCAGCGCGACCGCGCCGATGTGCGCAAAGACCTGGCCCGCATTGACGAAATGTGGAGCGAGTTGCTCGCCGCGCATGGCGGCCCAATGCTCTTCGGCCAGTTCACTGTGGCCGACGCCTATTACGCGCCCGTGTGCATGCGCATCAGCAGCTACGGCTTGGCCGTGTCGCCAGCCGTGGCCGCCTATGTGGGCGCGTCACGGCCCTGCCTGGCGTGGCCGCATGGAGGGATGGCGCACTGGCCGAGAAAGATTTTCTGGACTTTGAAGAGCCCTATCGACTGAACCCAGATACCTGAGAGCCAGCGCCATGCCCACCGTCCTAATCGAAACCTGCCAAGAACGTGAACCCGAGGCCGAAGTCGCCATCATGAATGCCGTGCATACGGCGCTGGTCGAGGTATTCCAAATCCCGGGGGCGACCGCGAGGTTCGCCTGTTGCGCATGCACCGCACCGCCTTCAAGCACCGCCCGACCGTGCCCACCCGAAGTTGTTCACCCTCATCAGCATTGACGCGTTTGCGGCCGATCTGTGGATGCCAAGCGCGCTGTACCGTGCCATCGTTGACAAACTGGAGCCACTGGGCATTCCACGTGACCATGTGCTGACGATTCTCAGAGAGCACCCGCTAGAGAACTGGGGCCTGCGTGGTGGCGTGGCGGGCTGCGACGCCAACTTGGGCTTTAAGGTGAACGTCTAAACTTCATCCCCATGCAGATATACATGGTGGGTGGCGCCGTACGCGACGGCCTGTTGGGCTTGCCCGTGATGGACCGTGACTGGGTGGTAGTAGGCGCCACCCCCGAACAGATGGCGGCCATTGGTTTCTTACCCGTTGGCAAAGACTTCCCGGTCTTTTTGCACCCCAAGACCAAAGAGGAATACGCGCTGGCCCGCACGGAGCGCAAGACCGCCCCTGGATACAAAGGATTCGTGGTGCACGCCGAACCAACGGTGACCCTCGAAGAAGACCTGTCTCGCCGCGATTTAACTATTAATTCAATAGCGAAGAACACAGATACAGATTACCGAAATGACCTGATCGACCCCTACAACGGCCAGCGCGACCTACGGCAGAAGGTGCTGCGTCATGTGACCGAAGCCTTTCGTGAAGACCCGGTGCGCATCCTGCGCGTGGCCCGATTTGCCGCCCGCTTTACGGACTTCACTGTCGCCCCAGAAACACGGGAACTCATGCGCGAAATGGTGGCGGCAGGCGAAGTGGATGCCCTGGTGCCAGAACGCATCTGGCAAGAACTGGCCCGCGGGCTGATGGAAGCCCAACCTTCGCGCATGTTCGAGGTGCTGCGCGACTGCGGCGCACTCAAACGCTTGCTGCCGGAGGTAGACCGCCTGTGGGGTGTGCCCCAGCGCGCCGACTACCACCCGGAGATTGACACCGGCGTTCACGTGATGATGGTGCTGGACATGAGCGCCCGCCTGAATGCTAGCTTGCCTGTGCGCTTTGCATGCCTGACTCATGACCTAGGTAAAGCCACCACTCCAGCAGACGTGCTGCCCCGCCACATTGGCCACGAAGAACGTAGCCTGCACCTGATCAAACCGCTATCGCAGCGGCTGCGCGTGCCCACCGATTGTCGTGAGTTGGCTGAGGTGGTCGCGCGTGAGCATGGCAACATCCACCGCTGTGAAGGTATCAGTCCCGCAGCCACGGTGCGATTGCTGGAGCGCTGCGATGCGTTCCGCAAGCCAGAGCGCTTTACCGACATCTTGCAGGCCTGCGAATGCGATATCCGCGGACGGCTGGGGCTGGAAGATGCGCCATACCCTCAGCGGCAGCACCGAAGGCAGCGCTGCGCGCTGCGCAAGACGTTGCCACAGATTTGATAGCAGAAGAAGTCCAGCAGACCTGCGAAAGCAGCCCTAAAATAGGTATAAAATCGCCGAAGCGATTCATGCCGCTCGTGCCCGTGCCGTCAAAGCCCTGCATGCTTGACCCGGCAACCCATCCAGCAGACCACCGCCGCATCGTCCTGGCGGGCATGCTGGCCTTGGCCACCGCCATGGGCATTGGGCGCTTTGCGTTCACCCGCTGCCGCCCAATGATGCTGCATGACGGCTCGACCACCCTGGCCGGGGCAAGTTGGCTGGCGAGCGCCAACTGCATCGGCTATTTGGCAGGTGCACTGCTTTGCATGTTCAAGCCGGTGCCGCACCCTACTGTGATGGTTCGCGTTGGTCTGGTCAGCACCCTGGTGCTGACTCTTTGCATGGCCCTGCCATGGCCAGCCGTTTGGCCGCTGTTGCGCTTTGCCGCCGGAGTCTCCAGCGCCCTGGTGTTTGTCTACACCTCTGGCTGGTGCTTATCGCAAGCGGCCTTGCGCGGCCACACCAGCCTGGGCGCGCTGATCTATACCGGACCCGGCGCAGGCATTGTGCTGACGGGTCTGGCCGCCAGTGGCATGGTGGTTGCCGACTGGCACGCCAGCAGTGGCTGGCTGACTTTCGGGCTGTTGGCCCTGGCGTTGATTGGGGTGATCTGGCCGGTTTTCAACACACTCAACACCCTCCAGGCAAAACCCGCATCCCCTACCGCAACCGCAAATGCAGCGCCGGACCATTCAGCGCTGGAAGTGGCATTGTTGGCCCTGGCCTATGGCATCGCTGGTTTTGGTTACATCATCACCGCCACCTTCCTGCCCGTGATCGCGCGCCAGGCTCTGCCGGGTTCGGCCTGGCTGGACCTGTTCTGGCCCATCCTAGGTTGCGGCGTCATCGTAGGCGCCCTGGTGGCGTCCCGCATGCAGCAAGTACGCGATCTGCGCCTGGCGCTGCTGGGCTGCTACCTGATCCAGGCCGCAGGTGTGGCCTTGAGCCTGGTCATGCCCAATCTGGCGGGCTTTGCTCTGGGCAGTCTGCTGGTGGGCCTGCCTTTCACCGCCATCACTTACTTTGCGATGCAGGAGGCACGGCGCATCCGCCCCATCACATCGCTTCCACGATTGGCCTGCTGACTGCCCTCTACGGCCTGGGCCAGATCCTGGGGCCGCCGATGGCAGCCTGCCTGCTGGCAGCGCCACATCGCCAGCGGCAGGGTTTGATCTGGCGCTGACGATTGCGACAGGGTCGTTGGTCTTTGGTGCGGTCATGTTTGGGGTGCTGGCGCGCGGGTATCCCGTGAGGGACCCTTTGTAGCCCATACCGTTGGGGCATACCTCATTGGGTGGATGCCCAAAATCCGCGTCTGTGCATAACAACCCTGGTCTGGGCTGCACAGGCGACGGCAATGTCTGCTTCATGGGAGCAAGCGGACACGTCGGCGTGGAATAAGGCAATCGTTCAGAGTACTCTCAGCAGAGGGCAACACCGCAGATTGACCTTGCCCCAACCTGGATTTTCCAGGGCGGATACAGTGCCACCATGGCTAACGACCTGGTCACATCCCGCCTTTGCGTGTCGCTCATCACATGGGCAGCATCCGCCATTTGGGCGCCGCAACTTGCTGGGCTAGGACTGGGTTTAATTATAGGCACCGCCCCCGCAGAACCGTTGATCAAACTTGCCGAACCGAGCAAGCTTGCTTACAGATGTGGCAACACGTATACCGACAGCGAGGAAGAGGCCCGCTCACGCGGGTGCAAACTGGTTAGCGCTGATCCGTCTGTGCTGGAGCAACTCAACGTAACCGGTCGCTACCGCGAAATTGCCGCCAACAGCAACTTGAAAATATTCATCGACAAAAGCAAGACCGGCAGAGATGGCAAGCTGCTCAAGTCATGGTCCGTCCTGTCATACCACAAGCCCCAGCCTATGTCTGGCAGTGATACCTTTCAGTCGGTTCAATCGCTGGAGTATTACGACTGCGCCAATCACACATCCGCCACCAAACGACAGGTGTATTACAAGGACAAGATCACCCAGGGTGAAGTGGTCGGCAGCGTGGATTTGGCCTTCAAGTTTGAGCAGGACCCGCCTGGCTCCATGGGCGAGTTGGTGATGCAGTACCTGTGTGCCAACTGAATCGCTCCCGCCGGAACGCCCGGGGTAGGAGTGATGCGTGCCCTGGCCCAGTTCCCATAGCAGCCAATCTCCCGATTGAGGTGATTGCACCTTAGCTGACATGGAAAAGCCCTAGGTCTTGAATGACTTAGGGCTTTTGTCTTTGGCGAACTTCTTTGAAAGTCGCTGAAATGTTAGATGGTGGCCTGGGGCGGAATCGAAAGATCCCTGGAACGCCCTAGCCACAAAGGGTTTCGGATTTCGTCAGAAAAGTTACTGCAATAGTTACTGCAAAACTTGCTGGGAAGTCACCCACCATCAACATCACATACCCAATTTGCCAATCACGCAGATAGTGTATCTGGGACCCATTCAATCCGCAAAGTTTTCACGTTTGTTGGCGAGTCCACCAAGGGATATCTGTCCGCGAAGATAGGCCGACTTTGCCGACCAGGTCACCTCGCGCATGGCGCAGCATCACCAATATGCTGACTCCTAAATATCACAGATTCTGATCAACAGGACGCCACACGACGCCAAACACTGGAGTCATTTTGGTCAGTCTCACGCAACCAGGGGCACCATGATGCTGCGAACCGAAATTCGCTCAAATGAATTACCTCTAACTCGACGTCCGGGCCCCAAAAGGGTTTGTTTTTTGAAAAATTGGATATCCAAACGACACATCTGTCTTTGGCTTACAGGTACGAACTTGCTAATACCAATCCTCACCGAAACAAAAAGGACTGCACATGACTCCATTCCAAAGTTCAACTGCTGCTTACGACCAATTGCTCCGCCTAGCAGAGGTCTTAAACGTTACCCCGTCAGTCGGACAAGTTGGTATGAAGGAGTCAAACTGGCATTTATCCCGCACCCGTTCGACTTGGCAAACGGTCAGTGGCTTTGGCGCGCGTCGGAAATAGAAACAAAAATTAGGTCACTCAATTGACGCGAAAGCGACGGCAATAGTTGATTTCGGCTCTATGTAAAAGGCTCGCTTGAATTCATTGATCTTCGTGAGGCAGGTCTGGGCCAAGTGCGGCCAATCACGAATGGCCGGTAACTGGAAGCCTAAGTTGGCGTAGGTCGCCGGCCTGGCAAGTTCTTTCAAATCTCCGTTTGTTCTGAAATTTCTAAGGCATCCTCGACCTCAATTCCGAGGTAACGCACGGTGCTTTCCAGCTTGGTGTGTCCCAGAAGCAATTGCACGGCACGGATGTTTTTTGGTACGCCGGTAGATCAAGGACGCTTGGTACGACGCATGGTGAGTGTGCCATAGGCTGTTGGATCCAGTCCGATTTCCTTAATCCAGGAACCAATATTCGTGCGTATTGTCTGGTTCCCAAGTGTGGGGAATCATGGACCCGGCTAGGGAAAAAGGTAATCGTCATTTGCCAGTTCCGCCTCCTTGATCCATTCAGTTACAGCATCTCTAGTTGGCGGCGTGATTTCAAATTGAACCGGTTATGACGTCTTTTGCTGCATGACGATCGCACGCGGTGAGACGCGATCGCCATGGCAAAATATCCCGCACACGTAAACGGACCAGGTCACAGGCCCTGAGCTTGCTATCCAATCCAAGATCAAAGAGCGCAAGCTCCCGTGTGCGATGGCCAAGTTGAAGTCGTATGCGGATGGCCCAGATGTCTTTAAGTTTCAGCGGGGCCTCTGGCCAACAATTTTCCCTTTGTTCCACGGAACTTTGACAGGGGCTGCAGTTTCGCTGTCCATGATGCTCTCCTTAAGTTGAAGGGAAAGCAACTGTGGACCGACCACGCCAATAGTCAATCCCGTCTCTGCATTGGAAATGCCTGACAGCAGACGTTGGTCGTTGGCACATGGGTGCCCGTTGCGATCAGTTGCAAGCGAAGCGTGGTGTCTTGTAAGCCGACATGCAAATGGACCGGACAGGCGTTCAATCCTGCTCTGGCGATGCGCGCATCGCGAGCCTGGCAAACGAACTGGATTGCTACCGGACCGCACGCCGTGGAGCAAGGTTTGGCGAACTAGTCGAACACTGGGTTGTTTTTGCCACAGCGACCAAGTCTCTATGGCCGATGTTTGCACAGGGCAGTCCAAGTGCGGTAACGCGGGTGTTGAACATCAACATGCCCGACACACCAACCATATCCCGCATCATGGTCCAATGCGACGCTCTTCCTGCGTTTGCTTAAGCGCAACCGCATCGCCAGATGGGCGCACCCGCGTGAACGCGCCCGTGTGACGAGATCAGAGCCCAAGATCGATCAATGAGGCGTGGTCGCCCGGGCGCCGACCCAGAGGCCAGTGGAATTTGCGGTCTACGTCCTTGATCGGGAGATCATTGATGCTGGCAAACCGGTAGGCCATGAAACCGTGTGGATTAAATTCCCAATTTTCATTGCCATAAGAGCGAAACCAGTTCCCGGAGTCATCTCTCCATTCGTAGGCAAAGCGCACGGCAATGCGGTTGCCGGCAAAGGCCCACAGCTCCTTGATCAGGCGATAGTCCAACTCCTTTGCCCACTTGCGCACCAGCAACTGGCGCACCTGCTCCCGTCCGACCGGAAACTCCGTGCGGTTGCGCCAGCGGGTGTCTTCGGTGTAAACCAGAGCGACGCGCTCCGGGTCTCGTGAGTTCCAGGCGTCTTCGGCCATGCGAACCTTTTGGACTGCGGTCTCCTGGGTGAACGGCGGCAATGGCGGCTTGGCATCCATCGTGGCGTGCTCGACCCGGCTCAGTACTGTTTGTACGGCAGGAACTTGCCCGACAACACCATGCTGACACGGTCCCCCTTGGGGTCGGGCTGGCGCACGATATCCATGGAGAAGTCGATGGCGCTCATGATGCCGTCGCCAAACTCTTCGTGGATCAGTTCCTTGATGGTGGTGCCATACACGCTGACGATTTCGTACCAGCGGTAGATCAACGGGTCGGTCGGCACTGGAGTGGGCAGTGAGCCTTTATAGGGCACAACCTGCAGCCACTTCTGTTCTTCGGTGGTCAGGCCGAAGATCTTGCCGACGATTTTGGCCTGTGCGGCGTCCAGCGTCATCTGGCCCAGACAGGCCGCGGTGACCCATTCCTTGGATAGGCCCACTTTTTTGGCGACGTCGGCCCATTGGATGCCTTTGGCAACCTTGGTGCTGATGATTTTTTCGGTGACTTCTAATCGGTTCATAGAGGGCTCCTGGTAAACGAGTTGGGGAAAGAAGGAAAAGAAAAGTTAGTGGGCCTTGGCTCGGCTTACCAAGAAGTCCACGATGTGGTTGCGCAGGTCGTAGTAGCCGTCCAGATGGTGCAGCTCCGCGCGCTTGCGACTGCGTGGCAAGGGGTTGACCACCACTTCGGCAATGCCACCGGGCTTGTAGCCGGTGTCGGTTTCGTCACCATTGCTCATCAGCAGAATGCGGTCGGCCAGCAGAATGGCCTCGTCCACGTCATGCGTGATCATGAAAACGGTTTGTTGCGTTTCGCGCACGATGCCCATCAGCTCTTCCTGGATGGTGCCGCGGGTCAGTGCGTCCAGCGCGCCAAAGGGCTCGTCCAGCAAGAGCATTTTGGGGCTGATGGAGAACGCACGTGCAATGCCCACGCGCTGCTTCATGCCGCCGGAGAGTTGGCTGGGTTTTTGTCAATGGCAGCGTTTAGCCCCACCATGGTGACAAACTTTTCAACCTGTGCATTGACCTGGGCGGCGCGCGACCAATCGGGCCAGCGCGACACTACGGCGAATGCAATATTCTGGCGCACCGTGAGCCGGCATGAGCGCATGGCTTTGGACCACCACGCCGCGCCCCAGGCTGGGGCCGGAGATCTCTCGGCCATTCATGAACACATAGCCCTCTGACGCAGTGTCCAGTCCGGCCAGCACGTTAAGCACCGTGGTTTTTCCGCAACCCGAATGGCCCATGATGCAGACGAACTCGCCGCGCTCTAGTGTGAAGGACACGCTGGAGAACACCGGCTTGCCCGGCGCATAAGTCTTGCCGAGGTTGTCGATTCTGAGTAGACCATTCATGGAAGATGCCTTGGTTTGTTGTGGGCTTCCGGGGGAAATGAGCTTGACCGGAATGTTGGCCGCCGTGGCACGCGATGGCACGTCACTCCACATACGTCACCGCCTTTTGCAGTTGGCCAAAGGCCAGGTCCAGTAGCATGCCGACCACGCCAATGAGCACGATGGCGAAGATCACATTGGTCAGCGACAGGTTATTCCACTCGTTCCACAAAGTAGCCAATGCCGGTGCCGCCAACCAGCATTTCGGCCGCCACGATGACTAGCCAGGCAATACCCATGCTGATGCGCATGCCCGTCAGAATTGTGGGCGCGGCAGCTGGCAGAATTACCTGAAAGGCCTTGCGCAATGGGCTGACTTCTAGGGTGCTGGCCACATTGAGCCATTCGCGTTTGACCGAGGCCACGCCAAAAGCGGTGTTCACTAGCATCGGCCATACCGAGCAGATGAAGATGACGAAGATGCCGCTAATCGAGGAATCCTTGATGGTGTACAGGGCCAACGGCATCCACGCCAGCGGGCTGATGGGCTTCAGTACCTGTATGAATGGGTCCAGCGCCTTGCGCATCAGGGGTGACATGCCAATCACAAAACCGAGGGGAATGGCCACCAGCATGGCCAGGCCAAAGCCCAAGCTCACACGCCCCAAAGAATGCGCCAACCGGATGGCAATGCCCTTGTCGTTTGGCCCGTTGTCGTAAAACGGGTTGGCCAGATGCCCCCACACGGTGGCGCCCATCTGCCCCAGAGTGGGAAACCCGACTGTCTTAGCGTTGCCGGGGTCCTTGCCCATCATCTTGGCGTACTCGATCTGATCTGGGGTCATGCCGGCCGAGCTCGTAGTTGTAGCAGTAGAGCCAGTGGCTGCATACCAAGTGGCCAGCAGCACTAGTAGGATCAGCACCGAGAGCAACCCGGCCCGAAAGCTGAGGGAACGCGATGTACCCATCTCAGGCAGCCTTGCTGATAGCGAAGCTCTTGGAGTAGGCGGCTGCCTTGTCGGCGTCAAACTCCTTACCCATGATCTTGAACTTGGGGTAGGCGCCATCGGGCACTTTCTGATCCAACGTCTTCATGTGCTTCTTGGCGTCGGTCAGCAGGAACACTTTTCCGCAATCTGCTTATAGTTGACTTCGCCCTTGATATAGCCCCAGCGTTGCATCTGGGTGAGCATCCACACCGCCATGCTCTGCCATGGCATGGGGTCAAAGTCGGCCCGATCGGGCACGTTCTTGATGTTGCCCAGACCGTCGGCAAATTTTCCGGTGAGTACTTGGTTGAGCACGGCTTCGGGCTGATTCAGGTACTGGGCAGGCGCAATGACCTTAGCAATGAGTTCGCGATTCTTCGGGTCGCGTGCCATGGCTGCGGACGTAAGAACAGCGCGGTACAGCGCGGCAAATGTGTTTGGGTTTTTCTGGATGAATTCTGTGCTGGTGCCAAAGGCACAGCATGGGTGGCCATTCCACAAGTCTTTGGTCAGCAGGTGAATAAAGCCAGCTTCTTCGTAGACCGCACGCTGGTTGAAGGGATCGGCCCGAGGAAGCCGTCGATATTTCCGGCCTTCAAGTTGGCCACCATCTCGGCGGGTGGAACCACCCGAATTTGCACATCGGTGTCGGGGTTTATGCCTGCTTCTGCCAGGTAGTAGCGCAGCAGGAAGTTGTGCATCGAATAGTCAAACGGAACCGCGAACTTGAACCCTTTCCAGTTCTTTGGGTCGCGGTTGTCCTTGTGTTTGAGCGCCAACGTGATGGCTTGGCCGTTGACGTTCTGGATCGTGGCCACATTTATGGGTGTGGCATTCGACCCCAGTCCCATGGAAATTGCAATCGGCATGGGTGAGAGGAAGTGCGTGGCGTCGTATTCCTTGTTGATCATCTTGTCGCGAATCAGCGCCCAGCCTGCCGTCTTGGTCACTTCCACCGTGAGGCCTTGCTTTTGATAGAAGCCCAGTGGGTGCGCCATGATCAGCGGTGTGGCGCAGGTGATTGGGATGAAGCCGATCTTCAGGTTGGTTTTTTCCAACGTACCTTTTTCCTGTGCCATGGCCTGCATGTTGGCCACGGGCAGCACGCTGGCAATGGCCGCCATGGCGGTGCTCTTGCCCACAGCTTTCAGAAAGCTGCGGCGCACGGCATCCTGCGGAAAGATGGCCTTGACAAGCGTGGCTTCAATGAATTCGTTGCTGTATGCCTCGAACGTGCTGCTAAGGCTGCGCCGGCGCAATTCGATTGCGGCTGTATCGGCGGCCACTTCGGCCTGGTGGTCAACCACCGAGTGCTCTCGGCCACAGCTGCACTTGAGCATCAGGGGACGGTCGGCATCATAGGGAGAGAAGAATTCGGACATGGTGTACCTCGGTGAAGTGATGCAGATCACTCAGCAAGGTGCGGGCCAGATTCAAGTTTTGAGCGCCGCAGCCAGCAATTCGCCCCACGCTCTACGACACTGTGTAGGGCCAGCCCTACAACAACTGCGACTTATGGGATGGTAGGACTAGCACGGGTCTGGCGTTCAGCAAAAAGAGCCAGCTCCACGTCGTTCTTTGCACCTGTCTTTTCCAGAATGCGGGCGCGGTAAGTGCTGACGGTATTCGGGGCCAGTTTGAGCTCTGCACCAATTTCGCTCACCGTGTGGCGGCGGTAAGCAATCGAAACACCTGATGTTCCCGGTGCGAAAGTGCTTCTACATCGCCCGCGCCGCTGCGTGAAGCGACAGTGCCTACCGTTACCGCCAGGGCTTCCGCCGTGGCGGGGCTGACACTACATACCCCCACCTGCAACCTTGCGAATGGCCGCTACCATGTCGTCCGGGTCAGCGCTTTTGTTGAGGTAGCCCCCCGCGCCCAGCTTGATGCAGCGTACCGCGTAGTGCTTCTCTGGATAGGTGCTGAGCATCAGCACCGGCAGTGTGGGGTATTCCGACGCAGGATTTGCAGCACCTCGAGTCCGTCGACCCCTGGCATTGCTATATCCAGTAGCACCAGATCCAGTCCGTCGTTGCCGCCTAGCGTGCTAACCTGGTCCAGCACCGCGGTGCCGTTTTGCGCCTCGGCCGAAACGCACACATCTGGTGCGTCGGCCAAAATTTGCTTGAGACCTTCGCGTACGATGCGGTGGTCGTCACCTAAGAGCAAACGAATCATGTGCTGCGCCCGCAATAGGCATGCCGCAACGGTATACGCAGTTGGAACAGGGAGCCCTGGCCGATTTGGCTGCTGATGGAGAGGCATCCGCCATGGTGGCGGGCGCGTTCCCGCATGCCCATGACACCGTAGGCGGTCGCCGCGTCAAATGCCTCGGCTGATGCGCCACAGCCGTTGTCGCCCACCTGGAGATTGAGTGCGTTATCACTCACCTCAACAGTGACCAAAATGTTCGTCGCGCGAGCGTGGCGTGCCACGTTGCTGAGCATTTCCTGAAAGATGCGAAACACTGACATGGCCAGATTTTCCGGCAGTTCGATGTGCTCGGTGCCCACCATGCTCCATTCCAGCGAAAGCTCTGCCGACTGTGCAAATTCGTGCGCCTGCCACTCCAGCGCGGCCCACAGGCCCTGGTGGTCCAAGATGCTGGGGCGCAGGTCGGTGATGATACGGCCCACATTGACCACTGCGTTCTCAATTTGCCGACTCATGCTTTGGCACTTGCCGCGCAATCGGTCACGCATGGACTGCGCTTCGAGCGAGCTGCGCCGCTGTTGTTCTGCCAGACGTTTGTCCATCCAGTTAACGTCCATCTTGAGGGCTACCAGCAGGCTACCGAGTTCGTCGTGGACCTCGCGGGCGATGCGGGTTCGCTCTTCCTCCCGTATCGTTTCCGAATATGCGGCGAGTTCGCGCAACTGACCCAGGGCTGCCGACAGCTCGCGGGTGCGTGCGCCCACCCGCAGTTCCAACTCGTCGTTGGCCCTGGCCAGGCTGGCGTTGGCCTGTTGCAGGTCCTGGGCTGCCTGCCGACGTGCGGTGATATCGACAAAGGTAATGACCGCGCCACGCACCTCGATGCCATCAATGATGGGGTAGCTGGAGTATTCAACTTGAAAAGAACTGTGGTCCTGCGCCAGAATACCTCTGTGTCAATTCGGCACGCCAGTCCCTGCCGAAAGGCATTGAAGATGGGGCACTCGGTATCGGGGTAATGCGAGCCGTCGTCGTGCGAGTGGTGGGTTAGCTCGTGCATGTTAGAGCCCAGCACTTCAGCCGCATTCCAGCCCAGCATACTGGCACCTGCTCGGTTGATGAAAACACAGTGTCCGCTCAGGTCGATGCCAAAAATTCCCTCGCCCGTGGAATCCAGCAGCAAATTGAGCTGGATTTGCCAAAGGGAACTTGCTCCCTTGTCGCGGGAAACGGAAAATGGTGATGTTGCCGACAGCATGTCTGATCACAAGCAACGGTTGTGCCAAGCAGTTCAGGCATTTCTATTAAGAGTGGTCGGAGAAGGTTGAAGGACGACTCTGCGCGCTAAGGCCATTGCCAAAAAGTGATAGGTTTGAACCAACCCGGCAATAAACTCATTCCGCCGTATTCAACAGGATTTAAGGTGTGCGGGGGTAACGTTGGATCGCCTGACTGCCCCCCGCATTTCAATGTCAGGACCTGGTCGAATGTGAATTTTCACAATGGGCCAGGTACGGGTACTTGTGAGTGATCGGTATCTGGAAGCCAATAGTGGTGGTAGCGTGTGTTGGGCTGACCTTCAAGGTTCAGTTTGATTTGAGAGTTCCTTGGCATCTTGAACTTCAATACAAAGATTCCGCATTGTGACCTGCCCGCCCCATGAATCCGCCTAGGAAACAAGCACCCCCCGCCTGCCAATTCCGCCTACTTGATCCATTAAGTACCTGTATTTCTAGTCGGCAGTGTGATTTCAAATTGAACCGCTAACAATTGAATGCAGCAACTCATCAGATCGCTTTTTTGCATTTAGGCTTCGCAAATTCACGCCCTCGAATGCGGTTCATTATTGAATCTAGAAAATCCTGCGGAAGGGGACGCGGGGCGAGCATGAGAAGTTCCAGGACTTGTAAGTGCTGAAACATTTCACCGCTCTATTCAATCAGTCAACTGAAATTTTTGCCGATTTGATGATCGGCACCCAGCGCTCAGTCTCCGTCGCCATGTATTTGCTCAGGTCGCTCGGACTGCGGTAGAAGGCTCATCGCCCAGTGAATTCAACTTAGTACGCAGCTCTGGATCTTGCAGCGTTGCTTGCAGTGCCGCCGACAGTTTGCTTTGGATAGCGGACGGCAGATTGGCTGGCGCAAAGAGCGCAAACCAGGAATAGGCTTCATAGCCCTTGATGCCGCTCTCGCCTACTGTTGGTAAGTCTGGAAAAGCGGGTGATCGTTTGGCACCTGTGGTCGCCAATGCGCGCAGACGGCCTCCCTTGATCATGCCCAGCGCCAGAGGAATGTGGTTGATGGAGTAAGTGGTGTCACCACTGGCCAGCGCTGTCATGTTGGCAGGGCCGCCACCGTAGGGCACATGGGTGGTCTTCAGTCCGGTGACCTGCTTGAACCATTCGGTGGCCAGATGGGGGGTGCTGCCGTTGCCATTGCTGCCGTAATTGGCTTTGTCGCCTTCACTGCGCAGCTCCGTCATCAAATCCTGCATCGTTGCAGCTTTTGTTTTGGGGCCGACTGCCACCACCAGCGGGCCGTAGCTGATTTGACCAATTGGCGTAAAGCTCTTGACGGGATCATAGGCGACGTTGGGGTAAATGGTGGGGCTGTAAATATGGGTCGCCGGGTCTCCCACCACCAGTGTGTAGCCGTCAGGCTTGGCGCGTGCCAAAAGCGTCGTACCGACCGTGCCACCCGCTCCGGGTTTGTTGTCAACAATGATGTTGCCCTTCAAGTGAGTTTGCATTTTTTCGGCAATCAAACGCGCTGTGACGTCAACCACACCACCAGCAGGAAAGGGGGCAATCAGAGTAATGTTCTTGCTTGGGTAAGCGTCCTGTGACTGCGCGCAAAATGCTGCGGCAGCGAAAGCAACGGCTAGGCCGCACTTCAAGATGTGTTGCGTATTGAATTTCATGGGTCTCCAATCAGGTGTGGTTTAAGGGTTGGCCGTAGGATTTCAAGCAGCAAGTTCAAATTAACATGGGCTGCTGGGGCTTAGGGGTCTCCTGCTGACGACCAGCCAATGTTGAGCGAAGGGACCAGACCAGCAAATCTTTGATCATGGTTTCTTTCATGCTGGCGAGTTCTGGGGACGACCATAGGTTGCATAGCTCGCCGGGGTCGTTGAGCATGTCGTAGAGCTCGCCGTGGGATTCGCCAAGGTAGTAGACGATCTTCCAACGTGCGTCGCGCTTCATCACCATGTATTCGGCGCCAGTCTGGATGTGGTCACGTGCCAGTTCGGCGTAGACCGCTTCGCGAACAGACTCGCGTTCACCGCTCAAGATGGGGCACAGAGAGGTCGCTTCAAAGGACTTTGGAACTTGCAACCCAGCGGTTTCGAGAATGGTTGGGCGCTATGTCCATGAGTTGCACCAAGGAGTCATTGCGCTGTGGCGTCTGGCCATTGCGCGACCACATGATCAAGGGTACGCGCACCGAGGCGTCGTACATCGTCCACTTCTGAATGTGCCCATGGTCACCCAGGGCGTCGCCATGGTCAGAGGTAAAGATGACCAGCGCATTGTCCAGATAGCCACGCGCATCCAGCGTCTGCATGATTTTGTCAACTTGGTCGTCAATCATGCTCACATTGGCAGCATAGTGACGTCGCATTCTCAGTAAGGCCTCCGGTGTTGGGTGATCGCTCCACGATACGGAATCGTAGTTATGGCGAATCATGTTGTTGCGCAGAACAGCATGCGAGGGCGGCTGCGCGGCGATCTCGGCTGCTGTCGGTGTGGGCAAGGGAATGTCCACATCCTTGTACATGTCAAGGTAGCGCGGCAGTGGGTCGTAAGGTGGGTGCGGACCAGGAAAGCCGATCTGCAAAAACAGTGGCGCGGTAGCTTTGCGCTCTTCTAACCACCAGACGGCATGTTCACCAATGAACATGTCGGAGTGCATGTCTTCGTCGAGTTCCCATGGAAATGCCCCGAGTGCCTGGCGGTAGCCTTCGGGGTCTTTGGTGTGCCGCGTATAGCGGCTGGGTTTGACGAGCTTGCGTGCATGCAAGGCTTTGTCCCACTCGTCATAAAGCGCCCTGGGATGCTCGTCAAGGAACAAGGGCCTGTCCTTGTTTTCCATGAAAAACCGCTGATGGAATCCGCCCTTGGCGTCATAGGGGTTGATGTGCATCTTCCCGATGTTCACGCAGTGGTACCCAGCCTGCGCCAACGTCGGGACCAGGTCGGCTCAGGGGTGGAAGTTGGTGAAGACGCCCGTGGAATGGGGGTACATGCCGGTGAATAGACTGGCGCGCGACCCAACACATACAGGGGATGTGACGTAACAATTCGAGAAGGCAACGCCTTCGCGCACCATGCGGTCAAGCGTGGGGGTCTTCATCCAGCTCGCGCCCATCGCGTTGATCGTGTCAAAGCGTTGCTGATCCGTCATGATCAGAATGATGTGCGGGGGAGGATTCTTCGGGCTGTTCATGGTCTACTTCTCATTGACTACTTGATCTGGTTGTGCAGGCTCAACATAGGGAAAGCGCGCCCGGGATTTGACGCTGGTCGGCCCAGCGGCCCCGGAGCCTCTGATAAACCGTTGTGTCTCGTCAACAAAAGGCTGGAATGCCCAATTGGGGCTACCGACGTTAGCCCCAGCGACTTCGGCCAAGAACAAGCGTTCGCGTTGGCTTGCCAAAATTTGTGCATGCACAGTGGCCGGGTCCCAGCCTTGCACTAAGCGTGCGTGCAATTGCTTTTCTATTTCGGCATGGGCCGCTTGTCCGGACAAATTCTCAAGTTCATCCGGATCAGATTGCAAATTGAAAAGCAGGGGCGCTAAGCCGTTGGTGAAGATGTACTTCCACGGTCCTTCTCGCACCATACGCGAGGGTGCGCACACCCCCTCTGAGCTGTATTCGGAGATGACTGTGCGCTCTTGCCCTGACGCGGAGCCATCCAGCAAAGGCAGCAAGCTGGTGCCATGCAGCGGCCCCACTGGCTCAGGCGGCTGGCCATTGCAGGCCAAATCCATGAAGGTGGGCAGCAAGTCAACCAGAGAGACGTGCGCAGCAACGCGTGCCGGTGCGAATCGTTCTGGCATCGATACGATCATCGGGACACGAACAGAGGATTCGAAAAAGCACTGTTTAAACCACATGCCGCGCTCACCCAACATCTCACCGTGGTCGCCACAAAACACCACCACGGTGTTGCGATCCAAGCCAGTTTCCTCCAGCACAGACAGGATGCGGCCGATTTTTTCATCCACATAGCTGACCATGGCGTAGTAGGCATGGCGTGCGCGCCTGACTTGCTCTGGACTGGTGCTGTACAGGTTTTGGGCGTGCGCGATATACAACCATGGGCTATGCACGTCGAGATCATCGTAGGCGATGGGCGGTACGCGCGGATCATCAATGTCTTCGTCGCGGTACAAATCCCAAAAACGCTGGGGCGCCACAAAAGGCGGGTGCGGGTGCGTGTAGGAGACCGTCAAGAAAAAGGGGCGCTTTTGCGGGGCACGGGCGAGGTCGTACAGGCACTGAGTGCCACGGTATTCCACCTCGTCGTCGTAGTCGATCTGCATGCTGCGCACGCAGGGGCCTGCTTCCAATACAGGGCGCATGCTCACACCCGTAGGGCGGTGGGAAGGACCTTTGAGCCAATCCGGCGTCCAGGCAAAGTCGGCCGGATAGATGTCCGTGGTTAAGCGCTCTTCGAAGCCATGCAATTGGTCCGGCCCAATGAAATGCATCTTGCCGCACAAAATGGTGCGGTAGCCCTCGTGGCGCAAGTAGTGCGCCATGGTGGGCGTAGCGGACGGGAATTCACTGGCATTGTCATAGGCTGCAATCGCATGTGGCAGGCGCCCAGATAGCATCGAAAAGCGTGATGGCGCACAAATGGGGAAGTTGCAGTAAGCACTGTCAAACACGACACCGCGTTGCGCCAGTTGACTCAAATGCGGCGCCTTTACCAGTGAGTGACCGTGAAATGGCAAGGTAGGCACAGCGAGCTGGTCTGCCATGATCATCAAAATATTCGGTTGGGCCTGGTCCTTGCTATTGCTCATGTCGATACACCTATTCGGGTTGAATATTGGCCGTCTTGACCACCGTTTTCCACTGCAAGAGCTCTTGCTTGAAGTACGTGTCAAAGCCTTCCGCAGTGCCGGGTTTCGCGGTGTTCATTCCCGCATTGCTCAGCGCGGCTTCAAAGTCTTTGTTTTCCAGCACCTTGTTGATCTCAGACGCCCACTTGTTCTTGATGCTTTGATCCGTTCCCTTGGGCGCCAACAAGCCAATCCATTGAGCCGCATCAAATCTACCCATCCCTGCTTCGGACATGGTGGGCACTTGCGGCAAGCTGGTCATGCGTTGCGGACTGGTCACAGCCAGCGCACGCACTTTCTCCGCCTTGATTTGCGGCAATGCCACTGCCACATTGGCAAACTGGTAGTCCACTCGACCGGCGATTTGGTCCGTCATGGCAGCAGGTGCACCGGTGTAAGGCACATGGAGCACAAAGATCTTCTCATTGGCTTTGAACAGCTCGCCCGTCAGATGGGCTGGCGACCCAATTCCCGCAGATGCGTAGCTGAGCTTGCCGGGTTCCTTTCGTGCACGCTCGACCAATTCCTTTGCGGTCTGAATGCTGCTCGCCTGCTGAACCACCAAGACGGAAGGTGCATGAGCCACCAAACTGACGCGCTCAAGATCTGTCACAGCATTGAACTGCATTTTTGCGCCCATCGCCGTGCCTGTAGTCAACGCACTGGAGGAGAAGAGAAGCGTGTAACCATCTGCTGCGGCTTGGCTACCGAATCTGCGCCAATAGTTGCCGTTGGCGCCCGCTTTTTCTACGACGATGGGTTGCCCCATCGTGACTTGTAGTCGATTGGCAAGCTGCCTTGCAGCCACATCCACCAAACCCCTGCAGGCCATGCCACGACCCAGCGCACCGCTTTTGTAGGGTAGGTCTGCGCTTGTAACGATGTGGGCAGCATCAAAGATTGAGCGTGACCAAGGCCAAGGCCCACGCTGCACTTCTGGCTCCTTCTTTCGAGTTCTTAGTTTTCATGTTGTTGTCTCCTGCTCGGTTGTGAGTAATCAAGGCTGGGATGGTTTGCTAACGAGTCCCAGTACCAGCGCTGCTCCCTTTTCGCCAATCATGATGGCTGATGCATTGGTATTGGTCGACACCATGGCAGGCATGACCGACGCATCGATCACGCGCAGATGGGTCACGCCATTGACGCGCAAGTTCGAATCAACGACCGCACGTTCATCACTCCCCATGCGGCAAGTGCCTGTGGGGTGGAACACGGTACCGCCCTTGTTGCGTGCAAATTCTTCGAGTGCCTGGGCGCTTTGTGCTTGCTTGCCTGGCATGTACTCGTCGTCGGTAACCAAGTCTCGGAAAGCAGGTTGACGGTAGATGTCTCGCAAAATCTCCAAGCCTGCGACCAGCACCTTGGCGTCTTGCGGCTCAGTCAGGTAATTGGCAGAAATTTTCGGTGCCTGCAGGGGGTCACCACTTCGGATGTGCACTGTGCCGCGTGAGAGCGGGCGGCATTGCGTGGCTGAGGCTGAAAAGCCAGAGAAGTTGTGCAGTGGGTCACCCGGCCGGTCCACCGACAAGGGCATCACGTTGAACAGCAAGTCGGCGCGGCCATTTTGGGCATAGCGACTGCACACCATGCCGCCAACCTGCCCTGCACCTACAGTCAATGGTCCGCGCTGCTGGAACAGCCACTGGGCGCCCATCTTCGCCAGTGAGAAGGGATTGCGAATCTGGTCATTCAAAGACATTTTGTGTTTGAGCTTGACGATGACCCGCGCTTGGTAGTGATCTTGCAGGTTCTCGCCTACTTCGGGGGAATCTGCTTGCACCGTAATGCCGTGCGACTGCAATAGCTGAGCCGAGCCAATACCGGACAGTTGCAGCAGTTGAGGTGATTGCAGAGCGCCAGCCGCGAGCAATATTTCAGCTTCCGCCCGCACTTGCTGGCGCTCACCGTTCTCAACAAACTCGACACCCACTGCGCAGCCCTTTTCGATCAACACTCGGGTGACTTGAACATGGGTGAGAATGCTCAAATTTGGGCGCGACATGACTGGGTTCAAAAACGCCTTTGCCTGCGTCGCAACGCCAGTGCCCGCGCAATGTGAGTTGATAGGCGCCCAAGCCCATACTTTGCGGGCCATTGAAATCAGCGTTGCGCGCAAAGCCCGCTTCGGCGCCCGCTTGCAGCCAAGCTTGGCAATAGGGGTGGTCGTTGCGCAGGTCCGAGACGCTCAACTCACCATCGCCACCGTGATAGTCCGAGGTGCCTCCGTCATAGCGTTCAGATCGCTTAAAGAAGGGCAGCACTTCGCGGTAGCTCCATCCCTTCGCACCCATCTGGGCCCAGTCATTGAAATCTTCATGCTGGCCTCGGATGTAGAGCAAGCCATTGATGGCGCTTGATCCGCCTAGCACCCGGCCGCGTGGCCAGACAATGGCGCGGTTACCTGAACTGGCTTGCTTCTCGATCTCAAACTGCCAGGAATAGCGTTTGTCGAAAATGGTGCGAAAGTAACCCACGGGTAAATGCAACCAGAAGTTCTTGGCGCTGCCGCCTGCTTCCAGAAGCAGTACCCGACAGGCGGGGTCAGCGCTTAGGCGGTTGGCCAGCACACAGCCGGCAGAGCCTGCGCCCACAATGATGTAGTCGTAACCGGCGGATTTTGTTTGCACGCTCATGGGGTGGAGTCCTAGCCCTGTTGGTGACGATTGATGCGGTGGCTTACAGATCAGCCTGCGTGATGAATTTGGGTGTCAGGTAGGGCTCAATGGCTTCACTGCCGCCCTCCGAGCCATAACCGGAATCCTTAACACCCCCAAACGGCACTTCGGGCATGCCAAGGCCCAGGTGGTTGATGGTCAGCATGCCGGTTTCAAGCTGTGTGCCCAGCGCGTGGCTGGTTTTGGAGGACGAAGTCCAGGCGTAGGCGGCCAGACCAAAAGGCAGACGGTTGGCTTCCGCCACGGCTTCGTCAAAATGCTCAAACGGATTGATCATGGCCAAGGGACCGAAGGGTTCGGTGTTCATCGCTTGCGCACTTAGGGGGACGTGAGTCAACACGGTGGGCGCAAAGAAATTGCCTTGGATGCCAATGCGGGTGCCACCACAGACCAATATGGCTCCCTGCTGGCAGGCGTCTTCCACCATTGCTTGCAAAGCAGCCAAACGGCGCGGGTTTGCCACCGGGCCCATCGTGGACAGCGGGTCGAGGCCGTTTCCGACCGTAATCGCTTGGGTGGCCTGCACAAACAGCGCGACAAATTGATCAAAAACGCCTGACTGAACCAGAAAACGAGTGGGCGAGATACAGACCTGCCCAGCGTTTCGGAACTTGGACATCACCATGGTCTTGGCTGCCAACGCCACATCGGCATCGTTGAAAACAATGACCGGCGCATGGCCACCCAGCTCCATGGTGGCGCGCTTCATATGCTGACCTGCGAGTGAGGCCAAATGCTTGCCCACGGGCGTGGGAACCCGTGAACGAGATTTTGCGGATCACCGGATGCGCAACCAAATAGCTGGAGATTTCAGCAGGGTCACCGTAGACCAAATTGACGGTGCCTGCAGGCACACCTGCGTCCGCAAAGGCTCGCACCAATTCGGCAGCTGAGGCTGGGGGTTTCTTCTGGCGCCTTAACAATGAACGAGCAGCCCGCAGCCAAGGCTGCACCCAGTTTGCGTGCGATCTGCGTGATGGGGAAGTTCCAAGGGGTGAAGGCTGCCACCGGACCCACAGGCTCTTTGATGACCAGCTGACGCACATTTTCAGCACGTGCGGGCACCACACGGCCGTAGGCGCGGCGCGCTTCTTCTGCAAACCAGTCGATGGTGTCGGCGCTTACCAGGGTTTCCGCTTTGGCCTCTGCAAAACACTTTCCCCTGCTCTTTTGTCATCAGCGTTGCAATGCGGTCGGCACGCTCACGCATCAAGTTCGCAGCCTTATGCATCAAGTTGCTGCGCTCAAATGCCGACATACGGCGCCATACCTGAAAGCCCTTCAGTGCCGATTGGGCAGCGGCCTCGATATCCGCCACGCTTGCATAGGCGTGTGTACCAATAACTTCATCCGTAGCGGGATTGATCACCTTAGCGGTGCGCCCGTCCGCAGCAGGACGCCAGGTGCTGTCGATAAAGAGCTGAACGTCGGGGTAAGCAGTGGGTGTCATATGAAAAAAATGAGTCGGTTCAGCGAACGGATCGTTCAGAATGAACAATTGCATCATGCGATTGGGCATGTCATACTATCAACCATACCACCCAACAATAAGATATGTCAAACATTTTTGATGGCACTCCTGTTCCGAGGTATTTCCTGTTGGCGGATCTGTTTCGGCAGCGCATTGCACGGGGCGAATGGCCCGAAAAACACCGCTTGCCCACGCTCGAAGCCCTGGCGCTGGAGTTTTCTGTGGCCCGTGTCACCGTACGCCAAGCCATCGAAGTGCTGGCGCGTGAAGGGCTTGTATCGCCCCAACAGGGGCGCGGCACGTTTGTAAGTGGTGTGCCGCGCACCCAGCGCTATATCAGCGTGGTGACCACGCTGGACGAGTTAGTGCGTAACTATGAAGACACCCAGCCCACCATCGTCAACATGGAGGAAGGCGTGAGTTCGCCGCCCCTCAAAGCCAATGAAGGCAGCCCCGCCGAGCAATACACCTACATGCGGCGCGTGCACGTGCGTGACGCGAGTGCGTACTGCGTGATCAGCCTGTACCTGGACGAGCGCATCTTTCGCCGCGCGCCCGAAGAGTTCCGCACCAAGACGGTGATCCCACTCCTGCACAGCATGCCTGGGGTGCACATCAAGACGGCACACCAAGTGCTGACCATCGGCACCGCCGACATGGAAATCGCACAAATGCTCGACATCGCCGTGGGTGCCCCGGTGGTAGAGGTGCGCCGTATTTTTCAAGACAAAGAAGGCACCGTGATTTACCTTGCCAACGTTATCTACCGCGGTGACTCCGTTCGAATCGAAATGGACCTCAAACCATGACCCCTCTGCCCCAGTCCCCCCTTAGCATTGAGCGCGTTGAAGCATTCACCTTTCGCGCACCCATTGCCACGCCAGTGCGTACCTCGTTTGGCGAGATGCACGACCGGCCCGCCGTGTTCGTCCGCGTGACCGACACCGACGGTGCCATGGGCTGGGGTGAGGTCTGGTGCAATTTTCCGGCCTGCGGCGCTGAGCACCGGGCCCGGTTGGTTGAAACCGTGATGCGCCCTTTGTTGGTGGGCAAAAGCTTCACAGGCCCAGAAGAAGCCTATGCCCTCTTGACGGAGCGCACGGCAGTGTTGGCGATCCAGTCGGGTGAGCCAGGGCCTATCGCGCAAGCCATTGCCGGCCTGGACTTAGCGCTGTGGGACCTGTGCGCACGTCGAGCCAAGCAGCCGCTGTGGCGCTACCTCGGCGGCACAAGCGACCAAGTGACGGTCTACGCCAGCGGTATCAACCCCGATCATCCACAAGACACGGTTGCCGCCTGCAAGGCCCAGGGCTACACCGCGTTCAAACTCAAGATTGGTTTCGGCCAGGACAGGGATCTGGCCAACCTCAAAGCGATTCGCCAGCAGTTCGGCCAAGACTTCAATTTGATGGCGGATGCCAACCAAGCCTGGTCTCTCAATGATGCCTGTCAGATGGCCCCACGCCTCAGCGAATTTGCCCTGACATGGTTAGAAGAGCCTCTGCGAGCCGACCGCCCCGTGAGTGAATGGCAGGCGCTCGGCGCCGCGTGCACAACACCTTTGGCCGCAGGCGAGAACATCATGGGTGAGGCGAATTTTCACGACATGCTGGACCACGCGCCAACGAAAGTAATACAGCCCGACATTGCCAAATGGGGCGGCATCTCCGGATGCTGGCCTGTGATCCAGGCGATTCAGGCAAAGGGGCGCATGTACTGCCCGCACTACCTCGGCGCTGGCGTGGGCCTGTTAGCGTCAGCTCATCTCCTGGCAGCGGTAGGCGGGGGTGGCATGCTGGAGATCGACTCCAACCCAAATCCTCTGCGCAGCAGAGTCGCAGGGCCATTGAACCAAATCGTTGACGGCTCAGCTCATTTGGGAGAAGAGGTCGGTGTGGGCGTACCAGTGCAACTGCAACTAGCTCTTTAGCAGTATTCGAAGTTGGAGTGACCGCGCCCATCTGACGATACTGAGCGCTCCAGTTCGTAGCGATTAAGGTCGTTCCTTCTGACCCACTGGCCTGAGGAAGTGGGTGGTCGCCAAGGACTTATCAATTGCTCCAAGGAAGGCGCAGATGACGAGAAATCAGAACGAATGGAACTTGTTGTCTTTCGAAGGCAACTTTACAAGTGAAATTCCTGGGAAAAGAACACGCCCGACCTCTGTACAAAAGCCGATGAATGTCGGCAGTCAGGGCAGAGATTCTCAACCTTGTCTATGTCTGCAGTGGGTCAGGTGCCGACATCGGGGTTGGGGACAACTACTGACATTCGTGGGTGACCGCATTAGGGCAAGGCAAATCTAATAGACATGTCTTGCCACAGGGATTCGAAACGCAGGAAAACACCATTTCAATTAAATTACATTACATTCATAATGTAATTTAGTCGATACCCGCCTGCCCATGGAAACCCAATCTGCACCACCTCAAAAAGCGAAATCACCCGTGAGCGGTTGCTAAGTTCGGCGATAAGTGTGATCAGCGATGGCGGGCCCGGTCAGCTCTCCATGCAGGCTGTTGCTCGGGCTGCGGGAATGACGACTGGTGCTGTGCAACATCACTTCCCCTCTAAAGCCGTGCTGATGATGCAGGTGCTCAGCCGACTTATTGCTGACCTGGAGGCAAATACAGAGTTTTGGCCATCTCCAAGGTGGAGCTTGAAACGTCGCTCCGATCACTTTGTCCGACAGGCCTGGGAGAAGCTGTACAGCCAACCGCGCTTTGCCACGGCTTGGTCTGCTTATCTGGCGGCTCGGAGACGACGCTGTTTTGACCGCCCATCATCGGAAGCAGCGTGCACTTATCCAGAATCGTTTGAAAACTCAGTTCATTACTGCGTTTCCCGAAATACAGAACCATCCCAAAGCCGATGCTCACATGCAGTTCGTATTGACTAGCTTGCGCGGCATGGGTTTGGTCAAGCCATTCGCACCGGAAACCGCAATGCAAGCGCAGTTGACTGTCTTGTCCGAATTTATCCAGCCCATTTCAAGAAAACCCAGGAGACATCATGAAGAATACTTTTTGGCCAACAGCCGCCTTGATCGCTGCTTCAATAACCTTGAGCCCGAACACTCAGGCGCAATCCTCATTGCAAGTCGTTGCTCAGCAGCCGCCCGGTAGTGGCTCAGATGCCATGACCCGTGCATGGGCCGAATGCGCGTCCCGTCAGATCGGACAGCCTACAGTGGTTCAAAACAAGGCTGGGGCTAACGGCATCCTGGCAATCAACTACCTCAAAGGGCTGCCGGCAGATGGTCAGAGCGTCATGTCAATAGGTATGTCGCAGATGACGATTACGCCCTATGTGCACAAGCAAATGCCGTACGACCCCATTAAGGACTTCGATGGTGTCGCTGTTATCGGTACCCTCACCGCTGGTGCTGGTTGTACCTGCCGGTATGGGTATAAGTAAACTGACCGACTTGGAGAAAGTGGCGAAATCCCAGACGGGCGGGATGAACTTTGGCTCGCCAGGCAAAGGCAGCCCAGCCCACTTGTTGACGACCACTGGCTAAAGCCATGCACTGGCCTAAGTTAAACGGATGTACCGTTTGTGGGCGAGGCGGCTGGGCTGACAGCACTGATGGGCCAGCAAATACAGGCAATGACATTGGTGATCGGAACGGCAGCAGCGCAAGTCAAGGCTGGCAAATTGGTACCACTCGCGGTGTTTGCAGCAGAGCGCTCAGTCTGATGCCAGATGTGCCACTATCAAGTGAGGTAAGCGGCCCAAGACACTGGCTCGCCCTGCCTGGATTGCCATCGTGCCAAGAAGGGCACACCGCCAGATGTACTTGCAAAGCTTAACGAAGCCACTAACAAATGTCAGGGTGACAGCGCTTACACCACGCGCATGAACAGCATGAACGTGACACTGACGACAAGTAAACCATCTGATGTGACACTCCAGGCCGAGCGCGACATCGCCGTCTGAAACCTCATCGACAAGCTTGGCCTGGCCAGTGAGTAGAAGCACGGATTTGCTGCTAATTGAGCTTCCTTCTGGGTGGATAAAGGGGGCGCACAGTGCATCGAGGGGCGGTGCAGTCAGACCCTCTGCGTATCTTTAAAGGCATTCCTACGCAGCAGCTCCAGAAGGTGAATTGCGGTGGCTGCCTCCTCAACCCGTGGCTCCTTGGACGGGTGTTCGCGCTTGTGACAAGTTTGGAGCGATTGCCGTTCAAGCGAGCCAGCCTGGCATCACTGGCCATGCAGGTGACCACGACTGCCTGAGCCTCAATATGGAGTCCACCGGGCACAGGACCCTGGCCGGTCATCGTGTGGATGCCGGGTGGCGGCTTTATGCGTGGCGGCACTTCGGACGCGCCTTGTACGATGGCAGCGCGATGGCTTCGGCCGGGTCGTGTTTGTATCTATCAACTACCGCATCGGTGTAGATGGTTTTATGCACTTTGATGACGCGGCACCCAACCGCGGGCTTCAAGACCAAATAGCAGCGTTGCGTTGGATACAACAAAACATAGCGCTTTTTGGTGGAGATCCATCACGGGTAACGGTAGCGGGGGTCTCTGCGGGTGCCGGAGCCATTACCCATCTCATGGGCCTGCGAATGTGATGCCCTGTTTCAGCGAATAATTTTGCAAAGCCCCAGTCTTCAAAGTCATAGCCTGGACGACGCACAGCGAATTCGCAATGCCTTTTGGCAGTGGCGAGTTGGGGAGTCGCTCAACCCAAAACGCCCTGGCAGCAGTTCCTCTGGAGCCTTGACTAGGACTCTGGCCTCGTTCCTCGGCAGTGAATCCCTAAGAAAGATGGGGGGTCCTTCGACCCAAAACTACTTTCCGGTACGCCCTGTGATTGATGGGGTCATGCTGAAAGGGGCCTTACTGGCCATTGAGCATCATCTTCAAAGTGGTGGACCTAAACGTGATGTTGCTGGGTTTCAACAAAGAAGAGATGCACTTCTACCTGGTGCCTAACGGTGAAATAGATCGGATTGATAGTGACCGGGTCCAATCATTCGTTGAGGACGTCGGGTGGTCAATAGCAGCGCTCAGGATTACCAACTACAAAGCCAATCAAAGGGTTTTGGCGATGTGATGAGCCGAATTCAAACTGACTATTACTATCGCAAGCCCACTTTGGCCTTGGAACAACTTCTGCATGATGCTGGTTGTTCCACCTATCCCTATGAGTTCGGTTGGTTATCCCTTTACACAATGGGCGTATGGGAGCTGCACATGCGATGGAAATACCGTTGTATTGGGTAACACCGGTTCCAGTCGCGCACGGGAGTTTATTGGCGCAACAGCCACAGTCTTTGGCACAGGAAATGCACAGCCAATGGGTCCGGTTTGTAAAAAGGGGAGCCAAATGGCAGACTGGGCGAATGCTGACGGTCGCTTTAGGATTTTTCGGTGAAGTAGGTGCAGCCAATCTTCGTTCACCGCAAAATTGATAGAGGGCGGTTGGAAGTATTCGTGACCACTCTCAAGTGCAATCATCAAAATGACCAAAGGCGGCTTTGCATCGGAATCAGCAGTCCATAGACAATCGATCAAGTTACACACCCTTCGTCCGACAGTAAAATCAGTACGCGCAAACACGCAGCTTGCGCGCCGCTGAGGACACTGCCACCACACTCCCCTGAGGGTTCTGACAATCAAGTCCACGTAGCATCGCGCAGGCTGGCCGCCTCTGGTGTTCGCCGATTGAATATTGACCACCTGTGCCGATTGAATTTTGACCAGGGGCTTGTGTTGAGTTTTGAAGCTCAACTGTGGATAACTATACGCCTTGCACTTGCGGTGTGAAGTCCTTTCGAGCGGTTGATCTTTGCGCGGGGAAGTCGCGAAGGGCCTAGCGAAGCGACTTCGCGCGCCGTTTGATTTGCTGGGCCTATTTCGGCTCTGGCGGCGTGTCAGTCTGAGCGTTGAGCTGTCTGACCTGCTCGCGCGTCTTGATGCGCCCCTTGGCCTCCTTTGTGCTGTGGCGGAACCTGTAGGACTCATTGCCTGTTTCCACGATGTGGCAGTGATGCGTGAGACGGTCACGGTGCCGTGGTCATCTTTGCGTCGCCGAACACGCTTGACCATTCCGCGAAGGTTAGGTTGGTCGTGATCATCACGCTGGTGTGCTCGTACAGTTTGGACAGCAGGTGGAACTGCAAGGCGCCACCGGCTTGGCTGAACGGCAAGTACCCCATCTCATCCAGGATCACCAAGTCCATGCGTGCCAAACTCATGGCGATACGCCCAGCCTTACCCTGGGCCTTCTCCTGCTCCAGCGCATTCACCAGATCGACTGTCGAGTAGAACCGCACACGCTTGCCATGGGGCTCCAGTCCCGCAATGCCCACACGGTTGCTAGATGGGTCTTACCTGTTCCGGTCCACCAATCAACACCCGTTGTGGGCCTGCTGCGTGAAGGACAGATCGGCAAGTTTGAGGATCAGCGCCTTGTCGACCTGGGAGACCTCAAAGTCAAAGCCTGCCAGGTCGCGATGGACGGGAATCGCGCCGACTTCATCTGATGCGCAATCGAACGCATGGCCCGGTCCACATCTTCAGCCTGCAGCAAGTGTTCAATCAACCAGCGTGAGGACGCCAGTGTGCTGTCACCCCCTGTTCGACCAACTCTGCCCAGGCCGTGACCATACCGTTGAGCCGCAAGGCCTTGAGGCCTGTCTGGACATCGCGTACTTCTTTAACATGCTGCACCTCCTGGCCATCCAGGTGCGTTGGCCGCAGTCGGTCATAGCGCGCGGTGTCGGCTTTGGGAATGAGCTTCAGATGCAAGACCGTTTGGGCCTGCTCGGGGAGTTGGGGGGAGTTCAGCCGCGCGAGCACGTTGTGCACATGCTCGATGCTGATGTTGCCGTTGGGGGCACTGGCTTCCAACACCAACTCGACAGCAACGAGCACCGCTTCAAGGCCAGCCTTGGGCACCACCACCGCCAGCACCTGCGCCATGGCCCTATCACCAGCCGGTTGGCGAAGAAGCGGTGCCTGTCGCAGTCGCAGCAAGATGGGTGGTAACTCAGGAAGGTGCACCGTTACGCAAGGCGCCGGGCTTGCGCTGCACCAAATCAATGTAGTGCAGCCAGTCATAGCATATCTGCCCCGCGCCAGCCAGCCGCGCATGGCTGGCCACCATCGCATCGACCGCCGCCACTTCTACCCGCTCAGGGTAGAGCCGGTGCTGACCATGCCCCGCCCATTCGCACGGCACAGAGTACCGGTTGCGTGCAATCACGACCAAACAGGTACTGCTTACCCTGGCCAGTCGTTCCACATAGCCGTCAAAGGCTAAGCATATCCATCAGATGCACCTGCTCAACTCCAGCATCTCGGCGACTGTGAACTGCTTGTGCTCAGGGTGGACGGTGTCAACCCAGATGGCCCGGCAGCGTTGCGCCAACCAGGCGTTGAGCTCAATGAAGGAGCCGAATCTGCGTGTCGCCGCTTCGATCCAGACGCGGCGCCGACTGTCTTGCACATTCTTCTCAACAACGCCTTTCTCCCAGCCACTGGCAACATTGCAGAAGTCCGGGTTGAACAGGTAGTGGCTGGCCATGGCTGCAAAGCGTGCGTTGACGATACGGCCCTTGCCCTTGAGGACCTTGTCAACCGCAATGTGCATGTTGTCGTATATGCCCCGGCGTGCCACGCCACCCCAGCGCAGCAAACGAGCGGGTGTGGGCATCGAACAGCATTTCGTGCCCCTGGCTGAGATAGGCTACCAGCCAGAACGCTCTGCTGGCGCACAGCTTAAGATGGGCCACCTGCACCTTGTAGAACACACCGCCCACGACCAGTGCTTCGTGACCCAGTCGAATTGAAAGGCTTCGCCAAACTCAAAGTTCAACGGGACAAATGCTTTGCCAAGCACTTTGCCTGATTGCTCACGCCACCTTCGCACGAAGTCGGTGACGGCGCTGTAGCCACCCCGGTAGCCCTGAGCTTGAATTTGCGTGAACAGCGCCCTGGCTGTGCGCCGACCTTTCTTGGGTCGGTGAGCGTCGGCTTGAGCGACTGCTCAAGGACGTCCTTGAACGCGCTGATTTTGCATTCGCCTTCAGCATCGCCGGTACTTGGGCTCAACGTCGCCCGCTGCCTTGAGCCACTTCTTGACCGTGTTTCTTGAAAGACCCGTCAGCCTTGCTATCGCGCTCAGGGAGAGTTTGTCACGCAGCCTCAGCCGCCTGACTTTGCCAATCATGTCCATGGTGATCACCTCTTTGTCCCCTGCTGAAATATTCAGCAGGTCAGTGGAACACCCTGGTCAATTTTGAATCGGCACAACGACCTCTAAATGGTCAGTTTTCGGTCGGCCTCAACAGATTAAGGAGCAATGTCGTTTTTTGCGGGTACCTTTTTGAACCCCGTTAACTAGCAGGAACTACGCCTTGCTAGCAGAGCGCAGCTTTTTCCATTCACCGACCCAATCCCGTGCCGTCCTAAATGCATCGGCTGTTGCTTGATAACTGCCTCCGCCGCTTTGTCCATGCTTTTGAATTTGCTCATGTTCCCATCAAGCCATTGAAATACATCGTTCTTTATTGCATTTGTCTCAGCATGTCGCTTGATGGCGTTTAGTCGAGCTCTTGTTTTTGCTGCGTCAGCAATTGCCAATTCAATCAGGTGGTAAACACTTGATTCGTCGATAAATTCTTTGACGTGCGTATTTTGACGTACCATTCCGTCTGAAAAATGTGAAAGAATTTTTCAGCGTTCTGTTTTGCCAGTTGCGTCGATTTAGCCGTCTCGTTAAAGGAATTCAAAACCGATTCTTTAATCAGCTTCGAGTCAATTCCGAACGTTTCCAAAAACGCTAAGAAATCATCCCTGTTGGTTTACACGCCTGAAAATGATCATTTACGCACGTTTCGTAAGACAAGTGCCAAAACGCAGGTAACGGCTCTCTTCTGCTTCTGGCACAGCCTTTGTGCCAGAAACCACATCACTTTTGCTTGCACCAGGTATTCGCCACAAAGCGCCTCATGCTGGGTTAGAGCCCACTGAGGATCAAATATTTGCGTCCAAGACAAGTTCGCTCCCCTGCATCGCCCCAATCGAAAACCAGCGCCGCCAAGTCAGGGTGTCCCGGTTTTCACCATCGGGGATCAGCCGATAGCTAGGCGTGGCATAAACAGTTTATGCGGTTCGCAACTGGATCACTTCAGCACCTTTTGCCAATTTGTCCAAATAGTCGGCCCATTGCTGAATCTGTTCAAACCTTTGTTTCAGGTAATGCGTGCGGTTGTAGCTGCGTCCATTTGCATCCTTCACGGCATGGGCTAGATTCGCTTCAATCGCCAGCGGGTCAAGGTTCAACTGATCCACCAGCATGGTGCGCGCACTCGCCCTGAAGCCGTGCCAAGATTGTTCTTTGCCAAAACCCAGCGCATAGAGGCCACTGCGTACCGAGTTATCACAAATCGGCCTGTCATGGCTTCGCTCACCGGGGAACACATAGCGCCCGTGTCCGGTCAAGGGGTGCAGTGCGCGCAGCAAGTCCACGGCCTGAGTCGGTAACGGTACGGTATGGGCTTCGCCTTGCTCTTTCTCCAGCTTGGTGCGCTTCATCTTCATGCTGGGAATCGTCCACATTGCTGCATCAAGGTCTAGCTCTGTCCATTCCATTTCTCGCAGGTTGCCGGGCCTTTGGTAAAGCATGGGGGCTATTTGCAGCGCAGTCCGAACCACTGGGCCACCCTTATAGGTTTTGATGGCGCGCAGTAAATCGCCCATGCGTGCGGGTTCGACAATGGCCGCAAAGCTCTTACCACGGTAGGGGGTTAGCCTTGCCTTCAATCCTTCGGTGATATTGCGTTGCTGCACATCCGAAGTGGGTAGCCAGTAGTCCCACACTTGCCGGGCCAGCATCAAAGCACGATCGGCAGTTTCATACGCGCCCCGTTCCTCGACCTTGTGCAAGGCAGCAAGCAATTCCATTGAATGAATTTCAACAATGGGCCGCGCCCCAATCCAGGGAAACAGATCACGCTCTAACTGCCTGAGCATTCGTTCGGCATGGCTTTCGCTCCATTGGGGGGCTTGCTTGCCGTACCACTCCATAGCAATCGCCTTGAAGGTGTCGCCACTGGAGCGGGTGTTCTTCAGCTTTTCGAGTTTCTTGGCTTGAATAGGGTCTATGCCTTGCGACTTCTTAATCTTGGCTGCATCGCGTGCCAGCCGCGCCGCTTTGAGGCCCATCGCTGGGTAACTGCCCAAAGCAAGTTGTTTCTCTTTTCCATCGATGCGGTATTTCAAAAACCAGCGCTTAGAACCCGCCGGACTGACTTGCAAGTACATGCCGCCGGAATCGGCGAGTCGCGTGAATTTCTTGCCGGGGGTACATACAGCGTTTTTGCAATCGGGATCGGTCAGCATGGGGGTACAGGCTTTCGCAAGGGGTGGGGGTGCAAGGCTTAATTTGGGGGTACAGGGAAAAAAATCCCCCCAAAATCACCAAACCCCCCCCGGTTGTACCCCCGCCATAGGCTAGCTGTCAATATCAGCCTTTATAGGCTATTGCACTGTAAGTGACTGATTTTCCGAATAAAAAGGGCGCCAACTGTATGTCGTTAGCGCCCTTTGTACTTCAGTCTGGTGGAGCTGGGGGGATTTGAACCCCCGTCCGCAAGCCTTTTTCGAACAGTTCTACATGTGTAGCCGTCTGATTTGAGTCTCGCCTTTTGCATCGCGCAGTGGCACGCTATGCAAAACGCCAGCAACCTATTTTCTCGACTTGCCTCAAGTTACCCAAGGCAGGCCCAGCCGAATGAAATTACCCCACAGCCTGGACAGCTTGCGCTACCCTTGCCCAGCCTATCGGCTTGCTGTTGTGAGGCTCACGCGCAATTAAGCGGCGAGTGCGAAACGTTCGTCGTTTGCAGTTAGGTTTTTTGAATCTGTTTAACGAGCCCATTCAGCTCGACATGCCCTGCTACGCGTCCGAACCCACGTCGAAACCAGTGCAGCCCCTGAGTTGCCTATTTTAGGCGCTCGTGCGGCAAATCAAGCCCCTTGCCAAAGATAAAGACTCAGGCGGCTTTGCGCAGGCGCTCAAACACTTTCCAGAATGCTGCGTCCTGCGTGGTCGCAAAGTTGATCCGCATCAGGGTACCTGGCTGGCGTTCGGCGTGAAACAGGCTACCGGGCGCCAGAAGGTAGCCTTCGTCCAGCATGTGTTGCGACAGGGCATCGGTGTCCGTCCCAGTATCCACCCACCCAAACAGGCCTGCAGGCTCGGACACAAATTGACAGCCAGCTGCCATCGCCAGCTTCACACTGCGCGCACGGGCCTGGTCCAGCCGGGTGCGAATACGCTCAGCATGGCGGCGCAGGTGGCCTTGCTCAATGCAGACGGTCAGCGCCTGCTCTAACAGGGCGGGGGTGGTCAAACTGGACAGAAGCTTGGTATCCAGCAGTCGCTCCACCAAGCTTGTGGGCGCAGCCAGGTAGCCCACACGCCAGTTGGGCGCCAGAATTTTGGCAAAGCCGCTGACGTAGATAGTGCGCTGCAGGCCGTCCAGCGCGCTCAGGCGCGTGGCATGGTCGGGCGCGATGTGACTGTAGGTGTCGTCTTCAACGATATGAAAATCGTGAAGCGATGCCAGTTGCAAGACCCGGTGGCCTGCACCCGGTGTCAGGGAATAACCGGTGGGGTTGTGCAGCACACTCACACTCACATACAGCTTGGGTTTGTGCACTTCGCAATAGCGTGCCATCACGGCCAGATCAGGGCCGTCTGCCAGCCGTGGCACGGGCAGAATGCGCATGCCCAGTGCCTGCAGGCGGGCAAATTCGATGGCCCAGCCGGGCTCTTCCACCATCACCGGGTCGCCAGGGCGTAGCAATGTGCGGCTGACGATGTCCAGGGCATGTGTGGCCCCGACGGTGGTGATGATTTGCTCTGGTGCGGCCAAAACATGCCAGTTCGCCAATTTGTGCGAGAGAGCGCGACGCAAGCCAGTGTCGCCCGCAGGTTCGCCGTATTGCAATGAAAACGCCCGCAGGTTTTGCGTGCTGGTTACCTTGCGCACCGCAGCGGGCATGAAAGTGCTGTCCAGCCAGTCGGGGGGCAGCACCCCCATGCCGGGCTGGGGTTTGTCACTGATGCGGTGAAACATGCCACGGATCAGCGCTGTGGCATTGACTGGTGGCCTAGGCTCATTAGCTACTGAATCTATAGCTACATCTGCATAACCAGATTGCCGAAAGGCACTCTTGAGCGTTGATTTTTGCTGATCCCGCACAAAGAACCCTCGGTTCTTGCGCGCCTCCACCAAGCCTTGGGCCAGCAACTGGTCATAGGCGGCCACCACGGTGGACGGGCTCACGCCCTGCGACTGCGCGCACTGGCGCACCGAGGGCAGGCGCGCGCCGGGTGAGAGCAGGCGGTCGCGGATGCGCTGGCCAAAGCGGGCAGAGAGTTGCTCGGTCAACGAGGCGTCGGCAGATCGGATCAACATGGTTGTGGGCTGGATGAAGGAAATAGCTGTATGGGTTTGCAGATCAGTACAGTTAATGCAGTGATATGACAAACTGTATTGATAGTGTGCTGGTTCAAAGGATAAAGTGCAGCCCATGTCTTGGCAAGAATTTTCTGCACTGCTGGCGCTGGCAACGGCGATGAGCTTCAGCCCTGGGCCCAATACCACGTTGTCTACAGCGCTGGCGGCCAATCGGGGCATGCGCGTGGCCATGCGCTTTGTCTGCGCAGTGCCGGTGGGTTGGGGCGCCTTGCTTATGCTGTGTTCCGCCGGTCTTGGCGCGCTGATCGTGGCCGCGCCCCTGTTGCGCCTGGGCATCAAGGTAATTGGCATTGGCTACCTGCTGTGGCTGGCGTACAAACTGAGTAAGAGCGCGCGGTTGTCCGAGGCCAAGGCTTCCCAACTGAACGTGGGTTTCTGGCAAGGCGCCGCCCTGCAGTTTGTGAATATCAAGGCCTGGATGCTGGCGCTGACCATCGTTGCAGGCTGGGTGGCTGGGCGAGACGACATGGGAACGCGCATGGCCATCGTGGTGCCGGTGATGCTGGCCTATGCATTTGCCAGCAATTTCACCTACGCCGCCGTCGGCGCGCTGCTGCGCCACTGGCTGGCTCAGGGCAGCCGCCTGCTGTGGTTCAACCGCTGCATGGCGCTGGTGCTGGTGGCAACGGCCGCCTGGATGGTGAATTCATGACGCATCACTCCCGCGACGAGAACCTGGGTCTGTGGCTGGGCGTACTGGGTGTCACCTTTTTTGCAATGACCGTGCCCATGACCCGGTTGGCCACGGGCTCAGCCGAGGCACCTCAACTCTCCCCCTGGTTTGTAACCTTTGGGCGCGCGGTGTTGGCGGGCTGTCTGTCACTCATTTTTCTGGCCCTGACGCGCTCCCCCAAGCCACAGACCCAGCACCTCAAGGCCTTAGGCGTGGCTGCGCTGGGCAATGCCATTGGTTACCCCTTGTTTCTAGGGCTGGCGCTGCGCCATGTCACCGCCAGCCATGCGGCAGTGATCACGGCCACCCTGCCATTGGTCACAGCAGCCGTGGCGGCCTGGGTGATGCATCAGCGCGCCGGGCGGGGGTTCTGGGCTTGCGCCGTGCTGGGGTCGATGCTGGTGCTTGTGTTCTCGGTTTTACGGGCGCATCAACTTGGCCACGGCTGGGTGCCCCAGTGGGCAGATGCATTGTTGCTGGTGGCCGTGGTAGCAGCATCGCTGGGTTACATCTATGGTGCCCAGATCACCCCGGCGTTGGGCGCAGAGCGTGTGATTTGCTGGGTGTGCGTTTTGGCCATGCCGGTCAGCCTGCCCGGCATGCTGTTGAACTGGCCTGCCGAACCTGTGACCATCAGTGCCTGGGGGGGCTTTGCCTATGTGGGCGTGTTCTCGATGTGGGTAGGTTTTTTTGCCTGGTACCGAGGCCTGGCCTTGGGCGGGGCGCTGCGCGTCAGCCAGATGCAATTGCTGCAACCTTTTTTGTCAATTCTATTTGCCATACCGATTCTGGGTGAGACGCTGGACCCGATCAGTCTGCTGTTCGCCGCTGGAGTGATCTGCACCGTGTTCTTGAGCAAGCGTTTTGCCATCACCACCGCGCCTGTACGGACTGCCAAGCCATGAAACAAGCCCGTATCCAAACCCTGTTGAGCGCCCTACCGGGCGCACCGCGCCCAGACTATCCGGAAGGTCTGCCCTTTGCGCAGGCCTTTGCCCATGGCAGCATGTCTTTGGAGCTTTACGCCCCGGGTAGTAACGCCGATGGACGCGACCGGCAGACGCCACACAGCCAGGACGAGCTGTATCTGGTAGTGCGTGGCACGAGTCGCTTTATGCTTGAGGGTTCAGCGACTGAAGTTCGAGCGGGCGATGCACTGTTTGTGCCCGCACATGCCGAGCATCGATTCGAAGATTTTTCATCCGACTTTGCCACCTGGGTTGTGTTTTACGGCCCAAAGGGTGGCGAGCACCCCATTCAAGGAGATAACGCATGAACTGGACCCAAGCACGCCGCGCCGCGAAGATGAACCCATCGGTCATCCGCGAGATTCTCAAGGTCACCGAAAAGCCCGGCATCATCAGCTTTGCAGGCGGCCTGCCTTCTGCGCGCACTTTCCCCAAGACCGAGTTCGCCGCCGCCTGTGCGGCCGTTCTGGCCAACGACGCTGATGCCGCCCTGCAATACGGCGCCAGCGAAGGCTATGGCCCGCTTCGCCAAGCCGTGGCAGACATGCTGCCCTGGGATGTGAACCCAGACCAGGTACTGATCACCACAGGTTCCCAACAAGGCCTGGACCTGATTGCCAAAATATTGATCGACGAAGGCAGCAAAGTGCTGGTCGAAACGCCCACCTATCTGGGCGCATTGCAGGCGTTCACACCGATGGAGCCCGAGGTGCACAGCATCTGCAGCGACGACGAGGGCATTGACGTGGCCGACTTGGCCGCCAAAGCCAAAGACGCACGTTTTTTGTATGTGCTGCCCAACTTCCAGAACCCCACTGGCCGCACCATGACCGAAGCCCGCCGTGCTGCTCTGTCGGCCAAGGCCAAGGAGCTGGGCTTGCCGATTGTCGAAGACAACCCCTATGGCGACCTGTGGTTTGACACGCCCCCTCCCCTGCCATTGACTGCACGCAACCCTGACGGCTGTGTGTACCTGGGCTCATTCAGCAAAATCCTGGCGCCCGGCCTGCGTCTGGGCTTTCTGGTGGCCCCCAAAGCGCTGTACCCCAAGCTGCTGCAAGCCAAGCAGGCAGCCGACCTGCACACCCCCAGCTTTAACCAGCGCATGGTGTCGCATGTGATGCAAGGCGACTTTCTGAAGCGCCATGTGCCCACCATCCGCGCCCAGTACAAAGAGCAACGTGATGCCATGCTGGCCGCACTCAAGCGGGAGATGGCGGAGCTGGACTTCACCTGGAACATGCCACTCGGTGGCATGTTCTTGTGGGCTCGCCTGCCCGAAGGCATCAATGCCGTGGACTTTCTGGAAAAGGCCGTGGACAAGGGCGTGGCCTATGTTCCCGGAATCCCCTTCTTCGCCGAAGGGGGTGACCCACGCAGTCTGCGTCTGTCCTTCGTGACGCCGACAGTCGAAGAAATCAACCGGGGCGTGGCTGCACTGGCGCAGGCCATCCGTGAACACCTGAGGTAACCGGCATGGCAGTTCGTCCGTTCAAACAGGTGGATGTATTCACCGCCACTGCCTACAAGGGCAATCCGCTGGCCGTGGTGCTGGACGGCGCCGGTCTGAGTGCCGATGACATGCAGCAGTTCACCAACTGGACGAATCTGTCGGAATGCACTTTTGTCCTGCCACCCACCCATGCAGATGCGGACTACCGCGTGCACATATTCTGCCCAGGCCGCGAACTGCCCTTTGCCGGGCACCCTACATTGGGCACCTGCCACGCTTGGCTACAAGCCGAGGGCAAGCCCAAGCATGCCCAGTTCATCGTGCAGGAATGCGGTGTGGGCTTGGTACGCATCCGGCGCGATGGGGACCGCTTGGCCTTTGCTGCGCCTGCCTTGGTTCGCAGCGGTCCGCTCGATGAGCCTGAAGTCGCCTTGATCGCCCAAGGTTTAGGCGTTGATCGCAACGACATCATCGCCCACAGTTGGTGCGACAACGGCCCCGGCTGGCGCGGTGTGATGCTCAAGTCAGCCGGGCAGGTGCTGGCGCTCAAGCCAAATGGCGCCATTCTGGCGGGCTTGTTCATCGGCGTCACGGGGCCTCAGATGGGTTTCGGCAAAGTGGGGGTGATTGCCCCGCGGGATGCAGGGGCAGACACAGCGTTTGAAGTACGCGCCTTCTTCCCAGGCAACAACGGTTTGGCAGAAGACCCCGTCACAGGCAGCTTAAATGCGGCACTGGCGCAGTGGTTGATTGGTGCGGGCTTGGCACCCAAACACTATGTTGCGGCGCAAGGTGCTGCCTTGGGCCGCGCGGGCCGGGTCCATGTGCAGCAAGACGGGGCAGACATCTGGATCGGTGGCGCCTCGGTCACCTGTATTGACGGTCTGGTCACCTTGTGAGCAATCTGAGCGGAGCAGCCTTAGCGCCAGCGAGAAGCTTGTCGCGCATCCTGGCCACGGTGCTCTTGCCGTTTGCCTTGGCGCACTTCATCTCGTACCTGTACCGGAGTGTTAACGCAGAGGTCTACCCTGACCTGGTACAGGACCTTGGCCTGACTGCCAATACCTTGGGATTGCTGACGGGCGTGTATTTCATTGCCTTCGCCGCAGCGCAGTTGCCCATTGGCGTGGCCTTGGATCGCTTTGGCCCGCGCAAAGTGCAATTACCTATGTTGCTGATCGCAACAGTGGGGGGGCTGGTGTTTGCGTTTGCGCAGTCATTGACCGGGCTGCTGATAGGGCGCGCACTGATCGGCCTGGGCGTGGCGGCATCGCTGATGTCGGCCATCAAGGCAGCGTCGCTTTGGCTGCCACCTTCTCGCCTGCCCTTGGTAACCTCTATCTTGTTGGCGTTTGGTGGGCTGGGTGCTGTCGTCTCGACGGCACCGATGCAGCTCGCGCTTCAATACATCAGCTGGCGTGAGGCCTTTGGCGTGCTGTCATTGGCCACCCTGGCCATCGTGACCTTGATTTTCACCAGCGTGCCTGAACATGCCCACAAAAGCGAAGTGCGAGTGGACGAAGCCCTGCGTTCGGTCGGACAGTTGTTTCGCACAGGATCGTTCTGGCGACTGGTGCTGTACACCTTGTTCTCTAACGCGGCCTACATGTCGATCCAAGGTCTATGGATCGGGCCATGGCTACGCGATGTCGGGCATTTGTCGCGCGGTGACATGGCCGATGTGCTGCTGCTGGGCACGATTGCCATGGTAGTGGGGTCGCTGTTTTTTGGCTGGTTCACCGACCGCATGCGTCAGCATAGCGTTCGTCCAATCAGCATTTGCGGCAGCGGCATGCTGGTCTTTTTGATCTTTCAGGCCCTGATGGTTCAAGGCCATGTCGCCCCTCCCTGGCTGGTGGCGGCAGGTTTCAGCTTTTTTGGAACAGCCTCTGCCATGAACTACGCCATCGTGGCGCAAAGCATGCCACCACACTTGACAGGCCGTGTCAGCACCAGCTTTAACCTGCTGATCTTCGTGGTCGCATTTGCGATGCAGTGGGGCATGGGGGCACTCATCAACACCTGGCCAGCGGTGGATGGTCAATACCCTGAAGTGGCCTACCGCGTCACCTTGGCCTGTTGCCTGGGTTTGCAGATACCGGGTTTGTTGATCTGGTTGTCTTTCAAACCATGGAAGAAATGACCCCCACGCCCGGCGCTGCGGTGAACCCAGTTGATCATCTGGTGGTGATGGCCCTTAGCTTGGACGAGGGTGTGGCTTGGTGCGAGGCAAGCTTGGGCATCACTCCGGGAGACGGGGGTGAACATGCATTCATGGGTACCCACAACCGACTCTTCAAAATCGCCAGCCCCGAATTTCGGCGAACCTACTTTGAAATCATTGCTATCAACCCAGTAGCAAACAATTCAGATAGAACATGCCGTAACCGTTGGTTTGACATGGATTCAGAGGTTTTGCAGACCGTTGTTGAGCGCACCGGGCCACAGCTGATTCACTGGGTTGCCAGCGTTCCCCGTTTGACGAACGCTTTGGCGAGCTTGCGTGCGCTCGGGATTGACCGGGGCGAGTCAGTGCGGGCCTCACGCCCGACCCCGAACGGTCTGCTTAGCTGGCAAATCAGCCTTCGGGAAGATGGCCAACGCTTGTTTGATGGGTGCTTGCCGACCTTGATTGAGTGGGGCAAGGTACACCCATGCGACACCATGACAGACAGCGGTGTCACACTGAAGAGCATTCAGCTGGCCCACCCTCAGGCCTCAAGCTTAGAGACTGCCCTGCGCGCAACGGGCCTGGCGATGCCGGTCCAGACAGGCACCGCCTGCCTTGCTGTTGAACTTGAAACCCCTAAAGGCCTGATCAGGCTGTCCACACCATGACTCCACTGCCCACACTTGCCCAAATCGAAGCCGCCGCCCAAGTGGTGTACCGGGAATTTCAAGCCACACCACAGTACCGGTGGGGCCTGCTCAGCGAACGCGTTGGCATAGATTGCTGGTTGAAACACGAGAACCATACCCCCGTGGGTGCGTTCAAGATCCGTGGGGGGCTGACCTATTTTGAGCAGCTTAGACAGCGGGGCGAGTTGCCCACGTCGGTGATCTGCGCGACCCGTGGCAACCACGGTCAGAGCATTGCCTGGGCCGCCCGTGCGCACCGTGTGCCTTGCACCATCGTCGTACCGCACGGCAACTCGGTTGAAAAAAACGCCGCCATGCGTGCGCTCGGTGCGACACTCATCGAGCACGGCACCGACTTCCAGGAAAGCCGCGAATACGCCATGCAGATCGCTACTGAACGCAATGCCCATATGGTGCCCAGTTTTCACTTCGACTTGCTGCGCGGTGTCTCCACCTACTGGTGGGAATTTTTCAAAGCTGTGCCGCAACTGGATGTGGTGTATGTACCCATCGGTCAGGGCTCTGGCGCCTGCTCGGCCATCGCAGCCAAACTGGCACTGAAACACGGGGCGCGGATTGTCGGTGTGGTCAGTGCCCACGCCACCACGTATGCCGATTCCCTGGAGGCAGGACGGGTCCTGGAGTCACCGGTCAGCACCGTGCTGGCAGATGGCATGGCTTGCCGCGTGGCCGATGCGTCAGCGCTGGACGTCTTGCTCCCGCATATTGACCACATCGTCAAGGTGACCGATGACGAAATCGCCCACGCCATGCGAGCCATCTACACAGATACCCACAACGTGGCAGAGGGTGCGGGGGCTGCGGCACTGGCAGCTGCATTGAAGGAGAAGGACGACCTTCGGGACAAATGCATCGGTTTGACACTCAGCGGCGGCAACGTAGATGCAGACATGTTCGGCAAAGTCTTGCTGAGCTGACGCAGCCACTCTGGCGCACCGCAAGGAGCCCTTGCGCCCAACGCAGGCTTTCGAGCCGTGCTAACTTCGGGCCTGAACACCCTAAGCGGTGTGTCTTGTTGCCGAACGATTTGCACGGAGCCTGCCGAGTGCCTCACCCAACGGAGTTTCACCAAAAGCTGAAAGCAGAACAGCTGCGACTGCACAAGGCGGCAGTTCCGCAGTCGGTCCTGGTTGGAACGCTGGCGGGGTTTGCCTTGCTGGCAGTTCTCTGGGACCACACGACGAACCGCGCGATACTGGCATGGGTGGGCTGGCTTCCCGTCGGGTTGGTGGCCCGACTGGGCGTTGCGTGGGCGCATGGTCGCAACCAGCCGGACGGTTGGCCCCCGGATCGATGGCTCTGGGCCTATCGCGGCAGTCTGGCCATTCATGGCCTCATTTGGGCACTGTTGAGTGTGATCCTCTGGCCCTATGTCGATCCAACGCTCTATACCGTACTGGGGCTGGCCTTGTTTGCTGTCGCCATTGTCTCGTTGATGGTGATCTCCTATGACTCCCTGGCTGCCCTGCTATTTGCCGCACCAGCGCTATCGCCTCTTCTGGGTGTGCTTTTGTTTGGGAGCACAGAGAACTCTACCGAACTTCGCATTGCAGTGGGTTGTCTGCTGGCCATGGCTTTGTTCCAGGTCTGGCGCGCCTATCGATCGTTTTGTGCTGGCACGCGGCAAACGCTGCTCGAAGCGGACCGCAAGCGTACTCTGCATGAAAGCACGGTAAAAATCGCTGATGCCCAGCGCGCACTGATGGCCAAGAGTTCCGTGCTCTCTGCCTTGATGGATGCGTCGCAGCAAGGCTTCTGGTTTCTGGATGCGCAGGGCATGACGGTCGACATCAATCCAGCGATGTGCAAACAGCTGGGTTGCACCGCCGAGTATGTGATGTGTCGCCATATTGATGATTTTTTTGAGGATAAAGACCTTCACCTTATTCAGCGGGAACTGGCAGCACGGCGCCAAGGCCTCTCAGGCCGCTTTGAAATTGGTTTGTGCAGGGCCGACGGTGAACGCGCCTACTTTCTGGTGGATGCAACCGTGATGCGGTCCGCTGACGGGGTTGTGACCGGATCGGTGGGCGTCTGGACTGACATTACCGAACGTCGTCGAGATCACATGTCGCTCAGGATTTACGAGCTGACGGTCAACTCGATCACCGACATGGTGAGCGTCATCGACGAAAGTTTGCGCTACCGCATGGTGAACCATGCCTGGCGTACCCAAATGAACTGCGAGCGAGCCGAAGTGGTGGGCCAGGAGACCCGCGAGTTCTTCAAGGACGGCACCACCGCCGACCGTAAACTGGCCCTGCACGCGTGCATTGATACCCAGACCCCGCAGAAGGTGACGGGCACCATTGAGATAGCTGCATTCGCTGACAAGGTCATGGAAACCGCTTACTACCCGTATACGGACACGGTGGATGGCGCACGCTGTGCCGTACTGATCACCCGGGACATCACGGCGCGTATCCGCAATGAAGAGAAACTCGAGTCATTGAGCGTCGAACTGACCCGCAAATCCGACGCACTGGACGTTGCACTGGAAAACATTGCACAAGGCTTTATCTCCTACGAGCCCGATTGCCGGATCAGCGTCTACAACCAGCGTGCGCTGGCCATGCTGGATCTGCCTGCGTCGTTGATGACGCCTGATGCCAGTTACCAGAAAATTCAGCAGTTTCAATTGGAGCGCGGGGACCTGGCAAAGCTGCAGGAAATCCACGACAGTTCAGGGCTGAGGCGTTTCTATGCGGAGGGAGCGGACAATTCCCCTCAGTCCTACGTACGGCAGACCCGCACGGGGGAGATGGTGGAAATCAAAACCCAGACACTGCCCAACGGTGGATGGGTTCGCACCTATACCGATGTCACCCGTTATCTGAATGCGCTAGCGGCATTGCAGGTCAGCGAGGCAGAACAGGGCGCGCTGCTGGATTCGTTCCCGGGCTATATCAGCGCCTTTGATCAGGCTTTTGTCTACACCTATGTCAACAAGGCTTTTGCCGACTACCTCGGCAAGAAGCCTGAGGAGCTCGTGGGCAAGCATGTCGCCGACATTGTCGGAAACAGCACTTTTCTGACGACCACACAGGAAATCACCCTGGCGCGCAGCAGCGGCGCTTCGCGGCGCGAAATCAGGATCACAAAAACCCCGGATGGCAGGGTACTGGACCTGGATTGCACGCATGTCTGTGGCCCCTACAAGACAGATGGAACACAAACCTACTTTTCGTTTGCCATCGACATCACCGCCCGCAAGGCTTACGAAGAAGAGCTACGGATTGCTGCCACCGCATTTGAAGCCCAAGAGGGCCTGGTGGTGACAGATGCCACCGGCGCCATCTTGCGCATCAACAAGGCCTACACCGAAATCACAGGTTACACACCTAAAGATGTTCTGGGGAAAAATCCGCGCGTGCTGCAAAGTGGTCGGCAAGGGCGGGATTTTTACCGGTCCATGTGGGACAGCATTACCACCGCTGGGGGATGGTACGGCGAACTGTGGGGCCGCAGAAAGAATGGTGAACATTTTCCCGAGTGGCTGTCCATCACAGCGGTCAAAAATGCTGAGGGTGAAGTGACGCACTACGTCGGCACCTTGCGCGACATCACTGAGCGCAAAAACGCTGAAGCCAAGATCACCGAACTCGCATTTTTTGACCAGCTAACTGGCCTGCCAAATCGCACGCTGCTGGTAGATCGGCTCAAGCAGGGCGTTGCTTCCAATTTGCGGCACTCGCAGCAAGGATCCGTCCTGATGATTGACCTGGACAACTTCAAGATACTCAACGACAGTTTGGGACACGACGTTGGCGACCTTCTGCTCAAACAGGTCAGTTCACGGCTGCTGGACTGCGTTCGGGATGGCGATACGGTTGCTCGCCTTGGGGGAGATGAGTTTGTCGTTATTCTGGTGGGGCTGGACAGTGACATGGCCAGCGCAGCAAGCGCCATTGAGAGCGTGGCACACAAAATCGGTGAAGCGATCAGTGCACCTTACCTTCTGAACAACATGACTCACCATTGCTCGGCCAGCATTGGCGCGACCCTGTTCTCGGCTCACGACGCGTCCATTGACGAACTGCTCAAGCAGGCTGACTTGGCCATGTACACGTCAAAAGACAATGGCCGCAATACCTTCCGCTTCTTTGACCACTCCATGCAATCTGTGGTGGTAGAGCGCGCTGCGCTTGAAACTGATTTGCGTCGGGGAATTGCGGCATCGGAGTTCGTGCTTTTTTATCAACCCCAGGTCAACCACGCCGGGCGGGTGGCCGGGTGTGAAGCGCTGGTTCGCTGGCAGCACCCTGAAAAAGGTTTGCTGGCGCCCAGTGGTTTCATTCCCATGGCAGAAGAGTCGGGCTTGATTCTTCCGTTGGGCTCTTGGGTACTTGAGCAGGCCTGTCGGCAGTTGGCTCAATGGGCACTTCAACCGTCGTGCGAGCATTTGGTTCTTGCTGTGAACGTCAGCGCACGGCAGGTGCAGCAAAACCGCTTTGTGGCGGATGTGGTGGCCATGCTGGAGCGTACAGGCGCCAACCCGAAACTCTTGAAACTGGAACTCACCGAAAGTTTGCTGGTCTCCAACCTGGAAGATGTGATTGCCAAGATGAGTGCCCTCAAAGCCATGGGCGTCGGCTTGTCGCTGGATGATTTTGGCACCGGATTTTCATCGCTTTCGTACCTGAGCCGCCTGCCGATTGACCAGATCAAGATTGACCGCTCATTTGTCAGTGCCATCGAAACAAGGGAAGATGCTGTCGCCATCTGCGCTGCCACCATCAGCTTGGCGCATGCCCTCAGGCTGCAGGTGGTGGCAGAAGGGGTCGAGACAGAGTCGCAGCGCTACTTTTTGAGCACGGTGCACCGGTGTGATTACATTCAGGGATACCTGAACAGTCGCCCGATTCCGCTGAACGAATTTGAGGCGTATATGGCGGCAAATTGATCTAAGTAGAATGAAAGCTTCGCCTGGATAGGGATCCGCCCTGTCTATACGCCGCCTGCTGCTCTTCAAGTTTCATGTCAAACCGCCGCCTACGCCCCAAAATTTCGTTGCTGTTGCTTTCATTGATCGCCCCCTTTTTTTTGGTGTCGGTCGGGGCCGAGTCTGCTGTGACGGTGCATCCCGATGGACGCGTGCTGTTCACGGGTGACACAGCCAGACTTTCAGTGGGCTATGCGACAGGCGGCTATTTTCATGGAGAAATGGCAGGCGTGCTCCATGAAACCAACCAGTACTCTTTATTGGGCGAAGGATGGTTCTCACGGTCTGCTGGCGGGGCAAAGATCAGCTATCACCTGCTGTCTGGCGACACCGTGCATAAGTATTTTGTGGCCCACGATCAAAACCAGACTCGCGACCGCAAGGTGACGTTCGGCTATGGTCTTGAAAAGGAAAGCTGGTTCGGTAACGTCAACCTGAGCAAAGGCCTGACAGATCGTCGCCTGATTGACAAAAGCGACCAGGTCAACGTATTTCAGGAGAGTGGCACCGTCAACAATGCGCCCTATGTGGACACAGTCACTCGAACTACCACGACCCGCATTTATGAGAAGGCCTATGACTACGGGATCGGCCTTAGGGCAGGCCGGTACTACAACGACAAGGCCATCCGGCTGACAACGGGATTTGACTACGAGTGGGGGCGTAGCAATGCGAGGCAAAGCACACTGTCTCTGGTTGCTGAGAAGATGTTTGTCGGAACACCACACAGTGTGGCGCTTCAGCTTGACCAACGGCAGAAGTCCGGCGATGTCGAGTTAGTCCGCAACGAAACCCGTGCCCTGGTTTCTTACAGATACAGCTTTGGCTCCACGCCAAATACCCAACCCGAGCGCTTGTATCGCATGGTGCCGAGCAAACAGGCTCAGGCAACACCGGCTGTTGTGATGTCTGAGCCGACCGTGATCCCAGCCCGGACGGAAAAAAAATGGGTAAAAACAAAAGCCAGCATGAATGGGGATGCTTTCTTCGAATTTGACAGTGCCAAACTCACACCGCTGGCCCGTACCGAACTGGATCGAATCGTCACCTTGCTTAAAGCCAACGGACGCGAGGGCGATGTGCGTATCGTTGGGCACACCTGCGATATTGGCCCCGACAAAGCGAATGACAAGCTTTCAGTCAAGCGGGCAGAAGCTGTTCGCGATTACCTGGTCGCAGCGAGTGCGTTCAGCAGGGACGATAGCTTGGTTGAAGGCAAAGGGAAGAGAGAGCCCAAATACCCAGCGACACCGGAAAGTCGAGAAAAGAACCGTCGCGTTGAGTTGGAGTTCTTCAGTTTCGTTGAGAAGGAAGAAGTCACCGAAATCCCAGCACAGGTTATCCCTGGTAAACCCATTCCAGTGCCAGAACAGCCCGTCACTTACGAGCGTGAATACGTTGATCAACCAATCGCCTGGACAAAGCGCGCAATGCGCGTGGCGGCATTGCACAAACGGACGGTGGATGTCTATCGAAGCAAGGAGGAAACGCAGGTTGAAACGCGCACCCGCGCGATGGTCAATCGGGCACCGACAGCAGTTGATGATGCCTTCAGCGTTGCAAGTGGTAGCAGCATGGCGCTTGGGGTACTGGTCAATGACAGCGATCCCGACGCTGGTGATACCCTGAGCTTAGCGTCGGTTGGGTCAGCAAGGGGGCAAATCCGGATCGAAGGCCGACAGTTGATGTATACAGCACCAGCAGATTTTGTCGGCGAGGATCGGTTCAGCTACACCATCAGGGACAGCAGCGGCGTTTCGTCCACGGCAAATGTGGTTATCACGGTGACAAAAGCAAACCTTGCGCCCATTGCCCGTGATGATTTCTTTTGGGTAAATGCCAGAGAACCTACTCGCTTGCTTGTGCTCGCAAATGACACAGACCCTGACGGTGATCCGTTGGTCATTGTTTCGGTATCCCAACCCGTTGGACAAAAAGGCACGGTTCGAATTGTTGGCTCTGAGATTGTTTTTACGCCGTTTGCCCCATTTTGGGGTGACACATTCACTTACACCATCAGTGACGGAAAAGGCAGTCAGTCAACAGCAACGGTTCAATTGATTGATCCTTGAGTCTTGCTGTTCGTTACGTACCACGCATCCTCCACCCAATCGCACAACACCATGCGCGTCTCCCTTGGGTCAATGATGTCCAGCACGCCGAACTTCTCGGCGGTGCGAAACGGTGAGGTCAGGTCCAGGTAATACGCCTCCAGCTCTGCGCGCTTGGCGGCTGGATCGGGCGCAGCTTCGATCTCGGCCTTGTGCGCAGCCATGACACCTCCCTCAATGGGGATTGACCCCCAACGGGCCGAGGGCCAGGCAAAGCGGTGGTTCAGGTGGTCCCCGTATTTGGGGCCATGCAATGCACCCGCCATGCCAAAGCAACGGCGAATCAGGATGGACACCCACGCAGATTTACATTCATGCAAGGCTTCACCCAGCCGTGTGGCACCCAGCAGGGTGCCCCCGGTTTCTGCCTCCAATCCAGTCTGATTGCCCGGCTGGTCTACAAAGTTAACCACAGGTAAACCAAACAAACTGCAGAGTCTGACGTGTCGCTCCATCTTGTAAGCAGCCTGTAGCGTCATGGCGCCACCCTGGATTTTGGGATCGTTTGCAATCACCCCCACTGGCACACCGTTCAACCGGGCCAACAGGGTGAGCACCGACGCACCCTGGTAGCGGCCAATCTCAAACAACGAGTCCTGGTCAAACACCGAGGCCAGAATTTTGCGTGGGTCGTAAATCTTGCGCCGGTCGTGCGGGATCGCATCTTTCAGCCAGTCATCGATCCGGTTCGGGTCATCGCCTGAAGGAACGACTGGAGCCGCTTCATGCACGCTGCGCGGCAGGTAGGACAAAAACCGCTTCACCTGCGCAAAAGCATCGGCTTCGTCCACCGCCTCGTTATGCACCAGCGCGCTTTTGCGGTGGACCTTGTATCCGCCCAAATCATTCTTGTCGACATCAACGCCATAGGCTTGGCGTACCACGTGGGGGCCAGCAGCCATCACCTGCGCCTGGTCCCGCACCATCACCGAAAAGTGGGACGACAAGACCTTGATCGCGCCCTGCCCCGCGCAGGCTCCCAACGCCACGCCCACCACGGGCACGGTCTTGAGCAAATCATTGGCTGGCCAGCTGGTGTATTCCGGGATCTTGGTGCCCCCAAGCTGCATCAGCAGTTTGACGCTGCCGCCAGCAGAATCGACCAGGCGCACCAGGGGCATGCGCAGCTGGCAGGCCAGGCGTTCGATGTAAATCCATTTGTCGGCAATGGTGCCCTCGGACGAGCCCGCCTTGAGGGTGAAATCATCAACATGCAAAGCCACTTTGCGCCCTGCGATGCGAGCCGTGCCTACGATGGCATTGGTCGGGTCGAGGCGCTTGAAGGCGCCTTGTGCATCGTAGTGGCCTTTGCCTGCCAGACGGCCCATTTCATGAAAGCTGCCCGCATCTGCCAACGCCGCAATGCGTTCGCGTGCGTTCTGCCGACCACTGGCCTTGAATTTGGCCAGTGCCTCGGGGCCGCCCATGGCCAGCGAACTGGCCCGCCGCGCCTGCAGCTCCGCCAGTTCAGCCGCCCATTCGCCGGTTGCGCCGAGTGGTGGATTCCAATTTTGAGTCATTTTGCGGCTTTCAGGCCCAAACTGGCCGCAAGTTCGTGGGCAGCAATCCATTCATCGGCCAGGTAGCGATGTGAATCCACGTAGCCCCGGAAGATGGGCTTGTTGCCTGATTTTTCGACCAATGCAATCCATTCCTTGCTCAGGGCTACTTTGCGCAGTGCGGCTTCCCAGTATCGGATCTGGTCTGCGTTGACGCCTGGGGTCAACAACACTCCGTTGTAACTGATGTAGTCCGCTGGCACGCCCTGCTCTCGCCAGGTCTTGACCTGTGACAGTGGCCCGGTGCCGTGCTCAGCTGCCGCCGTGGCAATGATGCGAAGCTTGCCGTCTGCCACAAAGGGCAGTACCACGGGCGCAGTCGCAGACACCACATCCACGTGCCCGCCTAGCAAAGCGGTGACCGATTCGCCCGACGAGCGAAAAGGTGCAATCGTCAACTTGTCCACAGCCACGCCCACGACTTTCAGTGGTTTGGCAATGGCCACATGCGTGTTTTGCCCGAGGGCAGGCGCGACGGCACTGCGCAGCTTGGTGGGGTCGGCCTTCAAGGCATTGACCAGATCGGTGCCAGACTTGAGGGGGGAATCAGCCCGCACGGCCACAACAGAGGTCTCTTCCACCATCATTGCAACGGGCACAAATTCGCGAAGATCAGACTTGATCAATCCGGACGCTGCGCCCGCAATACCACCCGTATGGAAAGTCCCCAGCCAATGGGCATTGCCCGCCATGCTCTTGAGTTGCGCCATGGCAATCGCACCGCCTGCGCCCACTTTGTTCTCGGCCACGACCGCTTGCCCATTGACCAGGCTGAGGTGATCCAAACCATCGCGAATCCCGCGTGCGTACAGGTCTACGGTGCCGCCAGGCGCGACACCAATCACATAGTTGATGCGCTCGGTGGGTTTCCACTGGGCGTGCGCCCATCCCGTGCAGCCCAACAAGGCCACCACCGCGAGCTTCTTCCATAAACAGTTCATATGCTTGCCTCTTGAATCCGTGTGTCTGCTTTGAATTTCATCATTTGAATGTCATATTGTCAACAATCTTAATGTTCACTATGATTTGTTTGATTTTTACTCAGGAGCAAATTTCATGGCCATCACTCACATCGAATCCGAAATCAGCGGACTGGTCTGGAGGCTGGAGGTCAAGCCGGGCGACAGGGTGGAAGCGGACCAGGTCTTGATCATTCTGGAAAGCATGAAGATGGAGATCCCGGTCCAGGCGCCTTGCGCAGGGATGGTGAAAGAGCTGCGAGTGAACGAAGGTGAGGCAGTCAGCGAAGGCCAGGTTCTGGTGGTGCTGGCGTGATTGCCGGCGCCATGCTGACCTGGGCGGCGGCCCAGCATGGCGAATTGCCCTCCCTGGTTTTCAAGGATCGCAGTTTCAGCCATGCGGATGTGGAAGCGCGCAGCAATCGCTTTGCCAATGCCCTGATTGGCCTGGGTCTGGCACCAGGCGACAGGATCGCTGTCCTGCTGGAAAACTCGGTCGAAAGCGTCGACAGCGTCTTCGGCGCTGAAAAGGCCGCACTGACCTATGTGGCGCTCAACGCCCGCCACACCTTGGCGGAACATGTGGCCATCCTGGCCGATGCCCAGGTCCATGCCGTTCTGCTAGGGCCACAGTTTGCTGACATTGGCAAAGCCTTGGCTCAAGAAAAACTGACCCAACTGCCCGCGCTTAGGCTTGTTTTGTCGCTGGGTTTTTGTGCCGAGGGCATGACTGCTTTGCAAGCGTTGCTGGACTGTTCAGGCGAAACGCCTCCCGCCATTGAAATCAGCCCTGAGCACATTGCACGGATTGCCTACACCTCTGGCACCACCGGTCAGCCCAAGGGCGTGGTCTACACCCAGGAGCGCCTTTTGGCACGCCTCAACGCCCACTTTCTGGCCATGGAATACAGCCTGACGCATGAGGATGCCATGCTCCACGTCGGGCCACTGACCCACGCTGCAGGCGTGTACCTGTTTCCATGCTTTCTGCGCGGTGCACGCAACATCATTCAGGACAGGTTCGATCCAGCCGCCATGTTTGCATCCATCGCGCAGCACCGCGTCACTCACTTGATGCTCGTGCCCACCATGATGACGCGGCTGGTCGAGGCACTGGAGAACGGCGCCACCGCTGATCTGTCCTCGCTCAAGCGCATCCACTACGGTACTGCCCCCACACCGACATCGCTGATCCGGCGCGCTATCCAGGTATTTGGGCCCATCCTGCGCCAGCAGTACGGCATGACGGAAGCCGTTCAACCCCTGACCGTGCTGTACCCCCACCAGCATGTCGGCACCAGTGAGAGTGGTACGGACGAGGCCATTGGCTCATGCGGACGCCCCACCATCAACGTCAACATCACGGTCCGGGGCGCGGACGACAAACCACTTGCCCAGGGTGAGATAGGTGAAATTGCCATCGCCCACCAAGGCCTGGGTGCAGTGGCTTTCTGGCGCCGCCCCGACTTGATGGAAAGCAGCGTGCGCAAGGGCTGGTTTTATACCGGAGACCTGGGCCGCTTTGACGCCCAAGGCTTTTTGCACATTGTGGGACGCAACAAGGACATGATCATCTCTGGTGGATTCAATGTGTACGCCAAAGAGGTGGAAGACGCTCTGCTGACCCACCCCAGTGTGTCAGAGGTAGCGGTGCTGGGTTTGCCCGACCCACAATGGGGTGAAGCCGTCGCGGCCTTTGTCGTGCTGCGGGCTGGCGCCCAGGCAAATGCCGCAGCACTGCAAGCCCACTGCAGCGAGCGGATTGCAGGCTACAAAAAGCCCCGGCATCTGGAATTTGTCAACGCCCTGCCACGCAATCTGGCAGGGAAAATCGTCAAGACCACGTTGAGAGATGCTTACCTGGTGCGTCACAGCCCAGCGTTTTCGTGAATTAATCGACAGGTCTCTCTAATATTTGTTGCGCTGCAACATTTCTCTTGATTTTTTCCGGGATAACCCTAAGATACACTCCATGCTGCACTGCAACATTTATTGCAAACAAGTTGTGGAGCGGTTCTTTTCTTTAACCTTAGGAGCTCTTCATGACGACTACTTTCAACGCTGAACAAATCCTGGCCGCCAACAAGGCTGCTGCTGCCGAAGCCACCGAACTGGCTAATTCCGCTTTCGCTGGCTTCGAAAAGCTGGCTGCTGCGAACATGGCTGCTGCCAAGTCCGCCATGGCTGACTCGATGGATTCTTTCAAGTCCATCCTGGGTGCCAAGTCCCCACAAGAAGTGCTGGCTGCACAAACTGCCATGGTCCAGCCTCTGGCCTCCAAGGCTGCTGCTTATGGCCGCACCGTGTATGAAATCGCTGCTGAAACCAGCGCCGAGCTGTCCAAGTCTGCCGAAGGCAAGATTGCAGAAGGCCAAAAGGCTTTCGGCGCTGCCATCGACTCCATGACCAAGAATGCACCTGCTGGCACTGAGTCTGCTGTTGCTGCATTCAAGAGCGCTGTGGCCACTGGCCAGCAAGTGATTGAGTCTGCCCAAGCCGCTGCCAAGCGCGCTGTGGCACAAGCCCAGCAAAACATGACCGTGGCAACTGACGTTGCTGTCAAGGCTGCCAACAAGGCCACCAAGAAGTAATCAGCCTTCAGATTCCAGCCTTCACTGGCTGGTCTTTCGATCCTGACGGGGTCAGCCTCACGGCTGACCCCGTTTGCATTGGGGCATACGCTTTGCTCAGGCCAGCGAGCGCAAAGCCTCTGCGCCCGATTCAATGATTCTTTGCTGCGACAGCTTGACCGCCAACTCAACATTGCCGCGTCTGAGGGCATCCAGCGTGTCGCGCCAAAGCTGCACAGACTTCTGCCGCCGCTCAACGCTCGCCAGGCCCAGCTTGCTGTAGCGCAAGGTCTGCAGCGACAAAGCGCCCAACATCTGCTGCAGGCGCAAGTTGTCGCAGCTGCGTGCCACGACGATCAGCAGTTTGTACACTGTCTCGGCATAGGCGCTGCCACCATCCGGCAGGGTCGCCAATGCCTCAAGCCGCCTGATGCCAGACTCCAGCGCTACCTCCAAATCTGGCGGCAAAGCAGCGGCAATCTTCTGCACCACCAAGGCAAACAAGGCTGTACGTATCTCGAACAGCTCGGCCACTTCATGGGCCGACAGTTCAGTCACCACAGCACCGCGACGCGGCAGCACGGTGGCCAGGCCTTCGCGCTCCAACAAGCGGATGGCTTCGCGCACCGGACCCCGGCTGACCTTGAATTCATCCGCCACCTGCTGCTCGGCAATGCGCTCACCGGGTCCGGGCTTACCCGCCAGAATGCGCTGAGCCAACTCTGCGGCGATCTGCTCGGGCACGCTCAAGGTGGGCTGTGGACGCTCGGAAAAAAGCTCGAACTTCAGCGCATCATCCCAGGGAGAAAAAGCGTCGGACATAAGCAGCGAAGTGGGCGAAACGGGAGTCGGCATCTTTGGTCAGTTTCCAGCGATGGGTCAGGCAGCTGAGATTATGTGCCCGCCAGGTTGACACCGAACAAAACCCTATTTGCTATATTTTTTGTAGCTATCGTCGCACTAGCGACATGCCGTAGAAGCCCTTTTTGCCACAATTTCTGGCATGGGAACCCTATACCTTGTGCGCCACGGCCAGGCCTCGTTTGGCGCAGACAATTATGACCAGCTCAGCGAACTGGGCCTGAAGCAGTCCGAACGCCTGGGTGCCTACTTTGCGGCCAAAGGTTTGCAATTTGACGCTGCGTTCACCGGCACGCTGCAGCGCCAAATCCAGACGCTGGCGGGCATCTGCAAAGGCGGTGGGTACGCATTGGCCGGGGTGCAGCGCCCGGGCTTGAATGAATACGACAGCGAGGCGGTAATCGGCGCCATTCACCCCCACAAGCTGCACAAGCCCACATCCAAAGAGGAGTACCGCAACCACTTCCGCCTGCTACGGGACGGCTTGGCCCAGTGGATGGCGGGTGTGGTCACACCCAAAGGCATGCCCGAATACACCGACTGGCAGCAAGGCATTGTGGATACGCTGGATCTGGTGCGCGCCAGCTCGCACAACAACGTGCTGATTGTTTCCAGCGGCGGCCCCATTTCTACTGTGGTTGGTCATATCCTGGGCACCAGCCCTGAGACCACCATTGACCTGAACATGCGCATCCGAAACAGCAGCGTCACCGAATTCGCCTTCACGCCCAAGCGGCACATGCTGGTCACCTACAACACCCTGCCCCACCTGGACGACAAATCGCTGGAAGGCTGGATCACCTACGCTTGATGATGGTTCGTTGACACAGCCCTTAGGGGTATGCTTGCCATCAACTGGAGCACCCCATGCTGAACTGGAACACCGTCCTCACTCGCGCAAAGAACGGCAATGCCGCCCCTGACAGGCGTGTCGAGAAAACCGATGCCGAGTGGCGCAGCCAATTGACGCCCATGGCGTATCAAGTCACCCGACAAGCTGGCACTGAGCGGGCTTTCAGCTCCCAGATGTGCAGCCTGTTTGAGCCTGGCCGCTACGGCTGCGTTTGCTGCGGCAGTCTGCTGTTTGACGCCAGCGAGAAGTTTGAATCCGGCACCGGCTGGCCCTCGTTTACACAACCAATCCAGGACAACGCCATTGATTACCGCGCCGACCACGCCCACGGCATGACGCGTGTAGAGACCACCTGTAGCGTTTGCGATGCCCACCTGGGCCATGTGTTCCCCGATGGGCCTGCGCCCAGCGGATTGCGCTATTGCATGAACGCCGCTGCCCTGGCCAAAGAAGCGGATTGAACAAGCCTGGGCGGCTCACGACCCGGCCCGTCAATTCACACGATCCGGCAGGCGCTGCAAACTGCGACATCAGACGCCGTGATCACCACGGCCTGCACCACAAAGCCTGCCAGCGCCAGCACTAGGCATGCAGACTCCCCCCAAGCCGAGCCCACCAAGCCGCCTAGCGTGGCACCCAGTGGCCTCGCCCCCATGTTGACGGTGAGGAACAGTGCCGACACGCGCCCCAGCATGGCACTGGGCGTGACTGTCTGGCGCAGCGTCATGGACGTGATCGTCCAGATGATCGGCCCCACGCCAAACAGAAAGAACGACAAGCCCGCCAGCCATGCGTGGGGCCACAGCAGCGTGCTCACCATGGTGGCCATGGCCAGCACCGAGAAGAATGGCCCCAGCAAAATGGACTGCCCGAACGGCAAGGCGCCCACAATGCGCGGCGCCAGCAGAGCGCCCAGAATCATGCCAATGCCATAGGTGGCCAGCGTCAACCCCACGGCGCTGGCGTCCATGCCCAGTGCCCGCATCGCGTAGGGCACATAGGCGGCCTGCAACACAAACCAGGCGATGTTCCAGGCGATGGAGGTGTACAGAATCGGGCGCAGCAAGCGGTGGTGCCAGATGAGCGCGGCACCCTCTTTCAAATCCACCCAGGGGTGGCGCACCGGGCCAGCGGTACGCGCGGGCTCGAACAGGCGCACCAGCAAAGCCACCGCCCCTCCCGACAAAATCGCCGCCAGCACAAAGGCAGACGATGCGCCCAACCACGACACCAGCGCCCCAGCCAATGCCGGCCCTGCGGCATAGGCTGCGCTGCGTGCAAGCTCCAGCCTGCCATTGGCACGCGCCAGCGCATCGCCCGACACCAGCGATGGCAACAGGGCAGGCGCTGCCACGCTATAGCCTACCGTGCCCACTGCACCGATAAAGCCCAGCACCGCCAGCAAACCAAGCGTCGCCGTGCCAGTCACAAACGCCGCCAAAATCGCCAACAGGGACAAGGCCCGCACCACCTCGGCCAGCACCATCAGCCGCTTGCGTGATCCCCGGTCCGCCAATAGCCCAAGCGGGATCGACAGCAGCAAGAACGGCAACGTTTGCGCCGTGGCCAGCAGGCCCACCTCGCCCGGCCCGGCGTCCAGCGCCATCACGGCCACGATGGGCACCGCGGCCAGGCTCAGTTGCTCGGCAGACTGGGCGGCGAGGTTGGACCAGGCCAGGGCCGTGAAAGAACGGGGCAGTGTTTGGGTCATGTAACCCTGATTGTCACCGCAGCGATCACTGCAATGCCAGCGGCGGCGGCGTGTAGCCGCACCATTCCTGCTCCAGCCACTGCGCAAAGCGCAGGCATTGCGGGTCGCCCAGGATGGGGCCGATCACCTGCGCACCCACGGGCAGGCCTTGCGGCGTCAACCCCAGCGGAATCGCCGTGGCGGGCAAACCCACCACGCCGGGGTAACCGGCCCAGAACAAGGACTGCGTGCTGGGCTGCGGTTGACCATTGACCGTCACCATGCGCTCCCAGCGCTCACCTTGTTGGTTGTGCGCAAAAGCAGGTGTCGTGCCGATGGGGCAGATCAGAAAGTCGAACTGTTCAAAGAAACTCGCCCACTGGCGGCGCAGCAACGCGCGCTCCTGGTCGATGGCCACCCAGTCACGGTGCGTCAGGGTGTTGCCGCGGTGCATCCAGGCTTCGTAACTGGCGTCGTCCTTTGACAAGGACTTGGCTTTAGCCTGCGATTGCGCAAAGCTTGCATCGTCCATGCTAGCCCCAGTGGCTGATCGCAGCAGATGCACATACACCCGGTGTGCCTGGGCGCTGTCTACGGGGCGTTTACCCTCACGTACCTGCACGCCTTGCCGACGCAGAAAGTCTGCCAACGCCATCAACCGGGTCTGCACCGTGGTGTCCACCCGCGCTTCGGCGTCGTCCAACAGAATCGCCACCTTGGCGCGGCGCGGGTGCACTGCGTGCTCACGCCAGCGGGTCGCCATCCAGCCGTTGGGGCCAAAGCATTGCAGCGGCGTGGTGAGCGCCTCCATGGCGATCTGCAAATCAGTGGCGCTGCGCGCCAGTGGGCCTGCAGCGGCGATGTCCAGGCTGTCAATGCATTCGGTGCCCGGCAGCTGATGCCCCTGCATGGTGACCACGCCCCAGGTAGGCTTGTGGCCATACACACCACAGTAGTGAGCGGGATTGCGGATGGACGCGCCAATGTCACTGCCTAGCTCCAAGGGTGTCAAACCTGCTGCAAGTGCCGCAGCTGAACCGCCTGACGATCCCCCAGGGATACGTGACACATCCCACGGGTTGTTGGTGGTGCCATACACAGGGTTGAAAGTTTGCCAGTCTGCCAGCGACACGGGCACATTGGTCTTGCCAAAAATGATGGCACCTGCATCCAACAGGCGCTGCACAGCCACGGCGGGTTTACTGGCGATATTGATTTTGAACTGAGGGTAGCCCCAGGTGGTGGGGTGCCCCGGCAGATCGAAGGACTCCTTCACTGTCATAGGCACGCCGTGCAAGGCACCCCAAGACTCACCTCGTGCCAGCGCTGCATCCGCTGCTTGGGCGCGCGCTTTAGCGGCGTCTGTATCGAGTACTACCACCGCGTTGATGGCAGGGTTCAAGCGTTCAAGGCGGGCCAGATGATGGTCAAGCAGTTCTACCGCTGATACCTCACGTCGACGGACGCGTAAAGCCAGTTCATGTGCGGGCAAGAGAGCCAGATCGGTCATGGGTAAAGTTCCTTTCAAACGATCTTAGGCCTGCAAATGCCCTATCAGCCTTACTGCGGAGACAGGTTGATGGACTTGAAGATCGCCTTGTAGCGATCTACTTCGCTCACATACAGTTTGTCCAGTTCAGCCACTGACATGGGTTTGGGAATCTGACTTCCCGTGGCCTCTTGCGCCTTACGTACTTCTGGGCTCTTGAGGGTCTCATTCATGGCCTGGTTGATGCGATTGACCACCGCCTCTGGTGTGCTTTTAGGTACCTGTACACCGATCCAGATGTCAAAGTTGAAGTCGGGCAGCAGCTTGTGTTTGCTCATCGGCGCCACCTCGGGGAACATGGGGTGAGGGGTCGGAGATGAAACACCAATGGCCTTGACTCGCCCTTCCTTCACCATGCCCGGTACCGGCCCCGCCAATGGGAAGAAGGCAACATCCACCTGGCCACCGCCCAGATCGGTAATCAAGGGGCCGCCGCCTTTGTAGGGCACGTGCAGCATCTTGATGCCCGTCATGGCGCTGAATTTTTCGCCCATCAGGTGATAGAGCGAGCCAGGGCCGACACTGCCGTAAGAAGGCTCTTTATCCTTGGCCCAGGCGATGAATTCATCCAGGTTCTTCGCAGGAATGTCTTTGCGGATCAGGAACAGCACCGAGGTGGCTGCAATCATGCCCGCCATGCGCAGGTCTTCAGGCTTGAACTTGACCGCTGACATGGCCAGGGGCGCCAGCACCAGTTCCATGGGCGTGGCGAGCACTTGCGCATGCCCATCGGCAGGTGCAGACAACACCTTTTGCACACCCAAGGCGCCGCTGACGCCACCGATGTTTTCAATGATGACGGTTTGCCCGAGTTGCTTTTGGTATTCCACCTGAATGCTGCGTGCCACAAAGTCAGACGCACCACCAGCCGGATACGGCACCACGACAGACACCGTTTTGCTGGGGAACGTTTGCGCGCTGGCCGACAGAGCCACCGCACCGGCCGCCAGGACCAGTGTTGCGCGACGGGAAATGCTGGAAATTGCCATGTTGCTTCCTGTCAAAGTTGGGTTTCTTGTAAGGTCAATCACCCACTCTGGCGTGAGGTGAAGACACGCCGCAAGTATGGTCAGTGCAACGATCTTGAAGTTATCGAAAACAGGCAAAGGCGATGCCGGGCTTTCCCCGACCTACCGTCCCTCAATCGTCCGATTGCAGGCCCAGAATGCCCTGTGCGCAGGCCTCAAGCGATTGCGCCCATACCCGCTGGCGCCAGTCATCCGAATCGGGATAAAACGCGGCCAGCAGGTCCGCCTTGATCTGCTTCGCTTGCGCGGGCAGCGCGCCTGGATGTAACGCCAGCCACTGATCGGCCCGCAATGCCCAGTGCATCTGTGCGCTAGGCACGGTTCCAAATTCCAGACAGATGCCCGTGTATTTGACCCGAGGACACTCTGCGTCCACCGCCATCTGGATGGGACCTGTCATGGGAATGCTGTTGGAGCTGCCCGTGGTGACCGAGGTCACGCCCTCGCCCCACCAGCGCCTGGCCCGGGTCAAGCTTTCGCCGCCATCGTTGCAGGCAAAAATGCGCTCCCCCACGCCATACGGCCCCAGGCCTGTGTGGATGTCGATCCAGGCCAACTGTTGGCAATGCACGGTGAATTGGCGCAATACAGATCGAAAGACACGGTTGCTCCAGCTCGCCTTGAGCCCACCATAGAACAAGCCGTCGGCGTGTCCGTGCTGCCCACCCGTCACAGCCAGTTGCGCGCGGCGTGGGCCCCATTCGGTCAGCATGGCCCGCATGGCGAATTCGTTGGCCTCGCTGGGTGGCCACTGCATAGGCAACAGCAATGCATGCAAGGCGGCGTAGTCAGGCTTTTGCGGCAAGGGCTGGTCGAAATCAACAAAGTTGCGGTTCAAGTCGATGTTGTCCTCGTTCACCCGCCGCCAATGCGAAAACCCGTAAGGGTTCACCGCGTGCACATGCACGATGGCCGTGTCGGGTGCATCTTTCAGCAGCTCCACACCTGAGGCCAATAAGCCGCACTGGACGCCAGAGCCGCAGAAACCCTCCACGCCGTGAACGCCGCTGGTGGTCAGCAGCACATGCGAGGCGTCGACTGGCCCGTCCCACGTCACATCCATTGCCAAGGCCTCGCCATCGCGGCCAGGCACGCCCAAGTCATGGGTCGTCACAGACAAACCCCGCTCTTGGGTCAAGCTCAAGAATCTTTGGCGCGCATCCCTGTAGCTGCGCAAAAATAACGAATTCAACACGTCAGGCTTCACGCTAGCTCCTTTGACTGTGCTCCTTGCTCTTTGACACTCAGCCATCCTGCACCTAAACCGCACACCGCGATCACGAGCATGCCCAGACTGGCGAGGGCGTCGGGAATTTGTCCAAACACGAACCAGCCCGCCAAAGTGGCAAAAGCAATGCTGGTGTAGAGATAGGGCGACACGGTGGACGCTGGCGCTTTGGAAAAGGCCAAAATCATCAGATACTGGCCCAGGGTGCCAGCCAGGCCAAGCAGCAACAACTGCAACAGCTGATTAGCGGTGAGGTCCACGAAACCGTGCCCCAAGGCAAGAACACTCAGTGCTGACGCACACACCCAGCCCGTGTAAAAGTGGGTCGTCATCGGGCTTTCAACCCGTGTCATGAAGCTGGTGAGCGTTTGATAGATGGCATAAAAAGCAACCATCAAGAGGGGTAGCCAGGCAAATCGCCATTCGAGCGCCCCACCCGGTCGGACAATGATCAGCGCGCCTATCAGGCCACCAGCGACCAACAACCAGCGTTTGCCTGACACTTGTTCCTTCATCGCAAACCGCGCCAGCACCGTCAATGCCAAAGGGGTCAGGCAGGCGATGGCGGTAAATTCGGCAACAGGCATACGCTGCAGGCTCAGAATCGCCAGACCACTGCAGACCAGTAGCAACAGGCCCCGCAACAGTTGCAGGCGTGGCTGTCGGGTGCGCATCAAGAGCCGCGCGCTGGGGTACAGCAGACTCGGCGTGGTGGCCAGCACCTGAAACATGAACCTGAACCACAAGACCAGAACCGGCGGCAGAGTCGAAATCAGCAGCTTGTTGGTGGTGTCATGAATCGCTAGACAAGCCATTGCCGCGACGATGCAAGCAATGCCTGCGGCGACCTGATCAGCTTTCAAGACTTGTCCCAAGCAAGCGAAGCGCTTGCCGGTACGAAGCCGCAGGTTGCATCACATCAAAGTGAACCGTCTGCCAGCCAACACGGCGCGCACCTTCGATGTTGCGCAGTTGGTCGTCTACAAACAAACACTGATGTGCCGCAATGCCCAGTTGTTCCTGGCAAGCAAGATAGGCACGTGCGTCGGGTTTGAGGATACCGGTATAGGTGGCATCCACGATCACATCAAACAGATTCAACAGCGGCAGTCTGGCCCTGAAGGCTGCGCCGTAAAACAAGTCCAGCTCGTTCGACAGTACCGCCAATTTGTAGCCTGCAGCCTTGGCAGCTTGAATGGCCGCTATGGCCTCGGGACGGGTCACTGCGTCAGGATCTGCACCTCGCGCACGCTGCACAAGTGTCTCCATCTTGTCCCAGTGCTCACCCACCAAATGGCCCACTTCACGCGTGCGCTGCAGCCAGTAGTCACGCTCCGTGATCTTGTCAGCCTGCATATCGCGCCACAGCGGGTCCATGGATGGATCGAAAGGACCCTGCCAAGTGAGGGTGCCTGGTGCCAAGCCTAGCGCTGCTTCGGTTAGGTGATGGGTCTCGAACAGGGTACGGCTGATCACACCGCCAAAGTCCAGCACCAGGGCCTGGGTCTTAGGGTCAGTCATGTGGGTGATCCTTTGGGCACCAGTCCCTTGGCCACCCACTCATCAAATACCGCCAGGGCAGCGTCGCAAAAGGCTTTGTCGTTGATATGCACCGGCAAGGCCTGCAGCTGTGCGGGCCCCACATGAGTCTGGATGGCATCCACAAAAGCGGCCAGCGCGGGCGCATCGTGCAAGGGCTCCCCGGGCAAATCCCAGGCCTGCACGCCTTTGAGCGGCATCAGCAGGCAGGTGGGGCCTTTGGCCTCAGCCAAGCGTGTGCCAATTTCTCTGGCAATCTGCCGACGCAAATCGGCGCTGGCTGTGGTGGAAGCGATCAGTCGGTTGTGCGCATGCGCGGGCGCTTCCTCATACCCCGCAGGCGGCGCGCCCCAGGTAGGGAAGTCGATCATGTCGGCTGCACCCGGTGCCACCAGCTGCGGTACACCCACACGCCCCGCACCACGCAGACGGTCTGGGCCTGAGGTCACACACGAGCCCCCCAGGTGGTTGGCCAGTTCCTGCAGGCTGAAGTCCATCACCGCCACAAACTGGCCTTCCGCCGCCAGCGCTTCAAATGCCCTGCCACCCATGCCGGTGGTATGGAACACAGCCACCTCGTAGCCGCGCGCCTCCAGCGCGGGTTTGAGCGTGGTCATGTACGACAGGCAACTCTTTCCTAAAGAGGTCATGCCCACCATGGGGCGCGACGCTTTGGGGGGCTGTGCGCTTATGCATGCACCGACCACCGCGCCGGCAGCCTGACTCAGTGCGGACTTGCACAGGCTGTTCAGCCCATACAGACCTCCCGCCCACAGCACCATCATCAAATCGGGCGTGATGCGCTCCGGCGGGATCAGGTGGGAATACGACACCGTGGAAAGCACGACCTTGGGAAAACCCAACGGCAAAGCGGCTGCCACATCCAGCGCCAGATCCGTACCCATGGTACCGCCCAGGGCCAGCATGCCGTTGATCAAACCATCGCACTGCAGCTTTGCAGCCAGGGTGCAGGCTCCCAGCGCCATGAGCGTCATGGCTTTGTTCTCATCGCCCGCGTTCTTGACGGCTTCAATCGTGCTGCCTGCGGCCACCGCCACATCGTTGTTGGAAATGTCAGGGGTGAATGTGCCGGGCTCCAACACGCCCACATCCATCACCAGCACCGTTGCGCCCGCAAACTGCATGCGTTCGCGCAGATAGAGCAGTTCATCGCTCTTGGTATCGGCCGTGCCGATCAGCAGAATCGTTGGAGCGGCCATGTCTTAGGTACTTTCGACTTCTGTAAAAGATGCTTCCAGCACATCCACCATGAAGTCCACTTCTTCGCGCGTGATGATCAGGGGCGGCGACAAAATCAAATTCGGGCCCGAGATGCGCACCATCAAACCGCGCCGATACGCGGCCTTGGCCACACGTGCGGGTACATCGCTGCTGCGCGTCATGGGCGTGCGCTTGGCCTTGTCAGAGACCATCTCAATGCCTGCCATCAAACCCACACCGCGCACATCACCGACCACTTTGAACTTGTCCACAAAGGTGCGCAGCCGCGCCTGCAGATGGGCACCCACTCTGGCCGCATTGCCGGGGATGTCCTGCGCTACCAGCTGGTCAATCGTCGCCAATGCCGCAGCCGCGGCGACAGGGTGTGCGCTGTAGGTGTAGCCGTGTGTTACTGCCGCCATGCCGGTTTTGTCGGCGTTGAACACGTCCGTCACCTTGGCCGTCATCGCCGTGGCACCCAGAGGGATGTAACCCGATGAGATGCCCTTGGCCAGGCACCAGATATCGGCATTCACACCCCACAGCCGCGTGCCAAACATCTGCCCGGTACGGCCAAAGCCAGTGACCACTTCATCGGCGATCAACAAAATGCCGTACTTGTCGCACAGTGCACGCACCAGGGGCCAGTAGTTGGCGGGCGGCACGATCACACCACCTGCACCCTGCACCGGCTCGGCTATGAAGGCGGCAATGGTGTCCGGCCCCTGGAACACAAATTCGCGCTCCAGCATGTTCACGCACAGCTCGGCCAGCTTCTCCGGGTTGTCTTCGCCAAAAGGGTTGTGGTAGGTCCAAGGCGTATCGACATGAAAGCAACCTGGCAACAGCGGCTCATAAGCCCGGCGGAAGTTGCTGTTGCCGTTGACCGACATGCCCCCAAAATGCACACCGTGGTAGCCCTGTCGCAAACTGACAAACTTGGTGCGGTCGCCCTGGCCGCGGACCTTCCAGTACTGACGGGCAATCTTCAAGGCGCCCTCCACCGCGTCAGACCCGCCATTGCTGAACATCACAGCAGTGACGCCTTCGGGCTTCATGAGTTCCACGAGTTGGGTAGACAGCTCAATGGCGCGCACATGGGTGGTGCCACGAAAGGTGTTGTAAAAGGGCAGCTCGTCCATTTGCGCGATCACGGCGTCGCGCACACCCTGGTTGCTGTGGCCCAGGTTGCTGCTCCACAGACCGCCCACGCCGTCGAGCATCTTGTGGCCGTCGACGTCCCAGATGATGCAGTCTTTGCCTTTGGCGATGATGTCAGGGGGCGAGTCCATCATGGCTTGCGGGTGGGCCATGGGGTGCCACATGTGGCGGGCGTTGTTGGTGGTGAGTTCTTCTCTTGATTGAGACATGGTGTTTTGTCCTTTTGTCTTTTGTTTGGTTTTATTGGTTCATGGGTAGGCCGGGGCGAGACCCGACCTACCCAAATAAGCTAAGGCAACTGCATTGAGAGTCACGACGGAACCCCAACAACAACCGTCTTCACATCGGTATAGGCAAGTAAGCCCTCTAACCCCATCTCCTGCCCATGCCCACTCTCCTTCCACCCCCCAAACGGCAGCTCGGGTTGCGACACGCCAAAATGGTTAATCCCCACCATGCCCGCTTCAATCTCTTCCCCCAACCGGTGCGCAGTCACCAGGTCGCGGGTAAACGCATAGGCCCCCAGCCCATAACGCGAAGCATTGGCCAAACCAATCGCCTCGTCCAAGGTATCAAATGCGGCCAAAGTAGCAATCGGCCCAAACGGCTCTTCGCGCGCCAAGCGGCAGCCAGCAGGCACATCGGTCAACACCGTCGGCTCAAAAAAGTAGCCAGGCCGTGCCACGCGCTTGCCACCGCACAGCAGCCGCGCGCCCATGGCCACGGCCTCGTCCACAAAGCGCTGCATGTCGTCCAGCCGCCCCGCATGCGCCAGCGGCCCCATCTGGGTACTGGCATCTGACCCAGCGCCAATTTTTAGCGCCATCGCCCCTTTGACCAACCCTTGGGCAAACGCATCGAAGTGGGTGCGATGCACATAAAACCGGATGGGCGACGCGCACACTTGGCCAGCATTGCGGAACTTGGCTGGAATGGATGACTTGAGCGCAAAGGACAGGTCCGCGTCTTCGCAAACGATCACGGGCGCGTGCCCACCCAGCTCTGGCGTGTAGCGCTTGACGCCCCGCGCGCATTGCTCGCCCAACAACTTGCCCACCGCCACCGAACCGGTGAACGACACCTTGCGGATCGCCTCATGGGCAATCAGGGTGCTGGACACTTCCGCCGCCTGGCCACACACCAGGTTGAGCGCGTCCGGTGGCACGCCAGCCTCCAGAAAGCAGCGCACCACCTCCATGCAGCTGCCAGGGGTTTCTTCGGCGGGTTTGATGACCACGCTGCACCCTGCTGCCAGCGCGCTGCCCAGCTTGCGTGACGGAAGGTTGACCGGGAAGTTCCAGGGCGTGAACGCGGCCACCGGCCCCACGGGCTGACGCATCACGGTTTGCGACAGGATGCCGGGCACACGCGGCGGCACGGTGCGGCCATACAGGCGCTTGGCCTCTTCGGCCTGAAAGTCGATGATGTCTGCCGACAGCGTCACCTCGCGCAGCGCCTCGGTCAGTGGCTTGCCTTGCTCCAGCGTCAGCACAGCGGCGATGTGTTGGGCGCGTGAGCGCATCAGGTCGGTGGCCCGTCGCAGGACGGTGAAGCGCTCCAGCGCGCTCAAGCGCCGCCATTGCAAAAAGCCGCGTTGGGCGGCTTCAGCGGCAGCCGCCAGTTCGGCTTGTCCCGCCAAGGGCAGCTTGCCCAGAACGGATTCATCCGCCGGGTTGATCACATCGCGTTCACCACCGCTGGCCTGGGTCAGCCACTGGCCAGCCACATGCAAGGCAAGTTGGGGATAAGTCATTTTTCTGGGGTTCCACACATCACTCGATGGCCGAGTTTGGACCGAATGCCCCAGCTGGAGTTATCAATTTCGGGCAAAGCCTGGGGTGGGTATGCGCGAAGTCATCGATCATTAACCAAAAAAGACTTATTGGCTTACTGTATATGAATAGTTTGCTTTTAATTTCATAGCATTACTGACCTCGGACCACCTGTTTGACTCGCCGGAGACTTTATGAATGGACTGCGAGGACTGACCTGGCTGCTGCTCATGCAAACCTTGGGCGAACTGCTTTCGCGCAGCTTGAATCTGCCGTTTCCTGGCCCTGTCATCGGCATGCTTTTCCTGCTGCTGGCCTTGAACAGCCGGAACCCAGATCGACCATTTTCCTGACGTCAGGAAAATGGTCTTGAACGGGGTGACCAGACACCTCGCAGGCAGTCTTAGCCCGCGATACGACGTTGAGAAAGTTTTCCCACTTCGCGTAACCCAACAGGTGTTGGATGTCCCGCGCAAGCCAAAATTCAACACCGTTGTCAGCCCGCTGTGCATGGGCTTCAAAGTTGTTGGTCAGGCTATAAATAAGCTCAGTTTTCATCTCGTCACTCCCTCAATCAGCTTGTTGAAGTTGGCAGCAACCGTGGCCTTGAAATCGGCCTGAATCTGAAACACCTCGGTGAATTCGGCAAAAGCCCAGCGGCCATAGCTGCCCAAATGATTGACACCGGGCACCCTGTAGGTGTCCATGGTGGATTTTTCTCCGTCTCGCCTGGGCAGGCCGACGCCCGAAGCGGCGCCTGCTCAGCAGTCTGGGCCGACCAGCAGGCCGGGCATTGTTGCCGGCCTGGCAGGGCACCGGATCTGGGTTTCAGGGGCCACGAAAGCGGACGGGAGACGACCGGATGTAAGGTCGAATGAGGTCGAACGCCTGTTTCGCAGGCTCAAGGGTTACGCCGGATCTTCTCGCGCTTCAGACCCGTTCTGGGCCACTGCCTGTCGCTGATGGACTTCGGATGTGTTAACAGGCCCTAGTATGCATGGCGCGGTGGTGCGCCAGCAGCGATTCGAGCCTCACGACGACGTGATTCCCCCCAAAATATAGGCCTTGTCATGCGGCGAGCAGGCTATCCGCCGCACGCAACCCTTGGTTCAGTACAAAGAATGCCTTTTCGGCATATCCAGAAATGATTTTCAGCTATTTATTACATAGCAAACCTCGCCACCGGAGGCTTCATGCACGAACGTTGCCCCAAGTGCGGCCACACCCCTCTTCCGGCCGACCAAGCATTGCCCGCTGCGTGCCCGGCCTGTGGGGTGATTCTGGCCAAGGTGGGGCAAGTCGCCACGGCGCGAAAACGGTTAGACGCGGCTGACGATCTGCTTGACCTGGACCTTGCCGGTTCCCGCTTTGCACAGTTGTTAACGCCCAAACCCTTGAGCCGGGCAAGCATTGCTGGGTATGCCTTGCTGCTGGCAGGGCTGGCCATCTGGGGCGTTCGCCTGATGGCCATGGACTACCGCACGGGGGAGTTGGTCCAGTCACTTATCCATCTGCCGCTGCTGATTTTTCACGAAGCTGGGCATGTGATCTTCCGCCTGCTGGGGGATTGGATGATGGTGCTGGGTGGCACGGCAGGGCAACTGCTGATGCCCGTCATCATCACGGTCGCGTTCTTGCGCCAGAACCAGGACCCGTTGGGTGCGGCTGTGGGTTTATGGCTGTTGGGGGTTTCTATTCTGGATGTGGCACCGTATCAGTACGACGCACTGGAGCCCAAACTGATGCTGCTGTCAGGCGGAACAGGCGAAGAAGGTGGGCATGACTGGATCTATCTGTTTTCGTCGCTTGGGCTGTTGGGCAAGGCCCACCTTCTGGGTGGTTTAACTCACCTAGTGGGGTCTATGGTCGTGTTGTTGTCGCTGGCCTGGATGGCTTGGTTGATCTGGACAGCCTGGCGCAACCCGCCCGGCTGACATGGTGCGGTCTGGCCCTAACGATGGCGGGTCAACCACCTTCAACGCAGTTGCGTCCCCGTGCTTTGGCCCGGTAGGCGGCTTGATCGGCCCGTTGCAGCAACGTCATATGGGTGTCGTCGGTGTTCATCTCGGCCACGCCGACGTTGATCGTGCAATGCACTGGCGCCTGATCCCCCAGGTTGAGTGGCAAGTCTGCAAATCGCTGGCGCAGTCGTTCAGCGACCAGCAGCGCGGTCATCAGGTTGGTCTCGGGCATCAGTGCAACAAATTCTTCACCACCGTACCGGTAAGCTGTGTCGCTGTTTCGCAGGCATTCCTTGATGGTGCGCGCCAGTTCCTGCAGTACATGGTCACCACACAGGTGCCCATAGGTATCGTTGATTCGCTTGAAATGGTCGGCATCAATCATCAACAACGCGAGTGGGCGTTTGTAGCGGTGCGAACGTTCGATTTCGCGGGCCAATTGATCGTGCAGGTGGCGCGAATTGAAAAGTTGCGTCAAAGCATCGAGTTGGCTGATCAACCTGTAACGCTCTTCGCTCTTGCGCAAGGCAATTTCGGCAGCCTTCCGGGCGCTGACGTCTTGCAGGGTCTCGATGGCCCCGACGACCACGCCTTCGGCATTGCGAATGGGCGCGGCAGTGAAGAACACCCAACGTCCGCTGTCACCAAATGCAGGAAAGAAGTCTTCGGCCTCGAACGCACCGGCAATGAGGCTGGATGGGCGGTATTTGCCGTGGTAATAGTCTTTGACCGACTTTTCATTGGCGCCGTCCAGCACGATGTCAGCCATCACGGGCCGCGGTTCATCGTAAAAGGCGCGCCATTGCTGGTCGGTTCCCAGCATCTGGTGCGCGGCCATGCCGGTCAAGGCCTCGCAGGCCCGGTTCCAGTGAGTGACATTGTGATGGCGGTCGATCACAAAGGTGGCCACTGATCCTCCGTCCACAATTTGAGCCAGAAAATTCCGGTTCTCTTGCAATGCAGCTTCAGCAGTACGTTGTTCACTGATGTCTTGCAAGGTCTCAATGGCACCACACAAGTCACCCGCCATATTGACCAGCGGCGCTGCCGTGAATGACAGCCATCGCCCGCATTCGCCCATGTCAGGAAAGAAATCTTCTGCTTCGATTCCGCCCTTGACGGTACCCGACTGCTTGCAGCGGCTGTAATACAGTTTCTTCAAATCTTCCAGTTTTGAGGACAACACCAGGTCAGCAAGGACAGGACGCTCCTGTGCATAAAAAGCGGCCCATTGCCTTTTCGTCCCCACCACATCGCGGGCACGGACCCCTGTCAGTGCTTCGCAAGCCTGGTTCCAGTGCGTCACGACATGCTCGGCATTCAACACAAAGGTGGCAACCGGATTGCCATCCACAATGGTTGAAAGCTGCAAACCATCTGGTGAAGTGCTGCGCATGGTGGTTAAGTCTCTCACACCATGCGTGAATGCACCTTGTCGTAAGCCTTCCACAGCTTGTGGTGCATCTCACAGCCTTCCATCGCCAAACCAGGGGCTGACAGCCCCATGAAGCGGTCGGTCTGCATGATCAAGGCGTGGGCTTGCTCCACCGCCCCCGCGCCAAACAGTTGACGCAATGCGGGCAGATACGGCCCGGTATCGCCTATATCCGCCAAGTTGATCAAGCTCTCCACACACGCATACACCTTGCGGCGCTGCGGGTTGGTCTGCTCAAAGTGTTTGACCCAGTCGCAGCCTTCCAGCGTGGCAGCTTCATCTCCAATGGCCAGGGCCAGCAGAGTCTTCAATTCCCCCACCCGCAGGTCCGCCCAGAACGAGCCCGCATCGGCTGCCATGCCGATGATGGCCGCGACGGGGCGCTGGTCGGCCAGGCTGGATTCATTCAGCGTTTCCAGCAGCTCGGTGCATTCCTCGTCGTCCAGATCGCTCAGGTTGAGGATGGCTTCGCGGATGTCATTGCCTACGCTGTTGTTCTCAAATTCCAGATCGTCCACAGGATAAATCTCAGACATGCCCGGTACCAGGATGCGACAGGCGTACACGCCCAGGTGGGTGAAGTCGGCCACGTAAATGTCAAAACCGTCTTGGTGGATGCGGTTGACTGCCCAGGCATAGTCTTCGGCGGTGGTGTTGGAGAAGTTCCAGTCCACAAACGCGTGGTCGGGTTGCTCGCCCAAGAACTTCCAGTGGATCACGCCACTGGAGTCCACAAAGTGAATCTCGATGTTGGTGGAGCTGGCGCATTCCTCCAGATCAAAGCCGGGCGCGGGGAAGCCGCCCAGCGAATCCAGCGCACGGCCTTGCAGCAACTCAGTCAGCGCGCGCTCCAGCGCCACCTCAAAGCGCGGGTGCGCGCCAAAGCTGGCAAAGCAGCCCTGGTCTTCGGGGTGCAGCAGCGTCACGTTCATCACCGGGTACTGGCCACCCAGGGACGCGTCTTTCACCAAGATGCCAAAGCCTGCAGCACGCAGCGCGGCAATGCCTTTGGCAATGCGCGGGTAGCGGGCGATCACGGCGTCGGGCACGTCTGGCAGGCAAATGCCCTCGCTGATGATGCGGCCCTTCACATGGCGCTCAAAGATTTCCGACAGCGCTTGGGTGCGCGCCTCGGCCTGGGTGTTGCCTGCCGACATCCCGTTGCTGACGTACAGATTACCAATGATGTTGACGGGGATATAGGCCGTGCTGTTGTCACGCAGCCGGGTATAGGGGATGGCGCAGATCCCGCGCTCAACATTGCCGGAGTTGAACTCCACCAGGCTGAACGCGTCAATGCTGTTCTCGGGGTTGTAGAACTTCATCAGCTCGGCGTTCAGCAAACCATTCGGCCACTTGCCATCGGCAGCCGGGACAAACCATTTCTCTTGCGGGTAGTGCACATGCTTGCGCTCAGCCACATCAGGGCCGAGGTAGAAGTGAGTCCAGAAATAGTTGGTGGACAGGCGTTCAAAAAATTCGCCCAGGGCACTTGCCAAGCAGGCCAGGCGAGTCGCGCCTTTGCCGTTGGTGAACAAAATGGGGCAATCGCGGTCACGCACATGGACGGACCAAATGCCGTCCACCGGGTTCAGCCAGCTCTTTTCTTCCAGATGAAAGCCGCAGGCCTGCAGCTTGGCCTGCATGGTGGCGATGGTTGTTTCGAGGGAGGCATCTTTGCCAGGGATCAAGGTTTCAGTGGTCATGGGGCAGCATAACCTACCGGCGAAGCAGCGCACGACCGCACGCGCTCTGAACGCACTGCCATACATAAGACGCGGCGAATACAATTCTGTACATGCTTTGCTGCTCTCTTGCCTCTACCTCTGGCGTGTCTCCATGATGAGGACGCTGCCCCTTCTCTTGCTGCTGCTTGGCAGCCTAAGCGCCTGGGGCCAGTCCCCTTCCCCATCGCTTCAAGTGCCCGACACGATGGCCCAGCGCATGCTGGCGTGTTCGGCCTGCCACGGCCCCGAGGGGCGCGCCACCAACGAGGGCTTTTTTCCACGCATTGCGGGCAAGCCAGCGGGCTACATCTACAACCAGCTCATCAACTTTCGCGAGGGTCGCCGCGTTTACCCGGCCATGACCCGCTTGATTGATCCCCTGTCTGACGCGTACCTGAAAGAAATTGCCAGCCACTTCTCGAGTTTGGATCTGCCTTTACCCCGCACCCCGTCGCAGCACGGCATCAGCCCAAGACATGGCGCGCGGTGAGGTCTTGGCCAAAAAGGGGGACAAGCGCCTGGACATCCCCGCCTGTACCGAATGCCACGGTAATGTCTTGACCGGGCAGGGGGACTACATCCCTGGTCTGCTGGGTTTACCTGCGGACTACGTGAAGAAACAACTCGGCTCCTGGCGCACCCATCAGCGCAGAGCCACAGCACCCGACTGCATGGCCAGCGTGGCACGCCGCCTGCCCGTGGCAGACATTGAAGCCGTGGTGGGCTGGTTGTCAGCCCAGCCTTTGCCGACCCACACCAAGGCTGTGCCGATGATTGCCAAAAAGTTGCCCATGGACTGCGGGAGCGTGAAGCCATGAGCACGACCACCACCCAATCCAGGTTTTTGCCCATCTTGCTGAGTTGCGCTGCCCTGGGTATGGCCATCTTGATGCTGCTGGCTTGGCTGAACGTGCGGGGCGAAGAGCCTTTAAGCCCTGCGGGCAACAGCGCCAGCACACCCGCTCAAATCGAACGCGGTGCTTACTTGGCCCGTGCGGGCAACTGCGCCGCCTGCCACACAGCCCGAGGCGGTGAAGTTTATGCGGGTGGCAAAGGCATTCCCACACCGTTTGGCACCGTGTACGCTGGCAACCTAACGCCTGCCTCCACTGGCCTTGGCGAATGGACCGCTGCCGAATTCTGGCGCGCCATGCACCACGGCAGGTCTAAAGACGGCCGACTGCTCTACCCTGCCTTTCCCTACCCCAGCTTCACGCTCGTCACCCGCGATGACTCCGATGCGATCTTTGCCTACCTGCGCAGTCTGCCAGCGGTGGAACAGCCGCCCCGCCTGCATGAGCTGAGCTTTCCTTACAACACGCAACTGGCCCTGGCCGTCTGGCGCGCACTGTACTTCAAGCCCAGCAGCTTCGAGCCGCAAGCCAAGCAAAGCACTGCGCACAACCGGGGTGCCTACCTGGTGCAAGGCCTGGGCCACTGCGCCGCTTGCCATGCTACCCGCAATGCCCTGGGTGCCAGCGCCAACAACGGCGCGATGGACGGCAGTGTGGTTGCCATGCAGAATTGGTACGCACCGCCGCTTGGCCCCTACGGCGACGACAAAGCTGCTTATGTGAGAACTACGGTGGATTTGCTGAAAAACGGCATCTCACAGCACTCGTCTGCCAAGGGTCTGATGGCCGAGGTGGTATCCAGCAGTACCCAACACCTCCGCGATGACGATCTCAAAGCCATCGCAGAATATTTGAGCGCACTTCCCCAGCCATCGTTGGCAACAATCGCGGCCAACGAAGCCACACCAGAGGTGATGAAGCTCGGCGCAACGATTTACAGCAAGCATTGCGCCGACTGCCACGGCAAGCAAGGCCAGGGTGTGCCAAGTATTTACCCTGTGCTGGCAGGCAACCGAAACGTCACCCTAAGCAACACCAGCAACCTGCTGCAAATCGTCAAAGGCGGTGGATTTGCGCCCAGCACTGCCGCCAACCCACGCCCTTATGGCATGCCGCCGTTTGCGCAGACGTTGAAGGACGATGAACTTGCGGCTGTGATCACCTATGTGCGCAACAGTTGGGGAAACCGGGGCAGTGCAGTTTCGGTAGTAGAGGTGCGGGTCGGGCGCTAGAACCTTGAATGCTCACGCGCCATCATCGAAGGCATGTCGCTGGATGTGGCCACCCCCGCTGACGCGGTGAAATCCCCCAACTAGAAGGCAGCGACTCCGTCCGGTTCTGACGAAAAGGCTCAGGGCAGACCAAGGTGAACGACCCGCTGGGAAGTCTAGTCTCAAAGACAAATTGTGGCTTTTGGCAATACTCATAAACAATGTTTGCTATTATTTTTGATAGTCATGGTTTAAAAAAGCCAAAAGTCTCCGATGTCGGCGTTGACCGTCGGTAAGCGTCTGGGCCAATCTCCTATGTGATCAGACCGAGTGAGGGCGTTCCGGCGCAGACTGCCTATGTTCGGTGCCCAACGGACACAGGCCCGACTGCGCCATAGCATTGATTTGTCGCCAATGTGCAGATCAAGCTGCACGACAGGTTGCTGGTTCATCGATTCACAGGAGAAACTCCATGAAACAACATCGTCTGATCTCTGCGGCGGTTGCCGTCACCTTTGGTGTCGCTACCACCTTGAGCGCTTTAGCGCAGACCCCGACGCCAGCGCAAGCTCCGAAACAAAGGCAAGCGCAGGAAAGCGTGTTCGGCAGTCAATTGATGACGGTACAAGAGCGTAGTGACTACCGGCAGCGTATGCGGGCAATAAAGACGCAGGAAGAGCGTGAGCAGTTTCGTTTGGATCACCATGCCAAGATGCAGGCGCGTGCCACTGAACGAGGCGTGACCATGCCGACTGAGCCGCCGATGCAGGGCAAAGGCCTCGGCCTGCGCGACGGGTCACAGCCCGGCATGGGACAAGGCACCGGGCCTCGCGGTCCCGGTGGTGGTATCCAACGCCCCTAGGGCACGTGCTGCGGCATTGGCATAGCAAGAGCCATCGTGCACAACGACTGGGTGCGACTTGTGATCCGATACGAGGATTAAGAACCATCCCTGTTGCGGTTGATCGAGAGGCCATATGATGGTTTCCGACTATCAAGGACACATTCATGATCTTCCGCCAACTTGTCGAACCTCTGTCGAACACCTATACCTACCTCATTGCTTGCGAGCAAACACGGCTGGCACTGCTGATCGACCCGGTGGTCAACAGTGTCGACCGTGACTTGGCTGAGGTCGAGCGGCTTGGGCTGACGCTGGCATTCACGCTTGATACACACATCCACGCCGATCACATCACGGGGGCTCTGCAATTGAAGCAGCGCTCAAACAGCCGCATTGCGGCACCAGCCATGGACCGCTTGCCCTGCACCGATGTCGGCATCGTGGAAGGCACGCCCTTGCAGATAGGCAGCATCACGGTTGAGCCAGTCCACACGCCCGGGCACACCGATGGACACTTTGCGTATGTCGTGGCAGGGCGCGTGTTCACCGGCGATGCGCTGCTCATCGACGGATGTGGCCGCACCGACTTCCAGAATGGCAGCGCAAAAGATCTGTACCGCAGCGTCACAGAGAAGCTCTTCAGCCTGCCTGAAGACTACCTGGTCTACCCTGGACACGATTACAACGACCGACGCGTCTCGTCAATCGGCCAGGAGAAGGCACGCAACCCGCGACTTGGCCAACAGCGCTCGCTGGAAGACTTCGAGCGGCTTATGGCCGGCCTGAATCTGCCCTACCCAAAGTTCATTGACTATGCGGTACCTGGCAATCGGCTGTGTGGCGTCTGCCCAGAAGACTTGCCAGAACAGTTGCAGAACTACTGCCAACGCATGAGCAAAAGCCCGCAGGGCTGAACCTACTGCCCCGGCACATGCACCACCAACCCGTCCAGCGCTGCACTGGCAGTGATCTGGCAGCTCAGGCGGCTGGTTGCTAAGCGGGGCGCGGTCACAATGTCCAGCATGGCGGATTCGTTGTCGTCGGCAGTGCCTGTGCGTTCAATCCAGGCTTCGTCCACATAGACATGGCACGTGGCGCAGGACAGGCAGCCACCGCATTCGCTGTCAATGCCGGGCACACCTGCGTTGGTTGCCCCTTGCATCAGGTTCATGCCTGGCATGACATCGGCGCTGATGGATTGGCCATCGGCCAGTTTCCAGTGAATGGTTGGCATGGTTCGTCATTCAGATCAAATGAATCGGATGTAGAAGTCGCGCAGTGCATCGCCTTGCAGAGCAGCGGTTTTCTCGACTTCGTTGTGGCGGATGTCAATGTGATTGGCAACCAACTCAGCGCCCACGGCGTTGGCGAGGGCAGCATCGGCCTCCAATGCATTCAAGGCTGCGCTTAAGTGTTCGGCCACCCCTTGCTTGGCATCGACCTCCACAAACCCGTCACCGTGCTCAGCATCCGCCAGAGCATATTGGTTGACGACGCCTAAGCGCGCGGCTTGCAATACCGTGGCGGCCAGGGTGTAGGGGTTAGCGCTGCCGTCGCCCATGCGGTGTTCCAGGCGACTTGCTGCGCCGGATTCGCCAGACACACGGGTGGTGACACCGCGGTGATCCACGCCCCAGTTTTGCCAGTAACCGGCCATGCTGGCCGGTTGCAAGCGTTGATAGGAATTGACCGTAGGGGCTACCAGTGCAGCCATGCCCTGGTGATGGTGCATCAGGCCCGCGATACACCCACGGGTCAGCGCATTCATGTTGCTGGCGGCTTGGGCACCGGCAGTGATAGGGTTGTTGCCTTGCTTGTCTTTGAAGCTGAAGTTGGCATGCAGGCCACTGCCGCCTTTGGTCAGGATGGGTTTGGGCATGAAGGTCAGCACGATGCCGTGCGCCAAGGCCGTCTCGCGGGCCAGCAGACGGAACAAGAAGTGATCGTCCACCGCTTTCAGCGCATTCGCGTAAGTGAGCGTGAATTCAAACTGGGGTGAATCAAATTCCGAATGCATGCTCTCCATGGGGAAGCCCGCGCGCAGGGCTTTCTCCCAGATCGCGTCCATGAAGCCGTCGGGGTCCGAGAATGGCCCTGTGCTGTACACATGCGCTCCGGGTGTGTCATAGGGCTGCAGGCTGCCATCTGGCTGGATGCGAAACGCATAGGCCTCCATCTCCATGCCCAGCATGGCGGTGTAGCCCAAGCCTTGCCAGTCCGCGACGGCGCGTTGCAGGGCGCGACGGCCGCACAGGGGCAGCGGGCTGCCGTCATTGGCATTGAGGCTGGCCACCACCACGTGGGAGTTGGCGTCCCAGCCGGGTCGGATGTCGCTGGCCAAGTAGTGGGCCGCCATGTCGGGCAGGCCGCCGGTCACGCCAGCGCCGGGCGCAGGGATCAGGTCTTTGTCAAAGGTCACGCCAAACGTGCTGCGACAAAAGCGCGCCTCGCCGTTATGGCCGATCTTGCTGCCGTGCAAGATCTTGCCGCGCGCCAAGTTCAGGTGGTCGCAGAACAGGACGCGCAGGCGGTCTTGGCGGGATGTCTGAGGTGAAGTTGAGGTCATGCTTGTCTCCAGCTATTTTTCAGTTAACGGGGTGTCACGCGCACGGGCATGCTCTTGATACCGCCCACAAAGTTGGAGCGTAAGAACGCGTGTGGTGCAGTTTGTTCGATGCGTTTGGCGCGCTTGGCCAACTCCTCCAGCAGCACGCGCACCTCCAGCCGGGCCAGCCACATGCCCAGGCAGACATGCGGGCCCCCTTGGCCAAAAGACACATGGCGGTTGGGTGTGCGGCGCAGGTTGACCTCAAAGGGCTTGTCAAACACGGTGTCGTCCCGGTTGCCGGACACAAACCACAGCAGTACCTTGTCGCCCGCTTTAATGGTCTTGCCGTGCATGTCAAAGTCTTGGAGCGCGGTACGGCGAAAGTACATGGCCGGGCTGGCCCAGCGGATCACTTCGTCGGGCACGGTGTCCCACAGGCTGGCGTCGCCGGATTGCAACTGCGGCAGCAACTCAGGCTGATTGGCCAGCGCATGCAGACCTGCTGCAATGGAATAGCGCGTGGTGTCGTTTCCCGCTGCCACCAGCAGGCAAAAGAAATTGCGGAACTCCAGCTCCGATATCACCTGCCCCGTGGAGTCTGGCTGGGTAATCAGATGCAACACGCCCGATGTATCGCCCGCCGCGTTCTTGCGCGCCATCAGGTTCTTGGCGTAGTCAAACAACTCAGCTCCTGCGGGTGAGCGGAAAGGCATCAGCCGGTAGGCGTCGGTATCGGCCTTGTCCAGCACATGGTCAGTGAAGTCGCTGTCGGTGTTGGCTATCAGTGCATCGCCTTTGGCGACCAGCCATTCGAGGTCTGAGTCTGGTGTGCCGATGATGCGGCCCAGCATGCGCATGGGCAATTGGCGAGCGACCTGTTTGACGGCGTCAAACTCACCCTGTTCCATCACCTTGTCCAGAATCTCGACGCACAGCTCGCGGATCTGGTCTTCAAACAAGGCCATCATCGGCTTGGAGAAAGCCTTGGCGACCAGCATGCGCGTGCGGGTGTGAGCCGGCGAGTCAGTCTCCTGAAATGTGGCGCGGGCCACCACCTCTTCAGGCGTTTGGTCTTCCATGCGAATGCCATGCGCCGAGCTGAACACCGCAAAATTGCGGTTCACATCCAGTATGTCTTGGTGACGGGTAACCGACCAAAAGCCCTTGCCACCAGGGTAGTCGCACCAGGCTAGCGGATCGTCCCGACGCATGCGCGCAAAGGTGTTGTGCGGCGCGCCATTTACAAAGCTGTCGTGGCTGGAGAGGTCGGCGTGGCCGTTGTCGGTGGGGTACCAGACGGTCATAGATGTCGCTTTCTTGAGGGGGGATGAAACTGCCTTCAGCACATCAAGCGGTGCGGGGCATTTCCAGAAACTGGACGATCCAGCGGAACATCAGTTCATCGTCTAGTGCATCGTTGATGTGTGATCGCGCCTGTGCAATCAGCGCAGCATCCAACTTGCCGTCCAAGAACATCAGCAGATCGGTCATGAACTGGCGCGAGATTTCTGGGTGGTATTGGCTGGTAAAGAAGTGCTGACCGATAGCAAACGAGCCCACGGGGCAGAAATCCGAGTGGCTCAATACTTGCGCACCGGGCGGCGGCGTCAACACCTGTTCGTTATGCGCGGCGAATAAATGGAGGCGAGATTTCTCAGGCTGCATCCAGCGCTCTGCATGCATGACATCCGTCCCCGCAACACCGAGACACCAACCGCCTGGGTTGTGCCCGACCACGCCACCCAGCGCCTTGGCGATGGCCTGGTGACCGAAGCACAGACCCACGGTGGGCACCTGAAAACGATCTAACTCCCGGATCACTTCCAACAGTGGAGCCACCCACGGCAGATCAGCATTCACCGACGCCGGGCTGCCAGTAATCAGGTAGCCGTCATAGGCGGGCGCACAGGGGGGAAACACGCCGTCCTTCACGCTCAGCACCTCGTAAACCCAGTCTGGGCGCAGGGCACGCAGGCGCGCAGCGAACTTCTCGCCATCGTTAGGGTAAGCCTGCGCAAAAGCGGAATCGTCGTCGTTGGTCAGGAGGATGGCAATGCGTCGGGTCATGGCCGGTAATGGTAGGAGTAGCCCGCTGGAGCGCGTTATCCATTTTGAGCACCGAACTGGGCAGGGTTTTCACGCAGAATCGCAGTTGCAGCCTGGATGCTCGATAAACTGGCGGAGAGAAACCTCTTAGACGATTCCTACAGCCCTACTTTTGCTTCCCGTGAAGACCACCGCCGCGCCTTTCCATCCGACACCCGATCAAGTCCACGTGGAATGGATTCACGCGGTGGATACCGATGACATCGACGTGCTGGCGGCGTCACAAAGTGGCTGGCAACTGCAGTATGAGCAGTTGTCGGGCGGGCCGTTTGAAGGCTGCATCCGACACATTCAATTGCCAGGCGTGCGCCTGGTGTTTGAAAGCGCCAACCAGGCATTGCGCCAGCGTGGCCAGATCGGCAGCACCGACTACGGTTTCGCGATGGCGCTGGACTTAGGGGGAGAGGCTATTTTTAATGGCCAGCGGCTCGACCCCAACACCATCATGGTGGGTAAAGGGGACAAACTGGATTTGTGTACCCCACCGCACTTTTCCATGATTGCGGTGGTGGTCAGCGCCGATCTGCTTCAGCCCCTGTGGGAGAGGATGTACCACAAGCCTATGGCCAGCTGGCTGGACCAACAGATCGTATTGCATGCACAACCTGCGGCCGTGGCGGCGCTCAAGGCGTTGCACCTGGGCGCTATGCGCCGCGCTGCCAGCTTTGATCAAAGTACGCTGCAAAGCCCCGCGTGCCTGCAGTTACGCGATGATGTACTGATCGAGTGGATCGAAACCTTGCCGCCGCAGGTGAGCACTGCAGAGCTGGAAACGGTGGCCGCGCGCAAACACATCGTAGACCGAGCCTGCGAGATCATGATGTCTGAGCCGTCAGAGACCCTGTCGATGCTGGAACTGTGTCGCCAGGTGGGTGCCAGTCGGCGCAAGCTGAGTTACTGCTTCCAGGACGTGCTGGGTACCAGCCCGGCCAAGTATTTGCGTGCTTCACGCCTTAACGGTGTACGGCGGGACTTGAAAGCCGCGCGCGATGCCAGCGTGAGTGTGCAAGACGTGGCCACCCGATGGGGCTTTGACCACCTGAGCCAGTTCAGCCAGGACTACAAACACCTGTTTGGTGAGTTGCCTTCTGCCACGCTGAGACTTAACTTGAAGAGGATCAAGTAAGGGGGTACGCCAACAAGGATTCAGCGCTGAGGCATGTCCTTGACCGAGTAACCTAGGCTCACTGTGGCGTCTGCGGGAATGGGAGGCATGGTAGCGTTCCACGCCTCCCAGGCTGCACGCATGGCGTCTAGGCGATCAGGCTCTCGTTTGCCCAGGTTAGCCCGCTCGCGTTCGTCAGACGGGATGTTGAACAGGTAGTCATTGCCATCTACCCGCAGGTATTTGTAGTCGCCGTCGCGCATCGCACGCTGACCGCGGTGGTTCATGCGCCAATGCAAGGGGCGGTGAAACCGCTGGCCAGGATTTTTGAGCACGGGCAGCACGCTTACACCATCCAAGGTATAGGTCAGGTCAGCTTTGACCCCTGCTGCGTCCAGCATGGTGGCCGACCAGTCCATGGTCATGCAGTGTTGGGTGCTAACACTGCCGGGGTTGATGACAGCGGGCCAATGGGCAATCCAAGGCACGCGAATACCGCCTTCGGTCAGATCCATCTTGCCGCCCACCAGTGGCCAGTTGTCAGAGAAGCGCTCGCCGCCGTTGTCGCTGGTGAATACGACCAGGGTGTTGTCGGCCAAGCCATGGGTTTCAAGTGCGTCCATCAGCTTGCCAATGCCTTCATCCATGTGATGAATCATGCGCTGGTAGGTGTGGATATTGCCGCCATGCAGGTGGAACAGGTTGTCTTTAACTTCCTGCGCCAGCGCCTCATCGTCCCGCGTTTCCCAGGGCCAGTGCGGCGCCGTGTAATGCACGCTCAAAAAGAAAGGCGTCCCGGCTTTGGCGTCCTCGGCCATGCGCTGGATGTAGTCCACCGATCGGTCGGTGATCAGGTCGGTCAGGTAGCCCTCTTCTGCCTTTTCTTCCTCACCAAACCACAGATCATGGGACCCTGTCGATGAACAATGGGTGAAGTAGTCCACCCCTCCGGCCATCGGGCCAAAAAATTCTTCATACCCCGATCGCAAGGGGCCAAAGGTGGGCGGATAGCCCAGATGCCACTTGCCCATCAACGCTGTGCGGTAGCCGCTGCCCTTGAGCAGCGATGGCAATGTGGGATGGTCGGTGGGCAAACCGAGCGTGGTGCTGGTGCGGGCCTTGCTGTTGATGGGTTCCTCCGCCGCACCGCGCAGGCGGTATTGGTAGCGCGCCGTCATCATCGCAAAACGCGTCGGAGAACACACTGGCGAATTGGAATAACCCTGGGTGAACTTGATGCCCCTGGCAGCCAGACGGTCCAAAACGGGAGAAACTTCGCCAAATTGTGCTGGACGGCCACCGTAGCAGCCCAGGTCTGCGAAGCCCAGGTCGTCGGCGACGATAAAGATGATGTTGGGTCTGTTCATGGCGTTATCTTTTATTCGACTTTCATGTCGGTTGTTCGAACGACCTTGGCATAGCGCTCGCTCAGGTCAGCCAGTCGCTTGGCGGCCGCGGCGCCGGTCAACCCCTCGTAATGCAGATCGAGGTTGCTCAGGCGGGTTTGAACGTCAGCCTTGGCCAGGGCATCAACCACACCGCGTTGCAAGGCTTGCACCACCGCATCTGGTGTGGCCACGGGCACCATGGCGATATAGAGCACTTCCTGCTCCAGTGTTTTCAGGCCCAGTTCGCTCACCGTGGGCACATCGGGTGCCAAGCGAGATCGGCGCTGACTTGTCACGGCCAGTGCTGTGATTTTTCCGGCCTTGACATGCGGCATCATGCCCGGCGTGGCCAGCACGCCTGCGTCCACTTCACCCGACAGCACTGCAGTAACAGCGGGCGTATTGCCCTTGTAGGGTATGTGGTTGGCCTTGACACCCGTGGCTTCGTGTAGCACTTCAATCGCCAGGTGGCCAGGGCTACCCGCACCTGCAGAGGAGAAGTTAAGGGGTTTCTTTTTGCCTGCTGCAATCAGATCAGCGACAGACTTCAAGCCCGTTGTGGGATGTACGCCCAGCAGCAGTCCGCTGGACGCCATCACCATCACGGGCTTGAGGTCAGCTGCCTTGAAAGGCATTCCTTTGTAGATGTGCGGGTTGACCGTCAAGGTGGAATCAATGCCAAACAGCACGGTGTAGCCATCTGGCGCACTTTTGGCGACTTGGTCTGCGCCAATGTTGCCGCTGGCACCCGCTTTGTTTTCGACCACAAAGGCTTGCTTGAACGCGGTTTGTAGCGCATCTGCCATGGTGCGGGCAATGATGTCGGACGGCCCCCCCGCGGGGAAGTTATTGATCAAGCGCACCGTGCGGTTGGGCCAATCGCTTGCGGAGCCCGGCACGCTCGTCTGAGCGCCTGCCCCCAAACTGAGCAGCAGGCCAGTGGCAACTAGACATGAGGTGAAGCAGCGTTGTCGAATGTTCATGGGGTTTGCCAAGCGAGGTTTAAGAAAGAAATTCGATATTCGGTTTATCAAGAATCACTCTGTTGCTACAAAATTAGTAGCTTTCATGATTTTGGCCCAGCGTGCGGTGTCGTCCCGCAAGGTCTTGAGCAGCGCTTCAGGGCCATCGCCCACGGGGTACATGCCGTTGATCAGCAACTGCTGACGCACTTCGCGGCTGTTGACGGCTTTGGCAAACTCAGTGCGCAATTTATCCAGCACGACAGCAGGCGTTTTAGCCGGGGCGAAGTACGCAAACCAGGCCGAGGCCACCACATCCTTGTAGCCCAGTTCGGCAAAGCATGGCGTGCCAGGCATCGGGGGTGATCGCTTGGCACCACTGGTCGCGAGCACCTTGACGCGTCCTGTGGGTAGCATGGAGATGGCGCCACCCACGGTGTCAAAGTAAACCGGAATGTTGCCGCCCATCACGTCCTGTCGAGCGGGGGTAGAACCTTTGTACGGGATGTGCAACATCTGAAGCCCCGCTGCGCGGTTCAGCATCTCACCCAAAAAATGCGAGGGTGTGCCTGCGCCATACGACGCAAAGCTCAGCTTATTGCCCTGGGCTTTAGCCCAGGCGACAAACTCGGCCAGCGTGTTGGCAGGCACGTCCTTGTGCACGCACATGGCCAGCTCAAAACTGGCGGCATTGATGATGGGGGCAAAGTCTTTGAGTGGGTCGTAATTGAGCTTGGCGTACGCGCTCGGGAACATGGCCATCACGCTGGCGGGACCGAGCAGCAGGGTGTGTCCATCGGGCTCTGCGTTCTTGACCGCTTCGGCCGCAATGCGCCCCGCTGCGCCTGCGCGGTTGTCGATGATGATCGGGCCCAGGCTGGTGCGCACGGCGTCCGCAATGGCCCGGGTTAGGATATCCTGGGTACCACCTGCGGGAATGCCCAGCAACACCTTGATGGGACGATTAGGAAAACTTTGTGCACGCACTGCGGGCCAAGCCCCCAGTCCACCGGCAAGCGCTAGGGTAGCAAGCAAGTCGCGGCGGGGTTGATCGACGACAGCGCTCGCTTTAGATGGGGCTGCGTGGTTCATGGTTGATGACCTCAAGGTTGAAATCCAGACCGCTGCACCACCGGGGCCCACAATTTTTGGAAGTCTTTCAGCATCGCCTGCGTCTGTGCCTGTGTGGTGACCACCGAGTTCATCTTGGCATCAGAAAACTTGCGTTGGGTGTCCGGGTCTTGCATCACTTCGGTGATGGCCTGCGCAAGTGCTTGCACCTTTTCTTGCGGCATGGACGCTGGTGCAAAAAAGGTATTCCACCCAGTCGCCACCAAGTTAAGCCCCGCCTCCTTAAAGGTGGGAATATGGGGGGCCAAGGGTGAGCGCTTGTCGCCCGAGACAGCCAGAATGCGCAGTTTGCCGCCCTCGTGGTGGGGCAAAACGGTGTCAAAGGTATCGAAGGCCACGGGGACTTGGCCACCAATCAGATCCGTCATCAACGGCGCCGAGCCCCTGTAGCCAATGACCTGGGCATTGACCTGGGCTTTTTCACCGGTCATCAAGGCAAAGAAGTGCGGAAGGCTGCCTGTGGCTGGTACGCCGAAGTTTGCTTTCTCGGGGTTGGCGCGGAGCCAGGCGATCAGGTGGCTCAGTTCGCGCACCGGCACTGCGGTGGACACTGCCAACGCAAACTCGTAGTTGTTGACTTGCGACACGGGCACAAAGTCGCGTTCGGGGTCGTAGCCGTTGTCCTTAAAGACGAGTGGCGCCACCACCATGACGGCAGGGTTGGCCAGCATCAGCACGTTCTTGCCAACGGGCGTGGCCTTGACCTGCTGCGCTGCAAGACGCCCACCCGCACCGGTTTTATTTTCGACCACCACGCTTACTTTGAGCTTGGCCTGGAGTTTGTCCGCCACGATGCGGGCGACTCGGTCTGATGATCCCCCTGGCGCATAGCCCAGCACGATGCTCACAGGACTGTCCCAGACAACCGGGGCGCCGTGGGCTGTAGCCAGCCAGGTGAATGCAAGCAGGGCAGCGACTAACCAAGGACGGCGACGGATGGTTTTTGACATGCAGGCTCCAGTATGAAAAGACTCTCAAGTCAATGTAATGGCTGCACAATTGATTGTTCTAATCAATCACCGTCAGGATTTACCCGCACACCATGACCCGAGCCTTGAGAAAACCAGCCCAGTTTGAGAACTTGCTGCTGTTCCGTCTGAGCCGCATATTGGCCTCAGGCGGCGCACCGGTGATTCGCCTGTGCGAAGGCCGGTATGGAATCACGCGGCGTGAATGGCGGGTCATTGCGTCATTGCAGTCGGCCAAGCGGATGTTGTCGTCCGAACTGGCAGAGCACCTTCAGCTCGACCGGGCACGCACCTCGCGCGCCATCACATCGCTGGTTGCCAAAGGCTTACTGCAAAGGCATGGCGTGGCAGGAGACCAACGAAAAGCGGCGGTGGAAATGACTGACAAAGGCCGCAAGCTTTATGCGGAGCTGTTTCCTCAGGTGCAGGAAATCAATGCTGGGCTGCTAGGTGCCTTGAGCGATTCAGAAATCGCACTACTGGACAACATGCTGAGCGCTGTGCAATCGCAGGCCGAGCGCATGGGAATGCTTGACGGTCTGCCCAAGGCAGACCGGCGTCGGGGGCGCAAGCTACCCCCGCCCTGAGCATTCAAAACCCAGAAAATCAGCCGCAGAAGATAGCAACCGACTTGGTGTTGATGTAGGCCTCCAGCGCTTCTGTGCCTCCTTCAGATCCATAACCCGAGTCCTTGACACCTCCAAAGGGCATTTCAGGCCAGGCCACAGCAGGCTGGTTGATCCAGAGCATGCCGACCTCGATTTTCTGTGCAATCAGATGCGCATTCTTGAGCGAACGGGTATAGGCATAGCTTGCCAGTCCAAACGGCAGGCGGTTGGACTCGGCGATGGCTTCTTCCAGCGTGTTGAAGCTCTGGATTGAGGCGACTGGACCAAAGGGCTCTTCATTGAAGATGCGTGCATCACGCGGCACATCGGTCAGCACCGTCGGTGCAAAAAAGTTACCCACAGTGCCGATGCGCTCGCCGCCAGTAGCCACCTTGGCACCCTTGGCTACAGCGTCTTCCATAAAGCCAGCCATGGCTGCCAGACGGCGGGTATTGGCCAGCGGCCCCATGGTGATGCCATTTTCCAGACCATTTCCAACCTTGAGGCTTTCGGTGTATCTGACCAGCGCTTCGGCAAACTGATTGCGGATGCTTTCATGCACCAAAAAGCGAGTGGGCGAAATACAAACCTGGCCTGCGTTACGGAACTTGGCAGCCCCGGCTGCCTTGACGGCCAGTTCAACGTCTGCGTCTTCGGCCACGATGACAGGTGCGTGACCGCCCAGTTCCATGGTGGCACGCTTCATGTGCTGTCCAGCCAACGCCGCCAGTTGCTTGCCCACTGGGGTCGAACCGGTGAAGGTGATCTTGCGAATGATGGGGTGCGCGATCAGGTAACTGGAAATTTCGGCAGGGTTGCCATAAACCAAGCCAATGACACCGGCAGGTACACCAGCATCGGCAAAGGCGCGGATCAACTCAGCGGGGGATGCGGGGGTTTCTTCGGGTGCCTTGACGATGATGGAACATCCCGTCGCGAGGGCAGCACCCATCTTGCGCACGATCTGATTGATGGGGAAGTTCCAGGGCGTAAACGCAGCCACGGGACCCACAGGTTCCTTGAGCACCTGCTGCTGATTGGCCAGGTTGCGTGAGGGCACGATGCGGCCATAGACACGCCGGGATTCTTCAGAGAACCATTCGGTGACCTCAACGGCCATGCCGATCTCGCCCTTGGCCTCGGCAAGGGGCTTGCCGTTTTCCTGGGTCATCAGCGATGCAATCGCGTCCGTGCGCTCGCGCAAGATGTTTGCGGCCTTGCGCAGAATTTTGCTGCGCTCAACAGCAGGGGTGTTGCGCCACACGTCAAAGCCCTTTTGCGCGGCTTCCAGCGCGCGGTCCAGGTCAGCTACGCTGGCATGGGCCAGGCGACCAATTTCCAGGCCTGTGGCTGGGTTGAACACGGGAATCGTTTTGCCATCGGCAGCGTCGCACCATTGGCCGTTGATGAAGAGTTGGGGGTTGGCGTAAGTCATTTTGATTTTTCGTCAGTTTGAAGCAAGAAAACTTGCCATTGTGATGGATTTCAGCGTTGCGCGCAGACAGGACAATGGGGGTTTCGGTCGACGCGCATGTCGGTAAACGACAGGCTGGCACCATCAAGCAGCATAAGTTTGCCACTCAGCTCGGTCGCCGAGCCGTTGATCACCTGCAGGGCCATGGCTGCCTGCATGGTGCCGACAATGCCCACCAACGGCGCAAAAACGCCCATGGTCGCACAGCGGGTTTCTTCCGGTAAATCGGTCGGAGGGAACACGCAGGCATAGCAGGCCCCTCGTTGACCATGATTGTCCGGCCGAGTGTCGTAAAGCGCGATCTGGGCATCCATACGGATTGCAGCGCCAGATACCAGCGGTATGCCATGTTGTACGCAAGCAGCGTTGACCAGATGACGGGTCGCGAAATTGTCAGAGCAGTCGAGCACCACGCTGGCTTGGGGGACCAGCTCCTGCAACAGCGCAGCGTCGGCCTTCTGTTGTACAGCGTTGACCTGAACGCCAGGATTCATTGCGGCAATCGCAGCTTTGGCAGACTCAACCTTGGCCATGCCGATGCGCTCTACGGTGTGGGCCACTTGACGCTGTAAGTTGGTCAAGTCCACCGTATCGTGGTCAACCAGGGTGATTTGCCCCAGGCCTGCAGATCCCAGGTACAAGGCAACGGGAGAACCCAGGCCGCCCGCCCCGATAACCAAAGCGTGCGCCGCCAGAAAGCGCTCCTGCCCATCGATGCCGACTTCATTCAGCAAGATATGCCGCGAATAGCGCAGCAACTGATCATCTGTCACGATGGCGCTGCGATCAGTTCTCTTTTTTCTCTTCCTTGCGCTCGGTCAGCGTCTTGCTGACGAGTACTGGTTTGCCCTTGAGTTGGTTAAGAGCCTGCTGTAATGGGAAATCCTTGTCGCTGCCCAGTTCAGGTGGCCTTGTTTGCTGGGCAGGCGTCTTTTTGGACTCTTCTTCCAGTTTCTTCAAGGCCGCCTCGCGCGCTTTTTCTCGTTCGGGGTCTTTTGCCTCTGCGCCTTGCCCACTGTTGAGGTGTTTTTCCAGATCAGCCTCACGCATGCGCAGCGCCGCGAAGGGGCTGCCTCCTTCGGTTTCGTCCACCATCACATCGGGCACGATGCCCCGAGCCTGGATGGACTTGCCCGACGGGGTGTAATAGCGGGCAGTCGTGAGCTTGAGGCCAGACTCTGGTCCCAGAGGCCGAACCGTCTGAACAGACCCTTTGCCGAAGGTCTGGCTGCCCAGCACCGTTGCACGTTTGTGATCTTGGAGTGCGCCTGCCACGATCTCGCTGGCAGAGGCGGAACCTTCATTCACCAGCACGACCAGGGGCACTGTCTTGAGGCTGCTCTTAGTGGCTTCGCTCAGTCTGCGCAGTGGGTCTGGTGAGCCCCGGCGCTGGTAAAACTCGGGTGAGGCCTTGTAGGTGTATTTGCTCTCGGCCAATTGCCCGTTGGTGGATACCACTGTGACGTTTTCCGGCAAAAAGGCTGCGGAGACAGCGACAGCCGCATCCAGCAGGCCGCCTGGGTCGTTGCGCAAGTCCAGCACCAAGCCTTGCAGCTTGGGTTCTTGTTTGTAAATTTCCTCGAGCTTGCGGGCAAAATCATCCACCGTACGTTCCTGGAACTGCGACAGGCGCAACCACGCGTAGCCAGGCTCAATGACCTTGCCGCGAACCGACACTGTCTTGATTTCTTCTCGCGTGATGGTGACCGGAAAGCTTCGGTTCTCTTCCTTACGGAAGATCGTCAGCAAAACCTTGGTGTTGGGTTCACCTCGCATGCGCTTGACAGCGTCGTTAAGCGTCATGCCCTTGACCATCGCGTCATCGATCTTGGTGATCAGATCATTGGGTTTCAGGCCCGCGCGGTAGGCGGGTGAGCCTTCGATGGGCGACACCACCTTCACCAAGCCGTCTTCCTGCGTGATCTCGATGCCCACGCCCACAAACCGACCTGAAGTACCTTCCCGAAACTCCTTGAAGCTTTTCTTGTCAAAGTATTGCGAATGCGGGTCCAGGCTGGACACCATGCCTGAAATGGCATCAGTGATGAGTTTTTTCTCATCCACGGGCTCTACATAGTCGCTTTTGACCATGCCGAACACAGCGGCCAGTTGCTGCAATTCTTCGAGTGGCAGAGGTGCCAGAGCACCACGTGCCACCGTTTGCAGGGATACCGTCGTCAGCGCGCCCGCGATGGCACCGACCGACACCCAACCTGCAATTTTCAATTTTTGACCCATGTTCGAACCACCTTTGATTGCGTCCTTTATACACCTAGGACTGAGTAATGGCGGCGCAGTTCCCCCGCCCGTGCAAAATGCGTCGCGACGATGTGAAACACCCCGCCCACCGCCGGGCCGCCCCAAGGTGGGCGACGCCCCCTCGGGGGGCAGCGACCCGCGCAACGGCGGAGCGTGGGTGCATGGCTGGTCAGGCCTTCCCTTGACTGGCCACAGCGGCGGCGGCTTTGGCGACAGCTTCGGCATCTCCCAGGTAGTAACGCCGAATGGGTCGCAGATTGGCATCCAGTTCGTATACCAGCGGAATCCCATTGGGAATGTTCAAACCGACGATGTCGGCGTCAGAAATACCGTCCAGGTACTTGACCAGAGCCCGGATAGAGTTGCCATGGGCCACCACCACGATGCGTTTGCCTGCCTTGATGGCGGGTGCCATGGACTCGTTCCAGAACGGTAGCACGCGAGCCACGGTGTCTTTCAAACATTCTGTCAACGGCACCTGCTCAGGCGAAAGCTTGGCGTAACGCAGATCAGTTCGTTCGCAACGTGTATCCGACGCGTCCAGCGCGGGTGGCGGCGTGTCGTAACTGCGACGCCAAACCATCACTTGATCCTCACCATACTGCTTGGCAGTTTCGCTCTTGTTTAAGCCTTGAAGGGCGCCGTAATGCCGCTCATTCAGACGCCAGCTGTGCACCACGGGCAACCAGGTGCGGTCCATTTCGTCCAGGCAGTGCCATAAAGTGCGGGTCGCGCGCTTGAGCACCGATGTGTAGGCCACGTCAAACTCATAGCTTGCGGCTTTCAGCAGGCGGCCAGCCTCTTTCGCCTGGGCAATCCCGGTATCTGTCAGATCCACATCGGTCCAGCCGGTGAAGCGGTTTTCCAGGTTCCAGGTGGATTCACCGTGGCGAACGAGAACAAGTTTGTACATGGTGTGAGGGAGAAATAATGGGGTGATGGGCTTGAATTGCCGGAGCAAACCCAGAGATTCTAAAATGGCAGACTCATAACCCAAGGAACTTCGCGTGAAATTCATCATTGATAACTGGATGCTCATCGCTGTGGCGCTGGCTTCAGGTGGCCTGTTGCTGTGGCCGCAGTTTGTAGGCGCGAACGGCGCCGGATTAAGCACCGAGCGTGCCATCCAGCTCATCAACCGCGAAAAAGCGGTGGTGATAGATGTGTCAGAGCCAGCTGAATTTGCTGCAGGCCATGTCAACGGCTCCAAGAATCTACCCGTGTCAGAGCTGGAAAAGCGCTTGCCTGAAACGGTCAAAAACAAGGCTTTGCCCATCATCCTGACCTGCGCGTCGGGTGCACGGGCTTCGCGCATGGCTGCTGTGGCCAAGAAACTGGGCTATGACCAGACTCATGTACTGGCTGGCGGAATGGGGAGTTGGCGCGCCGCCAATCTGCCCATTGAGAAAGCTTAACGAGAGCATCACCATGCAAGCAGTCAAGATGTACACCACTGCCGTTTGCCCCTACTGCATCCAGGCCAAGAAGATTCTCACCGCCAAGGGCGTCGCTCAAATTGAAGAGGTCCGCATAGATTCCTCCCCCGAGGAACGCATGAAGATGATGGAGATCACCGGACGCCGCACGGTGCCCCAGATCTTCATTGGCGACACCCACGTTGGAGGCTGTGACGATCTGATTGCGCTGGATGCCCGTGGAGGACTGGTGCCCTTGCTGGCGGGCAACTGACCCAGTCTGCATTTGCGGTCGCTCGAAGGCTTGCGGCGATAATCCTGGCCGAGGCTTTCGCTGGCCGAACCCACCCACCTAGCCCCGCCCCAGTCGATTGACGAGGTGGGCGATATTTTTGAAAGAAATCATGGCTGACACTCAAGACTCTATTTTCCAGATTCAGCGCGTCTATTTGAAAGAAGCGTCCCTGGAACAACCCAATTCTCCAGCGATCCTGTTGGAGCAAGAGCAACCTACCGTTGACATACAACTCGGAGTTGAAGCGACTCCTGTGGCTGACGGTATTTACGAAATCTGCGTGACAGCCACTGTGCAGACAAAAATCGCCGACCGCACCGTGTTTTTGGTTGAAGCCAAGCAGGCTGGTATTTTTGAGATCCGCAACCTGTCAGAGGACCAGATGGCTCCGATCATGGGCATTGCCTGCCCACAAATCGTCTACCCTTACCTTCGCTCCAACGTGGCTGACATCGTGCAACGCGCAGGTTTTCCGCCTGTGCATCTGGCAGAAATCAACTTCCAGCAGATGTACGAACAGCAGCAGTCTGGCAGCGAAGGCGCAGCGACCCTCGCGCAATAAGACGTGCTCAATCGCATGTGTCAATCTGAGCCCTTCGCAACGGATTGCGCATGAATGTCCTGGTTCTTGGCGGCGGAGCATGGGGAACAGCGATGGCTGTCAACCTTTGTTCGCAAGGTGACCGACACGCCGTTTCACTTTGGTTGCGCGACACCGTCCAGGCGGACGAGTTTGCACAAAAGCAGGAAAACACACGCTATCTGCCGGGTATTCCGTTACCGCCTTCCCTGACCCTTTGCAGCGGACCGCTGCAAAGCATGGCTTCACGCTTGGGTCAGTTTGATGCGGTGATCGTTGCCACGCCTGTTTCGGGACTCCGTGGCACACTCATCGCACTGAATTCCGCTGCAACTTCAGGCGGCACGTTGCCACCTGTTGCTTGGCTGTGCAAAGGTTTTGAGCAGCCTTTGGATGGCTGTCATGGCCTGCTGCCACATGAAATTCACGCACAGACCAGCGCGGGCGCTAGTGCTGTCATCAGTGGCCCCAGTTTTGCCCAGGAAGTAGCCGCCGGTGCCCCCAGTGCGCTCGTGGCCGCCAGCGCGGATCCTGCTGTCAGGAAAATGTTTGTGGCGCTACTGCACAACCCTAGCTTGCGTGTTTACGCGAGTGAAGACGTCGTCGGCGTTGAGGTGGGGGGGGCCGTCAAAAATGTACTCGCCATCGCAACCGGCTTGTGCGATGGGCTGAAGTTGGGCCTCAATGCACGGGCTGCCCTGATTACCCGTGGTCTGGCTGAAATGACCCGCTTGGGTGTTGCCTTAGGAGGCAGACTGGATACCTTCATGGGCCTGAGTGGGTTGGGCGACCTGGTACTCACTGCCACCGGGGACTTGAGCCGCAACCGCAAAGTAGGTGTGATGTTGGCCACAGGCCAAAGTCTGGCAGATACCGTGACATCATTAGGGCACGTCGCAGAGGGCGTTTATTGCGCCCGGACAGTGGCGCAGCGCGCAAAGCTGCTCGGCGTTGAAATGCCCATCACAGACAGCGTGGTAAGCCTACTTGATGGCTTGGCGACGCCACATCAAGTGGTGCGCCAACTCATGACGCGTGAGCCGAAATCCGAAGCCACATGAGCTTTGTTTGTGGCCTTACAGGGCTTCGTCGCGGTACATCAGGTGCATGGTGCCGTTGCCCGCATGAATGCGCTCATTGCCGATCATCAGTGCGGCAGAATGGGCGTCGCGCAGATTACGGGTCACGCTGTAGGGTGAATCGTTGCGATAGCCTGTGGTGCCGGTAATCCGCAGAGCCTGTGTGCAAATTTCGGCCACGAGTTCTGATGCTGCCAGCTTCAGATGATTGGATTGGACCGCAAAGTCAATCGACGACAACACGCTGATGCCGTGGTCTGGCCGGGCCACCAAGCGATCGAAATGTTGTGCCCGGTCACGTACTTGAACCCGCATCAACTGAAGCAGGGTTGACACCTCGCTCAACCGAGCTGCAGTGGGTGGTGTGGATGCCATCTTTCGTCCCGTGTCACGTACAAATGCCCGCGCCCTGGCCACAGCATCTGTTGCAATACCGAGCCATGCTGATCCCCACAGGATATGCGCCCATGGCACCATAGTGTGGGCATTGATATCGCCAAAGCTCGCGGGAACAACCTGCTCGTCACCAAAGCGCGCGGTGACGATATACCCCAGGCTGCAGGTGCCGCGCATGCCCATGGCATCCCATGTGCTGAGCACCTGCATATCGGTCTGATCCTTGCGAACCAGCACCATGGCTTGATCGTTCGAGGCAGCTTCGGCATTGCGCCGCACGGTGATCAGCAGGTCGTGGGCAGCCTCACCATAGGACACAACGGTGCCCACTTTGCGGATACTGCAGACATCGCCGTCGCGCTCAATCGGGCAAATGCTGGCGCGCACCGAACCTCCCACGCCGGCCTCTGATGTGACAGAGGCAATGACCCGCTGGTCACGCACCAAGTCATTCATGTAGGCTTCAAAAAATGGGGTTGTCCCGTGCCGGACCACACACGCTACCTGAATCTGGTGCATGGCGAACACCATGGCAGCGGACGCACAGCGCTGGCCCAACGCCTCGCACATGTGGCCCAGCTCGACCAGATCTACCCCGAACCCTCCTAGACGTTCGGGCACGTAGGCAGACAGCAGCTTTTCGGCCCGCAACGCCTCCATCGCTTCGATCGGATACCGGGCTTCCTGGTCAACTGACGCTGCTGCCGGTCCTACCACGTCGCGGGCAATGCGCCTGACCGTTTCAATCCGGGCCTGTGCGGCTGGGGACAAGTGGGAATAGGATGTTTCGTTGGATGTTGTCACAGCTTATGTTCCAGTTGGACGTATGCCAACATAAACCACTGTCCCGAAAAGGCAGTGAACGATGAAAAAGGGAGAATCACCAGAAAATCACATTTTGTGGGTAACACGCCGGACCTCTTTGACATTGATCAATGAAATTGGCGAGTGGAGCGATTTCTTGAGAACTACCGCTAGCTCACTTCAAGCCGAACAGGCGGGTCAGAAAACCGCGCTGCTCTTTGCTTGCCGCGATGGGCTTTGGCGCAGTCAACTGGCGCTCTTTGTACCAGCGCCCAAAACGCAAATCATGGGTCATGATGTGCCCAATCAGCCATTTGTTCAGGAACCGCCTCACATCCTGAACACGCTCTTCCGTCCAGTCTTCGCCACTGCCAAGGAATTCGGCCACCTGTGCACCAAATTCCTCATGCAGTTTAAGATGCTGTTCGAATGACGGATAGCCACTCTTTTCCATCAATGCCTGCTCATTGGAAAAGTGCGTAACCACATAGTCCAGCAATTCGTTGACCTTCTGGTCAGCTGATTGCAAATTCAAAGCCTTTACAAGTTGAAACAGATGTTGATGCTCTGCATCGATCTGGGCAATGCTGATTTTGAAACCATCGCGCCATTCAATGACAAATGGTGCTTTTCTGACTCCAAACGCCTCGCTCACATCGCCCCCAATAAATCTTGATCACCATAAAACTGCAACCGTAAACCAAATCACGGCAATACCGATTGACTTAGCTCAACAGGCGAGGTTCTTACATGTGATGAAAATGGGCCGCCGGACGTCGTGCAGGGAAACGCCTTATGGCGGAAGCTGTGAGATTCGAACTCACGAAGGGCGCAAACCCTTGCCAGTTTTCAAGACTGGTGCATTCAACCGCTCTGCCAAGCTTCCGTTAGTTGAAGCTCTGCATTCTAACCGGGTGTTTGAGGGTCTTGCTATCGGTGCCTCAATGCAACGGAGAAAATCAAAACCATCCTTGACTTACAAGGCATTTCCGAGGCAATCTAGGGGCTTGGCTGATGGTGTTAAGGATCGGTGATGTTTTCAGTTTATGGAACTGGCGGTACTGTGTTTCGTGGCTCGCTCGAAGACCTTCAGCGGGTATCACGCACTTTAGGGCTGACAGCCCCCCGCAAGCTTGACCGGGTGGTCGATCACTTCCAGACACAGGCAACACAGGTCCAGGCTGAAGCTGAACAACATGCTGGGCGGTCCATTGCGCAACATGCCCATCACGAATATGCACGGGTCCAGTCACCCAAGCCAACACAACGACAAGCGCTGATCACGGTCAAGGATGTGATGAGCCGCAAGCTGATCGTGATTCCGTTGAAGTCTACGGTTCAAGAAGCTTGGCAATTCTTGCTGGATGGTGGCATTGGGCAGGCACCCGTTGTGGATGCTAGCCAGAAATTGGTGGGTATGCTGACTCGGGCAGAGTTAATGCGACTAGACCGACTGCCCTCTCCTGATCAAGCAGGCCTAGTCTGGCGTGCATTGTTGATGCAACCCGTTAGTCGGGTGATGATCACCCCGGTCGCGGGAGTGACGGCAGAAACAGACCTGCGCCGCTTGGCCCGGGTGTTATTGGATACAGAACTGCCAGGTATGCCCGTGGTGAGCGAGACCGATGAACTGGTGGGATTTGTGTCTCGATCGGACATTTTGAAGGCGCTTGTGAACGAGCCTCCCATTGATTTGTGGGGCTAAAGCTGCTTCAACCGGGCAGGAACAAGATCTGTAGGTCACTCAGGAAGTCCATCCCTCGTACGGTTGGCTTCACATGAGTAAGCGTTCGAGTCAGCAGCCCTTTTTGCTCAGCCTGTGCAAGGCCGCCGTCAATGCTGGTCAAGGGCAAACCGGTGCGCTCGGCAAACTGCTGCAGGCTGATGCCATCGAGCAGTCGCATGGCGTTGAGCATGAATTCAAACGCCAGGTCCGCTCGTCCTACTTCGGCCTCACTCGCTAATGGGAAGCCTTTGGCTGCGCCGTCCATGTAAAGGCGCGGATCGCGCAGGCGCTCTTGCCGAACGATGCGGTGCGGAAAACTCAGCTTGCTATTAGCGCCGGCACCTATACCTAGATAGTCACCAAACTGCCAATAATTCAAGTTGTGCCAGCATCGGTGCCCAGGCTGTGCGTAGGCTGACACCTCGTACCGTTGCAGGCCAGCATCTGCGGTCATTTCGGTAATGCGGTCCAGCATGGCATACGCTATGTCGTCCTCCGGCACTTTGGGCGGGAACTTGGCAAAGTAGGTGTTCGGCTCAATCGTCAGGTGGTAAATTGAAAAGTGTTTTGGCTCGACGGCAAGCGCCATCTTGATATCAAGCTCTAAATTTGATAGCGTTTGATTCGGCAATGCATACATGATGTCCAGATTGAACGTGTCAAACGAAGTGGCTGCTTCTTCGACCGCAGCCATGGCCTGAGCGCGGTCATGCACCCGGCCCAGGGCCTGGAGATAGTCGTCCTGAAAACTCTGCACGCCAACAGACAGGCGGGTAACGCCGGCGCGTCTAAAGGCTTTGAAGCGGTTTTTTTCAAATGTGCCAGGGTTGGCTTCCAGCGTAATCTCACAATCTGCATCGAGCTTGACGCGCGCGCGGATGCTGCCCAACAACTCATCAATGGATTCGGGAGAAAACAGGCTGGGGGTACCGCCGCCAATGAAAATACTGTGAACAGTTCGCCCCCAGACCAGGGGCAGTGCAGCCTCCAGATCTGCTACTAAGGCGGCAAGATAAGCCTGTTCTGGCAGCGATTCACGCTGATTGCCTGAACGAAACTCATGCGAATTGAAATCGCAATAGGGGCACTTCTTCAGGCACCAGGGCAAGTGTATGTAAAGCGACAAGGGGGGAAGTGCACTGAGTTGCAACAGCCCGGGACGCAAATAATGTTGCGTGTCCTGCACCGACTGCATATCAGAGCCAGCGCTCGCGCATCTGACGTAGCATCTCCTGCGCGGCTTTGCCTCGGTGACTGTGGGCGTTCTTAAGCTCGGGTGAAAGCTGCGCAAACGTCTTGCCCAATGCCGGAATGAACATGACCGGGTCAAACCCGAACCCACGGTCACCAACGGGCTCCAGCGTAATCTGCCCCACTGCTCGCCCAACGGCGATCAGCGGCTCGGGATCTGCAGCGTGGCGTACTGCAACGAGCGTACTGACCAGCGCAGCGCGCCGGTTGGGTTTGCCTCTGAGCCTGTCCAGTAGGACGCGAACATTGTTCGCATCGCCCTTCGGTAGGCCAAATTGGGTCGCGTAGTAGGCGGTATCGACACCGGGCTGCCCATCAAACGCATCCACGCACAGGCCAGCATCGTCCGCGATGCATGGCAAGCCGCTGTGTGTCGCGGCGTGGCGCGCTTTGGCGAGTGCATTTTCAACGAATGTTTTGAACGGTTCCTCTGCTTCGCCAATGCCAAGGTCTGCCTGACGCACAAGTTCAATACCCAAAGGCGCAAATAGGGCCTGCATTTCGAGCAGCTTGCCCGCATTGTTGGAAGCCAGTACGAGTTTCATCAAGAGAATTAATGCCAGTCGGATCAGCCGTGCAATTGGGCTTGCTTCTGGAGATTGACCAGTTCGGCAATGCCCTTTTCGGCCAAGGCCAGCAGCTTGTCCATTTCCTGCCGAGTAAAGGCGACGCCTTCCGCGGTACCTTGCACTTCCACAAAGTGCCCAGCGCCGGTCATCACCACGTTCATGTCTGTGTCACATTGGGAGTCTTCGCTGTATTCCAGATCCAACAGTGCAGCACCGTCAAGCAGCCCCACTGAAATGGCAGCGACGGCGCCTTTGATGGGCGTGTCACTGATCTTGCCTTGTGCCAGCAGTTTGTTGACCGCGTCCTGCACCGCAACAAATGCACCGGTGATGCTGGCAGTGCGGGTACCTCCGTCAGCCTGAATGACATCACAGTCCAGGTAAATGGTCCGTTCGCCCAGTTTCTTAAGATCAAAAACAGCGCGCAGTGCCCGACCTATCAGGCGTTGAATCTCCTGCGTGCGCCCGCTTTGCTTTCCGCGCGCTGCTTCCCGGTCGCCGCGGGTATGCGTGGCGCGTGGCAACATGCCGTATTCGGCAGTGACCCAACCTTCCCCGCTTCCCCTTTTATGGCCGGGGACTTTTTCTTCCACCGACGCAGTACACAGGACTTTGGTGTTGCCAAACTCTATCAGCACAGAGCCTTCAGCATGAATGGTGTAGCCGCGGGTAATGCGCACAGGGCGAAGTTGGTCTGCGGCACGGTCGCCGCGCAGGGTTTCAGTCATGGCTTCCCCCCCCTTGCGCAACGCACGTTCCACCAACTCAGGGACTGCCTCGCCCACGGGCAATTGCGACAGCTGCTGGACGATTTCCGCTTCGTCCAGATGATCCCACAGGCCATCCGAGCAAAGGAGCAATCGATCGCCATTTTGAAGAATCATCGGACCTGTCACCTCAAAAACTGGCTTGGAAGGCGAGCCCAGACAGGTATAAAGGATGTTCCGGTTCACCAGTTCCAGGCGAATCACGCCCAGATCTTTTGCTCGGCGTAGGAATGGTCCCGCGTGCGGGTGAGCAAGGCGCCGTCACGCACCAGATACAGGCGGGAATCACCACAGTGGACCCAGTGGGCTGCGCCGTTTTGCAATATGGCACCGACCAGTGTTGTGCGGGGGCTGTCCAGCATGGCGCGCTCTGTGGCCAGACGCACAATTTGGTGGTGGGCCGCCATGAGCGACGTGGTCAAAAACTCGGGCACGTTGTGAACCACAGGCTTGGCCGCTTTCTGGAACATGGCCGCGACAGTTTGCAATGCCAACTGTGCAGCCAGTTCACCATCGGGGTGCCCCCCCATGCCGTCGGCCAACAGAAACAGACCAGATTCGCGGGTGTAACAGTAACCCATGCGGTCTTCGTTCTTTTCGCGTCCACCTTTACGACTGATCTGAAAAATCGAAAACTTCATTTGGTCTTGCCGGCCACCTTGCGCACGCTCTTCCTGGTGTCGTTGACCATGGCGTCAAACTGGAGTCGCATTTTTTCTGCAACAGAAAGCTTGGTGTATTTGCGCTCGCCCTCCCGGCTGAGTTCCTTCTGGAGGGCAAAGACAGATTGGGGCCGCTCAAGTGCGTCCAGCGCCATGCACCATTCCACCACTTCGATCAAGTTATCAGAGTACACGCCGCGAAGGCGTGACAGTGACAGCGACAGCCGGTCTTTTTCCAAACGCTGCGGTGCATCGTGGGGCGGATAGCCTTGCATACAAGCGTAAATACAGGCGCCAATGGCGTAAATATCGGTCCATGGGCCCATGGAAGTGTCGCGCCGGTACATCTCTGGCGCGGCAAAACCAGGGGTGTACATAGGACGAATGAAGTTACCTTCCTTGCTCAACACTTCGCGAGCAGCGCCAAAGTCGATCATCACGGCTTTGTTGTCATCGGTAATGAAGATATTGGCAGGCTTGATGTCCAGGTGCAGCATCTTGTGTTGATGCACGATGCGCAAACCGCGCAGGATCTCGTCAAACAATGATCGAATGGTGGATTCGCGAAAAATCTTCTGCTTTTTTGAGGTCGCGCGCCGCGATGATGAAATCCTGCAGGGTGCCGCCCTCCAGGAAGTTCATGACCATGTATACGGTCTCGTTCTCACGGAAAAAGTTCAGCACACTCACCACAGACGCATGGGATATCTGTGCGAGCGACCTGCCTTCTTCGAAAAAACTTTTCAAACCCAATCGATACAGCGACAGTTTGTCAGGCTGCACCTGTGGCAGCAACTCGCCAGGGTTGCGGGTCGCCAGCGATGTAGGCATGTATTCCTTGATGGCAACTTCCTGGCCCTGCTTGTCCAGCGCGAGATACACGAGGCCAAAGCCACCCGCAGAAAGCTTCTTGACGACCTTGTAGCCACCAATGATGGTGTCGGGGGGCAAGGGGGCAGGTTTTACCTTTGACATAATCGCAGCATCTTCAGGGCACGACACACGTCACGATGACGTCTTACTCCGCCCTTTCTCTCCAGCCAAATCTCCATAAGGTGTTATGCCAGTTTACAGCATGACGGGCTATGCCCATGTACAGGACCACGATGCCATATTGAGCACATCAAGCATCCCAGCAGGGGCAGACTCTACCCTTCAAACAGGGGCTGGATCGGGTGTTCGCCTGGGGATGGAAATCCGCTCTGTCAACAGCCGATTTCTGGACATTTCCTTCCGGCTACCAGATGAATTGCGTCAGCACGAACCTGCGTTACGCGAATTGCTGACCGCCAGTTGCAAGCGTGGCAAGCTAGAACTGCGTGCCAGCCTGGATTTGCGTGGCAACAGCACCTTGCCAGAACCGTCACCCAAACTGCTGCAAAACATGGCCATGGTGCAAAACCGCGTACAAAGCTGGTTGCCCCAGGCAACACCATTGAGCGTGGCAGATGCACTGCGCCTCGTAGGAAATGAGACCATCGTGCCCACCGACCTGGGTGCCGATCTGCTTGCGCTGGCCCAAACTGGCATCCAGCAATTGCTCGATTCGCGGGCGCGGGAAGGCGAACGCCTGTGTGCAATGCTGCTCGACCGATTGGGCAGCCTACGCCAGCTGGCCCAAACCGCCGGGCCGCTCGTACCCAAATTGGTAGAACAGCAACGCCAGCGGTTCCTGGATCGATGGAAAGAAGCCATGTCGATGACCGGTGGCCAGACCCTGCCAGAAGCGGCCCAAGACAGGGCATTGACCGAAGCGACAGCTTTCGCAATCCGAATCGATGTGTCCGAGGAGTTGACTCGACTGGCGTCTCACATTGACGAAATTGAGCGTTTGCTAGGTAAAGGTGGGGAAGTCGGCAAACGCTTGGACTTTTTGATTCAGGAGTTGCACCGCGAAGCCAACACGCTGGGCTCGAAGTCCGCTTTGCTTGAAATGACACGCATATCCGTGGACATGAAGGTGTTAATTGAGCAGATGCGTGAGCAAGTTCAAAATATCGAATAGCCTGTCGACCCACTCGCCAAGCAAACCCCTCAGAACAAGCGCCAAGGACGCTCTCTTCATGGACTACCCAGGCAATCTTTTCGTCGTCGCGGCACCCAGCGGAGCTGGTAAATCCAGCTTGGTGAAGGCTTTGCGCGAGTTGGATAGCGAAGTCATGCCCTCGATTTCACACACCACCCGGGCGCCGCGGGGTCAGGAAAAGCAGGGGCGCGAATACTACTTTGTGTCCGATACCGAATTCGACACCATGATTGCGCAAAATGCATTTCTGGAGTGGGCACATGTGCACGGGCATCGCTCCGGCACCTCACGTACCGCCATAGAAGCAAAGATTGCAGATGGTGGCGATGTGATTCTAGAAATTGACTACCAGGGCGCCTTCCAGATCAAGAGATTGTTTAGCAATGCCATCTTGATCTTCATCCTACCGCCCAGTCTGGAAGAGTTGCGGGCCCGCATCGAGCGTCGGGGTGAGGACTCCCCTGAAAAGATAGAACTTCGCATGGTGAATGCCCGAACTGAGATCGCTCAAGCACAGGATTTCGACTTCGTTATAATCAACGAGTTATTTGAGCGGGCGCTTTTTGACCTGAAAGCGATCATTCATGCCCAAAGGCTCAAGTACGCGGCCCAGCGCCGCCGCCGCGCAAGCACTTTCCAAGCACTTAATTTGTCCTAATCTCCTGGAGCACGCCATGGCCCGTATCACTGTCGAAGATTGTCTTGAAAAGATCCCCAACCGCTTTCAGCTTGTGCTGGCGGCCACCTACCGTGCCCGCATGCTCAGTCAGGGCCACACCCCCAAGATTGAGAGCAAGAACAAGCCTGGCGTGACTGCCCTGCGTGAAATTGCAGAAGGCAAGATCGGACTGGAAATGCTGCGCAAGGTTCCTGGCTGATCCGTAAGGTAACCTCCCCATGCAGAGCGCCACGTCGTGGCGCTTTTTTTTGCCTGCGGTTTGATCGAAAGCACGCTATATTCAATGCATGACGCCGGTTTCCAGTATTTCTGCCCCTCCCCTTAAGCCCAACCATGCGGCTGCCAATGCCGCAGCTGCTAGCTTTGCCGCGCTGACCGCCAAACTCGACTACCTTTCAGCATCGGAGATTGATCAGATCCGGCGCGCTTATCGCTATGCCGATGAAGCCCACCTGGGCCAGCTGCGCAAAAATGGCGAGCCCTACATCACACACCCCATTGCAGTCGCAGCCCAGTGCGCAGAATGGAAGCTTGACGCCCAGGCACTGATGGCTTCGTTACTCCATGACGTGATGGAAGACTGCGGCACAAGCAAGGCCGAGTTGATTGAGCGCTTTGGCGCGCCTGTAGCAGAGCTGGTGGATGGCCTGACCAAGCTAGACAAACTGCAGTTCAACAGTCGCGAGGAAAACCAGTCGGAGTCGTTCCGAAAGATGTTGCTGGCCATGGCTCGCGATGTACGTGTCATTTTGATCAAACTGGCAGACCGCTCACACAATATGCGGACGCTGTCAGACGTACCCCGGGAAAAATGGCAGCGCATCGCATCAGAAACAATCGAGATCTACGCCCCTATTGCCCATCGCTTGGGTTTGAACCAGACTTACCGCGAACTGCAGGATCTGGCTTTCCAGCATTTGAGGCCCTGGCGCTACAGGATTTTGGCCAAGGCAGTGTCCAAGTCTCGCAGTCGTCGGCGTGACTTGCTTCAAAAAGTGCAGCAAGAAGTCGAGGCTGTATTTGCCGAAGCACCATTCAAGGTTCGTATTGCCGGGCGCGAAAAAACGCTCTATTCAATCTATCGAAAGATGGATTTCAAGCACCTGAGTTTTGCTCAGGTAACAGACATCTACGGTTTTCGGATCGTGGTACCCACCGTCACAGATTGCTATACCGCGCTGGGTATCCTGCACCAGCTCTACAAACCCGTACCTGGCAAGTTCAAGGATCACATTGCAATACCAAAAATAAATGGTTACCAGTCATTGCACACCACTCTTGTTGGGCCTGCCAGCATCAACATCGAGTTCCAGATGCGAACTGAACCTATGCACATGGTGGCCGAGGCGGGTGTCGCTGCGCACTGGCTGTACAAAGCCAATCACCCCGATGGCGGCGGCGCAGACAGGCTAGGAAGCCAGTGGCTGCAAAGCCTGCTGGACATTCAGGACGAAACGCGTGACTCTGCCGAGTTCTGGGATCACATCAAGATCGACCTGTTCCCCGACGCGGTCTATGTGTTCACGCCTAAAGGCCAGATCATGGCAATGCCGCGCGGTGCAACCGTCATCGATTTTGCATACGCCATTCACAGCAACGTGGGCGACCGCACTGTCACCGCCAGCATAGGTGGCGAACAGGTTCCCTTGAGAACTGAGCTGAAAAACGGTGACGTGGTCGCGGTAGAAACTGATCCTACCTCTACCCCCAACCCGGCTTGGTTAAGCTTTGTTCGCACTGGACGCGCGCGCTCCAAAATCCGTCATTACCTCAAGACCATGGCTCAGACGGAGTCCGTTGGATTGGGTGAGAAGCTGCTTACCCAGAGCCTTCGGGCCGAGGGCATTGAGCGGCTACCACTGCAAGACCAAACAAACCAACTCCTTTGGGAAAAGCTGCTGCGATTCACCGGCAACCGCACCGTTACCGAATTGCTGACCGATGTGGGCCTGGGCAAACGAATTGCGGGTATTGTTGCGAAGCGCCTCGTCGTCCTTCTAGGGGAAGTCGGCCACAAGCCAGACGCAGTGCTGTTGTCCACCGAACGCTATGCCGCATCCGAAGCAACAACTCAGGGTGCAGTGTTGCTGGACGGGTCAGAGAACAGTTCGGTCAAGTACGCATCGTGCTGCATGCCTTTGCCGGGCGATGGAATCGTCGGATACCTGGGCCGTGGAGAGGGGCTGGTTGTGCACTGTGAGGACTGCGGCGTAGCCAAGCGCCTGCAACATAAAGACAGCGAGCGCTTCATCGCCGTTGAATGGGCAGATGAGAGGCTTCGGAACTTCGAGACCCGCATTGTGGTGACCGTATCCAACGGCAAAGGTGTACTGGCGCAGGTCGCATCTGTATTGACCAAAGCCGAGGCCGATATTACGCACATCGATATGGGTGAAGGCAGCGCTGATGCAGCCACCGATTTGCGATTTACCGTGGCGCTACAAGATACTGCTCACCTTGAGAACGTGCTGCGCAACCTTAAACGTGCGGGACCTGTATTGCGGGCCTATCGATCAAAACCCGCAGCCTGACCGGGCGCGGGATAGGTCACCGACAAGACTTCGATTTCCTGTATACCCACAGGCGTTTGCAAGCGCACCACATCACCCAACCGAGCTCTAAGCAAAGCACGTGCCACGGGTGAGACCCAGGATACTTGATTCAGCGTGTTGTCAGCCTCATCTATTCCCAGGATGGTGATCGTCTTTTGCATGCCACTTTCATCAGCGTAGCAAACGGTAGCGCCAAAAAAAACCTGGTCACCGCCGTGGTGTGCACTCGGGTCAGTGGGCTCGGCAATGTCGAGGCGTCTGGTCAAGAAGTGGATACGACGATCAATCTCACGCAGACGCTTTTTGCCGTAGATATAGTCGCCGTTTTCTGATCGATCTCCATTGCGCGCCGCCCAGTGGACGGCCTCCACCACCTTAGGGCGCTCCTCATCCATCAACTGCAATAGTTCAGCTCTCAACCGCTGGTAGCCAGTGGGTGTGATGTAGTTCTTGGCACCAGCTGGCAACGCAGGTAAACCAATGCCTTCGTCTTCGTCGTCTGTGTCTGTCTCTTTTGTAAACGCTTTACTCATGCGTCCGATTATGAGCATCCAATGTCGTGTCCCATTTCCACATCATTTGTTTCTAGGCGCGAAGTCATTGACTGCGCCGCACCACGGCAAGACGAGGCAAGAGCGACAGGAATGATTTTGAAACGGAATCAATATTTCAATTGCGCCAACGAACGGAGTACATCAGCCGTGGTCGTTGGGTACCCAAAGAACTCGAGGTAAGCGGGGATCTGCTCGAATAGCATGTCTGTCCCGATTTGATAGCGGCAACCGCGCTCCTTGGCTGCGGTCAAAAACGCCGTCATCTCCTGCTTCATCACCACCTCGCCAACAAAGGCATCTGAGGAAATGCGGCCCACATCCATTGGCAGCGGATCTCCGGGATTCATACCCATAGGAGTGGCATTCACCACTACCGAAAAACCGGCAGGATCGTTGCTACCCGTGCTGACCTCGATAGCGGGGTAGTGCTTTTTCAAGCGCTGCGCCAGCCCTTGTGCAGACTCAGTACGTGCGTCGTAAACGGCAATCGCGCCAACGCCTGCAGCAGCGAGCGATGCAGCAATGGCCGACCCCACACCGCCCGACCCCACGACAAGAACACGGGCACCTCTGAGTTGGCAGCCTTTTCTTAAAAGGCCCCGAACAAATCCCTCGCCATCAAACAGATCTCCCTGCAGGCGGCCACCAGCCATCACCTTCACTGCATTGCAAGCTCCCGCAATCTGGACCGTTGGGGTAGATTCGTCCAGCAAGCCTACCGTCACAACCTTATGAGGCATCGTGATCAAGGCACCACGGATGTTACTCAGTTTAAAAACGGACCTCAGAAAAGTGGGATAGTCATCGGGCCTGCAGCCCATCGGAATGACTCGCGCATTGACACCCAAGTGGTCAAAGTACGGGTTGTAAATCATCGGCGCCTTGAACGAATGCGTGGGGTACCCGATGTGAGCAATCAGCTCTGTGTTTCCATTGATCATTTTGAATTGGCCGCTTTTGCAGCTTTGATGACAACGCGCAGCGCTCTCTGGACGGCCCCAGTCTTAGACACGGACAAGCCCAGAGAGGTTCGACCTTTCAATTACTTACGCTGCTTGGCCAATTCGGCCAGCAGATCATTGACAGTTTCAGGACCAACTGCACCAGCGTGTTTCGTGATCACTGGTTTCATCTTCTCGACAAATTTGGTCTGGTCAGCAGGAGAGAGTTCACTGACAGTCATGCCGCTTTTCTTCATGTTGTCCAAGGCGGCTGCAACTTGACCACGGGCTTGTTCGCGCTGGTACTTGGCAGATTCTGAAGCAGCCTCTTGAACGATCTGCTTTTCAGCCGCAGACAGGGTATCCCAGAATTTTTTGCTGATCAATACGGACTGTGGGTTGTACTGATGGTTAGTCAGCGTGACAAACTTTTGCACTTCGTACAGCTTGTTGGCGTTGATAACGGTGATTGGGTTCTCCTGACCATCAATCGCTTTTTGTTCCAGTGCTGCGTAGACCTCAGGGAAGGGTAACGGTGTGGGATTGGCGTCCAGCGCCTTGACCCAATCAACGTTGATCGGATTGGGGATCACGCGCAACTTCAAGCCAGCAATGTCTTCCACCTTGGTGATTGGACGCTTGCTGTTGGTGATATTGCGAAAGCCAAGCTCATAGTAGGCAAGCCCCACCAGACCTTTTTCTTCTAGCTTGGCGTGCATCTTCTTGCCAAACGGACCGTCAACAACACCGTCAGCTTCCCTGCTGTTGGCAAACATAAAAGGCAAGTCATAAATCGCAAATTCTTTGACTTGACTAGCCAAAATACCAGAGTTCATTGAAACCATCTCAAGTGTTCCACCTTGCAGGGCAGACACGTTGGCCTGATCACTGCCCAGAGTGCCACCGGGAAACAGGTTGACCTTGATCTTGCCTGCAGACTTGGCAGTGACCAGCTCGGCAAATTTTTCCAAGCCCATGACAATAGGATGCCCTTTGGGGTTTTGCGTAGCAAATTTGATGGTTTTTTCTTGCGCTTGAGCGACGCCAAAAGCGGCGACAGCAACAGCAACAGCAATGGACTTAAGCAAAAGACGTTTCATGGGGGTGTCTCCGAAGGAAATGGTTTACGCAGTACGCAATAAATCGACCCCGAGTGCGGCGTACCAGACACCCCCAGGGCCTTAAGAAATCAATAGAACCAGTGCGCAGGGACCAACACCAGTTGAGGGAAGGCGACCATTAGGAACATGATGATGAACTGTGCAATCATGAATGGAATGACACCCTTCGTCACCTCGTCCATGCTGAGCTTTCCGGCACCCGCCACAGCATTGAGCACAGTGCCAACCGGGGGAGTGATCAAGCCGATGGCATTGTTGATGATGAACAAGACACCAAAGTAAACCGGGTCAATGCCGGCAGCTTTCACCACTGGCATTAACACAGGCGTCAGCAATAGGATGGTAGGCGTCATGTCCAGAGCTGTCCCAACCAGCATGGTCAAAATCATGATGCACAGCATCAGCAGACGCGGACTCTCCAGTAAGGGCTGCAACAATTCCACAATTTGTGCAGGCAAATTTGCAACAGTAATCAGCCATGCAGACACCATGGCGGCCGCTACCAAAAACATCACAACGGCACTGGTTTTGGAGGCTGCAATGAAGAGTGGAACCAGCTTTTTGAAGCCCAGTTCACGGTAAATAACCGTCGATACAAACAAAGAATACACCGCAGCAACTACGGCCGCCTCTGTGGGTGTGAAGATACCGAATTTCAGACCAAACACAATGATGAAAGGCAATACTAACGCCCAAGTGGCCAGGCGCAAGGCCTCCAGAACTTCCCCGACGCTCTTGCGCGGCGGAGGGGTCAGTTGCTCTGACCGAACAAGCCACCACCATGTCACGACCAGTGCGAGGGCTAGCCACACACCGGGGAAGATGCCAGCCATGAATAGCTTGCTGATGGATACATTACCAGCTACGCCAAACACCACAAATCCAATGGACGGTGGAATGATGGGCGCGATGATTCCGCCAGCCGCAATTAATCCTGCAGACCTGGATTTGTCGTGTCCGGCAGCAACCATCATCGGCAGAAGCAAGGCTGCCAATGCGGCTGCATCAGCCACCGCAGAACCTGAAAGCGACGCCATGATGACGGCTGCCACGATGGTCACATAGCCCAACCCCCCTTTGACGTGGCCAACCAAGGCCATGGCAAAGTTAACGATACGACGGGACAAGCCCCCGGCATTCATGATTTCGCCAGCGAGCATGAAAAAGGGAACCGCCAGCAACGGAAAACTGTTTGCACCTTCGAGCAAATTTTGCGCAAGAATTTGAGCATCGAAATTGCCCATGTGCACCATCAATGCCACACCGCATAGTAAGAGTGAAAACGCGATCGGTACGCCCAAGGCCATCGCGGCCATGAGGGAACCCAGAAATACGATGACAGTCATGCCAGGCCTCGTGGTCAGTGGTTGGGTTTGGTTTCGCCGGTGTCGCTATGTGACGACTCTTCGGATTCCTGAATCAGCATGAGATGATCGTCATCAATCTTGCCAGTCACCAAGCGATAGAGGTCTTGCAGCAAGATTGGCGCGCCCAAAATCGCGAATGCCATCCCAGCGGCGTAGAACCAACCCATGGAAGCCTCCATCACCGCGCTGGTTGAGCTCACATTGACCTTGAACTGGTCATAACTACCTTTAAACAGAAGCCACAGGCAATAGAGCATCAATGCCAAAGACAGGCCCATGCAAATGCGCTTGCCCAGTGGACCAAGTTTGCCGACAAGCATATCTGTCCCCAGGTGCGCGTTGTCGCGCAAGGCTGCGACAGCGCCCAGAAATGTAAGCCATACAAAAAGCCAGCGCGACAGTTCTTCTGACAGGGTAAAGCCGGAATTGAATCCATAGCGGAGCACAACGTTCCCAAATACCAACAGCACCATCAGCGCCATGGCGGCTGCTATCAAATAGCCAATCGCCGTACAGTAGCAATCAATGATCTTTTGAAACATGCATTTGTCTCCTTTTCGCTATTTTGTACGAACTGGTTAGTTCTTTTTATAGTGAAAACCCTTAGCAACCCTATGTGCGCAGGCCACATCGGGGGACTCATCAATGATGAAGCGCTCAGGGCAAGCGCAGATAACGCACGATGATGTCGATGACGTTGGCCCGTCTGATGGCCAGCGCCTCAGGCGTTTGGGTATCGAGCTTGAAGATCAATCCAAAAGTGTGCTGGTTCGACACATTAAAAAAGGTCAACGCGGAAATGGACGCGTGAATGTCTACTGGATCAAGTCCCGGCCTGAACACCCCAGAAGCGACACCTCGGTCATAAAGATTGCGGATACCCTGAATAGCCGGCACATTCAGTTCTTGGATGTTCTTGCTCTGTGCCAAGTACACACCACGGTTGATGTTTTCGGTCATCACCAGCCTGATGTAGGGCGTATTGCCGTGGTGGTGATCGAAGGTAAAGCCAACCAAACGCCGCAGGCCCTCTTCAGGCGTGAGACTCTCAAGGTTCAAGTCTGCTTCAATTGCCCGTACCTTACGGTAAGCCTCTTCCAGCACGGCAAGGTACAACCCCTCCTTATTCCCAAAGTAATAGTAAATCATGCGCTTGCTGGTGCGCGTTAGGCTGGCAATCTCGTCAATGCGTCCGCCAGCCAAGCCTTTTTCAGCAAATTCGGCTGTTGCCACCTCAAGTATGCCGGCCATCGTCCGCGCAGGATCGTTGGTTCGACTGCGCGCCGGGTTGGAATGTACTGCTTCGTCCATTTTCAGAGTATAGGGCGCAAAAATTTGAGCTAGTGCAAGCAGCGAGTTAGAGTAAGAAAGCCTATTTAGTCAATGGCTATAAGACTTCAAAGCTATTATTTTTATATATCTAAGGATGCCAAACTTCTAACAGTTCCAGCACTTGAAACCAAACTAGAAGCCAGTTTTCAATGCTACAAAGCACCATGCACAAAGAAAAACAGCTTAGAGACTTTTGATCTCTAAGCTGTTTTTCTATAACAGTTAAGTTATGGTGCGGCTGGCAGGAATCGAACCCACGACCCCTTGGTTCGTAGCCAAGTACTCTATCCAGCTGAGCTACAGCCGCGAAGCCTTGCATTGTAGCACGATTTTTTGGTAGGGCGTGTAGGACTTGAACCTACGACCAAAGGATTATGAGTCCTCTGCTCTGACCAACTGAGCTAACGCCCCGAACCAACATGCATTGTACGCGTAGCCGCTTTAGGCCAATTTCAAACTCGCTCCTATCGCCAGATAACTCTCGCACGCCTCATCCCATAATAGGCCACGTATCTTATTGATTTATATGACATTTTTACAAATGTTTGTACGGTTTAGATACATCGACATCGACTTTGGCAACTCGCGCTTCAATCTATGACGGTCGAGTTCTTCTTCGATTGGATGCCTGTCATGCGGCTGAATTAACTCAATAAAGGGGATTAAGGGGTATCTTGGGGGGCCATAGGGGGGCCATAGAGGGGCCATGAAAAAGAATTTGTGATACTCTGCTTGCCGAGTGATAACCCATCCATAACGGCAACAAAAATGGCCCCATCCCAAGCCAAATCCGATGTCGATGCAGATGCAAATGCCCACGCGGACCAAGCATTCCCGAGCTTCGAAGCAGATCTAGACAAGACTACCGTTGACAGCGCGCCCTTCCCTCCCTCTGGGGACTATGTCATTAGGGATGCAAGCCTGAAGGGTTTTGGCCTGCGAATCTCTCCGGGCAGTAAAACGTGGATCGTGCGGCGCAAGCTGGGCGGGCGCTCCTTCCGGCACACGCTCGGTCAGTATCCTGCGATGACTGTGGTAAACGCCCGCAGGGAGGCGCAGAAGGCCCTGGGGTTTTCGCACAAGGGCACCCCACCCTGGTGAAAAAGGAACGTGAGAAAGCGACCAAGAAGGAATGGAACGAAACCCACTTCACCGTCGGCAAGATGTGGGCTCAAAACGCGGGGCAGGACCAGGATGACCGCGAGCGCCCGTTTTCCGAGCACTCCCTGCGAGACTTCAAGCGGCTTGAAGATCGAATGAAAGTCGATCCGTTTTGGCAGACTTCATTTTCGGACATCACCAGTGACGATGTTGTGAGCGCCTACGCTCGATTGTCGAAGTCATCGAACCCCCGGGCATCCAACGGGGGAAAAACGACCGGGAACCTTTTCTTCAGAATGCTGGGAACCGCAGCCCAGTACCACATTGACAAAAATCTCCCACCCGATACACGCAACATCTTTCAAACAGCGTTGAAGAAACGGCGCAGCAAGGCTCGCGCGCGAAGCCGAACAATAACCGCCGAGCCGGGTGCATTGAAACGCTGGTGGGATGCGGTCAAGAATCTTCGCGCTTCGGCAGATTCAGGTGATAAACGTAAGAGGTCATCCGGGATCCTTGCAGACTACCAATTGCTCGTCTTGTTGTGGGGTGGGCGCAAGACCGAAACCCTCGAGCTCAAGTGGAGCGATGTGGACTTAAAAAATAAAATCGTCACCTTCGTCGCCACCAAGAACGGGGAAAAGCACCTGTTCCCGCTGGCCCCCCTGGCCGAGTCCATCCTCGTGGACCTTCAAGCGATGCACAAACAGTGGAGTTGAACTCGGACTACGTTTTCGCCGCGACACGCGTGGGGCACGAGTCGCATGAGAAGACTACATCAAGGAGCCAAAACGGCCATGGCGAAAGTCGCCCATTCGGCTGGTGTTCCATTCACCACACACGACATTCGCAGGTCGTTTTCAAACCTTCTTGTGTCGGCCGAGGTCGATGCGGATTTGCAGTTCGTAAAGATGGCCTTGAACCACTCCATGGCGTCGGACGTAACGACGTTCAACTACATCGACAAAGTGCGCACCCTGAGGCCTCTCTACGTCAAGCTCGAAGCGGCTATTCTGAAAAAGGTGGATACAACGCCGGATTCAGGGCCCATGCTCATCGATGCCGAGGAGTATCAGATTTTTCAGGAATTTAAGGCTATGCGCCTGCAGTCGGCCAACTATCCTTGAGCGATTGGCCTGCGGAGTTCGATCTTTCGGGGGCGGTCTGAGCATTTCGAATGGTCAATGGTTCCTTACATGATCGTCGTCGTTACAGCGCCGCTTCAAGCCGTACGACAATTTAAGCGGGACTCGTCACCCCCAACTGTCACAACCCCTGGCACAGGCTCCCAAAACCACCTGTGCCAGAAGGTGGTTAGCGGACCGTTGATTTCATTGAGTTTTTTCCTGTTGGCACAAGTGGCACAGGTGGCACGGGCTAAATCGTGAATTACTCCATGGCGTGCAACAGCACTTGATCCCCAAACTGTGCACACCAAAACTTTTACATCAAACAGCCCGTGCCACCTGTGCCACCCGTGCCAGGCTCAAGAAGTCCAACAAAATCAAGCACTTGCAATAGCGAAACTGTCACAGGCTAATTTGGGCACCTGTGCCACCCCGTGCCACCCCTGTGCCAGGGAGGAGTCAGTCGGGTATGCCGTACACCCGAGCAGGTGCAGACCCGGGACGCGCAGCTCTCCCTTTACGTCACACCTTTGCCCCATCTCCGCCCTCTCACCGCCGTTGCCCCGCCTCCTGCGTTGCATCGTATTCAGCCACCCATTCTTTGTGCGTCGCCATGGCCGTATGTTCGCGCCCCAGATCCACCAAATAGGTCGCCATCTTGTCCGCGTCGCGTGCAGCCGAGAACAGGGCCATGGGATCTTTCTCCAGCACCTTGATCCATGAAGCAAGGTAACTGGCATGCTTTGCGATGTGAGTGGCCGCCATCTCTGGACTGGCATAGACACCCGTTTCAGCGGACGTGATGGCCGAGCAGAGCTCTGCCCGCAGTTCTTCCATGGCGTAGGCTTCATCCCCCCAGCGTTGACCCAAGGCATCGCGACGATCCAACCGCTTTTCGGACAAGGTGCAATGGGCAGCTTCGTGCAAACTTACGGACCATAGATCGGCAGAACTTGCGAACGCTGACTTCTTCGGCAAGCGGATTTCATCCGTGGCGGGGATGTAGCAGGCTTTGTTGCCGCCATGCACGACCAAGAGACCCGTTTGCTCTTTCAAAGCTTTGAAGATGGCTTCTGCTTTGTCGACGGGATCGAATTCCGGTTGGCCTTCGGGTTCAGGCAAAGGCGGAATGCCTTCAATCTGTTCGGCATTGAAGACGAAGTAGCGCTTGAGGGCAATGCGTTTAGGCGGGGAACCTTCAGATTGTTCACCTTGAGCCCCGGACTTGCCTTCGGAGCGGTGATCGCCAGCACGCTGTCCATCACCACGATCAGCTTGACCGCCCTGCCCCGGACTTGCAGGGTCCCGGTCCAGATCAACGACTTTGACGATCATCTGGCCCTTGGAACCCTTTTTGACCATCCAGCCGTTTGCCGCCGCCTGTTTGAATGTGAGCCATCTCGGGTCTGAGTAGGCTTCACCGGCCAAGCTCAACAGGAGACGATTGATCCCGCGGTATGCGTTGTCAGTGACCCCGTTGATGGCTTTCATCGAAACCGCCGACCAGGGACGTTGCCAGGGCGTGTTGCCTTCTTTCATGGCGGCGATGATTTTTTGGACGACTTCCTGGCGAACATCCACGCGGGGGCTTGGAGGTGGGCCTGGCTTGATGCTTGGCCCTGCGGCTGCGGCTGAGCCTGGGCCGGCGCGCATCTGCGTTTTGTGCGGGGTGGTTTGCTTCGCTCATGGGGGTCTCCTCGGTGCGTGGGGTAATCGGTGCTTGCCTTTCTGCTGTGCTCTTGTCGTACAGCGTCTGTTTGCTTGCTTGGTTGTGGTGGTTGGGTTCGTCAGTGGGTTGCGCTCTGCCCGGTCTATGCAGCTGAACGGATCAGCCTCTCCCTGGTCAAGGTGAGGAGTGCGCGGACTTTCTGAATCAAGTCAGACTGGGCCGGGGTGAACGAAGTGCTGGCATCGTCTTGGTCGTTGCCCAGATCGCCACAGGCATCGGATTCCTCGGGATCGAGGATCAGGATGTCGTCATCGTCATCGTCATCTTCATCTTCATGGAATGGCGGATCGGTATCGGCGCCGCCTTTGTTTCTGACTGCTTGCATGCCAACCTGCATGTCAGTTGGGTTTTCACCAGCCCGCCCCTTGTCTCTCAGGAACTTGGCATCCATGGCTTTTGACTCAAGGGCCAGACGGTTCCAGGTCAGGACTTCATGCCGTTCACGCAGGGCCATTTCGTTCCAAAGTTGACGGGCGTGGTTATCAACCTGGTCGCGGTAGTGCTGTTTCCATCGGGGGTCGTGCCATTGGGATTCCATTGCGTGCGCCCTTTTGATTAGGTGGTGCAGCCAGGCTGGCTGCATTCAAGAAGGCTTATCACGGGTGGGAACAAGACTCAAGACCGCGACGGCCCCGGCGGTCGGTCTGCGGGCTTGATCCGCTGGGCGGGGGAAAAAGAGGGGGGAGGGGGGGGGGGGGGGGAGGGGAGGGGGAGGGGGGGGCGGGGGAGGGGGGGGGGGGGGGGGGGCCCCCTACCCCCCCTCCCCCCCCCCCCCCCGGGGGGGGGAGGGGGGGGGGGGGGGGGGGGGAGAGAGGAAGCGCCCCCCGGCCCCGGGGTGGTCGCGGCGCGACGGGACCCGCACTGGGTCGCAAGAGTTCAACCGCCTGAGCACGAGATGGGTGGCGGTTTCGGTGGGATGGGGTGACAAGCCGATTTCAGCAATGGTGGCGACCGGGTCAAAGGTTCGGCTCTGTGCGGGCGGGCTGGTGTTGCGGTGAGTTCTGTGAGGTGTGGGCGGGGGCTGCAGGCGTTGCTTGTGCTGCGAGTTGCTGGGCTTTGGCATCGCCGTCGGGGACCTCGACGGTGTGTGAGGGACGAAGGCGGGCTCTGTTCTCTGTGTGGCCGTCGCTTCCTGCTTTCCATCCGGCTGCTTCAGCTCGACCGTCTTTGTGGCCGTTCTCACCCGTGTTGCCGGTATCACCTGCATGGCACCCGCTGGCTCGGGTGTTCGAGGTATGCCCCTTGTCCACGGTGCAGGCACATGGGCTTTGCGGTGCTTGGGCATGTTGAAGTAAGGCCAGAGAACTTCATAGGTCTTGCCTTGCACGGCCACCGCGAAGACGCAGCCTTTGAGATGGGGCTTTTCTCCGAGGCGGGCGGCCAGTTCGGCGGGGACGTAGAGCGCGAGAGAGTCTCTGCTGTAGGTCTGGGTGGTGGTGGGGCCGCTGGCGCCTGCTTTGCCGTCGAAACTGACGGAGAGGTTGGTTCTCTCCACCTCCCGGGTGCCAAGGTTCTTCGACAAGGTTTCAGCAGTTTCACCGGGTCCGACACGTCCGACCATCAGCGTGCCGCACATGGAGATCAAAGCTCGGGTGCCTTCTTTGCCATGAACTTCTTCGAGCTGAGCGAAGTCCTGACAGGCAACAATGCACCGTACACCCCGGGAACGGCCGACTTCGAACAAGGGACGCACGGGGATCTTGCCCATTTGCGCGAATTCGTCGGCGACGATCCAGATCTTTCGTTTGGGGTCGTCATCGAGTTCCACGGAATTAACGATGCCGGAGATGACGGAGAAGATGCCTTCCACGTATGCGCGGGTGAGTTCAGGATAGGCGCCATTGCCCTGGAGCAGGATTTGCCGGCTTTGAGGCATTGGCTTGTTTCGTCCACTGCACGAATGAGACTCTTCGCTCGAGGGGGCTGTTTCCCAGGCGCGGGCGAGGTGGAAGATCCGGGCGGCAGAAGGCGTCCAGGTTGATGAGGATGCCCTTGGTGGTGACGGACGCCGCTGCCACGGCCCTTGAAGCTTCCGGGTAGTAGCGTTGCATCAAGGGCAGGATGTCTTCTTCGGGGAGTGTGAGCATGTCCGCCAGGTCCTGCCAACCCCATTGGGTGCCACGGGCAGATTGCAGATAGACCAGAAAGCCAACCAACAGTCCCCGAGCGGCGTTGGACCACATGGGGTCCTGGCTGTCCTTGATCACGGCGGCGGCGAACCGTTCCATGTCACCATGGTTGCGCATGTCCGCGGCAATGTCCCAGGCGTAGGAACGTGCATCCCAGGGGGCCATGACGATCGGGGTTTTGAAGCCAGCGGTGAATTCGCCTTTGGGATCGAAGCACAGGAGGCGGTCGCCGGATTTAACGATGCGTTGCAGCAGGGGACGCATGAAAGTGGATTTGCCGGCACCGACACCACCGACCGCAAGCACATGCTGCGACCAGATCTGGGATGGATAGGGAACATTCGGTGCGAAGTCGAAGTCGGGGATGGCGTTCTTGATGGTCTTCATGGCCGCGGCGAGTTCGATGGCGCCATCCCCCAGTTCGAACCGGTGGCCACCGCGGATTTCCATCATCGCGTCGCGGGGTTTGAGGTGAATGCGTGCCAGCCAGAAGGCTGGCAGACTTGCAGCGGCAAGGGAGAGACTCAAACGCAAAGCCATTCCCACCTTGATGGGCCGGGAGTAGCTGGCGACCAGCTCGGCGTACCACTTGGCGTCTGCGGTGTAGACATGGGGCGATATCTGATGGAGCAGCCATTTGAGGGTGAACTGGGCGTGCTCGGCAAAACTGCCCGCTGGCAACTCCAGGAACGGTATTGGACGCCACAGGATCCACAGGGAGGCAGCAGCCACCAAGCTACCGAGAATCAGGCTACCTGTGAGAAAGGCATACGGGTCGGTGCGCCGACGGGTGGGAGCGATGTTTTGCTGGGTTCCCCAGTTCTGTTCGACGATGGCCTTGTCCATGAAAGCTCCGATGTGGAGGTTTCACGTTGCATCCGGGATTTCCTTGAGGCAAGGCTATTGGTCGGGCCGAAGCTAGGTTCTTTGGGAACGAAATAGTGCGGGAATGGGGCTGACGGCATTTGCGTCGCTAAATGGAGCGGCCGGACTGCGGTCATTCGTCGTCGACTGTTGGGTGCCCAGAGGAGACATTGGGATAACCAGTCTGCTCGCTCCAAAGCTGGCATTCGCATTCGTTCAAGCGGAATCATCCAAGCGCTCACCTGCACACTATTTGTGGGCAGTGTTGATCGCCCGTACTTATGAAGTGTTCCCGCTTGGTTGACGACAATTAACTTGGCCGGTCAAGGTAGTTGACGCCGACCACCCGCTCTTGTGCCCGATCGCCTTCATTGCCGAGAGCACGCAGATCCGAAAGATCCTCGAACACATCGGTATCGACTGGGAACCCCCGCACATTGTCCCGGCGCGCGGGCCACCGTTGTGGGGTGACTGCGATGCGCATGTCGGTGAGGGTGTTGGGGTCGAGCCGGACTAGGGTCTGGGGGCGTAAGCGACACCCGACTTTGAGGTCGATCAGCGCATCAGTTAATGACTGAACAAAGCGGCGATTTTGACTCGCTGCGGGATGTTCCTGCGCTGCATACACGCCGCGAACCGCAAAACTCGCCCCTGAACACCAAGCCCTGGTGGTAAACCCGTTACTTGCGCTGGTACATCGGGTGTTTCACACGGATTGAGGGAGTTTAAGCGGTAAGTTACTTGGCCACATGTGGTTGAAACGCCTATCTGTCAGGGTAGTTTGAATGTGGCAGTGCCTGCATCAGCCTGGCTTTCGCACACACTACACCCCTCACCCTCAGCCATCAGCAGGTCAATCAGCACGACGATGGAATCGCTGGCCACAGACAGCTCCGGTAGACGGTGGCGGAGGTCATCCATCCGGTCCGTGCGGGCCAGCGCCAACAGTTCATCGACAATATGGTGCACTGCGTCATGCTGCTGGCATAGAAGCAGAAAAGTTGACTGTACCCCATAGTGCGCCCCGCCGCTGCTGCGCAACCAGTGACCAAAGCGGCAGGGTGGAAACTCGGGTGCATCGTCTTGGCGGTGCATCACACCTTCAAGCGTTTGCACCGCGGTGGCCATCCAGCGCTGGTGGCTGCGGGTAGCTGCGCGAAGGGTCAATTTGTCAGCGGTTACGCACACATCGGGCAGCTCCCGCCACGGTGCAGTGGTTTTCCAGTGTTCCATCCAGCCTGGCAATTGGTCAGCCGGCATGGGGCGCGCCACGCCATAACCCTGCACCAAGGTGCAGCCCAAAAGTAATAGTGCGGAGCCGTGCTCCAGCGTCTCCACGCCCTCTGCAATGACCGGGCGGTTGAAAGCCTGGGCCAACCGCACCACACTGTCCACAATGCCGAGGTCATTTGGGTCGTCGAGCATGTCACGCACAAAGCTCTGGTCAATCTTGATCAGGTCCACCGACAGGTTGCGGAAGTACGCCAGCGACGAGTAACCGGTGCCAAAGTCGTCAAGTGCAAATCGCACACCCAGCGCCCGGCAACCCGCAAGCACCAGCGACGCGCTGTTGAGGTCGCCAATGGCCGCCGTTTCCAGTATTTCCAGCTCCAGGCTTTGCGGCTTCACATCGGTGTACCGCGCCAGCGCGTCGGCCAGTTTGTCCACAAAGCCTTCCGCCAGAAGGTGGTCGGCACTGATGTTGACGCTGACATCGATTTCGATGCCCTGGCGCAACCAGGCGCACATCTGCGACAAGGCAGTTTCAATGACCCACTCTCCCAACGTGATGTCAAGCGGCTGCCCGTTGAGCAACTGCAAAAATTTCGCGGGCGGACGCAAACCCAGCTCGGGGTGTTGCCAGCGCAACAATGCCTCAGCGCCCACGATGTCGCCCGTTTTCAGATTGACCTTGGGCTGGTAATACAGCACCAGCTCGTTGCGCTGCATCGCCTGCTCAAGGCGCAACAGTTGTTCGAGGTGCGCTTTGACTTGCCGGTCCTGCTCGGGATCGAACAGGAGGTAACAGTTTCTGCCCGCCTGCTTGGCGCCGTACATGGTCTGATCTGCGTGCCGCAGCAAAGTGTCCCGGTCGGCATCGTCCTGCGGGTACAGCGTGAGGCCGATGCTGGCAGACACCTGCACCTCGATGTTGCCAATGACCATGGGCTGGGCAATGCAGCGCAGCATGCGCTCCAGCACACTATGGCATTCTTCCGGATGCTTCAGGTTGGACAGCAGGAATACGAACTCGTCACCGCCCAAGCGAGCCAGCGAGTCGTCCCCACGCAACACGGACTGCAGACGGCGGGCGACTTCAATCAACAATCGGTCCCCCACATCGTGACCATGCCGGTCATTGACCTCCTTGAATCCGTCCAGATCGAGCATGCACACGGCCAGTGACACTTTTTCCCGTCTAGCCCGGGCCAGCGCTACCTTCATGCGGTCACCCAGCAGGCGGCGGTTAGGCACACCGGTCAGCATGTCGTACTGGGCAATATGGGTCAGTTCGGCTTCGTGGGCTTTCAGCCGCGTGATGTCACTGAACACACCCAGGTAATGCGACAACTTTCCGTCGTCAGTTTTCACCGCAGTGACCGACAGGATTTCGGCATAGAGCTCGCCGTTCTTGCGCCTGTTCCATACCTCCCCGCTCCAGTGACCTTCGGTGTGCAGCGCCTGCCACATATCGGCATAAAAAGCCGCCGGTTGTCGACCCGAGCCCAGCATGCGCGGCGACTGCCCCACCGCCTCGATCGCCTCGTAACCGGTGATGCGGCAAAAGGCCGGGTTGACTTCGGTGATCACATTGTTGGCATCAGTGATCAGGATGCCGTCATAACTGTTGGCAAACACACTGGCTGCCAGGCGCAGACGGTCATTCGCCTGGCGCTCAGTCGTGATGTCGCGCACATAGCCATGCCACAGGGTGCTGCCATCCGGTTGGCGCTGCGGGGACGACTGGCCATGCAGCCACTTGATGTTGCCTTCGGGCAGTATGACGCGGTACTGTTGGTCCCATAACGTAAGTGTCCTGGCAGAGTCGGCAATCGACTGCCTGAACTGGGGCAGGTCGTCCGGGTGTATCACCCTGGTGACGACAAAGCTGTCATCAGCGGCATTTTCGGGGTGCACGCCGTAAACGTCTGACATGCCACCGCTGCCATAGGGAAGCTGGAGCTGCCGTCGGTATGCAGATGGAATTGGTAAATGAAACCGGGCACGTGTGCGGTGAGCTTCTGCATGCGCTCCAACAGTTCATTGCGGGCGTTCTCGGCGTTGACCCGCTGGGTCATGTTGCGGCCCACACCCAACACGCCCAGCAGGTGGCCTTGGCTGTCACGCACCGGCGTCTTGATGGTTTCCAGCAGTTCTTGGTGGCCGTCACTGGCAAAGGTTAGCCATTCCTCGTTGACCGTCGGACTGCCCGCAGAAATGGCCATCTGATCATGCTCGCGGAAGAAGTCGGCCAGTTCCCTGGGAACGAAGTCGTAGTCGGTCTTGCCGACAATGGCTGCTTCCGGCTGACCGAAAAAGGCTTCGAAGCGCGCGTTGCACCCCAGGTAGACGCCGTCAGGATCTTTGAACCAGAACAGGTCGGGCAAGGCGTTGACCAGGGCCTTGAGCAGGCTGTGTTCTCGCTCCAGCGCAACTTCAGCCTGCTTGCGGTCACTGATGTCGCGTGCATACCCCACAGTGCCGATCACGCTGCCCTGGACCACTACCGGCGATTTATAGGTTTCAATCCAGCGGCGTTCGTGGTCGACCTCCACCAGCTCTTCCCACATGCCTGCTGCTGCCAGTGCCCAGCACGAACTGGTCGTCAGCCTGGTAGACAGCAGCCAGATCGGCCGGCCAGATGTCGAAATCGGTCCGTCCGCGAACATGCTCGGTGTCGGGCTGGCCGCAGGCCTGGGCAAATGGCGTATTGGCTTCCAGAAACCGCCCGTGCGGGTCTTTGAGCCACACCAGAAACGGGAAATTGTCCAGCACCGCCCGCTGGAACTGGTTGCGCTCCAACAGCCGGGCTTGCAGGGCCGTCAGCTCGGTGATATCACGCGAAATGCCCAGCAGCGCGGGTTGTCCGTTCCAGGTGCCAGACACCACGCGCGTGTCCACCATGATCTCGCTGCCATCGGCCTTCAGCAAGGGCAGCGGGCACGACGCGCGCTCCTTGCGCAGCATGGCACCCAGCACCTCCTGCGCCAGCGCATGCACGCGCGGCGGGTGCACCGCCAGGACGTGCTGGCCCAGCAACTCCGTGCCGTGGCCCAAAACCACGGAAACGGAAGCATTGACGTCGATGATGTGGCCCGCCGTGTCCAGCACAAACACATAGTCCTGCAGCGTGTTGAAAAAACCTTCCAGGTTCTGGCGCTGCAACACGGCGTCTTCACGCGCGCTCAGGCGCTCCAGCGCCAAACCGAACTGCACCGCTAGTGACTGCAAAACACCGATGGTGCCAGATGTAAGGCGGCGCACATGCGTGCTGGCCAGGTTCAGGCACGCCCGGCTGCGCCCGTTCACCCGGATGGGCAGGACCACCAGCGCAACAATGCCTTCGGCCTGCATGCCCGGCGCGCGCAGCAGGTGACCGTCGTCGCACGGGTCGCCAGATTCAAGACAGGTGGTTACGGCCTGACCCGCCTCAATGAGCTGGGCACGCGGCGAACCGGCTGGCAAGCGCGTAGCTTCGGCCAGAAAGGTGTTGCTCAGGCCCCTTGCGGCATGCAATACAAAGCTGCCATCGGTTTCCTGAAAATACAGCCCACCGCCATCCAGGTCTTCCAGGCCCAATACAGTGTCCAGGATGGCACCTGCCAGGGTGTCGCGGTCCGGGCTGCTGACCATCACATCGGAAAACGCGATCTGCAGGCTCTGGTGCACATTGGCTCGCACCAGTTCCGAAACGTCGGACATCACGCCTGCGCAAAGGCGGGCTTGCCCCTGCGTGTCACGGGCTTGAACGCCGCCCCTGACCTCCAGCCAGCGCCAGGCACCGTGCAGACCGGATACGCGAAAACGCACCACCGAATGCTGTGAGTCTGTAGGCGCATTGAGCAGGGCCAGAACCGCAGGCCAATCTTGCGGATGCACCAAAGCCCGGAGTTTTTCAATGGACAGGGGTTGGTCGTCGGCTGGCGCAGCACCCAGCAATACGATGCAGGCGGGCGATGCCAGCAGGTGCTGTGCGGAGTGGTCAAACTGCCAGGTACCCAGACCCGAAAGGTGCAGGATTTCGCCCAGATGGCCAAGGGTGTGCATGGCCGTTTGCGTTGTCATGGTGCGGCTCGAATGGTTGTGGGCTGCAAAGTCGCCCACCCGGTGCAGAGTATCGCACGGGTTTAGGATATTTAAACGCCTTCGTCCAGGGCAGCGCGTTCGTGGCTTCGCTGCGCACCCGAGCGTCCACAGAGAAGCCAAAGCTGGTTGGCGAAGGGTTTTCTGCTATTGCCCGCCAGCGGACCGGCCATCCTGTTTGAGAACGTCAGCGGCCACAACATGCCGGTGCTGTGCAACCTGTTCGGCACATCCGAGCGTGTGGCCCGCGCGATGGGTGTGGCGGAGTTGATCAGTCCTTATCCGTTTGGCGAAGTTCCGGCGTCGCTGAAGGAACCGGAGGCACCCAAGGGCTTTAGGGAAGTGGTGGGCATGCGCAGCCTGCTCAAGACGCTGTGGAACATGGCGCTGAAGGAGTTGCTCTCGGCACCCTACTAGGGGGTGGGGTGGGAGGTCAATGACGTGGGCGTGGCCCGTCTGCCCATCCAGCACTGCTGGCCCGGCGACGTGGCGCCGCTGATCAACTGAGGTCTGGTCATCACCCAAGGCCCTAACAACCTAAGGCAGAAACTGAGCATCTACCCCAACAAGTTTTGAACAGCAACCAGGTCATCATGCGCTGGCTTGCGAACCGTGGTGGCGCGTTGGACTCTCGCGAACATTACCTCTAGAACACCGGTCAGCCATACCCGGTGGTGGTGACTATTGGCCAACTGGAGTCAGACAAAACACAAATTGGCATGCTCGTAAGCGGACACCCTTACCCACCAGTCCGACACAACCAAACCGGCGTCTGCTCCCCTACCCAACTCCCGGCAATGTTGAAATCAAAGAACTCCTGCGCTTCATCCCTTGACATTCCATCGCGAACTCGAAGCAGTCGCAAGATCTTTCGTACGTCATACACCACGAGCATCACACTTTCGCGTTCTGCAAAACCAACAATCGCGTCGTCGTAGCCGCCGGCAAACAGAAGTTGGGTCTCATCACCCAGCAGATCCTGGAGCGCCTGACGGGGATTGGGTCGCGGGTTGGCTGCCATGAATGCTCCGTGATGAACACCCAGAATCGCTGAGAAGGGGCAAGCACTCAACACCGCATGTCCGATTCCGATATTTGTCCCGCCCCCATCTGGCGGGCGTACAGGCCGTTTAGGCAGCAGTCATGGCTTTTTGTTTTGACCTACGCCTTCAACACACGAACGCGCCGGCAGATCTCCGCACTTCAGACCTACTGGTAGGGCCATTCCGTCTTGAACGGGAAAGCTCCCTTTCACCCATTCATTGCAGGCTAGATCGGCACGATCAGACGTCAACCCCCTCTCGCAAGCTTTTGCCCGGCTTGAAATGCGCGACCAACCGCTCAGGAATGGACACGCTTTCACCGGTGCGGGGGTTGCGACCGATTCGGGGTCCGCGGTGAATAATTGAGAAACTTCCGAACCCACGGATTTCAATACGCTGCTTCACAGTCAAAGCTTTTCCCATGGCTTCCAAAATCACAGTCACGGTTTCCTCCGCGTCCTGTTGCGTCAGATGGCTGAATTTGGCGGCCAGTTCACCCGCAAGGTGGGATCGGTTCATGTCGAAAGGTATGTTGCCTTGTTGTAAAGAAACGTTGAGAGCGACCAATGCCTGCTCAAAGTGGGTCAGTTCCATCACCCCTTTAACTGGACTATTACCGGGTCTGACTATCTTTCGATCGCCTTATCTGGACGCACACAGGAGCACGCTGAATCAAGAATGCGGTTGTTGCATCAGGGTGATCAAATTGCCCCTAAGTATCTAATTGTTCTGCAAATGACAGCAATGTCGGTATCCAGGGGCCCCGCTTAAAGTTGACGATCTGGTAATCCTTTAAAACTTGGGAGTTCCAGATAACGCTGAAGCACTTTTTCCCATGCCAGACGTCCACACCGAAGGCAGTAGGCGCGGAGAAGATCATCGCACTCGGTGTCCGGTACAAAACGGCAATGCCGTTAAATGTCGCCATTAGATGGGTGCCAAGTTCTGCGTTCGCGTTCGCTTGCTCCTTCACTCCAATTTTCAGCGCAATATTGACCGCGGCCGTCGTCAATAGCGGGATGAGCTCGGCTCTCTTGAGCTTGCTCGTATCAATTGCGGTCAATTCCATCCATCATTCTCCACATGGCAAGTGACTTCATTAACGGCTTATTCCAGGAAATTTGAGAACACTTTGGGAAATTATGAACCAGTTAAACTTGGGATGAACCCTGCCATTGCCAAACGACATTCATGCGCAACGCCGGCTAGACGGTGTTGAAGTCAGAATTCGTTTCTATACAGACCATCGCCCTACCGGCGGTGGTCTGCTCACTCCCGTGAGCCTGCATTCCCCGGCTGACGTCATGCCAGCCATCCCTGAACAGGCCGAACGCCGCGCACCTTGAACGGTTCAGCGAGTCTTCCAGGAATAGCCCGGCCTCCCCTCGCAAAACCCCAGCGTTTTCGCACCCGTCCGCGAACGCACCGCTCCCTGCCTTGACCCGCCCGGCGGCCTTGCCAATAGCCTGCCCATTTGAGAGGGTGAAGTTATGGCTGCCAATCCCTCGACCAACGTCCGCACAAGGCCACGCCGCCAACCCGGCAGCTGCGTCATGGCCTTCACCGTGCGACTCACCGAACTCGAACGGGTCCACTTTGAAGCCCTGGCTGCATCGCAAGGCCACAAGACCATTTCAGCCGCCTTCAAAGCTCAAGCCCTGTCTATGGGCATGGAACACCCCCTGCACGAGATGCGTTTGACCCTGGACCACCTGGCCGCCCGCCAGGTGCAAGAGTCTGCTGGGTTTCAGCAGCAAATGAATTCCGTTGCACAAGCCATGGATGCATGCACGGGCCAAGTGGTTGAACTCCGTCAAGAAACCCAGGCCTGCACCCAAGCGATGCTGCTGTTCGCCCAGTCAGTCGAAGCGATGGCGCAGGCCCTTCAGCCCCGCCAAGGTTCGGCAACTTCTCCGCCACACGTCCACCCTTTCGTCGTCACCATCCCCGTGATTCACCCCGGAGAATACCCCATGCTGTCCATTGCACCCCTTGCCTCACCGGATTACTACCTGGGTTCATCCGCCAGCTCGGGCGAACCCTTTAACTACTTCGAAGCCGACAAGGGCAAGGTGTGGGATTGCCAGGCGAAGTTTTATTGGCTGGCAATGCAGCCGCACCAGACCCGCTGCTGCGTCATGGCCGATGGCTCGGCCGTTACGGCGTCAAGCTCGGTCTTGCCACAGACAGTCCTATCCGCGCCGCCGACTTCGAAGCGATCTACTACGGCCTGCATCCCCAGACAGGCCAGCCCCTGCGCTCCGATGGCAAGTCTCGCCTTGTCCAGATGGCCGACGCCAAGGAACGAGCCACCTGCAAGCAAGCCCTAGAACTTGCCTTGCGGGCCTACAACCCGATCCGAGCCGAGGTGAGAACACTGGAAGCCGAGTTTGATCGGACGCGCGCCTTTTTATCTGCATCGGAACAAGAACTTCAACTTGCATCAGCCCGCTCCCGATTGAACGTTGCAGCCGAGTCCGTCCGTGTTGCAGAACATGCCCTTCGATCAGCCCGCCAGAAATCGCTGCGTCCAGGCACAGACTTGGTGTTCTCCGCGCCAAAGTCGGTGTCCATGCAGTGGGCCGCCCTGGCCGCGACCGGGGATGCTGCGGCTGCATCGGTGATTGAACAAGCCCATGACCGTGCCGTTCGCGAGACGTTCGAACGCATGCAGTCCGAATTCGTGATGACCCGCAAACGCGATCCCGAGTCCAACCGCCGAATCTTCGAAACCGTCCAGGGCGTGATTGCCAGCCAATGGCGACACTTTGATGCCAGGCCCACGGAACGGCAAGGGTCTGGTGCCGGTGTTGGCGAGCATTCGGGTGAATCTGCTCTGAAGGGCGTTCCCGATCCTCAGCTGCATGACCACATCAACCTGTTTGCGCCTGTGGAAGGTGCCGATGGTTTGATCTATGCGGCCTATACGGACTACATCCGTCGGAACATCAAGGCCCTGGGTGCCCAGTACCGTTCGCGGCTGGCCGTGAACCTGGTGCAAGCAGGCTATGCGATTGAGGGCGATCCCCAGAAGAACGGCATGTTCTTTTCACTTTGTGGGGTGTCTCGGGAGCAGGCCAAAGCTTTCAGCGCACGCACGGCCGACATTGAGGCCTTGATTGCGCAAGGCAAGTCCGCCAAAGCTCCACAGTCGCCAGGCCAAGAATGGCATGTCGGGCAAGGGAAGTGCTCGATGCGTGGAAGCAAACCTTTGCATCCATGGGGCTGGACCCCAGACTGGTGAAGGCAGCCACGCTGGCGGATTCGGTTCAGCGGGAGGTGGAGCGCAAGGCCGGAACCAGTGACGCGGCTTGGACCAGGCTGTCTGCCCGGTTGACCCCGCAGCTGACGGCTGAACGCCAGGGCCGCTCTCGCACCGACACGCAGATCCTGGATGAGCTGCTGACGCGGGATGCGTATTTTCTTTGTCGGACATCCGGCAGCTGCTGTGGGAAGACGCCCGGTTTGCGGCTTGCGGATCTCCAACGGGAACAGTCGTCGATCTGGACGTCCTGGTGGAAGCACGGCTTCGGGCTTTGATGCGCACACCGGACTTTGCTTCCGGGTATTTGATCCGGACGAGGTGAACGTGGAAGGCCTTGCTGGCGGGCATCTGACGGGCCTGAACCGCTTTGGCGAACCGGTGTTCACGACCTACTCGCTTCGGGAGCGGGAAGCGGTGCTGTTCGGGCAGACGGTCCCTGCCCTGCTTTCCTCGTCGGGGTATGGCGTGGACCAGAACTGGCCCTGCGCATCATTCGGGAGACCGAAGAACAGTTGTCTCAACAAATGAGTAGCTCTGGCATCAGCAAAGGCTTCACGCTGCGTGACTTCCAATTGCGGGCGGTGCTGCAAGCGGCTTGTGGGGACGGTCAGCTGGCCGTTCAAATTGCAGGGTCGGGTTTGGGCAAGACGACGGCGAGTCAGTTCACCAAGGCCATCCTGGCGTCCCAGGGGCGTCGCATCCTGGGCGTGGCACCGAGCAACAAGGCCGCCTCCGGTCTGGGTCGGGAGTTGGGCATTGAAGCCTGTTCTTTGGATCGGCTGTTGATTGACCTGGAGTCGGACCGTCTTGTGTTGGACCGGAACTGCGTGGTGTTTGTGGATGAGGCAGGCATGGCTTCGTTCGATGGGATGGAGAAGTTGTTTACCTTTGCCAAGGTGTCAGGGGCTAAGCTGATCCTGACTGGGGACCCGGAACAGTTGCCTGCGGTGGCGCGGGGCAATGTGCTTCGCAAGTTAACCCAGATGGATTCACTGGTGGCAAATCCAGATGCCCTGCTGTACTTGGGCAAGGATCTCAAGGACTGGGACCGGGTAAGTCGCCAAAAGGAAGACTGGGCCAAACAGGCCAGCACGTTTTTCTCTCGAGGCTATGTGGATGAAGGGCTTCGGGAATACGAACGACGAGGCTGTGTGCATGCGGCACTGACGCTGGACCATCTGGGGGAAGAAGTGGCTCGGGCTTATCTGAAGGATCCAGCACTTCCATCGCAGAAGCTGATCCTGGCGACGACGAATGACCAGGTGCGGTCTTTGAACGCACGTGTGCGCTCGGAATTGAAGAAGTCGGGGGCCTTAACAGGGTCTTGGGTTTTGCCGGGCATGTCTGGGATGGAATTGAGTCTGGGGGACCGGGTGGTGTTCAAGGCCCGACTCAAGGGGGATCAGGCGGGGCTGAACACGGATGTGGCGAAGAATGAGTTTGGCACGGTGTTGTCGGTGCAGCGTTTGGCGGATGGGTCTTTGGATATTCAGTGTCAGTTGGATTCGCCTGCATCGGTCCGCAAAGGCAAACCTCAAATTGCCCGGTTCAATTCCAGCTCGCTCGAGGATCTGGACCATGCGTTTGCGACGACGGTGCATCGCTCGCAAGGGATGACCGTGGATTCGGTGATCGCGGTGCCAGGGTCGTTTTGTCAAAGGAACTGTTCTATATGTCATGGCGACGCGGCATCGGAAGAACTTACAGATTCATCTGCTGGAGTTGGACAAGCTTTGCATTCGGGCAAATGCGGGCAAGGCGATGGTGAAGCGGCATGCGCAGGATTTAGCTTTGGTGGATTGTCTGGGGGGGGACTTGCCAGGCGAGGCCCGTGCTCGGCTGTCACCGTCCAGCGAGAGGCTGGCTGAACTGCATCAGCAGGAACAGGGGCGATTTGAGCGGTTGATTCTGGCGCCGCT
>JADJBS010000011.1 GCA_016703665.1 Candidatus Defluviibacillus avedoerensis
TCATTGCTTGCTATCAACTTTGCTTTTTCTTGGGCCAGCTGGTCGCGCTGGGATATTGCCTCGGCCTTGGCTGCGGCCTCTGCATCTCTTTGCGCCAGCGCTTGGGCCTTGGCGGCTGTCTCAGCGTCTCGCTCTTGAGTCAAAAGGGCCACCGTGGCAACAGTGGCCTCATTGTTTGCTATTAATTTTGCTTTTTCTTGGGCCAGCTGGTCGCGCTGGGATATTGCCTCGGCCTTGGCTGCGGCCTCCGTCCCGGGCCGCAGCGGCTTGCTGATGCTGGGCGGCCAGGGCGTCGCGCTGATTGATCGCCTCTTGCTTGCCTTGGGCCTCTGCATCTCTTTGCGCCAGGGCCTGGGCTATCGCCTGGGTGTGAGCCTTGGCTTGCTGATGCTGGGTGGCCACAGATTCTTGAAGATCAGATCGCAAGAGCGCTGGCCAATCGCGCACAAACAGTGCTTCACCCAAGCTGGGATGCAAGCCCTCTACCACGGTCACCAATTGGTAGTTGTGTAGAGTCAACCAGGTCTGCACGGCACTCAGGCGCGCTGGCTCTGGCAGATCATCCGCCAGGGCAACCCGAGCCCAGATGACGCTGCCATGTTTAAGGGCATGCTGTGCGCCTTGCAACACGGGCAGTGCAGGCAAGCAGTCCACAATGAACCAGTCGGCTTGCCAGGACGGCACCCGCTCTGCCATGAGCGCGTCTAACTTGATGCTTTCACGCGGTTCAGTGGCCAATGCTTTCAGGCTGGGCCAAATTTTTTTAAGGGCTGAGGTGGGCAACACACCACTCTCTGCCGGGTGCTGGCGGTGTGCCAGCTCACAGGCTCACCCGCCCCGATGACCTGATTACTGAAGCACCAACCGGGCTTGAGTTCAAGGCCATCACTGCCCCAGGCGTCGGCGTCGGGGCCTGCGTCGATCAACAGGGCCTGAGCCAGGTCCCATTGGCGCCACTGGTGCATGGGCCCAATGCCCTTGCCCGCACCAATGTGCACCAGGGTGGAAGGGCCATAGAGCTTGCGCAGCAGCTGGACGACCACGTCCCGCGCATGGCCGGTGATGGGTTTAAAGTTGGTCATGATGCCCCTGCCAGACTGGTCAGTTGCAGGCTGTGTGCAAGCGACTGCTGAAGGCCGATCACCATGTTTTGCCAGTCTTGCCAGGGGCGGGCAATGCTGACGCCTTGAATTTGCACACGGTGCAGCAAGGTGGGCAGTTGCTCGATCAAAGACAAGGCTTGCGCTTGGTCTGTGGGGCTCAGCGCATTCCACACGCCCACGTCCATCGCGTTCTTTTTGTTGTCAAAGCGGATTTCAAACTTGGGCCCAAAGTCGTCCTCAGACTCTTCAAACCAGTTTTCAAACTGCTTGTCACCCTGCGCTGGCAAGGGAAACTCCAGCTTGGGTTGCTGAGAAAACTTGCCTTTTCTGACATTGGCTGCGCTCAGGCGAAACTCAAAGCTGGGCCATACGCGCTCACCAAAGCTCGCATGGCCTAGCTCAAACCACAGGTGCTCGTAGTCAGGGTTGACCTGCTGGTGCTTGAGTTTGACCGAGTCATAGCGCCACACCGGTGGCAAGCTGGCCAACTGGTGACGCAAGGTGTCAAGTTGCTGCACCCACACCGCCCTGTCTGGCGTTGTGCTGGAGATGCCTTCTGCCATGGCTGTGCATGCCGCCCTGACAAGCCTGAGGTCAGCGCCCGTCATCGAACGTAACAACGCCCCGGCTTCTGGTTGATTCAGTGCAGCCGGCACCAGTGTCAGTGGGGTGGGAGCCCCGTTGCTTGAAACCCCTGGCGCACCTGGCCAATATTGAAAACCAGTGTCTGTTGCATGCTCGGGCGGGGTCAAGACGATGGCGGGGTGTTGATCCAGCACACTCAGTGTCAGGTCCATCATGGCAAGCTCTCGGTTGCCCGCCCTCAATCCAACAATTTGGGCACGCACGGGCGATACGTCTGAGAGGGTGTCTACCCGGTTCCATTCCACATGGTCGGGGTAGCGGGCTAAGACTGCACTTAGCCGCCCCTCCAACTCTTTTTGCCTGGAGTTGGCTTGCTGATTCTGCAAGAAATAGTGCTCCAGTTCTTCTTGCACTTGATGCAGCTGAAGCAGCAGGAGTTCGTTTTCTTGACTTAGCTCTTGGCGAGCCTGGTTGACTTTTTTGCAATTCGCCATCTCGCTGCTGCTTGGCGAGTTCATTGATCTGGGCTTGGTGCGCTTCGAGCAGTCGGTTTTCTCAGTTGCCAAAGCATCGCGCCGGACCAGGGCTTGGTGTTTGGCTGCGGCTTCTGCGTCTCGCTCAGCAATGGCTTGTGCTTGCGCGGGGGCGGCGGCATCGCGAGCCGCCCGCCACGCGGCTTTTGGGGGGGGGGGGGGGGGGGGCGGGGCGGGGGGGGGTCTCGCTCTGTTACCAACGCATCGTTTGACGTCTTGAGCGTTGAAAGCTGGGTTTTCAAGTCCTGATTAGAGAGGAAGTGCTGTTCCAGTTCTTCCTGCACCTGATGGAGCTGCAGCAAAAGCAATTCGCTTTCTTGGCTTTGCTCTTGAACCGTGCTTCGAAGCTGGGCTGCTTCTTGCAGGTGCGCTGCCTGTCGTGCGGCATTCTCTTCGGCCAGTGCCTTGCTCTCCTTTGCAATCTGATCCGCCTCTAACGCCACAAGGGCTGCCTGGCCCTGCACGGCAGTCAACTGGGCTTCCAGGTCTTGCTGCGTGGCATAAGCATCGGCCAATTGCGCGACGGCTTGATTCAGTTGCGCGTGGGTGGACGCAAGCTCTTGCGCAAGGCGGTCATTGAGCTGGCCTTGGTCATGCAAGCGCGCAGTGAGCGATGCGATGTGACCCCCACTCTCGCGCTCGTGCGCGAGCTGCCGCATTTCTTGCGCTTCAATGGTGCTTAGCAGCAAGGCTTCTTTGCCGTAGAGCGCCTGGAGACTGGCACCAGCGGCAAGGATGTCGGTCACCGGCAGGCTCTGGGTCTCAGCGTTTTCTGGCAAGGTGGCGCGGATCTCTTCTTCCAGTTCACGGACATCGGGCCGACTGTCCAGAAGGCCTTGCACCAATAGGTGTAGCAGCGGATCAGCCGCCTGAGTGATCTGAACTGCTTTGCCGGGGATGTTGAATTCTGTCCCCAGTGCATCGTTCAGGGTAGCGACCCATTTTCTGTCGGCGTGAAGTGCTTGATGCGAATGAACCAGTACACAGCGGCTGCGGTTACGGTGATAAAAGCGCAGCATCTCTGTTTGATAGGCTAACCAGGTGTCAAGAACCGTTTGAATCTCGCATTGCCCTTGCAAATCGCCCGTCAATATTTGCTTCAATATATCTTGCGCGGGGGTATGAACCAGAACAAAACAGGTGCTCGGATCGAAGTCACGCCAGAATTCAAGCAGCCAGGTGCTTCGACTGTCTGCCCATCCCCAGGCGGCTTGGTCCCAGTTGGCCAGCAGGATTTCACCGCGGCAAGTTCCCAGGCCTTGCCTGGATGAACGGGCCTCAAGCACCTGACCCAAACCCGAAAAAAGGCGGTCGTGCCAGGGGCCGATGCCTACCACGCTGCCCGACTGGGCGTCTAACGCAGCGCTTACACCCGCGGCAATCAGCGTGTCTTGAATTGACTTGAGTTGGCACCAGGGTGTGCCACAGGTGATGAGTGTTCGCATGTTCGACGCTGTGTTAAATCAGTATTCAAGAAAATTCGGGCTAGGCACTCACGCCCAAGATCTGTCGCTGGCGCTTCAGGCTTCGGCGCAGCTCGATCGCAGGCAAGGTTTTTGGCTGCAAGGGGCGGGCTTTGGCGGCGAGATTGCTCACCATGGCCTTTTGGAAACCCGCAACATCAAAAAATTGGGCCGTTTTGACGCCCAGGGCCTCAGAAAACTCCCGCACCGGCGGCGTATCTGACGCGACAACGGCCACGCCACTGAGCGCAGCCTCGAGAAACGACCACGACAAAACAAAGGGTGTCGTCCAGTAGGCATGTACTTTGCGTACTTGTGCCACCTGCAAATAGGCTTCGGCGCCTATTTGCCCCACAAAATGGACACGCTTCATGTCCAATTGATCACCCACCTCGGCCAACATGTGTTCTTTCCAGGTCTTGCCGCCGGGCGCTGCATGGCCATACCCTACGCCATCGCCACCCACCACAATGGCATGCGCTTTGGGACGCTGGCGCAAGACCTCGGGCAGTGCGCGCATGAAGATGTGAAACCCACGCACCGGGTCCAGGTTGCGGGCCACGTAGGTGAGGATTTCTTCACCTGCCTTCAATTGAATCTGGTCTCGGTAGTCGTTCGCAGCCAGGGTGAGGGTTGCGTTGGGGTTGGGCGTCAGCCGCTCGGTGTCAATGCCATCGTGGATGACAGTGATCTTCTTTGCGCCCAGGCGGGGTGAGGTGCTTTTTGCCACTGAGTGGGAGAAATAGCCGCGTCGGCAATTTCCATGCTCAGTAGATTGGTGGTGTTCTTCAGGCGCAGGCGGCAGCGCTGGGCAAAGGTGAGTGAGGGCACCTCTGGGTCAAAGCCGACGTCTTGCCCCTCGATCGCGTAGTAGTACTCGCAATAGATCACCAAACGGGATGTGGGAAAAACGTCCTTGATGAACAGTGCCTCGCCCCAGCCGGGGTGGGCCATGATCACATCTGGCACAAAGCCTTCGCGCTTGAGCTGCAAGGCTGCCGCTGCGCAGGCCTCGGCACGCAGGATTTTGGCTTCTTCGTCCAGTAGCAAGGGGTGGGTTTGGGGGTTAGACGGGCGCAGCGTGGTGTAGTGCCGCACGGTGACCCCGGGGGGGGGCGCCAGTTTGTGGATGCTCAGGGCAAGCACTTTGTTGCGCTTGTCTTTGGCCAAATCTGCCGCCAGGTGAACAAACTGCCCAGGGAAATTCTGGTGAATAAAAAGGATCTTCATTGCGTTGCCCCAGCCGCCATCACAACATGACCTCGCCCAGTTCGTCAAATACCTGAGCAGCGGTCTCGGGCATGGTGGCCAGCGCCCACAGGTCCCACCGGGCGCCCTCATGCACCCTGACCTCGGCAAAGTCGGCATGGACCAGTGCGTCGCCCAGGGTGCGGGCCGTAAAGCCGGTGCGGTGGGCCATGAAGTGGTTTCCATGCTTTAAGGACGCCTGGTGGCCAAAGACGATGTCCAGGGCGCTGATAGGCCCCGCAGGAGATTCATACAGCGTTTGCACCAGCTGGTCGTTGGCGATGTAGCGGGCCACGGCACGCATGTCTGGCAGGCTGATCAGCGCAAAACCAGTGGGTTTGAGCACGCGCTTGAATTCTGCCAATGCCAAAGGCACTTCAAATGAATGCAAGTGCTCCAGGTTATGGGACGACCAGATGGCGTCAATGCTTTGGCTGGCGACCGTCTCCATGTGGGTGATGCTGCTCACGATGTCGGGGGCAGTGGCGGGGTCGATGTCCAGGCGCAATTCCTGCCACTGGGCGTGCTGAAAGGGCTTGGGTAGGCGGCTGTTTGCCGGTGCCCCGCATCCGACGTTGAGCAGTTTAAAAGCTGGGATTTCCAAAGTGGTTTCAACAGACATGGGTTAAGGCGTCGTAGCGAAAAGACCCGGTAAGCGGGGTGCGCGGTCGCGCGGTGGAATGGCCAGCCCACCAAATGCATGGCCGTGTGGGTCCAGGTTCAAACTGGGATGATAGGCTGGGTCTTGCAACAGGACATGGCCCCAGCGCTCGCGCAGATTGGCGCGTTCGCGTTGCGATCTTGCGCGCTTCTGCGGGGTATCTTCATTGCCCCGGCTGGCGGATTCTGCGTGCAGCAGTTTGGCATGGGGCGTCCAGACAATGGTTTTGCCCTGGGCACGAATCCTCAGGCAAAGGTCAACATCGTTAAAGGCCACTGGAAAGGCGGCTTCGTCCATACCGCCCAACTCCAGGTAGTCAGCGCGTCGCATGAACAGGCATGCTGCAGTCACCGCGCTGACCTGTTGTACCAGCTGGTTTCGGCCGTGGTTGCCAAAGTCTGCGTCAGCCAGCAGGTTGCCATAATGTCCTGCGGCATTGCCTACACCCAGCAAAACACCCCCGTGCTGCACCATGCCATTGGGCCAGAGCAGTTTGGCACCCACTGCACCCACACCGGGGCTGAGCAGGTGGCTCAGGATTTCTTCCAGCCAGCCTGTGTGCAGCGTCTCGACATCGTTATTGATCAGGCCCACGACTTGACCGCGTGCGGCTTTGACGGCCAGGTTATTGAGTCGGGCAAAATTGAATTCGCCAGGCGCAGGCAACACGGTCACGCCTTGCTTTCGCAACTGGGTAAAGTACTCTTTGGTTTCGGGCAACACTGAGTCGTTGTCAACCACCATGATCTCGAGGTGCGGCCAAGGGGTGCGCTTTTGCATCGAGACAATGCAGCGCTTGAGAAGTTCTACCCGGTCACGCGTGGGAATGATCAGTGTGACGACCGTCTTCAGGGCCTTGCCGCTGAGGTTTCTGGACAGGCGACGCGGTTCAAACAGGGTTGAGGCGGGCACCCCGTCAAGGGCAGTGATGTTGGCCTCAGGCGCTTGGCGCTCGAGCATCTGGCTGGCTGCCGTAAATCGTGCCTTACGCTCAGTATCGCTCAGCGGTGTATGGAAATGATAGAGCACGCGTGGCACATGGGCAATGCCCTTGGCTTGATTCGCGGCCGCCAACACTTGCCATGCAAATTGGGCTGCGTCATTTGGTAACGACTTCAAATCAAGGCACTGGCTTGCCAGTGAACTGGCAACCAACATAAGCTCCAAGGGGTAGTCGGTGGCGACCGCGTAATCAAGGTTCCAGGCAGGTTTAAACCAGGGCTGCCCGAGGTATTCGCTGTCGGTATAGGCAAGCTGCACATGGTCAGTACCGAAGGCTCGCAGAGCATGGGCAAGCGCATGCTCTGCCAATGTGTCGCCTGCACGGACACAGGCCATGGCCACGCTTGCCGACTGGATCGCCTGGTGTAACAACTGCCCAAAGCTCTGCACTGTCTTGCTTTTTCCGGCAAGCGGCGAAAAGATTCGCAGCTTGACACCCGCCTGCTTATGCAGGCTTTCGGTGGTGCGGGCAATGAGTGCTGCATCTGGCTCGCCCGTAATGATGATGGCCACAGACGATGAAGACGTTGTTGACCCGCTGCTTGGCGGTGCTGATTCAAACTCTGCAGCCCATTGCCCGTAGTGCTGCAAGCCCAAACTGCGGGGAATGTAGCGCTCAAATTCTTGTATCAGTGTCGGCAGCACGCCTTGCTGCGATGGCAGCAGCGTGCCGACGCCATTTGCATAGCAGCAAACGGCTACGGGGCTGCCGTTCAGCGGCGCACCTTGATCGTCCACCACGCGGACAGCATGCACCTGCCCGTCAGCCAATGTCAGGGGTAGATCGAGCATGAAGCCACAGCGCCCCACCTGAAATGTGTTTAGGCTGGGGTGTTCGACATTGGCCAGCGCCTGCGCGACCATGCTCTCGCCGACAAAGGCACGAATGGCGACGGGTTTCGTGGTGGATGTTTGGTTCTTGGCCCAGCCAAGCAAGCGCAGCCCCCCATCACTGAACACCAAACTCAAGGCCGCAGCAGGCGGCGCTTTCACCTTATTTGCTTCAATTGCGCCAGACAGCACAAAGGCGGTGTTGGCCACTCGCACAGTGATGACGCCTTCGCGGTGCTCGTAATGGGCACCCATGTCAGCAACAAACCCGTGGCAATTGTCCAACCAAGTTGCTGCGGGCGTATGCTTTTTTAACAGGGGCAACAGGTCACTGCGGGCAACGTCTGCAGTGAAGCTACCGACAGACTCACCAGCCAGGCACAGTTCCAATACGACACGCGCGCCAGGATCTTGGGTATCGAAACACCAACCATAAACCTGCCCGCGATCGAGGCCCTCGACTTCACCCAACCAACGCGGGGATGGGGTACGGCTTGGCTTACCTGTGCTCAATGGGCCACCTTTGCTGATTGGGTGAGTTTGTGGCTTAGCTTTTCTTGCGGTTGATGCTGTTGCATCCAACCCTCCAGCCAGCTTTGTGGCGAAAAGCCATCGTCAAGTTTGACCACCGTCAAGTGGTCGGGGGCAGCCTGCACATGCTCAGTCAACACGACCTGGCAATTTGAAATGCCCACCATGGCGGTGTCAGCCAATGGGGTCTGCGCATAAGAGCCTGTGGGGGGGATGGCTTCGACTACACCGGTATGCCACAGCGCCTCGGAGACGTCACCAACGATCAATAGCCGAACGGCACTGGCGTGCTGTGTCGCAATGGCTCGTGCCAATGCCAACACTTTGGCCGTGTAAGCAGATCCAAGCTTGTGCTGCCAGACGCAAATGCGGCGATAGGCACTGGGCAAAGCGATTGGTAAAGTGTTCGGGATTTGATACTTCGAAGATTCCTTGGCCAACAAATCCATCACCCAGCTGATCTGTTGTTGTTTGAGTTGGCGCATCAAGGCTGTACGCGCTGGCTTGACTGGGTCAGATCTGACGAACTGCCAATGCTCAGGGTAGTAGTGGGGGTAACGCAGGGCCAGGATTTTGCGGTTTTGGTGAACGCGGAGTCGTTTTTCTACCCTGAATGAGCTAGATCCCGCATGGGCCACAAACACACCAGTGGCCAATGAGTGCCGGTAGCCATGCGCGCGTGCACGCATGCACCAGTCCACTTCTTCGAGGTAGCCTCGGGTATAGGCTGCGCCGTCAAGTGTTCCGATTTGTCTGATCACGGTTCGTCTCATCAGCATGGCAAATCCACAACTGGACGGAACTTCAACATCGGTCAACTCACCAGCACCATGCAGGGCCGACGCTATTGCATCAATTGCACCCAATTGGGCAGCATCGGGGGCGGGTGAGGCCACCGATATTGACGGGAAACTGGCCGTTTCGCCATTATTTGACCAGGGCATGACTGACGCAATATCGGGTGCGCGATTCAGGGCGGCGCAAAGTCGATCGACCCAGTCACCGTTGACAAGCGTATCGGCATTGAGCAGCAAGGCGTCGTTGTCAGAGCCGATGTTCAGCCCACGGTTGACCGATTCAATGAACCCCAGATTGACCTTGTTTTCCAGCAATGTGATGGTGCCCTGACGAGCCAGATCATTCAACCAAACCCGCAGTGCCGGATCTGGGCTTTGGTCGTCGATGACGATAAGTCGGCATATTGAGTTGTTCTGCGGGAGACTGCGAATCACGGAGGTCAAACAGGCCTTGACGCCAGCAAAATCGCTGTAAACCGGAATGATAATGTCCACACCTTGCGCAGGAATTAATTTATTTGGTGAATATTCACCAAGTGTGGGCAGCGCTTGCGGGTGTTCAGCAATGTCTTGCTGCATGCCCCATACCAGTGGGGACCCCTCCAGTGACTGGCGGGTCGTGCCGTGCGGACCTTGAAACTGAAACGACAGCGACCACACGCCGGATGGTGCCGGGGGCGATAGTCGAAACAAAGCACCATTGGTGCGCACAACAAATTGGAAATCAGACTCGCCATCTGACAAGTTGACAACCAGTTCCTCTGCCGGTGCGTTTGTCTCACCCGGATCAGTCATCAGGTTGATCACTGCACCGACGATGTCGTTGCCCGACTTCCAACAGACGCCCACAATGTCGACGCCGCACTGACGCAAGATATCAACGAGTCCTGACTGCTGACCAGACTGAAACCGCCCTACCAAGAAAGGCCGGGCCATCTCAGCGGCGCTTTCTGCCGCACCGCTGGCCAACCATGACTTGAGCATGGCGTCTTGCAACGCAGGGTTTTCAGGCTCTACATACCAAGCCCAGTACCAGGCTTTGGGTGCCAGACCTGGCAGGCAGTTTTGCACAATGTTGGCGCGCAACATGGCAGGCACTGCCGACCCTGGCATGCGCCTGCAGACATATTCAGTGGCGGTCAGGGCATCGGCAAAATGGCCGCGCTCACAAACAACCAGGGCTTGTTTTAACAAGCCATCGTCGCGTAAGCGGGGAATTTGCAGCCCGTCAGCCCAAAAAAAGGGGGCCTGCGCCCCCTTTGAGAGTTTCATGACACCTGTGATTAGATGATGCCAGTAACAATCGTGACTTGACCCACAATCTCTGCCTCGGTCGCGATAACTTTTTGCTGATTTTGAGTGGCAATCTCCGCAAACGCTTTGATGATGTCTGCTTTTGATTTGCCGGATGCCAACAGGCTTTTCCAGTAGGCAACACCTGCATCTTCACCCGCACGATTAAATGTGGTTTGGTACAAACTTTGAACAAATGCGTCGTCTGTTTGACCCGCATGAGCGGTTGTAAATTCTGTCGTACTGGTGAACGCCTTCGAGATTTGATCGAGTGTTGCACCGCCCTTGGCCAAATCAAACCAGTAATCCAGTCCGCCTGCATCTGCGTCGCGGCCCATCGCCGTACGATACAAATTCGCCACCGAGCTCTCAAGAGAATTATTGGCGAACACGAGGGCATTGCCATTGTCCAGCTGCACATACTGAATCTTGGAGATTTCAGTTACCTTGCCGGTCGCCTCGTTCGTCACGATAGCGTGGCCGTTTTGCGTCGTCACCTGGTAGTTGTTAGCAGAGCCACCCAACTTGACCACGGCATAGTCACCGGAGCCGCCCGTAATGGTACTGTTACCCAGGCCAGCTTCCACGGTATCCACACCACCACCGGTGGTGATCGTGGAATTGCCCGAACCCAAAATGACTTGGGTGTTCTTGGCATCCTGAACGATGATTTTGTCGCCACCTGCAGAACCAACGACCACGCGGTCAACTCGAGATTGATCACCACTTGGCACGGTTACACCGTCGTTGAGGGTGGCAATCACACCACCCCTGCCTTGGAAGACCACCACAGGCGCGTTGACTGGCGGCTTGATGGTGGTCGTTAAAGTGTCGCTCGACGAAATAAAGACAACCTCAGCGCCTGATGAAACAGTGACATTGCCGCTAGCGTCAGGCTTAGCGGATTCAAACGACACCGTCGCATCACCTGTTCTTGTCGACAAGGCCAAAATTTGGCTGATGGTCGAATCGCTAAAAACAGTCGGGTTCGAGACGCTAAGCGTGTTCGTGACAGAAGAAACATCTGCTTGATACATAGGGAAAATCTCCAAAGCTAAGGGACATTATATAAAGTATAAAGCAAAAACTACCCATACATGAATTTCCTTCCAAGTTTGTACCCCAAATGTGGGTTATCTTGAACAAAATCACTTGTCAACAACAAGTAGCGCGTTGGCTGCCCCCAACGAAGCTGCGTCGGCGGAATCAACCAGCGCAAGAAGCCGAACGCCCGATACCATCTGCAAGTATCGTGCCTGCGCCAGATCTCTGCGTACATTGGTTTTTTGTTGCTCTGCATTCAGCACATCCACGAGCGTTAGGCTGCCTGCTCGAAGAGAGCGCTGGTTGGAGATGATAAATTGGCCAATGGATCTGAGCGATTGCTCCAAAGCCTTGGCCTTGGCCAGGCTCTCTGTCCTGCTACGGAATTCCCGGTGCACACGTGCACCAAGATCGCGCCGACCAGCTTCAAGCGCTTGCTCTGCCGCTCGGTAGCTGGCCAGGGCTTGCCTCACCGCTGAATTGACACTGCCGCCAGCATAGAGGGGGACATTGAGCTGGAGACCAAGTGACGCATTGGTGTACCTGGAATTGATGAAGTTTTGGTTTTCGCTGTCGCTTCTCGCAATTTGTGCTACCAAGTCAATCGTGGGGTGATGCCCAGCGTAGGCTTTGTCGATCTCTATGCGTGCGGCTTCCACCTTGGCACGCAATGACTTGAATTGCTGGTTGTTCAGCTCGGCGCGATCAATCCAAACGTCAAGACTGTTGGGCTGAGGATACGCGAGAATTGACTTCGCGGGGTCGAGCCCCGCCACCTTGCTCACTGGTTGCCCGACCAGGGTCTGCAATTGGCGAAGGGCAAAATCCACCTGTTGGCGCACCTCCACCTCTTGTGCGAGGGTCACGTCTACCCGCGCTTGAGCCTCGTCTGCGTCGGTTCTTGTCACGGCACCTGCGGCCAACCTTTTTCGGGCGGCATCCAGGTAGGTAAGGTTGGCAGATTTCTGACTTTGAATGATACCCAATTGGTCTTTGGCAAACAGAACGTCAAAATAAGCCGTTGTCACGCGCACAGCCAGGTTCTGCTCGTCTTCTTTTTGGGCAGCGTCGCTGTCAGCGACCTGCGCTTTGGCCTGCTTGTGCTGAGCCCACTGATAAGTACGGTACAGCGGCTGGCGCAAGGTTAATGTCTGGTTGCTGCTGCCGTAGCGGCTTTCCGACGTCACTTCGGCTCCGGTAGGGCCTGGTGCACTCCGCGAAAGCTGATTTTGGTTTCGACCAAAGGACGCCGACACACTGGGCAGGAGTTGAGAGTACGCCTGAGGAATACGCTCACGGGCCGCCTCGGCATTTGCGCGCGATGACAGGATGCTTGCGTCGCGGGTACTGGCTGCTTGATAGGCCTGCAAAAGGTCCAGCGAATAACCTGTTGCAGGACACAGGCCAAGGCGCATGCAAGACAAACCGCTGCCATGCGATGAGACCTGGATTGAACTGATAACGAAAACATCTGGGATTACTCCTCTTTCATGGATGCCGCAATGCGTTTAAGCAGCGGATTCAATAAATAGGTGAGCATGGAGCGCTCACCAGTGACAAAGATGACTTCAACAGGCATGCCAGGTTGCAAGACACGGTTGGCGAGCACTTTATAGCCTTCTGGCGTGACCGTGACCCTAGCAAGATAATGAGGGTTATTGCCTGAAGGGTCTGTGAGCAAGTCTGTCGAAACCGATGTGACTTTGGCCGCTACGACGAGTTGCGGCGTCTTTGCAAATGATGAAAACCGTACATCGACTGACATGCCTTTGTGCACTCTGTCAATCAAATGGGGAGCCACATGGGCTTCCACTAACAAAGACTGTCCTTCGGGAACAATGTCCATAAGCTTTTGACCTGGGGCCACCACGGCTCCTGGCGAAGGAAACGCCAGCCCGACAACTTGCCCTGTGACGGGAGATTTGATGTCGATTCGACCCAGGTCTTCCTTGGCGACGCGGTAGCGCTCAGCCGCGACGGACATCTCCCGACGAACATCTGTAAATTGGGATTCAATCTCTTTGCGATACTCCTCACGGCGAAAGATCTTCCGCTGTCGGGCCTCGGCTATTGCACGTTGAGCACGCACAATCTGCCCGGTCATGTCCGCAATGGATGACTGTATGTCACCCTCTTGTCGCTCTAGCTCGAGCTGACGGTTGCGGGGCGCATATTCTTCTTTCACCAGTTCGCGCGTGTTTTTTAGCTCTTCGCCGAGTGACAAAAGTTGACGTTTGCGATTTGCGAGTATGGATTCGTAAGAGACGATCTGTCCTGTTAACCCGCGTATAGACTCTTCGGTTGCCTCTAGGTCTGCAGCAAGCGCCGCACGGCGCGATCTGAGCAATTGCGCCTGGCTTGCAACCAGGTCTTGTGCCACGATGTCGTCGGCCTGTTCACCAAGGGATGAGACAACCACGTTAGGCAGATTTTGCTGCTCGGCAAGCAGACGCCCCTCAAGTGCTCGCAGACCAGCATACTGCTGACGCGCATTTTCAAAGTTCGCCTTTGCCAAAGCTTGATCCAAACGAATGAGGACCTGTCCTTCTTGGACAACCTGGCCTTCACCCACGAGCACTTCTTTAACCAGGCCACCAGAGACATGCTGAACCGCCTTCTTCTTGGTATCGATGACAACAGAGCCTTGCTTGGCACGCCTTCGTCGAGAGGTGCAAAGCCTGCCCAAAGCAAAAATCCACCAAATCCAATGATGAGGCCGCCAAGACCAAATCGTGTGGTGCTGATCCTGACTGGCTGCCACCGAGGAGTTCCGTGTGCAGTTCTAAGTCCACACTCTTAATCAGTTGCCCAGATTGAATGAGGGATGGAGAGTTAGGTTTTGAGACGGTAATTTGTGCCATTAAATCTAGCTTTGTTCAAGAGAACTGTGGACAGACGTCGAATCAGGCCGGATCTGGAACACTGACGTTGACTTGCGAAGGAACCGGATTTTGTACAGCGTCTGAGATGATGCGTCCGTTGTGCAAGACGATGACTCGATCAGCCACAGATAAAATGCCCGACCGGTGGGTCACAAGGAAAACTGTTTTCCCCTCAATCTTGAGTTGACGTACTGTCCTTGCAAGGGATTCTTCTCCGATGTCGTCCAAATTGGCATTGGGTTCATCGAGAACGATAAGGGTCGGAGAACCAAAAACCGCTCCTGGCGAGTCCAATACGTTGACGCTGCCCCCTGACAAAAAGCCCAGCTTGGCCTACCGGTGTATTGTAGCCTTGGGGCATTTGCAAGATCATTTCGTGTAAACCAGCCGCCTTAGCGGCCGTTATGATTTTTTGTGAATCAAGCTCACCAAATCTCGCAATGTTCTCGGCAATCGTTCCTTCGAAAAGATCAATGTCCTGCGGCAGGTAGCCAAGGTACTCACCAAGGTCTTGGGCACTCCAATTTTGGATCGGTTGCCCATCCAAGAGAACCTGACCGCCAGCATTGGGCCAAAGGCCTAGTATCACACGAGCAAGCGTCGACTTTCCCGACCCGGAAGGCCCCAAGATGGCAACCACAGTCCCCGGCGCAACGTAAGCATCAATATCGCTCAGTATAGGATTGATTCTGCCGGGGACAGAAACACTGACGCTTTGCAATTCAACAGCACCTACTGGCCTTGTCATTGCCTGGTGATGCTTGGGTTCGGGAACATCTTTTAACAGTTTGTCCAAACGCGCAAACGCCATGCGCATGCCAGTGAATTGACGCCAACTACCAACAATCATGTCAATTGGCGCCAAAGCACGACCCATCAACAGATTGGCCGCGATCATTCCACCAGCGGTCAGATCGCCGTTGATCACAAGCAGCGCGCCAATGCCCAATACGATGGACTGTTGCGAATACCGAATGGATTTGCTATATGCACCCAGTTTTTGGCTAAGTTGATCAGCGGCAACACCCGCCAGCAAATACCGGAGATGGAGCTCTTCCCATCGGGAACGCAAGTTGGGGCCCATACCCATGGCTTCAACGACCTCTGCATTCGCGAGCTTGCTTTTGCAGGTAGGCGTTGGCGTCATTGCTCGCCTTGTTTGTCAGTTCAGACGGTTTGACGGTATGACGATACCCAAACCAAGCCAGACCAAACTGCACCAAGGCGGCAATACAACCAGCCACGCCCAACCAAGGGTGAAGCAAGAAGAGGACTCCCATGAAAATGGGCGTCCAGGGCGCGTCAAAAAAGGCAAATATCCCGTTTCCTGTTAAGAATTGACGCACCCGTAACAAATCACCGAAGGCTCGCATCGGATCGGTATCGCCCTGATTCAGATTGGCCTCAAAACTTGCATTGAAGACTTGACTGCCCAAAAGCGCATCTAACTTGATACCTGAGCGAACCAAAAGCGCTGATCGTAGCCACTCTGTGAACGCCATGACCAGAAACAAAAATAATACGATGAATGACAAAGCGATCAGCGTTGTTTGATTTTGGCTGCTCATCACTCTGTCAAAAACTTGAAGCATGTACAACGTTGGAGCTAACTGCAACATATTAATAATGAAGCTGTAAAATCAACTAGCAGCACTTCTTTGCGAAAACCAAGAAGCACATGCCAAAGCGGGCTTTGATTAAATGCTATAGACATAATAAATTAAATTATGCCAACTGCATTTGAGCCAGGATTTAGAATATCATCACGCCTTCCGAATCCTTTAACAACACCGTCCTGCAAAATTAGTATTTTATCGGTTACGGAGAATATATTTGTTCTATGCGTAATGATGACAAATGTAGTACCAGAATTTTTTAACTGTGCTATTGCATTGACAAGAGCTTGGTCTCGAGATGATCCAAGCTTGAATTGGGTTCATCCAAAACGACAAAAGACGGATTATTGTAAATAGCACGCGCCAAGGCAATTCGCTGGCGTTGACCACCTGATAGAACTGTTGCCCTTTTCCAACATGAGTGTTGTAATTCTCAGGAAAAGTCATAATCAACTCATTTAAACCTACCCGCTGGCCGCTACTTGTATTTTTCGAAATCAAGCAGTCCAAAACGGGCAATATTTTCGGCAATGGTTCCATCGAATAATTCGATGTTTTGCGGTAAATAACCAATATGCGGCCCAAGTTCTTCTTTGTTCCATGCATGGACATCCGCACCATCCAGCCGAACTTTGCCACTTAAAGCGGGCCACAACCCGACAAGCATGCGAGCTAAGGTTGTCTTCCCAGAGGCAGAAGGGCCCACAACAGCCAAGACTTCGCGTGGGTTCAGAGAAAAATTGATATTTCTTAATATGATGCGGTTGTCACCAGGTGCTCCGGCCAAGACATTGTCCACTTGCAGGCTCCCCATAGGCCGTGGCAAAGATATCTCCGATGCACGCACCGGTAATGCGCGAAGCAACAAACTCAGACGGGTATATGCATTCCTTGCATTTAGAAAATTCTGCCATTGCGAGATAGGCCTGAACCAAGGGTGTCAGCACCCGTGCACCTAAGACTGAAGCTACGATCATGAAACCTGCGCCACCGTTTAGTTCATTTTTGAGTACTAGCCACGCGCCCAAGCCTAACAATGCCGATGCAACAACGTTTTGAATAAAACGTGACCATGCTTGATAATAACCAGAATTTAAAGATGCAATTGCCTGCAATTTCAAGAAATCTGCCTGTTTCATAAACCATCTGTTGTGAATGTTTCCGATCATTCCATGGCTTTAATGACTTCAGCATTTTTCAATGAGGCATCAGCATACATTTGAGCTGAATTTAGACTGTCATTTGCTTCTCGAAGCGGAGCATTCGTTGCACGCTCATTTAAGAATCCAATTGCAGTTTGAATGAAAGCAGCAATAATTGAAATCCAGCCCAATATTGGATTAATCCAAAATATACAAACAAGGAATATAAATGATGATGGCGTGTCCATGACTGCCATTAAGGCAGGCGAATGAAGAAATTCTCGCACATCGCGAAAATCGCTCATGGTTTGAAGTGTTCCGCCAGGCATTTTCTTTAAGTTTGATTGAAACATGACAGAAAAAACTCGCTGGCGCAATGTTATATCAAATGCAATGCTCGCTTGCCTCATCAATTCAGTTCGAGCCCAATCTAATAGCTCCATCAATACAATAGACCCAACAACCAAAATTGTGAGCATGAGAAGAGTTTCATGATTCTTACTGTTAATAACTCTTTCATAAACCTCGAACATGTAAATAGTGGGCACAAGCAGGAGAGCACTAATTACCAGACTAAACCAGAGAACTGGTTTAATAAAATTTTGTAGACTTGCGAAACAAGTTTTTATTTCATTTCGATTATTAATCATTTATTTAAATATTTTCGAATCAATTGCCTCTAAAATCAGCAGGCAAGACTGCGTTTGGATCATACAGCCAGTGGAAACACCTGTAAGAGCCTATCACCGTAAATACACCTCAAATTGAGGAGAACAGCTAGCTTCTTGCCAACTGGATCAAGGCTTTGCCCGCTAACACTCTACCGGCGGGAGTTAACGGCGTTTTGTTGTGAATGCGGGCCTTGTTCCGATTCATCAAGACCGACTTTGGAATTCGGTGGCCGCGATGACCTCAGTGGAAACCCAAATCTTTGTGCATGCCTGACCGCCGTGCGACGCTCAAGGACAAAGTAAGCAAACGAATAAAGGAGCAAAGAAACGGCCCCATAAAGAAGCAACAGGTGCTCATCCCTGAAATGAAATGCCGCCGCCGCCGCAGGCAATGCAGCAAAAATCCACAAAATCGGCGAAACGATGGCGTTGCGTAAATTGGGCGCAAATTGATGAAAGTATTTCAAGACAACCCGCACCTTGATGAGGCTATGCAAATGCAAACTATCAGGACTAAAGGGATGCATTTTGTGGTGCAAACGCCGCAAAATACTGAACACCACCTCTATCACCGGGTATCCGCATGCAAGTAACGGTGCCCATACAGATACCTGTGGGTTTCTCAAAAGTAAAAGAACTGACGTCCAGGCCAAGGTGAACCCTAGGAGATAAGCACCACCGTCTCCAAGAAAGATCTTCCCAAAAGGAAAATTGAGCACAACAAAACCAAGGGTTGCACCTGACAAAATGAAACACATTCGCATCAGGTCGAGGTCGTTCACTTGAAAAGCAATCAGTCCTAAAGCGGCTAGGCTTATCAGCACAGCTCCCGATGCAAGTCCATTGAATCCGTCAATGATATTGATCGCGTTCGACATTCCTGCAATAGCAAAGGCTGTAAAAGCAAACGAAACAGGCCATGATTGAAGGACGATATCTAGCAACCAAATGTCTACCCTGTTCAGGCCACCCGCATCATTCAAATAGCAAGCCAGAAGGCCGCTTGCCAAGGTGGCCAACAATCGGTTTTGCGCACTGATCCTTTTGCTCAGATCTTCGGCCAGCCCAAACGCTAGCGCCGGTAACGATGCAACAAGCAATACACCGAGAAGATTGGCCAGTACACCGGAAGAAAGCACCCATGCGATCAACAGTCCGAACAGTATTGGAACACCGCCCACCCGTGGGGTGGGATCCGTATGAAACTTCTGAATCCCGTCAACAACATCATTTGTCAGGACGCCATGCCAGCGCTGAGTTGCAACGATCGCGAAGGATGCCGAAAGCGACAAGAAAGCGGCCGCCAGCGCCAAATACGAAGCTTCAAAGATCGTTTGCATTCAAAAGGCGACTGGTTTCAAGTAATGCTGCAATTTGGAGATCAATTTGCTTGTCGTTGTCCAATGATACCTTTGGGACTTACACCAAACTTGAGGGATTCTCAAGGCGCAGCCTGTTCACAGCACTAAAGCACACAAAACGCTTGTTCATTGCCCGCCCAATGGCGCACAAGCCCAGTTGCTGGGCGATCTGGTAGCCCATGGGTGATGCCGCTGCGCGACACGACAATGGGAACGCCCATCTGGGCGGATTTGATGATCATCTCGCTGGTGAGCCGACCGGTGGTATAGAAGACTTTGCCGGCTGACTGTCTGGCGTCGTCTGTTTGCAAGGCCAGCCAGCCGGCGATGGTGTCGATGGCGTTGTGGCGGCCCACGTCTTCGACAAAGATCCGCATGGTGGGGTCTGTGCCGGGCATGATCTCAAACAAAGCGCAGGCGTGGACGGAGCCGGCGGATTTGTAAGTGGTCTCTTGCAGGCGGATGGTGTTGACCAGGCTGTACAGCTCGGCCTGGGTGATGCTGGCCTGCTCGGGTGCTGGCAGCTTGACATTGGCAATGTCGTCCAGCAAGGCACCATAGACGCTGCCCTGGCCGCAGCCGGTGGTGACCACCTTTTTGGCAGTGCGCTCTTCGATGCGGTCGATGCCCGCGTGGGTTTTGACGGCGGCGGCAGACACATCCCAGTCCACCGTGATGGATTCGACGTCTGCTGCCGACGCGATCAAACGCTGGTTAATCAGGTAGCCCAGCACCAGCCATTCGGGCTGGGCACCAAGCGTCATCAGGGTGACCAACTCGCGCTTGTCTACATAGACGGTGAGAGAGCGCTCGGCGGGGATCGAGAGGGTTTCTGGCTGACCGAGCTCGTTGACGGCAGTGATGGATTCGGTCAGCGGTGCACGCGCGGCGCTTAACCGTGGTGCGCCCGGGATTGGCGGCGTCAAGACTTCGTGGCGGGTTTGCCCGTCTTGGCGGCTTTGTTGCCGGGGCCGCCACGGGGCTGCGGGTGCCGCACCTGGCAAGGTGGACACGAACGGGCCAGGGTCTGCACACGGGGGTGGCGACTGGCGCGCCAGGCGCTGCGTCTTTGCCCCTGGCGTCTTTCCCCATGGATTTGGCGCCTTGTTGACATGGGCCGCCACTTTGTCTTGCGCCTTGCACAACTGGAAGGCATCGACCTTGCCCGCCCAGGCGGTTTGGCTTTGGCTTCTTCTGCCTTGGCTTTGCCTGCGTCGTCCAGCACGGGCGCGGGGATTTTGGCCCAGGCGGTGGTGGTCAGCAAGCCAGAAAGCAGGCTGATTGCGGCAACAAAAACTATCTTTTTCATAGCAAACTCCTCAAGCTGATGCAGCCGGAACCTCGGTATTGGATGCTGAACTGGGCGTTGCGCTGCGCTGCACGGGGATCTTGCCCGCCTTGACGTCGTCCAGCCAGAGTTCGTGGTGCTCTTGCGCCCAGCCTTCGGGCACGTAACCCGTCTTCATGCCTTCATAGGCACCGGGGACGCCCAACGTACCCATGTAGATATGGCCGCAGATCAGGGCGATCATCCACAGGGCGCAGGCCAGGTGGATCTGTGGGTGATCTGCATTTCGCCACGCATGTCGCCAAAGCCGGGCACCAGTTTGTCCAGGATCAGGCCAGAGCCCACCACCACGATGCCGGGGATGGTGACTGCCCACCAGAAGATGCCTTTTTCGCCTGCGTTGAAGCGGTGCGACGGGATCTGCTTGTCAGACAGCAAGCCGCCCAGCTTCTTTAGCCAGAAGAAGTCTGCCGCATTGGCAATGTTGTCTTTGACAAAGATCACGATGATCACGGCAAGTGACACAGCGAACAGCGGGCCTACAAAATTGTGCAGGTTTTTCAGCGCATAGGCCAACCAACCAAACAAGGTGGTGCCCATCAGGGGTAACAGCAGGGTTTTGCCAAAGGCCATGGTCATGCCGGACAGGGCCAACAGCACAAAGGCACCTGCATTGGCCCAGTGGGCAGCGCGCTCGACCGGGGTAAAACGCTCGATCATCAGGCCCGTCTCTGGGTGAACCTTGCCGAGCTTGCCCACACCAAAGTACAGAATGGCACATGCCAGCAAGGCAATGCAGATGAAGGCCATGCCGTAGGGAATGAGCCATTGGTTGCGCACCTGCCGCCAGGCCTCGCCCGCATTGGTAACCCGAGACCCTGGGTATTGCACAGTGGGCTGAATCAACACACCCGCCTCGGGTGCCTGGGTGACGGGCAGGCTGCTGTAGCCTGCCACGCCCTGCCCCACTTGGCGCCACAGGGGTGCGTTGTTGCCAGGTTGCACCTGGGCACGCTCGCCGTTGGATTGCTTGAGGTAATTGGCGTCTGCGCTGGCATCGGCTTTGGCATTGCCACTGCTGTTGCCATCAGGCTTGACGTCGGCAATGTTGACGCTCTGGACTGCCGGTGCCTGGGCGATTGCGCCATTTGACGCAAGCAGCCCCAGGGCCACTGCCACCGTGGTGATAAGGGTTTTAAGCATGACTGCCTCGCCCTATTGGCTGGCCGCTGGTGCGGCGGCGGCGCGGCTGTATTCGTTCTGGCCGAGTTGCTGGCGGGCCTTGAGGGCGCTCTCCCAGCTGGCTTTGTCGCCTGCCGTCCATCCGCTGACGGTGTAACTCGCCACGCCGGTACCCATCATGGGGGCGGTGTCAGATTTGGGCGTGCCCGCGGTTTGCGGCTTTTCGCCACAGGCCGTCAGGGCTGCCATGACGGTGATCAAAAGAATGGCGCGCTTCATGATTTGCCTCCTTCACGTGCACGTTCCTGCTTTTGCTCTTGCTTGCGCTCCTGCTTGCCGTAAGCGGTGCCCCAGCCCCAGACTTCGGCACCCTTGCCACGTTGAATGACACGGTTGCGGAAGATGTCGGCCACCACGTCGCCATCGCCGGCGATCAGCGCTTTGGTAGAACACATTTCGGCACAGACGGGCAGCTTGCCTTCGGCCAGGCGGTTGCGGCCGTATTTGTCAAACTCGGCCTGGCTGCCGTTTTCTTCGGGGCCGCCGGCGCAGAAGGTGCATTTGTCCATTTTGCCGCGCACGCCAAAAGTGCCCGCGCTGGGGAACTGCGGCGCGCCAAACGGACATGCGTAAGAGCAGTAACCGCAGCCGATGCAGACATCTTTGTCATGCAGCACCACGCCTTCGTCGGTACGGTAAAAGCAGTTGACCGGGCAGACCGCCATGCAGGGAGCGTCAGAGCAGTGCATGCAGGCGACCGAGATGGATTTTTCGCCAGGCACGCCGTCGTTCAAGGTGACGACGCGGCGACGGTTGACGCCCCAGGGCACCTCGTGCTCGTTTTTGCAGGCGGTGACGCAGCCGTTGCATTCGATGCAGCGCTCGGCATCGCAGATGAATTTCATTCTTGCCATTGCCGTGTCCCCTTAAGCTTTTTCAAAGTTGCAGACCGTGGTCTTGGTCTCTTGCATCATGGTCACGCTGTCGTAACCGTAGGTGGTGGCGGTGTTGATCGCCTCACCGCGCACAATGGGCGCAGCCCCTGCCGGGTAAAAGGGCAGCATGTCTTTGCCCTGCCAGCGGCCAGAGAAGTGGAAGGGCATGAACACCGTATCTGGCCCGACCCGCTCGGTCACCAGTGCCTGCACGTTCAGCCGCGCGCCCGTCGGGGTGCTCACCCAGACGCGGTCGCCATTGCGCACACCTTTGTCGGCCGCAGCCTTGGGGTTGACCTCGATGAACATCTCTTGCTGCAACTCTGCCAGCCAGGGGTTGGAGCGGGTCTCTTCGCCGCCGCCTTCGTATTCGACCAGACGGCCACTCGTCATGATGAACGGGAACTTCTCGTGCACCTTGTCGGCAATGTTTTTCTGCTGCACGGTCTTGTAGAGCGTGGGCAGACGCCAGAATGCCTTTTTGTCGTCGTGCGTGGGGTACTTGGCCATCAAATCAGCGCGTGTGCCATAGAGCGGTTCACGGTGCTGGGGAATCGGGTCGGGGAAGTTCCAGACCACGGCGCGGGCCTTGGCGTTGCCAAAGGGGTGGCAGCCATGCACCTTCATCACCACACGCTGGATGCCGCCGGACATGTCGGTCTTCCAGTTCTTGCCCTCGGCGGCTTTTTGCTCGGCTTCGGTCAGGTCGCCCCACCAGCCCAGCTTCTTGAGCAGCACATGGTCGAATTCGGGGTAGCCGGTGGTGATGTCGGCGCCCAGAGAATGCGATCCGTCTTCCGACAGCAGGCTCTTGCCTTCGCGCTCCACCCCAAAGTTGGCCCGGAAGTTGCCGCCACCGTCCATGACATGCTTGGAGGTGTCGTACAGGTTGGGGCTGCCAGGGTGCTTGAGTTCGGGTGCGCCGTAGCAAGGCCAGGGAAGGCCAAAGTAGTCACCGGTGAAGTCGTAACCGGTTTCCTTGTCCACACCGCCCTTGGCCTTGAGCGTCTTGACGTCAAAGACGTTCATGTTGCGCATGTGGGCTTTGAGCCGCTCGGGGCTTTGGCCGGTGTAGCCAATCGTCCAGACGCTGCGGTTGATCTCACGCAAGATTTCTTCGGGCATGGGCTCAGCCATGCCCTTGACCGTCTGCATCTTGTAGTTCTTGGACAACTCAGTGCCAAAGCCCAGTTTTTCGGCAAACTGGTGCATGATCATGTGATCGCTGCGGCTTTCCCACAAGGGCTCGATCACCTTTTCGCGCCACTGAATCGAGCGGTTGGATGCCGTGCAAGAGCCACTGGTTTCAAACTGCGTGGCCGCTGGCAGCAGGTACACCGCGCGGTTGGGGTTGAGGTCTTCAATCTTGCCGGGCATCGCGGCCATGGCCGCAGTGGCAGAGGGGTAAGGGTCTACCACCACCAGCAAATCCAGCTTGTCCATGGCGCGCTTCATTTCCAGGCCACGGGTTTGCGAATTGGGCGAATGGCCCCAGAAGAACATGCCGCGCAGGTTGCTGTCCTGGTCAATCAGCTCGTTTTTCTCGAGCACGCCGTCGATCCAGCGCGACACGGTGATGCCGGGCTTGCCCATCATGGCAGGGGACGCGTACTGTTTCTTGATCCACTCGAAGTCCACATTCCAGGCTTTGGCAAAGTGCTTCCAGCTGCCTTCCACCAAGCCGTAGTAACCAGGCAGTGAATCGGGGTTGGGGCCTACATCAGTGGCGCCTTGCACGTTGTCGTGGCCACGGAAGATGTTGGTGCCGCCACCGCTCTTGCCCACATTGCCCAGGGCCAGTTGCAGGATGCAGGATGCGCGCACGATGGCATTGCCAATGCTGTGCTGGGTCTGACCCATGCACCAAACCACTGTGCCAGGGCGGTTCTCGTGCAACCAGGTGGCTACTTTGAGCACCTGCGCCTCTTTGACGCCGCAGACTTCTTCGACCTTGTCAGGCGTCCATTTGGCCAGGACTTCTTCTTTGACCTTGTCCATGCCGAACACGCGGTCATTGATGTATTTTTTATCTTCCCAACCGTTCTTGAAGATGTGGTGCAGCAGGCCAAACAAAAAGGCAATGTCAGAGCCCGAACGGATGCGCACGTATTCGTCGGCCTTGGCCGCTGTGCGGGTAAAACGCGGGTCCACCACGATCATCTTGCAGCCGGTTTCCTTGGCATGCAGCATGTGCAGCAGGCTGACCGGGTGTGCTTCGGCCGCGTTGGAGCCAATGTACATGGCGACCTTGCTGTTTTGCATGTCGTTGTACGAATTGGTCATGGCGCCGTAGCCCCAGGTGTTGGCCACACCGGCCACCGTGGTGCTGTGACAGATGCGGGCCTGGTGGTCGCAGTTGTTGCTGCCCCAGAAGCTGACAAACTTGCGCAGCAGGTAGGCCTGCTCGTTGTTGTGCTTGCTGGAACCCACAAAGTAAACGCTGTCGGGGCCGCTGGCTTTTTTCAGCTCCTGCATTTTGGCGGTGATCTCGGTCAGCGCCGTGTCCCAGCTGATGCGCTCGTACTTGCCATTGACCAGCTTCATGGGGTAGCGCAGGCGGAACTCGCCATGGCCGTGCTCGCGCAGGGCAGCGCCCTTGGCGCAGTGGGCCCCCAGGTTGATGGGTGAATCAAACACCGGTTCCTGGCGGACCCAGACACCGTTTTCTACCACCGCGTCCACCGCGCAGCCCACCGAGCAGTGGGTACAGATGGTGCGCTTGACCTCGACCTTGCCGTAGCCAAAGCCAGACGGCTTGCCGCTGTTGGCCTGCGCCTTTTTGACCAGCGTGAGCTGGGTAGCCGCCAGGCCAACGCCAACACCCAGACCTGAGCGGCGCAAAAATCCGCGACGGTCCATGGTAGGCAGCGCCTGGCTCAAACCACGGCGCAGGCTATGTACAAAGGGGGATGAAGAAGCAGCAGAGTCGCTGGCTTTCCCGGTGATCTTTTTGGTCAACAACATATCGAGGCTCCTGATGCGTCAGACGCGTGCAGTCTGGTAGTAGCGTTGAACGTGGGCAGACAAGGTGTAACCACCGCCTTTTTCGGGGGGCGGGGGCAAGGCAGCTTCTGCCACTGACTCAGGTGCTGTCTTGGGCAGGACAGCCACTGCGGCCACTGCCGCACTGGCCGCAGCGGCACCCAAAAAGAACCCGCGGCGCGACGGCGCGGGATGAGCATCAGGCTGCGATGTAGCGGGACGGGTGCGGTCTGGCATCAATGTCTCCAAGTCTGACTTTTGTAAAGCTGTGACGTAATCCTGTACTTTACGACGCAGCGCCCCTGCCGGGGAGAAGTTCAGACAAATATGGGGAAAAATTTCATAAGGGTTTACCCTTTATTCAATGGAGCCATGCCTGACCGCAGCTTCAATCCATATTTCGTCCACAATTGCCTGACACAGTTTGCCCCAAGACTTGCCACTTGTTGAGGACTCCACCCATGAAACACCATTTGCTGCTTTTGGCCTCTGTTTTGACACTGTCCGCTTGCGGCGGTGGCTCCTCAGAAACAGTGTCCACCGGGCTCTCCACTTCGACAACGTCGTCGTCAACCCCTGGCACTGGCTCCACCACGGCAGTGGTCGGCACAACCACCACGACGGGAACCACCACCACAGCCACTGGCACCACCAGCACAACGCCCAGCCTGACGGGCACCAGCAGCACAGCGGGGGTTCAATGCAGCTACAGCTACAACGCCTTGAACAGCAGTGCCTCCGTCAAGGCGAACAGCACAGCCAGTTGGGCATGTGCGACTCCCCGCACGCTGACGGCCAACGGGATACCCGACCATGATGTGGGCACGTTCCCCAATGCCAACAACCCCAACACGATTTCGGCGCAGAACGTGTCGGCCAGCATGACGCTGACCCCGGTCAACACCGCGGCATCCACCAAGATTGGCCTCGTGGGCTATGCCTTCAACGGGGTGAAGTTTGACCCTTCCACTGCGGGCACCTGCACGGTCAGCGGCAATACATCCAGCTGCAGCCTGATCGGCAATACGGGCAGCTGGAACATCGAGGCCCTGGGCCAGACCAGCTTTAACTTTGGCACGGACAACAGCAATGCCCACGTGCAACCCGACGGCTGGTACCACTACCACGGCATGCCTGAGGGCTTTATGTTGAAGCTGGGCAAAGGCGTCGCCATGACGCTGGTGGGCTATGCGATGGATGGCTTTCCGGTCTACGCGCGCTATGGCTACAGCACGGCCAGCAATGCCAGCTCTGACATCAAAACCATGGCGTCCAGCTACCGGGTCAAAACCACGGCCGACGCGGGGCGCCCGTCCACCACCACCTACCCCATGGGGGCGTTTACGCAGGACTATGAATACGTCGCCAACCTGGGCGACCTGGACGAATGCAATGGCCGCACAGGTGCAACGCCAGAATTCCCCAACGGCATTTACCACTACTACATCACAGACAGCTTCCCGTTCATCCAGCGGTGCGTGAAGGGCACCGTGTCGGCAGGCGCCACCACCGTGCCCGGTGCACCGCCCCGGCCTTGACCACCCGCCGCTTTCAGCCCCCTTTTTGCCGGGTTGCTGCTGGCCTGGTGGCTTGGCTCTTTGTGGTCTTGACTGCCCACGCGCACCTGCTGCCTGCACAACAGGGCACGTTGAACGTGGTGGGTGATTCAGTTTTTGTAGCCCTGTCCATTCCCGTGTCCACATTGCAGGGGTTTGACGATGACCAGGACGGGCTGTTGAGCGCCACAGAGCTTGAGCGGCATCAGGTCAGGCTGCAGGCAGACATTGACCGCCGCTTGTCTGTCCGAAACGACAGCCAGACCGGGCGAACGGTGTTGCTGAACCTGATGCTGTCACCTGCCCACGACCAAACCGGTGACCGGGCGGACCAGTTGATTGCCCTGAAGCATGTGCAGTTCGTGGCAGAACCCCGGCAACTGGTGCTGGTGACCGACCTGTTTGGCACGGGCAGTGCCGACCAGCAAATCACCATCAAGGCGACGCGCGGTGCCTCGGGCGCACCTTCAGAAGACAAAGAGGTGGAAGCCGCCGTGCTGACCCCCCGGCACACCGTGCACCGGTTCTTCAGGCCGATGTGGCAGGCGCTGGGCGACTACGTGCAACTGGGTGCCGAACACGTGCTGCTGGGCACCGACCACCTGCTGTTTTTGCTGACCATCATCGTGGCAGGGGTGGGCTGGCGCTATTGGCTGGGCGTGGTAACCGGTTTTACCGTGGCGCACAGCCTCACTTTGGGCCTGGCCATGCTGGGCTATGTTCAACTGCCTGCCACGGTGGTGGAACCCTTGATTGCACTCAGCATTGTGCTCATGGCGGCAGACAACCTGTGGCGCGCCCAGCGCGGTACAGTCGAGCGCATTGCCCTGGTATGCGCCTGTGGCCTGCTGCATGGCCTGGGCTTTGCCGCGTCGATGGATGCAATGGGCCTGGACGCGGTGCACAGGGTGTGGAGCCTGGTGGGTTTTAACGTGGGGATTGAACTGGGGCAAGCAGCCTTTTTGATGGCCGTGCTGTTCAGCCTGTGGGTCACGCACCAATTGGCACCAAACTTGAAATCAGCGCAGCTGGTGCGGGGGCATCTCTGGCTTTGCGCTGGTGATGGGGCTTTACTGGCTGGGTGAGCGCTTGCTGGCCTGATCAATCACGGCACAAGAGCCGTCCTCAGTCTCAAGCCAGCATGTCAAAACCCTGACTCTCCACGCTCATGAAGGCCTGGGTAAATTCAGCCACCCTTTTATAAAAACGTGCCTTGGGGTGGGCATTCAGCGCGTCGCACAAGGCATTGACCCAGGGCTGAAGATGGGTAGAAAAGAAGGCCTTTTGCTGCGTCAGGTTGGCCACGGCCACATCATCGCCCGCAATCAGGTAGCGCATCACCTCGAACAGGTAGGCGATATGGTCTTCGGTCTCGGGCAGGGTTTCGTCGCGTGTGAGGCCCAGCGCGGCCAGGTCGGAACGCAACTGGGCGAGCGGTTTTTCGTTCAGGAAGCCACTGAGGTAATGGGAGCCAAACAGATAGACCTCGGGCTTGCCCACGCCGCCAAACAAGGCATTGTGTTCGGCCTGGATGGCTGCATCGTCCATCTCCCGCGTGATGGCCACCAGCGTCTGCCAGGGTGCCTCCAGAAAGCCCCCTGCAGCAGGGGCCTCGGTCACGGCAATGCGCATAGACGCTGTCAAATCAGCAGTGGGCGGGGCATAGTACAAAGCCGCCAGCAGGCCATAGACCTCTGCGCGGGCGGTCTCCTCGTCGAAACTGCCGGGCTGGACGAGTGCGGCGTCAGAGTTTGTCGATTCGGGTTTCATGGTCTGCAGAGTAAATGTCGATCACGCGGCAGTCGCCGCACATCTTGAGGCGCTCAAGTGCCGCGCCCTGGAACATGGCGTGTCCACTGAGCTTGGCCAGCATGGCCTCGATACCTTTAAGGGTACCAAAGGGTTTGCCGCAGCGCACGCAACCGTACGGCTGTGCCTCGTTCAATACCCGGGGCTCTTTACGCGCAGGCGTCAGCAGCAGGCGCGGCTGCAGGGATATGGCTTTTTCGGGACAGGTCTTGACGCACAGGCCGCACTGCACGCAGTTCTTTTCTGTCAAGCGCAGCTGTGGGCTTTGCGGGTTGTCGCTCAGGGCGTTGCTTGGGCAGGCGCTGACACAGGCCAGGCACAGGGTGCACTTGTCTTTGTCCACCGTCAGGTTGCCCAGGGGCGATGCGGGCGGCAGTGCGATGTGCTCTGGCAACGACTTGAGGGGCGCGTGCTCAAGCAGATGGTCCAACGCCAGCTCCAAGGTGCTGCGCTTTTCTGCGGCAGGGGCAAAGCTGGCCGCCACCGCCACGGTCTGCGCGGGCGCCTTGGCGAGCATTGCCAGGTCGGTGTCCAGGGATGGCATGGTGTTGGCCTGCAGCATCTGCAGGTGTTGGCCCACGTAGCCCAGACCGTTCAGGATCGCCTGTGCCACGGCCATCTGGTCTTGCAAGCCCTGGCGGTACTGCGGCGCCTCTTCTGACGTGCACAGCACGGCAACGCGCGCCGCACCCTGGGCAATGGCACTTAGCCACAACTCCACCCCCATGCTGGCGGTGTGCCAGACGCCAACCGGAATCACCTGGGCAGGCACACCCTGGGCCACGCCCAGTTGGGCGGCACGGCCCAGTTCTTCGACCAGCTTTTGACCCGCGCCTTGGCTGTGAAACAACAAGGTGGCGTCTTTGCCGCCTGCCCTGGCATACGTGGACAACAGCGTCTTGATCTTCTGGCCCTGGTCCGTCGCGCGCGGGTAGGCGTAGGTCAATGCGCCGCTAGGGCAAACCGTGGTGCAAGCACCGCAGCCCACGCATAGGCTGGGGTTAACCTTGATTTGTTGCCTCGATTTATCGCTTGAGATGGCCTCTGCCGAGCAGATGTCTATGCACGCACGGCAACCCACTGTCTCGTTGCGGCTGTGGGCGCACAGCTTTTGCTTGTAGGCAAAGAACCTGGGCTTTTCAAACTCGCCCACCAGGTCCCTGATCTTCAGCACCGTGGCCAGGTCTGGCGCAGGCGTGTGGAAGTAACCTTGAGGCGGCGCATGGCGCATGAAGGCCGTGTGCTCGCGCAAGTCCAGCACCAGGTCGAAGCTGTCGGTCAAAGCCTGCGGCGCACGGGCAAAGTCAATGGCACCAGCGACCTTACAAACATCGGTACACCGCTTGTGTGACAAGCATAGTTTGCTATTGATTTGATAATCCAGACCAATCGCCCCTTCCGGGCACACCGCCACACAGGCATTGCAGCGGGTACACAGGTCCAGGTCAATCGGGTTGTTCTTCGTCCATTGCAGATCAAAGGCGCCCAGCCAGCCTGTCAACGTGTCAATTTGGCCCGCCAGCACCGGGTAGCGGCGCTCCTGCGCGCCGTTGCCGCCTTGGCTTGCAAAAATGCTGACCTGCAGCACATCGCTGACGCTGTCGGCCAATGCCTCGGCCTTGTCCAGCGCACCGATGATCAGCAGGCGACCTGCACTTTTGAAGCTAACCGTAGCCACTGGCTCCGGGTCTGGCAGGTGCGCCGCCGCCAGCAAGGCGGCGATTTTGGGTGCGGCCTGCGCACCACCCTTGCCCCAGCCGCCGGTTTCACGGATGTTGACAAAGCGGATAACCGACGTCGCGCCTTCAGTCTGCCCGGCCAGTTCGACGAACAGGCGTCGCTCCTGGGTGCAGGCGACGACCACGTCGTCGCCCGACATCACCGCCTGTTGAAAAGCACCCGCCTCACGGCGGCACAGGCCGCTGTGCAGGCTCAGGGTTTCGTTCAAGGCCTGCCCCAGTGTCGCCAGGGTCTTGGGCACTGCCAGCGGCAGGGTCTGGTTGCAATCGCAAATCAGCGTGGGCATGTGAAGTATTCAGGTTAGTTGAGCCATTGTGATCGGGCGTATCGGATGGGGCATCCGTTTCAAACAGCTTCAGAAACTGGGCGCCAACCATCTGGCGCATCATGGACTCGGGGATAGGGTCAGCCTTGGTGTAGTCGTCGATGTAAATGTCCAGGCCGTCCATCACGTTGTAGTGCGGGTCGGCGAACAGCTTTTTCATGGCGGCATTGCGAACATCAGGTGACACCCCTTTGGCTGCAAAGGGACTGAAATCGCTTTCGGCTGTCAGGGCTTTGACATCGTCCAGCGTCAGTGCAGGCTGCTCTTGGGCAGCCGTTGACTGAGCAGGCAGCGCAACTGGGGGGTTGACCTCCACATTGGGCAAAGTGGGCTTTTGCAATGGCTCAGCCTGCACCTTGCCCTGGGTCACGTCCGCTTTGCGCCGGGACCAGCGACTGAAGAAATTGCCCTCCTCAGCCATGGCCGCCTTTGCGCTGGGGTTTGGCCGTGGACACTGACGCCGGGTTACCAAAGCGGTCCGTCAGGCTGCGAAAGCTCTCAGGCCGCTGGCGGCGCTTGGGCTCAACCACATGGTGCTCGTCCACAAAGGCCTGCATCCAGGCCAGCACCTCAGCGGGCACGGGCACCTGTTCCACCGTTTCCTGCGCGTCCAGCCAGCGCCCGGCGTCGTGGTAGCTGAGCGACACCATCACCGGCACAGCCAGGTCATCCTGCATGCGCCACAGCACAAACCAGCAAGGTGCAGGGGTGGTGGCATTGAGGTAGTACCCCTCAGCGTCGTCCTTGAAAAGCTCCACCCTCATGGCAGGGTAGAGCCAGGCCTGCTCGTCTTCGTTTTGAAACAGCATGCGGGGTTCTGAGCCAAATCCGGCTTCCTGCAAAACCACATCCGCCAACACCCAACGCCAAGGCGACCAATGCGCCATGGGGCCGGTGATGCGCTCGCGGCGCATCTGGACGGCGACTTCCAGGCTGGGGCGTAGGTTTGACATGAGTCCAAATGTAAGCGAAGCAGCCCCGCAAGTCCGTAAGATGATTCCCCATGCAAAACAGACTCACCCCTCTTTTAGGCACTACGCATCCACTGATCCAGGCCCCCATGGCAGGTGTACAGGGCAGCGCGCTGGCCGCCGCCGTTTGCAACGCGGGTGGGCTGGGGTCGCTCCCCTGCGCCATGTTGAGCCCGGACGCCATGCGTGCCGAGCTGACGGGATGGACACAGGCCACGGACCGACCGTTCAATGTCAATTTTTTCTGCCACACATCGCCTGCGCCCGACACCGCCAAAGAACAGGCTTGGCGGCAGGCATTGATGCCGTTTTATTCAGAGTTCGGGATTGATCCCGGCACGATTGCCGAAGGCCCAGGGCGCCTGCCGTTTTCAGCTGAGGCGGCAGCGGTGCTGGCCGAGTTCAAACCTGCCGTGGTCAGCTTTCATTTTGGGCTGCCATCTGTAGAGCTGCTGGACCGGGTGAAAAAGAGCGGGGCCAAGGTCTTGTCTTCTGCCACCACGGTGGACGAGGCGCTCTGGCTGCAAGCCCATGGAGCGGACGCCATCATTGCCCAGGGGCTGGAGGCGGGTGGGCACAGAGGCATGTTTTTGACGGAAGAGCTCACCACCCAGTTCGGCACCTTGGCCCTGGTACCGCAGGTCGTGCGGGCAGTGCATCTGCCCGTGATTGCCGCCGGCGGCATTGCAGACGCCCAGGGCGTGGCTGCCGCCATGGCACTGGGGGCGTCAGGCGTACAAATCGGTACCGCTTACATGCTGTGCCCTGAAGCAAGCACCAGCCAGGTTCACCGCGCCGCACTGGCAAGCCCCGATGCGCGCCACACCGCCTTGACGCGCCTGTTTACTGGCCGACCGGCGCGCGGCATCATGAACCGGGTCATGCGCGAGCTGGGGCCCATGAACACCGCCGCCCCCGCTTTTCCGCTGGCCACGTCTGCCATTGCTCCGTTACGCGCCATGGCAGAGGCAAGGGGACTTGGGGACTTTTCGCCGCTGTGGGCAGGCCAGAACGCGTCGGGCTGCCGAGCCATGGCGGCGGAAGACTTGACGGCAGAACTGGCGCTGGGATTCTCTGCGTGAACAATAAAATGGGCACCATGGTCCGGCACCTGTTGTTGACGCTTCAATCTTTTCGCGGCATGCCCTGGTTCGTCCGGGTTCGCTTGATCCGTTTGTCTGGCATCAGCGTAGGCAAAAGCACCAAAATTGAACATGAGTTTTCAGCACCTGATTGCCAGCTCAGCATAGGCGAGAGAACCTATATCAACGCACAGCTGCTGGTGGAAGGATCGGGGACAGTGCGCATTGGTGCCAACGTCAGGATCGCCCCCCGGGTATCACTGTTGACGGGCACTCATTCCATCACCGACGACCCTCTGTCCCGCGCCAGCGCGCAGGTCAGTTTTTTGCCTGTCACCATCGAGGACGGCTGCTGGATCTGCGCCAATGTGACCATACAACCGGGCGTCACCGTCAGGTCGGGCTGTGTGGTGGCGTCGGGTGCAGTGGTCACCCGAGACACCGAACCCAATGGCTTGTACGTGGGTGTGCCAGCGCTCAGGAAGTCAGACTTGCCTTGTCGGCAAATGGCTTGACCCGCACCGCGCAGAATTTGAATTCCGGGATCTTGCCAAACGGGTCCAAAGCCGCATTGGTCAGCAGGTTGGCCGCCGCCTCGCCATAGGCAAAAGGAATGAACACGGTGCCGTCGGGCGTGCCGTTGTCCAGGCGCGCAGCCAGTTGCACGCGGCCCCGCCGTGATTCCACGGCGATCAAGTCTCCGGCCCTGACACCCAGGCGTACCAGTTCTGCGGCGTTCAGGCTGGCGGTGGGTGCTGGTTCCAGCGCGTCCAGCACCTCGGTGCGGCGGGTCATGCTGCCCGTGTGCCAGTGCTCCAGTTGTCGGCCTGTGATCAGCACCATGGGGAACTCGGCATCCGGCAGTTCGTTGGCCGGGATCAGGGCTGCGGGGACGAGTTTGGCGCGACCATCTGCTGTTGGAAAGCGGTCCATGAATACCGTGGGCTGGCCCGGGTCGTCTGCACTCAGGCAGGGGTAGGTGACGCTGCCCTCGCGCTCTAGCCGCTCCCAGGTGATGCCTGCAATCGCAGCATGCATGGCCAGTCTCATCTCTTCATAGATGACCCGCACGCTTGCCGCTTCGCGTGCTGCGCTGCCCCCCGAGGGGGCCATGCCTCGCTCGGGGCGGCCCTGCGCTGCGGACATTGCCCCCATGCTCGGCACTGCCGTGTCCTCGCTGCCCCCCGAGGGGGCCGTGCCTTGCTTGGGGCGGCCCTGCGCTGCGGCAGTGGCCATTTCGTCGTAGCGCCAATTCAGGCCCATGCCTGCGGCCATTTGCTGGATGATCCACAGGTCGGCCCGTGCGTCGCCCGGTGGGTCAATGGCTTGGCGGCCGAGTTGGACCATGCGGTCGGTGTTGCTGACGGTGCCGGTTTTTTCGGGCCAGGCGGTGGCGGGCAGGATCACGTCGGCCAGCCAGGCGGTTTCGGTCATGAAGATGTCTTGCACCACCAGATGCTCAAGGCTTGCCAGCGCATGGCGCGCGTGGTTCAGGTCAGGGTCGCTCATGGCCGGGTTCTCGCCCATGATGTACATGCCGCGCACCTTGTGCGGGTCAGTGTCTGGCGCCAGGGCCTTGTGCATGATCTCGACCACCGTGTAGCCAGGGGTCTTATCGAGTGGTGTTTGCCAGAAGTCCTCAAACCAAGCGTGCGCGGCGGCGTTGTCCACCCGCTGGTAGTTGGGGAACATCATGGGGATCAGGCCCGCATCGCTGGCGCCCTGCACGTTGTTTTGGCCGCGCAAGGGGTGCAGGCCGCTACCGGGCTTGCCGATTTGCCCAGTGAGGGTGCTCAACGCGATCAGGCAGCGCACGTTGTCGGTGCCGTGAACATGCTGGCTCACCCCCATGCCCCACAAAATCATGGCGCTTTTGGCTTTGGCAAAAGCACGGGCTACCTCGCGGATGGTGTCTGCGGGGACACCGCACACGGGGGCCATGCGCTCTGGGCTGAAGTTCAGCACGTTTTGGGCTATTTCGGCATACTGGGTCACACGATTTGCTATGAAATCAGTAGCAACCAGGCCTTCGTCGATGACCGTATGAATCATGGCGTTGAGCAGGGCCACGTCGGTGTCGGGCTTGAACTGCATCACGCGCCAGGCGTGTTTGCCAATGTCCGTCACGCGCGGGTCGGCCAATACAATTTTGGCGCCGGGCTTGCCGTCACGAGCTTGCGCGGCGTTCTTCATCCACGTGGCGGCCACCGGGTGGTTGGCGGTGGGGTTGGAGCCAATCACCAGGATCAGCTCGGCGTGTTCGACATCTTTAACCGGGTTGCTGACTGCGCCAGAGCCCACGCCCTCGAGCAAGGCCGCCACGCTGCTGGCGTGGCACAAGCGGGTGCAGTGGTCCACGTTGTTAGAGCCAAAGCCAGTACGCACCAGCTTCTGGAACAAATAGGCTTCTTCGTTGCTGCCTTTGGCGCTGCCAAAGCCGGCCAATGATTTGGGGCCATGCTGGTCGCGCAAACTTTTCAGCTTGCCACTGGCCAGGGCCAGGGCTTCGTCCCAGCTCGCCTCGCGGAAGGTGCTGCGCCAGTCGGCATCGCGCTCGGGAATCTGGTCGCCCTGTTTGGGTGCATCGGTACGCCGAATCAAGGGCACGGTGAGGCGCCCTGCGTGGTGCACATAGTCGAAGCCGAAACGGCCTTTGACGCACAGGCGGCTTGCGTTTGCCGGGCCGTCGCGCCCATCTACCGCCACGATCTTGCCGTCGCGCACCTTGTAGGTGAGCAGGCAGCCAACACCGCAGAACGGGCAAACCGAATCGACCGATTGATCCACCGCTTGCGAGCCGACAAAGGTCTTGGCACTGATCGCCCCTGTGGGGCAGGCCTGCACGCATTCGCCGCAGGCCACGCAAGAGCTGGCACCCATGGGGTCACCCAGGTCAAACACGATCTGGCTGTGCGCGCCCCGCCCGGCTGTGCCAATGACGCCGTTAACCTGCTCTTCACGGCAGGCGCGCTCACAGCGCTTGCACTGGATGCAGGCGTCCAGGTTGATCGCCATCGCAGGGTGGCTGGTATCGGCCACGGGTTGCTGGCGCTGCAGGTCTTGCAAGGCAGGCCTCACGGACACGTCCAGCCGCCCGGCCCATTGCGTCAATTCGCCATGGGGGCGTGCGGGGTCAGCATCGTTCCACTGATAACCGTTCTTGGGCAGGTCGGCCAGCAGCATCTCCAGCACCATGTGCTGGCTCTTGAGCGCACGCGGACTGTCGGTCTGCACCACCATGCCGGGGGTGGCGGCGCGGCAGCAGCTGGCCGCCAGGGTGCGTTCACCTGCCACCTCGACCACGCAGGCGCGGCAGTTGCCGTCGGGGCGCAGGCCGGGTTTGTGGCACAGATGGGGGATGTCAATGCCCAGGCGTTTGGCCAGATCAAAAAGGCTCTCTCCGGCTCGAGGCTCGCAGGCTTGCCCGTTGAGGGTCAACGTGGCGCCGCTCACAATCCCACCTCCTGAGGGAAGTACTTGATCACGCTGCGCACCGGGTTGGGCGCTGCCTGGCCCAGGCCGCAGATGGAGGCATCGGCCATGACCTGGCTCAGGTCTTCCAGCGTGTGGGCATCCCAGACCGGCGCTTTCATCAGTTCGGCCGCTTTGGCGGTGCCGACCCGGCAAGGGGTGCACTGGCCACAGCTCTCGTCGGCAAAAAACCGCATCATGTTGAGCGCCGCGTCACGTGCCTTGTCGTGCTGGCTGAGCACAATGACGGCAGCCGAACCGATGAAGCCGCCGTGCGGCTGAAGGGTGTCAAAGTCCAGCGGCACATCGGCAAGCTTGGCGGGGAAGATACCGCCACTCGCCCCACCGGGCAGATAGGCATACAGGCTGTGGCCCGCCAGCATGCCGCCGCAGTGTTCGTCAATCAACTCACGCAGGGTGATGCCAGCTGGGGCCAGCTTGACGCCGGGGTTCTTGACCCGGCCGCTGACGCTGAAGGAGCGAAAGCCTTTGCGACCATGCCTGCCGCGCTCGGCAAACCAGTCTGGCCCGTGGGTCAGGATGTCACGCACCCAGTACAGGGTCTCGAAGTTGTGCTCCAGCGTGGGGCGGCCAAACAGCCCGGTCTGCGCGATGTAGGGCGGGCGCAGACGTGGCTCGCCCCGCTTGCCTTCGATGCTCTCGATCATGGCGGACTCTTCGCCGCAAATGTAGGCACCAGCGCCGCGCCGCAGCTCGATGCGCGGCAGGGGAAACGGGGGGTTGGCTTGCAGGGCTGCCAACTCGCGTGTCAGCAGGGCACGGCAGTCGTGGTATTCATCGCGCAGGTAGATGTAGACGGCCTCGCAACCGACCACATGCGCGGCAATCAGCATGCCTTCCAGAAAACGGTGGGGGTCACGTTCGAGGTAATACCGGTCTTTGAAGGTGCCGGGCTCGCCCTCGTCGATGTTGACCGCCATCAGTGCGGGCACGCCCTGCTCGCGCACCTGGGCTTTCACAATCTGCCACTTGCGCCCCGCCGGGAAGCCCGCGCCTCCCAGGCCGCGCAGGCCTGCATGCTCCATGCGCTGAAGGATGGCATCGACGTCGTGCTCGCCCTGGGTCACGGAAGCAGCCAATGCGTACCCGCCTGCAGCACGGTAGGCATCAAACGCTATCAATTCAGAAGCATACTTTGCTTTATGGACATGCCGCAAGGTCATTTTTGATGCCTCAACTGTCGCTTCCACCGTCGCTTTAGGCAACGCCTGTTGCCCGACCTGCACGGCAGGCGCCTGCTCACAGCGGCCCAGGCAGGGCGAAGGCAGAACGCGAACACCTTGCCCCAGCAGGGCTGGCAGGCGCGCCAGCAAGTCGTCGGCACCAGCCATCTGGCAACTGAGGCTCTGGCAGACACGCACGGTTTGAGCAGCGGGTTGGGCCCCGTCACGCAAGATGTCGAAGTGGTGATAGAAACTGGCGACTTCAAACACCTCGACGATGGGGATGTTCATCTCGGTGGCCAGGGCCACCAGCAGGTCTTCGGGTAAGCCGCCGCAGGCATCGTTGATCAGGTGCAGAAACTCGATCAGCAGGTCACGCCGATAACCCTCTGGCGGGCGGTTCCCCAGCAAAGCCCTGACACGTTCACGCGCGGCAGGATCAGGCTGGCGGCCCTTGAGTTGACCGCGCCGGGCAGTCTGGCGCAACGCGTCTGGGGTGCTGAGGGGAATGGCTTGCATGGACGGTGAAACGGTTCAATGTGCTGCAGTCCGCAATTGCCCATGGTGAAACCGAAGGTGGTCTTCCATGAAAGTCTGGACAAAATAATACCCGTGATCAAACCCCGCATGGCGGCGAAGTGTCAGCGGCTGATGCCCCGCCGCGCAGGCCTGTTCCAGCAGTTCGGGCTTCAGTTGCGCAAGCAAAAATTGATCTGCAAGCCCTTGGTCCACCAAGATGCCAGCGGGATACGCGGGCGACGCCGCATTGGCGATCAGTGCACTGGCGTCATAGCCTTGCCACGGCGACGTATCTGCCCCCAGGTAATGGCTGAGTGCTTTGGTGCCCCATTGGCACTGGGTTGCGGCACAAATCGGCGCAAACGCTGACAGACTCTTGAACAATCCCGGATAGCGCAAGGCGAGGGTCAAGGCGCCATGCCCACCCATGGAGTGCCCAAAAATCCCCAGGCGATCCACATCGGCACCGAATTGCGTGACGATGATCCGCCGAAGCTCGTTGACCACGGAGTCTTCCATCCGGTAATGGACAAACCATGGCAGTTGGGTGGCATTCATGTAAAAGCCCGCGCCTGCCCCCAAGTCCCAGTCCCTGGTTTCATCGGGCACTCCCGTGTTGCGTGGGCTGGTGTCGGGAGAGACCAGCATCAGCCCCAACTCGGCCGCCATGCGCTGCGCTCCCGCCTTAATCGGAAAAGTCTCCTCTGTACAGGTCAACCCTGCGAGGTAAATCAGCGCGGGCACCGGTCCGGCTTTGGCCTGCGGTGGCTTGAACACCGAAAACCGCATCGGCAAACCGATGCTGCCAGAAGTGTGGCTGTAAAAACCCTGCACGCCACCAAAACAGGCGTGTTCGGAAACAGTGGTCAAAGTGTCTGGCATAGGTAGGGTCAGCGGGGTAGCAGTTCAGCCACCGCGTCAGCAAAAGTGTGTGGCAACTCTTGAGGCATGTTGTGCCCCACACCGTTCACCAACCGGTGCGAGCGTGGACCGCTGAAAAAGCGCGCATGGGCACAAGCATCTGCCGGTGGGCGCACGCCGTCATCGATGCCGTCAAAGGTGATGCAAGGCACGGCAATGACGGGTTGCGCTGCCAGACGCCGCTCCACCTCGGCGTGGGCAGGGTCACCGGGCACTAGGCCGAAACGGTGACGGTAGGACTGGATGACTACCTCCACAAAATCGGGGTTGTCAAAGGCCTTGGCGCTTTGCTCAAACGTGGCGTCGTCAAACTGCCAGGTGGGGGACCAGGTCTTCCATAACTGACGGCAAACCGCGCGCCGGTCAGCCGCCAGACCAGCACGGCCCCGTTCGCTGTGAAAATAGTATTGGTACCAAAGGCGCTGCTCGTTCTCGGGCGTGTCGGGCAGCAGGGCTTTGGCTATGTTCTGGATGTTGTAGCTGTTGAAGGACAGCAGACCGTGGCAACGCTCAGGCCACAGTGCCGCCACCACGCAGGCGGCTCGCCCGCCCCAGTCATACCCGGCCAGCACGGCTTGCGGGACGTGCAATGCGTCCATCAACGCCAGCAAATCTGCGCCCAGGGCGGCCTGTTCGCCAGATCGCGGCGTCTGGTCGCTTAAAAACCGCGTCGGGCCAAAGCCTCGCAGATACGGCACGATGACCCGGCAGCCTTGGGCCGCCAGCAGCGGCGCCACCTCGGCATAGGCGTGCACGTCATACGGAAAGCCATGCATCAAGAACACGGGCGTGCCGTCGGCTGAGCCAGACTCGACAAATGCCACGTCCAGCTGCCCCGCCTGTACCCGGCGTAGCACTCCAAAGCCAGGCTGCGCCGTCATGTTCAGTACAGCACCACACCGCGAATTGACTCGCCGCGTTTCATCAAATCAAAACCCTTGTTGATGTCCTCCAGCGGCATGGTGTGGGTGATCAGGTCATCGATGTTGATCTTGCCCTCCATGTACCAGTCCACGATTTTCGGAACATCTGTGCGGCCGCGCGCGCCACCATAGGCCGAACCCTCCCACTTGCGGCCGGTCACCAACTGGAACGGACGGGTGCTGATCTCGGCACCCGCTTCGGCCACGCCGATGATGATGCTGCGGCCCCAACCTTTGTGGGTGCATTCCAGGGCGTCACGCATGACCTTGGTGTTGCCGATGCATTCAAAGCTGTAGTCGGCACCGCCGTCTGTGAGCTGAACAATGGCGTCAACCACATTGGGCACTTCCTTGGGGTTGACGAAGTGGGTCATGCCAAATTGACGTGCCATCTCCTGGCGGGCGGGGTTGATGTCCACACCAATGATCTTGTCAGCACCGACCATCTTGGCACCCTGGATCACGTTGAGGCCAATGCCACCGAGACCAAACACCACGACATTGGCACCGGCTTCGACCTTGGCGGTGAAGATCACGGCGCCAATGCCGGTGGTGACGCCGCAGCCGATGTAGCAGACCTTGTCAAAAGGTGCGTCCTTGCGGATTTTTGCCAGGGAGATTTCGGGCGCCACCGTATAGTTGCTGAAGGTGCTGGTGCCCATGTAGTGAAAAATGGGCTTGCCGTCCAGGCTGAATCGGCTGGTGGCGTCGGGCATCAAGCCCTTGCCCTGTGTGCCGCGGATCAGCTGGCAGAGGTTGGTCTTGCGCGAGAGGCAAAACTTGCACTGGCGGCATTCCGGCGTGTAAAGCGGAATTACATGGTCACCCTTTTGCAGCGTGGTCACGCCGGGGCCGACATCGACGACGATGCCCGCGCCTTCGTGGCCCAGGATGGCAGGAAAAATACCCTCAGGGTCAGCACCCGACAGGGTGTAGTAATCGGTGTGGCAAATGCCCGTGGCCTTGATCTCGACCAGCACTTCGCCAAATTGGGGGCCTTGCAGATCGACGGTTTCAATGGTGAGGGGCTGGCCTGCTTGCCAGGCGACGGCGGCTTTGGTTTTCATGTGATAAGTGTGGCTTGACGAAAGGCGTCGTTTGGGTGGGTGAATGGCATCACCGCAGGTATTTGTGCCCGCTGTTGATACCGTAGTTACCAGACACGCCTGGCGAAGCATTGGCATTGCGGGCTCGAATAAAAGCCGAGCCAAATACTGGCGTTCCGGTGTAACCGTTGCTGGTATCTATGCGTCCCCATCCATTGACAAAGGCTCTGTTCACGGTGGGCTCGGCGGTGATGGATGCGCCGATGGCAGAAACTGGCGAGGTTCCGAACGGAACGGTCGCGACTGCACCACACAACTTGACATAGGCAGAAGCGGCCAAAACATTGTCGCCCACGCTTTTCGACGTCTCATCACGGTCGTAAAAGGTGAACACCTGGTCTGAGCAAGCTTGAAAAACTCGGTTCCTTCATAGCCTGTCATCAGGTTGTAGACAGGTTTACTCTGGACGTAATCGAACGCCACACTGAAGCGTTTGGTCGGAAAACTGAATACCCAGTCTGTTGAAGCCTCAATAGCAGGATCTGTCGCGTAATCGTTATGAACCGCCTTGACAGCCATGACTTTGCTCACCATGGCGGTGTAGGCCATGGGGTCAGCAAGACCAGAAACCAAAGGTGTGGACAAGTCAGGCAGATCTGACATTAATGGCTTGACCAGGGGCAAGGATGCAGAAATATAGGTCGATACCCGTCCAGTCGCAGATTTGCTGGCATAGGTACCAGAACGAAGGAGTGGATCTGCCGTCGCCGCGTCTGCATTTCCTGCGGATACAGAACTTTGTGGGTACACCATGTAAGCGCCGCGTCCTGGGAGTCCGCTGGCCTGGTTAATGGCCATGATCGCCAGGGCGTTGCCAGAATAGGTCAGAGTCTGGGACACATTGATGTTGGTCCAACTCGCTCTGAGGCTTCCTGTTGGGCCACCAAAACCCAGCGCGGCTGCACTGGTTTCATCAGCTGCATCCGTCAACGTAGCGAGTACGGCTGCTGAACCGCAGTTGCGAGAAGACCCTGCCGCAGGCGCAATGGACTTGAAGAGTGAGTCCGAAGCACTTGACTGAGGAATATCAGCCAACGTGATGATTTCAATGTAACCCTCCCGCGTCTGGGAGGCCTTGTCACTCGCGCTCAGCGCCGGATTGAGCCTGCCAGTGCCGAAACTGTAAAGTTGCCCTGACATCAGGCTGGGCAGCGTACAGCTTGACTCGTCTGAAGAAAGCTGCGCAATACCAGACTCAGCATTTTGGGAAACAGCGGCATTCCAGACATCCCCGGTGCCAGAAATACGGTCAAATTCAACAGATTGTCTGCGTTGCTCGCACCTCGGTAGCGAACTTTGACGGCTTTACCGTTGATGATGTCGGTATTGACGACACTCAAAATACTGACATTGCCACCTTGAGCATTGAAATACGGCACAACCAGCACGTGACCAATGCCATCGGTATTCACTACCACGCCTGTCGCATCGGTTGCACCCACCCCACTGTTTCCAATGGCACGGGTTCCCACAATCAAGCCAGCATGCGCAACAGAACATACAAGGGCTGCCAGACAAGCTGCTTTCAGGAGATTCAATAGATAGGGCACGGTGATACTCCTGATTAGCGGCTAAAGCTGTGCGGCGACACAATGCCATAGTTTCCTGAAACACCTGGCGCCGAAACAGGGTTGCTTGCCTTGATGAAGGAGGCTCCAATCAACGGGATGCCTGTGGTGGTGGTTATCGCAGAAATCAAGGCGGAGTTCTTTGTATTCAATGTTGCCCAGCCGTTCACTGACGCAGCACCTGCCTGCACGACAGAAACAGAGGCTGCCAGCGCAGATTCATTGGCGAACTTCAGAACTGGAACGGCACCGCACAATGACAACGGGGTAACGGCTTGGGGATTGGTGGATCCAGCGGGTTGGTGCCTCCCTGCAGCCTCGCGGTCAAAGAACGTCTGGTCTTCTGCAAGGGTACAAATCAACCCGTTGGCGACACTGCTGTTTGCCGAAGAGAAATACTCGGCATTGCCTGCCGCTGTGACCAGTGAATACACAAGGACTGGCTGAGATTGGCGGAAATCTGCACCCACGCTGTAACGCCGGGCAGGCATGCTGAGTACCCAGTCTGAGGCCGCGCCAATGCCAGGCTCGGTTGCGTACTCGTTAATCACCGACTTGACCGCCATGATTTTGCTTAGCTGTGCTGCCTGAAAGGTAGGCATCGACGCTCCCTCAAGATAGGGTGTTGAAATATCCGGGAAATCAGACCATACCGCCTTGACGATGGGCAAACTGCCACTTTGCGGTACATACGCAGTTGCCACCCCCGCAGCGGTTTTTGCAGCCAAGGGGGTCAACCGGAGCATCGGATCAGCCGTGAGACTGTCAACATTGCTGGCCGCATCCGTACTTTGTGCAAAAAAAACAAAGTTCGCGCGGGCTGGCAAACCTGAACTGTCTCGCGCCTCGATCGCAAACGCATCTCCGCTGAAGGTCAGTGTTCTGGGGACATTCACAATCGTCCAAGTCCCCTGGATCCCTGTTGTCGGTGTGGCAAATCCCTGTGCTGCCGCCGCAGCCTCCGAAGTTGTTTCCACCTGGGTTGCGAGGAGAGTCGCAGAATTGCAGGCACGCACGCCACCCGTTGCCTGCCTAGAAATTGACTTGAAGAGACTGCCAGCGGTGGCTGCAACCGTTCCCAGAGCAGGAATGTTGGCCATGGTCATCAGTTCGACATAGCCTTCGAGTGTGTGACTGACCGCCTCAGAGCTGCTCAGCCCAGGGCGCAAGCGACTTCCAGAGAATCTCAATGCATTTCCTGAGGACAGGCTTGGCAGGGTACAGCTGCTGTCCGCAGATGTGAGTTGCGCAGATCCCGTGCTGGGATCCTGTGAAACCAATCCATTCCACACATCATTGGGTGCAAGAAAAACCGTCAGATCGAGCACAGAATCCCCGTTTGTTGCCCCCCTGAATCGCACCTTGACGGCTTTGCCATTGAGGTAATCCGTGTTGGTCAAACTCAGAATCGTTGCATTGCCACCCTGGGCGCTGTAATACGGAAGCAACAGGATGTGGCCTATTCCATCCGCATTGACCGTCAGCGTGTTGGCCGTTGTTTGCCCTAAATTGACTGGCCCAGGCTGATCACGCCCTCCAATCACGCCGGCAAGCGCAACTTGGCCAACAAGGACCAGACACCCACAAATCAACTTGATGGCGTCGAGATACTTCTTCATTTCTTGCTCCCTGAACGGACAATAAATTTAGCCACAAAGCACTTTGGCATCAGGTGTCTTTGGAAATCTTGATACTCGGGAACTTGGACGAAAAATCCTTGGCCTTGGCCGCAATCTTGATCGCCACCTGGCGTGCCACGGTCTTGTAGATGCTGGCCACTTCGCCTTCTGGGTCAGACACGACGGTGGGGCGCCCGCTGTCGGCCTGCATACGGATGTTGATGTCCAGGGGCAGCGCCCCCAGGTAATCCATGCCGTATTCAACTGCCATCTTTTTCCCGCCGTCTGCGCCAAAAATATGCTCAACATGGCCGCACTTGCTGCAAACATGGGCAGCCATGTTTTCGACGATCCCGAGAATGGGCACACCCACCTTTTCAAACATCTTGATGCCTTTGCGGGCGTCCAGCAGCGCAATGTCTTGCGGTGTGGTCACGATCACCGCGCCAGTCAAAGGCACACGCTGACTTAGCGTGAGCTGGATGTCACCCGTGCCAGGGGGCATGTCGACGATCAAATAGTCCAGGTCTTTCCAGTTGGTCTGGCGCAGCAGTTGCTCCAGCGCCTGCGTGGCCATGGGGCCGCGCCAGATCATGGCTTCGTCCTTCTCGACCAGAAAGCCAATGGACATGACCTGAACGCCGTAGTTTTCCAGCGGCTCCATGGTCTGGCCGTCTTCGCTCTCAGGCCGCCCGCTCACGCCCATCATCATGGGTTGGCTGGGGCCGTAAATATCGGCGTCCAGCAAGCCCACAGACGCCCCTTCGGCAGACAGCGCCAGCGCGATATTGGCGGCAGTGGTGCTTTTGCCTACCCCCTTTGCCTGAAGCCACGGCAATGATGTTCTTGACATTGGGCATTAGCTGAACGCCACGCTGCACCGCGTGGCTGATCACCTTGGTGCTGATGTTGGCCGACACATTGGTCACGCCAGGCACCGATTTGACTGCGGCCACCAACGCGCGGCGCAGCGCCGGAATCTGGCTCTTGGCGGGGTAACCTAATTCGATGTCAAATGACACGTCGCCATCCTGGGCCACCAGGTTTTTCAGCGCTTTGGTCGTGACAAAGTCTGCCCCGGTGTTGGGGTCAATGACGGTCTGAAGGGCGTCCCTCAATGCATGCTCGTTCAATGCCATGTGTAACTCCTGAATCTGCATAGTCTAGCCCGTTGGACGAGCCATTCAGCGGCACCTGGGCAACGCTGCCCATTGACGCGAGCGGCAGGGCCTAAAATTGCTCCCCCGCCCGTCGAATTGTTCAGTGATGGGCGGATCTACCAGGTCAAATGAGCATGCCCCGCCAAATTTTCGTTACCACCGCCCTGCCTTACGCCAACGGCAACTTCCACATTGGCCACATCATGGAGTACATCCAGGCCGATATCTGGGTGCGGTTTCAGCGCATGTGTGGCCACGAGGTGAACTTTGTCTGCGCTGACGACGCCCACGGCGCCCCCATCATGATCGCCGCCCAAAAGGCTGGCATCACGCCGCAGCAGTTTGTGGCCAACATCGCCGCTGGCCGCAAACCCTATCTGGACGGCTTTCACATCGCTTTTGACAACTGGCACAGCACCGACGGCCCTGAGAACCACGAGCTGGCTCGGGCGATTTACCGCGACCTGAAGGCCAACGGATTGATCAGCAGCAAGACGATTGAGCAGTTCTTCGACCCCGAAAAGAACATGTTCTTGCCTGACCGCTTCATCAAAGGTGAATGCCCCAACTGCCATGCCAAAGACCAGTACGGCGACAACTGCGAGGTGTGTAGCAAGGTCTACAGCCCTACCGACCTGATCAATCCTTACTCTGCGTTGTCTGGCGCGACACCGGTGCTGAAAAGCTCGGAGCATTTTTTCTTCAAGTTGTCCGACCCGCGCTGCTTGGCCTTTTTGAAGGAATGGACCACCGGCGGCGCCGTGCAGCCCGAGGTGCTGAAGAAGATCAGCGAATGGCTCACGCCCGATGAGAACGGCGTGACCACCATGGGCGACTGGGACATCAGCCGTGACGCGCCCTACTTTGGCATCGAGATCCCCGACGCACCCGGCAAGTATTTTTATGTGTGGCTGGACGCGCCCATTGGCTACCTGGCTTCGCTGAAGAACCTGCTGGACAAACGCGGGCAGGACTACGACGCCTACATGGCCGCGCCCGATCTGGAGCAGTACCACTTCATCGGCAAGGACATCATTACCTTTCACACCTTGTTCTGGCCCGCGACGCTTAAGTTCAGCGGGCGCAAAGTGCCGAACAAGATCTTTGTGCACGGCTTTTTGACCGTGAACAATGGCGAGAAGATGAGCAAGAGCCGCGGCACGGGGCTGGACCCACTCAAGTACCTTTCCCTTGGCATGAACCCCGAATGGCTGCGCTACTACCTGGCTGCCAAACTGAGCGGCCGCAACGAGGACATTGACTTCAATGCAGACGACTTCCAGGCGCGGGTGAATGCGGATTTGGTGGGCAAATACATCAACATTGCCAGCCGGGCTGCGGGCTTTATTGCCAAGCGATTTGGCGGCAAATTGGGGGATGTTTCTGGCGATGGCGGCACACTGCTGGGCACATTGCGCTCTCAAAACGAGAGCATTCAACAACTCTATGGCGACCGCGACACAGGCAAAGCCGTGCGCGAGATCATGCTGCTGGCCGATCGCGTCAATGCCTACGTGGACCAGAACAAGCCTTGGGAAATCGCCAAGCAAGCTGACCAAGATGCCCGCTTGCAGGACGTGTGCAGCACCTGCATCGAGGCCTTCCGCATCCTCACGGCTTACCTTAAACCCGTGATGCCCGCTCTGGCGACCCAGGTTGAGGCCTTCTTGCAATGCACAGCGCTGGACTTCGCCAATGCCAGCACCGCCTTGGGCGCAGGCCACGCCATCGGCACCTACCACCACCTGATGCAACGCGTGGACCCCAAACAGCTAGAGGCCCTGTTTGAGGCCCCGACTGCCCCTGAGCCGGAGAAGATCGTTCCCGGAGGAGAAGAATTGGCACCCACCATCTCCATCGACGACTTCGCCAAGATTGACCTGCGCATTGCCCAGATCGTCCAATGCGAAGCGGTGGAGGGCAGCACCAAGCTGCTGCGTTTGACGCTGGATGTGGGTGAAGGTCAACACCGCAATGTATTCAGCGGGGTGGCCAGCATGTACAAGCCAGAGGACTTGGTCGGCAAGCTGACCGTGATGGTGGCCAACCTGGCCCCGCGCAAGATGAAGTTTGGTGTGTCCGAAGGCATGGTGCTTGCAGCCAGCCACGCCGACGAGAAAGCACACCCCGGCATTTACGTACTGAACCCGTGGCCGGGCGCTACGCCAGGCATGCGGGTTCGTTAAGACGTGCATTAAAGTACTTTCAATGTTCGCCCTGATTTCAGCCGTTATCGTTTTGCTGCTGGGCGCGGGTTTGGCCCTGGCGGTCCAAGGAAACCGCTGGCGAGCGGGCTGGGCGATTGCCACGCAGCTGGTGGCCACAGTGCTGGTTCTCAGTGCAGCATGGCCGGTACTGATGGGTGGCGTCATTGTGTCTGGCTCCATGGTGTGGACTTACCCGGTGGGCACACCCCGGGTACAGATGGATGGCTTAGGCGCCTTCTTTTTGGTGTGGTCACTGCCCATGACCCTGCTGGGAAGCCTTTACGCGGTCGGTTACATGCGGCGCTACTTTGACAGCGCACGCCACCTGGGAGTGCATTTTGCGCTGCTCAACTTCACGGCCTTGTCCTTCATCCTGGTTTATTGCACCGATCACGCCCTGATCTTCTTGCTTGGGTGGGAGATTGCCGCCCTGGCCGCCTGGCAGCTGGTCATCTGGGATTTCAGCAACCAGAAGGTGCGCTTTGCGGGCTTCAACTACTTGGTATCCACCCACATTGGCCTGATCTTTCTGGTGGCCGCGATCATGATCATGTATGCCCACACCGGAACCTGGGGGCTGGATTCGATGGGTGCCTGGCTGCAAACCCATCCTGGGCCCGAGCGCAATCTGGTGTTCCTGCTGCTGCTGATCAGCTTTGGGCTCAAGTCGGCTTTTTTTCCGTTTCATTCGTGGTTGCCACGTGCACATGCCGCTGCACCAGCCCATGTATCCGCACTGATGTCGGGTGTGATCCACAAAGCAGGCCTTTATGCCCTGGTGCGTTTCGTTCTGCTGATTGGCCAGCCCGATGAATGGATGGGCTGGTTCTTGATCGCCTTTGCGGCCTGCTCGGCGCTAGTGGGTGGTTTGTACACCGTGGGGCAACGCGATTTGAAGCGCATGCTGGGCTATTCGTCCACCGAGAACGTGGGCATCGCGGGCATAGGCATTGGCGTGGGCTGCCTGGGCCTGACCTGGGGCATGCCAGCTTTGGTGGCGCTGGGCTTTGCGGGCGGCCTGCTGCATGTGCTGAACCATGCGTTCTTCAAGTGCCAGCTGTTCTACGCAGCCGGGGCGGTCTACCAGGGCACACACACCGTGGACATGGAAAAGCTGGGTGGCCTGGCCCGCTTGCTGCCCTGGACGACGCTGTTCTTCCTGGTTGGGGGTGTTGCCATCTCTGCGCTGCCCCCGTTGAACGGCTTTACCAGCGAATTCACCATTTACAGCGCCCTGTTTCAAAATGGCGATTTGCCACCCCCAGCCCGCGTGGCCTTGATCCTGACCGCCGCCGTGCTGGCCTTTGTGGGCGCCATGTCAGCCATGGCCATCACCCGCACATTTGGCGTTGTTTTTCTTGGAGCACCGCGTGATGCGGCGATTGACCAGGCAGCGGAAGCCAGCCGCTGGATGCTGCTGCCCATGGGGGTGCACAGCCTGGGTGTGGTGGTGTTGGGCCTTGCGCCTTTTGTGGGCTTGATGATGGTGGCTGAGCCCACCAGCCTGGCCATGCAGACCCTGGGCGTGAGTGCAACCCCCTTACTGGCAGACATGGCGGATCAACTGGGCATGGTCAGCACGGTCAGCGCCTGTTTGCTAATAGGGTTTGGCGCACTCTTTCAACTGCGCCGTTGGTGGATGCCCGTTGCAATGGTGCCCCATGTTACTTGGGGTTGTGGCTACACCGCAGTGTCACCCCGCATGCAGTACACGGGCGCGGCTTTCTGGCTGGATTTCGGCTACTGGTTTCGGAGCATCCTTTTGATCTTGCGACGCCGCAAAGCGCCTGTGGGCTACTTTCCGACAGACAGTTACGCCATCACCGACTGCGTGGACGCAGTGGAGCGGCGCATGTATGCAGTGATTGGCCATGGTGACGAATCCGCAGAGAACATCTCGCGCAAACTGCCCGAGGACGACACGCGCGTAACCTTTGCCGCAGGCCTGATTGCCGTGGTGTTGATTGTTGGACTGGCCCTGCTGACCAGCGGGGTGCGACCATGACCCTCTTGCTGATGGCAGTGCACACCAGCCTGTTGCTGGTGATGCCTTTTGTGTTGATAGGCGTTATCAACCGCACCAAGGCGTGGTGGGGTGGCCGCAAGGGCCCGGGCTTGCTGCAGAGCTTTTGGGACATGCGCCGCCTGCTGTACAAACGCCCGGTCTACAGCACCACCACCACGGCGGTGTTTCGTTCGGGTGCCTACCTTGTCGTCGTCAGTGCTGTCGTCGCGGGTTTGATCGCACCACTGCTGGGCGGCGTGGCTGCCATGCAGTTTCGCTACGACTTTGTAGTGTTTGCCTACACGCTGGGCCTGGGCCGTATGGCGATGATGCTATCGGCCATGGACGTGGGCAGCGCTTTTGAAGGCATGGGCTCGGCGCGCGAGGCTTCGTTCTCGGCCTTTGTTGAGCCCGCGCTGTTTATCCTCATCGGCTCGGCCAGCATAGCAACCGGGCAAACCAGTTTTGCAGGCCTGATAGGGCAGTGGCACCACAGTCCGCAGTTTGGCCTGGTGATTGTCCCAGCCCTGCTGGCGCTGTTGATTTTGTTGCAAACCGAAGCAGCCCGCGTACCTGTGGATGACCCGACCACCCACCTTGAGCTGACCATGGTGCATGAGGTGATGCTGCTGGACCACAGCGGCCCGGATTTGGCCGCCATGCAGTTTGCGGCAGCGCTCAAACTCACTACTTACGCAGGCTTGATGGCAGCGCTGCTCAACCCGTTTGATCCCGCCCAGGACCTGGCCGCAGCCGCCGTCACGTCGGTGATGCTGATGCTGCTGGTGGCGGTGCTGGTGGGCTGCGTGGAATCTCTGATGGCACGTCTGCGCATGCGCTGGGTGCCTCGCTACCTGCTGGTGGCCGGGGGTGCAGCCCTGATCTGTCTGGCTGTGGTAACTTGGGGAGAGCACCTGTCGTGAAGCTGCCGCTTGTGTTCCTGCTGATCCTGTGCATCACACCTCTTTTCTTTGGCCGCATGCGCCAATTGCCTGGCTGGCTCAGCTTTCAGGCTCTGGCACTGGCTTGGTACGGCCTGACCGACGGCCCACAAGGCAAGGCCATTTCAATGCACGACTTGCTGACGGCTGCCGAGGTGGTAGTGCTTCGCGCCGTGCTTGCCCCCTGGCTTTTCAGCCAGATGCTGGCGCGCCGCAATGAGCCTGATCTGGAGCTGATGCCCTCCAATCTGTTCACCTGGGGCATTGCTGTGAGCCTGATTGCCTTGGCTTTTGAATTTGCGCAGGCTACATCGTCAGGCACGGATGCGTTCGTGCTCGGCGTGGTCAGCACAGCTGTGGTCATCTCGCTTTTGCTGCTGTCCACCAACGCCACCCCACCAGCCCAGCTGGCCGCATTGCTGTACCTGGAGACCGCACTGGCCTTATTTGAAACCCTGTTACCTGAGGCCTGGCCTCTGCCAGCCCACCTTGCTGTCAGCGCAACCTATGTGCTGACCGTGAGCATTGGTTGCTGGTTGCTCAGCCACGCCAGCACTGCCAGCTTTTCCATGGCCGAAAAGGCCGCTCGGGACAAGGGGCTAGGATGAGCAGAGCTGCGTGGGCACTGGGCCTGGTTCTGTTTGCCCTGTGCGGCGTCACAGCGAGCATGGCGCTGTTTGTGGGTTTTCCGCTGGACGATTTACCCGTGTATTTCGGTGCGCGCTGGTTCATTTTGGACGCGACGTCGCTGCTGTTTGTCTGTGTGATCAACCTGGTGTTTCTGGGTATCAGCGTCTACCTTTACGCATGGGCTCATGACCGCGAGCAGCATGTTCACCATGTGCGCAGGCGCGCGGCTTTGTCCATGCTGTTTATGCTGGCCATGAGTCTGGGGGTCATGTCCAACCATCTGTTGGTGCTGTGGGCGCTGATCGAAATCACGACCCTGTGCGCCACACCCCTGGTCACACTGGGCTATGGAACAGCGCCGCACCGTGTGGCCTGGCGCTATTTGCTTTACTCCAGCATGTCATTGGGCCTCACTTTCCTGGGCTTCATGTGCCTGACCCGGTCTGCCCATTTGGCGGGCTTGCCCATCGACTTTGCGCTAGACAAGCTTTCTGGCAGCTTGCCTGCTGAAATGGATTTGTGGCTTCGGCTGGGCCTGTCCTTCATCATGCTGGGCCTGGGCAGCAAACTCGGTCTGGCGCCCTTGTATGGGTGGCTACCAGAAACCTACGAGACAGCTCCCACCAGCACAAGTGCGTTACTGGCGGCTGTTCAGTTCAACATCAGCGTGGTGGCAGTGTTCCGCATTCTGCAGGCTTTCCAAGGGCATGACACAGGTTTCATGTCGCAGCAGTTGCTGATCATGGGGGGCTTGTCGCTGATCGTGGCTGCGATCCAGGTGATGGCCGCCAGGAATTACAAACGCTTGATCGCCTATGCCTGCGTCAGCTCGTCCGGTGTGATCGCCATGGGTTTGTCGGTAGGCAAGGCGGCTGCTTATGGCGTGGTGCTGTACGTGGTCAGCAATGCCTTCGTCAAAGCCATGCTGTTCCTGGCCGCAGGCCGCATGCGTGCGGTGTATGGCACCAACGACATTGCCGCGCTCAGCGGTGTGATCAAGCGCCTGCCCTTTGCCGGGTCTATTTTTGCGCTGGGTGTGTTTGCGCTGCTGGGATTACCACCCTTTGGCAGCTTCATGGCCGAGATGCTGATTTTGTCAGGCATCGTGCAGCATGACAACATGATGGCTTTCTCACTGATGTGCGCCATGCTCACCATCATTTTTGTGGCCACCGGGCGCGCCGTTTTCCCTATGCTGTGGGGCCCCCTGAAATCAGACCTGCAGGCGGTCAACGAACCCGTGGTCACCATGCTACCGATGATGGCTTTTGTGGCCATGCTGGTGCTGCTCGGGATTTACACCCCGGATGTGATCAGCAGGCTGCTGCTGGTCGTGGCCCAATCGATTGGAGGAAGTTAGTTGAGCTCTGCCCTCCACCATCCCGTTCTGTGCGTCTCCCTGGCCGACCTGCCCCGCCTGGACTTGGCGGGCCTCATGCAGGCCTGCAGCGAACACATCCACAATGGTGCGCGGGTGTTGACGCTGTTCGGACGTATGCAGACGTTAGCCACCAAGGACGTGGTCTTGACCGCTGTTTTTCTGAGCCCATCGCTGGGCCTGGTCGCCCTTCAAGGTCATGCCCAGGCCGATGACAGTTACGACTCATTGACGCTCAGGCATCCCGCCATGCACATCTTTGAGCGCGAGTTGTGGGAACAAACCGGCATCACCCCGGTAGGCCACCCCTGGCTCAAGCCAGTGCGCTACGAGAGGGATCGCCAGCAGCAAATGTCCAGCTATCCTTTCTTCAAGGTGCGCGGCGCCGAGGTCCACGAGGTGGGCGTCGGGCCTATCCATGCAAGCGTGATCGAACCGGGACACTTCCGCTTTATGTGCCTGGGCGAGCGCGTCCAGCATCTGGAGATTCAACTAGGCTATCAGCACCGCAGCGTCGAGGCACTGTTGCTGCAGCGCCCGCCACTGGCGCTGACACCGCTGGTGGAGTCGATTGCGGGCGACACCAGTGTGGCCTATGCCGTTGGGTACTGCGCGGCTATAGAGGCACTTGCGGGCACAAAACTTTCCGCTGGCGCGACACTTGTGCGCGGCGTGGCGCTGGAGTTGGAGCGCATCGCCATTCACCTGGCTTCAGTAACGGGCCTGGCTGGGGACATCGCTTTTCTGCAAGGCGGTGCGACCTATGGCCGCTTGCGCACCGCCATCATCAATGCCAGCATGCGCTGCTGTGGCAGCCGGTTTGGCCACAGTTGGGTGCGCCCCGGCGGCGTGCGCTTTGGCCTGGACGCTGAGCGACGTGCAGACCTGAAGAACACCTTGGCGGCGTTTGCCAAAGACCTGGCAGACATCAATGCCTTGATGCTCAATGCCCGCACCGTGCGACCCCGCTTGCAAGGCATTGGGCAACTGCCCATCAATGCGGCCCAAGACTTGGGCCTGTGGGGTCTGGTGGCGCGTGCAAGCGGTCTGCATGTGGATGTACGCGCATGCCTGCCAGGACAGCTGTATTCGCACTTTCCTGTAGAAGAGCATACCGAGACAGGTCGCGATTGCTGGGCCCTGCTGCGATTGCGTCTAAAGGAAATTGAGAGCTCGGTTCGGTGGATCAACCGTGCACTGGAAAGCTCGGCATTGCAAGATGCAGTGCCTTCGCCTCTGCCCCTTCCAGCCCTAAGATCAAGCCACTTGTGTGTGTCTGTTTGCGAAGGTCCCCGAGGGCCGGTGCTGCATGCGCTGGAAACCGATGGCAGCGCGCAGTTAGCGCATTACAAGGTGCAAGACCCTTCCCTGCAGACTTGGTTTGCCCTGGCCATGAGCCTACGGGACAACGATATTTCAGATTTTCCGATCTGCAACAAGAGCTTTGACCTGTCGTATTGCGGAAACGATCTTTGACCATGAGCCTGTTTCAATCCATTCACGTCCGCAAGTCTCAGGGTAGCCAATTCATCCCCAATCCGCGCACGGCTCAACCACCGGGGTTCCGCGGCCTGCCGGTGTTGCGCGATGCACCTTGCCGCGAGCATTGCCGATCCTGCGCAGACGCCTGCCCCAGCGAGGCGGTGCAGCTGGCGCCGCTGCAAATAGACCTGGGCCGCTGTGTGCTGTGTGGCGACTGCGAAAGCAGCTGTCCAGAGCAGATCATCTCCTTCACTAACCAGGTACAACTGGCCACCACAGAACGCGATCACCTGATGTTATCGGCCACCCGTCCAGCGCCCGACCCGGTCAAGGTTTCTGCCGAGTTGCATCGCCTGTTTGGCAGATCCATGAAGCTGCGGTCGGTCAGTGCAGGCGGATGCAACGGCTGCGAGCTAGAGGTCAACGCCAGCAGCAATGTCAATTTTGACCTGGGGCGCTACGGTATCGATGTGGTTGCGTCCCCGCGACACGCGGATGCCCTGGTGCTGACCGGCCCCATCACCCGCAACATGGCTCAAGCGCTAGAGCTTTGCTGGCTGGCCATGCCCGAGCCCAGGATCGTGATCGCCGTAGGTGCCTGTGCAATTTCAGGCGGCGTGTTTGCTGGGTCTGAGGCGCTGGACCGCAGCTTTCTGGAACGCTTCAAACCTTCGCTGTACATACCCGGCTGCCCGGCACATCCGCTGACGCTGGTGTGTGGGATTCTTGATTTGTTGGGGATTGTGTCTTGAGTTCTTCTTTTGTTTGTCCCGCATGATCGGGTCCACTTCAGCACCAATGTGTCCAGCAACCAGGCCGTGCTGGCCTTCAAAATCAATTCACTCCTTGCTCGGTACATGTGCCCTGCCTGACCCCTTCAGCCAAGGTGAATGGCCCAGTGGCTATGCCGACGAGAAAACACACCCCGGCATGCGGATTCACTGATCCAAAGCCGCACGTCATGCTGGCCTTCAGACCTTACCTTATTAACGCCCTACGGGGTTACAGCCGCGAGCGCCTGATCAAGGACAGCGCCGCTGGACTGACTGTTGGCGTGGTCGCGTTACCCCTGTCCATGGCATTTGCCATCGCCAGTGGGCTCAAGCCCGAGGCGGGCCTATTCACAGCCATCATTGCGGGCATTTTGATATCGGCACTCGGCGGCAGCCGGGTTCAGATTGGCGGGCCAGCGGGAGCTTTCATCGTCATTGTGTACGGCATTGTTCAGCAGTACGGCGTGGCCAACCTGATCATTGCCACGGCCATGTCGGGTGTGTTCTTGTTCGCGATGGGGTTCTTCAAGATGGGCACCCTGGTTCGCTTTGTGCCCATTGCGCTGATCATCGGCTTTACCAATGGCATCGCCGTGCTGATTGCGTTGTCGCAGGTAAGGGATTTTTTGGGCCTTAGCGTACAGAACATGCCTGCCAATTTTTTTGGCATGCTGAGTACGCTACAGGGCGCCTTGTCCACCATCAACTGGTATGCCACCGTGCTGGCATCCGTTTGCCTGGCTGGTTTGGCCATCTGGCAGTTTGTGATACCCAAAGTATTCAGTCGGAACCCCTGGACCGCCCGCCTGACCGTGATGCCGGGCTCGGTGGTCGCCTTGATCACAGCCACCTTGTGCGTCCTGTTGTTTGATTTGCCCGTGGAAACCATTGGCAAGCGCTTTGGGGGCATTCCGTCAGACCTGCCCAGTTTGGCCTGGCCAGATTTTGACTGGGGAAACGCCCAGCACATGTTCATCCCGGCGCTCACACTGGCCTTGCTGGGGGCGATTGAATCCTTGCTTTGTGCCCGTGTGGCCGATGGCCTGATTGATGACCGCCACAACCCCAACCAGGAATTGATGGCCCAGGGCATCGCCAATTTTGTGACGCCCTTTTTTGGTGGAATGCCGGCCACTGGCACCATTGCCCGAACCGTGACCAATGTCAAAAGTGGCGCGACCAGTCCGATCTCGGGCATCGTGCACGGCCTGGCACTGCTGGTGATTGTGCTGATTGCCGCACCACTGGCCACGCACATTCCTTTGTGCGCCATGGCCGCCATCCTGATGTACGTGGCATGGAACATGGGCGAATGGCGCGAGTTTGCGCACCTGTGGCGTTTTCGCATTCCGTACCGGATTATTCTGCTGTCGGTGTTTTTGCTGACGGTGATGGTGGACCTGACCGTTGCCGTTCAGGTGGGCCTGGTCGCTGCGTTCATTACCTTTGTGTACCGCATCTCCAGCCTGTCGCGCTGCGAAGCGGTACCCCTGGAGGATCATCCCTGCGTGGCCAGGCAAGTGGTTTCTCCCGGCTCGCTTGCGGCCTACCGGGTCTATGGTGCGCTGTTTTTCGGTGCGGTGACCTTGATCGAAAACATGCGGGACCAGTTACCCAGGCAGACCTTGCTGCTGGACTTGAAGAACGTCATTTACATCGACGCATCAGGCGGCGACACGCTCAACGATTTAGCCCATGCCTGCCAGAAGAATGGCGTTGAACTGGTGGTATGCGGCCTCAGCCATCAACCCCTGGAGATGGCCACCCGCTGTGGCTTCACACGGGCTGTGGGCGCCAAATCATTGCATCCAGACCTGGCGACTGCGCTTGCCTATGTGGGGAGCCAAGGCGAGACCACCGAAGTGCAGAGTCATGCGACTTGTTGACAACTTTGGGGCTGCCGTCAGGCAATAGGCTGACAAAACTCAACCAGCAGGCCACTGAAACAGCGTAGGCTCCTTGTGCACAAACCGCTGCACCGCTGCCTTGTGTTCTGCGGCTGTTCCGGCCAAAGCCTGGATATTCGCCTCAACATCCAATGTGGCGGCCAGATTGCCGCCATGAGACGCAGCCAATGTACGCTTGACCATGCTCACCGCGATCGGTGACGCATGCACAAAGCGGGCAGCCATGGCCTGCGCGCGCCAGCAGAACATCTGGCTCATGCAACTCCATCACGATGCCCAGTGACAGCGCTTCTGCCGCGTCCACTTCACGGGCCGACAGCATGATCTCTTTGGCACGCTGCACACCCACGATGCGCGGCAAGGTGTGCAGGGCGCCCACATCAGGCACCAGACCTATGCGCAAGAAAGACATGCAGAATTTCGCTCGCGGCGTGGCCAACACAAAATCACCCGCCAAAGCCATGCTGAACCCAGCCCCGTAGGCATAACCGTCCACCGCCGAAATGACGGGCTTGTCGATGGTCAACAGATCGTGCAGGTGGGCGTGTAAGTCCTGCATGCGGCTGCGCCAGCCCGCCTGATCCATTGCCTGATTGGCGGCCATGCCCTTGATGTCACCCCCGGCAGAGAAATGCCCACCAGCGCCAGTCAAGACCATGGCTCGGATACCTGGATCAGTACGCACTGTTTTCAGTGCGGCGGCCAATTCCTCCCGCATGGCCGTGCTCAGGGCATTGCGGTTGCTGGGGCTGTCCAGCGTGATCGTGGCCACCTGGTGGGCAACTTCGAAACGGATAACAGTCATTGCACTTGCCTTCTAGAGAATCTTGCTGTTGTGACCTGCCCAGTAACGGTCCTTGAGCAAGCGCTTATACAGCTTGCCTGTGGGGTGCCTGGGCAATTCATGCTCGAAATCGACTGACTTGGGGCACTTGATGCTGGAAAGGTGTTGATGGCAAAAGGCGATCAGTTCTGCCGCCAACTCGGGGCCAGCCTGGTTCATATCGACGGGCTGCACCACGGCTTTGACCTCTTCGCCAAACTCGTCATGGGGCACCCCCAGCACTGCCACGTCGTAGACCTTAGGGTGCGTCACCAGCAGGTTCTCCACCTCTTGCGGATAGATGTTCACACCACCCGAAATGATCATGTAGGACTTGCGGTCTGTCAGGTACAAATAGCCTTCTGCATCCACATGCCCCACATCACCGAGCGTGGTCCAGCCCTGTGCATTGGTGGATGCTGCCGTCTTGGCGGGGTCATCGTGGTACGCAAACACCTTGCCCTCGGCAAAATAGACCGAGCCCGTTTCGCCCACAGGCATTTCATGGCCGTCGTCGTCGCAAATGCGCAGCTTGCCAATGACGGCTTTGCCCACCGTGCCTTTGTGCGTGAGCCAGTCTTGAGCGCGCACCATGGTCATGCCGTTGCCCTCGGTACCAGCGTAATACTCCCAAATGACAGGCCCCCACCAGTCGATCATTTGCTCCTTCACGGGGACTGGACACGGCGCAGCCGCATGAATCGCAAATTGCAAAGACGACAGATTGTGCGCCGTGCGGTCTGCCAATGGCAGCTTGAGCAAACGCACAAACATGGTGGGCACCACCTGGGTGTGTGTGACACGGTATTTTTCGATCAGCGCCAAGTAAGCCAGCGGTTCAAAATGCGTCATGACCACGCAGTGGCACCGAGTCGCATCGCCGTCATGCAAAACCGCATGGGAGCTGCGTGGTACAGCGGCGCGGGAGACAAATACACGGTTTGCGGCCCCATGCCATACAAACCTCGGCAAATCTCCAATAAGGAGTTGCTGGCGTCAATGTCGGGGGACTCGGGTGGCACAAACACGCCCTTGGGGTAGCCCGTGGTGCCGCTGGAATAAAGCATGTCGGCCCCGGCAGTTTCGTCAGGGATCGGTGTGACGGGGTATTGCGACAGCGCTTGCTCTAAGGGCTGATAGCCCGAAAGCTCGCCATCGACCACGAACTTTTGTGCAACCCCGCCCATGTGGGGCAACAAGTCGCTGGCCAACTGGGCCTGTGCCACAGAACCCACCAACAGGCGCGCTGCACAGTTGTTGACGATGTAAGCGGCCTCGGCGAGCTTCAAACGGGTGCTGATGGCCGTGTAAATGATGCCTGCACGTTGCGCACCCCAGCAAATTTCAAAGAAGCGGGGATGGTTCTCCATCAGGATCGCCATGTGGTCGCCCGCCTGCAGACCGGTGGCTCTGAGCAAATGCGCAAACTGGTTAGAGCGTTCATCCAGCTGGCGGTACGTCACAGCCTCGCCACTGTCTGCCATCAGGTAGGCAATCTTGTCGGGCTGGCTCTGCGCATGGTGATAAGGATGCATGGTGTGAGCTTGTGAGCGGTGTGTGATGCCTGAGTGGCCCCTACTCCAGCGTGATTTTGGCGTCCCGCACTATTTTGCTCCAGCGGGGCAAATCGCGCGTCATCACGCCAGCAAGTTCCTCGGGTGTTCCACCCACTGGCTTCAAGCCCATGCCCATCAAGCGGCTGTTGAGTTCGGGGGAGCGAACAATCTTCTGGATCTCTCCAGACAGCTTGTCCACAATCGGCTTGGGGGTTCCCCCTGGCAGAAATACAGAGAACCAGCCGTTGGCTTCAAAGCCCGCCAAGCCCAGTTCACCAAAGGTTTTAACGTCAGGCACAGCCGGGTGGCGCTGCGTGCCTGTGATGGCCAGAATCTTGATTTTGTCTGACTTCAGATGTGGCGTGGCCGAGGTGACATCCACAAAAGCGGCCGTCAATTGCCCGCCCAGCAAGTCATTGATCTCTGGCGCTGCCCCTTTGTAGGGCACGGCCGTCAAATCAAGGCCTGCGGCCATCTTGAGCAACTCGCCGTGCATGTGAGACGAAGTTCCGTTGCCATAGGTGCCGTAGTTGTATTTACCGGGACTGGCTTTGGCCATGGCGATGAAGTCCTGCAGGCTGTTAGCTGCAGAGTCTTTGGGCACCATCAAAAAATCGGCCGACAAGGCCAGCTGAGACACCGGCGCAAAGTCTTTCATGGGGTCATAGGGCAACTTAGGGTATAGCGCCACGGTCTGGATCATGGCGGTGATGCCCACCAACACGGTGTAGCCATCTGGCGCGGCTTTGGCCACGATGTCATTGCCGGGTATGCCACTGGCGCCGGGTTTGTTCTCGACCACCACAGACACACCCCAAGTGTTGCTGAGTTGGGTAGCGATGATGCGCGCCATGATGTCGGTACCGCCGCCCGCTGCGTAGGGCACGATCACTCGGATATTTTTTGGCAGGGTACACGGCTGCCTGGGCTGCAGCCAGCTGCGGCACAGAAGCCAGCGCCAAAGAAAGCGATGAGCCCGTCAGGCTCATCAAAACGTTGCGTCGTGTCATCGGCATGAAAGTCTCCTGGTACAAAGCTGCTTGCACCAGCATGCCGAAAACCGACCTACTTACCAGTCATTCTGGTGACAAACCAGGGTTTGTCTGGGCAAGCCATCAGGTCTTGGGCAATGTCACGCCCACCTGCCCCTGGTATTTGCCACCCCGGTCTTTGTACGAGGTTTCGCACACGTCGTCTTTATCGCTTTCAAAGAACAACACCTGGGCGCAGCCCTCACCCGCGTAGATTTTGGCGGGCAGTGGCGTGGTGTTGGAGAACTCCAGCGTCACATAGCCTTCCCACTCGGGTTCAAAGGGCGTCACATTGACGATGATGCCGCAGCGCGCGTAGGTGCTTTTGCCCAGGCAAATGGTCAGCACATTGCGGGGAATGCGGAAATACTCCAGCGTGCGGGCCAGTGCAAAGCTGTTGGGCGGAATAACGCAAACATCCTTGTTAATGTCTACAAAGCTGTTTTCGTCAAAATTCTTGGGATCCACCACCGTGCTGTGGATATTGGTGAACACCTTGAACTCGGGTGCACAGCGAATGTCGTAGCCGTAGCTGCTGGTGCCATAGCTCACGATCTTTTCGCCCGCTGCGTTTTGCCGGATTTGCCCTGGCTCGAACGGCTCGATCATGCCGTGCTGCTGGGCCATGCGCCGTATCCATTTATCGCTCTTGATGCTCATTGTGCTGTCCTGATTGAAAGGCTATGGGGCGATTGTCGTGCCTAATCATCCCCTGGCGATCACGGTGCGATCGATCAGGCGGTCATCTCCCAGCACGATCATCGCAAAAAGCAATTCGTCGAGGCTGTTTGCCTGAGCCGTCTTGCGGGCCAGGAGCGGCGTGGCCGTGGGGTTCAACACCACAAAATCGGCCTCGCAGCCAGGCTGTAGATTGCCGATCACGCCGCCCAGCCCCAAGGCTTTGGCTGCGCCTGCCGTGTGGTGCCACCAGAGTTGCTGCGGCCTGATGGACAGGCCTTGTTTGGTTTGCCCCTCGCGCCCCACGTAATACGCCGCCAGCATGGTGTGAAACGGGCTGAACGACGTGCCCCCGCCCACGTCACTGGCCAGACCATAGGCAAAGCCCGCCGCATCGGCACCTGCATAGTCAAAGAAACCACTGCCCAAAAACAAGTTGCTGGTCGGGCTGACGGCTGCCGCCGCGCCGCTGCTGTGCATCAGGGCACGGTCTGCATCATCAAAATGGATGCAGTGCGCGTAGACAGCGCGACGCCTCAACAGGCCAAAATCGTCGTACACAGACAGATAGCTGCGGGACTTGGGAAACAGGTCGTGCACCCAGGCAATCTCGTCCTTGTTTTCCTCCACGTGGGACTGAATCCACACATCCGGGTAACGCGCGGCCAGCTCGCCGGCACCTCTGAGCTGTACCTCGGTCGAGGTGGGGGCAAACCGTGGCGTGATGGCGTACCCCAGGCGGCCTTGGCCGTGCCAACGCTGAATCAGTGCATCGGTATCGATCAGGCTTTGTTCGGTTTCGTCGCGCACCCCATCGGGCGAGTGCCTGTCCTGCAACACCTTGCCCGTGATGAGCCGCAAATTGTGTTTGTGTGCCTGCGTGAACAGGGCATTGACCGATTCAGGATGCGAGGTGGCAAAGCTCAACGCCGTGGTGACACCATTGCGCAGCAATTCTGCTACAAAAAATGAAGCAACTTCTTCAGCATAGTCATGCCGAACAAACCTTTTTTCATGCGGAAAGGTGTAGTTCTCCAGCCAGGGTAGCAATCCGGCCGCCGGCGCCCCGATCACATCCACCTGGGGGTAATGAATGTGCAGGTCTACAAAGCCGGGTGCCAGCAGGCGCCCCGTCAGATGCTCGGTCGCCACCTGGCCGTAATCGGCTTGAAGCTGGCTGTGGGCGCCCGCAGCCACCACGGTCTCGCGGCCAGCGGCATTCGGCGCGGTCACCAACAGGCCGTCGGCGTCGTATTGAGCACGGCCGTCATCGGAAAAACGGAGCAAGGCTGCGCGGTAGGCTTTCATGTGTCTGAGCTTAAATTGAAACCGCGTGACATGCATACGCCAAGGCAGATAGCGCTTATTTCACCTTGCCCTGCACACCTTCCACCAGCCAGTTCATGCCCAGAATTTGTTCGTCTGTCAGCGTCTTGCCTGCTGCGATGACTTCATGACCTTCGTTGTCCTTGATGGCACGCCTGGCGTAGAACGGATGCAGCTTGCCACTGGCAATGGCTTTTTGGCGGGCGCGCACTTCTGTTTGCACAGCGTGCGGCACCTTGGGGCCAAAGTGCCCCACGCTCACCATGCCCTGGGCCACACCACCCCAGACTTGGGTACTTTTCCAGTGGCCGTCCAGCACAGCTTTGGCACGCTCTGTGTAGTACTTATCCCAATGGTGGCTCACGGCGATCAACTGGGCGTCGGGCGCCACTTTGCGCATGTCAGAGTGATAGGCCACTGCCCATTTGCCGCGCTCTTGCGCTGCGGCCATCACAGCCGTAGAACCGGTGTGAAAGGCCACCACATCGGCGTTCTGGTTAAACAACGCAAAGGCCGCATCGCGCTCTTTGCCGGGGTCAAACCAGGCGTTGAGCCAGATCACTTTGACCTGGGCTTTGGGATTGACCGACCGCATGCCCAGCGCAAACGCATTGATGCCCTGCAGCACCTCAGGGATGGCAAAGCCTGCCACATAGCCCGCCACATGCGTCTTGGTCACGCGCCCCGCCGCGATGCCAGCCAGGTAGCGGCCCTCGTAGTAGCGGGCGTTGGCCGTGGCCACGTTGCCGGCCTGCTTGTAGCCGGTGATGGATTCAAACTTCACGTCTGGGTAGTCTTGGGCCACCTTGAGCGTGGGCTCCATGAAGCCAAAGCTGGGCGTAAAGATCAGTTTGTTGCCTTGCGCAGCGAGGTCGCGTATCACACGCTCTGCATCTGGCCCCTCTGCCACATCGGCCACAAAACGGGTGCTCACACGCGGGCCCAGTGCAGCTTCAAGCGCTTTGCGCCCGTCGTCGTGTTGCTTGGTCCAGCCTGCCTCTGTGACAGGTGAGACATAGACAAAGCCGATCTTGAGCGGTTCGGGGGTTTGGGGGAAAACGGGAGAAATGAAACAAGCGGCCACGAGCGTGGCAGCGAGGTTTTTATACATGGTAGTCCTCTACATGGCCCCGAACAGACAAAAAAATACAGCCTGCCGGGGCAGCAGGCTGTAGCGGGTAGCTCGATCAATTTTATTCGATGTCGGTGAGAGCGCTTCTTGCAGTGTTTTTCACGGGCAAAGTCAAGCCCAGTTCCTGCGCCATGAAGGCCATGGCTGCCCGCAGATCCAGCACCTCATCCTCCAGCGCCTTCAAGCGCGCCTGCAAGGGCTGCGCCACATCGATCGCGGTGCCTGAACGCCCTGCAGTGGAGATATCCACCTCGCCGCACAGCAGGTGCGCCCAGCGCTGCTCGCGCGTGCCAGGTGTGCGCGGCAGGCACACGACGAGCGGGCCACCTTTTTCGTCAGAACGGCTTTGCAGTTCATCCAGGAAGGCCTCTACCGACGAAATGTCTGCAAAGCGGTACCAGCGCTCAGCATTGATGCGCAATTCACCAGCCGTTTGCGGCCCGCGGAGCATCAACAGTCCCAGCAGTGCGGCAGATTGCTCGGGCACGCCCATGCCACGTTGGAAGTTGTGTTCATACCGTGCAACCCGGCTGCCTGAGGCTTCGCGTACCAGCCCCAAATGCTTGAGTTCGTCCAGTGCCTCCTGTGCCTGCGCATCGCTCACGTTCATGATGGGTTCGCGCGTGGTCTTCTGGTTGCACCCGGTGACGACCGCGTTCAAGCTGAGGGGGTAGCTGTCGGGCACGGTGCGGGCTTTCTCCATCAGGGTGGAAAGCACACGGGCCTCAATGGCCGTCAGTGGTCTGCTCAGCGGTTCATGCGTTGTCATTGGGGGTTCAGGCCTCTTCAAAATGGGCAAAAAAAACATCCAGCTGATCGACCAGATCGCGCTTGCGCGCCGCATCGACAAAGCTGGCTTCAAAACTGTGGCGTGCCACTTGGTATGCATGGCGTACCGTCAAGCCCGTGGCGGCAAAGACCTGGGTCAGGTTGTCGTTCATGTAGCCACCAAAATAGGCTGGGTCATCTGAATTGACGGTGGCGGCCAAACCGGCGTCCAGCAAAGCACCCAGGTTGTGCTGCGCCAGATCAGGAAACACGCAAAGTTTGAGGTTGGACAGCGGGCACACGGTGAGCGGAACACGGTCTTTGGCCAGGCGAGCCATCAAGGCCGCATCTTTGACGGCCTGCACGCCATGGTCAATGCGCTCGACCTGGAGGACATCAAGCGCGCTCCAGATGTAGGCGGGCGGGCCTTCTTCACCTGCATGTGCCGCAATCTCAGGCCCAGTTCGCGGCATTTGGCAAACACGCGTGCGAACTTCTCGGGCGGGTGGCCAAGCTCGCTCGAATCCAGCCCCACGCCGACCAGTTTGTCGCGGTAGGGCATGGCCTGCTCCAAGGTGGCAAAGGCTTGCTCTTCGCTCAAATGGCGCAAAAAACACATGATCAGCAAACCACTCACATCCAGCAGTGCCTTGGCGTCATGGCAGGCTCGGTGCAGGCCGTTGATCACGGTCTCCATGGGTACGCCGCGCGCCGTATGGGTTTGCGGATCGAAAAAGAGTTCGGCATGCACCACGTTGTCGGCTGCGGCTTTCTTGAAGTAGGCCATGGCCATGTCGTAAAAGTCCTGCTCTTCCAGCAGAACGCTGGCCCCGGCGTAGTAAATGTCCAGAAAGCTCTGCAGGTTGGTGAAGGCATAGGCCTCGCGCAGCGCATCGACAGACGGGTAAGGTGTGCTGATCTTGTTGCGATGCGCCAGGGCAAAGATCAGCTCAGGCTCCAGCGAGCCTTCGATGTGGATGTGCAATTCTGCCTTGGGCATGGCACGCAGCAGTTCGGGTAAGCGTGCTTCAGGGATGTGGGCCAGGTTCATGACGCGCTTTCGCAAATAAAAAAGGGCTGCCCTCGGGCAGCCCTCATATTGTGCAAAATTTAAGAATTACTTCTTGCCGCCCGGGACTTTGCCGTCCACGCCCTTGACGAAGAAGTTGATGCCGCCCAGGAAACCGTCGTCAGCAACGGTGTCCTTGGCAATCTGAACCTTGCCAGTGTTGTCTGTGATCGGGCCCTTCCAGATGGTGAAGCTGCCGTCTTTCAGGCCTGCCTTGATTTCGTCAACCTTCTTCTTGACGTCTTCTGGCACATCTTCAGCAACAGACACCATGTCGATGGCGCCTTCTTTCACGCCCCACCAGGATTTACCTGTGGTCCATTTGCCTTCCAGCGCGTCTTTGGTTGCGCTGATGTAGTACGGTGCCCAGTTGATGACAGCAGAACCCAGGTGAGCCTTGGGTGCGTAGGCTTTCATGTCGGAGTCCCAGCCGAAGGCGCGCTTGCCCAGCTTCTCTGCGGTTTGCAGCACGGCAGAAGAATCGGTGTTTTGCATCAGCACGTCGGCGCCGCCGTTGATCAGCGAGGTAGCAGCTTCGGTTTCTTTAGGAGGTGCAAACCACTCGTTCACCCAAACCACTTTGGTCTTGATCTTGGGGTTGGTGGACTGTGCGCCCAGTGTGAAGGCATTGATGTTGCGGATCACTTCTGGAATAGGGATCGAGCCGACCACACCAATGGTGTTGGACTTGGTCATCTTGCCTGCAATCACACCAGCCATGTAAGCACCCTCGTAGGTGCGGCTGTCATAAGTACGCATGTTCTCGGCGGTCTTGTAGCCGGTGGCATGTTCAAACTTGACGCCGGGGGTGTCAGCCGCCACTTTGAGCATGGGTTCCATGTAACCAAAGGTGGTGCCGAAGATCAGCTTGTTGCCTTGGCTGGCCATGTCGCGGATCACGCGCTCGGCGTCAGCCGACTCGGGCACGTTTTCAACGAAGCTGGTGGCAACCTTGTCACCGAATTCTTTTTCGACCGCCTTGCGCGCCTGGTCGTGGGCAAAGGTCCAGCCGCCGTCGCCGGTCGGGCCGACATAGGCAAAGGCAATCTTCAAAGGATCTGGCTTGGGTGCGGGTGCAGGGGCCGACGCAGCGGGCGCTGGCGCTGGCGCAGGAGCGGGCGGCGGTGGCGGTGGTGAACACGCCACCAATGCAGCCGCAGCAGCTGTGGCGGCTGACAGCGCACTCAGGCGCAACAGGGAACGTTTTTGCAGATCTGTCTGTGATAGGTCCTTCTCGCTGGTTGGGGGTTAAACAGTCATTATGAACGGGAACAAAGGCATCAAGACGGGGCGAACATCACGAACCTGGGTAAAACGGCTTGCCAATGCTGGCAGGCATGTTGACCCGAATCCACTGTGGATTGCGCGAGATCAGCGCCAGTACCACCACCGTGGCCACATACGGCATCATGGCCAGAAACTGGCCGGGGATGTCTACACCCACGCCCTGCAAGTAAAAGTCAAGCTGGGTCATGCCGCCGAACAGATAGGCACCCAGCAAAACCCTGGCAGGTCGCCAAGTGGCAAAAGTGGTCAAGGCCAGGGCGATCCAGCCTTTGCCAGACACCATGCCTTCTACCCAGAGCGGCGCGTAGACGGTAGACAAATAGGCCCCCGCCAGACCGCACAGGGCGCCACCAGCAATCACTGCCATCATGCGGATACGGCGCACCGGGTAGCCCAGTGCGTGTGACGACTCAGGTGATTCACCCACGGAACGCAGCACCAGACCTGCACGCGTACGGTACAGAAACCAGACCAGCGCAAACATGAACACCACGGTCAGGTACACCAGTGGGTGATGCCTGAACAGTGCGGGGCCGAAGAAAGGCAAATCCGACAGGCCCGGGATGGCGTACTGGGTCTGTTCAGGCAGCTTTTCCTGCACATACTTGATGCCCGCAAACGCAGAGAAGCCGCCGCCAAACAGGCTCAAAGCCAGGCCTGTGGCGTATTGGTTGGTGTTCAGCCAGATCACCAGATAGCCAAACATGGACGCCAGCAGCGCCCCCGCCGCCATGCCAGCGCCAAAGCCGACCCAGGTGCTGCCGGTATGCACCACCGTGGCAAACCCTGCAATGGCCGCGCAAAGCATCATGCCTTCGGCCCCCAGGTTCACGATGCCTGCTTTTTCGTTAATCAAGAGACCTAGCGCGGCAATGGCCAGCAAGGTGCCTGCGTTCAATGTCGCCGCCAACAGAAGGGCAAGGGAGTTGGAATCCATGGTGCGTGTCCTCTTTCTCTGGCGCTTATTTCTGGAACCGGATGCGGTAGGCGATCAAGGTGTCTGCCGCCAGCAAGGTGAACAGCAGCAAGCCTTGAAACACGCCGGTGAGCGACTTGGGCAAACCTAAGCGAGACTGCGCCATCTCGCCACCGATATAGAACATGCTCATCAAAATGGCCGAAAAGATCATACCCACCGGATGCAGCCTGCCCACAAAGGCCACGATGATGGCCGCAAAGCCGTAGCCAGCGGGCACATAGGGCGTGAGTTGCCCAATGGGCCCGGCCACCTCCAGCGCCCCAGCCAGACCAGCCGCTCCACCCGAGGTCAGCAAAGCAATGTACAGCGCCTTGCGCGATGAAAAACCCGCATAACGTGCAGCCGCAGGTGCCAGCCCGCCCACCTGCTGGGCAAAGCCCGCCCGGGTGCGGAACAAAAACACCCACAAGGCAGCCGCGCCGGCCAGCGCCAGCAGCAGGCCAATGGACATGCGCGAACCCGCCATCAAACGCGGGATTTGCGTCGCCTTTTCAAAGGTCTTGCTCTGGGGAAAGTTATAGCCATTCGGGTCTTTCCAGGGGCCTTCCACAATAAAGCCCAGGAACAGGATGGCCACATACACGAGCATCAGGCTCACCAGAATCTCGCTGGCGTTGAACTTGTCGCGCAGCACCGCCGTGACGCCTGCCCAGGCCATGCCCCCCGCGACCCCCGCCAGCAAAATGGGCGCGACGATCCAGGCACCCGTGCTCTTGTCTGCCATCAATGCAATGCCCCCTGCCGCAATGGCCCCCATCACGTATTGGCCCTCAGCACCGATGTTCCAAACGTTAGAGCGAAAGCACACCGCCAGGCCCAGCGCAATCACCAGCAGCGGCGTGGCCTTCACCATCAATTCGCCCAGGGCACGGGGGGTTTTGATGGGCTCCCAAAAGAACACCTGCAATCCTTTGACCGGGTCTTTGCCCAGGGCAACGAACAGCGTGATACCGATCAGCACCGTGATGAGCAGCGCCAGGATGGGAGAGGCATAGCTCCAGAACTTGGAAGCCCCAGGCCGCGCTTCAAGCTTCAACATGGTTCATCTCCGTTTGGTTCTTCTTTTGCTGCTCCAGCGCGGCCTGCACATCTTCGTTCCACAGGCCACTCATCCATTCGCCAATGCGCGTCACGGTAGCGTCAGCGCGGTTGATCGATGGGGACAGCTGCCCCTTGGCGATCACATACAGGCGGTCCGACACTTCAAAGAGTTCGTCCAGCTCTTCGCTGACCACCAGCACAGCGCAACCTTCGTCTTTGAGCTTCAAAATCTCACCCCGGATCTGCGCAGCCGCGCCAACGTCCACACCCCAGGTGGGTTGAGACACGATCAACAGCTTTGGCTTGGCATCAATCTCGCGGCCCACGATGAACTTCTGCAGATTGCCGCCCGACAGCGACTTGGCCGCCGCGTTGGGGCCACCCGCTTTGACATTGAAATCCTTGATCAGCTTGGCAGCGTGGGCTTCAAGGGCCTTGACGTTCAGCCACCCGCCTTTGCCGACACCTGTGTCACGGGTCAGCAGCAGGTTATGCGCCAGGCCCAGCGTGGGCACGGCACCCCGCCCCAGCCGCTCTTCGGGCACAAACTGCAAGCCGAGGGCACGCCGCTCGCGCGGTCCTGCCTTGCCCATGGGCAGGTCATTGATCAGCACCATGCCCGCAGCTGGCCGCGTGTCCTCGCCCGACAGCGCGTACAGCAACTCCTGCTGGCCGTTGCCCGACACACCTGCGATGCCCACCACTTCACCCGCACGCACGTGCAGCGACACATCGGTGAGCGTCACGCCAAACTGGTCTTCTTTTTCCAGGCACAGGTTGTCCACATTCAAGACCGTGGCCCCGGCCTTGGACTCCCGGTGCTGCAAGGCTGGCGGCTCAGCCCCGATCATCAAGCGGCTGAGTGACGCGTTGGATTCTTCCTTGGGGTTGCACACACCGGTGACCTTGCCACCGCGCAGCACGGTGCAGGCGCTGCACAACTCGCGGATTTCGTGCAGCTTGTGGCTGATGTAAAGGATCGAGCAGCCCTCAGACACCAGCTTTTTCAGCACCACGAACAGCTTTTCAACTGCCTGCGGCGTCAACACCGAGGTGGGCGCGTCCAGAATCAGCAGTTGCGGGTTGGTCAGCAGCGCGCGGATGATCTCGACCCGCTGCATCTCGCCCACACTCAAGGTGTGCACTGGGCGGCTGGGGTCAATGTCCAGCCCGTACTGGCTGGCCTTGGTGATGATGCTTTGGGTCACGGTGGGCAAGCTGAGCGATTTGTCCAGGCCCAGCCAAACGTTCTCGGCCACGGTCAGCGTGTCAAACAGGCTGAAATGCTGGAACACCATGCTGATGCCCAGGGCACGTGCCTCTTGCGGATTGCGGATGTGCACCGGCTGCCCGTTGTAGCTGACTGTGCCTTCGTCGGGCTTGACCGAGCCGTAGATGATCTTCATCAGGGTTGATTTGCCGGCGCCGTTTTCACCCAGAACAGCGTGGGCTTCCCCTGGTGCCACGGTCAGCGATACCTGGCTGTTGGCCACCACGGTGGGGTAGCGCTTGGTGATGCCCGCCAGCGCCAGCCTGGGCGCAGCAAGAGGGGATGTTGCGGAGAGATTCATGCCCATGTTGTCTCTTTCAGGGTCGTTCGTGCGCGTACAGCGAGGTAGCCACCGTCTTGACCCGCTCGCGCAGCCAGCGCGAAGCACTGGAGGTATGCGTGCGCTCGTGCCAGAGTTGGTAATAGCTCATGCGGGGAAACGGGATCGGGCATGGAAGAATTCTCACGGGCAAAGTCATCTCGGGCGCCTCACCTCTTTTGACAGCGTAACGCTCGCAAAACTGGCGGCTCGTGGTCAGCACCAGCAAGCTCGATGCCACCATGGCCGGGATCAACGCAAAATGAGGGCAACGCGCCGTGATATTGCGCCGCAAGTTCATGCTGAGCAGATGTTCATCGATCACGCCCAGCGCGCCAGGGTATGCCGGTGTGGGTGCGATGTGCTCTGCCGCCAAGTAGTCAGCTGCGTCCCAGCTGCGACGCACAGCGGGGTGGTCGGCGCTGACAAGGTTGACCACATCGTCAGAGAACAGCAAGCCCATGTGCAGATCTTCAGGCGGCGTCAGCCAGTTGCCAATGACCACATCCAACTCGCCCTGCGCCAAATGGGACTGGTAGTCAGACCGTGCACTCAAAGGGTGAATTTCGATGCTGCAATGCGGTGCCTGTGCCTTGATTTGCGACACAAGTTGGGGCAAAAACAGCGGGTCCAGGTAATCGCTGGCTGCCACCCGAAAGGTGTGGTTCGCGGTTTTGGGCTCGAACCCCCGCGCGTCGGTAAACAAAACCTCGGCGGCACGGAGAATGCTTGCTGCCGGGTCAATCATGCGCAAAGCTGTCTCAGTGGGCACCATTCCGGCACCCGAACGTACCAACAGCGGGTCGCCAGCCAAGTCGCGCAGACGCTTGAGCGACGCCGACACCGCCGGTTGGTACATGCCCAGTCGGATGGCGGCGCGGGAGACACTGCGTTCAGTGAGCACGGTATGAAGGACCCTGATGAGATGAAGGTCTATCTTGTCGAATTGCGATGGGTCTCTCATACCTTGAAATACATTCCTGTCATACGCTGCGGCTTATGTCGGTACCGGCTTGAACCACTACCCTGTTGACCCATGACTACATCGACGATCCGATTCATCCGTAGCGGCCAAACCGTTGCGTTGGACAATGTACCACCCGACCGCACCCTGCTGGAAGTGCTGCGCGAGGACATGGGCCTGAGCGGCACCAAAGAGGGTTGCGGCGAAGGCGACTGTGGCGCCTGCACCGTGGTGCTGGGGGAGGCGGTGGGCGGCAAGCTGCAATACCGCGCCATTAACAGTTGCATCCGCATGGCGCATTCAGTCGATGGCCTTGCGCTCTGGACTGTAGAAGATATTGCCCCCACGCTTGCCACTTCGTGTGCTGCGCTGCCCCCCGAGGGGGCCAGGCCTTGCTTGGGACGGCCCGGCGCTGCGGCCGACGATACCCCCACGCTTGCCACTTCGCGTGCTGCGCTTCACCCGGCGCAACAAGCTCTGGTGGATTGCCATGGCAGCCAGTGCGGCTTTTGTACCCCTGGCTTTGTGATGAGCCTGTTTGGCATGTACCAAAACCACACGTTAAAGGGTGAACCAATCACCCGCGAACTGGCGCAAGAGGCACTGTCTGGCAACCTGTGCCGCTGCACCGGCTACCGACCCATCCTGGACGCGGCACAGGCCATGGAAAAGCTGCCGCCGCAACCAGTAGACGAAGCCATTTTGCTACAAAATTTGAAGCAAATAAAGCTTGCTGGCATTGCCAAAAATGCCTATTTGACGCCTAAAAATCTAGCCGATCTGCTGTCAGCGCGCCAACAGCATCCACATGCCCAGATCGTGGCGGGCGGCACCGACGTGGGGCTTTGGGTCACCAAGTTGCACAAGCGCTTTGAGCAGGTGCTGGACATTACCCGCGTCAAGGAACTGCGCCGGGTAGAGACCTATCGCCACCACATCGCCATTGGCGCCGCAGTCACCCTGACCGACGCCTTTGCTGCCCTGGTCAAAGACCGCCCTGTCCTCAAAACCTTTGCCACCCGATTCGCTGGCCTACCCGTGCGCAACAGCGGCACCCTGGGCGGCAATGTGGCCAATGGCTCACCGATTGGCGACAGCATGCCGCTGCTGATTGCGCTGGGCGCCAACGTGGTGCTGATGAGCACCCGAGGTCACCGCGAGATGCCGCTGGAAAAGCTTTACACCGGTTACCGCCAGAACGTCATGGCCAAGGACGAGGTGCTGGCCTGGATCAAGGTACCCAAGCCGTCGAAAGCAGAAGCACTGAAGGCTTACAAGATATCAAAGCGCTACGACGACGACATCTCTGCTGTGTGCCTGTGCGTGAACCTTGAAGTTGAAAAAGGCAGGGTCGCCAAAGCCTCTATCGGCGTCGGTGGTGTCGCCGCTACACCCGTGCGTGCGGTCAAAACCGAAGCCGCCCTGCTCGGACAAGCTTGGGCGCTGGACACCGTGAAAACGGCATCAGCCACGCTGACGGCTGAATTCCAGCCCATCTCCGACATGCGCGCCAGCGCGGCTTATCGCCACAAGGTGCTGGGCAACCTGCTGCAACGCTATTGGCTGGAAAGCCAGGGCCAGACGCAGATTAATCTGGAGAAGTTCACCCTTGACGCAGAACTTGTCGCAGCGGAGGCCCTGTGAGCAAAGCCATGACCCATCCCCAGACTGCGCCCACCTACCCCGCAGCGGGTGTCTCGCGCCCCCACGAAAGCGCTGCCGCTCAAGTCGCAGGTGCGGTGACTTACATCGACGACATTCCTGAAGTCAAAGGTACGCTGCATGCCGCCCCTATCCTGAGCAACGTGGCGCACGGCAAGTTGCTGGGCCTGGACGCCGCCCCCGCCCTGGCCCTACCCGGTGTGCACGGCGTGGTTCTGGCTGCCGACATCCCAGGCAACCCGGTCCTCGCCAGCTTTGGCCAGGACGAGCCTATTTTTGCCAGCGACACGGTTCAGTACATCGGCCAGGTCATTGGTCTGGTGGTTGCCGACACGGTGATGAACGCCCGGCGCGCCGCACGCAAAGTGGTGCAAAACATCCAGCCGCTACCCGCCATCCTGACCGTGGGCGACGCACTCCAGGCCAAGAACTTTGTGCTTCCCCCCGTCAACGTCAGCCGCGGCAACGCCAGTGCGGCATTGGCCGCAGCGCCCCATACCCTGACGGGCACATTCGAGGTCGGTGGCCAAGAACACTTCTACCTGGAAGGTCAGATAGCTTACGCCGTACCCAAGGAACAAAACCAATGGCAGGTCTACTCCAGCACCCAGCATCCAGGTGAGGTGCAGCACTGGGTAGCGCATGCATTGCACACAAATCTGAACGCAGTCACCGTGGAATGCCGCCGCATGGGCGGCGGCTTTGGTGGCAAAGAGACGCAGTCTGGCCACTTGGCGGTGTGGGCATCGCTCGCGGCTCACAAGTTCAAGTGCCCAGTCAAACTGCGTTTTGACCGTGATGACGACTTCATGGTGACCGGTAAACGTCACCCGTTCTATTTCGAATACACCGCTGGCTTTGACGATACCGGCCTGCTGACGGGCCTCAAGCTGATGCAGGCAGCCAACTGCGGGTTCAGCGCAGACCTGAGCGGCCCCGTGGCCGACCGCGCCATCTTCCACAGCGACAACGCTTACTTCTTGAGCGATGTGGACATCACCTCGTACCGCTGCAAGCTCAACACCCAAAGCCACACGGCCTACCGCGGCTTTGGTGGCCCGCAGGGCATGGTGGTGATTGAGGCCATCATGGGTGACATTGCCCGCAAGCTGGGCATGGACCCGCTGGACGTACGCATGCGCAACCTCTACGGTGTGAATGAGCGCAACACCACGCATTACCAGATGAAGGTGGAGGACAACATTTTGCAGCCATTGCTCTCAAAATTAGAGCAAACTTCGAGCTACCGCGTGCGTAAAGAGCAGATTTCCGCCTGGAACGCCGGCAACCCGGTGATCAAACGCGGCATGGCACTCACCCCGGTCAAATTCGGCATCAGCTTCACGGCCACGTTGTTCAACCAGGCAGGTGCGCTCGTGCACGTGTACACCGATGGCAGCGTGATGGTGAACCATGGCGGCACCGAGATGGGCCAGGGTCTGCACACCAAAGTGGCGCAGATCGTGGCAGACGAGTTAGGCGTGGCGTTTGAGCGTGTGAGGGTCACAGCCAGTGACACCAGCAAGGTGCCCAATGCATCGGCCACGGCTGCGTCCGCTGGCACGGACTTGAACGCCCGCGCCGCCCAGTTTGCTGCGCGCCATGTGCGCGACAACCTGGCGGCCTTTGTGTGCGGCCTCGATGGCTGCGGCGCGGGCGCCATCCGCTTTGAAGGTGGACAGGTGATATCTCCCAAAACGAGTCGTTGCTTTGAAGAGGTGGTGGGAGCGGCGTATGCCAACCGCATCCAGCTATGGAGCGACGGCTTTTACCGCACCCCCAAAATCCATTACGACAAGCACACGCTGACAGGCAGACCGTTCTATTACTTTGCCTATGGCGCTGCCTGTACTGAAGTGGCCATCGATACCCTCACCGGCGAAAACCGGGTTCTGAAGGTAGACATCCTGCATGACGTGGGCACCAGCATCAACCCGGCACTGGACATTGGCCAGATTGAAGGCGCGTTCATTCAGGGCATGGGTTGGCTCACCACCGAAGAACTGGTCTGGAATGCGCAAGGCAGCTTAAGCACCCACGCCCCCAGCACCTACAAGATACCCACCACCGGTGACGTGCCAGCGCACTTGCGAGTTGACCTGTGGCCCGAACCGAACCGTGAGGACAATGTGTTCGGGTCCAAAGCAGTGGGCGAGCCGCCCTTCATGCTGGGCATCAGCGTGCTGGAGGCACTGCGGGACGCCGTGGCGCAAGCACGGGGGGATGCACTGGCCCCCCTGAACGCGCCCGCCACAGCGGAACGGGTCCTGAATGCGCTGGGAGCGCAGGCGTGTGCCTCGGAGAAAACTGAGTGACTTGATTTGTATCAAATCCACACTCGTAGCGGGCTCAGATACTGCGCGGTTAACCAGAAATTCATAAAAACAGGAGGCGCCCATGCGCGTGAATTTGCCGGTCACCCATCAGGAATATGTTCTGCCAGAAGGCGAAACCTTGATGTCCACAACAGACAGGCAAGGCAACATCACGTATGCCAACGAAGCCTTCTCCCGCGCGAGCGGCTACTCGATTGATGAATTGATGGGGCAGCCTCACAACATGGTGCGTCATCCAGACATGCCAGGCCAAGCTTTCTCAGACATGTGGCAAACCATTGCGAATGGTTACCCCTGGAGCGGCCTGGTCAAAAACCGGCGCAAGAATGGCGATCACTACTGGGTCAGGGCCAATGCGGCGCCCATGATGCGCAATGGAGAGCATGTGGGCTACATCTCGGTGCGGACGGTTCCCAAGCGGGCGGAAGTGGATGCTGCAGAAAGTTTGTACCGCCAGATCCGCAATGGACAAGCCCATGGGCTCGCCATCCAGAATGGCCTTGTCGTTCGGACAGGGGCCAGGCGCTTGTCCAGCACGCTGCAAGTGCTTTCGACGGCGTGGAGGCTTCGTCTGGCATGGATGCTGGCCGCCACGGCCATGGGCCTTGTGTTCACCTTGTCGCCCATTCCCATGTCTGCAGCAGTCTCCCTGTGGGCAGCCTTGGTGTTGGTTTTGTTCCTGAGTGCTTGGTTCATCGAAGCCCAGGTGTCATCCCCGCTTCGCCAGATTGTGTGTGCTGCGCAGCAGGTCGCTTCGGGTGAAAGGCCGAACGGCCTCTCGTTTGACCGCTGCGATGACATTGGCGTTCTGGCCCTGTCCATCAACCAGGCCGGGCTCAATCTTCATTCCCTCGTCGCTGATACACATGAGCAGATCCAGGGCGTTCATGTGGCCAGTGTCGAGATTGCAGACGCCAACAGCGACCTGGCCCACCGGACGACTACCTCCGCAGCCACCCTGGAGCAGGCCTCGGCAGCTTTGCGGGATGAAATTCTTTCTGTTCAGCGCAACATGGTCGCGGCCGAGCAGGCCGATAAATTTGCAGATTCAGCGATGCAGGTGGCCAGCAAGGGCGGGGAGACCATGGACCATGTCGTGACCACCATGGCAGAAATAGCCGAATCCAGCCGCAAGATTGTTGACATCATCAAAGTGATTGAAGGCATCGCGTTTCAGACCAACATGCTCGCCTTGAATGCATCTGTGGAGGCAGCCCGTGCGGGCGAGCAAGGACGGGGTTTTGCGGTGGTAGCCTCTGAAGTGCGCAGCCTGGCCGGACGGGCAGGCTCTGCAGCCAAGGAAATCAAGCACCTGATTGAAGACGCTGTCGGCAAAGTCGACGGTGGCACCACGTATGTTGCCCAGGCCGGTGTAACCATGTCCGAAGTGGTGGTGCAGGTTCGGCGTGTCAATGACCTGATGTCCGAGATTTCCCAGGCGTCACAAAAGCAGGCTGAAGGGATCAGCAAGCTAGGCCAGGAGATTGGTGATCTGGACACATCCACCCAGCAAAACGCCGCCATGGTGGAGCAAACCAGCGCTTCAGCATCCAGCCTCAGCTCGCAATCAAAGCGTCTGATGGACGCGATCCACGTGTTTGCGGTCTAAGGACTACGTTCATCCCCATCGGTTGTCGCTGGCATCAAACTTGCGTTACGGCTGGCTACTCGCCACCCTTGTTTCAAGAAATGGATGCTTTCATGAAGAAATTGCTGACTATTTGTGCCATTACTGCTGCGTGCGGCACCACTTTCGCGCAGAGCAGCGTGCAATTAATGGGCACGGTTGATACCTACCTGGGCTCTATGCGTGTTGGGGGTGACGCCGCGCGCAAGACTGTGGTAAACAGTGGTGGCATGACCACTTCCTGGTTTGGCTTCAAAGGGAGTGAAGACCTGGGTGGTGGTTTGAAAGCCAATTTTGGGCTCACGTCGTTCATTCAGGTGGACTCTGGCGCTCAAGGTCGCTTCACGGGCGACACCTTCTTCTCGCGCGATGCCAACGTTGGACTTTCAGGCGGCTTTGGCTCGTTTTCTTTGGGCCGGGGGCTAGCGCCAAACTTCCTTCCCACCGTGATCTTCAACCCATTTGGCGATTCGTTCACATTTGCTCCACTGGTGCTGCACGCGAACGTTCCCCTATTCAACGGAACGGGTTGGACTGCCACCACACCAGCGGATACGGGTTGGAGTAATGCGCTGATCTACAGCACACCTAACCTCAGTGGTTTCTCGGCCAATGTGCATTACCAGTTCGGCGAACAGGCCAATGACAATGGCAAGAAGAACATCGGCTTCAACGCCATGTACTTTGCGGGACCGTTGGCGTTGACCGGTTTTTACGAGGCTGCCCAGATTGGCAATCCTGCACTGCCCAATGCACCGCTTGCTGCGACCAAGAAAGACTGGATGCTGGGTGGCTCCTACGACATGACTGTCGCTAAAGCCTACTTGACGCACGGGCAAGCCAAAGCCGAGAACTCTGCCGCAAAAACGAGCACAACCTCCGTCGGCGTAGGTGTTCCCATGGGCGCAGGCAAAGTCTTGGCAGGCTTGGCTCGCACCACGGTGTCTGGTGGCAACACGAGAACCACATCGACAGTGGGCTACGACTACAACTTTTCGAAGTCCACTGACATGTACGCCATGCTAATGAACGACAAGATCACGAACTTCAACACGGGTAACTCTGTGGCCGTGGGGATCCGCAAGAAGTTCTAAGACATCAGCCCTCGGACTTCAACTTGGCCAGGGTCGCAAACGGATTGACCTTGGCCTCGGAGGCCTCGACAAAGTCGGGGTCTTGTACCGTCATCTTCACCGGCACAGGGCAGACATCGTGCAAAGGCACCATGGGCAACGCCATCAACAACTCATCTTCGACCAGCGACAACATGTCGAACTGGCGGCTGGTGACCAGCAGGTCTTCTTCCATCTCGTCGTCCTGTGCATCGGCCGTGGCCTCGTCCGCCACAAAACGGAACCAGTAGTCAACGATCAACTTTTCGTCCAGGCGATTCAGGCAGCGCTGGCAACTTTGTGGCACGGTCGCAGTGACCTCCAGGAAGAGCCAGGATTGCGGCTCACCGCCCATGGGAATACGCTGCTCGCCCCGCGCTGACCACTGAACCGGCGGCAAACTGGCCCAATCCACGCCAAGAGCGTCGCCATGCTCGCGCAGTTCGTCCATTAACCGGTTGAAACTGGTCACCGGGGCCGTGCCGCCCAAATGGCCGCCCTCGCGGGCAAAAGCATCGGTGTCCAGGCTGGTAGGGGAAAATAAAAATGTCATGTCGGGCAGTGTAAAAGAATCCACGACAATGCCGCCATGACTTCGACCTCGTACCCCCAACGTGCCCTGATCCTGGGCTCCAGTTCCCGCTACCGAAGGGAGCTGATGCAACGCCTGCGCCTGCCGTTTGAGGTGCTTTCGCCCGATGTGGATGAAAGCCCGCTGCCCGGCGAGTCCCCGCATGATCTGGCCTGCCGACTGGCCCTGGCCAAGGCCCATGCGGTCGCCGCTTTGCAGCCCGAAGCCGTGGTGATCGGATCAGACCAGGTGGCCGATCTGAACGGCCTGCCCTTGGGCAAGCCCGGCACGCATGAACGCGCAGTTGTGCAGTTGCGCCAGATGCGCGGCCAGACGGTCATCTTTCAAACCGCTGTGGCCGTGGTGTGCGCTGCCACTGGTTTTGCCCAGATGGACATTGCCCCGGTCAAGGTGCAGTTTCGCGACCTGAGCGACGCGGAAATCGAGGCCTATTTGCAAGCCGAGCAACCCTATGACTGCGCAGGCAGCGCCAAGAGCGAAGGCCTGGGCATCGCGCTGCTGGAGCGCATCGACAACGACGACCCCTCTGCGCTCGTGGGCCTGCCCCTGATCCGCACCTGCGCGCTGCTGCGGGCTGCTGGCGTGAAGGTGCTGTGATGACGAATCACCTTAAGCACGGCAGCCTGTATCTTGTCCCCGCTCCGCTTGATTTTGGCTGCAGCCCGTTGGCCCCGCTGAACCACGCTCTACCGCAGCAAACGATCGACATCGCGGCGCGGCTGGGGCATTGGGTATGCGAAAACGCCAAGAGCACCCGCGCCTATCTGAAGCGTGTGGGCGAGCTGGTGCCGCTGGCGAACCCTGTTCAGGCGCTACATATTCAGGAGCTACCCAGGCAAGCGCACAAAGCCGGAGATCATATTCCTGGTGCTCAAACCTTTGATGCGAAGACCTTGCTGGCTGCCGCCCTGCCCGCGAACGGTGGACATGACCTGGGCCTGGTCAGTGAAGCGGGGATGCCAGCAATTGCTGATCCAGGGTCCAGCGTGGTGCGTGCCGCACATGAGATGGGCTTGGCGGTCGTCCCGCTGGTCGGACCCATCTCGCTGATGCTGGCCTTAGCCGCCAGTGGTTTGAACGGCCAGAACTTTGCGTTTGTCGGCTATTTGCCGCAAGAGCCAAGCGCTCGAGTGCAGCGCATCCGCGAACTTGAGAGCCTGGCCCTCAAAACCGGGCAGGCCCAACTGTTCATTGAAACACCCTACCGCAACGCAGCGCTGCTCCAGGCCCTGGTGCAGACCCTGCAGAGCAATACCCGCCTGTCGGCCAGCAGCGGCCTGACTTTGGCGCAGGCCCGCACGCTGAGCCAGACGATAAAGGCCTGGAAGCAGGCCAGCCTGGGAGCCGCCGAGTTGGCCTTGCCCATCGTGTTTGGCATAGGGCGCTGATCGGCGCCGTATGCGCTATGTGATGCGTCAGCTGCGGCGCTGCTTAACCGCGGCGGCCAGAACATCCAATGTGGCCACCGTATCTTCCCAACCAATGCAGGCATCGGTGATGCTCTGACCATAGGCCAGCTTGCTCACATCGTCTTTGCCGGGTGTGAATTTCTGGGCACCGTCGTGGATGTGGCTTTCGATCATCACACCGAAGATCTGGCGCGAGCCGCCTGCAAGCTGACCTGCAATGTCTTTGGCCACCTCAATTTGCTTGAGGTGCTGCTTGCTGCTGTTGGCATGGCTGCAGTCCACCATCAGGGTCGCGGGCAGCTTGGCTGCTTCCAGGTCCTTGCAGGCGGCCGCCACGCTGGCGGCGTCATAGTTGGTGCTCTTGCCGCCACGCAGGATGACGTGGCAGTCTCTGTTGCCATTGGTTTGCACAATGGCCACACTGCCATTTTTGTGAACCGACAGGAAGTGGTGCCCACGGGCGGCGGCCTGTATCGCGTCTGTTGCAATCTTGATGTTGCCGTCTGTCCCATTCTTGAAGCCCACGGGGGCTGACAGTCCGGAGGCCAGCTCGCGGTGCACTTGGCTTTCGGTCGTGCGGGCACCGATGGCACCCCAGGCAATCAGGTCGGCAATGTATTGCGGTGAGATGACGTCCAAGAATTCGCTACCCGCTGGCAAGCCCATGCGGTTGATTTCGATCAGCAGCTGTCGCGCGATGCGCAAGCCCTCGTCGATGCGGTAGCTTTCGTCCAGGTACGGGTCGTTGATCAAGCCTTTCCAGCCCACGGTGGTGCGGGGTTTTTCAAAGTACACGCGCATCACCACTTCCAGGCTGTCGGCATACTTGTCGCGCAGCGGCTTGAGTCGGCGGGCGTAATCCAGGGCAGCGGCAGGGTCATGGATGGAACACGGCCCCACCACAACAAGCAGGCGATCATCTTTGCCCGCCATGATGTTGTGAATGCTTTTGCGTGTGTCGGAAATTTGATTCTCCACCGCTGTGCCACGGATGGGGAAGAATCGGATCAGGTGTTCGGGAGGGGGCAACACGGTGATGTCCTTGATGCGCTGGTCGTCGGTCTGGCTGGTGCGGTCGGTGGGTTGCGTTCCAGGGGGATACCAGGCGGCAGCGGATTGGGAGACTGGTTTGGTGGTCATCGTGTGGGTCCTTTTCAGGTCAAAGTTGCAAGGTAAAAAATCAAAAAAAAACCGCCGGAGTGTTTGGACTCCGGCGGTTGGATGTGAGGGCTTTGCTTGACTTACAGATGCGCCTCTCGTCCGCCGGGGACTGAGAACCAAAAGTAAAAGTATGCAAAAATCTGGAAATTCATAGCGCTGAAATGTAGCACACGCCGCTTAGGGTTTTCTTTCAGGCGCTCTCAGGCGGTCCCGCCCACGGTGAGTCCATCGATGCGCAAGGTGGGTTGGCCTACGCCAACAGGCACGCTTTGCCCTTCTTTGCCACAGACGCCCACACCGCTGTCCAGGCGCATGTCGTTTCCGATCAGCGTGACCTTCTTGAGTGACTCCGGCCCGCTGCCCACAATGGTGGCACCTTTGACCGGGTATTGAATCTGGCCGTTTTCCACCCAGAAGGCTTCGCTGGCCGAGAACACAAACTTGCCACTGGTGATGTCTACTTGGCCCCCACCAAAGTTGGTGGCGTACAAGCCCTTTTTGATGGAAGCGACGATTTCTTGGGGGTCTTTATTGCCACCCAGCATGTAGGTGTTGGTCATGCGCGGCATGGGGATGTGGGCGTAGCTTTCGCGTCGGCCATTGCCCGTGGGTTTGACGCCCATCAGGCGGGCGTTCATGCTGTCCTGGATATAGCCCTTTAGGATGCCGTCTTCGATCAGTACATTCTTCTGGCTGGCACAGCCTTCGTCGTCCACGTTGAGCGAGCCACGGCGGTCGGGTATGGTGCCGTCGTCCAGCACTGTCACGCCCTTGGCCGCCACGCGCTGACCAATGCGACCACTGAATGCGCTAGAGCCCTTGCGGCAAAAGTCACCTTCCAGGCCATGGCCCACCGCCTCATGCAACAGCACACCTGGCCAGCCGGGGCCAAGCACCACGGTCATCTCGCCTGCAGGTGCAGGGCGGGCTTCCAGGTTAGTCAAGGCCGACGCCACGGCTTCGTTGACATAGGTTTCGATTTGTTCGTCGCTGAAGTAGGCAAAGCCGAAGCGGCCCCCCCCGCCGCTGGAGCCTGTTTCGCGGCGCCCATTTTGTTCAGCAATCACGGTGACGGACAAACGCACAAGTGGACGCACATCAGCGGCCAGGGTGCCGTCAGCACGGGCGACAAGTACGACATCGTATTCACTGGCCAGACCGGCCATCACCTGCACGATGCGCGGGTCTTTGGCACGGCCCAGTTTCTCGACCTTGCCCAGCAGCTTGACTTTGGCGGTGCTGCTCAGGGATGCGAGCGGGTCGGCTGGGTTGTACAGCGAGCGGCTCTTGGCAATCTTGCGGGCGACGACTTTGGCGCGCTTGTTTTGTCCGGCCTGGGCAATGCTGCGCACGGTGCGGGCCGCGTCCAACAAAGAAGCCTCCGAAATATCGTCGGAATACGCGAAAGCGGTTCTCTCACCACTGACAGCACGCACGCCCACGCCCTGGTCGATGCTGAAGCTGCCGGTCTTGACGATGCCCTCTTCCAGGCTCCAGCCTTCGCTGCGGGTGTACTGAAAATACAGGTCGGCATCATCCACCTTGTGGGCGGTGATTTCAGCGAGGGCACGGCTCAAGTGGCTCTCTGTCAGGCCAAAAGGCGTGAGCAGCAGACTTTGCGCCGTGGCAATGCGTTCAAGGGTGGGTTCGCGTGAAATCATGCGGTGTCGTTCTCAAGGTTTCTGAGGGTATTCGGGGTGTCGTTGCAGCCATTTGAACACAGCGCTGTCGTCTTCATGGGCATGGCCATCCGCACTGGCTTGGGCAAACACAGTAGCTGCATGCGCACCCAAGGGGCCAGAAAATCCGGCGGCAGCACCAGCGGCCACCGCGAGGCGCGTGTCTTTTTGCAGGAGTGTCATGTGGGCAGCGGGGGCGAAGTTGCCAGCCACCGCCCGGCGCATGCGGTCTTCGCCAATCCAGCTTTGGCCGCTGCTTTGCGCAATCACGTCGAGTGTGGTGTGCAGGTTCAAGCCCATGCGTCCGGCCATGGCCAAGACCTCGGCGGCCCCGACCAGGTTGATGCCTGCAAGCAGGTTGTTGACCAGTTTGGTACGTGCACCGTCACCAGGTCTTTCGCTGATGCGAAAAACCTGGTTGGACAAGGCATTCAGCAGGGTTTGGTGCGCGTCGAACACGGCGTTATCGCAGGCCACCATCAGGCTCATGCTGCCTTCTGCGGCACGAACCGGGCCACCCGACATGGGTGCGTCGATGCAGTGCAGACCGAAGCTGGCCAAGCGCGCGGCGAAGCGCTCCACGTCTTGCGGGGCAATGGTGGGACACAGCATGACGGCGCGGCCAGTGGGCAAGCCGGCCGCGATGCCCTGCGCGCCAAATAACACGTCTTCGGTTTGCAGGGCGTCTACCACACAGACAATGATTGCTTCGGAATCAATAGCACATTCTTTAGGTGTGTCATGCCGAAAAGCGCCTTTTTGCTTCAAAGCATCGGCTTTGGCGGCATCAATGTCACAGACATGGACCGTCCACCCCATGGCCAGCAGCCGCCGGGCCATGCCAGCGCCCATGTTGCCCACACCAACCAGCCCTGCACTGGAGATGGTGCGTGTTTGGCTGCCCCCAGGCGCGGGGAGGATCTGCGCTATGGCTGTCATGATTGAACCAGCCTTTTTGACTTTGCAATGGACATCAAAATCCCAATGCCCGTGCCCAGCGTCACCATGGCGGTGCCGCCGTAGCTGATGAAAGGCAGGGGCACGCCAACAACAGGCAAAATACCGCTGACCATGCCCATGTTCACAAAGGCATAAGTGAAGAAGATCAAGGTCACACTGCCCGCCAGCAAGCGGGTAAACAGGGTGGACGCATACAGCGCGATCACCAGACCACGCAGTACCAGAAAAATGAAGCCTGCAATCAGAAGCAGGTTGCCGACCAGGCCAAATTCCTCGGAGAAGGCCGCAAAGATAAAGTCTGTCGTGCGCTCGGGGATGAATTCCAGGTGTGTCTGGGTGCCCTGCATAAAGCCTTTGCCCCAAACTCCGCCCGAGCCAATTGCGATCATGCCCTGGATGATGTGAAAGCCCTTGCCTAGCGGGTCACGGCTTGGGTCCAGTAAGGTACAGATGCGCTGTTGCTGGTAGTCATGCAGCACAGGCCAGCGGACGCCGGTGGCGCAGAGTTCGGGTTCGTAAAACACAACCATGCCCAAGCCGATAAACCCCAAGACAAGGGGTGGCAAAATCAATTTCCAGCTCAGGCCTGCAAAGAAGATCACATACAAGCCGGCCGACAGCACCAGGATGGCAGTACCCAGATCGGGCTGCTTGACGATCAGACCCACAGGGACGGCCAGCAACACCAGCGCCACACCGAAGTCCAATGGACGCAGCAAGCCCTCGCGCTTCTGGAACCACCAGGCCAGCATCAAGGGCATGGCGATCTTGAGCATTTCGCTGGGCTGGAAGGTCACACCCAGGTTGATCCAGCGGCGCGCCCCTTTCTTGGTCAGCCCGAACAGAGCCACGGCGATCAGCAGAATAACGCCCAATGTGTAAAGCGGCACAGCCAGTGCCATGAGGCGTTGAGGCGGGATCTGCGCCACACAAAAGAGGATGAAGCCAGCGATCATCATGTTGCGCCCATGGTCCATGAAGCGGGCGCCATGGTCGAAGCCCGACGAATACATGCTCAACAGGCCCGCACAGGCTAGCAACACCACGGCAATGGTCAACAGCCGGTCAAAGCCCTGAAACAAAGGTGCAATCCGGGTACGCCAGGAGGGCTTTTCAAAAACAAAGGCCATAGGGGCCGAATTATCCTGCACTGACGCTGCGCCCAAGCAAGTTCAGGCGGTGAGAATCCAGCCCTCCAGTGGATCGGCGTTGTCAGGCCACCCGTAGTGAGGGTCTCCCCGCTGTGCCTGCCTCGCCGCCCATGCCGCCTGCATCAAGCAAGCGGCCGCGTCCAGGCTGTCACCGCTGGCGTCGCGGATCAGGCTTGTCCGGCTTTCGACGTTCAGTTGCAAGGCCAGGCCGAGCCGTGTGCGTCCCGCTTCCAGCGACGCAACGGCTTCGGCTCTTGCGTGGAGCCGATCAACCGTCTGTTTGGCCTTGGTGTCGCTTTTATAGCTCTGACGGCCAAGCAGTTCCCGCATCAGCAGCCCCGGATAAGCTTCCAGCGCAATTCGCGACGACTCAACAGGGTGCAAGCCAGGAAAACTCGCATTTGTGCGCAGGAGCAAGGGAACCCCTGCGTGGAGCATGTAGGCCACGGGCGGGTTGACCCACTTCATGGACGGGCTGGACCTGGCTGGCAGGTCAGTGGCACGGTGGGCAAATTTGCCACCCACCGGGCGAGCGTCGCAAAAAGACTTGAACGCGCTGCGGATGTCGGCACGACTCAGGCTGGCGTAGTGGGCAATACAGGCTTGCCAGTCAGTCGGCCAACCCAGCGCACGTACCAACTCTCTCGGCAAGCCAAACGGCAAGTCAAATGCGCCAAGCCAGACAGGCAAACCAGAAAGAAAATTCTCCAGTTTGACCAGTGACTCGAAATACTCTAATTTCGATAGCAAAACACACCCGTCAGACATGCCACCAAGGGCAATAACGATCGGTTTTCTACGACTGGGACTGCTGCTGAAGTCGCAGCCGATCAACAGTGGCTGCGCCACGCCTGCACTCAGATGCGCCCGATGATCGACGCGGTTGCCATCAACTCTTCCAGCAGGGCCAGTGACACTTTGCCGGACACGGCGTAGGGGTCCAGCTCGGGTGTCTCAGAGTATTTGAGGATGATGGAGTGGTTGATCTTGGACAGGTTGACCTTGCCCATGGTCCAGCCACCAAAGCGGCGCTCGGTGATCTCTTCGTAGTGCAGCAGCACCACATCTTTGTGCCGGACATCACGCTGGATATGGCCATACAGATCGCTGACCTGCATGCGGCCACCCTCGATGGCCTGCAGGAAGATGCCGCCACCGTGGCACAAAATGCCGGTGATGCCCAGGGTGGGGTTGTAGTGGCGGGACTTGGTCACAATGTCTTCGATGGCCTCGGCGCTGGCATCGACCGCGCGACTGGCGTAAAGCAGGCGTACCAACATGGCTAGTCCTTTTTGGGTATCAACGACAGAAACTCTCGGCGTAAATTGGGGTCTTTAAGGAACACACCACGCATGACAGAGTTGATCATCTTGCTGTCCATGTCCTTCACGCCGCGCCAAGCCATGCAATAGTGGGTGGCCTCCATGACGATGGCCAGACCATCGGGCTGGGTGCTTTCCTGGATCAGGTCAGCCAGTTGCACGACGGCTTCTTCCTGGATCTGTGGGCGACCCATGATCCATTCAGCCAAGCGCGCATATTTGGACAGGCCAATCACGTTGGTGTGCTCATTGGGCAGCACGCCAATCCAGATGCGGCCAATGACAGGGCAAAAATGGTGGCTGCAAGCACTGCGCACGGTGATGGGGCCGACAATCATCAGCTCATTCAGGTGACCCACGTTCGGAAATTCGGTGATGGGTGGCTGCTTGACGTAGCGGCCACGGAACACCTCGTTGACATACATCTTGGCGACTCGGCGGGCCGTGTCCCCTGTGTTGTGGTCATTCTCGGTGTCGATGACCAGACTGCTCAGCACGCTCTTCATTTTGTCGGTAACTTCGTCAAGCAGCGCCTCCATCTCGCCGGGTTGCACAAACTCGGCAATGTTGTCGTTGGCGTAGTAGCGTTTGCGGGCAGCGTTGACGCGTTCCCGTATCTTGACGGAAACGGGCACACCATCGTCATCGACTGGCATGTTGGCAGAGGCTTGATCGTTCATGGCTGCCATCCTACCAGCCTCGAATGTCCGAAAAAATCAAAGGTATTTCCGACCCTGCAGCTTCAGTGCAGCGCGCATGAGCCCATATGCCGTCCATTCAAAGCAACGCTGGCGCAGTGGACGCTCGGCGTATTCAGCCGGGTCCATGCGATCCCCCTGGTGCTCCATCGCGTTTATCAGCCGGGCACGCAGCGCTTGGGCAAAGGGCTGGTGTTGAACGCTGACGTTGGCCTCACGCGCCAGCAACAGGCTCAACGGATCAAGGTTGGATGAGCCCACTGTAGCCCACTGGCCGTCTACCACCGCCACTTTGGCATGAAGGAAGCTGGCGGAGTATTCGTGAATCTCCACCCCGGCCGCAAGCAGTACGCCGTAAACCGGCCGGGCTGCGTAATACTGCATGAAATACTCGTATTTGCCCTGAAGCAGCAACTGGACTTTGACTCCGCGTCGGGCGGCCATGACCAGCGCCTGACGCAGCTTCCGACCTGGTACAAAGTAGGCATTGGCGATGATGACTTCATTTTTTGCCTGGCTGATGGCTTTGCGGTATGCCTGCTCGATCCGGCTGCGATAACGCAAGTTGTCGCGCAACACCAAGGCAGAGCGTATGCCGTCTTCTGAAGAAGGCAACTGGTTTGGTGAAGAAGGATGAAATGCGGCTCGTGAGGCTTGCACGACTGCTTGAACCGTTACGCGCAAGCGGTCATGCCGCTGGCCCTTGAGCCAGACCTGGCTGATGGCATCATGAATTTCGCCCACTAAGCGCCCCGTGATGCGCACCGCAAAGTCGAACCTGGGGGCGTCCAACGCGCCATGGTTGGGGTCGTGGAAATCGTCAAGTATGTTGATGCCTCCGCAAAAGGCGACTCGGCGATCAATGCAACACAGCTTGCGGTGCAGGCGGCGCCAGCGACTGGGGGCCAGAATGCCAAAGCGCCCCAGCGGCGTGAAAACGCGCCACTGGACGCCAGCCGCTTCAAAACGCTTTTGCCACTGTGGCGACAGTGCATCGGTGCCAACCCCGTCTACCATCACCAGGGTCTCGACGCCGCGCTGTGCGGCGCGCTCCAGCGCCACGGCCACGCTTTCGCCACCGGCAGTAAAGTCAAAGATATAGGTTTCGAGCCGAATTTGTGTGCGCGCTTCGTCCATGGCCTTGATCAAAGCGGGAAACAGTTCGGTGCTGCCTTCCAGCAGGGTCAAACTGTTGGCTGAACGGCGTTCATTGACGGGTGGCATGGCGATTCCCCTCAGCGCGCGATGGCAGACGATCGATCGCTTGTCTGTGGCCAGCCAAGTTCTGCGACGAGTGGCAGATGATCGGACATGCGTTGCCAGGTTTTGCCTCGAGGCACCTCCACATCCAATGGCACCAAGCCTCTGGCATAAACATAGTCAAGTTGCACCACAGGCAGGATGGAGGGATAGGTCAAAGCTCGCGCATGGCTGTCATGGCTGTGCAGTCCGCTGGCCCTGAAGACATGACGCACCTGGGAGCCCCAGTCGTTAAAGTCGCCCGCCACGATCACGGGTTCGTCAGCCGGAATCTCACTGCGAACGAATTCGCAGATGTGGGCGGCCTGGCGACGCCGGCTGGACGGAATCAACCCAAAGTGGGCCACGATCACGTGCAACACCCGGGCGCCAATTGCGAGTTCCACATGCAGCAGGCCACGTTGCTCAAACCGGTGATCAGACATGTCCTGATGTTGATGGCGGACCACTGGCCAGCGCGTCAATAAAGCATTGCCGTGCTCGCCATGGCGTGTGATGGCGTTGGTGCGGTAAACAGCCTCATACCCCTCGGGGGCAAGAAAGTCCGCTTGCGGCTCTATGGGCCACTGACTGAAGTGGGCTTCTTCCAGGCGGTGCATTTTGCGCACCTCCTGCAGGCACACAATGTCAGCATCGAACTGGCTGACTGCCGCGCGCAGATTGTGTATCTCCAGCCGACGCGCAGGCCCCAGGCCCTGCACGCCTTTGTGGATGTTGTAGGAAGCAACGCGAAGAATGGGGGGCTGCAATCAGGACCTTGGATGAGTTAAGGAAGCCCCTAGCTTAGACGCAAATTCTCGGGCCTGTGCTGACGCCAGCCGAGGCAGCATCAAACAAGCCTCTGCATTGGAATAAGACCCCACCATATCAGCCGCTGCCAAATACGGTAGCCACTGCGCGTGTGTATGTTCACGTGGGCTTAAGCGGACCGGCATATCGCGTGGAACACACAGCCCAAACACGTGCTCGGTGTTGCGGGTGACACCCGGTGCGTAGCGGCTAAGCCAAGCGGGGTAGATGTCGTAAACGTTCTCCAGATACCAGTCGGTCAGGCAAGATGCCAGCAAAGTGCCGGTTCGGCAGTCGATCCCTGTTTCTTCCCACACTTCCCGCTGCGCCGTGTGGCGAAAAGTCTCGCGGGCGTAGTCTTTGCTGCCAGTCACAGATTGCCAATAGTCTGCTTCAGCGTCTGCCCGCCGGATCAGCAGTACATCCAATTCTGGCGTGTAGATGACGACCAGAACAGACTTTGGAATCTTGAACATCCCCGGCCCCTGGCGTCATTCAGTCAGGCATGCAGACTCACCGTGGAAGCTCTCAGACAGGTTTGGCCAGCTCTACATTGCGCAGACGGATGTGCAATTCGCGCAGCTGCTTTTCGTCCACGGTGGAGGGAGCTTGTGTCAACAAGTCCTGTGCTCGCTGGGTTTTGGGGAAAGCGATCACGTCACGAATAGATTCGGCACCCGTCATCAGCGTGACAATGCGGTCAAGGCCAAAGGCCAAACCGCCATGGGGCGGTGCACCGTACTGCAGTGCGTCGAGCAAGAAGCCGAACTTGAGCTGTGCGTCTTCGGGGCTGATCTTGAGGGCATCAAACACTTTTTGCTGCACGTCAGCGCGGTGGATACGAACCGATCCGCCACCCATTTCCCAGCCGTTAAGGACCATGTCATAGCCCTTGGAAATGCATTTGTCGGGAGCGGTAGCCATCCAGTCTTCGTGACCGTCTTTGGGAGCGGTAAAGGGGTGGTGCACCGCCGTGTAGCGCTGCGCTTCTTCGTCGTACTCGAACATGGGGAAGTCGACCACCCACATCGGCCGCCAGCCTTTGGTGAACAGGCCATTCTTCTTGCCAAATTCGCTGTGACCGATCTTGATGCGCAGGGCACCAATGGCGTCGTTAACGATCTTGGCCTTGTCAGCACCAAAGAAGATCAGGTCGCCGTCCTGTGCGCCGGTACGCTCCAGCACTGCAGTGAGGGCCTTGTCGTGGATGTTCTTGACGATGGGGCTTTGCAGACCATCACGTCCCTTGGACAGATCGTTGACACGGATGTAAGCGAGACCTTTGGCGCCGTAGATCTTGACGAACTCGGTGTAGGCGTCAATCTCGCCTCGGCTGATGCCAGCACCTTCAGCAGAACCACCGGGCACGCGCAAAGCGACGACCCTGCCATTCTTCATGGTAGCGGCACCCGAGAAGACCTTGAAATCGACATCGGCCATCACGTCGGTCACTTCAGCAAACTGCAGGTTCACACGCAGGTCTGGCTTGTCGGATCCGTACAGGTGCATGGCATCCTGGTAGGTCATGACCGGGAACTCACCCAGGTCCACTCCCAGCGTGTTCTTGAATATGGTGAGGATCATGCTCTGGAACATGTCACGGATTTCTTCTTCGGTCAGGAAGGATGTCTCGATATCGATCTGGGTGAATTCAGGCTGACGGTCTGCCCGCAAGTCTTCGTCGCGGAAGCACTTGGTGATCTGGTAATAGCGGTCATAGCCTGCCACCATCAACAACTGCTTGAACAGCTGGGGCGACTGGGGCAGCGCGAAGAACATACCGTCATGCACGCGGCTGGGCACGAGGTAATCACGCGCGCCCTCGGGCGTGGACTTGCCGAGCATGGGAGTTTCGCTGTCGATAAACCCATTTGCGTCCAGGAACTTGCGCACCTCCATGGCCACGCGGTATCGCAGCATCAGGTTGTTTTGCATGTAAGGTCGACGCAGGTCCAGCACGCGGTGCGTAAGACGGGTGGTTTCTGACAGGTTGTCGTCATCCAACTGGAATGGAGGTGTGACAGAGGGATTGAGCACGATCAACTCATGGCACAGCACCTCTATCTTGCCGCTCTTGAGGTTATCGTTGGTGGTGCCGTCAGGCCGTGCACGCACCAAGCCTTTGACCTGGATGCAGAACTCGTTGCGCAGATCTTCGGCCACGGCAAACATGTCGGCCCGGTCGGGGTCGCAAACGATCTGTACATAGCCTTCGCGGTCACGCAAGTCAACAAAAATCACGCCACCGTGGTCACGACGGCGGTTCACCCAGCCACACAGGCTAACGGTTTGACCCATCAGGGCTTCGGTCACCAGACCGCAATAGTGGGAACGCATGGCCATAAAAACTCTCGCAAATTAATCTGCGGCTCAATACCGCGGGGAACCAGAAAAATCAGGGTGCTGCCATGGGCGAGCTTGGTGGGACACCGTTTGGCACAACCACCCCCATCGATACAATGTATTTGAGCGCTTCGTCGACGCTCATCTTCAATTCAATGCAATCGCTCTTCTTGAGCATCACAAAATAACCCCCAGTCGGATTGGGTGTGGTGGGCACGTACACGCTGACAAAATCTCCGGGCAAATGATTGACCACATCCCCCCCCGGCACACCTGTGACGAAGGCAATCGTCCATACATCGGCTCGAGGCCATTGCACAAGCACAGCCTTGCGGAACGCACCACCACCCGAGTCGGAAAACAGCTTGTCGGACACCTGTTTGACACCAGAATAGATTGAACGGACCACGGGAATCCGGTTTAGCAAGGCGTCCCACCAGGCGACCAGTTGCCGTCCGATGAAGTTGCTGGTAATCGCCCCCACCGTCAGCAGGATCCAAAGTGCCAGTAAAACACCGAAACCTGGAATGTGGAACCCGAGCAAGGAATCAGGTCGCCAGGTCTGCGGCAGAATCAGCAAGGTCTGGTCCAGCGTGACAAGCACCCACTGCACGACCCAAATGGTGATGCTCAAAGGTGCCATCACCAGCATGCCAGCGAACAGCCACTTGCGCAGTGCAGTCATCACGCGGTGGATCATCTGGTTCACGGGCCTGTTTAGTTGCCTGCCGCTGCAGCCGGCTTTGAATCGCTGCTGGCGGGGGGGCTACTGATCGTCGTTGCCGAACCACTCGACTCGCTGCTGGTGCTGGGTGCGGGGACAGTGGAGGAAGATTCCGATGGTTTGGCGTCGGCGTCTGCCGTAGCTGCAGGAACAGAGGCGGGGGTACCTTTGAAATCTGTGACGTACCAACCGGAACCCTTGAGCTGGAATCCCGCTGCAGTGAGCTGCTTATTGAATGTGGCTGCCTTGCAGTCAGGGCAGACGGTCAAAGGGTCATCTGAGATTTTTTGCAAAACGTCTTTGGCAAGGCCGCAAGACGCGCATTTGTATGCGTAAATAGGCATGGCAGTAAAGAAGCTTTGAAATGTGCAAAGCCTTTGATTATAAGAACTTGTACCTGCTGAGGGGAAACTACTTGTGCCATCCGGGCACCTTTTAATGCGCGTGATGCGAAGCGCGTGTGTTTCTGAGTGCCTGCGGCCCCATTGAGCCGACCAGCATGCCGACTACGGCAGCCAAGATGCCTGATAGCTGGGCAGGAAAATCCTCGCCTGCAGGTGTCACCAGAAAAAGTACCCAGGCCAGAATCCCCAGCACAATGGAAAAAACGGCTCCCTGTGTCGTGGCACGCTTCCAGTAAAGCCCCGCCAGCAGCGGGACAAAAGCCCCGACCAAAGTGACCTGATAGGCACCGGAGACCATCTCGTAGATAGAAGTTCCCTGCATCCAGATGGCATAGGCCAGCACGCATGCACTGAACACGAGCACGGTCACGCGCATGGTGCGCAACTCTTGTTTGTCGCCAAGGCGTGGTCGAAATTGCCGCCAGATGTTCTCAGTGAACGTGACGCTGGGCGCCAGCAAAGTGGCTGAAGCGGTTGATTTGATGGCGGAAAGCAATGCGCCAAAAAACAGCACTTGCATCACAAAAGGCATTTTTTCCAGCACCAGGGTAGGCAACACCTTTTGTGGATCATCCTTGAGCAAAGCCGCCGTCTGCTCGGGCATGATGATCAGCGCACTGGTCACCAAAAACATGGGAACAAACGCAAACAGGATATAGCAGATGCCGCCTATCACAGGCCCTTTGGTGGCCGCATGGATGCTATTGGCTGACATCACGCGTTGAAATACGTCCTGCTGGGGAATGGACCCCAGCATCATGGTGATGGCTGCCGCGAAGAAAAACAGCATGTCTTTGACATTGGGTTCCGGAAGGAAGCGGAACATATCCTTGCTCATGGCCAGCGCGATGACCTTGTCAGCGCCTCCGGCCTGATGGCCTGCAAATACCGCCAAAATGGCGAGGCCACCGACCAGGATAATCATCTGGATAAAGTCGGTGACAGCGACGGACCACATGCCCCCAAACAGGGTGTACGCCAGGATGGACACCACACCAATGGCCATGCCGACAGGGACACTGATTGCATCGGCAGACAGCAAATTGAACACCAAACCCAGTGCCGTCACTTGAGCCGATACCCAGCCCAGGTAGCTCAGCATGATGATCAGTGAACAGGCGACTTCTACACCTCGACCAAAACGCTCGCGGTAGTAATCTCTGATGGTCAGCAAATTCATTTTGTAGAGCTTGCCAGCGAAAAACATCCCCACCAATATCAGGCAAGTGCCCGCGCCAAACGGGTCTTCCACCACGCCGTGGAGCCCGCTATTGACAAACTTGGCGGGTATGCCCAGCACGGTCTCTGACCCAAACCAGGTTGCGAAAGTAGTCGTCACGATCATGACCAATGGCAAACCACGACCAGCTATCGCAAAGTCTGCCGATGTCTTGACCCGTTTAGCAGCCATCAGGCCAATGGCAATCGTCACAAGCAAATAGGCAATGACCAGTGTCAGCAGCACTTTCCAGACTCCTTCATTACAACCTTACCCGAACAATGATCTGCATGGCGATCAAACCCAGCACGAAGCCAATGCCACCATAGACCAGCCCTTGCAAAAGCTTGTTGGTACGCCTTTGCTCTACAAGCAATTCCTGCACCATCTGGTTTTGCCGAGGAGACTCCAAGTCGCGTGACTTGAGGTAGTCATAGAGCAACCGTGGCAGTTCAGGCAGCATTTTCGCGTAGCGAGGCGACTGGTCTCTCAGTGTTTTAAGTAGCGCCTGTGGACCGACCTGGTCAAGCATCCAAGTTTCAAGAAACGGTTTGGCCGTGCTCCACAGGTCCAGGTCTGGGTCAAGCTGGCGCCCCAGGCCCTCAATGTTCAGCAGGGTTTTTTGCAGCAAAACCAGTTGCGGCTGAATCTCGACCTGAAAACGGCGCGAGGTCTGAAACAGCCTCATCAGCAGCATACCGAGCGAGATTTCTTTCAGGGGCCGATCAAAGTACGGTTCACACACGGTTCGGATGGCAGCTTCCAGCTCATCGATACGGGTTGTCGCCGGTACCCAGCCAGATTCCACATGCAACTCGGCAACACGTTTGTAATCGCGCCGGAAAAAGGCCGTGAAATTCTGCGCTAGGTAGTCCTTGTCGACCTCGGTCAAGGTTCCTACGATGCCAAAGTCCAGCGAGATATAGCGACCCATGGTCTGGGGATCTGTGCTGACCTGGATGTTGCCTGGGTGCATGTCGGCATGGAAGAAGCCATCACGAAAAACCTGGGTAAAGAAGATGGTGACGCCGTCGCGTGCCAGTTGCTTGCTGGCTGATGGGCACGCCATTCATGCGCTCCATCACCATCACCTCTGGCATGCAGAAATCCCAAAAAATTTCGGGAATCAGCACGAGATTGAGTCCGTCCATGTTGCGACGCAGTTGCGCCGCACTGGAGGCCTCGCGGATCAAGTCCAACTCATCATGCAAGTACTTGTCAAACTCGGCTACCACTTCGCGTGGTTTGAGTCGCTTACCCTCGCCAGAGAGTTTATCGACCCAACGGGCCATGGTTCGCATCAGGTCCAGGTCTTTTTCAATGACCTTGAGCATGCCAGGACGCAAGACCTTGACCGCAACGTCGCGCAATTGGCCGTCGCGGGTAATCAAGGTGGCAAAGTGCACCTGGGCAATAGAGGCACTGGCCACGGGTACGCGCTCAAAGCTCGCAAAGATCTCTTCCACAGGCTTTCGAAAAGCGCGCTCAATGGTCGCAACCGCCACATCACTCGAGAAAGGCGGAACACGGTCTTGCAGCTTGGCAAGCTCATCGGCAATGTCCACCGGAAGCAAATCCCGCCGTGTAGACAGCACCTGACCAAACTTGACGAAAATCGGCCCCAAATGTTCCAGTGCCTCGCGCAGGCGTTGACCACGTGGTGCATCAAGCTTTCGACCGAATGAGACCACCCGCGTTGCCAGCACCAGCCAGGGATGCTTGAAGCTTGACAGCACCAGTTCATCCAGACCATACCTCAGGACGATCAGGACGATATAGGCGCTACGCAAGAGGCGTGTCATGCCGCAGGCGTCCGCTTAAAACCACTCTGGACAAACAGCCTGAGTGCTTTGGTGCTTTCGCGACCGATGGAGGCAAGCCGGTGAGCCGCCACATCACCCATCACGCGGGACAGGTCTTCTTCAATGTCCCATCGGACATGGTCAACCAGCCAGTTCACCTCAGCGGCGAGCTGGACATCCCCCTCAATCCGAACCTGGGGTTTTTCACCAGTTAATGCCTTGCCAATGAGGCCTGTCGCAGAGGCCTCATCCACCGCCAGCAACAGATCGGCGCGCTGACCAGGGGGTGCCAGATCCAGCAAACCGGCCGACGTGGCCATCAGGTCGATCGTGAAATCCCTCCACTGCAAGCGGGACGACCGTTTGCTGTGACGCATCAAGCGAGCCATGGCCTCGGGCTCCTGCATGAGGACATGATTAAGCAGTAAGACCAGTCGTTGTTGAACCTCACGAACCACGGCTGGCGGGGGTTTGAGAACGGACGAAGCCTTGTCGAAAAGCGGGTCCAAAAAAGAAAAGGGGGACGATGTTGCCATAGTCCCCGATTATTCCCTGAAAGCTGGTTCAACCAGCTTAACCCATGCCATGAGCACAATTGAATTGTTTGACAGGTGTTTACTGGAGCGCTTGTACGCCGGCAACAAGCCACCCGCCGCCTGACTTGGTTTTTGTCATGTTCCAAACTTCCCGGAACGCGCTCGGACCTGCAGAGACATCCTCACGGATCATTCCGGAAAACTCCACGCTGGCCATGTAACCTTGACCAAGGTCCTCAATGCCCAACAAGTGCGCATCCAACATCACAACCTCGGTCTTGTTAGGGCTGACACCGGTGTGAGTCTCGCGCTCTGCCAACTGCGACTGGATTTCACCAACCATGCTGTCAGTCATCATGGCGCGCAGCGAGGCGATGTCAGAGCGATCCCACGCATCTTGCAAGGTGACAAAGTTACGCTTAGCCGCGGTGAGGAAGCCTTCCGTGTCGAAATCAGCAGGTACACCCCAGGTTTGAGTACCATGAAGTGCCGAACCAATCATGTTGCCTTGGTCGCCAGGCTGAAAGCGGTTGTTTTGAGGTTTGTCGGCACCAAAGGTACTGGTACGCTCCCATGGACGAGCAGATGCGTCGTTTCCCACGTTATCCGGGCTATAAGTACGAGCCATGGCCGGATTGGCGGCGCCTGCACCCTGCATGGCGAACGGACTTGCCGCAGAAGAACCTGCTGCCCGGCGCGAGCGCATGAATGCGCCAAACGCCATCATGGCCAACATGACAAGCAAACCAATCATCAGGAACTGCCCAAACCCTTCTCCTAAACCCATCGAATGTGCCAACCAAGCCAAGCCAAGCCCTGCAGCCAGACCGCCGAGCATGGCACCCCAAGGGCGCTTGGTCGCAGCAGCGGCCTGCGGTGAAGTCGTCGCGGGATTCTGTGCCGTTGCTGGGGCGCCTGCGGGTTTGGTTGCCTCACGTTGTGTCACGTTGCTGGATTGCTGCCCCACGGACTTGCCGCCGCCCAGGCGCTTCGCGGCATCGGCGTTCATGCTGCCCAAAACCAGAACCGTTACCAACAAAAAAGACCAGAACTTCATCATGTCACCTCTTTGAAATCGGAAAACTCAGCACTTGATGCCGACGTGAACCGCAACAACACCACCGGTCATGTTGTGGTAATCCACATGACCAAAACCCGCTTGCTTCATGAGCAGCTTCAACTCATCTTGACCGGGATGCATGCGAATGGATTCCGCCAAGTACCGGTAACTGCCCTCGTCCCCCGCCACAAGTGACCCCAACTTTGGGAGCACTTTGAAGGAATACCAGTCATATACCTTGGAAAGAGGTTGGGCCACTTTGGAGAATTCCAAGACAAGCAACTTGCCACCAGGTTTGAGGACCCTGTTCATCTCGAGCAGTGCCTGGTCTTTGTGCGTCATGTTTCGCAGGCCAAAAGCCACGCTCACCAGATCAAACCTGTCACTGGGAAATGGCAATTTCTCCGCGTCGCAGACCAGCGTGGGCAATGCCAAACCTTCATTCAGCAAGCGGTCTCGCCCCGTGCGCAGCATGGCTTCGTTGATATCGGTATGCACGACACGGCCTGTCTTGCCCACTTTACGGGCAAAGGCTCTTGCCAAGTCACCAGTGCCGCCCGCAATGTCGAGTACCTGCTGACCCTCTTTCAAATTGGCGACCAGCACGGTGTAGGCCTTCCAGGCACGGTGCAAGCCACCTGACATCAGGTCATTCATGATGTCGTACTTGGAGGCCACGGAATCAAACACGCCACGCACATGGCGAGCCTTGTCACGCTCATCGACTGACTGGAAACCAAAATGGGTAGAACTCATGTTGGCTATACTAGAGCGGATTACAGGGGAGCAGGGGTACAACCCCATTTCAAACGGGGTGAATCGCTATCTGCCGTGAATTGAATTTTGCGCTTATCGCAAAGCTGGCATGCATTAGTTGCTACAAAATAAAGAGCGAAATAGAAGTGTTGCAGAATTGTCAATGACTGGCACAGCCCTGACCAGTCTTGACCGCCATCGGTGCATCGCGGGACACCCCTGCCGTAATCAGCTTGGCCTCGTAATCAGCCCATAGCCGATCTTGTTCGGAGCCTAAAAAGTAAAGGTAATCCCACGAAAAAATGCCGCTCTCATGCCCGTCTGAAAACACCGGTTTGATCGCGTAATTGCCAACGGGTTCGAGCTCAATCAAGCCAACGTCCCGTTTCCCCGTCTGCAAGACTTCCTGGCCAGGGCCATGACCCTGTACTTCTGCCGAAGGGGAATAGACGCGCATCAATTCAAACGGAATCCGGTAGCACGCGCCATCGGAAAAATTGATTTCCAGGACGCGCGACTTGGCGTGTACCGTCAGGGATTGAGGGCTTGGGGTAGTTGTTGTCAGTCCGGCCATAGATTGGGATGAAGGGTAGCGTTATTTCACAGCTCAGAACTTGGCTGTCAGGTTGACGTGCAGCTTCTGGTCGCCCTTTTTGGGTGAAACAGAGTTTATCGTTTGCGGCACCACACTGCCCTTGACCACATAACCGTAGTCCAACCCGAGCGTCGCCCATTGGGTACCATAGCGTAGTCCCAGCCCCGTACTGGCCAAGCTGTCATTCGCAGGTTTGCTGGTGCCATTGACATGGTTGTTCGACAGCCAGCCTGCATCGACGAAACCCAGCAGGCGCAGGCCAGAGGTCAACTCAGGCGTGGTAATTTCCAGCGCAGTGGACAGACCACGGTCTCCAGCAACGGGACGCTCAGTCGTTCCCCTTACTGAAGCGACGCCACCCACGCCAAACTGTTCGCCGGCTATCAACGCGTCACCACTGTATTGCAAGGCACTGCGAACTGACCACTGCCAATTGCCAGTAAGGTTTGAAAGGTAGTTCACATTGCCACGCAGGGCTTTCCATCGGACGTTGTTGATTCTGGGGTCTTCGCTCTGGTAGGCAAGCAGAGTATTGCCCTCTCCACCCACCAGATTCGTCGCCAGATCAAGGTTGTAGCTTAACAACGAACGGTCCGCGTCGTGTCGGGCTGCGTAGCCCAGGGATATCTGGCGGCTACGACGCACCAGTTGCCCAACGATCGTAATGCCGTTGAGTTGCGATGGATCAAATACTTTGTCATCCACTCCAAACGTAACATAGCTACGGTAGCCCTTTTGTGGAACCAGGTAGTGGGTGTAATTCACACTGGCCGTCCGTCCGGCGCCTGTGCTGGTAAAAGTCCCGAAGCTGCCTACTACGTCTGATCGCGTATAACTGGCCCCCATCACCCCCCCCAGGCTGTAAAGAGGCATCCTGTATGACAAACCCAACTGCTTCACATTGGAAGAGTGCTCAAGCGAGGTCGTGTAGGCAGCAGAAAACTGGTGATCCAGCTTCAGCATGTTGCTGTGCGTGGCAGCAACCGTGAACCGGTCTTGACCCGTCGCTGCAGAACCATTGTTGTTGATACCTGCCGTTAAATTCCAGAGTCGGGTTTCCTTTACCAGAATACTGGCATCCACCTTGTCAGATTCGGCAGACTCCTTGACACCGAGTTGAATCTGTTTGCCCTGGTTCTCATTGGCGATCGCCGTTTGAACTGCTAGACGCTTGAAATTGGGAGTACTGCCTATTTGCAGGTCCGGCAGACTGCGAAGGATGTTTGCCTCGTCATACAAAGAGGCCCCCTCGACCTTCACGCTGGCCACGGAAAAGTGAACGATAGTCAGCAGAACCGTGTCACCCACGCTTTGTGGAGACAAGGCCACCCTGTGCAGACCAAAACCCCTGTCGCGCATGGCCGTTTCCAGCGCGGTGGCAGCCTGCTGCAAGGTTTCGAGTGTGGCGTCGGCTCGGACATAGGGAGCCAGCACTTGGGCGGCCTGCACCTCACCCAAGGGGTTTTCGCCCACCAATCGAAAACCTTTGACAGCGAACCGGGGCGCAGGCACGGTAGCCACTTCAGCCGGAGGCGCAGGCTGTGCACGGGCTGACAAACCCGTCATTGCAAAGGCGGAAATGGCCACAGCAGCCATCAGGCACGTAGATCGAAGTGCTTTTTTCATGGCTATCTGCATTGATTGACGGTACGAAGGTTCAGCTCATCCAGAACAGCAGTGAGGGCTGCGTTGCGTGAACCAGGCAAAGGAGTCCGATCAAAATCGATGAATCGCGGAATGATGCCAGGTCGGTCAGTAAAACCCTGCTGACTGACGTACCCTGCCTCGCCACGTCCAAGCTGCAAGGTTTCCCGCTCTGAAACAATCTCGAGATGGCCATCGCGAACAAATACATACAGACCCAATAGGTTTTCTGACGCATTGTTGCTTTCAAAAAGCGGCTTGTTGTCCACGGATACCTCGTCAGGCCGCGGCAACTGGTTCAGCGGCGTCACGCTCAATGGTGTTACACCCGTTGCGCCCACAAAGAGCCCCTGCCCAGCTACGAGCAATTGAGGAGTTGCATTGAACTGCACCACTTGCGGATCAGGCGTAACCTCAATGGTGCCCAGCCAACTGAAGACAGAGCAACCGTTATCTGCACAGTCAAGATCCAGACCGGTGCCGCGAATGCCCACAGTCGCGGTCGGCGTATTGAACAGCACATTGCGGCTATTGGCCTTGCTGACAAGGCCCGTCAATGCACGGAGCGATCCGCGCAACAAAGACACCAGAAAGCGCCCCTCTTTGGCGTTATTCGCGTCAAAAACAAAATGATCAACCCTAAAACGCGTTGCAGATCCCAGAGTGATCCGGCTATCGTCGCGAAACGCCAAAACGGCACGCGTGCCCGGCTCTGTCTCCACCACGTCACCTGGATACACCGCCCCTCCCTTGACCATAACCCGACGCTGGCCACTGGCATCGATCGCACTCAACCCGCCTTCCAGAGTCACCACTTTTGCACTGGCCTGAATGGCGTTTGGGCGTCCCCCATCTTGTACCTTGGCCGATTCAGCAGCGCAGTCAGCATTGCAAAGGCGCATGTCGAAATCAGTGCCACGGATGCCCACAGTAGCAGTAGCTGTCTGGACTTTGGCTGCTCCCGGGGCATTCTTGGTCAGTAGACCAGTCAGTGTTCGCAGGCCACCGCGTACCAGACTGAGCAGCATGCTGTTGTCGCTGGCATTGGGCTGGTAGCGGTATTGCTGAACCAGCATTTCTGAGTTTGGCCGAACTGTCATTCGAGTGCCGTCCTGCAAAGCCACAATCGCAGTTGCGCCCTCTGCAGTCGTCAGGCGGTCTCCCTCAGCCAAAGCAAGACCTTTACCCAGCACGCGTGGTGCCTGCCCAGGCAATTGGGCCAAACCTGCGCCCCGCACATACTCGACTTGGCCGATAGGATTGGCGCTGCTTTGAGCCCAGGTAAGTTCTGGCATCACTGCAGCCAGGAAAGCCAGGGACAGCAGCCATCGAACATGGCGTGCAGTGCAGACCATCTGTCCGTCTTTGCGTTTCATGAATCTATCCATTCGTAACGTCCCAATCGACATCCTCAGACTTTAGGGTGTTTTGGTCCAGACTGACAGTCTGAAACCCCCGTCAAGCCCTAAGACTTTGGTACAACGTTGCAAATTCTGCACTTAAACAGCAGCTCCATTGCCCATTTTTAGGGTTTGGACGTTCAGGATACAACAGTCAGCTTTATACAAGAACCCGCTCAATGCCACCCTGGTTTGCTTTTGCCACGTACTCTGGCATCCAGTTTTCGCCAAGAATTTTGTTCGCCATTTCGACAACGATGTAGTCAGTTTGCATCAAACCACTCTGTAAATCTTGGCCGTAGCGCGACAAACCGGTCAAGCAAGCGGGGCAACTGGTCAACATTTTCACGTTGTCATTTGGCGCCAATTTGTCTGCATGGACTTGCCGCAATTCGGTCTCATTGCGAAGTAGCTCGATTTCCTTGCGAAAGCGCACCTGTGTCGAAATGTCAGGACGACCGGCCGCCAAAGTACCCGCAGTTCCGCAGCAGCGCTCGCTGGCCACGACAGCGTTGCCCACCAAAGCTTTGACCGTTTTCATTGGATCTCTCTGCTTCATCGGACTGTGGCAAGGGTCGTGATACAGATAGGCGCCTTGCTGGGCGTCAGGCAAAGTGATGCCTTTTTCGAGCAAGTATTCATGAATATCGATGATGCGGCAGCCCGGAAATATTTCATTGAACTGGTAGCCTTGCAACTGGTCGTAGCATGTGCCACAACTTACTACCACGGTCTTGATGTCCAAGTAGTTAACCGTATTGGCCACGCGATGGAACAGTACACGGTTGTCCGTAATCAGTTTCTCCGCCTTGTCAAACTGGCCCGCACCACGCTGGGGGTAGCCACAGCACAGGTACCCGGGTGGCAGTACTGTTTGCACACCTGCATGCCAAAGCATGGCCTGAGTCGCCAAACCGACTTGGCTGAACATGCGCTCGGAGCCGCATCCGGGAAAGTAAAACACAGCCTCCGTCTCTGCCGTGGTCGCCTGAGGATCGCGCAGGATGGGCACGTAGTTGGGGTCTTCAATGTCCAACAGTTTGCGCGCGGTCTGTTTGGGCAAGCCGCCTGGCATCTTCTTGTTGACAAAGTGGATGACCTGCTCTTTGATCGGCGCAGCCCCTATACTGGCTGGCGGTGCTTTGGTTTGCTTGTTGACAAAGGCTTTGAGCAACGTGTTAGCCAGATTGACCGCCTTGCCACCCCAATCCAGTAGCAGGGTGCGCAGTACAGAGATTGCCAGTGGATTGCGTGTATTCAGCAACAGCATGGCCATACTGGCCGCCGGGCGAACACTTTTCTGACCCATCTTGCGCAGCAGGTTGCGCATGTTCATGGACACGTCGCCAAAGTCGATCTTCACCGGGCAAGGTGTCAGGCATTTGTGGCACACCGTGCAATGATCGGCCACGTCTTCAAATTCTTCCCAATGCTTGATGGACACACCCCGGCGGGTTTGCTCTTCGTAAAGGAAAGCTTCCACCAACAGCGAAGTTGCCAATATCTTGTTGCGCGGACTGTAGAGCAGATTGGCACGCGGCACATGCGTTGCGCACACGGGTTTACATTTACCGCAGCGCAAGCAGTCCTTGACGGAGTCGGCAATCGCGCCGATGTCGCTTTGCTGCATGATGAGCGATTCATGCCCCATTAATCCAAAGCTGGGCGTGTAGGCATTGGTTAAGTCCGAATGCATCCCCATATGCTCCGTTTTTCGGAGCAATTTACCCTTATTGAATCTGCCTAAAGGATCAATTCGAGCCTTGTAATCAGCGAAGGGTTGAAGCTCAGCATCGCTCATGAACTCCATTTTGGTAATGCCAATACCGTGCTCACCAGAGATCACGCCGTCCAAGCTGCGCGCCAACTCCATGATGCGACCGACCGCCTCGTGCGCGGTCTGCAGCATCTCGTAGTTGTCGCTGTTGACAGGGATATTGGTATGCACATTGCCGTCCCCCGCATGCATGTGTAAAGCCACCCATACGCGGCCTTTAAGAACGCGCTGATGAATGGCGTTGCATTCGTCCATCAACGGTTTGTAGATGGCGCCTGTGAACAGTTCGGCCAGCGGCGCACGCAGTTGCGTCTTCCAGCTGGCGCGCAATTCATGCGATTGCAACTGGGGGAAGAGGCTATCGGCCTGCTGCAACCAGCCGCGCCAAAGCTCAGCACAGTTGCTGATCAACTGGCAAGCCTGCAGGCCACGCTCGGCCAGCACCTCGGCAGATGGAATTTCGCTGGAGTCATCACCCTTGCCCAGCGGCAAATTGCCCTGGCTGAAAAAAGCTTGCAGCTCGTCACACAGCTTAAGTTTGTTGCGCAATGAAAGTTCGATGTTGATGCGTTCTATCCCGTCTGTGTACTCTGCCATGCGCGGCAACGGAATCACCACGTCTTCATTGACCTTGAAGGCATTGGTATGACGTGAAATGGCAGCCGTCTTTTTACGGTCCAACCAGAACTTCTTGCGTGCTTCAGCGCTGACAGCCACAAAGCCCTCGCCACTGCGCGAGTTGGCTAGGCGAACCACTTCAGACGTTGCCTTGGCCACGGCATCGGCATCGTCCCCAGCAACGTCACCCACCAATACCATCTTAGGCAGACCACCACGCTTGCTCTTGGTGGCGTAGCCCACGGCCTTGAGGTAGCGGTCGTCCAGGTGTTCCAGTCCCGCCAGGACCGTGCCAGTACGCTTGGTTTCAGAAAACATGAAATCGCGGATCTCGACAATGCTGGGCACTGCGTCTTTGGCGTGTCCAAAGAACTCCAGGCAGACCGTTCGCGTGTGTGCAGGCATGCGGTGCACAACCCATCGTGCGCTGGTAATCAAACCGTCACAGCCTTCCTTCTGGACGCCGGGTAGTCCACTCAGGAATTTGTCAGTCACATCTTTGCCCAAGCCCTCCTTGCGAAAGCTCGGCCCTGATATATCCAGCCGTTCAGCGCGAAGTGGGGTCTTCCCGTCGGCCTTGAAATATTGAAGTTCAAAGCTGGCAACTTCAGCGTCGTGAATCTTGCCCAGGTTGTGGTTGATGCGGGTGACCTCAAGCCATTCCGCCTGCGGAGTCACCATGCGCCAGCTGGCCAAATTGTCCAGCGCCGTACCCCAGAGCACCGCCTTTTTGCCACCCGCATTCATGGCAATGTTGCCGCCTACACAGGATGCTTCAGCAGACGTTGGGTCCACAGCAAACACGTAGCCCGCACGCTCGGCTGCGTCGGCCACGCGTTGTGTTACAACCCCGGCTTCAGTCCACACAGTGGCTACATCTTGGGCCACACCGGGCAGCTTGCGAAGCTCCACCTCGGTCATGGCTTCGAGCTTTTCGGTGTTGATGACAGCACTGTTCCAGGTCAGGGGGATCGCGCCACCGGTGTAGCCAGTACCGCCGCCGCGTGGAATGATGGTCATCTCAAGTTCAAAGCAAATCCTGACCAGTTCGGCCATTTCGGCCTCAGTGTCTGGCGTCAGCACAACAAACGGATATTCCACGCGCCAATCTGTCGCATCCGTCACATGGCTGACTCGGCTTAAAGCATCAAACTTGATATTGTCTTTGGCTGTCACCCGCCTCAGTGCGCTGGTTGCCTTGCGACGCAACGCTGCCATCTCAGCAAATTCGGCGTCAAATTTGTCAATGGCTTTGGTCGCTAGCGTCAGTAACTCGGCAACCAGGGCATCGCGCTCGGCATCGGTTTGGGGGGTGCGACGCTTTTGCACTTCGCCCAGGCGGTGATGCAATGCATCCACCAACTGACGGCGACGTTTGGGGTTGTCAAGCAGGTCATCCTGCAAATACGGGTTACGCTGCACTACCCAGATGTCACCCAGAATCTCGTACAGCATGCGCGCAGAACGCCCGGTCCGACGCTCACCACGCAGCTGACTGGCCAGAGACCAAGCACGCTCGCCTAGTAGGCGGATCACAATCTCCCGGTCAGAGAAACTGGTGTAGTTGTAGGGTATTTCGCGCAGGCGAGGCGCTTCGCTGGCTGTGGCCAGAAGGTGGTTGAGCGAGGTAGGAGCGTTCATCGTGTTCTGAATAGGCTCAGCCAGAACTGAATTGAGAACCGTTCCCGACTGAGGAGCGATGTTACCGCAGTGCAGCAAAATTGAACATCCGCCGCGAATATACCGGCGTCAATGGCGCGGAACTCATGGAAACCCCCCTGAATTCAACGCTGCAAATCGGTGTTAAATCGTGCTGTCATAGCAATGTCACGATTTCGTCATCAATTTGTTGCTGATCTGTCATCCTAGCGGTCTAAGCTGGGCCATTTTCAATCTTTGGAGTTGTCATGAAGTTCAAACTTGCCGCCTTGGCATTCGCAGCCGTTGCATCAAGCAGCGCACAAGCCCAATCCGAAATTCAGTGGTGGCATTCGATGGGAGGCGCACTCGGAGAATGGGTGAATGACTTGGCCAAGGATTTCAACGCCACACAAAAAGATTACAAAATTGTGCCGGTCTTCAAAGGCAGCTACGACGAGTCCATGACCGCCGCCATTGCCGCATTCCGTGCGGGCAACGCCCCTCATATTCTGCAGGTGTTTGAAGTGGGCACAGCGACCATGATGGCTTCCAAAGGAGCAATCAAGCCCGTGGGTGAAGTGATGAAAGAAGGCGGTCAGAAATTTGATCAGAACGCCTATGTGCCAGCTGTGGCTGGCTACTACACTGCTCCCAATGGTGAAATGCTGAGCTTCCCATTCAACAGTTCCACCCCTGTTTTCCACTACAACAAAGACGCATTCAAGGCCGCAGGTCTGGACCCAGAGAAACCACCAACAACTTGGCCTGAAGTAGCGTTGGCTGCAGCCAAGCTCAAAGCAAGCGGACACAAGTGCCCGTTTACCACCAGCTGGATCAGCTGGACTCAACTGGAATCTTTCTCCGCCTGGCATAACACTGAATTCGCCTCCAAAGGCAATGGGATGAAGGGACTGGATGCCCGTCTAAGCTTCAATACACCACTGCACCTTCGTCATATTGAGAACCTGGCCAACATGGCCAAGCAAGGCCTGTTTGTGTACAAAGGCCGTGGCAATGCGGGGGATCCCACCTTTGTCTCTGGTGAATGCGCCATGATGACGGGCTCATCTGCGCTATATGGCAACGTGGTTCGCAATGGCAAGTTCGGCTATGGCATTGGCACATTGCCCTATTACCCCGATGTCGAAGGTGCGCCGCAAAATACCGTGATTGGCGGGGCCAGCCTGTGGGTCATGTCTGGCAAGAAATCTGCAGAATACAAAGGCGTCGCCCAGTTCTTCAATTACCTGTCCCAGCCAGACGTCGCAGCCAAGAGTCACCAGCGCACGGGCTACCTGCCTGTGACCAAAGCCTCATTTGAACTCACTGACAAGAGCGGGTTCTACAAGAAAAATCCAGGCACTGACGTGTCAGTGACCCAGATGATCCGCAAAACGACAGACAAGTCACGCGGCATCCGCCTGGGCAACTTTGTCCAGATTCGCACCATCATTGACGAGGAGCTTGAAGGCGTCTGGAGTGGCAAGAAAGCCCCGAAAGAAGCCATTGACCTGGCCATCAAGCGTGGTAACGAACAGCTTGAACGCTTCCAGAAAGCCAACAAAGGTTAAGGCATCGGTTTGTCCATGGAAAAACGTGTCCTGTTCAAGTCAACTTGGCTACCGTGGCTGTTGATTGCGCCACAGATGGCAGTCATTCTGGTGTTCTTTTTCTGGCCAGCAGGCCAGGCGGTTTACCAGAGCGTGTTGCAACAGGACGCGTTTGGCACATCGGCAGCGGAGTTTGTGGGATTCGAAAACTTCGACCGACTGTTCTCTGATCCGAGCTATCTGGCGTCGTTTTACACCACGGCCCTCTTTTCGTTGCTGGTAGCAGTCATCGGTCTGGCCGTGGCATTGTTGTTGGCCGTGATGGCCAATCGCGTGGTGCGGGGGGCATCCGTTTACAAAACCCTGCTGATTTGGCCTTATGCAGTAGCACCAGTCGTCGCGGGTGTTTTGTGGCTGATGATGTTTGCCTCACCCTATGGGATCGTGGCCTACTGGCTTCGCCAAATGGGCATTCCCTGGGACCATCTTCTCAATGGTCAGCACGCTATGGCTCTGATCGTGATGGCTGCGGTCTGGAAGCAAATTTCTTACAACTTCCTGTTCTTCCTGGCTGGACTTCAATCCATCCCACACTCGTTGATCGAAGCAGCTACCATTGACGGCGCCAGTCCCTGGAAGCGATTTTGGAGCATTGTGTTTCCGCTTTTGTCGCCAACAGCGTTCTTTCTGTTGGTGATCAACATCATTTACGCGTTTTTTGACACCTTTGCCATCGTCGAAGCCGCCACTCATGGTGGTCCTGGCAAAGAGACAGCCATCCTGGTTTACAAGGTTTACTACGACGGTTTCAAGGCGAACGACATGGGAGGCAGTGCAGCGCAGTCAGTGGTCCTGATGGCCATTGTGATTGCGCTCACGGTGGTTCAGTTCAAGTTCGTCGAGAAGAAAGTCCAGTACTGACATGGTCGAACGCCGCCCCATCCTCACCTTTGTGTCACACCTGATCCTCCTCATAGGTGTTGCAATTGTTGTTTTTCCTGTGTTTCTGACCCTTGTAGGTTCAACTCAGACAGCTGAGCAGATTGCCACAGCCAACCCCATCTCGTTGATGCCAGGCGGACACATGTTGGAGACCTACCAACTCGCCCTGCTTGGCGGCAAGACCAGTACCGGCTCCACCATTGGCGCTGTGCTGCCCATGATGTGGGTCAGCCTGGTGACGGCGGTATTGATTGCCGTGGGCAAGATAGCCATCTCGTTGTTATCAGCCTTCGCCATTGTTTACTTTCGATTCCCGTTCAAGAACCTGGTGTTCTGGATGATCTTTGTCACGCTGATGCTGCCAGTGGAGGTTCGCATTGGCCCGACCTATGAGGTCGTCTCTAACCTGGGCATGCTCAATAGCTTCGCGGGCCTGACGGTGCCGCTGATTGCCTCTGCCACTGCAACCTTTTTGTTCCGACAATTCTTTTTGACCGTGCCAGACGAATTGGTCGAAGCGGCGCGCATCGACGGTGCTGGCCCTATGCGATTCTTCCTGGATGTGCTGATCCCGCTCTCCAAAACCTCGATTGCTGCGCTGTTTGTGATCCAGTTCATCTACGGCTGGAACCAGTACCTGTGGCCACTCTTGATCAGTACCAATGAAGACATGTACCCCATCGTGCTGGGCATCAAGCGCTTCATCTTTGGCGAAGGTTATGTCGAATGGAACGTGGTGATGGCAACCGCCATCCTGGCCATGTTGCCGCCCGCGCTGGTCGTGATGCTGATGCAGAAGTGGTTTGTCAAAGGTCTCGTGGACACGGAAAAATAAGAGCAAAAAATGGCATCGATACAACTCAAAGACGTCGTCAAACGCTATGGCAAAGGGAAAAGCGAAAACCAGGTCATTCACGGTGTCAATGCCGAGATTGCGGACGGAGAATTCGTCGTCATCGTCGGCCCTTCGGGCTGCGGCAAATCAACCCTGCTGCGCATGGTGGCAGGCCTGGAAGAAATCTCGGGAGGCGAAATCTCCATTGGCGGCCGAGTGGTGAACAACCTGGAACCTGCAGAGCGCGACATCGCCATGGTGTTCCAGAACTACGCGTTGTACCCACACATGACGAACTTCGAAAACATGGCCTATGGCCTGAAGATCGCCAAGGTGCCCAAAGACGAAATCAAGGCCCGCGTGGACAAGGCCGCCAAGATTCTGGAGTTGGGCCATTTGATGGAACGTAAACCCCGCGAACTGTCTGGTGGACAGCGCCAGCGTGTGGCTATGGGCCGAGCCATCGTGCGTCAGCCGCAGGTATTCTTATTTGACGAACCTCTGTCTAATCTGGACGCCAAGCTGCGCGCTCAGACTCGCATTGAAATTCAAAAACTGCACCGAGAACTGGGCATCACCAGCCTTTTTGTCACCCACGATCAGGTCGAAGCCATGACACTGGCCCAGCGCATGATCGTGATGAACGCGGGCAACATGGAGCAGTTCGGCACACCTGAAGAGGTGTACCACCAACCAGCCACCACCTTTGTGGCCAGCTTTATCGGCTCGCCGCCCATGAACTTGGTGCGCGAAGCCCCCGGCGTGCGACCCGGCGCCATCATGGGCGTGCGACCAGAGCACCTGCATATCACCCCCAATGGATGGGATGCCGTGATCGAGACTGTGGAACTGCTAGGCGCCGAGCGCTTGATCTATGCGCGCATTGGCACCGAGCAAGTCATCGTGCGCCAGGAAGAAGGCAAGCCATCGCCTGCTGTGGGGGACGAAGTGCGCATCTCGCTGGAAGAAGACCGTGTACATTGGTTTGACACTGAGACCGGAAAGCGGTTGCTGTGAAAAATGTACGTACAGAGAATTGGCCCTACCCCCGCTGGATTGCCCACCGAGGCTCGGGCAAGCTGGCTCCAGAGAACACATTGGCAGCCTTCCGGTTGGGTGCTTCGCATGGCTACCGCATGTTCGAATGCGACGTCAAACTCAGCGCTGACGGCGTACCGTTTTTGATGCACGATGCCGAGCTGCAGCGCACGACCAATGGCAAAGGCATTGGTGGCGAGTTGCCCTGGAGCGACCTCTCTATGCTCGATGCAGGAAGTTGGCATTCGCGCCATTACGCCGGGGAACCCCTGCCCACGCTGAAAAACATTGCGGCGTATTGCATTCGCAACGGCCATTCGCTGAACATAGAAATCAAACCAACACCCGGTACGGAGGCTATCACCGGCCAAGTTGTCGCTGAGCATGCCGCCAAACTGTGGGATACCGCTGCGGTGCCACCTCTGCTTACCAGTTTTCAACCTGACTCACTGGAGGCTGCGAAGAAGGCAGCGCCTCATCTGCCTCGTGGGTTGCTACTCGACACCTTGTGGAAAGGCTGGTTGGAAACCGCACTGAGTCTGGACTGCATAGCCATCGTCTGCAACCATGCCCTTTGGGTCCCTTCCACGGTGACACAGGCCAAATCAGCAGGTTTTAAGACCCTGAGCTACACCGTCAACGACGAATGGGCGGCGCAGCGATTGGTTGATTTGGGTACCGATGGGATCATCACGGACAGGGTGGACATGTTCAACCCGGTGCAGTGAGTCCGTCGTCAAACACGGTTTGATTCGATCAAACCCGGCTGGCATTGTTCAACGAGCCACCTCGCCAATGCCGACCAAGCACCCACTGGCAACTGCCACACGCCAGCGCCATGCCAAAGTAGGTCAGCATCTTGCCGTCACGTCCAAAAAACCACAGTCCCACCAGCAACGCCGCCAGGCAAACTACAAAATTGATAGCTATAACATGCCATAAAATAAGCCTAAATCCTGATTTTTTTCTCCCAAAGTAGCTGGTAAGGCTAACGACAAGCGCCACTGCAGCTGCAGGTGCTGCAAAGCTCATCAAGTGGATCAGGATATCGATCAGGGTCAAAACAGGTCAGGCCTTCACGGTTGATTCACAAATTTTATAATCCAGCCTCAAAATCAAACACAGCATGGCAGTCTGGGCTCTCGGCATCAACCACACCACCGCTCCGCTCGACATGCGCGGGCGGTTTGCGTTTGCCCTGGACCAAATAGAGCCAACGCTGCATAAACTGCGCGGCTCGTTGCATCGCCACCCTGAAGCCGCCATCATTTCTACTTGCAACCGCACCGAAGTGTATGGCGCGGGTGAGCAAGCCGACCTGGACGGCGCCATCGACTGGCTGGCACAGACTGGCGGCGTCAGTACCGACGTGCTGCGCAAACATGCCTACACACTGCATGACGGCCATGCCGCTCGCCATGCATTCCGAGTGGCCAGCGGCCTCGACAGCATGGTGCTCGGAGAAGCCCAAATTTTGGGCCAGATGAAAGACGCTGTTCGCGCTGCCGAGGACGCGGGTGCACTCGGGCAGACGTTGAACCAGCTGTTTCAACGCTCGTTCGCGGTCGCCAAAGAGGTGCGAACCAGCACCGAGATTGGCACCCAGAGCATCAGCATGGCTGCCGCTGCTGTTAGGCTTGCTGGTAACTTGTTTGAAGACCTGCAACAGATCAATGTGTTGTTTGTGGGTGCAGGCGAAATGATCGAGCTGGCAGCTACGCACTTTGCGGCTAAAAGCCCCAAAGCCATTGCCATTGCCAACCGCACGCTGGAACGTGGTGAAAAATTGGCCACGCGCTTTGGTGCAGAGGTGATTCACCTGGGTGATATTCCGTCACGCCTGCATGAATTTGACGCCGTGATCAGTTGCACTGCCAGCACGCTGCCCATCATCGGACTGGGCGCGGTGGAACGCGCCCTGAAAGCGCGCAAGCACCGCCCCATGTTCATGGTGGATTTGGCCGTACCGCGCGACATTGAGCCCGAAGTCAAGGCGCTAGAAGACATTTACCTCTACACCGTAGACGATTTATCGCATGTTGTGCAGACCGCTCAGGCCAACCGCCAAGCTGCGGTGGCGCAAGCTGAGGCCATCATTGACGCGGGCGTGCTGAGCTTCATGCATTGGATGGATCAGCGGGGACCTGGTGGCACGGTCTCTTTGATCCGCCAGCTCAATGCACAGGCCGATGAGTGGCGAGCGGCAGAACTTACGCGCGCGCAAAAAGCGCTAGCGCGTGGCGACGACGTAGGCAAGGTGATGGAAGCGCTCTCCAGGGGCCTCACGCACAAGATGTTGCACGGTGCGATGGCCGAGCTCAATTCCGCTGATACAGCCCACCGTGAGCACACTGCGCAAACCATTCAGCGTTTGTTTTTGCGATCTTCATCCGAAGCTGGATCAAATAAATCCGACCGTTAGCGCTGCTCTGCAGAGCATGGTTGACCCTGCGCTTTGCAGGGCCTCTTTCACGTCACAAGTCAGATTGCCCTCGATGAAACCGTTTTTACGCCAACAACTCGAACGCTATGCCCAGCGCCTGGACGAGCTGGATTTTTTGCTGTCGCGCGAAGACATCATGAAGGACATGAAGCAGTTCATGGCGTTGTCGCGCGAGCATGCTGACGTGACCGTTCTGGCTGGACGCTACCAACGTTACAGACAGTGCGAAGCCAACCTGAGCACTGCACAGGAGATGCTGAACGAACCCGACATGACCGAAATGGCGCAAGAGGAAATGACCAGTGCGCAGGCCGAGATCACGCAACTGGAAGCCGAACTGCAACGGCTGCTGCTGCCCAAAGACCCTGACGACGCACGCCCCGCCTTCATCGAAATTCGCGCGGGTACAGGTGGTGACGAATCTGCCTTGTTTGCAGCCGACTTGCTGCGCATGTACAGCCGTTACGCCGAACGCATGGGCTGGCGTACCGAGGTAGTGAGCGAATCGCAGAGTGAGCTGGGTGGCTACAAAGAGGTAGTGATCCGCCTGGAAGACCCCTCGGGTTCGTCTGGCAACGGAGTTTATGGTGCGCTCAAGTTTGAGTCTGGTGGCCACCGCGTACAGCGCGTGCCGGCCACCGAGACTCAGGGCCGTATCCACACCAGCGCTTGCACAGTCGCCGTACTGGCCGAGCAGGACGAAGCCACCATGATCCAGATCAACCCGGCCGATCTGCGCATTGACACCTATCGCGCCAGCGGCGCCGGGGGGCAGCACATTAACAAAACCGACTCTGCCGTGCGTATCACGCACCTTCCCACAGGCATCGTGGCCGAATGCCAGGACGGTCGTAGCCAGCACAGCAACAAGGCCCAGGCGTTGAAAGTACTGACGGCCCGCATCCATGAAAAAGACCGTGCAGAACGCGCGGCCAAGGATGCAGCCGAGCGCAAGGGCTTGATCGGCAGTGGTGATCGCTCAGACCGCATCCGTACCTACAATTTCCCGCAAGGGCGTTTGACCGATCACCGCATCAATCTGACGCTGTACAAGCTGAGCTTCATCATGGAGGGTGATTTGAGCGAGGTCATGGCGGCTTTGCAGGCTGCCCGCGAAGCAGAGCAATTGGCAGACCTGGAAGTTGCTGCCAACTGAAGCTTGTGATCTTGCCGTGAACAGCATCAAGACCATCGCCCAGGCACTGCAGGATGCTCAGTCGCATGGACTCGACCGGTTGGAGGCGCAGCTATTGATGCTTCACATCCTAGACAAACCCCTTCAGCAGCGTGCATGGCTGCTCAGCCACGACACCGATGTGCTGGATGCCCTGAGCTTGCAGCGATTTGAAGGCGTATGTGGGCGCCGTGCCCATGATGAGCCCATTGCCTACATTACCGGCAGCAAAGAGTTCTTCGGTCTCCATCTGCAGATTGACTCTCGCGTGCTGGACCCACGTGCAGATACCGAAACCCTGGTGGATTGGGGGCTGGACTGCCTGACGTGCGCCCAAACCCCGCTGGTACTGGACCTTGGCACCGGCAGTGGCGCTGTGGCCCTGGCACTGGCCAGCAATTGCCCGAATGCCACGGTGTACGCCAGTGATGCCAGTGCCGACGCGCTGGCGGTGGCTGCTCAAAATGCTGATCGCCTAGGCCTGAAGGTAAGCTTCGGCCAGGGTAGCTGGTTTTCGAACAACTTGCCTGAGCAGCGCTATGACCTGATCGTGTCCAACCCACCCTACTTGGCCGCAGATGACCCGCACCTAGCAACCCTGACGCACGAGCCCTTGCAAGCCCTGAGCAGCGGAGCCGACGGGCTGGATGACATTCGACTCATTGTCTGCGATGCGCCTGCGCACCTCAGACCTGATGGCTGGCTACTGCTGGAACATGGTTACGACCAGGCTGAAGCGGTACGCGAGCTTTTGACGAGACAGGGATTTGCGCAGGCGCAATCCCGCAAAGACCTTAAGGGTATTGAACGTTGTTCCGGGGCAAAATGGCTTGGCACGCGTATCAATGAAATAATCACACCCTTGTGAATCTGAAAACGACTCATCCCCTTGATTTGAAGGAAACCTCATGAGTGATACCCAACAACGAATTGACGAACTCGTCAAATCCAATCCCGTCGTCCTTTTCATGAAGGGCAGCGCCAGCTTCCCCATGTGCGGCTTTTCGGGCCGCGCTATTCAGGTACTGAAAGCCTGTGGCGTCGATACCAAGTCTGTTAAAACCGTGAACGTGCTGGACGACGCCGAAATCCGCCAAGGCATCAAGGAATACAGCAACTGGCCCACCATCCCCCAGTTGTATGTCAAAGGCGAGTTCATTGGCGGTTCTGACATCATGATGGAGATGTACGAAAACGGTGAGCTTCAGCAAGCCCTGGGCACTGCGCCACAAGCCAGCTAAGCCTGCAAATCTTCTGCTCCCCGCTCGTCTCAAGCAGATCAGCGGGTTTTTCTTGCCGATGCACTCAGGTGAAATGGCAGAAATTAACGTATCTCCCATAGGCTCTGCGCGGCAAACACGGCATTTGGGTATTCTGGCCGCCCCCGGCTACCGTTGTAACGGCCCAAGGCCATGAACAAATCACCCTTTTCGCGGTCAAGGTAGTGACGGAGGATCACGCATCCAAAGCGTAAATTGGTCTGCATGTGAAACAGCTTGGAGATGTCACCGTCTCCAATCAACCGCATCCAAAACGGCATCACCTGCATGAACCCACAGGCCCCTGCCTTGCTAACGGCATGTTTTCGGAAATTACTCTCTACCTGGATCAAGCCCATCACCAGCGTGATGTCTAGACCCGCTCTGCGGCTTTCGTACCAGACTGTTTGCAGGAATTCCTTACGCGTATCGAGCACGGGCATACGCTTGTACAGGCGTTGACTGTTCTCACCCAGCCAACGCAAATACTTCAGTCGCGATTCTGTGTCGACAAACTCGGGAATTGGCGGTGCGCTGTTGGATACTGCCGAACTCAGTGCGGTACGCACCGAGTCAATCATGGGTTCCTCTACCTGGTTTCCCGCCGCAGATTGCTCTCCAAACAGGAGCAAACCAAGCCCAACGGATGTACCGAAAACCGTGTTTCGGCGACTGATTTTGGGCATTAAACCGTTGTCACCTCCACTCATGCGCCGAGCTTGGTTTTCAGATGTGAAAGCACGTCGGCTACTGCGAGCTTGGTGGATGCGCTGTCGCGGCGGTGCTGGTATTCGACCAAACCTTCTTTGAGCCCCTTGTCACCAATCGTGACCCGGTGCGGCACGCCAATCAGCTCCCATTCGGCAAACATCACGCCGGGGCGCTCGCCCCGGTCATCCAAGATCACGTCCACGCCCAGGGCCATCAACTCAGCATAAAGCTTTTCGCCAGTCGCTTTAACCTCGGGGCTTCGCTCCGGGCTGATCGGGCAAAGCACCACCGTGAAGGGCGCAAGTGAATCGGGCCAGATGATGCCCTTGTCGTCATGGTTTTGCTCGATGGCGGCTGCAGGCAGCCGGGTGATGCCAATGCCGTAGCAGCCCATTTCCATGAACTGAGGCTTGCCGTTTTCGTCGAGGAACGTGGCGTTCATGGCCTGGCTGTATTTGGTACCGAGATAAAACACATGGCCGACCTCAATGCCGCGCTCAATCGCAAGCACGCCCTTGCCGTCAGGCGAAGCGTCGCCTTCGACCACATTGCGAATGTCGGCCACCAGGTCGGGTTCAGGCAGGTCCCGCCCCCAATTAACACCGGTGATGTGAAAGTCGGGCTCGTTGGCTCCGCAAATCCAGTCAGCCATGCCGGCCACATCGCGATCGGCCACAATTTTCAGGGGCTGCTTCAGTCCAATTGGGCCAAGATAGCCCGGCTTGCAGCCAAAGTGAGCCTCGATCTCGGGCACGGTCGCAAAGCGGAATGCAGCCAGTCCGGGCAACTTGCCGACCTTGACTTCGTTCATGTCGTGGTCGCCACGCACCAGCAGCAGCCAGACTTGGGTTTTGACAATTTCGCCCTTGTCATTCAATACATCGGTCGCCAGCACCAGCGACTTGACCGTGATGGTCAAGGGCACACCCAACAGTTCGGCCACATCCGTGCAAGTGCTTTTACCCGGTGTCGGTGTTTTGGTCAGCAGTTGGGTGGCTGTTGCGCGCGGGGCCTGCGGCGCCAATGCCTCAGCTTTTTCCATGTTCGCCGCATAGTCGCTGTTGCGGCAGTAAACGATGGCGTCTTCGCCGGTGGCAGCAATCACCTGGAATTCTTCACTCAAATCACCGCCGATCGCACCACTGTCAGCAGCCACCGCGCGGTAAGTCAGGCCAAAGCGATCAAAGATTTTCCGGTAAGCATCAGCCATGATCTTGTAACTGCCTTTGGCCGCGTCGGGACTGCGGTCAAAGCTGTAGGCATCCTTCATGATGAACTCGCGGCCACGCATCAGCCCAAAACGGGGGCGACGCTCGTCACGGAATTTCGTCTGGATTTGGTACAGGTTTTTGGGTAATTGCTTGTAGCTGCGGATTTCCTGACGGGCAATGTCAGTCACTACTTCTTCGCTGGTCGGCTGCACGACGAAGTCGCGACCGTGGCGATCCTTTATGCGCAGCAACTCTGGGCCCATCCTGTCAAAGCGACCCGTTTCCTGCCACAACTCGGCTGGCTGGATCACAGGCATGGTGCACTCGACAGCCCCCGCACGGTCCATCTCTTCACGAACAATCGCCTCGACCTTGCGAATGACGCGCAGGCCCATTGGCATATAGGTGTAAATGCCTGCGCCAAGCTTTTTGATCATGCCCGCACGCATCATTAGCTTGTGGCTGACCACTTCGGCATCAGTCGGTGCTTCTTTGAGGGTGGAAATCAGGAATTGAGAGGCTTTCATGGGCACTTCAGGGGAAATAAGGGGGCTGAGACAAGGGCTTTTCCCATTGATGCAAATCAATGGCTGTGCATAATGGACTCAGTTTAAAAATTGGGGTTTGATTATGCTTGACCGCGAAGGGTTCAGACCCAACGTCGGCATCATCTTGCTCAACCAGCGAAATCAGGTTTTTTGGGGCAAACGCATACGCACCCACAGTTGGCAATTTCCTCAGGGTGGCATTGACAGGGGTGAAACCCCCGAGCAGGCCATGTTCCGGGAACTGCATGAAGAAGTGGGCCTTCAGCCCGAACATGTGCGTATTGTGGCCCGAACCCGCGATTGGTTGCGCTATGAGGTGCCTGACCGCTACATCAGGCGGGACGCAAGGGGCTTTTACAAAGGCCAAAAGCAGATCTGGTATCTGCTTCAGTTGATAGGGCATGACTGGGATTTAAACCTGCGTGCGACCAACCACCCAGAGTTCGATGCTTGGCGCTGGAACGATTACTGGGTTCCGCTGGACATGGTGGTTGAATTCAAACGGGGCGTCTATGAAATGGCCTTGACGGAGCTCGTTCGTTACTTGCCTCGGCAAGACCAACGAAATCGCTACTTGCGCAACGGCGTCCGTACCCCGGAGCAGGAAATGCTGCACCAGCATCATGCGAATGGACATCTGCAGCATGGGGCAAGCATCGAACTGCCACCAGGCGCCACGTTTGAGCCTTATTCTCAGGCTTGATGTGGCGGCAGGCAGTGGCTCTGGTGGTCTTATTAACTGAGCACCAGGTTGTCGCGATGCACCATCTCCGCCTCGGCGCTGTAGCCGAGAAGGGTTTCAATCTCGCTGGATGGTTTTCTACACAGCAACCTTGCCTCAGCAGCTGCGTAATTGGCCAGTCCGCGGGCCACTTCCTGCCCCAGGCTATTGCGCACAGCAATCACATCACCGCGCGAGAAATCGCCTTCGACGCTGGTCATGCCGATGGGCAGCAGGCTTTTGCCTTCACCTCGCACCTTGAGCACGGCACCATCGTCCACGGTAACCGCACCACGCAGCTGCAGGTGATCGGCCATCCATTGCTTGCGCGCCTGGGTTTTGCGGGTTTGGGCAATCAGCGCCGTACCAATTGCTTCACCATGTGCCAGGCGTAGCAAGGCGTCAGGCTCACGACCCCATGCGATCACAGTGGATGCGCCTGATCCTGCAGCTCGCTTGGCCGCGAGAATTTTGGTCAACATACCACCGCGTCCAATGCTCGACCCTGCACCACCTGCCATTTCTTCGAGCTTGGGGTCACCCGCCTTCGCTTCATGCACAAAACTGGCGCCGGGGTCTTTGCGCGGGTCAGCGGTATACAAACCTTTTTGATCTGTCAGGATAACCAGCACATCGGCTTCCACCAGATTGGCCACCAGCGCACCCAGCGTGTCGTTGTCACCGAATTTGATTTCGTCGGTGACTACCGTGTCGTTTTCATTGATGACAGGAACAACGCCTAGGCGCAACAAGGTCAGCAAAGTAGAGCGGGCATTCAGATACCGCTCGCGGTCGGCCAAGTCAGCATGCGTCAGCAAGACCTGGGCACTGCCTAAACCTTGCTCGCGAAGCTTGGTTTCGTACATTTGCACCAAGCCCATCTGACCGACGGCAGCGGCGGCTTGCAGTTCATGGATTTCATGAGGTCGCGTTGTCCAACCCAGGCGCTTCATCCCTTCGGCAATAGCACCACTGGACACCATGATGACCTCACGTGGACCGCCGACGTCGCCACGCACAAGCGCCGCCAACTGGCGGCACCATTCACCAATGGCTTGCTCATCCAGCCCGCGACCTTCATTGGTCACGAGGCTGGAACCGACTTTCACCACGATGCGCTTGGCACCGGGCAACACCAGGGATTGCATTTTCTCGGTCATGAATGCTGTTTCGGCAATATAAGTAAGCCTAATTAGCTACAAATAGCATAGGCAATTCACTCAGAATCAACAGATTTTCAGGTTGGTGACAGATCCACAAAACGCGGGTCCACATCGACCGGCGCCTGTTCAGCCACTTGCTGGGCCTTCACATGCTGGAAGATCGCTTTGATCAGCGGCTCGCATCCTTCGCGGGTCAGCGCAGATATCTCGAACACAGGCCCCTTGAATTTGTAGCGTTTGACAAAGTCTTTCACCAACGCAGCGCGCTCGTCGTTGGCAACCATGTCCAGTTTGTTGAGAACCAGCCAGCGCGGTTTCTTATAGAGCGCTTCATCGTATTTCTTTAACTCTGCCACGATGGCTTTGGCTTGCGCCACTGGGTCAACCGTGTCATCAAACGGTGCCATGTCCACAATGTGCAGCAGCAGCCGAGTGCGTTGCAGATGGCGCAGAAACTGATGTCCCAGACCCGCGCCTTCAGAAGCGCCTTCAATCAAACCGGGTATATCGGCGATCACAAAGCTTTGCTCAGGCCCTACGCGCACCACTCCCAGGTTAGGGTGCAGGGTTGTGAAGGGGTAATCCGCGATCTTGGGGCGCGCGTTGGATACTGCTGCAATGAAGGTGGATTTGCCCGCATTGGGCATGCCTAACAAGCCTACATCGGCCAGAATCTTGAGCTCCAGCTTGAGATTGCGCTTATCACCGGGCCAGCCGGGCGTTTTTTGACGAGGTGCACGGTTGATGGCGCTCTTAAAACGCAAGTTTCCAAAACCGCCATCCCCGCCCTTGGCAATGGTGATGACTTCACCAGGGACCAGCAGCTCAAACAGCACATCGCCCGTTTCGACATCAGAAATGATGGTGCCCACAGGCATCTTGAGCGTGATGTCAGCACCCGCAGCGCCGAACATGTCAGAGCCCATACCGTGCTCGCCTTTTTTGGCTTCGTGCCGACGCGAAAAACGGTAATCCACCAGGGTGTTGAGGTTGGGGTCGGCCACGGCAAAGACGTGGCCGCCACGGCCACCGTCGCCTCCGTTGGGGCCGCCAAACTCTTTGTACTTTTCATGCCGGAACGAGACGCAGCCGTTCCCACCATCGCCTGCAGCAATGTCAATGTAGGCCTCGTCAACAAATTTCATGGTTTGCTTCGTTTGCTAAAGTATGACGATCAGCATAACCTGAGCATCAAAAACAACAAAGCCCCGGCTGTGCGGGGCTTGTGGGTGAAACCTGGACAGCGCTTAAATTAAGCAGCTACTGGAGTCACGCTGATGGTGTGACGATTGAGCGCACCCTTGACAGCAAAGGACACATGCCCGTCTGCCAAAGCAAACAGAGTGTGGTCTTTACCTTGGCCCACATTGGTTCCAGCATGAAACTTGGTACCACGTTGGCGCACGATGATAGAGCCAGCGCTGATCAATTGACCGCCGAAAGCTTTTACACCGAGCATTTTGGGCTTGGAATCACGCCCGTTTCGCGTAGAGCCGCCGCCTTTTTTCTGTGCCATGACTAAAGCTCCTTAACTTATCCCGCAATGGCACCGATTTGCAGTTCTGTGAACTGCTGACGATGGCCTTGACGTTTCTGATAGTGCTTACGACGACGCATTTTGAAAATGCGCACTTTGTCGTGCTTGCCATGAGCAACGACCGTTGCCGTCACCGTTGCGCCGGACACCAAGGGCGTGCCAACTTTGATCTCGCTGCCGTTACCAACAGCCAAAACCTGGTCGATCACGATCTCTTGGCCAACGTCCGCAGTAATCTGTTCTACTTTGATCTTGTCGCCGGAAGCAACGCGATACTGCTTGCCACCGGTTTTTATGACCGCGTACATACTAAACCTCTAAGAGTTTCCTGTGGACCATTCCAAGGAACCGAGCATTCTACCATGCCGATATTTAAATGCCAATAGGTTTCTCGAAAGCCAATGGTAGGCATCGGTGGAATTTTCTATAATCTCGGCAATCTTACGAATGTCTGAATTGTCTTCCACAGCATCCCCCTTTCAATCCGCGTTGGCCCTGGTTGCTGAAGATATGGCGTCGGTAGATGCCGTCATTGACAAGCGTCTGGATTCTGGTGTTCCATTGGTTGGACAAGTTGCCCAGTACATCATTTCGGCTGGTGGCAAGCGCCTTCGGCCCATCCTGTTGATACTGATGGCCAAAGCCCTCGGCTATACCGGCAACCACCACCACACGCTGGCAGCGGTGGTTGAGTTCATCCACACTGCGACGCTCTTGCATGACGATGTCGTCGACGATTCCACACTGCGTCGCGGGCGGGCCACGGCCAACGAAATGTTCGGCAATCCTGCCAGTGTGCTGGTGGGGGACTTCCTGTACTCCCGCGCCTTCCAGATGATGGTCGATGTGGGCGACATGCGCGTCATGGAGATACTCTCAGAGGCAACCAATGTGATCGCAGAGGGCGAGGTGCTCCAACTGATGAATATGCACGATGCATCGCTCTCAGAAGCCAGCTATCTCAAGGTGATCCGATCCAAGACTGCCAAACTGTTTGAAGCCAGCACAAGACTGAGCGCCGTCATTTCAGGGCAGCCGGCCGAAGTGGAACAGGCCTGTTCTGCATATGGGCAGGCGCTTGGTACCGCTTTTCAAGTCATCGATGACGCACTCGACTATGACGGGAGTGCCGAGGAAATGGGCAAAAATCTGGGTGACGACCTACGAGAAGGCAAAGCTACCCTGCCCTTGATCGTTGCCATGCAGCGTGCTGCTCCGGCTGATGCGCATGCTATCCGCTCCGCCATTGAAACAGGCGACACCGCACATTTGCACGCCATCATTTCGATCGTAAAAAGCACAGGTTCACTTGACGCAACACGGGATGCCGCAGCTTACGAAGCGCAACGGGCCATCGCAGCTATTGCAGGCTTACCTACCAGTGTTTACAAGACCGCTTTGCTACAATTGGGGTCTTCGCTTCTAGAGCGTCGGTCCTGATTTTTTGCGACTCGCACGCCATGCCATGCCACCGGGGTGTAGCTTAGTCTGGTAAAGCGCTACGTTCGGGACGTAGAGACCGGAGGTTCGAATCCTCTCACCCCGACCAACTCATCGGACTTGGAGCGTACCCTTGCGTATCAGCGTTATTCTCAGCAGCTATATGCATGAGAGCTACATTGAGGAAGCTATTCTCAGTGTGCTGAATCAGACCACCCTGCCCGATGAATTCATCATCGTTGACGATGGTTCCACAGATGGGTCTCGCGCCATCATCGAACGTTATCAAGATCAAGCAAAGCTCATCTTTAAAAGCAATGGGGGGCACTCGTCAGCAATCAACGCAGCCTGTGCCGTAGCGAATGGTGATGTCATCTGTTTTCTAGATTCGGATGACCGGTATGCAGCCAATAAGCTCACTGAACTCAAAGCAGTATGGGAGCGAAATCCAGATGCCACCATGGTTTATCACCAACTGATGACCATTGATGCACAGGGCAATTCCAAAGGGAAGCCCTGGCCAAGGATCTTGCTTGACGGAGAGATTGCCGATCGTATTCAAGCTACTGCAGGCTGGTGGCCTCGACCGACGACCAGTGGATTGAGTTTTTCCAAACGATACCTCGATCGCATACTGCCGTTCCCAACTGGCCCACGCGTCTGGCCAGATACTTATCTGGCACCTCCCGCCGCTTTTTGCGGCAAGATCGTAGCCATCCCCCAATGCCTCGGTGATTACCGCGTGCATGGAAAAAACACCATTCTGATGGAGTTCCCACCCAACGCGCAGGGAGCAGAAAAATTAGCGGTAGCAAGAAAATGGATCTCTCAGTTTGAGATGGAGTTCAAACTCCTCGTCGAGTGCTTGACCCACCTGGGCGTTGATACGAGTGGCATCAATTTGAGTAAACATATGGGATTGCTTTCTGCACAGCGGGATGCTGGAAACCGCGTCTCCCTGTGGAAACATGTACTGATGATCTTGACAAATCCAGCCCTGCCAAATGGCATGAAGCCGGGTACTTTGGCCCGTTTTATTCGCAGTCGCCTACGTGGACGGGGAATCTAAGCCAATGACATCAAGCTTCACTTTCGTTGTGCAAAACCAGGTAGTTTCATCAGGGATTCCGCAACAATTGGCCCCGTAATTTCATTCGCCAAAGCAGATGCATGCTCATCCAGCGGATGCAAGATCAGCTTCATATTACGGTATTGCTCCTTGTCGGACAGATTCATGTCTATCACCTCAAGCTTCATCGCCTTGATGGCATTGAGCACCTTTTCATTGGAGTAAGTCCCAGTAAACCAGGTAGGATCAGCATTGAAAAATCCGATTTTCAGGACCTGCTGCCGTACCGCAGACAGGTCGGACATTTCCCGCAAGATACCCAAATACAGCTCTATCTGAGCGTCCTGGCTTTGTCGGGTTTGAATAGCTGCCTTTGCCAAGCGATACACCTTAGACAAACTCAGAATTCGTGCGAGCGGGTAATACGGAATTCCCCCACAAATCCCGCTTCTATGGACAGTGCCATCTGCCTGAAGCAGAAATCGAGGTGAGCCCAAGGAGTAGGCAGGCACGCAGGCGGATCGTTCTGCATGCCAAGGCACGGTGACCGCAACATTGACTTGGCCCGACATGTCCCGCTGGCTTTGCATCAACGCCAGTGCCTGATGCATGCCATAGCCATGGATGCCAAAGTTTCGGACAGTCACGTCGGGCAACAGTTTTTGGACTTGCGCAGGCAAAGTTTGGTCATCCGCCAAACCTTCGCCAAAAGTGTGGGAACAACCTAGAAAATTGACCCTCTTCTTGCTGCCGACGGGGTTTCCAGGGGTGACTCTGAAACCATCATTACCTATGGTGTAAGCCGTGGAGTAAATCTCCGAGCCATCGGGTGCCAGCTTGCGCGTGGTGTGCTTGCCAGGCCTAGGCAGGGCTCCGATATCAGTGTGACTCCAGTAGTGTTTGACATAGTCAGTTGTCGGATCAAGCGTGGCCTGTGCAGACGCTGGCTCAGGCACCAGCCCCAGTGCGACTTCGGCCATTGCCAAGGCCAACATCAAGGAAACAATTGCAGTGATCATGGCCCGCAACGGCCGTATCAACACCGCAAGTGCAACCAACCCAATCGCAAAACCTGCCAACATTGTCGCAAAGTTTCGCCCCAGGTACCCCAGGTAGATCACCCCGGCAGACAACGTTAAAAGGCTCAGAAACCAAAGAATCAAACGCTTCATCGGCACCAATCAGTCCAACTCATATTTAGCGGTGTAATCCTGCTTCAAGGCAGCGTTCTGGTCGTCTTTACGCAAAATGCAATTGCCAACGGCCAGAAACTCAATCTCTGTGCCCATCAGGCAATGAAACGCATCCTCTGGGGTAGAAACAATGGGCTCGCCACGCACGTTGAAAGAAGTATTGACCAAGACAGGACAGCCCGTCAGAGCCTTAAAGCGGCTTATCAGCGCATGGTAACGGGGATTGGTTTCTGCATGCACCGTTTGTATTCGTGCGGAATAGTCCACATGCGTCACAGCCGGAAGCGTCGACCTGGGCACATTGAGCTTTTCGATTCCAAACAGAGCTTCTTGCTCAGCGGTCATAGGAATCTGGTGCGCCTGAAGCACATCCGCTACCAACAACATGTAAGGGCTGTCAGACTCAATGTCAAACCAATCGCTCACGTCCTCTCTCAAAACACTGGGTGCAAATGGCCGGAATGACTCCCGGTACTTGACTTTCAGGTTTAACTGCTTTTGTACAACGGGGGAACGCGGATCGGCAATGATGGACCGACCGCCAAGCGCACGCGGGCCGAACTCCATGCGTCCCTGGTGCCACCCCACAGCTTTACCTTCAGCCAATGCCTGAGCTGTCAACTCGGTTACTTGGTCATCAGAAACGGTAGTAAACACCGCGCCAACCGCCTTGAGCCTGCTTTCAATTTCTGGCGTTTCGTAGCAAGGGCCAAGGTAGGCGCCTTTCATCCGGTCCATCCCTGCCTGCGGCTTGCGCTCCCGCCCAAGCATCAAGTGATATGCACCCAGTGCAGCGCCCACTGCACCGCCTGCGTCGCCTGCAGCTGGCTGAATCCAGATGTTCTCAAACACTTTCTCACGCAAGAGCTTGCCATTTGCTACGCAGTTCAATGCGACCCCACCGGCTAAGCAAAGGTTTTTTTTACCTGTGGACTTGGCAATTCCTTTGGCCAATTTGATGACAACGTCTTCAGTGACAACCTGAATCGAGGCCGCCAAGTCCATCTCTCTCTGGGTGAGCGTAGATTCAGACTTGCGCGGTGGACCACCAAACAATTGATCGAACTTGTCGTTCGTCATGGTCAGGCCGGTACAGTAATTGAAGTAGCTCATGTCCAACGCAAACGAGCCGTCATCCTTGATGTCAATCAAGTGGGTCTTGATCAAATCAGCGTACCTAGGAACCCCGTACGGAGCCAACCCCATCACCTTGTATTCACCAGAATTGACCTTGAAACCTGTGTAGTAGGTAATGGCCGAATACAGCAAACCCAGCGAATGCGGGAAATGAATCTCCTTGATCACGTCGAGCTGATTGCCTTTGCCGATGGCCAACGAGGTCGTCGTCCACTCGCCAACGCCGTCCATTGTCAGCACGGCCGCTTCCTCGAAGGGTGACGGAAAGAATGCGCTCGCCGCATGACTCAAGTGATGTTCGGAAAACAGCAAACGTGAAGTCCAGTCAACGCTGTCGCCCCAAATTGCTGCCAACTGTTCAGTGATCACCGTTTTCTGGAATAGCTTGTCCTTCAACCAGACGGGCAAAGCTGCGGCAAATGACTTGAACCCTACCGGCGCATAGGCCAGGTAGGTTTCAAATAGTCGCTCAAACTTGAGAAAAGGCTTGTCATAAAACACAACATAGTCAATGTCGACGGAGTTGAGCCCAGCCTCCTGCAAGCAGTACGCTACAGCATGAACAGGAAAGTTGTGATCGTGCTTTTTTCGGGTGAAGCGCTCTTCCTGTGCAGCAGCGACAATGTTCCCATTCACCACCAGGCAGGCGGCAGAGTCATGGTAGTACGCCGAGACGCCTAGTATGTTCACGGCGTCAGAACAGTGTGTAGATAAACGGAGCAAGCACAGAGCCTTGCGCCAGGATCAGCAGCCCGCCCATCAGCACCATGACCATGATCAAGGGCAAAAGCCAAAGTTTCTTGCGTACCTTCAGGAAAGCCCAAAGCTCTTTGATGAAATTCATGCTTAACCCTCAAAATTGATTCTTGAATGACTCAGACGCTGGGGTACCGGACTGCCGGTCAACCCAGTAACTGTCGACATGGCGCTTTTTCAAGCGCAACTCATCGCGCCCCATCATCCGCCCCACCACGGCAAAAGGTGTCACCAACAAAAAAAACATTACACCAAGTACCAGGGGGCTAATCACTTTACCCAGAAGCAAGCCAAATGCAAACCACAACTTGTTTAATGGCCTTAAAACTGATGGTGCAAGCCAAGCCAGCAACAGGAATACCCCCCCCACAGCAGCCAGTGCAATCTGCATGCCGAACGACCAGCCTTGGACGTAACCCCAGGCGGATAAGGCCAGACCAATGCCAGCAAAGAGCAGGCCAAACTTGCGTTCGCTGGGCAAAGGCAGCGGATCCAAGGTAAGGGTATTGGACACGTTAGTCAGTTCCTTGATTTGTTCTCATTTTCGTAAAGAAATTGTAAAGCGATCTCTTCCCCGATTGGTGATGGATAACCACATTGACATCACTGTCTCGCTGTTCTGACATTCCTCGGCAAGGCCATGGGGTGGCTGGTCCTGAACGGGTTGATGTCGAGCCCGCCACGCCGGGTATAGCGCGCATAGACCGCCAACTTGACCGGCTTGCATCGTGTCCATATGTCCATGAAGATGCGTTCAACGCATTGTTCGTGGAACTCGTTGTGATTGCGAAAACTGACGATGTATTGAAGCAAGCCACCCTGGTCAATCTGGGGGCCACTGTAGCTGATCTGTACATCGCCCCAATCGGGCTGGCCCGTGACCAGGCAATTGCTCTTGAGCAGCCTGCTGACCAGCACCTCGCTGACAGGCTGCTCGTCCACTGCGGCTTTTAACAGGTCGGGCGCCGGGGTGTACCGGGTGCACTCAATGTCCAGACGGTCGATGCTCAGGCCATCCATCTCGTGGAGCGGTTCCTGATCAAAAAAGTCAGGTTCAATCAAGCGAACGCCTACAGACGATTGCTTCAAGCCATCCCGCCACACGGCCTCGGTCAGATCGGCACGCATCGTCGCCTGCACCTCTGCCAAGTCTGCGAAGCAAGTATTGTTGAAACTGTTCAGGTAAAGCTTGAACGATTTGCTCTCGATGATGCTGACCGACTCGCAGGGAATGGTCACATGTGCAATCGCCAGTTGCGGTTTACCCCGAGGATTGAGCCAGCTCAGCTCAAATGCGGTCCACATATCGGCCCCAAAAAATGGGGCCGCCTTGGCGTCAAGGTGGAGACCGATCTCAGATCGTTTAGGCCCACGAGGAATCGGGAACAGCAGACTGGCATCGTATTGATCAGCATAAGCTGCTGGTTTGCCGAGAATTGACTGTTCGGGTGTGTTCATACTTTGGTTCCCACGCCTTTGGCCGCCGTCGCAAAGTGGGGCAGTATCTGAGCAAGCAGCAGCGGCAAAACGCCAGGTGGCAAATCATGCCCCATGCCATCAATACCAACCATCTTGGCACCTGGAATGCGCTGTGCAGTGTCCTCACCGCAGGCATACGGCACCAAGGGGTCTTCCTTGCCATGCAGCACCAGGGTCGGCGTCTTAATCCGACCCAGCTCCTGCGCACGTTTGCCCATGTCAGCCGCGATGGCCACCATCTGCCGCAAAACCCCTTGCGGGTTGTAGCTGCGCTTGTAGCCAAGCAAAATGCGCTCGCGCGTCTGCGCCTCGTCAATGGGATAGGCGGGGCTTCCAATCACATCGAAGAGCCGCAGGTAGTGCGCAACGATCGCGTCTGGACTGGCGCTGGATGGCCGCTTGAAAAGCGCCCGAATCACCTTAGGCTTGGCTTCAGGCAAACCCTTCGCCCCGCTGGAACTCATGATGCTGGTCAAGCTGAGCACCCTGTGCGGTGCCGCCAAAGCCACACGCTGCGCAATCATCCCGCCCATCGAAACCCCGACCACATGGGCCTTCTGGACGCCAAGCGCGTCGAGCACACCCACAGCATCAAGTGCCATGTCCTGCAACTGATACGGCGGACGCACGGGCAGGCCAAGTTTCATTTTGAGCGTGGTCAACACAATGCTGGGCTTGCCTAAATGGCCGAACTGGCTGGAGAGACCAATGTCCCGGTTGTCATGCCGAATGACCCTGAAGCCCGCGTGCTCCAGCGCCTGGACAAAGGCCATCGGCCAAGAGACCAACTGCATGCCCAGGCCCATAATAAGCAAGACAGCTGGCTTGTCACTGCGCTGCCCTTCAGCAGAGTCTTCTACCTCAATGTCAATACCATTTGCTCTAATTTTCATAGCTAACAATGCCTATGTACAAGCCTAATTAGGCACTTCTTATTTGAATTCCCGCTCACGCAGCCATTTGGTAGCGATCCATTTTTCACCCGCCACCACGGGCGCGCCGCCATGCAGAGTTTTGGTGGATGGGTGCGGTTTGTCGTAACTGAAGAAAAGTGCATTGCCTCGCTTGGGATACACCTCCAGGCCTGCGTCCGGAAAGGTCGTTCCTCCACCTTTGTCTGGCTCGTTCAGATACATCACCACGGTGCCCACACGTTGGCCGCCCCGGGTCAGGATGGTCGCCGTGCCGGGCGCTGCTGGGTCGAAATAGTCATAGTGCGGTTTGTACTCCGCACCAGGACGGTATTGCAGCACCTGCACGCCTTCGCCATTTTCGGCCGGCCAGTGAAACAGGCGCTCAATACGGGCTTCGATGCGGCGTACCAATTCGTTTTCGCCACGCTGGAAGAACATGCCGTTGCTGGTGCGGTCGTCGTTTACCTCTTCGCCGCCGGTGCTGTTTTCTACCGTCAGTGACCTGGCCATGCGCGGCTTGGCCTGCTCAATAAGGCCATCGCACTCTTCGTCGCTCAAAAAGCCACCCAGCAGGATCGCACGGGGATGCTTGACTGCACTCAGCACACAGACAGTTCTGTCGCCCGCGTCCAGGTACAGCGGCGAGTCGGTCAAGTCGGCATCAGGAACGGGCGCTGATGGTGGCTGCTTGGCCTTTTCAGCCTCATCGGCCAAGTGCTGTTTCAGCGTGGTCTCCATGGCTTCAATGGCAATGTCCTCGTTCCAGCCCGCATCGGTCATTGACTTGAGCACATCTTCTGGCTTGCAATGCGCAACCGCTTGGTCGATGATCCACTGGCGCAACTGGGGAGTAATGGTCTGCTCACTCATGCTCGGCTCTTGAACGGATGGAAATACGGTCGGGGTAAAGCGATTCACGCAGCGGTATTGCGGCGAAACACCAGACGGTCTGGCCCTGAAACTTCAGGTGCAAACTGGTAGCCATCGGTATTGAACTTTTTCAAGCCATCCGGCGTACCCACCTTGTGCTCAATGGCATACCGAGCCATCAATCCGCGCGCACGCTTGGCAAAAAAGCTGATGATTTTGTATTGTCCAGACTTCCAGTCCTCAAACACGCACTCGATCACTCGGGCCTTCAGCACCTTTTGATCCACTGCCTTAAAGTACTCCTGAGACGCTAAGTTAACCACCACGGGGGATAGGTCCGCCACCAGCCGGGTATTCAAATACGCCGACAACTGGCTGCCCCAGAACTGATACAGGTTGGTACCGCTGGCAGTGGCCAGGGCGGTTCCCATTTCCAGCCGGTACGGCTGCATCCAGTCAAGTGGGCGAAGCACCCCATACAGACCACTCAGGATGCAGACATGGTCTTGTGCCCACTCCAGTTGACGCAGTTTCAAAGTATTGGCCATCAAACCGGCATAGACATCGCCATCAAACGCCAGCACGGCCTGCTTGGCGTTTCTGGCGGTGAACTTGCTTGACCACGCCTGATAGCGTGCAACGTTCAGTGCGGCGAGCTTGTCGCTTAAGTCCATCAAGCTGGCGATCTCCTGCGGCGCTTTGGCCTTGAGGACCTTAATGAGCTTGGCCGAGTGCTTGACAAACAGCGGCTCGGTATGCGGCACATCAACCGCCACGGGCTCAAAATCCAGCGACTTGGCTGGCGACAACAAGAACAGCATTTACAGGCACCCCTTAACACTGATTATCGACCAGCACAGCCCACCGATCACAGCACCCAAGGTCAAACCATGCGGGAATTTCATGATGGTGAATTAGTTCCGCATGCGTAAACTTCATACCCATGAACACTGCCACCTACGCCGAAGTCCCTTTCGTCAACGGCTACGAGTACACACAAGGGTCGGGCTACGCATTACCCGAATTTCCCTTTGTTGCACCACCAGAGTTGACGTCGGGCGAGGCTCCTCTGCATCCCATCGTCATCGTGGGCGGCGGTATCACTGGCCTGACGCTGGCCTGCTGCCTCGCACGCCTGGGCCAGTCAGCCATTTTGCTGGACGAAGACAACACGGTGGGCGTCAAAGGCGCATCGTCTCGGGGCATCTGCTACACCCAGAAGTCCTTGGAGGTTTTTGATCGGCTGGGCATTTTTGAGGCCATTGCGGCCAAAGGCATCCGCTGGAGCGTGGGCCGCACGTTCGCGGGTGAGGACGAGGTGTACTCGTTTGACTTGAGCCAGCAGGGCAACTTCAACCTGTCCACTCAGCCGCCTTTCATCAATATTCAGCAGTTTTATATCGAGGGCTTTCTGGCAGAGCGTACCCAACAGTTAGGTCATGTCGAACTGCGGTGGCAGAGCCGCGTAACTGGGTTTGAGCAAAACGCTGAGTTCGCTACGCTAACCATAGCAACTCCTGGAGGCAGTTATGCCCTTAGGGCGCTTCACGTCATTGACGCAAGCGGAGCGCACACACCGTTTCGTGCCTGGTGCGGCGCGTCGGTCACGGCCAAGAAAGGCGACGACCGCTGGTGCATAGCCGACGTGCGGTTCAGCAAAAAGCCGCCGATTGAACGCCACACCTGGGTAGAAGCGCCGTTTAACGAAAACCGCGCTGTGTGGCAACACCTGATGGCTGATGACGTCTGGCGAATCGATTACCAGATGGCCCCCCACAGTGACCCGGCTGAGGTCAGCCGGGCGGACGTGGTGCGCGAGCGCCTTACCCGTCAGTTTGGACCAGACACGGAGGTGGAAATCGTCTGGGTGGGCCCCTATGCCTACCGCAGCGAGTGCATTGACCAGATGCGCCATGGCCGTGTGTTCTTCATGGGCGACTCAGCCAAGGTGGTGAGCCCATTTGGTGCGCGAGGCGGCAACACGGGCGTGGCCGATGCAGACAACCTGGCCTGGAAGTTGACAGCCGTGCTGCGCGGGCTAGCCACTGAACGTCTGCTGGCAAGCTACCACGAAGAACGCCATGAAGCCTCTATCGAGAACGTTTTGGTCACCAACCGCACTGCCCGCTTTCTGCGCCCCGCTGAAGGCATGGAACGCGTCTTTCGCAATGCAAGCATCGCGCTGGCCAAACGCCACCCTTTTGCACGCCAACTGGTCAATACCGGTCGCATGGCGGTTGCAAACAGCTATCATTTTTCTAGCGCATGCACAAATACTGGTGTTTCGAAAGGTGGGTTTTCATTGCAAAATATTGCCTTTCTGTGGCGCACAGGGTCGCGCAGTGCCAAGACCCAAAGTGAGGCGCCAGCAGCGGGCACCGTCAACGACTTATTGCTGTGGGCGGGAGGCCGACACATCTTGATGCTCTTTGGTCAATTCAGCGCCCGCGCCCGCGCCGATTTGCGCAATTTGAGCCGTTTGGCGCCTGTGCTCAGCGTCCAGGTGCTGGCCCGTGGCGAGAGTGCCCAGGCCACAGAACACATTTATGACAGCAACCCCACCCGCGAACGGTCGCTGCGCCAGGGTTGCGGTTTGCTAGACCTTGCGGGGCCGGGCACCCCCTGGGCACTGGTCAGGCCAGATGGCTATGTGGCGGCCACCGGCATCGCCGTCAATGGCAGCCTCGTGCACGCTGTGCAGAAATCTTTAGGGATGTGATCTGATGTCCAATGAACCCAACACTCAAGTCAATATCACCGACGTAGACGGGTTTTACGAACACCTGCTCAACGCCCACACGGGGCTGAGCCGAGATGAATCTGAGGTGCTGAACGCCAGATTGATTCTGGTGTTGGCGAACCAGATTGTCGACACAAAGCTGTTAAAGGCTTGCATAGACACGGCATCGGAGCAATAACCTGTGCTTGCCAGGGGATACCCTGGTTGACGGGATACCCCCCAGGTCAATTCCGTGGCAGTATCAGACGCTATCAAAGAACCTGTGACTGGCTATTTACCTATCGAGCGCAAGCGCTCGTTTCGACGATCACGGACATTCGGCCTGCTGATGCTGGTGTTTGTCTTGGCTTGCATTGCGGGCTACTTTGTCGTTCGCGCGGCAGTCACCAATACCATTGAGCACCAGGCAGTGGCCATTGCCGATATCGTGGCCAGCCAGGCGACGACTGCGCGATCGGTCTACGCCAGCCAGATTGCCGAAAAACTCCGGCTTGATGGATATGGCCCCAGTGTGGATTCAGACAAACGGCCCGGTCATGTGCCCATTCCTGCCCAGTTCTTGAAATTGGTGGGCCGGGCTTCATCGGACAACGCAGACCGCTTGTACCAGTACAAACCGGTCAGCAAGTGGAACCTCGAAGCAACCCAAGGCCTGACGGACGATTTCTTGCGATGGGCATGGCCTCAGCTTGAAAGTCAGGACCGGGATCATTCTGACAGGCCCATTGCCTGGGTACCCGTTTATCGCTTTGAAGAGCAAAATGGTCAACGCGTCCTACGCTACCTGGCAGCAGACCCGGCGTCCCAGCAGTCGTGCGTGCAGTGTCACAACGCCTATGAGCAATTGCCCGAGACACTGGCCAGACGAGCCAGCGACGGCACTGAAACCCAAAAACAGTGGGGCATGAACCAGTTGCTGGGCGCTTTGTCGATCACCATTCCGCTGGACCGTGCCGAACTTCGTGCGGGGGCGCAAATCCGGCAGACCTCGGTCTTTGTGTTCGGTATTCTGATATCCAGCTTTCTGGCCTTGACCTGGTTCAACTGGCGCCTGTCCAAGAAAGAGATCCGCTTGGTCGAGACGCAGACCCAGCTTGAAAAATCCGAAATTGAGGCCAGCGCCAGCCGCAAGCTGCTTGTCGCTAAACAGGGTGTAGAACAGGCGCTGGCAGAGCTGTCGACCTACCTGCAGGCCATTGACCAACACGCCATTGTGTCTGTCAGCGACCGCGCTGGCCGCATCGTGCAGGTAAACAACAAGTTTGTCGACATCAGTGGTTATGGCCGTGAAGAGCTCATTGGGAAGGATCATCGAATCATCAACTCAGGCACCCACCCAGCTGCGTTTTTTGCAGACATGTGGGCCACCATTGGCGCCGGCAAAATCTGGCGTGGTGTGATCTGTAACCGCAAAAAGTCCGGAGATGAGTACTGGGTAGACGCAGCCATTGTTCCGCTCTTGGATGCCAATGGAAAGGTGGAGCGGTTTATTTCGATCCGCATTGACATCACCGACCGCAAGCAGGCCGAAGCAGACATTCTGCACATGGCCACGCATGACTCGCTCACTGGCCTGGCCAACCGCGCCCTGCTGCTCGAACGCGTGAAACAGTCAGTGGAGTCGGGGCGCCGCCAGCAAGACAAGGCAGCCGTCCTTTTCATCGATCTTGACCAGTTCAAAGGCGTCAATGACTCGCTGGGGCATGACACGGGTGATTTGCTCTTGGTTCAGGTGGCGCAGCGGCTGACCCACAATGTGCGCACGGAGGACACGGTCGCGCGCCAGGGCGGGGACGAGTTCATTGTCTTCCTGCCCTTTGTGGACGGGGTGGCAGGTGTGCAAGCACTGGCAGAAAAACTGCTGAAAGCATTGTCTGAGCCCTATCTCATTCAGGGCAAGACTTTGTACATAGGGTCCAGCATTGGCGTGGCCATGTTTCCGCAAGATGGCCTGAGCGTGGCTGATTTGCTCAAGAGCAGCGACACAGCGATGTACCGTGTCAAGGAGACCGGGCGCAACAACTACATGTTCTTCACGTCCAGCATGAGCCAGGAACTGTCGGACCGCTTTGCCTTGCTCGAAGATCTGCGCCAGGCCATAGCGCGGGGCGAGCTGAGTCTGGTTTATCACCCCATTGTGGACGTCAACAAGGGTGTGATGGAATCTGTCGAGGTCTTGCTCCGCTGGAACCATCCTGTGCGTGGCCCGCTGTCCCCCCTGCAGTTCATACCACTGGCCGAGTCGTCGGGCCTGATCATCTCTATTGGCGACTGGGTTTTCAGAACTGCCTGTGCGCAGTGGAAGATCTGGGAAAACGCGGGCTTGGATGCGCCGCGCATGGCGATCAACCTGTCAGCGATCCAGTTTCATGACAAACGACTGGCAGACCGTATCCTCAAAATACTGCAAGACACCGGGGTCGAGGCGCATGAGCTGGAACTGGAAATCACCGAGACCAGTCGGATGAAGCAAAGCGACGAAGTGGTAGGCACCCTGGTCCGCCTGACTGAGATGGGACTGCGCATAGCCATTGACGACTTTGGCACCGGGTACTCCAGCCTGAGTTATCTGAAGCGCTTCCCGATTGATACCTTGAAGATTGACCAATCGTTTGTGCGTGACCTGGAATTTGACCCAGACGACGCCGCTATCGTGAACACAGTGATCGCCATGGCTCATAGTCTCAAAATGCGGGTCATTGCCGAAGGCGTGGAGACGCAGGGCCAGCTGGACTTCCTGCGCGCCCAAGGCTGCGACCAGTACCAGGGTTACCTGCTTTGCAAGCCACTCAGCGCAGCGGCGCTGGAAAGCCGCCTCTTGAAGGCCTGACCTCGGCCAAAAGATGGCCAAAGCCTGGCTCCAGGATCATTCAACCTTGGCGCCTGAAGCCTGTACTGCATCCTTCCAGCGAATCAACTCGGCGTCAATGTGACTGCCAAATGCCTCTGGGGTCGTGCCGACCACCTCATAGCCACTCTCGGTCAGCTGGGCTGCGACCTTGGGGTCACGCACCGCTTTGTTCAATGCTTGGCTGAGCTTGGCCACCACGTCGGGCGGCGTGCCCGCAGGTGCCAGGATGCCGTACCACCCATTGACCACAAAACTCGGCACACCAGACTCTTTGACTGTGGGCACATCAGGCAACAGGGATGAGCGCTTGTCACCCGTCACAGCAATCGCCTTGAGCTTGCCAGCCCTGACCTGCACTTGGGACGTGGAAATGCTGTCGAACATCATCGACACCTCGCCCCCCAGCATGGCCACCACGGCCGGCCCACTGCCCTTGTAAGGGATATGCAGCATTTTCACGCCCGTAGCCGTTTTGAACATTTCTCCCGCCAGGTGGCTGGTGTTGCCGTTGCCTGCCGAGGCAAACGTGAGCTTGTCAGGGTGGGCTCGGCCATAAGCAATCAGCTCTGGCACGGTATTGGCTGGTGTGGCCAGGGGAGCTGCCAGCAGCAGTGGCAAGGTAGCCAGCATGGACACGGGTGCAAAATCCTTGCGTGTGTCATACGGCAGCTTGCTATACAAGCTGGCATTGATGGCATGCGCCGCCAGCACCATCAGCACGGTGTAGCCGTCCGGCTTGGCGCGCGCCAGCAATCCGGTGGCAATGGTGCCGCCTGCGCCGGCTTTGTAATCCAGCACCACCGACTGCCCCAGCTCCTTTTGAAGCGTAGCCAGCATAGGGCGAGCCAGCATGTCGGCACTGCCGCCCGGTGGGTAGGGAATCAGCAGGGTAATGGGCTGGGTGGGAAAGGATTGGGCACCAGCAAAAGTGGCCAGTCCCATCACAGCGGTAGCCAAGGAGCGAGAGAAAAATGACATGTGTGCCTCGTTGAAAGGATCAAAGCATGATCCTCACGTCTGGCGCTTGATTTGCCTATCAGCATTTGCCTAAGCAATTCTTCCGCTTCCACAAAGGCTGGCAGCAGCAGGCCTGCTTGTCCTTGAGCTACAACCGAACCGGAATCCCGCGCTCCGCCATGCGCTCCTTGGCTTGGCGCACCGTGTATTCACCGTAATGAAAGATGCTGGCGGCCAGCACCGCGTCCGCCCCACCCTGCTGCACACCATCGGCCAAGTGGTCCAGGTTACCCACGCCGCCAGAGGCAATCACCGGCACACCCACAGCATCTGCCACCGCACGGGTCAACCCCAGATCAAAGCCTGATTTCGTGCCATCGCGGTCCATACTGGTCAGCAAAATCTCGCCTGCCCCGCGGCGTGCCATCTCGGCAGCCCATGTCACTGCGTCCAGACCCACGTTTTGGCGACCGCCATGGCTGTATACATCCCATCCAGGGCCGCGCGCTGCCTCTTCTTCGAGCGTACGGCGCTTGGCATCAATGGCGACCACGATGGCTTGGGACCCATATTTGGTGGCTGCGTCTTCAATGACCTGCGGATTGGCAATGGCGGCGGAGTTAAAGCTGACCTTGTCGGCCCCCGCGTTGAGCAGGCGGCGCACGTCGGCCACGGTACGCACACCGCCACCCACAGTCAGAGGGATGAATACTTCCGACGCCACGGCCTCGATAATGTGCAGGATCAGATCGCGCCCATCACTGGTGGCGGTGATGTCCAGAAAGGTTAACTCGTCGGCGCCTTGGGCGTTGTAGCGCGCAGCAATTTCCACCGGGTCGCCGGCATCGCGCAGTTCAACGAAATTGACTCCTTTGACCACGCGACCACCGGTCACGTCCAGGCAGGGAATGATGCGTTTGGCGAGCATGCGAAAGGTTCTTCAGGAGCCAATGAGTTTGAAAGCTTGCCAGCCGCTCCACTGGACACCAGGCGCGAGCATGATGGGATGGTTAATGCGGCCAGCTTCGACGCAAAGCATATGCTGATAGCCGTCAGCAGGCATATCAGCCAACTGCGCGCACAAGTCCTTGCCGGGGTTCCATACCACGATCTCAGACAGGCTCTTGCTCTGGCTGATCTGCAACGCCTTGCTGCGCGTACCGCGCTGAAGTACAACAGGCCCTGCGGGCGCGGCGTACACGCGGTCCACATTGCCTGTCACATGCAGTTGCGCTTCTTTTTGCAAGCTGCTGATTTGCGTGTCTTGCGGATGCTGTACCGCATCCCAATGGCTTTGCTGCTGCAAACCCGTCAGATACGCCTTGGCGATATCGTCCAGCATGAAATAGCTGTGCAAGGCCAAGGCAAAAGACCAGGGCTGCTCGTCGGTATTTGTCACAGCAAACTTGATGCTCAGCTGGCCAGGTGCCACTCGTACTTGCAAGCCAGCCTCAAACGCATACGGCCAATGGGCGCGTGTCTCGTCACTGTCGCTTAAGGTGAACGTGGCTTGTGCTTGTTTGGCCAGGTTGTCTTTGGACTCCAGCTTCCAGGGCAGGTTGCGTGCAAAGCCGTGCTTGGGGGTTGGGGTGGCGCCCAGCACACGTTGATTGAACTGTGGAAAACAGATGGGCACACCACCACGGATGGGCGTGCGACCGTCGCGCGCTGTCTTGGGGCTCAAGTAAAGCTGCTCGACACCGCCGCTGGTTTGCCAGCCAAGAATGTGGGCACCTTGTCGCGCGATCTGGACCCGGCTGCCATCAGCCAGCTTCAGTTTGACATCAGTTGAATCGGTCACTCGGCGAGTTCGTCTGCACGTGCCTGGGCAGCGGCAAAGTCCAGGTCTCCGCTGTAAATGGCTCGGCCACAGATGACGCCCTGAACGCCTTCAGCCTCTACAGCGCAAAGCTTTTCAATGTCATCCATGTTGGACAGGCCACCCGATGCAATCACAGGTATGCTGAGCGCCTGCGCCAATCTGACGGTGGCGTCGATGTTGATACCCGACAGCATGCCGTCGCGGCCAATGTCGGTGTAAATGATGGATTCCACGCCCCAGTCTTCAAACTTCTTGGCGAGATCTACCACCTCATGGCCGGTGAGCTTGCTCCAGCCGTCGGTAGCTACTTTGCCGTCTTTGGCATCCAGCCCAACAATGATGTGGCCACCAAAGGCACTGCAGGCATCCTTGAGGAAGCCTGGGTTCTTGACGGCTGCGGTGCCAATGATGACGTAGCGCAAACCACCATCAATGTACTTTTCGATGGTGTCCAGGTCACGTATGCCACCGCCTAACTGGACGGGAATGTCGTCCCCCACGGCCTTGAGGATAGAGCGGATGGCCGAGAAGTTTTGCGGCTTGCCCGCAAAGGCACCGTTCAAATCGACCAAGTGCAGACGTCGCGCGCCTTTTTGCACCCACTGCAAAGCCATGGCGGCAGGGTCTTCGCCAAAAGTGGTGGCTCGGTCCATATCGCCTTGCTGGAGGCGTACACAGTGACCGTCTTTCAAGTCAATCGCGGGGATGAGTTGCATGATGCAGAACGCAGCAGTGAAAAATCAGGGGTTCCAGTGAAGGAAGTTTCGATAAAGGGCCAATCCATGGTCGGCACTCTTCTCAGGGTGAAATTGTGTCGCAAAAATATTATCGCGCGCCACGGCGGCCGTGAAGCGACCACCGTAGTCTGCCTCGCCCACGGTGTGGCGTGAGTCAGACGGTTTGACGTAAAAGCTGTGAACAAAATAGAAGTAACTGCCGTCTGGCACATCGCCCCATACAGGGTGGTATGAACCATCTGCATGGGACTGATGAACCTGATTCCACCCCATTTGCGGCACTTTAAAGCGACTGCCGTCGGCCTGCAATTTGCCTGCCAACTGAAACTGATGGACGCCACCCGGAATCAAACCCAAGCAAGGGGTATCCTGCTCGTCGCTGTGGTCCAGCAACATCTGCATGCCAACGCACACGCCCATCAAAGGCTTATTGGCTGATGCATGCATCACAGCAGGGTACATGCCGGACTCGTGCAGATCGAGCATGCAGTCGCGCATTGCGCCTTGCCCTGGCAACACGACCCGGTCAGCGGCCATCACTTCTTCAGGCGTGCGAGCCCAGACCACATCCACATCTGACCCCGCAGCGGCATGCACTACCGCCTGAGTGACTGAGCGAAGGTTGCCCATGCCATAGTCAACGACAGCTACTTTTTTCATAGCAAACTATTCAATTGGGATATGCCTAAATGGCAAATAATTCTTTACAAAGAGCCCTTGGTAGACGGAATCATGCCCACGGCGCGAGGGTCGTGCTCCAGCGCAGCGCGCAAGGCGCGGGCAAAGGCTTTGAAGATCGTCTCACACTGATGATGCGCGTTGTCACCCTTGAGGTTGTCAATGTGCAAGGTCACGCCTGCATGGTTCACAAAGCCATGAAAGAACTCCGACACCAATTGAGTGTCAAAGCCACCAATCATGCTGCTCGTAAAGGGTGCGCTCAGAGCCAAGCCCGGCCGGCCTGAGAAATCCACGACCACACGGCTCAGGGCTTCATCCAGGGGCACGTAGGCGTGACCGTAGCGGCGAATGCCACGTTTGTCACCCACAGCTTTGGCGAAAGCCTGACCCAGCGTAATACCCACATCTTCAACCGTATGGTGGCCGTCAATGTGCAGGTCACCTTCGGCCTGAATATCCAGGTCGATCAAGCCGTGGCGAGCGATCTGATCCAACATGTGATCAAAAAATCCGATCCCGGTGGCCAGGGTAGCTTGGCCTGTACCGTCGAGGTTGACACGCACGGTAATGCGGGTCTCGGCAGTATTGCGGGTAACTTCGGCACGGCGCTCGGGGGTAGACGCGGCCAGACTGACAGGTGATTTGCTCATAGCGATGGGGTGAATGCCGCCAGCATACGCGAATTTTCGGCTGCTGTGCCGACGGTCAGGCGCAAACAATTGGCCAGCATGGGGTGCATTTTAGAAACGTTCTTGATCAAGACGCCTTGAGCCTTGAGCCCATCAAAGGTTTTTTGCGCGTCTGGCACACGCACCAGGATCATGTTGGCGTCAGACTTCCATGCCTTGACGCCTGCCATTTGCGCAAGAGCTGCAAGCAAAACGCCGCGCTGCGCCTGGATGTCTTGCGCTTGGGCCGCAAACACATCGGCATGCTCCAGCGCAAACAGCGCGCACTCGGCGTTCAGGATGCTGATGTTGTAGGGCGGGCGGGCTTTGTCGACTTCCTGAATCAACTTTTCGGGGCCCATCATGTAGCCGATGCGCACCCCGGCCAAACCGAATTTGCTGAGCGTGCGCATCAGCAGCACATGGTGGTGGCGGGTCATGCGGTCAAGGTACGTTTTGCTGCTGAAGGGCTGGTAGGCCTCGTCCATCACCACCAGACCGCCCTGCTCACCTTGCAGTTCAACAATGGCTTCGATGGCCGCGTCATCCCACAAATTGGCGGTGGGGTTGTTGGGGTAAGCCAGGTAAACGATGCTGGGGCGGTGCAGCGATATGGCGGCCTGCATGGAGGGTAAGTCCAGCTCAAAATCTGGCGTCAGATCCACGCCAATGAACTTGAGCCCCTGCAACTGCGCGCTCATGGCGTACATCACAAAGCCGGGCAACGGAGCCAAAATACTGCCCCCAGGCACATCGCACACCATGGCCAGCAGGGAAATCAGCTCGTCCGAGCCATTGCCCAGCATCAGCCCATAACCCTCGGGCACTTTGGCATACTCGCGCAGTGCTGCTTTGAGGTCGTCCACGCGCGATCCTGGGTACCTGTTGATCGCCAAAGCGCCCAGGCGCTTGCCGAGTTCAGCCTGCAGATCAGGCGAAAGCGCATGGGGGTTCTCCATGGCATCGAGCTTAAGCATGCCTGTCGAATCCTGCACGGCATAGGCGTGCATGGACTGAATGTCTTGACGAATGTGTTTGGCGATCAGGGCAGACAGGTCAGTCATAGAGAAATCATCCTTTCGATATCCGAAACATCGGTGGCATAGGGGCTCAACACCTGGACGGCGTCGTACCGCAGTCCAGCTGGCATTTTGTCGGTCAACACGTAAGCACAACCTGATTGCGAAGCAGAGGCAATAACCAGGGCATCCCCATAATGGAGGCCAAAACGTGCCTCAAACCCCCAGGCCGACTCGACTGTCTGATGGTCAATCTGCCACGGTTTCCATTGCTGGAGGCGCCTTACCTTGGCGCGGGCATCACCCAGTGGCATGCCCTGTTTGAAATACCGTGTCACCTGGACGTAGTACTCGTTCAGAACCTGTGTGCTGGTGCGACCCCGCCTTTGCTGCCACAGGACCGCCAGCCAGGCGCGAGCACTTTCGCGCCGCCGCCGGTCGGCACAGTCGTCCACGCTGAGCAACACGGACGTGTCAACAAAGAAAAGAGGCGTGTTAGCCATTGATAAGGGTACGCGATGAATACGCGGCCCCCTCCGAATCAAAACTGGTGGTGTCAGACGCCCATTCCTGCATGGCACGGGCATAAGCATCGTCGTGCCGCATCATGTCTGAAAGCATTTCACCGACCATACGCGACACGCTCGTATTGCGACGCGCCGCCTCAATACGGACCCACTCAAGGGCTTGGTCATCCACCGTGATTGTCAGATTTTTCATTTATAAATGTTACACGAACTTCGTGTTACACGAAATTCGTGTATCTGATGCGGACTTGGGCAGGCGCTTTGTGGAAGCGCTTGACTCGGTATAGTCTCAACAATCGCTCTTTCACTTGGCTGGTTTTGGCCAACGGCTGTTTCAGGAACCTTATGCAAACATTCCTTCGGTTTTTCATCACTGCCGTGGCAACGGTCGGCGTGGTCGCTTGCGGTGGCGGCAACAGCGGAGGAATCAGTGCTGCCACCTCCTCTGCGACAACAAGCATAACTTCCACGTCAACATCGGCGATCACACCAAACACGACGACGCCAACCACTTCGTTGACCTATGCGTTTCCCTTGAGCGGTATCACGTTCAGCCTTGCAGTCGCCGACTCGGTCAATGTACCGCCCGGTACGACGGTTCAAACCGCAAATGGATCAGCGACGATCAGTGGCAGCAACAGCGTTCTTTACACGGGTGCGGGAGCAACGATCACCGTCCCCGCCAACCCGGGTACAGCTGCTACCAACCTGATCAGCACGGCGGCACCAGCGTCCGGCGCTGCTTATCTGGGCCCCGCTGTCATAGTCCCCTTGATCGGGTCAGCCACAGCCACATCACCCGTAAGTGATGGACAGGGAACGGTCGCCATCCTGGAGGGCAATGGCCGCTTGGCGGCTGATCCCTATGGCAACGTTTACTCCAGCGACGCAGGCGCCTTGAAATTTGTCAATGGTGGCGGTTTTCTGTCTACCGTGGTCGGCACCAACAGCCCATACAACTGGCAATCCATGGCACCAGACGGTGCCAGCAATGTGTATGGACAAGGGCCCTCAACCTCATCCCCAGCAGGGCAGGCTGTGCTGTCCATTCACTTGCGCCAACAGACGGGTGCTTTGTTCACTGTCGCTGAGAACTGGACAAGTACAGCAACGCCAGGAGCCAACTGGGGGACCACCGGTATTGCGGTAGGCAGTACAGGCGTTTTGTATGCCATCGATCCAGTCAACCATCGTGTGGTCAGATTTTTCTTTTCTGGTACACCCCAGCCAATGGCCGGCAGTGGTCGTGCCGGCTTTGTTGACGGCTCAGGAGCTGGCGCAAGCTTCAACAACCCAACCGATCTGACCGTTGACAGCAGAGGGAATGTTTACGTGGCTGACACTGGCAATCATGCTGTGCGCAAGATCACCAATGCAGGCAAAGTGGTTACTATCGCCCTGACGGGCAACCCTGGCCCCATCGCAGTCGACGGCAGCGGCAATGTTTACTGTATGGCCAGTGTGCCAGCCACCCTGGTACGCATCAGTGCGGACCTCGGCGTGGTGACATCTACCGTTCTGGGGGGAATCACTGGCACGGTGACTGGTTTGGCTGTTGTACCTGATGGTGGCACGATCTACATCGCAGCGCGAACCCACACGGGCGGAGCGCAGATCTATCGCATGACCCGATAGAGCGCTATTTCAGCCGGAACTCTGCAGCGCGCGCATGGGCCGTCAGCCCTTCGCCATGGGCCAGTACCGAGGCAATGCGACCCAAGCTCTGGGCGCCGTGCTCGCTCACTTCAATCAGGCTGCTGCGCTTTTGAAAGTCATACACACCCAGAGGCGAACTGAAGCGCGCCGTACCACTGGTAGGCAACACATGATTGGGGCCAGCGCAGTAGTCACCCAGGGATTCGCTGGTAAAGGCACCCAAAAAGATGGCCCCCGCGTGCTTCAGAAAAGGCTCCCACCTGTGCGGATCACGGCTTGACACCTCCAGATGTTCGGGCGCAATGCGATTGCTGATGGCGCAGGCCTCTTCCATGCTTCGAGTCAAGATCAGGGCGCCGCGATCATTAAGGGACTTGGCAATGATCTCGGCGCGCGGCATGGTGGGCAATAGCTTGTCGATGCTGGCCTGCACTGCAGCGATGTAGGCGGCATCTGGACACAGCAGAATGCTTTGCGCCAATTCGTCATGTTCGGCTTGGCTAAAGAGATCCATCGCCACCCAGTCGGGCGGTGTCGTGCCGTCGGCGAGCACCAGAATCTCACTAGGCCCTGCAATCATGTCGATGCCAACAATCCCAAACACCTGGCGCTTGGCTTCGGCCACATACGCATTGCCTGGCCCGGTCACCTTGTCCACTTTCGGGATTGTGGCCGTGCCATAGGCCATCGCGCCCACGGCCTGTGCGCCACCAATGGTGAACGCGCGGCTGACACCCCCGACGTACGCAGCGGCCAGTACAAGGGCATTTCGTTCGCCGTTCGGTGTAGGCACTGTCATGATGATTTCACCCACACCAGCCACATGGGCAGGAATGGCGTTCATCAGCACGCTGCTGGGGTAGGCTGCTTTGCCACCGGGGACATAGATACCCGCACGGTCGATAGGGGTGACTTTTTGACCCAACAAGGTGCCATCGGCATCGCGGTAACTCCAGCTCTGACCCGTCGCTTTCAACTGTGCTTGATGGTAGGCCCGCACGCGGTCAGCGGCTGCCTGGAGGGCATCGCGCTGATGGGCAGGAATACTCTCAAACGCTTGTTTGAGCTCCAGCTGGGTCAATTCGAGCGCAGCGGCGGTTTTTGTTGAAACCTTGTCAAAGCGCTGCGTATATTCCATGACTGCGGCATCGCCACGACGCCGTACATCTGCCAGAATTTCACTGACGCGCGTACCCACCGCGTCGTTAGATTCGGTAGAAATGTGCAGCCTGGCGTCAAATGCCGCTTCAAAGCCTGAGTCGATCGTGCTGAGCTTGACAGGGCGTGCCTGAAACCCCTGATCAGGCGCCGGGCTCATGCGCGCGTCTCCACCGCCGATTCAAATGCCGTCATGATCGCGCGGATCGGGTCTGATTTGAGCTTGAGCGCGGCTTGGTTCACCACCAGGCGCGAGCTGATGTCCATGATGTGCTCGACCTCCACCAAGTGATTGGCCTTGAGCGTGGCACCGGTCGACACCATGTCCACAATGGCGTCAGCCAAGCCAGTGAGCGGCGCCAGTTCCATGCTGCCATAGAGCTTGATCAAATCAACATGCACGCCCTTGTCAGCAAAGAAGCTGCGCGCAATCTCGGTGTATTTGGTTGCCACCTTGAGGCGGGACCCCGATTTGACGGCAGATTGGTAGTCAAAATCTTTGCGTACCGCAACGCTCACACGGCACTTGGCAATTTGCAAATCGAGCGGCTGGTACAGACCATGCCCACCATGCTCGATCAAGGTGTCCTTGCCAACCACGCCGATGTCCGCCCCGCCGTATTCCACGTAGGTGGGTACATCACTCGCGCGAACCAGCACCACACGCACGTCATCACGGTTGGTTGGCAAAATCAGCTTGCGGGACTTTTCAGGGTCTTCCAGCACCTCGATGCCAGCGGCTGCCAGCAGGGGCAGGGTTTCATCAAAAATACGCCCCTTGGATAAAGCCAGTGTGATCATGCTTTCACTCTTTCAATGTCGGCGCCCAGAGCACGCAGCTTTACCTCGATCTGGTCGTAGCCGCGGTCAAGGTGATAGATGCGCTCCACATCGGTTTGACCTTCGGCCATCAAACCGGCAATGACCAGGCAAGCAGAGGCGCGCAGGTCTGTTGCCATCACCGTGGCACCAGACAGCGCTGCTGGCCCTTCAGTGATCGCCACCTTGCCGTCGATTTGAATCCTGGCACCCAGGCGAACCAATTCGTTCACATGCATGAAGCGGTTTTCAAAAATGGTTTCAGTCACCTTGCTGGCACCCTGCGCCACACAGTTGAGTACCATGAACTGAGCCTGCATGTCGGTTGGAAAACCAGGGTACTCAGTGGTGCGAAAGCTCTGCGCACGCAACTCGCCACTGGCCGCTCCGTCTGAGCGAACCCGCATGCCGTCTTTCACCACATCAACGTGGACGCCAAGGGTATGCAGCTTGTCGATCACAGCGTCCAGGTGATCAGCCCGTCCAAAGCGCAGCAACACGTCCCCGCCCGTGGCCGCCACAGCGCACAGGAAAGTGCCTGCTTCAATGCGGTCGGCCACCACCTGGTGCTCACATCCATGTAAATGGTCAACACCTTCGATGCGGATACGGTGTGTGCCGTGACCTTGGATTTTTGCGCCCATCTTGATGAGCATCTCGGCCAAGTCAACCACCTCAGGTTCTTGCGCTGCGTTCTCCAGCACGGTGACACCGTCGGCCAGTGTGGCGGCCATCATCAGGTTCTCGGTGCCGGTCACGGTCACCATGTCAGTGGTGATGTGTGCGCCGCGCAGCCGCTTCTTGCCGGCGGCAATTTTCGCGTTCATGTAGCCATGCTCGACCACGATCTCAGCACCCATGGCTTGCAAGCCCTTGATGTGCTGATCGACCGGACGCGATCCGATGCCACAGCCACCGGGCAATGAAACCACGGCATGGCCAAAGCGCGCCAACAGCGGCCCCAGCACCAACACCGATGCGCGCATGGTTTTCACCAGTTCATAGGGCGCTTTGGGGTCGTGCAACGGGCCGGCGTTGAGGTGGACCAAGCCATCCGCAGTGCGGTCTGCCTGCACCCCCATGATGCGCATGAGCGCAAACATCGTACTCACGTCCTTGAGTTGTGGCACGTTGCGCAGTGTGACTGGCTCGGCTGTCAGCAGGGCCGCACACAATTCTGGCAATGCTGCATTCTTAGCTCCGCTGATGGCCACTTCACCGTGGAGAGGACGCCCACCCCGAATCACTAGTTTGTCCATCGATCAGCCCGCATTGGCCCATTCGGCCGGTGTGTAGGTCTTCATCGACAAAGCATGGACTTCGTCGTTTTGAATGCGCTGGCCCAAAGTGGCATACACGCGCTGGTGCCGCTGGATCAGTCGCTTGCCTTCAAATTCAGGGCTGACCACCACGGCGCTCCAGTGACGACCGTCCCCAGTGCATTCGAGGTGTTCACACTCCATGCCGCCCATGATGAGGGCTTTCAATTGATCTGCTGTCATGTTTAGTTTCTGATTTTGTAACCGGTTTTGAGCAAATGGACGGTCAGTACGCTGACGCACGCCAGGGCCAGCCCCACCACGCCCAGACTCAGCCAGGGCGAAGCGTCGCTCACGCCAAAAAAGCCATAGCGGAACCCATCAATCATGTAGAAAAACGGGTTCAGGTGGCTTAAGCCCTGCCAGAAGGCGGGCAAGGAATGAATGGAATAAAACACGCCGCTCAAAAAGGTCATGGGCATGATGATGAAGTTCTGAAAAGCCGCGAGCTGATCAAATTTGTCAGCCCAAAGGCCAGCGATTAAGCCCAGCGACCCCATCAGCGCCGCGCCCAGAACGGCAAAGGTGATGATCCACACAGGTGCAGCAAAGCTCGGCTGGCCAAACCACACGGTCACGACGAACACGCCCGTGCCGACTGCCAAGCCTCGCACGATGGATGAGCCTACATACGCCACAGACCAGCTCCAGTGCGACAGCAGTGTGAGCAGGAGGAACACTACGTTACCCATGATTTTGCTCTGTATCAGCGACGATGAACTGTTGGCAAACGCGTTTTGCAGCACACTCATCATCACCAAGCCAGGCACCAGGAAAGCGTTGTAACTGACAGAGTCATAGACCTTGACGTGGTCGCTGAGCACGTGGCCAAAGATCAGCATGTAGAGGATGGCCGTCAACACGGGGGCTGCAATGGTCTGGAAAGCAACCTTCCAAAAACGCAGGATTTCCTTATAAAAAAGCGTGCCTGCCCCAGCAAAGAGCGCGCTCATGCTGGTACCTCGTTTGCGCCCATCACGTCCAGGAAGACATCTTCGAGATCAGCCTTACGGATTTCGACATCGTGGGCCTCGAGCCCTGCTTCGCGCACTGTCGCCAGAAACTGCTCGATCTCCAGCGCGCTGTGGGCGGGAAATTGAACAATTCGACCTGTCACACGCGCTTTAGGCAATAGAGAGCTAGGAAGTTCGCTATCAATTTTAAACCGAAGTACATTGGCCGAAGCCGCCTTGAGCAGTTCGCTTGTTTTGTTCAGCGCCACCACTTTGCCGTTTTTCAGCATGGCGATACGGCTACACAGCGCCTCGGCTTCTTCCAAATAATGGGTGGTCAATAAGACGGTATGTCCCTGTTTGTTCAGTTTGGCGATGAATTGCCATAATGTTTGGCGCAACTCCACGTCCACACCGGCCGTGGGTTCGTCCAGCACGATAACTGGGGGTTTGTGCACAAGAGCCTGCGCAACCAGGACACGACGCTTCATGCCGCCGGACAGTTGTCGCATGTTTGCATTCGCCTTGTCGGCCAAGCCCAGACTGGCGAGCAACTCATCAATCCAGGCGTCATTGTTTTTCACCCCGAAATAGCCAGACTGAAAGCGCAAGGCTTCGCGCACATTGAAGAAAGGGTCAAACACCAACTCCTGAGGCACTACGCCAAGCTTTTGGCGGGCGTTCGTGTAGTCCGTCTGCACATCGTGCCCCAGCACAAGAGCGCGCCCACCCGAGGCTTTGACCAAACCGGCAAGTACGCTGATCAGCGTGGTCTTGCCAGCGCCGTTGGGGCCAAGCAAGCCGAAAAACTCACCCTCTTCGATGTCGAAACTGACACCGTCCAGGGCTTTAAGAACTTTGGGAGGAGCGCCGTAGTGCTTGGAGACGGCTTGGAACGAGATTGCGGGCATAGAACCCCGCATTTTACGGGCTTGAATTTCTTACCGGGCCAGCGGACAGATCAGGCAACCAATGCCGTGCTGTCAGGTAACAGATCACTCACGCCGTAGAGCATCGCCAGTTCGCGCAATCGAGATGGCATCCCATGTATCTGGAGGGGTTTTCTGTCAGCCGCTGCCACCCGGCGACATTCCATCAGCACAGCCAAAGCCGCGGAATCGAAGGTGCGCAAGCGTGCCGCGTCCACGACAACGATGGGGGTAGCGTCGACGCTCAAGCCTTGCACAAGCCTACCCAGACAGGCATTGGCCTGGGACAGCGTGAGGACCTCCGGCAGAGCGAGCATCAATCAGACCTTCTTGGCCGCGTTGGCCTTGTTTCGTGCTGCCAGCGCGCCGATCAGGCCATCCACGCCACCAGCATTAATTTCCTGGGCAAACTGGGTGCGATAGGTATCCACAAGCCAGATGCCCATGACATTCAGATTGAAAATCCGCCAGGCATTGTCCCCAGACTTCTCAAGACGATAGTCCAACTGGATAGGATCACTTCTGCCACGAATTTCAGACCGAACGATAACCTCTTTGTCGTCAGCGGCCATGCGCAAAGGCTTGAAACTCAAGGTCTGGTCAGACACTTGCGACAACGCGCCAGAATACGTACGAATCAGCAAGGTTTTGAATTCTTCCTGGAGGCGTTTTTGTTGCTCTGACGTGGCTTGACGCCAGGCTGGTCCAACCGCTGAAGCGGTCATGCGCTGAAAGTTGACCGAAGGCATGATTTTGCTGTCAACCAATGCAATGATTTTGGTCATGTCTACAGCAATGGCCTTGTCGGATTTGATGGTGTCCAGCACTTCGCTGGAAACACGCTTGATCAGCGCGTCAGGGGCCTCGTCAGCGGCCAGTGCCTGCGTCTGCCCACCCCACAAAGCGAGTACCGCTGCACCAGCAGCCAAATGGGTAAAGATTCGACGGTTGAACATGGCAGGTCTTTCAATCAGGTTGGGGTGTTGAGAAGTCAACGTAATCATTTAACGTGCATCCGTGCTCTGAGGTCGACAAATGGATCACAGTTTGACCTCATCTTTAGAGGCTGCGTCTACCGGCGGATCATCCGGAGGATCATTGGGTAGGTTGTCCTCCCCATTCTCTCCCTCCACATCGCGGCGCCGGATCTGGAGAAACACATCCCGAGTAAAGCTATAACGGTCAAGCGCCGCGCCTTCCAGCATGGCTGTTGCGCCCAACAGGCGAGCCCGGGTGTCGACAATACGCAAAACATACGCCGAGTTTCGAACCGGGACATTGGAGAAACTGGCGACAGGATCGCCAATCGAATTCAGCGTAAATGCCGCCGTGTCACGCAGAGTCGACGGACCCAAAAAGGGTAAAACCAGATACGGACCTGAACGGACACCCCAACGGCCAAGGGTCTGTCCAAAATCTTCGCGATGTCGCTCAATATTCATTTCTGAGGCAACGTCCAGCAGTCCACCCAAACCAAAGAAAGTGTTGACCTGGAACCGTAGCAAACTCTCCGCTGCAGCCTGCGGCTTGAGTTGCAAGACGGAATTCACGAATGACCATGCATCGGTCAAATTCTGGAAGAAATTGTTGACACCCCTCCGGACCAATGTAGGCGTCACCTCTTTGTATACCGTCGCCACAGGCTTGAAGACAGCTTCGTCGAGTGCTTCGTTGCAGGTCCAGATCTTTCGATTCAGAGGCTCCCATGGGTCTCGTGGGTCGCTTCGTGGCCCGCTGGCACATCCCGCGAAAACAGCAACAAGCAAGGCCAGACAAATGGATGTCAGCCACTTTGGCAACATGGGTCGCCTGGAGGATATTCCGGTCATGTGCTCTCGATTCTATTTCTTGGTATCCGTGCCAGCGCCCGCCGCTGAATCGCCACCATCCGCTGCCTTGTTGAACAGGAACTGGCTGATCAGGTTTTCGAGTACCACGGCGGATTGGGTACTCTGAATTCGGTCACCTGCAACGAGATTCGCGCCATCGGCCCCCGCTTCAATGCCGATGTATTGCTCCCCCAACAAACCGCTGGTCAAAATTTTGAGTGAACTGTCTTTGGGAAACTGGTAGCGCGCTTCCAAGGCCATGTTGACGCGGGCCTGAAAGGTTTTGTCATCAAAAGTGATGGACTGGACGCGTCCAACCACAACGCCTGCACTTTTCACCGCTGCCTTGGGCTTGAGTCCGCCAATGTTGTCAAAACGCGCATTGACGATGTAGGTGGAGTCAAAGTTCAGGCTTAGCAGATTCGCCGATTTCAAAGCCAGAAACAGCAACGCCACTGCGCCAATCGTGACAAACAAACCCACCCACACATCGTTTTTTGAGCGTTGCATATGGTCAATCCCCAATACTCTAAATACTGAACATCATCGCGGTCAGGAGAAAGTCCAGACCCAGAACAGACAAGGAAGCGACCACCACCGTGCGGGTGGTCGCGCGCGAAACACCTTCAGGTGTTGGCTGTGCCTCAAAGCCCTGCAGCAAAGCCACAAAGCTGACCGTGATGCCAAACACCACACTCTTGATGACGCCATTTCCAACGTCGCGCATCCAGTCCACGCCGCCTTGCATCTGGCTCCAGAACGAGCCGGCATCCACGCCAATCATCAGGACGCCAACTGCCCAACCGCCAACGATGCCAACAGCACTGAATACTGCGGCCAGCAAGGGCATCGTAAATACACCCGCCCAAAACCTTGGCGCCAGGATACGGCGAACTGGATCGACGGCCATCATCTCCATGGCGCTGAGTTGTTCACCCGCCTTCATAAGCCCAATTTCTGCGGTGAGCGAGGTACCAGCCCGACCCGCAAACAGCAAAGCAGTGACGACAGGCCCCAATTCGCGCACCAGGCTCAAGGCCACGAGGAGCCCCAGCGCCTCTGATGAACCATAGCGCTGCAAGGTGTAGTACCCCTGCAGCCCCAAGACAAAGCCAACGAACAGGCCGGATACGGTGATGATGGCCAGCGAGTAATTGCCTAAAAAATGAATCTGATCCCGGATCAGTCCAAAGCGGCGCAAGGCTGCCCCCAGTAACAGGATCAACCGCGCAAACAGACGGGCACCATGCCCCCAATCGGCCAACCGACTGCGAACCCAAAAACCCAAGCGGACAAGCCACGACAGTTGGTCCGGAGCATCGCTCATGGTCGAATCATCCTGTCAAAGTCCTGGGCCACGGTCGGGCCAGGGTAATGAAAACGCACAGGCCCTTCTGGCAAGGCATTGACAAACTGATGCACCAAAGGATCCGTACTGTGACGCACCTCATCCGGCGTACCCTGCGCCACGATGCGGCCATTGGCCAGCACAATCACTTTATCCGCAATGCGGAAAGTTTCTTCCAGGTCATGCGAAACGACGATGCTGGTCAAGCCCATGGTGTCGTTCAGTTTGCGAATGAGCTGTGCCGCCGTACCCAAAGAAATGGGGTCCAGACCGGCAAAGGGCTCGTCATACATCACGAGCTCCGGGTCTAGCGCGATGGCACGCGCCAGCGCCACCCGACGCGCCATACCGCCAGACACCTCGCTAGGCATCAAATCCCGAGCCCCACGCAGCCCCACGGCATTGAGCTTCATGAGCACGATGTCGCGGACCAAGGCTTCTGGCAAGTCGGTGTGTTCACGCAGCGGAAAGGCCACGTTGTCAAACACGCTTAAATCGGTAAACAAGGCACCAAACTGAAATAGCATGCCCATGCGGCGACGCGCAGCGAAGAGACCGTCTGCATTCAGCGTCCCAACGTCTACTGAACTACCCGTATGACCAACGGGAGCCAGCAGAACCTGCCCTTTCTGGGCACGGTTTTGGCCACCGATCAAGCGCAGAACGGTCGTTTTGCCACCGCCCGATGCACCCATCAGAGCCGTGACCTTGCCACGCGGAATGGTGAGAGACACATCGTTCAAGATGACTCGCTCACCATAGCCAAAAGTGACCTGGCGCAGTTCGACGAGAGTTTGGGTGTCTGTCATTGCCCTGAAAAAGACGAAGCCGGAAAAGTCCGGCTTTGTCAATCATACGGTATCGCGAATGCTTGCTTTTCAGCGCGGCAGATTGCTGTAACCCATTAGAAATTCATCTACCGAACGGGCAGCTTGGCGCCCTTCGCGGATCGCCCAGACCACCAAGCTCTGGCCACGCCGGATGTCGCCCGCAGCAAACACCTTGGCTACATTGGTCTTGTAGCCGCCCGTGAATTCGGTGTGCGCCTTGGCGTTGCCACGGCCGTCCTTTTCGACAGCAAAGGCATCCAGTACAGCAGCCACGGGTGACACAAAGCCCATGGCCAACAAGACCAGATCGGCCTTGTAGGTCTGCTCGCTGCCGGCTACTTCGACCATCTTGCCGTCTTTCATCTCTATGCGGACTGTTTTGAGACCAGTGACCTTGCCTTTCTCGCCAATGAATTCCTTGGTGGAGATGGCAAACTCGCGGGTACAGCCTTCGTCGTGGCTGGAGCTGGTGCGCAGCTTGAGCGGCCAATACGGCCAGGTCAAAGGGCGGTTCTCCACCTCGGGCGGCTGGGGCATCACCTCAAACTGGGTAACGCTGACTGCGCCGTGGCGGTTGCTGGTGCCCACGCAGTCGCTGCCAGTGTCACCGCCACCGATCACGATCACGTGCTTGCTGTCTGCCCGCAGTTGGCTTTTGAGCTTGTCGCCTGCATTGATCTTGTTTTGCTGCGGCAAAAACTCCATGGCAAAGTGAATGCCGTCCAGATCGCGCCCAGGCACTGACAGATCACGCGACTGCTCTGCACCGCCGGTCAGCAGCACCGCATCAAAGTCTCTTTGAAGTTGCTCAGGTGTGATGGTTTCCTTTGCCCAGTTGGTGACCTTGCTTCCTTTGCCCAAAGGGTCTTTCTCGGCTCCCACCATCACGCCCGTACGGATGGTGACTCCTTCCGCCTTGAGTTGCTCAACGCGGCGGTCAATGTGAGACTTCTCCATCTTGAAATCGGGAATGCCGTAGCGCAACAAGCCACCAACGCGGTCGTTCTTTTCGAACAAGGTTACATCATGACCAACACGCGCCAGTTGCTGTGCCGCAGCCAAGCCCGCGGGGCCTGCACCTACCACGGCAACTTTTTTGCCCGTCTTATGCTTGGCAGGACGCGCGGTGACCCAGCCCTTGTCCCAGGCTTTATCGATGATGGCGTGTTCGATGGACTTGATGCCCACAGCGTCGCCGTCCACATTCAAGGTGCATGCGGCCTCGCAAGGTGCGGGGCAAATGCGGCCAGTGAACTCGGGAAAGTTATTGGTGCTGTGCAGCACCTCCGCCGCGTTCTTCCAGTCAGCGTCCGTGCCTTTGTAGACCAAGTCGTTGAAGTCAGGAATGATGTTATTGACCGGACAGCCGTTGTTGCAAAACGGCGTGCCACAGTCCATGCAACGTGCACCCTGAACCTTGACCTGCGCGTCGTCCAAACCAATGACGAATTCTTTGTAATGCTTCAGGCGTTCGGCGGGCGGTTTGTAGCCCTCTTCCAAACGCTCGTATTCCATGAAGCCAGTGACTTTTCCCATGATTGAAACCTTTTATCGATGCGTTGGCTGATTACTTGGCGGCGACTGTCGCCTTAGCTGCAGTCTTGGCTTTGGTGGTGGCAGACGTAGCTTCAGCTTTAGCAGCCAACTCACCCAGGGCGCGCTTGTACTCCATGGGGAATACTTTGACGAACTTGGCACGTGCAGTGTCCCAGTTGTCCAGCAACTCACGGGCGCGGCGACTGCCAGTCCAGCGGTTGTGATCTTCGAGCAGTTTCTTGAGTTGCTGTTCGTCAGACTGCCCACGATGCCATACGGCGCGCTCTATCTGAGACTCTTGCTCTGCTTGTGATAGCACTTTATCCAGCGTGACCATCGCAGTATTGGCGCGCTTGGCAAACTGACCGTCTTCGTCATACACGTAGGCCACGCCACCGCTCATGCCGGCGGCGAAGTTGCGACCGGTTTTGCCCAACACAGCCACCGTGCCACCCGTCATGTATTCGCAACCGTGGTCACCTGTGCCCTCCACTACCGCAGTGGCACCCGACAGGCGAACTGCAAAGCGCTCGCCCACAACGCCGCTGAGGAACACTTCACCACTGGTCGCCCCGTAAGTAACTGCGTTGCCCGCAATGATGTTCTTGGTGGAGTCTCCCCGGAAGTCAATGCTGGGGCGTACCACCACGCGACCACCGGACAAGCCCTTACCTGTGTAGTCGTTGGCGTCCCCAATCAAGTACATGGTGATGCCGCGTGCCAGGAAAGCGCCAAAGGATTGACCGCCCGTGCCCTCGAGCTGGATGCGAATGGTGTCGTCTGGCAGGCCGTCTGGATGCACCTTGGTCACAGCGCCTGACAACATCGCACCCACAGAACGATTGACGTTGCGGGCGTTCTCCATGAACGATACTTTTTCGCCCTTTTCAATGGCAGCCTTGGATTTCGCGATCAACACTTGGTCCAGCGCTTTTTCGAGGCCGTGGTCTTGCGACTCCACGTGAAAGCGTGGCACATCAGCCGGGACATTGGGCTGTGCAAACAGGCGGGCAAAGTCCAAGCCCTGGGCTTTCCAGTGTTCAATCCCCTTCTTGGTGTCGAGCAGGTCCGCACGGCCAATCAGGTCATCAAACTTGGCGATACCAAGTTGCGCCATGATCTGGCGGACCTCTTCGGCGATAAAGAAGAAGTAATTGACCACATGCTCAGGCTTGCCGGAGAACTTCTTGCGCAGGACTGGGTCTTGCGTGGCCACGCCAACAGGGCAAGTGTTCAGATGGCACTTGCGCATCATGATGCAGCCCTCGACCACCAACGGTGCGGTGGCAAAGCCGAATTCGTCCGCCCCCAAAAGCGCGCCGATGGCGACATCGCGGCCAGTCTTCATCTGGCCGTCGGCCTGCACGCGAATCCGTCCGCGCAGGCGGTTCAACACCAAAGTTTGCTGGGTTTCAGCCAAACCGATTTCCCATGGACTGCCCGCATGCTTGATGGACGACCAAGGCGAGGCACCGGTGCCGCCGTCGTGTCCAGAGATCACCACGTGATCGCTCTTGCACTTGGTCACGCCAGCAGCAATGGTGCCCACACCGACTTCAGACACCAGCTTGACACTGATGCTGGCATGAGGTGCCACGTTCTTCAGGTCGTGGATCAGCTGGGCCAAGTCCTCGATCGAATAAATGTCGTGGTGGGGTGGTGGGGAAATCAGACCCACACCTGGCACGCTGTGGCGCAGCTTGCCTATGTACTCGCTGACCTTACCACCAGGCAGCTGACCGCCTTCGCCTGGCTTGGCACCCTGCGCCATCTTGATTTGGATTTGGTCCGCACTGTGCAGGTATTCCGCAGTCACACCAAATCGACCGGAGGCGACTTGCTTGATGCGTGAGCGCAGGCTATCGCCGTCTTCCAGTGGTAAATCGACTTCCACCACATCGTGACCGATCACGCTCTTGAGCGACTCGCCCTTTTTGATCGGGATGCCTTTGAGTTCGTTACGGTAGCGGTTGGCGTCTTCACCACCTTCACCGGTGTTGCTCTTGCCGCCAATGCGGTTCATGGCCACAGCCAGCGTGGCATGGGCTTCGGTACTGATAGAGCCGAGCGACATGGCGCCCGTGGCAAATCGCTTGACAATGTCTTTGGCCGACTCGACTTGCTCCAGCGGAATAGCCTTGGCGGGGTCAATTTTGAACTCGAACAAACCACGCAGCGTCATGTGACGCTTGCTTTGGTCATTGATCAGCTGGGCATATTCTTTGTAAGTGTTCCAGTTGTTGGCGCGCGTGCTGTGCTGCAGCTTGGCGATGGCATCTGGGCTCCACATATGCTCTTCGCCACGGGCGCGCCAGGCGTATTCTCCGCCGGTGTCCAACATGTTGGCCAACACCGGATCGTTGCCAAATGCAGCTTTGTGGGTGCGGATCGCTTCTTCGGCAATGTCGAACACGCCGATGCCCTCAACACGGCTTGCAGTACCGGTGAAGTACTTGGCAATGGTGTCGCTGGACAGGCCAATGGCTTCAAACAGCTGTGCTCCGCAGTAGCTCATGTAGGTGGACACGCCCATCTTGGACATGATCTTGGACAAGCCCTTGCCAATGGCCTTGACGTAGTTGTAAATGGCTTTGTCGGCGCTCAGATCTCCAGGCAGGTCCTTGTGGATTTCGGCCAAGGTTTCCATCGCGAGGTAGGGGTGGACAGCTTCTGCCCCATAACCCGCCAACACGGCGAAGTGATGTACTTCGCGCGCTGCGCCCGTCTCCACAACCAAACCTGCTGTGGTGCGCAGGCCTTCTTTCACCAGATGCTGGTGAATAGCGCTTAAGGCGAGCAACGCAGGAATGGCGACTTGCGTTGCATTGATGGCCCGGTCGCTGACGATGAGGATATTCTTGCCACTCTTGATGGCATCAACCGCTTCAGCGCAAAGTGACGCGAGCTTGGCCTCAACGCCTTCGTCACCCCAAGAAACAGGGTAAGTGATGTCGAGCGTGTATGAACGGAATTTGCCTTGCGTGACTTTCTTGATGTCGCGCAGCTTGGCCATGTCGGCAAAGTCCAGGATCGGCTGGCTGACCTCCAGACGCATAGGCGGGTTAACTTGATTAATGTCCAGCAAATTGGGCTTGGGGCCAATGAATGACACCAGCGACATCACAATGGCTTCGCGGATCGGGTCGATCGGCGGGTTGGTCACCTGGGCAAAAAGCTGCTTGAAGTAGTTATAGAGCGGCTTGTTTTTGCTGGACAGCACGGCAAGCGGGCTGTCGTTGCCCATAGAGCCAATGCCTTCTTCACCATTCGTGGCCATCGGTGCGATCAGGAACTTAATGTCCTCCTGAGTAAAGCCGAAGGCTTGCTGGCGATCCAGTAAGCTGGCTTTGTCGGTCACGCGCTTGCCCGCCTCAACCTTCTCTGTCGCAATGCGGCGGTCATCAATGCTGACATCGTCCAGCTTGATGCGCAGGTTCTCGATCCACTGCTTGTAGGGCTTGGCGTTGGCCAGGTTGGCCTTCAACTCTTCGTCATCAATCATGCGGCCTTGTTCCAGATCGATCAAGAACATCTTGCCGGGTTGCAGGCGCCATTTGCGCACGATTTTGTTCTCGGGCACGGGCAACACGCCCGATTCGCTGGCCATGATGACAAGATCGTCGTCGGTCACGCAGTAGCGTGAGGGGCGCAGGCCGTTGCGGTCCAGCGTGGCACCAATTTGGCGACCATCCGTGAACACGATGGAGGCCGGACCGTCCCAGGGCTCCAGCATGGCTGCATGGTATTCATAGAAGGCCTTACGGCGCTCGTCCATGGTGGTGTGCTGCTCCCAGGGCTCGGGGATCATCATCATGACAGCCTGGCTGATGGGGTACCCAGCCATGGTCAGCAATTCCAGACAGTTATCGAACGTTGCCGTATCCGATTGGCTAGCGAAGCTGATGGGGTACAGTTTCTTCAGGTCAGCGGCTAACACGGGTGACGACATCACGCCTTCGCGCGCCTTCATCCAGTTGTAGTTACCTTTGACGGTGTTGATTTCTCCGTTATGTGCCACATAGCGGTAGGGGTGAGCCAGCGGCCACTCGGGGAAGGTATTGGTCGAGAAGCGCTGATGCACCAAACCCAGGGCTGAGACACAGCGCGGATCCTGCAAATCCAGATAATAGGTGCCGACCTGATCAGCCAGCAGCAAGCCCTTGTAGACCACGGTGCGGCTGGACATGCTGGGCACGTAATACTCTTTGCTGTGCTTGAGCTTGAGTGCCTGAATGTTGGCGCTTGCAGTTTTACGGATCACGTACAGCTTGCGCTCCAGCGCGTCTTGCACAATCACGTCGTTGCCACGACCGATAAATACTTGGCGCAGGATGGGCTCTTTCTCACGCACAGCAGGGCTCATGGGCATGTCTCGGTTCACTGGCACATCTCGCCAGCCGAGCAGGACTTGGCCTTCGACCCTGATCGCGCGCTCCATTTCCTGTTCGCAAGCCAGACGCGAAGCATGTTCTTTTGGCAGAAAGATCATGCCAACGCCGTATTCGCCGGGCGGTGGCAAGGCAACGCCTTGTTTGCCCATTTCTTCGCGGTACAAGGCATCAGGCAGCTGAATCAAGATACCAGCGCCGTCGCCCATCAGCTTGTCAGCCCCTACTGCGCCGCGGTGATCCAGATTCTCAAGAATCTTCAAGCCCTGCTGGACGATGGCATGGCTCTTTTGGCCCTTGATGTGGGCCACAAAGCCCACGCCACATGCGTCGTGCTCGTTGCCAGGGTCGTAAAGACCCGTTTGTTGCAAATGATCTTTTTCAGCAGCCGTTGTCATGGCGCATCCTTCAACAGTGATAGGGGAAACCGGGGTTGTGATGATAGTGCACTGCAACATGAGTGCCAATCTTTTTAAAAGGGGTCAGATTCCAATTTAATGAAATAGTATTTTTCAGTATTTAATTGGGGACATCTTATTTTGATAGCAATAAATCAAAATCTATACTGGCAAAAGGCCAAATTTTATTTGAATTCTTTGCTTAACGAAGGTCGCCCTGGCTTGCCCTTGACCAAGCGACGCTCTGTTCTTTTTTGCAAGTCAGCCACAAAATCAGTACCCCCCAGCGCCCATCCAGTGAGGGTGGAAGTCGTCAGGTCTTGCTGCTGCGCCATACTGATGCCTGCTTGCACCATTTCGGCGTATGCTGCCTCACGCGCAAAGGGCGTATTGCCTAGGCCCCAGATCAATGGATGCGGTGTCAGTAACTTGTCCACTCTCTGACCGATGTAATGCAGGTGACTGGACCAGGGGTACTCGCCCGCGTCGCCCACTATGCACGCACGCACGGGATTCAGCTCGATGTAAGCCATGCAGGCCAGCAGGTATCGATCTGCCTGAATCACATTTGAACGATAACGCCCTTCCCACAAGGTACCGCTGCGCCCTTGTGTTTGGTTGAACACCCGCACGTAGCCACGGCCAATGGCCTGCATCATCTGGGGCAGGCCATTGGCCGTACCGGGTGTGGCCAGAAGGTGAAAATGATTGGGCATCAACACGTAAGCATGCACAGCCACTGCGTACTTGGCGGCGTTTTCAGCGATCAACCGAAGCATGAGTTCGTAATCTGCCTCGGTTGCAAAGATGGCCTGGCGGTTGTTGCCGCGCTGAATGATGTGATGGGGATACCCTGGAACGCTCAAACGTGGCAGACGGGCCATGGGTCAATCATCCCAATTGAAAACGCGTCTGCAGCAATGAATCCAGTCCGAACTCTGAAAGCAAACTTTGCAAACGTTCAACCGCGCTGCGCTTTTTGTGCCCAGTGTACTGCGCAAAGATCAACTCGTTCTTCATGCTGTGTTCCCAGCCGACCAGCTCGGTCACAGTCACTTTGTAGCCCATTGCCTCTAGGTAGAGACAGCGCAGCACGTTGGTCAATTGGCTGCCCATTTCACGGGTATGCAGTGGGTGTCGCCATAGCTCTGCCAGGTGACTGCGCTGAAGGCAAAGGGCTTTATTCTGGTTAAGGTACCGTGCCAGTTCAGCCTGACAGCACGGCACCAGCACCATGATTTTGGCTTTCTTGGCCAAGCCAAATTGAATAGCGTCGTCGGTTGCTGTGTCACAGGCGTGTAAGGCCGTGACCATCGCAATCTGATCAGGCAGCTCGGCAGCTTGAGTGGAGTCAGCTACGCTCAGATTCAGGAACGACATGCGCTCAAAACCCAGCGTGGCTTGCAGTTCGCGCGACTTTTGTACCAGTTCAGCACGGGTTTCTATCCCGTAAATATGCCCTTTGGACAGCGATTTGAAGTAAAGGTCGTACAGAATGAAGCCCAGGTAGGACTTGCCTGCACCGTGGTCGGCTACGGTGATAGCTACATCCGGACTTTGTGTTGACAGTTCGTTCAGCCGTTTTTCAATGAACTGGTAAAGGTGATAAACCTGTTTGAGCTTGCGCCGTGAATCCTGGTTTAGTCGGCCTTCCCGGGGGAGGATGTGCAGGGCTTTGCGTAGCTGGATTGATTGACCAGCGCGAATGTCAGCATAACGGATCGGAGCGGCCACTGTCGTTTGTTTTGTAGGATTCACGGATGGGGCCCTACGTCAAGCGCCTTCCAGCCGTCTAGGCCAAGTTCTTTCAGGTTATGCATGTTGGTGTCGAAGATGGCCTCAGGATTGGGAAAGGCCTGAACAGCGCGCGCAATGCTGTCCTCTCGGATCAGGTGCAGCGTAGGGTAGGGCGAGCGGTTGGTATAGTTGGTAATATCGTCTACCGTCGTGCCAGCAAACTGATAATCCGGATGAAAACTCGCGATCTGCAACGTACCCTCCAGACCCAACTCATCCAGCGCCAAATCTGCATGGTCTAGAAAATCATTGAAATCCAGAAAATCGTTCAGGCAATGCGTTGCTATTAACAAAGTAGTGTCTGTTGATGCTGGGTCTACCGAAGCGAGGTACTTCAGCTCAAAAATCAGAACATCGAGCAATTTCCCTGGTTCAGAATCTGCACTGACAACGTAACGAACTTGCCCTTTCACGTGCACTGCCTTGGCAAATGGACACAGGTTCAAGCCAATGACGGCACGTTCTAACCAGGTTTGCGTGTCTGCCTGCGCTTGGCTAGCCGTGGGTCTTGGTCGAGGCATGGTGGCTTTCAGGCAAACTTGCTGGGTTGAGCCACGATCAGCTTGGCAAGTTCGTCCAGTAATTCGGTCTTGACATCAACTGCTTTGCGGGTCACGTTGACCACCTCAAACCCTCGGGTATTGGTGACTCGAAAAGCAATTTCTGCCTTGTCATGGTCTGGCGTCAGGGTGACGGTGCCTCGCGTTTCTGTTTCAAATTCAAAGCGGATGGCAAGGAGGGTGTTTTTTTCAGGGTGCCGGATTTCTTTGCGTTCATGCTTGATCTGGCCCTGGGCCAAGCGTGTTTCCACCCGCTCCAGATCTGACGGGAAATTGACGGTCGTTTCGGTGGAAACAGGATTGCCTGTCTGTGGAACGATACGCCACCACATCCCGACATAGTCAAAGACTTCTTGCGATCGGAGCATCTTCTTGCGGGCATCGACCTTGAAGGCCTTCAACTGCATTGGAGGCCAGCGGTTCTTGCCATCCACACTCAAGGCAGGGCCGGTCGGTGAAATCACATTTAACTGTTTAGCCAGATCATCTAGGTAGTACCAGGCAAGCTTGCAAGCAGCCTCAGTCTGTTCTTTGGCACGGGCCAAGTCATGCTGCTGGACGTTTTGCTCACGTTGCAGCGCTGTCGCCTGGGATTTCAGTTGATTGAGGAAGCTCACGGCTATGTGTGTGTTGGCTTATCGGTGTGGGCTTTCGATTCTATCGAGCGTCGCACCCATTGAACCATCAATAGTCCGCAAATTGAGCAGGCACAAGTGACCAACCATGTCCAGCGCCAGCCGCCCGTCATCTGCGCCACCATGGCCACCATGGGTGGGCCAGCGAATTGACCCATAGCCGACAATTGCTGCATGAAACCCACCGTTGTCGATACTGTGGCATCTGATGGAGCCAGACGCACACTGAGCATGAACAGGGTGCCAGGAATCAGCCCACCCACGGCTGAAAAACCCAGCACAGCCCCATAGCGTAGCGCTACGGGAAGTTGCGCACCTTCCCCCCACTCGGAAAAACAAAGGACGGCGCCCACGTCCCTCACGCTGTAGCCAATTCGCAGCAAGTGGACGGGTTGCCATCCCCGCTGCAAAAGCCGCCCCGACGCAACATTGCCAAGCACATTCACCGCAGCGACCCCCGCCGACATGGCGCCAACCCAGCCCACATCCACACCTGACTGGGCGTAGATGCTCGGCAAGAAGCTCACTACCGCTTGCCACTGCCCCGCGTACATGGCAAAGCAAAGCGCAACCACCCACGGGCCTTTGCTGCCCAAGGTGAGGTGTAGACGATTTTGCCATGGGGCTGTTGCGGGCTGCTTAATGGCATGCGTCACCACACCAGCGGAATAGGACTTACGGGCACTATCAGCGGAAATGCCACGCCAGACAAATCCAGCCGCGACCAAACTGAGTGCGGACAACAAAAGCCACCACCCTGACCAACCGCCCAATGGTTCGGGTAAAGCGATCCACAACGGCCCCATCAAGAGCGCCACAGCCGTACCTGTCGGCATGTAGGCCCCCCATACGCCCAACATCCGACTCAAGTGCATGGGCGAAACCGTTTGCCTGATGATGCCCGGGGCTGGCATGACAACCCATAAAAATCCAAGCCCCTCCAGAGCACGCAGGACCAGCAAGCTCCCCGCACTCTGCGAAAATGCGCCGAAGGTACTGGCGCCAATCTGCAACATCAGCCCCACCAGCATGCTGCGCCGCAAGCCCAACCCATCCACACTAAGCCCAATCAAAAGACCCAAACTCATGCCTGCCAGTTGCACCATGGACAAGAGGAACCCTGCCTGCAATAGGTCAATCTGAAGCGCGTCGCGCAGCACAGGCAGCGCAGGCGCCAGCTTGCCAACATGCATGGCAGCACTGACGCCAGCAAACACGGCGATCCAAGCAGCGGCCTCGCGCTGCCGTGTGGACTGGATGGGCACAGATCGATGGGTCATAGCAGCAGTTGCCTGCCGGTAAGACGCGCATGCTCACGTGCAGCAAATCGATCTGTCATGCCTGCGATGTAGTCAGCAACCACCCTGGCACGCAGGGCATCTGCGATATCAGAGGTGCCACTACACTCATCTGCCATCGCCCGCGCGGCAAAGCCTGCTTGCATTTCTGCAGGCGCATTTAAGTAGGCATCAAACAGATCCTTGACCACCGTTTTCGCCTCCTGGGTGGTTTGCATGACCTGAGGATGACGGTATAGCTGCTTCAGCAAAAACGCCTTGAGTTCCCCAGAGGCTTGGCGCATGTCAGCGTGAAACTGAACCAGAGGCCCGGCGTACCGCACATCGTCTGGTTTTGTCAGCTTGGCGCGACCGATTGCAGCTTGTGTGGCAGCAATCACGTCATAAACCTGCGCACTGAGCATGCGTCGAATAGCCTCGTACATCAAGCGTCTGCTGGCTCCCGGGGCGCTGAGGGACGGGTGCTCAGACTGAGCCGATTGGCGAAACCTTTGAAAAAGCGCCACATTTTCAAGCTGGTTCAGCGTAATGAGCCCGGATCGAAAACCGTCATCTATGTCATGGGCGTTGTAGGCGATCTCGTCAGCTAGGTTGCACAATTGCGCCTCCAGGCTCGGCTGCCAGCGCTTCAAGAACCGCTGCCCAACGCCGCCCGGATCGGTCGACTCCAGGCGCAGAGCATCTGCACGAGAGCAATGTTTAAGAATGCCTTCGCGCGTCTCAAAACAGAGGTTAAGTCCGTTGTACTCAGGGTAGCGTTCTTCCAGCTCATCCACCACGCGAAGACTCTGCAAATTGTGCTCAAACCCCCCCCGCTGGCGCAGACGCATGCATTCGTTTAACTCGTCCTGCCCTGCGTGACCAAACGGTGTATGGCCCAGGTCATGGGCCAGTGCAATGGTCTCCACCAAGTCTTCATTGAGCTGGAGTGCCCGAGCCAGGGAGCGCGCCAGCTGAGCCACTTCGAGAGAATGGGTCAGACGGGTGCGAAACAAATCGCCTTCGTGATTGAGAAATACCTGGGTCTTGTAAACAAGTCGCCGAAACGCAGTGGAATGAACGATTCGATCACGGTCGCGCTGAAAGTCCGTGCGTGTAGGAGCAGGTTGCTCGGGATAGCGGCGGCCTCGCGTCGCCGCCGCATCACAGGCATAAGGTGCCAACATCAACAATTAGCTGGCAGTGCAGCATTCGCCCAGCATCTCGGCCACCAGAGCGTCGGGGGCAGCTCGAACCGTGGCTGAGCCGGGCCGGTTGATCAGCACAAACTTGATCTCTCCGCCTTCGGATTTCTTGTCAATCCGCATCAGTTCGAGATAGCGCTCAGCCCCCAGGTTCGGGCCACGGGTAGGCAAGTGGGCGCGCTGGATCAATCGAGTCAGACGTTTGACAAAACCCGAATCAATCAAACCCAGCCGTTCGGAAAGCGTAGCCGCCATCACCATGCCGCAACCCACAGCTTCCCCATGCAGCCAGGCACCATAGCCGAGGCCAGATTCGATGGCATGCCCAAACGTGTGACCAAAATTAAGTATGGCGCGTAAACCTGCTTCCCGCTCGTCCTGGCCAACGACCCAGGCCTTGATTTCGCAACTGCGCCTGACTGCATAAGTCAGCGCAACAGGGTCTCGCGCCATCAGTGAATCGATATTGGTTTCAATCCAATCCAAAAAATCCAGATCGGCAATCGGACCGTACTTGATCACTTCAGCGAGGCCCGCGCTGAGCTCACGCTCTGGCAAGGTCGATAGCAAATCAATGTCACAAACAACGCGTTGCGGTTGATAAAAGGCTCCGATCATGTTCTTGCCAAGCGGGTGATTGATGGCGGTCTTACCGCCCACGGACGAATCCACCTGAGCCAGCAGGGTGGTGGGCACCTGCACAAAAGGCACACCTCGCATGTAACTGGCTGCGGCATAGCCACACATATCCCCCACGACACCACCACCCAACGCAAACATCACAGTCTTGCGGTCGCAGCCGTTTTGCAAAAGCGCATTGAAAATCAGATTGAGTGTTTCCCAACCCTTATGTTCCTCCCCGTCAGGCAATACAACTGTGTGAATTTGTTTGAACTGCCCTTGCAGCACAGTACGCAACCGTACTTCGTACAAAGGGCCCACTTGGGTATTGGTAACAATCAAAGCCGTACTGGCCCTGGGTAGATCGGAAAAACTGGCCGCTTGATCCAACAGCGCCGAACCAATGTCAATCCGGTAACTGCGTTCACCCAGATCGATTTTGACGCTGGAGATGTCTGGGAGGGAGGTTTCTGTGTCTTGCATACCCCCAAGTTTAGGGCAGCAATCAGTTGGCCGCAGTCACGACCCCGGCAAGTTCCAACTGCATCATGATCATGTTGACCAGGGTTGCAACTGACGGACGACCTGTCTCGATCACAAAATGAGCTGCCTCGCGGTACAGAGGGTCACGGGTTTTATAGAGCTCACGCAAACGCCCAAGCGGGTCGTTAACAAGGAGCAATGGGCGATTCTGGTCATGCCGAGTGCGCCGGAAAACCTCTTCTGGCGACGAATGAAGATAGACCACCTTACCGCGCTCTTTGAGGCACTGCCTGTTCTCCTGCCGCAGGACTGAACCCCCACCAGTGGAGAGTACCCCTTCATGGCTGGCCGTAAGCTGGTCAATCACATCGCCTTCAATGTCCCTGAAGCGAGCCTCGCCCTCCCGCTCAAAAAACTCCCGTATCGAGCAACCCAGGCGCTGCTCGAGCACATGGTCTGTGTCAACAAAAGGGACTGTAAGTCGCCGGGCTAGCTGGCGACCTACTGTTGATTTGCCAGAACCTGGCAAGCCAACAATGAAGCACTTCAATTGAAGACCTGGATGGTTTGAGTACCCGAGGGTGCTGTCACGATCACCCGAACTGCAGCCCCCGCACAACTTACATCTCCATTGAGGAAGATTTGGTACTGACCAGTTGTTGAGCCAGGCACTTTGGTCATTCCCAGAACGCGACAGGCGATTTCACTTCCAGCGACCAAGTCCGCTGCATAGGTCGACGCTGTTGCCATCAAATTGCCATTCAGATCATTCATGCTAATGACAAATCCACTGCCAGTTCGGGCACCGACCATGACCATTCGCACTTGCGACGTCGACCAGGTCACCACTAATTTCTGGCGCGAGCGAATGAAAGGACTCCATGTTCCATCACAGGTGTCCTTGATGGCAATTCCGGTTCCCAAGCAAACGGTACTCCCTGGTGCATCACCGGGTATGGATTGATCAACCCCAAGTTCGTACACATCGTTGGCATTCACGTCCAGGTAGGCTACCCCCATATCGGTAAAGGGTTCGCCCTTATCCCATGAGTTGTTGCCATTCAGGTCAATGAAGGTTTCTTCGCCGTCAGCGTAGGCCAGCACAGTAACAAGGCCATTGGCGGGTCGATTACCTGAGCTGATCAGTTGTACTTTGCACGACGATGACGGGTCGAGCGTACATGAACCCTTAGAGTCCAACACCTTGGGAACAGCCACCGCCGTAGCGGTGCCAGTCAAGGTGCTGGTAATGATCTTGGTGGTGGTACCGGAGTCAAATGTCCCCACCAAGCCATGCGAAGTCACAAAATTGACGATAGTGCCTGCGGGAACAGGATTTCCTAAGCGATCAGTTGCAATGATGTTGAGTTCAGCAATAGCGTTGTCAAGGGTAAACCCCTCAACAGCAGGGGTGACGCTGGAAACCGACATAGGCTTTTGGCTGACGCGGCCACTGCTGACCGACATGCCCACACTGCTGGCCTTGACGGTCGGGTTGGACAGCAACACCGCAGTGATCACCACGCCGGTTGGCAATGGGCCTGCACCGACGGTAGCCTTGGCAATCCCATTGAAGTCAGTCAACACCGTCAAAGGCGCTGTACTGCTGACCCCAGTTGCGGCATTGATAAATGCAACGCCTGCTGCAACCGACTGTGAATCCAGGCTCAACTGTACCGGCTGCCCACTCATGCCAACTCCAAGCTCGTTGACCAGCCTGAACTGGAGTGCGGATGTTTTCGGTCCCGTTGTTGCGGTGGAAATCACCATGCGCCCAGGATCAGCCTGATTGAACAGCAAATTGACGCCGGCTGTTGCTGAAAGTGACTTGACTTGGTAGTCAAGCGGCGTTTTAACAGAGTTGCTGGCGGAAGTACCAGTTCCTACCAAGGCTTCAGCAAAGAGCGTTGCCGCGCCTAATCGCTTGCCCACCAACTGCACCTTGGCCACGCCGTTGATATCTGTCAGGGCCGTCATTTGCGCCGTAGTGATCGTACCCGTGGTGCTGGCCGTTTCAACAATGCTGCCATTCACGAATGTGCCGAAGGCGGCGTCGGTCGTGAACTTGATCAGGCGATTCGTAATGACGGCGCCCGACGCCGCAGCGCTTTCTCGCAAAGTAGCTTGTGCGATGTAAGCGGCTGTACCCAAATCAATGGTATTGGTGGTGATCGCTGCTCCGGTACTGTCCGTCAGGCGCAATACAAGGGTAGAGCCAAAACCAGGCGTAGCGACTTGCGCGGTCAAAGCGCCATCATCGGTGGAACTGCCACCGCAGGCAGAAAATAAGGTAAAAACAAACAGAAGCAGGCATAGCCTGCTACGCACAGCAAATTGAATAAAACGAGAAATCACCTGAACTACTTTCGAAAACTTTTCAGCAAGGCCTAGGTCCGTCCAAAGATGATGCCAATGCCAAGTAGGCATCATGGATGGGTTAAGGAAGAACCACACCGAAACCAGTGATCTTTGTACCGGATCCTAAAGTAACAGTGACATTGAAGGAAACTGTCTCGCCTCCATTGCATTTGGTCAGAATAATACCGTGCTGCGTTGGCTCAGTTGTACTGCCAATATTTGTTCCACTGAAAGTTGCAGCACATTGCCCATCAGGTGTAGCTGGCGCCTGGCTAACGACAACCGCAATAACAGCGTCTGCAGGCAATGGGTTGCCATTGCAGTCAGCCAACTGCACCCTGACCGCATCACGCGATGCCGAAATGATTTGAGTTCGTTTGCTGGACGGAATTGAAGTGTCGTATCCACTTGGCGGACAAACCTCTCCTCCAGAGAAAACAATAGTCAAGCTTCCTCGAACTTTGGTTAAACCATCCCACTTAGCATTGCAAGTATTCTCCACAGACAGTCCTACATTGGAGTTCGCTGGACATGAAGAAGTACCGCTTGCAGAAGCTGGTATCGGGTACGTCACTTCACCGTCATTCGTGCCAACTACTAAGTTTGTGTAGGTGCTCGCAAAAGCCCTGCTCTCATCTTTATCAAGATAAGGTGTGCCTAAATCTTCAAATAGCTCGCCGACATCGTAGCGATTATTATTGTTCCCATCGATAAATGACTCTTCACCATCGGCATATGCGAGCACTGTCACCCGCCCAGGTCGTACCTCACCGCCAGTAGCACTGGAACCCCATGGTCTGTAATTTTGACCAATTAGTTTGACCGTACATCCACCATCATTGATCAAGCAGCTACTCAGGTTTTTTCCGTCAGTGGTGTTGATTTGCCCACCTTCCGTCACAAAGGTAATTGGCGTCCCATTCGGCACAGGATTACCTTGACGGTCTGCGGCTCGAAGAGTTATGTCAACCTTGTTTCCATCTATTTTGTCAGTGAATCCAGCGCCGACATAAAAATTAAACTGGGATGCACTCAAACTAAAAAACCTCTGCGTCGGCAACCCAGTCTGGATCGTCAGAATATTGGAACTGGTTGTCACTGATGGGGTGTCGACCAGAGAAGCTTTTACCTGTACGTTGGTTGGTAGAGTGCCGGCACAAACGGAAAATGCAACGATCCCGTCCGCACCTGACGTAGCAGTGCTAGGTGAATTGCAGAAGTTAATTCCCCCATCGAGATTCGAGAGAGCAGCAGTAACCGGTATGCCAGACACGGGACCGCCCACTGTGTCGATAACCATGAATTGGACTATCGAAGTATTAGCACCCGTGGAGCCAATTTGATAAATGGTCGTAGGCGACGCCTTGACAAACTGCAAACCAGCAATTGGCGGAGCAGTAACCCTATAAGTGCTAGAAACGCTATTGCCACCAGCAGTTGCCGTCACAGAGCAATCCCCTTGAATGGTTGTCTGAACAACAGCGCTCGCTTTGCCGACTGAATCAGCTAGCGCCGACGTCGGAGAAACGGCTCCGCAGGTCGAACTGAACACAACAGAAACGGAGTTTGAAGTAGCCGCGAAGCCATTCAGCAAAACAGATGCACTGACATTGAGGGACTGCCCACGCTGCAAGACTGTGGGGTTAAGCGTCAAAGTTCCCAGTTCAATGGTTCCCGGATTGATTTGAAGGTCAATCGTTTGGGTCACAGCAACTGCGTTAACCGTGGAAGCGACATCTACCGTGACGACACCTGATGACGTGACGCTGGCTGGAGCAACTCGGAACAATGCGACACCCAGGTTGTCGGTCAACAATCCACCACTTGGCGTAACTGTCAGCAGTTTGTCGTCGGCAGTTACCTTGACAGTGGACAGTGGCGCTACAGCTCCCTTGGTGTCTTTAACCACAACCTTCAGGAACTGTTGCTGTGTTTGAGAAAGCGTACGACCAGAAATAACGTTTCCCGTTTGATCCACCAATGTCAAGGTCACAGACGCAGTCGTCGAAGTGGTTGTCGTGCTGCCGGAAAAAGTGGATGTGCCAGAGGTACTTGACGTTGAGCCAGTTGAACCAGCGCTTCCTCCGCCTCCTCCACACGAAGCAAGTATCAGTGAAAAAATCAAGGCAAATGTAGATTTGACTGAGGACGAGAACATATTCATAAATATTTGCAGAAAATTATCGCGATGCAGCCAAATCAGCAATCATCTTTGGCGTAATAAAAACCAGCATTTCCTGCTTGTTAGTCGACCGACCTTTGGTCTTGAATAAATTCCCAAAGACGGGAATATCGCCAAGAACGGGAACTCTCGTTTCACTCTCGGTTTCATTTAATTCGAAGATACCGCCAATGACAACGGTGCCGCCATTTTCAACCAATACCTGGGTCTTGATGTGCTTGGTATTGATGGCAAAACCAGCTGCCGTTGACTGACCTACGCTGTCTTTATTGACATCCAGGTCCAAAATGATGTTGCCTTCAGGTGTGATCTGAGGTGTCACCTCAAGCTTGAGGTTAGCTTTTCTGAAAGCAATAGATGTAGCGCCGCTGGCAGTGGCCACTTGATATGGCAATTCGGTACCCTGCTCAATAAGCGCCTTGGTCTGGTTGGCAGTGACCACGCGTGGACTGGATACAACCTTGCCCTTTCCGTCAGCCTCCAAAGCAGATATTTCAAGATTCAGAAACCGATTGGCAGCTGAGTTGAAAATAGAGATTGCAAAAGACGCCGCGTTATAACCGTTTTGACCCACCGCAGGAAGATTCAAGAATGAGGTATTCAGCGTATCCAGGGTATTCGTAGATTCACCCGTTGTAGACGAAACTGCATTGTATGAGCCACCTAGCGCTGCTCTGTTTCCACCACCCAATGCGTAGCCAGGATCTCCACCTCTTACTCCACGCAAATCACTGCCACCGAGACGAACACCGAGGGACTTTCCAAAAGTGTCAGAGGCTTCAACGATTCGGGCTTCAATCAATACTTGACGAACCGCAATATCGAGCTTCGCAATCATTTGCTGGACCTGCTCAAGACGGCTGGCAATGTCGGTCACAAAAAGTTGGTTGGTACGCGGCTCAGCTACAGCGCTTCCCCTGGCAGAAAGCATTCGCGCTGTTGTGTTATTCGTAGCACCGCCCGTAGGCGCAATCTGCTTGACAATATCTTCTGCTTTTGTGTAGTTCAGCTGAAATGATTGGGTTCGCAGTGGTTCCAGATTCTGGATCGCGAGGCGGGACTCAAGCTCAAGCTTTTCTTTGGCATTGATTTCCTCCTTGGGTGCAATCCAGAGAACATTGTCATTCTTGCGCATGCCCAGACCTTTGGCCTGCATAATGATGTCCAGCGCTTGGTCCCAAGGGACATCCTTCAGACGCAAGGTCACTGCACCCGTAACAGAGTCAGAGGTCACGATATTAAAGTTGGTGAAATCAGCAATCACCTGCAAGAGCGCCCTGACATCAATGTTTTGAAAATTAAGTGACAGCTTCTCTCCAGTAAAACCAACGCCTTGTGTCAGCTTGCCCGGATCCACTTTCTGGGGCCTGACCTCAACCACGAATTGACTGTCGCTCTGATAGGCACTGTGCTCCCAAGGCCCTTTTGGCTCAATCACCATCCTCACCCGCTCACCCAATGCAAAAGTGGTAACGGTCTGAATAGGTGTCCCAAAGTCTGCGACGTCAAGTTTTCTGCGCAAACCCTCAGGCAGGGAAGATTTCAAGAATTCCACGACGATAGCTTGCCCTTGCTGACGCAAATCAACACCAACCTGGTTGTTGGCCAAGGTGACGACAACACGCCCAGCGCCTTCATTGCCACGCCGGAAATCAAGATCTCGCAGTGGCAGAATGTCTTTGTTCAAGATTTCGGCAAAGGCTGCTGTTGTGCCTGACACATTCGCAGGAGGATTCGCCACGGGCTCCAGCGAGACAAACAAGGATTTTCCCTTGACCTCCGCCGTGTAAGCCGCTGCCTGCTTCAAGTTCAGGACAACACGGGTGCGTTCGCCCGCCTGCACCACGCTGACAGACTTCAGGTTGCCTTGATTGATTTCGATCGATGAACGGCCCATGGCGTTAACAACACCTTGAAAATCAAGCGCTATCCGGGCGGGGGACTGAATCGTGAACCCAGTCGGTACAGAGTCAATGGATTGAGACAGGTCAACACGTACAACTTCTACGCCAGCCTGTACCGACCCTGTAACAGCCTCAATGGCATTTTGAGCATGCGCTACCTGCAGCATGCTGAGGTTTGCGAGCATCAAAAGTGCAAGCTGCGCGCACCTGTTTGCAAAATGTGCCGTCAATCTCATTTTGTCCCCTCTTGCAACTGCAATGTAGTTGGACGCTCAATCCATTCGCCACTGGCATCTTGCACAATTTCACGCAAATTCATTTCAGTTTCGGACACTTTAATGACTTTCCCGTAGTTCTGACCGATGTAGCTACCCACCTTGACCTGGTAAAGCAAATTATCCGCCTTGACCAAGGCGATTGGCAGCCCCTTTTTGATCAAGCTCCCCACCATCACCATGGTATCCAAAGGAAAGTATTCCAGCGCTTCTTTTCTACGGTTGAGTTCAACCGAAATCAACGCTGAATTTGAGGGGTGTCCCATTTCGTTGCGCAGCGCTTGAGTCAGTTTCTGACTACTGAATGGATCAACCGACCGCTCTTCGGTATACGCTTGCGGCACAAACCTCTTTGGAGCCGGTATGGGGGATACACGGGAACGAGTCTCTGCTCTCTGCGATTGCATCCACGCCTGCAGATCGTCGTTTACTGATGCACCGCACCCTGACACCGCGACAGATACGAAAAAGCAAAGGGAAACCACCTCACTTTTTTGCTCCTTCTGTAGCCTTGCGCTGCGCTGCGACTTCGTCAGCATCAAGATAACGGAATGTTTTGGCAGTAGCCTCCATTGACAGCATGCCGTCCTTGCTGGCAGCCAAATCTCTAAGTGGCCCCACAGCCAAATTGTTCAAAGTCACAATCCGGGAAAGATGTGCGATATCGGAAGCAAAGGCACCAATGTCATGGTAGCGACCAGTCACCCTGACTGCGATCGGTAACTCGGCGTAGTAGTCCTTGACGACGACTTGCCCCGGTCTAAAGAGATCGAACTGAAGACTTCTACCCAAACCTGCCTGATTGATATCTGAAAGCAGCGCATCCATTTCTGATTTGCTCGGTAGCTGCTTTTCAAGCTGGGTTACATATTGCTGCACCTGTTCGCGTTGCTTTTTTAAGGCCTCAAGATTCACAGCCTGAACCAGCTTTTTTTTGTAATCTTCGCGTAGCGTGACCTCTTTAGCTCGTTCAGCCTCCAGCTCATCGGCCGACCCACCGACCCAGACAAACCATAGTCCTGCCACCACGGCTGTGATAACAGCTATATATAGCAACCACCGTGGAACACTTGGCCAAGTAGAGGGATCATTTGGGTCGAGTCCACGAAACTGTGAAGCAATGCGCTCCTGCAACGCAGCAAAATCGAACTGAACAGAAGGTACTTTGATCACCATGGCCATTTGACTTACATGTTACCTGGATACAGGTAGTGCAGCAGGCGTAGCGGCACTGGCAGCCGCCGTGGCCTTTTGCGCATCTGTTGCCCTGACCAACCCAGCCCGAATGGTGAAATTTGAAACCCGGCGCTGCTCGCGCTGGCTAAGCTTGAGTTGATCTGCAACGATTTCGATCAGATCGGGCTTGGACAACCAAAGGCTGTTAACAGAAAAATTACGCAGCAACTCCGATACACGTTCATTGGATTGAGCGACGCCCTGCAAGGTTATCGTTTGATTCTCCTGCTTAAGACTATTAATGTAGACCCCACTGGGCAATTGTTTGACTAGCTCATTTAACAGATGGACAGGGAGGTTCCTGTCAGCCTGCAGATCCTCAACCGCTTGCTGACGGGCACGCAGTGCCGTTATCTCCGACTGCAAGTTGGCAATGTCTTTGATCTGAGCATCCAGTCTTATATTCTCATCTTGCAACAGCATGTTGCTACTACGTTGATCAGATATCTGCCCCTGATACCAAAGATAGGCAGCAACTGACAGCAGGGCACCAAAGATCGCGGCACCGCCTAAAGCAGCGTAAAACGATTCCCTTTGCCGTTTTCGCGCAGCTTCTCGGTGCGGCAGCAGGTTGATTAATATCACTGCATGAATCTCCGCATCGCCAACCCGCAAGAAGTCAGGTAGGAGGGTGCCTCTCGCCGCATACGTTTTTCACGGACCGAGTCTTTCACATCCATGCCATCGAAAGGATTTACCAGATTGGTGGCAAACCCGGTTTGAGCCATCACGGCCTCGGGCAACCCGCTAAGTGCAGACGATCCACCTGCCAGCATGATGTAGTCCACTTTGTTGAAGGGCGTACTGGTAAAGAAAAACTGTAAAGCACGACCGATTTCCTGTGAAAGACTCTCCACAAATGGCTTCAATACCGAGGTGTCGTAATCCTCGGGTAAATCACCCGATCGCTTCTTGGCTTCGGCCTCTTCCTGGGAAAATCCGTACTGGCGGACGATCAATTGTGTCAACTGCGCGCCACCAAACGCCTGGTCGCGGTCGTAGACTACCTCACCGTTACGGATAGCTTGCATCGTCGTGGTAAACGCACCGACTTCAAACAGTGCAACCATGCAATCTAGGCCTTTTTCAGGCAAATTTTCGATCAGTCGCTCTGCTGCCAAGCGTGATGCATAGGACTCAACATCCAGGATCACAGGTTTTAAGCCTGCAGCCTCTGCAAGGCCCTGGCGGTCCTGAACTTTTTCTTTACGGGAGGCTGCAATTAGCACGTCCACATCGCCTGGCGAGTTCGCAGAAGCTCCAATCACGCAAAAATCCAGACTCACCTCATCCAGCGAAAAGGGAATGTACTGGTTGGCTTCAGATTCAACCTGAATTTCAAGCTCTTGGTCGCTTAAACCGCTTGGAAGCACAATTTTTTTGTTATGACGGCGGACGTGGGTAATGCAAGTGCAACATTTTTAGTGCGCGTGCCGCTTTTCTTGACTACACGGCGCACTGCGTCAGCAACCTCATCAAATTTCTCAATGTTGCCATCGGCAATCCAGCCTGATTCCAGAGGCTCGATTGCACACCGTTCAAGCACCATCTGCCCACCTTGATTGCGACTCAGTTCAACCAATTTGACGCTGGAGGAACTGATATCCAGCCCCAACAGCGGTTCCGGACCGCGTTTGAACAAGGATTTCAGATCAATCAAAACTGCCCCCTAAAACGCACGTATGCACTACATGTTGTAACACCGTGAAGTCGCCCTGACATATCGAAAATGGTACAGATGCACTGCGCCAAACTTAAGAAATTACTTGAATACTATCAGCAAGCCTTTTGTCTGGTAAAGAAACCCCTACTTTTCATCACATCCCTGCCAACTAAGCCGTTGTCAAAACCACACGCCGATCCATTTTTATAATGCCGCTATCCACGGGCCCGCTCATGCCGACCAAAAATATTCCAAAAAACACCTCGCGACGTGAGGGAAACCTACCAGAAGCCACATTGGGGAAGACAATTTTCCGATGGCTTGTGGGTTTAAGTGGCCTTGTCCTTGCTGCCATCGCGGGGGGGTTGTGCTTGGTGGCTGTGGCCTTGGCCATTGCTTACCCCAATTTGCCAGATGTGTCGGACATGACGGAATACAGTCCCAAATTGCCCTTACGGGTCTATTCTGCGGACCAAGTGCTTATCGGTGAATTTGGGGAAGAGCGGCGCAACCTGACTCCAATCGAACAAATCCCTCAAGTTATGAAGAATGCCGTGCTGGCTATCGAAGACTCACGCTTTTATCAGCACGGTGGCGTTGATTACCTGGGCGTTATCCGTGCGGGATTGGCCAATCTCGGCAAACTCAAAAGTCAGGGTGCGTCAACCATCACGATGCAAGTGGCTCGCAATGTTTACCTGTCATCAGAAAAAAACTTATACCCGAAAAATTTACGAAATCCTGTTGACTTTCAAGCTGGAGCATTCACTCTCCAAAGACAAGATTCTCGAAATCTACATGAATCAGATTTTTTTAGGCAACCGTGCCTACGGCTTTGCTGCGGCATCGGAGATTTATTTCGGTAAGCCACTAAAGGACATCAGCATTGCCGAAGCGGCCATGCTGGCCGGCTTACCCAAGGCACCATCCTCCTACAACCCGATTGCCAACCCGCCCCGCGCCAAGGCACGCCAGCAATACATCATCGACCGTATGGAAGAAAACGGGTTCATCACCGCAGTCCAGGCAGAAGTAGCTCGCAAAGAGGAGCTTCGAATTCGGGCGGCTCAGGATAACAACAGCATTCACGCCGAGTATGTCGCAGAAACTGTGCGGCAAATGATTTATGCCCAGTATGGCCCTGAGACGTATACACGTGGGTTGAACGTGTTTACCACGCTAAAGTCAGATGATCAGATTTCTGCCTACAAGGCGCTGCGCAAAGGAATCATGGATTTCGAACGACGCCAGATCTACCGTGGTCCAGAGAAATTCATTGACATCCCTGCGAGTCGAAAACTGGCAGAGGACGCCATTGATGACGCCTTGACCGAGCACCCTGACAACGACGACATCTATGCGGCAGTCGTTACCCAAGCCTCTGCAAAAGCGGTAATGGCCGTACGACAGAATGGTGAAACGATTGAAATCACCGGTGAAGGACTTCGACCGGCGCAATCAGGGCTTTCAGATAAGGCACCGCCCAACATACGAATTCGCCGCGGAGCAATAGTACGAGTGGTTCGCACACCCAAAAACACATGGGAAATCACACAATTACCCGAAGTCGAAGGCGCTTTTGTTGCAATGGATCCCCGAAATGGGGCAATCAAAGCACTGGTAGGTGGGTTTGACTTTGAAAAGAACAAGTTCAACCACGTCACACAGGCATGGCGCCAGCCTGGCTCCAGTTTTAAACCGTTCATCTACTCTGCCGCGCTCGAAAAGGGTTTTACACCTTCTACCGTTGTGAATGATGCTGAGTTGTTTTTCAACGCTGGAGTAACCGGTGGGCAACCTTGGGAGCCCAAAAATTACGACGGTAAATTTGAAGGGCCAATGAGCTTACGCAGGGGTTTAGCCAAGTCCAAAAACATGATTTCCATCCGCGTCTTACAGTCCATTGGCGCCAAATATGCACAGGATTGGGTTGGAAAATTTGGTTTCGATACCGAAAAACACCCTCCCTACCTGACGATGGCGCTGGGTGCTGGATCAGTTACTCCTATGCAAATGGCGACTGGATACTCGGTTTTTGCAAATGGCGGGTACCGCGTGGCGCCTTATTTGATCACCAAAGTCACAGATCAAAAAGGCAAAGTGCTGGTGGAAAGCCAGCCTACTGCCAGAGACGAATCCGCCAGGGCAATTGATGCACGCAATGCTTTCATCATGGACAGTTTGCTGTCTGAAGTGATGCGAAGTGGCACAGGAGCCAAGTCGGGTGAACTGAAACGAGCCGACTTATATGGGAAAACCGGTACAACCAACGACTCCATCGACACTTGGTTTGCCGGGTTTCAGCCAACGCTGGCTGCAGTAGTCTGGATGGGTTACGACACACCGCGCAAGCTGGGGGATCATGAAACGGGAGGGGGCTTAAGCTTGCCGATATGGATATCCTACATGCGTACAGCGCTCAACGGAGTTCCCATTACAGAGCCGTCAGCACCTGAGGGGGTCGTGAATGTAGGTGGCGAGTGGTACTACGACGAATATGTCAAAAGTGGTGGCGTGACCAGCCTCGGCCTGACAGACAAAGACAGCACGCCAGAAAACCCCGGATCAGAAACGCAGGCGCTCCCCCCTGCCGATGAGAAGAAACGGATTCTCGATTTATTCAAGAATTAGATTTCACGCCTGAAAGAGCAAACTTTGACCGCTTTGCGCGCAAGCATCGCTTGTCAATTGCTCGAAGAAATCATGTCCTGTCTTGGTATCGGCCCAATGCGTACTGACAAAGCGGTAGTGATAGCCCCCTGAGCGGGAGGCTAACCAAACCTCTTGCAACGGCTTCTGCAGGTTCACAATGATCTGACTACGGTTAGGAAAACTGAGAGTAATCATGCCGCCAACGCGCTGGTTATCAATATCAGCATCCGTCGAATCATTGATGCGATCACAGGTAGCCTCCACTACCTTCAGCAGCGCTTCTGCGTGATCCAGGAATTCGAGGTCAGTCATTACAATTTCACCATGTTGAACAATTGGCAAATTTTATTCTGTGCCCTGGTGTTGACCCTGATGGGCTTGAGCGCATGCGGTCAAAAAGGCAATCTTTATCACCCCACAGACCCAGCAGCAGCCGGAAGAGCGAGCCTTCCACAGGCTATCGGCACTTCTATCAGGTCGATCATTCCTGCTCCTGCAGCAAGCGGAGTTCAGGGCAAACCTTGAGATGAATTACTGGTTTATGAGTCTATGTGAGTTCAGTGTCTTGACGATACGCCACCCCATCAAGGCAGAGATGAGTGCCACATACGCCAAGACTTCGGTGAAATTATTTTTTCCTGCCCTCATCCAGAAGAAGTGCAACAAACCCAATCCCGCAATGACATAAACAAGGCGGTGCAAGCTCTGCCAACGCGCACCACCCATCCACCGAATCATCCTGTTGAAGGATGTCGCCGCCAGCGGTGTCAGACATACAAAACCCGCAAAACCCATCAGGATAAATGGCCGCTTGACAATGTCCTTGGCAATTTCGGACAGTTCAAAGCTCATGTCGAACCAAGCATACGCAAGCAGGTGCAAAACCACATAAAAATAGACAAACAGGCCGATCATGCGCCTGAACCTCGCCAGCGCAGGCAGCTTAAGCAAAGTTCTCAATGGTGTGACAGCCAGCACGAGGCACAAACATCTCAATGTCCAGTCACCCGTTGCCCGTACCAAGTATTCGGCAGGGTTCGCGCCTAGTTGGCTCGTGAAGGCACCGTAAGTCACCCAAAGGAAGGGCAGCATGCAAAGCCCAAAGAGCACGGGCTTTGCAGCTACCCGAAGCAAGAGTTTGTTCACATTGACATCCTCTCAAAAAGCTTCAAAAGAACTTCTTGAGATCCATGCCTGCATACATTGAGCCCACCTGCGCGTCATAGCCATTCAGCATAAGGGTCTTGCGCTTTTTTGCAAACAATCCATCCTCTCCAATGCGCCGCTCGGTCGCCTGGCTCCAGCGCGGATGATCCACCTCTGGATTCACATTCGAAAAGAATCCATACTCGTTCGCTGCAGCCTTGTTCCAAGCGGTACCCGGCTGTTTTTCCACGAATCGGATCTTCACAAGGCTCTTGGCACTCTTGAAACCGTACTTCCATGGGACCACCAGCCGGACGGGTGCTCCACACTGGCTGGGCAGCACTTCGCCATACATCCCAAAGCTCAGCAGTGTCAGCGGATGCATGGCCTCATCCAGACGCAACCCTTCCACATATGGCCAATCGAGCACCCTGGAGCCAACAAACGGCATGGCTTTCGGATCCGCCAGCGTCACAAATTCCACGAACTTTGCGCTGCCCTGGGGTTCAACTTTGCGAATCAGCTCACTCAAGGAATAACCGATCCAGGGAATCACCATCGACCACCCCTCGACGCATCGCAGCCGATAAATACGTTCTTCCAGGGAACTGAGCTTGATCAAATCGTCAAGAGCGAATTTACCCGGTTTCTTGATCAACCCTTCGACTTCAACAGTCCAGGGGGTCGTCTTGAGGGTATGAGCATTGCGAGCCGGGTCAGATTTATCCGTACCAAATTCGTAGAAATTGTTATAGGTGCTGGCGTCCTTGTATTCGGTTGGTTTCTCCATGGTGACCCCTCCTGCAACAGCCGTCTTCGTCGTTGCCAAAGCCGCCAACTTACCTGGGCGCTGGGTTGCAGTTTGAGAGAATACGTCCCGTGCAGCAAAACCAGCCAGCGTGGCACCCGCCGCACCACCAGCCATTGCGCGGATCATCTGACGCCGAGTGCTGTAGACACTCGCAGGGGTGATCTCACTGGAGACAGGATGAACAAAGCCGTTGGAAATGTTCTTTATCAGCATGGTGTATTCCTTGGTTCAAGCTTCAGTCGTTTGGCGTCAGCAGTTCTTACAAGAAAAAGGGCGAATCTGCCGTTAGACAGATTCGCCCTCTTTAGGCAAAAGAACCCCTTAAAGGTTCAGCCAGTATGTCCTATCGTAAACCACCAATATAGTCTGCCACCGCCTTGATTTCGCGGTCATTCAGTTTGGCAGCCACGCCCGTCATCTGTGCGCTATTCTTGCGCGTGCCGTCACGAAAAGCTGTCAGTTGAGCCGCTGTGTAGTCAGAATGCTGACCACCCAAGCGTGGGTACTGTGAAGGGATGCCAGCACCATTGGGGCTGTGACAACCTGCACAGGCAGGAATCTGGCGGTCTTGTATGCCACCGCGGTATATGCGTTCACCCACAAATACCAGATCCTTGTCCTTGGCCTGGCCCGGCTTGGCTTTCTGGGATGCGACCCAGTAAGCAATGTTTGTCATATCGGCGTCACTCAGCATGGCAGCAAATCCCGGCATCACAGTACCTGCGCGCTTGCCTGCCTTGAAGGCTTGCAATTGGGAAATGATGTATTCGGGATGCTGTTGCGCCAGTTTGGGGTTGGCAGGCGTGGGCGAATTCCCATCTGCACCGTGGCAAGCCACGCAAACCGCAGCAAAACTGGCTTCGCCTTTGGCAAGGTCAGCCTTGGGAGCGGCACCTGGTTTTTGTTCAGATGCGATGACAGACACGGGAATCACGGAGGTCACTGCCAGGGAGGCAGCCACCAAAAGGCGGGCAAGCAGCTTCATATTGAGTGTGGATTTTTTTGCGCAGAACCATGAGATTCTACAATGCACGCCATGACATCTACGCCAGCGGCTCAGCCGTCCCCGCCTGAGGCTACTGCGCCCAAGCCCACGACCATCACGCCCGCTCTGGCTTTAGGGTGGATGCACACTGCCAAATTTCTGACGACAGCAGCACAACTTCACCAGTTGCCCAGTTACGATCTGCCCGAAATTGCATTTGTTGGGCGATCCAACGCGGGTAAATCAACTTGCATCAACACATTAACCCAGCAAAACCAGCTGGCATTCGCATCAAAAAAACCTGGACGCACTCAGCACATCAATTTATTCTCGCTAGGCAAACATCAAATCCACGACGCGGTTTTGGCCGATTTGCCAGGTTATGGATACGCTGCGGTTGCACGTCAGGAAAAACTCCGGTGGCAACAAGTCATGGCCAATTACCTAGTCAGTCGAACAAATCTCAAGGGCATTGTGATGCTGTGCGATCCACGCCACGGCTTGACCGAGTTGGACGACGCGTTGCTTGAGGTCATCAGGCCCAGAGTGGAAGAGGGTCTGAAGTTCTTGGTACTTCTTACCAAAGCAGACAAACTGACCCGATCAGAAGGCGCTAAAGCTCTGTCGATTGCTCGCCTACAAGCGGGCGGTGGCGAGACCATGCTGTTTTCTGCACTGAAAAAACAAGGCGTTGGTGAAGTCGCTCAGCTGATTTGGCAATGGACTCATCCCACAGCGTCAGTTGAATAGACATCGGCCTGACCGGGTGGGCGAGTCTTGAACCGCTTGTGCACCCAGTAATACTGCTCCGGCATCGATGCAATATAGCCTTGCAGGCGCTGATTCATCAAGGCAGTATCTGCCACGGGGTCTGCACTTGGGAAGTCTTGCCAAGCAGGTAATATTTCCACCTCGTACCCTTGCGCCGTCATGCGGGTCAACACCGGGACCACCTTGGCTCGACCAAGCCTGGCGAAACGAGACAAAGACGGCACAGTCGCCGTCGGCACACCAAAAAAGGGAACGAATACACACTCGTTTTCCCCAAAATCCATATCCGGCAAGAGATACAAAGGGTCTCCCGATCTCAGCGCCGACAAAACTGGCTTGACCCCCGCCAGGCGGTCATACAGCTTGGCGTTGCCGAAGCGTTGACGCCCCCGGGCTATCCAGGCGTCCACTTGCTTGTTCGACTGAGGCGTAAAGATAGTACTGAACTGACGCGGTATGTTCTGTGACAGTGCGGTTGCACCCGCATCCAAACCCATAAAATGCGGCGCAAATAGCACGGTGGGCGAATCGCCCTCCAATTGCGTCAAGTCCCCAACAAGGTGCAAGCGCTCGGCTGTCGTCTCGGGCGTTCCGTGCCAAAGCCACCCACGGTCCAGCCAAGTTTGGGCAAACTTGATGAACACTTGACGTGTTAAGGCACGTCTTTGCGGAACAGTTAGCTCTGGAAAGCAGAGCAAAAGATTGGTCTCAACCACCCTCCGGCGAGACCGTATGGCAACATAAAGACACCCGCCCATGCATACGCCCAGGGCACGTACCCAAGGCAGTGGCAAGCCCCCTAGCCAGCGCATGAACGCGATACCAATTCTGCTCAGCATCAGCTTGACTCCGTCAAGGCTTCTTTGCGTGGTTGCTTGTAGCGCGCATAGCTCCATAAATACATGCTGGGCCGTTTCAGAATTAATTGCTCCATCGCCGCATTCAGTGCTGCAGCAGCAACTCCGTCAGACTGGTCAAGTGGTAAATCCAAGGCCTCAACGTGCACCACATACCCTCGCCCCCAAGGCAGCCGCTCCCCCAAAGCCACCAGCATCGTGGCACCTGTTTGCCGCGCCAAACGCAAAGCCAGCGTCATGGTGTAGGCCGGTTGACCAAAAAACGGTGCCCAAACGCCCATGCCCTCTGGGGGAACTTGGTCAGGCAACATCCCTACCGCTTTGCCCTGGCGCAACGCCTTCACGATCTGCCTCACTCCGCCAGTGGTCGTGGGTGCCCTGGCAAGGCCTGGGATGGAGCGGACCTCCCGCAAAAGAGCATCGAACCAGGCTGCTTTGGACGGTCGGTACATAACGGTCAAGTCACCGTAGCGGGGACTGAACTGCACAGCCTGTATTTGCGGCACGGCCTCAAAGCACCCTACATGGGGTGTCATAAAAATCAGACCTTTTCCTGAGGCCAACGCGGACTCAAGCAGGTCAGCCCCTTCCCATCGAATTTTAGGCAATTTTTGTGACGCCGGGCGAAGCCAAATCCAGGGCAACTCGGTGACCAACTTGCCAGCCTCTGAAATAGCTCGATTTGCCTCTGACGCGCTCACCCCTGCCCGTGCTGTGTTTTCGTTAAAACGCTGGCGGTAGGTAGGCGAACTCAGGTACACCAACCAACCCAGCGCGGTACCTAAAAGATGTAAAAACCAAAGGGGTAAATGGGCCGACAGCCTGAAAAGCAGAGTCATCACGGTAGAATATGGGCTGTCGCTGAGTTAAATAGAGCAACTTGCGGGGCGACTTTAAAACAAATCCGCTAAAGCGTTCGCCAAAGCTCCCTTGCATGGCAACGCGCCATCCATTGATACAAGGAGTTTACAAAATGGCGAATGACTTTCTTTTTACCTCTGAATCCGTATCTGAAGGCCACCCCGACAAGGTGGCCGACCAGATTTCCGATGCCATTCTGGACGCAATTTTCAAGCAAGACCCCAAGTCTCGCGTCGCGGCCGAAACCCTGACCAACACTGGTCTGGTGGTACTGGCCGGGGAAATCACCACCAATGCCCATGTGGACTACATCCAGGTGGCGCGCGACACCATCAAGCGCATTGGTTACGACAACACCGACTACGGCATCGACTACAAGGGCTGCGCCGTGTTGGTAGCCTACGACAAACAGTCCAACGACATCGCCCAGGGCGTAGATCACGCCTCTGACGACCACCTCAATACCGGTGCAGGCGACCAGGGCCTGATGTTCGGTTACGCCTGCGACGAAACGCCTGAGCTGATGCCTGCGCCCATCTATTACGCCCACCGCCTGATGGAGCGCCAAGCCCAGCTGCGCAAGGACGGTCGCCTGCCCTTCCTGCGTCCGGACGCCAAGAGCCAGGTCACCATGCGCTATGTAGACGGCAAACCCCACAGCATCGACACTGTGGTGTTGTCCACCCAGCACAGCCCCGACCAGTCGGAAACCCAGACCACGATGAAGACGAGCTTCGTTGAAGCCATCATCGAAGAAATCATCAAGCCCGTGCTGCCCAAGGAATGGCTGCAAAACACCCGTTACCTGATCAACCCCACTGGTCGTTTCGTGATCGGTGGCCCACAAGGCGACTGCGGTCTGACCGGACGCAAGATCATTGTCGACACCTATGGAGGCGCCTGCCCCCACGGTGGTGGCGCCTTCTCCGGCAAAGACCCCTCCAAGGTGGACCGCTCTGCAGCCTACGCGGCACGCTACGTTGCCAAGAACGTGGTCGCCGCAGGCTTGGCCAAGCAGTGCCAAGTGCAGGTGGCCTACGCCATCGGTGTGGCCAAGCCAATGAACATCACGGTTTATACAGAAGGCACCGGCGCAATCCCTGACGACAAACTGTCTGCCCTGGTGGCCGAACACTTTGACCTGCGCCCCAAAGGCATCATCCAGATGCTTGATCTGCTGCGCCCGATTTACGAAAAAACAGCAGCCTACGGGCATTTCGGTCGCGAAGAGCCCGAATTTACCTGGGAACGTACTGACAAAGTCCAAGTGCTGCGCGCAGCGGCAGGCCTGTAATTATCTGCGTTTGCGCAGATAACCAGTGGCTTTGGAGCCAAGCAAGCAAGGGTCCCAAGCCACCTGATGCGGCCGATCTCGAAGGCTGCGTCCTCTAAAACCCCTATTCAAGGACATTGAATAGGGGTTTTGCATTTGCTTACTACTCGAATTTTCAGCCATCCCTACAATCTGCCGCATGCTGAAAAAAATACCCGTCAGTGAAGTTCGCGTAGGAATGTTCCTGCAAGAACTCTCGGGTTCCTGGCTTGATCACCCCTTTTGGAAAAACAAGTTCGTCATTGAAGACGAAAACGACCTGAAACGCCTTCGCGAGAGCAAGGTGAAAGAGGTCTGGATTGACGTAGCCAAAGGCGACGATGTCGCTGCGGCGGTACCCGCCCCCCCTCCTGCCAACGAACCCCCTCTCGAACCATCAGAGCCAAGCCCGGTTCCAGTTACACGCGCACCTTTCCCGCCCCCGCGCAAACTCAGTGTCGGCCAGGCGGCCGAACGAGCGCACTTCATCCGCCACCAAGCCAAACAGCAAATGACCGAGTTGTACCAGCAGGTTCGACTTGGTAAAGCCATTACCACGGGACATTTGGGTGATCTGGTCGAAGACATTTCAGTTTCCGTCATGGACAACCCTGGTGTATTCATCAGCCTGTCGCGGCTGAAAAACAAGGACGACTACACCTACATGCATTCGGTTACCGTCTGCGCGTTGATGGTTTCCTTGGGGCGTCAATTGGGCTTAGACGACGAGCAATTGCGAGACGCTGGCATGGCTGGCCTGTTACATGACATGGGTAAGGCGTTGATTCCCATTGAAATTCTCAACAAACCCGGCGCGCTAACCAACGACGAGTTTGCCGTTGTCAAAGAGCACCCGCGCAAAGGCTGGGAGCTGCTGATGTCAGGTAGCGGTGCATCAGATGTGGCCAAGGACGTCTGCCTTCATCACCATGAACGCTTTGACGGCAAAGGCTACCCTGAAAAGGTGGCCGCCGACAAACAGAGCGTCTTTGTACGGATGTCATCTGTCTGCGACGTCTACGATGCCATCACCTCCAACCGTCCTTACAAGGCAGGCTGGGACCCAGCCGAATCAATCCGGCGCATGGCGGTATGGTCCAACGAGGGACATTTCGACCCCCGTGTTTTTCAGGCCTTTGTCAAAAGCATTGGCATTTACCCCACAGGCTCACTCATCAAACTCCAATCGGGACGTCTGGCTGTCGTGGTGGAGCAGCACCCGACTTCAGCCCTTACCCCACTGGTCAAAGCATTTTTTTCAACCAAATCCAATCTCCACATTCCCCCCGAAATCATCGACCTCTCCAAGTCGACCGAGCGCATCGTCAGCCGTGAATTGCCTGAAGACTGGAAGATCAAAAACCTGGACGAAATATGGACAGAGGTTGCTCGTCCCGCTTAGGCCATCAATGCATAGGACTTTGGGCTTTGAATACTCAAGAGGGCAGCAGAGAACAGAGAGAGATGAGCGGCGAAATACATGCTTGGAACGACGACTTCCGGAGAGCCATGCTCAAGGGCCAAAGCCTCTGACCTACGAGGCAGAAAACACTGCAAAAAGCAGAAATCAATGCTCTAGTAAAGGGCGACGATGCCGTCATCATGCAGTTCGTCCAGAAAAGTTACCTTTCTGCACGGCTTCGTTGGTACATCGTCAACCCACCCCCATTGAATCCTGACACAAAGAATGGTGTCAGCTTGAAAATCAAGGTACAAAACACCGATTGGCTTTGATCGATTCGCTATGGCTGATAGTCAAAACGCAACAATCCTGGAGCACTGTGATGCCTATCTTCACCAGCAAGAATCTGGTGACCTTCATCGTCCTGGCGCTTGACGGAGATCAAACGGCACGTCATCAGCGGACTGGGTGTTCAAGATGACATCTTTACCCAGGGAGTGCGCAATTCCAGCCTCGTAGAACACATTTGCATTCTTTCCGGTCAGATCGCAAATCACCACGCTCGATTTGCAAATCAATGAAACCACATCCTGAATGATCGCATCGTGGTTCCAGATGTCATCGGCCCTTTTGCACTTTTTCCCAACCGCTTCAGCCGCCGCACCCAGTGCTGCGTAGACACCGTCAAAACCCGCACTAAAAGGCATCATGGCTGACACCATCCGATTATTCGCAGGCTCGGGGCTCAGCTGAAATACTTTTGGCGTCGGCAGTTCACTGTACAAATTCCGCAGCAATGCCTTGGAAAGGTCAGCGTCCTTTATTGCCCAATGTGTACGACTGAACTCAAATTCTTCGATCCCAAGCTCCCGGGCCATCCGCAGCAGTGACGAATTCGGAATCGGACGGATGGCGGGATCAACCGCATATTCGATTTGAAAATCTGTGCCCGAAAGTTTGAGCTGCGTGATGATTCCGACATACGCAACCTAGTTTCCTGCGGCGTGGGTGTACTCCAGTACGCGGCCACTGCCGAACGAGTCACGATGGGGCTTCCAGCCACCGCCCGAAACGATCAAATTAAACATCCATCAATCCCATCACTTGAGTTCGTACCAAGCACCACGCCCGCTGCCCTGCTGATTCAAATGACCGTGCTCGACCAGGTTGCGGAAATGTTGCTTCAGCGTGTTTCGGCTGACCCCCGTCAATTTGATCGCATCGCCAATCGTGACGCGCCCGTGCTCGCGGGCAAATTCGACGATCTGCAGTGACAGCTCGGGCAAGGCAGCCAGTACGATCTTCTCGCGCTCCACCTTCTTTTCCAGCCGCCGTACCTGCTCTGCCAGTGACCGCAGGAAGAACACCAGCCACGGTTGCCAGTTGGGAGCATCTGTCCGGATAGACCCCTGCGTCTGCCGCAAGGCAAGGTAGTACGCCTCTTTATTCAGCTCGATCACGCTCTCCAGTGAGCTGTACGGCACGTAAGCGTAGCCTGCCTGAATGAGCAACAAAGTGGTCAAAGCACGACTGAGGCGGCCATTGCCATCCTGGAACGGGTGAATCTCCAAGAACACCACGACGAAGATGGCAATGATCAAAAGCGGGTGCAAATGCGCCTTGTCGCGCTCCCCATTCACCCAGGCAACTAATTCCGCCATCAGACGCGGCGTGTCGAACGGGCTTGCCGTCTCGAACACGATCCCGATCTGCACACCGTTTTCATCGAAAGCGGCCACGCTGTTCGAGTTGGTCTTGTACTGTCCACGGTGCCGCGAGTCCTTCTCACTGTGGCGCAGCAGGATCTGGTGCAGTTGCTTGACGTGGTTCTCGTTGAACGGAATGTCACACCAGGAGCTGAACACCAAGTCCATCAGTTCGGCGTAGCCAGCCACCTCCTGCTCATCACGTGTCTCGAAAAACTGGATGGCCAGGTTGGAAAGCAGCGTCTCCACTTCCCTGTCGGACAGCTTGCTGCCCTCGATACGGGTTGATGACCCGATGCTCTCGATGGTGGCCACCCTGCGCAAGGCAGACAGACGATCAGGCGCAAGGGTACCCAAGGCACGCCAAGCGCCTTTGAACTCATCAATCCGAGCGATCAGGCTCAATATTTCAGGGGTGATCTGAAGGGTGTCAGAGCGAAGCATAGAACCAATAATACGCCCAATAACACCCATTCTCAAGATGTAAACCTTTCGGTGTTCCGATGGCAAAATGGGTGTGAATGGATGTTTTATTGGTTCGGTTAGCTATCAATATCGGTCTTTATAGTCCATTGGACTGTAAGTGACTGATTCTTAAAATAAAAAGGGCGCCAACTGTATGTCGTTAGCGCCCTTTGTACTTCAGTCTGGTAGGCTGGGGTCAATTGAAAGATGCCTTGAAACCCGCATGGATATTGGGTTTCTTAAACACCCTATTCAATTTGTACCCCACGTTGTACCCCCGCTTTACCTTTGGTAGGCCTGTTTTCAACCTAGCAAAGGTGCCCTGCAAACCGCATCGCAAAATAGTGATCTAGCGTTGTCGCGTTTTTGTTAGCAATCTGCGATTTGATACAACTAAGCAACAATTACTTGGAGTCGCTGTAGGCAAACATCACTTTGCAACGGCGGTATCTTTGCGTCTTGCGGTCAACCAATCCAGCCTTACCCATAACCCTGGGCAGTTGATCAGGGTAGTTGTAGCCC
>JADJBS010000012.1 GCA_016703665.1 Candidatus Defluviibacillus avedoerensis
TTGAGCCTCACCGCCAACTGTCGCCGCCAACGAACCAAGGAAGCCGACCTTGAGCCCTTGATAATCAAGACCTCCCCCCGCTTGGCCGAGATGCCTACCCTTCACCATGGATAAATTCTTGCTGCAGCAGCAGGTGCTGGAACGGCTCGCCGAAGACCTGCTGCAAGCCGAGCAGGCAGCGCGGGCGGCCCATGACACGGCGACTCACGAAGAGAACATCGCCGAAAACAAATACGACACATTGGGGCTAGAAGCCGCCTACCTGGCCACTGGCCAAGCGCGTCGCGCCGATGCGATCCGTCAGGCGATGGCCCATTGGCGCCAATTCCGTCCGGGCTCTTACGACGCCAGCAAAGGCATACAGATCGGCGCGCTGGTCGTCCTGGTTGATGTCGACGACAAGCAGCATCATCTCTTTCTCGGCCCGGATGGGGGCAGCATGAAGTTGGTCAGCGGCGCTCAGCTCGTTCAGGTCATCAGCAGCGAAGCCCCTTTGGCCAGAGCCATGCTGGGTAAATGCGAGGGTGATGAGGTGTCGATACAAATCGCTTCAAGCCGCCAGCAGTTTGAGGTGCTGCAGGTGCATTAATGCGCAAGCCAGTCCAAGGCGACAGTCGCTCGCCATCACATCACCGACAATGGCGGTCATGAAGAAACCTGCACCTGACACCGTTGTGTTCGAACCCGAGTTTGTCGAGGGCCTGCGCGAGATCTGGGAAGATCGCATCATTTTCAACAAGGTGCTGGGGCTCAAGCTGGTGCATGTGGCCCAGACCATGTCACCGCACGCATCGACATGCGCCGCGAGCTGATTGGGCACTACAGCTACAACCGCCTTCACGGCGGGGTGATCAGCGCGTCGCTGGATGCCATGGGCGGCGTGGCCGTGATGGCGGCCATTGGTGCGCGCCACATGGACGAGTCGCCCGCCAAGCGCCTGGAGCGCTTTGGCAAGCTGGGCACCATCGATCTGCGCATTGACTACCTGCGCCCCGGCATTGGCGACTACTTTGAGCTGCGCGCCGATGTGATGCGCCTGGGTTCGCGGGTGGGCTCCACACGCATGGAGTTCAAGGGGCCCGACGGCAAGCTGATGTCCACCGGAGCGGCTGCTTACATCGTTTCTTAAAGCCACCGCCAGGCGCGTCCGTGTCATGGTTTTGTCATAATAATTCGAGTATCATCGAAATATGGAACAAACTGCTGTCATCAAAGCACTTGCCGCGCTGGCCCAGGGTTCGCGGCTGGACATCTTCCGGTCACTTGTGGTTGCGGGTGAGTCGGGCTTGACACCCAGCGCCCTGGCCGAGAGCCTGGGCGTGCTGCCCAATACCTTGTCGTTTCACCTCAAGGAGCTGGCCAACGCCGACCTGATCACGCAAGAGCGCACCGGTCGCAACCTGATTTACCGCGCCCAATATGAGCGCATGAACGCCATCCTGGCCTACCTCACCCAAAACTGTTGCCAAGGTCAGGCTTGCCTGACCGATGCTGCGGTTGTCTGCCCTTGCCCCTGAAACCACGATCATGACTTCTAGCCCCCAACCCCTCAACGTTCTTTTTCTTTGCACCCACAATTCGGCTCGCAGCATCCTGGCTGAAGCGCTGCTCAATGCCATGGCGCCAGGCCAATTCAAAGCCTATTCGGCTGGCAGCAGCCCCCGCGAAAACCAGCAGCCCAACCCGCTGGGCTTGCAGGTGTTGCAAAACGCCGGCATCCCGATTGAAGGTTTGCACAGCAAAAGCTGGGATGTGTTCGCAGGCCCCGATGCACCGCACATGGACTTGATCATCACCGTTTGCGACAACGCCGCAGGCGAGATGTGCCCGGTCTGGCCAGGTCGCCCTGCCACCGCCCACTGGGGCTACCCTGATCCGTCGGAGGGGAGTGGCTCGGACGCAGAAAAAACCGAGGCCTTCCGCCAGACCCTGCATGCGATCAAGCGGCGTCTGGAACTGCTGTGCAGCCTGCCCGCCGCCAAGCTGGCGCAGGCGGTGCTGCAGTCCAGCGCACGGCAACTCGCCAACACCTGAGCTGGAACAGTCATGAACGTGTTCGAACGGTTTCTAACGGTGTGGGTCTTCCTGTGCATCGTGGTGGGCATTGCGCTGGGGCAGTTCTTTCCAGCGCTGTTTCAGGTCATTGGCAGCATGGAGGTGGCTCAGGTTAACTTGCCCGTCGGCTTGCTGATCTGGGTGATGGTCATTCCCATGCTGATCAAGGTGGACTTTGGCGCCCTGGGCGAGGTGCGCAAGCACATCAAAGGCATTGGCGTCACCCTGTTTGTGAACTGGCTGGTCAAGCCGTTCTCGATGGCTTTGCTGGGCTGGATATTTATCCGCCACTGGTTTGCGCCCATGCTGCCCGCAGACCAGCTGGACAGCTACATAGCGGGTTTGATTTTGCTGGCGGCAGCGCCCTGCACGGCCATGGTGTTTGTGTGGAGTCGCCTGACTGGCGGCGACCCGCTTTTTACCCTGTCGCAAGTGGCGCTGAACGACAGCATCATGGTGGTGGCCTTTGCGCCGCTGGTGGGCTTGCTGCTGGGCATCTCGGCCATCACCGTGCCCTGGGCCACGCTGCTGACGTCGGTCGTGCTGTACATCGTCATTCCGGTGATCCTGGCTCAATGGCTGCGCAAGTCGCTGCTGGCCAAAGGCACGGCTGCGTTTGATGCGGCGATGGCCAAAATAGGCCCTTGGTCCATTGCTGCCTTGCTGCTGACGCTGGTGCTGTTGTTTGCCTTCCAGGGTGAGGCGATTCTCAAGCAGCCGCTGGTGATTGCCCTGCTGGCCGTGCCCATCCTGATCCAGGTGTTTTTCAATTCAGCGCTGGCCTACTGGCTGAACCGTGCGCTGGGTGAGAAGCACAGCGTCGCCTGCCCTTCGGCCTTGATTGGTGCATCCAACTTTTTTGAGCTGGCGGTTGCCGCCGCCATCAGCCTGTTTGGGTTCAACTCGGGCGCAGCCCTGGCAACCGTTGTAGGCGTGCTAATCGAAGTGCCGGTGATGCTGCTGGTGGTTTACATCGTCAACCGCTCTAAGGGCTGGTACGAAGAGGGTGCCAACGCAAAGATAAACCAGCCATGAACGATCTGCCCAACACGGACGCGGCTTGCTTTCGGGTGCCAACACAAAGCCAACTCAAGCCTGCAACACAGGCCAGCCACGCACCCCAAAATCTTGATGTTGTACGGCTCGCTGCGCGAGCGCTCTTATAGCAAGCTGCTAACCCTGGAGGCCGCCCGTCTGTTGGAAGCCATGGGCGCCGAAGTCAAGGTGTTTGATCCGTTGAATTTGCCGCAACCCGACGCCGCACCAGAGTCGCACCCCAAAGTGCAAGAGCTGCGTGCACTCGCTGCCTGGTCTGAAGGCATGGTGTGGTGCTCGCCCGAGCGTCACGGCGCCATGACCGGCATCATGAAAAGCCAGATCGACTGGATTCCGCTTTCAGTCGGCGCGGTGCGCCCCACGCAGGGCAAGACGCTTGCGGTGATGGAGGTGAGTGGCGGATCGCAGTCGTTTAACGCAGTCAACCAGATGCGAATCCTGGGCCGCTGGATGCGCATGATCACCATCCCCAACCAGTCCTCGGTGGCGAAGGCTTTTCTGGAATTTGACGAAGCTGGCCGCATGAAGCCCTCCGCCTACTATGACCGCGTGGTCGATGTGATGGAAGAGCTTGTCAAGTTCACCCTGCTTACCCGCGACGTAGCACCGTATCTGGTAGACCGCTACAGCGAACGCAAGGAGAGCGCAGAGGAGCTTTCCAAACGTGTCAATCAAAAGAGTTTGTAGCCGCGTGAATGGCCCGCCCAAGCCTGGACGCTGCATTCGATAGAGCTTATTTTGCCTGCAAGTTGACGCTAAATTGATTCAAAAAACATAGCAATAAAGATAACGTGGATATGCTGAAATTGGCTATATCAATGATCTATTCCAATCAACCCGTGCATCCTGCCTCGATGGGCGGGCTAGCGGATATTCAATAGGATGAACACACTGACCACATTCGACAAACCCCTCTGGGTGCCCGAGCCCAGTTTTGCTGAAGTGCTTAACCTGGGGTGCTTTTGCCGCACATTGGACCCAGATCGATTGCGCGAGGAGATCGACAGAGACTCGAACGCGCAGGGCTTGATGCAAAGCATTACACAGACGCGCCCGCATCTGTTTTCGTCTACGGCAGTGTTCCTGACGCCTGCGGTGGCAGAGCAGCTTGCTGCCACTGTGTGGGCTATTGAGCGTGTTGTGGCGTTGCCCGGTTATGAAGTGCAGGCACTGGCTCGTGCACCTGGCATCGCGGCACGCTCAGCTGGCCCTTTGGGGGTTTGCATGGGATACGACTTCCATATTGCTGCGAGCGGTCCCCGGCTGATTGAGGTCAACACCAATGCGGGTGGGCTGCTGCTAAACGCGGCTTTGCTGCATGCACAGGTGGCGTGTTGCAAGGCGATGCAGTGGGCGTTCCCACCTCTGACGCCCGGTGATGCCCTGGAACCTGCGTTGTTGGCCATGTTTCTGAATGAGTGGCGACTTCAGCGGGGCGCGGCGCCCCTGGGCTTGGTTGCCATCGTCGATGACGGCCCAGCTGACCAGTATCTCGCGCCCGAATTTGAATTGTTCAGGCAGTTGTTTCTGCGCCAGGGTTTTCAGGCAGTGATCGCCGACCCGTCTGAGTTGAAGTGGCAAGACGGACTGCTCTGGCATGGTGACCAGAGGGTAGACCTGGTCTACAACCGTCTGACCGACTTTTACCTGGAAGCACCAAGCCACCAGGCATTGCGCCAGGCCTACGAGGCCGGGGCTGTGGTGCTGACACCCGACCCACGCGCCCACGCCTTGTACGCGGACAAGCGCAACTTGGTCGCCCTGAGCAGTGACGATCTGCTCGCCAGTTGGGGGGCAACAGACGCAGACCGGGCGACATTGCGCGCTGCTGTGCCCTGTACCCAGTTGGTCGATGCAGAGCAGTCAGATCAGCTATGGGCACAGCGCAAGCAATTCTTCTTCAAGCCAGTGGCTGGCTATGGCTCCAAGGCCACCTACCGGGGTGACAAGCTGACCAAGCGGGTATGGGGCGAGATTCTGGCGGGTGACTTTGTGGCACAGGCGCTGGTGCCGCCGGCTGAGCGGCTGATCGAAGTCGATGGGGTGCTGAATGACCTCAAGTTTGATGTTCGTGCGTATACCTATGCGGGCAAGGTGCAACTGCTGGCTGCACGAATCTACACCGGACAGACGACCAACTTTCGCACCGAGGGCGGCGGCTTCGCACCGGTTGTCGTGATGCCCTCCGATGGCGGGTGATCCACAGAGCTGAGCATGTGTGCGCCGTCAGACAGATCATTCTGTTCAGGGGTGCGAGCATGGTCAGATTTAACTGACAACGCTTGATGATGATGGGGCACCATGAAAGTTCTTGTTTTAGGTTCTGGATGCACAAAGTGCAAAAGCACCACCGCCATGATTGAGCGGGTGGCCGCCGACCTGGCGATTCCAGTCGAGATTGAAAAAGTCACGGATCACGATGCGATCCTGCAGCTTGGCGCCAAAGCAACGCCAGCTGTCATGGTGGATGGCAGGCTGGTTCACAGTGGGGGCATCCCCTCGCACATCGAGGTAGAGACCTGGTTAAAAGCCAAACCGCTGATGCTCCTCAATCACCCAACTCGGCACCTCTTTTTTACGGGCAAGGGCGGAGTCGGCAAAACCTCCTTGTCCACGGCTGTGGCGCTGTACCTGGCTGACAGTGGCAAACGCGTCTTGTTGGTCAGCACCGATGCGGCCTCTAACCTGGACGAGATGTTGGGTATTGTGCTCAGCAACCAGGCGGTGCCGGTTCCGGGTGCGCCGGGCTTGTCGGTCTTGAACATTGACCCTGACAACGCCGCGCAAGCCTATCGCCAGCGAGTGGTAGACCAGATGGAAAAGGATGCCACAGAGGTAGAAATTGCCACTGTGCGCGAGCAGCTGTCCGGTGCTTGCACGACAGAGATCGCATCTTTTGATGAGTTTTCTTCGCTGTTGGCAGATCCGAGCCCTGCCTACGATCACATCATCTTCGACACCGCGCCGACCGGCCACACGTTGCGGCTTTTGAGTCTGCCCAAGGCCTGGAGCGGATTCCTGGCAGAAAACGACCAGGGAGCCTCGTGTCTGGGGCCGCATTCGGGATTGAAGATGCAAGAGATCCGGTTCAAGGCCGCACTGGACGGGCTGTGTGACCCCACCTTGACCACGGTGGTGCTGGTTACCCGCGCGGACAAGGGCGCTATTGCTGAGGCTTCTCGTACGTCCGATGAGCTGCAAGCCTTGGGCCTGCGTAACCAGCGCTTGGTTGTGAACGGTGTGTTTCACGCCAGCGACAAGAGCGATGTGATCGCTGGGGCCATTGAGGCCTTGGGCACGCAGGCGCTTCAAGCGATGCCTGCCAACTTGCGTGCATTGCCCCAAGACCAGGTTCCCTTGCGGGCCTTTGATACGGTTGGGCTGTCGGCTTTGCGCGCATTGCTGAGTGGCCGTGGTGATTCAATGGCTGGGACAAGTCCCTCAGACACTGTGGTCCTGAAGCAAGGACTTGGGCTGGACGCCTTGGCAGATGAACTGGCCAAGGCGGATCACGGCTTGATCATGGTGATGGGCAAAGGCGGCGTCGGTAAAACCACCATTGCTGCCGCTTTAGCCATCGGGCTGGTCCAGCGGGCCAAGACGGTTCACCTGAGCACGACCGACCCAGCGGCCCACCTTGCCACTACCTTGAGCGGCGTTGTCGAGGGCATGATGGTGGACAGGATTGACCCTGTGGTGGAAACACAGCGTTATGTAGACAAAATCATGGCCACCAAAGGCGCCAAGCTGGATGCGCAAGAGCGGGCCCTCATGCTGGAAGACCTGAAGTCGCCCTGCACCGAAGAGGTGGCGGTGTTCCATGCCTTTTCGCGGGTAGTGAGTGAGGCTCGCAGTGCGTTTGTGGTGCTGGATACCGCGCCCACGGGGCATTCTCTGCTGCTGATGGATGCCACCGGGGCTTACCACCGCCAGATGATGCGGGAGTTTGAGGGACACGCCCCAGCGCGTATGGTGACGCCCTTGATGCGCTTGCAAGACCCGGCATACACCAAGATCATTCTGGTAACCTTACCTGAGACAACGCCAGTATCACAAGCAGCCGCTTTGCAGGATGACTTGCGCAGGGCCAGCATTGAACCGTTTGCCTGGGTGATCAATAAGAGCGTGCTGGCCAGCGGAACGACAGATCCTTTGTTGAGCTCACGCTTGGTTGGCGAGGAAAGGCAAATCGCGCGGATTGCGAGCGGATTGTCGAAACGAACTTATGTGATTCCATGGCTGTTACAGCCTCCCATTGGCGCATCAGAGTTATCCAAGCTGGCAGCCGCGAAGTTGCAGATCTGACAAACGAGACCACAGCAAGATCGCTAAAGCATCGTCACGTTCGTGGGCAAGCCTAGAAATAGGCGCCCAACCACTTCATAAGTGGATTCATTCACCATCATGTGTTGGGTGGCGACGTGCACATCCCGCAGGCAGTGCTCAAGGGCTGAGGACTCAAAGACCGAACTACCGCCTGCTGTGCGGTGCATTCTGTCCACAATGGCAGCCGCCTCTTCGGTAGCAAAGGTGGTAGACAGGCGGATGTCGCGCTTGTGTTCTGTCGAAATAGGCCCAGGCGCCAGGGATGCCTGCCATGCGGCGTCTACCGTTTTGTGCAAAAAGGCGGTTGCAGCACGCAAACGGGCTTCAGATCTGGCCACATGCTCTTGCGTCGAGGTGCGCTCAGCCAGCAACTTGGCACTGCCTTGAGGTGTCTTCTCATTGGCCAGTTCAATCAGGCTGTCAATGGCCTGGCGTGCGACGCCCAGTGCTACAGCGGCAATGCCCACGGCCAATAGGCAAAACACAGGGAACTTGTAAAGTGCGCCATCGCGCGGGGTGTCAGTCAAGAGTGAGACGGCGCGCGAGGCGGGGACGAAGACATCGCGTACGTCAAACTCGTTGCTGCCGGATCCGCGCATGCCCAGCACATGCCAGTTGTCGATCAAGCTGACCTGGTCTGCGTTGAAGATGAGCAGGTGTACGTTGGGAGTTCCGCTGGGGGTCGTCTCCGCTTTGCCATGCTTGTCAATGACGAGGCATCCGCCACTGATGTAGTCGGCGTTGCGCGAGCCAGAGCCCCATGGCCAGCTACCGTTCACGATGTATCCGGCCACGCCATCCCGTTCGGCAGCCGTGGCGCGGCCTCGAGGCGCAAATACACCTGCCAGCTTGACGTCAGGCAACTTAAAGATATCCTGTGCTACTTCGTCTGACAGATAGCCCGCTACGATGGCTGATGTGCAGGAAATGAAGGTGCACCAGGCTGCTGAGGGGTTGGCCCGCGCCAAACGTTCGATTACCCGGACGAAAGTGCCTACATCCACTTCGTGTCCACCCAGGTGGGTGGGCGTGAACATGCGGTAAAGACCGGCATCGGCCAGTGCTTGCGCCAAGCCTTGTGGCAGGTGGCGAAGCTCTTCGCATTCTGCATGGGCAGCGCGCAGGCGCTCAGACAAATCGTCCGCCGTGGCCAGCAGGTGATTGCGCAGGGGATAAGAAGCCATATTGGGCACCTTCAAGAAAAATCCCCCTGCACCGATCAGAGCGCGAGGGGGATTGTCAGTACGCAGAAGAACGCTCAGATTACTTCACGTAGTCTGACACCACTTTCCACTTGCCATCCTGGATTTGCGAAAGGCGAGATACCTCGCTGCCCAGGCGTTTGGTCGGGCTGAAGGTGGACTCGGCGCTGCCAAACAGATCGGGCGGAATCACCATGGTATCCATGGCCTTGATGAAGGCTTCTGTGGTCAGGTTAGTGCCTGCCTTTTGCGTCGCACGGACGATGGCATCAATGATGTCGTAGCCATAGACTGAGAACACGGTGGGGTCTTCATTGAACTTGGTCTTGTACTTGTTGGCCCAAAAACGAATGGGCTGCGATGCCTCGTCCAGATAAGGGTGTTGCACCGTCATGGTGGCGTAGAGACCGTCCATGGGCTTGCCGCCCAGCTTGTGGATCAGGTCGGTGTAGGCCGCGCTGGAGCCAAAGAAGGTGGGGTTGAAGCCGGTCTTACGTGCCTCACCAATGGTGCCAATGGTTTCTCGAATAATGGTGCCCAGCACGACTAAGTCACAGCCAGAAGCCTTCATTTTGGCAACTTGTGACGAGAAGTCGGTGGCGCCGCGCTTGTAGCTGGTCTTCTCGGCCAGTTCCATGCTGATGGTTTTCAGGCCTGCTTCTGCGCCTCGCATCACTTCCAGACCAAAGTCGTCATCCTGGTAAATCGTGCAGACCTTTTTGGCGCCTTTGTCTTTGACCATCTTGGGCAGGGCGGTGCGCATCTGATCGTAGTAGGTGGCGGCAAACGAATACTTGAGCTTGTGGAAGGGCTCGTACATTTCACGGGCCGCCGTGATGGGGAAGAAGTTGATCACGTTCTTCTCAAACTGCACCGGCATGGCTGCCATGTTCTGGGCTGTCCCCAAGTGGCCCGCCATGATGAAGATCTTGTCCTGGTTGACCAGCTTTTGCGCGGCCAGCACAGCTTTCTTGGGGTCATAGCCAGAATCCTCCACGGCCAGCTTGAACTTTCTGCCATGGACGCCGCCCTGTTCATTCAGTTCGTCAATGCGCAGCAACATGCCGTTTCGGGCTTGCTTGCCATAGCCCGCGAGCGGGCCAGACATGTCCTGAATAGAGCCGATGAGCACTTCTGTTTTGCTTACGCCCTGGGTGGTCTGTGCTTGCGCAACAGTGCCGAGGGTTAAGGCGCTCAGCGCCACCATCATCTTGAGTTTCATGTTGTCTCCTGGTTGCGGGGAAGTGGGTTGTTCTGAAAAATACTGGCTAGCGCTTGCTGGCGTAATCGATAACGACTTTCCATTTGCCGTCCTGAATCTGCGATAGGCGAGACAAGTCGCTACCTAGCCTCTTGGTGGCGGTAAAGCTCATCGGTGGGCTGCCAAAAATATCGGTGGGTGCCACAAGGGTATCCGCAGCCTTCACCCAACCGTCTGTAGTGAGGTTGGGTCCCGCTTTTTCGAGCGCTTTGATGAACAGGTCGGCGCCTATGTAGCCGTATACCGACAGCACAGACGGGTCGTCATTGAACTTGGTCTTGTACTTGTTCGCCCAAAAACGCAGCGGTTGAGAAGCTTCGTCGAGGTAAGGGTTTTGCACCGTCATCGTCGAGTAGAAGCCGTCCATCGCTTTGCCACCCAGCTTGTGGATCAAATCGGTATAGGACGCCGCCGTTCCCATGAACACCGGGCTAAAACCAGTTTTGCGCGCCTCCGCAATGGTGCCTATGGTCTCGCGGATGATGGTGCCCATCACCACCAGGTCGCAGCCTGCGGCCTTCATGCGGGCAACTTGTGACGAGAAATCAGTGGAGCCGCGCTTGAACGACGTGCGCTCGGCCAGTTCAACATTCATGGTCTTGAGCGCGGCTTCGGCGCCGCGCACGACTTCCAGGCCGAACTCGTCGTCCTGGTAGATAGTGCAGATTTTCTTGGAGCCCTTTTCTTTGGCCAATACGGGAAGGATCAGTCTGACCTGGTCATAGTAAGACGACAGCGTGGCGTATTTCAGCCGGTGCGTGGGTTCATACATCTCGCGCGCTGCGGTGGTCGGCGCAAAGTTGATAACGTTCTTGTCGAACTGCACTGGCATGGCCGCGTTGTTGTGCGCCGTGCCCAGGTGGCCCAGCATGGCAAAAATCTTGTCCTGGTTGACCAGTTTCTGCGCCGCCAGCACTGCTTTCTTGGGGTCGTAGCCAGAGTCTTCGGTGAGGAGCTTCAGCTTTCGCCCATGCACGCCCCCTTGCTCGTTGAGCTCGTCAAAGCGCAACTGGATGCCAGCGCGCACATGCTTGCCGTAGCCTGCCAGCGGACCCGACAAGTCCTGGATCGTGCCAACCAGGACCTCGGTCTTAGTCACACCCTGCGGCGTCTGGGCTTGCGCGGCAATCATGACCATTGATGTGGCCAACAGACATAAGCTTGGGATGAATTTCATGGGTTACTCCGTTCAGTACATGGCATCAATTTGGGGCGCGTATTTCTTTTCCACGAGCTTGCGCTTGAGCTTCATGGTAGGGGTGAGTTCCTCGTCTTCGGCACTCAACTGGGTGTCCAGCAAGAAGAATTTCTTGATCTGCTCTACCCGCGCAAATTTCTTGTTGACCCGGTCCAACTCTGCCTGGATCAGTGCCTGTACTTCTTGCGTTTTGGTGAGCGACGCGTAGTTGCTAAAGGGTACATCGTGATCTTGCGCATACTTCTCGACGTTCTCTTGGTCAATCATCACGATCACCGTCAAGTAAGGGCGCTTGTCGCCAATCACCACCGCATCGGTGATGTAAGGCGAGAACTTGAGTTCGTTTTCCAGCTCGCTCGGCGTGATGTTTTTGCCGCCCGCCGTGATGATGATGTCTTTCATCCGGTCAGTGATCTTGAAATAGCCATCAGCGTCCACCAGGCCAACGTCGCCTGTATGCAACCAACCCTCGGGATCGATGGTTTCGGCCGTCTTTTCTGGTTGGTTAAGGTAGCCCATGAACACGTTGCGGCCGCGCACCTGAATCTCGCTGGTGGCAGGATCAATGCGCACTTCGTTGTAAGGGCAGGCTGGGCCTATCATGCCTGGCTTGATGCGACCAGCGGGAGTGTAAGTAGAGGCTCCGCCGCTTTCTGTCATGCCCCAGACCTCAAGCATGGGCACGCCCAGCGCCAGATACCATTTGACCAGGTCGGGTGAAATGGGGGCTGCACCCGTGACCAGAAAGCGCGCACGGTGAATCCCAATCAACTTGCGGGCATTGTCCAGCGCCAGAATGCGCGCCAAGCGGAACTTGAGCTTGAGCCACCCATCCACTGGCTGACCATTCAGCACTTTCTCAGCAATCATCTGGCCGACACCAATGCTCCAGGCGTAGGCAGCCTGCTGTAGTGGACCAGATTCTTTGAGCGCAATCATCACGCCAGAGTAGAACTTTTCCCACACGCGTGGCACTGCAGTGAACACAGTGGGCGCAATCTCTCGCACATTCTCGGGAATGGTTTCAGGGTTCTCGACAAAATTGAGAATCGAGCCCGTGTACATCGCAAAGTATTCACCACCCATGCGCTCGGCCACATGGCAAAGCGGCAAAAAGCACATGCGCTCGTCGGTCTCGTCCTGCGCCACGATGGCGTTGTAGCCATGCATGGTGTAAACCAGCCCACCATGACTGTGCATGGCACCTTTGGGTTTACCTGTGGTGCCGGAGGTGTAAATCAAGATGGCCAGGTCTTCAGGCTTGGTGGCTGCAACCCTTGCCGCCACGGCACCTGAATGGGCCAAGCGATAGGCTCTACCCAGTTCGCGCAGTTTGGCAAAACTGATGATGCCGGGGTCGTCCACATCGCGCAGGCCTTCCATATCGAAGACCACAATCTTCTTGAGAAGTGGCAACTGGTCGCGTACTTCCAGCGCTTTGTCGAGTTGCTCATCGTCCTCTACAAACAAGACGGTGGTGCTGGAGTCTTCGCACAGATAGTTGACCTGTACAGCTGCGTCAGTGGGGTAGATGCCATTGGCCACGCCACCGCAAGACAGCACTGCCAGATCGGCGAGCACCCATTCGACAATGGTATTCGACAGAATGGATGCGCACTGGCCCGATTCAAAGCCCAGACTCAGCAGGCCCGCGGCCACCTCATCCACAGCGTCTGCCGTTTGCCGCCAAGTCCAGCTGCGCCAGATGCCCAGGTCTTTTTGACGCATCCAGACCTTGTCGCCGCGCATGGCTGCAGCGTTCCAGAAAATTTTTGCCAGTGTGTCGCCTTCGACGACGACATCGGTACGCGGTTGGATATTGGAGAGATCCCAAAGGTTTGACATGTGGTTTATCTCCAGTTTTTCTTCTTTTTCCAGCGGCGCTCACCGCGCACACCGGTTTCTTTCATGCCCAGGTAAAACTCCTTGATGTCGTCCTTCTCGCGCAGGCGGGCGCAGGTGTCTTCCATCACAATGCGGCCGTTTTCCAGCACGTAACCATAGTCGGCGGCATTCAGCGCCATATTGGCGTTTTGCTCAACCAGCAGGATCGTGGTGCCGCGCTCGCGGTTGATGCGCACCACAATCTCGAAGATTTCTTTGGTTAGCTTCGGTGAAAGGCCCAGGCTGGGCTCGTCCAGCAGGATCAGATCAGGCGCAGCCATGATGGCGCGACTGATCGCCAGCATCTGCTGTTGACCGCCAGACAATAAGCCGGCGTCTTGCGCTTCGCGTTCCTTCAAGATCGGAAAATAGCCATACACCGCTTCAATGTCTTTGGCCACGCCATCTCTGTCTGCGCGGGTGTAGGCGCCCATGGCCAAGTTGTCTCTGACGCTGAGCAGCGGAAAGACTTCACGACCTTCGGGGACATGCGACAGGCCTTGCTGCACGATGAGCGCAGGGTCCTGGGCCGTGATGCTGGCACCTTTGAATTCAATGCTGCCTTTGCGTGGGTCAATGATCCCACTGATGGTTTTCAGGATCGTGGTTTTTCCAGCGCCATTGCTTCCCAGCACGGTGGCAATCTCGCCGCGACGCACCTGCAGGCTTACGCCCCGGATGGCTTTGATTGGGCCGTAGGCGCTTTCGACGTTCAGTAATTTCAGCACCGGCTGGTCGCTGACGGGAGGAGGGTTCAAACTCATGCGGCCCTCCTCAATGAAGAAACGTCATCCACGGTGCCAAGATAGGCCTCTATCACGCCCGGGTGCGTTTGAACTTCCCGCGCTGTTCCCATGGCCAGCACCTCGCCCTGACTCATGGCGACAACGCGGTCCGACACCTTGGACACGAGCGTCATGTCATGCTCCACCATCAGCACGGTAATCCCCAGTTCATGTTGAATGTCCTGAATCCAGAACGCCATGTCTTCAGTTTCTTCTACATTCAGGCCTGAAGATGGCTCATCCAGCAACAGCAGCTTCGGGCTGGTGCAAAGTGCGCGGGCCAGTTCTACCACTTTGCGCACACCGTAGGGCAGTCCCGCCACCATGCTGTCGCGGTGGTGCTGCAAATCCAGAAGTTCGATGATTTCTTCTGCCTTCTCGCGTGTTTTGAGTTCAGCTGCCCTTACAGCAGGGGTGAACAGCATTTCGCTCCACCATTTTGTTGTGTGGTGGGTGTGGCGACCAATCAGCAGGTTGTGAAGCACGCTCGCGTGTTCGAAGAGCTCAATGTTCTGAAAGGTGCGGGCAATGCCCAGCGCTGCCACGTCATGCGGGGCATGGGAAATCAGGTCTTCCCCCAGGAAGTTGATGCTGCCGCTGGTGGGTGTGTAGATGCGGCTTATCAGGTTGAACACCGTGGTCTTGCCAGCACCGTTGGGGCCAATCAAGGTAAAGACTTCACCTTTCTTGACGTCGAATGACACATTGTTGACAGCCAGCACGCCGCCAAAGCGTACGCTCAGGTCTTTGGCAGAAAGTAGGATTTCGCTCATGGACATCATTTCAACCGGTCAGATTTTTGGAATGACTTCTGACGCTTGAACATTCCCTTGCGGTAGAAGGGGAAGAGTTGGATCCAGGTTCGGATCTTGAGCCAGCGGCCATACAAACCAAGCGGCTCAAACAGCACAAAAGCAATCAGCACCACGCCATACACCACAGACTGCAATCCGGGTGCCTGTCCAATGGCGTCGGGAAGGTAGTCCTTGGACAGGGCAATTACCTGAGGCATGGAGATCAGGAAGATTGCGCCCAGAAACGCGCCGTGCACCGAACCCAGTCCGCCAATCACGACCATCAGCAAAAGGTCAATCGACTGGATGATGTTGAACTGGTCAGGGGATATGAACTGCAGCTTGTGTGCGTACAGTGCACCGCCAACCCCTGCCAATGCTGCCGACAACGCAAATGACAGTGTTTTGTAATTGGCCAGCGGAATCCCCATGCTCTGCGCTGAAATCTCAGAGTCTAAATTCAGGATAAGCACGGTGCAGACCACGGTGATTGCCAGGCACAGAAAATAAAAACTGTCACCACTGCTTACTTCGTAGCCAAACAGATTCGGGGCTTTCAAATGTTTACCCGCGTTGCCACCTGTGACCGATTCCCACCGTGCAAACACTTCCTCAACAATAAAACCGAAAGAAAGCGTTGCGATGCCGAGGTAAATTCCCTTGACCCGCAAGGCGGGCAAACCCACGACCACCCCTACAAGGGCCGACAGCAGCGCTGAACAGAACAGGGCAACAGGGAACGGCCAGCCGAGGCCTGTCAGGTAGGCCTGCGTGTAGGCGCCCACACCCAAAAAGGCGGCATGCCCCATCGAAAACTGGCCGGTAAAGCCGGCCAACAACATGAGACCCAAACCAACGATGGCGTAGATCAGCACAAAGGTCAGTTGGGCCAGCCAGTACTCCGCGATGATCCATGGCGCAGCGGCCATCAACAGGGCCAGTGCGCTGTACCAGAACACATGCCCGCCGTGCTTGGCCAGACGGATGTCCTGCTCGTAGCTTGTATTGAAAATAAAGCGCATGGGAGTTCTTAAACTTTTTTACGGAGTTTTTCGCCGAAAAGACCGTTGGGTTTGACCATCAGCATCAGCAGCACCACGATGTAAGCGGCGGTGTCCTTGAAGCCATCCGGCAAATAGAACCCCGACAGTGACTCCACTACGCCAATGAGAAGGCCGCCAACTATGGCCCCGGGCAAGCTTCCAAAGCCGCCCACCACAGCGGCCGGAAAGGCCTTCAGGCCGATGAAACCCATATTGGCATGAACAAAGGTAATGGGCGCCAGCAAAATGCCAGCAACTGCTGCCACAGCCGCTGCAAGGCCCCACACAAGGCCATTGAGCCGTTTAACCGGTATGCCCATGTAGTAAGCCGCGAGTTGGTTCTGCGAGCTGGCCTGCATCGCGATGCCCAACTTGCTGTAGCGAAACAGCGCAAACAGCAATAGGCACAACACGGTGGTTGTGAGGATGATGGCTAGCTGTTCAGCATTCAGAAGGAGGCCGTTTGTCTCGCTGCCCAAGCGAAACATCATGTCCTTGTAAGGCACTGGCAACGTGTGGGTTTCGGTGCCAATGTTGGGGATCATGGTGATCATGCCGCGTGCCACATAGCCAATGCCAATGGTGAGCATGACGATGGAGAAAGCAGGCTGGCCGAGGATGGGGCGTATCACCAGCCGCTCCAGCAGTACCCCAAACAATGCCATGGCAGCAATGGCACTGAGCACAGCCAGCCAGAACGGAAAGCCCAAAAGGCTCATGCATGCCAAGCCGCAGAATGCCCCCAGCATCATCAGCTCTCCTTGAGCAAAGCTCACGGTTTCTGTGGCTTTGTAGATCAGCACAAAGCCCAGCGCAATCAGGCCGTAAATACAGCCTTGGGCGATGCCACTGAGCACGAGTTGGACAAACTGCACGGCGCTTCCTATGAACGAATTCAGACTTGAGGTGAATGGTTTATAGCGGCTGCTGCTCTTTTAGGTCACAGGGTTGTTCCGAATAGGGCGGTTCTTTGTTGCAATAACAATACTTGGCATGACTTCTTCCCTGCGAATTGAACATATTGACACTGTCACGCTGGTGACGCTGAATCGGCCGCAGGTCCGAAATGCGGTAGACACCGACACGGCAAAAGAGCTTTACGACGCCTTCGTGGCCTTTGATTTAGACCCCAATGCACGGGTGGCGGTTTTTCACGGTGCGCATGGGCACTTCTGTGCAGGGTGGGATTTGCAATACGGAGCCCAGATGGCAACTTCTGGCAATACGGGTGGGCAAAATTTGCTATCAAGTTTGAACTATCAAGCGAGCGATCAGCAGCCACGGGGGCCTATGGGCCCTTCACGTCTGCTGCTGTCCAAGCCCGTGATTGCTGCTGTCAGTGGTGCAGCCGTTGCAGGCGGCATGGAGCTCGCCCTGTGGTGCGACATGCGCGTGATGGAGGAAGACGCCTACTTTGGCGTTTACTGCCGACGCTTCGGTGTGCCCCTGATCGACGGTGGCACGGTTCGCCTGCCACGCTTGATTGGCATGGGACACGCCATGGACTTGATCCTGACCGGGCGTAAGGTAGACGCTACTGAGGCTGTTCAGATGGGCTTGGCGAACCGGGTTGTGCCCAAGGGGCAGGCGCGTGACGCCGCCATTGCCTTGGCGCAATCATTGGCACAGTTTCCGCAAAAAACCATGCTGGCTGACCGCGAGAGTGCCTACACCCAGTGGGACTTACCCCTTAAACAAGCCTTGCATCAGGAGTGGGAGCGCGGCAAGCATTGCATCGCGGAGGGGCTGCAAGGTGCCACTCGCTTTGCAGGCGGACAAGGGCGGCACGGCAAGTTCTGATCAGCAGGCATCTCGCTGCGGAATGGGCCTCGGCTTGCCCGTCTCATCAATCGCCACATAGGTGAGCGAAGCTTCGGTCACTTTCACATACTCACCTTGGGCACGAAAGCGCTCAGCATAGACCTCCACCTGAACGGTCACCGAGGTATTTCCTACTTTGGTGATGTGTCCAAAAAACGAGAGGATGTCACCCACTCGCACCGGCTGCTTGAAGATGAACTGGTTCACTGCGACGGTCGCCATGCGGCCCTGTGTGTAGCGTGCTGGGATGACCGAGCCCGCCAAATCAACCTGCGCCATCACCCATCCGCCAAAAATATCCCCATTCGCATTGCAGTCTGCGGGCATGGGAATAACCTTCAACACCAGTTCTTTGTCGGTAGGCAGGGGAACCTTGGGGCTTGTTTGAGTGGACATGGGCACAATCTAGGCTATTCAATAGAACAAGTGATTATCCGCATGCGACGACAAGGCGGGGCGGGTATGCCTCCAGCACCTCATTCCAACGAGCCCAGATCGACAGCCGACTGGGATACGCTCAAGCGGCTCTTACCCTACCTTTGGCAATATAAGTGGCGTGTGGTGGCGGCTTTGAGTTTCATGATTTGCGCCAAGCTGGCCAACGTGGGCGTTCCATTGCTGCTCAAGAACTTGGTGGACACCATGACCCCCGTGGTGGGCGGTGTGCAGATGGCGCTGGTGGTGCCCGTTTCGTTGCTGGTGGCGTATGGCCTGTTGCGCTTGTCCACCACGGCCTTTACCGAGTTGCGCGAACTGGTGTTTGCCAAAGCCACCCAGGGCGCGGCGCGAAGCATTGCGCTGCAGACGTTTGAGCACTTGCATGCGCTCAGCCTGCGCTTCCATCTGGAGCGCCAGACGGGTGGCATGACTCGCGACATCGAGCGAGGCGTTCGAGCCATCGAGTCGTTGATCTCATATTCGCTCTACAGCATCGTGCCCACGCTGATTGAGGTGGCGCTGGTACTCAGCATCCTGGCTTTTAAGTTTGACGCCTGGTTTGCCTGGATCACCGTTGCCGCGCTGGTTGTGTACATTTTTTTTACCGTCAAGGTAACCGAGTGGCGTACCCAGTTCCGCCGCGAAGCCAATGAGTTTGATTCTGCTGCACATACCAAGGCAGTGGATTCGTTACTGAACTACGAAACCGTCAAGTATTTCAACAACGAAGCCTATGAGGCCAAGCGCTACGACGAAAGCCTGGAGAGACTGCGCCAGGCTCGGCTGAAGGCGCAGACCACGCTGAGCCTGCTCAATACCGGTCAACAGTTGATCATCGCCATCGGTCTGGTCGCCATGCTGTGGCGCGCAACACAGGGCGTTGTGGATGGCCGCATGACCCTGGGCGACTTGGTCATGGTCAATGCTTTCATGATCCAGTTGTACATCCCGCTCAATTTCTTGGGTGTGATTTACCGCGAAATCAAACAAAGCCTGACCGACCTGGACAAGATGTTCACGCTGATGGAGCGTGAGCGCGAGGTTGCTGACGCACCTGGTGCGAAAGCCTTGAACGCCGAGGACGCCACGGTGCGCTTTGAAGGGGTGCACTTCGCCTACGACCCTGCACGCCCGATTTTGCGGGACATCAGTTTTGAAATCCCTGCCGGTAAAACGGTGGCCGTGGTGGGGCCTTCTGGTTCAGGCAAGTCAACGCTGGCTCGGTTGCTGTTCCGGTTTTATGACGTTCAGCAAGGGCGCATCTGCATTGCAGGGCAGGATGTCAGAACCGTTACACAGTCCAGCGTACGTTCGTGCGTGGGGATCGTGCCGCAGGACACGGTGCTGTTCAACGATACGGTCGCCTACAACATTGCCTATGGTCGCCCTGGTAGCAGCCAGACTGAGGTGGAGCAGGCCGCTAAGGCCGCCCGCATTCATGATTTCATCTTCAGCACACCCAAGGGCTACGACACCATGGTGGGCGAGCGTGGGCTCAAACTGTCGGGGGGCGAGAAGCAGCGTGTGGCCATTGCGCGTACCTTGCTGAAGAACCCCCCGATATTGATCTTTGATGAGGCCACCTCAGCCCTGGACAGCGCCAATGAAAAAGCCATTCAGGCCGAACTGCAAAACGTTGCGCAGAACAAGACATCTCTGGTGATTGCCCACCGCCTGTCTACGGTCGTGGATGCGTACGAGATTCTGGTGATGGAGGCAGGCCGCATTGTCGAGCGCGGTACCCACAGCGACTTGTTGGCCCGCCAGGGCCGCTACGCCGAGATGTGGGCAATGCAGCAGTCTGGTGAATTGGCAGAGGAAACTGACGCGCCCTTGAAGCAGGAGTGTTAACTCTTTCCCAGGCCGATCGGAGCAGGGGCCCGCATCACAATGTGGGTGAACAGGCGGTCGTACATGGGGTCACGTGGGTACTTGCCTGTGAGCGGATCGCAGTTGGTTGAGAAAGCTGCATCCAGCTTGGCCCAGTCGTCTTCGGTAAGCAGTTTTTGTGCAGCGGGGATGATGTCGGTTTCTTCCACGCGCATGTGCGCCAAGTAAAAAGCCAAATAGCGCTTGGCTGCTGACTCAAACGCGTCCCGTCGAGATTGCCCCAGCAACTCCCAGGCCAAAAGTAAATGCTGCAACTCCCGCACGGTCTGCTCGCCTTTGGCGTGGTCGGCTTCCAGCCGTTCTATGATCGCTGCCAACTCTGGCGCTGCCCGCAGCACGGGAGGAAAGAGCAGTTCAGTCTCTTTGGTGTGGTGCAGGCGCTCTGGAAACTCATCAATGTAGAAGAGCATGGCGCGCAGCACATCAAAAAAACTCTCGGGGTCATCCACTGGCCCACGCTCAATCATCATCGTCAATGACTTCAGCAGGGCCGCCAGTGCGGTGTGCTCATCGTGAATGATCTGCATGCTCACATGTGCCATTGTTTGTCTCCTGTTTGCTGCAGAGGATCGCATTTCAGCCTTGCCAAGTCGTTGATTCAGATCAATTTTTCAAGCGGCAACCGCAGGCCTGCCTGCGGTCCGCCCGTAAAAGCATTACCGCCGTCATAATGATCTGATGGAAACCAAATGGCTTGAAGATTTTGTCAGTCTGGCCGAGACGCGCAGTTTCAGCCGCTCTGCCCAGTTGCGGCATGTGACGCAACCGGCGTTTTCTGGTCGCATCCAGGCGTTGGAGGCCTGGGCAGGTACCGATCTGGTGGATCGCAGCTCTTACCCCACAAGCCTGACGATGGCTGGCGAGACACTTTACGCGCAATCACTGGAAATGCTCCAAGCCCTGCAAAGCACCCGTGCCATGCTGCGTGGCCATGTGTCCGCAGGTCAGGATGTGATTGAGTTTGCCGTGCCGCACAGTTTGGCGTTTACCTTCTTTCCCGCCTGGGTGACCAGTTTGCGTGAGAAGTTTGGCCCGATCAAGAGCCGTCTGATTGCGCTGAATGTGCACGATGCTGTGATGCGCCTGGTAGAAGGAAACTGTGACTTACTGATTGCGTTTCACCACGCATCGCAGCCGCTGCAACTCGATGCTGACCGCTATGAAATGGTGGTCTTGGGGCAGGAGGTCCTGGCGCCCTATGCCAAACCTGACGTGGACGGCTCGCCGCTGTTCCGCCTGCCGGGCCGTCCTGCCGCCTTGCTGCCCTATCTGGGCTATGCGCCGGGTGCGTATTTGGGGCGTGTGGTGGATTTGATCCTCAAGCAATCAAGCCTGCCGATTCACCTGGACCGGGTGTATGAGACCGACATGGCAGAAGGCCTGAAGGCCATGGCCCTTGAAGGCCATGGCGTGGCATTCTTGCCGCTGAGCGCAGTCAAAAAAGAATTGCGTGCCAAAAAACTGATCAGTGCGATTCCTGCTGGCGTTACCGGCCTCGAGATGGCTTTGGAGATTCGGGCCTACCGTGAGAAGCCGCTTGGCAAGGTGGCTTCCAAAGGATCGGCCCAGGCGTTGTGGGATTTTCTGCTCAAGCAAAAGCAGGTCTGAGACAGGGGAAACCATTAGCCGACCGAGTGGTCGGTTAATGGTAGATTGCAGGGCTGGAGACCACAATGACACCAACCCCTGACACTGCTGCCGAAAAGGCTGCTTCATTTGATTTGGCCGCGCGGGTAGGCCTGGGCATGTTTGCCAGCGATGTGGCTTCGCGCGACACCATGGGCATGGAACTGGTGTGCTGTGAGCCCGGGCGTGCGGTGATGCGCATGGTGGTTAAACCCCTGCACCTCAATGGCCATCAGATTTGCCACGGTGGCTTTATCTTCACCTTGGCTGACAGCACGTTTGCGTTCGCCTGCAACAGCCATAACCGGGTCACGGTGGCAGCCGGCTGCAGCATTGAGTTTTTGAAACCCGGCCAGCTGGGGGACATACTTACCTGCGAAGGGCTGGAGCAGGTCTTGCAGGGCCGTCACGGCATTTACGACATGCGTGTAAGCAACCAGCGTGGCGAGGTGGTCGCCATGTTCAGGGGCAAAAGTGCCCAGATTCAAGGAACGGTGATACCCGAATGACATCCCCAAAAAGCTTTGCCTTAGACCCCATCGAAAAAGCCTCGGTAGACGAGCTGCGCGCCTTGCAACTCAAGCGGCTGAAGGCCACGCTAAACCATGCCTATGCCAACTCGCCCGTTTACCGTGCCCGGTTTGATGCAGTGGGCGTACACCCGGATGACTGCAAGTCGCTGGCTGACCTGGCCAAGTTTCCCTTCACGTCCAAAGCCGATTTGCGTGAGCATTACCCCTTTGGCCTGTTTGCCGTGCCGCGTGAGCGTGTGGTACGGGTGCATGCTTCCAGCGGTACGACGGGCAAGCCAACGGTGGTTGGCTATACCGCCAATGATGTGTCGATGTGGGCTGATTGCGTGGCACGCAGTATCCGTGCGGCAGGGGCTCGCCCCGGTGACATGGTGCATGTGAGCTATGGCTATGGCCTGTTCACAGGTGGTTTGGGCGCGCACTACGGCGCTGAACGTCTGGGCTTGACCGTTGTCCCTTTTGGGGGGGGGCAGACTGAGCGCCAAGTGCAGCTTATCACTGACTTCAAGCCTAACATCATCATGGTCACGCCCAGCTACATGCTGGCCATCGCAGACGAAATGGACCGCCTGGGGCTGGACCCTGTGGGAAGTTCGTTGCGGGTCGGCATCTTTGGTGCAGAGCCGTGGACCAATGACATGCGCAGAGCCGTGGAGGCCCGCATGGGGCTGGACGCGGTGGATATTTACGGCCTGTCGGAGGTCATCGGTCCTGGTGTGGCCAGTGAGTGCGTAGAGACCAAAGACGGTCCCACGATTTGGGAGGACCATTTTTATCCAGAGGTCATCAATCCCGACACGGGCGAGCCCGTGGCAGATGGCGAGCTAGGTCAACTGGTGTTCACAAGCTTGACCAAAGAAGCCTTGCCTATCATCCGCTACCGCACCCGCGATCTGACCCGGTTGCTGCCCGGTACAGCGCGTACCATGCGCCGCATGGAAAAGATCACCGGTCGCAGCGACGACATGATGATCGTGCGCGGGGTCAATGTCTTTCCTTCTCAGATCGAAGAGCTGATCCTCAAGCACCCTGAACTGACGCCGCATTACCAGTGCATCTTGAGCAAGGAAGGCCCGCTGGACGCTTTGACGGTGGCGATTGAGCCTCAGTTCGGCGTGGCGGTCGACAGCCCACAGGCCCTAGCTGCAGCCCAGGCGCTGCAGCATGAGATCAAGACCTACATTGGCAGCTCCGCCAAAATCGAGTTGCGCCAGGTGGGTGGCATTGAGCGCAGCGTGGGCAAGGCCAGGCGTGTGATCGATTTGCGCAACGCCAAATAATTTCATCTCTAAGTCATTGCTGTTCGATCTTCTCAACCATCAAATCGAGCCAGGCCTCAGTTCCGACCGTGAGGCGTATGCGTACAGGCAGGTATTGCAGGCTGGGTGCGAACCAGATTTCGGCCGTGACAGGGCCTCGGGGTTTGGCGAGGGGGCGGGGTTTGAGGTGGTACGCGGGCACCATGCCCAGGTGCTCGCTGCGCAGATTTTCCAGCTCCACCACGTCATAGGTCCATTCATCGACTCCGCCAGGGCGGGCTAACCAGACGGGCACAGCTTTACCCACCGCCAACAATGCGGGTTGTTGTGAAAAACGCTGAGCCAAAGCCACAAACTGGCTGGCCGTATCCTGCACATGGGGCGGCCGAGCAACCCATTCACCGCCCGTTAGCCGAATGCGGGTTGGCTCAAGCAGCAGATTGCGCAGGGTGGGGCCGGTTTTCTCCTCGTAGGCAAGAGGCTCTAACGTCTCCTGGCCAATCAGGCCTTGGCTGGTCATGCGGGTGCCGATGATGCCCAGATCAATGTCCACACTGACCTGGTAGCGATCCTGATCTTTTTGCCACTGTACTCGGGCGTCTCCCTTAACGGGGCCGCGGTAAAAACCCGTTAAACCGTAACTCAGACGCGTGTTGGCTGGCCAGTTTGCCGTCGAGGCCTCATCCATTGCTTGAATGGCGGGTGCACTCATGGTGCCCAAAGCAGTGGTCGATGTCACATCGGGCGAAGAAAGTACAACGCCAGGGTCTGGCGCGACTTCGGCTGTGTCGATGGTTGTGACGGCCTCAGTTCGGGTATTTGCTACTGAATTGGTAGCAAATATTGTAGACTGGGTGTGCTGAAATGGCTTTTTTGATTTCAGTTTCGGAGTGGGTGCAGGCGTGGGTGCCGCTGCTTGAACGATTTCGCGCGTGAACATGGCTTGGCTGATGGGTTTGAGGATGCTGGCGGTGGGCAAAGCCTGTCCCAGCCAGTCCATCAGCACCAGGTGCACACCCAGCACCAGCAAGATCAAAGCAGGGGCTTGTCGTCCAGCCAAGCGGCCACCTTGGTTGCATCGGTCACGGTCAGTCGCCAGCTGGCGGCTTGCGCTTGCTTGGGCAGGTTCAGGCGCAATCGCACCAACTGTCTGTCGCGTGCGACCAGGGCCGTGACCTGCTGCGCCCGGCCTGCGTAAAGAGGCAGGTCGTCCAGTTTAGTCATGCGCCAATCATCCACGCCAATCCATTCGTCCCCAGCGGCCAGACCGGCGCGCTCAGCCAGACTGTCAGACAGCACGTTTTTGATGGTGACCACACCAGCGCTTTCGGTTACCCGCAGGCCCAGCTGTTGAGCCAGTGCGGGGGGATCCTGAACAACGCGCAGACCGTGGGCTTGCAACAGCGCTTGCAAGGGCAAAGGCTTCGTACCGTGAACCCACGCAGCCAGCTCAGCGGCAAAACTGCGGCCACTGATTTCTTCCAGCACCGCCAGTACGTCGGCCTCCGCCATGGGGCCGCCCTTGCAGCGCTTCCACAGGCTGCGCATCACAGCGTCCAGGTTGACGCCGGTGGCCGATTTGCTGTCTGTGCGCAGTGTCAGGTCCAGACACAGGGCAACCAAAGCCCCCTTCGTGTAATAGCTGACGGTGATATTCGGCGTGTTTTCATCTACCCGGTAGTACTTGAGCCAGGCATCAAAGCTGGACTGCGCTACCGACTGCACAGCCTGGCCGGGCGTTTGCAAGACCTGGTTGATGGTCTTGCCAAGTAGCTTGAGGTAGCCCGCATCGTCCAGCAAGCCTGCTCTGCGCAGGATCAGGTCGTCGTAGTAGCTGGTGAAGCCTTCAAAAAACCACAGCAGTTCGGTGTAGTTTTCACGGGTGTAGTCAAAGCTCGCAAACTCGGACGGCCTCAAGCGTTTGACGTTCCAGGTATGAAAGTACTCGTGACTGATCAAACCTTGCAGCGTGGTGTAGCCCTCTGGCGCCTTGGGTTGGTCCAGGCGAGGCAGATCGCGACGCGCACAGATCAGGGCGGTTGAGTTGCGGTGTTCCAGGCCACCATAGCCGTCATCCACCACGTTCAGCATGAACACATAGCGGTGATGAGGCATCTTGGCTTGTTTGCCCGGCTTCTTGCCGGGGCTCCAGAAACGGATTTCTGTTTCGCAAATTCGGCGGCAGTCAGCCAGCAGTCGTTCACCGTCAAAACTGGGAGGGGCGCCCGTCACCACCAGCTGGTGAGGCACACCACAGGCCTTGAAGTCACCCTGCCAGAAGTCGCTGATCTCGACAGGGCAATCCACCAGTTCGTCATAGTCGGCCGCGCGGTAAGTGCCAAAGCCGCGCGTGTTGATTTTGTGTGGTGTCAGTCCCGTGGCAACCTTCCATGTGGGGGAGGCCTTGACGGGCAGCAGGTGAAGTTCATGGACAGCCTGGGTTTGCCCAGCCACTTGCAGCAGCAAGCCAGTGCCATTGAAAAAGCCTCGCTGCGGATCAAGCCAGCAACAGCGTACGGAGTTGTCAAAGGCGTAGACCTCATAACGCAGCTCCAGCGCCTTGCCTGCTTTGCAGTCCACTTCCCAACTGTTTTTATCGAGCTGGCGCACAGCCAGGGGCGCCTTGCCTTGCCTTGCCTGCAGTCCCGACAGGTGTCGCGCAAAGTCGCGCACCAGGTAGCTGCCAGGTATCCATGCCGGCAGGCTCACGCGCTGCGTGGCGACGGGGCTGGTGATGCGCAGGGTGACAGCAAAGGTATGTGCATGAAGGCTGGCAATGCCCACCTGGTAGTGGATGGTGGTGGGATCACTGGCAGGCTGCCGGGCAACGATGGGGCGGGTGGCTTTGGGCATGGCGCAACGGCTTCCAGACAAGGACGGAGTTCAGGTCGCGGCAGCGCCCATCAAACAGCAAAACGTGGTGAGTGCCGTGAAGCGAAAGCGCAGTGTCATCCATTCGGCCAAGCCTTGCGCAGGCCAGGTTTTACGGTCAACCAGGTAACTGCCCACGTGCACCAAGCCCAAGAGCGGCAAGCCCGCGTAAGGCGGCATCATGGCGCAAATCCAGGCGAGCAGTGACAGTGCAACGCTTGCCACCAGGTCTTTGTGGCGATTTTGGTCGTTGGCACTGAAGGCCAGGCTCCACTGGATACCTCCCAAAAAGACGCGATCACGGCGCCGTACATCAGCATGCCTGTTGCGACAAAGGGATGGGCCTGGGCGTTAACGATCCACAGTAACAGGGTCAGCACCCCAAAGGGCACCAAGGCGGCGTAGGTTAGCCGGGTCAGCAAGACGGGGCGAGGCAGCTGGAGCATCAGTTGGACTTGACTTCAGCCAACAGTTTTTCCATTTGCTGCGCGTTGACCGCACCGGGCACTCGCGAGCCATCGGCAAAGAACACGGTAGGGGTGCCCGTGATCTTGTGCTTGCGGCCAAAGTCTGTGTTGCGCGTGAGGGCCGTTGTGTCGCATTTGTCTGCGCTGTAACTGGGGATCGCTACATCGCGAACCATAAAATCCTGCCAAGTCTTGGCTCGGTCTTTGGCACACCAGATACCCTTGGATTTTTCAGTGGAGTCGGGGCTCAGGATCGGGTACAAAAACATGTGGATGGTCACGTCCTTTACGTTCGCCAAGTCACGTTCGAAGCGCTTGCAATAGCCGCAATTGGGGTCTTCAAACACTGCAATCTTGCGCTTGCCGTTGCCTCGGACGATGGTGAAAGCATCTTTGAGAGGCAGAGCGTTGAAGTCGATGGCAGTGAGTTTTTCAATGCGTTCTTCGGTGATGTTTTTGCGGGTTTTGGTGTCAATCAGCTCACCCTGTATCAGAAAGTTGCCGTCAATGTCGGTGTAGAGAATGTCGGTGCCCACACGGACTTCATACAGGCCCGACATCGGGCTTTTGGAGACTTCATCAATCTTGCCCAGTTGGGGAATGCGTTCACCCAGCACTTTACGGATGGTGGCTTCCTGAGCCAGGGCACCTGCGCTTGCGCAGGCGACGATCAAGCTCAGGACAGTTTGTTTGATGTTCATCGTTATTCCCAAAATTGATTTCAAGTTCCCATGGCCTGTCGAGTCACCCAGTTTTTGACTGGCCCACTGCGTTCAAAACCTTTCATGCCCAGATTGCGCAAACTTTGAACAGTGGGTTCATCCAGTGCAAACAGGCGTTGCAGGCCGTCCATGACGGCACCCACTGGCGCCAGTGCAGCGCGCCGGGCGCGTTCGTACCTGCGCAGTAACCTGAGGTCGCCCACGCTGCGCCAGTAGTCTGTGGTGGCGCGCGAGCCAAGCACTTGGGAGAGCTCGGCCACGTCTGCCAGACCCAGGTTCAGGCCTTGTCCAGCCAATGGGTGAACCGCGTGGGCTGCGTCACCCGCCAGTGCCCAGGTTTGCGCCGGGTTGCCGAAGCCAATTTGCCCCGTCCAACGGCGCGCCAAGGCCTCGACCAAAGGCCAGCGCACGCGTTCACTGCGCAGCGTCATGGCGCCCAAGGCTGGTTCACCCTGTAACAAGCAGGCAGATTGCAGTTCTTTCACAAAGTCTTCAGGTTCGAGTTTGCACAGATGCTGGGAGCGTTCATCAGAGACTGACCACACCAGGGCGACAGAGTTCCCGCCTTGCGCATCTGACAGAGGCAGCAGGCCCAAAATATCACCACCAGAGAACCATTGAAATGCCTGCTGCTGATGGGCAAAGGCGCACTCCAGGCGCGCGGCTACGGCTGTCTGGCCATAGGGAGTACTGTCGAACTCCACCCCAAATTCAGCACGTGTGATGCTGTTCTTGCCTTCGCACACCACAGTTAAAGCGGCAGGCTGGGGAGAGTCCAGCACCGTGACTGAAGGCGCAAACTGCAAGGCATTGGCAAGCGCGGCCTCCAAGGCTGGGACATCGACGATCCAGGTCAGAGCCTCTTTGTCGGCCTGCTCTGCTGCAAAATTCACTTCACCACCGGCATCGCCAAAAACACGCATGCGCTGCACGGGTGTGACGGCGGCTCCCGCTGGCCAGCAGCGCACGGATTCAAGTACCGCGCGCGACGCCGCGTTGATGGCATAGGCGCGAACATCCTGGGCAGTTGCTAACGCCTGGGGTGCCTGAACCAGACCTACGCGCAGGCGCAACTGTGCCAGCAATAGGGCCAGGGTGCGTCCCACAATGCCAGCGCCACGAATACATACATCAAAGGATTGACTCATGGTCTGGATTGTAGGTGGGGGCACAATGCCTGCTGGTGGTCAAAAGACGGAGCGAACGATGGGGTCAACGAATGGGCAATTCAACGGGGCCGATTGGGACGTAAACGCACAGATTGCGCAGGTATGGGTGTACCCCGTGAAGTCCTGCGCCGGGATGCGGGTCAATGAGTCGCTATTGATCGAAACCGGGCTGGAGTTTGATCGCGCCTGGATGGTGGTCGATGACGCCGGTGGGTTCGTGACCCAACGTGAGTACCCTCGCATGGCCCTGATACAGCCCCAGTTCAAATTCTCTGACATGGTTTTACGTGCTCCCGGTATGTTGGGCCTGCATGTGTCGCTAGAAAAAGTAGAGCATAGTGTTCGTGTCCGTGTATGGGACGACGAGGTGGCGGCGTTTGACATGGGCGATACGGCAGCCCAGTGGTTCAGCGACTTTCTGGGCGCCAAACTGCGCCTGGTGCGCTTTGACCCGGACCAGCAACGCCTGTCAAGCAAAAAGTGGACGGGTGATGTGGATGCCGTTAACCAATTCTCTGACGGCTTTCCCGTGTTGGTGCTCAGTCAGGCGTCTCTAAGGGACTTGAACAGTCGGCTGGCTGCGGCGGGCAAGCCAGCCGTTGGGATAGAGCGTTTTCGGCCGAATATTGTTCTCTCCGGCGTTGAGGCGCATGATGAGGACCGCCTGGACACCCTGCACATTGGAACTGCCGAGGGTGTCGTACAGATCAAAGGGGTTAAACCCTGTCCGCGCTGCCCCATTCCGAACATCGATCCCCTCACGGCCAGCGCCAGCCCGGATGTGGGCGATACGCTTCAGGCTTACCGTAGCAATCCCGTGGTGGGCGGAGCTTTGAGCTTTGGCATGAATGCCGTTGTGCTGCAAGGAGGCGATCACGTGTTGCGCGAAGGGCAAACGGTGCAAGCTAACTTCAGGTTTGATTGAGCGGTGCATCGTATTCGGTGTCAGCTGTTGGGGCCCACATGACAGTCTAAGGAGGTAAGCCGCACTCAACGGTATGCGCATGAATTGGCCTGATATTCATGACCACTTCATTTGATGGCCTGTGACCCGAATCCCTACGATAGGGCCATTGCAACCCGAGGTTGACAGGACAAAAATGCAACAGTTTAAGCATGGCATTACCCAAACGCTAGGTGCCCGTTTGATGGCCATTCAGGCGCAGTTGCTTGCAGAACGTACACGCAACAGCCCCGCTAGCTGGGACGCGGAGTTTGAAGAGCTTATGCATGGCCCCGAGGCACAGCTTCTGTCCTCGGTGTGGACCCGCGTACAACGGAGGGAGTTTCGGGACTACATGCGGCAGGTGCGCAGCAGCATCGAGGTCCAGGCCTTGACCGCCTGACATGTTTGGATTTGGTCTCCTGAGATAGGCCCGCAACATCTTTTGTTGGCTGAATCCAGTACCATCCGCTTATGGAAAATCAATCCACTATTCGTGCAGAAATGAAGACCCGCGCTGCTTCGCTACCGGCTGACTCCAGTCTGCCGCCCGAGAATTTGGAGGTAGCACCCAAACGCAACCGTTTCTGGGTTGGCGTGGCGCTTGCGGTTATTTTGTTTGCCGTGATCTGGGTGATACGGCGGAGCTGATCTGTGTGAGCTCAGTCTGACGCCAACAGCCTGAGAAGATCAGACCTGACCTTGATACTGTTGCGGTTCACGCTTGACACGATTCTGTATTCGGTCAGGCGAGTATCCCGGATGGCCGGTTCAGCCATGGGTAAACCTTGGCGATTGACCAGCACGGCTACCCGTGGCGCCAGCGAGGTTGCACCGCGATTGACAACGGTGGCAATCTCATTGCTGGCAAGTTTGACGAATGAGCCAGGAGGATAGACGCCGACGGCCTTGATCAAAGAAGCGCCTGCTTCGTCGACCTTTTTACTTTCATCAAAATAGATCGCTTGCATGGCTTGCGCGGGCGCAAGCGACGCACGTGAAACACGCGGCGACAACCGGGCAGCAAAACAGTCGGCGCGGTGTATCAGGTGGGCGATTTGGTGTGCCACATCGCGGTTGCCAAGAGGACCCGAAGGCGACTGATGGTGCCGACGGATCGCCTCTAACCATATTGGATCGTCAACCCCGCGCTTTTGAAGGGTCTCAACGGATCGCTGCGGATGTGAGTCAATCTGGCTGCGTTGCTCGCCACTCAGCTTGAAGGGTTGGTTGACCAACTGATCCTGCATCTCGGTCATGCTGATGTTCATGGTCAGAGCGGCTCGGCACATGGAGAGTTCTGTTGCGGGCGACCATTTCAATACATCACGGGCAGCCAGCATGCACATCACGCATACCAGCATCGAATGTGTGGCGCTGTAGTAGCGGCTTTCGCTGGCAGTCAGGTGGATGAGCGCGAACAGGGTGGCATCCGGCTTCCTGGTAGCCATCAAAGTAAGTTCCCTGTGCAACCTGTCCAGTCGGCTGAAAAAACGGATGCTGTTCACGTCTCTCAGCAAGCCATTTGCGCGAACCTGTACATCGTGCCAGTCAATCGGGCCGTCGAACCCAAGCTGAGACTCTTCAAAGTCTGATGCCCGCGTGTCGTTGTGGACTTCGATGGTTGACAGCGGCGATTCGGCCAGTTGTTGCAAAGTGGTGTCTGAGCTTGTCAAATCCCTGATGTGCGTGGCCATGGCCTCGCGGTATTGCTTGGATTCGGCAGGATCGATGTACACCGTCCCATGCGAGGACATCGTCTCAAGGGTTTCTCTCTCAACGACCACAAACCCCTTGCCAGCCAGAAGGGTGCCATCGACATTTCGCAAGGAAAACGGCAGCGGTTTTCCAAGTGGAATGGTGTTTACATTGACTGTCAGAAGCCGCATCAATATCAATTGTGAATTTAGACGCAATTACCGTGTATTTTTTGATGCATTCTATGCGGTTGCCACAAATACTTGATCAAGTCGACATGGCGTCTGGATGATGTGTCTGCGTGCAAGACAGCCCTAATTCGTTTTCAGTTGCACCTGATAAGAAAACACCTCCCCTGTCTCTAGAATAGAAAAGGTATACAGCAGATCAACGGTTTGCCCACCTGTTCCCTGTGAGCGCAACTGGAAAACGACAGCTTGCCCGGATGAAATGACTTGCCCACCTGTCAAGCCTACGATGGACGCAGTGATAGGGGTATTCACGTTCAAGTCTACGGCTGCGAGATTGGCAATGGTGAATGTTCTGCCAGTGGCTTGAAGTTGAAAACTTGCGACAGAAAAATCTGCACAAACCTGATCTGCGCAAGTGACGCTACCTATTCTTGACACCGAATTCGCATAGGGCCAAGGCTGAATTTGGTTTCCGTTAGGGTTCACGGACATCAGCGTCAATGCCGATTGGGCAACATTGATCAATACGGTCGATGGCTGGCTGCTCAGCTTGGAGTCGCTGACCACAAGCGTTGCCACGTAGCTCCCGCTAACGTCTGGCAAAAAGCCTGAATTGAGCATCTCAAACGAGATCAGTTGAGCGGTGCTTCCTGGAGGCCGTGCCGTCAGTTTCCACTTGTAGGAAAGTGGGCTGCCGCTTGGCGAATTGCTCAAACTTCCATCCAGTTTGACCTTGACCCCCGTAAACCCTGATTGATTGATTCCTGCATTGGCAACCGGGGCAAGGTCAGCGCTGGATGCCGTGATGACTGCCGATACTGGGTTGCTGGATAACACCCCATTGGAGACAACCAACGTCGCCATGTAGGTGCCGTTCATATCTGCCACAAAGGTGGGGTTTGCCACCGTGAGTGACGACAAAGCGGCTGTACTGCCCAGAGGCCTATCTGACAGCGTCCATCTGTAACTTAGTGCCTGCCCGTTCGCGTCAGTGCTTGCATAGCCGTTCAGCTGGACCGCTGTACCAGTGAGGACATTTTGCGCACCCCCTGGATTGGCAATGGGGGCAACCACACCGGTTCCTGCCGTGATGACCACGACCGAAGGCAGACTGGTTGTTACACCATCGGTAACTATCAAGTTGGCAATGTAAGTTCCAGCAACGTCAGCTACAAAACTGGGGGTAACGGTCTTGTCCGCACTCAGCGCCGCATTGCTTCCAGGGGGCTTGCCTGCCATTGTCCAACTGTAGGAAAGCGGATTGCCTGCTTTACCAGAACTGGTCGCACCGTTGAGAGTGACTGTAGACCGTGTCACCACCGACTGAGCAGCCCCGGCATTTGCAATAACTGAATCAGCCCCTTGAACAGCGACCAAAGAGGCATAGGCGGGTTGACTGCTCAAACGACCGTCGTTGACCACGAGTGCAAGAACATAGGTGCCCACCTTATCAGGGACGATATAGGGCGTTGCCGTGGTACTCGAAACGACGGAAGACTTGCTGCCAATTGGCTTGCTCGACAAAGTCCAGCGATAGGTCAGCGATCTTCCTGCTGCCCCAAAACTGGTGCTTCCATTCAATTGCACCGTGGTGCCGGTTACCACCATCTGCCCATGCCCAGCGTCCGCAATCGGTAAATTCGCGTTATTGCTGATTGAGTTCGAGGCACTGTCACCGTTTCCACCACCGCATCCGGCCAATATGAGAAAGACTAATCCGAAGACTGTTTTGTTCAAAGGGGACATAGCCGATTCATTTTCCTCCGTTGAATCATGCGCCTTTGCTGTTGCGTTGGTTTGAGTTGTATCAAACGTCTGGATCACGACCAGGATTTATCTGGGCTGTAGCTACAAAGCACTTGGCTCCAAAGGTCTTACCCAACAGAGGGCCATTGAAGCAGGGATTCGCTGATTAGTACAATCACCGCCATTCACCCTAAGACAAAAGCAGGACAAAAGGCGAGGGTTTATCGAGTTTTTTGTCGACTTCTTCCTGCGCTTCGGTCAACTGCTGAAGGCGCGGACTCGGTACGTCCACCACACCTATATTGGGTTCAATGGTGCAGATGGGGTCTTGATTTACAAGGATTTTTGTATGAGTTTGAAATGCGGCATCGTGGGCTTGCCCAACGTGGGCAAATCCACCCTGTTCAATGCGCTGACCAAGGCGGGTATTGCGGCGGAGAACTACCCCTTTTGCACGATTGAACCCAATGTCGGAGTTGTGGAGGTCCCAGATCCGCGCTTGCAGCAGTTGGCCGCCATCATCACGCCAGAACGTATCGTCCCCGCTATTGTGGAGTTTGTGGACATTGCCGGGTTGGTCGCTGGCGCTTCCACAGGCGAAGGTCTGGGCAACAAGTTTTTGGCCCATATCCGCGAGACAGATGCCACGGTGAACGTGGTGCGCTGCTTTGAAGACGACAACGTGGTGCATGTGTCGGGCAAAGTCGACCCCATTGCTGACATCGAAGTTATCCAGACCGAACTGTGCCTGGCCGACATGCAGGCCGTTGAAAAGGCACTTCACCGTGTGACCAAGACAGCGCGTTCAGGTGACAAGGAGTCCATCAAACTGGTTGCCATTCTGGAGAAATGCCAAGCTGCTCTGAACGAAGCCAAGCCGGTGCGCACCCTTGAATTCAGCAAGGAGGAGTTGCCCTTGCTCAAGCAGTTTTTCCTGATCACAGCGAAGCCTGCCATGTTTGTGGCCAATGTGTCGGAAGATGGTTTTGAAAACAACCCCCTGCTTGATCGCTTGAAGGCCTTTGCCGTAGCCCAGAATGCGCCCGTTGTGGCTATCTGCGCCAAGATGGAGGCTGAAATGGCCGAGATGGAAGATGAGGACAAAGCCATGTTCCTGGCGGAACTCGGCCAGACTGAACCTGGTCTTGATCGCTTGATCCGTTCTGCGTATTCGCTGCTGGGTTTGCAAACCTATTTCACTGCGGGTGTGAAAGAGGTGCGTGCTTGGACGATTCACGTGGGGGACACGGGCCCACAGGCTGCGGGCGTGATCCACACTGACTTTGAAAAGGGCTATATCCGCGCCCAGACCATTGCGTTTGATGACTTCATTGCCTACAAGGGTGAGCAAGGTGCCAAGGATGCGGGCAAGATGCGAGCCGAAGGCAAGGAGTATGTCGTCAAGGATGGCGATGTGATGAACTTCCTGTTCAGTTCTTAGGCTTTATCAAGCGTCTGATCTTGAGCTGCCAGTTGCAGCACCCGCAGCAGGGTCTGTTGCAACACTTTGGCGTCATTGCTGGCGCGGTGTCGGGTGATGTTCATCTCCTGGAGGATTTGTGCCTTGGCTGCGTCCCAACGCGCCAGATGGGCTTCGTCCAGCAGTTGGCGCAGGTCTTCCAATTTGAAACTGGGGCGTGACTCGGCGGCATCGAACAAGCGGCTTAGCCAGTTGTAGTCGTGGTACCAAGCGTCGGTATAAACAGTTTGTCCTTGGAGCAGAGTGTTGATATGGCTGGCTACTTCAGCAGCAGGTTTGCCATAAGTTTCAAGAATGCTGCGATCCACACCGTGCACCTTTTGCGCCGCGTCGTCCCAGTGCTGCCAGTCTGGTTCTGGGCTGATCAACGAGCAATAGGTTTGTCCGTCTGGCAGTACCAGGCCGACCTCAATCGGGTAGCTCTTGCCACCGAAGCCGGAGGCTTCGAAATCAATGAAACTGCGTGCTTCACTGGGAGCAATGGAGGTGACTGGGTTGGATATTGACATGCTCATGAACCGTAGTGTCCCGGAAAAAACCAAAGCATGCCGACGGTCATCAACAGGTAACGGCCAAACTTGCCGATTGCCATGTAGAGCAGACAGGGCCAAAACGGCAACTTAAGCCAGCCCGCGACGGCGCACAGCGGATCCCCCACAGCGGGAAGCCAGGACAGCAAACAGGCTTTGGGGCCGAGTTTTTCGAGCCAGTCCAGTGCGCGCAAATGGGCTGCGCTGTGGTGTGTTTTGTCCAGCATTTTGTGGGCGCCATAGCCCATCCACCAATCCACTGCGCCTCCCAGCGTGTTGCCGCAGGTGGCAACAACGATGGCTGACCACAATAACTCTGGGTTGAGTTTGACCAGACCAAACACCACAGGTTCCGATCCCAATGGCAGCAAAGTGGCAGAAATGAAAGACACCACAAACACCGTACTCAGGCCAAATTGAGGCAGGGCAAGGGCATTGAGCAGGGCGTCTAACCAAGTCGGCATAAGGGCAGTATAGGCGTGCGGTGCACCGAGCCTGAATTGTTTGCTGCAGAACATGTAGCGGTCAAATGCTTACATCTTTTGCAAGGCAGGCAGCATACAATCGTGCCTCATTTTTCGGCAATCTTTGTCGCCCGCTCGCATACCTCCGCGTCTTTTTTTTGCATGCTCATCGGTCAGTACAAGTTAGCAAACAACGTGTTGGTGGCTCCCATGGCGGGCGTCACTGACAGACCGTTTCGCAAGCTGTGCAAAACCCTCGGAGCAGGCTATGCGGTGAGTGAAATGGTGACCTCGCGCCCTGACCTTTGGGGTTCTGTCAAGACGTCGCGCCGAGCAGATCACGCGGGCGAGGGTGGTCCCATTGCTGTGCAGATTGCCGGTACCGATGCTGCCATGATGGCCGATGCTGCGATCTACAACATCGAGCGCGGTGCCCAGATCATTGACATCAACATGGGTTGTCCTGCCAAGAAGGTCTGCAACAAATGGGCGGGCTCAGCCTTGATGCAGGACGAAGCACTGGCGATGTCCATCGTTGATGCTGTGGTTGCAGCCTGTACGCCGCATGGGGTGCCAGTCACACTCAAGATGCGTACCGGATGGGCTGCAGGGCAGCGCAACGCGCCGGCCATTGCGCGGGCGGCCGAGCACTCAGGAGTGCAGATGATCACGGTGCATGGCCGCACCCGAGAGCAGGGCTACAAAGGACTGGCCGAGTACGACACCATCGCGGCCATCAAGGCTGCGCTGCGCATACCGGTAGTGGCCAACGGTGATGTCAACAGTCCTCAAAAAGCCAAGGCGGTTCTGGCCTACACTGGCGCAGACGCCGTTATGGTGGGGCGCGCGGCACAGGGCAACCCCTGGTTGTTTCGCGAGATCACCCACTACCTGGCTACTGGTGAAATGCTGGCCCCACCGCTGGTGAGCGAGGTCAAACGGCTGCTGTTGGATCATCTGCGTGAACACTGTTCCTTCTACGGTGATTTCACTGGCGTACGGTCTGCCCGCAAACACATTGGCTGGTATGTCAAGACGCTGCCTGGCGGGGAAGCTTTTCGTGCCCATATGAATTTGCTGGACGACGCGCAGGCGCAGCATCAAGCGGTAGCCGACTACTTTGACGAATTGGCGCAAGCCATGGATCGAGTGCCGAGACAAGCATCAGTCCAAGTAACTGAATCCCAGAACAAAGAGATGGAAGTAACCAGCTCATGAGCAAAAAAAATCTACAAGACAGTGTCCGCCTCAGTCTGGACAGTTATTTCAAAGATTTGCACGGGATTGAGCCCGATGGCATTTATGACATGTTGGTGAAAACCGTCGAACGCCCCTTGCTGGAAGTGGTGATGGCGCGTGCCGACAACAATCAATCCAAAGCCGCCGAATGGCTTGGCCTGAACCGCAACACCTTGCGCAAGAAACTCGTGGAACACCAACTTTTATGAATGCACTGATCTCTGTCTCGGACAAAACCGGCATCGTCTCTTTGGCCCAGGGCTTACATGCCCTGGGCATCAAACTGTTGTCCACGGGTGGTACTGCCAAGTTGCTCGCAGAGCAAGGCTTGCCCGTCACCGAAGTGGCTGACATGACGGGTTTTCCGGAAATGCTGGATGGGCGGGTCAAGACCCTGCACCCCAAGGTGCATGGGGGTCTTCTGGCCCGGCGTGATTTTCCAGAGCACATGGCAGCCATCAAGGCGCATGGCATAGACACCATTGATCTGCTGGTGGTCAACCTCTACCCGTTTGAAGACACCGTTGCCAAACCCGGGTGTACGCTGGAAGACGCGATTGAGAACATCGACATTGGCGGTCCTGCCATGGTCCGAAGCGCGGCCAAGAACTGGAAGGACGTCGCCGTCCTGACCGATGCTACCCAGTATGCAACCGTGCTGGACGAACTCAAGGTGCACGGCAGCGTGAGCCAAAAGACCAAATTTGCACTGTCAGTTGCTGCATTCAACCGCATCAGTCAATATGACGGTGCGATCAGCGATTATCTGTCGCGCATCCAGGAAGACGGCTCACACGCGCTGTTTCCGGGCCAGGCCAATGGTCGATTTGTCAAGCTGCAAGATTTGCGCTATGGCGAGAACCCCCATCAACAAGCTGCGTTCTACCGCGACCTGTACCCTGCGCCTGGTTCGCTTGTGACCGCTGTGCAGTTGCAGGGTAAGGAACTCAGCTACAACAACATCGCCGACGCCGATGCCGCGTGGGAGTGTGTCAAGAGTTTTGACGAATCCGCTTGCGTCATCGTCAAGCACGCCAATCCTTGTGGTGTCGCCGTGGGCGTCAATCCTTTGGAAGCCTACAGCAAGGCATTTCAGACTGACCCCACCTCGGCTTTTGGCGGCATTATTGCCGTGAACCGACCGTTGGATGGCGCTGCTGCGCTACAAATTTCAAAGCAGTTCGTTGAAGTGCTGATGGCCCCAGGTTACACGCCAGAGGCGCTGGAGGTATTCAAGTCTAAGGTCAACGTGCGGGTTTTGCAGATCGATCTGCCTTCTGGCGGTTCTACCGCCTGGGCCAAAGGCCAGAATGCCATGGACGTCAAACGCATCGGCTCAGGCATGTTGATGCAAACCGCAGACAACCATGAATTGACGCTGGCTGATCTGAAGGTCGTTACCCAAATTCAGCCCACCCCAGAGCAGTTGCAGGACTTGCTGTTTGCCTGGAAGGTCGGCAAGTTCGTCAAGAGCAATGCCATCGTCTTCTGCAAAGGTGGCATGACCATGGGCGTGGGTGCTGGTCAGATGAGTCGCCTGGATTCCGCCCGTATCGCCAGCATCAAGGCTGGGCACGCTGGTCTTAGTTTGGCAGGCACCGCTGTTGCGAGTGACGCCTTCTTCCCGTTCCGCGATGGTCTGGACGTGGTGGTGGACGCTGGTGCCACCTGCGTGATCCAGCCAGGGGGCTCCATGCGCGACCAGGAGGTCATCGACGCGGCCAATGAGCGCGGCGTGGCGATGGTGTTCTCGGGCGTGCGGCATTTCCGCCATTGATTTCAATTCAAAGCAAGGCTTATGACATATGCAGTAAGCCTTGTTAGCTATTTAATTTATAGCTTTTGAAAAGCCATCGCCGCTGCCGATACAGTGTGTGCAATGTCTTCATCGCTGTGTGCGGCACTGACAAATCCGGCTTCGTAGAGCGCGGGGGCGATGTAGATGCCCTGATCCAGCAGGCCGTGGAACAGGGTGTTGAAGCGGGCACTGTCGCTTTTCATCACAGTGGCGTAGTTTTGGGGCAGCTCTGGTAGAAGAAAGAAGCCGAACATGCCACCCTGGCAATCGGCGCTGAAAGGCACACCGGCTTTGGCCGCCTCGGTTGTCAGGCCATCGATCAGCTTCTGTGTTTTCGCACTCAGTGCATCCCAAAAACCGGGTTTTTGAATTTCACGCAAAGTGGCCAAACCGCATGCGGTGGCGACTGGGTTGCCCGACAGGGTGCCCGCCTGGTAAACAGGACCCTGAGGGGCCAGTTGCTCCATGATGGCGCACGGGCCACCGAAAGCCGCCAGCGGCATGCCCCCACCGATGACCTTACCCAGCACGGTCAAATCGGGCTGGAAGCCAGGGATAGACTGCGCATAGAGAGACTGTGCAGAACCTAGTGCGACACGAAAGCCCGTCATCACTTCGTCCAGGATCAGCAGAGCGCCGTATTGCGTGCATAGCTCACGGCAGCGCTGCATAAAGGGGACGGATGCGCGCACCAGGTTCATGTTGCCCGCGATAGGTTCAATGATGAGACAGGCCAACTCTTTGCCGTGCTGGGTAAAGGCGTCTTCAAGTTGTTGTACGTTGTTGTATTCCAGCACCAAGGTATGCTGGACCACTTCGGGCGGCACGCCGGCGCTGGTGGCTGTGCCGAAAGTGGCCAAACCAGAGCCAGCCTTTACCAACAACGCATCAGCATGGCCGTGGTAGCAGCCCTCAAACTTGATGAGCTTGCTGCGGCCCGTGGCACCACGCGCCAAGCGGATGGCACTCATGCCGGCTTCGGTTCCCGAACTGACCAGTCGAACCATGTCCATGCTGGGGACCAGCTTAAGGATTTCTTCGGCCAGTTCGATCTCGCGCTCGGTCGGTGCCCCGAAAGAGAAGCCGTCGAGGGCGGCTTTTTGAACGGCTTCGATGACAACCGGATTGCCGTGGCCCAGGATCATTGGACCCCAGGACCCGATGTAGTCGATATAGCGTGTGCCTTCTGCGTCCCAGAAATACGCCCCCTGTGCTCGCTGTACAAAGCGGGGTGTGCCTCCTACTGCCTTGAAAGCGCGAACTGGGGAGTTGACGCCACCAGGGATGATTTTCTTGGCGCGTTCAAACAGGGAATGATTGGTCTGGGTCATATCAGGTGTGCGCATGCCGTGCTGGATGAGCCGCGCAATACAAAAGGTGTGAACAAAAGGTGTGAAAAAGGCGGAATTTTCAGTGTCGGGTTGAGTTGAAGCTGGGGTCGGTGGGCTCCATCACCTCAGCTTTAGTTGCCGTATCCTCAGCTTCCTCCGCCTCAGGCTGGGCCCAGAACAGGCGGTCTGGCACGACTTGTCCCATGCCCGGCCGAAAACCCGCACTGAGACAGCGATCAAGGTAGCCTAAGGCCTCCAGGGTGGCTGCACCCAGGTCTTCTCCGGTGGCCAGCAAGGCTGCTAGCGCTGCGGCTAGTGTGTCGCCCGAACCGCTGAATGTGGCTTCAAACCGCTCGAAATGTCGGCTTTCTATCACGCTCTCAGGGCTGGCAAGCACATTGTCAATTTGTTGGTCTGGCATGGGTATTCCTGTGACCAGTGTGTAAGCGACGCCGTACTCGTTCGCCGCGCGGGCGATATCCCTGGCACCAGGTGGGCGATTGCTCTCCCAATCGGGCAATAGCCATCGCCACAGGGTACTGTGGTTGCCCGTAAGTACAGTGGTTTGAGGCAACAGCAGTTCTCGAAACGCGTCCTGGTAGCTGTCAATCTTGACATCTTCCCACCAGGACAAATTGGGCATGTAAGCAACAAGCGGGATATTCGGGTAATCGGCAGAAATCTCTGCGATGGCGCTGAGGTTTTCCGGGCTACCGACAAAACCAACCTTGAAGACCTGGACAGGGATATCTTCCAGAATAGCGCGTGCCTGCTCAGTGACTGCTTCATCGCTGAGTTCAAAATGATCAAAAATCTCGCCGGTATCCCGCGAATAGGCCCCTGACATGACAGGAAGTGCGTGAGCACCTACTGACGCCACGGTCGTTACGTCAGCAGCCAGACCACCAGCTCCGCTCGGATCATTGGCGTTGAAGCAAATAATGCATGCCTGTTGCGAATCGACCTCGGCATCGGCTTCGCCGGGGTTAATGATGGGGTTGGTTGGCATGCGGAATGTTGTGCATTAAGTTCTAGGCCACATCGATACAATGGATAAATTCATGCTTTTTGTCAGGGTATTGTGGGGCAGGTAAAGCCAATCCTGGTAAAGAAGCTAAAGTCCCTAGAAAGTTGAGTGTTTGTGGCAGATTCTAAAACCTGGATGTGTTTAATTTGTGGCTGGATTTATGACGAAACTCAGGGCGCTGTTGAACACGGCATCGCCGCAGGTACGCCTTGGTCGCTGGTGCCCATGAACTGGACTTGTCCAGAATGTGGTGCCCGCAAAGAAGATTTCGAAATGGTTCAGATTTGACCGGGTGCACAGCACCCCTAAGCGACACGAGCGATTAAGCGCTTGGAGGATATCTAAGTGAGCATGCCGGACTCAGGTGTCAAGGTACTGGTGATTGACGATAGCAACACTATCCGTCGCAGTGCCGAGATTTTTCTCAAGCAAGCCGGACATGAAGTCATGCTGGCCGACGATGGGTTTGATGCATTGGCCAAGGTCAATGACTATCAGCCCCATGTCATCTTCTGCGACATCCTCATGCCCAGGCTGGATGGGTATCAGACCTGCGCGATCATCAAGCGCAATCAACAGTTTGCAGGAGTGCCTGTGGTCATGCTGTCATCTAAAGACGGTGTCTTTGACAAGGCCAGGGGCCGCATGGTGGGATCGCAAGATTACCTGACCAAGCCGTTCAGCAAGGGCCAACTACTACAGGCAGTCAAGCAATACGCCGTCCGACAGGAGGATGCCGCTGATGGCAATTCATAACGTTTTGGTGGTAGACGACTCCCGTACAGAGCAAATGTACCTGACGGGTCTGTTGCAAAAAATGGGCATGCGGGTTCGTAGCGCAGGTAGTGCCGAGGATGCATACAAGCAGCTTGAGGCCGAAAAACCGGATTTGATCCTGATGGATGTGGTTATGCCAGGGCAAAACGGGTTTCAGTTGACCCGCGCGATCACCCGAAACCCTGAGTTTGCCGATGTGCCTATCATCATGTGCACAAGCAAAAATCAGGAAACGGACCGAGTCTGGGGCATGCGGCAGGGGGCCAAGGACTACATCACCAAGCCTGTCAGTGGTGCCGAACTGTCGGCCAAAATCAGGGCCTTGGGCTGAGGCGCAGGGTTCACGATGGCAAACCGTGAAGCGCTTAAAGAATTGAACACCCGGCTGGCGAGTCGTCTACAGGCCGCACGAACAGACGACGTTGCTGCGGCTTGGCTGGCCGTTGAAGCGGGCGGGGCCAAATACCTATTGCCGCTGGCGCAGGCGGGTGAGATTTTCCCTTGGACGCCGATCATGTCCGTGCCCTATGCGCAGCCGTGGTTTTTAGGTGTGGCCAATTTGCGTGGAGGCCTGTTTGGTGTTGTTGACTTGGCGGCGTATGTGACGGATGGTAAAGCTACTCACTTACCGTCGGTCTCATCGGAACAGGTGCGCGCAGAGTCCCGGCTGGTGAGCCTCAATGCTTCGCTGGAAATCAATTGTGTTGTCCTGGTTGACCGTCTTGCCGGTTTGCGCCATGCCAGTGTTTTTGCCTGGAGTGAGGCGCCGGGCGTAGGTGCCCCACCCTACCTGGCGGCTAGTTACGTTGACGCTGCTGGTGTTCGTTGGCAGGCGCTGGACTTGCTCGCCATGTCGAGACAACCCGAATTTTTGAGTATCAGTGCTTGAGTTACCTGGAAACTGATGATGTCTTTTGTCGATAATTTGAAAAACAAGCTGGCGCGCGAGCAAGCCGCGCAGCCATCGGGTGGCCTGAGCATGGCCAGCACCGGGCTGGAAGACAGCGGTACAGACCTCAGTGTTGCTCCTACTGAATCCCCACCAACCAGTGTCTTTGGGACTGTCTTCCCGACAATGACGCAAGATGAGCCGTTCACCCAGGGAACACAAGCCAATCAGCATTCCATTCTGGCCGAATTGCCCCGTGCTGGAGGTGAAAAAGTGGCTTTGCCGCTGCTGGGAAGGCGTTCTGCTGCCGGTCAGCGCCGGATCCTAGGCGTCCTGCTGACGCTTGCTTTGGTTGTTCTGGCTGTCATTGCTTTTTTTGCACTGCGTCAAGCTGATATTGTTTCGCAGCAGGTGGCGGCTACCGGCCAGTCACTCATGCAATCGCAACGTCTGGCCAAGTCGGTATCGCAAGCCCTGGTGGGCAATTCTGGCGCATTCTCAGACGTGGCGGAGAGCGCAAGCGTGCTTGTCAACATGGCCAGAGGCCTGAAAGACGGCAGTGCAGAGTTGCGGATCACTGCACTGGGTTCTGCCTACGATGACAACCTGAACAAAATTCTTCCACTGATAGACAGGGCCGAGAAAAACGCGAGGGTTGTGGCTGCCCAGCAGTCCATTCTGATGCAAGTGGGTAGTTCGCTGCGTACGATCAACCGTCAATCAGCCGATCTACTTGAAATTGCTGAAACGGTATCGTCGTTGAAATTGCAACAAAATGCGTCAGCATCAGAAATCTCAGCAGCCGGGCAGTTGGTGATGTTGACGCAGCGGATTGGCAAATCAGCCAATGAATTTCTGATGTCTGAAGGCGTCAGCGCTGAGGCTGTGTTTTTGCTGGGTAAAGACCTCAATTCGTTCAAGGAAATCACACGCGGCCTGCTGGATGGCAGTGGCGAATTGCGGCTGGGTGCAGCACGTGATCCCGAAATCCGCGAACGCCTCGAAGCCTTGCTGAAACAGTACGAAGAAACCCGGCAACAGGCGGGCTCGATTCTGGGGAATCTGCAGGGGCTGGTAGCGGCGCGCGAAGCTCAATCATCCATTGTTGCAGACAGTGAGCCACTGCGGCGCCACTTGGGCGAGCTTCAGTCCCTGGTGTCAACACAATCTGGCCTGGGCATGGGATCTGTAGGCGCATTGGCTGCTGCTGCGCTTTTTGCCCTGCTGTGCGCTGCGGGCCTAGCTTATGTCCAGTTACAGGATAGCCGCAAACGCCAGTCTTTGGCTGAGCGCCAACGCATGGAGGCTGTACGTCAGGAAAAAGAGGCCAAGCGTGTGAACGACGCCAATCAGGCAGCGATTCTGCGGCTGATGAACGAATTGCAGACGGTTGCTGAGGGGGACTTGACCCAAGAAGCCACGGTCACTGAGGACATCACGGGTGCCATTGCCGATTCAGTGAACTACACCGTAGAAGAGTTGCGCTCTCTGGTGAGCAACGTCCAGGCAACTGCAACCCGGGTCGCATCTACTACCGCTCAGGTAGATGAGACCTCTACCGAACTGCTTGCGGCCTCTACTGAACAACTGCGTGAGATTCAGAATACAGGGCAGGCTGTGCTGGGGATGGCGTCGCGCATCAACCTGGTGTCATCACAGGCGCAAGAATCCGCTCAGGTGGCCCGGCAATCGCGCGTGGCGGCCGAGTCTGGCTTGCATGCTGTGCAAAACGCCATTGATGGCATGAACTCTATCCGCGACCAGATTCAGGAAACCTCCAAACGCATCAAACGCCTGGGAGAATCGTCACAGGAAATTGGAGAAATCACTGAGTTGATCTCTGACATTACCGAGCAGACCAATGTCCTAGCCCTGAACGCTGCCATCCAAGCCGCATCCGCAGGTGAGGCTGGGCGCGGTTTCTCGGTGGTAGCGGAGGAGGTCCAGCGCCTTGCTGAACGGTCTGCAGACGCAACTCGTCAGATTGCGTCGCTGGTGAAAGGCATACAAGCAGATACCCAGGACGCAGTCGCTGCCATGGAGCGCTCAACCCAGGGTGTGGTTGAGGGGGCCAAGCTGTCGGACAACGCGGGTGCGGCACTGCAGGAAATTGATCACGTGTCACGCAAGCTGGCAGATCTGATTGAACAAATTTCACAGGCCACGTCCAGCGAGGCCTCTTCTGCCAATGTCGTTGCTCGCAATATCCAGCACATTTTTGCCGTGACAGAGCAAACAGGGGCGGGTACACGATCGACGGCTCAGCAGGTGCGGGAGTTGTCTCAGATGGCCCAAGAATTGCGGCAATCGGTGGCCCGCTTCAAGATCGCCTGACCAGGTAACGGATTCCATGTCGTTCACCGATATTCCAACTACCACACCGGAACTTGACGTTCCGCTCAATGACCTGGGGCCACTTGCCTGGGTTCTGGAGGAAATGCGTAATGCCATTGCCAGTGCGACAAGAGCGCTGCGGCGGTTTGCGCAGGAAACCCGCGGTCTCGCTCTCTTTGAACTGGCCGCTTATGACGCCAGCCAGTTGCGCATTGCAAGGCAGCATTTGCACCAGGCGGCGGGCGCTGCTGAGATGGTTGGACAAGCCGCACCGGCCAGCCTGCTGTCTGCCATGGAAGCGGCAACCCTGTATTTTGCGCAGCACCCCGGGCGTTGCACTGACGAAGCTGCCAGCCGCATTGAGCGCGCGGGCTTTGGCCTGATGCAGTACTTCGAGGGAGTGCTTACTGGCAAGGCGACTTCAGCGGTCGCGCTATTTCCACAGTACCGCGATGTTCAAGCCCTGGTGGGCAATGACCGTGTTCATCCAGCTGATTTGTGGTCGTTGCATTGGGCTTGGCAGGACCCGGATATGCCGCAAATGTTTGCGCCGCTTGGTTATGACACCCAGGCCAAAGCTCATTTTGAGCAGGCGATTTTGCAGTGCATCAAGTCACAGGACGCTGAGGCCGCCCGGTTCCTGCGTGATTTGAGTCTGGGCTTCGCACAGGCTCAGACTGCCCGTCAGCCCATGGTGTTCTGGAAACTGTGCGCAGGCTTCTTCGAAGCCAATGCATTGGGCCTGTGTGCGAAGGATGTCCACGTTAAGCGGGCTACATCGCGGATATTGCAGCAGTTCAGTGCCCTGGTTCGTGGTGAGTTGGGCGTTCCAGATCGTCTGGCTCAGGACATTCTTTTCTTCTGTGCACAGGCGCGACCGGCGGCTGAAATGACGGCCCCTGTTTTGAATGCTGTCCGCCGAGCCTACGGCGTTGCGAATTGGGTGCCGGTCGACTATGAACGCAGTCCCTTTGGCGCATTTGACCCTGCGCTGTTGGTGCAGGCACGCAAGCGCATTGCGGCGGTGAAAGAGGCTTGGTCGTCTGTGGCGGGCAATGATCTGGGGCGCTTGCGTGGCCTCGTAGACCAGTTCAGTCTGGTGTCCGATTCGCTGATCAAACTCCATCCCCAAAGTGGAACATTGGCCGTTTGTTTACGACAGGCTGCAGATGCCACGGCACGATCAGGCGCGGCACCATCGCCTGCGCTGGCCATGGAAGTGGCCACGGCAGTGATGTTCCTCGAGGCCGCATTTGAAGAACTTGATCCCAACGACCAGCAGTTAGGTAAACGCACAGCCCGGCTCGCGCAGCGTTTGCAGCGGGTTCAGTCAGGTGGTCAGGCTGAACCGCTTGAGCCGTGGATTGAGGAACTCTATCGTCGGGTCAGTGACCGCCAGACCATGGGCAGTGTGGTGGGCGAATTACGAGGTTCACTTGACGAAATTGAACGTACGCTGGATCAGTATTTCCGCGAGCCGCTAGAGTTGCCCTTGCTCACAGGGGTACCAAGCCAGTTGGCTCAAATGCGGGGCGTGCTATCGGTGTTGGGGTTGGATCATGCGGTCAGAGCCGTGCTGCGCATGCGCCAGACGGTGGAAGACCTCATGGCCTCGCGGATCGACATGTCTCCGGACAGTGCAAGTCAGGTGTTCAGCGGGCTGGGCAACAATCTGGGCGCACTGGGTCTGTTGTTTGACATGCTGAGTTATCAGCCGGTTCTAGCCAAGAAACTCTTTGTCTTCAACGAAATTGTGGGTGAACTGCAGCCGTTGATGGGCAGAATGTCCGCCACCGGTTTGGTTAAACCGCTGGCCACAGAGGCGCCACCAATCACCAGAATTCCGACTGTTTCTCCATCGGCACCCACACCAAAACAACCTGCGGCGGCAGCGCCAGTTCCTGCACCAACACCAGTAGCAGCAGCGTTGGTTGAATCCGAAGACAGCGACGAAGACGGTTTTCAGGCGACCAATTTTGCGCCCGACAGCATGCTGGCCGACACCGCATTTGCATCGACATCGCTTGGGTTACCGGAAGCTCGGCCTTCGACCCTTGCACCCCTGGATCTGCCATCTGATCTACTTGATCTGCCGCCCACCTATGTCTACGGAAATGAGCAGGCACCCGCAGTGCCAGCGGCCACGCCGGCGATTGTGCAGCTGGTGATCAATCGTCCCGCTCCCCCACCCATCCCTCAGACTGCGGCGGTTCGAGACGAAAGTAAACACGGTTTGACCGAAGAAGAGACCGAACTGCAAGGGATCTTTCTGGATGAGGCTCGTGAGGTGGTGGAAACAGGAAAGACGGCGGTCGCTGTTCTTGACGGTGAGCCATCCAACCTTGACCAGATGACAGCCCTGCGGCGTGCCTTCCATACTTTGAAGGGCAGTTCTCGGATGGTTGGCTTGAGCCTGTTTGGGGAAGCCGCCTGGGCCATGGAACAGGTTTTGAACACCTGGTTGGCAGACCGTAAGCCAGCAACCTTAGAACTGCGCACTTTGTCTGATCAGGCACTCAGTGCCTTTGAACAATGGACGCAAGACATTGCAGCAGGCTCGGCAGAGCAATGGACGCCGCGTCCCTTCCAGGTGTCTGCAGACGCCTTGCGCCTGGACAACCGCTTCGTGCCTCTGAACTGGGCGGATTTTGCTTTTGGTGTCGCGACCTCACCAGAAGTGCAGCCGGAACCAGCGGTTGAGCCTCATTTTGAAATTGCCACGACCGATATGGCGCCTTCTTTGGCGCTAGAAGTCCCGGTTGCCGCCGCCGTTGATACCCCTGGTTCTGAAGAGCAGGCGTTGGTGGTTGACACATCAACTGAGCCCGACTTCAATTTTGACGAAGCCGGTGAACTGACGCCTGAAGAATTGGCACGTCAGTTTTTTGTGGAGGAGGTGGAGGCCAGCCCGGTTGATGGATCCGCTGGTGGCACAGAATTTCCCGAGATTGAAGCCGTTGATATCGCTGCCCTTGAAGCTGCAGTTGGGCCTGTGTTGGAGCCTGTGTCCGCTTTGCCGGCGCAAGAAGAAAGCGAAGAACTGGCCCTGGATCTGCATGCACTTGAAAAGGCGCTCGGTGCCGAAGTCGCCGCGATGCCCGTGAGCAACGAGACACAAGCGCCCGACGAGATGCTTGCATCGCCGTTTGATCTCGATGAAACCGAAGAGCAGACTAAGGTCATTGGTGACCTGAGAATCGACATCCCGCTCTACAACGTGTATCTGAACGAGGCAGATGAATGGTCGCGGCAACTGCAGACCGAGCTCGGAGAGTGGACGCTTGAGCGACACCGCCGTCTGGGTGACAGCACCATTGGCTTGGCGCATTCACTGGCTGGTAGCTCTGCAACCGTTGGCTTTGTGGCGCTGTCAGACATGGCAAGAATGCTTGAGCATGCAATGCAATGGGTCCAGGCCTTACCAGCTGGAACACCCGAGCAGGCGGATGTTTTCAACGACACGGCGGAAGACATTCGTCGCCTTTTACACCAGTTTGCCGCCGGTTTTCTCAAGGAACCCAAGCCAGAAATCCTCCGTCGTCTGCATGCTTTGCTCGAGGGCCAGGGTACGTTGGATACCGTGCAAGCACGTGCTGTGCCCGCGAGTTTGCCCGCAGCATCCCCGGTACCCAGTCCACCTGTTTTGGCGCCCGTTGCCATCGAAGTGGATGAATCATCGGATGAAGAGGGAGAATTTGAAGGCGAGGACTCGCTGGATCCAGAGCTCTTTGCGCTGTTTGAGGAAGAGGCGCTTGATTTGTTGCCGCAACTGGGAGGTGCGTTGCGCCAATGGGTTGCCCGGCCAGACAATGTCAGCGCACGCGCCGAGACACTGCGCGTATTGCATACATTGAAAGGCAGCGCGCGGCTGGCGGGTGCGAATCGGCTGGGTGAGCGGACTCACCGCATGGAATCAGCCATTGAGCGTCTGGGTGCCAGGGGTTTTGATGCTCGCGAAGCAGTGCCCGGTGGTCGTCTGGAAGCGTTGCTCGGGCGGTTTGACACGCTGCAAGCCAGCTTCGACAGTTTGCGCTCCCGTTTCGCGCAGATAAATGATCCAGCCCATCGCGCCAGCCTGAGTGCAATGGCTGACATGATGCACACCCGCTCGGCGGCATCCATTGATCCAGTTAATGAGCATCCTGGCGTGCAATTGCTGGACAAGCTTGTCAATCAAACGGGTGAAGTCATGATGACGCGCGCCCGGTTGGAAGCAGGTGTCGGGCAGATGCGTTCGTCGCTGAGTGACCTGACTGACAATCTGGACCGCTTGCGTAAACAGTTGCGTGATGTCGAGCTGCAGGCCGAGCTTCAGATGCAGTCGCGCATGGCCCAGACCAAGGACGTTGACCGCGGGTTCGACCCGCTCGAGTTTGATCGCTTCACGCGGGTTCAGGAACTGACCCGCATGATGGCCGAATCGGTCAACGACGTTGCCACTGTGCAGCGTAGTCTGCTGCGCACCGTCGATACGGCTGAGGCAGACCTCATTGCCCAAGGCCGTCAGACGCGAGAATTGCAACGCGATTTGCTGCGCACGCGGATGGTCGAGTTTGAGACGGTTGTTGAGCGACTGTACCGCGTGGTGCGACAGGCTGCTAAAGAGTGTGGCAAACAGGTCAAGCTGGACATCACCGGCGGCTCTATCGAGATGGACCGTGGTGTGCTGGATCGCATGACCCCAGCGTTTGAGCACTTGCTGCGCAATGCCGTCGCCCATGGAATCGAGGCACCGGCTGCGCGTGAAGCTGCAGGCAAGCCAGCCATTGGTGCCATCTCCATTGTGCTTAGCCAGGAAGGCAACGATGTCTCGGTCTCCTTTGCCGACGACGGCGCAGGCCTGGACCCACATCGAATTCACGACAAAGCCTTGAAGATGGGGTTGGTGCAGCAGGGACAGGTACTGACCCCGGACGATATGATTCGCCTTGTCTTCCTGCCGGGCTTTACCACGGTCGCGCAGGTGACTGAGTTGGCTGGTCGCGGCATTGGCATGGACGTGGTTCGTTCTGAAGTATTGGCGCTGGGTGGGCGGATTGAGTCCGAGACCACGGTAGGACGCGGTACTCAGTTCAAACTGGTTCTACCTCTGACCACAGCGGTGACCCAGGTTGTCATGGTGCGTTCTGGGCGGCTGGCGTTTGGCGTTCCCGCCAATTTGGTCGAGCTGGTGCGGCGCATCAATTCGCCCGAACTGGCCGATATGTATTCAGCAGGTAGCTATACATTTGGTAGCGAAAAACTGCCTTTCTTCTGGTCTGGCTCGCTTTTGCAGATTCCAGGCGTCAGCGAAGACCAAGGCACGCAAAGTGGGACGGTGATCATCCTGCGCAGTGCCCAGCAGCGCGTCGCCTTGCATGTGGATGAAGTTCTGGGCAACCAGGAAGTGGTGGTCAAGAACCTCGGCCCGCAGTTGTCAGGCATGCCTGGTTTGTCGGGTATGACGGTGCTTGCTTCGGGTGCTGTGGTATTGATTTACAACCCCGTTGCGCTGGCTGCGGTCTATGGCGATCAGGTTCAACAGTTCCAGAAGACCCAGGTCGCCGCCGCGGGTAGTTTTGGCCGGGTACCCACCACCAAGACCGAAAGCCAGCAAGCGGGTGTGCCGCTGGTGCTGGTGGTGGACGATTCCATCACCGTGCGGCGAGTCACGCAACGCCTGTTGCAGCGCGAAGGCTACCGCGTAGCGCTTGCCGTCGATGGCGTGCAGGCCTTGGAGCGCCTGCGGGAGGAGCTACCTGTCGTGGTGCTGTCCGATATCGAGATGCCGCGAATGGACGGATTTGAACTGACACGCACCATTCGTGGCAGTGAGGACTGGAAAGCGCTGCCCATCATTACCATCACGTCCCGCATGGCAGAAAAGCACCGCGAACATGCTCGTGAGTTGGGCGTGAACCACTACCTGGGCAAGCCCTATTCTGAAGAAGAACTGCTAGGCCTGATCAGGCGTTACGTTCGTGAGGCTGCGGGTGCTTAGCCCTTCGGCAGGCTTTTGGCGACTGCCTTTTTGACAATGGCATAGCGCGCAAGCGTCTGGGTGCGTGCGACGTCATGTTGAACCAGTGGATAAGGGTAGTCGCGGCCCAATTCAATGTTGGCTGATTTCAGCGCCTGTGGGCTGGCTGTCCAGGGCTGGTGGATCAGCGGGGTTGGCAGCGCAGCCAGCTGAGGCAAATAGCGTCGGATGAACTTGCCTTGCGGATCAAACTTCAGACTCTGGCTGAGTGGGTTGAAGATTCGGAAATAGGGCTGCGCATCACATCCACTCGAACTCGCCCATTGCCAGCCGCCATTGTTCGCGGACAGGTCAAAATCGTTCAGGTGCTCAGCAAAAAAGCGCTCACCCCAGCACCAGTCAATGCCGAGGTCTTTGACCAAGAAGCTGGCCACCACCATGCGCAACCGGTTGTGCATGTAGCCTGACTGCAGGATTTGCGCCATGGCGGCGTCCACGAGCGGGTAGCCGGTTCGCCCATCACACCATGCCTGAAACAAAGCTTTGGCGTGGGCACCATGCTCCCATTGAATCGCGTCGTATTCTTTCTTGAAGCTGCGCTCCGCCACATGGGGATGGTGGTAAAGGATCGTGGCATAAAAATCGCGCCAGATCAGCTCGCTTAGCCAAACTGCCGCGCCAGCGTTGCCCGAAAGGCTAAGCTGGTAGGCGAGGGAGGCGAGTTGGCGCACAGACACGGTGCCAAAGCGCAGATGCACACCCAGGTAGCTAGGGCCTTTGACCGCCGGGAAGTCACGGGTATGGTGGTATTGGTCTATGCGGTCCAGAAAATCCTCCAGCAACTGCATGGCGCCATGGGTGCCGGTATGAATCTTCAGCATGGCCAGATTGGTGGCCTCGAACCCGATGTCCTTCAAAGTGGGTACGTCGTCTTGCCAAGCAGGCGGGCGATCGGCCAATGCCCTGGCATATTTTTCGGTGGGGTAAGGCTTAAGGTAGAACTCGTCCACTTTCTTGAGCCAAGCGTTCTTGTAGGGCGTGAATACGCTGAACGGCATGCCGCTTTGAGTCAACACCTCGTCGCGCTCAAACACCACCTGGTCTTTGCTGGTGAAAAAACTGATTCCCGATTCAGCCAGGGCTCCGCGAACAGCCGCATCTCTGCGAACAGCCTGAGGCTCATAGTCATGGTTGGTGAACACCACCTGGGCATCAAGCGCCTTGGCAATCCGGGGCAGGGCTTCGCTGGCAATGCCACGGACTGTGATCAGGCCAGCGCCAGGCCGTTTACTCAACTTTCGTAATTCGGTATCAAGCTCAAGCACGGACTCGCGGATGAACTCCACCCGGCGGTCTTTGCGAGGCAAGGGGTCCAGGATTTCCTCGTCAAAGACAAACACGCAATGCAGACGCTGGCAACTCTTCAATGCGTAGAAAAGCGCCGCGTTGTCCCGGGTGCGCAAATCACGGCGGAACCACATCAATCCTGTTCGGTAGGCCAACGCAGTCATGCTCGTTAAAATCAGTTAATGTCCGCTGATTTTGCTCTCACCAATTTAACTCACCATTTCTTGATGGCGATGCCCGGACTCAAGGACAGCACTTTCGCCAAAAGCGTGGTTTATTTGTGCGAACATAGCCATCGTCGAGCACTGCGATTGGTGACCAACACAGCCAGCCACACCAATATGCAGGCTTTGTTTGAGAAGCTCGACTTGCCTTTGAGCCGTGCAGACATTGCCAAAAGCGCAGTGTTGCAAGGTGGCCCGGTCTAGACAGAACGTGGTTTTGTCCTGCATGAAGCAGTCTTTGCCGACAAAGATAAGCCTACGGATCCCGTTTACGCCTCCACCATGACCGTTGCGGATGGTCTGGAGATGACCACGTCCAGGGATGTACTAGAAACAATTTCCAGTGGCGGCGGGCCACGCAAACTGCTGATCACGCTGGGTTATTCAGCTTGGGGCGAAGGACAACTGGAGTCCGAGCTTGCCGAAAACTGCTGGTTGACCGTGGCGGCTGATCAGGCGGTAATTTTCGATACACCCATCGAGCAGCGTTACGACAAGGCGCTTGCCCTGCTCGGCTTGCAATCCTGGATGCTGTCACCCGAGGCAGGTCACGCATAGAAATATGACCCCCACGTTTGTCGCTTTTGCGAACCACGACGGTATGAGCAATTGCCCACCCAAACTCCAGCGCTTCCTGGCGTTTGACTTTGGCCTGAAACGCACAGGTGTCGCCACAGGCAACCGTCTGACCCGGGTGGCTACGCCCGACAAAACCATCAGTGCCGAAGGCGCCGCGCGCTGGGTTCACATCACCCAGCGCATCAAGGACTGGCAGCCCGATGCACTGGTCGTTGGCGTGCCTTACCACCCGGACGGTGCAGCTCATGACAACACCCGGCGGGCACAGAAATTTGCTCGCCAGCTGAACGGTCGCTACAACCTGCAGGTTTTTGAAGTAGACGAACGTTACTCTACGACCGAAGCCCATTCTCTGGGCGCCAACGATGCGGACGCCGCTTCGGCTTGCATCATTCTTGAACAGTTCTTAAGGACCCTTCCATGAGCACTTTGGGCTCTTTGACGCTCGACGCGGAAAGCCTGTACCGTGATCTCTTGCGCGGTGTGCAGATGCTGCGCCAAGCAGACACCCGGCTCGTGGGCATCACCTCAGGAGGTGCCTGGCTTGCCGAGCGGTTGCAAACCGATCTGGGCTTACCAGGCGCAGCGGGGCGAATCAGCTCGGCCATGCACCGAGATGATTTTTCCAAACGTGGCCTGTCTCAAGGTGGGCAAACGTTGCTGCCGTTTGATGTCAACCATGCACACATCATCCTGCTGGACGATGTGCTCTTCACTGGGCGGACGATCCGTGCGGTGATCAACGAGCTGTTTGACTATGGTCGCCCTGCCAGTGTGTGCTTAGCCGTGCTGGTGGACCGAGGTGGGCGTGAACTGCCCATTCAGGCTGACTATGCTGCTGCCCGGCTCACCTTGAGTCCGGGGCAGTCGCTGGCGCTGGCCCGCGCGGAAGACGGGCGTTTCAGCTTCGCGGTGGAGGAAAAATAGAAATGGCATCCCGCAATCCTCAACTCAACAAGAACGGTGAGCTGATTCACCTCCTGTCCATTGAAGGCCTGTCCAAGGCCATGTTGACCCACATCCTGGACACCGCAGGCAACTTTGTGTCGGTGAACGACCGCGAGGTTAAAAAGGTGCCGCTGCTGCGTGGCAAAAGTGTGTTCAACCTGTTCTTTGAGAACTCCACCCGCACACGTACCACCTTTGAGATTGCGGCGACGCGCCTGTCTGCCGACGTGATCAACCTGGACATTGCCCGCTCTTCTGCCAGCAAGGGCGAATCGCTGCTGGACACCATTGCCAACCTGTCCGCCATGGCGGCCGACATCTTTGTGGTGCGCCACTCTGAAAGCGGTGCCCCGTACCTGATCGCCCAGCACGTGGCGCCCCATGTGCACGTGGTCAACGCAGGCGACGGGCGACATGCCCATCCAACGCAAGGGTTGCTGGACATGTTCACGATCCGGCATTACAAGAAAGACTTTCCAACCTCACCGTGGCCATCGTGGGGGACGTGCTTCACTCTCGTGTGGCCCGATCCGATATCCACGCCTTGACCACACTGGGTTGCGCCGAGGTTCGGGTGGTTGGCCCTAAAACCCTGGTACCCAGCGACATGGCGCAAATGGGCGTGCGGGTTTGCCATACGCTGGAAGAAGGCATCAAGGACTGTGACGTGGTCATCATGCTGCGCCTGCAAAACGAACGCATGAGCGGCGCGCTGCTGCCCTCATCGCATGAATTCTTCCGGCACTTTGGCCTGACGCAAGAAAAGCTACAGCTTGCCAAGCCCGATGCCATCGTGATGCACCCCGGCCCGATCAACAGGGGCGTCGAAATTGACTCCTCGGTCGTGGACGGCAAACAGAGCGTGATCCTGCCGCAGGTCACCTTTGGCATCGCAGTGCGCATGGCGGTGATGAGCATTGTGGCGGGGAGCGTTGCATGAAGACACTGATTCACGGTGGCCGGGTGATTGATCCCGCCTCAGGTTTTGACCAAAAAACCTCTCTTTGGCTTGATGGAAGCCGCATATCTGCTATCAATATTGAGGCAAATGGCTGCGTACCTGATGTGAGCATTGACGCCTCGGGCTGTATTGTGGCCCCAGGCCTGGTGGACCTGGCCGTGCGCTTGCGTGAGCCTGGGCATGAGCATGAAGGCATGCTGGCCAGCGAGCTGGCCGCCGCAGTGGCCGGAGGTGTGACCAGCCTCGTCTGCCCACCTGACACCGACCCTGTTCTGGACGAGGCGGGCCTGGTCGAGATGCTGAAGTTCCGCGCGCAAAACCGCCAGCAGGCCCGGGTCTATCCGCTGGGCGCGCTGACCCGCGGCCTGAAGGGCGAGGTGCTGACCGAGATGGCCGAGCTGACCCAGGCGGGCTGCGTGGGCTTCAGCCAAGCCGAGGTAGCTTTGTCTGATACCCAGGTACTTCAGCGCGCCTTGCTTTATGCCGCCAGCTTTGGCTACACCGTGTGGTTGCGCCCCCAGGACCGGCACCTGGGCAAAGGCGTGGCTGCCAGTGGAGCACTGGCAACCCGGCTAGGCTTGGCAGGGGTACCGGTCGCTGCGGAAACCATCGCACTTCACACTATTTTTGAGCTGATCAAGTCCACGCGCACCGGGTGCATGTGTGCCCGCATCAGCAGCGCGGCGGGGGTTGAACTGGTTCGCCAGGCCAAGGCCCAAGGTTTGCCTGTGTCGGCTGATGTCAGTGTGCACTCCCTGCACTTGACCGACATGGACATTGGCTACTTCGACAGTCGTGCGCGTCTGTCGCCTCCGCTGCGCCAACAAGCCGACCGTGACGCGTTGCGCCAGGGTTTGGCCGACGGCACCATCGATGCGCTGGTGTCGGACCATGTGCCCGTAGGGGACGACGAAAAAACCCTGCCCTTTGCCGAAGCTGTTCCCGGTGCTACGGGGCTGGAGCTGTTGCTGAGTTTGGCGCTGAAGTGGTCCAAAGACTGCGATGTACCCTTGCCCCTGGTGCTCTCCAAAGTCACCAGTGCGGCGGGTGCCCTCATTGGCCAGCCAGACGCTGGCAAGTTGCAGGTGGGCGGCGTGGCGGATGTGTGCATCTTCCAGGCAGATACCTTCTGGCAGGTCAATGCCGACAACTTGCGCAGCCAGGCCAAGTCCACCCCGTTTTCGGGTTACGAGTTGCCCGGCCAAGTGCGCTACACCGTGGTTGGTGGGCAATTGGTGTTCCAGCGCGGCAGCTGACCCGTCGCGATGCTGGCTGTTTTTAGACTGCTGCGGGCGCTCGCCCATGTCATGGGTGGCTACTGGATGGTGCGGCGCGAGTTCCCACGCCTGGACGAAGCCCGCAAAAGCCTGAAGGTGCAAGCTTGGTCGGTTCGCATGCTTCATATCATGGGTATCAGCCTGGATGTACAGGGTGACGTACCTCAGCACGGGCCGCTGCTACTGGTGGCTAACCATATCTCGTGGCTGGATATTTTGGTGCTGCACGCCTCGCGCCATTGCCGTTTTGTGTCCAAAGCCGATGTGCAACATTGGCCCCTGATTGGCACGTTGGCGCAGGGTTGTGGCACGCTGTTTGTAGAGCGTGAGTCGCGACGCGATGCCATGAGGGTGGTGCACCACATGGCCGACGCCTTGCGCAGTGGGGACATGCTGGCCATCTTTCCGGAAGGTACCACCAGCGATGGCATTGGCACACTTCCATTTCACGCCAACCTGTTTCAGGCGGCCATTTCGGCCCATGCGCCCGTTCAAGCCATTGGCTTGACTTACCTGGACGCCCAATCGGGTGGCCAGAGCCATGCCACTGACTACATTGGCGACACCAGCCTGCTCAGTTCTGTCTGGGCCACAGTCACAGCCAAGCCTTTGTGTGCGCGTGTGAACTTTGGTCCGCATTTGGCTGCGCAGGGGCTCGACCGGCGCACCCTCGCCGCCCTTGCGCGCGAACAAGTCACAGCACTCAGGCGATTAACCGTTTGACCTGCGTGGTGGCAAGCTCTGGGGTATCCTTTCGCTCAATTTACACCACTGGCAATGATGGACGCAGTTGCTTTCAATCGCAGGCAAGCCCTTGAAGGCTTGGGTGCATCGTTTCTCACGGCGGCGTGGGCTGCGTCTGCATCGGCCCAGTCATCCCAGCCAAAACAAGCCACCCCCCCCGCTGATTGCAGCCATGCATGGCCCGCCTGGGCCGTGTTTCGACAGCAGTTTGTGGCAGAAGACGGCAGGGTGCTAGACCCGGAAACCCAGCGGGCGCAAACCGTGTCAGAGGCGCAGGCCTATGGGCTTTTTTTTGCATTGGTGGCCAACGACCGCCCCAGCTTTGAAAAGATCCTTAAATGGACCGAGAACAACATGGCCGGTGGCGACCTCACGGCCCGACTGCCTGCCTGGATCTGGGGGCGGCGAGACGACGGACAATGGGGGTAGTTGACCCAAACCCCGCCAGCGATGCCGATTTGTGGATCATCTACGCCTTGGCTGAAGGTGGGCGACTTTGGGGTGACAAACGCCTGGGAGCACTTGCGACGGTCATGGCTGACCGCTTGTTGCGCGACACCACCGCCAACATCCCCGGCCTGGGCCTGACTCTGCTGCCTGGCCCCAAGGGCTTTCAAAGCGGCGGAGACACCTGGCGTCTGAACCCCAGCTACCTGCCCCTGCACCAAATGCGCTGGTTTGCCAAACACATGCCCAATCCGGCATGGGAAAAAGTTCTGGCCTCTGCCCGCAAACTGGTACTGGGATCTGCACCGCGAGGCTTTTCGCCAGACTGGATTGTCTACCGGGCCAACAAAGGCTTTGAGATTGACGTCACGGGTGAAGGCTATGGTCAAGGCGCCTACAACGCGATTCGCGTCTATCTTTGGGCGGGATTGATGGCCGGCGGTGACGCGAATGCCAAAGCGCTATTGAATGCTCTGGCTCCGATGGCTAAATTTGTCGCGGTTCAGGGTTTTCCGCCAGAAGCAGTAGACATCCAGACCGGCGCCGGCACCAAACCTGGCCCCAGTGGCTTCTCTGCAGCCCTGCTGCCGTTTCTGCAAGCCCGTGGCGACAAGATAAGCTATGACGCACAGATCAATCGACTTGCGGCGAAACCGATCCGCCCCAAGGCCTATTACGAGCACGCCTTGAGTTTGTTTGCCTTTGGCAAGATAGACGGCTTTTACAGATTTTCAGCGGATGGCAGTTTGGTGACGAAGTGGTCGGCGCCATGTCAGCGGCTTGCCTAGATGCCATCCATCTTCGCACCAATCTTGCAAATGGCCCCCCACGATGATGATGGACTTGCATCTTTATCGGCACCGCATCGATTCTTGGCATTGAAATCTTCGCATCATGTCCATTTTTGACAGTACACCGCTACCAAGCATTGACAAGGGCATGGTCTATTTGGTCGTCGACGACTTCGACGCCATGTGCAAGGTGACGGTCAATCAGCTGGAGGCACTGGGGGCAGAGAAGGTACTGACTGCTCGAAACGGGGCTGAAGCGTTGCGAATCCTCCGCTCCGAACATGTCGACATCGTCCTTTCAGACTGGAACATGCCTGTGCTTTCGGGGCTTGAACTGCTCAAGGCCATGCGAGCTGACCCTAAGCTCTTTGCTTTGCCTTTTGTCATGATTACCGCGGAGGCGGAGCGTCACAAAGTGGAGGAGGCCATTGCCAGTGGCGTGACCTCGTTGCTACTCAAGCCCTACACATCGACGCAATTGCATTTGCGTATCCAAAAGGCCAAGAATTGGAAGCCGAGATTAGGGTCCACCAATGTGGGTCGTTTGCAGGGGGCCAATTCAGCTCAATCAACGACGCCGTCCGTTAAGTCACTGACGCCAGCGCGCCCGAAAATTTTGCTGGTTGACGATACACCTGACAATTTGCTGCTGCTCTCGCAAATGCTCAAGGCTGACTATCAGGTTCAACTGGCACGGGACGGGGCCAAGGCCTTGGAGATTGTCACCTCAGACAGCCCCCGACTTGGTGTTGCTGGACATATGATGCCAGGCATGGATGGCTTTGAAGTGGCCACGCGCATGCGCGAGCACCCCAGCGCTGAGTCGATACCAGTCATCTTTGTCACCGCCATGACATCGGTCGATGCCCGCATCAAGGGCATGGATTTGGGCGCAGTGGATTTCATCACCAAGCCGGTTGACGCAGAACTGCTCAAACCACGTATCCGCAACTTTATGCGTTATGTGGAGATGCGCAAGGATCTGCAGGCAGAGTACGACGACATGGTTGACGCAGCGCAGTTGCGCGATGATGTCGACCGCATTACACGCCACGACCTCAAAGGGCCACTTTCAGGGGTTTTGGGGATGGTGCAAAACCTAATTCAAGATGAAGACATCGGCCACAAGCAAGTCGCGCAATTGCGATTGATCGAAGAGGCTTCAATGCAGTTGCTGAACATGATCAGTCTGTCTGCAGAGTTGTACAAGATCGAGACCGGGCGCTTTGTGCTGAAAGCGGCCCCCATCCGTATTGGCGAGGTCTTGAGGCGCATCGCCGAGATGTATCGCTTTACCTATGCAGAAAAGCAGATCGTCGTGTCTGTTGATACCGATATGCCAGTGGGTGCTGAATTTCCGTTGGCCAAAGGCGATGCAACGCTGTGTTATTCGGTGTTTCAAAATCTGATCAAGAACGCCTGTGAGGCGGCACCCAACTCAAGCAAAGTGGCCATCCGTTTGCTGGACCAGTCACCGATCAAGATCGTGATCGAGAACAAAGGGGCGGTGCCCCAGTCAGTGCGTGCACGGTTCTTTGAAAAATTTGTCACGCACGGCAAAGAGGGTGGCACAGGATTGGGCACTTACTCGGCCAAACTGCTCACTGAAGCCCAGCTGGGTAACATTGAACTGAATGTGCGGGACGATACCAATACCACCACGATAACGGTTACTTTGCCAAGAGCCTGAGTTGAACCTTGGCGCGCACTGAATACACGGATTGCTTATGAAAGTTATTCTCTCTCGCCTGCAACATTTCTCGCTCGGGGCGAAGTTGGGCGTTGGGTTTGGTTTGCTCGTGTTATTGACCCTGATCATCGGCCTTCAGGGTTTGTTGACATCTCGTGAAACGCTTGCCGTTTTGGACCGAACGTATCAGTCAGATGTACTGGGCGTTTCTCACTTGGGGCGGGCAGAAAGTGCATTTCTGCGAATCGGTCGTCATGTTCGTCAGGCACTTTTGACTGCAGACCCCACCGCCAGAAAAGAGGTCCTCAGCCAAATCACGCAAAGTGAGGCAGAAACCTTTCAGATGATTGAAAGCTTCAAAACGAAGACATTTCGTGAAAGCACCCCGCGTCGCTTGCGAGGGTAGAAGCACAGTTGCAGATCTACCTGCGCCATGTCAGCGCTGTTGCTGAGCTGTTGGCAAAGAACACTGAGCAGGCAGACCAGGAAGCGCAAGCACGCCTGAAGAGCCCCAGTTTTGTTGAGTCGGCGAACCAAGTTGAAAAGAGCTTTAGCCAGACCGTGCTGGCCAAGGAGGATGGCGCCGGAGAATCCATTGAGGAAGTGAAGGTGGCAGCAGTGTCTACCGAGCGTCGAGGTTTGGCGCTATTGGCTGTTGGGGTGGCCTTAGGTCTGATGGCTGCGTGGACGATCACGCGATCAATCCGACAGCCATTGCAAGAATTGGGTGAAGCCTTGGAACTGCTGGCCAGTGGTCAATTGGACCAAGTCATTCCGCACACTGACAAGCGCAACGAGATCGGTTCAACCGCAAAATCAGTGGCCATCATGCAGCAGGGCGCCATGGCGCTGCGCGATGAACGTTGGGTCAAGCAGGGGGTCACAGATCTCGTCAATGCATTGCAACCAGTCACGACTCAAGAGCAATTTGCGCAGGTCTTGCTCAGCACGCTTTCACCCTTGCTTCGGTTTCCGGTCGCTGCTTTTCATCTAAACCGACAGGGTACGTTTGGATGCATTGGTGGGTATGGCCTGCGGCCCGATTTTGGTGTACTTGCAGCTAAGTTCGAGTCCGGCCAAGGCTTGGCTGGCCAGGCAGTTAAAGAGGGCAAACCGTTGGTCATTCGGCAGGTTCCAGCGGGGTACATGCCGGTATCCTCGTCGCTTGGCCAAGTGACGCCTTCAGTCTTGGTTATCGTCCCCGTGGTGGACCGTGGCGACACGCTTGCCGTGTTGGAGTTTGCGAGCTTCGTCGACCCTGACAACTTGCGGTGGTCGCTGATCAATGAGATGTCTCACGTCATTGCCCCCCGGTTGGAAGCGATTTTGACCCACGCTGCGACACGTGATTTGTTGGTCAAGACACGAGCACAAGCGGAGGCGTTGGCGGCCTCTGAGACGCAGTTGCAAGCCCGACAGAGTGAATTAGAAGAACAGCGCCAAGTGTTGGACGATCAGTTGCAGTTTCAACAGGCCTTGATCGATACCGTGCCCTATCCTCTTTTTTACAAGGGTGCGGACACTCGTTTCCTTGGGTTTAATCGTGCATATGAGGAAGTGTTCGACGTCAAACGCTATGACCTGATTGGCAAGCGGGTACTGGACCTGGACTATCTGCCCGTGAATGACCGGCAATCCTTTCAAGAAGAGGACGAACGGGTGATTGCCACGGGTGACACGGTCCGCAAGGAACTTGCGTTGACTTTTGCCGACGGTGAACCGCACGAAACCCTGTATCACGTTTCCGGATTTGCTAAGGCGGATGGCAGCCCAGGAGGAATGATTGGCACCTTTGTCGATATTTCTGACCAGAAAAAGGCGCAGCGCGCCATGGCTGAAGCCAAACAGACTGCCGAGGATGCAACACGCGCGAAGTCTGACTTTTTGGCCAATATGAGCCATGAGATCCGCACGCCGATGAATGCCATTCTGGGTATGTCGCATCTGGCCTTGCAAACGGATCTGGATAAACGCCAGCGCAACTACATTGAAAAGGTCCACCGCGCGGCTGAAAACCTGCTGGGGATCATCAATGACATTCTCGATTTCTCCAAGATAGAAGCTGGCAAACTGAGTGTGGAGGCGATTGATTTCCATCTGGAAGATGTGATGGACAACTTGGCCAGTTTGGTTGGAATGAAGGCAGAAGACAAAGGTCTAGAACTGCTGTTCAATTCCTCGCCCGACTTGCCCACTGCCTTGGTGGGTGACCCTTTGCGACTAGGCCAAGTGCTTGTGAATTTGGGCAACAACGCGGTCAAGTTCACGGACAGAGGCGAGATTGTGGTTTCTGTCGATGCCAAGCCAATCGACGAGACCCAAGTCGAGCTGCATTTTCAGGTTCGCGATTCGGGTATCGGGATGACCGCTGAGCAATGTGGGCGTCTCTTTCAGGCCTTTACGCAGGCCGATGCGTCGACGACTCGAAAGTATGGTGGCACGGGGCTTGGCCTGGCTATCTCTCGCAATCTCGTGACCTTGATGGGCGGGCGGATCTGGGTGGAGAGCGAAGTCGGTAAGGGCTCTGTCTTTCAATTTACGGTGAAACTGGGTGTGCAGAAGAACCCAGTGAATCGACGCATGTTCAAGGCCGACGAACTGAAAGGCTTGCGCGCGCTGATCGTTGACGACAACCTGTCCGCCCGAGAGATTCTTGGCACGATGGCTTCTCACTTTGGTTTGCAGGTGGACATGGCACCGGATGGCGACCAAGCCTTGGCCATGTTGCGGGCAGCTCTCGCACAAAAGCTTCAATACGATTTGGTGATGACGGATTGGAAGATGCCCGCCATGGATGGCGTGAGCTTTGTTCAGCGTATGCAAGCCGAGTCACTCGCCCGAAGCAGAAGTGATCATGGTGACCGCCTACAACAGGGATGAAGCGCTTCAGGCAGCCGAGCAGAAAGCGGTGCATTTGAGCACGGTGCTGACCAAGCCTGTGACACCGTCCACCCTGCTCGAAGCGATTGGCGCAGCGTTGGGTAAACACATGGATGTGCAGACCCACGCAGGTAACAAGGTTCAGGACCAAGCCCAAAACATGGCTAATCTGGCTGGGGTCCGGCTGTTATTGGTAGAAGATAACGACATGAACCAGGAACTTGCGCTGGAGTTACTGGGGGCGGCCGGTGTGGAAGTCAAGGTCGCCAACCATGGACAGGAAGCACTGGATATGTTGGCAACGGGTACCGCATTTGATGGCGTACTCATGGATTGCCAGATGCCTGTGATGGATGGCTATGCCGCTACACGCGCCATCCGGGCTAACGCCAGATGGGCGAAATTGCCCATCATCGCAATGACCGCCAATGCCATGGCCGGTGATAAAGAAAAGTCTTGGACGCTGGTATGAACGACCCATTGCCAAGCCCTTGAATGTGGGCGATATGTTTGCCACCATTGCCAAGTGGATTAAGCCAGCCGTCGCGATGGGGCCGAACGCAGCAACCGCTACACCCATCCCCTCGCCTGTTGAAGGCTTGCCAGTATTGCCTGGAATTGACGTGAAAGCTGGTCTGGCCGTTTCCATGAACAACATGGCGTTGTACCAACGCATGCTGATGAAGTTTCGCGACAGCCAGGGAGCTTTCGAGCAGCTCTTTGCTTCGGCGCGTCATGACCCGGACCCCGCGGCCGCAACCCGTTGCGCGCACACACTCAAAGGCACGGCCGGTAACATTGGCGCGAAAGCATTGGAGCGTGCAGCTGCAACTCTGGAGCATGCTTGCCAGTCTGGCGAGAACGAGTCGCACCTAGATAAACTTTTGACGCAAACACTGGAGGCACTCGCGCCGGTGATTCAAGGCCTCAACGCGCTCGCGCCCAAGAGCGAAACCATGCCATCGGTGAACACTGTTCAATCACCAACTGGCGGTGCATCGCCCAAGGTGTCATCGTCCAACTGCAGCAGTTGTTGGCACAAAATCTGGTGGATGCAGTCGATATCTGGGAAGATAAGTTGGATGAGTTTAAGCGCAGCTACCCCGACCATTGGCGCCAAGTAAACGAGCCGATGACTCAGTTTGACTTTGTGTCTGCATTGGCCGCATTGAACCTGTTGGCCGCAGCGTGATCGTGACAATCTGACTATCAAAGAGATCAATCATGGAACTTGAAATGGACCTGGACTTTGTCAAGAAGCCTACCGTGTTGGTAGTGGATGACACACCCGACAACTTGGCTTTGATGAGTGGGCTGCTGCGCAAAGACTACCGCGTGAAAGTGGCCACCAATGGACAGCAGGCCATCAATGTGGCAACCTCTGGTGAACCCCCGGACCTGATTCTGTTAGACATCATGATGCCCGGCATGGATGGCTACACCGCCTGTGCGATCTTGAAAGCCGATCCACGCACGCGTCCAATTCCAATCATTTTTTTGACCGCCAAAACAGAGGTCGAGGATGAGACGCGAGGCTTAGAACTGGGCGCAGTGGACTACCTGACCAAGCCTGTCAGGCCCCCATTGCTTTGGCGCGAATCAAAACCCACTTGGCATTGAAGGCAAGCGCAGATTTTTTGCGGAACCAGAATGACTTTCTGGAAACAGAGGTTGACCGTCGCACCCGAGAGGTCATGATGATTCAGGATGTCACCATTCTGGCCATGGCCTCGTTGGCGGAGACACGCGACACCGACACCGGCAACCATATTCGCCGAACCCAGTTTTACATCAAGGCCTTGTCCGAAGATTTGAGCACCCACCCGCGTTTCTCGGCTTTCTTGACCAAGTCCAATATCGCTCGCCTTTTCAAGTCAGCACCGTTGCACGACATCGGCAAGGTGGGGATTCCCGATCGGATCTTGCTCAAGCCCGGCCGCTTTACGCCTGAAGAGTTCGAGATCACGAAGGCCCACTGTGCGTTGGGCAGAGACGCTATCCAACACGCTGAAGACACGCTAGGTGCTAGCGTGGAGTTTTTGTCGATGGCCAAGGAAATTGCCTATTCGCACCAGGAAAAATGGGACGGCTCGGGCTATCCAGTTGGCTTAGCCGGAGACGCTATCCCTGTTTCTGCCCGTTTGATGGCGGTGGCGGATGTCTACGATGCCCTCATCAGCCGTCGGGTCTACAAAGAGGGAATGCCACACGAAAAGGCCATGGGAATCATTTTGGAGGGCCGGGGGAGTCACTTTGACCCAGATATTGTGGACAGCTTCATGCGGATTCATGAGAAGTTCCGGGCGATTGCTGCGCGCTATGTGGACTCAGACGGGGATTTGACCAAGAAGGCAAATCAACTGGCGGTGCTTGGAGGCTGATTGGCTCGCTCGGATGGCGCCCCCGACGGGAATCGAACCCATATCTAGCGCTTAGGAGGCGCTCGTTCTATCCATTGAACTACGGCGGCGTGGCGTGGATTGTATGGCCAATGACTTTGGCCATTTCTGAGCGTTACTTGCTCAGCATGCGCATGGCGTCTTCCAGGCCTTTGAGGGTCAGCGGAAACATGCGCTGGCTCATGAGTTGCTGGATCACACTGATGCTTTGACGGTATTGCCAGACGCCTTGGGGTTCGGGGTTGATCCAGGCGAACTTGGGGAAGGCATGGGTCAAGCGCTGCAACCATTCGGCGCCCGCTTCTTCGTTGTTGTATTCCACGCTGCCGCCGGGTTGCAGGATTTCATACGGGCTCATGGTGGCGTCACCGATGAAGATGAGCTTGTAGTCCTTGTTGTACTTGCGGATGATGTCCCAGGTGGGGAACTTCTCCGCAAAGCGGCGGCGGTTGTTCTTCCACATGAAGTCGTACACGCAGTTGTGGAAGTAGTAAAACTCCAGGTGCTTGAATTCGGTCTTGGTGGCCGAGAACATTTCTTCCACACGCGTGATGTGCTCGTCCATGGTGCCGCCCACGTCCATGAGCAACAGCACCTTGACATTGTTGTGGCGCTCGGGGCGCATCTTGATGTCCAAGTAGCCTGCGTTGGCAGCTGTTTTGCGGATGGTGTCGTCCAGGTCCAGTTCTTCTTCCAGGCCTTCACGGGCAAACTTGCGCAGGCGGCGCAGCGCGACCTTGATGTTGCGGGTACCCAGCTCTTGGCTGTCGTCGTAGTCTTTGTAGGCGCGCTGGTCCCAGACTTTGACGGCGCTCTTGTTCCGGCTTTTTTCCTGGCCGATGCGAATGCCTTGCGGGTTGTACCCATTGGCGCCAAAGGGGCTGGTGCCGCCCGTGCCAATCCATTTGCTGCCGCCTTCGTGGCGTTCTTTTTGTTCTTCAAAACGCTTCTTGAGCGTTTCCATGAGCTCGTCCCACCCCATCTTTTCAATGGCGGCTTTTTCTTCGGGGCTAAGCTCCAGTTCCAGGTTCTTGCGCAGCCATTCGAGCGGAACTTCTTTGGTGAAGTCGGCGATCAGCTCCACGCCTTTAAAGTAAGCCGCGAAGGCGCGGTCAAATTTGTCGAAATGCTTTTCATCCTTGACCAGCGATGTGCGGGCTAAATAGTAAAAGTCGTCAATGCTGCATGCATCGTCAGAATTCGGCCCCACGACATCCGCCTGCAGTGCTTCCAGCAGAACAAGGAATTCCTTGACCGATACCGGCAACTTGGCACTGCGCAAGGTGTAAAAGAAGTCGATCAGCATGGGGTGTTCCTCAGGGCGTACGCGGCTTTGTCAGCTGAAAGTTCAGGTGCTGCTTTACGGTAGGCCATTCGCTGGCAATGATGCTGTACACGCAGGTATCGCGCAGGCTGCCGTCAGGCATGACCTGGTGCTGGCGCAGCACGCCGTCCAGTTTGGCACCCAGGCGCTCAATGCCTCGGCGGCTCTGATGATTGAAGAAATGGGTGCGGAACTCGACCGCAATGCAGTTAAGTGACTCAAACGCATGGGTCAGCAGCATCAATTTGCATTCGGTGTTCAGCGCGCTGCGCTGGACCGCTTTGCGGTACCAGGTCGAGCCAATTTCCACCCGGCGGTTCTTGGCATCGATGTTCATGTAAGTGGTCATGCCCACTGCACGGCCACTAGTTTTGTTGATGATGGCCCAAGGCGTCATGCTGCCCTGTGCTTGCAAACCCAGGCGACGGTCAATTTCCGCTGCCATGCCTTCAGCGTTGGGGATGGCGGTGTACCAGAGCTTCCAGAGCTCGCCATCCAGCGTGGCTTGAACCAGATCGTCGTGGTGAGCTTGTGTCAAAGGCACTAGGATGCCGTGTTGACCAGAGAGGGTCACGGTTGGCGCAAAAGTCATGTGTTTACTCTTCTTCTTTACGTCGGGACAGGCGCCATTTTTTGGCAGCTTGCAGACCGAGTCCACCCCCCAGGCCGACCAGCAATATGCCGCCCATGCTGGCCGCGTTGTAGCCGCTGTCAAAAATATTCAAACCCAAAAGTTTGCCAATCCAATAGCCCACCAGGGCACCACCCAGAAAGCCAATGGCGTCAGAGATGCCTTCTGTGAGTAAGGGGTTGCTCATGGCTGCAATCCAGACCTCAGCGATTGCGCTGGTTCATGAACACCAGTTTCTCAAACAGCGTGGTGTCCTGCTCGTTTTTGAGCAGAGCGCCGACCAGAGGCGGCACAGAGACCTTGCTGTCGGTACTTTGCAGTGCCTCCAGCGGAATGTCTTCTGCGACCAGCAGCTTGAGCCAATCCAGCAATTCGCTGGTGCTGGGCTTTTTCTTGAGGCCAGGCAGGTTGCGCACGTCGTAAAACGTCTTCATCGCGGCGCTGAGCAGGTCTTTTTTGAGTGTGGGGAAGTGCACGTCTACGATGCGCTTCATGGTTTCCGCATCGGGGAACTTGATGTAGTGGAAGAAGCAACGGCGCAGAAAAGCATCAGGCAGTTCTTTTTCATTGTTGGACGTGATAAACACCAGCGGGCGGTGCTTGGCACGGATCAACTCGCGCGTTTCGTAGCAATAAAACTCCATACGGTCGAGTTCACGCAGCAAGTCGTTAGGGAATTCGATGTCGGCCTTGTCGATTTCGTCGATCAGCAGCGCCACCGGTTTGTCGGCCATGAAGGCTTGCCACAGCACCCCTTTGACAATGTAGTTGTTGATGTCCTTGACCCGCTCGCCACCGTCAATGTCTGACAGTTGGCTGTCCCGCAGGCGGCTCACGGCATCGTATTCGTAGAGGCCTTGCTGTGCTTTGGTGGTACTTTTGATGTGCCACTGCAGCAGGGGAACGCCGAGCGCCTCTGCAACCTCCTCGGCCAGCATGGTTTTGCCAGTGCCAGGCTCACCTTTGACAAGCAGTGGGCGCTTGAGGGTGATGGACGCGTTGACGGCAAGCATCAGGTCCTGGGTGGCAACGTAGTTTTCTGAGCCTTTGAACTTCATGGGGCAAAGCGATTTGGTTGTGAATGGGCGGGGCGGGTCAGCGACTAAAGCCGTCGCTATAATCGAAAATTGATCTGGATCAAAAAAGACCAGAACGCATCTTCACTCAATTGTGCGCGCAAAATGAACAAGTTGTTGACCACTGTATTCGCCCTCGCTGTCGCCTCTGTGACCGGGGCATCCTTTGCACAAGGTGTCAAGGGAGATGCCCTTGCAGGTGAAAGAAAAAATGGCATGTGTGTCGGCTGTCACGGCATCATCGGTTTTCATGCCAGCTTCCCTGAAGTTTATAAAGTCCCCAAGATTGCGGGTCAAAGTGCCAAGTACATCGTGGCTGCACTCAATGGCTACAAAGACGGCTCGCGCAAGCACCCAAGCATGCGTGCGATTGCGTCCAGCCTGACGGAAAAAGACATCAATGACTTGGCCGCTTTCTACGCAGACTATGGTGGTGCGGCTGGCGCAGTGCCTGATGCGCCTGTGGCCCAACCATCGCCCAAGGCGGCAGCGCTATTGGGTGCGGCCAATTGCGCTTCCTGTCACGGCGCGAACTTCAATACACCTATGCCTGGTTACCCGAAACTGGCTGGTCAGAACCGCGACTACCTGGGCGTTGCATTCAAGGCTTACATGACCCCAGATAAGCGTTTGGTCGGTCGCAATCACGCCATCATGATGGGTGTTGCCAAGCCACAGGCAGATTTGAGCGTTAACGAATACATGGCCCAAGTGAATGAAACGCTGGACTACATTGCCGCCTTGCCTGGTGACATCAAGACGGTGCAGGCTTCCCGCATTCGCTGAACCCCTCTCAAGCAAGAAAAAGCCCGCTTGAAGCGGGCTTTTTTGCGTCAATCGCGGGTTGCGCGGCGCTGAATCGCTGCGACATACGAAGCGCCGTCTGGCGGCTTGCCGCTTCGCTGGCTTTCCCACAGCATCTCGCCCAGGCTTTCCATCACCTCGTGGTGGGCCATGTGCAGGGAGTTGCGGCGATGAGTGAGCAATTCCACCGCTTGGCGGATGCCGCGTGGTTGGTCGATGCTGCATTGCTCCGACACGGATAAATGCATGGACAGGTGCAAGAACGGGTTGGTGCTGCCAGCCTCTACGGGGTAGACGCGTGCCACGGCCGCGTCAGCATCGCTCAGTTCGGCATGAAACTCCGGATGCTCGTCAATCCATTTGATCGCTATTATTTCAATAGCTTCGAGTGGCTTGTCTGTTGCCGATTTGGCATAAACAGAGCAAAAAAAACGCCGGACATCGGCTGGGCTGGGCTGCATCAACATGGGGTTGATTGTCGCCGAGCTATTCCGCTTCTATCTTGCGTTGTGTCGCAACTTTGCGCAGGCTTTCAATGTCGTGCTCTACCCGAGCGCGAAACTCGGCAGGTGTGCTGGCCTGAGGGCTGCCGCCAAAGCCGATGAGCTTGTCTTTGATCTCGGGCAGTTCTAGCACGGTACGCATCTCACGGTTCAACCGGTCGACGATGGCGGGGGGCGTGCCTGGCGGCGCGGCAATGCCCAGCCACGATTCAAACACCACGCCGGGCAATTGGTCAGCCACCGCTTGCACACCGGGCAGCCGACTGCCACCTTTGGGGGAGGTAACCGCCAGCACGCGAACCCGCTGGTCTTTGAGCAGTGAGGCCGTCAGGGTCATGGTGTCAATCATCACATCCACCCGGCCAGCCAGCAGCTCTGTCAATGGGGCCGTGCCGCCTTTGAACGGCACATGCGTCATGGTGATGCCCGCCTCGGACGTGATCCACTCGCCCACCAGGTGCAAGGCGCTGCCTACACCGACAGAGGAATAGGACAGCTTCCCCGGCTCTGCCTTGGCGCGCTGCAGCAAATCTTGAAACGATTTGATGGGTGAATTTGGGATCACGGCCAGCGCCAGAGGGTAGGTGGTGATGGTGGACACCCAGGCAAAGTCGTTGACCGGGTGAAACGGCAGGCTCTTCTTGATGGCCGCGTTGCTGGCATGGCCACTTGGCAACAGCACCAGGGTGTAGCCGTCTGGTACTGCGCGGGCAGCCATGTCGGCAGCGATGTTGCCGCCAGCACCGGGCTTGTTATCTACCATAACATTCTGGCCGAGGCGGTCCCCCAAAGGCTTGGCAATCAGTCTGGCCACGATGTCTGATCCGCCACCCGGCGCAAAGCCTAGCAGCAGACGGATGGGTTTGGTGGGCCAAGCGGTGTCTGTCTGTGCATGGGCGACAGAGGCCGCAAGTACCACGCCTACCAATGTGGCTACCCAATTACGGGTCAAGTTGAGCAATGAGGCATGCATGCTGGCTCCTGGTTGGCTTACTCGTCGCGCACCGTATTACGCAGGACGCCAATGGCGTCCACATCGATTTCTGCCACATCGCCCGGCTTCATGAAGACTTGCGGTGTGCGCTTGTTCCCAACACCGCCGGGTGTACCCGTCACGATCACGTCACCAGGTTCCAGTGGGATGAAGGTGGAGATGTAGGCAATTTGGCGCGGGATGCTGTGGATCATCATGTCGGTGGTCGCGCGCTGCAACTCCACCCCGTTCAAGCGGGTGATCAGCGTCATCTTCTGGTCTGGGGCAATGTCGTCTGCGGTGACCATCCAGGGGCCAAAACCGCCAGTGCGGTAGAAGTTCTTGCCCGCCGTCCATTGAGAGGTGTTGACCTGCCAGTCGCGCACGCTGCCATCGTTGTAGCAGCTGTAGCCCGCGATATGGCTCCAGGAGTCAGCCTCGCTGATGCGGCGCCCTCCCCCACCGATGATGACCGCGATCTCGCCCTCGTAATCGAGCTTGAATGACTCTGGGGGGCGAACAATGTCCTGGCCATGGGCGACCTGAGATTCGCTGAGGCGCAGGAAGAGGGCGGGCTTTTCGGTGACCTCGCGGCCTGTTTCGCGCACATGCTCGCCATAGTTCAAGCCCACACACACGATCTTGTTAGGGTTGGGGATCACAGGTAGCAGAGTCAGTGCGGCGAACTTGAGCGTGGGCGGATGATTTTTGGCGGCCTGAGCAGCCTCGCCCAGAAGTCCTTTGGCAATCAAGGTTTTCAGATCGGCTGCCTGGCTGCCCAGGATCGGACCCAGGTCTAGCACGTCGTCGCCCAACACGGCGCCGTAAGTGGCTTGACCCTGGTTCAAAAAGCTGATGAGTTTCATGGGATGGTCCTTTATAAAAGTGAATAGATCAATCAGGGGATGCGGGTGGTGATGTCTTGCGCCGCGCGGATCAGCAGCTGGGTCAGCTTGCCCATGTCCATCACCGCCATGCGTTGCACAGAGGTGACCAGCGAAATTGCGCCCAAAATGCTTCCGTCGGCCTTTTGCAACGGGGCTGCTACCGCCGCCAGGTTGCTTTCGAGTTCGCCATTGGAGAAGTAATACCCCGCCTTGCGGATGGCGCTGAAGTATTTGCGGAACTCACTCCACTCGGTGGACAAGCCTGCGGCCTTCACGTCGTCCAGGTTCTGGTCCAATACCTTGTGAAGTTGGGCGGGCGCGAAACACGACAAAATGGCTTTTGGCGCTGCACCCAAAAACAGGGGGCGGGGGCGTCCTCTGCCATAGCTGAGGATGGCGGGGGCCTTGCCAAATTCGCGGTGGGTGTCCAGCACTTGGTGGCCATACAGACCTGACAACACACAGTCGAAGCCCGTGTGCTCCACCAGCTCCTGCATGAACGGGATGCCATGTGCCAACACCGGGTCTGCCAAACGGATGTAGTGGTCCAGCACGATGATGCGTGGGCCCAGCGTGTAATGCGAATCTGCCGCGCGCTGCAACAGGCCTGCGTCCACCAGCATCTTGACGTAGCGGTAGCCTGTGGGCAGAGACACTTGCAGGGCTTCTGTGATGCCTTCTGCGGTCCAGGTCGTGCGGTTGTCCGAGAAAAGGTCCAGCACACTCAGCATGCGCGAGAGGCTGGACAGGGATTTGTCTGTCATCGACACTGCGTCAACGCACCGGTACGGCCACTGCAGGCAGGCAGGCAGGCGGTGATGTTGTCCAGGTCGGTAGACGATGTCGCCATGCCCATGATGTAGCGATCCGGGCGCAGCATGACCGCTTCCACCCCATGGCTGTCCAGCCATTGCCCCAGTGTTGGGTCGGTGCTTGGTAAGACCACGGCATGCCATGCCTTCCAAGTTGCTTTGCTGCTTTCGGTGGCGGTGCCCAAGGTGTTGGGGCGACCTATGACGGCAAAGTGGTCACCGAGGTGCTCATCCAGCAACCTGCCGTCGGTCAAGCGGGGTTGTCCAAACGGTTGGCCCACGGGGGGCGCTTGTCCCTGCAAGATGCCAGGCCCCAGGCGCGGCGATGGGAACTCGAAGATCTCGGGTTGCCCTGTCTTGAAACGTGCGTCCCGCGCGCTTGCCTGTTCGGGGTCAGTGGCCTGAATGATGTTGCCCAGGCGGACGGCCAGTTCAATGAAGGCGTGCACATGGGGGGATCGCTCGGACTCATAGCTGTCCAGCAATGCATCGTCTACTCCCTGTTTGACGATGGCTTCCAGCTTCCAGGCCAGGTTGTGGACATCGCGAAGGGCGGCGCACATTCCTTGGCCCAGGAACGGTGGTGTTTGATGCGCTGCGTCCCCTGCCAGCAGCAGGCGGCCTTGGCGCCAGACCTCTGCAATGATGGAGTGAAAGGTGTAAATGACGGCACGCTCGACCTTTGCGTGTTCTGGCTTCAGCCAGGGGCTGACCAGTTTCCACAAGGTCTCGGTCTCGACCATGTTGGCGGGGTCGTCGCCGGGCATGAGCATGATCTCCCAACGCCTGCGGTTTCCCGTCACATTGCAATAGGTCATGGGTCGGGTTGGGTTGCAATGCTGGACGGTGTGATCAGGCAAGGCAGGCGCACCGTCTTTCAAAATCACGTCAAACACCAGCCAAGGCTGGTGCAGCCCGAGATCTTTCATAGCGGTGCCAATGGTCTTACGCACCAGGGAGCGCGCGCCGTCGCAGCCGACCACATAACGGGCTTTGAGCGTGTAAGTCTGCTGAGTACATGTTGCGGTGACGGCCAGCGTGGTGTGTTCTGCTCCGTCCTCGATGTGTGTGACCTCGTGTTGCAGGCGTACATCCACGCTGGCAAAGCGCTTGACGCCATCGCGCAGCACCTGTTCCAGTTCGGGTTGGTGAAAGTAGTAGTTGTTGGCGCAGCCGTGTGGTCCATTCAAGGTGGTGCCGCCGCGGATCAACATGGTTTCGCCAGCGGCGTTGACGAAATGCATGCCTTTCAGACCTGGGCGGCAAATGGCCTCAACCGGTGCACGCAGACCTGTGGCCTGGATGATGCGCATCACTTCGCCGTCAAAGTGAATGGCTCGGGGTAACGGGTAGATATCGAGGTCTCTCTCCAGCACCACGACAGACAGCCCGGCTTGGCCCAGCAGATTGGCCAGCGTGGCACCAGCGGGGCCGTAGCCGATGAGGGCGACGTCAAAAACGGTTTCGCTCATGCCTTTTCTCCTTCGCTGTAGCCCATCAAGCGGTTCATCTCGGCCATCCACTGCGCTCGCGAACGGAACTTGGGGCGGCTGCGGGCAATCGCTTCGGCGCGGGCCATGATGGCGTCATCGGTCTGGTTCAGTTCGATCGGCTCGCGCAGCGGTTGTTCGCAGTACCAAGGCGTGTCCATGAAAATTTCCAGACGGTTGCCTTCAGGGTCGCGGAAGTAAATCGATACCGCATTGCCGTGGGTCGCGCATAGCAGTTCCGTGGTACCTGGGTCGGCGGCGGCACGCCGGCGTACTTCACGCAGTGTGGCGAGATCGGGCACCCGCAGGGATATCTGGTTGATGATGTTAAAGCCGAGGTTTTCGGGGCGGCCACTGATCAGCACGATTTGGTGGTGTTCAGCAGGGTTGCGGCTCAGGAAAACCAGCCGGACCGGACCCAGATCGCCTTGGTCGGTTTCGGTAAAGCACAGCACATCCTTGTAGTAGCGGGACATACGGGCTTGGTCTTGCACATAAAAGCCCAGGTGGCTGAAATTGAGCGCATTGGGGTGTCTGAGCAAAGATTCGTCAGCAGGTGCCATGGTGTCTCCGATTGAAAATTTGACGTATGTTTATTGATTTCTATCTGAAAATTATCATCTAATTCTCATAATTTGACAATAAATTGATTTTCATCAAGAATCTACAGACCGCAACAAGTGCTGGTTTTCAAACTTCACAGATTCAGGAGACATACATGACCCGTTTTTCCCGCCGCGCAGGCTTGACTACCCTTGCCGCTGCTTCCCTGGTGTTTGCTTTGGGCTCGCAAAGCGCTTTCGGGCAGGACTACCCCAACAAGTCAATCCGCATCATTGCGCCCTTTCCTACGGGGTCTGGTCCAGATGCCAATACGCGGGAAATTGCTGCAGAACTGAGCAAGGTGTTGGGCCAATCGGTGGTGGTAGAGAATCGTCCGGGTGCATCAACCATGATTGGCATGGAGGCTGGCGCCAAGGCTGCGCCGGATGGCTACACCCTGGTGATGGGCTCGACGACTTCGTTGTCCGTAGTGCCACACCTGTATTCCAAGGTGCCGTACAACGCTGAACGCGATTACGCACCCATCAGCTTGGTGGGGCTGCTGAACACGGCGCTGACTGCCAGCGCCAATGTTCCCCACAAGAATGCGAAGGAACTGATTGCGCAGTTGAAAGCCCAGCCTGAAAGCATCACCTCAGCCACCCAAGGCGTGGGCAGCTACTCGCATCTCGCGGGTGAGTGGTTTGCGGCAGGGTCCGGCACCAAGATTAAATTTGTGCCCTACAACACCACCAGTCCTTACACCGATGTGGTGGGTGGTCAAATCAATGTGATTTTTGACGCCTTGCCTGCAGCGATTGGCAACGTGAAAGCGGGAAAATTGAAGATTCTGGCGCTGACTGGCAAGTCTCGCCACCCTAGCTTTCCAGATGTGCCGACCTTTGCAGAAGCTGGCTTAACTGATTACAGCCCCACGGCCTGGATCGGCCTGTTTGCCCCCGCGGGTACGCCCAAGCCCTTCCTGGACAAATTGAGTGCTGCCATGCAAAAAGCTACCACTCAAAACCCTGCACTGATCGATAAATGGCGTTCCTATGGAGGAGAGCTCAAGTCCATGACGCCTGAAGAATTCACGGCGTTCATCAAGACAGATTCCGCCATGTGGGGCCAAGCCATTCGCGGCGCAGGTATCAAGCTGGATTGATCCTCCGATTTTTCGTCAGCTGATTTTGTGTCGGCGGATTGCGTCGCCAAAGTGCCCAGCGCGCCGGTCCACCCGCACCGAACGGCGGTATAACCGCCGCTGCAAAGGAGCACCTGTTAGATGATCAACAAGATTGCCGCGTCCATTGCCGACGCGCTGGCCCCCGTCAAGGACGGCGACACCGTGATGATTGGCGGGTTTGGCACCGCAGGCATTCCCATCGAACTGATCGATGGCTTGATCGCTCGTGGCGCCAAAGACCTGACCATTGTCAACAACAACGCAGGCAATGGCGACACGGGCTTGGCTGCGCTGCTGAAGGCGGGAAGCGTGCGCAAAATCATTTGCAGTTTTCCGCGCCAAGCTGACAGCCAGGTATTTGACGGCCTGTACCGCAGTGGCCAGATAGAGCTGGAGCTGGTGCCCCAAGGCAACCTGGCCGAACGCATTCGCGCAGCGGGCGCAGGCATTGGTGCCTTCTTCACGCCTTCTGGCTACGGCACAGATTTGGCCAAGCATCCGGATGGCAGCCTCAAGGAAACGCGTGAGATCATGGGCAAGCACTATGTGCTGGAGTACCCCATCTATGGCGATGTGGCCTTGATCAAAGCCGAGCGCGGTGACCGCTGGGGCAATCTGGTTTACCGCAAGGCTGCGCGCAACTTTGGGCCGGTGATGGCAACCGCTGCCAGGTACACGGTGGCCACGGTGCACGAGGTGGTGGCACTGGGTGCGCTGGACCCAGAGCATGTCGTGACCCCGGGTATTTTTGTGAACCAGGTGGTGTTGATCCCCCGCGTGGCGACCCAGGCCGGTGGAATTGCAAAAAAGGTGGCCTAAATGACGGTTTCGGCAACATCCATAAACATTAATAGCTATAAAAAACGCAGCAAAATAGAGCTGGCCCAGCGCGTGGCGCAGGATATTTTTGACGGCGCTTACGTCAATCTGGGCATTGGCATGCCTACACTTGTTGCCAACCACCTGCCTGAGGGGCGTGAGGCGATTTTGCAAAGCGAAAACGGCATCCTCGGCATGGGTGAAGCACCTGCCGAGGGCGATGAAGATTTTGATTTGATCAACGCCGGCAAGCAGCCTGTGACCTTGCTGCCGGGCGGCGCCTTCTTTCACCATGCCGACAGTTTCGCCATGATGCGCGGCGGCCACCTGGACATTTGCGTGCTGGGCGCCTTTCAGGTCTCAGCCACTGGAGACTTGGCCAATTGGCATACAGGCGAAAAAGACGCGATCCCCGCAGTCGGCGGCGCCATGGACTTGGCCACCGGCGCCAAAGAAACCTGGGTGATGATGGATTTGCTGACCAAGTCTGGCCAAAGCAAGGTGGTGCCACAGTGCACCTATCCGCTCACTGGCATCGGCTGCGTGAAACGCATTTACACTGACCTGTGCACCCTGGCGTGCACCCCGGACGGGCTTAAACTGATCGATATGGTTGATGGACTGGAGGGCGCCACGCTGTCACAGTTGATCGGCCTTCCCCTTCAAACTTTGTGACACAGAAAGTAGACAAAACATGAATCAAGCCTTTATCTGCGACGCCATTCGTACGCCCATTGGCCGTTACGGCGGTGCACTGAGCAGCGTGCGTACCGACGACCTGGGCGCCATCCCCCTGCGCGCCCTGATGGCCCGCAACCCCCATGTGGATTGGGCGGCTGTCACCGATGTGCTCTATGGCTGCGCCAACCAGGCGGGTGAAGACAACCGCAACGTCGCCCACATGGCCAGTTTGCTGGCTGGCCTGCCCATCGACGTGCCCGGTGCCACCATCAACCGCCTGTGTGGCTCTGGACTGGACGCGGTTGGCACTGCTGCGCGCGCCATCAAGTCTGGCGAAGCAGGGCTGATGATTGCAGGCGGCGTTGAAAGCATGAGCCGCGCCCCCTTCGTCATGCCCAAAGCAGAAAGTGCCTTCGGCCGCAACAATGCCGTTTACGACACCACCATTGGCTGGCGCTTCATCAACAAGCTGATGAAAGAAAAATACGGCGTCGATTCCATGCCCGAAACCGCCGAAAACGTTGCCACTGATTACAAAATCGAGCGCGAGGCGCAGGACCGCATGGCCCTGGCCAGCCAGATGAAGGCCGTTGCCGCACAAAAGCAGGCCACTTCGCCCGGGAAATCACCCCCGTGTCCATTGCTCAGAAAAAGGGTGATGCCGTCGTTGTGGATAAGGACGAACACCCGCGCGAGACCAGCATGGAGTCACTGGCCAAGCTCAAAGGCGTGGTGCGCCCGGACGGCACGGTCACCGCTGGCAACGCCAGCGGCGTGAACGATGGTTCATGTGCCTTGCTGCTGGCCGATGAAGCAAGCGCGGCCAAAAATGGACTGACACCCAAGGCCCGCGTTGTCGGCATGGCCACCGCAGGCGTTGCCCCACGCATCATGGGCATGGGGCCAGCGCCTGCTACCCAGAAACTGCTGGCCCAAACCGGGCTGACGCTGGCGCAACTGGACGTGATCGAACTCAACGAAGCCTTTGCCGCGCAAGGCTTGGCTGTGCTGCGCACCCTGGGTTTGAGGGACGACGATGAACGCGTCAACGCCTGGGGTGGTGCGATTGCGCTTGGGCACCCACTCGGGGCGTCCGGCGCGCGTCTGGCCACCACAGCCATCAACCGCCTGCACGCCACGGATGGGCGCTACGCCCTTTGCACCATGTGCATTGGCGTGGGGCAGGGGATTGCACTGATTTTGGAGCGGGTGTAGCGCCCGCCAGCCAAGGTGCTTGTCTTAATTGACGCAGCGTGACATGGTGGCTGTGGCCCCTGTTCCGCCGGGCGTTGTGTCGTAGCCGATCTTGACAGTATTCATGTTGATATTGCCATTGGTCCCCTTACCGAACTTGAGAGTTCGGCTACCGTAGGCTCCCAAATCGACATTTGGTAAGTCGGCGCTGAACAGGCTAATTTCTTTGGGGAATTGCCGGAAGCTCAATGTCACTTTGACCGGTTCAGGGTTTCCATTGCGAATCTGGATGTGGTACTCGTAGCTGTTGCCGCCCAATCCTGTTTGATAGACAGAGTCAATAAAGGCCTTTCCTTGGCAAACTTGGGCGTTAGCGGCACCGCAAACCATGGCCAAGGGCAACACGGCCACTGATGCGAAACGACGAAGAGATGCAGTCATAGATACTCCAAACATGGGTTGATCAACCTTTGCAGAATCGGCAAAGTGTAGAACAATGCCAGGGGCAGCGCATGGTCAGCCAAGGGTTGACGACAATCGCGGACAATCCCAGTATGAAATGGTTAGATGACATCAAATGGGACGCACAAGGCCTTGTGCCGGTCATTGCGCAGGAAGTCGGAAGCAAAGACGTGCTGATGTTTGCCTGGATGAACCGTGAGGCGCTGCAAAAAACAGCGGAACTCAAGCGGGCAGTTTACTTTAGCCGCTCTCGCGGCAAACTGTGGTTCAAGGGTGAGGAATCCGGTCATGTGCAGATGGTGCACGACATCCGAATCGATTGCGACAACGATGTGATCCTGCTGGTCGTCACCCAGACTGGGCACGATCCAGGAATTGCCTGCCACACGGGGCGGCATAGCTGTTTTTTCAGCCAGTATCAAATGGATGGCTCCTGGAAAACCATTGAGCCGGTCTTGAAAGACCCCCAATCGATCTATAAATAAAGCCGCAGATGAACCATTCAACCCAAGATACCCTGGACCGCCTTTTTGCGGTCATTGAAAGCCGCAAGCCCGCCAACGGAGGCGATCCGGACAAAAGTTATGTGAGCCGCCTGCTGCACAAAGGGCCAAATTCTTTTCTGAAAAAGATTGGCGAAGAGGCGACCGAGGTGGTGATGGCCGCGAAAGACGCAGACCATGGGGGTGACAGGCAAAAAATAGTCAATGAGATGGCAGATCTGTGGTTTCACGGGCTGGTTGCGCTGGCGCATTACGGGCTGACGCCGCAAGATGTGGCTGCCGAACTGGCTCGACGTGAAGGTATCAGCGGTATTGAAGAAAAGGCCTTGCGCAAGGCGATCAACCGAGAGGTGGAGAAATCATGAACGATGTGATTGATGTGAAAGTCTTGAGTGCTGACAAAGCACAAAGTCTGAAGACTTTTGGTTGGATCAGCTATTTCTTGCATTTGATCGTGGCGGTCGGGGCAGTATTGCCGGGGGCGCAGGCTGGCATCAGCCTGTTGTTGATTGCCTTGGTCGTTGATCTGGTCAAAAAGGGTGATGCGGCGGGTACCTGGCAGGAAACCCATTTTTCATGGCGCATCCGCTCCACACTCTGGGCGGGCGTGCTGTATTTGGTGACTGCTCCCCTGTGGCTGCTGTTCTTGGCGCCAGGTTGGATAGCGTGGGGCTTGGTATCGCTGTGGTTCCTCTACCGGGTGATCAAGGGCATGGTGGCGATGAATGCCAATGAGGCGGTCGGAGTGAACGAATGACACAAGATTGCTTGTTCTGCAAAATTGCAACGGGGCAAATTCCATCCAAAAAAGTTTACGAAGACGAGGATGTGTTCGCGTTTCATGACATTCAGCCTTGGGCACCGGTGCACTTTTTGATCATTCCGAAATTGCACATTCCGTCCATGGCACATCTTGAACCCGAGCATGCACCTTTGCTTGGCAAGATCATGACCTTGGCCCCCAAACTTGCCTTGCAAGAAGGTGCGCGGCCTTACCCGGATGGGGGCTTTCGAATTGTCACCAACACCGGAAAAGAAGGCGGGCAGGAAATTCACCATCTGCATTTTCATGTCATGGGTGGTCCCCGTCCTTGGCTGCGTGGCTAGGCTTGGCTGTGCGCCATTAGAATCAAAGCAATTTTCAGGAGTTGAACCATGGGTTCGTTTTCAATCTGGCACTGGCTGATCGTGCTGCTGATCGTCGTGATGGTGTTCGGCACCAAGAAGCTCAAGAACATGGGTTCGGACTTAGGTGGCGCCGTCAAAGGTTTCAAGGACGGCATGAAAGACGGCTCAGCCCCAGAGGAAAAACCGTCCGCGCCTGCTGGTCAGGTGGCCAATGCAGTGCCGGCAGATAAAGCAACCATTGATGTTGAAGCAAAGCAGAAGTCCTGATGTCTGAGCTGAGAGTTAAGCCCAGAAGGCCTGACGAGCATGATTGATCTGGGCATCTCCAAGATGGCCATGATCGGGGCGGTGGCTCTGATCGTGATCGGGCCTGAAAAACTTCCCAAGGTTGCGCGCACTGTGGGGACTTTGCTCGGCAAGGCTCAGCGCTATGTGGCGGATGTGAAGGCCGAAGTCAATCGCTCAATGGAGCTGGATGAACTCAAGAAGATGAAGGATTCGGTCGAGAGTGCCGCTCGAGATGTCGAAAACACGATCCAGACGTCAACATCTGATTTTGAAAAGCAGTGGTCAGAGGCTACCAGCGACAATCCAGCGCTGAGCACGGACCTGGATTCTTATATCTCTTATCCTGAGTACAAACACCCCAATAAGCACTGGCGTACCAAGACAGCAGCCATGCCACAGTGGTACAAAGCACGCGCTGGTGTGCGTACCAAAGCCCTCTCAGGTGCAGCCCGCGTGGCCCGTCACCGTCCCCGACAACTCTCTTAACTGGTTTGCATCGTTGCTTTCAAGCGAGCGGTGCCAGACCTGAATGCCCCCATGAGTGACCCCAATCAAGCACAAGATGAACTTGCTGGCACGGAGCAGCCCTTTGTGCAGCATTTGGTGGAGTTGCGGGACCGCCTTATCAAGGCAGTCATTGCCATTGCCGTTTGCACTGCTGTGCTGGCTTTGTATCCCGGACCTGCTGCCCTGTACGATTTGCTGGCAGCGCCGCTTGTTGCGACTTTACCTGCCGGATCCAAACTGATTGCAACCTCGGTGATTTCACCATTCATGGTGCCGCTGAAAATCATGTTGATGACTGGATTCCTGATCGCCCTGCCAGTGGTGCTTTTTCAGGTGTGGGCCTTTGTCGCACCTGGCTTGTATTCTCACGAGAAGAAACTGGTTTTGCCGCTAGTGGTCTCTAGCACCTTGCTGTTTTTCATTGGCGTGGCTTTTTGCTATTACTTTGTGTTTGGTCGAGTGTTTGCGTTTATCCAGAGCTTTGCACCCACCAGCATCACGGCCGCGCCTGATATCGAGGAATACCTGGGTTTTGTGATGACGATGTTTTTGGCCTTTGGCATCGCTTTTGAGGTGCCCATCGCTGTGGTGGTTCTGGCGCGCCTCAATATTGTCAGCGTGGAAAAGCTCCGCGCTTTCCGAGGCTATTTTGTGGTTCTGGCGTTTGTGATCGCAGCCATTGTGACGCCGCCTGACGTCGTGTCGCAATTGGCGCTGGCCATTCCGATGTGCCTTTTGTATGAGGTGGGTATCTGGGCGGCACAGATTTTCATCAAACATACTCAGGCACCAGAAGACCAAGATCCCAAGTCGGGCAGCGACGGTGCCAAAACTTGACGGGCTATCGTTGTTGATTCTGTGGCCTTGTCTTGGGGCGCAGGCCCGGTGAAACATCCAGCTCTAACCTTTTGTCCTTGCGGATCAACTCAAATCTGGCTGGATTGCCTGGTTTGAGTGAAGCCACGTTTGAGAGCAACTCCGACACATTTCTGACGGGTTTGCCCATCACACCTACGATGACGTCACCCGGTTGAATGCCTGCCTGCGCTGCCGGACCCTTTTGTAGCACGCCCGTGATGACTACCCCTTCAGTCGGCACACCTTCTTTACCTGGCTTAATGCCAAAGGTCTCCGCCAGTTCTGGTGACAGTTCCTGTGGCTCTACCCCGATCCAGCCCCGGGTGACTTGCCCGTCTTTGACAATGCCCTCCATGACCATCCGGGCTGTGGAGACGGGAATGGCAAAACCGATGCCCATGCTGCCGCCGCTGCGCGAGTAAATCGCCGTGTTGATGCCCAGTAGATTGCCGTTTACGTCGACCAAAGCCCCACCCGAGTTGCCTGGGTTGATGGCTGCGTCGGTTTGGATGAAGTTTTCAAATGTGTTGATGCCCAGTTGATTGCGTCCCATGGCGCTCACGATGCCACTGGTCACCGTCTGGCCCACACCAAAGGGATTGCCAATGGCCAGCACCTGGTCGCCCACCTGCAGTGCATCTGAGCTACCCAGCACGATGACGGGCAGTTTGTCCAGGTTGATCTTCAGGATGGCCAAGTCGGTATCAGGGTCGGTACCGATCACCTTGGCCTGTGCGCGGCGGCTGTCATTGAGCACGACTTCTATCTCGTCCGCACCTTCGACAACATGGTTGTTGGTCAGGATGTAGCCGTCTGGGCTGACGATCACACCACTGCCAAGGCCTGTCTGGGCCTGCTCTTGCTGGTCTCCGAAAAAAAACCGGAACCACGGGTCACTGCTACGTGGATTGCTCACAGCAGTCTTGCTGGTATTGATGCTGAGTACCGCTGGAGAGGCCTTTTTTGCTGCACCACTAAGGCTGCCTGCTTGCTGTGTACCGGCAGGAGAGGCTGGCGCTTCGATGACGGCGACGGCCCCTACCGCGCCCACCCGGCGGCCAAGCCATTCAGGCTTGAGCGTCGCGGTCACGAAATAGGCTGCCACCAACACGGTGACGGTTTGGGAAAAAAGGAGCCAGAGTCGGTTCATATTTACAACACGGGGTTGAAATGATGTGTGATGTACACATCAGGGCAATGGAGCAGAATTGTAGGGCTGGCCTTGGCGCTATCCTAGTGCGATGTCGAGTCGAATCATTCATATTGAGCCAGCTGCGCCACCCAAACCCCCGGTGGGTCAGGCTTGCAATGGTTGTGGTGTGTGTTGCCTGTCTGATCCGTGCCCACTGGGCGTCTTGCTCAGCCGAAGTCGCAAAGGCGCATGCCGGGCTGTCCTGTGGGCGTCTGGAGAAGGAATCTACCGCTGCGGTGCCATGGTGGCTCCTGACCGGGTCTTGGCAATGGCTTTGCCGAGCTGGGCCAAGGGCTTGGCGGGACTTGTTGCCCGGCTTTTGCCAAGGCTCGCCCATCGCTGGATTGCAGCAGGCATCGGATGCGACTGTAGTTTGGAGACAATCAAAGCATGACCGACCGAATTGAACTTACTGCAGCGCTGGATGCGTTGCTTCAACCAGAGCGATTCAAAGACTACTGCCCCAATGGCTTGCAGGTCGAAGGCCGTCTGCCGGTGCGAAAACTCGTGTCGGGGGTGACTGCAAGTCTTGCCTTGATCGAGGCGGCCATCAACGCAAAGGCAGATGCCATCCTCGTGCACCATGGTTTGTTCTGGCGTGGGCATGATGGGCGGGTGACGGGGTGGATGAAGCAACGGTTACAGGCACTGCTGGCGGCAGACATTAACCTGTACGCCTACCACTTGCCCATGGATGCGCACCCGACGCTGGGTAATAACGCGCAACTGGCCAAACAATTGGGGTGGGAGCCGACAGAGGGCTCAGCCGGTGTTTTTGGCGAGCAAGATTTGGGTCGGCTGGCTGCTGTTAACTACACTGACGCCAGTGAGTTGGCTCAGCACTTGAAGTTAACATTAAAAACCCATGTCACGGCAATACAGGCGTCATCTATAGCTATAAAAAAAATAGCGTGGTGTACGGGTGGTGCCCAAAGTTATTTTGAGGCGGCGATTGCTGCGGGTGCCGATGCCTTTGTGACCGGTGAGATCTCTGAGGCGCAAACCCACTACGCTCGTGAAATGGGTGTGGCTTATCTGGCCTGTGGGCACCACGCCACCGAGAGCTTTGGGGCACCTGCCGTCGGGGAGTACATTGCACAGGTGTTAGGCGTGGTGCATGAGTTCATCCATATTGATAACCCCGCTTAAGGCGTTCGCAATGGAAAAGCAACAAGCACCTCTGGCGATCACGCTGGGCGATCCGGCGGGAATTGGCCCGGAAATCATCGTTAAGGCGTTTCGGGATGCCCCTGAATTGACATCGACTTGTTTTGTTGCAGGTGATGTGCCCAGTCTGCGGCGGGCAATGCGGCAAGTTTGCGCGGGTGAGGTGGATTTTCCGATCGTTGAATTGGCGACATTGGCTGACCTGGGGCGCATTCCCCCTCGTTGTCTTCCCGTATTGCAGGTGGCAAAGCCTCAGCCCTTGGTTTCAAAAGGGCAGGTCAGCGCTGCTGGAGGACGGATGGCTGCTGATTGTGTTCGATGGGCTGCCCAAGCAGCGCTGCGAGGCGAAGTCTCAGGCTTGGTGACAGCACCACTGCACAAAGAGGCACTGGCTGCTGCGGGTGAGCGTTTTCCGGGTCATACAGAGTTGTTGCAAGCAGAGGCAGCGGCATTCAAAGGTGTTCCCGTCACTGAGATGCCTGTGCGCATGATGCTCGCGAACGACGAGTTACGCACGGTGCTGGTCAGCATTCATGTTTCGCTCCGCGAGGCGATAGAGGCGGTCACTTATGTCAATGTACTGGAAACCTTGCGAATCACTCACCGGACGCTGAATCATTTGTTAGGGCGAAAGCCCCGAATCGCCGTGGCTGGATTGAATCCACATGCCGGGGAAGCCGGCTTGTTTGGCACAGAGGAATTGGAAACCATCGCGCCGGCTATACAGGCATCGAATCAAGAGGGAATCCTCGCCAGTGGCCCGTATCCGCCGGACACTGTGTTCATGCGTGCGCGTGCCAAGGCGGACGTTTGGGCCGAATTTGACGTGGTGGTCGCGATGTACCACGACCAGGGGCTGATACCTGTCAAGTATCTGGGTATCGAAAAGGGCGTCAATATCACGCTCGGCCTGCCTATACTGCGAACCAGTCCAGATCACGGCACAGCGTTTGACATCGCGGGGACCGGAAATGCAGATGCCACCAGCTTGATGGCGGCGATCCGCATGGCCCGCCAGTTGCTTGGAAACTCGCAGGGCTGCTGAATTACTTGCGCAGACTGTCGCGGATTTCTCGCAGCAAAATCACGTCTTCTGGCGTGACCGGTGCTTCTGCTGGTGCAGCGACGGGTGCTTCGTCCTTCTTAAGGCGGTTAACCTGTTTGATCATCATGAAAATAATGAAGGCCAGAATCAGGAAATTAATGGCGATGGTGATGAAGCTGCCATAGGCAAAAACGGGCACACCAGCCTTTTTCATTGCTTCAAGCGTTGTCGCAGTGCCCGCAGGAACGCTACCCATGGTGATGAATAGATTGGAGAAATCGAGTTTTCCGAAAACCGCACCAACCACCGGCATGATGATGTCCCCGACCAGCGAGTCCACAATCTTGCCAAATGCTCCCCGATAATGACGCCGACTGCGAGGTCGATCACGTTGCCTTTGACGGCGAACTCTTTGAATTCTTGCATCATGCCCATGTTTGGATTCCTGTTGAGTTAAACGAAGGCGCGAGTATTGCCGACAAACTACCCAAATAACATGTCTGCATCCACACGCGGTCGCAAATGTATGACAAATGTGGGACAAACGGTCAGCTACAATCTGAGGTTAACCCCAATATCGACAGCGTACCCTTGAGGATTCCCATGAGTGACACCCAAGTCGACACCAGCAAACGGACGTGGATTATCGCGACCGGGTGCGCAGGTGCCGTGGGCGGCGCGGCGGTTGCCGTACCGTTCGTCAGCACCTTTCAGCCTTCAGAACGAGCAAAAGCCGCCGGCGCGGCTGTAGAAGTGGACATTTCGGCGCTAAAGGCTGGCGAAATGACGACAGTTGAATGGCGCGGCAAGCCTGTTTGGATTGTCAAGCGTACGCCCGAGCAATTGGCCGCCTTGTCCAAGAACGACTCACAATTGGCTGACCCCAAATCAGAGCGCAAGCCCAGCGAGTTAACCCCGCCGTATGCCCGCAATGAAGCGCGCTCCATCAAGCCCGAAGTGCTGGTAGCCGTTGGAATTTGTTCGCACCTGGGGTGTTCACCTTCAGAAAAATTCAAGATGGGTGCCCAGCCCTCGCTGCCAGATGACTGGGCTGGTGGTTTCTTGTGCCCTTGCCATGGATCAACCTTTGACATGGCTGGCCGCGTGTTCAAGAACAAGCCTGCCCCCGACAACCTGGAAGTGCCACCGCACTACTACATGTCAGATACCCGCCTGCTCATTGGCGAAGACAAAAAAGCATAAGGGGCGGCATCATGGCAGCAGAAATGAAAGAAATCTCCCCCAACGCACCGGCGTTGGCCAAGCTCTTGAATTGGGTGGACAACCGCTTCCCAGCTTCCAAGTTGTGGAATGAGCATGTTGGAGAATATTACGCACCCAAGAACTTCAATTTCTGGTACATCTTTGGCTCTTTGAGCCTGTTGGTGCTGGTAATCCAGATTGTGACTGGTATTTTTCTGGTCATGCACTACAAACCTGATGCGGCTTTGGCATTTGGCTCTGTGGAGTACATCATGCGTGATGTGCCCTGGGGTTGGCTGATTCGCTACATGCACTCCACAGGGGCCTCAGCCTTCTTCGTTGTGGTGTATCTGCACATGTTCCGTGGTCTTCTGTACGGTAGTTACCGTAAACCCCGCGAACTGGTATGGGTCTTTGGTTGTGCGATTTTCTTGGCGCTGATGGCTGAAGCTTTCATGGGGTATTTGCTGCCTTGGGGGCAGATGTCCTACTGGGGTGCGCAAGTGATTGTGAATTTGTTTGCTGCCATTCCCTTTGTTGGCCCCGATCTTGCCTTGCTGATTCGTGGCGACTATGTGGTGGGGGACGCAACCCTCAACCGCTTCTTCAGCTTCCACGTGATTGCGGTGCCTCTGGTGCTGCTCGGTTTGGTGGTTGCGCACATCATTGCGCTGCACGAAGTTGGCTCCAACAATCCTGATGGCGTTGAAATCAAGGCGCCAAGTGCACCAAAGGATGCCAACGGCCATCCTTTGGATGGTATTCCGTTCCATCCGTACTACACCGTGCACGATATTTTTGGGGTGAGCGTGTTCCTGATCGTCTTTTCGGCTGTGATATTTTTCGCGCCTGAATTTGGTGGCTACTTTCTCGAGTACAACAACTTCATTCCAGCTGATCCACTGAAAACTCCCTGCGCACATTGCGCCAGTCTGGTATTTCACACCTTTTTATTCCATGCTGCGTGCAATTACCAGCGAGATGATGTACGCATTGATCGCCTGTGTGTTGGCGGGTGCTGCGTTTGGGGTGTTCAAGGCCAAGTTGCCGGTGATCGTCAAGCCCATCATTGCGGGTGCTGCTTTGGTCGTTGTTGCCTTGATGCTTGCTATTGATGCCAAGTTCTGGGGTGTGGTGGTGATGGGGGGGGCAGTCATCATCCTGTTCTTCTTGCCTTGGCTCGACTACAGCCCTGTGAAATCGATTCGTTACCGCCCTGACTGGCACAAATACCTATACGCAGTGTTTGTGGTCAATTTCGTTATCTTGGCCTATTTGGGTGTACAGCCTCCGTCTGACCTTGGGGGGCGTGTCTCTCAGGTAGGCACACTGTTCTACTTTGGTTTCTTCCTTCTGATGCCCTGGTGGAGCCAGCTTGGTAAATCCAAGCCCGTGCCGGACCGTGTCACCTTTGCAGCCCATTGAGCGAGGGAGCAGCAGAATGAAAAAAATGACTTTTGCCAAATTTGTGATGGGCTGCACTGTAGCCTTCGGTTTGTCCTTCGGGTCTGTAGTGCCTGCCAATGCCTCCGGAAACACATTTCCTCTGGACAAGGCGCCAATCAACACCCATGACAATGCTTCGTTACAAAACGGCGCTAAGCTATTCGTCAACTATTGCTTGAACTGCCACTCGGCTGCATTCATGCGCTTCAATCGCCTTCGAGATATTGGCCTGACTGAAAAGCAGATCAAGGAAAATCTCTTGTTCACGACCGAAAAAGTCGGTGAAACCATGAAGGCGGCCATTGATCCCAAGCAGGCCAAAGAGTGGTTTGGTGCCAACCCACCCGATTTGACAGTGATTGCACGGTCGCGTGCGGGTTTGGGCGGTACAGGGGCTGATTACCTCTACACCTACATGCGAACTTTCTACCGCGACGAAACCAAGGCTACGGGCTGGAACAACTTGGTTTTCCCAAGCGTTGGCATGCCGCACGTGTTGTGGGAACTGCAAGGTGACCGTCGCCCACTGTTCTCGGAAGTCAAGGAGCACGGGCATGCAACTCAAGTGTTCAAGGGCTGGGAACAAATCGCCCCTGGGCATTTGACACCTGGCCAATATGACCAAGCAGTAGGTGATTTGGTGAATTACCTGCAATGGATGGGTGAGCCGGCGCAGAACACGCGTGTCAGCCTGGGCATTTGGGTGTTGGCATTTTTGCTTGTACTGACGTTCTTCGCATGGCGCCTGAATGCCTCGTTCTGGAAAGACGTCAAGTAACTGTTTAGTTTTTGTGCTCACGGTCTGAAACGTGAGCCCAGCAGAGTGGGGTACCCAAGGTATCCCGCTCTTTTTGATTTTTAGGAGCCCCCCACCATGATGGTGCTGTATTCAGGAACAACCTGCCCTTTTTCCCACCGTTGCCGTTTTGTGCTGTTCGAGAAGGGCATGGATTTTGAGATCCGTGATGTCGATCTCTATAACAAGCCAGAAGACATCAATGTCATGAATCCCTATGGTCAGGTGCCCATCCTGGTTGAACGTGACCTGATCTTGTATGAATCCAACATCATCAATGAATACATTGATGAGCGTTTTCCGCATCCGCAATTGATGCCCGGCGACCCGGTGGACCGTGCGCGGGTGCGTTTGTTCCTGCTGAACTTTGAAAAGGAACTGTTTGTTCATGTGTTGACGCTGGAGTCTCGCGCAGCCAAGTCCAATGACAAGGCGTTAGAGAAAGCTCGTTCGCACATCCGTGATCGTTTGACGCAGCTGGCCCCTGTTTTTCTTAAAAATAAATACATGCTGGGTGACAATTTTTCGATGCTCGACGTGGCCATTGCGCCGCTGCTCTGGCGTTTGGATTTTTATGGCATTGAACTCAGCAAAAACGCCGCACCATTGCTCAAGTACGCTGAGCGCATTTTTTCGCGCCCTGCTTACATAGAGGCTTTGACACCGTCCGAAAAGGTCATGCGCAAGTAACGCAACAGGACCGTCAGACATGTTGAATGCGCTGGATAGTTCTTCGACCCGCCCGTACTTGATAAGGGCCTTGTACGAATGGTGCACTGACAATGGCTTCACGCCGTATGTGGCTGTGTCAGTTGACGATGGCGTTCGTGTGCCCAAGGAATTTGTCAAGAATGGGGAAATTGTTCTCAATGTGAGTTTCGATGCCACGAGTGACTTGCGCTTGGGCAATGACTTCATTGAATTCAAAGCTAGATTCGGTGGAGTGGCTCGAGAAATCCTGGTCCCTGTTGATCGGGTGATGGCTATTTACGCGCGGGAGAATGGGCAGGGAATGGCCTTCCCTCTGATGGCTGCTGCATCTGATAAAGATGCTAGTCAACCTCTCGTTGCGATCAAATCAGAGGCAGAAAAACCTTCCAGGCAACGTCCCAATTTGACAGTCGCACATTCTTCGGCGAAGGACAACAGCGATGCTCGCCAGTTGTTGCCAACACCGGTATATCCCGCAGAAGAACCCTCTCCCGAAGATCCAGTTCCACCAAATGGCGGTCGACCATCACTCAAGCGAGTCAAATAAAAAGGATTTAGGCGGTTAGAATACTGCCACGCCGATTTAGCTCAGTTGGTAGAGCACCCGCCTTGTAAGCGGTAGGTCATCAGTTCGAATCCGATAATCGGCACCATTTGATTGTTTTAAGCTGTATCAACCAGCCTCAAAACCCCTTCAAAACCCGCACGCTCCCTAGCGTAGCGGGTTTTTTATTTTTCAATCTACGATGCCCAACGGTACACCAATGTTTGCCGGGGAGCGTGAATGCGTCACAACATCTTATTCGCCAATGGTGGCAAGCTTGAAAGACCTTACAACTGAAACGCTGTCTATCTCAGGTTAAAAACAGTATTTACCAGTGTATGGACTGGCAGCCAAAGTGAAAGGACATGTCTAGTGGACTACAGACACAGCATCAAGTCGGCGAATTGCGAGCTACAGATCCGACCACGGATCATAGGGACGATCAGTGTACGGCACGCCGTGTCATACACAATCATGTCAGCATGGGCTTACTTACGATGCCGGTATTGGCCTAGCGTGACGTAACCTGCCTTTGTAAAGCCATCAATTTGATCAGAGGGACTGCATTTGAATTTTGAGGCGAATTGAGTTAACCTCAAAACCCTTTTGGCAAAGTAGGGATTGCAGGGCGGGGAGCATTTGCCGGATTTTGGCGGCAGCTGCCGGGGTCTTGATGAGCAGGCACCATTCGCTTCCATTGATCGGGCCGGCTGAAATGGCTGCCCTGAGGGGAGAAGGAAGCAAAGGTGCAATAGCCTGCAGGCGTGCTGCCGATTCCTGGGTAAGTTCTGACAGGTGCGCAAGGGTTGGCGAACCCATGGCCGCCTGTTGCACGCTCAATGCGAAATGGCTGCGTGTCACGCTGGGAGATTTTGGACGTGGCATTGCAGTCTGTAAGTGGACGATTGAAGGCGAAAAACGATGCAAGTGATTATCACGGACGCATGGCTGGCACGCACCAAGGCGATTCACCTTGGTGGATTGCAGCTGGTTGGAATTGGTTTAGGCATTCTGGTGTTGGTGTTGGTGCTTGCGGCCGGTCTGGCGAGCACCTTTGCCTCTTGGATTCCTGTGACTTTGGTGCGAGAGGACTTGACCCAGCGTGACCGCTACCTGCGCGAAAACCTTGACAGCATGGCCCGTAAAGTGGGCGAAATGCAGGCCCGGCTTATGCAGCTTGAGACACTGGGCGAGCGTGTGTCTGGTCTTGCCGGACTTCCGGCTGCAGAAATCAAGAATTCCCCTGGCCGCGGCGGTGCGCTGGTTTCCGGTAAACCTCTCACCATTGAAGAACTGCAGACCACTCTGGATGACCTTGAACGATTGACGGGGCAGAGGACTGATTTGCTCACGGTAGTGGAATCTCGACTTTTTGACCAGAAGATCAAGACCATGATGGTGCCCACTCAGCAGCCACTTGCAGGCGGTACGCTGGGTTCATCGTTTGGCTGGCGTATCGACCCGTTCAACGGACGTTCTGCCTTGCACACTGGATTGGATTTTCAGGCGGACCCGGGAACACCCATTCAGGCAGCTGCCGGTGGATTAGTTGTGACCCAGGAATACCATCCTGCATATGGAAACATGGTCGAGGTGGATCACGGGAACGATTTGGTGACACGCTATGCGCATGCATCGCGCGTATTCGTCAAAAAAGGCGATCTGGTTAAGCGTGGGCAGAAAATCGCCGAGGTGGGCACTACAGGTCGATCCACGGGCCCCCATCTGCATTTTGAAGTGATGGTTCAGGGGGTCAATCAAGACCCGCAAAAATTCCTCTCCGCAGGGCGAAAAATTCCCGGTCACACTGGTGGATCCGCGCTTGCCAATGCATCAATTGGCACACCAGGCTTACGCAGGTAAAATCAGCAGGTTTTGACTCCGCTCGCGCGATGCGGGACTTGGCAATTTAGTCGGGTGCCCCCAAGTGTCAGCATTAATTTAGGGATTTTGGCCACGGGTGGTGCGTTCAGCAGCATTTGTGGCCTGTTACGCATGGCCACCAATTTCCTCACCAAAATCTTCGGCAGTCGCAACGACCGCCTGCTCAAAACTTACCGCCGCACAGTTGACAAGATCAATGCGTCGGAGACGTCATTTGAACAGTTGAGCGATGAAGAACTTCGAGCGAAGACCGAATCATTCAAGCAACGCGTCGTCGGTGGCGAGTCGCTCGACTCCATACTGCATGAGGCGTTTGCTGTTGTCAGGGAGGGTTCCAAGCGCGTTATGAAGATGCGCCACTTTGACGTGCAGATGCTGGGTGGCATGTCACTTCACAACGGCAAGATCTGCGAAATGCGCACCGGTGAGGGCAAAACGCTGACGGCTACGCTGGCGGTATATCTGAATGCGTTGACTGGCAATGGGGTTCACGTGGTGACAGTCAACGACTATCTGGCCAATCGTGATGCGCAGTGGATGGGCGAACTGTACAACTTTCTGGGTTTGTCCGTTGGGGTCAATTTACCCAATATGCCGAGAGAAGAAAAGCAGGCGGCCTATAACGCTGACATTACATACGGCACGAACAATGAGTTCGGATTTGACTATTTGCGCGACAACATGGTGTACGAGGCTGTTGACCGCGTTCAACGTGGTTTGAACTACGCCATTGTTGACGAGGTCGACTCGATCCTGATCGACGAAGCGCGGACACCTTTGATTATCAGTGGTCAAGCGGAAGACCACACGCAGATGTACCAGGCGATGAATCAGATCGCTCCCATCCTCACCCGGCAGGAGGGTGAGGCAGATCCTCACACGGGTGAAGGTATTACCAAGCCGGGAGACTTTACGCTGGATGAAAAGTCGCGCCAAGTTTACTTGACCGAGCAAGGGCATGAGCGTGCCGAGCAAATCCTGTTTGAGCGTGGGTTGATTGCTGAAGGCGCTACCCTGTACGATCCGGCCAATATCACGCTGGTGCACCATCTTTATGCGGCATTGCGTGCCCATCACCTCTACAACCGCGACGAGCACTATGTGGTTCAGCAAGGTGAGCATGGAATGGAAGTCGTGATTGTCGACGAGTTCACCGGACGCTTGATGTCTGGGCGGCGCTGGAGCGACGGCTTGCATCAGGCTGTGGAAGCCAAAGAAGGTGTCCAGATCCAGGCCGAGAACCAGACCATGGCGTCAATCACGTTCCAGAACTATTTCCGCTTGTATGGAAAGCTGTCTGGCATGACCGGTACTGCTGACACAGAAGCCTATGAGTTCCAGGAGATCTATGGTCTTGAAACTGTGGTGATTCCGCCCAACCGCAAGAGCCAGCGGGACGATCAGCTGGATCGCGTGTACAAGACCACGCGCGAGAAATACGAGGCTGCGATTGCTGATATTCGTGAATGTCATGAACGTGGGCAACCAGTTCTGGTTGGCACGACATCCATCGAAAATTCGGAAGTCATTTCTGAACTGCTCAAGACCTCCAAACTCGATCATCAGGTCCTGAATGCCAAGCAACATGCCCGGGAGGCGGACATCGTTGCGCAGGCAGGACGCCCAAAGATGATCACCATTGCCACCAACATGGCGGGCCGAGGAACCGACATCGTATTAGGCGGCAACGTTGAAAAAATGGTACACGGCGTTGAATCTGACACTACGCTTGATGAAAATGAGAGGCAGAAACGTATCGCGCAAGTGCGTGAAAGCTGGCTGAAAGACCACGAATTGGTAAAGTCTCTCGGTGGCTTGCGGATCATTGCAACAGAGCGTCATGAATCTCGCCGGATAGATAACCAGTTGCGTGGACGCTCGGGGCGCCAGGGTGACCCGGGATCCTCTCGCTTTTACCTGAGCCTGGATGATCCCTTGATGCGGATCTTTGCTGGCGATCGTGTCAAAGCCATCATGGACCGGTTGAAGATGCCTGATGGTGAAGCCATTGAAGCGGGGATCGTATCTCGCAGCATTGAATCTGCCCAGCGCAAGGTCGAAGCACGTAACTTTGACATTCGGAAGCAATTGCTGGAATACGACGATGTGTCCAATGACCAACGAAAAGTGATCTACCAGCAGCGGAACGACATTCTTGACGCCCAGGTGCTCACTGCGCAGATTGATTCGCTTCGCGAAGGCAGCATGACGGATCTGGTGCGCCAGTATGTTCCGGCTGAGTCGGTTGAAGAACAATGGAACATTCCGGCGCTTGAAAAGGTGCTGGCAGACGAATGGCAAGTGAATATGGACCTTCACTCCAAGGTTCAAGCTGCAGCAGCGATCACAGATGACGACATTCTGGAAATGGTGATTGCTGCGACCAATGAGAATTTCAGAGCCAAGGTGAATCAAATTGGCACGGAAAACTTCACGTCTTTCGAGCGTGTTGTGTTGCTTCAAAGCATTGATACCCATTGGCGAGAGCACCTGGCCTCGTTGGACTATTTACGCCAAGGCATCCATTTGCGTGGTTATGCCCAGAAACAGCCGAAGCAAGAATACAAACGTGAGGCTTTCGAGTTGTTTGGCCAACTGTTGGATTCGGTTAAAAACGAAGTTACCAAGGTCTTGATGACTGTCAAGGTTCAGTCAAGTGAGCAGATTGAACAAGCGGCTGAAGCCATGGAAGCCAAAGCAGAGCACATTGCCAACGTGACCTACACGGCGCCAACGGAAACCGGTGGCGTGGAGACAGTTGCGGATTCCACCTCGTCCAAACCTCCAGGGTATGACGGTCGTCGCGTCGGACGTAATGAGCCTTGCCCATGCGGAAGCGGCAAGAAGTTTAAGCACTGTCACGGCCAGCTGAGCTGATGGCATGTCAATCCGTTAGAGAAAGTTCGCCATGCCTGTCAATTTGCCTGAACCCGTCGCCCGCGACTTGCACCCCGTTGATGGTGTGCGTATCGGCGTAATCGAGGCCGGTATCCGTAAGGCCAACCGTAAAGACTTGACCGTTTTTCTGTTGGACGAGGGCACTCATGTAGCAGGTGTCTTTACTCAGAACCGGTTTTGTGCGGCGCCAGTGCAGGTCTGTCGAGAACACTTGGCAAGCGGTGCATCGCCGCGTGCCTTGGTCATCAATACTGGAAATGCCAATGCTGGAACCGGCACCGACGGCTTAGCGCGCGCCCATCAAACCTGCTCTGCTGCAGCGACTGCGTTGGGGCTCACCCCCAACCAGGTGTTGCCGTATTCGACAGGCGTGATCATGGAGACCTTGCCAGTCGAGCGGATTTTGGCTGGTCTGCCCGCAGCGATAGCTGATGCCCATACCGATAACTGGCTCAAGGCTGCAACTGGCATCATGACGACTGATACAGTGGCCAAGGCCTTCAGTAAACAAATTAACCTGGGATCTGCAACGATTACTGTCACTGGCATTGCCAAGGGAGCGGGCATGATTCGTCCAAACATGGCTACCATGCTGGGCTTTATCGCGACCGATGCTTGCATCGCTCCAGGCTTGATGGCTGGCTTGGTCAGTGATCTGGCAGAGGGGTCTTTCAATCGCATCACGGTGGATGGGGACACCTCCACCAACGATTCTCTGACTTTGATTGCCAGCAACAAGGCCGCAAATTCGACTGTGACCGACATTAACAGTGCAGAAGGTCAATTGCTCCGATCTGCTCTGCTGAATGTTGCCCGCCAACTTGCCCAAGCAATCGTGCGTGATGGCGAAGGCGCAACTAAATTCATCGCAATCACGGTAGAAGGTGGTAAAACAGGTGAGGAATGCCGTCAAGTAGCCTACGCTATCGCGCATTCACCGCTTGTCAAAACTGCTTTCTTTGCAAGTGACCCCAACCTGGGTCGTATCCTGGCTGCGGTGGGCTATGCGGGCATTGCCGATCTGGATCAAACACTGATCGATTTGTACCTGGACGAAGTGCAGGTCGCACTTAATGGTGGGCGCAACCCCGGATACCGAGAAGAAGATGGCCAACGGGTGATGAAGCAAAGCGAGATCTCTGTGAAGGTTAATTTAAGGCGTGGGAGTGCTACCGACTCGGTCTGGACTTGCGACCTCAGTCATGATTACGTGTCTATCAATGCGGATTACCGTTCATGAGTGATGCATTGGAACGTTTGCTTCTGCGTGCAGAGACCCTGATCGAGCGGATTGAATCGGTATTGCCACAGGCGCTGACGGCGCCCGACTGGGCTGTTTCCGTGGCCTACCGTTACCGAAAGCGGTCCACCAGCCACGGCGTGTTGGAGCCTGTGCGCCACATTGGCAATATGCGTCTGGATGACCTGCAGGAGATCGAGTCGCAAAAAGAAAAACTGCAGCGCAATACCGTGCAATTCGTTGAAGGCAAGCCGGCCAACAACGTACTGTTGACGGGCGCCCGCGGCACCGGAAAATCTTCCTTAATCAAAGCCTGCCTCAATACTTATGCAGACTTGGGATTGCGTCTGATCGAGGTCGACAAAGCTGACTTGACTGACTTGCCCGACATTGTGGATGTGGTGGCTGGTCGGCCGGAGAAATTCATAGTTTATTGCGACGACCTCAGTTTTGAAGATGGCGAAGCGGGATATAAGGCGCTCAAGTCGATTTTGGATGGTTCCGTGGCGGCCAGTTCGCCCAATGTTCTGATTTATGCGACCAGCAATCGCCGTCATTTGTTGCCAGAGTACATGAAGGAAAACCTGAGCTACACCCACACCGATGATGGTGAGGTGCATCCTGGCGAGGCGGTCGAAGAAAAAATCTCTCTCTCGGAGCGCTTTGGCCTGTGGGTGAGTTTTTATCCCTTCAGTCAGGACGAATACCTCACCATTGTTCGCCAGTGGCTCATTTCCTTTGGCGTTAGCAAAGAGGCAGCGGCCGCAGCCCACCCAGAAGCGCTGGTGTGGGCGCTGGAGCGTGGCTCACGCAGTGGCCGGGTCGCGTATCAGTTTGCCAGAGACTACGCAGGCCGCCAGGGGTGACTGCTAGCAGTACTACGTTGATTGCAGATGGCGATCAACCGCGAGTTGGTGGACATGACCGACCTCTGGTGGATGTGGCAGTCGGCATTCTTTTGCTGCAAGATGGTCGTTTTCTGATGACCTCCCGTCCGAAGGGCAAGGTGTATGCGGATTTCTGGGAATTTCCTGGTGGCAAGTTAGAAACCGGCGAGACAGTGTCCCAAGCGCTGACGCGCGAGCTCCAGGAGGAAGTAGGCATTGTTCCCACCCAAATTGAGCCATGGCGTCAAGAAAAGGTGGATTATCCTCATGCGCTGGTGTTGTTGCATTTTTGCAAAGTCACGTCATGGACTGGCGAACTGAAAATGCATGAAGGTCAGCAATTTGCGTGGCAGCAACTGCCCGTGCTTGTTTCGCCAGTTTTACCAGGCACGGTGCCAGTCTTACGTTGGCTGGCAGAAGAGCGGATTTTCACCGGCGCTACATATTTGGTCGCAAATTGACTCGACTTGGCGAGCTGGTTAGCTGAATAACCACGGGACAAATTTACTGCAGCAGAGGCGATGCATCAGGATCATCATCCTGCACGATAGGGCTGGGTAGTTTGAATTCCTCGTTGGCCCAAGCCCCCAGATCGGCGTTCTTGCAACGTGCACAACAAAAGGGGCGGTAGGGGTTGTCGCTTGCAAACCGACTGGGGCCTCTGCAAGCTGGGCAGCTGACTTCACGAACCGAGATCTCCATGGCTTCCTTCAGGCACAAAGGCTCAGGTCAAACGCGACGTCGTCAGCACACAGCCGCAAGCGCTCGTCTGCTTCTCGGCGCATCATGCGTACCGATACCATCAGGCGGTTACCGCTGATTTCAGGTACCAGACCGAATACAGGGTCAATTTGCAAACGCAGCAAATTAAAGCTACGCCCTTGGGGAAGGTTTTGCATGAACTGGCCCCCCGTGGCAACAACCCGCTGCGGCGACCCTGCATCGCGCAGCAACTTGAGCAGCAGATACAAAGACTGGGCCAACGGTCCAAGCGTCGAAGACCACCGCTCGAGATCAGCACGCCGCATTGTTGCAGAGGACTGTTGCCAAGCAAAATACGATGGCAGGTCAAATTCGCAGGTTCCGCCGGGAATACCCACCCTTGCACGAATGCTCATCAACCATTCGTTTTCGGTCAGGGACTGGCCCGCTTTGCCAGGGAGGTTGTTCAAGTCTGTGAAGCATCCATCAATCTGGTTGATGACCCGGTCCAGAACAGCCTCGGAAATGGCAGGATTGCCACGAAAAGCGCTGAAAGACTGGCGCTGTCGGTCTAAATCTTTCAGTACGTCAGATTTCAAATCTGCACGTGCAGCAACTTCCATGACCTCAAAAATAGTAGCCAATGCGTAATGGTGGTCCAGCGCGTCGTCACGGGCGACCAGCGTTCCTAGGCGTCTGAACAGGTGCTCCAGGCGCAAGTAGGTACGGGTTCGTTCGTTAAAGGGGTATTCGTAAAGGATCACTCAACAGTTCCATCAGGCGCGTAACAGGATGATAGCCCGAACGCAAAAGATAACTGGTCAATGTGGTCATAGAGCGCGCGCAGACTGAGTCCAACGTTAAACACCACGAAATCGGCTGCCGCCAGTCTAGCTGGGCGACTGGCCTGCGCCGAAATGATGCCTTCCACGGTTTCAGGACTTAACTGGTTTCGTTCAACGACCCGGGCAATCTGCACTTCGGATAGGCAGTCCACTACAAGCACCCTGTCAACTTGACTGCGCCAACGGCCAGACTCTACTAACAGAGGGACATCAAAGACCAGGCAATGAGCGCCTTGATCTATGGCCTTCAGCGCCTCTCGCTCGGTTTCCTGTCCGACCAGCGGGTGAATGATGCTTTCAAGTTTCAGCTTGGCTGTCTTGTCCTTAAAGATAAGTTCACGCATGCGCTGGCGATCTAGCGCGCCGGTCGAGGTGACAAAGTCATGACCAAACTGCTGTGCAATGAGAGCCATCGCAGTCCCCCCTGAGGCAGTCACAGACTGTGCGATGGTATCTGCATCAATTACCGCTGCGCCATGATAGGCCAAGCGGGCAGCAACTGTTGATTTTCCGCTACCGATTCCACCCGTGAGACCTAAGCGCCAGACGCTAGTACGGTTCATTCTTGGGGACTCACAAGCCAATGGCCTTCAACAGAGACTGGGGACCAAAAAAGAGTGCGACGAATCCGGCACCCGCCAGAAATGGTCCAAAAGGAATCGGTTGCCCCTCCTGCAAGTGCTTGGTCAGTTTCATGCCAATACCAACGACAGCACCAATGAGCGATGAAGCCAAAACGACTGGGACCAGCGCATGCCACCCAAACCACGCTCCTAAGGCGGCAAGAAGCTTGAAGTCGCCATAGCCCATGCCTTCCTTGCCTGTCAGCAGTTTGAACGCCCAGTACACACTCCAAAGGCTCAAGTAGCCGCCCACCGCACCCCAAATAGCATCGGCGAGCGGAACTACCGTCCAGTGCAGTGCGGATGCAATCAATCCACCCCACAAAAGAGGTAATGTGAGGTCATCTGGCAGCAAGGTTGTGTCCAGATCAATCAGGGCCAAAGTCAGGAGCACTGCGCAAAAGCCGAACCAGGCTACACCCGCCAGGCTCAAGCCCCACCGGTGCGCGCAATAGGCGGCAAGGGCAGCCCCCAGCAATTCCACCGCAGGATAGCGCAAACTGATGTGAACCCCGCAGGCAGAGCAGCGTCCTCGAAGGAAGATATAACTAACGACCGGGATATTTTCGTACCAGGCAACCGCATGCCCACATTTGCCGCATCGCGATCGCGGTGTGACCAAGTTAAAAGTATCAGTCGCCAAGTTTGGTGTTGCCATGGAGTGGTTAGTGATAGCTGCTGCTTCGCGCTCCCACTGCAACTCCATCATTCGGGGCAGGCGGTAAATCACCACATTCAGAAAACTTCCAATCATCAAGCCGAAAATGGCTGCCAAGCCCACGCCCAGCATGCCGTCAAGTTCTTGCAGCATCAAACAACTTGGCCAAGTTTGAAGATGGGCAAATACATGGAGACCACAATTCCCCCAATGAGGCCACCCAGCACCACGATGATGATAGGCTCCATCAGGCTGGACAGACCTGCCACCATGTCATCGACTTCAGCCTCGTAAAAGTCAGCTGCCTTGCCCAACATGTGGTCAATCGAGCCAGACTCTTCGCCAATCGAGCACATCTGTAACACCATCGAAGGAAAAATATTGGCGTTGGACATTGCCGTCGTCAGCGAGGTACCTGTCGAAACCTCTTGCTGGATTTTGTACGTGGCATTTTCATAAACCCTATTGCCCGCAGCCCCGCCCACTGAATCCAGCGCTTCGACCAAAGGCACACCGGCGGCGAACATGGTGGACATTGTCCGCGTCCAGCGTGCCACACAAGACTTGTCGACCAACACACCAAAAATCGGCATCTTCAACAGTATTCTATCCATGAGGGCCTGCATCTTTTCATTGCGCTTCCATGCCTCCATGAAGAAATAGATACTGCCTCCAATTCCACCAAAAATCAGCCACCAGTAGCTCACAAAGACCTCGCTGATCGCGATCACCATCATCGTTGGGGCCGGCAAATCGGCACCAAAGGAAGAAAAACACCTGCTTGAATGCTGGGATGACGAAGATCATGATCACAGCCACAACCACAAACGCAACCACCACGACAGAAATCGGGTACATCAGGGCTGACTTAATCTTTGACTTGATCGCTTCTGTCTTTTCCATGTAGGTTGCCAGGCGGTCAAGCAACGATTCCAGAATACCGGCGGCTTCCCCAGCCTCGACCAGATTGCAATACAGATTGTCAAAGTAAAGCGGAAACTTGCGGAATGCTGAACTGAGCGAAGTACCCGTTTCTACATCGGTTCGGATGTCGTTCAACAGTTTGGTTACGCTCGGATTGGGGTTTCCGCGACCCACAATGTCAAAAGCTTGCAATAAAGGAACGCCCGCTTTCATCATGGTTGCCAGTTGACGGGTGAAAATGGCAAGGTCTTTGGGCTTGATTTTCTTGCCAGAACTCATCCGGCGTTTCTTGATCTTGGTGACCAGAATGCCCTGGCGGCGAAGCGCAGCCTGAACTTGGTTTTCGCCACCCGCCCGCATTTCCCCGGACGTCGCTTTGCCGTTCCTGTCTTTGCCGGTCCATTCGTAAATGCTCTCCGAGTTAGACGGTTTCACGGCCTTCGCCGCTGGCTTGGGCGGCGCCGATTTAGTTGCCATGGTGCAATACGCTCCTGGTTATTTCGAGCTTATTCATTGGTGCAACCCAATACCTCTTCCAATGAGGTGACGCCAATCTTGACCTTGTATAGCCCCGATTGCCGCAGGCTTCTGACGCCTTCCCTGGCCGCTTGTTCTGCAATGTCCATTGAACTGCCATCTCGCAAAATGATGCGCTGGATCTCGTCGCTGATGGGCATCACCTGGTAAATGCCCACGCGTCCTTTATAACCGTTGTTGCACATGCTGCAACCCACAGGCCTGTAGGGTTTCCAGCTGCCGTCAAGTTCTGACTCCCGGTACCCTGCATCGAGTAGCGCCTGGCGGGGCACGTCGGACACTTCCTTACAATTGGGGCAAAGCCGTCTCGCGAGCCGCTGGGCGGTGATCAAAATGACGCTGGATGCAATGTTGAACGGGGCAATCCCCATGTTCCGCATCCGGGTGAGCGTGGTCGGGGCGTCATTGGTGTGAAGCGTTGACAGCACCAAGTGACCTGTTTGAGCAGCCTTGATCGAAATATCCGCTGTTTCCAGATCCCGGATCTCACCCACCATGATGATGTCCGGATCCTGGCGCAAAAAGGACTTGAGTGCTGCAGCAAAGGTCAGTCCAGCCTTGTCGTTGACATTGACTTGGTTGACCCCTGGCAGGTTAATTTCAGACGGATCTTCTGCGGTGGATATGTTCACCCCAGGTTTATTCAGCAAATTCAGGCATGTATAGAGCGAAACCGTTTTGCCCGAACCCGTTGGCCCAGTTACCAGCACCATGCCATACGGCCGCTGAACTGCAGCCAGAAGGCGTGCTTTTTCTTCGGGCTCGTACCCTAGCGCCTCAATGCCCAACTTGGCGCTGCTTGGGTCCAGAATGCGGATGACGATTTTTTCGCCAAACAAGGTGGGCAATGTGCTGACCCGGAAGTCAATTACCCGGTCTGGCCCGATTTTCAGCTTCATTTTGCCGTCTTGCGGCACACGCTTTTCCGAAATGTCCATGCGCGAGATCACCTTGATCCGGGATGCCAGTTTCTCCTTGATGGCTACCGGGGGTGACGCAATCTCCCGCAATTCACCGTCTACACGAAACCGGATCCGGTAGGTGTGTTCATAGGGCTCAAAGTGCAGGTCAGAAGCACGCATACTGTAGGCATCAAGCAGCATCTTATGCAGGAATTTGACGATAGGCGCATCGTCAACATCGTTGGCGGGACCGTCCGAAATCTCCAGGGCGGCGGCGGAGGTTTCCTCGTCAAATTCGAATTCGTCGCCCATCATTCCGTCAATGACTTGACTGGCGTTCATGTCGCTCAATTTCAGCAGTCTGGCCAACTTGTCGTGCTCAACAATGACCCAGTCCACACCCATTTGGGTGGCGAACTTGATCTTTTCAGCGGCTTCCTGGTCAGATGGATCGGCAGTCGCTGCGATCAGTCGGTTATTTCGCTTGCTCAGTACCACCAACCGGTAGGTCTGGCAAATCTTGGGGTCAAGCAAATCCTTGGGTAGCCGGTCTTTGTCAATCGCATCCAGATCCAGCAAAGGCACGCAAAACGCCCTGGACAATGTCAGCGCCAGATCATGGGCCGACACAGCCCCTGAGTCAGTCAACTCGGCGGTAAATGACGTCCGGTTGGTCTGTGCTTTGCGGAAAAGATCCTCGGCAGCCTTTTGGGCGAGCATGCCCGCGCTCACCAGGGCTCGGCCCATGCCGGGTAGCGCTAAACCCGAAGCTTCAGAGATGAGGTTTTCAGCAGTAGCCATGGTCGATAAATGTACTACGGCTCGATACATGGCGGTCGCGGAATATGCGATACCAGCCAAGTTGCCTGGGCATAAGTGCAAGATCCGTCAGGTGCTTTCCAGGCCTGCCCGTCGTAAGGCGCGGTCATCCGCTGATCGCATCGCGTGCCAGACTGCGGTCCCATTCATGCACATATTTTGCCAATAGCCCAGGGCTTTCCTGGCGCCTGTGGGCAAGAACAAGCGAGTCGACTGCCCATCGTCAGGCGCATTGAGGGTTTTCTCACTGGGTGGCAAATCCAGGAAATGCCCCAGGCGCCATGCAAGGTCGTATCCCGCAGGTCCCGCCAAATTCACGGGTTGGTATTTTGAGAGAAATACGCGTGCATGGCTGGTGCTTTGTCCCTGTGCGTCCACATCAATCATGCCGCTGGCATGCTTGGCCAAACCGCTCTGCAAGACCCATGAGGGGAAAGGTGCCAGCAAAGCCACGATGGTCGCATCGCTGGCCAGTCGCGCGCCACAATCCAAGGCAGCTTCGCCCTCCCCCAGCGAAGAGCAGCGATCTCGCAAAACAGTGATTTCACGCGATTTGAGCAAGTTCAAAACCTGGGCTTGCATTCTTGGAGGGCTGTAAGCCAAAGGCAAACTGGCACCGCTGATGAGACTGACCCTGCATGGCTTGGCCAGTGAATCTGTAACCAGAGCCTGCTGCAACCCCAGTGCCAGAGCGATGGCAATTTGCCCGTCGCCCACTACCGCGATTCGCATCGACTTTTTCCGCGCCAAGTCAACGATCTGAGGCCAAAGCGAAGTAAATCGCTCCATGGGTTGAATCCACAGCCCATGCTGGATGGACCCCGGCAGGTTGGCTTCATGCTCTTTTTGATCGCTGTCACCACCCACTTCAATGCTCAAAGCGTCATAAGGCAGCAAGCTGCCATCATTCATCACCAGTTGCTGCTTGCTGACATCAAGTGACTTAACCCGTTTGGCCAGGTGCTCACCACTGCACCTGGCCAGCAGTTCTGCCAATGGAAAAGCAAGTTGGGTCAGTGTGTAACTTCCCATCATCCAGTCTGCCAGCCTCGGTGCATGCCAATACTGGGGGTCAGGCGAAACAAGGGTTATCTTCAGGTTGGGTGCACCACGCTTTGCCAATGCCTGGAGCAGTTGAATGTGAACGCCCCCAGCACCCACCAACACCAAATGTTTGGCACTGCTGGCGGCTGGTTCGAATGACGTATGACCCTGCATTGCCGCACTTTACTCAAGCAAGCAAGGCCTGGGCAAACTCCCTGGCTTTGAAGGTTTCCAGGTCTTCCAGCTTTTCACCGACGCCTACGAAATAGACGGGTACGGGTACAGCACCCATCTGAACATGGGCCTTATCCTGAGACCACAGGGCAATAGCAGCCAAAACACCGCCTTTGGCAGTACCGTCGAGCTTGGTCACAATCAAGCCCGTAAGGCCAATCGCTTCGTCAAAAGCTTTGACCTGTGCCAGGGCATTCTGACCTGTGTTGCCATCAATGACTAGCAGAACTTCGTGGGGTGCTGTCGCATCTGCTTTGGTGACTACACGTTTGATTTTTTTGAGTTCTTCCATCAGATGCAGTTGAGTTGGCAGGCGTCCGGCCGTATCTACCAGCACCACATCCTTTGCACGGGCCTTGCCAGCACTGACTGCGTCAAAACTCACCGCTGCCGGGTCGCCACCGCTTTGGCTGATGACTTCCACTGTATTGCGATCCGCCCAAACCAGCAGTTGCTCTTTGGCGGCAGCGCGGAAAGTGTCGGCTGCTGCCAGCAGCACCGACGCGCCTGCACCAGACAAGTGCTTGGTCAGCTTGCCGATGGAGGTGGTCTTTCCTGCGCCATTGACGCCAGTCACCATGATCACCGTCGGGTGGTGAATGCCCACGATCAGAGGCTTTTCCAGGGGCGCAAGCAAGGCGGCTATGGAGTCAATCAATAGAGCCTTGACTGCCTGCGGGTCAGTTGCTTTGTGTTCCTTGACCCTGGCTCTTAAGTCTTTCAACAGAAATTCTGTTGCGCCAACCCCGGCATCGGCCATCAGCAAGGCAGCCTCCAGGTCCTCATACAAGGCATCGTCAATTTGAGTGCCAGTGAAAACGGTGGCAATGCTGGAGCCCGTTTTGCGCAGCCCAGCCTTGAGTTTGTCCAGCCAGCCTTGCCGTTTGGTGGGAGGAGGTGGCTGGATTTGGGCTGCAACAGGGGGGGGTGCCAGTGCGCTTGCCGGAGCATTCGCGGGGGCTTTGACCGCAGGTGCAGCCTCAGTAGCGGTTTTTTTCTTGAAAAAGCTGAACATGTCGGGGTTCTTAGAATCACAGCATTCTATGAAACACCTGATGTCCCTTGATGTTCGCGCTTTTCAGCGTCACATACTCGTCGCCTCACTCACTGGCGCTATTGCTTGCCTGTTCCCCGTCTATTCGCTGGGGCAGACCTCTACTGGCATTGCACCGCCCAAGGACTTGACGCTGAAAAGAAAGCCTGAGTCCACCATCTACGAGCACAGACTTGCCAATGGCATGACGCTGATCATCAAGCCCGATCACCGCGCGCCCACTGCTGTTCATATGGTATGGGTCAAGGTGGGTTCGATGGACGAGGTGGACGGCAGCACTGGCGTGGCCCATGTGCTGGAGCACATGATGTTCAAGGGAACGCCCAGCGTCAAGGCCGGGGAGTTTTCACGCCGTGTTGCTGCACTCGGGGGGCGTGAAAACGCCTTTACCTCGCGAGACTACACCGGCTATTACCAGCAGATCCCAGCGAACCGCTTGCAAGAAGTCATGAAACTGGAGGCTGACCGGTTTGCCAACAACCAGTGGGCCGACGAAGAGTTTGCAAAAGAGCTTGAAGTCGTCAAAGAAGAACGCCGCCTGCGAACCGAAGATGTTCCCCGCTCGGCCATGTATGAAGCGTTGAATGCCGCTGTGTTCATGGCCTCGCCCTACCGTCGCCCCGTGGTGGGCTGGATGAGCGATCTGGATTCATTGACGGCTGAGGATGCTCGCGAGTTCTTCAGACGGTGGTACACACCGACCAACGCTGCTGTGGTCGTGGCAGGTGACGTCAATCCCGAACAGGTACGTCAATGGGCAGAAGCCCACTACGGTGCCATTCCGGCTAGGGACATTCCGCCGCGCAAACCGAGAATTGAACCTCCACAAAGCGGGGTGCGACGGATCGACTTCAAGGCACCTGCAGAGCAGTCGTATGTCTCGCTGGCCTACAAAGTGCCTGGGCTTGACGGTTTATCTGACACTGACCGCAACAAAGACGCACTGGCACTCACCGTGCTATCCGCGATTCTCGATGGTTATAGCGGCGCCCGCTTGGAGCGCGCCTTGACCCAAGGGGCGCAACGCGTTGCCGAAAGTGCAGGTGCTCATAACGGGCTGCTAGGCCGTGGCCCGCAACTTTTCACGCTTGACGGCGTGCCCGTAGCAGGCAAAACGCCAGAGCATGTCGAATTATCCCTGCGTGAACAGGTGAGAAAAATAGCAGCCGAAGGTGTGAGCGAGGCCGAACTGCAACGTGTCAAGACGCAATGGGTTGCCAGTGAGGTGTACAAGCTTGACACAGTGATGGGGCAGGCTCGCGAGTTAGGCAACTATTGGGTGCAGGGCCTGCCACTGGATACGGGGAGCCAACTCATCGCCAAGCTGCGCCAAGTGAGCGCCGAGCAAGTCAAATTGGTAGCCCAGCGCTACTTTGGCGACGATCAATTGACAGTAGCCATCCTTCGACCGCAGCCACTGGACAAGTCTGACAAGCCCACCCGTGTGAGACAGGCGGGCAGTGCGCCTGCCCTGAGGCATTGATGGTGGCCATAAGGACTATAAAAATGATAGCTATTAAACACCTTCTGATATGCGGTGGCATCATGTTTTGTCTGCAAAACGCTGCTGCGGGTATCCCCATACAGCGTTGGATTCTGCCCAGCGGTGCCCAGGTCAACTTGGTCGAGAGCCCGGCGATCCCCATGGTGGACATCCAGATCGACTTTGATGCGGGAGGGCGACGCGATCCTTCCCATCAGGCAGGCTTGGCCAGTGTCACAGCAGGCATGGCTGGCAAAGGCTTGACCGGCCAAAAAGGCTTGGCACCGATGGACGAAAACGAACTGGGTGAAGCGTGGGCAGACTTGGGGGCATCGTTCGGTGCGAGCGCTGGGTCAGACCGCATGAGCTTTGCATTGCGCAGCTTGACCGAGCCCGATCTGCTAGCCAAAGCCCTTGCTCTGGCGGGCAGGCAAATGGCGGAGCCCGCCTTTGCGCCGGCGATTTGGGCGCGTGAGCGGCAGCGCCTGATTGCCAGCTTGGCGGAGGCTGCTCGCCGACCGGGCACGCTTGCTGGCAAAGAATTTGGACGTGCCGTGTACGGCCCGCATCCCTATGGAATGGAGATGACCGAGGCCAGCTTGAGCGCGATATCCGTGGCAGATATGCAAAACCTCTACCGTCTGCACATCCTGCCCTGCCGTGCCAAGATCAGCGTGGTAGGCAACCTGAACCGGGCGCAAACTCAGGCCGCGGTTCAGGCGTTGCTGGCGGGTTTGCCGTCTGCCGCTGGGCAGTGTGCGGCGCTCCCCCTCGTGTCAGAAGTCACGGCCCTGACGCAATCAAGGGAGATCAACCTTCCTTTCGAGTCTGCGCAGGCTCATGTGCTGATTGGGCAACCAGGGTTCAAGCGGGACGACCCCGACTTTTTTCTGTTGACGGTGGGCAATTACATTCTGGGCGGTGGCGGTTTTGTGTCAAGGTTAACTTCTGAGGTTCGCGAGAAGCGCGGCCTGAGCTACAGTGTTTACAGCTACTTTTCTCCTGGCCTGCATGCGGGCGCCTTTACAGTCGGTCTGCAAACGCGGCCAGACCAGGCCCAGCAGGCCGTGCACGTAGCCAAACAGGTCGTTGCAGACTTTGTAAGCAACGGCCCGACGCCGGACGAGCTGCAAGCCGCCAAAGACAACCTCATTGGCGGCTTTGCCTTGCTGATTGACAGCAACCGCAAGCTGCTTGGCAATGTGGCCAATATTGCCTGGAACGGCTTGCCACTGGATTACCTGGACACCTGGACAGCCCAGGTTGACCGCGTCACCGTGCACGAAATCAAGGCTGCCTTTGCCCGCAAGCTGCAACCTGACAGCATGGTGACAGTGATCGTTGGGGGTAAGCCTTGAGTCGCGCACATTCTGGTGAGGTGCGCATCATCGGCGGCCAATGGAAGCGTACCAAGCTAGCGGTACCCGATCGACCTGGCCTGCGCCCAACGCCTGACCGGGTGCGCGAAACACTCTTCAACTGGCTGGGGCAGAACCTGAACGGCTGTCATTGCCTGGATGCCTTTGCTGGGACTGGCGCATTGGGGTTGGAAGCCGCTTCACGTGGAGCCGACAATGTGACGTTGATCGAGTCAGATGCTGGGCTCGTCAAGCGTCTGCAAGACACCTGCCAAAAGCTGTCTGCAGCCCATGTGCAAGTGTTGCGAGGCGATGGAGTTGCTGCCATGAAGCGAATGTCGCCAGCAAATCAGGATTTGGTTTTTCTGGACCCGCCTTTTCATGCGGACCTGTTTGATTCGGCATTGGCGGCGGCGCGTGCATTGCTGCGGCCGCAGGGCAAGGTCTATCTCGAGGCACCCGAGCTTTGGAGTGACGAGCGCTTGAGGCCCTCGGGTTTGGTGGTGCTCAAGCAGCTCAAAGCAGGCGCTGTGTTTGCACACTTACTGACGATCGTCCCTTAATCCGCGTATTCACGTGCGTCTGCTACCTGACCGGTTGCCCAAACAGGTGCCTTCGCCGGGCATAATCCGCGCAAACATGCACAGGAGTTAGCCATGTCCAACGTGATCGCAGTCTATCCCGGCACATTTGATCCCATGACCCTGGGACACGAAGACGTGGTTCGGCGTGCCACACAGCTTTTTGGCAAAGTCATTGTGGCCGTGGCCGCTGGGCATCATAAGAAGGCACTGTTCAGCCTGCCGGAACGCATGGATATGGCGCAGGCCGCCGTGGCTAAGTTTCCCCAAGTGGAAGTAGACAGCTATTCCGGTTTGTTGCGCGACTTTGCTGTCGCCCGCCAGGCCAAAGCAGTGGTGCGTGGTTTGCGTGCGGTCACTGACTTTGATTACGAGTTCCAGCTCGCGGGCATGAACCGGACCTTGATGCCGGACGTGGAAACGGTTTTCTTGACGCCCAGCGACAAGTATCAATTTGTCAGCAGCACCTTTGTGCGAGAGATTGCCATGCTGGGCGGCGAAGTCCACAAGTTTGTGTCGCCGTCCGTGCTGGAGAAGCTGCACGCCAAGGTGCGTAGCGTCCAGGCTGCAGCCTGAGTGTTGGCGGATGCTCAGCCCGATTCAAGCCCGCCCAACCAAGTAAGCAAGGCGGCGTTCACCGCTTTTGCTTGTTCCATGGTCAACATGTGACCACAATGAGGCACTTCAATTGCCTTTGCCCCCGGAATCAGTGAAGCAATTTCGCGGGAGCATTCGGGTGGCGTGAGTTGGTCGCTGTCTCCCCACAGGACAAGTGTCGGGCAGCGCACAAAGGGCAAGTGCAATCTCGCGTCAGGTCGATCCATCACGGCACGATTTTGCTGGACCAATTGGGCAGAGCCTGCTGCCATGATCACACGCAGGTATTCATTGACGATCTTGGGATTGGCCTGGGCATCCTCATGAAAGGCAAACTGCAGGTTTGCACGAAGGACTTCTTCTATACGACCCTGCTCATACAGGGTGATCGCCGCTTTTCGAAGCGCCCGGATTTCTGGCGTTTCTGGTCGGGCAGTGGTGCCGAACAGGGCAAGACCTGCAATGCGGTCCGGGCATTGTCTGGCAGCCTCCATGGCAATCATGCCGCCCATCGATGCGCCGCACAATACCAAGTCGGTGTTGGGGAACTCAGACAGCAATGCCGTCGCCATGCCCTCAATGCTGTGGAAGCGGAAATGCACATCACTTACCGCAGGCTTCCAACGTGTGTGCACAGCGGCCAATTGTGGGTGCCACAAGCTGGCGTCACAAGCCATGCCAGGTAGAAAAATCAATTGCTTCACGGCCTTGCCTTTGAGCGAGTTTGACTTGGAAGTCCGATAATGTCATTCAATGACAGAACTCTTATTATTGCGCCACGGCGAGACAGAATGGAATCGTGCCCTGCGGTTTCAGGGGCAGGTGGACATTCCCTTGAACGAGGTAGGGCATGCGCAGGCCAGGCGCTTGGCCAAGCGGCTTGAATCTGCCGGTCTGGATGCATTGGTTTGCAGTGATCTACAACGAGCCAGGCAAACTGCCCAACCTTTGGCTGATGCTTTGGGCATGACCTGCTTGGCTTTACCAAGCCTGCGGGAGCAGAACTTTGGTCAGGTGGATGGCATGAAGATTGAAGACATTCAACGCCAGTTTCCCAAAGAATGGGCGCAATGGGTGTTATTTGATGCGGACTATGCCCTGCCCGGTGCTGAAAGTGCGCGCGTTTTTCATTTGCGCGTGACGAGTGCGCTGGCAACTGTTGTTGCCGGTCCTGCGCGCAAAGTGGCGGTGGTCACTCACGGCGGGGTGCTGGACATGATCTACCGTACTGCCAGAGGTCTTTCACTGTCAGGTCCGCGCGAATGCCTGATTCCCAACGCCGCTGTGAACCGTATCCGTGCCCATCTGGATGGCGGCCAGTTGGTTTTGTCAATTGAGGAATGGGCGGATGTTGAGCACCTGGCCGATATGCCAGCTCAACCAGTCTATGACCAAGCACGGCTGGCCAAAGAATTCAGCCCCAAGTCGGTGTAAAGCCTGGACGCTTGGTGCTTAAGGCGCAGAGATTCAGGTTGCTGCAGGCACCGCTGCTGCACCAAGTGCTGGGCGCCTGCCAGCTTGCCGTTGCGCACCAAAGCGTCCAGGTAAAAAAGTTCAAATAAGTCTCTTTGGGCATGGCTGCCGCCGACTTCGGCTAATCGCGGCAGGGCCATGCCCAGCTGATCAGCCGCCCTCGCAAAGTTGCCCTGTGCGTGGGCCATGAGGCCTCGGCATGCGGGTAGGCATACGCGCTGCCAGACCTGCTGCCACACATCGTTGGATTGCATGGTTGAATCACTATAATGCTCTATATTTTGTAGCAATTCATCGGCTTCTGGTCTGCCGCATCGTGCCAATCCATAAAGGTATTGCATGTCCAGAAAGGGCAGGAACTGATCTTTGGTCCGGGTCTGCAGGTAGGGCAGCAGTTCATCCCAGCGTTTGCCCACATCGACACCCGCAAGTTCAAGCCTTGCAAGCAGTGACACTGCGCCAATCTGATCTTGCGAATAGGCCTTTTCAACTCCCCAAACTTGATCGTCGTAAAGGCGGAGCACCGCGTCGTGCTGTTCCAGTTCCAGTGCAAACACAGCCAGATGCCACCAGTTGTGGGTGCACATGAAAGAATTGAGGCCAGTCCATGACGCAGAAGACTCTTGCATGAAGTTCAGGCCTTCGTGCAGCCGCCCCTGGGTCAGCATCACGTGGGCAATGGCATGCTGCGCCCAGGGCTCTTTGTGTGACAAGGACAAGGCGTGTCGGGCAGATGTCTCTGCATCGTCGAGGAAATGGCATTGTTCCCAGGCAAAGGCCAGCATGCCATGAAAATACGGTACGTCGGCTGCCACGTTTTCGCAGGCGAGCGCCAGCTTGAGCATGCCGGGCGCATCGCCTCGGTTAAACAAATGGTATTGCCCCAGCTTCAAGGAGGCTAAGTCACGGGGGCATTCGTGTGCTTGCTCCAGGTGCAGTTGAATCGCCAAAGGTAAGTCGCCGTTGACCCACGCCGCGACCGCATGGACAAAGCGCAACTCCTGGGGGGTTGCCTGTATGGGTGAATCCAGTGCCCGCTCGATGTAGGGGCGGGCGTTTCGTGGACCGTCTGCCGACTCCGCAAACATGTGTAAAGCGGCGGCGTACGCTTGTGGCAAAGGCGCAGGGTCCACACTGGGCGCCAACAGCAAGTTTACAGCCCTTGCCTCGCAGGACAGAAATCCCCCCACAAAGTCGTCCACACCACCCAGGCTGGAAGGCGCGCTCAAACTAACTGGGTTGCCCAGCAGATCATGGCTAAGACTCATGCCGGGCAATCGCCAAATATCACGACCAAGACAGAGCCGCGAGGTCGTTGACAAATACGGGCATGTCTTTCCATAGACCTTTCACGTTCTTGTTCGAAATCGTGGTCCATAGGGGTTGATAAAGGAACCCATGGACACAATCTTCCGCCAGCAGGCGTTGAACATCACCCAACAGTTTGGCTCGGTCGGCAGGCTTGAGGGTGTTCTTGCTCTTTGCGTATAGCTCGTTGAACTTCTTGGACTCATAGCCCCAGTAGTAGTCTGGCTTGGCAAAGTTGCCAAGGTCAAAAGGTTCCACATGGCTGATGATGGTCATGTCATAGTTTTTGTTGGTGTAAACACCAGAAAGCCACTGTGCCCACTCGACATTTTGCAGTTTGGCCACAATGCCGATCTTGGCAAGCTGGGCCGCTATGATTTCCCCCCCTTGGCGGGCATAAGGCGGTGGTGGGAGGATCAGACTGACTTCCAGCGGCGTCGTGACGCCAGCCTCCTTAAGCAGTGCTTTGGCCTTCTCTACATTGAAAGCGTTGACCGCCGTGGTATCGACATAGCCGAACGCACCTGGTACGTAGTGACTGCCGATGGGCGCGCCGTTGCCGTCAAACGAGCCGTCAATCACCGCCTTGCGGTCAATGGCCATGCTGATGGCACGACGCACGCGAACATCGTCAAATGGTTTTTTCTTGTTGTTGATGGCCAGGATGGTCTTGGCGCGCGAGCCATTCATTTGCACCTGGAACTTGGGGTTGTTCTTGAACTGGTCGATCCCCCGGCTGGTGACACGGGGGAAAGCGTCCACGTCTCCGGCTAGCAAAGAGGCAATTTGGGCAGCAGGCTCGCTGATGAATTTGTAGGTTACTTTGCGCAGTTTGACGGCGGAGGCATTGCGGTAACCATCCCACTTGCTCAGGCTGGCAGATGAGCCCTTGCTCCAGGCATCGAGCTTGTAGGGGCCCGTGCCAACCGGCTTGGTGGCGTTGGTGTCTGCGCTCTTGGGTTCCACGATGATGGCCGTGGCCTGACCCAGCAAGAACAGAAAATCAGGATCTACTTCGTTATTGATCAGCACCACGGTGCTGTCGTCCACCACCTGTGTACTCAGGTTGGCAAAGGTGCGTTTGTCCTTGTTGGTGCTTTTTTCGCCACCCGCACGGTCAAATGAAAATTTGACGGCGGCCGCGTTGAATGGCTCACCGTTATGAAACTTTATCCCCTTGCGCAGGATGAATGTGTAGGTGCGAAGATCGGGGGAAACTTCCCATTTTTCAGCCAAAAGTGGCGTAACGGAGCCATCAGAATTGATTTTGGTCAGTGACTCATAGATGCTGTAGTGCGTAACCTCGGCGATGGACGATGCAGCACCCGCAGTCGGGTCCAGTCCGGTCGGTTCAAGGGTCATGCCCAGAGTGAGGGTGTCTTTTTTGCTTTGGGCAAGTACTGCAAGGGGCATTTGGCCCAAGGTAGCGATCGCTGCAGAACTGAGGGCGAAGTCACGGCGTTTCATAAAACAGGTTCTCCTGAGCCAAAAGCGCCATGGTAGCAAGGCTTTTTGTTCTGCTGCCGCTATTTGTGCATTTGAATATGCACAGTGTTGCTGGCAAATCGCTGTTCAATCAAAGTTGGCATGGGGCACAGCCGTCACCAGCGCCTGGGTGTAAGGGTGTTGAGGGCGGGTGAACAGTTCAGCCGGGGCACCACGTTCAACGATCTCTCCTTTGTTCATTACGGCCACCTCGTCGCAAACGTGCTGGACTACCGCAAGGTCATGGCTGATGAGCAGGTAAGTGACGCCAAACTGGTCTTGCAAGTCCATCATCAGATTGAGAACCTGAGCCTGCACAGACACATCCAGGGCACTGACTGGCTCGTCTGCCACAATAAGTTTGGGGCGTGTGATGAGTGCGCGTGCAATGGCGATACGCTGGCGCTGCCCACCTGAAAATTCATGGGGATATTTGTGTAAATCACTGTCGCGCAGGCCAACAGCGATCACGCTTTCATGGACCCTATCGGCGCGTTCCGATGCATTGACAGAATGATCGACTGACAGCGGTTCTCCTACGATGCGGGCGACGTTTTGCCTTGGGTCCAATGAGCCATAGGGGTCTTGAAAGACCATCTGGATGTGGCGCCTTGCCTCTCTTAATTTGATAGCGGACAATTCATGTAGGGTTTGCCCTAGCAAGGTTACATAGCCTGAGGTTGGTGTTTCCAGGGCCATCACCTGGCGCGCCATGGTGGATTTGCCTGAGCCTGATTCACCCACAATGCCAAAGCTGTGACCGGCTTGCACGCTAAAGCTGACGCCGCGAAGGGCCTCGACCACTTTGGCAGGGGCAAACAGACTCTCGCGTGGCAAGGTGTAGTGCTTCACCAGGTCAGTGACTTGCAGCAAGGGCTCGGTCATATGGGCTTGATCAGCACGCAGCGTGCACTGTGTGTTGGACTGAGTTGAATGGGAGAGGCCGCCTCCTTGGCACAACTTTCCAAGGCAACCGAGCAACGCCCTGCAAAGGGGCACCCTGCAGGAAGGCGATGCAGTTCAGGAACCGAACCGGGTATGGCGGGCAAGCGTTTTCTGACTGATCCCGTGGTCTTCTCAGCCTTGCCTGACAAGAGACTGGGGCGCGACGCGAACAGTCCCTGAGTGTACGGGTGCATGCGCGCCGTGAACACTTCCCGGGTGCTCCCACTTTCGACGACTGTCCCGCCATACATCACCATCATGCGACCGACGTTCTGCGCAATCATGCCCAGGTCGTGAGAGATCAGGATCAGGCCCATGCCACGCTCCTTCACGAGATCTCGGATAAGTTGGAGGATCTGTCCGGCCACCGTGACATCAAGCGCAGTCGTGGGTTCATCTGCGATCAAAAGGTCCGGTCCACAGGCGAGCGCCATGGCAATGGTGATGCGTTGGCGCTGCCCACCCGAGAACTGATGCGGGTACGCGTCCATTCGCTTGGCTGCGTCAGGAATGCCGACGCGGTCCAGCAAGCGGAGTGCCTCGGTGCGCGCTGCCGCGCGTGACATGTTTTTGTGAATGCGAAGAGGTTCAGCGACTTGGTTACCGACAGTATGCAAAGGGTTCAGCGCTGTCATCGGCTCCTGAAAGATCATGCCGATGCGGTCGCCTCGAACTTCACGCAATTGGGCATCTTTCGCTCCGCACAACTCTGTACCGTCCAGTTGGATGCTGCCGCTGGTTCGGGCCGTTTCGGGCAGCAGCCCCATGACAGCCATGGCAGTCATTGACTTGCCGCACCCTGATTCACCTACCAGACCTAGCGTTTCACCACGTTCCAACGCAAAGCTGATACCGCGCACGGCGTCGGCCGGGCCTGCTGGTGTTTGGAGGTGAACCCGCAGATCAGTGACTTTGAGCAATGCCATGGACTAACGTTTCCTGGCCAGGCGTGGGTCCAGCAAGTCGCGCAGACCGTCACCCAACAGATTCAAGCCAAGCACTGCAAGTGCAATTGCCATACCAGGGTACACCGCCAGCATAGGAGCCTGAAAGAGCAGGGTTTGTGCCTCGCTGAGCATGCGTCCCCAGGAAGGTTGAGGTGGCTGCGTACCAAGCCCCAGGTATGAAAGTGCAGCCTCAGCCAGGATGGCCAGCGCAAACTGGATGGTGGCTTGCACGATCAGTACAGACAGGATATTGGGCAGCACATGCTCTATCGTGATGCGCCACGGCCCTTTGCCGCAGGCCCGGGCTGCCGTGATGAATTCACGCGACCAGGTGGCATTGGCGCTGGCCCGTGTTACGCGGGCAAAGGTCGGGATGTTGTGAATACCAATTGCAATGATCGAGTTGACAATGCCTGGCCCAAACACCGCCGTCATCATGATTGCCGACAAGATGGCGGGGAAAGCAAAGCTGAAATCCGCCAGCCGCATGATGGTCTCTTCGATCCAACCCCTGCGTGCAGATGCCAGGAGGCCCAAAGCTGTACCCACAATGAGGCCAATGCCCACAGCGATAACCCCAACCACAATGGAGTTGCGCGCCCCGACCAGCAGAAGCGAGGCCACGTCACGTCCGATCGAGTCAGTGCCCAGCCAGTGTCCATCCCCGGGCCCCTTGAGCTTGTTGGGGACATCAATGTCATACGGCGACCAAGGAGTCCAGACAAAAGAGAGCAAGGCTGCCAGGATCAGCATGCTGGTCAGCACGGCTCCAACGGTGAAACTACGGTGTTCAAAGGCACGCGTTAGCTGCGTACGGGTCATATGTCGCTTGCCTTCACGCGTGGATCAATGACGGCGTACAACACATCCACCACAAAATTGACGATGACGACCATGGCGGCCAGCAGCATCACGCAATTGCGAACCACAATCAGGTCGCGGTTGGAGATGGACTGAAAAATCAAGCGCCCCAGCCCTGGCAGGTAAAAAACGTTCTCAACCACGATGGTGCCCGCCAGAAGGTTTGCGAATTGAAGGCCCATGACGGTGATCACTGGAATCATGGCGTTGCGCAATACATGACCCCAAAGGGTGCCGCGCTGCGACAAACCCTTGGCGCGTGCGGTGCGGACAAAGTCTTCACGCAGCACCTCTAGTACCGCCGACCGGGTAATGCGGGCCAGAATGGCCGCCTGTACGACTGCCAGCGAAAACGCGGGAAGCAGCAGTGCTTTGAACGCTCCCCAGGGTTCATCGCTCCAGCCAGGGAAGCCACCCGCAGAAAACCACTGGAGCCAGACAGAAAACACCAGGATCAGCAAAATTGCAAACCAGAAATTGGGAATGGCCACACCAATCTGGGCCAAACCCATGACTCCGATATCACCGACCTTGTTGTGATGCGAAGCGGCAAACAGACCTGCACTGACAGCCAATACCGTGGTGATCAGCATTGCCATCAAGGCCAAAGGTACGGTCAATGCAAGGCGTTCCAGGATCAGTTCAAACACCGGCGAGCTATACGAGTAGCTATCCCCCAAGTTGCCGGTGAGTATGCCGCTGACCCAGTTCCAGTAACGTACTTGCGGTGGGTGGTTCAGCCCGAGTTTCTCCGCCAAAGCCGTGACAGCCTCTGGAGACGCATCGGCCCCCATCAGCACTTGCGCAGCATTGCCGGGCAGGATTTCAAGGACCAGAAAGACGACCAAGGACGCACCAAGCAGCGTGGCAATCAGGGTCAGAAAACGTTTGGCAAGAAACAGGCTCATCTCGGACCGATAATACCGTTCATGGCGCTGATGATTACCGATGAATGCATCAATTGCGACGTTTGCGAGCCCGAGTGCCCGAACGATGCGATTTATATGGGTAAGGAAATTTACGAAATTGACCCATCCAAGTGCACGGAATGCGTGGGGCATCATGACGAGCCGCAGTGCGTGCAGATCTGCCCCGTGGCCTGCATCCCTGTGAATCCGGCACATGTGGAAAGCCGTGAAACGCTTTGGATGAAATTTCAGCGTATGACGGTGTCAAGCTAAGGTCTGTGCAATTGCACCGCAATGCTGACAGACCGCGTCAGGTCTTGCTCGTTGCAGGCGTGCCAATTTGACGCACAGCATGGCTACATTGAGATTCGTTTTCCGCCTGGCTCGTTTAGTACCAAAGACGGGTTCTCCGGAGTAGTTCTTGGCGGTTTTGGGCGAACGGGCTTGTGTGTATGGATCAACACCGTGGCCTTCTCCATGTCGCCTGCCAATAAAAGTGGTAAAGCTTTGGTGGCACGGGTCAAGGCCTCGTCAATGCTGTCACGGTGTTCTTTTGATGGTTTCTTAAGAACCCAGCTCACCACTTCTTCTCTGGAGCCAGGATGGCCGATACCTATGCGCAAACGCCAATAGTCGGCGCTGCCCAGTTGGGAGTGGATGTCGCGCAAACCGTTGTGACCTGCGTGGCTCCCCCCGAACTTGAGTTTGGCTTGGCCAGGCAGCACATCCAGTTCGTCGTGAGCGACCAGGATCTCCTGAGGCTGAATCTTGAAAAAACGCGCCAGTGCTGCGACAGACTGACCCGAGCGGTTCATGAATGTCTGCGGCTGTAATAACCAACGTGGCTGTCCGTCGACTGTGCAGCGCGCAGCAAAGCCAAAGTACGATTTCTCTGGCACCAAGTTGGTCTTCAGTTCCCGGGCCAGTTCGTCAACCCACCAAAAACCGGCGTTATGGCGGGTACCTTCGTATTCTGGGCCTGGATTTCCCAAGCCGACAAAAAGTTTGATCATGGATGAAATGCAAAACGGCCCACCGAGGTGGGCCGTTGACTGTAGCTGCTGAAGATATCTTCAGGCAACTAAAGACGTGAGGTTAAGAATTACTTCTTGCCTTTGGGTGCGGCCTTGCCACCTTTGGCAGGTGCAGCTGCAGCAGCTGCAGGATCGGGTACCTCTTCAGCTTGCGCCACGACAGACACCAACACAGGGTTCTTCTTGCCACGGGTCACGGCAGTTACGCCCTTGGGGAGGGTGATGTCGTCCAAGTGCAGGGAGGCACCTTTCTTCAGACCACTCAGGTCCACTGCAATGAATTCAGGCAGATCAGCAGGCAGACAGTTGATCACCAGCTCGTTCACGACGTGCGTGATCAGGCAGTTCTCCAGCTTGAAAGCAGAAGAAGTTTCTTCACCGCTGTAATGTAATGGAACCTTCATGGTGAGCTTGGTGTTGGCATCCACACGCAGGAAGTCCACATGAACAATCATGGGCTTGAAAGGGTGGGGCTGCACGTCACGCAGCAAAACTTTGCTTTCCTTGCCATTGATTTCCATGTCGAGCACAGACGCGTGGAAGGCTTCCTTCTTCAGGGCGTGCCACAAGGCATTGTGGTCAAGCTCAATCAGCTGGGGCTCACCACCCACACCGTAAACGATACCAGGCGTGCGGCCCGTGTTACGCAGACGGCGGCTCGCACCCGTGCCCTGCTTTGTGCGCTCAAAAGCGACGAATTTCATAGTCATACTCCAGTCTGAAAGCTACCGCGACCAGTATGCTTTCGGTTGCAAAAAAAGCCCGACACCGGTGCCGGACTTCACACTAAATCCTCGGCTCAAAACAGATTGTCTTGTTCCGAGAACAAACTCATGACAGATTCGCCTGTCGCAATGCGTTGAATGGTTTCTGCGATCAGCGGTGCCACAGATACCTGGCGGATCTTGCTGCAAGCACGCGCCGTGTCGTGCAAGGGGATGGTATTGGTTACCACCACCTCATCCAGGGCTGTGCCCTGGGTAATTCGGTCAATGGCCGGACCAGAAAAAACGGGGTGCGTGCAGTAAGCGTAGACCTTCTTGGCGCCACGCGCCTTGAGGACCTCGGCCGCCTTGACCAGGGTGCCTGCTGTATCAATCATGTCATCCATGATCACGCAGTTGCGCCCGTCAATTTCGCCAATCACGTGCATGACTTCGCTTACGTTAGCCTTGGGGCGCCGCTTGTCGATGATGGCCAAGTCACAACCGAGCTGTTTGGCCAGTGCGCGCGCACGCACCACACCACCTACATCAGGTGACACAACAATCAGGTCTTCATAATTCTTCTGGCGAAGGTCACCAAGCAAAACTGGCGAGGCATAAATGTTGTCCACCGGAATATTGAAGAACCCTTGAATCTGGTCCGCGTGCAAATCCATGGTCAGGACACGGGCCACTCCCACCGCTTGCAACATATCGGCCACGACTTTGGCCGATATAGGCACACGTGATGAGCGTGGGCGACGGTCCTGGCGGGCATATCCGAAGTAGGGGATAACGGCACTGATTCGCTCGGCCGACGCGCGCTTGAGCGCATCAACCATGATGATCAGTTCCATCAGGTTTTCGTTGGTCGGTGCACATGTGCTTTGCACGACAAAGACGTCTCGGGCACGCACATTTTGAGTAATCTCGACGGTGACTTCACCATCGGAGAAGCGGCCCACACTGGCCGAGCCCAAAGTGATACCAAGATGCGTGGCCACTTCGGAGGCAAGGCCGGGATTGGCATTGCCGGTGAAGACCATGAAATCAGGGGTGGAAGCTTCCATGCGCTTTACCTGTGCTCTTGCCTGTGCTCATGCACATTTTTGTGCGTTTTCAGAACTTTTGGCAGGGGAAGAAGGATTCGAACCTTCGCATGCTGGAATCAAAATCCAGTGCCTTAACCAACTTGGCGACTCCCCTACACAGGTCATCGGCACACATCGCACCGCCAACCCCAATACAGTGGTGATTGTTAATCACCAGAAGCCCATCCGAGCAGTGGATGCACTTCCAGACTGTTGCAGACCCTAAACAACCAACCCTGAGAGCCAAGTCCTGACGAAAGCCAAGCCATGGTCAAAGAGTTTTGTGCTGTCTTATCTAAACTTGCAAACACTGCGCTTCCGGAACCGGTCATACGGCCATTCAGGCCCTGAGACTTAAACCATTCAAGAGCTTGACCTATGTCTGGGCATATTTGCTCAGCGACATCATTCAAGTCATTACGCGCTGAGTCACAAAACGATTTTTGATCTGCAGCAAAGCCTGCTATTGTAGCAGGCTTCGAGTCCCGCTTCAAGGTGGGTGATCTAAATATTTCGGCTGTGTTCGCGCCAGCAACGGGCTTGATAACGCCATAGGACGCTGGAATGAGGCGGGCGAGACCTTCCAGTGGAGTAATTTGATCTCCAATACCTTCTACCCAAGCATTCTTTCCCCGAAGGAAAAAAGGGACGTCTGCACCCAGAGTTAATCCGATTTTCTCAAGCTGCGGCAATGGTAAGTTCAGCTGCCAAAGGCGGTTGAGTGCCAAAAGGCAAGTGGCGGCGTCGGACGATCCCCCGCCCATGCCTGCCTGACTGGGGACATATTTTTCGACTCCAATATGCACACCAAAGGGGCTACCACTTGCCTGCTTCAATGCACGCGCTGCCCTGATGGCAAGGTCGTCATCTGGTAGCGCGACAGTGAGATCTTCGCGACTCAATTTGCCGTCTTGGCGCATATCGAAATGCAGACGGTCGAACCAGTCGATCAAAACAAAGACTGATTGAAGCAGATGGTAGCCATCAGGTCTGCGACCAACGATGTGCAAAAACAAGTTTAGCTTGGCTGGGGCGGGCGTGTCGTAAAGGGCTTTCATGGCGCGGTCAAGCTCAGGGTTGATCAAGAATGATGCGCAACTCTGTCGCTGGGTCAGTTCGTCTGGCAGATACGCGTCCATCCGGGTATTTATCCAGATTCACAGTCCAGCCGTTGTAGCTGGTGGGTATTCCGCTTAGCCACTCGAACAAGGCTTCTATAGGTAGCGGAGCGCCGTTGACTTGAGTCAGCAGCGTTTGCAGAGTGTCATACCGTTCCGCTCGACCTGGCATGTTTAGCCAAGCGCCTTGCGGTGACCAGAGCAATACAGCAAGAACGCTACCTAGGGGGGACAACAGTTTAAGATTGCCCTGTTTGACAGTTCCCTTGAGTTCAAAGTTTGCACTGAATGATTGGGACGGCTCATCTTTAACCTGCAAGGCCAAACGCCCTGACCAATGCGGAACTACATTCTCGGCATGTTGTGCATCCAAGAGCGGCGTCTCGCCCGGTATCTGTGCGCAGCCGACAACCAATAGAACACCCGACAGAATCATGAAGCGGCATGCGAGTCGCCGCAACAAACGGGCAAACTTACTTAACACGTTCACAGTTTGACGCGAAAACGTTTAATCGTGTCCAGCAAGGTTTCGTTGGTTGGATTCAATTTCTGGGCTTCTCGCCAAACAGCAATCGCCCTGGATTGCTGGCCAAGGCTCCACAAAACCTCACCCAGATGGGCAGCAATCTCGACGTCTGGTTTGCTTCGGTAGGCGGTTTCCAGAATCTTCAATGCTTCTGCCTTGTTGCCCAGCCTGAACTCAACCCAACCCAGGCTGTCCTGAATGAACGGGTCATCGGGTGCAGCGTCAAGCGCTTTCTTGATCAAGCGTTTGGCTTCTGGCAAACGGACATTGCGGTCTGCCATCGAAAAACCAAGTGCATTGTAGGCGTGGTGGTAATCGGGTTTGGCGTCAATGACTTTTTGCAACAAGCGTTCCATCTCCGCAGTTTCCCCGAGCTTTTCTGCAAGCATGGCTTGTTCATACTGCAGATCCGGATCGTTAGGAAACTGCACTGCCGACTGAGCCAAAAGATCGTACGCTAACTGAGTATTCTTCGTCTCGCGAAGCAAAGAGACTTCAGCCATCAGCTTGAGCCTTGCCTGGCTTTCGGTTTCCTGAGGCAAATCCTGCAAAAGCTTCCTGGCCTCGTCCAATTTGCCCTGCCGGGCCATCAAAGAAGCACGTCGACTCTGGACGGTGATCATGGATCTTGGGTCTTCAATCTTGTCAAGCCAAGATTGGGCGGCGCTCAGGTCTTTGCGATCTTCGGCTATTTGGGCCATTGATAGGTAGGCTTGTGCGATCCCTCGTTTGCGTTCTTCTATGCCTTGATTTTCAGATGAGTCGTCAATGGTATTGTTGGCTAACTCCAGGTATTTGACCAATGCAGACTCAGCTGCGCTGGGTTGGCCTTCCTGGAGCTGCAGCACGCCCAGAACCAGCCACGCTTGCGGGAAGTCGGGCTTTTCGACGCTCAACCTTTGAAGCTGCTGAAGTGCTTCGCCATACCGCCGCCCGTCCAGCAAGATGCGGGCATAGGCCATCCGCACTTCCGCCGATGATTGTTCAGTGAGGTGTCGCCTGACAAGCGCCTCAGCGCCCGCCACTTTGCGGTTTGTTAGCTCAAGAGCCAGCAATGCGGTCCCTGTCGCAGTGGAATCTTGCGACATGGCGCGCTGTGCTGCCTGCATGGCACCACTCAAATCGTCTGCCAATAGACGCATTCGGCCGATGGATACCCAAGCAGGGGTAGAACTGCTAGCGGGGGCCGATGCGCTGACATACTCAGCCAGCGCGTGTTCAACCACCGCAACGGCTGATTTTTTATCTGCGGCTTGCAGGTAATACCTGGGGATGGTCGCAATAGCAAGCGGCAAATCCTGTGCCGACGAGTGGGTGAGTTCGGCCCTGAGCGGCTCTGCACTGTCTGCGATCCTGTTCATGGCAATCAATAGTTGCAATAACGTACGATTTGCTGCTCTGGTCTTGGGTTGAGCGTTCCGCCATGCGCGCGCTGCCTGCAGGGCCGCCTCACCGGACGGGGAGCTTTGCACAGCACGCTGAAACAGCAAGGTGTCGTTACTCTTGCGCGCTGCCTCAAGTAGCAAGGCATGACCAGCTGCGGGTTCTCCGGACTGAAGATTGATTTCCGCAAGCAAAAGTACAAAAAACAAATCTGCCGTTATCGCGGAATTGGCGATAGGTGCTGGCGTTGCATTGGTCTGAGTTTTGACCTGTGCAAGCGCAACTGGTGCACACACGCTCAGGCAAAAGACCTGCAAGGCAACGGTGTTTCTGACTTTGGAAAGCAACATGCTTCCATAATAATCTAAGGTCTGTCCATTTCATCGTCAGGGCCAAAGCCTTGCGCCCAATGCCTGAACTCCCCGAAGTCGAAGTCACACGCCGCAGCTTTGCACTAAAGATTGAAGGTGCCAGGGTTCGCTCAGTCAGGCTTGGTCAACCACTTCGCTGGCCCTTGGGGTGTAACGGCGAGGATTTGATTGGGCGTCGAATTGCAAGCGTGCGACGGCGAGGTAAATACCTTTTGCTGGATTTTGAGCAGGGCATGCTCTTGATCCATCTGGGCATGTCAGGTAGTTTGCGTTTTATGGATTCTTTGCCTCCCGCTGGTAAACATGATCATTTTGACTTGGTGACAACACAGGGCGTTTTGCGCTTGCACGACCCGCGTCGGTTCGGAGCGGTGGTATATGCGAGCAGCGAAAGCGATCCTGTGGCTATCAAGCTGTTGGGCCATCTGGGGATGGAGCCCTTGGGGCAATCTGAGAGCAGTTTTGCTTTGTTGGTGTTTATAAAGGAACTAAAGCATCGCAATGCCTCGATTAAACAGGTTCTGTTGGCAGGCGACGTGGTTGTCGGTGTCGGCAATATTTATGCCTCTGAATCTCTTTTTTGGGCAGGCATCCGACCCGCGACAAGGGCTTCGAGATTGACGCGGCCTAAGATTGAACGTTTGCGCAGTGCCATCATTGATGTCCTGAGTAAAGCAGTCGAGCGAGGTGGAAGCACCTTGAGAGATTTTTCAAATGCCGATGGGGAAAGTGGACACTTTCAGATGGATGCGATGGTCTATGGCCGTCAAGGACAAGCATGTAAGGCTTGCGGTACGCTGATTAAGCAAATCCGGCAAGGACAAAGATCAACTTTTTATTGCCCAAACTGTCAGGTGGGTTGAGTCAGGCAGAGTGCTATATTGACTGTTGAAAAGCAGACCAAACGAATGACCGTGACATCCGATTCATCCTTCAACCAAAACTTTGACCGACACGGCTCCTGGCGGCGTGAGTTTGCATTGCGTCTGAAGTTGCTCGTGGAATGGCTCAAGGAAAACAGCTTGCTAAGCGTCGCTGTCGAAGAGCGGCTGATACAACTCGAAAGTCGAGTGCGCAACGACAAACTGATGGTGGCCTTTGTGGCGGAATATTCCCGAGGCAAGTCCGAGTTGATTAACGCAATGTTCTTCGCGGACTACGGTCGTCGGATCATGCCTGCGAGCGCAGGCCGTACGACCATGTGCCCAACCGAAATTGCTTATGAAGCGGGTGTTGGTACCTGTTTGCGTTTGTTGCCCATTGAAACCCGCCTCGAAGGCAAAGCTCTGGGGGACTGGCGCCCAGATGTGCCGGCATGGCAACGGTTTGAGCTCGACGCCAGCAACCCCGAGCAGATGGCGAAAGTGCTGGCCATGGTTTCCGAAACGGTCAAGGTTGACCAGGACCGTGCCCGTGCACTTGGGTTTTGGCATGACGACGAGCCAGATGACAATCCGTTGAAGGGTCAAGATGGCAAAATCGAAATTCCCCGATGGCGGCATGCGTTGATCAACATAGCCCATCCATTGCTGCGGCAAGGTCTGGTGGTTCTTGATACTCCTGGTCTGAATGCGCTGGGAGCAGAGCCAGAACTGACCGTTAGCTTGCTTCCTCAGGCTCACGCAGTGGTCTTCATTCTGGGGGCTGATACGGGTGTAACCCGGTCAGATATGGCGATCTGGCGAGATCACCTGAGCATGGAAGCGCAGCACACTGACAGTCGCTTGGTTGCTTTGAACAAAATTGACATGCTGTGGGACGAGTTGAGCACGCCAGATCAGATCAAAGCGCAAATCGAGCGGCAGCAGGCGGATGTGGCACAAATCCTGTCCATTTCGCCAAGCAAGGTCATTCCTGTTTCAGCACAAAAAGGGCTGGTTGCCAAAGTCAACAAAGACGATACTTTGCTGCGAGCGAGTTGCCTGGTAGACATTGAGCGAGCGCTGGCAGACGGCGTGATTGGGCAGCGCCAACAGATTCTGCAAGCAGCGCTGGATGCGGCGATTGACGAGTTGAAGGGCGAAGCAGATCGGATGATTCATGTCCGACTACGCGACGTTTCCGAGCAAATGCAAGAACTCAAAGGTCTTGAGGGCAAGAATGTCGCTGTCGTCAAACACATGCGTGCCAGAGTTGAGATTGAGCGGACTGAATTTGAACAAAGCGACGCACGGATTCAAGCTGTTAAATCTGTTCATATCAAACTTTTGCGAGACGTTTTTAGGCAGTTATCTGGCAAAACGCTGAGTTTCGAGTTGACTGACCTTACCACTGCGCTGGCCAAGACGGGTTTGAAGCTGGGTGCCAAGAAAGCCTACTCGGAAACGTTTGGACGGCTTCGTTCAGGCTTGGTCCGTTCTCAGGAAGGTGTTGCCGACATCCGCAGCATGCTTGACGCATCGTTTCGACAATTGAACGCAGAGTACGGATTCTCCTTGAATGTTCCACCTGAACTGGATCTATTCCGGTTCAGCAAAGACCTTGACTTGATCGAACGCAATCACAACCAATACATGTCGCTGGGCAAGAGCCTGCAAATGGTCAGCAGTGATACATCGACGCGACTGGTGAGAGCACTCAAGAGCCGTCTGCGGATTGTTTACGAGTCCGCACTGGCTGAGCTCGAGCTATGGAGCAAACTGGCGACTTCTCAAATGGAATCTCAGTTGGCAGAGCGGCGACAGAATTTCACAAAGCGACTGGACGCAATGGACCGCGTTCAACGCGCCGAAACCGGACTGCATGAACGACTGTCTGAGGTTGGGGCACAACAAGCCGCTATTCTTCAACAGCAGACTAAGTTGAGTGAGCTTTGCGCGACCCTTATTCATAGGGGTTCTAGCCAGTCAGGACTCGCAACCCCGACCGACGATCGCGAACAAGCAGACGAAAGTGATGAGTTATGCGACGTTCAACTGGATGTAGTGATAGGTAGTACGTTTACCAGTGAATCTTTGCCTGCGTACCTGCAATAGGCGCTAGCAAGCTCAATTTTGGTCGTGGTTAAAACCGTCCGGGAGACACAAAGATTTGCAACACGTCTGGTGGCGTGGCAAGTGCAGCACGGACGACATGATCTTCCCTGGCAAAATACCCGAGACCCTTACCGGGTGTGGTTGTCCGAGATCATGCTTCAGCAGACCCAGGTGGCCACAGTCATTGATTATTTTGAGAAATTCCTGGATCGATTTCCCAACGTCCAGCAACTGGCTCAAGCCAGTCAAGACGATGTGCTGGGTTTGTGGAGTGGTTTAGGCTATTACAGCCGCGCGAGGAACTTGCACCGCTGCGCACAAGCGGTTTTCGCTGATTATCACGGGTACTTTCCGCAAACCGCTTTGGAACTAACAAGCCTGCCAGGGATTGGGCCATCGACTGCAGCCGCTATCGCGTCACTCTGTTTTAACGAGCGCGTTTCAATTCTGGACGGCAATGTCAAGCGCGTTGTCAGCCGGTACTTGGGCTTTGACAGGGACCTCTCAGCCGTCGCAAATGAGCGCGCGCTATGGAGTTTGGCTGACAGCCTGCTGCCGGATCAGTGCAGCGCTGCAGACATGCCTGTTTACACACAGGCATTGATGGATTTGGGTGCGACAGTCTGTACTCGCAACCAACCGAAATGTAACGACTGTCCTTTTCAATCTGATTGTGTAGCGTTTGCGAGCCACAAAACGGCGCTATTGCCTATAAAGACTCGAAAACTTAAACGCACTTCTGAGTCACATTGGGTCCTAGTGGCGCACACGGTCGCCGGGGAGGTCATGCTTGAAAAGCGTCCGCAAAAGGCATCTGGGCCGGTTTGTATGCCTTGCCAATGTTTGACTCGTACGGCGCATTGGTTCAAGTCTTGCCGGCAGGGCAACATGTGAAGGCCCAGACAATATGCCCGTTTGTACATGTCCTGACCCATAAAGATCTGCACCTTCATCCGGTGGTATTGCAAACACCATCTTCGTGGGCAATTGCTGAATCTGTGAAATGGTTTGCAGCCGATCAGTGGCCAGCTTTGGGCTTGCCACAGCCAGTACGCAAACTTCTTCAATCCCTAGGCTAAGCGCTGTTCAGATCTCGCGATGACGCTTTAGTGCAACCCATTCTGACTGAAAATGGGTGGCGAGTTGCTCGACCAAGAAAACTGATCGATGCTGACCTCCTGTGCAGCCAATGGCCACAGTGACATATCCGCGGTGATGCTCTGCTAATGATGGCAGCCACCGTTCCAAGAAACTCTTGATATCCAGCAGCATCCGCGCAGTCTCTGGTTGATCGCTCAAGAAGTCTGCAACTGGTGCATCTTGCCCAGTCAGGTTTCGCAGTGCCTTTTCATAGTACGGATTGGGCAACATGCGGACGTCAAAAACATAGTCAGCGTCGATGGGTATACCGCGCTTGAAAGCAAAAGATTCAAACACCAATGTCAGCTCACTTGTTGGGGCTGAAATGACAGTCTTCAGGCTGGCTTGTAACTGCGATGCACGAAGTACGCTGGTGTCGATGACGTGCGACTGATCGCGCAACGCTGCAAGCAATTCCCGCTCAAGTTCAATCGCATTGACCAGCGCAAGCTGATGCTCCGGGCTGTTGCTGGCACTATCACCTAGCTCATGTCGTGAAAGCGGATGCCGCCTGCGCGTTTCAGAAAAACGATGAACCAATGTTTCGGTGCTGGCATCCAGAAACAAGGATTTGACCTTCACACCAAGCGCCCGCAAACTGGTCAGCAGATTGGGGACATTGTGCAAGGAACCTGCGCTGCGCACGTCCATTGCAATAGCCAGATGAGCTTGGGTGCGGTTTTGCTCCAGAGACACGAATTGCACGAGCAACTCGGGCGGCAGGTTGTCAACGCAATAGTAAGACGCATCCTCCAGGGCATGCAACGCAACAGATTTCCCAGAACCCGACATGCCTGTGATCAAAATCAACTCAATGCCTGCATCGGCTATGTGTGTGACAGATGTGCTGGTCATGGGTAGCCTCGCTCGCTTAGCATTTCTTGAGCGTGCGCTAACGTGGTGTCCGATAGCTTCTCGCCTCCTAACATGCGCGCAATTTCAGTTACACGCGCTTGGCCACTGATAGAGGCGACGGTGCTGGTAGCGCCGTCAGCATGGCGCTGCTTGCTTACCACGCAGTGCCGATCGCCACACGCCGCAACCTGCGGCAAATGGGTAACCGCCAAGACCTGCCGGTCAATACCCAGTTTGCGCATCAATCGCCCTACCGTCTGCGCTACTGAGCCCCCGATACCAGAGTCCACTTCATCAAAAATCAAGGTTGGAGCGTCACCTAGTTGGCTGGTTGCCACGGCGATGGCAAGGGAAATTCGTGACAGCTCACCTCCAGAAGCAACTTTGCCGACGGGCTTAGGTGGATGACCGGGATGACCGGATACCAGAAACTCCACACTCTCAAGGCCTGCCACGCTAGGCTCTGGCAGCGACGTCAAGCTCACCAAAAATTCACCGCCCTGCATACCCAAGGTTTGAATGAGTTTTGTGATGTCTTTGGAGAGTTTGGGCGCCGCTTTCCTCCGCTTAGCGCTGATTACTTGTGCTTCTTGTATGAACGCCTGATGGGCAAGCCTCTCAGCAAGCATCAAAGCCTCCAGGTCAGTTGCAGCATCCAGCTTGGTCAATTGGTCTTGCCATTCGAGTACGAGCGCTGGTAGGTCCTCAGGTGTTCTTCGGTAGCGACGAGCGAGGGAAATCCACAGCGCCATCCGTTCATCAAGTGCGGCCAAACTGCTGGGGTCAAGAGCCGTTCTGCGCAGGTACTGGTGTAAGGTATGCGCGGCATCTTCTGCCTGTACCAAGCTTGATGCCAGGATGGAAGCCGTTTCAGCGAGCACTGGGTCCAGATGCCCCTGGCGTTGAATTGCATCTGTCGCCTGAGACAGCTGTTTTAAGCCGCCTTGGTTTTCGTCTTCAAGGTAACTCAGGGCGGTTTGCGCCGCGTCCAGCAAACTTTGCGCATTAGACAGGCGTGCATGCTGACCGGTAATCTCAGGCCATTCATTTTGGGCTGGTGACAGTTTCTCTAATTCACCCAACTGCCAGCTTAACCGCTCTCGCTCTTGCACCAATGATGTTTGCGCTTGTTGAGCATCGGCCAAAGTCTGCGAGGTTTGACACCACTCATGCCAGTGTTGCTGCATAGACTTCGTGTCGGCACCTGAATAGGCATCCAGCAATCGACGTACAGCGTCTGGCTTCATGAGGCTTTGCCAGGCGTGCTGGCCATGAATGTCCAGCAGCATTTCACCCGCTTCGCGCAACTGGGTTGCCGTAGCTGGGCTCCCATTAATCCATCCCCGGCTTTTACCTTGTGCATCTACTTGGCGACGCAACAAAAGCGTTGACGTGTTTTCAAATCCACCCTGGTCGAGCCACGGCTTCATCCGGACCGGCACATCAAATTCAACACTCACTTCTGCTCGAGCAGCCCCTTGTGGTACTACACCGGCGTCTGCGCGGGCACCCAATGCCAACTGAACCGCATCAATCAAAATGGATTTTCCAGCCCCGGTTTCACCCGTTAAGACGGTAAACCCAGGTTCACGAGCCAGATTCAATTCGCGCACAATGACAAAATCGCGCAATGCAATGTGCCGCAACCCCATGCTCAAGCTCCCTCGTTCCAATGCAGTTTCTTGCGAAGGGTATCAAAAAATCTCCATCCCTTGGGATGCAGAAAGCGCGCGTGATGTTGAGAACGCTTCACGGTGATGCGGTCACCGTGAAGCAGGGAAGCCAGGGACTGCATATCAAAGTTTGCACTGGCGTCCCGCCCTGCGACAAGTTCAATCGTAACCTCGGACTCGTTTGCCAACACGATGGGTCGGTTTGAAAGAGTGTGGGGCGCAATCGGAACCAATACCCAGCCTGGAATACAGGGGTGCAACAACGGTCCTCCGGCTGAAAGCGAGTAGGCCGTAGATCCTGTCGGTGAGCAGATGATCATGCCGTCCGACCTTTGGTTGGCCACAAAATGACCGTCCACCTCGACACGGAATTCCACCATGCCAGATGTCGCACCTCGATTCAGAACAACATCGTTCATCGCCAGCGCATCAAAAACGCATTCCCCGCCGCGCATTACCTTGGCATGCATCAGGCTGCGGTGATCTTCCTCGTACTCACCATGCAGCATGGGCACGAGCGTTTGGGCATAGTTTTCCAGGGGTATGTCGGTGATAAACCCCAGCCGCCCTTGATTGATCCCGATCAGAGGTACACCGTGGCAGGCAAGCTGCCTCCCCACGCCCAGCATAGTGCCGTCGCCCCCAACCACCAGAGCCAGATCGCAACCCTGCCCAATGCCCGGTATGTCCAAAGTGGGGTAACCACTTATCCCCATACTGCTGGACGTCTCAACTTCCACTGTCACGTTTAGTCCTTGTCGCGACAGGAACGATGCAATGCCCTCCAGCACTTGGCGCGACGAAGCCAGGGCTGCGTTTGGCATGGTCGTGTGGTATTTGCCGATCACGGCGACGCTGCGAAATTGAGACATCATCTGCAAATTACATCATTAAAATGATTCGATGCTTGATGATCGTGCCAAGTTGTTGCTTAAAGCACTGATAGAACGCTATATCGCTGACGGGCAACCCGTCGGATCGCGCACGCTTTCAAGGGCCTCAGGCCTGGAGCTTTCGCCTGCAACCATCCGCAATGTGATGTCCGACCTGGAGGAATTGGGCCTGATTGCCAGTCCCCACACCTCGGCTGGCCGGATCCCAACAGCGCGGGGCTATCGTCTCTTTGTGGATACTATGTTGACGGTACAACGAGATCAATTTGGCAGCCACAGCTTGGCGCCAGATCAACCCCAAAAAGTGTTGACAAGCGCGGCAAACTTGCTCTCCAGCCTGTCGCAGTTTGTCGGTGTGGTCGTGGCTCCGAGGCGGTCCTCCGTATTCCGGCACATTGAGTTTTTGCGTTTGTCGGAAAAACGCTTTCTGGTCATCATCGTGTCACCCGAAGGCGATGTGCAGAACCGGGTGCTCTTTACAGAAGCCGATTACACACAGGCTCAGTTAGTAGAAGCCGCCAATTTTCTTAATACGCACTATGTGGGAATGGCGATCGAGGATGTTCGCGAACGACTGCTGACAGAAGTTGAGTCACTGCGCGGGGAGATAGCTAGCCTAATGAAGGCGGCAGTGGTGGTCAGTACCGAAGCCATTGCACAGGGGCAAGAAGAGGTGGTGATTTCCGGCGAGAAGAATTTACTGTCAGTGTCCGACTTCTCCAGCGATATGGGTCACTTGCGCCGAGCTTTTGATCTTTTCGAGCAAAAGACTCAGTTAATGCGCCTTTTGGACATCTCCGCCCAAGCCGACGGCGTGCGCATTTTCATTGGTGGCGAGAGTCAGATTGTGCCGATAGAAGAATTGTCTATTGTCAGCGCTCCCTATGAAGTGGACGGTCGGGTCGTGGGTACACTCGGCGTTATTGGCCCGACGCGTATGGCCTACGACCGCATGATTCAGATCGTCGATATTACGTCGCGCCTAGTGTCCAACGCGCTAAGCCATGGCAAGTAAATAGCACCGTACAATCCTTATCGGTTTGGGGCGTTAGCTCAGTTGGTTAGAGCAGAGGACTCATAATCCTTTGGTCGTAGGTTCAAGTCCTACACGTCCTACCAATAAGGATATAGAAAGAATGCTATCATATTGATAGCTTTTCATTTGATTTTGACATTATTGTAGCCATTGTGTAGCCAGTTTTGGTTAATTGATAAACACTCCAGTGGGCCTCAATTTGAAGAAAGCGTATCTGCCTCTTGCGACCAGTTGTTACGGGACAAACTCTTTCCGCAATTCTGAAACGTCGAGGTGGCGGTGCGCATTTATGAATTGGCACTGAATGCCAATAGAAAGACGGCTGCTATGCAGGCGAATGTCATTTACTGCGCAAGGCTAGTCAACCTATCCAGCGGACTGGCCGTTCCGCCTCCTGCTACCTTTAAAACATGGGTGTAAATCATCGTAGTGGATACATCACTGTGGCCCAGTAACTCTTGTACTGTGCGAATGTCAGTGCCAGACTGAAGCAAATGCGTAGCAAAACTGTGCCGCAGCGTGTGCACAGACACCTGTTTGGCAATGCTTGCCTGCAACACGGCTTTCTTCAAAGCACGTTGCAAGCGCTCTTCAAATAGGTGATGGCGGCGCTCAATGCCACTGCGCGGATCAATCGAATAAGTGGGCGATGGAAACATCCAAAACCATGCCCATGTGCTGCCGACTTTGGGATACTTGGTTTCCAATGCGTGGGGCACTTCCACGCCGCCACGTTGCGCTTGTCGATCAGCCTCCCACATACTTCTGGCGTTGAGCATTTGCCCGCTTAGTGCGCTTTTCAGTGAACGCGGCAACATAACTACCCGATCTTTATTGCCTTTGGCCTCGCGCACCACAATAGTGTGGCGATCAAAGTCAACATCTTTTACACGAAGCCGCAGGCCCTCCATTAAGCGCATGCCAGTGCCATACAGCAATCGACCCAAGAGTGCGGTGATGCCATCCATATGTGAAAAAAGACGAGCAACTTCATCTTGAGTCAAGACGCTCCGGAATGCGCTTAGTTGCTGTGGGCGGCCAATATTGTTGAGCCAGGGCAAATCGATATCCAGCACCTCACGGTACAAAAACAAGACTGCACTAAGAGCTTGGTTGTGCGTGGAGGCCGACACCTTGCGCTCGTTGGCCATCATTGACAGAAAAGCCTCGACTTCTGCCACCCCCATGTCCCGTGGATGGCGCATACCGCCTGGTTGCGTAGCGCCCCAACGGATAAAAAAACGTACCCAATAGAGGTAAGCCTTCTCCGTCTTCAAGCTATAGTGCATGTACCGAACCCGCTCGCGGACCTGATCAAGCAAGCGGGCAGATCGCGATGGAGGAGTGCCGGGTTTCATGAAAAATTTATGCCTGTATATACATACAGTATATGAACTGCAAAGCCAACAAGCAAGCGGCGTTGTCTCCTTTTTCCTCAATGATGTATCAACCGGCCCCGGATGTATCAACCGGGTTGTGCCGTCTACATCAAAGCCTCCAGGTTTCGTTGCAGCATCCAGCTTGGTCAATTGGTCTTGCCATTCGAGGCCGAGCGCTGGTAGGTCCCTCAGGTGTTCGCTGGTAGTAGCGACGAGCGAGGGAATTCGACAGCGCCATCCGTTCATCGAGTGCGGCCAAACTGCTGGGGGTCAAGAGCCGTTCTTTGCAGGTACTGGTGTCAGGTATGCGCGGCATCTTCTGCCTGTACCAAGCTTGATGCCAGGATGGAAGCCGTTTCAGCGAGCACTGGGTCCAGATGCCCCTGGCGTTGAATTGCATCTGTCGCCTGAGACAGCTGTTTTGTCGCCTTGGCCTTCGTCTTCAAGGGTAACTCAGGGCGGTTTTGCCGCCTCCAGCAAACTTTGCGCATTAGACAGGCGTGCTGCTGACCGGTAATCTCAGGCCATTTATTTGGGCTGGTGACAGTTTCTCTAATTCACCCAACTGCCAGCTTAACCGCTCTCGCTCTTGCACCAATGATGTTTGCGCTTGTTGAGCATCGGCCAAAGTCTGCGAGGTTTGACACCACTCATGCCAGTGTTGCTGCATAGACTTCGTGTCGGCACCTGAATAGGCATCCAGCAATCGACGTACAGCGTCTGGCTTCGTGAGGCTTGCCAGGCGTGCGGGCGCTGATGTCCAGCAGCATTTCACCCGCTTCTGCGCAACTGGGTTGCCGTAGCTGGGCTCCCATTAATCCATCCCCCGGCTTTACCTTGTGCATCTACTTGGCGACGCAACAAAAGCGTTGACGTGTTTCAAATCCACCCTGGTCGAGCCACGGCTTCATCCGGACCGGCACATCAAATTCAACACTCACTTCTGCTCGAGCACCCCCTTGTGGTACTACACCGGCGTCTGCGCGGGCACCCCCTGCCAACTGAACCGCATCAATCAAAATGGATTTTCCAGCCCCGGTTTCACCCGTTAAGACGGTAAACCCAGGTTCAAGAGCCAGATTCAATTCGCGCACAATGACAAAATCGCGCAATGCAATGTGCCGCAACCCCATGCTCCTCCCTACCTCGTTCCAATGCAGTTTCTTGCGAAGGGTATCAAAAAAGCTCCATCCCTCGGGATGCAGAAAGCGCGCGGATGTTGAGAACGCTTCACGGTGATGCGGTCACCGTGAAGCAGAAGCCAGGACTGCATATCAAAGTTTGCACTGGCGTCCCGCCCTGCGACAAGTTCAATCGTAACCTCGGACTCGTTTGCCAACACGATGGGTCGGTTTGAAAGTGTGTGGGGCGCAATCGGAACCAATACCCAGCCTGGAATACAGGGTGCAACAACGGTCCTCCGGCTGAAAGCGAGTAGGCCGTAGATCCTATCGGTGACGAGATGATCATGCCGTCGCCCTTTGGTTGCACAAATGACCGTCCACCTCGACACGGAATTCCACCATGCCAGATGTCGCACCTCGATTCAGGAACAACATCGTTCATCGCCAGCGCATCAAAAACGCATTCCCCGCCGCGCATTACCTTGGCATGCATCAGGCTGCGGTGATCTTCCTCGTACTCACCATGCAGCATGGGCACGAGCGTTTGGGCATAGTTTTCCGGGGTATGTCGGTGATAAACCCCAGCCGCCATTGATTGATCGATCAGAGGTACACCGTGGCAGGCAAGCTACCTCCCACGCCTAGCATAGTGCCGTCGCCCCAACCACCAGGGCCAGATCGCAACCCTGCCCAATGCCCGGTATGTCCAAAGTGGGGTAACCACTTATCCCCATACTGCTGGACGTCTCAACTTCCACTGTCACGTTTAGTCCTTGTCGCGACAGGAACGATGCAATGCCCTCCAGCACTTGGCGCGACGAAGCCAGGGGCTGCGTTTGGCATGGTCGTGTGGTATTTGCCGATCACGGCGACGCTGCGAAATTGAGACATCATCTGCAAATTTCATCATTAAAATGATTCGATGCTTGATGATCAGTGCCAAGTTGTTGCGCAAAGCACTGATAGAACGCTATATCGCTGACGGGCAACCCGTCGGATCGCGCACGCTTCAGGGCCTCAGGCCTGGAGCTTTCGCCTGCAACCATCCGCAATGTGATGTCCGACCTGGAGAATTGGGCCTGATTGCCAGTCCCCACACCTCGGCTGGCCGGATCCCAACAGCGCGGGGTTATCGTCTCTTTGTGGATACTATGTTGACGGTACAACGAGATCAATTTGGCAGCCAACTTGGCGCCAGATCAACCCAAAAAGTGTTGACAAGCGCGGCAAGCTTGCTCTCTCAGCCTGTCGCAGTTTGTCGGTGTGGTCGTGGCTCCGAGGCGGTCCCTCCGTATTCCGGCACATTGAGTTTTTGCGTTTGTCGGAAAAACGCTTTCGTCATCATCATGTCACCCGAAGGCGATGTGCAGAACCGGGTGCTCTTTACAGAAGCCGATTACATAGGGCTCAGTTAGTAGAAGCCGCCATTTTCTTAATACGCACCATGTGGAATGCGATCGAGGATGTTCGCGAACGACTGCTGACAGAAGTTGAGTCACCGCGCGGGGAGATAGCTAGCCTAATGAAGCGCGGCGGCAGTGGTGGTCAGTACCGAAGCCATTAAACAGGGCAAGAAGAGGTGGTGATTTCCGGCGAGAAGAATTTACTGTCAGTGTCCGACTTCTCCAGCGATATGGGTCACTTGCGCCGAGCTTTTGATCTTTCGAGCAAAAAGACTCAGTTAATGCGCCTTTTGGACATCTCCGCCCAAGCCGACGGCGTGCGCATTTTCATTGGTGGCGAGGTCAGATTGTTGCCGATAGAAGAATTGTCTATTGTCAGCGCCCTATGAAGTGGACGGTCGGGTCGTGGGTACACTCGGCGTTATTGCCTGACGCGTATGGCCTACGACCGCATGATTCAGATCGTCGATATTACGTCGCGCCTAGTGGCCAACGCGCTAAGCCATGGCAAGTAAATAGCACCGTACAATCCTTATCGGTTTGGGGCGTTAGCTCAGTTGGTTAGAGCAGAGGACTCATAATCCTTTGGTCGAGTGTTCAAGTCACTCACGCCCTACCAATAAAATCAACAACTTACGAGACTTTTGAGTGATGAAGGCTACGTATTTTGGTTTCTTGGCCCCCTCATGGCCCCCTCAAGATGCCCCAAAGTCCCCCCATGGTCAGGTTTTTTTAGGGAAGTCCAATGACGTCGAATGGGCCCAAAAAGTCAGCCCCCTGGGTGATGGCACCCGAGGAGATCGTCTCTAAAATTCACACTCTGTCCGACGAGTTTGAGCTGTCTCCGCCGCAATTGGCCGCAGTGATGCAGACCACCGAGGACCAGCTCAAAACCATGCGTGAGAACGGCGATGGCCCCCCATTTGGGAAGCTGGGTGGCGGAGTGAAGTCGCCGGTTCGATACCAACTCGGAACATATCGCGAGTGGCGCAAGCGGCACACCTACAACAACACTTCCGAGATCAATGTGTCCCGCTTCTCTGGCATGGCCGATTTCCTTTCAACGGGGGCCATGGACGACATGTATATCGTCGCCAAAGATTCTGCTGGGTTTCAATGGGAGTTTTGGGAAGGCATTCGAAAACAAGCCGACATTGATCATGTCATGTGGTTGCCGATGGACGTGATTCTTGAAGGCTTTCGCAAGGGGGCTGGAGCACGTTGGAGCGAAAAAAATGCCGAGGAACTTGATGACTGTGTACCGCGATCGCGGTCACGGCAATGATCTCTGCAATTGGAAGCGAGAGTTGTAATTTGGCGATTGCGTAACTTAAGTGTCAAGTGTTGGCGTCGACCGGAAATTGACCACCTGCATCTCAATGGACTAAGCCCTGGTCATCGGAAAGTAGGCGGGGTGGTCATGCTGCGGTCGGCACCAACAAGTTCGTTAAGACAGCTTAAAAACCACATTTGACGTCGCCAGTTGCGGCTGTAAATCGCATCAATGCGGCATCGGCCTTGAGCGCTGGCGACATGGGTCCACTACAGTCCCGGAACGACGCAAGGAGCGGAGCAAGCCTTCCGACCAAATCTAATCGCCTTCCGCAAGCAAAATACGCATCGCAGTCTCTCTCTTGGCCTACATGGTGTTGTCTCGTCGGTATGCTTGGTACCGCAACTCCAATTCCGAAATCAGACCGTCGATGTTTTGCAAAAATTCGACTTTGCTGACACACGGGTTTTCCGAGAACATTCGGATAGCTGTGTCGGCTAAAGCTGGCTTAATGGCCAGTCGTGCCCATCCCTTCACCTCGCAATATGCCAGCGAAGCCAATCGTCCCAATTGGTCTTGCCTGCGTGCATAGTGAAAATTAGCAAGTAAGTCTTCCAGTTCAAGCTGGGCATTTGACGGTCGATTCATGTTGCAGTGCAGCATAATTTTGCTCACTTGCTTTGCACTGACAAAAAATAGTGTTGAACCCCTACCTGTTGACGCCGAACGCGGATTGACCACCTCGGAAGCGCCTGTACCGAGAAAGTTTGACCACCCATTGGGCCAAGGATTGCCGCACTGGGCCTGCATCTCAATGGACTAAGCCTTAGTCATCGGAAAGTAGGCGAGGTGGTCATGCTGCGGTCGGCACCAACAGGCGATTGGGGCAAGGTGTGATCTGCGTAATGCTCGAATTTATTAGCTATGGGAGACCTGCTTCCCAAATAGCCCACTTGAAATTGAAATGAGCCTGACAATGAAAACACACGCAACGATAAACCTACGTTCAGCATGGTCACAAAAAATCAGGTGTAATTCCGCTGAATTGGACATCACTCCATATGCAAGTTCGTCATCAAGGGGCCTCCGTGAATTTTCGTAATTTGAATATCGGGGCTCGCTTGTCGATGCTCATCGGAGTTTTATCCGCCCTTTTGGTGGTCATTGGCGCATTCGGCCTTTATGGGATCGGCAATTCCAATGACAGCGCGCGCAGTATTTACGAAAAAAATCTGCGCAAGACCGCCATGGTGGGCGAAATTCAGACGCTTTTGGTGCGCAACCGCTTGGCCCTTGCCGTCGCCATCATCACGCCAGTGCCAGATGTGATTCAGTCGAGTACGGCAACCGTCGAAGCCAACATTGCGCGCATTACCAAGACATGGGAGGCGTTTTCTAGCTTGCCCCAAACAGACCGCGAAGCCGCGTTGGCCAAGGATTTTGCCGACAACCGAAAGCAGTTTGTACAGCAGGGCCTGATTCCCACCGTTGCAGCTTTACGTGCCAACGACATCAAGGAAGCGAACCGTCTGGTCGTCGAAAAAGTGAGAGTGCTGTACCAGCCTGTCGGTATTGGCATAGATGCATTGCTCAAGTACCAAGACGATGAGGCGCAGCGCGAATACAGTCAAACTGTCTCGCAGTACCAGACCTTTCGCCTGTGGTCTATCGCCGCTGTCTTGCTTGGCGTAATCGGTGCTGCAATGTTTGGGCTCTACCTGGTGCGCGGCATTACGCGGCCATTGGCAAACGCTGTAAAGGCCGCAGACGATATTGCTGCAGGAAGACTTGATGGCGACCTGGTCGCTGAGAGCACCGACGAGACAGGTCAACTCATTGCTTCAATGGGCAAAATGCAAGCCGTTTTGAAGCAATTTCAAACAGCCCAAAATGAAATGGCCCACCAGCAGGACCTTGGTGTGATGGACTACGCCATCAATGTACAAGCCCCTTCCTGGGACCTATGGAACCATGGCTGCAGCCGTCAATCAGCTGGTGCAAACCAATATTGCGCTAACCATGAAAACGGTTGATATCGCTGCTGGTTATGCAGAGGGGCGGTTGAACGTCGCCATGGAGCGGTTGCCGGGTCAAAAGGCCCGGATCAGCGAAGCCATGGACAAGGTTCAAAAGTCTTTAAAGGACGCTGCTGAAGCCGCCACTTTCAATATGCGCATCCGCATGTCTCTAGACAGTTTGCCGGTCTGCGTGACAGTTTCCAATGCACAAGCCCTGTTGGTACACGCCACCCCGCCAGCGAAAGAGCTCCTCAAGCTTTTTGGCGGCCCCACCTTTGACACAGAAGCTTTCTATGGCAACAAGCTAAGCACCTTGTTCAAAAATCCGCAGGATTCTGAGCGGTTTGATCAGGCCGTGCGCTCCGGAGAAACGGTAGACCTGGAGATTTCCGGACGCAAACTGCGCTTGCTGGCGCGCCCCGTGATGGATGTGACCGGGACACCCATCGGACGCATTACCCAATGGATTGACCGGACAGACGAAATAGCCTCAGAGATGCAACTTGACGACCTGGTCAACGCGGCGACGCGAGGCGACTTCAGCGGACGACTTTCTGTGGACGGGAAGACTGGCTTTTTTGCGGCAATGACCACGGGCATGAACCAGTTGATGGGCACCAGTGAACAAGGTTTGACCGACATCGCTGATTTACTGTCTGCCTTCGCAGAAGGGGACCTGACGCACCGCATTACCCGCGAGTATCAAGGTCTGTTTGGCAAGGTCAAAGAAAGCGCTAACAGCACCGCAGAAAATTTAACCCGCGTCATGAGTGAGGTGCGTGCTGCTTCTGATGCACTCACCGGCGCTGCAAACCAGGTCTCGGCCACAGCTCAATCACTGAGCCAAGCCGCCAGCGAGCAGGCTGCAAGCGTCGAGGAGACCAGCAGCCAAATTGATGTCATGTCGGCCTCTATCAGTCAAAACTCTGACAACGCCAAGGTGACCAACGGGATGGCGACTAAGGCGAGTGTGGAGGCGACCGACGGAGGCGGTGCCGTCGGGCAAACCGTGACGGCAATGAAACAAATTGCCGCCAAGATAGGCATCGTTGATGACATTGCATACCAGACCAATCTGTTGGCGCTGAATGCGGCCATTGAAGCCGCCCGCGCTGGGGAACATGGCAAAGGCTTTGCCGTCGTGGCAGCAGAGGTTCGCAAACTCGCAGAGCGCAGTCAAGAGGCGGCGAAAGAGATTGGCGAGCTGGCAAGCAGCAGCGTCACCACGGCAGAGCGGGCGGGTAAGTTGCTGGACGAGATCGTCCCAAGCATCCAGAAAACCAGCGAGCTGGTCCAGGAGATTGCAGCGGCGAGCGCCGAGCAAAGTGAATCGGTGCTGCAAATTGGGGGCGCCATGGGCCAGCTGTCTAAAGCGACGCAACAGAATGCCAGTGCCAGCGAAGAGCTGGCGGCCACCAGCGAAGAGCTGTCGGGACAGGCCGAACAACTTCAGCAAAGTGTGGCGTTCTTTAAGACGGGCGATGAACCAACGAAAGTGCGCAGCCGCCATGCTGCAATAGTGTCAGACCGCCGTACTCTGCAAGCACCGAGGCTGTCTGCCATGCCAGCCCGGCAAGGATCAGCAAGCAATTTCAAACCGTATTGAGGCGCAAGAATCTGACAACGCCTTAGCCCGGCACAGCTGCGGACATGGAAAACCCGAAATCACCGCCTACCCAAGAAGAGCTTGCTCTTCAGCTGAGCCATGAGCTGATGGGCTTGCGGGACGCGCTGGTTAGGCTGTCTTTGGTAATGGGTGATTGGGTATTTGAAGTAAGCCTGACAGAAGACCCCCATGCTTTGCTGCAAGTAAATAGCCTGATTGAAAAATTGAGATCCCAGGGAGGGTTGCAGCACCGAAAGTGAGGCAAATTCCAAGGTGCAATTTGGCTTGATAGGCTGAAAATTATCCTAATCTGCCGACGACCAAATCCATCCCGCTTGAGCTGGTCGGCATGCACAGCGCAAGCTCAGCCTTGGCTACCCTAACACCCTTGCATGCCGCTCACTCGGCAGGCAGCCCAATTGCTTGTGCAGTTCAGCCAGATATTGAAATGGCTGGTCACGCCTATTCTGGTCGCCATGAGCGACGCCTTAGACAAGGCGATCGGATTGAAAACCTGGGATTCGGCATCTTTATTGCCGTACACCGTCCAGCGCGGGTGGGGCGCAATCCTCGAAGCGGTGAGGCGGTCCAGATTCCGGAGAAGCGGGTGCCTCACTTCAAGCCGGGCAAGGGGATGCGTGAGGCGGTGGATGGCGGGGTGGGAGCGAACGCGAATGAGGTCTGAACTGGGGGACCCGTTCGATTCAACGCAGGTGTAGCGACTGATCAACTGGTCGCCTTACTTGCGGCCATCCAAATGCGCTCGATTCCAGGCTTCGAATGTCCGTTTCAGAGAGGCTCAATCAGCATGGTGGACTTAGCGTGATGGCCAGGTGCGGACTTTTGATTTTTCAGCCTGTCCGTCGGCGAGGGGGTGAATGCGATCTTCCAAGTCGTTCCGATGCAGGTCGGTTATGCCGCGTTTGCTGTCTTTAAGCAGTTCAAACAGCTTGCCCAATACCTGACATTGCCCTTAGCGAGAGTCGGTCCGCTGATGGAGCACAAGTTCCCGCAGATGGGCACCCGCAATTGGCTAGGTCCAGCCATTCGGATGTCACGCTCCACAGCAGCCATTGCCACCACATACCCAGGACCTGGAAAACGTTAAGAGTGGTTGCCTGCAATGCCTGTGATTCATTACTAAGATTGTGATGCTGGCAACTTCATCAAGCATGGCCAGTTGTAGGGTAAATCCTTCGATCCTTCAAGCCATTCAGCGGAATCTCCTGGTTGCGTGGGATTTCCATGGCCTTCATAAAAACTAATCCCTGGCCTGCTTGGGCCGCTTGGGTTAACGCCGAATCCACTTAAGGATTACTTCAAACAAATCGCCCGGTTTAACTGGCTTGGTCAGGAAGTCGTTCATGCCCGCGTCATAGCAGCGATTACGGTCTTCCACAAAGGCATTACCCGTCATGGCAACGACGGGTACGCCGGAACCGTTTGGTAGGGTGCGTATCTGGCGAGTTGCGTCTAGTCCGTCCATGCGAGGCATCTGCATGTCCATCAAAATCAAGTCGTAGCGTTTGCCTTTGACCCGCTCAACGGCCTGCAGACCATCTTCCGCAAGGTCAACCACTGGCCAGATCTCCTGCAAAATGATGAGGGTAATTTCCTGGTTGAACAGGTCGTCCTCCACCAGCAATAGCTTGCGATCGGCGTAGTCGCGCGCCAGAATCGTCCTCGGCTTGCAGGCTGGGCACCGGAGCCTGACTGGTCGCACCTTGCGCTCCCAGGCGCAGTCGGGCGGTGAACCAGAACCTGCTGCCGTGACCAACTCACTAAAGGCGGCCTTAAGCATCACCCATAAGTTGAGCCAGCTTCTTGGTAATGGCCAGCCCCAGCCCTGTGCCGCCATATCGGGCGAGTGGTCGTGTTATCAGGCCTGCTCGAACGCAGAAAAAGGCGTGACAGCGTGGCGGCTTCGATGCCAATCCTGGTCCTCCCACTTCAAAGTGAAGGAGCGCGGCTTCAGCGTCACTTTCAACTAGCTTGACATGAATGGTGACACGCCCTTTGTCGGAAAATTTGATGGCGTTGGAGCCAAAGTTAAGCAGTCCCTGTTGCAGCCGGGTCGGATCACCGACAAAGTTGTTCACGGACAACTGGTTATCTATCTCAATGTCAAGCTTCTTGGCTACCGCCTGTTGGCTGAGGATGGATACAACGTTGGCCATGATCGTGCCCACATCCACAGCCACCTCATCCAGCGTGAACTTGCCTGCCTCGATTTTGGACAGATCGAGAATGGCCATTTTCTAACAGGTGTGCCCCCGCCATTTCAATTTTGCCCAAGCGCTCGTTTTGTACGGCGTTGACCCCCGATTTGCGAATCAGGTGGGTCATGCCAGTTATGGCATTGAGCGGCGTGCGTATTTCGTGTGACATGTTGGCAAGAAAGGCGCCCTTTGCCCTGTTAGCAACTTCGGCAGCCGCCTTGGCCTCGAGCAGCTCCTGCGCGGCACTTGCGATCGGTAATGCCAAGAATGAAATCATGCGCGGTGGCGTTGTGCCTTCGCCCACATGATAGTAAACCGTCATTTCGACAGGCACGTACCTGCCATCTCGCTTGATCTGCTCGGTTTCAAATTTCAGAAAACCGCTCTGCCGGATGCGATCTTTAATTTCCCGGAATGCCGCAGGCGGGAAATGAGGATCGATATCGGACACCGTTCGCTGCAGCAATTCCTCCTGCGAATATTCAAGCAGTTCAGCAGCAAAGCGATTGGCGTGGATGAAGCGGCCTGAGTCGAAGTCCACCCAATGAATACCGATGCCAACACTGTTCATGGCGAATTCGGTATCGCGCAGCTTGGCATAGCTTGCCTTCAGGTCGGCCGTGTTCTGCTTTACCCGCTCTTCAAGTTGTTCGTTGAGTCGGCGCAATCTTGCTCGGCTGCCTTTAGCGTCCGATATCGACCACCGGCACCGACCAAAATGGGCTGCCCGCCCATTTCGATGCGCCGTCCGGTAAAGTAGTAGCAGGTGCGTTGACCGTCCGTTGGGCACGGTTGGCTTCGGCATCGCTTTTCCCTTGTTCGAAGGTCTGCTTGATCCGCTCAATGATGTAGGTGCGATGCTCGCCTCAAACAATTCGGCGGCGTTGCAGTGCCGAAGCTCTTCGGCACTGCGACCTGTTGCCCGTTGGAAATTGCTGTTCCAGAAGGTGAAGAAACCGTCCGTATTGATGGCGTAGGAAATGCCTGGGATCGACTCCAGAATCGTGTCGCGCACATGCCGTTCTTCTTGCAGCGCGAGCTCGGCCTTCTTGCGTTCGGTAATGTCGCGGGCGATGGCCTGAACATGGGGTCGGCCACCGATATCGACACGGGTGAGTTGTACATCGAGGAGTACATCGGTCCCATCGCTCTTTCGTGCCATCCATTCAAATTGCTGGGGGCACCCAGCGTGGCGTTGACCCGCTCGGCAGCCCTCAGCTCGGCATCCCTGGTCATGCGGATCGGGTGCGGCACGGTTGCTGGAGTGTTTTCCGACGATTTCGCTGCGCTCGGAGGCCCGAGTAAGCTCAGCGCGGCCTGGTTGCAGTCGATTTATGGTCAGGCCGTCATGCGGGTAGATGGCATCGCGTGATGCTTCAAACAAGGCACGAAAACGCTCTTCGCTTTCTCTGAGCTGCGCTTCTGTGTCCCTGCGTTCAGTGATGTCCTGAGCGACACCCAGCACACCGATGACGCTGCCGTCGGGCCCGTACATTGGCGTCTTGGTGGTCACCAGTGGCGCGATGCCCGTCGCTTGCGTAGGTAATCCACTCTTCGTTGACCGTCGGCTTGCCCGGCGGCCGCGCACGGTCGTGGTCGCGGAAGAACTTGGCGAGGTCTGGGGAAGAAGTCGTAGTCTGTTTTGCCGACAATCTCACTCAGGATGCCCGAAAAGTGTTCGAATGCGACGTTGCATGCGAGGTAAACGCCGTCGGGATTCTTGAGCCAGATGAGGTTGGGTATGGATTGAACCAGCGTCTTGAGAAATGCCCGTTCCCTTCGCGTGTCGCATGGATGTCGACGCGCAATTGTTCGGCAATCCTGCGGGTAACAAGTCTGGTTCGAACAGCAATCCGACGAGAATGTCACGAAAGCGCGGCCACGAAGGCAGATTGCTGTATCCTCAAGCGGTAACGTAGGCATCTGGAATGCCAACCAACAAAGTAAAGCCATATTTTTCGCTGCGTTGTAAGCGTAGATTCGACTGCACATTCAGCGGGTTGATACGCCGCTTTGGTAAGTTCCACTCTTCGAAGACTGGCTCAGCGCCTGTCGGAGCTCTTCGGAGAGACGGTTGTCGCCGACGGGCAGTGGCGGGTTGCGCCAAAGTTGTCCGCGCCACCACTTTCATGTTCTGATCGCGCAAGCTGATTGCGCTGCGGTACAAGCTGAACTGCTCGAATCGCTTCACCAGGTCATCGACGAATATCGATGCGTAGACGAGTCCTGCAAATGATTGATCCGGTTGATTCAGCCGACGCGCCATCAACCATATCCATTTCTGTGAAATCTTTCCAATCACCGGCTCTGAAATAACCATAGCTTTGTTCGGCGTTCTCTTCGGTTGTTGAAATAGTCGCGCTGGGCAAGGGCTGGCATACGCTGAGCTGGATCGACGCCGCAACAGCATGACAGTGGCACCTTGCAGGGTCGGTTGCCCGCGAAAGATCAGATGTTTGGAAACCGG
>JADJBS010000013.1 GCA_016703665.1 Candidatus Defluviibacillus avedoerensis
CTTTCGCCACACCGGCAGGGAAGATCCTCACCAAACCAGACAACGCCTGGGCGGACGTCCCCGCTGCAGTGCTCGCAATGTTGAGGCTCCAACCTGGCGACCGGCTCCACTGGCGGGGGCGCAGCAAACTGGGCTGGCTTGCCACAGGCGCAACAGCGCGGTGCAAACAGGCTTCCATGCAAATGCTGGACATCGGTGGAGCCTGCACGTTCGTGCAAGTCATCTACGTTTTGGGTGACCACCGATACAACGTCTTGGCCCGTGAAATGGCTGAGCGCCGCCATAGCTTTGGAATTGCCAAATGGCCTGCATGGGGCTGCGCCTGCGACACCAGGCCGCGCCGCCATTCGTACCAGGCCCAGACCCGTCTCTTGTCTGCGCGCCATCCTTCGGGGGATGCCAGTTCTTGTGGGTTGAACTCAGCCCACAGGCTGTGCATGTTGCTTCTGAATGTGGGGATGCCGCTTTCGGCGGACATGCCAGCCCCGCTGAAGATCAGCAGGTGCCGTGCTTTGCGCAGGGCTTCCAGGAATGCATCAGGAACCTGATCTGTAGGTAGATCGGTAAAGGGTGTTTGATTCATGGTGTTCGGCTGTCCATCTTTTCAATGCGTGACCCAAAGGCTGCCAACTGCTGGGCGTAAGGTTCCATTGCGCTGTCACCCGCCGCGTCTTCAATGCCAAGCCACTCCGCAAACCTGGCGGTAGACACTTTCCCCATGTTCCAGCAACTCTTGTGTGACCCGCATGAAGAGGGCGCTGTTTTCCGTCAACAGAGATTTTGCGCGTGTGTGTTGCTCCACCAAGATGGCTTCAATGGCGCTGTTGGTCAGCGCGATATCTGTGTTCATGTTCTCGTCACTCATTTGCACCAAGTCAGTCTTGCTCAACCGCTTGCTAAAGCCGTACACACGTACAAACCGGGCTGCCGATGCAGTCACCTTGGTCAAATCACTTCTGGCGCCGGTGGTGCTGGCGTTTTCACCAAAGACCATTTCTTCGGCCACACGCCCGCCCAAGCCAACACAGATCCGGTCCAGACAGTTCTGCCGCGACAGTACCCGCATTTGGGCATAGCTGGCATAGCCGCCGTCAAACGACGCCGCATTGATCTTCAGCCCCCAGCGGTGGTTGCAGAAACAGCGGGCCAGACTGCAGGCCAGCGCCCGCCTCGTGCACCGCCAACAGGGCGCGAAAGTCTTTGTCCGTGCGCTGCTTGAGTTGATTCAGTTCAAACCTGACCGGGTATGACACGCTGTGGCTGCCTAACTGCACCAGCAGGTTCTTCCTGCCATCGTCCAAGCTCACGTTTAGGCGGTCTTTCGCCGTTGCGCCATGTTCACCATGGCCCGCAGCGCGGCTGACCAAGGGCGCACTCAGGATGGCATGGATGGACGAGAACAGTGGGCGCGTTCCTGCGACGGAAAAACCGCATTGCTGTAAACCTCTGCCTTGACCTGCGGGGCCAGTTCAAACCGCAGACGCGAAGTCTGTTCAATGTCATCAAGGTAATTGGCGCACGATTTTTCAATCAGCTTTTGTAGGTGGCCCGGTTGAAGCTGGGTAGATCACATGCTCGTTGCCCAGCCGTGCAATTTGCTCTGGCTTGAAGCGCTTGCTCAGTGCCTTCTTGACATCAATGATGGAAAGCTTCTTGGTCAGTGCATGGAAGATGTCGGCATCGGTGTCGCAGTCTTGCACGCTCTTGGCGATGTCTTCGTACATCTCATCCAGGTTGCCCGACACAAAAATCAGCAGCTTGCTGTAGTCCGTCCCCACGCGGTCGATTGCTGGCGGAAGGCGTGCAGATGCGACTGCACATCGTCGGCAGACCAAGCCATGATGTCCATCAGGGGTTCTTTACGCTTCAGGCTTCGCTTCAGTTGGCGCGCCTCGAAGGGCTTGAGCTTGAATACAAGCGGTTTGGCAACACCTTCAGCATCGCAGGTTTTTTCACGCTCCTGGTCATAGTGAGAATCAGCCAGCGAGAATTCGATGTCACTCACAAAAGACAGTGCTGGCGGAAGCCGCCCGTCCGACAGCAGTGTCCAGACATCCTGGTAACGCTCGACTTTGATGTCCTCGCCCTTTGTGCTGACGGTGCGAAACCGCTGGAATTCATCCAGCACCAGAATGCCAGGCGCGGCCTCTTTGATGCTGGATTCGCCAAGCATGCCCGATATGCTGCTGGCACGGTAGCCGGACCCATTGCTGAACCCATCCATTTGTACCTCGACAAAACGGTCGTAAAAGTTCAGCTTTTGGGCAATGGACCGAGTCAGCTGGGTTTTACCGGTGCCCGTCAGCCCCCACAGACAGATGATGACCGGGCGGTTGATGAGGTCTGGCAACACATACCAGGCGCGCATGGATTCAATGACCCGGTCAATGACATCGTCAATGCCAAAGAGTTCCGCCTTCAAATCCCCAGCCAGCGCGGTCAGTCGAATGCTGCGTTCAGTGATCTGCGCATGCAGCGAAGCGGCAATCTCCTGTGCATGGATTGGCTGGGACGGCTGCGAGGCGATTGAACTGACCATTTGAACCTCTCTTGATTGTTGTGAGATTCAATTGTCTTGATGGGTGCGTCATTTTGTGACGCATGGAGCTTGTCAGAAATTTTGTGTGTGAGGCATACCATGTCACCAAGGAGCATGTATGCCGAGCAAGACACGGAAGGCTGCAGCCGCACAGGCGCTGCCAACCATACCCAAAGAACTCATTGACCAGTTTGTCAATGGCCCCATGAGCGCAGAGGCGGTAAATGCCGCCTCCATGGCATTCAAGAAGGCACTGATTGAGCGTGCCCTAGGCGCTGAACTCACGCACCACCTGGGCTATGCACCTGGTGCTGACAAGCCCGAGGATGCGAGCAACCACCGCAATGGCGCCACTGCCAAAACCGTTCTGACCGAGGACGGGCCACTGCGCATCGAAGTCCCCCGCGACCGTGCTGGCAGTTTCGAGCCCTTGCTCATCCCCAAACACGAACGCCGTTTCACAGGCTTTGATGACAAAATCGTGGCCATGTATGCACGCGGCATGACGGTACGCGAAATTCAGGGCTTCTTAGCCGAGCAGTACGCCACTGAAGTCTCGCCGGATTTCATCAGTTCGGTCACGGATGCTGTGATGTCTGAGGTCACGGCCTGGCAGGCACGGCCCCTGGAGCCCATGTATCCGGTGGTCTTCTTTGATGCTTTGCGTGTCAAGATTCGGGAGGATGCGGTGGTGCGCAACAAGGCCATCTATCTGGCCCTGGGTGTTCAGCCAGACGGCACGCGCGACATTCTGGGTCTGTGGATTGAGAACACCGAAGGGGCCAAGTTCTGGATGAAGGTGTTCAACGACCTCAAAACCCGTGGCGTCAATGACATTCTGATTGCCGTCACCGACGGACTCAAGGGCATGCCAGAGGCATTGAGCGCGGTGTTCCCGGCCACCACGCTTCAGACTTGCATTGTTCACCTGATTCGTAACAGCCTGGACTACGCCAGTTGGAAAGACCGCAAAGCGCTGGCAGCAGCCATCAAGCCGATTTACACCGCAGCCAGTGCCGAGGCTGCGTTGGTGGAATTGGATGCGTTTGAGGCAGGCCAGTGGGGTGCCAAGTTCCCTACCGTAACGGCGGCCTGGAGGCGCAACTGGGACAAGGTGATTCCGTTCTTTGCGTTCCCGGCGCACATCCGGCGGGTGATCTACACCACCAATGCCATTGAAAGCGTGAATGCCAGACTGCGCAAGATCATCAAGACGCGGGGTCACTTCCCTTCTGATGATGCCGCTTCAAAATTGATTTGGTTGGCTTTGCGAAATATCACCACCGACTGGGGCCGTGCCAGCCGAGACTGGAAAGAAGCCATGAACCAGTTTGCGATCCTCTACGAGGACCGCTTCACCAATAAAGTCCATTAAGATGAAATCCGCTTGCCCAATAACGTGGGCAAGCAATCCCGCCTCACACACAGAAATTCAGACACTCCCACAGTTCCAATACAACCGCGGAAAAATCATCCCTGCCACCCGCGCGGCGAGACGCTTTGCAGGCCTTCAGCAACTCACCTTTATGTTAGCCACCAAGGTCAATGGAAGAACCAGTTTCTAGAACTTCCCCTGTCCAGTAACCGGTCAAAGCGCCAAGCTAATCCTGCCCCGATTTACTTTTCCTCATCAATCTGGTCGTCTTCATCCTGCTTAATACGGCAGCGTGAGCATGTAGCCTTGTCGGTGTTTTCTGGAGCATGCTCCGGAGTACCGTGGACACCGTGGCCCAACTTAATTTCATTGTTAAACATCTGAACAAATTCATCTCGGAATGAATCGTTTGCATTTGATCGGTGTCCTCGTCCTGGAATCATTTGTTTTAGGCGCTCTGGAAGTCGAATTGAAATTTTGTCGCCTTTTCCAAAGTACCAGTACTTAGTACTAAGCAACACGCTCTCCCCATTAATTACATCGTGGTTGAAGTCAAGTTCCCCTTGATGACCTGAATAAGTTGGCCTAACTGCCTCATAAACATCAGCGTCACGCCAAATGCAATCACCTTGATCCTTCGTTGACTGAGGAACTTTCTGAACAAGGCCTTTGTATTCAACAATCTCATCTCGCACTGTTGCGTCAGTGCACAGTTCGATGTAGTCCTTCCAGAACTTCTTGTCTGTCACTTGCATGCAGTACACGACCCGACCTTCATTGCCTGGCGCCAGGCCGACGATGAGATCTCCCGGCTTTGCAACGCGGCGAATTGCGGGTTTGCAGATTGCAAGGGTACATACTCCACTGAAGGGATTTGGAGCGGTCCCACCATCAAACATGACCTTGTAAGTGAAGATGCGCTTATCCGCATCTAAAACGTCGAGCATTTCTTTAGTCATTTCGGAGATTCCCTAGTAGTTGCTGTGGACCATTGCCAGACCGTACGTCTGAAACCATTTCATAAATTGCGAGGTGTTGGTAACCCAAGGGGGACAAACGCTGCGCTGAATAAACCCGTCCTTTACCTCTAGTCCACCCCAGGCACGCAGAATTTCATCGGTCACACGGTATGCCCCACTCCTAAGTTCGCCGATCGGAATGGCCTTCTCAAATCGACCCGAGCATTCGGGCTGTGCAAAAACGACCAAATGCTCGGAATTCATTTCTGCGATTCGTGTATGCGCGTTGAGGACAAGTCGGTGTTGGAAAGATCTGAAACCTTGACAACCCTGTCCACTACCATTATTCCGAAAAGGGCGTAAATGAGAGTGTGGTTGCACGGTCGAATGGGCCTAAAGCTGGCGAAGAAGGCTAGGAAGTCTCCCTTGACCAATTGCTTCACGCGATTGCCTCGACCAGTTCCCTGGTCGCCGTAAGTTAAGCAAGAAAAATCCGGATCAAGGTGACAGTTTCTCTGGTGAAGGTGGCTTGGGAAGTCCGCGTCAAAATGATTGGCGACTGACCATCTTTTGAAGTGCGGTGCGATGTCTTCGTAACTTGTTTGCATGCCATTCTTGAACTTGTGCCGGTCCTCAGGAATGGGCATGTACAAGTAATCGTTCGTTTCTGGATTGATAGGCGCGTTGTATTGACCAAAAGTCTTGTCAATTCCAACCCGCATCAGCAAGCCTTTTGGGTGCATCATTTTCCCTTCAAATATTTATTACTGCAGCACCGTTTCCGCTTCAATTTCAAAATCACTGGATCGTCAATGTCATTACTGTCACATGACGTTGACGCCTTCGTTATGGTGATTTCCTACGCCACGCAGATTGAAGCGAAAAATCGGAAAAATCTTTGATCGCATCTTTTGCATTTGGACAAGGCGTCATTAGATTTCCTTTTTCTTGACGGAACTCACAGCATCTCCAAACCCCGTCAACCACCGATCCAGAACATCGGTATCCTCCACCGTTGCGGAAATCTCATAGCCATCTTCTAGCTCAACAACCTGCTGATCCTTCGACAAAGGGCACTCAACCATGTGCAGCCCATTGGCCTTGTCAATTGTGAAGCTCAAGCGAACCATCTTTGTTGGCCCATCGCTAAAACTCAGGTCTTCGTTGACTTGCCTCAAGTCGAAGTCTTTGGGGCGTTCAAACGTCAGGGTCGATGCTTTGGCCGAAAGCATGCGGTGCAGGGCCAAGCTGCGGTTGTCGTCGTATCCGTCAAACCGGCATGCCAGGTACATGCGCGGACCCTGCTGAACAAGGCCCAGCGGCATGACTTTGTAGTTGGTCGCCTTTTTGCTGTTCGCGCTTTTGTAGCTCAGATCAAGCCATTGGTTGCCAAACAGCGCATCGCTGACTTGTTGCAAGACTTCAGGATCCACCTTCGGTGGCAACAGAGGTTGTGTCGTGCTGATGGTTCGCACCTTGGCAAGCCATTCACGCTCCAAATGTGCGGACGCCTTTTCTGACAATTGGCTGCGCGCTTCGGTGAAGAAGCTGTCCATGCATTTCATCAACTTGGCGGGCAACAGGGGGCGAAGCTGTTGCTCGGCCAAAGTCAGCAGCAAAGCCTCTTTGGCATTGAGCCCACGCACTGTCAGGCGCTTGCTGGTCTCATTGCTTTTGAATCGGTAGGGTTTTGAAGAGTCGTCTTGGTCAATCAAACCTTCATGAACCAGCTTGCGAAACATCTTCTGGTAGTTGCGTTCAGACCGGACGAACCGGGCATCCTGCTCTTGCAACTCTTCCTGAACCTCTTTGATCGTGACCCAGCGGCTGGCGGGAATGCGTTTGAGCAACTCCAGCGTCATAACCAGGCCTTCCATGTTTTCCTTGCGTTCTGCCATGCTTGTCCTTCAGAGCTTCAAATCAGCGCGGCCTGCAAACACCTGCCAAAGTCGCACCATGGCATAAGTGTCCAGCTTGCAATAGGCCAGAAGCTGCTTCTTGATCTGGGCTTTTCGTTCAAGCAAGGTGCTGGGGTGGATCGCCTCCTGAAAGGCCTCCATCGCCATGCCACCATCTTGCACTCCGTCCAAACGGTCGTAGCGCAGTTCTGGTACCACGGCGGGTAATACCTTCTTGATGCTCCAGCTGCCTTGTTGGCTGGGGTGGTAGTAGCGATCGCGGGCAATGGGCAGCAAATCCACCATGCGGTCGTGGATGGCCAGCAGCGCAGCGCTCAATTCCGGGTAGCGCGCCGCAAGCTCGCGAATGCGTGAACCCTCAAACCCGGCGTTGTAGACATACACCGGCCCACGGGTACCGCAGCCCGCGATCAAGGCCTGGGCAAACGGCATTGCCGGGTCTTCGCCCGACACGTCCAGAAACTCGCAGTGAGCCAGATGGCCCGATTCAGCCAGCGTGTGCAGGCTGAACTGAAAGACGTTTTGTTGGTAAGGTCGCGTACCTTTCCAGATAGGCACTGCAAAGTTGATGGTCTCAAAGTCCAGAAAATAGGCCGGCAAAGGGTAGGGGGCCAAATCAGCCGCCGCACCCTCGGCGTCAAAGTACACGGTATTGGCCAGGGTGTGGGTTTTGACGAGCAACTGCTTGGGATTGAGCAGGTCATCCGCCACCTGTGCCAGTTCAAATACGCCTTGGTCTGCAAATGCCTGTGCTGCTGCACCAAAGCGCGGCAACCAGTGAATGGGGTATTGCGCTTTGGGTTGGTTGCGGGTGCAATAGTCGTAGAAGCCACAGGCATAGGGCGTGTCGCAATGCAAGCCGGTTTCGATGGCGGGTTCGGCAGGCAGGGCAGCGGTTTGCTGCGCTTGGGCTACCCAGGCTTGGACTTCTTCGGTACGCGAGAAAGCTTCTTCGGTTAAATCGCTTTCTTTCAGGAGTCCACGGTAGTCCCCGTTGCCGGGGTATGTCCAACTGCTGTCGATGTGGGCCAGCGCAATGCTTTGCAGCGCAACGCCTGCAGACTGCGCCACATAGGCTTGCACCGCAACATCGTCGCGGTGGTAGTCCTTGACGCTGGTGGATGATTTGACTTCCACCATGTGCCAGACCTGTTGGTCGCCTATCTGCTCGGGTAGCATGACATCCGCAAAAGCCAATGCACCCCCGGCAGAAAAGCCTGCCTCGAAGATGGGCTGATCGAGCTTCAGCAGTTCCGCACTGCGTTCAAGCGCTCCCGTGAAGCCGTCAGCGTTCACGTCGATCAAGGCACCCAGCTTGTGGGGGTCATAGATCTGACGGGCGATTTCGCCGACTTGGTTGCCTGCCTGAAAGCTGGCTTCGGTGGCGGCAGAGTCTTCGCGTAAGTTAGGCCGGTGGATTTCCAGCCACAGGCGTTTGGGGCACTGGCGCAGGGCCAGCAGCTTTGATTTGGAGAATATTCGCATAACGTTTGGCCTCCTGATGTCAGTCGATTGCCCACCCTGCTTGAAGCAAGGCGTCTACGCTGTCAAATTGATGCAAATGGTCGCCGTGGCTGCTGCGCAAGGTCAATAGGTCTTGGCACAGGTCTTCGTAGCTTGCAGCGGCATAGCCCTGGTCGGGGTGTTTGAAGTGCAGTTGCCCGTCTGGCGACACGGGCAATTGCGCAATGGCCTCGCGGGTTAGGCGTTGCAGAGCTTCAGACCAGCTGGATGTTGAGAGGTGTGTCATGGGGGCGATGAGAAATTAACTTGATTCTCGCCATGCCTGCGTCATATTGTGTCGCACCTTCGTGGATGCTTCATAAATCAATCATCCAACAGAAAAATACGCATGAACTGCATTGACGTTTTCTACTCCCCCAGGCAGGTCTCTTGCCCGGAAAGCTCTTCACCCAGCCCGAGCAAGCCTGAATGGGTGGTGAAGGACTGGCAGGCTCAAAACCTGCCAGTCCGGGTTTTGGAGCCCGTTGCCGCTACCCGTGATCAGATCGCATTGGCGCATTCATCCGCCTATGTGGACGGCATTCTGAGCTGTGAATTGATGAACGGGTTTCGGGGGCGACAGAAAGAAGTGGCACTGTCTTTGCCGTGGACTTGCGGTTCCTTCTTGTCCGCAGCGCGGGCAGCCATCGATAACGGTTTGGTGGTTTGCTCACCCACGTCAGGGGTTTCACCATGCGGGCCTGGACACTGCGTACGGCTACTGCACCTTCAATGGCTTGATGGTGGCTGCGCTTGCCTTGCATGCAGAGGGCAAGGTTCGCCGAGTTGGGGTTCTGGACTGTGACCAGCATTACGGTGACGGCACGGCGGAGATCATCCAGTCGAAGCGTTTGGACTGGGTTCAACATGTTTCAAAGGAATACGTGGATCCGGCTGATTCGGAGCCCTTTTTCGCCAAATTGCCAAAAGTCGTAAAGAGCTTTGCTGGGTGTGACTTGCTTATGTATCAGGCGGGTGCTGACCCGCATGTTGAAGATCCGCTGGGCGGGTTTCTCACCACCGAACAACTTGCCCGACGTGACCACATCGTGTTTTCTACTGCTAAGGCGATGGGTATACCGCTGGTGTGGAATTTGGCAGGAGGTTATCAAGAACCAATCGGCAAAGTTCTTGCCATACACAACAACACGATGCGCGCTTGTATTGCTGTGTACGTCACCCCGAAGCCGTAGCATCAAGTCAGCCGACGCTTGCCAATTCCGCCAATTCCTCCTTCGTGAACACCCTAGACCGGGTATGAAAGGCCTTGCCTTCTGGCCCCTCCAGTGAAAACGTGCCGCCTGTGCCTTCGATCACGTCGATGATGAGTTGGGTGTGTTTCCAGTACTCGTACTGTGACTTTCCAATGTAGAACGGGCAACCACCGATGTCGCCCAGGTAAACATCACCCGCGCCCATGGTGATCTCGCCTGGCAAAAAGCAATTGGCGGCGCTGTTGTCGCAGCATCCACCGGACTGGTGAAACATCAGCTCTGGGCCGTATTTGGTTTTCAGAAAAGCCACCAGGTCCAGGGCGGCTTGGGTGGCGATGACTTTGTCAACCATGTTCGTCTCCGGTTGTGTTCTACGCAAAAAGGGGCAGTTGCCTGCCCCTTGAATCATGTCAGCATCAGGCTTTGGTTTTAGAAGAAACCGAGCTTGCTCTCGCTGTAGCTGACCAACAGATTCTTGGTTTGCTGGTAGTGGTCCAGCATGACCTTGTGGGTTTCGCGGCCAATGCCGGATTCCTTGTAGCCACCGAAGGCTGCATGCGCTGGGTAGGCGTGGTAGCAGTTGGTCCACACGCGGCCAGCCTTGATGGCGCGTCCCATGCGGTAGGCCACATTGCCGTTGCGGCTCCACACACCAGCGCCCAGGCCGTACAGTGTGTCGTTGGCTATGGCCAGTGCTTCGGCTTCGTCCTTGAAAGTGGTCACGGCCAGTACGGGGCCAAAAATTTCTTCCTGGAAAATGCGCATTTTGTTGTGACCCTTGAACAGGGTAGGCTGCACGTAGTAGCCACCTTCCAGGTCGCCACCCAGGTGGGCTTGTTCGCCACCGGCCAGCACTTCAGCGCCTTCTTGCTTGCCCAGGTCCAGGTAGGACAAGATCTTGGTGAGCTGTTCTTTGGAAGCCTGCGCGCCCATCATGCTGTCGGTGTCCAGTGGGTTCTGCTGTTTGATGGCGGCCACACGCTTGAGCACACGCTCCATGAACTTGTCGTAAATGCTTTCCTGGATCAATGCTCGGCTGGGGCAGGTGCAGACCTCACCCTGGTTGAAGGCAAACAGCACCATGCCTTCGATCGCCTTGTCGAGGAAGCCATCGTCTTTGTCCATCACATCGGCAAAGAAGATGTTAGGCGACTTGCCGCCCAGCTCCAGCGTGGCAGGGATCAGGTTGTTGGCAGCGGCCTGCGCAATCACGCGACCTGTGGTAGTTGACCCGGTAAAGGCGATCTTGGCAATGCGCTTGCTGGTGGCCAGGGGCATGCCGGCTTCGCGGCCATAGCCGTTGACGATGTTGAGCACACCAGCGGGCAGCAGGTCGGCAATCAGATCAGCCAAAATCAAGATGCTGATGGGGGTAGATTCGGCGGGCTTCAGCACCACGCAGTTTCACGCACCGATGGCGGGGGCGAGCTTCCAGGCGGCCATCAGGATGGGGAAGTTCCAGGGGATGATCTGGCCGACTACGCCCAGGGGTTCCTGGATGTGATACGCCACCGTGTTCTCGTCGATGTTGGACAACGAGCCTTCTTGAGAGCGCAGGCAACCGGCAAAGTAGCGGAAGTGATCTATGGTGAGCGGGATGTCGGCATTCAGGGTTTCGCGGATAGCCTTGCCGTTGTCCACGGTTTCGGCGTAGGCCAGCAGTTCCAGGTTGGCTTCGATGCGGTCGGCTATTTTCAGCAGGATGTTGCTGCGTGTGGCCGCGTCGGTCTTGCCCCAGGCGTCTGCTGCTGCATGGGCAGCGTCCAGGGCCAGCTCCACGTCTTCGGCGGTGGAGCGTGCGGCCTGGGTGTAGGCCTTGCCCGTGATAGGGGTGATGACGTCAAAGTACTGGCCTTTGACGGGGGCAACCCACTTGCCACCGATGAAGTTGTTGTACTGGGCTTTGTAGGCCACTTTGGCGCCTGCAGCGCCTGGCAATGCGTAGATCATGCTTGTCTCCTGAAGTGTGAGGACGGTTGAAAATATCCCTTGCGGGTGCCTTTTCTTATCAAGTCCTGTGCCAGCGTGGGCTCAACGGTTAAGTGCTTGATTTCATTGATGTTTGTCTGACCTATGCGTGGAATTGCATAGGCAAACTGGCAACAGTTGTGTGTCCGCTGGCGGACATGTGTCCAGAAACGTTACAGTTGAGTCGGCAGGCCCGCACAAGCTTTGCGGGGCAGGCCCCGGTACTCTTAAACTGGCGCCATAAGTAAGCGGGAGCATCGTTTTCCCGCACAGGAGACAACGTGCGAACTTCCACACCGCTACCGGCGCTGCGTCAGGCCCGGCAGCATCTGATCGAATACGGAACAGCTCCAGTCGGGGCGGTTCATGATCGCTTGGCCAGATCCTGGCAACGCAGTCTGGCTGCAGGCTTGTTGCCCATGGGCCGATTGACGGCCACCGAGCACGCATGCGGCACAGAGTTGCGCCAATCACTGGCCCTTAATCACGATTTGCTGGCCCATTCTCGCCCTGTCATGGAATACCTGTTTGAGCAGGTTCGCCATGCCCAGAGTGTGGTGATCCTGGCGGACAACCGGGGCACGCTGATGCATACGCTGGGGGACCCGTATTTTTTGACCAAGGCCGAGCGCGTTGCACTTGCCACGGGCGCGTCCTGGCGCGAGGAGCACCGGGGTACCAACGCCATTGGTACCGCCATTGCTGAGATGAGCGCGGTCGAAATCCATGGGGCCGAGCATTTTCTGGAGCGCAACAGCTTTCTGACCTGTGCGGCAGCGCCCATCATGTCTGCGGTGGGGACGGTGGTCGGCATTCTGGACATCTCGGGGGAGCAGCACAAAGGCCATCCGATGACGCTGGGACTGGTCAGCACTGCAGCCCGCATGATTGAGAATCGCTTGATCGTGGCCAACTCCAAGCGGCACTTGCGCTTGCATTTGCATGCGCACGCAGAAGGCATAGGCACTGTGGCCGAAGGCATTGTGGTTTTCAGCGAAGACGGCTGGATGGTGGGCGCCAACCAGCAGGCGCTGACGCTATTTAACCTTCATCCCAAGGCCATTGGTTCAACACAAATTGGTGGGCTGCTAGATGTACGCCTGACGGAGTTGCTGAACCGGCACAAGCGGCACCCGGGGCAGACCATGCAAGTGCGTTTGATGACGGGTGAAAGCCTCTATGCCCAGGTGCAGGCCGAGCAGGGCGCACTGCCCAACCGTTCCCCGGTCACCTTGGAACCCGTAGCTGCACCTGCGCCAGATGCTTTGTCGTGCCTGGACACGGGCGACCTCAAGTGGCGTAGCGCGGCAGACAAAACCCGGCGCGTGTTGGATAAACCTATTCCACTTTTGATTCAAGGTGAGTCGGGGGTGGGGAAGGAATATTTCGCGCGTGCCACCCATGAATCCAGCAAGCGCGCCAGCGGCCCCTTTGTAGCGATCAATTGCGCAGCCATCCCCGAGAACCTGATTGAGGCGGAATTGTTTGGCTACGCACCGGGTGCGTTCACGGGCGCCCGAAAAGAAGGCAGCCTGGGCAAGCTGCGTGAGGCAAATGGCGGCACGCTGTTTCTGGACGAAATTGGCGACATGCCGCTCAACATGCAAACCCGCCTGCTACGCGTTTTGCAGGAGAGAAAAGTAACCCCCCTGGGTGGCAGCAAATCGATTGAAGTGGACTTTGCCCTGGTCTGCGCCACTCACTGCAAGCTGCAAGAGGCGGTGGACAAAGGCCAGTTCCGCAGTGACTTGTTTTACCGCATCAACGGTTTGGCGGTTCAGTTGCCAGCGCTGCGGGAGCGGACAGATTTCCAGCAGCTGTCTGACCGTTTGCTGGCGGGGCTGAATCCCGATCGCCCGGTTTATCTGGCACCCTCTTTGCTGGGGAAGATGGCCCAATTTTCCTGGCCCGGCAACCTGCGTCAACTGGCCAGCGTGTTGCGTACAGCATGCGCGATGCTCAATGACGATGAAGACTGCATCGACTTTGCGCATTTGCCCGACGATGTGGCTGAAGCACTGACGGTGCAAGCTGCTCAAACAAGCGCACCGCATGAAGCACGCGAGCCTCAAAACCTGGATGAGTTGTCGCGCTACGCGGTTCGTCAGGCGCTGGAGGCGTGCCGAGGCAATATCTCTTTGGCGGCGCGTACCCTGGGCATCAGCCGCCAAACTTTGTACCGCAAGATGAGCGTGCAGTAGAGTCTGCACCAACCTGGCTTGAGGCTGATCCTGGGCAGGGCATGCACATGGATGCCTGCATTCAAGTCCGCAACGTGGGCCTTGTTCGGAACCATGAATTTGGTTACTATATATAACTAAATTAGCCTGCCGGAGACACCATGCACTACACACCACAACCTCAAGCGGTTCAGTCCATCTTGTTTGACGTTCTGGGCGCAGAGGCCCAACTCGCGGGGCTCGCGCCCTTTGCCGAGGCGGACGGCGACTTGATGCGCCAGGTGCTGGAGGAGGCTGGCAAGTTTGTCGGCGAGGCGGTGGCGCCACTCAACACGCTGGGTGACAACCCAGGTTGCCAGTTTGCAGCGGGCAAGGTCACCACGCCGCCGGGTTTTCGGCCTGCGTACCAGGCCTTTTGGCAAGCGGGCTGGCCCGCACTGAGCGCATCGGTGGATGATGGTGGCCAAGGTTTACCGGGCGTGCTGGAGTGTGTGCTGTACGAATGGCTGTCTGCCGCCAACCATGGCTGGACCATGGCGCCCGGCTTGCTGCATGGCGCGTACGAATGCATTCGCCACCACGCCAGTGACGAGCTGAAAGAGCGCTACGCCGCCAAGATTGCCACGGGCGAATGGCTGGCCACCATGTGCCTGACCGAGCCCCATGCGGGCTCTGATTTGGGCCTGGCGCGCACGCGCGGCACGCCTCAGCCTGATGGCAGCTATCGGGTGAGTGGCACCAAAATCTTTATTTCGGGCGGTGAACACGATCTGACGGACAACATCATCCATCTGGTGTTGGGCCGCCTTCCCGACGCGCCCGCAGGTCCCAAGGGATTGAGTCTGTTCCTGGTACCCAAGTTCATGCCAGATGGCCGCACCAATGCCGCATTTTGCGATCGCATTGAAGAGAAGATGGGCTTGCATGGTAGCCCTACCTGTGTGATGCGTTTTGACGAGGCCACAGGCTGGTTGATCGGTGAACCAGGGCGTGGCCTGAACGCCATGTTTGTGATGATGAACGCAGCGCGCCTGCATGTGGCGCTGCAAGGCATTGGCCTGCTTGACGCTGCCTGGCAAAAGGCTGACGCCTATGCCCACGAGCGCCGCCAAATGCGCGCGCCTGGCGCACGCAAATCACCCGAGGCTGCTGACCTGATCATTGATCACCCCGCTGTGCAGCGCATCTTGGATACGCAGCGCGCCTGGGTCGATACCAGCCGTGTGCTGGCATACCGCACGGGGTTGGAACTCGACATCGCCAAGCACCATGCCGACGCAGACCGCCGCACGGCCGCTAACCGCTGGTGCAGCCTGGTCACGCCTGTCATCAAATCAATCTGCACCCACCAGGCTTTTCACGGTGCCAGCGAATGCCTGCAGGTGTTTGGTGGCCATGGCTATGTCAAGGAATGGGGCATTGAGCAGATCGTGCGCGACAGCCGTGTTGCCATGATTTACGAAGGCACCAACGAGATTCAGGCGATCGATCTGCTGGTGCGCAAGGTGCTGCCCGATGGCGGCGCTACGCTGAATGCATTGCTGAACGATTTGCTTGCTGACAGTGCGTGGTCACAGCCCTCGAGCAGCCTGCAGGCCAATGCGGAGGCCTTGCGTCAGGTGACCGCAGAGTTGGTGGCCGTGAATGCAGCAGACCCTTCAAAGGCCTATTGGGTGGCCGGGGAGTATTTGCGCGTCACCGGGCTGGTGTTGTTGCAATGGGCTGCCGACCGCCTGGCTGCCAGCAAGGCCTGCGCAGGCAGCCCGCAAGCGTATGACGCCTGGATCCTGCCTGAGTTGGGTATGCGCATGGCCATCATTCGCAGTCAGCTATCAATTAAATAGCTAATAGCCCTTTAGTTTTTTGCCAAAATAGGCTATTTCTTTCCAAAATCCAGCGGCAGGCCCACGTAGTTTTCGGCCACAGAGGTGGACGCTGCGTGGGAATGGATCAGGTAGTCCAGCTCGGCCTCTTGCACCTTCTGCCCAAACTCTCCCGAGTCGGGGAAGCGGTGCATGAGTTGGGTAAACCACCACGAAAAGCGCTCGGCCTTCCAGATTCGCGCCAGGCAGCGCTGGGAATAGGTGTCGATGCCCGCACTGGCGTTTTCCTGAAAGTATTCAATCAGCGCGGTGGAAAGGTACTTCACGTCGGTGGCCGCCAGGTTCAGGCCCTTGGCCCCCGTGGGCGGCACGATGTGCGCCGCGTCGCCTGCCAAAAACAGACTGCCAAATCGCATGGGCTCGGCCACGTAGCTGCGCAGCGGGGCAATGCTTTTCTCGATGGAGGGGCCTGTTACCAGGTTCCGGCGGCCCTGCTCGTCCAGCCGGTTTGAAAGCTCGGCCCAAAAGGCGTCGTCGCTCCAGTTCTCAACCTTGTCTGTCAGGGGGCACTGGATGTAATAGCGGCTGCGTGTCAGGCTGCGCTGCGAACACAGCGCAAAGCCCCGTTCGGTATTGCAGTAGACCAGTTCGTGCGACAACGGCGGCACATCGGCCAACACGCCCAGCCAGCCGAAAGGGTAGATCTTTTCGAACTCCTGGATAGCCCCGGCAGGAACGCTCTGGCGGCTGATGCCGTGAAAGCCGTCGCAGCCAGCAATAAAGCGGCACTGTACCTCGTGCTGCACGCCATCTTTGTGGTACCGCACGCTTGGGGTGTTGCCGTCAAAGTCGTGCAGGCTGACATTTTCTGCGCCGTAAACCGCGGGCAGACCCCAGGCGATGCGCGCATCCATCAGGTCACGGGTGACTTCGGTCTGGCCGTAGACCATCACCTGCTTGCCACCCGTCAAACCATGAAGGTCAATGCGGTGACGTTCACCTTTGAACAGCAGCTCAATGCCTTGGTGAGGCAGGCCTTCTGCACGCATGCGCTGGCCTACGCCAACTTCTTCTAGCATGTCGGTGCAGACCTGCTCCAGCACGCCAGCCCGAATGCGGCCCAGCACGTAGTCGGGGCTTTGACGCTCGATGATGATGTGGTCAATGTCGGCTTTGTGCAGCAGGGCGCCCAGCAGCAGGCCTGAGGGGCCAGCGCCAATAATGGCAACTTGGGTTTTCATGAGGGAGGTCTCCAGTGGGGGCGTGAGCGACATTATGTCGGGCCAAACACGGCCCAATAAATGAAAAAAGCCGCAGCAGTTGCCTGCGGCGGCTTTTTTACATGTAACTGATTTGCTGGCAGCGCACCCGTTACAAACGGCGGACTGGGTGGGTGTTTAACGGTTGAGTTAAGGCCACCCGGTCCGGGCTATTTGACCAGTGAAGGTCAGGCTGCTTTGGGGGCAGCCAATGCCAAGGTTTTCACCTTGGACGACAGGCGGCTCTTGTCGCGAGCTGCCTTGTTCTTGTGGAAGATGCCCTTGTCGGCCACGCTGTCCACCACGGTTTGCATGCGGGTGAAGGCTTCAGCGGCTTTGGTCTTGTCGCCAGCAGCAACAGCCTTTTCCACGTTCTTCACCGCAGTGCGGTACTTGGAGCGCAACGAGGTGTTCGCTGCGTTGATTTTGACGTCCTGGCGGACGCGTTTACGGCCTGATGCCAGGCGGGGGTTTTTCTTTTTGGGTTTGGCTGATGCCATGATTGAGTTCCTTAAGTGTCTGCGGATGTTGCCAGCAAAGCCTTCTATTATAGCGACCCGTTACACTTTGTGGTGTGAGTCTCTTTAAAGCTGCTTCCACCATCTCGATTCTGACCCTGGCGTCGCGCATCACGGGCTTGCTGCGCGAGCTCTTGATGGCGTCAGCTTTTGGCGCTAGTGCCTTGACCGACGCTTTCAACGTGGCATGGCGCATTCCCAACCTGTTCCGGCGCTGGTTTGGAGAAGGCGCGTTTACCCAGGCTTTTGTGCCCTTGCTGGCTGCCACCAAGGCCAAAGAAGGTGACGCCGCCACAGCAGTACTGGTGTCCCGCGTAGCCACGGTTTTGTTTTGGACCCTGGTGCTGACCTGCGTGCTTGGCGTGGTGGGGGCGCCTGTGTTGGTGTATCTGATGGCCAGCGGCATGCGCCAGTCGCCAGCGGGCTACGACGCGGCGGTGGTGATGACGCGTTTTGTCTTCCCATACATTGGCTTCATGTCGATGGTGGCCCTGGCGGCAGGGGTACTCAATACATATAAGCGCTTTGTGGTGCCTGCGGCCACGCCTGTGCTGCTGAACATGGCCTGGATCGCAGCAGCCGTATGGGGTGCGCCCTGGTTCACGCGGCTGGGCATTGAGCCGATTTATGCCATTTGTGCGGGCGTCATGCTGGGCGGTGCATTGCAGCTGGGTGTGCAGTTGATCGCTCTGTCTCGTTTGGGTATGTTCCCCCGGGTGGGCATGAGCCTGGCCGGGGTCCGGGACGCCTGGAGTGACCCAAGCACCCGTAGCATGATTCGGCTCATGGGCCCCGCCATTCTGGGTACCAGCGTGGCCCAGGTGTCGGTGTTGATCAATACCCAGATCGCTTCGCACTTGGCGACTGGCAGCGTCAGCTGGTTCACCTATGCGGACCGCTTCATGGAGTTCCCCACCGCCATGCTGGGCGTGGCCCTGGGCGCAGTGCTGATGCCGCAGCTGGCCGCAGCCAAAGCAGGCGGCAAGTCTGACGAATACTCGGCGATGATGGACTGGGGCTTGCGCCTTGTCGTGTTGTTGGGTGTGCCCTGCGCCGTGGCCTTGCTGACCTTTGCCCAGCGCATCGTTTCTACCTTCTTCCAGGGTGGGGCTTTCACGGCGACGGACACCCAGCAAGCTGCCCGCGCCCTGATGGGCTATGGTGTTGGATTGGTGCGCTTGGTCGCTATCAAGGTGTTGGCGCCGGGCTATTACGCCAGCCAGGATGTCAAGACTCCCATGCGCATTGCGGTGGCGGTGCTTTTTATCACCCAGTTCTTCAACTACTGGTTGGTGCCGGTTTTTCAGCAGGCAGGTCTTGCACTGGCGGTGGGGTTGGGGGCACTTGTGAATGCATTGTGGCTGCTGATTGGGCTGATGCGTCGTGGCACGTACAAACCGCAACCCGGCTGGGGCATGTACCTGGGGCAGGTGTTGGCTGGCAGCGCCCTGATGGCCGTGTTGCTGATGTGGGCCTCGCAGGCGGTGAACTGGACGGCATTGGTGGGCCAGGATCTGGTTCGAATTGGACTGTTTACCCTGGTGGTGGCAGGTGCGGCGGGCCTGTATTTTGCGGCGCTGTGGGCTGCGGGATTGAAGGTCAAGCAGTTGATGCGTCGTTGAAGCTCACCGGAGTCGTGTGCAGTTTCTGTGGGGCTGCAGGTAAATGCGCGGCAAATGGCATTCAATTTGGCTGCGAGACGCGGTTGTTTTCTGGTTCAATAGTGTCATGTCACTGAGTTTTGTCCCACCTACGCCGCTGGGCTACTTTGCCACCCTGGTACAGAGCGACGAGCAGTTCCCTTTGCTGGAAGCCGCAGCCACATTGGCGCAAGACGAGTATCCCGAACTCGATGTACAACAGGTGCTGGGCGATGTGGATCAATTGCTGGCGCGCATCAAACGCCGCTTACCCGCAGACTCAGCACCGTTACAGCGCTTGCGCTTGCTCAACCAATTTTTTTACCGAGACTTGAGTTTCGCGGGCAACGTCAACAATTTCTACGATCCTGACAATAGCTATTTGAACGTGCTTCTCAAGAGGCGCAACGGCATTCCGATTTCTCTGGCGGTGCTGTGGATGGAGTTGGCGCAGGGTATTGGGCTTCAGGCGCGTGGAGTGGGTTTTCCAGGGCACTTCATGGTCAAGGTAACCTTGCCCCGAGGGCAGGTTGTGATTGACCCCATGAATGGCCAGTCGCTGGGGCGCGAAGAATTGTTTGAGCGCTTGGAGCCTTTCAAACTGCGCAGTGGATTGCTGGATGAATTTGAAGTCCCGCTGGGGTTGTATCTGCAAGCCGAAACGCCGCGAAACATCATCGCCCGCATGCTGCGCAATCTGAAGGAGATTTACCGCTCGCAAAATGACTGGAACAGGCTGGTGCCTGTGTTGGACCGCCTGATCATCCTTCTGCCAGAATCCTGGAGCGAATACCGGGACCGTGGTCTGGCATTGGCTGAGCAAGGCCTTACGCGAGAAGCCTTACTGGACCTGGAAATTTACCTGACTCAAGCCCGCGATGCGCTGGATGTGGACACTATTGCGGAACGTGTGGCCAATTTGCGCATGGCTTGATTGAACAAACAAAGGAAATCTGTTTCATGGACATCACCGATTTTGTTCACGACCAAGCCAAGCAGCAGTTTCGCTTGACGGTGGACAAGCACATTGCGTTGGTGGATTATGTGATGCATGGCAATAAGCTCATGCTGACCCACTCTGAAGTACCTTTCGCACTGCGCGGACAGGGGGTCGGCAAGGTGTTGGTGGACAAGACCTTTGCCTATTTGCGTGACCACGGCCTGCAAGCCCACGCGGTTTGCTCTTACATCAGGGTGGTGGCGAAGCGCGACCCGCAGTGGCAGGAGATTGTCAGCACCTGATCGGGGCTGTCTTAATGGAAACGCGGCACACGGAGACTTATTCAGTAAAGCACCAGCACAAAAAAGCCCAGATTTAAGCGCATGCATTGCTTGCGATTTGTTCTGTTGCCTCGTCTTTGTCCCCACAAAGCCTGGACAAGTCTGTGGATAAGACCGCCAAGGGGTTGTATTGAGTGCGCAAGCCCTTGATTGTTAAGGTAAAGTTCTAACCTGCCCTGTTTTTGGGCAGTCCTGGCATCCCAAAATGGTGCCATGCCCGACGCAGCTGCGTGTCAGAGCTGAATCCGGCCATTTCGGCGGCTCGCGTCACGTTCATTCCTGATTGCAGAGCGGCTTCTGCGGTACACAGGCGCATTCGTCTCAAGTATTGCAGGGGGGCAATGTTCAGGTGCTCCAGAAACAGCCGCGCCAGATGACGGGGGGATGTATGCGCAATGTCGGCCATGCTTTGCACACTCCAGTCGCTCTGGGGCTGCTGGCCAATGGCATCTTGGATGCGGTGCAGTGCAGGGTGAAGGTGGTTTCGGTATTGCAAGAAAGGCGACAGCTCTGGGTCTTGTGGTCCTCGGCGCAGTGCCACCACCAGACTTTGGGCCACTTGCGCGGCCAGCACAGGGCCACAAACTTCGCTGATGCGATGCAGGAACAGGTCAATTCCTGTGGTAACGCCAGCGCTGCTGTGCAGTGGCCCGTCAGTCACAAACACGCGGTTACTAACCACATCACTTGCGGGTGCCATGGCCTTGAGTTCAGCCAAATGGTGATGATGTGTCGTGGCACGGCGGCCAGTCAACAGCCTTGCGTGCGCAGCGAGCAAGGTGCCAGCACAGACCGTCAGAAGCTCCAGCTTGCCGACGCGCAAATGCAATCCACGCAGCCACTGCAACGCAGCTTGAGCATCTGGATGCGACACATCGATGGTGCTTCCGACCTGTCCGAGTAAAACGATCCAGCTGATGTCGCCCAGTGCCGTGGGCAACGGCGACAGGCCTGACAACATGACACCGACCGAGCTTTCGGCGGCATTGGACGGGCAAATGAAGTGCAACTCAAAGCGCGGAACTCCTCCCTGGCGCGTCAGCAACTGGTTGGCGATGCGAATTGCTTCGGCAGGACCTGCCCAGTCCAGTATCAGGCTGCCAGGCAGAAGCACAAAATACACATCGATTTTTGGAGGTGATTTCAGTTTTTCGTCCATGCAAAATCCATTTGCCGGGCGGTGCGTTCGGCCAAGGCAAGCCCGCCCAAGCGTTCAATCAGGTGCAGGCTCATGTCAATGCCTGCGCTGATCCCCGCAGATGTCACGGTTCTGCCGTTGTCTACCCAGCGGACATCGTCCACCACTTGCAGCTTGGGCCATGCCTTTTGCAAATCGGCAAAGTCTTCCCAGTGCGTGGTGACACGCTGATCCGTGATGACGCCTGCAGCCGCCAACAGGAATGCGCCTGTGCAAACGGATGCAGTGATGCCTGCGGTTGCCGACTGGCGGGCAATCCAGGCCAGCGTGTCGGCGCTGTTCAGCGCTGCATCGACCACGCCACCGGGGATCAGCAAGATGTCCGCAGGCCGGTCGTCCACCCTGGCGAAGCGGGCAAAGCTGAAGTCTGGCAACACGCGCAAACCTGCACGCGCTGCGACGGGTGCATCGCTTGTGGCCACACAGTGCACGGTGCACCAGGGCTCGTCGCCAAGCCCCATGCGCTGGGCCATGCGCGCAGCAGTGGTGAAGACCTCAAACGGGCCAGCAAAGTCCAGGGTCTCCATGCCGTCAAAGGCCAGAATGACAATCTTCAGGCTCATGTTGGTAGCTCAACTCAGCGCCTGCTCGACGGAGCAAATCCGCGCAAAGCGGTCTTGGAGCACAGTTGCGGTGCGGGCCTTGATGTCGGCAGCAAGCAGCGGTGTGCCGTCTGGCTGGGTCATGTCAAAGGTCAGGGTGGCGCCGAGGCAGAAGTCCACTGTCCACCCCAGGTCTGACGCATGCCGGGTGGTGGTTTCGCAGCATTGCTCGGTGCGGATGCCGCTGATGATGAGCCTGCCGATCTGGTGCTGGGTGAGCCACACGTCGAGTCCGGTGCCCACCAGGGCGCTGTGGCGGGATTTGGTCACGGTGAAGGCAGCGTCAAAAGGTGCCAGACCGTCCAGTGCCCGGACATGGCCTGATTCCAAAGCGAACGGGTTGTTTGCCTGTGCTGGGCCACTCGAATGAAAGACCCGCACGATGGGGATACCCTGTGCCTGCGCACCTGCAATCAAGGGGTTCTGCGCTTGCAGATAGGTGCCCAGGTCTTGCTCGGTGAAAAAGGGGCGATGCCGGAAGGATTCCTGTACATCGATCACTATGAGACATGAATTCATGATTTACTCCTGAAAGGTATGGTTTGGGATGCCGCTAGTTTCTTGCCGAAGCGCATCTACCGCCACTCAATGCAGGTCACAAATCGATCAATTCAAGACATGTTTACTTGAGTTAAGTTGGCAAAACCAAATCAGGCCACCACAACCGCGTCTCCGGTGCGCACCCCAATGCTGCCAATCTCATACACGGTTTCGCCCGCATCGCGCAGCGTTTTGGCCACGGCTTGCGCCGCATCTGCAGCCACCACCACCACCATGCCAATGCCGTTGTTGAAGGTGCGGTTCATTTCAATGTCGTCAATGCCCGCCGTGGATTGCAGCCAGGCAAACAGTTCTGTCTGGGGCCAACTGCCTTTGCGCAGCTCTGCGGCGCAGTCGTCAGGCAACACGCGGGGGATGTTCTCCAGCAAACCGCCGCCAGTGATGTGGGCCAGGGCCTTGATGCCTGTGGGCGCGGGGTGGGCGGCCAGCGCGGCCAGCACGGGCTTCACATACAGGCGGGTAGGCTCCATCAGCGCAGCTTTGAAGGGCTTGCCGTCTAGCGTGGTCGGAGCGTTGGCGCCTGCGCGCTCAATGCATTTGCGCACCAGGCTGAAACCGTTGCTGTGCACACCATTGCTGGCCAGGCCTAGCACCACGTCGCCCGCGCACACCGATTGGCCTGCCAGAATTTTTGATTTCTCGACCACCCCCACGCAAAAGCCTGCCAGGTCGTATTCACCTGCCGGGTACATGCCGGGCATCTCCGCGGTTTCGCCGCCAATCAAGGCGCAGCCAGAGGCCTCGCAGCCCTTCGCAATGCCACCGACAACGGCGGCGGCGGTGTCCACATCGAGCTTGCCGCAGGCGAAGTAGTCCAGAAAAAACAGCGGCTCGGCGCCTTGCACCAGCACGTCGTTCACGCTCATCGCCACCAGGTCAATGCCCACGGTGTCGTGCATGTTCCATTCAAACGCCAGCTTGAGCTTGGTGCCCACACCATCGGTACCACTGACCAGCACGGGTTCTTTGTAGCGCTTAGGCACCTCAAACAGCGCGCCAAAGCCGCCAATGCCGGCCAAAACGCCTTCGCGCATCGTCTTTTTGGCCAGTGGCTTAATGAGCTCGACCAGGGCGTCCCCCGCAACAATGTCAACGCCAGCTTCTTTGTAGGAAAGAGGGGTTGGGGTGGGGGTAGATGTGTTTTGCGTCATGACGGGTTGGCCCGTTGGCCAAAAGAGGAGGGGATAAGAAAAACAGGAAAAAGAGCGTCGAACCTGGCCGACTAGAATTTGCCCTGGATTTTAAGGCCTTGCCACTTCACGCACATCCATGACCACAACTCAACAACGCGCCCTCGTTTGGGCATTGATCGCGACCACAGGCATTGCCGTGCTGTGGGGCTTGAGTGCGGTTCTGACCCCTTTCTTGGTGGCGTCTGTGCTGGCATATGCGCTGGCACCGCTGGTCAGTCTGTTGGTGCGTTGCCGCTTTCCGCGCTGGCTGGCTGTGCTGGTGGTTGAGACTTTGTTCTTATTGGCGGCACTGAGCCTGCTGCTGCTGATCGTGCCTGTGCTGGTGCGGGAGCTGCCGCTGCTGCGTGAGCAGGTGCCGATTTTGGCGGATTCACTGCAAAAGACACTCCAACCCTTGGCTGCGCAGTATGGGTTCAAGCTTTCGTTCGACGTTGGCAGCCTCAAAGCGTTCTTGTTGAAGTATTTCAACTCCAACTGGGAAGACGTGTTCTCTCAGGCCATGTCCTCCTTGCGCCTGGGCGGCAGTGTGGCCTTTGCTGTGGTGGGGAACGTGGTGCTGATTCCGGTGGCGCTGTATTACCTGCTGGCCGATTGGGACCGCTTTGTTGCCATGCTCAAGAGCCTGGTGCCGCCGCGCATGCGCGCTGCCGTCGATAGCTTTACGGGTGAGGCCGACGACGTGCTGGGCCAGTATTTGCGCGGGCAACTGCTGGTGATGGTGGCGTTGGCTGTGTTTTATGCCGTCGGGTTGGCCTTGTTTGGGCTGGATTTGGCGGTGCCTATTGGCGTATTCACGGGCTTGGCGGTGTTTGTGCCTTATCTGGGCTTTGGCGTGGGGCTGGTCCTGGCCTTGATGGCTGGCTTGCTGCAGTTTGGGGTGAGTTCTGCGCTCATCATGGTGGCGGTGGTCTACGGTGCTGGGCAAGTCATTGAAGGCTTTGTGCTGACGCCCCGGTTTGTGGGTGAGCGCATTGGCTTGCATCCCTTGGCGGTCATCTTCGCACTGTTGGCTTTTGGTCAGATGCTGGGCTTTGTGGGCGTGTTGATTGCCTTGCCAGCGAGCGCTGTGCTCCTGGTTGCAATACGCCGGGTGCGATCAGGTTACCTTGCCAGCCAGCTGTACCGCGAGGTTTGAGGGCGTTTTGATGCAGCAGCTTGCGCTGGACATTGGTATTGAAAGCGGACCCAGCCTGCAAAATTTTTTGGCAGGTCCGAACCAGGACGCCTTGTCGCACCTGCTGCTGTGGACTGCTGGCAGCACCCGCTCGCCCGTGCCCATTTACTTGTGGGGCGAATCTGGCAGCGGCAAAACCCACTTGCTGGAAGGCGTCCGGCGTGAACTGAGGGGCCAGGGCGCGAAGCTTGGATGGATGGATGCGTCTATCGCTGAGCCGCCTCCTTTTGATGAAAGCTGGTCTGCCGTTTTCATGGATCAAGTGCATTTGTACACTGCTGTGCAGCAACACATGGCCTTTAACTGGTTCGTGAATGCACAGGCTTTGCAGCGCGGCGTGCTGGCAGCGGGTGAACTGGCCCCGGTGCAGCTCAAGTTGCGGGAAGATTTGCGCACCCGTCTGGGTTGGGGCCACGTGCTGGGCCTGCAATGTTTGAGTGAGCCAGAGCGCCGAGCTGTTTTGCGACAAGAGGCGGATGCGCGCGGCATCTTTCTCAGTGATGAAGTCATGTCTTTCATGCTGAACCGCTTCTCCCGCGACTTGGGCAGCCTGATGCAGTTGCTCGATCTGCTGGACAAATATGCTTTGAAGGCCCAGCGGGGCATTTCCATTCCGCTGATCAAGGCCATGCTGGAATCAATGTAAGACATGAAACTGACCCTGTTTGATCTGGATCACACCTTGTTGCCGATTGATTCGGACTACAGCTGGGGTGTGTTCACCACACGAATCGGGTGGACTGACCCGATTGAGTTCAACCGCCGCAACGACGAATTCTTTGCCCAGTACAAGGCCGGCACTCTCGATATCAACGACTACGTGCGTTTCGCCACCGACGCTATCCGCAAGCATGGTGCTGCAGAATCTATAGCGGCACATGACCTTTTCATGAGCCAGATGGTGCTAGAGAACCTCAACACTGAAGCCTTGGATCTGGTCCGGCAGCACCGCGAGGCGGGCGACACTGTCTTGATCATCACTGCCACCAATGAATTCGTTACCCGCCCCATTGCCAAGGTATTTGGTGTGGACGAGTTGATCGCCGTTGAGCTGGAATATGACCACAGCCCCGGTGGTACAGGCTGGATTACCGGGGCCATCAAAGGCGTGCCCTCTGCCCGGGAAGGCAAAGTTACCCGCATGGCGCAGTGGCTGGCCAGCCATGGCCTGACTTGGGCGGACGTGGAGAGCACGTTCTACACCGATTCCATCAACGACCTTACACTCCTTGAAAAAGTAAACCACCCCATAGCGACCAACCCGGACGACCGCCTGCGTGCAGTCGCTACCGAGCGAGGTTGGCGCATATTGGACCTGTTTGACAAGTGCTAGCCCCTCATAAGCGGCACGCAAGCGTTCCTCAATGATCAAGAAATTCATCGACAAACTGCTGGGCAAGACCAGCAAACCCGCAGCAGCGTCCAAAGTGGGCAAGCGCGTAGAAATTGGTGTGGCCGAGCACAAGATTGACCCCAAATTGGTCGATGAGCGTGCGGCCAACGTGGTGCATACCTTGAAGCAGGGTGGCTTTGAGGCCTACATCGTAGGCGGCGCGGTGCGCGATTTGCTGCTGGGCCTGAAGCCCAAAGACTTTGACGTCGCCACCAATGCGACTCCCGAGCAGGTCAAGCACCTGTTCAGACGCGCCTTCATCATTGGGCGACGCTTTCGTATCGTTCACGTGGTGTTTGGCCGGGGCAGGCAAGACCGCGGCCTGAGCGAAGTCATCGAGGTCTCTACCTTTCGCGCACTGCTTGACAGCGCGGATGCCAGCCAGGTCAAAGGCAACGAACGCAGCTCCAAGAGCGAACTGGCTGGCATGACCCATGCCGTGGATGGCAGCGGTCGAGTGCTGCGCGACAACGTCTGGGGCAGCCAAGAAGAAGACGCCGCCCGGCGCGACTTCACCCTGAATGCCATGTATTACGACCCTGAAGCCCAGCTGGTGGTTGATTACCACGGCGGCATCAAAGACGCCAAAAAGAAAACCCTGCGAATGATTGGCGACCCCGCCACACGCTACCGCGAAGACCCGGTGCGCATCATCCGAGCCATCCGGTTTGCAGCCAAATTGAGCCCGTTGGGTTTCAAATTCGACCCTAAGACCTCTGCACCCCTTGGTGAGATGAAAGGTCTACTGAACGACATTCCGCAAAGTCGCCTGTTTGACGAAATGCTCAAGCTGCTGCAGACGGGGCACGCGATCGACACCATTGCTCAGCTCAAACACCTTGGGCTGGACAAAGGCATCTACCCCTTGTTGGATTTGGTGGTGGAGCGCGCAGACGAGCCTTTTGTCAAAGCCGCCTTGACTGACACCGATCGCCGTGTGGGCGAGAACAAACCAGTGGCTCCCAGCTTCTTGCTGGCCTGCGTGCTGTGGGCTGATGTGCGTGACGGCTGGGAGGCGCGCCTGAAGGCGGGCCATCACCCCTATCCAGCACTTCAGGATGCGGTAGACGACGTGTTCAATGCCCGCATTGGTGATGTGTCCGGTCGCGGCAAGCTGGGTGCAGACATGCGTGACATCTGGATGATGCAACCCCGCTTTGACAAGCGTGTGGGTGCAGGGCCGTTCACCATGGTGGAGCAGCCGCGTTTTCGGGCAGGCTTTGACTTTTTGCGCCTGCGTGCAGGCGCGGGCGAAGTCACTGAAGAACTGGCGACTTGGTGGGAAGATTTTTCTCTGGCAAATGATGCGACGCGCGAAGACTTGATGCGCAAGTTGCGCGAATCTAACCAGTCGCCACGCCGCGTGGCAAAGGCACCCAAGGTCCACCGGGTGGTGGGTGAGCAGGCGTCCACCGCGCTTGCAGTGCCAGCTGGGCCAGAGCAGGACGGGCAAGTTGGCGTCGACTCAGAACCGGGCGACGCACCCAGGAAGCGCCGCCGTCGGCGGCGCAAGCCCGGTGCTGGCGGTTCAGACAGTGCATCAAGTCCAGTGGACGGTGGTACCTAAGCCTTCTCTTCTAAGAGGTAATGTGCGAGAGCCTGTGATCGCCTTCGTCGGGCTGGGTGCAAACCTGGGGGATGCGAAAGCATGTCTGACCTGGGCGATGAGTCAGATCGACGCTTTACCTTTCACGCAACGTGTAAAAGCATCAAGCTTTTACGGCAGTGCGCCCATTGATTCGTCCGGGCCAGACTACATCAATGCCGTGTTGCAGGTTTCTACCTGTTTAGGTGCGCCAGATCTACTGGTTGCGCTGCAAAAAATAGAGCATTTGGCCGGGCGTGAGCGACCCTACCGCAATGCACCGCGTACGCTGGACTTGGACCTGCTGCTTTATGGGTCTGCTCAAATCATGAGTTCAATGCTGCAAGTTCCGCATCCCCGCATGTTCGAACGGGCATTTGTTCTGCTACCACTCGCAGAGATTGCCCCAGGATGGGTGACCGCAGACCAAATGACAACGGTCGGCGACCAGGTTTGCGAGAGAATCTGACACCTCAGATCAGGCGCTTCACACTTGCAGTTTCTCCAGTCTCTGCCCTTGTCATTGCAAAGTATTTTGCTATTGGTGGCGTCCAATGTGTTCATGACCTTTGCGTGGTACGGACATCTCAAGAACTTGGCGACGGCGCCGTGGTATGTCGCCGCGTTCGTCAGTTGGGGGATTGCGCTTGCCGAATACCTGCTTCAAGTTCCTGCAAATCGAATCGGGTACCAGCAGGCAGGTTTCAGTGTGGGGCAGCTCAAGATTTTGCAAGAGGTCATCACGCTGGGGGTGTTCGTCCCGTTTGCTTTGATCTACATGGAGGAACCCTTGAAGCTGGACTATCTTTGGGCGGCGTTGTGCTTGGTGGGTGCTGTCTATTTTGTGTTTCGCAGCGCTTGAATCATCAATGAAGTGTTGCCTTTGCACGGTTACACTCCCGGCAACTGTCATGTAACCGTCACGCCAGTGACATATTTTCCGATTTGGGAGTTCGCCATGCTATTTGGCAAGCTGTTGCCGCGCGAAGGCAATTTTTTTGAAATGTTCAACCAGCATGCCGACCGGATTGTGGAAGCCGCACGCGCTTTCTCGCAGTTGGTGGCGAATTACAACGACTCGCATTTGCGTGAGCAATACAACCGCGACGTGGACAATGCCGAGCGCGCCGCTGATCGCGTGACGCATGACGTCAATCGGGCGATTCACCAGACTTTTATCACGCCGATTGATCGTGAACAAATCCACACTCTGATCAATACCATGGATGATGTGGCTGACTTGATCCAGGACTCTGCGGAAACCATGGCTTTGTACGACGTACATCACATGACGGAGGAGATTGTTCGCCTGACGGACCTGAGCGTCAAATGCTGCGAACGCCTGCGCGACGCTGTCAAGCTGTTGGACAAAATCGCCGACCCCGCCACTGCAGAGGCTGCACTGAAGACGTGTGAAGAGATTGACAAGTTGGAGTCGGATGCTGACCGGGTCATGCGCAGCGCCATGAGCAAGCTGTTTCGCGAAGAACCCGATGTGCGCGAAGTGATCAAGCTGAAGGCGATCTACGAGTTGCTGGAAACCATCACTGACAAGTGCGAAGACGTGGCCAACGTCATCGAAGGCATTGTTCTAGAGAATTCCTGAGCCCACCATGACGACTGTTCAATCTGCGTTGTGGGTGGTGGTGGTGTTGGTTATGTTGGCCATCGCGTTCGACTTCATGAATGGCTTTCATGATGCGGCCAACTCTATTGCCACCGTGGTGTCAACCGGTGTACTGAAGCCAGCCCAGGCCGTTGTATTTGCTGCATTCTTTAATGTGGTGGCCATCCTGATTTTCCATCTGAGCGTGGCTGCAACGGTGGGCAAGGGGATTGTCCAGCCGGGAGTAGTTGACACCCATGTTGTGTTCGGCGCATTGGTTGGGGCTATCACTTGGAATTTGATCACGTGGTACTACGGTATCCCCAGCAGTTCATCTCATGCGTTGATTGGCGGCATTGTGGGTGCGGTGATGGCCAAGGCGGGAGCTGGAGCCTTGATTTCTGCAGGCATCATGAAAACGGTGACGTTCATCTTGGTGTCACCTTTGCTTGGTTTTTTGCTTGGTTCGCTGATGATGGTGGCGGTCGCATGGGTTTGCCGACGCATGAGGCCGTCGAAGGTTGATCGCTGGTTCCGGCGTTTGCAATTGGTCTCTGCAGGGGCGTATAGCCTTGGTCATGGAGGCAATGACGCGCAAAAAACCATTGGCATCATCTGGATGTTGCTGATCGCCACGGGCTACGCTGCAGCTGACGCAAAGTCACCACCCACCTGGGTCATTTTGAGTTGCTACCTTGCGATTGGGGCTGGCACCATGTTTGGTGGCTGGCGCATCGTCAAGACCATGGGACAGAAGATCACCAAGCTCAAACCAGTGGGAGGTTTTTGCGCAGAAACGGGTGGTGCATTGACACTGTTCTTGGCAACAGCGTTGGGTATTCCCGTTTCCACTACACACACTATCACGGGCGCGATTGTGGGCGTGGGCTCCACTCAGCGTGCCAGCGCAGTGCGGTGGGGCGTCGCGGGCAATATTGTCTGGGCATGGGTGTTGACAATTCCGGCGAGCGCCTTTGTCGCAGCCGTGGCGTATTGGTTCAGCTTACAGATTTTTTGATGATTCGTTGCCACTGGCGTCCATGGCATGTGAAATCTGCCGACCTCAACATCAGGGCCTGTATCTATTGGCTTACAGGTGTGGTGCTGTCACCGTGCCCGATGGCCCGGTCCATGAGCACAACGTCCAGCCACCGCCCAAATTTCCAGCCTGTTGATTTGAGCGTGCCGACGGGCTGAAATCCGACAGATCGATGCACGCCGATGGAGGCCCCATTGGCAGAATCACCAATCACCGCGAGCAATTTGCGCACGCCTGCCGCCTCGGCTTGCCGGATCAACTCGGCCAACAGACTTCGGCCCAGACCTTTGCCGTTTGCCATGGGGTCCATGTAGATTGAGTCTTCGGCAGAGAACCGATAGGCGGGGCGCGGCTTGAACCAGTTGCAATACGCGAATCCGAGCAGCTTGTCCCCTTCTGTTATCACGAGGTAGGGCAAGCCTTTGGAAAGTACGTCGCTCCTTCGGGCCGCCATCTCTGATGGGGCGGGGGGCTCGATTTCAAAGGTGCCGGTACCTGTCAGCACATGGTGGCTGTAGATGGCGGAAATGGCCGAGATATCTGCTTCAGTGCTGGCGCGAATGATGGGCATGGGCTTGGGTACTCAAGAAAAAGTTATAATAGAAAGCTCTTCAGTGTGTCGCTGGCCGGGTGGCCATGTCGCGTGTCTCAAACGCTGTAAGAATTTCACCACCCGAAGGATAAATTATGGTCGTCATTCGACTTTCTCGCGGCGGCGCCAAGGCCCGTCCATTTTTCAACATTGTTGTGTCCGACAAGCGCGTGCGTCGTGACGGTCGTTTCATTGAGCGCATTGGTTTTTACAACCCAATCGCCAAAGGCGGTGAGGAAAGTATCCGCATCGCACAAGACCGCCTGACTTACTGGAAGGGTGTTGGCGCACAGGCATCCCCGACGGTGGAGCGTCTGATCAAGCAAGCAGCAGCAGCCCCCAAGGCCGCGTAATTGCGTTATTTGGTGACTTGACTCTTGAGTCCCAATAAGCCTGCGATGCTCTCATGTCTTGAGAGTGCCGAATTACCTGCAGATGCAGTCGAGGTAGGCAGAATCGCAGATGCCTGGGGTGTCAAAGGCTGGTTTAAAGTCCTGCCGCACAGCGCCTCAGCCGAGGCGCTTTTTTCTTCCAAACGGTGGTTTTTGCAGCCGTCCACTCAGGGCGCTAGGACGTTTGACGGTACTGTCCTCATGAAGGTGCGGGAAGCCAAAGAGCATTCCGACACCTTGGTAGCAAATGCGCACGATGTGGATGATCGCAATCTAGCCGAGTTGCTCAAAGGTGCACGTATTTTCGTGCCTCGTTCCAGTTTTCCTACGGCATCTGCTGATGAGTATTACTGGGTTGACCTGATTGGCATGGATGTGACGAATCGCGAGGGCCTACATCTCGGGCAAGTGGTTGACCTGATGTCAACTGGCCCACAAACCGTGCTTGTGATTGAGTTTCAGGAAGAGGGCAAGTCCAAAGAGCGCATGATCCCGTTTGTGTCTGCCTATGTCGACGGTGTGGACTTACCCACCAAGCGCATCACGGTGGATTGGCAGCCTGACTACAGTTAAGCTTAAAGAACTACAAAACGAGACCTCAGCATTGCGTTTTGACATCATTACCCTGTTCCCGGAGTTATTTGCCCCGTTTTTGACGGCGGGTGTGACTCGCCGAGCGTTCGAAAGCGGTCTGGTCAACGTCCACCTATGGAATCCACGCGACTATGCGGGGGGGAACTACCGTCGGGTGGATGATCGACCTTTTGGTGGAGGGCCAGGCATGGTGATGCTGGCTGAGCCTTTGACCCGATGCCTTGACGCTGTTCGCATCGAACGTATCGACGATGCACCGGTCATTTTGTTCTCGCCTGTCGGAAAAAAGATCAACCATGTCCAGGTTGAGAAATGGTCCGCCAGTTCGGGCGCAGTTTTGCTGTGTGGCAGGTACGAAGGTGTTGATCAGCGATTCATAGATGCCTACGTCACAACGCAATTGAGCTTGGGTGACTTTGTGTTGTCGGGTGGAGAAATTCCTGCCATGGCCTTTCTTGATGCCATTGCCCGCTTGCAGCCGGGCGTACTGAATGATGATGGCAGCCATCAGCAGGACAGCTTTAATCCCGCCTTAAATGGGCTGCTGGATTGTCCGCACTACACCCGTCCCGAGGTTTGGCAGGACAGAGAGGTCCCCGCGCCCCTGTTGTCTGGTCATCATGCGCAGATTGAGCGATGGCGTCGGGAGCAAAGTCTTCGCATGACTGCTCAGCACCGTCCGGATCTGATCGAAGCGGCCCGTGCTGCAGGTCAGATAACGCCTCTAGATGAGAAGCTTCTGAAAAAGCTATAATCAAAAGCTTTTCCGATCCTCTGGCGGCCGCCATGCTTACGCTAAAGTCAGCGAAGCACTTGAAGAAATCGATTTATTTGATTCCAAGCCCATGGCCTTTTGTGTAGCGTGACCATGATCGAAAAATGTGAGGACTGAGCATGAATCTCATTGAGACCCTTGAACAAGAAGAAATCGCCCGCTTGGGTAAGACCATTCCCGCTTTCGCCCCTGGCGATACGGTGATTGTGAATGTGAATGTAGTTGAAGGCACCCGTAAGCGCGTGCAGGCTTATGAAGGTGTTGTCATTGCCAAGCGAAATCGCGGCCTGAACAGCGGTTTTACTGTTCGCAAGATCTCCAGCGGCGAAGGTGTGGAGCGTACCTTCCAGACCTACAGTCCCCTGATCGCTAGCATTGAAGTCAAGCGCCGTGGCGATGTCCGTCGCGCCAAGCTGTACTATTTGCGTGAGCGTAGCGGCAAGTCTGCGCGCATCAAAGAAAAGCTGGTTTCACGTGTTAGCGCTGCTTCAAAAGCTGCAGCAGCAGTCACTCCAGCCGCATAAAGCGCTTGGACATTTTGGACTGCCCTGGTGGCAGTTCGATTTGACGTCAAAGGGCCTTGCCTTGCTAATTGCGGGCCAAGGCCTTTTGTGTTTTCTGAACGCTCCGTTTCGGTGAGCTACTTTGGCCACTAAGTCACCTACGCCTCTATCTGCCTTGCCGCATTTTGATCCACGCCAAGTTCGTGTGGTGGGGGTTGATTCGCATCTGTCAGCGGTCAATGCAGATCGTTTGACCGCGCAAGCCCTGCGCGAGCGGTTTGCTGTTCCTCCCGTTTGGGCGCCCGAGATATGGGCTGAAAAACGCTTTAGCGACCGCAAAATTGCCCACGCATCGGTCTTGATCCCTATCCTCCAGCGAGATCAACCTACAGTGCTGTTGACCGAGCGGACTCACCATTTGTCCACTCACTCCGGGCAAATAGCATTCCCCGGTGGAAAAGCTGACGATGAGGACGAAGATGCTGCCGCAACCGCTTTGCGTGAGGCCCACGAAGAGGTTGGCTTGGAGTCGCGCCATGTCGAGGTACTGGGTGAGCTGCCTGTCTATGTGACTGGCACCGCATTCATTGTTACGCCGGTCGTGGCTTTGGTTCATCCCGGATTCACGCTCACACCCAACACCCATGAAGTGGCAGATGTATTCGAGGTACCACTCGCTTTTTTGATGGACCCAGCCCAACACCGGCGTCATGCTTTTGAATGGGAATCCCAAAGACGCGAGTGGTTCTCCATGCCTTACCAGGACACTTTGGCTCCTGGCGCTCCGGAACGTTTCATCTGGGGTGCGACTGCTGGCATGCTGCGTAATTTCTATCGCTTTCTGGTTGCCTGACACACTGGCGCGGCGGGTCGCTATCATTGCTCCATGAGTTTCTTTGCCATTCTGTTTGCTTTGCTGGTTGAGCAGGCCCGACCGCTGACCCAGGGCAATTGGGTCCACGCCACAGTACGAGCATGGGTTCGTTGGGTGAGTCGCAGCCTTGATACAGGTCGCACGCCGCATGCTTGGCTGGCATGGTCCGTGGCGGTTCTGGTGCCAGCGATGACTGGCATGGTCATTTACTGGGCGTTATGGCAATTCAGTTTGATTCTGGCGTTTGTCTGGAATGCGCTGGTACTCTATGCCACACTTGGTTTTCGTCAGTTCAGCCATCATTTCACCGACATACGCGATGCCTTGGACGGTGGTGACGAGGCTAAGGCCAGGCAATTGCTGGCTGAATGGCAGCAGGTTCGCGTGGATGAACTGCCGCGCAGTGAATTGCTTCGCCATGTGATCGAGTTCTCCGTGTTGTCGGCACATCGCCATGTCTTTGGTGTGTTATGCGCGTTTTCCGTGCTGTCTGCATTTGGTTTTGGTCCAGCCGGGGCCATTGCCTACCGTATCAGCGAATTTGTGGCTCGCTACTGGGAGTACAAGGCAAAAACCACCAGCCATCCTTTGAGCACTGCACTTCGTCTGGCCGCTACTCAGAGTTGGCGCGTCATTGATTATTTGCCGTCGCGTGCAACTGCCCTTGGTTTCGGAGTAGTGGGCAGCTTTGAAGACGCCATCGATTGCTGGCGTAACCATGCCCAGCAATTTCCTGTTGATAACGATGGTGTGATCTTGGCGGCAACCTCTGGCGCAGTGAATGTGCGTCTGGGTGGCGAGGCTGCGGCATTCAAGCCAGACTCTTCCCAGGGATTTTTTGCCCAGGCTACTGAGGTTGATCCATCACTGGCCAGTCGGCCGACACCCGGCAGGCCTCCGCAGATGGCCCACCTTGCCCAGATTGTGGGCCTGGTATGGCGCTCCGTCGTGCTTTGGCTGGTGTTGCTGGCCTTGCTGACCTTGGCCAGATTGCTGGGCTGACTGGTAAATTCATGACTGAACGCTCCGGCCCTGCGCTGGTCCACGCGCCAGAAAAAGGTGAATTCATCCGCTATCCGAATTCGCCCTTTGAGCTCTATCAGCCGTATCCGCCAGCAGGCGATCAGCCCGTCGCCATTGATCAACTGGTCTCGGGAATTCAAGACGGCGAGGTTTTTCAGACCTTGCTGGGGGTTACAGGGTCGGGCAAAACGTTCACCATGGCCAACGTCATCGCCCGCATGGGCCGACCTGGAGTTCCGGGAGTTCTTTCCGAACAACGCTGTTGAGTACTTTGTCAGCTACTACGATTACTACCAACCAGAGGCTTATGTCCCGCAGCGTGACCTTTTCATCGAAAAAGACAGCGCCATCAACGAGCATATCGAGCAGCTACGCCTGTCGTGTACCAAGAGCATTCTGGAGCGACGTGATGTCTTGATTGTGGCCAGTGTGTCTGCCATCTATGGCATAGGTGAGCCAGAGAGCTACCACCGAATGATCATGACCTTGCGCGTGGGCGACAAGCTGGGGCAGCGGGATGCCATTTCCCAGCTCGTTCGTATGCAATACCAACGCAATGACATGGAATTCACGCGCGGCAATTTTCGAGTGCGTGGAGACAGGATAGATGTGTTTCAGGCCGAGCATTCCGAGCTTGCCGTGCGCATAGAAATGTTTGATGACGAAATCGAGTCGGTGCAGTTGTTTGATCCGCTCACCGGACGAATCAAGCAGAAAATCCCGCGCTTCACCATCTACCCGAGCAGTCACTATGTGACGCCTCGTGACCGGGTTCTGGCTGCGGTGGAAACCATCAAGCTGGAACTCGCTGAAAGGCTCAAACAATTTGTGGCTGATGGCAAACTGGTGGAAGCTCAACGCTTGGAGCAACGCACCCGGTTTGACCTGGAAATGCTCAGCGAGGTGGGGCACTGCAAAGGCATTGAAAACTATACCCGCCACTTGAGTGGTTCGGCCCCGGGCGAACCGCCCAGTACCTTGACCGATTACATGCCTAAGGATGCCTTGATGTTTCTGGACGAAAGCCATGTGCTCATGGGCCAGTTCAGTGGCATGTACAACGGAGACCGTGCGCGCAAGACCACGCTGGTGGAGTATGGCTTTCGGCTGCCCAGCGCGCTCGACAACCGTCCACTCAAACTAGAGGAGCTTGAGCAACGCATGCGCCAGGTGGTATTTGTCAGCGCGACGCCAGGTGACTACGAGAAGAGCCACTCCGGCAACATCGTCGAGCAAGTGGTTAGACCGACAGGATTGGTTGACCCAGTGGTGGAAGTGCGCCCTGCCATCAACCAGGTGGACGATGTACTCCAGGAAATTCGTGACCGTGTTGTCAAGCAGGAGCGCGTCCTTATCACAACGCTTACCAAGCGCATGGCAGAGCAACTGACCGACTATCTTGCTGAAAATGGTGTCAAGGTTCGGTATCTCCACAGCGATGTGGACACTGTGGAGCGCGTAGAGATCATTCGCGATCTCAGGCTGGGCGCGTTTGACGTCCTGGTTGGCATTAACCTGTTAAGAGAAGGCTTGGACATCCCCGAGGTGAGCCTGGTCGCTATCCTTGATGCTGACAAAGAAGGTTTCCTGCGCGCCGAGCGCAGCTTGATCCAGACCATCGGTCGGGCGGCACGAAACCTGAACGGCAAAGCCATTCTCTACGCTGACCGGATGACTGATTCCATGAAAAAGGCCATTGGTGAGACCGAGCGTCGCCGTGTCAAGCAACTTGCACACAATGTGTTGCACAACATCACTCCGAGGAGCATTGTCAAACAGGTACGTGACTTGATCGACGGCGTTTACAGTGAAAAGGCCGGGCAAGAGGCTGATCGACTGGCCCAGGCGGCTATCCAAAAAGCGCGCTTTGAGGACATGAACGAAAAAGACATTGCTCGTGAAATCAAACGCCTTGAAAAACAGATGATGGAGCACGCCAGGAACCTAGAGTTTGAACTGGCGGCCAATGCGCGCGACCAGTTGTCTATGCTCAAGGCGCAGGCCTTTGGCGCCGACGGACACGACAATATTCTGTCACTTCCTCCCAAGAAGGCTTGACGTTGTGTTTTTGCCTCATTTATTCTGATCCTTTGAGATGGGTCATCAAACACAACCTTTTGTCTAAGACAAAATAACCCTATTGCGATATAGTTACCTGAGTGATTTGTGTGGCTTCTCAGGTATACTTGACTTAATTAGTCGGATAAAAGTTTGCTGTTGAGTCGGTATCCCCAACAAATCGCTGAAGTTAAAAATAGCAAAGCAGGGGTGGAAGGTGCTTTGATCAGCTCACTCAATTTGGGCGGATCGAGGTAAAAAATTTGGCAAAAGCAACAGCAAGGAGCTAGCTATGCGTCTTACAACTAAAGGCCGTTTTGCGGTAACTGCGATGATTGATCTTGCGCTCCGTCAGAGCACGGGGCCTGTTACTCTTGCCGCTATCAGTCAGCGTCAGCAGATATCTTTGTCCTACCTTGAGCAGCTTTTCGGCAAGTTGCGTCGGCATGAACTGGTGGAGTCTACCCGTGGACCCGGTGGGGGTTATACCCTGGGTCGCAAGATCGATGAGATCACGGTCGCCGATATCATTGTGTCTGTTGATGAACCCATTGATGCCACGCAGTGCGGTGGAAAAGAGAATTGCCTCGGCGAGGGCGGGCGCTGCATGACACATGAGTTATGGGCATCTTTGAATCAGCGGATGGTCGAGTTTCTCGATTCCGTCACGCTGGAGCAATTGGTTGAGGAGCAGATAGCCAAAGGCGTCCGTATTGAAGATAAACCAGCCGTCAAGCGTGCGATTTCCAGCATGCCCGTGGTGAAACCATTGAGAGTCAACGCTCCCAACTCGGTGTTTGCACTGGGTGGGGCATTTGCCAAACTTTAAGGTACTGAGTCAACTACTGAAAAAGCAGTTCTCAGTGCTCCAGGGGTGGCGTGCCGCCCCTTTTTGTTTTGAAATTGCTTTTGATTGCGAATTATGGATTCCACGCCTCATTTTCCGATTTACATGGACTACAGCGCCACCAACCCCTGCGACCCGCGGGTGGTAGACGTCATGATCCCCTGGTTGCGAGAGCATTTCGGTAACCCGGCCTCACGCAGCCATGCCTGGGGATGGGAGGCTGAAGCCGCAGTTGAAAAGGCCCGTAGTCAGGTAGCCAGCCTGATCGGCGCTGACACTCGGGAGATTGTCTGGACCAGCGGCGCCACCGAATCCAACAACCTCGCTATCAAAGGTGCTGCTCATTTCTACCAATCCAAAGGTAAGCACCTCATCACGGTGAAGACCGAGCACAAAGCGGTGCTTGATACCTGCCGTGAACTGGAGCGCCAGGGCTTTGAAGTGACCTACCTTGATGTTCAGGCTGACGGACTTGTGAACCTGGATACATTCAAAGCCGCCATTCGGCCAGACACCATCCTTGCCAGTGTCATGTTCGTCAACAACGAGATTGGTGTGATCCAGGATGTGGCAGGCATTGGCGCTGTCTGTCGCGAGCACGGCGTGATCTTTCATGTGGATGCAGCGCAGGCAACAGGCCGCGTGCCATTTGATCTCTCAAAGTTGCCCATCGACTTGATGAGCCTGACCTCACACAAGACCTACGGCCCCAAAGGCATCGGCGCGCTGTTTGTGCGCCGTAAGCCGCGCATCCGTCTGGAAGCACAAATGCATGGTGGAGGCCATGAGCGCGGCATGCGCAGCGGTACCTTACCTACGCATCAGATCGTGGGCATGGGGGAGGCCTACGCGATAGCCGAGGCCGAGATGCATGAAGAAAACAAACGCATACAGGCGCTGCATGATCGGATGTTGGCTGGCCTGAAAGACATCGAGCAAGTCTTTCTGAACGGCCACGAAACCCAGCGCGTGCCGCATAACCTGAATATGAGCTTCAACTATGTTGAAGGTGAATCCCTGATCATGGGCATTAAAGGGTTGGCTGTCTCTAGCGGCTCTGCGTGTACCTCTGCATCGCTAGAGCCCAGCTATGTGCTGCGGGCTTTGGGGCGCAGTGACGAACTCGCCCATAGCAGCCTGCGTATGACCATTGGCCGCTGGACAACTGAAGAAGAAATTGACTACGCCATTGGCACCATCAAGACCAATGTGGCCAAGTTGCGTGACCTCAGTCCACTGTGGGACATGTACAAAGAAGGCATCGACATCAGCACCATTCAATGGGCTGCGCATTGACGCGCCAGATTTAAGGAAAATACCATGGCTTACTCAGAAAAAGTGGTTGATCACTACGAAAACCCCCGCAATGTCGGCTCCTTTGACAAAGGGGATGACTCAGTGGGTACCGGTATGGTGGGTGCTCCCGCTTGCGGCGATGTCATGAAGCTGCAAATCAAGGTAAATCCACAAACAGGTGTCATTGAAGACGCTCGATTCAAAACGTATGGCTGCGGTTCGGCCATTGCGTCCAGTTCTCTTGTCACGGAATGGGTCAAGGGCAAGACTCTGGACGAGGCTGCAGCGCTCAAGAACAGCCAGATCGCAGAAGAACTGGCATTGCCACCTGTCAAAATCCACTGCTCTATCCTGGCTGAAGACGCCATCAAGGCCGCCGTGTCGGACTACAAGAAAAAACACGAAGCCGTGACTGTCAACTGATTGTCTGCCCGATATGCCCGTTACCCTCACTGAAGCCGCAGCCCGCCATGTTAACCGCTACCTCACCAAGCGCGGCAAAGGCTTGGGCGTACGACTTGGCGTCAAGACCACAGGCTGTTCGGGCCTGGCCTATAAGCTGGAATATGTCGATGAGGCGGCCCCTGAAGACGTGGTTTTCGAAGACCACGGCATCAAGGTGTTGGTTGACCCGAAAAGCATGCCGTATGTTGAGGGTACCGAGCTGGATTTTGTGCGTGAAGGCCTGAATGAAGGCTTCAAGTTCCACAATCCCAACGAGCGGGATCGATGCGGTTGTGGAGAAAGCTTTCGCGTGTGACGCGGTAACCATTGTTTCTCGCTTTGTCTCAAGACGCGCAGCGCCTTATTTACTGCCGCCAGCCAGGCGGTATTTTTTCGCATGAATCTGCAATCCAACGATTTTGAACTGTTCGACGTGCCTGAGCGCTTTGCACAAGACCGCGCGGCGCTGGATATGCGATGGAAAGAACTGCAGCGCGAAGCGCATCCCGACAAGTTTGCCGCACAAGGCGACGCTGCCCAGCGGGTGGCCATGCAATGGTCCGTGCGCATCAACGAGGCGTACCAACGCCTGAAAGACCCGCTCAAGCGCGCTGCCTACCTGTGTGAATTGCATGGCGCGCCTATCAATGCCGAGAACAACACCGCCATGCCGCCTGCGTTCTTGATGCAGCAAATGCAATGGCGTGAAGCCCTGGAAGAAGCAACAGGCACGCCAGCGCTTGAAGGCTTGGCCGATGAGGTCATGCGTTCCCAAAAGGCGGCTCTGAAAACGTTTGAGTTGCTGATCGACCAACAAAACGATTACACCGCTGCGGCCCAGCAGGTGAGGGCGCTGATGTTCATCCAGCGCTTTGACGAAGACGTTCAGAATCGGCTCGATGCCTTGGGGCCCACCTGACGACACCCTGAGACAATAGAGGGTTGACATAAAGATTCCATGGCACTGCTACAAATCTCAGAACCCGGCCAGTCGCCGGACCCGCATCAACGGCGCATCGCGGTCGGTATTGATCTTGGGACCACCCATTCCCTGGTGGCCTCCGTGCGCAACGGTGTGGCCGAATGCCTGCCCGACGTTGACGGCCAAGTCATTCTGCCCAGTGTGGTGCGTTACTTGCCCGACAACAAGCGTCAGATCGGCTTTGCTGCGCAGGCGGCACAGGCAACAGACCCAGCCAACACCATTGCATCGGTGAAGCGCTTCATGGGGCGCGGTCTGGCGGACATTGCCCATGCGGCCAAACTGCCATACCAATTTATTGACAAACCTGGCATGGTCAGCATCCAGACTGCGCACGGTGAGAAGTCCCCAGTTGAGGTGAGTGCCGAGATACTGGCCACGCTGCGATACCGTGCGGAAGACACCTTCAACGACGACCTGTTCGGCGCTGTGATCACCGTACCCGCTTACTTTGACGATGCTCAGCGTCAAGCCACCAAAGATGCCGCGCAAATGGCAGGCCTGAACGTGCTGCGCCTGATCAACGAACCTACTGCCGCAGCCATTGCCTATGGATTGGACAATGCCTCAGAGGGGGTCTATGCCATCTACGACTTAGGTGGCGGTACCTTTGACATCTCGATCCTGAGTTTGAGTCAAGGAGTGTTTGAGGTGATTGCGACAGGGGGCGACTCCGCATTGGGGGGCGATGATTACGACCGCGCGCTGGCCGATTGGGTGCAGGCGCAAGCCGGTCTCCAGCTCACTGATGCTGGCGACAAAGCAGCCCTGAAAATGGCCGCCCGGCAGGCGAAGGAATCCCTTTCTGCTATGGAAGTTGTAGCTATAAAACAAGAAATGTCCTGCGGAAAGATCGATTTTTATCTAAAAAAATCAGACTTTGAAGCGGCCACCGCTGAGCTGACCGCCCGCACGCTTTCTGCAGTGCGCAAAGCGCTGCGTGATGCCAAGCTTGGCAAAGATGACATCCAGGGCGTTGTCATGGTGGGGGGCTCCACCCGCATGCCGCAAATCCGCAGCGCTGTGGCCGATTACTTTGGCCGTGAACCGTTGACAAACCTGAACCCAGACGAGGTCGTTGCACTCGGTGCTGCCATACAAGCCAACCAACTGGCGGGCAATAATGCGGGCGGCGACCTTTTGTTGCTCGATGTGATTCCGTTGTCCCTGGGCATTGAAACCATGGGTGGCCTGGTGGAGCGTATCGTGCCGCGCAACCAAACCATCCCCACGGCGATGGCACAGGACTTCACCACTTACAAAGACGGCCAAACTGCACTGGCGCTGCATGTGCTGCAGGGCGAGCGCGACTTGGTGGCCGACTGCCGCAGTCTTGCGCGTTTTGAGCTGCGTGGTATCCCACCCATGACAGCAGGCGCCGCGAGAATTCGCGTGACCTTCACTGTCGATGCCGACGGCCTGCTGTCGGTCAGCGCCAAAGAGCAGGGCAGTGGCGTCGAAGCCAGCATCGTGGTCAAGCCCAGCTACGGTCTGTCAGACGATCAAATTGCCAAGATGCTTCAAGACAGCTTCACGACCGCCGAGGCCGACATGCAAGCTCGTGCTTTGGCCGAGGCTCGGCTCGAATCAGACCGCATGTTGATTGCCACACAAAGCGCGTTGGATGCCGATGCCGCTCTGCTCAGCGCACCAGAGCAGGCTGAGATTGCAGCCCTGATGCAAGCCCTGCGCGACACCACAGCCAGCAGCGTTGATGCCAAAACGATTGAGCTGGCCACCGAAGCCTTGGCCAAAGGCACCGAAGCCTTTGCCGCTGAGCGCATGAACCACAGCATTGCCCAGGCCTTGTCCGGCAAGCGGTTGGACAGTCTTTAAGCAGGAACCCACGCGGGGAACCACACCATGCCCATCATCACCATCCTGCCTCATCCCGAATATTGCCCCCTCGGTGCCCAAGTCAGCGCCTCGGCGGGCACCAGCATTTGCGAAGCCTTGCTGGAAAACAAGGTCAACATCGAACACGCGTGCGACATGAGTTGTGCATGCACCACCTGCCACGTGGTAGTGCGTCAAGGACTGGCGTCGCTTAACGAGGCAGATGAGTCTGAGGAGGACTTGCTAGACCGCGCCTGGGGCCTTGAGCCCAATTCGCGCCTGGCTTGTCAGGCCATTCTGGCCCAGCAGGATGTGACGATCGAGATCCCCAAGTACTCAATCAACCACGCCAAAGAGAATCACTGAAGGCCCAAATCTGCCTCATACCGCCAACACAACCTGGTTGCGACCAGACTGCTTGGCCTGATACATGGCAGCGTCGGCACGTTTGACCAAATACTGATGGTCAGGGTGGCCGTCGTAAGTGGCGACGCCAATGCTGGCGGTCACATTCAGCGTGCGAGCTTGACCCATTTGGAATTGCATGGTTTCAAACTTGGTCCGGATCAATTCTGCCAATCGCATTGCGTCGTCCTGAGTCACTTCGACCAACATCAGCAGAAACTCTTCGCCTCCATAGCGAAAGACGAAATCCCCATTGCGCACGCAAGACATCAGCAGGGTCGCTGCCTGCTGCAGCACCTGGTCACCTGCATCGTGTCCGAACCCGTCATTCACTCGCTTAAAGTGATCCAAATCCAGTAATAGCAGCGAAAACCCAGTGCCGCGCGTTTGCGCGACATGGATTTCCCGGCTGATCACGGCTGGCAAAAAGCTGCGATTAAAAAGTCGGGTCAGCACATCTCGCCCGTTTTCCGCTTCCTGATGCCGGTCAAACAGGTTTTTCAGCAAGAATTTAAGACTGTCAATTTCATACTGCAGTTCGACAACCCGGTCGTCTGTCGACCTGTTATTGATATCCCGGGGAAGCATCAGCGGCAAAACCGTCGAGTCAATCCGCTCAATGATGTCCAAAATTTGCCCCACCTCAGCATCCCCTTCAAACATGGCCAGTGCTTTATGGGTAAACCACAGCCCAAACTCTGATTGGCGCAAACGGGGCAATGACGTTGACGCTGTTGCACGGTGCAGGCTTAGCATGACCTCATGGGCCCATTCCATGAGCACAGCGCGCTGCCTTTCGCGCTCAATGCCCGCGTTGTGCCCAATGGAGAACAGCCTGTACGCCTCGTCTGTACGGGCTTCGCGTTGGCTGCTTCGCTCGTAGGAAACACTCATCAGTTCGAGCGCGAGGTCTATCAAGCGGTCTGCATAGGAAACCGTCTGAGCCAACAAATGCGGATCGTCAAACTTGCCAGCAAGGGCTGCTTGAACGTCATGCTTGATCAATCGGGCACCTCGAGACACCAGGTGGATAGGCAACTGGATACGGGCGTGTACCTCACCCACAAAGCGCTGGTGAGCGACGATGCTGCTTGCATCGACCAAGGGGTGGCGAAAAATCTCTTTCAGCCATCGACCCATTGACGCATGCAGGCGCTGGTGAACCACATCGGCGGTCAAAAAAACTTTGGCCTGCGGATGGCCCAGCATGTAGCTGTAAAAGCGGTCTGCAAAATCCTTTGATCGAGATTCGATCACTTTCGCCAGGGTCGCCCGGCAAGCATCAGGTGTGGCGTGCACAATGTCATGCCACTCATTTTCAGCGGACTGATCAGGCAAAGAAATGGGCGCCACTGACATGAAAATACTCCTGCAAATGATGGGTTTGTCTCGTCGGCCAAGGCTCGCGAGCGAGGCGGGTTGCCACTGCATACATTCTGCGTGGCGACCGCTGCATTACCATCATATGTCGAATGGTGTTTGAAGGGTGCCGAGAGATCTTGGATTTAATTAGCTATTGATTTTGTAGCGTTTTATCCTTGCTGCTATTGCCGAATGAGATGTTTTTAGTCTCAAAGCAAGGCGCCGTGTGGACGGAAACTCCCGGTACATGCTGGTCAGCAGGTTTTTCTCAAAATCAGCCACAGCCTGAGCCAATGACTCGACCGGCGCGTTGGCACCGCCTTGATGCAACGAACCAGCCAGTTCCAGATCTGCCACATCAATCACGTTGGCATCCGTCATGGTGACCGCTCGGAAAATCACGTTTTGCAGCTGGCGAACATTGCCAGCCCATGGGTTGGTCAGCAGCGCGGCACAGGCAGTTGGGCTCAGGCGTGCGGGGCGGTGGTTGGCTTGGGCGCAGGCCTGAGTCAGCAGTGCGCGAGCCAGGGGCAAGATGTCATCAGTGCGTTCGCGCAACGGGGGGACATGCAGATTGAGCACGTTCAGTCGGTACAGCAAGTCTTGCCGGAAGCTACCTGCCGCCACCATGCCGTCCAGCGCCCGGTGGGTGGCGCTGATGATGCGCACATTGACCTTGAGTTCGCGGTCGCCCCCCACCCGGCGAAAGCTGCCGTCATTCAAAAAGCGCAGCAGCTTGGCTTGCAGATATGGCGACATCTCGCCCACTTCGTCCAATAGCACCGTGCCGCCATCGGCCAGCTCCAGCAGGCCGGGCTTGCCTCCCCGCAATGCACCTGTGAATGCGCCAGGAGAGTAGCCAAACAGCTCGCTTTCGGCCAGATTCTCCGGCAGTGCTGCGCAGTTCAATGCAAAAAATGGCTGCTGGCTGCGGGGGCTGGCGCCATGGCAGGCGTGGGCCAGCAACTCTTTCCCGGTCCCGGTTTCACCGGTGATCAGCAGCGGCGCATCGACCAGCGCCATGCGCGCGGCACGGCTTTTGAGTTGCAGCATTTCAGCCGACTCGCCCAGGATATTGTCAAAGCCACCCGCATTGAGGTTTTGCATGGCGCTTAGGCGCTCACCCAAACGCGCAGGGGCGTGCAGGGTCAGCACTGCACCGGCGACTTTGCCGCTGTCTTCATGCAGCGGCATGGTCTCAAGCAGGTAAGGCTCGCCATTGACTTCGACTTCAGTTGCTGGCAAGTGGTAACCCTGTTGCGTCAACTTGGTCATGAACGCAGGCAGGCCGATGAGTGCTTCAATGGCAACGCCGGGCAGCTCGGTGGGCATACCAGAGGTTTGTTCCGTGTTCAGGCCACACAGGCTCTGCGCAGCGCGGTTGGTCAGCACGATTTTGCCGTCGGCGTCCAGCGCAAAGACCGGATCAGGTTGGGAGGCGAGCAGCGCATCCAGGTACAAGCTCCTCTGGGCGCCCGGCAGCATGCTGACGGCACCAACCAATTGCACCCCCGGCACGCCCAGCAGTTCTTCACGCAAGACGACCAGACCCGCCTCATCCAGCGCGGGGGCCTCCACATACACATGAGGCGGGAGTACCTCCACGGCGGTCACATTGAAAGACCGCCGAGCCAGCGCAGCCAGAATTTCCTGCGCAATGCCGACTCGGTCATTGAAAAGTACATCGATGCGCATCGCTTTGTACCGAAATTAAAACAATGTAACGAAATCAATACAAATTATATAAGCTATTGAAATATATAAGAAATATGCAACTCGGTTGAGTCATTGATTGTTGAATGTATTGTTATCAGTACACTTGGCTTGATTGAGTTTGTGACTATTTACCTAAGCTATTGATTTATAAAGCTATTTCTTGATTGGCATGGCCGTTGCTAAAGAGCGCTAACTCTTTTAGAAAGGTCAGCTATGTCTGTCTTGATTCTTGGCAGCGGTGTGATCGGGACCACCATGGCGTATTACTTGGCGCGGGAGGGCATTGCAGTCACCGTACTGGACCGCCAGCCCGCGCCCGCGCTGGAGACCAGCTACGGCAATGCGGGCGAGGTCTCGCCGGGGTATTCATCCCCCTGGGCCGGGCCTGGCGTGCCCGTCAAGGCGATTCAATGGCTGCTCATGCACCACAGTCCGCTGGTCATCAAACCGATGCTGGACCCGGCCATGTGGCGTTGGGGTCTGTCCATGCTGCGCAATTGCACCGAGGCGCGCTACAAGGTCAACAAGGCCCGCATGGTGCGCCTGGCCGAATACAGCCGCGACTGCATGGTGAGTTTGCGCGCAGAATCTGGCATTGCCTATGACCAGCGCATGCAAGGTACGCTGCAACTGTTTCGCACCCAGAAGCAGCTTGATGGCGTGGGCAAAGACATAGAAATCCTGAAAGACTACAACGTTCCGCACCAGGTGCTTGATCAATCGGGTTACTTGCAATATGAGCCCGCACTGGTGGATGTCAAAGAAAAGTTTGTCGGAGCCTTGCGCCTGCCGGGCGACGAAACGGGAGACTGTTTCAAGTTCACACAAAGTCTGGCCAAAATGGCCGAGGCCCACGGTGCCAAGTTCTGCTTTGGCGAGAACATCCAAAGCCTGACGCATCAGGGGCGGACCGTCACCGGCGTACGCACGGACAAAGGACTGCACCAGGCCGATCAGTACGTGCTTGCGCTGGGCAGCTATTCGCCCCAGCTACTCAAGCCCTTGGGGCTGGACATACCGGTCTATCCGGTCAAGGGGTACTCCATCACCGTGCCAATCACGAACGCCGTCAAGGCGCCTGAGTCCACCATCATGGACGAGACCCACAAGGTGGCAGTCACTCGCCTGGGTGACCGCATTCGCGTGGGCGGCACTGCACAGCTGTCTGGCTACGACCTAGAGCTGGTCGAATCCCGCCGAAAAACGCTGGAGTTTGTGGTGACCGACCTGTTCCCCGAGGGGGGGGACGTGGCAAAGGCCGAGTTCTGGACCGGTCTACGCCCCATGACACCGGACGGCACGCCCATCATCGGTGAAACGGCCTACCGCAACCTGATGCTAAGCACAGGGCACGGCACCTTGGGATGGACGATGGCTGCTGGCACGGGGCGCGTCATGGCCGATTTGGTGCAAGGGCGGCAACCGGATATCAGCATGGAGGGGCTCACAATGGCCCGCTACGCCTGACCATCAGCTAAGTCGTGGGCGGTATAGTTGCTTGATGCGTCAAATCGTTCTAGATACCGAAACCACAGGTCTTTCCGCCGAAGGCGGTGACCGCATCATCGAAATAGGCTGTGTTGAATTGCAGAGGCGGCGCCTGACAGGCAACAACCTGCATTTTTACCTGAACCCTGAGCGCGATAGCCATGAAGAAGCGCTGAAGGTGCACGGTATCAGCAATGAGTTCCTTAAGGACAAGCCCAAATTCGCTGAAGTGGTGGATGAACTGATTGCCTACCTGCAAGGCGCCGAAATCATTATCCACAACGCCTCGTTTGACGTCGGCTTCCTGAATAAGGAGCTGGAGCTGTGCAAGCGCAATGCCCTGCATCATCACGTGGCCACCGTAACCGACACGTTGGCGATGGCCAAGGCCATGTTTCCCGGCAAGCGCAACAGCCTTGATGCCCTGTGCGACAGGCTGGAAGTGGATAACTCAGGTCGGACTTTGCACGGCGCCTTGCTGGACGCGGAGCTGCTGGCCGAGGTCTACATCAACATGACACGTGGGCAAAATGCCCTGCAAATTGACACAGTGGACGAGACCAATGCATTCGGCGCGGTGACCCGAGTGGATTTTTCGGGGTTGGACTTGATTGTGTTGCAGGCAAATACGGATGAGCTCACTGCCCACCAGGACATGCTGGCCCAGTTGGACAAGGCCAGCAATGGCAAGACAGTCTGGCGAAAATACGACCCCAATCCCGTTGAGGTCTGACATGTGAGGGATGCGCGCAGAAAATATGCCATAATCGCAGGCTGCACGAACACGTGCAATGGGAGATTAGCTCAGGGGTAGAGCACTGCATTCACACTGCAGGGGTCACAAGTTCGAAACTTGTATCTCCCACCAATAGAGACGAGGCCTGCGGGCCTTTTTTCATTTCTGCTGGGTGTAATTTTCAGCAAGTTCACCCGAAAACCTTCTCTGCACTTGCTCAAGCGGCGTCAGGCGATAGAACTCATTGTCCGCGCCTAGCTTTGCGTGGCGGCCATGTTTGGCTGGGCGCGACCGCGCAACCAATTGCTTTGCGCTTGAAATTGAAAAAATCAACACCGAATACCTAGCAGCCTTACTAGGTGGGTACCTATCCGTTTTACTAGGTGTTGAGGCTATGAATCTTCATTACATATGCTTACACTGAAATCATGCTTTTCACCCCTCAATTAATCAAGCCCAATGCCACCGCTTTTGCGGCGACATGGGTGCGTGAGGTGACATCGAACTTGCGCAATATGTTGCCGGTATGGAAGGCAACGGTAGCCTCAGACAATTTCAGGATTTGGGAAATTTCCCATTGGTTCTTGCCAATGGCAATCCACTGCAGCACTTCCAACTCCCGCTTGGTCAGTTTGGGTGCTTGTGTTGATTTGAAGTGTGAAACCGTGACTTTGCCTGCCGCCATGTGGGCCAAGCTCGAAAGCACCCGCGCACCACTGATCAACTCTTTGAGTTCTGCATCCAACACAGGCTTGTCACGCGCAAAGCACATCATGGTCGACATGTTTTGGTCATGGAGCGGGATACAGAGGCCATATCCGATCCCATACGAGTGCGCTGTTTCCATTAGCGCAAAACTCTCCTTTGTATAAACCGAATCCGACCATACCAATGGCTTTGAACTACTTACACCGTGCCGAACAATCGGATCAACCTGTAAATAACCCTTCTCGCCGTACTCTTGTTCCCAACCGATAGGATAAGCACTGACTGCCCTTTGCTCCCTTGGCAACATTGGCGCATGAATTTGTACCGCTAATAAACATTTATCAAAACCCAACACACTTGCTCCATGCGATATTCGTTTTAATAATTCATTTTCATTTTCGGCATCAAGAATACCTGAAAAAATTCGAGATTTGAAAGCATCATTACCTCGTTTCTACGGCTTTATATTATGATAAATAATCCAAAAATCTTGATGCCTGAATCGTTCAAGAACACTGGTTCTTGGTTTTTAGATTTTCAGATCCAAATAACAGAGAAACAGCTTGAATCGATGGAATTCCAGCATTTGTTTACGATATTGGATGATCAAGTATTAGCTGACGCGCCGATCAATGCCTCTTTTGCAGGCGTCGCAGAGTGGACATCCATGGTAGGCGACCGCGAATTGACCCTCGGGTGGGACTGGTATATCTGCAAACATACTGGCGAAGTGCATGTGTTGGACCTTGTGCAACCACGGGGCAACCTGAAATTGATCGAAGTTTGGGGTGATCCGTGTTCCGAACATCGGCAGGCCAGTATTTGCAAAGATCGCCTTTTACAAAACTTCTGGCATGCTGAAGTCTACATCGCATGCCCACGTCCGACGCTGATGTAATCTGCCGACGGCGTAACACATTTCAAAGGGTTCAAAAACCTATCTACCTTGCTAGTGTTCACGGCTTCTGTAAATCAGTAAGTTACTGAGATACATGGGAAGCAGCAAGATGAACACTTCAAGAGACATCACGATTTCGTTGGACCATTTGACCCAAATGTCGCCCAGTGACCAATCTGGAATCTTCGAATTACGGAAGAATGTCTTCTCTGACCGTCTTGGCTGGGCCGTCCAGTGTGTGGACGGGCTAGAGCGCGACGAGTTCGACTCGCTCCCCGAAAACGTCTATGTCTACGGCAAAGCAAACGATGAGGTTCTAGCCTGCGTTCGTCTGATGCCGACCACCGGGAAATATATGCTGCGCGATGTTTTTCCCGAGTTACTGGGTGGACAACCCGCGCCCTGTTCAGCCGACATTTGGGAATTGAGCCGCCTCGCCATTGCAACAAATAAGGCCATGACCAACACAGCGTCATTTGGTCCCGTTGCCAAGTCGCTGTTGGTTGAAATGGCTCATTTTGCCAAGGAACATCGTATTTCCCAATACATCGCTGTCACGACCTATGCCGTCGAACGACTGTTTCGATCACAAGGTGTGACACTTCAGCGCCTGGGGCGCCCCTTGCAAATGGGCGTCGTGGTAGCTGTTGCCTGCGTCGTCCATATGGACCAGAACACCTATCGAGTCGTTGGTGTAGAACCACCGCCAATGCATTAACGTCAGCGCTTTCAAGCGAGCAATATGACAACCAAATCCATCTCAAATGCCCAACGTGTGACTTGGTTTTTTCATATCGCCCATTGTTTTTTTAATTTGATACGAAATAACTCACTACCAAGGTATCCGCTCGAACCGATTCTACAAACTTCAGCGACCAGATTAAAAACCATTGCCATATTCATGGTTATCGCTCAACCGGTTACATTTATTATCTGGGCGCTTGCCGTCCCTCAGCCATTCGATAATATATGGCTAAGAATGGCACTTTCGCTATTGCCAACAGTTATTTTAATAGAAAAAATTTCAAAAAATCCTGATTCTCAATTAACTGAGCTTGTTTGTTGTTTAATATTTTGGATTGAATTACCGGTATTCTTCTTTTTTATGTATCTGGCAAATGGAGGTAACAATGAATGGTTGGTCAGCATCTGCTGCATGGTGCTGATTTATTATCATATTGTGGACTGGCGAATTGCCACAGTCGGCGTGACGGTCGGATTTGTATTTGCAAAGGTGCTGCAAGCCTCCTTTGACCTGCACTTACCACAGGTTTCTTCGCCGCCTATGGCCTCCCATGCAATGCTTGTAGGTTTTTGCTGGATGGCCGCGCTTGCGCTGGGTGCATCTGCCGCCAACATGCGGCGCGAGCACCTCAAGCACATTAAGAACACCATGGTGATCATAGCGAACAACCTGAGGACTCCGTTGACGATTGCGCAAAACATATCGAGCACCTTGCTGGATGCGGCGATTGAAGAACATAAGCGTTTGCCATCGGAGTTCACCGCTCAGGTTGACAGATTGGCCAGTCGTCTGATCTCAACGACGAAATTGACAACCAATGTTCTTGATACACAAATCGTGAATGTGGGTGTCCAACAGGCCCCCCCAACCAAAGGAGATACGCTGATCTCAGCGCTGGATCTGACCAACGAAGTTGTCGGTAGCTACCCTTTCGCTATGCCAATGGACCGTCAATGCGTGCGAATCGTGGCTCACTGCGACTTCACTTTTCTTGGCTCATTTCCGCAGTTTTCGCAAGTTCTGAGCAACTTGATCAGTAACTCGGCGAGCGCGATCCGTCAGGTGCGCCGTGAAATCCATCCAGGCGATCTCCAGATCATCATTGAAAGCGTCAACGCCTATACAGGCCAAATACGGGTCATTGATCACGGCAATGGAATCCCGGGTGAGATCATCAAAAAGGTATTTGACCCCTTGTTTACGACCAAGTCTGGGGGACTGGGTTTGGGTTTGACATATTGCAAAATGGTCGTTGAAGCGACCGGGGGGACTGTTTCGATTGAATCGAATCCGAATACCCGGCAAACAATTGCAACCGTTTCTGTCCCCATAAGCGCATCCGTCGACATTGGCTTTCCATACGTCAGCTACGGCGGTGCCGGGATGCGACATCTAGTCTAAACCCAGGCTTTGGTCGCGGCGTTTTGAAGGGCGTCGTCAACCTGGAGCAAGCGCGCACGCACCGCATCAAGGGGGCCTGTGGAGGCTAGCCTTGCGGCGTCGATTAACAGAAACTCAATGCGGACGATGCGTTTGATCATCTTTGCAGTTTGGACAAAATTTGCATGACCGTCAGTGATGCGAATCACAATGCTGAGCCTGAAGTACTTCATTTGTATGAGGCATCCCAAGTCTGGGGCGCATCATATCTACTGCTTGGAATCGACCCCGTGTGCCATCATTCGGTCATGCCGCTAACTGATTCCATTTGTTCCTGGGGTCGGCGCCTTATCCCTGTCGCCGTGGTTTTGATTGCTGCCTGTGGATCAACGCCGCCAGCGACGCGCCCCTCTATTCCAGAGCCCACGCATCAGCGGGGTGAAGTGCTACCGCCATCCACTGTGACATCTCGGCTAAGCCCCCAGCAGGCTACCGATGTCACGATCTACGCGATTGGCTTGGTCGGCACCCCGTACCGCTTTGGGGGCAATACGCCCGAAAGTGGGTTTGATTGCAGTGGTTTGATTGGACATGTGTACCAGACAAGGGCTGCTGTCATCACGCCACGCACGGTTTCCCGCCTTCAAAACTGGGGGCAATCTGTGCCGGTGAATGAAGTGCGTTCGGGAGATTTGGTCATTTTTACTCAGCGTGGCGTTGTCAACCATGCGGGCATTTATGTCGGGGAGAATCGTTTTGTGCATGCGCCGTCCACTGGCGGCACGGTGCGGCTCGATTCCTTGAACTCGAAATACTGGGCGCAACAGAAAGTGGCCTATCGGCGTCCTTGAGGTGATCTCATTGCTATGCAGGTCATTTCATAGCTCGTCAATACCCTGTCATCAAGGCACCAAACGCGGCTACCATCGCCGCAGTTTATGAACAGCATCTCGGCCAGCGCGTTAGCTGCCTGGCAACTCATTTCTGCAGGGGATTCCAGCCTTTGGGCCGTTGTTGTGCGCTCGCTCTCGGTGAGCGCATGTGCGTGCCTGTTGGCGTGTAGCGCAGGGCTGGTGCTGGGCGCATGGCTGGGGACGGCACGGTTCACTGGGCGAGGGGGGGTGTTGACCCTTCTGAACACCTTGCTGGCGCTCCCATCGGTCGTCGTGGGCTTGCTGGTTTACCTGCTGCTGTCGCGCTCTGGCCCTTTGGGTTTTTTGGGCTGGTTGTTTTCATTCAAGGCCATGGTGGTGGCTCAAGCCATTTTGGTCCTGCCCATGGTGATGGCACTCACCCGCCAGACAGTGGAGGATGCAGAAAATACCCATGGCGAACAGCTTCGCTCGCTTGGCGCCAAGCCGCTCTTGCGTAGCTTGATCCTGGCGTGGGACGAGCGGTTTGCGTTGCTCATGGTGCTGATCACTGCATTCGGACGGGCGGTGTCTGAAGTGGGGGCCGTGATGGTGGTAGGGGGCAATATCGAGGGCTTTACCCGCGTGATGACCACCTCCATTGCGCTGGAAACCAGCAAAGGCGACTTACCCCTGGCCTTGGGGCTTGGCATGATTTTGCTGACCCTGGTTTTACTGCTGAATGCACTCATCACCCTTTTGCGACGCTGGCGTGAGCGTGCCGATCAGGTGCTCACCTTGGGTGTTGCCGCATGACGCGGTCTTCCCCCGTGTTTTCCTGCCAGGCCGTTGACCTGCGTTTTGGTGCTGTCCACGCTTTGAGGGCGGTCAATCTGCAGATTGGGCGCGGTGAGCGGGTGGCGCTGGTTGGGGCTAACGGCAGCGGCAAGAGCAGTTTGCTGCGACTGTTCCATGGCCTGGTGAAACCCACGGCCGGGCTCCTGAACCGCGATACTTCCATTCGCCAGGCAATGCTGTTTCAGCGGCCACACATGTTGCGGGCGTCGGCCGCCAACAATGTCGCCATCGGTTTGTGGATTCAGGGCTTGTCCTGGCGCGAAGCGAATGAGCGGGCGCTGCTCGCGCTGGCACGCGTGGGCCTGGCAGATCAGGCCAAGCGAGCTGCCCGAGCCATGTCTGGCGGCCAAATGCAGCGCTTGGCGCTGGCCCTAGCCTGGAGTATGAAACCCGATGTCTTGTTGCTGGATGAGTCGACAGCCAGCCTGGACCCACACGCCAAGCGCGAGGTGGAACGCCTGATGGAAGATCTGGCAGCCGACGGCATCGGCCTGGTGTTTGCCAGTCATAACTTAGGCCAGGTCAAGCGCTTGGCAGACCGGGTGCTGTACCTGGAGCGTGGGCAGGTGTTGGTGGATTTGCCCGTTGCCGATTTTTTGATGCGGATCGGCTTGAGGAAGTGTCAACCGAAGCATCGTTGTTTGTTAAAGGAGAGCGGATATGAAGTCTTTCAATGGTTCGAGCCTGTTTCGGCATGCCGTGTATGCTTTATTTGCTACTGTTTATGTAGCAAACTCGCAAGCACAGAGCATCACGGTGGCCTCTACCACCTCCACCGAGCAATCGGGCCTCTTTGCACATCTATTGCCTGAATTCAAGAAAACCTCTGGCATTGATGTCAAGGTGGTTGCCTTGGGCACAGGTCAGGCGCTGGACATGGGGCGGCGGGGCGACGCCGACGTGGTCTTTGTGCACGACGTGGCTGCGGAAGAGAAGTTCTTGGCTGATGGCAACGGCGTTAAACGTTTCCCGGTGATGTACAACGACTTCGTGCTGGTGGGCCCCAAAACTGATCCCGCTACCACCAAAGGCAAGGACATTGCCGATGCACTGAAAAAACTGGCAGCGGCCAATGCAGCATTCATTTCGCGTGGTGACAAGAGTGGCACCCATGCGGCTGAGCTGCGGTACTGGGCCCAGGTAGGCTTGGCGGACAAACAAGGCAGTGGCTACAAGGCTTGCGGTTGCGGCATGGGGCCGGCCTTGAACATGGCAGCCAGCATGGGCGCCTATGCGCTGACTGATCGAGGTACCTGGCTCGCTTTCAAGAACCGCGCTGATTTGACCGTACTGGTCGAGGGCGACAGCAAGCTTTTCAACCAATATGGCGTGATGCTAGTTAGCCCTGCCAAACACCCGCATGTCAAAGTGGCCGATGGGCAAAAATTCATCGACTGGTTGGTCTCCGCTGCGGGGCAAAAAAGCATCGCAGCGTACAGCATTGGCGGCGAGCAGTTGTTCTTTCCTAACGCCAGCAAATAAGCCGGTTGCGCGGGAAAGGCTCGCAACCTGATCAGCAAGGGCGCCGGTCAGGTTAGATCAGATGTGCGCGTTGACCCGGGGCGCGTGCCGCATGTGCAGTGACAAGCTCAGCGCCTCCATGTGGTTTTTATTGCGCGACAAGATGGCGTGTGCCAATGGCAGGAAGTCGGCCTCTTCAAACTGGGCATGGGCACGGTAGCCGTTCACCAGGTGCTCTAGCGCCTCGGTGTTCAGTTCGCTGCCGTGTCCTTTGGCTACCTTTTTCAGCTCAGGCTCCAGCTTGTTCCAGGCCGCTTCCACAATCCGGTGCTCAGCGGTCAGTTGGTCCACCATCACCCTGATATGGTCGCGCTCTTCACCCTTGGTGGCGCTGGACAACACGGCAGGAAACAGCTCGCGCTCTTCTTCCGCATGGTGCTCAAATACCGCGTGGCGGAAGAATTTGAGCGTGTCTTCAGCAATCTTGCGCGCTTTTTCGGCGGGTGCCAGCAGGGCAGGCAGTTCGCCAAACGCATCCAGATGGATCAGGATGCCTGCATGGCAATTTGAGAAGTTCATCAGCGGCTGGTCGGGCTGCTGGTCAGCTGGGTTTGGGGTCATGTTGTCACCTGTTGAATGTGCAAGCCAAGGCAATTCGCAGCCTGACTGTGTTGCGTGACTTCACTGTAACAAACTGCCACCGTTTTGGAAAAGGAACCTTCTCAATTCTTGATACAGGTCATGAATGCGGGGGACCCTTGAGCCAAAGCGGCCAGCTCAGAAAAATCTCCCGATCCAGTTGGCGAGTTTGCTAGGTTTTGACTAGCCCGTTAACACAGCGACGAGGACGAAGCTGATGGGCTCAGGAACAGAGATCGAGTTTCGAGCGCGGAAGTCCGGCGACCGCGAACAGGCCTGCCTCTGGACGCTTGTACATCTCCGGCGTACCATGAGCGCTCTTTATCTGCGAATGAAGCCTTTTTAACGCCCGCCCGGAGGACTGAGCTTGGAGTCGACGAGACCGCTTCGATCTTGAGACCTGCACCTCGAACAGCACAAACGGCCTTGGTCCAGTCAGCGGTGGTGTCCGCCAACGCTTGGGCAGTCCCCACTTGCAGCCAGCGCACAGAGGCCCCAGGTTGCTCAGCACCGCTGGCGGGAATGGTTGACAGCCCCGCCGCAGGGACCTCACCATTAGTTAACACGCCCTAGTTCGAGGCGCGCGTGGTCATGGTGAATGTTGACAGTCGTGTGGCCAAGGCTGGAATTTCTCGAAACTCGGCGAAGAGAACCGTTCTACTTGCTGGCCCCGACCTCATTCAGCACGCGCGCTAACCTGGACACCGCTGACACCATTTGCGATTCCATCACGGGCGTGAATGTCTTCACGTAGTCCTCGTTGACCTTGTGCGGTGGATAGAAGTCCGGCCTCGCCACAATCCGGCAAGACTCTTGCGCGATGTCGACGGGGTTCAAACTCTGCACCTTCTTGAACAGCTGACCCTGTGTGCTTTGGCTCTGGCCGCTTTGCTTGAGTCGGGCAATCCACGTGACAGGGTCTTGTGACACCAGCGCCATCATCCCGTAGTCCCAGAACGCATGCAAGTTGGTGCCCTGCATCAAAACGGACAGCTGATATTGATTTCCACCCCGGTCATCGGCGTGACCCGCATGCAGCGGCTGGTGAATGTCTGTCATGAAGTGCACCACGTACTTCAGCGCCAGCAGGCGATTGGTATCAGGGCCTCCGGATTTCAACACATCAAGCTGATCCTGAAGGGCTTTGACCACACAGTCGCCGCCTGGGCAATCCCGTTGCTCGATATAGGTGCAGCCACCGCGTGGCAGGTTCACGTAGTGCCACTTGGCCGTGATGGGGTCCCTGTTGTCATCGGCCCAACTCGCGATGCTCTTCAGGCTAGAACCCGGCTCCAGCGCCAGAAGGCGATCCACTTCAGCTTTGGCTTGCGGTGCCAGCAGTTCATAGCTCATGGACGCCACGATCTCATGGCCTAACTTCCCCCAGGCCTGGCAAGACAAAGGCAGCGCCAAGCAAAGACCGCACACAAGCCCTAGGGCTTTGCGGGTAAATGACATTGAGGTTTTGATCACTTTTGAACAGTTCCTTTAGCTGACCAAGGCAGCTGCCTTGACCTGGGCCCATACCAGGCTGCCTTCAGCAATTCCGAGTTGATGCGCAGACCGTTGGGTGATACGAGCGATCAGCATGTTGGGTGGACCTTTGCCCACGTCATCGCCGTGCAAGCGTAGCTGCACTAGGCTTTGAGACGCATGGGCGTCTGGGGTGATGGTGACTACCCGGCAGGGCAGCAAATTCTGAATGCTGGTGTGGGTCGGCTGGGTGATAGCCAAGCTCACATCGCGGGCCAGCACGCGAAGCCGAACTTTTTGGCCCACGCGCAGTTGGCGGTCTTTCACCCAAAGCGCACCCCCTGCGAAACTGACATGGGCCAGGTGCCAGGACTCGTCCAACGCCGACACGTCCCCCTCTATCAATACGCCCAGGTCTTCGCCTAGGTTCATGGGCAAGTCCATGCGCGCCAAAACTTCTGTTACGGGGCCGGCGGCCACCACCCGGCCTGCGGTCAGCATGACCAGGGAGTCCGCGAGCCGCGCAACCTCGTCACTGGCATGACTGACATAGAGCATGGGGATGTTCAGCTCATCGCGCAAGCGCTCCAGCCAGGGCAAGACCTCCTGCTTGCGGGCGTGGTCCAGCGAGGCAAGGGGTTCGTCCATCAACAACAGCTTGGGGCGCGTGGCCAAGGCTCGGGCTATGGCGACGCGTTGACGCTCACCACCCGACAGGTCGGTGACGTTGCGCTGGAGCAGTTTGCCAATGCCCAGCAAATCGATCGCTTGGCTCAGGGATGGGTCTGCGTCGCCAGCCTTGTGTACCAGGGGTGTTTGTCGCATCGCACGCTGGTGACCAAACTGCAGGTTTTGCTGCACGTTCATGTGTGGCAGTAAGCTGGCTTCCTGAAACACATAGCCAAGGGGCCGCTGGTAGGTGGGAACAAAAAGGCGCTTGGCATCGTCTTGCCAGAGGCTATCCGGGTCCTGATCGTCAATTTGCACCAGTGCCTGCTTTGCGCGCTCCAACCCCGCCACGCAACGCAACAGACTGGTTTTGCCAGAGCCCGATGCGCCGTAGAGTGCCGTGATGCCACGCGCGGGCAGGCGCAGATCGACGTCCAGCAAAAAGTCGGGGCGCTGAAGTTGAAGCCGTATCTGCATCAGCGCACCATACCGGGTTGTTTGCGGTGTGCCAGGTTCAAGGCCAGCAAAATCACGAAGGAGAACACCACCATCAAAGCCGCCAGCCCATGGGCCTGCCCATATTGCATGGCCTCGACATGGTCGTAAATCTGGACCGACACCACGCGGGTCTGTCCAGGGATGTTGCCACCCAGCATCAGCACCACGCCAAATTCACCCACGGTGTGGGCAAAGCTCAACACGGCGGCGGTTACAAAGCCAGGGCGCGCCAGCGGCACTGCGACAGCAAAAAAAGTGTCCCAAGGCCCGGCACGCAAGGTGGCAGCCACTTCCAATGGGCGCTCTCCAATGGCTTCAAACGCATGCTGCAACGGTTGCACAGCAAAGGGCAGAGAATAAATGACAGAGCCCAGTACCAGTCCCTCAAAACTGAAGGGCAGCAGCCCGATACCCAGCCACTGTGTCAATTGGCCGCCCCAGCCCTGCGGCCCAAAGCTGATCAGCAAGTAAAAGCCCAGCACAGACGGAGGCAGCACCAAGGGCAGGGCGACCAAGGCGGCAACTGGCGATCGCCAACGCGAGCGACTGCGCGCTAGCCACCAGGCGAGTGGCGTGCTGAGAACCAGCAGCAAGGCGGTGGTGATGCAGGCCAGGCGCAGCGTCAGGCCAATGGCAGACAGGTCTTCGGAGATGATGGGCATGGGGCGTCAATGGCCGTAGCCACTGTTTGCAATGAGGGCGCGGGCTTCCTGGCTCTGCAGGTACTTCAGCAATTCTTTGGCAGCGATACTTTCCTTGCCGCGGTTCAGCAAGACAGCGTCCTGTCGAATCGAATCATGCATGCTGGGCGGAACCAACCAGAACGACCCCGCCCCCATTTGCCCATCCACCATGACCTGTGACAGGGCCACAAAGCCCAGCTCAGCGTTGCCGCTGGCAACAAACTGATGCGTTTGAGCGATGTTTTCCCCGGTGACCAGTCGAGATTGCAGGGCTTTTTGCAGGCCTAACTTTTCCAGCGTCTGTAACGCCGCTTGACCGTAGGGTGCAAGTGCAGGGTTCGCGATGGCAAGGTGCTTGAACCGGTCGGTTTTCAGGACTTCTGGTCGGCCATCAATCAGCTTTCGGTCGGCGCTCCACAGGGCCAAGCGCCCCACAGCATAGGTAAAACGACTGCCTTTGACAGCCATGTTGTCCGCCTCCAAGCGAGCTGGTGTTTCGTCATCGGCCGACAACAGAACCTGAAACGGCGCACCGTTCTTGATTTGGGCGTAGAGCTTGCCAGACGACCCCGGTGAAGCGACCAGTCTGTGCCCCGTTTGTTTTTCAAATCCGGGTGCCAACTTTTGCAAGGTGAGTGCAAAATTGGCGGCAACAGCCACCTTCACTTCATCAGCCATGACGGGCGTGCCCCAGGCCAAGGCTGCGCATACACAGCTCAGAATAAAGTGTTTCATGGGATTTCGCTATTCACCAAAGGTATAGCGAAAGTATAGGTCAGCATGGGCTGTGCACAATGCGAAGCCATGAGCAAGATTCAATTGGGCCAGGCACTGGGGCAAACCTCTACCGACAAGCGGGTAGATATCTTGCGCCTGATTGCACGCACGGGTTCCATTTCGCAAGCAGCGCGCGATGCGGGAGTAAGCTACAAGGCCGCCTGGCAGGCCATCGATACATTGACCAATCTGGCACGCGTGGCGTTGGTGGAGAAACTGGTAGGCGGTGCCGGGGGCGGTGGTGCCAGACTTACCCCAGCCGGGCAGCAACTGCTTGACACGGCTCAAGCGCTGGAAGCGGCACGCCAGCAAGTGCTGAGCGGCGCGGGAGTCTTGGCATCCCCCGGCGCGTTGGCGCTGCGGACAAGCATGCGAAATCAAATCCCCTGCACGGTCACGGCAGTGCAGTACAAGGGACGCATGGTGCGGGTTGTGATGAGCTTGGGACGCGGCTTTGATGGCGCAGGAGATGCAACCGAATCACCCCTGGTGTCCCGGATTACCCTGGAAAGTGCAGAGCTTCTGGGCCTGAGACCGGGCATGCCGGTACTGGCTTTGTTCAAAGCGACGGCGGTGCTCGTGGTGTCTGCCCAGTCTCAAGTGGCGTCGGCAGATAAGAACACTTTGCCGGGGAGCATTCAACGCGTTGCCCGTGCCGCGGATCGGTCGGAAGCTGACGAATACGCTGTATGCCTGGCGGGTGGCATGTTGATTGCCGGCTTTGGCATGGCGGGGGAACATCTGAAGAAAAGCAACGAGGTTGTGGCCTGCATGGATGAGACGGCAGTCGTCATCGCGCAGTGAGGGGCTCGCCGTTCAATGGTCCGTCAGCTTGCGGTAAATCGTTGCTCGGCTGATGCCCAGAATGCGCGCAGCTTCTGCCACATTTCCTTTGGTTTTGGCAAGTGTCAGGCGGATCAGGTCTGATTCGGCAACGCGCAGGGTTTTCTCAGTTTTGGCCACTGGTGCAGGCTGATCAACCGACGCCAGCGCAAGTAGCCTGACGCGCAAACCCGACCACAGCGGCGCCTCGATGGGCATGCCGTTGCTTGGTCGCGCAGAATCAAACACCATTTGCCAGGGCATGGCAAACAGGTCACTGCAATGAACGCTGCCGGCGTTTCGCGTCACGGGCAGGTGAATCAAGTGGCGTGCCACACCGTTCGAGCCGCTAACGAAGCCCTCTGCATCCAGCGTGATCAGGCCGTCTGTATCCATGCTCAGTTCACGGCCTGGCCAGTTCAGGCGCAGCAACAGTGCAAAGGGTTGCTGTAGCAATAAAGCATTCTCGATGCTGCGTGCAGATTGCTCGACCAGGTGCTTGAGTTCAGGCCGCTCAGGCACATCCACGCCCGTCAGGTCCAGCATGCCGATGCATTGACCCTGCGGCCCAAACAGCGGTGCCCCGGCACAGCTATAGATGGCTGTGTCCGCAAAAAAATGCTCGCCACGATGAAGCCAGACAGGCTGATGATCTGCCAGTGCCGCACCAATGGCGGTCGTACCGACCGCTTCTTCGGACAGGTCTACGCCAATACGGGCAATGTTATTCACCCTGGAGTCACTCCTGTCAATCGGGCCGCTTGTGTCGATCACCACGCCGCGCGCGTCGGTGAGGATGGCAAAGTACCGCGTCATGGCCATGGCATGCGCCATCTGCGCCATGATGGGGTTGGCCGCCTGCAGCAAAGGGCGGTTGACCTCAAGCGCATGAGCGGTGGCAGACTTGCTGACCGCCGCAAAGCTCACACGCTCTTCTGGCCGATACCCGAGGCCCAGGCAGCGACGCCAGGAACGCTCAATGACCGGGTCCAGCGGTGTCGTTGTAAAGGCTTTTTCCACAAATACCGAATTGCGGGCGCTTTCAATCAGCGCCAGGCGGTCAGTGGAAGGGGGCAGAGAGGGGGTTGCCATGTCTGGCGGTCAGTGTAATCAGTGGGATGTGTCGCATTTTGAGAATTTCTCCAAAATGGCACAAGTCTTTTAGGGTTTAGCCTAGGAAGTATGGGGTCATGGGCACCAAGAATGATTTCAGTGCTTCTGTCCTATCCTCACATATGAAGCCATCAACATAGGAGACACATTCCATGAAAATTCAGCTCAAGGTCAATGGCCGCACGACGAGCGTCGATGCGCCGCCGAACACACTGCTGGTGCATGCACTTCGCGAAGAACTCAAGCTCACAGGTACTCACGTGGGGTGCGACACGGCTCAGTGCGGCGCCTGCACCGTGATCGTCAACGGGCGGGCCATCAAGTCCTGTAACACGCTGGTCGCGCAGCATCCAGGCGCAGAGGTCACCACCATTGAAGGTCTTGCATCTGCTGACGGTACCTTGCACCCCATGCAAGCGGCCTTCAAAGACTGCCACGGCCTGCAATGCGGCTTTTGCACCCCTGGCATGGTGATGAGCGCGGTGGACTTGGTGAAGTCTCACCCCAAAGCCAGCGAAACCGAAATTCGCGAGCTGTTGGAGGGCAACTTGTGCCGCTGCACAGGCTACCAGAACATCGTCAAAGCGGTTCAGCAGGGCAGAGACGCCATGCTGGCCGTGGCCGCATAAGGAGCCAATCTCATGGGTGCATCAGACTTTTCCAAACTCCCTCACATCGGTGAATCACTTCGCCGCAAAGAGGACTACCGGTTTTTGACCGGTGCAGGCAACTACACCGACGACATTAACCTCGCCAACCAGTCCTATGCTGTGTTTGTGCGATCGCCGCACGCACATGCCACCGTCAAAGCCATTGATCTGGCCGCAGCCGAAAGCATGCCCGGCGTGACCAAAATCTTCACCGGCAAGGACATTGAAGGCAAGATGGGGGGCCTGCCTTGCGGCTGGCTGATCAACAACCCTGACGGCACGCCCATGAAGGAGCCCATGCATCCGATCCTGGCGATAGGCAAAGTGCGTTATGTGGGTGACCATGTTGCGATGGTGGTGGCAGACACCTATGAGCAGGCACGCAATGCAGCTGAAGCGGTGGTCGTGGATTACGACGTGCTACCGGCCGTTGTCAGTGTGAGCGACGCGGCCAAAGCGTCGGCCTTGCACGACATCGCGCCCGACAATCATTGCTACAAATGGAGCATCGGCGACAAAGGTGCTGTGGACGCCGTATTTGCCAACGCCGCTCATGTCACCAAGCTGGACCTGACCAACAACCGCCTGATTCCCAACGCCATGGAGCCGCGTGCCGCGATTGGCTCCTACAGCCGTGCCAGCGACGAGTACACCTTGTACGTGTCCAACCAGAACCCCCACGTCGAACGCCTTTTGATGACGGCTTTTGTGCTGGGTCTGCCCGAGCATAAAGTGCGCGTGATTGCCCCCGACGTGGGAGGTGGTTTCGGCTCCAAGATTTTCTTGTATGCCGAAGATGTTTGTCTGACCTGGGCGGCCAAGCAACTCAACCGCAGCATCAAATGGACAGCAGACCGGGCTGAGGCCTTTGTCTCGGATGCCCATGGCCGCGACCATGTGAGCCATGCCGAAATGGCCATGGACAAAGACGGCAAGTTCCTGGCTTTGCGTGTGCACACCGATGCCAATCTGGGCGCTTACCTGTCCACCTTCAGCACCGCAGTCCCCACCATTCTTTACGCCACCTTGCTGGCGGGCCAGTACACCACGCCGCAGGTGTATGTAGAGGTGGACGCCTGGTTCACCAACACCGCGCCGGTGGACGCCTATCGCGGTGCAGGCCGCCCCGAGGCGACTTACCTGCTGGAGCGCCTGGTCAGTCGTTGTGCCTGGGAATTGGGGCTGGGACAGGACGAAATCCGCAAGCGCAACTTCATCACCAGCTTTCCCTACCAGACGCCGGTCGCCCTGCAATATGACATTGGGGACTACCACGCCTGCATGGACAAGGCGCAAAAGTTGGCCGATGTGACTGGCTTTGCCGCACGCAAGGCGGCCAGCGCGGCCAAGGGGCTCAAGCGTGGCATTGGTTACTCTAGCTACATCGAAGCATGCGGCATTGCGCCCAGCAACATCGCTGGCGCCCTGGGTGCACGTGCAGGCCTATTTGAGTGCGGTGAAATCCGTGTCCACCCCACAGGCAGTGTCACGGTCTTCACAGGCTCCCACAGTCATGGTCAAGGCCATGAAACCACGTTCGCGCAGGTGGTGGCGGCGCGTTTGGGCATCCCTGTGGAAAATGTTGACGTGGTGCACGGCGACACGGGTCGGGTTCCTTTTGGCATGGGTACCTATGGCTCGCGTTCCATCTCTGTCGGTGGTGCCGCGATCATGAAGGCACTCGACAAAATCGAGACCAAGGCCAAAAAAATCGCTGCTCACCTGATGGAAGCAAGCGACACCGACATAGATTTTTCAAATGGTGAATTCACCGTCAGGGGTACCGACAAGAAAGTTGCTTTCGGGCAGGTATCTCTCGCTGCCTATGTGCCGCATAACTATCCGCTGGATAAACTGGAGCCGGGCTTGAACGAGACCGCGTTTTATGACCCCACCAACTTCACCTTCCCCGCAGGCACCTACATTTGCGAGGTCGAAGTAGACCCAGCCACGGGTACTGTAAGAGTAGACCGCTTCAGCGCAGTGGACGATTTTGGCACCATCATCAACCCGATGATCGTCGAAGGCCAAGTCCACGGCGGCGTGGTGCAGGGCATTGGTCAGGCCCTACTGGAAAACTGTGTGTACGACAAAGAAACCGGCCAACTGCTGACTGGTAGCTTCATGGACTACGCCATGCCACGGGCGGATGACTTTCCGCAGTTCAATCTGGACACCGTTTGTACCCCTTGCACCCACAACCCGCTGGGCACCAAGGGTTGCGGTGAAGCCGGGGCCATCGGCTCACCCCCTGCAGTGATCAATGCAGTGCTGGATGCGCTGCACGATCTGGGTGTCAAAGACTTTGACATGCCTGCTTCCCCTGGCCGCGTCTGGTCGGCTATTCAATTTGCCAAGGCATAAGGAGAACTCCATGTACCCATTTACCCTAGAACGTCCCACCACGCTCGCCGATGCCAGCCGCTTGGCGGGTGCGGGTGTCAAACTGCTGGCAGGTGGGCAAACCCTGCTGGCCTCCATGAAGATGCGCCTGGCCTCACCCGAACAGGTCGCAGATCTGGGCGCTGTGGCAGAACTGGCCGACATCAAGCGTGAAGGCAATGCGCTGCGCATTGGCGCCATGACCCGCCATGCCGATGTGGCTGTCAATGCCGATGTGCTGGCAAGCATCCCAGCCTTGGCTGATTTGGCCTCTGGCATTGGTGACAGGCAAGTGCGCGCCATGGGCACTCTTGGCGGATCGGTGGCTAACAACGACCCTGCCGCCTGCTACCCCAGCGCCGTGCTGGCGCTGGGCGCCACAGTGCATACCACGCAGCGCCAGATTGCAGCAGACGACTACTTCCAGGGCATGTTTGCCACGGCGCTGAACGAAGGCGAAATCATCACCGCAATCAGCTTCCCCGTGCCCGCCAAAGCAGCCTACATGAAGTTTCGCCAACCGGCTTCGCGTTTTGCCATGATCGGCGTGTTTGTGGCGCAGACGTCAACCGGTGTGCGGGTGGCGGTGACTGGTGGCGGCAATGGTGTGTTCCGCCACAAGGGGCTGGAAGCTGCCTTGAGCCAGAGTTTCACAGCGGCGGCGGCGGCGGGAGTCAAGATTGAACCTGCGGATTACAGTGCAGACTTGCACGCCACTGCTGCCTACCGGGCAAACTTGGTCAGTGTGATGACCCAACGTGCCGTGACCAAGGCCTTGGGTTAAACGCGCTGCTGCGCCAAAAGCCCCGCTTGCGGGGTTTTTTTATGAATTTTTGCATTTTTGGCACGACTGTATTCAATTGTTTGCTATCTATTTTGTAGTTATAGAAGGGCTGCCCCATGTTTGCCAGCATTGACGCGTTGCAGCTAGGCCTGCAGGCTGCGGGTTACTACGCTGACCGCCGTCTGGCGACGGCCGTTTTTTTGGCGCTCAAGCTCCAAAGACCTCTGTTGCTGGAGGGAGAGCCTGGGGTGGGTAAAACCGCGCTGGCCAAAGCCTTGTCTGTGACCTTGCAGCGCGAGTTGATTCGCCTGCAATGCTATGACGGCATGGAGCAGCGCGAAGCGCTTTATGAGTGGAACTATGCCGCGCAACTGCTGCACATGCGTGCGGCGGAAATGGCCCCCACGCATGGCGCTTCGCGTCCTGCGCTGCCCCCCGAGGGGGCCGTGTCCTGCCTTGGGGCGGCCCGGTGGCAGGATGGCACAACTTCACTTGACGGAACACGAGATGTTGAGGCCGAGGTTTACCAAGACAAATATCTGATCCGGCGGCCACTGTTGCAGGCCTTGCAAACCCCCGCACCTGGTGCGGTTTTGTTGATTGATGAGGTTGACCGTGCGGATGAACCCTTTGAAGCCTTCTTGCTGGAATATCTGGGCGAATACCAAGTCAGCATTCCTGAGCTGGGCACGCTCAAAGCCATTGCCCCTCCCATCACGCTGCTGACCAGCAACCGCACGCGTGATCTGAACGATGCGGTGAAACGCCGTTGCCTGTACCACTGGCTGGACTACCCAGACCGCGAGCGCGAACTCACCATTGTTCGGGCTTTGGTGCCCGAGGCATCGCGTGCCTTGTCAGACCAAGTGGCGCAGGTAGTGGGGCGGCTTCGCAGCCAGCCTTATGCGGATGCCTTCCAGCGTGCGCCTGGCATTGCCGAGACCGTGGAGTGGGCGAGGGCGCTGGTTGCATTGGACACTTTGGTGGTGGATCCCGAGGTAATCAGCGACACGGCGGGCATCTTGTTCAAGCAGCGCGAAGATGTGGCAGCCTTGACGCAAACCTTGGCGCAGGAGCTGTTAAAGCCTGAGGAGGTCACCTGAGTGGCTGCAACGTACATGTGCGAGCGCCATGCGACTCGGTGATGCCCGCAGTGGCAAGCTGGCCGACAACCTCTGCGCATTTGGCCGGACCTTGCGCCGCGCTGGCTTGAGCGTGGACGCTTCGCGCATGGCGCTGGCATCCGAAGCGGCTTTGCTGGTGGGGCTTGCCAGCAGGCAGGATGTCTGCGCTGCGCTGGAATCCATTCTGGTCAGCCGAGAGGCGGACCGCATGGTGTTTCGCGAGCTGTTCGATGCGTACTTTCGTGACCCGGAAATGGCCAACAAGCTGTTGTCGCAAATGCTGCCCAGCGCCGAGGGTAAAGCAGAGCCCAGCAAACGGCGCCCGCGTGTGCGTGAGGCGTTGACCCCGCTACAAGCGGCTGAACAGGCCAAGCCCAAGGCGAAACCAGATCAAAAAATCGATCTGGACGCGGCCATGACCGCCAGTGACGCGGCACGGCTGCGTCATGCGGACTTCAATGGCCTGAGTGCCAGCGAATACCAGCTGGTGCAGCGCCTGGTTCGCGATATTGCATTGCCGATTCCCAGCATCCCCACACGACGGGCCAGATCAGGCCTGCGTGGCGGCCGACCGCATTGGCCTGGCATCTTGCACGAAGCGGCTCAGACAGGCGGGGAAGTGCTGCGCCTGCCTCGCTGGCAGCGGCAGACGGCAACCTTGCCGCTGTTGGTGTTGGTGGATGTGTCGGGTTCGATGGAGCGTTATGCGAGGCTGCTGCTCGCGTTTTTGCATGCGGCAACGGCGGATACACGCCGTCGTGACGTGTTCGCTTTTGGCACGCATCTGACCGATTTGACGCCAGCTTTCAGCCAGGGAGATACCGACGCCATGCTGGCAAGTACGGCGACCTTGGTAGATGACTTTGCCGGTGGTACCCGGCTGGGTGAGTCCATCAGCACCCTACGCCGACGGCACGCCCGGCGGCTGGTCGGTCGGCGTACGTTGGTGCTGCTGATCAGTGACGGTCTGGACACGGGGGAACCCGCGTTGCTGGCGTCTGAGCTGGCGTGGCTGCGTCGACACAGTCGTCGCCTCTTGTGGTTGAATCCACTGCTTCGATTTGACGGCTATGCACCCATCGCGAGCGGTGCTGCCGTTTTGTACCAGCAGGCCGATGCCATGCTGGCGGTTCACAACCTGGAACGCCTGCGGGATCTGGCGTCCAGCATTGCTGCTTTGATGCGGCGATAACACGATGAGAATGAGATAGGAGTTCAACATGGACATGCAAGGCAGCCGCCACCTGAACATCACCCAGCAGCAAGCCTGGGAAGCCCTGAACGATCCCGCAGTGCTCAAGGCCTGCATTCCGGGCTGCGAGAAGATTGAGTTGATTGAGGAAAACCGCTATGCCGTGGGCGTGGCAGTCAAGGTGGGGCCTGTGTCCGCCAAGTTTGCGGGCAAGATTTCGCTCACCGACATGCTGCCGCCGCACAGCTACGCCATCAACTTTGACGGGCAGGGCGGTGCAGCGGGCTTTGGCAAAGGGGCGGCCCAGGTGGTGCTGACTTCCAAGGACGACGGCTGTGACCTCGACTACAGCGTCAGCGCCCAGGTTGGCGGCAAGATTGCCCAGGTTGGACAGCGCTTGATTGATGGGGTGGCCAAAAGCATGGCTGAGGATTTTTTCAAGCGCTTTGATGCTGAAATGGAGCGGCAGTATCCGTCCGTGGATGTAGCAGATGCTTCAAATTCAGTAGCAAACTCTGATGCATATGCTGACGAAAAGGCAAGAAAGCCAAGTATTTTGTCTGGGTGGGCATGGGCGGCCATCGCGGCCGGTTTGCTGGCCCTATATGTTTACTTGATGTGAGTGGATCATGGAAAACATAGATGTCTTGGTCCTGCGCACCCTGCGTGATTGGCGCCTTGCAGGCCAGCGTGCCATGTTGGTGACGGTAGTGCGCACCTGGGGATCTTCTCCTCGTCCGGTTGGCTCGACCATGGCGTTATGTGAAAACGGAGCGGTGGTCGGTTCGGTGTCAGGTGGCTGCATTGAGGATGACCTGATTTACCGATACACGCAAGCCAATGCCATGCCGACGGGTATTCCCCAGTTTGCAAAATACGGTGTTTCAGCCGATGAGGCACATCGTTTCGGCTTGCCGTGCGGCGGCACACTGGAATTGTTGCTTGAATTTGACCCTGACGCGACCCTGCTGGTTAAGTTGGTCAAGTGTCTTGAGGCGGGCCAATTGATGGAACGCACAGTGCATTTGCCAGATGGCAAGGTGACTCAGATAACTGCAGCTTCGCCGGCTCTGCTTAGCGTGAATGCCCTAGAGCTTGTCAACACTTTTGGGCCCGAATACCGCATGCTGCTGATTGGCGCCGGCCAGCTCAGCGAGTACCTGGCCACCATGGCGATTTTCAGTGGCTTTGCGGTCACGGTCTGTGACCCACGGGAGGAATACCGGGGCGCGTGGAATGTATCCGCCGCCAGGGTGCTGTCAGACATGCCTGATGACGTTGTGCAGGCTTTCAAGCCAGATCGACGCAGCTGCGTCGTGGCACTAACGCATGACCCCAAATTGGACGATCTGGCATTGCTGGAGGCACTGAAGTCAGACGCGTTCTATGTGGGGGCGATTGGCAGTCGCCGCAATGCCCAGTTGCGCAAGCGACGCATGGTCGAACACTTTGATCAGACAGCGCAAACCCTGGCAAATTTGCGAGGCCCGATTGGCATCTACATTGGCAGCAAGACGCCGCCTGAAATTGCAGTGAGTGTGATGGCCGAGGTGCTGGCCGTCAAAAATGGTGTGCCATTGCCGCGCGACATGGCTGTGGGGCCTGCCAAAGATGAGCAGGCTGTGGCGCACTTCGATACTGATGTGCCGGTTTGTGGCGCGCCAATGGCTTGATAGATGCAGACGTGCTGTGGCGGCGCTCAGTTGTCCCAGTCGCCACCCGCATCTACCCCACCGCCTGCATCGTCCCAACCCCCTGCGTCTTGCACGCCAAAATGTTGGCCGCCCATGTCAGCGTTTTGCGGTGAAGGCTCGAAACCACTGGCGCCATTGCCATTGTGGTGGTTGCTGTGTTCATCGTTACCCATCAATGTTTTGCCAATGGCGTTGGCTGCCAACATGCCAGCGCCTACCGCCAAGCCGGTGGCCAGCCCACCTGCAATTCGGCCGCCCATTCCACTTCCAGCAACTGGCGCTTGACCGTAGCTTGGCTGACCATTGGGCGCAGGGGATGAACCACCCATGCCAAAACTCTGAGGGCCGCTCAAGCCACTTCCACCAACCACACCACCGCCATAGGTTGGCGTCTGTGGCATGGTCGCTGCTTTCTTGCGGTTCATTACAAAGTAAAGGGCGACGGCTGCCGCGCCCAATCCGAGTGCCATGCCCCACGGGAACGAGGCAGCAGGGGCTGACGCGGAGGGGCTAGCCGAGGCAACAGCGCGGTTGCTTGAATTCAGGCTTGAGGGGGATGCGGTGGCCCCGGTGTTTGTTTTTGCCTTCAATTGACTGCGCAGTTGCTGCACCGACTCGGGTTTGGCAAAGGGCAAACCAGGCGCAAGTTTTTCAGCTGTGGTGAGTTCTTCCTGCGCGCGGGCCAGGTTGCCCTGGCGGGCCGACAATTCGGCCTGAACAAAGTGGGCTTTGGCACTGTTGGGGTGAGCCACCAAGACCTGCTGCATCATTGTCTGCGCCTTGTCTAACTGGCCCGTCTGGGCGGCCTCGTAGACCTGGGCCAGGGTAGGTTCGCTTTGCGCCATGGCCGAGCCTAGGCCACATATGGCCGCAGCCATGACCCAGGGTCCGATTCGACGGTAGAAAGATGTCATATGAGTAGGGTTCCTATGAAAGGCAATGTGGTCACTTCGCTGAAATGAGGGCACAGAATTGATTTGCAAGATCACACCGCGAGCTGCCACCTTGCCCAGGTAGCCCATCTCTACGGAACAGGCTGTACGGTAACCCCCACGCTTAACACATGGCGGGTGCCGCCATGGATCATGCCGCGCATGGGCGACACGTCAAAATAGTCTCGCCCCAGTGCCAGGGTGACGTAATCTTCCCCAGGGCTGCCAAAGCCCCAGCGGTTGTTGGTCGGGTCCAAGTCGCACCACATCCCGCTGGGTGCATCGGACTCGCTGCGATCCAGACCGATTCGGCGGCCGGTGCCTGACCCTGGCGCAGCAGGCAGGTACACGCTGACCCAGGCATGCGAAGCGTCACTGCCAATCAGCCTCGGTTCGCCAGGCGGGGGTTCCGTCAGCAGGTAACCGCTGACATAGCGTGCAGGCAAGCCAAACGACCTTAAACAGGCGATTAGGATATGGGCAAAGTCCTGGCACACCCCTTTCTTGAGCGACAGGGCTGCGAGCGCGGTGGTATCGACTTCGGTGCTTTGTGATTGATAGGTGAACTCGGTATGGACCCGCTCCATGAGTTCAATGGCGGCCTCAAATAAAGAACGCCCGGCACCAAAACTAGACCGGGCATAGTCCACGAAGTCCTGGTGACGGGGCGCGCCTGGTGAAGCAAAAACAAACTCAGATGCACTGTCATAGGCGCAGCCTGCCTTGTAGCGGAAAAGGTCGCGCGCCTGTTCCCAGAGCATTCCGGAGGCGTCATCTGGCGCACTCAAAGGGGTAGACGTCACCACCACGCTGTCGGCCACCACCCGCAGTTCATGGTGCGGCATTTGAAGCGAAAAGAAGCAACGCGTATTGCCATACAAGTCGGTCGTCAGCGATTGCTGGGCAGGCTCTGGCGAGATCTGCAGGGAATGCGACAGCAACTTTTGCACATCAGTATCCCGCGGCTGCAGATGCGCCATGTGCTGCGCGGTTTCAACCACGGGTTGGTAGTCGTAGTGCGTTTCGTGAGTGACTTGAAGCTTCATATTAAAACGGTGCTGCATTGACCTTCTTGGTGAAGCGTTCTCGAAGATCAGAAATGGGTTTTTCAAATAAATGAAAAACAAAGCTTGCCGAAAGTAGCACCATGGCAAGGCAAAAAATCATAATTAAAATTAATTTAATGATAGATGTGAATTGGTTGATTTCAAAAAAATACTTAACTAGAATAATGGTTGGAAAATGGCATAAATAAATAGAATATGAATAAAGACTAATAGTTTCAACAAGACGATTGCTGTTGAAAGTATTTTTAAAAGATTGAGAAAGCCACGGAATAATGAAAAATGTACCGCTTGACATCAAGGTGATAGACCAAATGCTGATCACATTGGCCAATGCTTCTTCATTTGCACCAATTCGCACAAGGTATGCTGATCCACAGGTTCCAGCCAACATCAGCAGGAGTCCTCCTCCCAGCTTTTGACCTATGCCAGAGCGCCACCAAGTGGGAAACCACTTGTTTACCGCAGCTGCAAGAACGCCCCAACCAGTGGCGTCAAGGTGGTAAATCGTGATTCGTCGAACAGCAGCATCCCATTGGAAGAAATTGAATCCGTCGGATATGGCAACCCGCGCAAGTACCGGGGTAATAATCAGTACGGCAGACGCGATCAGAAATGATTTTTTTCCACCCAACGGAAACACGAAACTGAGCAAGCCCAGCATGATCGGCATGGTCAGGTAAAACCATTCATCCAAAGCCAATGACCATGATTCTCCGAAGAAGTGGGGTGTTTGCTCGGGTTCGTGCAGATTTTGTGAAAAGAATAAACTTCGGTATTCGAATGCACCTTCCGTCAATTGGTATTTGATTAATAAATAATTTATAAAAATAAAAAGATAATATGCGGGTACGGTTCTGAACCAACGTCTAAGCCAAAAATCCCGTGCACAGGCAGCCCAGTTGTCACTACGCTCAAAACTTCGAATCATCATCGCGCCAATCAAGAAGCCACTTAATACAAATAACCATTCAATAGAAAGAACGGCTGAGGCACTGATTAATGCAATAACACCTTCAAATTTTATTTTTGATGTTGCAAAGAAGAAACTTATCAAAAAGTGATTGAATATCACAATCAATATGCTGGCCGTCCTTAAGTAATCCAGACCTGCACTTCGATTGGCGTCGCGGGGTTGTGACATTGGATGCGATTGGCGTGGTCATGCGCGCCGGAGTTGAAAGTTGAATTTTGGCCTAACTTGTCTGTACTGACGGGCTGGAGTGGGTGAAGTAAATCATGCTGATGTCGTCAGACACTTTGTAAGAGGCTACAACGCACACCTTTAGCAACTCGTCCAGGGTGACCGTGGGTTCTGTTTGGGTGCAGAGTTCGGCCAGCTTCCATTGGCTTGGGTCAGGTACATTCGGGGCCAATCCACCAAGTTCGGTGGGGGCAGCCCCCGAAAGTTTGGCGAGTCGTCCGCGCAAAGTGTGCGCAACCCAGGCCAAGGAGCGCGGGTTGTCACGGTCCATCACAAGCAAATCAAGGAGCGCAACCAGATCGTGGCTTTGCTGGAACAGGGCATGGAATGTGATGGTGCTGTCAAAAAGCGCGATCATGGCTTCAAAGCCACCTTCGGTACGCAAGGAGCCCGCTTGCAGGCCCATGCGCATGGCCGATGCCAGAAAACTCAACCGCTCAATATGCCGGCCAATGCTCAGCAGTCGCCAACCATCGTCCCGCGTCATGCGGTCAGTTTGCGCGCCGGTCATGGCGGTCAGATGGGCATTGGTGCTGGCCAATATCCGCAAGGCCGTCGTGGAGGAAAAATCCCCCCTGTCCGAATGCTCGCTGCAGGCTTGTTCAAACTCCTGTTCAGCCTGGACGATCACGCGCCACTGTGCGGGAGAGAGGCGTTCTCGCACGGCAAAAGCGGCATTCTTGATCGCACGTAAGTTGAAACCCACGCTACTGGCCAATTTGGTATCCAGCAGGTCAGCCACCAGAGCACGCTCAAAGACTCGCCGAGCCTGAACTGCTGTGGGCACAGCCGCATTCACCAGGCCATGGAAACTGGCCATGGTACCCAGCCATTGAAGCAGGGGCTGGGACGCCTGGTCTTCACCGTGCAGGCATTCGAGTGTCAATTGCGACAGGCGGGCAGCATTTTCGGCACGCTCCGAATAGCGGCCGAGCCAGAACAGGTTCTGTGCAGCGCGACTGGTGACCCGACGACGTCGCAGCGCTACGTTTTCTGGTGTCAAGGCCGTGTTGAGCAGAGTAGTTTGGTCTACCTGGGCGCCATTTTCGATATCGGTCATCACCCAGACATCTGCGCTACTCCCACCGCGCTGCATGGAGGCAATCTCGCTCGTAGCGCTGACAATTCGGGCCAGTCCTCCTGGCAATACCCGCCAGGATTGGGGTCCGTCAGACACCGCAAACACCCGCAAAACCACTGACCTGGGTGCAATGTGTGGTTGGCTGCTGTGCGGGTTCCATGTTGGCATTTGCGATGGATGCAAATAGCTTTGTAAGGTGTATTCATCTGCTTCGCGCATGATCCGGCCAGACCATTCATCCTGCTCGCGACGGGACAGGTTGCCGCCAAGCACGGCCGCAAATCGGGTCGAGCCCTGGCCCGGTGGATAGCTGGGCTTAATCACGCAATCGGCCAGCTTGGGCAGGGCGTTCTCCATCGCGGATCGCTCACCGCACCACCAAGTGGGCAGGGCGGGCAGGCTGAGTTCTTCGTTAAGCAATTGCCTAGCCAGTGCTGGCAAAAAGCCGAGCAATGCGGGAGATTCGAGGAACGCGGAGCCGGGTGCATTGGCGATCAACAGGTTTCCGGCCCGAATGGCCTGCAGCAAACCCGGAACACCCAGGCGCGAATCAGAGCGCAGCTCCAGTGGATCCAGAAACTCATCGTCAAGCCGTTTGAGCAGGCCATGGACAGGCTCAAGTCCGCGCAATGTCTTCAGGTAGACACGCTGGTCACGCACGGTCAAGTCGCTGCCTTCTACCAGGGTCAGACCCAGGTAGCGGGCCAGATAGGCGTGCTCAAAATAGGTTTCGTTGAAAGGTCCGGGAGTCAGCAACGCAATATGTGCATCCTTGCCCGCCGGGCTCATTATCTTAAGGTTGTCGATCAGTGCGCGGTAGGCCGATGCCAAGCGCTGAACCTTCATGGAAGCAAAAGCTTCGGGAAACTGGCGAGAGATCGATAGCCGGTTTTCCATTAGGTACCCCAGGCCTGAAGGCGCCTGGGTACGCTGAGACAGTACCCACCAGTTTCCGTCCGGGCCGCGCATCAGATCAAAGGCTGCAATATGCAGGTGCATGCGATCAGGTGGCACCATGCCGTGGACGCTGCGCAAATATCCTGGATGCCCCTGCACCAACGCGGGGGGGATGAGTCCCCTGGTCAGTAGCTTTTGTGGGCCGTACATGTCAGCCATCAAGCGGTCCAGCACGCGGACCCGCTGCTTAATGCCCGCTTCGATATGTTGCCAGCTTTGCGGTGTCAGGATCAGAGGAAACAGGTCCAGTGACCATGGGCGCTGGGGTTGATCGGCATTGGCATAGACGTTATAGGTGATGCCGTTATCGCGGATCTGCCTTTGCAAATTGTCGGTGCGCCGATTCAGATCGGCCCAGCCCTGGGTACCCAGGTGTCCAAAAAACTCGGCCCAGTGTGGCGTGATTTGCCGTGCTCCGACGCCGTCGGTGCTTTCTTGTGCCTCCCCCCGTAACTCGTCAAAATGCCCCTCAGCTGCTGGGTTTCCCAACACAGTGGCCCGGTGGAACTGGACAGCGTCTGCAGGGCAGGCCGCAACCTGAGGGTCAATCGTCATCGCTGCCCATCATGCCGCCCAACAGGGAGCCGCCCGCCAAGCCACCCATCAGACCGCTTTCTTCCTTGCTGCCGCCTGTTTGAGGGGCCGCCGCAAACACCCGGCTGGCCAGCCTGGAGAACGGCAGGCTTTGCAGCCACACCTGTCCTGGGCCGGTCAATTTGGCAAAGAACAGGCCTTCGCCTCCAAACAGTGCGGTTTTGACCTTGCCAACGTACTGAATCTCAAAGCTTATACCTGAGGTGTAGGCCACCACACAGCCAGTATCGACAAACAGGCTTTCACCAAGCTGCAGGTCACGCCGCATAACAGTGCCACCCGCGTGCACGAAGGCCAGGCCATCACCGTCCAGTTTTTGCATAACGAAACCTTCGCCACCAAAAAAACCAACAGACAGTTTCTTTTGGAACGCGATACCCAGCGCAACGCCACGGGCGGCGCAAAGAAAAGCATCCTTCTGGCAGATCAATGTACCGCCCAACTGTTTGAGGTCCATCGGAAGTATCTTGCCAGGGTAGGGCGCAGCAAAGGCGACCTTGCGTTTGAGACTGTCTTGGTTAGTAAACACCGTGGTGAACAGCGATTCGCCGGTGATCAGGCGCTTGCCTGCTCCCATCAATTTGCCCAGGAAGCCACCGCCACCTTGACTAGAGCCATCCCCAAATACGGTGTCCATGGCGATGCCGGACTCCATGTACATCATGCTGCCTGCTTCGCCAATAGCGGCTTCGGCTGGGTCGAGTTCAATCTCGACAAACTGCATTTCAGCGCCGTTGATCTTGTAGTCGATGACGTCCATGCCCATGGGTCTTGCTCCGGTGTCCAGAATGATCAAAGTTTGCATTGTGATGCAAGCTTGGGGCCAGTTTGGTTTATCGTGTGGGGAATTCGATCGATTTGGAGATATCAGTGTGACCAAGACTACTTTATGCCGTTTTCGTGTTTGTTCACTGGCGGCATTGGCTTTAACAATCTCGGGCACGAGCTTGGCTCAACTGTCGGGTGATGTGGGTCTGGCCGCCTACAGTACCGGCAGCATTGTGCGGGGTGAACAGCGGTGGAGCAGTGTGCTGCCGTATGGATACTTTGGCTATGACCGGTTTTTCATGCGCGTGGACACTGTGGGCGCTAAGATGCTACCGTTAGGCAAGGGGCACCTGGAACTGGTAGGTCGTTTGAGTTTTGAAGGCTTTAAGCCGAATGCGCAGTTACCGGGCCTGCGAGAACGCAGCAATCCCTTGCCTTTGGGGCTGGGGACGTTTCAGTCATTTGACTGGGGTGGTTTGTTTTTGTATGCGTTTTACAACTTACAGGGGTCTCATGGTGCCCTGATTGAAGCCACCTATGCAGGCAAGGTCAAAGCGGGGGCCGTGACCTTCTACCCAACGCTGAGCTTGGAACATCGGACGGCGGGCTATGTACGTGGCCTGTATGGCACCGATGCAGCAGAGGCGGCATCGATGGGCAAAGCTGCTTACTCACCCGGTGCATCTACGGTGCCGGTGCTCGGATTAAGTGCATCCATTCCCCTGACCGGCAATTGGGGTGTGAACATCCAATATCGCCACCGCTGGCTGGACAGTCCGATCCGCAACAGCCCCCTTGTTGACAAGACGAATCAGAATTCCGCTTATGTAGCGCTGGCTTATACCTTTAAGTAATCTGTTTGGCAGACGGCATTAACGGACAGTCATCGGAATGGTCACAGGGCCATCGTTAACCAAGTGGACTTTCATGTGTGCCGCGAACCGCCCGGTCGCGACATTGGTGTGCCGTTCCTGGGCTTGTGCCACAAAATAGTTGTACAGGCTGAGTCCTTCTGTCTGTCCCGCCGCCTGGGTGAAACTGGGGCGATTGCCGCCAGTGGTATCAGCCGCCAACGTGAATTGGCTCGCGATCAACAGGCCACCTTGAACGTCTTGAACGTTCAGGTTCATCTTGCCATTGCTGTCTTGAAATATCCGTAGCTTGAGCAACTTGGTCAGCAGCTTATCCGCCTGAAGTTGTGTGTCACCCTTTTCGGCGCACAGCAGTACCAGCAACCCCTGGCCAATTTCCCCAATGCACTGGCCGTCCACGATGACGCGGGCTTCACTCACCCGCTGTATCAAACTGATCATGGCTACTTCATCAGGGAGGGCAACCAAAGGCTCAAGCCGGGGAATGTGATCAGCAAGCCCAACACCCCAATCATCACCACCACAAAGGGCCAGCAACCCCGAAAGATGGCGCCCAGGCCGACGTTGGGCAGCAGTGAGTTCAACACAAAGAGGTTCATTCCTACGGGGGGGGAGATCAAACCAATCTGCACAATCATCACAATCAGCACGCCAAACCATACTGGGTCAAAACCCAGGCTGGTGACGATCGGGAAGAAAAGAGGAATCGTCAGCAGCACCATGGTCAGTTCCTCCATCACCGTTCCTAGCACGATGTAGATGAACATCATGGCCACGATGATCATGGTGGGTGACAGGCCCAGATGGGTAATCCAGTCTTTCAGATCCCCTGGCATGGTCGTGAAGTTAACAAAGTTTGCAAACATCGTGGCGGCAATCAGCAAGGTGAACAGCATGCCCGTGGTGCGGGCAGACTCTACAAGCACTTGATACAAGACCGCCCACGTCAAACGTCTACGCGCCAGGGCAAACAAGAATGCACCCGCTGCGCCAAAGCCAGCTCCCTCGGTGGCAGTAAAAACGCCGCCATAAATGCCCCCCAGCACCACAATCACCAACAGCACCACGCCCCAGATGCCGCGCAGAGCCTTCCAGCGGTCGGGCCACGAGGTACGCTCGCCTGCTGGGGCGTGCTCGGGGTCGCGCCCGGTCATCCAAACAATGCTGGCCATCATCAACAGCGCAGTCAGCACGCCCGGAATGACACCAGCAGCGAACAGCTTACCGATGTTGGTCTCGGTGATGATGCCGTAAATCACCATGATGGTGCTGGGTGGGATCATGATGCCCAGCGTGCCACCCGCGGCCATCACCCCGGTGGACAGGCTGTCGCTGTATCCCAGTTTTTTCATGCTGGGGTAGGCGACCTTGCTCATAGTGGCTGCTGTGGCGATAGAGGAGCCACAAATGGCACCAAAGCCTGCGCATGCTGCAACGGTCGCATGGGCCAATCCCCCCCGAAAATGCCCAATGAAAGCGTAGGCCGCCTGGAATAGCTCGTGCGCAAGTCCTGCCCGGGCCACAAAGTTCCCCATCAGGATAAACAGTGGGATCACAGACAGCGTGTAGGCAAATCCGGTCTCATAGACCACCTGGGCGGTGCTGGCCAGTGCGGGTTGCCAACCGCGTGTCAGGCCAATGCCCACCACGCCCACCAAGCCCATCGCAAATGCCAGCGGAACGCGCAACAGCGCCAGACCAAAAATGGCCGCAAAGCCAATGAGTGCTTCAATCATGAGGGTTCTTGTCCTTACAGGGCTGCGCCTTCGCCTTCAGCCAAATCGGCGGGCGGCTTGGCCATCAGGCCCAGGTGAATCAGGCCTGTGACGCCACACAGCAAGCTCATGCCGTAGATGAACGGCGCTTTCAGCAGCTTGAGCTGGGCCGTGGTTTCGCCTGACTCCATGAATTGAGCGCCCGTGTTCCACATCAGGTAGGCCAGGCAAAGCATGGCCACAGCGCACATGGCGTTGACAATCGCGCCTTGGGCGCGTTTGAGCCAGTCAGGAAGATACGCATCGAGTGAATCAAACAGCACATGCTCACCTCGCAAAGACACGAGTGGCAAGGCACCAAAGATGACGATCACCATCAGCAATTCTGTCATTTCAAGCGATCCTGGGATCGAGTGATCCAGCAACTTCCTGCCGCCAACATCAAAGAATGTCAGTGTCATGATCGCAAAAAGGCCCAAGGCCGCCAGAAAGCCGCAAATGGTTTCAAGAATTTTTTTCATGGTGTAAACGTCAAAACGCGGTCTGAAGCTTAGCTTCGACCGCGTTTGCTGAAGTTAAACGAAAAGCAAGCGCTTATTTTTCCTGTTTCGCAATCTCGGCGCGGAACTCTGCCAGCACTTTATCGGGATTCGCCAGTCCTTTTGCCTTGGCATCGTTTACCCACTTTTGCTCTAGTTGCGAGGTCTTGGCCTTGACATCGGCGACAAACTTGGCGTCTGCTTTGGTGACCACCACATTGTTTGCTTGCATTAGGGCATGCGCACGCAAATCGACCTTGTCCCAACCGCGGCCAAAGATTCGGGCAGCCGCTTCGCCTGAGAGGGCATCTACAGCCTTTTTCTCGTCGGCGGTGAGCTTGTCATATTTGGCTTGGTTCATCATGAACACAAAGCTGGTGTTGTACAGGCCGCCGGGGAATGTGGTGGCGTGCTTGACGATTTTGTCGATTTTGAAGGACTCCATGGACTCAGCCGGGAATAGCGTGCCATCCATCACGCCACCCGACAGCAACTCATACGAATCAGGTGCAGGCTTGAGTGTCACATTCATGTTCAGGGCTTTGGACACCTCATTCACCATGCCGCCGCCCACACGGAACTTCAGGCCGTTCAGGTCTTCAACTTTGGTAATTGGGCGCTTGGTGTTGAAGACAATGCCTGGGCCGTGGGTGAAGAATGCAAGAACCTTAACCCCCCTTGTGCTCATCCACGAATTGTGGGTTCTTCATCGCCACTTTGTTGAATGCCACCGAGATCGGCTCAGAGGTATTTCCTAGGAACGGAAATTCCGCCATCTGCGAATACACAAAGCGGCCTGGGGTGTAGCCGTGAACCGTGAAAGAGAGATCTACCAACCCGTTTTTGACTGCGTCAAACGTGCCTGGTGCAGCAGATGGCGCGCGCGGCAGAATATTGCACTTCACCTTGGCGTTGGTGGCTTTTTCCAGCTGATCACACCATTCTTTTTGAGCCATGCTCAGGGTATGGGTTGGGCCGACCCATGAAGACGTGGCAAGCACCGTCTGCGCTTGCGCAGACAAGCCCCCCATGGCACTGACCAAAAGGCTCAGTTTGAGGACAGACGATGCGGTGGAAAAGGTCGTGGTTTTGACGGACATGAGGGCGCTCCAATTTGTTGCAGCGCAAACTGTAAGCGCTTCTGGTGTCTGCGCTTGTCCTTGTTTACCCGGATTCACCGACCGTTTGGTCGGGTAATTTGCGCCGACAGACGTTTGACACGAAAGAATAGCCAACTGGCGATGCTCAAGTTCAGCAAATTGAACGCAATGCCGTTCAGAAAAGCCGCGCGGTAGCTTCCCGTCAGGTCAAACACCCAGCCTGACATCCAACCCCCCAGTGCCATGCCGAACAATGTGGCCATGATGACAGCGCCAACCCGCGCACCTGCTTCTTGCGGTGGAAAATACTCCCGGACAATGATGGCATAAGACGGTACGATGCCGCCTTGAAACAATCCGAATAGCGCGGACACCACATACAGCGGTACCAAACCGTCAAAGGGCAAGAATAGCACCAAGGCAATTCCCTGCAGGCCAGATCCCAGCAAAAGTGTGCGGATACCGCCAATGCGGTCGCAGATCATGCCTGAGACCAAGCGGCTAACAATACCGCAGGCCAGCATCAGCGAGAGCATTTCCGCTCCGCGTGCTGCACCGAACCCCAGGTCTGAGCAATAGGCAACGATATGCACCTGAGGCATGGACATGGCAACGCAACAGGCGACTCCCGCTACACAAAGCAGCACCTGTGCTTGCGTTAGCCCCAAGCCAAAAGGCTTTTGATCGTTATGAGCGTGAGGTAAGCTGCCAGCCACGTTGGCCTGGACCAGGGGTGGCCGCTGACGCATGCGCAAGGACAGCAACGCCATGCCTAAGCCGCAGACGATGCCCATCAGAACATAAGTTTGCCGCCAACCAATCGTTTCCACGCCCCACTGAGCCAGAGGTGGCCAGATTGTTCCAGCTACATAGTTGCCACTCGCGCAGATGGCCACAGCAACGCCGCGCCGCTTGTTCCACCACAGGGCTGTATCGGCCATCAGGGGGGCAAAGGTGGCAGAGCTGCCCAAAAAGCCCAGCAGGAGGCCATGAGCCAACGCAAATGTCCAGATACTGCCCGCCATCCCGGCCCACACAAAGCCGGCACACACTGCCACCGAGCCAATGGCCAGTACCCTGGTGATGCCATATCGGTCCGCCCATTTGCCGGTAAACAGACCACCCAGGCCCAGGCAGATCATCATCATGGTGTAGGGCAAAGAGGCGTTGGCGCGACTGACGCCAAACTCGGCTTGCACCGTCGGTAAAACCACCGAAACCACGTACATGCTGCTGTTGCCCAGCGTGACCAATCCCAAAGTGGTGAGTAGGCGCCAAGCGGCGTAGCGCGAGTCAATAAGGCTGGGGTCGGCAGGTGAACTGGGCATCATAAAAGGTTAGCATGTCAAGCCAGACGCAAGCTGTGCCCAATGCGACGCAGGCGGTCGCTAATTCAATGCCACCGAACCTCGGGCACTTCGGTTGCAGGTGGAGTGTTGCGGCTTCGTCCACAGCGCACGATGCCATCGATCATCACCATGCCTACACCAGGAATGTCGCCCAATTGAACGCTCTCAAGCAGGTTGCGCCCAGCCGTGTGCTGTGCTCGGTCCATGAAGACAAAGTCTGCTGCGCGACCCACCTCGATCAAACCGCAGTTGAGCTTGCGTATGCGTGCAGTGTTGCCTGTGGCAAAGCAGAATACCAGTTCGGCCGGAATGTTACCCAGGCTCGACAGTAGCGCCACCATGCGCAGCATGCCCAGGGGTTGAACGCCTGACCCCGCCGGTCCGTCCGTGCCGAGGATGATGCGGTGAGGGCATTTGAGTTGCAATGCAGCTTGCGCTGCGGCAATGGCGATTTTCTCGTTGCCATTGTGAACTATCTCAATAGCGCGGCTGGATTTTTCGCATAACTCACACACATGCGCCTCTGGCAGCGAAGTATGTCCGCCGTTGATGTGGCCAATGACATCGGCATCGGCCTCCAGCACCACGTCCTTGTCGATCAAACCAGACCCAGGAATGCTCGGGCCACCTGTATGGATGGTGCTCTGGATGCCATATTTGCGGGCCCAGGCGACCATCTCTTGGGCCTCATACCCGGCCTTGACGGAACCCAGGCCGACCTCGCCCAGCAGGCCTACACCTGATTCGGCCAACTCTTTGAAATCGTTTTCGGTCATTCCTTTTTCGATGATGGGTGCACCCGCCAGGACCTTCACACCGCCAGGGCGGAAGTTGTCAAACGCACGCTGCGCGGTGATGGCCAGGGCCTTGAGGCCAACGATGTCTTTGGGGCGACCCGGCAGGTGAACTTCGCCTGCCGAGATCATGGTGGTCACGCCGCCATTCATGGTGGACTCGATCCAGCCCAACTGGTTCTGTCGGGGTGTCCAGTCACCAAATACAGGGTGAACATGGCTGTCAATCAAGCCCGGGCATACACAGGTTTGGCGCACATCGACCACTGCGTTTGCGTAGGCAGTGTCACAGTCTTTTTCTTTGCCCACAGCCGTGATGATGCCGTCCACGACTACGATGGTGTCTGCGTCCAAGATGGGCTTGTCAATGTCGCCGGACAACATCAGTCCGATGTTCTTGATCACGACTTTGCCTGACTTGGCTTCTGGGGCGGCGGTGGCCATGCGGGTCTCCTTGGGTGGGTTGAGATCAGGGTTTTAGGCTGCGTAAAACGGATTCGGTCACAAACTGCTGCCAATGTGCAACAGCGTCGGGGGTGTCCAGGTTTTCCCCCAAAAATGCCGCCAGGGTGTGTCGGTTGCTCATGTAAAAATAACCTGCCGCCGCAATCAACAGGTACACATCGCGACCGCGTATATTGGCGCGAAAGTGGCCAAGCATTACGCCCTTGGCCAGCACCGAATCGATCAGGTCAATGGCTGTCGATGAATACTCGCGCGCTTTCCCCGACTTAGCGATGTGCTGCCCTTTGTGCAGGTTTTCGGTGTTCAACAGGGTAACAAATTCAGGGTGTTTTCGGTAGTAACCCAGCACGAAGGCTACGATCTGTGTCATGGCTTGGATCGGCTGGCCAGCGTCCAGCTTCAACTGCATCTCTGCATCACTCATGCGCTTGTACATGGCCTCCAGCACCGCAATGAACAGGCCTTCCTTGCTGCCGAAGTAGTAGTAAATCATGCGGTCGTACGACTTGGCAGCGCTGGAGATTTTCTCAATGCTGCCACCCGCATACCCGTATTTTGCAAAGACTTTGGTGGCCGCTCGCAGGATACTTATCCGAGTGGCCTGTGCGCTTTGCTCGCGCACGCCCGGCTTAGCCGCTGCCCCACTGCTGCGTCGTTTGACCGTGGGGCTGCGAGTCACCATGCTGGGGGATTGACTGGGCGCTTACTGTTCGGCAAACGCACGTTCAATGACGAAGTCGCCCGGCGTCGTGGTGTTGCCTTCCTTGAAGCCGCGTTCTTCAAACATGCGCTTCAAGTCGCGTAGCAAAGACGGGCTGCCACAAATCATGGCGCGGTCGGTAGTTGGGTTGAACGCTGACAGGCCCAAGTCCTTGCAGAGCTTGCCGCTTTCCAGCAAATCGGTACTGCGGCCCATGTTCTTGTAAGGCTCGCGTGTGACCGTGGGGTAATACAGCAACTGCTCAGTCACCATCTCGCCCAGTATTTCGTGCTTGGGCAGTTCTTCGGTGATGTAGTCGTGATACGCCAGTTCCTTTACTTGGCGCACCCCATGGATCAGGACGAGTTGGTCAAATTTTTCATAACTTTCAGGGTCACGGATGATGCTCAAGAACGGTGCCAGCCCAGTGCCGCTGGCAAACATGAACAAACGCTTGCCGGGCAGCAGGTAATCAATCAACAGAGTGCCGGTGGGCTTGTGACCGACGATGACACTGTCACCCACTTTGATGTGTTGCAGCTTGGAGGTGAGCGGTCCGTCCTGCACCTTGATGCTTAAAAACTCCAGGTGTTCTTCGTAGTTGGCGCTGACGATACTGTAAGCACGCAAAATGGGTTTGCCGGCTTCTTGGCGCAGGCCAATCATGGTGAAGTGGCCATTTGAAAAACGCAGCCCCTTGTCACGTGTGGTGGTGAAAGAGAACAATCGATCTGTCCAGTGATGCACGCTCAGGACGCGCTCGTCATTAAAAGCACTCATGGCAAGTTTCTATAAATGAGAAGAGAAGGTGACTATTGTCCAAGAAAACGCTATTGCAGCCAGCAAATGCTTATGCTAAATTTCGGCGAGGCATTGATTTAATGTAGTGTTTACAACATTAAACGTTAAGCGAATGCTACATTTACTTGATCCTGTTGACAAGGCTTTTTGACACAGATGACCGAGCACACCAAGACAGACGGCTTGCCCGAACTGGACAACTCCCTGATCCCGCAGGCGCTGGATCGCTCGCGTCCACGCAATGAGCGCATGCAAACTGACAAGGTGGAATGCAACGCTTGCCCGGTGTTGTGCCAGATCTCAGCTGGCCGCAGCGGTGCCTGTGACCGTTATGCGAATCAAGATGGTGTACTGATCCGGATTGACCCTGTGGTCTTGCTGCGTCGCACACTGGATACCGCTAAACCCATGTTGGTTCCGTTTGCTAGCACGGAGACCAATCCGGACTGGAATGGAGACCTTCTGCGCGCCGATGAAATCTTTGTCACCGGGGTGGGCTCAAGCACTACGTACCCCGACTACAAGCCGGCGCCTTTTATTGTGAGCAGCCAGGTACAAGGCGTGGACATGGTGACGGTGGTGACTGAAGGCATCTTCAGCTACTGCAGTTTCAAGGTCAAGATCGATACCGACCGGTATTTGGGGCCCGAGCAGGCGAATGTCCGTTGCAAGGGGGAGGTGGTCGGTCATGTCACCACGGCAGAATACGGCTCTCAGATGCTCTCGCTCGGCGGGGTGCATCATTTGACGGGTGGCAGCAAGAAGGAGGGTCGCATCACGGTTGAGATGATGGAGGCGCTTGGCAACAAGCAGCCAGTCGAATTCACCATCGATGGCGGTTCCCAGGTGCTGATCCAGGCGGGCAAAGCGCCCATCGTCAATGGGGTGCAAGAACAGCGCATGCGTGTTGGTTGCGGATCAGCTGCGGTTGGCATTTTTGCCAAGCAGCTCTATGGGCTGGCTGACGAGGTCGTGGTGGTGGATGACCACATCACAGGGGTGTTGACCGAGCATCAGGCTGGGCGTTGCCTTGACATGCCGCGTTCAGGTATTCAAATGCGCGGGCGCAAATCCACACCCGGGCGGTACTTTCAGGTGGCCGGCCCTGGCACCGGGTGGGGGGGTACCGACATTGCTGACCCATTGAGCATCATTGAAAGCTGGGACGCCGACATTGCCAAGCCCGGCATGCGACTTTTGATGACATCCACAACGGGTGAGCATGCTTGCTGGTATGTACTGAACGACAAGCTCGAACCCGTTGAGCAAGCCATGCCCGCTAACGTGCGCGCCGTGGTGGAGCGCATTGGTGAAAACTGCGAACCTTCGCTTGCCAGCGTGATGTTTCTGGCGGGTGCGGGAGGGAGTTTGCGGGCGGGCGTCACTGAAAACCCGATTCGCCTGACGCGTGCGATCAAGCAGGCGCTGGTCAATGTCACCTGCGGCGGTGCGCCAGCCTATGTGTGGCCCGGCGGCGGCATCACCGTCATGGCTGACGTCATGCGCATGCCCGACAAGAGCTTTGGCACCGTGCCTACGCCGGCCATCATTGCGCCCATAGAGTTCAGCATGCGCATGGCCGATTACGAACGACTGGGTGGTCACATGGACTACGTGCGCGATCTGGCCCATGTACTGAAAAGCGGCGCGTGGCACAACGACGGTGCACCACAGGCACGCGTTTGGCATGCTGTTGGCGAGGGCAACGCTTGGCCTCTGGCTCAAATGCCCATGTTGGGTTGATACCGGATGCCTGCGCAGCGCAAGGATCTTGGAGACGGCCGCTGGCACTTCTCGCACGGGCCCATGGACGTGATCTTGAAGGTGGAGGGGGCGCCGCACGCTGTCTTGGCTGCGGTGGAATCAGCCTGGGCGCGCTTTGAGGTACTGCTGGCTGAGCTGGTGGCGGAACTGCCCATGCTGCGCCAGCCTGTGCAGCTTGGACTGCGACCAGAAAAGTCGAACTTAATGGGTATTACGGCGCGCCAGATGTACCAAGCTTGCTATCCTTTTTGCGACAGTTTTATCACGCCCATGGCGGCTGTAGCCGGTGCGGTAGCGCAGGATTTGATTTCACGCTGCCAAGGTGTGGGCGTCACCCGTGCCTGGGCGAATAACGGAGGGGACATTGCGTTGCATCTGGCTCCAGGGCAGTCTGTGCAAGTGGGGCTGTATGCCGATCTTGGGCGTTTGGGGTCACCAGTCGCTGGTGAGGCTTTGGCATTGGATGGCCGTTTTCGAGTTCAGTCCGACATGTCCGTGCGCGGCATCGCCACCAGTGGTTGGCGCGGGCGCAGCCTCTCGATGGGCATCGCTGACAGCGTGACGGTGTTGGCTTCCAGTGCAGCCACCGCGGACGCTGCAGCCACGCTGATTGCCAACGCCGTGAACGTGCGGCATCCCGACATTGAACGCCTGCCTGCGAACCAATGTCGCGACGATAGCGACCTGGCCGAAAGACTGGTGACTGTTGACGTACCTGTCCTTCCTGCCGTGGCGGTCGATCAGGCCTTGGTCAACGGTTTGTCTGTCGCGCAAGCAATGCAGGACGCTGGCCTGATATTTGCTGCTGTTCTGGTGTGCCAGAGGCAAATCCGACGGACCCACTTTCCCACCGTCTTACCACTTGAACTCAGGGCAGAACCCGAGTCAAACGCGAGTGCAGTGCCCTTAGTATTGGCTTCAGTGTATTAACGAGAACCTCCATGATCGATATCAGACGATTCTTTACCCAGGTTGAAGACATTCACCACGAAGGTGGCCCGGTGGCCGCGGTGCCGTTGCGCCGTGGTGCGATTGCTGCTGTGCTGACGAACCCATTTGCTGGACGGTACGAATCCAACATCCTGCCGATGATGGAAGCACTGAATCCCTTGGGTCTGCAGATGGCCCAAATGCTGCAAAAAGCCATGGACGTACCCGTTGAGCGCATTGAAGGCTACGGCAAAGGCGCGATCATTGGCTCAGCGGGCGAACTGGAGCACGGTGCCCTGTGGCATGTGCCAGGCGGCTACGCCATGCGAGAGTTGCTGGGCTGGAAGGGTGACCGTGCCACTTACACGGCAGGCAAAGGCGAAGACAAAACAGGCCAGCCGGGCAATGCGCTGGCCATTGTGCCGTCCACCAAAAAAGTCGCAGGCCCGGGGGCTACGCTTGATGTGCCGCTGACCCACATCAATGCCAGCTATGTGCGCAGCCACTTTGATGCGATGGAAGTTCGTGTGCCAGGGTCTCCCAGGCCCAACGAGATGATCGTGATCCTGGCCATGAGTTGTGGCCCAAGGGTTCATGCGCGGGTCGGTGGCCTCAGCGCTGCAGACATCGCCAAATGGGACGGCTTGCGCTGAAAGGACTGAGGTCATGAGCAAAGCACACATCCGCAAAATCGTCGTCCAGGTCGACGAAACCCGCATCGAGATGGGTAAGCCAGTTAACCCACCCACCCGCCGTGCACTGGCCATGGCCGTCATTGCCAATCCTTATGCCGGCAGCTATGCTGAAAACTTAGACGAGTTGATCGCCATTGGTGAAGAGTTGGGTGGCTTACTGGGCGAAAAATGTGTCCAGGCCCTGGGTATTCAACCTGGTCAGGCTCAAAGCTACGGCAAAGCCGCCATTGTGGGTGAGGCCGGCGAACTAGAGCACGCCGCAGCCATCCTGCACCCCAAGCTAGGCGCGCCGCTGCGCAAAGCGGTTGAAAAGGGCGCCGCCTTAGTGCCCTCTGCCAAAAAACAAGGTGGTCTTGGCACAGCGGTGGATGTGCCACTTGGCCACAAAGACGCCGCTTTTGTGCGCAGCCACTTTGATGCCATGGAGGCCCGTATTGGCGATGCCCCCCGAGCCAACGAGATCGTTGTTGCCGTGGTGGTGACCGACAGCGGTCGCCCCTTGCCCCGCATTGGTGGCCTGCAAATTTCAGAAATCAAGGGTGAAGACGGTTTGCGCTGACCCCTGCGTTGAACACTTCACCATCACGTTCACGTTTAAGTTCTTTCGATCAACCCCAGGAGTAACCATGAAACTTCTCAAGACTACGTTCGCCCTTGCCGCTTTGTCGGCTGCCATCAGCGTGCAGGTTCATGCACAAGGTGTCATCAAGATTGGTGAGGTGAACAGCTACAAGGCGCAGCCAGCCTTCCTGGACCCCTACAAGAAGGGGATGGAACTCGCCATTGAAGAGGCAAACGCTGCGGGCGGTGTCAACGGCAAAAAATTGCAGTTGATTACCCGGGACGACAATGCCAATCCGGGGGACGCTGTGCGTGCGGCCGAAGAACTGATTTCGCGCGAGCAGGTCGATGTGTTGGCTGGCTCCTTCCTGTCGCACATTGGCGTGGCGTTGACCGATTTTGCCAAGCAAAAGAAAGTGTTTTTCCTGGCGGGCGAGCCCCTGTCAGACAAGATCATCTGGCAAAACGGCAATGAATACACCTTCCGTCTGCGCCCCGGCACTTACATGCAGTCTGCCATGCTGGTGCCTGAAGCAGCCAAGCTCAAGAAAAAGCGCTGGGCGCTGGTCTACCCCAACTATGAATATGGGCAGCAGGCTGCTGCGACCTTCAAAACCCTGTTGAAGGCAGCGCAACCCGATGTGGAATTTGTGGGTGAGCAAGCACCGCCTCTGGGCAAGTTGGACGCTGGCAGCGTAGTGCAGGCACTCGCGGACGCCAAACCGGATGCGATCATGAACGTGCTGTTTGGCGCAGACCTGTCTAAGTTTGTACGTGAGGGCAACACCCGTGGCCTGTTCAAGGACCGCGCCGTGGTCAGCATGCTGACGGGCGAGCCCGAGTACCTTGATCCTCTCAAGGACGAAACCCCTAACGGCTGGATCGTCACCGGCTACCCCTGGTACGGTATCCAGACGCCTGAACACAAAGCTTTCTTTCTGGCCTATCACCGCAAGTACAACGACTATCCCCGCCTAGGATCGGTGGTGGGCTATACGGCCATCAAGTCCTTGACCGAAGGCATGAAGAAAGCCAAGAGTACCGAAACCAGCAAGATGGTGGCAGCCTTCAAAGGCCTCGTTGTTGAAAGCCCGTTCGGCAAAATCACCTACCGTGGTTTGGACCACCAGTCCACCATGGGCGCGTTTGTTGGCAAGACCAAGAACGAAGGCGGCAAGGGAACGATGGTGGATTATGTCTACCTGGATGGTGCCAAGTTCATGCCACCAGACGCTGAGGTCAAAAAACTGCGCGCAGCAAACTGATCACCCAAGTAGCGAGGAGGAGGGCACATGACGCTGTCTGCATTTTTGTTTCAACTGCTCAACGGGCTGGCAGGCGCGTCATCACTTTTTCTCGTGTCGGTCGGGTTGTCACTGATCTTTGGCGTCACCCGCATCGTCAACTTTGCCCATGGTTCGTTTTATATGTTGGGCATTTATGTCGCTTATTGGCTGACTGACAAACTGGGTGCTGCGGGTTTTTTCTGGCCTGCCATGGTCGTAGCCCCCATCGCCGTAGGTCTGCTGGGTGCTGCGGTCGAGATGCTTTTGTTGCGCCGCATTTACAAGGCACCAGAACTGTTTCAGTTGCTGGCCACTTTTGCCCTGGTGCTGGTCATCAAAGATGCGGCTCTTTACCTGTGGGGCCCAGAAGACTTGCTTGGACCGCGTGCGCCGGGTCTGTCGGCTTCGGTTGAAATACTCGGGCGCCAGTTTCCAAGCTACGACCTGTTTCTGATCGTGATTGGCCCCGTGGTGCTGTGCCTGCTGTGGTTGCTGCTGACGCGCACGCGCTGGTCGTGGTAGTGGGTGGCATGGGCTCCATTCCGGGTGCGTATGTGGCGGCCTGGTTGATTGCCGCGATCAAGGCCATTTGCTATGGCCTTGGCACAGTGGAATGGTTGGGCGTCAGCTTTTCATTCTCTAAACTCACCCTGGTGGTGGAGTTTCTGGTGATGGCTGTGGTGTTGGTGGTTAGGCCCTGGGGTCTGATGGGCAAGCAACAGGGCATCAGCCGCAACTCAGCACCCCCAGAAGATCCGCTACGGGCAGCCAGCAAGCACTTTCAAATAGGTGTTGGTGTGCTGCTGCTTGCATTGATCGGATTGCCTTGGATCACCGCGTCTTCACCCTATATGACTGTGTTGGCCATTGATCTGCTGACTGCCGCTTTATTTGCGGCCAGTTTGCACTTCATCATGGGCCCGGCGGGTATGCATTCTTTTGGCCATGCGGCTTACTTTGGGCTGGGGGCCTATGGGGGGGCACTGATGGTGCGGAACCTCGGCTTGCCGATGGAGGTCGCATTGGTCTTGGCACCATTCAATGCTGCTTTAGGTGCCATCATTTGCGGCTGGTTTTGTGTGCGCTTGTCGGGGGTGTATTTGGCTATGCTGACGCTGGCGTTCGCGCAGATTATTTGGTCTGTCACTTTTCAGTGGGACTACTTTACCGGTGGCAGTAATGGTCTGACGGGTGTGTGGCCAGCCGAATGGCTGGCCGACAAAAAGGCCTATTACCTGCTGACGCTGGCTGCTGTGGCTCTGGGGCTGTATCAGTTGCGCCGCTTGCTGTTTTCGCCGTTCGGCTATGCCATGCGGGCCTCGCGCGACTCCGTGCTGCGCGCCGACGCAATTGGCCTGAACATCAAAAACATTCAATGGCTGGCCTTTGTGCTGGCTGCGCTGTATGCAGGTGTTGCTGGTGCCTTGTTTGCTTTCTCCAAGGGCAGCATCTCACCCGACGGTATGGCTGTTGGCCGCTCGGTCGATGGTTTGGTTATGGTACTGCTCGGTGGCCTGCAAACGTTGGCCGGACCAGTGGTGGGTGCGGTCACGTTTACCTGGTTGCAAGACAGCATTGCCCGCAACACAGACTACTGGCGCGCGATTTTGGGCGGGGTCATTCTTCTGCTTGTACTGGCCTTTCCGCAAGGCATCGCGGGGGCGGCGCAATCGCTCGCACGTCGCTTGGGTAACCGCAGCGCAGGAGCCAAAGCATGAGTCTCTTGAAAGTCGGCAACCTGGGAAAGTCGTTTGGTGGTGTGCGCGCGGTCGATGGCATCAGTTTCACTCTGGCAAAGGGCGAATTACTGGCCTTGATTGGCCCTAACGGCGCGGGCAAATCCACGACCTTCAACATGGTCAACGGTCAACTCAAAGCTGACACAGGCTCAATTCAGCTCGATGGTCATGAACTGATAGGCCGTGCGCCACGCGACATTTGGCGCCTGGGTGTGGGGCGCACATTTCAGATAGCAGAAACCTTCGCCTCGTTGACTGTGGTGGAAAACGTCCAGATGGCCCTGCTGTCGCATGACCACAAGCTGTTCAGTTTCTGGAAGCCCGCCGCCGCCCACCGCCGCCAGGACGCCTTGGCCCTGCTGGCGCAGGTGGGCATGCACGAGCAGGCGGACCGCCCCTGCAGCGAGTTGGCCTATGGCGACGTCAAGCGGGTTGAGCTTGCGATCGCCATGGCCAACGAACCCAAACTGCTCCTGATGGACGAACCCACTGCCGGCATGGGCCCGACCGAGCGCAACGCGCTGATGGCACTGACCAAGCAACTGGTGATAGACCGAGGCTTGGGGGTGCTGTTTACCGAGCACAGCATGGACGTGGTGTTCGCCTATGCCGACCGCATCATCGTGCTGGCGCGTGGCCGCCTGATTGCTCAGGGCAAGCCCGCAGAGATTCGCGACCATCCCAAGGTGCAGGAGGTTTATTTCGGCTCTGGCAAGACATTTGAAAAAGAGGTGGCCGCATGAGCAATGAAGTCTTGCTCCACGCCAAGTCCTTGAGAGCATGGTACGGCGCGGCACAGATTTTGTACGACGTTGACCTGGAGGTTCGACGTGGCGAAGTCGTGGCTTTGATGGGCCGCAACGGCGCAGGAAAATCCACCACACTTAAGACACTGATGGGCATGCTGGACAAGCGCAGCGGCAGCATTCAGTTCCTGGGCAAAGACATTTCCAAAAGCGAACCTCACGCAGTGGGAAGCATGGGCCTGGGCTATGTACCCGAAGACAGGCGTATCTTTACAGACTTGACCGTGCTGGAGAACCTCGAGGTTGGTCGCCAGTCGCCTCGCCAATGGAACGACGGTAGCGCCGCGCCGTTTTGGACACCGGTTGAGCTCTTCAAACTCTTCCCTAACCTGGGGGAAATGCCCGACCGTCCTGGCGGTCGCATGAGTGGTGGTGAGCAGCAAATGCTGACCGTGGCTCGCACGCTGATGGGCAACCCTTACCTGGTGCTGCTCGATGAGCCGTCTGAAGGCGTCGCTCCGGTCATTGTTGAGCAGATGGCGCACATGATTCTGGCGCTCAAGAAGCAGGGCGTGAGCATCTTGCTGTCCGAGCAGAACATGCACTTTGCCGAACTGGTGTCAGACCGTGCCTACGTGCTCGAAAAAGGACAGATTCGCTTCCAGGGCAGTATGGCTGATTTGGCGGCCAATGATCACGTTCGACGTACCTACCTCAGCGTGTGATATGCCAACGGCAGTGTGCCTGACTGTCAATGGAGAGCCGCAACAGCGGGTGACGCACCCCACGACCACGCTGCTTCAGTTTCTCCGTAACGACTTGGCGCTGAACGGCCCCAAATACGGCTGCGGCCTGGGCCAGTGTGGGGCCTGCACCGTGTTGGTTGATGGCGTGGCCGCAAGGTCTTGCGTGATCCCTGCAGAGGGTGTGTCGGGGCGTAGCATCACCACCTTGGAGGGACTGGTTAGTGATGGTGGTCAGTTGCACCCGGTGCAGCAAGCTTTCAAAGATACCCAAGCCGCCCAGTGCGGCTACTGCCTGAACGGCATGGTCATGATGACCGTGGCATTGTTGAAGCACAACCCCCATCCCACTGATGCGCAAATCCGCGCCCAACTCTCACACAACCTGTGCCGTTGCGGCTCGCACCTGGAAATCATGCAGGCCGTGAAAAAGGCGGCAGCATTTCTGGCACCCGTTGCATGAAGTAGAACAAATTTTCATGACAGTTGCTCCGCGTTCTGCTCAAGCCTCCAACCAGCACCTGAGTCGTGCAGGCTTTCGCGCAGCCAGCGGTGTGCTGCTGGTGTTGCGAGATACGCCCGCGCCGCTGCCGCCTGTCCCCGGTCAGCCTGCCGCTGTGCCTGGCAACCCGCTGGAGGGGGCAGAAGTTTTGCTGGCTGTGTGGGACGATGGCAGTGCCACCGGCCTGCATGGCCATGTGGATTTGGGCACCGGCCTGCGTACAGCTTTAAGCCAAATCGTGGCTGAGGAACTGAATATTGAGGTCGACAAGGTCGGCATGGTGATGGGCAGCACCACGGCAGCGCCCAACCAAGGCGCCACCATCGCCAGCGCCTCGCTGCAAATCCACGCAGAGCCTTTGCGCCGCGCAGCGGCCCAAGCAGGGGCTTGGTTACGGGCCAACGGCCCATTGCGCGCCGAACAGCATGTTGAGCTGATGCTGGATTTGCAAACTTCGGTTAAACCGCCTGAGGAATACCGCGTAGTCGGCCAGTCGGTGCCGCGTGTCGACCTGCAGGCCAAGTTGACTGGGCAGACTATTTTTGTGCACGACATGCGCGTGCCCGGCATGCTGCATGGCCGCGTGATCCGACCACCCTATGCAGGGGCGGACCACGGCGACTTCATTGGCAACACGCTGTCATCCGTTGATGAGGCCTCCATCGCGCACATCCCCGGTCTGCGCGCCGTGGTGGTCATCCGCGATTTTGTCGGCGTCATCGCCGAGCGCGAGGAACACGCCGAGCAAGCCATGCGAGAGTTGGCCGTGCAGTGGAAGCCCTGGCCCGGCATGCCCGATGTGCAGAACGTCGAAAATGCCTTGCGCAACAACCCATCCAAACCGCGCCGTCTGGTCAATGAAGGTGATGTGGATGCCGCGCTGGCGCAAGGCGGTGTGCAGGCAGTGGACCGCACCTATGTGTGGCCGTTCCAGATGCATGCGTCCATCGGGCCATCGTGCGCGGTGGCGGATTGGCGTGGCGATGGCTTAACTGTCTATGCCGGATCGCAAAATCCACACGTCCTCCGATTTGACCTGTCCCGTCTCATGGGCCTGCCGGATGTCAACATCGACGTCATCCGCATGGAGGCCGCTGGCTGCTATGGCCGCAATGGTGCAGACGACGTGGCAGCAGACGCGGCGCTGCTCTCCCGCGCCGTGGGCGCACCGGTGCGCGTGCAACTCACGCGCGAGCAGGAACATGCCTGGGAGCCCAAGGGTGCCGCGCAACTCATGCAGGTGCGCGGTGGGCTGAATGCTGACGGCAGCCCTGCTGGCTATGATTTTGAGAGCTGCTACCCCAGCAATGGCGCGCCGACACTGGCTTTATTGCTGACGCGCAGCATCGAGCCCGTGGCCCAGGCCTTCGAGATGGGCGACCGCACGGCGCGACCACCTTACAGCTATGACAACCTGCGCGTCACCGTCAACGACATGGCGCCCATCGTGCGCGCATCGTGGCTGCGTGGTGTGTCGGCCCTGCCCAATTCGTTTGCGCACGAGTCCTATATTGACGAACTGGCCACCGCCGCCGGGGTAGACCCGGTCGAATACCGCCTGCGCCATCTGCCCGACCCGCGCGCGGCCGAACTGGTGCGCGCCACAGCAGACAAAGCGGGCTGGATCGCCCACACCGCCCCCAGACCACCGAGCGGCGATGAATGGGTCAGCGGCCAAGGCTTTGCCTACGCCCGCTACATCCACAGCAAGTGGCCGGGCTTTGGCGCGGCCTGGGCTGCCTGGGTGGCTGATGTGGACGTGAACCGCGCCACAGGCGAGGTGCATGTCAAACGCGTGGTGGTTGGGCACGACGCGGGCCAGATGGTCAACCCCGCAGGTGTCACCCAGCAAGTGCACGGCAACGTGCTGCAAACCACCAGCCGCGCGCTGAAGGAGCAGGTGCAGTTTGAACCCGCCCAGAACACCGTCGCCAGCCAGGAATGGGGCAGCTACCCGATCCTGAACTTCCGCGAGGTGCCCGTCATCGAGGTGATGCACATGCCGCGCCAGGGCGACTCGCCGCTGGGCGCCGGAGAGTCGTCGTCGGTGCCCGGCACTGCGGCAATAGCCAACGCCATCTTTGACGCGACCGGTGTGCGCTTTCGCAAGCCGCCGTTCACGCCAGAAGTGGTGCGCGAGGGGCTGTATGCTGATCCTAACTTGCCGTTTCGGCATACTCCATCAGCACAAGCAGCTATACAAAATATAGCGCTTGTAGGCGCCGTACTTGGCGCCGACCCCCCCCGTGTGCCCCTGCTGGCGTCCGCCAAACCCCTGTGGGCTGCTTTGGGCGGTGCGGCGCTGGGCGTGCTTGGCATGGCCGCCAGCTATCTGGGTTGGCCTGCGGCCATCTCACCGATGGCCGCAGGCAGCACCGCAGGCATTTACAGCCCCGCCACCATCGAGCGTGGCCGCCAGCTGGCCGCTTTGGGCGACTGCATGGTGTGCCACACGAACGAAGACGGCGCCGTGCGCGGGCAGAGAGGCGCTGGTGGCCGCGCCATGCACACGCCCTTTGGCACCGTGTACACCACCAATTTGACGCCGGATGCAGAAACCGGCATTGGCAACTGGTCGCTGGAAGCCTTCAAGCGTGCCATGCGCGAAGGTATCTCGCGCGACGGCCACCGCCTGTACCCAGCCTTCCCCTACACCGCATTCGCCAAAACCAGCGACGACGACCTGACAGCGCTCTATGCGTACCTGATGGCGCAAACGCCAGCACGCGCCGCCACACCAGCGGCCGAGATGCGCTTTCCGTTCAACCAGCGCCCCATGCTGGCCGTATGGAACGGCTTGTTCCACGACAACAAACCTTTTGCGCCTACCCCCGGGCAATCCGCAGAGTGGAACCGTGGTGCCTACCTGGTTCAGGCGCTTGGCCACTGCGGCGCCTGCCACACGCCACGCAATGCCTTGGGCGCAGAGCAGGGCGGCGCGGCCGCCTTGACCGGCGCCATTGTTGATGGCTGGGAGGCCCCGGCCTTGACCAGCTTGTCCCGCTCCCCCGTGCTCTGGACGGCGAAAGCCCTATTCGATTACTTGCGAAAAGGCCACAGCCCCGACCACGGCGCCGTCGCTGGCCCCATGGGTCCGGTGGTGAGTGAACTGCAAGCCCTGCCCGATGCTGACATCCGCGCCATGGCCACCTACCTGGCGTCGCTTCAAACTGCCAGCGCAACCACGCATCCCATAACGGCCAGTGCCGTGGTGGCGCAGGCTGCGGCGCAAGCCAAGGCCAACCCCTTGACGCAACTCAGCGCCGCCCAGCGACTCTTTGAAAGTGCTTGCGGTGCTTGTCACCACGATGGCGACGGCCCCAAGCTACTGGGCCTGAACCACCCGCTGACGCTCAGCAGCAAGCTGCATGCCGACACGCCCGACAGCCTGATTCAGACCATCCTGCACGGTGTGCAGCAACCGGCGACCCAAAAGATTGGCTTCATGCCTGGCTTCAGGCATGCGTTGTCCGATGCGCAGGTGGCGGAGTTGGTGACTTACATGCGGGCGCGCTTTGCGCCAGGGAGGGCGGCGTGGGTGTTAACGCCTTGATATTCCGTCGCGATTTGCAAATGTTCATTGCATCAATTAAACTGGTCAGATAACTAGTCAGATGAAGGTTTGTGATGCAAGCATGGCCAGTTCAAGACGCCAAAGCGCGGTTCAGCGAATTCCTGGACGCCTGTATTGCGGGCGCGCCGCAAATGGTCACCAAACGAGGGGCCGAGGCGGCTGTGCTGGTGCCCGTCGATGTCTGGCGGCGAATGCAGGCGGCAGCCAGGCCGTCTTCAAAGCAGCTATTGTTGGCCAGCGACGGGCCGGTGGATTTGGTCATTCCCCCACGTGGACAATCGCGCCGCCGCCCTGCACAGGCAGTTGATTGACGTAGGCCTTAAGCGAACATGTACCTTCTGGATACCAATGTGGTGTCTGAATTGCGTAAGCCCAAGCCGCATGGCGCTGTGCTGGCTTGGCTCCAGGGCGTGGATGACAAGGATTTATTTCTGTCTGCCGTGACGATAGGCGAAATTCAGGCTGGCATTGAAATCACGCGCGCGCAAGACCTCGCCAAAGCAAGCCAAATAGAACAGTGGCTTGATCAGGTGGCCGGTAGCTACAACATCGTTCCCATGGATGCCGCCGTGTTCCGCATGTGGGCTAAGTTGATGCACAAAACATCTGATACTTTGATGGAAGACGCGATGATTGCCGCCACGGCTAAAGTTCATCAGTGGGTGGTGGTGACTAGAAATGTTGCGGATTTCAAATCCTTTCGAGTGGATGTACTGAACCCATTTGGTTCGTGAATTCAATGACACTCCCCCTGCCGCAGATTGACAGAAAAGAATTCGTAAAGATTGTTTAATGCATTCCGAATCGAAGTTTCGATTGAATACTTGGAACCTTGATGAAACCCGCAACCACGTTGAACGCCTATATGGGGGTGATCAGTTGGCGTTGGTGAAGCCATGTTTGAGGTCTGTCGATGATCGAAAGACCTATTAAATCTCGTGCTGAGCAGGCGAGTGCCTTTGTTGATGATTTGAAGATATTGAGATAGTCATCGCCCCACAAAAAAACCGGCCACTTGGGCCGGTTTCTTGATCAGCTGAAGTGCAGACTTCAGTAGCTGTTACGGCCACCACCGCCGTAGCCGCCACCGCCGCCACCGCCGTATCCACCGCCACCACCTTCACGACGGCCACCGCCGCCACCGCCGAAACCACCTGTGCGGGGTTCCATTGGGCGGGCTTCATTGACAACCATGTCGCGGCCGTCAACAGACTTGCCGTTCATGCCGCCGATGGCCGCTTGGGCTTCGGCATCGCTCGACATTTCCACAAAGCCGAAGCCTTTGGAGCGGCCGCTGTCGCGGTCCATCATCACCTTGGCTGACGACACAGTGCCGAAATCAGAGAAGGCTTGGTTCAGGGATTGGTCATTCACCGAGTAGGAGAGGTTGCCAACGTACAGTTTTTTACCCATTTTGGGATCTTTCAAAAAAGCGAACACGGGTTTTGCAAACCGTGCGACGCGGGGGATGGCCCACCAGGTGGGCCATCAGGGGAATCGACATCTGGCCAAGAGGCCAAACGTAAATAGTCGGGGTCGCGCAGGTAGGCCAGGTACAGTTTGCCGACAGATCCATCACGCCAGCCGGGCGGGTCTTCGCAGGTGGTGCCACCATGGGCGACGCCAGCGGCATGCCAGGCGTCGGCCTGCTCGGGCGACGCCATGTTGAAGCCAATGGTGCTGCCGTTGCCATGGGTCGCTGGCTCACCGTTGATGGGAATGGTGATGCCAAACGATCCACCTGGGCTGCGGTAAAAGTAGCGGCTCTTATTGGCCACACCCGGGCCAATGCCCAGTGTGCCGAGCACAGCGTCGTAAAACTTCTTTGATACTTCCAGGTCGTTAACACCCAGCATGACGTGACTGAACATAGGGTTCTCCGTGAATACCCGCAACTGGGCGCTTGAATCGTACCTCTATCGCGCCAAACAGGCACTTCGCTTCGCATTGGCGGCAACCAGTGCAGATCTTTGTATTGTGAAGGGTGGAGGTTTTGCGCCGGTCGACAGTGCTCAGGCTGAGCAAGTCCAGCGGGCAGGCAGCCACGCACCAGCCACATCCCGTGCAGCGGTGGGTGTCAATGTGCAGCGTGAAGTCGTGGCGGCTTGCCATGTGCGTCAGCTTTCAAGGCGCAGAAAGTCACTTATGCGCTGTAATTCGTGGTCCAGCGCTTGCTTGAAAGCTGCGTCGGTGGGGCGCTGGGCCGTGAATCCCAGTTCCGTATGAAGCGCCCCGTTCAGCACGCTGAGATTTGCCCAGCCGATGACCTGATCCCGCCAAAGCATCGGCAAGGCGTAATACCCTCGAACGCGTTGAGGTGCTGGCGTGTAAGCCTCGAAGCGGTAGGCCCAGTTCCAGAAGATTTCAAAGCGGCGGCGGTCCCACACCACCGGGTCAAACGGGGCCAAAAGCCTAACCATATCGCCAACGCGGTGGCGCTTGCTGGCGGGGTCCTCTCCGATGGGCCAGTACCAGGTAATGCCATTGACAATGGCATTGGAAAGGCTCTCTGGCACGGTTCACCATGATTTGGCGTTGATCGCGCCACTGGGGTACGCCGCGACATAGCAAGCTGATGAGTTGAGTGAGCGAGGCAGCAGGCAGCGGTGCGTATTGGTGGACGATCACGTCAACCAGTGTGTCCATCGCTTGCTGCGGGTTAACTGTGTGGCTTGGTGCTTCACGTGCGGCATAGAGGCGGATGCCACTTTCCCGACCCGCCACGCGCAGCAGTCCACGGTAATGCATGTCATCCAGTAAATGGGTTGTGGCATTGGAACTGCCGCCAAACCAGTTGGTCACGCGGCCATGGTCAAAATGTGCATCTACTTGTCGCGGGTGAACGACGCCGCACATGCGAACATAGTCCAGCACAGTTGCTGCCTGTCTCTCGCGCGAAGCGGGCCAGGGTTGGCGAGCCTCGCGCGGATGCATTAGATGCTGAGTTGCGCGGGGAGAAAGCCGTAATTGACGAAAAAATCCTCCTCAATACCCAGCTTGGCGTAGCGTGCCTCCAGGTCGCCTGCCCTGTAGCCTTTGACCCGGTGACGCAGGGTGAGATCTTGAGCGCGCGCGGGGGAGCGGATCGGGTCAGCCTGCACAAAGCCTAGTCTCCCGATGGCTTTGGGCAGGGTGGTTGGAGTAAACAGGCTGCGCCACAGCATAAGTGCGGAGTTGGTTGAGCGACAGCGGTGTGCGGGGCGGGTTTGCCATGGGTGAATGATGCCTGATCTGCTGTGCCTTAGACCTTAAACTCTTCACACCTGAAAAGGAGACATTTCGAATGACTTTGACCCTGAATACCCGACGTGGTGCCTTGGCAGCACTGGTGAGCTTGGTGGTGTCCGCCGCCGCGTTGTGTGCATTGCCTGCCCAAGCGCAAAGCAAGATTCCCCTGCGCATTTCTACACCCGCTGTGCCGGACGATTGGCACGCCAAGATGTGGACCGTGTTCAAAGAGCAGCTGGACAAGACTGGACCTGGTGAGTTTGATGTGCAGATCAACCTGAATGCCAGCCTATTCAAGCAGGGCGCCGAGCCTGCCGCCATGGCACGTGGCAATCTCGAAATGGCGTCGATCTCTGCCTTTGACATGGCCAAGCTGGTGCCCGAATTTTCGATCTTTACCGCAGGCTACGTGGTGCGAGATCCGGCTCATCAGCAAAAGGTGTTCAACGGTCCGGTGGGGGATGAGTTGTTCAAACTGGTGTCACAGAAGATGGAGGTCACGCCTCTGGCAACGGCGCCCTGGGTACACGCCAGCTCAATTTGCGCGAGGTGCGCAGCGTCAAGACCCCGGCGGACCTGAAGGGCGTCAAGCTGCGCATGCCGGGCAGCAAAGAGTGGTTGTTCTTGGGAGAAGCGCTGGGGCCACACCCACGCCACTTGCCTTCGGTGAGGTGTATCTGGGCTTGAAAACTGGCACCATCGATGGGCAGGACAACCCGTTGCCGTCGGTACGTGCTGCCAAGTTCTATGAGGTGACCAAACAGATTGTGCTGACCAGCCATCTGGTAGACAGCCTCTTCATCACTGTCGCGAACAAGACTTGGAATGCTTTGAGTGCGACGCAAAAGCAAAGGTTAAAGCAGCAGCAATGGCAGCTGCGCAGTACAACAACGAAAACCGGATCAAAGAAGAGGGGGCAGCTGACCGATTTCTTCAAACAGCAGGGTTTGCAAGTCAGCACGCCTGATGTGGACGCATTCCACAAAGCCGTGCAGGCGGCATACCAAAAGTCGGACTACGCCAAGACTTGGCCAGCTCGATTGCTGGACCGGCTCAATGCAACGAAATGATGCTTCCCCGCGCGTGCTGTGTTGCCCTTGCGTAAAGGGCCTTCATACCTTGGGGCGGCTCGGCTGTGCTCATGCGCATCGTTTGACTCATGCCTCACGGTGGGCGCAGCGTGTGATCAACGGTGTTGGTGGTTTGCTTTTCCTGGCGTTGTTTGGCGTCTTCCTGATCCAGATCACTGCACGGTTTGGCTTCAACCGACCCATTCCGTGGACAGATGAGGCTGCTGTGATCGCTTTATGTGTGGGTCATTCTTTGGGCTTCCGCGTTGGTGGTGCCAGAGCGAGAGCACGTGGTGTTTGACCTGGTTTGGAATGCCGCTAGCCCCAGGCTGCGTCGAGTGATGAAACTTATGGGAAATGCCATGATCGGTGTGCTGGCTGCCATTGCCATTCCCGCGAATTGGGACTATGTGCAGTTCATGGCGCGCGAGAGCACGCCAGTGCTGGGTGTGCCCTTTATGGCGGTATTTGTTCCCTTTGTGCTTTTGCTTGGGTCCCTTGTGATTCGCAGCGCTTGGGCCATCCTGGCAAGCCCTGCATGGGCTGGGACTGGAAGCCGGGCCAGGTCGGAGAAGGGCATCTGTCATGAGGCGCATGCCATGACAGGGGCCTTGGGCGTTCTGTTTGCCGTCATGGGCCTGGGCATGCTGCTACGTATGCCAATCGGGTTTTCGATGATCGTGTCAGGTGTAGCCTATTTGCTTGTCAAGCGTCAGGATCTTGGGCTGGTGACAGAGCAGATGGGCAATGGGCTTTACAACAGCTATGTGCTGTTAGCTGTACCTCTGTTTGTGTTCGCGGCCAACATCATGAACGCGGGAACGGTCAGCGAGCGGATTTTGACTTCTGCCGCATTTTGGTCGGACGAATGCGGGGTGGTCTGGCCTAGGGTGGATATTCTGGTCAGCGTGATTTTTCGGGTATGAGTGGCAGCGCCATTGCCGATGCGGCAGGGCCTGGTTTGGTCACGATCAAACAAATGTTGAAAAAGCCTGGCTACACACGTGGCTTCGCGGGGGGCTGTGGTGATTGCCAGCGCCACACTCGGGCCGGTGATTCCACCGTCCATCCCCATGGTCATCTATGCGCTGGTGTCTGGCGCGTCGCTAGGGGCGCTGTTCCTGGCGGGCGTGGTGCCCGGCCTGTTGATGGCCGTGCTGATGATGGGCGTGGTGGCCATCATTGCGCGTCGGCGCAACATGCCGCGCGACGAGCCCGTCCCGATCAAAGACTGGCCGGGCATTCTGTTTCGCGGCGCTTTACCTTTGTCCATGCCCGTCGTGCTGCTAGGCGGCATCTATTCTGGTGCATTCACACCTACCGAGGCAGCGGCGGTGGCGGCGTTGCATTCTTTGATTTTGGCGACAGTGGTTTACCGGGCAGTGAGCTGGCAAATGTTCTGGGGCGTGGTGATGGAGTCCACGCGAGGTGCGGCGGTCATCACCATCATCCTGGCGGGCTCCTACATGCTGAACTACGCCTTTACAGCTGAGGGTGTGCCGCGCTCCATGGCGCAATGGGTAGACAACATGCGGCTGGCGCGTTGGCAGTTTTTGCTGTTGGTCAATGCGCTTTTCCTGGTTCTGGGGTGTTTTCTGGACGTGTCGGTGCTGCTGCTGGTATTTGTGCCCATGCTGCTGCCTGCCGTTAAGGACTGGGCATTGATTTGGTGCATTTCGGTGTGCTGGTGGTGCTGAACATGATGATCGGGCTGATCCATCCGCCCTTTGGCATGCTGCTGTTTGTGACCAAGGCGCCGACAGGTATCCCCATTGGTGAGATGATGAAAGAAGGCTGGCCTTTCCTTGTCATGCTGTTGCTGCTCTTGCTGGCCTTGACTTTCTTTCCCGAAATTACGCTGTGGCTACCCCATCAAATGGGCTACGGCAGTCCACCAACCTAGGCCTATCCTGAATAGGTTTTTGAAGGAGACTTGTCCATGAGCGACCACGCAATGCCTTGAGCTAACCGGGAGTTCTTGGCGCGTCTTACCCAGATTGCCGAGCGCATCGCCAACGAGGCAGATTTGCAGGCCGTGGGTCCGCTCATGGAAATGACAACGGCTCAGACAAGTTCACCGGAGCTGTCAGCGCTTGCTGAGAGTTTTGCCCGGATGCTGGTCAAACTGGAGGCCCGCGAGTTTGAGCTAGAGTGCACTATTTCCGACTTGAAGGCGGTCAGATCGAACTGGAAAAGCCAATTACGATGCATTGACCGGACTGCCCAACCGCGTGATTGCACGCGACCGCTTAAATCAGGCCTGGCCAACGCCCGGCGAAATGAGGGCATGCTGGCTGTATTGTTCATGGATCTGGATCGTTTCAAATGGGTCAACGATAACCGGGGCATGCAGCGGGCGACGAATTGCTGCAACAAGTGGCTCTGCGTGCCAAAGCTTGCGTGCGCGAAAGCGATACCGTGGCCAGGTTGGGTGGCGACGAGTTTTTGGCGGTGTTGCCCACTGTTGGTGGCTTAGAAGAAGCGCAAGGCTTGGCTCAGCGCTTGGTGGACGCCATGAACCAGCCTTTGCGTTGCGTGATGGCGCGGTTCAAATTGGTGGCAGTGTTGGCACAGCCTTGTATCCAAACCATGCCAAGTCGGTGGACATGCTGATCCAGTGCGCAGACGCTGGCCTGTATGCGGCCAAGCGCGCCGGGAAAAATGTTTTCCAGGTGTTGAAGCGACATTAGAAAACCCGCCAGCGTGAAGTCTGCTAGGGGTTTTAAAAAGCGTCTATAATCCAAAAATAGAACGATCGTGCTTTTGTTGCAATGCGATCTTTCCAATCAATCACCAGCGGGACAGCTTCTGTGACTCTCGTCCAGAATAGAATCACTGGTTTACGTTCACGTCAATTCGAATTCAACAATCTGGAGCCAACGAGCATGAAGGTACTGGTCGCCGTCAAACGGGTGGTGGACTACAACGTGAAGGTCCGAGTCAAGTCGGACAACACGGGTGTGGACATCGCCAATGTCAAAATGAGCATGAACCCCTTTGACGAAATTGCCGTTGAAGAAGCCATGCGCCTCAAGGAAAAGGCGTGGCCACTGGAAGTCATCGCCGTGTCTTGTGGCGTGGCGCAATGCCAGAAACGCTGCGAACAGCCATGGCCATCGGCGCAGACCGTGGCATCCTGGTGCCAGACCGACGAAGAGCTGCAACCTCTGGCCGTTGCCAAATTGCTCAAAGCCCTGGTGGCCAAAGAACAACCCGGCCTCGTCATCCTGGGCAAACAAGCCATCGACGACGACTGCAATCAAACCGGCCAGATGCTCGCAGCACTTGCCGACATGGGCCAAGGTACCTTTGCGTCCAAGATCGAAATCGCCGACAACAAAGCCCAGATCACCCGTGAAATAGACGGTGGTCTCGAAGTCATCGAAGTGGCCTTGCCTGCCGTGATGACCACAGATCTGCGCCTCAATGAGGCCGCTACGTTACCTTGCCCAACATCATGAAGGCCAAGAAAAAGCAACTCGACACCTTCACCCCGCAGACCTTGGTGTGGACGTCGCCCCGCGCATCAAGACGCTCAAAGTGGAAGACCCACCCAAGCGCAGCGCCGGTATCAAGGTAGCCGACGTGGCAGCCCTCGTTGATAAATTGAAAAATGAAGCCAGTGATCTGACATGACTTCTCTCGTTATTGCCGAACACGACAACGCCTCTATCAAAGGCGCCACCTCAACACCGTCACCGCTGCGCTTGCCTGCGGTGGTGACGTCCATGTGCTGGTCGCGGGAGCCAATGCCGGTGCCGCCGCCGCCGCCGCTGCCCAAATCGCAGGTGTCGCCAAAGTCTTGCACGCCGACGGTGAGCAACTCGGCCATGGTCTGGCGGAAAACATCGCAGCCCAGGTGCTGGCCGTGGCGGGTAATTACAGCCACATCCTGTTCCCTGCTACCGCAGGCGGTAGAACGTGGCACCCCGCGTTGCTGCCAAGCTGGATGTTGGCCAGATCAGCGAAATCTCCAAAGTGATCAGTGCTGACACCTTTGAGCGATCCATCTACGCCGGTAACGCGGTGGCGACTGTGCAAAGCACCGACACGACCAAGGTCATCACCGTGCGCACCACGGGCTTTGACGCTGCTGCTAACGGTGGCGCTGCAGCCGTCGTGAAGCTTAATCGCCGCTGCTGACAGTGGCAAGACCAGCTTCCTTCGCAGCGAAATCGCTAAAAACGACCGTCCCGAACTCACGGCAGCCAAGATCATCGTCTCTGGTGGCCGGGCGCTCGGCAGTGCCGAAAGTTCGCCGAAGTCATCACACCCTGGCCGACAAAGCTTGGAGCCGCCATGGGCGCGAGCCGCGCTGCGGTGGACGCGCGGCTATGCACCCAACGACTGGCAAGTGGGTCAGACCGGCAAGATCGTGGCGCCGCAGCTCTATGTGGCCTGCGGCATCAGCGGAGCGATCCAGCATCTGGCGGGTATGAAGGATTCCAAGGTGATCGTGGCGATCAACAAGGACCCTGAGGCCCCGATCTTTTCGGTGGCTGACTATGGGCTGGAGGCGGACTTGTTTACCGCCGTCCCCGAGTTGGTTAACGCACTGTAATTCAGCAACTTAACCCACAAGGCATCGTTCGCGATGCCTTTGTCATATTTGAAGTGACTTAAAGAGACAAAACCATGAGCTACATCGCCCCCGTCAAAGACATGATGTTCAACATCCAGCACCTGGCTAATTTGGAGCAGGTGGCTCAGATGCCCGGCTTTGAAGACGCCGGACTGAGACCGCACAAGCCGTGCTGGAGGAATGTGCCAAGCTGACAGGGGCGTGATTGCACCATTGAACGTCGAAGGTGACCGCAACCCCAGTAGCTGGAAGGACGGCGTCGTCACGGCAACACCGGGCTTCAAAGAAGCCTACAAACAGTTTGCCGACGGTGGCTGGCAGGGCTTGCAACACCCGGCCGATTGGGGTGGTCAGGGCTTGCCCAAGACCATTGGTGCCGCCTGCGGCGAGATGCTTAACTCGGCCAACATGAGCTTTGCGCTGTGCCCGCTGCTGACTGATGGCGCGATCGAGGCGCTGCTGACCGCTGGCTCGGACGAACTCAAAACGATCTATCTGGAGAAACTGATCTCCGGCGAGTGGACCGGTACCATGAACCTGACAGAGCCACAGGCGGGATCAGACTTGGCAGCTGTGCGTACCCGTGCCGAACCTCAGCCGGACGGTACCTACCGCGTCTTTGGCACCAAGATCTTCATCACCTGGGGTGAGCACAACATGGCGGACAACATTGTCCACTTGGTCCTCGCCCGTGTGCAGGGCGCGCCCGAGGGCGTCAAGGGCATCAGCCTGTTTGTCTGCCCCAAATTCATGGTTAAGCCTGATGGCTCCCTTGGCGACCGCAACGATGTTCACTGCGTGAGCATTGAGCACAAGATGGGCATCAAGGCCAGTCCCACTGCAGTGCTGCAATTTGGCGACCATGGTGGCGCTGTGGGCTACTTGGTGGGCCACGAAAACCGGGGCCTGGAATACATGTTCATCATGATGAATGCCGCGCGTTACGGCGTAGGTGTACAGGGCATTGCGATTGCTGAGCGCGCTTACCAAAAGGCCGTGACTTTGCCAAAGACCGTGTGCAAAGCCGTCCGGTGGATGGCAGCCTGCCCTCCAGCGGTTCGATCATCCATCATCCTGACGTCAAGCGCATGCTGATGATGATGCGTGCCTACACCGAAGGCTGTCGCGCTATGGCATCGACCGCTGCTGCGGCCTACGACGCTGCGCACCATCACCCTGACGCTGACACCCGCAAGCAGAACCAGGCCTTCTATGAATACCTCGTGCCGCTGGTCAAGGGCTACAGCACCGAGATGAGCCTGGAAGTCACCTCACTTGGTGTGCAGGTGCACGGTGGCATGGGCTTTATCGAGGAAACTGGTGCCGCTCAGTACTACCGCGATGCCAAAATTCTGACCATTTACGAAGGCACCACTGCCATCCAGGCCAACGACTTGGTGGGCCGCAAAACCTCGCGCGATGGTGGTCAGACACCCAAGGCCATCTGCACTCAGATCGAGGCCACTGAGGCAACGCTGACAGCCAGCGGAACTGCTGATGCGCTGGCTGTCGCCAAGCGCTTGAAAGCCGCACGCTTGGCCATGCTGGACGTTGTGAACTTTGTCGCAGGCAACACCAAGGCCAGCCCCAATGCGGTATTTGCGGGCAGTGTGCCTTACTTGATGCTCGCGGGAAATGTGGTGGCCGGTTGGCAGTTGGCCCGTGCCCTCTTGGTAGCACAGGACATGGCTGCCAATGGAGACGATGCGGCCTTTGCCCCAGCTAAGATCGTGACTGCGCTTTTATGCCGATCACATCCTGACCAAAGCCCCAGGCCTGCGCGATAGCATTGTCGAAGGTGCAAACGCTGTGACGGCGCTCGCACTGGATGCATTTTGAGTCGTTTTTACTCTTAAAACGATAGCTTAAAAACTATATCATTATTGCCGAAACAGCATATTTATGTTCAAGTTTCTGCTTGAAAGAAGGAGACAACATAGTCCAAATTGCCCAAAATACTTCAGAATCTTCCGCTGCCCATCATTGGGTCACCCCTGTTCATCATCAGCAACCCCAAGTTGGTGATTGAGCAATGCAAGGCTGGCGTTGTGGGTTCTATGCCTGCATTGAACGCTCGCCCGGCTGCGCAATTGGATGAATGGCTGGCAGAAATCACTGAAGCGCTGGCTGCCTATAACCAAGCTAACCCAGACAAACCTGCAGCGCCCTTTGCCATTAACCAGATCGTGCACAAGAGCAACGATCGCCTTGACCATGACATGGAACTGGTGGCCAAGTACAAGGTGCCGATCATCATCACCTCGCTCGGCGCGAGAGTTGACATCAACGAAGCCATTCATGCCTATGGTGGCGTGGTCATGCATGACTTGATCACCAACGCATTTGCCCACAAGGCCATCGAAAAGGGCGCCGATGGCCTGATCGCGGTGGCTGCGGGTGCTGGTGGCCATGCAGGAGTCAAAAGTCCGTTTGCCCTGATCCAGGAAATCCGTCAGTGGTTTGACGGCCCTCTGGCACTCAGTGGCTCGATCGCCAGTGGCGACGCAGTGCTTGCGGCACAGGCCATGGGTGCAGACTTTGCCTACATCGGCTCTGCCTTCATTGCGACAGAAGAAGCGCGTGCAGCAGACGGCTACAAACAGGCCATTGTGGACAGCAACAGCGACGACATCGTCTACTCCAACCTGTTTACCGGCGTGCATGGCAACTACCTCAAGCCAAGCATCGTGGCAGCTGGGCTTGACCCTGACAACCTGCCGCAGAGCGACCCCAGCAAGATGAATTTCGGTGGTGACGCCAAAAAGGCCTGGAAAGACATTTGGGGCTGTGGCCAGGGTATTGGCGCGATCACAGAGGTGGCTACCACAGCCAACATGGTGGCTCGCCTCAAGCGCGAATACCTCGTAGCACGCGCCCGCCTCGCCCTGTGAGCGCTGTGGGCGGTAAGCCGCCCCACCGCTCAGCGCTTATCGACGTGCTCAAGGGCACGGCTTGCTTGGTGATTGTCTGCCACCACATGGTGTCATATGGCCCCATGGTGGACGTGGTGCGCGGTTTTGCACCGGGTTTTATTGCATGGCTCTACGACTACGGGCGGTTTGCCGTGCAGGTATTTTTGGTCGTGGCTGGCTACGTCGCTGCTGACAGCCTGGCGCCTGCTGGTGCGGCCAATTTTCGGTCAGTGAGCGTTCAGCTTGCCAAGCGCTATTGGCGACTGCTTGCGCCCTTTCTGGTGGCACTGACCGCTGCATTGGCAGCAGCCAGCTTGGCACGAACCTGGCATCACCCTGACTCGGTTCCTGCTGCAGCAAGTATCGGGGCAGTGATTGCGCATTTGCTGATGCTGCAGGACCTTCTCGGTGTTCCCGGCTTGTCCGCTGGTGTCTGGTACCTGTCGATTGACCTTCAGTTGTTTGCTTGTACGGTGCTGATCCTGGCAGTGGCGCCTTGGCTCGCCAAGCACCTGGTGATTGTGTCTGCTCAGCACCTGGGAATCGCTTTAGTGCTGGGGCTGACCTGTGTCTCATTGGTCTGGTTGAATCGCATCCCAGCGCTGGATGCGACGGCCTTGTATTTCTACGGTGCCTATGGCATGGGGATGCTGACATGTTGGGGCGTCCGCACGAACACCGTACTGAAACGAAGGGCGTGGTTTTGTATGGTTAGCGCTTTGGTGGTGGCCGCATTGGCTGTCGATTTCAGAGGGCGCCTACTGTTGGCCGGATTGGTGGCCGCCCTTTTGTGGTCTTGCGCAACATCCGCCAGCGTGCAGGGCTATATGTCTGCCACTGCCTTCGGGCCTTTGCGCTACGTGGGGCGGATTTCGTATTCCGTGTTTTGATTCATTACCCCGTGCTGTTGGTGTTCAATGCGCTTATCGGGCTGTGTTGGCCCGCGTCACCTGGGGTCAATCTGCTTGGCATGCTGGGGGGTATTGGCTTGTTCGGTTGGACTAGCGGACCGGATGTACAGGGGGATCGAAACCCAGCCGCCCTCTGGCCGACTTGCAGCGGCCCTTTTGGCACCGCTGCTGCTGGTGAGTGCAATCACCCATTGAGTTCAGCTTGCCATCGCATGCAAAGGGATGTCCTTTTCTTCCTAACTGAGCGAGTTCGGCGCAAGTCTTCTTTCGCAAGAATCGTGCAATTTTTTGGTGGGTATCGGCTTCAAACATCGTGGTGCGCCCGGGTATGCCAGCACCGGCAACTGAGCACAGCGACGCTGCAAAGTGGGGCTCTAACGCCGCAACTGCAACGCGCCCGTCTTTGCAAGCGTAAACGCGGTAGCCAGCGTGTGCGCCACCAACGGAGCCCTGGGGCAGCGTCAGCCCCCAACTGCGTGGCAAGGCGAGATAAGCGGCTGCGTCTGACAAGGCCACTTCCATGAACACGCCGGGCGCGGGTTTGCCGGGCTTGGCTTTGGCGCGTTGGTGCAGCAGGGCCTGCAATACCGCCTCGCTGGTCATGAGTGAGCCACCCATGTCGGCATACAGGGTAGGGGGCAGATCCAGTCCGGTTACCAGCCCGTTGTCTGCCAGGTAGGTCAGGTCATGCCCAGGTTCTTCGGCACGTGCACCGGGGGCGCCCACAATCGCCACCTGCGACAGGGCTGGGAAGGCCTTGTGCAAGGCCTTCCAGTCCAAGCCCAGGCGTGCCATGGCTGACGGACGGAACGAGGTTAGCAGCACCTGTGCCTTGCTCAGTTCCTTGGCCAGTGTCTTTTGGCCCTTCTCGGTTTTCAGGTCCGCCCGCACGATGCGCATGCCCTTGTGCATCGTGCCATAGGCGCTAGGTTGTATTGGCCCATAGGGTCACCACTTTTGCCACCGGCTGGTGCAAGCGGCTCAAGCTTCACGCAGGTCGCGCCCATGGCGCACAAGCGCATCAGAGCGGCAGGGCCCGGCAGATTGAGGGCTAGGCTCACAATGCGCACGCCGCGCAAGGGTTTCAGTGTGATGGGAGTACTCATGATATTGCTGTAAAAATAATAGCGGAAAAGGTTTATTTGATAAGCCGAAAAGGCCTGTTTGACTCTAAATTCAGCGGCTCGGAAGGCCCATGGACCTTGAGATGACTTCTTTCATGATCTCATTGGTGCCGCCATATATCCGCTGCACTCGTGCATCTGCGTAGGCGCGCGTGATGGGGTATTCCCACATGTAGCCGTAGCCACCAAAAAGCTGAACGCATTCGTCCATCACTTTGCATTGCAAATCACTGGTCCAGTACTTGGCCATGCTGGCGGTTGCTGTGTCAAGTTTGCCGTGCATCAGCAGGTCAGTGCATTTGTCCACAAACACGCGGGCCACTTGCACCTGGGTTTGCAATTCGGCCAAGGTGTAGCGAGTGTTTTGGTAGGCGGCGACGGCTTGACCAAAGACCTGGCGTTCTTTCACATAAGCCACCGTCCAGTCGATGGCAGATTGCGCGGCTGCAATGGCCTGGATGGCGATTTGTAGACGCTCCCAAGGGAGCTGCTCCATAAGACAAATAAATCCACGGTTGAGTTGGGCTTCTCCTCCCAACAAATGGTCTGCAGGCACCTTGACATTGTCAAAAAAAAGTTCAGACGTGTCTTGCGCTTTGAGTCCCAACTTTTTGAGCCGCTTGCCTTTTTCAAATCCCGCCATGCCGCGTTCAACCATCAGCAGGCTTGTTCCTTTCGCACCCGCTGCAGGGCCGGTCTTAGCGACCACCACCACCACGTCAGCATGCCAGCCGTTGGTGATAAAGGTCTTGCTGCCATTCAGGACAAAGTGGTCACTCTGGCGGATGGCGGTGGCTTTAACGCCTTGAAGGTCAGACCCAGCAGAGGGCTCGGTCATGGCAATGGCACCCACGATTTCGCCTGTGACCATCTTGGGCAGGTACTTGTGTTTTTGTTCTTCAGTGCCGTAGTGCAATATGTAGGGTGCGACGATTTCGTTGTGCAGGCCAAAGCCCAGACCGGTAAAACCTGCGGCACTGATTTCTTCGATCTGCACCACGCTGAACAGCTTGTCTGCAGCAGCGCCACCATAGGCTTCGGGCAGGCTCACGCCCAGAAAGCCGTTCTCGCCAGCTTTGAGCCAGATCTCGCGGTCCACATAGCCTTGCTCCTCCCAGGCTTCGTGATGAGGTGCAACTTCTTTGGCCAAAAAGCGCCGGAAGCTGTCCCGGAAGGCCTCATGTTCTGCATTGAAAAGGGTACGTTCAATCATAGAGATGTCACCTATTTGACTTCAATTGGGTATTTTCACAGAGCATTTGCTTGGTGAAAAATTCTATACTGTAAGCCTGTTTTCCTAACCTTTCCCAACTGATCTCACGGAGAAACCCATGACTGAAGCATTTGTGTATGACGCCATCCGCACGCCGCGCGGCAAAGGTAAGAAGGATGGGAGCCTGCATGAGGTTAAACCTGTGAATTTGTTGGCGGGCTTGTTGACCCGTCTGCAAGCACGCAATGGCTTTGACACCGCCAAGGTGGACGACGTGGTCATGGGGGTGGTGTCTCCTGTGGGTGAGCAGGGCTCAGTGATCGCCAAAGTCGCGGCACTCAAGGCGGGATGGGATTACCAGTGCGCAGGCGTGCAGGTCAACCGCTTTTTGCGCGTCTGGCCTGGAAGCAGTCAACCTGGCTGCCCAAAAAGTGCGTTCCGGTTGGGAAGACTTGGTTGTTGCTGGTGGCGTTGAGAGCATGAGCCGTGTGCCAATTGGTTCTGACGGTGGTGCTTGGGCACAAGACCCAGAAACCAACTCGCAAACCCTGTTTGTGCCACAAGGCATCGGTGCTGACCTGATTGCGACCATGGAAGGATTCACACGCCAGGATGTGGATGCTTTCGCGCTTGAGTCGCAAAAGCGCGCGGCTGCCGCCCGCGCGGCTGGCTACTTCAAGCGTTCGGTGGTGCCTGTCACCGATTTTTTGGGGCAGACCATTTTGGAAGAAGACGAGTTCATCAAGCCCCATACCACTCTGGAAGGTCTTGCGTCGCTCAAGCCCGCGTTTGAACAGATGGGGGCCATGGGCTTTGACCAAGTTGCATTGAACCGCTATCCGCAAGTCGAACGTATTTACCATGTGCACCACGCGGGCAATTCGTCGGGCATTGTCGATGGCGCAGCCGCCGTGCTGATTGGCTCAGAGGCCGCCGGCAAGCATCACAAGCTGACCCCTCGTGCTCGCATCGTGTCTGCTGCCTTGAGCGGCGCTGACCCCACCATCATGCTGACTGGCCCCATGCCTGCTGCACGCAAAGCATTGGCAAAAGCGGGCATGACGATGGATCAGATGGATCTGGTGGAAATTAACGAAGCCTTTGCTGCCGTGGCCATGCGGTTCATGAAGGAAATGAAGGTGCCACACGAGAAGGTCAACGTGAACGGCGGTGCCATTGCCATGGGCCACCCGCTCGGCGCGACCGGTGCCATGATTCTGGGGACCTTGATCGATGAACTGCATCGCCGCAACTTGCGCTACGGCATGGCCACCCTGTGCGTGGGCGGGGGCATGGGCATTGCCACCATTGTTGAACGCATTTGACCCACATGCCGCCACGCTCCACCGTTGTCCGGGTCGCGGCCCGGCGGCGGGCAGGGACACCCTGCGGTATGCACTGTGTTACACACTAAACCTCAATTCAGAAAATGAAAACCATTCAATATTCCCTGGCTGACGGCATTGCCACCATCACGTTCGATGAACCCAATTCACCCGTCAACACCATGTGCCTGGATTGGCAAAAAGACCTGGGTATCGTCACGGCCCAGGTTCTCACCGACAAGGCGGCAATCAGAGGCATCGTGCTCGCGTCCAACAAGTCCACCTTCTTCGCGGGTGCAGACCTCAAAGGGTTGATGCGGTCCAAGGCAACGGATGGCCCTAAGGTCTTCGCTGAAATCGAGGCCATGAAGAAAAACTTCCGCACTTTGGAAACGCTGGGCGTGCCGGTGGTGAGTTGTATCAATGGGGCGGCGCTCGGTGGTGGTTGGGAAGTGGCCTTGGTTGGCCATTACCGGATTGCAGTGAACGACAAGAAAATTCAGCTTGGACTGCCTGAAATTACCCTTGGCTTGATTCCCGGGGCCAGTGGCATCACCAAAATGACCCGATTGCTTGGCCTGATGGGTGCGCAGCCTTACATTCTGGAAGCCAAACTCTTCAATCCTACCCATGCGATGGAACTTGGTTTGGTGCATGAACTGGTAGCCGACGCATCCCAATTGCGCGAGCGCGCTCTTGCCTTCATTGCGGCGAATCCCACGTCACAACACCCTTGGGACGACAAGGCCTACAAGATTCCGGGAGGAACACCTTCTAACCCGAAGATCGCAGCTGGATTGGTCGTGGCACCTGCCATGATGAAGAAGACCTCGCGTGGCTTGTACCCTGCGCCCGAGGCAGCTTTGTGTGCCATGGTGGAAGGTGCTCAGGTCGACTTTGATACTGCATTGCGTATAGAAAGCCGGTATCTGGCACGCTTGGCCGTTGACCCTGTGGCCAAGAACATGGTCAACACCTTCTTCTTCAATATGAATGCGATCAAGTCGGGTCAAAGTCGCCCGAAAGATGTCCCGCGCTTCAAGCCGACCAAGGTGGGCGTTTTGGGTGCAGGAATGATGGGTGCTGGCATTGCCTATGCCCAGGCCAGCAAGGGTATTGCAACTGTACTCAAAGATGTGAGCCAAGAGAAAGCAGACTTGGGCAAAGCCTACAGCACCAAGATCACGCAGCCGCGTGTCGACAAGGGCCGCATGAGTCCGCACGACCAAGTTGCGCTTTTGTCGAGGATCACGGCCACTGACAAGGCGGTAGATTTGCAAGGCTGTGAGCTGATCATTGAGGCTGTGTTTGAGCAGCGTGACCTCAAGGCCAAGGTGACTCAGGAAGCCGAACCTATGCTCGCGACAGGTGGGTTTTTTGCCAGCAACACTTCCACATTGCCGATCAGCGGCTTGGCCAAGGCCAGCGCGAATGCCAGCAAGTTCATCGGTATCCACTTCTTCAGCCCAGTGGACAAGATGAAACTGGTGGAAATCATTCGCGGAGCCCAAACCGACGACGAGACGGTGGCGCGTGCTTATGACTATGTGCAGGCCTTGGGCAAGATACCGATTGTGGTCAACGATTCCCGCGGGTTTTACACCAGCCGGACTTTCGGCACTTTTGTGCTGGAAGGCATTTCCATGCTGGAGGAGGGCATTCCCGCCGCCGTGGTGGAGAACGCAGGCGTGCAGTGCGGCATGCCGGTCGGCCCTCTCACGGTGCTAGATCAAACCTCGCTTTCTTTGAGTGTCCATGTGATGGATCAGACCCAGGCCGACTACGCTGCTGAAGGCAAAACATGGGAGCCTGCACCCGGTCAAATGCTGGTGCAGCGCATGGTCAAAGAATTGAAACGACCAGGCCGAGCCGCAGGGGCCGGTTTTTATGACTACGCCGACGGCAAGAAGGTCCAACTTTGGCCAGGTTTGAAGGCCGAATTTGAAAAGCCCGGCATGGCATGGGACATGGCCACCTTGAAGGATCGCATTCTTTACCGCCAGTCGGTCGAGACCGCACGCTGCCTGGCGGAAGGCGTGCTGTCAAGCGTGCACGACGGCAACATTGGCTCCATCTTTGGGATCGGGTTTCCCGCCTGGACAGGTGGTGCGCTACAGTTCATTTACAGCATGGGTGTGGATGCGTTTGCCAAGCGTTGTGCAGAACTCGAGCAAAATTACGGTCCCCGCTTTGCACTGACCGATAAGGTCATTGCCTGTTTGAAGAAGCACCAGCCGATTTATTGAACTGTCGTGGAGAAAATTGCCGTGGAAGATAAAACTGTTCTTTATGCTGAGCACGGTGCGGTTGCATTGCTCACCTTGAATCGCCCTGCAGCGCTCAACAGCTTTGTGCCTGCCATGCATGCGGATCTGGCGGACGGCTTGACTAGAGCGGAGTCTAACCCCGCCATCCGCGCCCTGGTCATCACGGGTGCTGGTCGTGGGTTTTGCGCCGGTGCCGATTTGTCGTCCTTTGATTTCACGCCCGGCCCGGGTTTAGTGGAACGTGCCGACCCAGGTCCAGTGATCGAAAAGAATTTCAACCCCACCGTTCGCAGGCTTCAAGGCCTTCGCATGCCCACCATTGCTGCAGTGAACGGTGTCGCCGCTGGTGCTGGCGTTTCTTTAGCGATGACCTGTGACATCGCTATCGCAGCGCCCGCCGCCAGCTTTATACAGGCATTCAGCAAAATCGGTCTGATTCCTGATGCTGGAGGGACATGGTTTTTGCCTCAGCGTGTTGGTATCGCACGCGCATTGGCCCTGGCGATGACGGGTGACAAACTTGAAGCAGCCCGAGCCAAAGAGTGGGGAATGATTTGGGATATCGCCGATGATCCTGTGGCAGCGGCATTAGTGTTGGCACAAAAACTGGCGGTAATGCCTACACAGGCGATGGTTGCCACACGCAAGGCCATGCGTGTTGGCGCGTCAAATACCTTAGACCAGCAATTGGATTTGGAGCGCGATACACAATCAGCATTGGGCCGAACGCATGACTATATCGAGGGGGTGCTAGCGTTTTTGGAGAAACGACCGCCAGCGTTTAGGGGCATTTAGACTTCAAAACGGAGGGCAGTCTAAGGACTGCTACAAACCGTGATTGTGGAGCCAGTGCCATTTGACTGCTGAAGTTCAAACGGCCCCATCAAGACACTTTCTCCACTGTCTCTGACGGTGGCGCTCAGATTTGTACTGTTGATATTCCCACTGGCAAACGTCAATGCCAAATGCGCGACGAGCGTGCTCACATCCACTTGTCCATCTGGCAAGATTCTGGTCGAACTGTAGGTTCCCAATAAATTGACCGTACCATCTGGCGCAATAGACCAGTCTCCCGCATACGTAAAAGCCTGACATGCTTTGCGCAAGTCAATTCTTTGTGTATCCAATGACAGAACGGCATTTCTTAGAGCCGAAACAGAGGGACCGAAAACACTGGCGGCTCTCTCCGCGTTGGAGCCACCAAAGACTGCTGTGGGCATGCTCTGCGCACCTGAGTAAGTGATGGGAGCGAAGATCGGTGTAGTCGGTGAATTCGAGCCAATGCTTGGCCCGGTTCCAGTGCCGCCCGTACCCGGACCGCAACCTGTCAAGATTGCCAGCATCGCGAGCGCGATCAGCAGGGAGGTCTTAAGGGTTTTCATTGGGGGCGGCATAAAAATAGCTACCGAAACGTACACGGTGCACACGTGGATCAACCGGACAATTTGCAGCATCATGATCAAAGCGTGCTTGAGCTTCTTGCATGACGGTCTTGAATGTTTGTCGCCAAGCTTGTGCTGCAACAACATGCAGTTGCCTCGCAGACGCTTCGCTCAATTCATCAACAAAGATAGCTTGCTCCAGGAAGTTCTTATTGTCGTGCAAATTGGCGCATGCTGCGGCCAAATGATCATGTACGTTTGCTTGCAGCAATTGGACCATTTCCTCAAATCCCAGGCTCGGTGCGAATCCGTTCGTGACCATGCAGATCTTGCCATCTGCCTCAGTCACAATGCCTAAGCGGGTCAATTCGTCCAGAACGGCTTTAGGGCGAATATCACTGCTGATGCCTGCGACCAAAGCATCAAATGTGCCTGGACCTTCACCTCTGCTAAGTGCCAACGCAGTCCCGTCTTCTCCAATGAACTGACGATCAGTAAGCCAGCGGGCAACAATCTGGCTAGCCATGTTCAAGGCAGGTGCAAGTTCCGTCGCATCTTTGGAATTGTTTCGGGTCTTTATCCGAATATCACGTCGATGAACCCCAGAAAGCAAGCTCACTGCGCTGCCGGTCTTGACGGCGCCTGTTGTCTCCAATTCATCCTGAGCAGCTTCGAGAAACACGCGTTTCAATGCAACAGAAAAGGCCGGATAGGCAACCCCATTTCGCAATAAAAGGCGCACCAATGGCTTGAGAAGTCGCAGTGCGCTCTCAAGAACAATGGTTGAGCGAGAAATTTGCATGAATGAGTTGCGAAATCGTGTTTTGTGGGATATTATTCCACACACGATTCAAAGAATCCACTTCCAAAGTGCTTTTGAAACGGGCAAACAGGCAATGTGTTCCCGGCTGACAACAGTGTCAGGCAGGGGTAGGCAGTGCAAGTTTTGCAGGTGGGTTCTGTGGGTTTTCCAAGGAGACGTCGGCTTTGCGAGGGCTGACGGGGTGGGGAAGGGGGTGTGCACCTAACGCACACGGGTAGGGACGCAGCCGCTACAGCCGTAGCGGCTGCGCATAACCCGTCATTTCCAGATAGCCATAGCCAATCCGCCGATGGCTGCTGTCCACCAATTCACTGAGACCCTCCCAGTAAATAGCGCCTGTGCTTGCGCGACTGTCGAGTTCCTGATTTTCGACAAGGGCTCTAACGGTGTACAAGCCCATCGGTGTGCGGACCTGCCATTCAACCGGATATCTGGCTTCGCTCTTGGGGCTTTTCCAAAATTTAACGGGCTGGAAGATGACATCGCCGCGGTTGAATGCATCAGTTCTCTCTTCGTCCGAACGTTTGGCCATGGAATTTTTGGCGCGCCTCAATGAACCACCATCCCAAAGCGCAGCCCCCGATTTGTCTCGTATCTGAAAGGCGGTCAATGCACTGCCGTTGTCCAGATTCATGCCGATCCAGTCCCAGCCAACAGCATCGGGGTGAAGCATTTCGTTGCTCCACTCATGGTCCAACCAAGCGCTTCCCTGAATTTGCTGCGATTTTCCCTGAATGCTGAGCTTGCCTTCAACAGACAACTGAGGCTGGCTGTAGTAGAAGCTGGTTTGCGAAGCCTGCGGTCCTTTGCGCGACAAGCCCTCATAGCCTTGCAGCATGACAGATTGACTCGTCTGCAAGCTCAAATCCAGGCCAAACAGCTGGGTAGCCACCAGTGCTCGGTATACGCTGCTGTTGGTTTCTGAGCGGCCGGGTTCGCGTTTGAGTGACCAATCCCGTAACTCCACCTGCGTGGTGCGAAGCCCAGCGGAGGCGATGTCCGTTGCCGGGACGTTTGAAGATCTGGCTATACGCTGGTCGTGCCAGAACTTGCCTTTCTTGATATCAGTGATGGCTGCATGGGCAAAGATCAAGTGTTTGGCGGCAAAGCTGGATTTCATCTCTTGTGTACTTTCAACAAGAGAACGAAAAAAGGTGACCTGAAAACCGTACTCGGGTGGCGCATCCCGTGATTTGTCCTGTGCACGTGCCATTCCAGTCACGTACCACCATTCGGTTTTTGCATCGAGATGGGCACCGAAATCCCGAGGGAATTCCAGCGCGCGGATGGGCAGTGCTGGCCTGCTACCGGCACCGAAACTTGGCATACCTACCAGCGCACCACCCGCACCCGTCAGCAAAGAGCGTCGCCGCAAATCCATCACCAGTCCTCCTTCACGGCAAGTACCGCGTCTTGACCTGCCGCAGCCCGACCGGCCAGCCATGCGGTAAGGGTGCCAGCCACCACCACGGCAAGGCAAAGCAGTGAAAGCCGTATCCAGGGGAGCACCATCTCCATGGTCCAGTGAAAGCTTTGGGGGTTGATCACATGCACAAGCACCACTGCGACAGCGATACCTAACAGCAAACCGGCGGCTGCACCAATGCCCGTCCAGACCAGTCCTTCGCCTGCGACGAGTTGCAGGATCTGGGTGCGTGTCAGGCCCAGATGTGTCAGTAAACCAAACTCCTTGCGTCGCGCCAGTGCCTGCGCACTGAACGACGCAGCGACGCCGAAAAGTCCAATGGCAATGGCCACAGCTTGTAGCCAATAGGTAACGGCAAAAGTGCGGTCGAAAATCTGGAGTGACACATCCCGCAGTTGTGCTGTCGTGGCAAATTCAAGCAACTGCGCCGTGTCTCCACCCACGGTGTTACCCGCCTTGTTTTCGATCAGACTGAACTCTTCGGCCAGCTTGCGAATGCGATTTTGCATTTCTGTCGCACTGCTGTCTTGCGCCAGCCATAAGGCCAAGTCATTGATGCGCGTGTCACCGCTCAATCGAACAAAGTCTGTGGTGTCGATTGCCATGCTTCCATGTTGTCGAGCATAGTCGCGCCAGATGCCTGCAACGAAATAGTTGGCACCCAGAACGGGAGCCAGCGAGCCAGACCCTTCCAGCTTGAATGCTTTGGCCGGATTGAAATACCCACCAAGCTTCAGCCTGTACAAATCGGCCATCGCTTCACTGATGTAGAGAGGCACAGCTTCTTTGGCCTCTGCAGGCAGCGGCAATGCCAGCCCCAGCAACGGTAGATTGGGCTTGGGAGCCTGCGCTGTGCTTTGGGGCCCGTGCAATGGGCGGGCAATCAGGGTGACCGGCGGTTGGATGGGCGAAAGCTGCAAACTGACAATGCGCACTGGCGCTACCTTGGTGATGCCCTTTAATCCGCCAATGCCTTGTACCAGTTCTGGGCCAAGGAAAGCGGCGTCACTCGCGCTGGCTGATTTGGCTGTCCTCACATACAAGTCAGCCGGCAAAACCTGGCCTAACCAGTCGCTCACCGATTGCCGGAAGCTCGTCACCATCACGGTGAGGGCCACGGCCAGACTCAATGACGCCACCACCCCGCTGATGGCCACCGCCGCAGTTTGCCGCTGGCGCCTTGCACGCTCAACAGCCAGCAAGGGAAGCAATGTTCCATTCAACAATGGGCTGATGGCGCCGTAAACGCTTGCCACCAGCATCGGCAAAGAGTTGATCCCACCCATCAGCAAGAGCGCGACCGAAGCGTAGGCCGCCAATGGCAGGCCCCCTATGGGCGGTACCATGGCTAGGCCCCCAGCGAGCGCGATCAAGCTCATGCTGACGATGTGATGGCGCCAGCTCAGTGGCGCTTGTATTCCGAGTCCTTTCAACGTCTGTGCGGGTGGCATTTGTTGCGCCTGGCGAGCCGGCCACCAGCCTCCCGCAAGTGCTGCAAGAACACCCAGCAATCCGTAGACAGAGGCCGCTTCGAGGCTCCATTGCAGTGGAGGCGACGAGGCAGAAAAATAGCCTCCACCGAGATCGCCCCCAAGCACATGCAACGCCAGGCTGGCCAGCCCCGTGCCCAGCGCCAAGCCCAGCAGACTGCCAAACGAGCCGAGCATGAACGACTCGTATAAGACCAGCCTCAGTCGCTCACCTGGGGTGAGCCCCAATACGCCCAACAACGCAAACTGCTGGGCGCGCTTGGCCACGCTCAGCGCTAGCACCGAAAATACCAGAAATGCTCCTGTAAACAGGGCGACCAGCGACAACACCGTCAAGTTCACTCGGTATGCACTCGACATAGAATGGATGCGTTGGTCCATGTCGCCGGGTTCAACCACCGTCACCTGCCCGGCAAAGCCAGTCAAGAGCGCTGCATCGCGCAAAAAGGCCGCACGGTCTGCACCCGGTATCAGTGTTAAATCGATTCGGCTGAGTATCCCGAGTTTGCCAAACTGCTCTTGCACCGCGCCAATGTCCATCACCACCAGGGCAGGGCCGCCGCTGGTGACATGCCCCGCGACCTGGAATTCAAGTACACGCATGCCGCTTTGTAGATAAAGTCGTTCACGCTTGGCATTGCCGACCAATGGCGCATCTCCAGCTGTTGCTGTATTGCCGAATGCGGGCGGCTTGCTTGATATCAATTGCCGTGCGCTGGTGTTTAAAAACACGGCGTCTGGCGCGAAGATGGACAGCCTGTGGTCTGTGTCCGCAATATCCCCGCCTTCCATAGGGGCCGGGACAGGGATCACTTCTGGGTTGATGCTACCCAAGGTAAGGGCATCCACGCCCAGCACCCGCAGGGCTTGTTTTTCGCCACTGTCTGTGACGGCGTAGGTGCTGATTTCCACCACAGGCGTGATCGCCTGAATAGACGGGTGACGAGCCAGTTCGCCATACAGTGCCTCGTCAAAGCCCGAAGAAACCGCGCGCAACGACAAGTCTGGTTGGCCGTTGACTGAGCGCACGGCACGCGCAAACTCAGTCTGGGCCGAGGCATTGATCAAGTGAACTGAGAACGCCAAGGCCACACCCAACATTACGGCCACGACCGCCGCAGCATTGCGCCAGGGGTGATGGCGAAGCTCTTGCCACGAAAAGCTGGTCAACAGGCGCCGCATAGGCGAGCTGAACCGGCTGGGCTGCGCGACCTCGTGCTTAACCACGACCGCGCTCTGCCATGACGTGCAAGCGGGCAGCTGAATCCCCATACGCAGAGCGGTCAGTTTCCGATAGGGGAACCAGGGTTTGAGGGGGCTCTTGCACGCGGGCCTTTAACTGCTGGCGACTGGCGCTGTAAAGGCCATCTGGTCGCAAAATCAGAACCCGGTCAGCACGGCCAGCGACTGATTCTGAATGCGTGGCCAGTATCAGCGACGCGGCATGCTCACGCGTCTGGGCGACCAGACTGTCCAGCACTTTGGTTGCTGTGCTGGAATCGACATTGCCAGTGGGTTCGTCTGCCAGCAACAAAGGCGGGCGGTGAATCAGCGCCCGGGCAATGGCCACGCGCTGTAATTGCCCGCCGCTCAGTTGTTGCGGCAAGCGTGTGCCAAAGCCGTCAAGCCCAACGGACTCCAGCGCGGCGTCCACGCGCAGTGGCAGGGCAGGGTCTTTGCCCTGACCAAGCAGCAGCAATGGCAGTGCCACATTTTGAGCCACGCTCAAATGGGGCAGCACATGAAAGGCTTGAAACACAAAGCCAGTTGCCCTTCTGCGCAGCAAGGCTCGTGCAGTGTCACTCAGCTTACCAAGGTCGATACCACCCAGGCGTACCGATCCACTGTCCCAGGTATCCAGTCCGGCCAGACAGTTCAACAGGGTGGATTTGCCGACACCGGATTCACCTACGATAGCCACAAATTCACCTGGCAGAACCGACAGATCGATTTGGGAAAAAACAGGAACGTTGCCATAATTTTTCGTCAATCCCTTGACACGCAACACTGCGACTGCTGCTGCACCGGCGGTTGACGCCTGCACGATCTCAGTAGCCGTGTGCCGCTCTGGCGGCACCTGCCGTCTGGGGGGGGCACCCTCTGAGGGGTGCACTGTTCCGGGTAATGGTTGCAATTGCGGCCTGCTTTGTTCAGTTCATTGTCAGTCTTTGCGCCAGCGTGAAAGCCAGTGCTCCATTAGTTTGCCAGCAGCTTCACGCCCACCCAGCCCAAAAGACAGCGCAATGGCCACTGCAATCGCGCCAAAGGTCAGACCAAAGGCCATTTGCACAATCTCATTGGCGATACCCATCGCGCGCAGGCCCATGGCCAGCACAAGCCCAAGTATGGCCACACGGGCGATGCCCGCCAGTGCGGCGGTGTGGGTACTGTCAGCTTTTTTGATGGCATCGTAGGCCAAGTTGGACAGCCAAAAACCAATCACCATGATGGCCGCGCCCAGCAGAATGTCACCACCAAAGCGGATGAATGTGCTGACCAGGTTCCGCACCTCGCTAAAGCCAAGCTGATCTGCCGCTTCGGTGCTGGCAAACAGCATGGCAAAAAACATGACAAGCCAAGTCGCAAGTTTGGAAGGGCGGCTTTCGCCAGCGAGCGCGTATTGCAGCCCCATTTTCTTTGGCAAGCTGTCAACACCTGCCGTTTCCATGAGCGATCCCAGCAAGCGCGACGCAAAACGGGCGACATACCAGGTCAGTAACAGAATGACAGCTGCCGACAAAATCTGGGGTACCGCAAACAAGACCTGATTGAGCATTTGTGAGGCCGGGCGAGAGATCGCTTCGATTTTGAGTGTGTCCAATGCCGCTATCAAGGATGGCAAAAACACGAAGATAAACGCCAAGGTACCTGCCAGCGATGAAAGGCGCACCGACGCGTCCAGTCCTACGCGCTGATTCAGGCGGTCTGCACCTGCAGCGCTCAGCAGATTGACGACCAGGCCGCGCAACACCTTGGCCACCAGATACCCCACACCCGCAATCAGCAGAGCCGCAAAACCGTTGGGCACCATGTCAAGCAACTTGGATACCATGGCTGTGACGGGCTGAAGCAGGCCGTTGAGCCGAAAAGCGTTCAACACTGCTGGCAGAAACATCAATATGACCAGCCAGAACAGTACGTTACCTGCGTTTTGACTCATGGGAGTCATGCCTGCTTCAGACGAGAGCTTTTCGTCAATGTTGGTGGCGTCCAGCGCCCGCACAGCCAAGGCACGAAGCACAGATGCCATCAGCCAGGCGACCAGGCACAACACAGCGCCTGCCACCAGATTGGGCAGATAACCCACCACATCGCTCATCAGCGCAGCAAACGGATTGGTCAGCAGAGGCAGGTCCAGTGCGTTGAGCACGGCAATCAGAGTCGCCAGCAATACCAGCCAGAACGCGCCACCAGCCACGGGTGATTCAGCATCCAGCCGGGCACCGGTGCTTTCTTCGATCCGGGAGTTGACCTGGAGGACATTCAGCAGCTGCCGTATCGCCGCACGTGCTCCCACGGCCAGAAGCCAGCCCAATGCCAAGATGGCCACCGCACCCAGGATTTGCGGGATGTGCGCACCCAAAGAGCTCTGGAGTGCGGTGACAAAGGCAGACATGTTCATCTCAAACCTCGGGGGATACGGTGATTCAGCAAATTTACTTCAATTTACGCGGCACACAACAAACGAATTCGGCGAGAAATTCATGGAATAACGAGTCGATTTCATGGGCAGTGTGTCCAAAACGCCTTCACCAGCGCCAACGCGGGCGCGAGCATCGACTCTGCGTGGCATGGCAGAACCTGGCGGTGCGGCATGCTGCGCAGCCAGGTCAGTTGACGCTTGGCTAACTGGCGCGTGGCCGCGATGCCCTGTTCACGCATCTGTTTGCAACTGATCAGTCCGTCCAACATTTGCCAAACTTGCCTATAACCCACACAGCGCATGCTGGGCAGATCAGGGAGTAAATCACCCCGCTGACGCAAACCTTCTACCTCTGCGACCAACCCGTGAGTCAGCATGGTGTCAAAGCGCAACGCGATGCGCTCATGCAAATCGCTACGTGACTCAGGCTCCAAGGAAATAAGCAAACTTTGGCTTTTAGGGTTTAGACTGGTTGCTATCTTTTTTGAAGTATGCAGAGCCGACATTGGTTGACCTGACAAGGCATAAACCTCGAGCGCACGCTGGATACGCTGGCTGTCGTTAGGGGCCAGTCTTGCTGCAGTCACCGGGTCAACCTGGGCCAGCTCGGCGTGCAGGGCGGGCCAACCCAGGGTTTTGGCGCGGCGATCCAGTTCGGCTCGCACGGCAAGGTCGGCTGCTGGGAGTGCATCCAGTCCGTCCATCAAAGCCTTGAAATACAGCATGGTGCCGCCAACCAGCAAGGGAACTGCGTCTCGCGCTTTCACCTCCGCCATCAGGCGCTGCGCGTCCCGGACAAAATCGGCAGCACTGTAGGCTTGCAAGGGGTCTCGGATGTCAATCAGGTGGTGCGGCAACAGCGTCCGCTCCTCAGGGCTGGGCTTGGCCGTGCCAACGTCCATGCCTCTGTAGACCAGGGCTGAATCCACGCTGATGATTTCCGTCTTGAGACCGAGCTTGCCAAGTTCATCACCCAATGCGAGTGCAAGTGCTGATTTGCCACTGGCGGTGGGGCCAGCCAGCCCAATCCACGCCGTTGTTGAGCCGGGTACGGTCTGATCAGCCATGGCGCTTTACCAAGGTCCAACCCGTCAGGGCGATGCAAACACCCCAAAACGCCATGCCATGTACCAAAGCAAACACAGTGCCATCAAGGCTTTTGCCAAGCCAGGCCCCCGTAGCAAACGCCGACACCATCATCAGAAAGCCATTCAAAGCCGACGCCGCTCCCGCCGTCTGGGGAAAAGGGCCCACTGCGCCACTCTGGCTGCATGGCTGGTGTACCCCGTGGCCGATCATAAAAAGGTACAGCGGGACCATGACAGCCCATCCGCCGTACCAGACTCTGCCGACTCCTGCGTAGGCCAACACCGTCATGAGGGCCACGCCGCTGAGTGTGAAAAAAGACGCCAGGCCGACGGCGCGCTTGATCCCCACCTTTGGCAATATGTGTCTGCACCAAAACGTGCCTGCGATGTAGGCCAATGACATCGAGAACATGGCCAGACCATAGCTTGCTGTGCTGTATCCAAACACCTGGATGAAGACGAAGGAAGACGCTGCCAAGAACGTAAACAGTCCGCCGTAGGACGAGGCCGCAAGTGCCGAATAGGCCACAAAGGTCGGGTGTCTTGCGACCGTCCACCAGGTGCGGACCAGGTCGCTTCCCCTCAGCGCATCAGGGTTGCGCTCAGCAAGCGTCTCTTCAAAACGCCAGACCAGCAGCCCCAAGGTGATAGCACCAAATACTGCCAATGCCAACAGGGCAATTCGCCAGCCGAACCAGCCCGAAAGCAAGCCACCCAGTGGGGCTGAGACACAGGCAATTACTCCCAGCCCGGTCAACCCTTTGGACATGACCCGAGTGCCTTCAACCGGTTTGTACAAATCCCGCAGCAATGCCCGAGCACACACCACCCCTGCCCCCATGGCAACTCCTTGCACCGTACGCCATACGATCAGGGCGTCCATGCTGGGCACCATGGTGCACACAACAGAGGACAACACATACAGCCCCATGCCCACCAGCAAAATGGGCCGCCGTCCAAACCGGTCAGACAAAGGCCCCCAGACCAGTTGTGACAGACCGAATGCCAGAAGCAGCGCCGTCAACGTCAACTGAGCCTGCACCATGGACGCACCCAGGTCACTGCGCATGCCCGGTAAGGCAGGCAAGTACAGATCGGTGGTCACGGGTTGCAGTCCCAGCAGGAGGGACATGAACAAAACAACGAGATTAGGTCGCACGGGACGGGCGTACTGTTGGCTGGGTGCGCGGTAGCGCTCAACCAGGGTGGTGGGGACGAATGCAAAAAGCAGCTTGCAGGTTATCAGATATTTCAGGGCATCTGGCTTTACACAGCTTCACACACCGCTGCTGTCTACCGCCGGGGTGGGTATTGCGTTGCATTCACATCTGAGCTGAAAGGTGCCTATTATGAAACTAGCAAGAACGCTTCTCAAATGGTTGGCTGCCACTGGCGTAACCGCATTGCTGGGAGCGTGTGCTGTGGTACCAGCTGGCGGTGGCTATGGAGGTTATGGTCACGGGCATGTTCAAGGCCAAGTCTATGTGTCGCCTGCACCGGTCTATGTCAGCCCGCCTGCGGTGGTGGTTCGCCCAGCGCCGTTTTATCTTGGCGGAGGCTGGGGTCACAGAGGGCGAGGGGGGCATGGCGGGCATCATGGTGGCCGTCACTGAAAGCGCTAGCGTCCACGCAAGAACAAGGCGTCCAATTCATTCATCTTGAGTTGGCGCCACGTCGGGCGGCCATGGTTGCACTGGTCTGAGCGTTCCGTTACCTCCATCTGGCGCAAAAGGGCGTTCATCTCTTCCAGCGTCAATTGGCGATTCGCTCGAACTGCGCCATGGCAGGCCATGGTGGCTAGCAGTTCATTGCGTGCCTGTTCCAGTACGCGGCTGGCGTCATGCTGGGCGAGCTCTGCCAGCACGCTGCGTGCCAGTTCCACCGCGTTGCCGTTGACCAAGGTGCTGGGGACGGCCCGCACCGCCAGCGTCTTGGGAGAGAACGCGCTGACCTCCAGGCCCAATTCCAGCAAGGCTTCGGTGCAGGCCTCGGCAGTCGCAACCTCTTGAGCCGTCGCTGCAAACGTGGCCGGAATCAGCAAATGCTGGCTGATCACCCTGGCTGCCTCCAATTGGTTCTTGAGCCGTTCGTACACGATTCGCTCGTGGGCGGCGTGCATGTCTACCACCACCAGCCCTTGCGCATTCTCGGCCAGGATGTACACGCCGTGCAGCTGAGCCACAGCACGACCCAGTGGCCAAACCGAGCCTTCAGGGGCAGATGCGGGTATCGTGTGCGCACGCTGAATCGCCAAACCATCGTTTGTGTCATTGCCCGCGACAGTTGGGGACCAGAGCAACGAAACGTCAGAAACCCTATTCCCTCCTAAATTAATAGCTGATTGTTCCCACACAATATGGCGTGATTCAGTTTTTTGTTCAAAACTTGGTGCACCCATGATGGCCGCTGGCTCTGCAACATCACCCACCCCATGAGCAGGTAAATCAACCAAAACCCCGCCTGCTGCACTTCGCGGTGCCGCCAGCGCGTTTTCCACCGCATGCAGCACAGCCTGGTGTATCTCTCGGCTGTCCCGAAAGCGCACCTCAATCTTGGTCGGGTGCACGTTCACATCCACACGGGTGGGGTCCATATGCAAATACAGCGCAAACACGGGTTGACGGTGCCCATGCAGCACATCGGCATAAGCTACACGTGCGGCGTGGGTCAACACTTTGTCGCGCACATAGCGGCCATTTACATAGGCAAACTGGTGGTCCGCCCGGCTGCGGGCCGCGTCAGGTACGCCCGCGTAGCCCGTGACCCGAACCGTCCCCACCGTGTGATTGACCTCGACGGCCTGCGCGATGAAGTCTTCGCCCAGCACGTCGCGCAGGCGTTGGGGCAAGGGGGCGATTCGCCACTGCTCCACCAGTTTGCCTTCTGCCCAGATTGCAAACCCCACGTCTGGCCTGGCCAGAGCGTGGCGTCGCACGGCATCGACACAATGCGCCAACTCGGTCGCGTCTGTTTTCAAGAACTTGCGCCTTGCTGGGGTGCTGAAGAAAAGCTCTTTGACCTCCACCGTGGTGCCGCCAGCACGCGCGGCCACTTTCAATTCGCCCGTCAGACCTTCCAGCAACCAGGCATTGGGCTCGGTCGGGATGCGCGACAGCAGCGCGCAGTCGGCAATGGAATTGATGGCAGCCAGCGCCTCACCCCGAAAGCCCATGGTCGCCACAGACTCCAGCTCGTGCAGAGAAGTGATCTTGCTGGTTGCATGGCGCTTGAAGGCAATGGGCAGATCGTCCCGCACAATTCCACTGCCGTCATCTTCTACCGAAATCAGCCGCACACCGCCCGACAGCAAACGCACGGTGACCTGAGAGGCGCCTGCATCCAGCGCGTTGTCTACCAGCTCGCGAACCACAGAGGCCGGGCGCTCAATCACCTCGCCAGCCGCAATCTGGCTGATCAGCTCGTCAGGGAGTTCACGGATCGGGCGACGCGGTGAGAGATGGGGAGCTTCGGTGTAAGTCACCGCTTGATTTTAGGTGCGGCGATAATCGCCGCTCTCTCAACGGACACACCATGGAACTGATTGGCTACCTGATTGACTTTATTTTGCATGTAGACAAGCACCTCGAAATGTTTGTCCAAAACTATGGTGTCTGGGTGTATGTCCTGCTGTTTGCCATCATTTTTGTTGAAACGGGCGTTGTTGTCATGCCGTTCTTGCCTGGGGATTCACTGCTTTTTGTGGTGGGCGCGATGTGCGGCGTGGGCTTGATGAGTTATCCCCTGAGCGTGGGCTTGCTGCTGGCGGCAGCGGTGTTGGGCAACCAGAGCAACTATGCCATTGGTCGTTACTTCGGGCCTAAAGTCTTCCAGTGGGAGGACTCGCGCTTCTTCAATAAACGGGCGTTCGACCAGGCTCATGCGTTCTACGAGAAATACGGCGGTATCACCATTGTGGCTGCGCGCTTCATGCCGTTTTTGCGGACCTTTGCGCCTTTTGTGGCAGGCGTAGCGCAGATGACCCGCAGCAAATTTACGTTTTACGACGTGACGGGTGGGGCGCTCTGGGTTGTGGGCATTATCACGGTGGGCTACTTTTTTGGCAGCATCCCGTTTGTGAAGCAAAACCTGGACAAGATCATCTGGGCGATGATTTTCATACCAGGTTTGTTGGTGTTGCTTGGCGCTTGGCGTGCCCGGCGAAAGGCCGTGGCGCAGTCAAGCGTTTCCCAGTCATCCTAGTCGTTGCCTCTTTGAGTTTGCCTTAGCTGTGCTTGCCATTTGATTGTCCAGAATGGTGGCCCGGTGCCTTAGGATCCACCAAAATGAAGCGTGTAAAGCAAAGCTAACGCGAACGCCGCCAGCTAGACGGCGTGTCACCAAACCAACTCTTGAATGCCCGGGTGAACGAGCTTTGCTCTGAATAGCCTAGCAACAAAGCTATATCCAGCATGCCGAGACTTGGGTCTTTGATGTAAATTTTGGCCAGGTCCTTGCGTGTCGCGTCCAGCACATCCTGAAACTGCAGGCCTTGCTCGGCCAGGCGTCGCTGCAAGGTGCGGGTGGACATGGCCAGGGATCCTGCTGCTTTGTCCAGCGTGGCCTCGTACTTGGGCATGAGCGGGATCAGGGCTTGGCGCAGGCGCGGTGCAATGTCTTGGGCGTTGAAGGTTTTCTCGATGGCGGCGCGGGCTTGCTCACGCATGACCAGGTGGAGGGTCTCATCCGCTTGCACCAGCGGCATGTCCAGCAGGCTGCGCGAAAAAACCAGTGCGTTTTCTTTGGCACCAAAAAGCACCGGACAGCCAAAATACTGCCCATAGCCTTGGGTCTCTTTGGGTCCAGGGTGCGAAAAGCGCACTTCTTTCAGCGGCAAATCCACCCCGGCAATCCAGCGGCCAAAGCTGTACCAGCCGGCAATCAGCGATTCGGCCAAGCTTGGGCAATAGGGCAGAGCCCTGGACACGACTTGCCAACCCAGCCGGGCTTCGTCGTCGGTGCTGACGAATTGCATTTCGCTGTAGCCAATGTCGAACACCAGGCGCCGATAGTGGGGCACCAGGGCAATCGCTTCGCCAAGGGTTTTGCAGGTCATCAAAGCATAGCCCAGCACATGAAAGGTGCCAGGGCGCACTTGCTGGCCAAAGGCCAAACCCAGGTCTGACCTTCCCGTCAGCTCGGTAGCGGCGTTGAAGAGCGCTATCACTTCTTCCATGGGCCAGCGGGTATCTGTTCCGTTGGGTCTGGCGGCCAAGCCTGATCGGCCGAACAAGCTTGCCCGGTCCGCGCCCAGACGTTCGCTGACCTCCAGCAGGCCAGCCACAAAGCCTGCACCTACCGTGCTGATGGGTTCCAGGTGTGCCTCCAGTTTGGCGTGATTTGACAAATCAAATGCATTATGGGTCAAGCGCTTTAGAGGGGCAATGGCTTAGCATTGCCGTAGCCCCGCCACGCATGGACGAGGGCCTACAAGAAACAAGGACGAGACAAGATGCTACCCATCGACCAGGTACAACTGCATTTCAATCCTGCCGCGCTGGCGGGGCTTAACATTATTTTGGGCTTGGTGATGTTTGGCATTGCGCTGGATTTGCGCGTGTCGGACTTTCGCATTGCCTTCCAATCTCCCAAAGGCTTGGTGCTGGCAACGGTGGGCCATCACATCATCTTTCCGGCCATGACCTATGGGCTGATCTGGCTCATCAACCCCGTGCCCAGCATTGCGCTCGGGATGATTTTGGTGTCATCTTGCCCGGCCGGGCATTTGTCGAATTTTCTGACACACCTGGCCAAAGGCAACACGGCGCTGTCAGTCAGCGCCAGTGCCGTATCCACCGCCTTGGCGATTGTGATGACACCGCTCAACTTCAACTTCTGGGGCAACCTGCATCCAGTCACCCATGACCTGATGCGCACCATATCACTGGACCCGCTGGTGATGTTCAAAGACATCTTCATTCTGCTGGGACTGCCGCTGGTGCTGGGCATGTGGGTGGCACATAAATTCCCTGGTTTTGCCAAGCGCGCCGAGACACCGATGAAGCGCTTTTCGATGGTGGTGTTTGCGCTGTTTGTGGTGGGTGCCCTGGCGGCCAACTTCAGGCATTTCATGGAATACATCCAGTTTGTGGTGGTGGTGGTGTTCATCCACAACGGACTGGCACTGGTGACTGGCTATTCGCTGTCAACCCTGCTTGGCTTGAACAACCGGGATCGGCGTTCGGTCACTTTTGAAATGGGCATCCAGAACTCGGGCCTGGGTCTGATTCTGATCTTCAACCTGTTTGAAGGCCTGGGGGGCATGGCCATCATTACGGCGTGGTGGGGCATCTGGCACATCGTCTCCGGGCTCACGTTGGCAACCTACTGGAGTCGCCGTGACCCACTTGCTGCGCGTGCTTAAAGGAAGACCCAATGACGATTAAAAAGATCCTGGTGACAGGAGGCTCTGGGTACCTGGGCAGCCAGACTGTTGCAGCGCTGGCCGAACGAGGCGATGTGCAAGTGGTGTCGCTGGATGTGCGCGAACCATTCAAGCGCGCACCAGGTGCTGACTACGAACTGGCCGACATCCGCTCATCCGACCTGGCCAGCATCGTGGCGCGCCATGCTCCCGATGTGGTGGTTCACCTGGCCAGCATCGTGACGCCGGGCAAGAACAGCAAGCGCGATTTCGAGTACGACGTGGATGTGAACGGCACCCGCAACATCTTGAACGCCTGCGTGCAGCACGGTGTGCAACGCATCATCGTGTCGTCCAGTGGAGCGGCCTACGGCTACTACGCGGACAACCCGGAATGGCTGGTCGAAACCGATGCGATTCGGGGCAACGACGCGTTTGCTTATTCGTGCCACAAGCGCCTGGTCGAAGAAATGCTGGCCGACTATCGCCTCAAGCACCCTGCTTTGCAGCAGGTTGTTTTTCGCATCGGCACCATACTGGGGCCCACGGTAAGAAACCAGATCACCGACCTGTTTGAAAAACCCCGCCTGCTGGCCATTGCCGGGTCTGATAGCCCCTTCGTGTTCATTCATGACCAGGACGTGGTGGGCGCCATCCTGCATGGGGTCGATTCTGACAAGACGGGCATCTTCAATGTGGCGGGCGACGGCAAGCTCAGCATCTACGAGATTGCCGAGCGCCTGGGCAAGCGTTGTCGTGTGCTACCAGCCTGGTTGTTGCAATCTGCCTTGTGGGTATTGAAAAAACTCAAGCTCACGCAATACGGGCCAGAGCAGCTGGATTTTTTGCGCTATCGACCAGTGCTGCTGAACACGCGGCTTAAAGACGAGTTTGGCTACACGCCTAAGTTGTCCTCAGCCGAAGTATTGGATCTGTACTGGCAGTCACGCCAAAAGGCAGTCAAATGATGGGCCATGACTACACAGGCAAGGTGGTTCTCATCACTGGTGCCGCAGGCGGACTGGGGGCATCGCTGTGCAGGCGATATGCAGCTGCGGGTGCCCATGTGGTGGGCATGGATGTGGCCCCGGGTCGTTTGGCGGCATTGCACAGGGACATTGCCTTCAAGCTGTTCACCATCGCGGGGGAAAGTGCAGGCGACATTGCTGACCCGGCTGCTTGTGCCGCAGCAGTAGCGCAAACCGTGGACCACTTTGGTGCGCTGGATTTGTTGATCAACAACGCAGGCATCTCGCACCGGAGTTTGCTGCAAGCGACCGACCCAGCGGTGATTCGCCGTGTGATGGAGGTTAACTTCTTTGGTTCCATGCAGATGACGCATGCGGCTTTGCCACATTTGATTCAAAGCCGTGGCACTGTGGCTGCGGTGTCCAGCGTGGCGGGCTTCGCGCCTCTGTATGGTCGCACTGGGTACGCGGCCAGCAAACACGCGCTGCATGGTTTCTTTGACAGCCTGCGAACCGAGGTGGCGCCCCGAGGTGTCAAGGTGAGTCTGGTCTGCCCGTCCTTCATTGCCACGGGCATTGGCGGCGCGGCACTGGGCGGGCAGGGCGGGGCAACCACGGCAGCACGGGTGACGGCGGGGGGGGAATCACAGCCCGACGACATTGCACTGCGCATCTTTGCTGCCGTTGCCAAAGGGCAAGACCTTCTGTTGCCAGACCGGACATCCCGCCTTGCTTGGTGGGTCAACAAGTTTGCCCCGGGCATTTATGCCCGGACGATGACACGACGCGTATGCGCCGAATTTGCTTCGCATTGATGGAGAGATTCCCGATGAAACTGAACGCTGTTTTTTCTTATTGCAGTAGCGCACTCGCCGTTACCCTGGGTCTGTTGACAAGTCAAACCCATGCCCTTCCTGTCACCGTGCAAGACAGTGCTGGCAAGCCACTGCCCACTGTCATGGTGAGCCGCCAGCCTGTGAAACCTGCCGATGTGGACAAATCCGACAACGGTTACGCCGCCAGCGGTGCGCCGCAGCAAGCCTTCTTTGAAGTGGCCCGGTTCACCGATGTTGCTGGCCGTACCGACATCCCCGCTGCTGACCACCCTTGGCAAATCCGCCTGCGTAAACCTGGCTTCAAAGACCTCACCGTGGCCAGTACTGACATGGGTAAACCGCTGGTGATGCTGCCCGAGACCGATGCGGCTGCGCTGGCCGCTCAGCAACCGGCGAATGCCTGGGCGTCAACCCTCGATTTTGGTGATGCCAATTTGAAGAAAGAGTTTTTGTTGCAATGCAACTTTTGCCACCAGCAAGGCAGTGCATTGCTTCGGCGAGACCGCAGTGCCGAGGACTGGGCCGCCACCATGAAGCGCATGGTGCGCTATGGCTCTCGCCTGTCGGGTGAGGGCATGGACAAGATCCCCGCGATGCTGGCGGCGCACTGGAAGAAGATCAACGCCAACCCCAGCTTGGTGCCTCAGGGAACGCCCTGGTCGCCCGACTTGGCTGGCGTGACGATCCGGGAAATACCCATTGGCGACAGCATGTCGCAAATGCACGATTTGCTGCTGCACAGCAATGGCATGGTCTATGTGGGAGACAACCTTCAAGACCGCGTGTACGAGGTGGACCCGGCAACGGGCAAATACACGGTCTACAAAATCCCGCCACAAGCCGGCGACAACTTGGGCGGTCTTTTGGCGGGCCGCCTCAAAGACTTTCCGAAGCACGAAACCTACCAGGGCATCCATTCGCTGGCCGAATCCCGCAAAGATGGCCACATCTTCATCACGCCGTCGTACCAGCGGCGTTTGATCGAATTCGACCCCGCCACCAAGGCCTTCAAGATGCATGAGATGGATGGAGGCTTCTATCCGCACACCGTCCGCATGGATGCCAAAGACCGCGTCTGGTTCACGCTGGCTTTGTCCAACCAGGTGGGCATGTTTGACCGTAGCACGGGCAAGTTCACGCGCTATGACTTGCCCTTCAGAAGCCTGATGGAGCAGATCACGGTCAAGCTCACGCCCTTTTTCTTCAAACTCATGAGCTGGGGCATCCCTGTAGCTAACTGGGTCAAGGTGGACCACGCGTCTACAGGCGTTCCTTTGCCTTACGGCATTGACATTACGCCTGACGGCAAAGCCTGGGTGGCACGTCTTCACACGGACGAGATCGCGTCGGTGGACCCAGACAGTGGCACAGTGACCATGGTTAAAACCCCGTTCAAGGGACCACGCCGCCTGCGCACAGACCGGGATGGCAATCTGTGGATTGTGGCTTTCAATGAGTCTCAAATCGCCCGCTACAACCCCAAGTCGCAAGCGTTCACCCGCTTTGACTTGCCGCTGCTGCCTAGAGGCAGCGACACGCCGTATTCGCTGAACGTGGATGTGGCCAGGCATCAGGTCTGGGTCAACGGCACTAACTCCGATTCGGTCTACCGCCTGGACATTGGCTCAAACACCTGGATGCAGTACCCGATGCAGCGGCGCGTCACGTTTACTCGGGATGTGGAGATTTCACCCAAGGGGCAAATCTACCTGACAAGTGCGTCCTTCCCCAGTTGGCACATCGAAGACGCTCAGCCGACTTTGATGGAGCTGACGCCCCGATGACCGCTTACTACCTGTCGTCGCTGCTGGCCTTCACCGGCGGACACATGATCAATTACACGGTGATCATGTACCTGCAGGACAAGCTGGGCTCCGATCTGCTGTCGGGCATCGGCTTTGGTTTGTCATTTGGTTCATCCATCGTGTTTGGTTGGTTTGCGGGCGTGCTGTGCGACAGGGTGTCGCCGCTGCGGGTGGTGCACGGTGCACATGCCCTGTTTGTGCTGAGCCTGGCAGGGCTTTGGTGGACCGATTGGGGTGGTGGGCAATGGCAGGTGGTGGGCACGCTTGTGTCGGCTTTTCTGGGTGGGCTGGCTTGGTCATTTTTGGGGCCCGCCCGCTTAGCGGCTCTGGGACACATGGTGCCAGCAGAAAAGCTCAAACCGGCGTCTATCCTGTTTAACCTGCAGGTGCTGATTGGTTTTGGTCTGGCCCCCGTGCTGATTGGCTTGGTGCGCAGCCACCACGGCTGGTCAGCGGTATTTGCTTTGGGCATGGGGCTGTTTGTGCTGTCGTCGCTCCTCCTTTGGGGTATGAAGACGCAGGGCAGCGTGCAGTCCAGCCGGGGTGTGTTGGCTGAGGTGATGGAGGGCTTTGGCGCGGTGGGTGCCAACCCCTTGTTATTGCAACTGGTGCTGGCAGCTGTCATGGCCTTGGCCATGACCGGGCCAATGCAAATATTGCTGCCGAAGCTTGCCAAGGAGGTGTTGGGTCTGTCAGAACTGCAGCGAGGTGTTTATCTGGGCATGATGGCGCTCACACTGATCATGGGTGGCGTCGCGGCCTTGCTGCTAGGCAAACACCTCCACCATGGCATGGTCATTTTTGCGGGCACCACGGTGGCCAGCCTGCTGTTTGCGTCGCTGAGCCATTGGACAAATGCCTTGGCATCTGCAGCAGCGCTGGGCGGCATGGGCGTCCTGGGTGGCATGGTGATCAGCTTGGTGGTGGCGGGCATCCAGGCACAAGCACCGCCAGCACTGCGGGGGCGCGTGATGGGGATTTATTCCATCATCTCGCAGGTCATCCCTGCCGCGTCGGGTGTGATGGCGGGTGCAGTGGTGCGATCGTCAGGTATCACGCAGGCTATTCTGGGCGCTGGCATCGCGCTGGCATGCCTGGCCATGCTGGCCGCCATGGTCATGCCGCAACTGAGGCAAGCGCGTACCTGAAGCTTCGTCAGGTTCAGTTGGTCTTTACTTGGTCACGATGGCAAATGTGCCTGGCGCTTTGTCGATCAGGCCAAAAAAGCGCACCAGGTCAATCTTGCTGCCGCCAATTTTCAGGTCATCACTGAGCAAGGTGTCTTTGACGCCCGCAGTGCCCGCAATCATCTTCACAAAGATGGGCTTGGTCAGCGTCAGCGTGGCATTGGCTTTGCCGGACGGTGGCGCCTTCTTGAAGTGCAGCACAGCGTTCTCGATCCACAGCACGAAGGATTCTTGGGTGTCGGTCAGTACCAAATTGATGCTCAGGTCTTTTCCCTCGGCATCGGGCCCATTCAGGCCTGCGGCCATGGCCTCCAGAAAGCGCTCCACAGGGGTCTGGTAAAGCATTTCAATCACGTCTGCGCGGCTGATGCCCTTGGTGGGTGGGCCATTGCGCAACTCGGTAGCTGCAGTCAGGTAGCTGTTGCGCCAGGTGGCGGCTTCTGCTGTGTAGCCCATTTGCTCGTAAGTCTTGGCCAGCAGCTCTTTGGCGCCCTTGTGGTCAGGTTGGCCAAACACGGCATGGTTCAACAGTTCCGCTGCCCAGCGGTACTCGCCCTTGTCGTACGCGGCTTGCCCGGCGGCTAGCGCCTTGTCGGCGCCGCCTATCAGTTCCAGGTAACGCTTGGCAGATTCTTGCGGGGGCAGGGGGTTCAGGTTGGCGGGGTTGCCGTCGTAGTTGCCTAAGTAAAACTGGTAAACCGCTTTGGCGTTGTGCCGCAGGCCACCGTAGTAGCCGCGTGTGCCGAAGTAGCCAGACAGTGACTTGGGTAGCTTGATGCTGTCGGCAATCTCGCGCGGTGTCATGCCTGCGTTGAGCAGGCGCACGGTCTGGTCATGGGTGTACTTGTACACGTCGCGGTGCATGGTGATGAATTCGGCAATGCGGGCTTTGCCCCAGATGGGCCAGTTGTGCTGGCCGACATATATCTCGGCGTCGCTCAACTGGTCCAGCGCCTGCTGCATGTACTCTGCCCAGCGCAAGGCGTCGCGTACTTTGGCCCCGCGCACCGGCAGCAGGTTGTGCATGGTCATGGCCAGATTCTCCGCGCCGCCGTAGAGTTTTTTGTCGGGGATCGCAAAAGTCATTTCAGCGGGGGCTTCGGCACCGGGTACGTTGTGGAACACAAAGCGCACACCGTCCAGCGTCAGCTCTTCGGTGGCTTGGGTGATCAGCCGCGTGGGCTCCAGGATGCCCACCGCGCCGTAGACCACGTTTTTGCCCAGGCCAGTATCGACATTGCCTTTGGCCGAGCGCTCAAGGTTCTTGCCAAACTGGTACATGGAGCGGCGCGCCATGGCGGTGCCCACCATGACATTCTCACCAGTCGATTCCTCCATGAAGCCAGCTGAAGCCAGCACGGGCACCTTGCGCCTGCCGACTTCTTCGGCGGTGATGATGCCCAGGGCCCCGCCAAAGTGGTCGGCATGGCTGTGTGTAAAGATCAGCGCGGTGACAGGCTTGTCACCCAGGTGTTTGCGGGCAAAGGCCATGGCCGCTGCAGCGCTTTCGCGGCTGGTGAGCGCGTCCACCACGATCCAGCCTGTTTTGCCTTCGATCAGGGTGATGTTGGCAATGTCAAAGCCGCGCAGCTGGTAAACACCCTCCGTCACTTTGAACAAACCTATTTGGGCATTCAGCACCGCGTGGCGCCACAGGCTGGGGTTGACCGTGTCGGGCGCTTTGCCTTCAACGAACTGGTATGCGTCGTAGTCATGCAGCACGGTGCCGTCTGCTGCCAGCACTTTGCCAGTGGGCTTGGCTAGGAAGCCGCGCTTGGCGTCCTCAAGGTCCCGCTGATCATCCAGCTTGAGTGACTGGGCCATGTCACTGTTGGCTTTCAAGGTGGCGGGGGCGACGTCGCTGCTTGCTTTGCTGGAGTCGGCTGTTTTGGTGCAGCCCGAGGCCAGGGCCGCCAAGGCGATCATCATCATGGCGGTGAAGTAAGTCTTGTTCATGTTGTTGTCTCCTGCTGTCTATGAAAAGGGGGCGTTTCAGTGCGCGGCCCGGATCAAGTCCGCCGCTTTCTCGCCAATCATGATGCTGGGCGCATTGGTGTTTCCACCAATCAAGGTGGGCATGATGGATGCATCTGCCACCCGCAAACCCGAGATGCCGCGCACGCGCAACTGGGCATCGACGACGGCCATCGCATCACTTTTTGGCCCCATTTGGCAGGTGCCGACGGGGTGATACTGCGTGTCCGCGCGGTTGCGGATGTCAGCCTCCATGGCTTTGCTGTCAGCCAGGACAATGGGGTAAAGCATTTTTCCGCGTACCGCATCAAATGGCTTGGACTCAATGATGCGTTGCTGCAGTTGCCCGCCCTTGAGCAGCAGGGCCATGTCCCGCTCATCAGACAGAAATCTCGGGTCAATCAACGGGGCATCATGCGGATCGGCGCTGCGTAAGCGCACCTCGCCCCGGCTGTGCGGCCGCAACACGTCCACATGGCAAGAGATGCCATGCCCAAGGTGTAACTTGCGCGCGTGGTCGTCGACCAGTGCAATCACAAAGACCAGTTGCAAATCAGGCACGGGCTGGTCGGGCGTCGATTTAGCGAAAGCGCCTGTTGACGTGTAAGTGCTGGTCATCATGCCGGTGCGCTTGTTTCGCCACTGCAGCATGGCACGCGTGACTTTCGCACCACCGCGCAGCGACAGACCGAAGGATTCGGTGTCCGTGGGTACCCGCCACGACTGCACGTAGTCAATGTGGTCTTGCAGGTTCTTGCCCACACCGGGCAAGTCCTGCACGACTTCTATGCCAAGCGCTTGCAACTCACCTGCCGCGCCAATGCCTGAAAGTTGTAGCAACTGGGGCGAGCCAAAAGCACCCGCCGATATGATGATCTCGCGCGTGGCATGGACCTCTTTGGATTCGTTGTCCTGGAGGTAAGCGACTCCCTTGGCGCGGCGCCCATCCAGCAAAACCTTGGCGGACACAGCATTGATCAGCACCTTCAGGTTAGGCCGTGTCAGGTGGGGCGTGAGGTAAGCCTTGGCCGCGCTGCAGCGCTCACCATTTTTGTGGGTCACCTGGTACATGAACGAGCCATGCTGCTCGCCCGCGTTGTAGTCCGGGTTCAGCGGCAAGCCGTTCAGGGCAGCCGCAGCCAAGAAAAGGTCGTTGATGGGGCTTTTGTGGTTCTGATAGGTGACATTCAGCGGCCCGCCCTGGCCATGAAACGCGTTGCTGAACTGTTCGTTGTGCTCACTGCGCTTGAACAGGGGCAGCACATCGTCATACGCCCAACCAGGGTTGCCCAGACTGGCCCAGTGGTCATAGTCCCACCGGTTGCCCCGCACATAGAGCATGGCATTGATGGAACTGGAGCCGCCCAGTGTTTTTCCGCGCGGCTGGTAGCCGCAGCGGCCACTCAGTCCCGGTTGCGGTACGGTCTCATACGCCCAGTTGTTCATCTTGCTGGGCACCATGGCAACCACAGCTGCAGGGGCGTGGATCAGTACGCTTTTGTCTGGGCCACCGGCTTCGATAAGGCATACCTTGACGCTAGGATCCTCGCTCAGGCGCGCGGCGAGTACGCATCCAGCAGAGCCAGCGCCAACGATGACATAGTCAAATTCTGAATTCATTCGAGGCTTTGGGTTGGAAACTACCATTGTTCAATTGCGCTGATAATTTGTCTAATGCATTGTGAATATCATTTCAATACTTATTAAGCATCATGTTTGAGCTTCGTCATCTGCGGCATGCCATTGGCCTGGCTGATCACCAAAACTATGCTCGGGCAGCCCAAGTCCTGCACATCTCCCAGCCCGCGCTGAGTCGCAGCATCCAGTCCTTGGAGGAGCAATTGGGCGTCCGCCTTTTCGACCGCGATCAGGGCGGTGTTCAGCCCACGATTTACGGGAATTTGCTGCTGGGCAGAGCGCGGGAGATTGACCTTGCCGCTTCCGATTTGTTGCGCGAAGTTGAACTTGCCAAGGGTTTGGCACAGGGCGAGCTGAAAATTGGCGTCGGCCCTTGGGGGGCCGCCGCCCTCGCCGGAGACGTAGTGGGGGCCATGAGTCGGGCTCATCCGCAATTGCGGCTAAACCTGGTCATTGGCCCCTGGAAGGAATTGCCCGCCCGCTTAAATGCTCGGCAGATTGATTTCGCCGTCGTGAATATCAGTGAAATGCAGTCTGATGACGAGCTAGACGTATTGCCTCTCAGAGAGCACCCCGTTCTGCTGCTTTGCCGGGCTGGGCACCCGCTCACATATCTATCGAATCCGAGCATGGCCCAGGTGTTGAAATACCCGCTGGCTGGGCCAGAGATGCCGCAACGTGCAACTGAATTGCTGCTGTCTGAATTGCCAGCAGACGTGCGGGCACTGGTCCTGCGGCAGGGCTTGGTCAGCATCACCTGTGACAGTTCGTTCGTACTCAAAAGCATTGTGGCCCAGAGCGATGCGATCACATTTTTCAATGCCTTCATGGCGCTTGACGAAATTCAGGCAGGTGTGCTCAAGGTGGTGCCAAGCATTAACGCCGGGCCTTTAGGCCAGTTCGGCGTGGTACGGTTGCGTCGTCGGTCACTGTCCAGTGCAGCTCAAACTTTCATCTCGATGCTGATCGACCATGACAAGGCCATGTCTGATCGCGAAAAAATCTTTTTCTCAAATGAAAATTGATGTTTTGACAATATTTATAAGCATTTATTGCTATTAAATTCATACTAAATCTATTTCATGACCGCTCGCTTCAGCCGCTTCTTTCCCTTCCTTTTTGTGGCCCTTTGGTCCACGGGCTTCATCGGTGCGCGCCTGGGTTTGCCCCACACCGAGCCCTTGACCTTCCTGCTGATCCGCTACATCGCTGTCATTGTGTGCATGACGGCTATTGCACTGGCCATGCGTGCGCCTTGGCCCAAGACGGCCTCGCAGTGGTTTCACATCGGTATGGCAGGCCTGCTGGTGCACGGGGTTTACTTGGGTGGGGTGTTCACTGCGATTTCGCTGGGTTTGCCTGCGGGAGTGGCAGCAATTGTTGTGGGGGTGCAGCCCCTGCTGACCGCCGTGGGCGCGGGGTGGCTGTTGGGCGAGACGGTGCTCAGGCGGCAGTGGGTCGGGCTGGTCCTGGGCTTTGTGGGTGTGGGGCTTGTTGTTGGGGGTAAGTTGGGGGCTGAGTTTGGTGGACATGCGGTTGTTCCAGCCGTCATGGCTTTGCTGGGCATCACGGCGGGAACGCTTTACCAAAAGCGCTATTGCCCCAGCCTGGACTGGCGCACCGGCTCGGTTGCTCAGTTCATCCCCACGGCGCTGGCAACGCTGGTGCTGGCGGCGTTGACAGAAAATTTTCAGGTGGTGTGGACCGGTGAATTTGTCTTTGCCCTTGGCTGGCTGGTGCTGGTGCTGTCGATTGGCGCCATCAGCTTGCTGAACTGGTTGATTCGGAACAGCAATGCGGTCAACATGGCCAGCCTGTTCTATTTGGTGCCCCCGTGCACGGCGCTGGTGGCATGGCTGTTGTTCGGTGAGACCTTCTCTGGCTTGGCGCTGGGTGGCATGGCTCTTGCAGTCTGGGGTGTGTACCTGGCACGAAAATGATGGCCATCTCACTCACTGGGTGACAGGCGGGGGATTTTGACCCTGTCTCAATCAGGGTAGATACATGCAGACCCAATGGCCGCTACCATGGCCGTGTGACGCCACCACTCCCTCGTGCTCAGGCCTGGAAGACGGGTATTCAAATCGGTGCCGCGATGGCGACCGTTGGGGGCGGTTTGACGGTCCTTCTGGTCTTGACCAAGGGGCCGACCTGGGGTCTTCTGGGTGGCCTTGCTCTGGCTGCGGGGCTGGCTGCCGGGTATTGGCTTTGTTACCAATCTCTCACACAGCTGCGTCGAGAGCTTCAACAGGCGCATTCCAGGCTTCATACGCACGCGAAAACCTTGCCAGATTGGGATACCACTGGCGCTGTTGGTGGTTTCTCTGCGGGGGGCACAGACACGAGCGAAGGACTCAAGACTGAAAAAGCGCTACAGGCGCTGACCTCGGTGTTTGAGAGAACCCCCGACTTCGTCGCTCAAATCGACCGCCACGGCGTGATTGGCTACATGAACCCTGCATTGCGCAACGCAGCAGGTATTCCCGCTGGCGAGGCACCCTTCCAGCGGCGGGTGTCTGGGTTTTTCACCCCCTACACCCAGGAGCAGCTGAGGCGCGAGATCTGGCCTGCGCTTCGAACCAAAGGTATCTGGCTTGGCAAACTGGATCTCTGCTGGCAAGACTTGAGCCAGATGCCTATGCAGGGCCTGGTGATCGCGCACCGCAATCAAGCGGGGCGGGTCGAGCGGTTTTCAGCCGTGATGCGCGACATTAGTTTAGAGGTGCAGACGCAGCACGACGCTGTGCGTCAGGCAGCCAGCCTGCACTCTGTGGCCGAGTCGATTCCCGCTGCGGTGGCCGTTGTCGATAAAGAGGGCGTGTACCAGTACATCAACCGCTCGTTCGAGAATTGGTTGAACTTGCCGCGTGCACAGGTCATCGGCAAGAAGGGCATGGAACTGCTGGGTGAGTACGAGTTCAATCGCCGCTGGCCCTGGGCGCTAAGGGCATTGGCTGGCGAGCATGTGTCGTACCGCCTTGACTACCCCAGCCGCGAGCGCACGCGTTACATGGCCATTGAATACATCCCCATGCAAGACACTGCAGGCGAAGCTGACGGGTTTGTGATCGTCGCCCAGGATGTGAGCGCTCAGGTGCATGAAGAAGAGCGTTTGCTTCAGATTTCGGAGCATGATCCGATGACTGGGCTGTCGAATCGGGCCGGTTTTGAGCGGAAAATGGCCCTTGCTCTGCAAGAGGGTCACGGCCCGACCCTGGCGCTGCTCTACGTAGATCTGGACCACTTCAAACCGGTCAATGATCAATTCGGGCATGCGGCCGGTGACGAGGTGCTGAAGCTGTTTGGCAAGCGCCTGCTCAACATCGTCCGGCCGAGCGACGTTGTGGTGAGGCTGGGCGGCGATGAGTTCGCCATTGTGCTTGTCCGCCTGCACGAGAGGGCTGACGCCCAAGGCATTGCCGACAAAGTACTGGCCGCTGCCAATGAGCCATTTCATGTCGACGGCAGCTTGATCACAGTGGGTGCGAGCATTGGAGTGGCGTATGGCGTTGATCCTGTGCTGGGTTATCAGGACCTGATGGCGCGCGCAGACGCCAAGCTTTTTCGAGCCAAAAAACTGGGGCGAGGGCGGCAGGTCGGCGCAGTGGCCCAGAATCCGTAGTGCCTGCACTGCCCGGTCATTCACGTCCAATACCACCATTTACTGCGTTTTTTCCTCTGTCATGCGCAGGCCTGGACTGGTTTACCCCGATCTCGCCTGCCGTTCTGCTCGGATAGCATCCCCCCTATCTCTTTGACAGGACAAAAAATGGCCACCAACAAGCTTTTACTGGACTACATCTATGGTCACGAGACCCAACTGGCTGACCATGTTTTTCTGACCCAGCCATTGGGCAAGGGCCAGGTGGAGGATTTCACCTGGGGCCAGACCATGAACCAGGCTCGCCGCATGGCCACCCACCTGCAAAGCCAAGGCTTTGAGCCAGGCGCGCGGATTGCAATCCTGTCCAAAAATACAGCGCACTTCATGATGGCCGAGCTGGCGATCTGGATGGCCGGGTTTACGACTGTGGCGATCTTCCCGACCGAATCAGCAGACACGGTCAAATTTGTGCTGGAGCACAGCGGCGCCAGCCTGCTGTTTGTCGGCAAGCTCGACTCCTGGGAGCAGCAAATAGGCGGTGTTCCCGCAGGTCTGCCATGCATCAGCTTGCCGTTGGCACCCAAAACCACTTATCCCAGCTGGGGCGACACCATTGCAGCTTGCCAGCCTATCGCTGGCAAGCCCGCCCGCAAGCCAGAGGACATCGCCTTGCTGATGTACACATCGGGCTCGACAGGAACCCCTAAGGGTGTGATGCACAGCTTTGAGCGTGCCACGCGTGCCAGCGAGGGCATCATGGCCTATGAATACAGCCAACTGGGCAAGGACTTTGAATGTCGCGTCCTGTCCTATCTGCCGCTGGCCCATATTTTCGAGCGTGCCTGGGTTGAATGCGCGGGCTATGTTCACGGAAAAGGACACATCTTTTTTGCAGAGTCTCTGGATACTTTCTTGCAGGATCTGCAGCGGGCGCGGCCGACGGTGTTCATTTCGGTGCCGCGGCTATGGCTCAAGTTCCAGCAAGGGGTGTTTGCCAAAATGCCCGCCAAAAAGCTGAATCTGCTGCTGAGCATCCCTGTTCTGGGCAAAATCGTCGCGAAAAAGGTGCTGTCCCAGCTGGGTCTGGACCACGTGCTGATGGCTGGTAGCGGGTCGGCGCCGATTCCACCAGCGCTCATCGCCTGGTACCGGCGACTGGGCCTGAACCTGATGGAAGGTTACGCCATGACCGAGGACTTTGCGTTCTCGCACACCACCACTCAGACAAAAAACGCGCCTGGCCATGTAGGCATTACCTTCCCTGGCGTAGAGCGACGCATCAGTGACGATGGCGAGGTGTTGATCAAATCGCCCGGCACGTTGGTGGGCTACTACAAACGACCTGACCTGGATGCCGAGGCCTTTACATCCGACGGTTTCTTTTGCACGGGCGATTTGGGCGAAGTCAGTGCCGATGGCCAGCTCAAACTCACCGGTCGCAAGAAAGAGCTCTTCAAGACGGGCAAAGGCAAGTATGTGGCCCCGGCCCCCATTGAAAACATGATTCTAGAAAGCCCCATGGTTGAGCTGGCCATGGTGTCTGGCGTGGGGCAGCAAGCAGCGTACGCCATCGTGGTGCCTTCGGAAACCCTGCGTCCCAAGCTTAATGAGGCTGAAGTGAAAGCCGAATTTGAAGCCGAATTGGCCCGGGTACTTGACTATGTCAACGCCAACGTGGCCGACTATGAGCAACTGCGCATGATTGTTGTGGCGCGCGAGCCCTGGTCCATCGAAAACGGCTGTCTGACGCCCACCATGAAGATCAAGCGCAATCGCATCGAAGCAGCAGTGGATCAAAAGGTCGAGAAGTGGTACTCAACCAAGGGGCCTGTAATCTGGGCGTGAAAAATCAGGCTCTTTGGCTGCACACGCCGAGATGGCGCGCTGAGGCCGTGGGCAATCATGCTCAAAACTGATCCACATCATTTGTAAGGACCGTCTGCGCGTTCATACTTGTTGGCTTAACCACTCGAAAGTTAAGCCCTGTGCCATCGATATTTGAATTTGGCGAGAAGCGCCCTGAGTTCGCCGTCCGCGTGCTCAACGAGCGTGCTGTGCGTGCCAGCGCTGGCATTCTGTTCTTCTTCGCGATGGTCACGTTCATGAACGCCTGGCTGGTGGGTAACTTTCAGCCCACCCGGGTGTTTGTGGTGGCGTTTTGGGTTGAATTCTTCATCCGAATTTTCATCAATCCACGCTATGCGCCCGCGATGATTGTGGGGCAGTGGGTAGTGCGCAAGCAGCAGCCTGACTATGTGGGCGCACCGCAAAAGCGCTTTGCCTGGGGCATTGGCTTCACGCTGGCCTGCACCATGCTTTACCTGCTGGTGATCAAGCAAGTGATTGGCCCGATCAACATGCTGGTATGCGGGCTGTGCCTGGTCCTGATGTTTTTTGAAACCGCTTTTGGCATCTGCATTGGCTGCAAGGTGTACAACTGGTTTAACAAAGAACAGGCCCAGCTGTGCCCTGGCGGTGTATGCGAAGCACCCACTTGGGATAAGCCCCAGTTCTCCATTGCGCAACTGGTGGTGCTGTTGGTCTTCGGTGCGGGTGTGGTGGTGACGGCGCAGTGGGTTTACAGCACCCCGGCTTCGAAGCAGTCGGGGATGGCAATGCAAGGGCAAAGTGGTTTGGGTGCGCCGGCTGACTTGGCGCCGTCAGCTGCTCCTGTCAACCCCGCTGATACAGAACGTTGCAAGGTGCCCGCTTTTGCCAAAGCCATCGGCCACGAAGAAAAGTGGAAGCTGCACAACAATTGTCGTTAACATCAGTGCATGCTTATTTTTGTAACTCCCTTTTTTGTAGCTTTTTTGAATCGACGCATCAGGGGATTCGCGGTGGCATTACTTTCTTTGTCTGCGTTTTGGGTGCCTATGGCGGGTGCCGTCAACGTACAGTTTCAACCCGTAGCAGAGGGCGTGTACGTACACACAGGTGAACTGGGTCCACGCACAGCGGCAAACGAGGGGCTCAATGCCAACATAGGCCTGGTGGTAACACCCCAAGGAGCTGTCCTGATCGACAGTGGCGCCACCTGGGTCAGTGCGCGGCAGATCCACGCTGCTATCAAAAAAATCACGCCGCAACCGGTGCGATGGATCATTAACACAGGTGGGCAAGACCACCGATGGTTGGGGAATGCCTATTTTCAGGCGCAGGGTGCTGAAGTGATTGCCCATGCGCAAGCCCGTGCGGACATGCAAAACCGGGGCAACGATCACATCAACGTGCTGCGCGCCGCGTTGGGGCCATTGGTCGATGGCACTGTGCCAGCTCTGCCGCAGCGCTGGTTGTCCAAGGCGGATGAGCGCCTTGCGCTGGGCGGTGTGGTGTTTGAGTTCCGTCATCGCGGGGGCGCACATACGCCCGGCGACGTGCTGGTCTGGCTGCCCGCCGTGCAGGTCATGTTTGCGGGTGATGTGGTGTATGCAGAGCGCATGCTCGGTGTACTGCCCGTGAGCAACTCGAAACAATGGCTTGCCACTTTTGCCGAGATCGAAAAGCTTGCGCCCAAACTGATTGTCCCCGGTCACGGTAAGCCGGTTCCCCTGGCCACCGCTCAAGCCGATACCCGCGACTACCTCGTCGCCCTGCGTTCCCACATGAAAAAAGCGGTGGACGACGGGCTGGACATCAGCGAGGCAGCACGAACATTTGTGTCTGCACCCTTTGCGCGTTTGGTGAATTCTGCTGATCTGATGCCTGGTAACGCCAGCCGTGTTTATCTGGAGCTTGAGCGGGAATAAGCCTGCCCTTGCGCACCGAAAGCCTCCAATGAAATTATCTGTTCAAGTTAAGCGACGATTCGTGCTGTCTGTGCTGGGCCTGGCCCTGCTGGGAGGCGTCGCCTTTGTCATGCTGCGAGCGGGACCGTTGGCGCCGGTCAAAATCGTTCTGACTGAAGTGAAACAGGGCAGTTTTACTCCTGCGCTGTTTGGCATCGGCACGGTGGAGGCCCGCCGCAGCTGGATGGTGGGCCCGACGGTCGCTGGCCGAGTGCTGTCAGTCAAGGTGGATGTGGGCGAAACCGTCAAGGCAGGGCAGTTGCTGGCAGAAATGGACCCCGTGGACATCGAGCAGAGGGGCGCGTCCATTGATGCGTCGATCGAGCGTGCACGCAGCGTCCAGGCTGCCGCGCTTGCGCAGCAGGCTGATGCCACGGCCAAACGTGAGCTGGCAACCACCAACCTCCAACGCAATCAAGACCTGGCCAAACAGGATTTCATCAGCGCAGGTGCGCTGGAAGGGCGATCGCAGGAAAAAGCCTCGGCCGATGCCGCACTCGACGCCGCGCGAGCCAACCTGGCAGCTGCCGCCCAAGACCTCAAGCGCCTGCAGGCTGACCGCGCCGCCTTGGCTCAGCAGCGCGCCAATGTGCGCCTGCTGGCCCCGGCAGACGGCGTGGTCACGGCACGCGATGCCGAGCCCGGCGCTACCGTGGTGGCCGGCCAGCCTGTGCTGCGCCTGATCAACCCCGCCAGCCTGTGGATTCGACTGAGGGTGGACCAGGGCCGCTCTGAAGGACTGGCTGCCGGACTCAAGGCTCAAATCGTCTTGCGCTCACGGCCCCGCGAGACACTGTCCGGACAAGTCAGCCGGGTCGAACTGCTCAGCGACAGCGTGACCGAAGAGCGGATTGCACAAGTGGCGTTTGACGCCGCACCCGCAGGTCTGTCGGTGGGTGAAATGGCTGAAGTGAGTTTGCAACTCGCCCCCATAGCAAAGTCAGCCCTGGTGCCAGGCGCTGCCATCCAGCGTGTGGGCTCACAAACCGGTGTTTGGCGTCTGAATGCAGGTAAGCCCGAGTTTGTGCCTGTGCGCACTGGCGTCACTAATCTGGACGGCCAGGTTCAGGTGCTAGACGGCCTGGCAGAAGGCGACAAAGTGGTGGTCTACAGCCAGAAGGCCTTGAGCGCGGGGCAACGTGTTCAGGTGGTGGATGCGCTGGTGTCCGCCAAGGCCGCCGGTGGAGCAAAACCGTGATCAGCCTGGCTGGCCGGGACATCCTCCACGCTTGGCCCAAGTTCGTGCTGACCGGCATGGGCCTGGGCTTGCTGATTGGTGTCACGCTTTCCATGGCCGGGGTGTACCGGGGCATGGTAGACGATGCGCGTGCCTTGCTGACCAACAGCGGCGCGGATGTGTGGGTTGTTCAGCAGGGCACGCAAGGGCCGTATGCCGAGGCCTCCAGCCTGCGAGACGACGTGGTGCGCGGCATCGAAGGCATGCCCGGCGTGGCCCGCGCGGGCAATGTCACCTACTTCAGCATGCAGGTGCGCCGTGGCACAGACGAAGCACGCGCCATGGTGGTGGGCATAGAGCCAGGCAAACCAGGCAGTCCGGGCTTTTTGCTGGCGGGTCGCCACCTGACCCGCAGCCACTACGAGGCGGTGGCCGATGTCAAAACAGGCTTTGCACTGGGCGACCAGATCCACATTCGACGCCATGCCTACACCGTGGTGGGCCTCACCCAGCGCATGGTGTCGTCGGGTGGCGACCCCATGGTGTTCATTCCGCTCAAAGACGCGCAGGAGGCGCAGTTTTTGAAAGATAACGACGCGGTGTTGAACGACCGTGCCCGCACGGCGGCCAACCCCCAGTTCAATCGCCCCGGCGTACCCGGCCTGTTGGACGCCGTGCAGGCCAGCCAGACCACCAGCCGCAATGTGAACGCCGCGCTGGTGCAAGTGCAACCAGGCTTTGAGACCGCGCAGGTGGCCGAGCCCATCCGCCGATGGAAGCACCTGGCAGCCTATGACCGTGCGGGTATGGAAGACATTCTGGTCGTCAAACTGATTGCCACGTCGGCCAAACAGATTGGCATGTTTTTGGTGATTCTGTCCATCGTCAGCGCCGCGATCGTAGCCTTCATCATCTACACCATGACCATGGGCAAAATCCGCGAGATTGCGGTGCTCAAGCTGATCGGCACCAGCAATACCCGCATTGCCAGCATGATCCTGCAGCAGGCGCTGGGCCTGGGGCTGATTGGCTTTGTCGTAGGTAAGCTGGCTGCTACCCTGTGGGCACCCGTCTTCCCCAAATTTGTGTTGCTGGAGCAGGCCGATGCCCTGACAGGCCTGGGCGTCACCATGTTGATCTGCGCACTGGCCAGCACCCTGGCTATCCGTGTCGCCATCAAGGTGGACCCAGCCGAGGCCATCGGGGGATGAGCATGAACACCAGCACGCCCAACGCCACACCCCGCAGCGGCATTGTGATCGAGGGCCTGCGCAAGGTCTATGGCCAGGGTGACCAAGCGGTCGAGGCGCTCAAAGATGTGAACATGACCGTAAACGCAGGCGAGGTCATCGGTTTGGTAGGGCCATCAGGCTCCGGTAAAAGCACGCTGCTGAAATGCCTGGGCGCCATCATCGAACCTACGGCAGGCCGCATGGTGCTGGGCGGCAAAACGATTTACGACGGTGGCTGGCTCACGCCCGATCTGCGCGCGCTGCGGCGCGACAGCATTGGCTTTGTGTTTCAAGCCCCCTACCTGATCCCGTTTTTGGATGTGACCGATAACGTAGCCTTGCTGCCCATGCTGGCCGGCATGCCCAATGCCCAGGCCCGGGCACGGGCGCTGGCACTGCTGACCGAGCTGGATGTGGCCCACCGCGCCAAGGCCGAGCCCTCCCAGTTGTCGGGCGGCGAACAACAGCGCGTGTCCATTGCCAGGGCACTTGCCAACCAGCCACCGGTGATCCTGGCGGACGAACCCACCGCACCGCTGGACAGCGAGCGTGCACTGGGTGTGATGCGCATCCTGAACCGCATGGCGAGGCAGTCACAAGCGGCGATCATCGTGGTCACGCACGATGAAAAGATCATCCCCACCTTCAAGCGGATCTACCACATCCGTGATGGGCGAACGGTCGAAGAGGCGGGTGAGGGCAGGGCGGTGGAGTAAGGGTGCTCCCGCGCTTGCCGGACAATTGGGCCGCGCGAGATATACATACTTGAGAGTTTCAGTTCCGTGATTCACTGGTCTTGCGAATCAAACGGACCAATGGGGACTTACCCCGAGCGATGTAAACAAACCCACTTTGCGCCGTTAGACTTCGGCTGACACGCTATTTCTCAAATTGCATTGCTTAAGCGTGAGGAGACAACGAATGTATTTTGATGCTCAATGCGAAACCGAGTTTGTGGATGACAAGTCAGATGCAGATTTCTGCGCTGTCGTGTACGCGCTCTTACTCATCGTATTCTTGTCTCTGCTAGCAGCTTGCCCAGACATGACGCTTGCTTTTGACTGGCAAAGTGTGCAAACAGATAAAGCGCCACTGTCAAAACCAAGGCTGCACTGGCTCTGACGCAACAGATTTAACTCGACGGCATTTTTTTGTTGGCATTCCACGAACGGGCTTGACCTGGCGTGTAGCCGAGTCGCTTTGATATCTCTTCAGAGCACTCCCTTACAGCCTTTGCTTGCGGGCCATCCCACGCAGGATCAAATGCACCTGATAGGCCCATCAGTGTGACGCCTAAAACCATGTTGCTGGAGTAATCAAAAACAGGCGCAGCAAATGATGTCACGCCGGGGGTTGGATTATTCCGTGACCGGGAAAGCCCATATTTACGAACTTCAGCCAGTCTTTCTTCTACCTCCGCCGGCTCTAGTGGCTTGGCAATGTCTGGCCCCAATCGTTTGTAATCTTCAGCCATGGAAGTTTCTATTAATTTGCGCGGAAGGTAGGCTGCAAACAAACGCCCAGTAGCAGTTCCCGCAAGAGACATGACGGTTCCAGTGCGCAGGTTGACATGCAGCGGGTAGACCGGATCGACCAGAAGAACGATGGTTGGGCCTTGATTGCCCCAGACGGACAAAGCCACACTGTGCCCCGTTTTTTCGGCTAATTCATCGGCGAAAGGCGTGGCTTCTCTCACCGGATTGAGCATCCTAAGGCTCACCAACCCCAGCTGAATCGCGGTGGGCCCCAGCCAGTAATAGCCGGTTGCTGCATCTTGGGTAACCAGTCCAAGCTTGGTGTAACTCACGAGATACGGGTGCGCCTTACCTGAAAGCATGTCGGCCGCCTTGGCCAGGTCACGCAACGCCATGGGGCGCCCGTGAGCGCCTAGCGCCAGCAGTAACTGGCTCCCTACCTCGATGGACTGAATACCTCTGCGTTCCTTTTCCAAGGGTGCCTCCATTTCAGTCTGTAGCGTAACAGTTGTCTTTGTTGGAATTGACTTCATGGTGAATTGTTTCTTCTCAATTAACAAGTTCGATCAGGGTTAACCATTAATTTATGACAAACGTATTCTATATAAACTAACGCCATTGCAACACTATCTGTTGTCAGGAGATCCATTGATGGCGCATCAAGAAGAAGTAGACGTAGTTGTTATTGGCACTGGTGCTTCCGGTATGGCCGCAGCGGTGACTGCTGCATCGCAAGGTTTAAAAGTCCTGGTGTTGGAGAAGGCGCCGCTCTACGGTGGAACCACTGCGCGTTCTGGCGGATGGTTGTGGATTCCCGGCACCAAGTTAGCGACTGAGCAAGGCATTTCGGAGCCAGCCGGCGCTGCCCGCGCCTATCTTGAACACGAAGCTGGCAGCCATTTCGATCCGGCACGCGTTGATGCGTTTATCGAGAATGGACCGAAGGCGATCGACTTCTTTGCAAGCAAAACTTGCGTTCAATTCGATATGCCGCCGATTTTTCCGGACTACCATGCCGAAGCTCCTGGCGGATTGCCAGGTGGGCGCTCCATGGTCACAAGACCTTTCGATGCCCGCGAGTTGGGTGATCGCGTGGCTCAGCTGGCGCCACCCGTCCCTGAGTTGACGGTGTTCGGCATGATGCTTGGTTCCGGGAAAGAGTTGTGGCATTTCCTGCGCGCATTTAAATCCTTCGAGTCCTTCTTTTATGTTGCCAAGCGCTTTGGTGGCCACATGCTTGATGTTGTGCGTTATGGCCGTGGAATGACACTTACCAATGGCAATGCATTGGCTGGCCGTTTTGCAAAAGCTGCCATGGACTTGGGTATTCCTGTTTGGCTGTCATCACCTGTCAAGAAGTTACTCGTTGAAGGAGACCGTGTATCTGGCGTCATCGTTGAGCGTGATGGCTCACGTGTTGAGGTCCGTGCACGTGTAGGTGTTGTTCTGGCCTGCGGTGGCTTCCCTCACGACATTGAACGCCGCAAACAGTTGTTCCCACATACGCCTACGGGTCGCGAACACTACACGCCATCGCCAGAGGCGAACACCGGCGATGGCTTGCGCTTGGCTGAGGCGGTGGGGGGCTGGGTTGATCCAACCATCCCGAACGCAGCCGCTTGGTGTCCCACTTCGATTGTTCCCAGGAAGGATGGAACGCAAGGCGTGATGCCGCACTTCATTGACCGCGCTAAACCCGGTGTCATCGCCGTGACAGCCAGAGGCGAGCGATTTACAAATGAAGCTTTGTCTTATCACGATTTCGTGCAGGCGCTGGTCAAGGCCTGCAAGGAGTGTGGTCAGTCTGAGTACAGCGCATGGCTAATCTGTGACCACAAGCATCTGCGTGAATATGGACTGGGATCAGTGGCGCCGTTTCCGCTGCCCATTGGTCGTCACCTGAAATCAGGCTACCTCAAGTGTGCGAACTCAATCGCTGAGCTCGCAGCATCAATCGGTGTCCCGTCTAACGCGCTGAAAGCGCAAGTTGACGCTTTCAACCGCGATGCAAAGACCGGCCTCGACAGCAAATTCGGGAAAGGCAGCACGGCTTACAACCGCTACCAGGGCGACTCATTGGTGAAGCCAAACCCTTGCATGGCACCGATTGAAAAAGGACCGTACTACGCGCTCAAGATTGTGATCGGCGAGATCGGAACTTTTGCCGGCTTGGCTGCTGATGCGTCCTGCCGCGTCCTGACCAAGGACGGTGCACCGATCCCGGGCCTGTACACCGTTGGCAATGATGCAGCCAGCATCATGGGTGGAAATTACCCCGGTGCGGGAATCACATTGGGCCCTGCCGTGACATTTGGCTATGTAGCAGGTATGGCGCTTGCCCAAGCTCGTGCTGCAGGCAATAAAACCGCCTGATTTATCTCAACCCTTCAAGAATCATGAACATTACGTCAGACATTGCTCCCGAAGTTCTCAAGGGCAAATTGGCCCTCGTAACAGGTGGCGGCCAAGGAAACGGCCGGGCGATTGCACGCGGCCTTGCCAATGCAGGCGCCAGAGTCATCGTCACAGATATCAACGCGCAGACTGCGCAGCAGGTGGCAGATGAAATCCTTGCCCAGGGCAGGCAAGCCTGGGCGTTTCGGCTGGATGTCACTTCCACCGAAGCCTGCCAAGGCCTCGCATCTCAAGTGGGAAAAGACATTGGTCCCCTTGACCTGCTTGTCAACAACGCAGGCATCATCATTCGAGAAGGCATGGACAGCCCAAAGGTCATCGCGAATCTGGAACGAACAATGAATGTCAATGTGATGGGAACGTTCCTGCCGATTCAAGCTTGGTTACCTGCGCTTCGCGCCACCAGGGGCTGTATCGTCAATGTTGCCTCTATTGCCTCCAGTGCCGGGCTCGCAGGTGTCGTTGGCTATTCACCCTCAAAAGGTGCCGTCAAGATGCTGACCCAAGCCCTGGCAGCCGAGCTCGCCAAGGATGGAGTCCGGGTGAACGCAATTGCACCGGGTGTGATTGAAACACCCATGACTGCGGCTACCCGGGACGCGCCAGAAAAGCTGGAGAAGTTCATGGCGCGCACACCCATGGCACGCGTGGGTCAGGCTGAGGAGCTCATTGGCCCCGTTGTATTCCTCGCGTCCCCAATGGCCACCTACGTCACAGGTGTGACGCTGCCCGTGGATGGCGGCTTCCTCGCCGGTTAAGCAGCCCCCTTTTTTTCCCCCGTGTAGTTTCCGTTCACACCAACCTAGGAGATAAACCATGAAAATTTCAACTTTCGCCAAGCGTACTGCGCTCATTGTCGGACTTGCTACAGCTGGCCTTTCACAAGCTCAAGATATCAAGCTTGGCTTCAATGGTGACTTGTCGGCCTCCCCATCCGCACAGAGTGGTAAAGCCGGGGTGATTGGTATTCAGGCCGCCATTGATGACATCAATGCTGCTGGTGGCGTGTTGGGTAAGAAGCTCACACTGGTGATTCGTGATGACCAATCACAGCCGCCCAAGTCCATTCAAAACATGAGTGATTTGATTGATAACGAAAAGGTGGCGGCCGTTTTTGGCCCCACCAATTCCGGGAACGCCTTGGCCTGGAAGCACATTCCCAACCAGAAGAAAGTCATCTCCATGGGGATGATTGGATCGGGCACTGACATCACCAAACCAACTGCCGCTGGCGCAGACAACTACATGTTCCGTATCTCCATGGTGGACCGCGAGCAAGTTGCTGGCTTGGTTGCCTATGCCGCCAGAGGCGGGAACAAAAAAATCGGTTTGATGGGCGAAACCACTGGCTATGGTCAGGGCGGGCTCAAGGATCTGGAAGAAATTGCCAAGCTGCACGGCATCACGCCCCTAGCGACTGAAAAATTTGGCGTCGCTGACACCGACATGACTTCGCAGTTGAACAAGATGAAGTCGGCCGGCGTAGAGACCATCATGGTCTGGGCTCAAGGTACGCCAACGGGGCAGCTGGTTCGAAGCATGGAAAAAATCAACTACTTCCCAGCGATGCTGAGCTCCTGGGCTGCGGACAACGTGACCTATTTTGATGCTGCAGGGAAGACCCTTGCGGGCAAGCCAATTTTTATGCGAACCCTGGTCAACCCAAGCACGCCTGCCCAACAAAAACTGTATGACCGCACAGTCGCCAAGCTGGCAGCACCCAGTGCTTTTCCCTTTGTGATTCACGGCTATGACGCCACATTGCTGATCGCAGCAGCCATTCGTCAAGCCGGTGGGACCGACGGCGTAAAAATGCGTGAAGCACTTGAGGGCCTCAGTGCACCCGTGGTTGGTGTCAAGAAGACCTACGACAAGCCTTTTTCAAAGACACAACATGAAGCCTTGACAGCAGCGGACCTGTCCTTTGTGAAGTGGAGCGAAGACAAGTTGGTGCCGTTCGCTGACGATATAACGAAGTCACTCACCGCTTCCGACTTCAAGCGCTGATTCTTGGTATTGCAGCCACAGAAAAATCCGCAGCCACGAACGGCCTGTGAGACTTACTCACAGGCCGTTTTTTAAGGAGATGCCATGGATGTTGCTCTTTTTCAAGCCTTGCTCAGTGGATTGGCCGTTGGCAGTGCCTATGCCTTGGTCTCGTTGGGTTTTAGCGTTACGTTTACTACTACAAAAACACTGAACTTCTCCCACGGTGAATTCGTATCTGCTGGGGCATTTATCGGGATGAGTGTGTTATTTCTCGCCATTGGAAACCGCTTACCTCGACATCGTTCGGTGGCGCACAGCCGGGTGCCATGGCGCAATTACTTGCGCTGTTAGTGGCTTTGGCCATCATGGGCGGCATCGGGTGGCTGCTGTTTGTTCTTGGCGTGCGCCCTTTCGCACGGCGTCCTGGCATGGCCTGGGTCATGAGCACCTTGGGCTTTGGTGTCATTCTTCAAAGCATTGGCCTTGCCATTTGGGGGCCTAAACCCGTCGTGGTTCCAAGCCCGGTGGGGGACGATGTGATTCGGATCCTGGGCGTTGGTGTGCGACCACAGGAACTCCTCATGTTAGTCACCTCCGTGGTGATCATGCTGGTTTTTGACCACATCATGAGAAAGACCATGGCTGGCAAGGCTATGCGTGCCGTTGCGCAGAACCCGAGCGTTGCCAGCCTGATGGGCATCAATGTGTCGAGCATGATGATTGGTGCTTTCATCATCAGTTCGGCAGTGGCAGGCCTGTCTGGATTCATGCTCGCACCCATTGCGCAAGCCTCGCTGTTCATGGGTTTGGCAGTCGGTCTGAAAGGATTCTCCGCTGCCATGGTTGGCGGGCTCAACAATCCACGCGGCTGCGTCGTGGGTGGTTTCATGCTGGGTGTGCTGGAGTCCTTTGTCAACCTTTGGTCTGCTCAGTGGCGAGAGGTCACCATCTTTGCCCTCGTGATATTGGTTCTTGCTTTTAGACCCAACGGATTGTTCGGCAGCAACTTGGTGGAGAAGGTATGAGTGGCTTGAAACACCTGCTTGGCGCCCTGCTGTTTACGCTCGTTTTGGGCAGCGTTGCGGCGACTGTTAGCAATGACTACTACCTGCGTATCGGATTCACGATGTGCATCTACTACCTTTGCGCCGCAGGTATGAATGTTCTGGTGGGATTTGCGGGCCAAAAGTCACTCGGTCAAGCGGGACTCTTTGCCGCTGGCGCCTATGCGGTGGCACTGCTGACAACCAAAACAGACATGAGTCCCTGGTTGGCACTGTTGCTTTCTGCAGTGATTTCGGGCGTCTTTGGCGTACTGATTGCCTTGCCGTCTTTGCGAGTCAAGGGGCCTTATCTGGCGATGGTAACGCTGGCTTTCGGCATCGTTGTCGAAAAAATGGTCACCGAATGGACGGATGTATTTGGCGGCGCTGGCGGCCTGTTTGGCATACGCGCAATTTCCTGGAGCGACGCGCCGCTGAGCATGCAGCAATGGGTGTGGTTTGGTCTTTGTCTTTGCTTTGTCACGCACATATTGATCCGGAATCTCGTACAAGGTCGGTTTGGTCGAGCTTTGCTTTCGCTGCAGGCCGATGAAATTGCGGCGTCTTCGGTAGGTGTGCGTGTTTATCGCGCAAAGGTGATGGCATTTGTCGTCGCCGCTGTTACCTGCGGGGTTGCCGGGGCGCTGGTTGCACAGCAGAACCAATACATCAACTCGGACTTCATCACGTTTCACCTGTCCATCTTTATTCTGTTGTTGGTTCTGTTCGGTGGCATGGCGTCTATCTACGGCCCCCTGGTTGGCGCCGTTCTTTTAACCAGCATTGACGCAGCACTGTCCAGCTGGCCATCGGTTCAACACTTTGTGTACGGCGCACTATTGTTGTTTGCGCTCTACGTTATGCCTGGCGGTGTGATGGGCGTGTTGGATCATTGGCTGGCGCGTCGGCGCGCGATGCAACCCAAAGTGACGGACGGACTGTTGTCGAACGTGGACTTGAGCTTCCAGATAAAAAGCGGAGATGAACTGCTGACGGTTGACAGCGTGTGCAAGTCCTATGGTGGCGTTAAGCCAGCTCAAAATGTGTCGTTCAAGCTCCAGCACGGTCACGTGCATGCGCTGATTGGCCCCAACGGCGCTGGCAAGACCACCATGATCAATATGCTGACCGGAATTGTGCGGCCTGATTCAGGTTCGATCAGGTTTTTGGGAAGCAGCATTGTGGGCGTTCCCGCGCACAAGATTTGTTTCCTGGGCATGGGGAGAACCTTCCAAAATCTTCGCTTGTTTGGTGATCTCTCGGTTCTCGACAATGTGATGGTTGGGCGTCATGCACGCATGCGTAACGGTTTCTGGGTTTCAATGCTTGCGCTGCCCCAGGCCAGTAGTCAAGAAACTGCAGCCAGAGCCAGGGCACTTGCGCTACTCCAACTTGTCGATCTTGCGCATTTGGCTGATGCACCGGCAGGAAGTCTTTCCTACGGCCTGCAGCGCAGAGTAGAGCTTGCACGAGCGCTTGCGACGGATCCTCAGCTTCTTCTTCTTGATGAGCCAGCTGCAGGCCTTAACCCTCAAGAGACGGCTGAACTCGGTGATCTTTTGGTGCGTATCAGCCGCATGGGATTGTCCATTCTGATGGTCGAGCACCACATGGACTTGGTCATGCGCGTCTCTGATCACGTCATCGTCCTTGACTATGGGGTCAAGATTGCCGAGGGTAACCCTGCCGACGTGCAAGCAAATCCCAAAGTGATCGAGGCCTACCTTGGCAGCGACGAAGACTAGAACCGTTGGAGACCCCGTTCACCATGCTCAAAATTGAATCAGTAGAAATCGCATATGGTGCGATCCGTGCTGTCAAAGGTGTGTCCCTCCAGGTGCGCGCTGGCGAAGTCGTAACCATCATCGGCGCGAATGGTGCTGGGAAAATCACCCTGTTAAAAGGCATTGTTGGCCTGGAGCCGTTAACCGGCGGCAGCGTAACGATCAATGGTGTTGATTGCAGCACGATGCCGGCACACCAACGTCTAGGTGTTGGTGTCGCTTTGTCCCCCGAAGGCCGGGGCGTATTTCCAGACCAGACGGTTCATGAGAACCTGTTGCTGGGTGCCTATTCAAAGCGTTCAGACCCAGCACGAGTGTCCCAACTGATCGAACAAGAGTTCACGCGGTTCCCTAGGCTGCGGGAAAGACGGGAGCAGATGGCAGGCACGCTGTCCGGCGGCGAGCAGCAAATGTTGGCCATATCGCGCGCCTTGATGAGCGAGCCGCACTTGCTCTTGCTGGATGAGCCTTCTCTTGGTCTGGCGCCACTGATCATTGCCGAGATATTCCGTTCAATTCGCGCCCTGCGCCAATCAGGACTAACGATTTTGCTGGTTGAACAAATGGCCAAGCAAGCCTTGACCGTCGCTGATCGTGCGTACGTGCTGGAAACAGGCCTCATCACGCTGGAAGGTACCGGGGCCGAGTTGTTAAACAACCCGGCTGTTCGGGCCGCTTACCTGGGTAGCCACTGATGCAGCCCGTGTCCCGGAAAGTTCGATTGTTTGAGCCCTTGCAGTTGCGGGGTTTACGCCTCAAGAACAGGGTTGTGATTTCTCCCATGATGCAGCATGCTGC
>JADJBS010000014.1 GCA_016703665.1 Candidatus Defluviibacillus avedoerensis
GATGTGGTGGGCGTGGCCGACTGGTCGCGTCTGATGGATTCATGGCCCCCCTTCTGGCGCAGCCGCCACGTATTCACCCGCTTTTATGGTGACGCCAATGTGCCCGCCGAACGTGCACAGATGCGCGCCAACTCGCCCATCAGCCAGCTCGACAAAATCAAGGCACCCCTGCTGGTGATCCACGGCGCCAACGATGTGCGCGTGCTCAAGGGCGACTCAGACGATGTGGTGGCCGCACTCAAGGCGCGAAACCACCCGGTGGACTACCTGGTGTTTGCCGACGAGGGCCACAGCATCAGCAAATGGCGCAACCGCCTGGCCATGTGGCGCACGGTGGAAGACACGCTGGCTACCTGCCTGGGTGGGCGCAGCAATGGATTTGACTACTTCCAGTTGATGCCTAGATGAGGGAACTTTGTCAAACGCGTTGATGAAAGGTACCGCCGTATTGTTTTCTTAGCTCAGCTTTTTGTACTTTACCCGTCCCGCCTACCGGCAAGGCCTCCAGAAAAATAACGTCATCAGGCACCCACCATTTGGCCATCTTGTCTTCAAGAAATTGAAGAATCTCAGCCTTCTCCAAATTGGCTCCTGGTTTCCGCACGATAAACAACAAGGGACGCTCATCCCACTTGGGATGCTCTTGATACCAATCACAGCGGCCATGGCAACCGATGGGTGGGCGACGGCAGCATTTTCCAGGTCAATTGAGCTGATCCACTCGCCGCCAGTTTTGATCACGTCCTTGGTCCGGTCCCGAATTTGCATGATGCCGGCAGCATCGATAGTCGCAATATCTCCTGTCGCAAACCAGCCATCCACTAAAGGCGATTTTTCGCCTTTGTAATACGAGGAAAGAATCCAGTGACCACGGATCATCAGTTCACCCTGCGATACGCCATCACGAGGCAGAGACTTTCCGGTCTCGTCAATGATCTTGATCTCGACGCCAAATGCACTGCGCCCCTGTTTTGCAAGCAAGGCGTGCTTTTCTTCTTGCGACCAGCCCTTACTTTGGGGAGGCAAGGTACCCATGGTTCCAATGGCAGTGGTTTCGGTCATGCCCCAGCCATGGCGTACTTCAACCTGATAGGTATCCATGAATTTGGCAATCAAGGCCTGGGGCATGGCTGAGCCACCGACACCTGTTCTGCGCATCGTGGTGAAGCGCAAACCGTTGTGCTCAACGTAAGCGAGAAGGCCTTGCCAAATAGTTGGAACCCCGGCGCTGATGGTGACGCCCTCAGACTCCATCAACTCGTAAAGCGACTGACCATCAAGTTTCGGACCAGGAAGTACTAACTTTGCACCGCCAATTGGTGCTGAATAGGGTATGCACCAGGCGTTGATGTGAAACATCGGAACCACAGGCAGCACGGCGTCATTGGGTGACAGAGAGAGAATGCCCGGCATACAGCCTGCCATTGCATTGAGCACGATGGCCCTGTGCGAGTACAAAACGCCCTTCGGATGGCCAGTCGTTCCTGACGTGTAGCACATCGCTGCAGCGAGCCGTTCGTCGAATTGTGGCCATTCGAACTGGTCACTGGACCCTGCAATGAGTTCATCGTACGACTGAACATTGGCCACACCTTCGATAGCAGGCGTGTTGGCGGCATCAGTGAGACACACCCATGTGTGCACCCCTGGGCAATGCGGCGCGACGCTTTGAACAAGGGGTGCAAAGCTTGAATCGAAAAAAACAGCTCGGTCTTCCGCGTGATTGATGACATAAATGAGTTGTTGCGTATGAAGGCGTGGGTTGCTAGTGTGCATGACCATGCCACTGCCTGAAACTGCGTAATACAACTCCAAGTGTCGATGGTTGTTCCATGCGATTGAGCCAACGGCCTCCCCTTGCTTCAGCCCCAGCCTTTTCAAGGCATTGGCAAGCTGGCGCGCACGCACGGCGCACTGTGCGTAGGTATATCGGAACAGGGATCCATTGGTTTCCCTGGAGACAACTTCAACATCGCCGAACTGCTGGGCAGCGTGATCAATCACGCTCGACAGCAGCAGAGGGCGTTCCATCATCAGGCCATTCTGCTGCATCACGTACTCTCGAAAGGTTAGTTTAGGGACGAGTCATCTGGCAGGAAGTGGGTTGTGCACTCACGTAGGAGTCCCAAACAACCTCCGAACGGAAGCCATATCCCGTCTTCTCTGCGTCGTACTTAACACCTTTGCTGCCCTGCTTGGCCCAAATGCCCAGGAAGAGAGGCGCTAACAACTGGTGATCGGTCTTCCGCATTTCCACTTCGCCAATCGGACTCTTGTAACGCATGCCCTCTAACGCGTAGGCGACTTTCTTGGGGTCGGAGGAACTGGCCTTTTGAATTGCCGAAGACAACATGCTCAGAGAATTCCAATGGGCTGCGAAGATGAAGTCTTCGTTGTACTTTGCCTTGTAGGCAAGGTAAGTCTTCTCAAGTTCCGGTGTTGGCGCGTTGTGGCCCCAGTTCCAGATCACCCCTACTTTTTCGGCACCCCATTCCCGAAGTTCGGCTGGGGTTCCCGGGTTATTGGCGTTCATGGTGAAGAAGTTGATGTTCAAGCCGGTTTCTTTTGCTGCCTTGAAGAACAGGGTCAAATCGCTGCCCCAGTTCGACGTGATCACGGTGTCTGCACCACTGGCTTTGATCTTGGCGACATAGGGTGCGAAGTCACGCACTTGCGCAATGGGGATCATGTCGTCCCCCACAATCTGCACGTCAGGGCGCTTTCGTGCAAGGTAATTGCGCGAGGCTTTCGCAACTTGCTGCCCGTGGCTGTAGTTTTGGTTAAAAAGAAAGACTTTCTTGACGTCCGCACGCTTGGTGAGGTAAGTCGTTAAGGCTTCAATTTTCATTTCGCTTGAGGGATAGAAGCGGAAATGCCAAAAATTGCAACGCTCATTGGTCAGCATCGGATCCATGGCGGAGTAGTTCAGGAAAACCACGGCCTTGTCGGGTTCACGCTCAGCCAACTTTCCAATCGCTTCAGATAAAGCCAACGCCACGCCGGATCCACCGCCCTGCGTAATGTAGTGAATCCCTTGGTCTACGGCAGACCTCAACGCCGTAACACTGTCTTGAGGCGAACCTTTTCCATCAAAAGGAACGACCTCAAACTTGGTGTCGTTGCCTTTGGCTTTTGCGTTGAGTTGCAGCACGACTTCACGCAACTGGTTCAAAGAACCTTCGCCAGTCTTTGCAAATGGACCAGACAACACTTCAATGAAGGCGATCTTGACCGTCTCCGCATTGACCGAAAGGCTGCTCAATGAGCCAAGACAAACGGCAATCGCCAAAGAGTTCAACTTCAATAAGGATCTGCAGTTCATGTTTGTTTGCCCCGTTGTAAAAATAGTCCATGAGTCATTTGAATTGTGCGGTAGGGAGTGACTTTGTCATCCAGTTCATCCCTATCAGTTGTCACTGCCGGGACTTTCGGGAAGGCAAATCCTGTCGGTCAAATCACTCCGACGGAATGCCCGCCGCCTTGATGACCTTGCTCCATTTGACCAGGTCAGACTTGATCAGTGCGGCGTAATCCTGCGGTGTTCCACCCTGAATATCAATGCCTGCGGCTTCCAGTTTTGCGCGCACGTCAGGCAGTTTCAGCGCCGCGTTGATTTCAGCATTGAGCTTGTTGATGATCGCCTTGGGCGTGCCTGCTGGTGCCAGAAAACCGCCATTGGTGTTGGCGTCATAGGCCTTCAGTCCCTGTTCGTCAGCGGTAGGTACGTCTGGCATGGCGGCTGTACGTTTGAGCGTTGACACCGCGACAGCGCGGACGTTACCCGCTTTCACCTGAGACTGGATCGCGCTGATGGTGTCGATGTAAAGCGCCGTGCGTCCGGCCAGCAGATCTGGGTGGGCAGCCGAAGAGCCCTTGTAGGGCACCAGCAGCATGTCTGCACCTGTTGCCATGCGGAACATCTCGGCAGCCATTTCCTGTGCACTGCCACGGCCTGACGTCGCCACTTTGGCCTTGTCTGGATTGGCCCTCATCCAGGTCACAAACTCGGGCAGCGTCTTGGCGGGGATTTGGGGGTAGATCGCAAACACCAGGGGTACCACATGGGTGTAGACAATAGGTTCAAAACTGGTCTCTGGGTCCCATCCTAGGTTCTTGAACAGGAACTTATTGATGTTGTGGCTGCCTCCCACAATGCCAATGGTGTAGCCGTCGGGCGCAGCTTTGGCAAGGGCGTCGGTGCCGATGTTGTTGGACGCACCGGGCTTGTTATCGACGATAACCGCCTGCCCCAGCGCTGCAGAGAGCTTGTCGCCAACAACGCGGGCCAAGGTGTCAATGGCACCGCCGGGTGGCGCTGGCACGATGATCTTGATGGCGCGCGTGGGGTAGGTCTGGGCTGTTGCCAGGTTGTGCGACAGGGCAAGCGACGCCAACACGGCGAAGGTCTTGATCAATGATGTGAGTTGCATAAAGGTCTCCTAAAAATCAGCCTCGCCCTACAAAGGGCATGGCGCTGGCCATGATGGTCATATTGAGCACGTTGGTGGACAAAGGCAGGGCGGCAATCTGGCGCACCGCGTTTGCGATGTGATGGGCGTCGAACATGGGTTCGGGGGCAAGGGCGCCGTTGGCCTGTAAGACCCCGCGCGTCATACGCTCTGACAGCTCGGTCAGCGCATTGCCAATGTCGATCTGGCTGGCCACGATGTTGAAGGCGCGACCGTCCAGCGCCAATGATTTTGTGATGCCTGAGACGGCGTGTTTGCTGGCGGTGTAGGGCGCGGTGAAAGGGCGTGGCGTGTGCGCCGAGATGGATCCGTTATTGATGATGCGCCCACCCTGTGGCGACTGGCGGCGCATCAAGCCAAAGGCGGCCCGTGCACACAGGAAAACGCCGGTGATATTGGTGTTCAGCACGTTGAACCACTTTTCCAGCGGCAGTTCATCCATGGGCACAGCGGGGGCGTTGACGCCCGCGTTGTTGAACAACAGGTCCAGCCGCCCGTAGGTGCGTTCGATGGTGTCGAACAGCGCCTGCACACTGGTCGGATCTGTCACATCGGTAGGAACGGCCATGCCGGACTGACCGCGCGCGGTAGCTTCAGCCACCAGTGCATGGAGTGGCTCTGCACGACGGCCCGCCAGCACGACTGTCCAGTTGTCTTCCATCAGGCCAAGCGCAGCGGCGCGGCCGATGCCGCTGCCAGCGCCAGTGACCAGCGCGATTTTTTGGTCGGTATTTGTCGTCATGGTGTCGCTTCAGGTTGAGAGATGGAAACTGTGAACTCGCCAATCCCTGTCACCCCGCCGCTGACTACATCGCCAATTTGCAAGGCGCCAACGCCAGCCGGTGTACCAGTGAAGATGAGGTCGCCAGGCTGAAGCGCAACCGATCGGGAAAGCATTGCCACCAGTTCGGGCACTGACCAGATCAAGTCGGACAAGTCACTGCGTTGGCGCTCAATACCGTTCACCGATAGCCAAATTGCAGCTTGCCGCGGATGGCCACAAACCGAAACGGGCACGATCGGGGCGCAAGGAGCCGAGTGGTCAAAGGCTTTGGCGGCTTCCCAAGGTTCACCTGAGCGCTTTGCGATCTGCTGAAGATCTCGTCGGGTGAGATCCAGTCCGACCGAATAACCCCAGATGTGCAGAGGCTCCACATCCTGGGCCTGAAGGTTGCGACCTCCGACCCCAATGGCCACGACCAATTCGATCTCGTGACAAAAGTCCTGTGTGCCCGGCGGATAAGGCAGCGCGCCGCAGGCGGGTACGGCCGCGCTCGCAGGCTTCATGAACCACGGTGGCATTTCTTGTGGCGCGACGCTTTTGTCTTGATTCCACCGATAGTTCCGTCCAATGCAGTACACACGACCGACAGGGAAAACCACTGAACTGTCAGCGACTGGCAGAGTCCTTGGCTCAAGTGGGGCAAAGGTGTAGCCAGTGTTTGTTTTTTGAAGCGTCATTCGGCGCTGATCTTCCTGCTCTTGATGATTTGGGCATAGCGCTGTCTGTCGTCAGCAATGAGCCTGACGAACTCCTGTGGCGTCGTGGCGCGCGGCACACCTCCCAGCGAGATATACCGCGATTTGACGGCTTCGTCTGCAAGAACGGCACGAACGTCAGCGGCAATTTTCTCCACCAGATTCGGTGGTGTACCCGCCGGGGCTAACAAGCCCAGCCAGGAGATGGCGTTAAAACCTGGGATCGTGGTTTCTGCAAGGGCGGGCACGTCAGGCAGTGCTGTCAGGCGATTGCTACCTGTCACTGCCAGGGCGCGCAATTTGCCAGCCTTGATGTGGCCGGAGGCCTCCAGCACTGTCATGAAGGACAACTGGACATGCCCTGCAATCAGATCAGCGATGGCCGGCCCGCCACCCCGGTAGGGCACATGGAGGATGAAGGTACCGGTCTGGTCCTTGAACATTTCTGCCGCCAGATGGGGTGCACCGCCAGCCCCTGCGCTGCTGTAGCTCAATTGACCCGGCTTTGACTTGGCGAGCGAAATGAATTCGGCAGGCGTCTTTGCAGGCACGGTGGGGTTCACCATCATCGCCAGTGGAAGCTCCGCAATCAGGGAGATTGGCGCAAACGCCGTGTCGGCGTCGTAAGGCAACTTGGCATAAAGAGATGGGTTGATGGCTTGCGTACCGATGTTGCCAAGCAGCAAGGTGTAGCCATCAGGCTTTGCTTTGGAGACCAAGTCTGCGCCTATCTGTCCGGCGGCCCCCCCCTTGTTGTCGATCACAACAGGCTGCCCCCAACGTTTGCTGAGTTGTTCGGCCAGAATTCGTCCCCCGGTGTCAGTCCCCCCGCCCGGCGGGAACGGCACAACCAGCGTGACCGGGCGTGAGGGGTAGGGCTGGGCGAAAGCAGGCATGAACATTGTCCAGCCCAGAATGAGGGTCAGCGCTGTGGCGCGGAATCGGGTGAGCATGGGGTTGTCTCCGGCAGATCTGTTATTGAAGTCGGCGGTGCAAAGGTTCAGCGGGCAGACGATCACGTCGTGAGGCTCATGGCTGGACGGGCTCCGGCCAGCGCCTGTGCAATGCTGTCGAGCACCATCTGACCCATGGCGGTGCGGGTCTCCCACGTGGCGCTCGCCCTGTGGGCTTGCAGCGTCACGGCATCAGACTGGCGAAGCGCTATCGGAACATGGGGCTCGTCCACGAAAACATCCAGGCCGGCACCCGCAATCTGTCCTGTGACCAGTGCTTGCGTCAGGTCTGCCTCGTTGACCAAGCGGCCACGGGCGACGTTAACTAAAAAGCCGTTTGGTCCCAGCGCCTCCAGAACAGCCGCATTGACCAGGCCTTCTGCCTTGTCTGCAGCCGCGCAGAGCACCAGTGCATCAGACTGTTGCGCAAGGCTGATGAGATCAGCCTCAAACCGGTAGGGCACATCCGCCATGGCGTGCAGATCTGTGTAGCTGATGGGGCAGCCAAAGGCGGCAGCCCTGACCGCAACAGCGCGACCAACGCGACCCATACCGACGATGCCCAGGCGCATGCCACTGAAGCGCCTCGCAAGCGGTATCGCACTTGGCTGGGCAAAAATCTCCCATTGGCCGCCCCGCACAAAGCGGTCACCCGCACACAGGTTGCGGCAAGCCGCTATCAGCAGGCCAATGGCCAGGTCGGCCACATCCTCTGTCAACGCGCCCAATGTGGCAGTGACAGCCACACCGCGGCTGCGGCAATAAGTCAGGTCCACGGCATCGGTGCCGACGCCGTTGATCGCCACGACTTTGACATGGGGCAACTGCGCCAGCATCTCCTGCGAGATGCCCGTGTGACCGCCGGTGATCACTGCCTGCACGGCGGCCCCTTCTTCGCGTAGCCAGGCATCTTTGTCAGTCAGCTCAAAGAATTTGTGAACGATGTACCGCGATGCCAGTTCGTCGTTGATGGCTGGGATCAGGATGGGATTGAGTTGCAGGACGTGAGGCTTCATGTCGTTTATTCGGGGTATCTTGGCGTTGGGGCAGATGGTAGTTTCAGATTGATGAAGTGGTCAATATTGATGTATAAAATCAATATATAAATTTTTGACCAATGCTATGGCTACCTGGATTTCGATGGATGAAGCGTGTCGCCAATTGGGCGTGCGGCCCCAGACCGTTTACGCTTACGTGAGCCGCGGCAAGCTGGAAGTCATGCCCGATGCCACCGATACGCGCAGAAGCCTTTACCGGGCCGAGGATGTGGTCGGACTCGCCAAGCGCAAACAGGCGGGGCGCAAGCACGAAACCTTGGCCGCCAACACGCTGTTCGGCGCCGAGCCCAGCATCCCCACCGCCTTGTGTTCGTTCATGCGTGGGCATTTGTATTACCGTGGTCAAGAGGCGGTAGCGCTTGCTCAGACTGCAACCCTGGAGGAGGCAGCCCGACTTCTGTGGGGGGCCGAGCAAAGCGTTGATTTCTCATCTGGCGAGCAGGTGCCCCCAAACACGTTCGTCCCCGGTCGCCTGGCTGCATTTACGGCGCTGGCCAGTCTCGCGGCAACGGGGCATTCAACCCGTGGTCGAGTAACGCGCGTGCTGCACGACGAAGCGCAGTGTTTGGTCTCTTCATTGGCCACCGCGTTTGGCGCTCAGCCGCAGGGACGGCAAGCTTTGCACTTGCGGTTTGCGCAGGGGTGGGGTCAAACGGAACACGTTGGGGAACTGCTGCGGGTGGCCATGGTGCTGCTGGCCGACCATGAGCTGACAAGCTCCGCATTTGCGGCCCGAATTGCGGCGTCGACGGGCGCCTCTTTACCCGCTTGCTTGCTGGCGGGCTTGACGACCTTGTCCGGGCCCCTGCATGGCGACGCCTCGGGCCGTGTTCATGCCTTGTTTGGCGAGGTCGAACGGCTGGGAGAGGAGCAGGTGGTCAACCACTATTTGTCGGCAGCCTTGCCGCTTGCAGGGTTTGGGCACCCCATCTATCCCGATGGTGATCCACGTGCTGCGGCTTTGCTGGCCATGTTTAAGCCTCCCGATGCGATTGCGCGCTTTATTGCAAAGGTGACGAGCCTGACGGGTTTGCTGCCCAATATTGACGTCGCCCTGGCGGCCCTGGTGGCAAGGTATCAGTTGCCTTCAGATGCTGCATTTGGACTGTTTGCAACAGCCCGTAGCGTTGGGCTCTTGGCACACAGCATAGAGCAACTGGGTGTGGCCCAAGTGATCCGCCCTCGCGGACGGTATGTGGGCGTCATGCCGGACTTGCCGTCTGTCAACCGAAACCTGCGCTGAGCTGCAGTGTTCAGACGTAATTTTCATTAAAAATCGATATCATGGCATGTCTGCATTCATTTGTTTGCTTTCAAAAATATAGCATTTCGGCTGGAGGATCCTGCCCACCATGTCCACCATACGCGTCCAGAACCTCGTCAAACGCTTCGAGCAACAAACCGTCCTGCAAGACCTGAATCTGACCATTCCGGAGGGCAGCTTCTTCACGCTGCTGGGCCCCAGCGGCTGCGGCAAGACCACGCTGCTGCGCTGCATTGCCGGGTTCAACGAGCCGGACTTGGGCAGCATCTGGTTTGACGAGGACGACATCACCCGTGTGCCTGCTTACCAGCGCAACATTGGCATGGTGTTTCAGGATTACGCGCTGTTCCCAGACAAGTCGGTGCGCGACAACGTGGCCTATGGCCTGAAGGCGCGCAAGGTGGCGCGGGACGAATTGACAGCGCGGGTGGACGAAGCATTGGAGCTGGTGGGGCTCAAGGCGCTGGCCGAGCGCTACCCGGCGCAAATGAGCGGCGGCCAACGCCAGCGGGTGGCACTGGCGCGCGCACTGGTGATCAAGCCCCGCGTGCTGCTGATGGACGAGCCGCTGTCCAACCTGGACGCCAAGCTAAGGCTGTCTATGCGCGACATGATCCGCGACTTGCAGCGCCAGGCGCGCATCACCACCGTGTTTGTCACGCACGACCAGGAGGAGGCCCTGGCCATGTCGGATCAGATCGCGGTGATGCAAAGCGGGCGCATCGCGCAAATGGACACGCCTGAGGCGCTGTACAGCCAGCCGGTGTCGGCCTACGTGGCGGACTTTGTGGGCTCGGCCAATTTGTTGGAGGTGGAACAGGTTGCTCAATCCGTGGTGAGTGTGGCGGGGCAGCAATTGATCGTTGATACTCGTGACGCCACAGGCGACGGACTGCGGAAATTGGTGTTGCGGGCAGAAGACCTGAGCTTGCAGGCACGTTCGCAAGTGCAGCCAGACAACGCGTTGCCGGTGACGCTGACGGGCCGGCAATACCTGGGTGCCAAAGCCCTTTGCCGCGTGGCGCTGGACAACGACGAGGTCTTGCAAGTGGACGTGCCGGGCCTGCAGACCTTTCAGCCGGGTGATGCTTTGTGGCTGACGGTGCCTCAGACAAGCCGTGTGATCAGCCAATGAGCGCCTCTACCGTGTCATTCAACCCGGCTCGCTGGTGGCCCTGGGGGCTGTGGTCGATCTTCTCTTTGGGGGTGCTGGCGCTGTTTGTGGCCTACCCGATTGGCGTGCTCACCTGGAACGCTTTGCTCGACCCGCAGGGCCGCTTGTCGCTGGGCGGGTTTGCCACCGTGCTGACCGAGGCGCAATACCTGGAGGCGATCCGCAACACCATCGTGCTGGGCATCATCGTCACCTGCACCTCCACCTTGGTGGGCGTGCCACTGGCCTATGTGATGGCGCGGTATGACTTTCCGCTTAAGGGTGTGGTCGCGATATTGCCCATCGTCACCATCATCATCCCCGAGGTGATCGTTGGCCAGTCGTGGCTGATGATGCTGGGCAACAACGGCCTGATCAGCAACTGGCTGAATGACCAAGGTTTGGCGGTGCCCAGCTTTTACGGCTGGAGCGGCATGGTGTTTTCGATGACGCTGATCTACTACACCTATGTGTACCTGGGCACGCTGGCGGCGCTGCGCGGCTTTGACGGCCAGCTGGAAGAAGCCAGTTTGAGCCTGGGCGCGTCCCCGTTCATGACCCGTCTGAAAGTGATGCTGCCCACGGTGGCACCAGCGATGATGGTCAACGGGCTGGTGGTATTTACCTTGGTGGTGGGCAACTTTGCCTTGTCGTCGCTGCTGGGTGGGCAGATACCGCTGCTGTCGGTGATGACCTACAGCCTGTTTGTCAGCGAGATGGGCAACAGCCCGGTGCTGCAAAGCAGCTTGTCGGTGGTGATGATTGCCATCGTGGCCATCGTGCTGTTCTTTCAGAAGCGCGTGGTGGAGCGCCGTCAGGTTCAGATGACGCAGGGGCGTGCGCCTGCACCGGTGCGCGCCAAGAGCTGGCAGGGCGTGCTGCTGGCCAGCCTGGCGGTGGGCGTGGTGGCCTTGTCCTTAGTGCCGCTGGTGGCGGTGTTTGCGGGAGCTTTTACCCAGGCCCGCGGGCCGGTGATGCACTGGGGCAAGTGGTCCACGCAGAGCATCGAGCGGGCGCTGTCGCTCGCGCCTGAGCCGATTCTCAATTCGCTGATGTTTGCCGCCAGTGCCACGGTGCTGGGCACGGCGCTGGCGCTGATGGTGAGCTACCTGGTGGTCAAAAAGAAGTCGCGCCTGTCGGGCGTGCTGGACTATGTGGTGGTGCTGCCGCTGACCATCTCGGGCACGGTGCTGGGCATTGCGCTGGTGCAGTCGTTCAACACCGGGCCGCTTGTGCTGACCGGCACGGCCGCCATCATGATCGTCTGCTACATGGTGCGGCGTTTGCCGTTTGGGGTGCGCAATGCCTCGTCGGTGCTGTACAACCTGCCGGGCTCGATGGAAGAGGCCTCCATCAGCCTGGGCGTGAGCCCGTTCAAGACCTTCTTTAAGGTGGTGCTGCCGGTGATGAAGACCAGCATGCTGTCTGCCGCCATCCTGATGTGGGCCACGTCCATCTCGGAGCTGTCAGCCTCCATCGTGGTGTACTCTGGCGGGCTGGAGACCTTGCCGATTGCCATCTACCGCCTGGTGGACACGGGGCGGCTGGGGCTGGCCTCGGCCTATGGGGCGGTGCTGGTGGTGTTGATTTTGGTGCCGGTCGGGCTGGCCGCCAAGTTTCTCAAAGTGAATCTGTTTTCTGTCAAGTAAGGATCCCAAGATGTTGAAGAGCTGTTTCAAAAGCCTGGCCGCACTGGCCTTGGCCATAGGCGTGGGTAGCGTATTGGCCCAAACCGTGGTGCTGTATTCGTCCAACAACCCCGAGGCCATTGGCAATGCGGTGGCAGCGGCCAAAAAGAAAGTGCCCAGCCTGCAGGTCAAGTCCGTCACGGGTGGCACCGGCACGCTGATGAAGCGCATCCAGGCCGAGGCTGCCAATCCTGGGGGCGACATTTTCTGGAGCGGTGGTGTGGGCACGCTGGCGGCATTCCCTGACCTGATGGAGCCCTACCAGTCGCCCGAAGCCAAGGCCATTGCGCCGCAGTTTCACGATGCCAAGGGCCGCTACATCGGCGTCAACGTGCATGTGATGGTGCTGATGGTGAACGAGAAGCAACTCAAAGGCCTGGCAGCGCCCAAGACCTGGTCAGACCTGATGAAGCCCGAGTGGAAGGGCAAGGTCACGATCACCGATCCGTCCAAGTCCGGCACGGCGTTCATTCAGGTCTATGGCCTGCTCAAGCAGTTTGGTCGAGAAGGCCTGGAGAAAATCGCCGCAAATGCTGTCGTGGTGCAAAGCTCCGGTCAGGTGTACAAGAGCGTGGCAGCGGGTGAGTATCCGGTGGGCATCACCATCGAGTCTTCTGCCTACGAATTTGTGGTGGGCGGCCAAAAAGAAATCAAGCTGGTGTATCCCTCTGAGGGAACCTATTTGGGAGCAGAAGGCATGTTCATCGTAAAAGGGGCCAAGAACCCTGCAGCAGCCAAGCAGTTTTACGACGTGTTGCTGAGCAAGCCCGCGCAAGAAATGCTGCTGGTGGAGAACTTTCGCCGCCCAACCCGCAGCGACATTGCCGTGTCCAAGTTGACCAGCATGCCAGACTTGACCACGCTGAAGGTGTTTCCACTGAACCTGCAAGTGGCGAATGACGAATACGAGCAGTTGATTGCGATGTGGAACCTGGCGCTGGCCAAGGCCAAGCGCTGATTCAAAGAGGGCGAAAAAAAGGCGGCCAAGCCGCCTTTGACTTAACCGCCCTTGTGTGAGCGCTTTCCCGGGTTCTTCTTGTGGGTGGCCTTGCCGCGTTCCAGGCTGCGGCGCTGTCCAGTGCCTTGGGGGCGGATGTAGCCCTCGGTGTTGGGGGCTGCGGGGGTGCGTTTGCGGTCCGCTTCGGTCACGATCTGGTTGCCCATGGGGTTGTACTCTCAAAGCTTAAAAGCCATTAAGGCACACAACCGGGCCTTGTGCCATCGAATCAAACAATATAAATGCCTGTACCGGCTATTGAATACAAAGCTTTTTGCTATAAAGTATGTAGCAAATACCGGTCAGTTAGCTAGCGCGCTCTGATTTCTGCCACTGGTCTTGACCTGATAAAGCGCAGCATCGGCATGTTTGAGGATGGTCGCCAGTGTGTCGGTATCTTCGCGTATTGCCGCAACGCCCAGACTGGCTGTGACCGCGATCCTCGGCCCAACTTCAGGGAGCACTTCGAGCGTTTCCACTTCTTGACGAATGCGTTCTGCCACCACCATCGCTTCGTGGCCGTCCGTTTGTGGCAGCAGAACGATGAATTCCTCACCGCCATAACGTGCCAGCACGTCTGCGTCTCTTAAGCATTTGGCAATCATGCTGGACACACCCACCAGCACGTCATCGCCTGCGCTGTGACCATGCTTGTCGTTGACAGACTTGAAATGGTCGATATCCAGCATGATGACTGACATGGCCAATTTGTATCGCTTGGCCTTGGCGAACTCAGTTTCAACCTGCGCCATGAAGTGGCGCCGGTTGAATACCCCTGTCAGAACATCTGTGATGGAAAGGGTCCGGGCCAGATCACGCGCATTTCTAAGCTCCTGCATGAGGTGCACGAAGTATGCTGAAACGACAGGCGCGACCACCAATGGGGTGATAGTGCCAATGACCCATGTCGTACCCGTCGCGCCCGTTGAACCAAATGCGGTGGCAACGCGGTCATACACCAAAATGACCAGCCAAGACATCACAACAGACGATGTCGTAATGACGGTCATTTTTTGAATGACACTCAAATCTTCCAAAATATCCCCAAAACGGCCAATCCGACTTGGTTGGCTTGGATTCTGGATTTTGACTGGCGCGCGGAAGCCCTGCATGCGTTTGAGGAAACAACTTGTTACACGAAGGTGCTCAGTGTAGGTCGAATGCGATGCCCAATGCCCCAAGGGGGCTTTTTACCCACCATGACCGATGCTGCTTACGAGGCCATCAAATGGAGAGCTAGCGCATGGTAAGCCGGCAGCGAGGTGGGGTCGATGTACACGTTGGCCGCGTGCGGGTACGAGCCATAACGTGCAATCACCATCTCGGCGGCAGGGTCCACATAAATGGCTTGGCCATGCACACCGCGCGCCGAAAACGCGCCATGCGCGTTGTGCGATATCCACCACATGTGGCGGTAGCTCCAGCCGGGTAGGGTGGGTATGCCTGCTTTGGAAAAATGGCCTTTGTCTGCGCCCTGGCGGATGTCGTCCACCGCAGCCTTGGGCACAATCTGCTGGTTTCCCGCACGGCCATCGTTGCGCAGCATCTCGCCAAAGCGGGCCAGGTCGCGCAGGCTGGTGTTCAGGCCGCCACCGGCAAAGGCCGTGCCGCAGCCGTCAATGCTGAGGTAGGCATCTTGCTCCATGCCCATGCGGCGCCAGTATCGCTCTGACAGGTTCTGCGCCAGTGGTTTGCCGGTGACGCTGTGAATGATCCAAGCCAGCACATCGGTGTTGACTGTTTTGTAGGCAAAGGCTTGCCCGTGATCGCCAGCGGCTTGAACTGTTTGCAAAAAGGCGAGCAAACCATCTGGCCCCGTGTAGTCCACCGGACGGGGAAAGATATTGCCTGCGCGCAGAAAGGTCCAGATCTCGGCTTTGGGGTCGGTGTAGTCCTCGCCATATTGGAGCCCAGTGGTCATGTCCATCACCTGACGCACGGTGGCTGTGCCAAACGCGCTGCCCGCCAGTTGGGGCACATGCTGTGTCACCGGAGCGGCTGGGTCCAGCAGGCCTTCTGCCACCAGGCTGGCGCCCAGTGTGCCGACAAAGGATTTGGTGACCGAATGCGCCACATGCTGGCCACCTTCATTCAGCGCGCCTGCGTAGTGCTCGTACACGATCTGCCCCCGGTGCAGCACCACGATGCCGTCGGTGCAGTTGTGCACCAGGGACTGGGCCCAGGTCATGGGTTCGGTCTGGAATAGCGGCGTGAATTGCACGGCATCAATGTCATCCCGCTCTGCGCGGGGCAGTGCCCAGACGGGCTGGGAACCCCGTGGGATGTTGACGGTGGGCACCAGTTCGCGCACATGCGAAAAACTCCAGCGAAACTGGGGAAACTTGTACCACGATCCATCTGCAAACCGGATCAGTTTGTCCGGTGCAGGTGGTGTGCCGTGCATCCAGGCCAGGGTGTTGGGGTCGGTGCTGTTGCCTAAGGCGAGCAGGGCAGGGGTGATGGGGGTGGGTGAGGTCATGTCAGCAGGTCTCCGGCAGGGTTTTCAGCATGGTACCTGGGTGGCTGATGGAGTGGGTAGGATGGTGGTCATGAACACGACCATGACCATGAAAGCTGAATCCACGCCCCTGCTGGCCATCGACGGCAAGTGCGCCACCCTCACCCTGAACCGCCCATCCCGCCGCAACAGCCTGGGCGACGACGATTTACGTACCCTGCTGGCCCACTTTGACACCCTGAACGCCCACCCGGACGTGCAGGTTGTGGTGCTGACAGCCATCACCACAGGTCACGCTAAACCCGTGTTTTGTGCGGGCTACCACGTGGGCGGATTTGAAAGCGATGAACACGACCCGAACTTTTTTGAGCAAATCCCCGATGCGCTGGAGCGCCTGCGCCCCATCAGCATTTGCGCCATGAATGGCAGCGTTTACGGTGGTGCCACCGACTTGATGCTGGCCTGTGACCTGCGCCTGGGCCTGTTCGGTGCCGAGCTGCGCATGCCCGCCGCCGCGCTGGGCCTGCATTACTACCCCAGTGGCCTGCGCCGCTATGTATCGCGCCTGGGGCTGAACCTGGCCAAGCGAGCGTTTTTGACGGGCAAGGCGATTCCGCTGGAAGCACTGCAGTCGGCCAACCTGTTTGAGGCTTTGCTGTCAGCCGACGACTTTGACGCAGGTGTCCAGGCCTGCGTGCAAGGCGTGCTGAGCATGGCGCCGCTGGCCATGCAAAGCACCAAGGCTTCGCTCAACGAACTGGCCGCAGGCCACTACCATGAAGAGGCCTTGCGGGCACGCGAGGTGTTGACGGCCAACAGCCGTGATTTTGCCGAGGGGCGTCAGGCGTTTGCTGAGCGGCGGCCTGCAAGGTTTGAGGACGGTAGTGGTGGGTCCTAGGCTGCGGCTTTTCGCTCCAGTTCAGACAATTCCGCTGCTGTGAATACCCGTGACCTCGTGTGAAAGGCCTTGCCTTCTGGCCCCTCCAGTGAAAACGTGCCGCCTGTGCCTTCGATCACGTCGATGATGAGTTAAGGTGTTTCAGTACTGTACTGTGACTTTCCAATGTGAACGGCAACCACCGATGTCGCCCAGGTAAACATCACCCGCGCCCATGGTGATCTCGCCTGGCAAGAAGCAATTGGCGGCGCTGTTGTCGCAGCAGCCGCCGGACTGGTGAAACATCAGATCGGGGCCGTGCTTGGTTTTCAGAAAAGCCACCAGGTCCAGGGCGGCTTGGGTGGCGATGACTTTGTCAACCATGTTCGTCTCCGTTTTTGTTCTACGCAAAAAGGGGCAGTTGCCTGCCCCTGGGATACTGTCTTTTCCAAGTCCGGTTTTTAGAAGAAACCGAGTTTGCTCTCGCTGTAGCTGACCAACAGATTCTTGGTTTGCTGGTAGTGGTCGAGCATGACTTTGTGGGTCTCGCGGCCAATGCCGGATTCCTTGTAGCCACCGAAGGCTGCATGCGCTGGGTAGGCGTGGTAGCAGTTGGTCCACACGCGACCGGCCTGATGGCGCGGCCCATGCGGTAGGCCACATTGCCGTTGCGGCTCCACACACCAGCGCCCAGGCCGTACAGCGTGTCGTTGGCGATTTCCAGCGCTTCGGCTTCGTCTTTGAAAGTGGTCACGGCCAGTACGGGGCCAAAAATTTCTTCCTGGAAAATGCGCATTTTGTTGTGACCCTTGAACAGGTAGGCTGAATGTAAATGCACCTTCCAGGTCGCCACCCAGGTGGGCTTGTTCGCCACCGGCCAGCACTTCGGCGCCTTCTTGTTTGCCCAGGTCCGGGTAAGACAGAATCTTGGTCAGCTGTTCTTTGGAAGCCTGTGCGCCCATCATGCTGTCGGTGTCCAGCGTTTTCTGCTGTTTGATGGCGGCCACACGCTTCACTACCACGCTCCATGAACTTGTCGTAAATGCTTTCCTGAATCAATGCGCGGCTGGGGCAGGTGCAGACCTCACCCCTTGGTTGAACGCAAACAGCACCATGCCTTCGATCGCCTTAGCAGAAAATGAGGAAGTCATCGTCTTTGTCCATCACATCGGCAAAGAAGATGTTCCATGACTTGCCGCCCAGCTCCACCGCGGCAGGATCAGTTGTTGGCAGCGGCCTGCGCAATCTACGCGACCTGTGGTTGACCCGGTAAAGGCGATCTTGGCAATGCGTTTGCTTGCGGCCAGGGGCACCGCTTCGCGGCCTAGCTGCTGACGATGTTGAGCACACCGAAGTTAAGCAGCAGGTCGGCAATCAGATCAGCCAAAATCAAGATGCTGATGGGGGTAGATTCGGCGGGCTTCAGCACCACGCAGTTTCACGCACCGATGGCTGGGGCGAGCTTCCAGGCGGCCATCAGGATGGGGAAGTTCCAGGGGATGATCTGGCCTACCACGCCCAGAGGTTCCTGGATGTGATACGCCACCGTGTTCTCGTCGATGTTGGACAACGCGCCTTCTTGAGAGCGCAAGCAACCGGCAAAGTAGCGGAAGTGGTCAATGGTGAGGGGGATGTCGGCGTTCAGGTTTCGCGGATGGCCTTGCCGTTGTCCACGGTTTCGGCGCGTAGGCCAGCAGTTCCAGGTTGGCTTCGATGCGGTCGGCTATTTTCAGCAGGATGCCGCTGCGTGTGGTCGCGCCTGGTCTTGCCCCAGGCGTCTGCTGCTGCATGGGGTGCGTCCAGGGCCAGCTCCACGTCTGGGCGGTGGAGCGTGCGGCCTGGGCGTAGGCCTTGCCCGTGATAGTGATGACGTCGGAGCACTTGCCTGGACGGGGCAACCCACCTGCCACCGATGAAGTTGTTGTACTGGGCTTCGTAGGCCACTTTCATGCCTGCAGCGCCTGGCAATCCGTAGATCATGCTTGTCTCCGGAAGTGTGAGGATTTGGTTGAAAACATCCCTTGCGGGTGCCTTTTCTTATCAAGTCCTGTCACAGCGTGGGCTCAACGGTTACCTGCTTGATTTCATTGATGTTTGTCTGACCTATGCGTGGAATTGCATAGGCAAACTGGCTACAGTTGTGTGTCCGCTGGCGGACATGTAACCAGAAACGTTACAGTTGAGTCGGCAGGCCCGCACAGCTTTGCGGGCAGGCCCCGCAATTTTAAACTGGCGCTATAAGTGGGCTGGAGTGACCGTTTTCCCGCACAGGAGACAACGTGCGAACTTCCACACCGCTACCGGCGTTGCGTCAGGCCCGGCAGCATTCGATCGAATACGGAACAGCTCCAGTCGGGGCGGTTCATGATCGCTTGGCCCGTGATCCTGGCAACGCAGTCTGGCTGCAGGCTTGTTATGCCCATGGGCCGATTGACGGCCACTGAGCACGCATGCGGCACAGAGTTGCGCCAATCACTGGCCCTTAAT
>JADJBS010000015.1 GCA_016703665.1 Candidatus Defluviibacillus avedoerensis
TGTCAGCTTCCATGCGTCCAGCAGTTCCCGCGGGCTGAGTTGAACCAGATCAGCGATGTCATTGAGCAGTTGCTGCTTTAGCGCGCCCTCTGGCATGGCTGCCCACAGTGGTTTTGCATTTGCAGCCAGGTGCGATCGCCCTTCGGCAGAACTCAGATCACAGGATTCGCGTGCAGTGTCCAGCAGAAAGCGACTCAAAGGCACGGCATTGCTCACCATTTGCGCAAAGGCTTCCTGGCCATTGGCGCGGATGTAACTGTCGGGATCGTGCTCCACCGGTAAGAACAAAAATTTGACGCTCCGCGTGTCTGCGGCGTATGGCAGGGCGGCATCAAGTGCTTTGCGAGCTGCCCGCCGACCCGCTGCGTCTCCGTCAAAGCTGAACACGACTGAATCAGTAAAACGGAACAGTTTTTGCACATGGTCCTTGGTGCAGGCCGTCCCGAGAGTGGCCACGGCATTGGGGAAGCCTAGCTGGGCCAGCGCCACTACATCCATGTAGCCCTCGGTAACGAGGACGTAGCCTGCATCTCTTAACGCGTTGCGTGCCTCAAACAAGCCGTAGAGCTCGCGTCCTTTGGAGAAGACGGGTGTTTCGGGTGAGTTGAGGTATTTGGGTTTTTCGTCGCCCAAGACCCGTCCACCAAAACCAATGCATTCACCTTTGACATTTCGAATCGGGAACATCACGCGATCACGAAAACGGTCATACCGTTTTTCGTCGCTACCTTCAGTGTTCACGATCACCAGGCCAGACTCTTCTAGCAAGGGATCACTGTAATCCGGGAATACGCTTGCCAGCGCGCGCCAGCCTTCAGGGACATAACCCAGTCCAAATGTTTTGGCGATGTCGCCTGACAGTCCCCGGTGTTTAAGATAGTCGATAGCGCGAGGGCTGATCTTGAGTTGCTTCTTGTAAGCTGCCGCCGCTCTTTCCAGGACGTCCGTCAGGCTGGTTTGCCGCTCGCGTGCCTCAGTGGCCTTCATTCGCTCTTGTGGAGAACGTTCATCTTCAGGAACTTGCAGTCCGTATTCCTGCGCCAAGTCTTTCACTGCCTCGACGAAGCCCATGCCAGCAAAATCCATCAGGAAACTGATTGCGTTGCCATTTTTGCCGCAGCCAAAGCAGTGATAGAACTGCTTGGAGGGACTCACGCTGAATGAAGGAGATTTCTCTGAATGAAAAGGGCACAAACCCGTGAAATTGGCTCCGCCTTTCTTGAGCTGAACCGAGCGCCCAACGATCTCCACCACGTCAGCACGAGCAAGCAGTTCCTGAACAAAGGATTGAGGGATTGACATGCCGCTATTGTCGGCGCACCTGGCGTTGCTCTATGGTGTCAGATTAACAAAGGCCAGGAAGATGCCGTCAGGGATCACGCGCCAACGACCCGATTTTTTCCTGAGCGTTTGGCCAGGTACATGGCCTGATCGGCGCGGCTGACTGCAAGTTCTGCGCTTTCTTCTGGACCCAGGGCGGCCACGCCGGCGCTGAAGGTGATGAGTACCTTGTCTTTGCCCGCTAGGAAAAAGTGCTTGGTCAATTCGCGTTGCACACGCGTCATGGCTTCGATAGCTTGCTCCAAGGAGGCATCCGGCAGTACAACGATGAATTCTTCACCCCCGTATCGTGCCAGGGTATCTTGTGGTCGAATGCAGTCGCGTGTGATCTTCGTCAAGTGCTTGAGGGCTACGTCACCCACGTCGTGTCCATAGCTGTCATTGAGCTTCTTGAAGTTGTCGATGTCCAGCAAAGACAGGCAAAGTTGGGTTCCTTTGCGTTTGGCGGAGGAGATTTCCCGCTCAATTGCCTCATCAAGCCCCTTGCGATTAAGTACGCCAGTCAGTGGATCGTGCCGGGCCTGTGCACTGGCTTTGTCCAGTTCATTTTGCAGGCGCTGAACCTGTTCCTCTGCTTGTTGTGCTTTTTCCCGCATGGATTTCAGCTCATCACTTGCGCGCTGAGTGTCAACTGTCATGGTGCGTGCAGCGGCGATGGCCTCCTGCAAAACGGGCGCTATGTCTTCGATGCGTTGAGCAGTTTCCAGCCTTTTTGCACTTTGTTCGATCTTGCCGCCAAACTCACTGGTGGACGCAGACATGGCCGTCAATCGCTCAATGAAGCCAGCCAGTTCGCGCTTGATGGCTTCTTGTGCAGCCACCGTCTGTGACTTGGCTTCACTCTGCTTGAAGATGACGTCTTTCAGTTTGGCGCGGATATCTTCCAGGTGCCGCAATGTGATTGGGGGGGTCGCCGCTGCCATGAGCCCATCCATCTGGCCTTTTAGCCAGCGGTCGTCCACACTGAGCTCGCCAATGTTTTTGAACACCATTTGCAGCAATTCAAGCAGTGCGGATTTGATGGCCCCTTGCTCCTCGGCTGTGAAGCTGAGGCGGTGGTTGAAATCAGCGATCATTTGCTTCAGCATCGCGGGGTCTGAGACTTCTTTGCGCAGATAGGCTGTCAAAGAAGCCGTCTGCTCGCCCATTTTGGAGTCGTCCAGTCCCACAGCTGGCTGGGCATGCTCTATGAGCCTGGCAATTTGCTCCTTTAAAGCGGGTGGCAATGGCTCTGCAGCGGGAGTATTGCTGGTTTCTATGGCGAGCGCTGCGTGGTGACCGACCGGCGCAATACCATCGGCAGCGATCCGCTGAACTGGTTGGGCCTGCGAAAAATTGACCAGCGCGGTCTGCAACCCCGTCCAGTTGTGGTTTCGCACAGCGCTCTCAAACTGTGCATGGAGGCGCTGTTGCCCGGGAGTTTTGGTTGGAAGCAAATTGGCGATTTCCTGAAGTTGTGCTTCAGGAAAGGGTTGTAGCCGTTTGGTCCCTGCAATCTCGTGGTAGATGCGTTGGTAATTGTCTGGCGTTGGGAGTAATTTGCGAACTGTCAATTGTTTGACAGTCTCCCGCGCAATCTCATAAGGTTTTAAGTCTGCCATGTGGTCTCGCCCGTTTCGTCCCATGATAGCCAAACCAAGAAAACCACGTTGGACAGTTGCTTTACTTGTCTCAACGCCAAGGCCGCTTTGATAGCGCGGTCAGCGCGGCGCAAGACGGATGGCGCCGTCCAAACGGATTACCTCGCCGTTGAGCATGTCGTTTTCGATGATGTGTTTGGCCAGTTTTGCATAGTCTTCGGGTGTGCCCAGGCGAGACGGAAAAGGGACACTGGCCGCAAGTGCATCCTGTACTTCTTGGGGCATACCGAAGAGCATCGGGGTGCCAAAAATGCCTGGTGCAATTGTCATGTTCCGGATGCCATTGCGGGCAAGGTCGCGTGCGATGGGCAAGGTCATGCCAACCACGCCGCCTTTCGAAGCACTGTATGCTGCTTGACCAATCTGGCCGTCATAGGCCGCCACAGACGCTGTCGAAATCATCACACCGCGTTCACCTGTTGACTCGGGCTCGTTCTTGCACATGGCGTCTGACGCCAGACGGATCATGTTGAATGTCCCGACCAGGTTCACCATGATGGTCTTGGTATAAACGGCCAGGGAGTGAGGGCCGTGCTTGCCCACTGTCTTTTCAGCGGGTGCAATACCTGCGCAATTGACCAAACCCATTAATTTGCCAAGTTCCGTTGCTTTGGCGACTGCCGCCTGACCGTCTGCTTCCGCGCTGACATCGCACTTGATGAAGGCTCCACCTATTGACGTGGCGACTGCTTGGCCTTTCTCGACTTGCATATCGGCAATGACCACCTTTGCACCGTTGGCGGCCAGCATGCGTGCCGTGCCTTCACCTAAACCGGATGCGCCGCCAGTCACGATAAATACTTTGCCTTGAATTTCCATGTCTATGCTCCTGATTGACGTTAACGTAAACGTCAATTATCAAGCAATTGGTTCTGTGGCGGGCACAATTGCTGCCTTCCCAATTCTCAAACTTCACCAGTCTCTATGTCCTTGGCTTTGATTGTTCGTCGCGCTACAGCCTGTATGTTTTTGTTACTGCTTTTTGCCTGCAGTTCACCGCCCGTGGTGCAAGCGCCTAACCCCACCGTTCCACAAGTGGGTAAGCGGCCAGCCAAGCTGGGGCTGGCTCTTGGGGGCGGTGCTGCTCGCGGCTTTGCGCACGTCGGTGTGATACAGGTCCTTGAGGAAAACGGGTTTAAGCCCGATCTGGTCGTGGGCACCTCCGCTGGTAGTTTGGTGGCGGCGATCTATGCAAGTGGGAAGTCGGGCAACCAACTGCAACAAATCGCAGAGGGAATGGAGGAGGCCGCCTTCACCGATTGGACCTTGCCCATCTTCAGCAGAGGCATGCTACGAGGCGATGCGCTGGCCAAGTATGTCAATTCTCTGGTTGGTGGCAAAGTGATCGAAAACATGACCATTCCATTGGGCGTGGTGGCAACCGATCTTGCATCGGGGCAAGGGGTGTTGTTCCAGCGCGGTGATACCGGTACCGCTGTGCGCGCTTCCAGCTCGGTGCCGGCCGTTTTTCAGCCCGTGAAGATTGGTGCGAAGGAATATGTTGATGGTGGTTTGGTGTCGCCGGTTCCCGTACGCTATGCAAAGGCCATGGGGGCGGACATCGTCATTGGTGTCGATATTTCCAGCGCACCAGAAAATAATCCGTCATCAGACACCTTGCAAATACTCTTGCAGACATTTGCAATCATGGGAAAAAGCATCAATGCATTTGAATTAAAAGATGCGGAAGTGGTTATTCGACCTTCTTTGGGCGGGATGAAAAGCAGCGATTTTGGGTCCCGCAAACATGCTATTAATGCAGGTCGACTTGCCATGCAGCAGGCTCTTCCTAAGTTAAGAGCACTGCTAGAAAAGTAGAGTTATTAATTTTTATTTAATCTGCTAAGATAATGGCGTATATTCCAGTTGAATTTGAATTTGAAAGGGTGCCATGGCGAGCTATAAAGAATTAATCCAGCAGCGAGAAGCGCTGGAGCAGGCGATTGCAGCAGCACGGCAATCAGAAATCACCTTGGCATTGAACCAAGTGAAGGCATTGGTAGCTGACTTTGGTTTGACTGCAGATGATATATTTTTGGGTCTGGTGCTAAACTGCGTGTACCCAAAGTTAGCAATAAACCGAGTGGTAAAGTCGCCCCCAAATACCGTGATCCTGCAACTGGTGCGACATGGACGGGGCGAGGCAAAGCCCCAAAATGGATTCAGGACAAAGACCGCGCTTCTTTCCTGATTGTCTGATTTATCTAAAATGGTCTTTAAATAAACACCAGATCGTTATTGCAGCGACCATTGGCGATCCAATTCAGGTCGCTGCCTCCAAGCCATTTTCAAAATGTCTTTTCATGCAGGCTACGGCTTGATCGGGGCTACGTGATTCAATTGCCTTCATCAAATCCTGGTGTTCTTTGAGCGACTCCTGTACCCGCCCGGTCTTTAGCAGTGAGTTGTGTCGGTTCAGCTTCATGACCTTGCGCAGATCGGCCACCATTTGGTTGCGCCATCGATTATCTGCAATATCCAGCAGCTGCATGTGAAACTGCTCATTCAGCTCAAAAAATGTTTCACGGTTGTCGATCGCATTTTCAAGTGCACGATGCAAAGCCTGCAATTCAGCCATTTGAATATCTGTCGCATTCAATGCCACGCATCCGGCTGCATCTGACTCCAGTAAAGACAGCATGTGATAAACATCTGTCAAATCTTTTTCTGACACTTCGGTCACGTACGCGCCGCGACGGACTTTCATTGTTACCAAACCCTCTGCTGCCAGCACTTTTAAAGCCTCGCGCAAAGGGGTACGGCTGATACCGTATTCCTCGGCAATCTTCAGTTCATCAATCCAGCTTCCAGGTTCCAGTTCACGCTGAAATATGCGCTGCCGAAGCGCTTCGGCAACTTCTTCATACAGTGCGCGTGGCGTTAGCATCAGGGCGGACATGGGCAGATCTAATGAGTTAAACGAGGTCAGAGGTGCTTGATTGTAAGGAGATTGGAATATTTTGCATAAATAATTATGAATGATATGATCGCCGCGATCTGACGGAAAGCACCTTGACATGAGCCATACCACGCCTGACAACAAGCCCGAATTCAGCCCTGCAAGCTTGGATGCCTGGGCCAAATCTGCTGCCAAATCCGCTCCGGGTGGTGATGTGTCGGCACTGAATTGGCTCACGCCAGACGGCATTGCCGTCAAACCGCTTTACACGGCTGAAGATCTGCAAGGGCTGGCGCACACCAATACATTGCCGGGCTTTGAGCCCTATCTGCGTGGCCCACAAGCCACCATGTACGCAGTGCGTCCGTGGACCATTCGCCAGTACGCCGGTTTCTCTACTGCCGAAGCCTCCAATGCGTTCTACCGCAAAGCCTTGGCAGCAGGAGGGCAGGGTGTGTCTGTCGCGTTCGATTTGGCCACCCACCGTGGCTACGACTCTGACCACCCCCGTGTGACTGGAGACGTCGGCAAGGCAGGGGTCGCCATTGATTCAGTCGAGGACATGAAAGTCCTGTTCGACCAGATCCCTCTGGACAAAGTGTCCGTCTCCATGACAATGAACGGTGCCGTGTTGCCCGTGCTGGCCGGTTACGTGGTGGCCGCAGAAGAGCAGGGCGTGTCGCAAGACAAGCTCAGCGGAACGATTCAGAACGACATTCTGAAAGAGTTCATGGTGCGCAACACCTATATCTACCCGCCTGAGCCATCGATGAAGATCATTGGCGACATTATTGAGTACACGGCAAAGCACATGCCCAAGTTCAACTCGATCTCAATATCGGGTTACCACATGCAGGAAGCCGGTGCCAACCAGGCGCTGGAGCTCGCCTTTACCCTGGCCGACGGCAAAGAGTACGTGAAGACCGCCATTGCCAAGGGCATGGACGTGGACGATTTTGCAGGCCGCCTGAGCTTCTTCTGGGCGGTGGGCATGAACTTCTATCTGGAAATCGCCAAGATGCGTGCCGCGCGCCTGCTGTGGTGCCGCATCATGAAGGGCTTTAACGCCAAGAACCCCAAGAGCCTGATGCTGCGCACGCACAGTCAGACCAGCGGCTGGAGCCTGACCGAGCAAGACCCGTACAACAATGTTGTGCGTACCACCATCGAAGCCATGGCAGCCGTCTTTGGCGGTACACAAAGCCTGCACACCAACAGCTTTGACGAAGCCATTGCGTTGCCGACTGAGTTCAGCAGCCGCATCGCGCGCAACACCCAGCTCATCATCCAGGAAGAAACCCACATCACCAACGTGATCGACCCCTGGGCTGGCTCCTACATGATGGAGAAGCTCACACAAGACATGGCCGATGCCGCCTGGAAGATCATCGAAGAAGTTGAAGCCATGGGCGGCATGACCAAGGCCGTGGACAGTGGTTGGGCCAAGCTCAAGATCGAAGCCGCCGCTGCTGAAAAGCAGGCACGCATCGACAGTGGCCAGGACGTGATCGTTGGCGTCAACAAATACAAGCTCAAGACAGAAGACGCCATCGATATCCTGGATGTGGACAACGTGGCGGTGCGCAACCAGCAGGTGGCCAAGCTCGCTGAAATCCGTGCAAAACGTGACTCACGGCAAGTGGAGAAAGCCTTGGCTGCTATCACTTCTGCAGCGGAATCAGGCAATGGCAATCTGCTGGCGCTTAGCATTGATGCCATTCGCGCACGCGCCACCGTGGGCGAGGTGAGTGACGCCATGGAAAAGGCTTTTGGCCGCCACCGTGCCGATACGCAAAAGGTGACCGGTGTTTACGCAGCCGCCTACGACAGTGCCGAAGGCTGGGATCAACTCAAGGCCGAGATTGCTGCATTCGCCGATGCAGAAGGCCGCCGCCCCCGCGTGATGATCTCCAAGCTGGGCCAAGACGGCCATGACCGTGGCGCCAAAGTGGTGGCTACCGCCTTTGCTGACTTGGGTTTTGATGTGGACATGGGTCCGCTGTTCCAGACACCCGAAGAATGCGCTCGCCAAGCCATCGAAAACGACGTGCATGCCGTGGGCGTTTCAACCCTCGCAGCCGGTCACAAGACCCTGGTGCCTGCCATCATTGCTGAACTCAAGAAGCAGGGCGCCGACGACATCATCGTGTTCGTCGGTGGTGTGATTCCCCGCCAAGACTACGAGATGTTGTACGAAGCCGGTGTCAAAGGCATCTACGGCCCCGGCACGCCGATTCCGGCCAGCGCTAAGGACGTGCTGGAACAGATCAAAAAGTCCCTCGCGGCTTAAACGCGGCGCAGGTCATGTCCGATTTGTTGGGCCACGTGCTGGACCTGTCCGCGCCGCTCAGGCAGCGCCGTGCAGTCGCCAAAGCCATCACCTTGCTGGAATCAACCCGGGCGGATCACCGGGCGCTGGCGGATGATTTGCTCACGGGGCTGTTACCGCAGACGGGAAAATCCTTCCGCTTAGGCATCAGTGGCGTTCCCGGCGTGGGCAAAAGCACATTCATCGAGGCTTTGGGCCTGTATTTGATTGAAAAGGGCCACCGCGTTGCCGTGCTGGCAGTGGATCCCTCTAGCACAGTGTCCGGCGGATCGATCCTGGGTGACGAGACCCGCAAGGAAAAGCTCTCAGTGGACGAGCGCGCCTATATCCGCCCCAGCCCCAGCAGTGGCACCTTGGGCGGCGTGGCAGACAAGACGCGTGAGGCCATGCTGGTCTGCGAAGCGGCGGGCTATGACGTGGTCATCGTCGAAACCGTGGGCGTGGGGCAGTCCGAAACTGCTGTGTCCAGCATGACGGATATGTTTGTGCTGCTGCAACTCCCCAATGCGGGCGACGATCTGCAGGCCATCAAGAAAGGCGTAATGGAATTGGCCGACATGGTCGCCATCAATAAAGCCGATATCGACGGCGCTGCAGCCACCCGAGCGCAGGCTCAAATCACATCGTCGTTGCGCTTGCTGGGGCAGCATGGCCGACCGGACACGGCGCACCACGACAAATCGTTCTGGCACCCACAGGTCATCCAGATCAGCGCTTTGTTGGGGCAGGGCGTCGATGCCTTCTGGGCCAAGGTCAGCGAGTACCGGCAATTGCAGACAGCCAACGGCCGACTTGCTGCTCGCAGGCAGACCCAATCGCTCGCCTGGATGTGGGAGCGCATCGACGCAGGCCTGCGCCAGACCTTTGCCCACAACCCACAGGTGCGCGAGCTTTTGCCTGAGCTTGAGCAGCAGGTGCGCAACGGCCAAGTCGCGGCGTCCACTGCGGCCAGAAAATTGCTGTCACGTCATGACCCTGCTCATTTTTCAGCTATTTAATCAATAGCAATCGTTACCCATTCATTCACCCATTCCAACCCTAGACAACAGGACCCACCATGCAAGACATCTTGGACCAACTGGAAAGCAAGCGTGCAGCGGCGCGCTTGGGCGGCGGCCAAAAGCGCATTGACGCCCAGCACAAAAAGGGCAAGCTCACGGCACGTGAACGCCTCGAAGTCTTGCTGGACGAAGGCACTTTTGAAGAGTGGGACATGTTTGTCGAACACCGCTGCGTGGACTTCGGCATGGCTGACCAAAAGATCCCGGGCGACGGCGTGGTCACTGGCTACGGCATGATCAATGGCCGACTGGTGTTTGTGTTCAGCCAGGACTTCACCGTGTTCGGTGGCGCATTGTCTGAATCGCATGCCGAGAAAATCTGCAAGATCATGGACCAGGCCATGAAGGTCGGCGCCCCGGTGATTGGTCTGAACGATTCAGGCGGAGCGCGCATCCAGGAAGGTGTGGCGTCGCTCGGCGGCTATGCCGATGTGTTCCAGCGCAATGTGATGGCCAGCGGCGTCGTGCCGCAAATCAGCATGATCATGGGCCCTTGCGCCGGTGGTGCGGTGTACAGCCCCGCCATGACGGACTTCATCTTCATGGTGCAAGACAGTTCCTACATGTTCGTGACCGGCCCCGAAGTGGTCAAGACTGTGACGCATGAAGAGGTCAGCGCAGAAGAACTGGGTGGCGCGTTGACGCACACCACCAAGTCTGGCGTGGCAGACCGCTCGTTTGACAACGATGTCGAGGCGTTGCTGATGCTGCGCCGCCTCTACAACTACCTGCCGCTCAATAACCGCGAAAAAGCACCTGTGCGCGTGAGTGGCGATCCATCCAACCGCATGGACATGAGCCTGGACACCCTTGTGCCAGACAACCCGAACAAAGCCTATGACATGAAGGAGCTGATCCTCAAGACCGTGGACGATGGCGACTTCTTTGAGATTCAGCCCGAGTACGCCAAGAACATCATCATTGGCTTTGCGCGCATGGAAGGTCAGTCGGTGGGCATCGTCGCCAATCAGCCGCTGGTGCTGGCAGGTTGCCTGGACATCAAGTCGTCCATCAAGGCCGCGCGCTTCATCCGGTTCTGTGATGCGTTCAACATTCCGGTCATCACCTTTGTGGACGTGCCCGGCTTCATGCCCGGCACTTCTCAAGAATACGGCGGCATCATCAAGCACGGCGCCAAATTGCTCTACGCCTACGCGGAGTGCACCGTACCCAAGATCACCGTGATCACTCGCAAGGCCTATGGCGGCGCTTATGACGTGATGGCCTCCAAGCACCTGCGTGGCGACGTCAACTTGGCTTGGCCCAACGCCGAAATCGCCGTGATGGGCGCCAAGGGTGCGGTGGAGATTATTTTCCGAGAAGACAAGGGCGACCCAGAGAAGTTGGCAGCCAAAGAGGCCGAATACAAAGCCCGGTTTGCCAATCCCTTCGTGGCTGGCGCGCGCGGATTTATTGACGACGTGATCCTGCCGCACGAGACACGCAGGCGCATCTGCCGCTCGCTCGTCATGCTGGCGAATAAGAAGTTAGAAAACCCCTGGCGCAAGCACGGGAACATCCCACTGTGAGCCATTAGGAGAGCAAGAACATGTTTACAAAAATCCTGATCGCCAACCGTGGCGAAATCGCCTGCCGCGTCATTACCACCGCCCGCAAGATGGGCATCAAGACCGTTGCTGTCTATTCCGACGCCGACAAAGAAGCGCGCCATGTCAAACTGGCCGACGAGGCCGTGCACATTGGTGCCGCGCCCAGCCGTGAGAGCTACCTACTGGCCGACAAGATCATTGCCGCCTGCAAGCAAACCGGCGCGCAGGCGGTGCACCCCGGATACGGCTTCCTGAGCGAAAACTCGGGCTTTGCCAAGCAGGTCGAAGAAGAAGGCATCACCTTCATCGGTCCCAAGCACTATTCGATTGCCGCCATGGGCGACAAGATCGAATCCAAAAAGCTCGCCGGCGCCGCAGGCGTGAACTGCATTCCCGGTGTCAACGACGCCATTGAAACGCCCGAAAAGGCCGTTGAGATCGCCAAAGGCATTGGCTACCCCGTGATGATCAAGGCGTCTGCTGGCGGCGGCGGCAAGGGCTTGCGGGTTGCATTCAACGACAAAGAAGCGTTTGAAGGTTTCACCAGTTGCCGTAACGAAGCACGCAACAGCTTTGGCGATGACCGAGTGTTTATTGAAAAATTTGTCGAAGAACCCCGCCACATCGAAATCCAGCTGATCGGCGACAGCCACGGCAATGTGGTGTATTTGAACGAGCGCGAATGCTCGATCCAGCGTCGTCACCAAAAGGTGATTGAAGAGGCGCCCAGCCCCTTCATCAGCGACGCGACCCGCAAGGCCATGGGCGAGCAGGCTGTGGCCCTGGCCAAAGCCGTGAAGTACCAAAGCGCGGGCACGGTCGAGTTCGTGGTTGGCAAAGACCAGAGCTTTTACTTCCTGGAGATGAATACCCGCTTGCAGGTGGAACACCCGGTCACCGAATGCATCACCGGCCTGGATCTGGTCGAGCTGATGATCCGCGTGGCAGCGGGCGAGAAGCTACCTCTCTCCCAAGCTGACGTGAAGCGCGATGGTTGGGCGATTGAGTGCCGCATCAATGCCGAAGACCCATTCCGCAACTTCCTGCCTAGCACCGGGCGCCTGGTGCGCTTTGCACCGCCAGCTACCACCATGCAGGCGGGCAACACTGCCGACCTGCTGGGCGTGCGCGTGGACACCGGCGTCTACGACGGTGGCGAGATTCCCATGTACTACGACTCGATGATCGCCAAGCTGATCGTGCACGGTGTCAACCGCAATGAAGCCATTGCCAAAATGCGCGATGCGCTGAACAGCTTTGTGATTCGCGGCATCAGCAGCAACATCCCGTTCCAGGCGGCCTTGCTGGCCCATCCCAAGTTCGTCAAGGGCGACTTCAACACCGGCTTCATCGCAGAAAACTATGCCAAGGGCTTCTCTGCTGAAGACGTGCCGCACAACGACCCCGACTTTTTGGTGGCGCTTGCTGCCTTTGTGCGCCGCAAGTCGCGCGAGCGCGCTGCCAATATCAGTGGCCAATTGCCAGGCTACGGCGTGGCGATTGAAAGCGACGTGACCGTGGTGGTGCTGAGCGCAGACGGCCAACACCGTCAGGTGCCAGTTCACATCGGTGAAATGTCAGGTAAAACAGGCGTTGCGGCAATGCGGGTGGGCTCTAATAGCTACGAAATAGAGAGCAAATCGCGGCTCAACGACATCTGCATCACGGGCACGGTCAACGGGAAACCGTTTGCCGCGCAGGTGGAACGCACCGCGGGCAAAAACCCACTCGCACTGCGTGTGGCACACAACGGCACCCAGATCGACGCCTTGGTATTGTCTGCCACCGCAGCCAAGCTGCATGCACTGATGCCTTTCAAGGCACCGCCTGATCTGAGCCGCTTTGTGCTGTCGCCCATGCCTGGCCTGTTGGTGGATGTGGCTGTGCAGGTGGGTCAAAAGGTGCAGGCAGGTGAGCGAGTCGCCGTGATCGAAGCCATGAAGATGGAGAACGTGCTGTTCGCCAGCGCTGACGGCGTGGTGGGCAAGGTACTTGCCTCAAAGGGTGAGTCGCTGACGGTCGATCAGGTCATCATCGAATTTGCCTGAGGTCGCCGTGATGGATCGCCGCACCTTGTTGGCACAGGCTGCCAGTGCTGCCAGCCTGATGGCGCTGGCGGGCTGCGGGATGCCTTTGGCTGCTGTGGTGGCTGAGCCAGGCGACTTGCAATCCTGGCCCAGTGCCGATTCCCGCATCAGCAAAATTGCGTTTGGGTCCTGCATCGACCAAACTAAACCGCAACCCATCTGGGATGCGATCCTGGCGGACAAGCCCGATCTGTTCATTTTTGGTGGCGACAACGTTTATGCCAGTAAGCAGCCTTGGCAACTGGATACTCTGCAATCTGCATACCAAACACTGGTTACCAGCCCTGGCTTCAGCCAGTTACGCAAAACCGTGCCTCATGTCGCGATTTGGGACGACCACGACTACGGTTTGAACGACGGTGGGGCCGATTTTGCGCACAAGCAGGCGTCCAAACAGGCCTTTGTGGACTTCTGGCAATTGCCTGCCAATGACCCACGCCGCAGTCGCGATGGGCTGTATCACGCGCTGACTTTCGGGCCAGCGGGGTACCGGGTGCAGATCATTTTGCTTGATGGCCGCTGGTTCCGCTCAGCCCTGAAAGTCACTGACCAGCGCAATGCCCCCGGCAAAGAGCGTTACGTGCCTGACGGTGATCCCATTAAAACCATGCTTGGCAAAGCGCAGTGGCAATGGCTGGAGGCGCAATTGCGCATGCCTGCCGATGTGCGTCTGATCGTGTCAGGTGTACAGGTGATTGCACAGGGCCACGGCTGGGAGGGCTGGGGCAACTTTCCGCTGGAGCAGGCTCGGCTGCTTGAGCTGATCCGGCACACCCAGGCCAATGGGGTTGTTCTACTTTCTGGTGACCGGCACATTGGGGCTTTGTACAAACACCAGCCTGCGGGCGGTTATCCCTTATTTGAACTGACCTCTAGCGGCATGACCCATGCCTGGGCCCAAGCCGAAGAAGCAGGCCCCAACCGTTTGGGCGAACTGGTCACCGAAAACCACTATGCCACCGTAGAGGTGGACTGGGCCAGCCGCCAAGTGCATTTGCTGATCAAGAGCGTGCAAGGCCGGGTGTTGCGCCGCCAAGCCACTGCACTGGCTGAATTGATATAAACACATCCTTCAGGATTCATTCCATGAGCACACGTCCCTTCAAAGTTCTCGGTATTCAACAAATAGCCATTGGTGGCCCCGACAAACTGCGTCTGCAAAAACTGTGGGTTGACATGCTCGGGTTGGAAGTGACCGGCACTTTCAAGAGCGAACGCGAAAATGTGGATGAAGACATCTGCGCGATGGGCAAAGGTCCATTCAAGGTCGAGGTGGACTTGATGCAGCCGATGGACCCTGACAAAAAGCCCGCTGTGCACACCACACCACTGAACCACATCGGTCTGTGGATTGACGATTTGCCGACGGCAGTGCAATGGTTGACCGCACAGGGCGTGCGCTTTGCGCCAGGCGGAATCCGAAAAGGCGCCGCGGGCTTTGACATTACCTTTTTGCATCCCAAAGCCAATGACGAATTTCCCATTGCTGGTGAAGGGGTGCTGATTGAACTGGTGCAGGCACCGCCAGAAGTGGTTCAGGCTTTTGCTGCCCTGGCGGGCTGAAGCGGCGTACAGTCGACCCTGCAAATGCCCTTCCAGGCGCAGCGGGTGGGTAGGGAGAAAATCTAAGACGCAAGGAGATATATGCGTTCCACACTCATTCCTGTCTGTGTTTTCGGATGCGCCCTTGTGCTTGGTTGCGGGGGCGGGAGCAACGGGTCCACAGCAGCAGTCCCTGGCGTAACAGGTACTGAGACAGTTCCCCTAGTCACCTTGCCTGTTGTCCCGCTGGACGCACCCACCGCAGTGAATGTGACTGAGGTAGGTCTTCAGACCGTGGGTGGCAGGTCCTTTGGGGCTTCGAGCAAGCTGGCGGTCACTTGGGTGGCACCCCGCAACTTCAGTCCAGACCATTACCTGCTCACAGCGATCGAATCGGTGGCAAATACCCAAGTTGGCGCACGAGTCGCAGGTACAGCCATCAGTGCGACGTTGACGCAACTTAAAGCCGCGACGGCCTACGCAGTGGCAATCAAAGCCTGCCTGGACAATGCGTGTTCTGCCTCGGCAAGTTCCAGCGTGGTCAGCGGCACGACGCCGCCTGAGTACTGGCAGTTGCAGGGTGAGGGCGGTAGCGTATCCATGCTGAGCAAGCCTGTATCAGATGGCAATGCCCGCCTGAGTGCTACTCGTTTTGGTGCGCAAGCGGGGTCCAATGCCGATACGGTGCAGTTCTATTACGGCCCACTCGGCGTTTCTGGCCTATCTACGGCGATCAGCTCCAACGTCTTAGCCACTACGCCGTCAAGCTACTTGACGTTCAAGAGTTTTGCCAACAGCAGTGGACTGAGGTCACCCGGCAGTGCATCATCTGGCATCAAAGACATCATGACTGGGCAAGGGGTGCCGCTATCAGCAGCTATGGGTGCAAAGGTTCGGTTGTTCTTTGAATCCAATGACGTCGATGGAAGAACACGGATTTACTCTGTAGACAGCGTGGACGGTTACACAGGGCGCGACTTCAATCAGGGGGCCGCCACGACCTGCAGCACCAGCGCAGACTACGCAAGTGACGGGAATTGCCCCGCCAGCTTGGTCATTGGCGTTGAAGGGGACCGTTTACTTTCCAACGCCAAACTGTCTGCTGTTCGGCAGCAAAAACTGGGCTGGCCGACCTTAAGTGACTGGCGGTGGGACGGCACGCCAGGCAGCTTCATGGTGCTGACGATTGATCGCATCGCTGGGTGTACCACCGCTAGCCACAACCATGCCTATGCAGTTTGGAACGGTACTCAATTCGTTGTTCAGTACGACAGCGCAGGCTGTCCCAAGACCTTCAAGAGCGCACAAGCCGCTGTGCCCATGCACATAGGCGACGTGCGCTACAAGATGTACTACGGTGACCCGTCGATGGGTACCGGTCGGGTTGCCAATTCGCAGCTTCCTTTTGTTGGCCCCAAGAAACTCGTTTACGCTGACGGTACCAGCACGGCTGATCGTGGTGTGGTTGATTTTGAGGACTGGGAGGGCGTTTCAGTTGCACGCAATGTCCATTTTCTGTGGCCTAACGGCGAGATGCTCAACGACGCTGCCGAAGGCTACATCGATGACTTTCAGGTACTCACCCCAACCGGTAGCCTGGATGTGCAGGTCATCTACCTGACCATAACCGACGGTGTTGTGACCCCGTTTGCCGCCGCTGCGGTGTTGCTCAATCCTTAAGCTTTTCTCGTGCCCTCGCCATGGCGGCTTCAATGATTGCGCGTTTGCGCTCGAGTGCGACTGGGTCTGAAATTCGGGAATGGGTTGCCAAGTCTGCCAGTTTCATTTGGGCCGTTTTTTCATGCTTTTGGAGCCTATTGCGCTCATCCTGCTTCAATCTTTTGCTTCTAAATTCATAGCGATTTCGCGCATTTTCTGCCTGAACACCTGACCAAGCGGCCCAGCCTGTCGCATTGCCCGAAGCGTTTTCAACGACGATGCAGTCCACCTGGCAGACAGGTAGGCAAAGCTCACAGCCTGTGCAATGCTCCTCTTGGACAGTGTGCATGCGCTTATTGGTGCCGATGATGGCGTCTGTTGGGCAGGCCTTGATACACAACGTGCAGCCAATGCACCAAGCTTCGTCAATAAAGACCACAGATCGCGGGCCTTCACTGCCATTCTGTGGGTTCAGGTTCTGCGTGGCGGTACCCATTAACGCGGCGAGCCTCGCGACACCCTCCGCGCCACCAGGTGGGCACTGGTTAACGGGTGCCTCACCCCGTGCCATCGCCTGGGCGTACCCGCTGCAGTCCGGGTAGCCACAGCGTGTGCACTGTGTTTGCGGTAAAGCTGCGTGCAGCTGTGAAACCAGCGACTCCAAGGCCAGAGCAGTCGCCGCCTTCATCCCTTGGCCTGTGCCTCAGTATTCAACCGCTTACCGGGCAGTCTTTTTTTGCGGCTTTGGTTGGTGCTGCGGACTTTGAGGGCGCAGCTTTGACGGGGGTGGGCATGGCTTTTACGGCAGCTTTGACGGTCGCTGCGGCTTTCTTTGCAGGTGCGCGTGGTTTTGCAACCGGTGCAAGCTGAGGTACAGACTCAGTGACAGGTGCGGCTTTGGATGCTGCCACTGCGTCCGCCACGGGCATGACGACGGCTTCGTTGGGCTTCAATGCATGAGCCAGGATGAAGCTCTTGACTTCAGGGTAAACCACTTTGCGCCAACGGCTGCCGCTGAAAATGCCATAGTGGCCCGCACCTTGAGCTTCCAGGTGCTTTTGCTGGTTCGATGGAATGCCTGAACACAGGTCATGCGCTGCGCGAGTTTGTCCTGAGCCAGAGATGTCGTCCAGTTCGCCCTCAACCGTGAACAGGGCAGTGGTCTTGATGTCTTGGGGACGTACGCGCTCAATCCTGCCATCAACGCCTTTGACATCCCAGGTGCCGTTGACCAGTTTGAAGTCTTGAAAAACCGTTGCAATGGTCTCAAGGTAGTAGTCGGCGTCCATGTCCAGCACGGCGTTGTATTCGTCGTAAAACTTGCGGTGGGTCTCGGCGCTGGTTTCGTCGCCCTTGAGCAGGTCTTCAAAATAGTCGTAATGGCTTTTTGCGTGGTGGTCTGGGTTCATGGCCACAAACCCCGTGTGCTGCAAGAAGCCTGGGTAGACGCGGCGTCCTACCCCTGGAAAGCTGCTGGGCACCCGGTAAATCACATTGTTTTCAAACCAGGAGTGGCTCTTGTTCATGGCCAAGTTGTTGACCGCAGTGGGTGACTTGCGTGCATCGATCGGGCCTCCCATCATGGTCATGCTCAAGGGGGTTAGCTCGCCACGAGATGCCATCAACGAGACAGCGGCCAACACCGGTACGGTGGGCTGGCACACACTCATCACGTGGCAGTTGCCATACTGGCCCTGCAGGTGGCGGATGAATTCCTGTACGTAATTGACGTAATCGTCCAGGTGGAATTCGCCTTCGCTCATCGGCACGATTCGGGCATTTCGCCAGTCGGTGATGTAAACCTTGTGATCTTTGAGCATCGTGCGCACCGTGTCGCGCAACAGCGTGGCGTAGTGGCCCGACAAGGGGGCCACGATCAGCACGGCAGGCTGGTCCTTGAGCTTGGCCAACGTGGCAGGATCATCCGAGAAGCGCTTGAAACGACGCAGTTCGCAAAAGGATTTGTTGATCTCTATGCGCTCATGGATCGCAACAGCAACCCCGTCCACGTCGACCGTCTGAATACCAAAAACGGGCTTTTCATAGTCTTTGCCGAGGCGGTAAATCAGGTCATAACCTGCGGATACCCGCTGTGACAGAGGGTTTTGACCCATCGGGGACAGCTTATTGCTGAACACCTTGGCCGCAGCCTGGGCGAAATCGGCAAACGGCTCCATGAGAGAACGTTGCGTTTCGTAGATTTGGTACAACATGTGTCAAGCCCTTATCAGAAATTGCTGCAGTGCAACAATATAACAGCAGTCTGGGTAATTTGCTGGAGTGATTTCACCAATTCTGCGGAACTAGTCACTGATGGATCAACTCGGAAAACTACCTATCGTTAGAAAGCATTCAAATGCGCCGTCGAGCCGCCCTCATTTCAGGCATTGGAACACTCATGACCGCTTCTGCCAATTCAGCGCCCAGCGCGCTTTCTGCTCCTGTTGATGCATTCAAGTCCTTGGTGCCCAGCGCCCGCATGCCAGTGCTTTTTTTGGGGCACGGTAGCCCCATGAATGCCATTGAGGACAACAGTTACCGCCGCAGCTGGCAATCTCTTGGGACCGAGTTCGGTGCCAAGTATCCGCGCCCTCAGTTGATTCTGTGCGTGTCGGCCCATTGGTTGACCCGTGGTTGGTGGTTGACCGCCATGCCCAAACCCAAAACGATTCACGACTTTGGTGGGTTCCCGCAGACCTTGTTTGATCAGCAATACCCCGCACCCGGTGCGCCACTTGCAGCCCGCGAGATAAGCCACCTTTTCAAGACACCAGCGGTCGGGCTAGACCCCCATGAGTGGGGTTTTGATCACGGAAGCTGGTCAGTCATCAAGCCGATGTTTCCACTGGCGGACATTCCATTGGTCCAGCTCAGCATCGACTATGACCGCCCGCCTGCCGAACATTTTGTTATTGGCCAGCAACTGAAGTTGTTGCGTGACAGAGGGGTGTTGATTGTGGGTAGCGGCAATACCGTGCACAACCTGCGTGCCTTGCGGCGCAGCACGCCCACCATGCAAGCTTATGACTGGGCCATTGAGTTTGACAAATTTGCCGCAGACCATATCAGCCAGGGCAACCTGGCAGGGCTGGTCGGTTTTCAAAAGCTTGGTTCAGTTGCCCAGATGGCGCACCCTACCTATGACCACTTCCTGCCGCTTCTTTACAGTGCGGGAGCTGTAGACGCACAGGAATCCGCGCGGTTCTTCAATGCCGATTATCAAATGGGCTCGATTGCGATGCGATCAGTGGTGTGGGGTTAGCCAGTGCTTGGGTGTGGTTCTATCGGCTAAAGTGTTGTCCAGAGGAGCTCACCCATGACGGATACAGACGAGGTCAAGCGCGCGCAGCGGAATCTGTTGAACAAACTGCTGTCTGAGCGCAATCAGCACCCAGATCGAATCGCTGAGATTGACGCCAAGTTAACTGACGCTTTTTCCCGCAATGTGGCCGTGCTGGTACTGGACATGTCGGGGTTCTCGCGCCTGACAGCACACCACGGTGTGATTCATTTTTTGGCCATGATCCATAAGATGGAGCAGGCGGCAACTCCTGCAGTGGAGGGCAATGGTGGGCAAATAGTCAAGCAAGAGGCTGACAACCTGTTTGCTGTGTTTCCATCTGCACAGCTGGCGCTGGAAGCTGCACTGGATATTCGCCGTGCAACCGCCGCAATGAACATGGTGCTTGCTGACGAATTGAAAATCCGGGTCAGCATCGGGATTGGTTTTGGGCAAACACTGCTGCTTGAAGGGCAGGACTTTTTCGGGCAGGAAGTTAACCTGGCATGCAAGCTGGGCGAAGACTTGGCCCGCGCAGACGAGATTTTGCTGACGGATGCAGCTCACAAAACCTTGCCAGGCAGTGACTACGAATTCAGTCAAGCCGAATTCGATATCGGTGGACTCCCCGTCAAGGCCTGGCGCTATCAGGGGCGCATGTTCTCGCAAACCATGTCGTCCCACTTCATGCAAGGCTTGGCCTCACAGTTGCCCCAGATGACCAGAAAGTCTTGAGGCGAACTGAGCGCTTGCAACTTTATGCAACGACTTTGGCAATAGCCGCACAGACGTAATCGATGTTTTTGCTGTTGAGCGCTGCCACGCACATACGTCCGGTGTCGGTGCCGTAGACGCCGAATTCATTGCGCAGTCGCACCATTTGGTCTTTGGTGAGGCCCGAGTAGCTGAACATGCCGATCTGCTGGGTAATGAAACTCATGTCTTGCTTGACGCCAGCCGCCTTCAGTCCCGCCACCAGCTTTTCACGCATGGCTTTGATACGCACGCGCATTTCGGCGAGTTCTTGCTCCCACTGGGCGCGCAAGGCTGGCGTATTCAGGACGGTAGCAACCACAGTCGCACCGTGGATCTGCGGGTTGCTGTAATTGGTGCGGATGCAGATCTTGAGTTGGCTCAGCACACGGTCGGCTTCGTCCTTGGATTCGCACAGCACGCTGAGTGCACCAACACGCTCACCGTACAGGCTGAAGCTCTTGCTGAACGAGGTGGACACCAGGAAAGACAGGCCCGCAGCAACAAATTTTCCGATCACGGCGCCGTCTTCTGCGATGCCTTGACCAAATCCCTGGTAAGCCATGTCAAGGAAGGGCACCAGTTTCTGGGCTTTGACTGCGGCGATGACCTGGTCCCAGTCTGCCGGTGTGATGTCATAGCCCGTGGGGTTGTGGCAGCACGCATGCAGCACGACCACAGTCCCAGCGGGTGCTGCTTTCAATGCGGCCAGCATGCCCTCGAAATTCACGCCGCGCTTGTCCGCGTCGTAGTAGGGGTATGACTCGACAACAAAACCAGCCTGACTGAACAGGGCGCGGTGATTTTCCCAGCTGGGGTCGCTGATCAGGACTTTGGCGCTGGGGTTGAGTTTTTTCAGAAAATCTGCACCCACCTTCAGGCCGCCGGTGCCACCGATACCTTGAATGGTGGCCACTCGGCCAGATTTGACAGGTTCGCTTTCAGCACCAAAGACAAGGCCTTTCACGGCCGAGTCATAGGCCGCCACACCGTCGATGGGCAGATAGCCACGCGGCTTTGGTGCATCCGTCATCTGCTTTTCCACGGTTTGCACGCAACCGAGTAAGGGTAGTTTGCCGTTGTCGTCAAAATACACGCCAACGCCCAGATTGACTTTGTTGGGGTTGGTGTCAGCGTTGAATTGCTCGTTCAATCCCAGAATCGGGTCACGGGGGGCCATTTCGACGGCGGAAAAGAAGGACATGCTCAAAGTTCCTGGCGTGGGTAGTGGAAATTAGGGGGTGACGCAAGTTGCAGTTTTGCTGCATTGCGGGATGAATTTTACAGACTGGCGGCAAGTTGAAACTGACACGCCATGCCGATGGCACCTGTGCGCGGGCTGAGGCTCCTACAATCGGCCAACGTTTCGCCTGACCAAATCCCTCCTTTGCATCCATGGCACTGACCCCGTTCCACACGCACTTGCATCAACTGGCGCGCAGCAGCGTGGTCGTGTGTACGCTGTGGGGGCTATCTGCGATGCCTGCCTTTGCTGCGCATGCTTACGCTCAGTTTGGTGATATCAAGTATCCGAGCGGCTTCAGTCATTTCGGCTATGTCAATCCGGATGCTCCCAAAGGCGGCGAAATCCGTCTGGTGCCGCCAACACGCCCAACCAACTTCGACAAATTCAACCCGTTTACCTTGAAGGGTACGGCACCGTATGGCGTGGCGGGCCTCTTGATGGAGACCTTGCTCACTGGCAATCTCGAAGAGCCCACCACAGCCTATGGCTTGTTGGCCGACGACGTGGAAGTGGCAAAGGATCGGCTCTCTGCCACTTTTCGCCTGAACCCGGCGGCCAGGTTCCATGACGGCAAGCCCGTACTGGCTGCAGATGTTGTTCATTCATTTGCACAACTCAATAGCAAACTGGCTGCGCCGCAATACCGGAGCATTTTTGCGGAAGTCAAGAGCGCCACGTCGTTGGGTGAACGCACTGTCCGCTTTGAATTTGCAAGCAGCAACCCCGAACTTCCCATGATCGTAGGCACGGCTTTACCAGTGTTCAGCCGCGATTGGGGCAAAGGGCTGTCATTCGACCAGATTGTCGACCAGATTCCGATTGGCTCTGGCCCTTATAAAATCGTTTCTCCCAAGCTGGGGCGCGACATCACCTATATACGCGACCCCGCCTATTGGGCCGGAGAGCAGGGCGCCAAACTGGGTGTGCGTCGGGGGCAATACAACTTTGACCGAATTACGTACAAGATCTACCTGGATGAGACCTCGCGCTTTGAGGGTTTGCGCGCGGGTGAGTTCGACTTCATGCGCGAATTCATTTCCCGCAACTGGGCACGTCAATACAAGGGCAAACAGTTTGACAGCGGTGAGCTAAAGAAAGCCAGCTTCAGCAACCGCAATCCAGGCGATTTCCAGGGCTATGTATTCAACCTGCGAAAACCGAAATTTCAAGACGTCCGGGTGCGTCAGGCGTTGGGTTTGGCCATGGATTTTGAATGGCTTAACCGCCAGCTTTTCTACGGACTTTACAAGCGGGTTGAGGGCTATTTTCCTAACAGCGAGTTCCATGCGGAAGGCCTGCCAAAAGCCGATGAACTTGCCTTGCTCGAACCTTTGCGCAGCAAATTGAGTCCAGCCGTTTTTGGCCCTGCCGCTGTGTCCCCCACCACGCTGGCGCCCCACAGTTTTCGAGGTAACCTGCGCCGTGCCAAGGCGTTGTTGCATGAGGCCGGATGGGATTACCGCGATGGCGCACTCCGCAATGCCGCAGGCGAGGCCTTTACCATTGAGTTCCTGAATGATCAGCCCAGTTTGGTGAGGGTGGTCACGCCCCTGCAAAAGGCGCTTGAAAAACTGGGGATTCAGCTGACTTACCGGGTGGTCGATTTTTCGCTGTCCAAGCAAAAAATGGATGCTTTTGATTTTGAGATGACCAGTACACGACTGCCAGGTAACCTGGCCCCAGGAAGTGAGTTGCTGGAGTTATTTGGTTCCAGTGCGGCGGTAACGCACGGATCTTCCAATACCTGGGGAATCGCCGACTCTGCGGTGGATGCGTTACTGCAAAAAGTGATCTCAGCCAAGACTCGACCTGATTTGGCGGTTGCCATGCGTGCACTGGACAGGATCTTGTCGCACGGACATTACTCCATAGCGCAGTGGTATAGCGATGAATTTTTTGTGGGCTACCGGCCGCGCCAGTTTGTGCTGCCGACGGTGACGCCACCGTATTACCAGGTGGATTCCTGGGCGATAAGCACCTGGTGGGTCGCGCCTGGGAACTATTAGTGTCATGACCAATTACATACTCAAGCGCCTGTTATTGATGATCCCAACGCTGCTCGGTGTGTTGCTGGTGACCTTTGTCGTCGTTCAGTTTGTGCCCGGTGGTCCTGTGGAGCAAATGGTGGCGCAACTGCAGGGACGCGACTCGGGCGGTGAGCGGGCCGTTTCTTCAGGTGCTGGATACCGTGGCAGGCAAGGCATTGACGAAAAACGCATTGAAGAAATCCGCCAGCTGTATGGCTTTGACAAGCCTGCCCCTGAGAGATTCATCCAGATGCTGGGGCAGTTTGCGCGCATGGATTTAGGCACCAGTTTTTACCAACACAAAGATGTGTGGGAACTGGTCAAGGAAAAATGCCTGTGTCCATCAGCCTGGGTTTATGGACTTTTTTCATCAGTTACCTGGTGGCCGTACCGCTGGGCATTGCCAAGGCCGTGCGTGCGGGGTCGCGTTTTGACTTGTTAACCACATTGATTATTTTGGTCGGGTATGCCATTCCGGGCTTTGTGCTGGGGGTGGCCCTGCTGGTGATCTTTGGCGGGCAGTTGCAATGGTTTCCCTTGCGAGGTCTGACATCCAGCAACTGGCACACCCTGAGTTGGGGTGCCAAGGTCGTGGATTACCTCTGGCACATTGCATTGCCTGTCACGGCCATGGTGCTGGGGAGTTTTGCTGTGACGGCCATGCTGACCAAGAACGCATTTCTCGAAGAAATCCGCAAGCAATACGTGCTGACGGCGCGGGCCAAGGGCCTGTCTGACCGGCAGGTGCTTTGGAAGCATGTGATGCGTAACGCCTTGATTCCTATCGTGACGGGTTTTCCGGCCGCTTTTGTGGGGGCATTTTTCACAGGTTCTTTGTTGATCGAAACCTTGTTCTCGCTCGACGGTCTGGGCTTGCTCAGTTACGAAGCCGTCATCCGGCGCGACTATCCGGTGGTGCTGGGCACTCTATATTTGTTCACGTTGATTGGTTTGGTGACCAAACTGGTCAGTGACCTTTGTTACGTCTGGGTGGACCCGCGTGTCAAATTTGATTGATGCACCAAATTTTGTTTTGATGCAAAATATTCAAATGATTCGATTGGGGATTTTTATGCGAACGACGCTCACCCTTGACCCCGATGCTTTTGACGCTGCCCAAGCCTACGCCAAGGCGCGTGCGCTGCGCATGGGTCAGGCCGTGTCTGAAATGATCCGCCTGGCCCAGGCCCAAAATAAGGCGACGCCACTCGCTCAGCTCAAGCCCATGTCCGGCGCGCCGGGCCTCTGGAGCCTGGGTTTGCCTGTCGCCAGTGAGTGTGCTTCAGTCGATCAAGTCGCTGGTGCTGTGGCACAGTCAGAGCAAGATGAAGATGCCATCAGCATGGCGTTTGCCATAGGCAAGACAGGTCAGCTCTGAATGGAATTGACCCCTCACTTGACATCTCAACGGGCCTCAACCCAATCGCCTCCTCAGTTTCTTTTGGATGTGAATGCATTGCTGGCCTTGCTGTGGGAGGCGCACGTCGCGCACGCCAAGGCCAAAGCTTGGTATGTAGAGTGTGCGAGCATGGGCTGGGCGACTTGCGCACTGACGCAGGCTGGATTTGCCCGGGTGTCTTCACAAACGGGATTTCCCAGTGCCAGCAAGGACTTGAACGTCATTGCGCAACTGTTGGCGCGCTGCACGGCGCAAGACAACCATAGTTTTTTGCCCCTTGATTTCTCCCTGGGGGTCGTTCATCAAACCTGCACCGGTGGATTGCAAGGGCACAGGCAAATCACGGACGCCTACCTATTGACCCTGGCCATTCGAAACCAAGCCCGGTTGGTGACATTTGATGCGGGTATTCGATCCTTGCTGGCAAGTTCCGCAGCACGAGACGAACATTTGCTCGTGCTATGAACAGCGCATCCTTGTCAATGTCTCCCGCACGGCGTGCCTGGTACCGTTTCAGGCGCAATCGCCTGGGTTACTGGAGCCTGTTGGTCTTTAGCGTGCTGGTGGTAGCCTGCTTATTTGCAGAAGTCATCTCAAACGACCGACCCTTGCTGGCGCGTTATGAGGGCGAACTGTTTGTTCCTTTGCTCAAGGACTATCCAGAAACCCGTTTTGGTGGCGACTTTGAAACCCCGACAGACTACCTGGACCCTTTCATTCAGGCGCAATTTGCGAAAGACGGCAATTGGGCGATTTATCCGCCCAACCCCTATGGCCCCAAAACCTTGAATTACTTTGCCAAATATCCAAATCCGTCAGCCCCCTCGCGCGACAACCTACTGGGCACGGATGATCGAGGTCGGGATTTGCTGGCGCAGCTGATTTATGGTTTTCGGGTGAGTGTGCTGTTTGCCCTGGCCCTGACGGCCATTGGCACGGTGCTGGGGATTTTGACCGGCGCGGTTCAGGGTTTCTTTGGCGGCAAGATCGATTTAGCCTTTCAGCGCTTCATAGAGATATGGGGCTCAATGCCCGAGTTGTATTTGCTGATCATTTTCAGCGCGGTTTTTGCGCCCAGCGTCAGCCTGCTGCTGGTGTTGCTGAGTCTGTTTGGCTGGATGGGGCTGTCTGACTATGTTCGCGCCGAATTTCTGCGCAACCGTCAAATGGATTACGTCAAGGCTGCTCGGGCGCTCGGCGTGAGCAATGTCCAGATCATGTGGCGCCATATCCTGCCCAACAGCATGACACCGGTGGTGACTTTCCTGCCGTTTCGCATGAGTGCCGCGATCCTCGCATTAACTTCCCTGGATTTCCTGGGGCTGGGCGTGCCACCGGGAACGCCTTCGCTGGGGGAGTTACTCAGCCAAGGCAAGGCCAACATTGATGCTTGGTGGATTTCATTGTCCACTTTCGCCGTGTTGGTGGTTACCTTGTTGCTGTTGACCTTTATGGGCGACGCGCTGCGCGATGCGCTGGACCCTAGAAAGGCCCAAACATGATCGCCGCCGCTACGCCTTTGCTCGATGTTCAAAATTTGACCGTGGGGTTTGGCCCCAAGACCGTTGTCCGTGGCGTGAGTTTTCATGTCAATGCCGGTGAAAAACTGGCTCTGGTAGGCGAGTCGGGATCTGGCAAGACCATCACTGCGCTCAGTTTGCTGGGGCTTGTGCAAAACGCGAGGGTCTCTGGTCAAGCTTGGTTTGAAGGGCGCGATCTGCTGAAACTGTCGGAACATGCGTTGCGAGGCCTTCGTGGTCAAGACATCGCCATGATTTTTCAAGAGCCTATGATGGCGCTGAATCCGCTCTTCAATATTGGAGAGCAAATTGCAGAGGTTATTGAGCTTAAACAAGGCTTAACGGCAAAACAGGCGTCATTGTTAGCTATTGAATTGCTAGCTAGTACAGGTGTGGATGAAGCCATCAGGCGGGTCAACAGCTTTCCACACCAACTCAGCGGTGGTCAACGTCAGCGCGCCATGATCGCCATGGCCCTGGCCTGTAAGCCCAAACTGCTGCTGGCAGATGAACCCACCACGGCGCTGGATGTGACGGTGCGCGCGCAGATACTGTCCTTGCTCGCAGACTTGCAGCGACAGACTGGGATGGCTGTGTTGATGATTACCCACGACCTGAATCTGGTCCGCAGGTTTGCGAACCGCATCGCCGTGATGGAGCAAGGCCACCTGGTGGAGCAGGGCGATGTGACCCAGGTCTTCGCGAACGCGGTACAGCCCTATACCCGACGTTTGCTGGCCAGCACACCTCGGCGTGAGGTTGACGAAGCCTGGGGTCAGCAGGTGCTGTTAGATGCAAAAGACTTGGCAGTGAACTATCCGGTGCCCATTGCAGGCATCAAAGGCTGGTTCAAGAAAGGCGTGTTCCAGGCGGTCCACCCTGTGAATTTGCAATTAAACGAAGGGCAGACGCTGGGCATTATTGGCGAATCCGGTTCTGGCAAGACAAGTTTGGCCCAAGCGGTGTTGGGTTTGATCCCGTCGATCGGTCAATTGCAGGTGCTTGGGCAAGCCTGGGGCTCAGCTGTCAAGGACAGACTGACCCGTAAAGCCGTGCAGGTGGTGTTTCAGGACCCGTTTTCTTCACTTTCGCCCCGAATGACGGTGGAAGAAATCGTAGGCGAGGGGCTGCTGGTACACGAGCCAAGCCTGAATGCTGCACAGCGCAAATCGCAGGTGGAGGCCGTTTTGTTGGAGGTTGGCCTTGGAAACGCAGAGTTTCCTGGCCTGCTGCAGCGTTACCCGCATGAGTTCTCTGGTGGGCAGCGTCAGCGGTTGGCCATTGCCCGAGCCCTGGTGATCAAGCCCAAAGTCCTTGTGCTGGACGAGCCTACCAGCGCGCTGGACGTGACGGTTCAGCAGCAGGTACTCCAGTTGCTGCAAAACCTGCAAAAGCAGTATCGGTTGGCCTATTTACTGATAACCCACGATGCCCAGGTCGTCAGCGCCATGGCGCACAGGGTCATGGTTCTGAAAAATGGTCAACTGGTGGAAGATGGGACAGTGCGGCAAATAATGGGTGCACCGCAACATTCCTATACAAAACAATTAGTTGCTGACGCGAAACTTGATTTTTCAGTAGATAAATTGCTATAATCGACAGCTTCACCACCAGACGCGCCCAAAGGCATGTCAAAAGTACGGGCGGAACCTACCGCCCGTTTTTTTTGCCCGTCTGGTTTTCGCGTATGACAAACAACTGATTTAAAGCGAAAGACCTGCACTTAAGTGGCGTTGCAAGACATTGTTCAGCAGACGGTAATTGGCCTGGGCCTTGATTTGGTAGAAATTGAACGTTCTGCCGGTGGCCTGTTGCGCATCACCATTGACTTGCCGTGGGATGCCAATTTGCCTGAACAGTTTGTCAATGTTGAAGACTGCGAAAAGGTGACGCGCCAGTTGCAATACGCACTGGAAGTGGAAGAAGTCGAATACAAGCGGCTTGAGGTGTCCTCGCCCGGTATTGATCGCCCTTTGCGGCACAACCTGGATTTGCAGCGCTTTGCTGGTCAGGTCATCGATATCACGCTGAAAGAGCCAGTAGGCGATGCCTTCAGCAAGGCAGCCGAGGCCGCTGGTTTGGGTGTTATCGCGCCCAATCGCAAAAAATTTCGTGGAACCCTTGAGGCAACAGAATCTGGTGGCTGGCAAATCGTTTGGAGCGACGAGCCAGTGGTGAAGCCCGGCGCGCGCGTGAGCAAAAAACGCGTGCCTGCACCGCTGAATGCCCTGGGTTTTACGTTTGATGAGCTGCGCGATGCGCGGCTTGCCCCGATTGTGGATTTCAAAGGCCGCCGCCCCTCAGGCGACGCAAAGTAGGAGAGCACAGGCATGAATCGAGAGATGTTGATGTTGGTGGAAGCCATCTCGCGCGAGAAGAACGTCGAACGCGACGTGGTTTTTGGTGCGGTGGAGCAGGCTTTGGCGCAAGCCACCAAGAAGCTGTACAACGGCGCAGAGGTGGACATTCGAGTCAGCGTTGACCGCGACAGCGGTAACTACGAGACATTCCGTCGCTGGTTGGTGGTTCCAGATGATGCGGGTCTGCAAAACCCAGATGCTGAAGAGTTGCTGATGGACGCCAAAGACCGCATCGCCGATGTGGAAGAGGGTGAGTACATCGAAGAAGGCATCGAATCTGTACCGATTGGCCGTATCGGCGCCATGGCGGCCAAACAGGTCATCCTGCAAAAAATCCGAGATGCCGAACGCGAGATGCTGCTCAACGACTTCATGAGCCGTGGTGACAAGATCTTTGTCGGCACCGTCAAGCGCATGGACAAGGGCGACCTGATTGTTGAAAGTGGTCGGGTTGAAGGCCGTCTTAAGCGTGGCGAGATGATTCCTAAAGAGAACTTCCGTACAGGTGACCGCGTTCGCGCCATGATCATGGAGGTTGACTTGACCCTTCGCGGTGCGCCCATCCTGTTGTCGCGCAATGCCCCGGCTTTCATGATTGAACTTTTCCGCCAGGAAGTGCCAGAGATTGAGCAAGGTCTGCTGGAAATCAAGGGCTGCGCCCGTGATGCAGGTTCTCGCGCCAAGATTGCCGTGTTGTCCCACGACAAGCGTGTGGACCCTATCGGTACTTGTGTCGGTGTGCGCGGTACTCGAGTCAACGCGGTGACGAATGAACTCGCAGGTGAGCGCGTTGACATCGTACTGTGGAGCGAAGACCCTGCCCAGTTTGTGATTGGCGCTCTGGCTCCGGCCAATGTGTCATCCATCGTCGTTGACGAAGAAAAACACGTCATGGATGTGGTGGTTGACGAAGAAAATCTGGCCATGGCCATTGGCCGCGGCGGTCAAAACGTGCGTCTGGCGTCTGATCTGACAGGGTGGAAGATCAACATCATGGACGCGACCGAATCGGCCCAGAAACTGGCGGTCGAAACCGATGGTGCCCGTAAGCTGTTCATGGAAAAACTCGATGTGGACGAGGAAATCGCCGACATCCTGATCAACGAAGGCTTTACCAGCCTTGAGGAAGTGGCTTACGTTCCCCTGCAAGAGATGCTGGAGATCGAAAGCTTTGACGAAGACACCGTCAATGAGCTGCGTGCCCGCGCCAAGGATGCCATGCTCACCATGGAAATCGCCAAGGAAGAAAGCGTTGAAGAGGTCTCGCAGGATCTGCGTGACCTTGAAGGCCTGACCCCTGATCTCATCGCTAAATTGGCCGAAGGCGGCGTGCATACACGTGATGACCTGGCTGACTTGGCTGTTGACGAACTTACCGATATCACTGGCCAGTCTGCCGACGAAGCCAAATCCCTGATCTTGAAGGCACGCGAGCATTGGTTCGCGGGTCTTGAGTAACGGTCATGAGAGAGGAACACAATCAATGTCCAGTACGACCGTTGCCCAGTTCGCCAGCGAACTCAAAAAATCAACCGACACCTTGCTTGAGCAACTCCGCGCAGCGGGTCTGAGCAAGCTCTCTGCCAGTGATGTCCTGACCGAAGGTGACAAGCAGACCCTGCTTGGCCACCTTCAGGCAGCTCACGGGACCAGTTCACCCGAGCGCAAGAAGATTACCCTGGTGAAGAAATCTACCAGCGAAATCAAGCAAGCCGATGGCCAAGGCCGAGCCCGAACCATTCAGGTGGAAGTGCGCAAGAAACGCACTTTTGTCAAACGCGATGACGGAACAGAGGCTGGCGTAGAAGAGGACGCATCATCCGCAGCCTCCGCCTTGCACGAAGCGGATCTGGCGCGGCGCGAGGAAGAAGCCCGTCAACAGGCCGAACAAATCCAGCGCCAGGAGGAAGAGCTTGCCGAGCAACGCCGCCAACGAGAAGCGCAAGAAGAGCGTGAACGCGTTGCCGCCGAGGCAGCTGAAGCTGCTGAAAAGGCTGAAAAAGCAGAGCGTGCACGTGCCGCCGCCAAAGCAGCTGAAGAAGCCGCCCGAAACACCCCTCCACCTGCCGCTGTCGCTCCTGCTGCTCCTGTTGTAGAGCCCAAAGCCGCACCTAATCGGCCTGCAGGCATGGCAGTGAACGGCACTGTTAAGCTTGAATCTCTGGTTGCAAAACCGCCAGCGTCGGCACCACAACCTGTTGTTCCTGTGGTGTCTGCTGCTGAAAAGGCTGCCCAGGACGCCGCAGCCAAGGCCGTTGCAGCTGAAGAAGCCAAAGCCGCTGCTGTCGCGGCCAAGGCTGCGGAGGCCAAGACCCGTGCTGCCGAAGAGGCTGCCAAAGCGAAAGATCTTCAAGAGCGTCGTGCCAAGGCATTGGCTGAAGCCGAAGGTATCCGTGCCATGATGAACGCACCTAAGCGTGTGTTGGTTGCCAAAAAGCCAGAGGAACCCAAACCCGCCGCCAAGACCGATCCTGCCAAAGGTACGATCAAGGGAACCTTGCATAAGCCCGCAGGCAGCCCTGGTGCCACCAAGCCCGCTCCAGGCGCCGCACCTGGCACTCCCGCAAGCCCAGGTAACAAGGAAGTCAAGTCAGCCAAGCTCTCCAGCAGCTGGGCTGGAGACCCAGCGAAGAAGAAAGAAATCAAGACCCGTGGCGATAGCTCGGGTGGCGTTGGCCGCAACAACTGGCGCGGTGGCCCTCGTGGACGCCGGGGCGAGCGCGACCGTGATGAAGTGCAGCAACCTCAGGCACCTGTTGAGGCGCGCATCATTGAAGTGCACGTACCTGAAACCATCACCGTGGCCGAACTCGCCCACAAGATGGCGGTCAAGGCCTCAGAAGTCATCAAGCATTTGATGAAGCTGGGTCAGATGGTTTCCATCAACCAGCCCTTGGACCAGGACACCGCCATGATCGTGGTCGAGGGAATGGGCCATAAGGCTGTCGTCGCCGCATTGGACGATCCAGAAGCCTTTACTGACGACGAAGCCTCTGGCGCACATGCTGAGTTGCTGCCGCGTGCGCCTGTGGTGACCGTCATGGGCCACGTTGACCACGGTAAGACATCCTTGCTGGACTACATTCGTCGAGCCAAAGTCGCATCTGGCGAAGCGGGTGGTATCACACAGCACATTGGTGCCTACCACGTCGAAACGTCCCGCGGCATGGTGTCCTTCTTGGATACCCCTGGTCACGAGGCTTTTACGGCAATGCGTGCCCGCGGTGCTAACGCGACCGACATCGTGATTCTGGTGGTGGCGGCAGATGACGGTGTCATGCCCCAAACAAAAGAAGCTATCAAGCACGCCAAATCTGCGGGTGTGCCTATCGTGGTGGCGATCAACAAGATCGACAAGCCCGACGCCAACCCCGAGCGCGTGAAGAACGAGCTGGTGGTCGAAGAGGTCGTGCCTGAAGAATTCGGTGGTGATTCACCTTTCGTGTCCGTGTCGGCGAAAACCGGCCAAGGCATTGATGAGTTGCTGGAACAGGTGCTGTTGCAGGCCGAGGTGCTGGAGTTGCGTGCGCCCATCGATGCCATGGCCAAGGGCCTGGTCATCGAAGCCCGTCTGGATAAGGGCCGTGGTCCTGTTGCGACCGTGCTGGTTCAGTCCGGTACGCTCAAGGCGGGTGACGTGGTGCTGGCCGGTCAAACCTATGGCCGCGTGCGCGCCATGCTGGACGAGAACGGACATCCAATCAAGACGGCTGGCCCATCTATTCCCGTTGAAATCCAGGGTCTGACCGAAGTGCCGCAAGCCGGTGACGAATTCATGGTCATGGCTGACGAGCGCCGTGCCCGTGAAATCGCCACCTACCGCGCTGGCAAGTTCCGCAACACCAAGCTCGCCAAGCAACAGGCCGCCAAGCTGGAAAACATGTTTACCGACATGTCCGCTGGCGAAGTCAAAATGGTGCCCGTCATCATCAAGGCCGACGTGCAAGGTTCACAAGAAGCCTTGGCCACATCTCTGCTCAAGCTGTCGACCGACGAAATCAAGGTGCAGATCGTTTACGCCGCTGTGGGTGGTGTGTCTGAAAGCGACGTCAACTTGGCGATTGCTTCCAAGGCCGTCATCATTGGCTTCAACACCCGTGCGGATGCCGGTGCACGCAAGCTGGCGGAAGGCAACTCGGTTGATATCCGTTACTACAACATCATTTATGACGCTGTGGACGAATTGAAAGCAGCCATGTCCGGCATGCTGGCACCCGAGAAGCACGAAGAAGTCATCGGCATGGCCGAGATCCGCACCGTGTTTGTCGCGTCCAAGATTGGTACGGTGGCTGGTTGTATGGTCACCTCCGGCATGGTCAACCGCAGCTCGCATTTCCGCCTGCTGCGCCAGAACGTTGTCATCTACACCGGCGAACTCGACTCCCTCAAGCGCATGAAAGACGATGTGCGCGAAGTCAAGGAAGGCTTCGAGTGCGGTATCAAGCTCAAGAATTACAACGACATCCAAGAGGGTGATCAACTGGAGTTCTTCGAGATCAAGGAAATTGCGCGCACGCTGTAAAGACATGATCCATGAGTAAACTTCAAGCGCTATGGCGTGAGTACAAAGGGCTGCTTGCCTTCATCAGTTTGATGATGGTGTTCCGCTCTGCTGTGGCGGATTGGAACTATGTTCCGTCCTCCTCGATGAACCCTACGCTGATCGCGGGTGACCGCGTGGTAGTGAACAAACTGGCGTACAGCCTTCGTGTTCCCTTCACGCTGGTCGAGATCGCGCGCTGGGACAGTCCTCGCCCCGGAGACGTTGTCACTTTCGATTCACCGCAAGACGACGTCAACTTGATCAAGCGTGTTGTGGCGGTTGAGGGCGATGTAATTGCAATGCACAACAACCAACTCACTATCAACGGTAAATTGGTTGAGCGCACGCTTGTTGATGCTCGCCGTGTCATTCCATCCGAGGCAGGCGATGTGATGGCCGAAGTCTGGCGCGAGTCACTGGGCGATACGCCCATTGATGTCGCCCGTCTGCCAGCCATGAACCGCTTTACCGAGTTTGGTCCGGTACAGGTACCACCTGGACACATGTTGGTGTTAGGCGACAGCCGTGACAACAGCAACGATTCGCGCTTCATCGGTTTCATCGACACCAATCGTGTCACCGGTCGCGCCGTTCGCGTGGCCCTGTCGCATGACCCCGCCAACATGTACCTGCCGCGCGCTGACCGCTGGTGGCTGCCATTGCATGCGGGTAACCGCAGTTGAGCAAACACGATGGCTGCACGTAAATCCGCAACCCCGAATCGAGGCTTGAAGGTCGCTGATCAGATCCAACGCGATCTGACGGAACTCATTGCCCGCGAACTCAAAGATCCACGCGTTGGTATGGTGACGATCCAGGCTGTCGAGGTGACGCCGGACTACGCACACGCCAAAGTGTTCTTCAGCCTGTTGACTGGCGACCCCGAGGAAACCTCTGCCGCATTGAACCAGGCTGCCGGGTTTTTGCGCAACGGGCTCTTCAAGCGACTGCACATCCATACGGTTCCCACCTTGCACTTCACGTTTGATCGCACCACTGAACGAGCGGCCGACATGAACGCGTTGATCGCTCAGGCCGTTGCGTCGCGTTCCAAAAATCCAGAATAGAACGAACATGAACGCTCCACGGGGTCGCATCGTGAGGCGCCCCGTACATGGGGTGCTGTTACTGGACAAGCCAATCGGCCTGTCCAGCAATGATGCATTGCAAAAGGCTAAATGGCTGCTGCGTGCCGAGAAGGCGGGCCACACAGGCACTTTGGACCCACTGGCCACGGGTGTGCTGCCCCTGTGCTTTGGTGCAGCCACCAAATTCAGTCAACTGCATTTGGATGCCGACAAAGCCTACGTGGCAGTCGCAAAGTTGGGCGAAAAGACAAGCACTGCAGATGCTGAAGGCGACGTCATCCAGTCACGCCCCGTGCCAACATTGACCCAGGCCGACCTGGACGCCGTTGCGCTGCGCTTCATGGGGGACATCACCCAGGTGCCGCCGATGTACAGCGCCCTGAAAAAAGACGGCAAACCTTTGTATGAACTGGCGCGCCAGGGTATCGAGGTAGAACGCGCCGCCCGTCATGTGCATGTTTCGCAACTAAAAGTGTCGTTCTGGCAGACTGGTTCTACAGATATAGCTATCAGAATTGAAGTCAGCTGCAGCAAAGGCACCTATATCCGAACACTGGGCGAAGACATTGGCGAAGCACTGGGCTGCGGCGCGCATTTGATCAGCCTGCGGCGCAGCGTCACAGGTGGTTTTACCGAGTCGCAGTGCATGACGCTTCAGACGCTGGAAGCCCTGACAGAAGAAGAGCGCTTAGAAGCACTCCTGCCCGTGGACGCGCTGTTGACAGGTCATACCCAGGTCACACTGGACACCGATAATGCAGGGCGCTTCCTGAGCGGCCTGCGCCGCCGGGGAAACTGGCCAGACGCTGACCGGGTGGCTGTGTACGGTACCGATCCCCCCAGTCTGTTGGGTGCTGCCCATATTCAGGCCGGTGAACTGATTCCCAGTCGCCTGCTGTCCCCCATTGAAATTACCCAAGTTCTAGAGCAACGAGCACATCATGTCTAAACAAATCAGAAACATCGCCATCATCGCCCACGTGGACCATGGCAAAACCACCATGGTTGACCAACTGCTTCGTCAGTCGGGCACCTTTGCCGAGCACGAAAAAGTTGTTGACACCGTGATGGACAACAACGCGATCGAAAAAGAACGCGGCATCACGATTCTGGCCAAGAACTGCGCTGTGAGTTGGGAAGGCACCCATATCAACATCGTGGACACCCCCGGCCACGCCGACTTTGGTGGCGAGGTGGAGCGTGCCTTATCCATGGTGGATAGCGTGTTGCTGCTGATCGATGCCCAAGAAGGCCCGATGCCACAGACCCGCTTTGTGACCAAAAAGGCCTTGGCCCTGGGACTCAAGCCCATCGTCGTGGTCAATAAGGTGGACAAGCCAGGTGCCAACCCTGACAAAGTGGTGAACGCCGCATTTGACCTGTTTGACAAGCTGGGTGCGAATGACGAGCAATTGGATTTTCCTGTGGTGTATGCGTCCGGCATCAATGGATGGTCATCGCTGGAAGAGGGCGAGCCTGGTGAGCAATGGGGCCCCGACATGTCCGCCTTGTTCAACACCATTTTGAAACATGTGCCCGCGAATTCGGGTGATGCGTCGGCCCCGCTGCAACTGCAGATTTCTGCGCTCGATTTTTCCACCTTTGTGGGCCGCATTGGCGTGGGCCGCATCAGTCAGGGCACGATCAAGCCCATGATGGATGTGGTTGTCATGGAAGGCCCAGACGGCAAGGCCATCAAGGGCCGCATCAACCAAGTATTGACCTTCCAGGGCCTTGAGCGTGTGCAAGCCACTGAAGCTGGCCCTGGCGAGATTGTGTTGATCAACGGCATTACCGATATTGGCATCGGCGTGACCATCACCGACCCGCTGAACCCCGCACCGCTGCCCATGCTCAAGGTCGACGAGCCCACGCTAACCATGAACTTTTGTGTGAATACCAGTCCGTTGGCTGGGCGCGAAGGCAAGTACGTCACCAGCCGCCAGATCTGGGACCGCCTGCAAAAAGAGCTGCAGCACAACGTGGCCTTGCGCGTCAAAGAGACTGATGAAGAGGGCGTGTTCGAGGTCATGGGCCGGGGCGAGCTTCACCTGACCATCCTGCTTGAAAACATGCGCCGTGAAGGCTACGAGTTGGCCGTGTCTAAGCCACGCGTGGTGTTCCGGGATGTAAACGGCGAAAAGCACGAGCCGATCGAGCTGGTCACCGCTGATGTGGAAGACCAGCACCAAGGTGGCGTAATGCAGGCCCTGGGTGAACGCAAGGGTGAACTCTTTAACATGGACCCCGATGGCCGTGGCCGTGTCCGCCTGGAATACCGCATCCCCGCACGTGGCCTGATCGGCTTCAGCAACGAATTCCTGAACCTGACCCGCGGCTCCGGCCTGATCTCCAACATTTTTGACGGCTATGAGCCGCACAAGGGCGAGATCGGGGGGCGCAAGAACGGCGTGCTGATCTCCATGGACGACGGTGAAATCTTCACCTATGCCCTGGGCAAACTTGACGACCGTGGTCGCATGTTTGTGCGCGCCAATGACCCGGTTTACGAAGGCATGATCGTTGGCATCCACAGCCGTGACAACGATCTGGTGGTGAACGCCACCCGCACCAAGCAGCTCACCAACTTCCGCGTAAGTGGCAAGGAGGACGCGATCAAGATCACGCCGCCGATTGACCTGACGCTGGAATACGGTGTGGAGTTTGTTGAGGACGACGAGCTGGTCGAAATCACCCCCAAGAGCATTCGACTGCGCAAGCGCTTCCTGAAAGAGCACGAGCGCAAGCGCGCCAGCCGCGATTGATTTTGAATGAAACTGTCGCATAGCCAAGCAGTGGCCACCATGGTGGCCGTTGCCTTGATGTGGTCTATCGCTGGGGTGGTCACGCGCCATCTAGAACACGCACGCAGTTTTGAGATTACTTTTTGGCGCAGCTTTTTCACGGTGTTGTCCTTGGTGGTCATCCTGCCTGTTTGGCGGGGGCGCAAGGCCTTGACTGAGCTGCCCTGGCGAAGCGGCCTTTTTTGGTTGTCCGGTGTTTGCTGGGCGGTGATGTTCACTGCTTTCATGCTGGCTCTCACGCTCACCACGGTGGCCAATGTGTTGGTGACCTTGGCCATTGGCCCCCTGCTGACTGCCTTGTTTTCGCGCCTGTTCATTGGGCATGCCTTGCCCGTGCGCACCTGGATGGCGATCGTGGCAGCAGGCTCCGGCATTGCCTACATGCAATACGGTCACGTGTCGGTGGGGCAGGGTTGGGCTGGTTTTTTGGTGGCTTTTTGCGTTCCCATTGCGGGTGCCACCCAATGGACCATGATGCAACACACACATGACCTGGGCCACGATGCTGATGTACCTGACATGGTGCCCAGCGTTTTGCTGGGAGCGGTCATCTCCAGCTTGGTGACCCTGCCCATGGCTTTACCGTTTCAGGCCTCTGTGCATGACATGGCCCTGCTGGGTGGCTTGGGCCTCGTCCAACTAGCCATTCCTTGTGTGCTGTCCGTGCTGGCAGCCACCGTGCTGAAGGCGCCAGAAGTGTCCCTGCTGGCCTTGCTGGAGGTGATTTTCGGCATCCTGCTGGCCTGGCTCGGCGCAGGAGAGGCGCCTGGCGCCAATGTTTTGACCGGTGGCACCCTGGTGATTGGTGCGCTGGTGGCTAACGAAGTGCTGTCATGGAGACAACGCAATGGTGAACTCGCACAAAACCCGTCCTCAACCCCACGTTCTATCTGAGGTTCAAGGCCGCGTCGGCTTGATCACGCTGAATCGTTCTAAAGCGCTGAACGCGCTCAGCCTCGCCATGGTGCGGGACATCACTGCCGCGCTGCTGGCCTGGCGGGACGACGATACAGTGCTGGCGGTGGCTTTTCGAGGCATGGGTAAAGACAAAACCACGGGTGAAGCGGCACCTTTTGGTGCCTTTTGCGCAGGGGGTGACATCCGCTACTTTCATCAGGCAGCCCTGGCTGGCGACCCGACTTTGGAAGATTTCTTTACCGAGGAATACACTCTTAACCACCTGATTCACACGTATCCCAAGCCCACCATGGCCTTCATGGACGGAATCGTCATGGGCGGCGGCATGGGCATCGCACAGGGCTGCAATTTGCGCGTGGTGACCGAGCGCACAAAGATGGCCATGCCCGAAACCAATATCGGCCTGTTTCCGGATGTGGGCGGCGGATACTTCTTGAGCCGTTGCCCCGGACACGTGGGCGAATATTTGGCGCTGACGGGTGACATCATCGGTGGCAGGCAGGCGGTTGCCTGGGGTTTGGCTGACGGGTATGTCGAGTCGCAGCAACTTAACCGCATGTGGCACACGCTGGCAGAAACCCCCTTTGAATCTGGTGCGGCTGCGGAGCGTTGGATTACTACCGAATTTATAGCAGACAATGACCGCAGGACTGGCGAAAAGCCAAAAATAGATGCTATTTTTGGCCTGCCAAGCGTAGCGGCAATGTTGAGCGCACTGGAAGGCGCCGCCGAGCCAAGTGACTGGACCCGCGCCACCGCCAAGGCTCTGCGCCACCGCAGCCCTTTGATGTTGCACGTGGTGCTTGAGCAAGTCCGCCGAGCCCGCCATCTAGGGTTGGCAGACGATCTGCGCATGGAGCGAAGCTTGGTTCGCCACTGCTTTCATTTGCGCTCTGGTACCGCCAGCGAAACCGTCGAAGGTATCCGAGCCCTGGCAGTGGACAAAGACCACAAACCGCTGTGGAACCCCAGCACGGCAGAGCTCGTCACACCGGAGATGGTGCAGGCCTTTTTTGAGCCAGCTTGGCCGGCGCATGCAAACCCTTTGCGGCACCTGAACTGAGGCGTGCAGCCTGGGGTGCTAGGCTTTGCGCAGGAACACCAAATCCCACACCCCGTGCCCTAACTTGAGGCCCCGGTTTTCAAATTTGGTCAGGGGACGGTAGTCAGGCTTGACCGCGTACCCGTTGGCGCTGTTCGCGCTGTTGCTAAGTTTCGCCTCCGCGGAAATCACTTCCATCATCTGCTCTGCATAAGGCTGCCAGTCGGTTGCGCAATGCAGATAGCCGCTAGGGGCCAACCGGTCGGCCAACTTGTTCACCAAGGCGGGCTGTATCAAGCGCCGCTTGTGATGACGAGTCTTGTGCCACGGGTCAGGAAAGAAGATATGAATACCGCTCAGGGAGCCAAGCGGCAGCATGTTGTCGATGACCTCAACCGCGTCATGGCGCAGGATGCGGATGTTTTCAAGCTGATGGTCGCCAATGCGTTTCAGCAGTGCTCCAACGCCGGGCTCGTGAACCTCGCAGCAAAGGAAATTGGTGTCTGGCAGAACGCCTGCAATGTGGGCAGTGGCTTCACCCATGCCAAAGCCAATCTCCAGCACGGTGGGCGCTTGGCGGTCAAAGACCCGCGCAAAATCCATAGGTTCAGCGGTGTAGGGCAGCAGGTACTTGGGGCCGACCGTCTCATAGGCTTTGGCCTGAGCCAAGGTGGTGCGGCCAGCGCGCAGCACATAGCTCTTGATGGTTCGGCGAAAGGGGATGCTGCCGTCTGGCTTGGCCGGAAGATCGCCCGGCAAGGAAGTGGTTTCTGTCATTTAGGCGGGATTGTAAAGACCCCGCCATGCATTGACCCAAAATGCCAGCGCATCGGGCGCCGTGCCTTGTTGTGTTGGTAGACCCAAAAACCGTGCAGCAATGTTCAGTGTGGCCAAGGGGGTCGTGCAATCGAGCGCTGGGGCACCGTGCTGCTTGGATAGCTTTTCGCCGTCAGCAGCCCTGACCAGTGGGGTGTGCAGGTAGGTCGGGGTGGGCAAGTGCAAGGCACGCTGCAGCAAAATTTGCCGGGCGGTGTTGTCGGCCAGGTCTTCCCCGCGCACGACATGGGTAATTCCCTGCGCCCCATCATCTACCACCACGGCCAATTGATACGCATACAAGCCGTCCGCACGCTTGAGGACAAAGTCCCCGACAGCATCGGCCACATTTTGGATCTGGCTTCCCAGACGCCGGTCTTGCCAGTGCACTGTGGGGTCTGCCTCCAGGTCGCCGTTGCAATCAAAACGCCAAGCCCTGGCAGGGCGACCTTGGAGCCCGGTGCGGCAGGTGCCGGGGTAGATCCATTCGGCATGGCGTTCATGGCCCAGGCCCTGGGCCTGCAGGGCCTGCGCGATGTCTTTGCGGCTACAGCCGCAGGGGTAAACATGGCCACAGGCGATCAAGGCGTCCAGCGCCATTTGGTAACTGGATGCACGGCGAGACTGGTAGATCGGGGTATCGTCAAACCGCAAGCCAAGGGACTGAAGCTGAACCAATATGTGCTGACCCACACCGGGCGCACAGCGGGGAATGTCCACATCTTCAATCCGTACCAACCAGCGCCCCGCGTGGGCTCGTGCGTCAAGCCAGCCAGCCAGGGCGGCAACCAGTGATCCGGCGTGCAACGGCCCGGTAGGTGAGGGGGCAAATCGGCCGATGTACACCGCTGTGCGACAGAGGGTTGAAACAGCGCTGCAGGTGTCAGGCCGCAGCCAGCGCCAGCTCCAGGCCTGAGATGAAAGCATCTTCAACCCGGTGCCCAATGCACCAGTCGCCCGCAATGCCTACGCCCAGGCGGGCGTCCCACACATGCGTCTTACCCAGTGGCTTGATGGTCTTGGCCGAATGCCAGCGGTGCACTTCCATGAAGCTGGGTTCGGCTCGGATACCCGTGACTTCGGCAAATGCTTTATGCAGCTTGGCTGCCACGCGGGTGTTGTCGTCGTTCAAATGCTCGCGGGACCAGTCTGCGCTCGCTTGCACCGTCCAGCGCTCAATGCGGGTGCGGCCCGGTTTGGATGATTCCCGCGCCAGCCAAGCAATGCGGTGATGTGTGCTGAGGGCGGCGTTCCATTGTGGACCCAGGGTACCCAGGCCGGGCTGGCTGGCCTGGGGGTAGGCGAGCATCAGGGTCCAGCAGGGGGCAACCTGCACATCAGCCAAGCTGGCCTGGAGCTTTGAAAGCTCACTTATTGATAGCATATTTTCAGTGTGGACGTGCGGTAAAGCCAGAATGACCTTGTCAAAACCTGCATAAACATGCTTGCCGCCGTCCGCGCTGGTGGTGCGAAGTTGCCAGAGTGTGGCGTCCATGGCGTCACGCTCCAGCGCTTCGACCCGGGTCGACAGCACCAGGGTGTCGGCCAGCGGTTTTGCCCAGGTTTGCAGCAGTGCCGCCATGTCGGGGGACGGCACCCAATGGGGCTCAGGCGCGATGCGCGATGCCTCGACCACATTGCCCAGTGAATCCAGGACGCGCACGGCGTTGGCACTCCAAGGGCGGCAAACACCCGGTACGGTCAGCAAAGCCTGGGTGAAGCGGGAGTCACGCACGGTGAAATACTGTGCGCCCAGGTCAAATCCGCCAAATGGGCTGCTGGCCGTGGCCATGCGTCCGCCGACTGCCGCCTCCTGCTCAAAGACAGTCACCTTATGGCCCGCCTGAATCAGGGTCCGGGCACAAGTGATGCCGGCCATTCCGGCGCCGACGATGGCGAAGTGTTGGGGACTGTGCATGTATGAATCCTCGAAGGTTTTGGTTCTCAGGTGATGACTATAGGGCCATTGGCATCGCTCGGTGATTGGCCAGGAATTTCGTCACGAATTTCTCAGGTGATCGACTCACCAATCAGGGCTGCGCGTGTGGTGGGGCTGGCGAGTTGGGCCAGCCACCAATTCAAGGCTTTGGACTGAGCCGCTGGGTGCGAGCTTTCACGCCAGGCATAGCTGGAGGTACCTACGCGCCCTGACCTTGCCGTGCGTTTGGCAACCAGCCTCCCGCTGAGCAAATAAGGCCGCGCCATGTATTCCGGCAGTGAACCGCTGCCAATGCCGCGCAATTGAGCTTCGAGCTTGGCCGCCATGTTTGGTACGGTAAAAAACGTCCTGTCCGGCCAGCAAGCCAAAGGTCAATCCACTGCCCCGTTGGACGGAGTCGGCCACGGCCACTGCCCGGTGCTGGCGAATCACATCGTCTGTCAACGGCTCGGGCACAGTGGCCAGCGGGTGGTGTGGTGCCATGGCATAGACCATGTTCAGCGCACCCAGCGGCTTGCTCTGAATGCCAACGCGTGTGCCCGGCTCCAGCACGACCCCGATGGCCAGGTCAGCTTGGCCGCTGGCCAATGCCTCTAATGTGCCTGCCAGCACTTCCTCGCGGATTTTCAGGCGGGTAGGTGGTTTCAGCGCAAAAAAAGCCTCGCACAGCTCCATGACGGTGGTGCGCGACAAGGCGCTGTCAAAGGCGAGTGTGAATTGCGGCTCCCACCCTGTGGCGATTCGTTTGACGCGGTTGGCGATGGCGTCCATTTCGCCCAGCAGACGGTCAGCCTCGCGCAGCAACTCTTCCCCAGCCTGGGTCAGCCGGGCGTGGCGGGCACTTCGATCAAACAAAAGCACGTCCAGTGCGTCCTCCAGTTGCCGCACGCGGTAGGTCAGGGCACTGGGCACCTGGCCCATGGCTCTCGCGGCAGCGGCGAAGCTTCCACTATGGGCAATGGTTTGCACCATCGAAAGAGCCTCAGGCGTCAGCACATCTCGCGCAGAGGGTGTTGAATTTGCAATCATTTGCGTTATTTATTCAAATAAATTGAATGATGCCATCAAAGGGACTGACTTGCCAGCAAGCAAGCACGGCCTAAAGTCTGGTTCATCCCAACAGGAACCCAAAGGTGGATGCCAACATGTTGCACATCAGAAGATCTCAGGAGCGCGGTTATGCCGACCACGGCTGGCTGAAGAGCTATCACTCGTTTTCGTTTGCGGGTTATTACGACGAAGCACACATGGGCTGGGGCAATCTGCGCGTGATCAATGAAGACCGAATCGCACCCGGCATGGGCTTTGGCAAGCATGGTCACCGTGACATGGAGATCGTCAGCTACGTCATGTCGGGCGAGCTGGCCCATCAGGACTCTATGGGCAACGTGACAGGCATTCCACCGGGCGACGTTCAGCGAATGAGTGCGGGAACCGGCGTGATGCACAGCGAGTTCAACCACGCGCCCAACGCAGAAACCCATTTCCTGCAGATCTGGATCGAACCCAGCGCCAAAGGCATCCAGCCAGGCTACGAGCAAAAGAGCTTCTCGCCAGCCGACAAGCGGGGCAAGCTGCGCCTAGTGGCGTCTCCAGACGGCGCAGATGGTTCAGTCCAAATCCATGCAGATGCACTCATGTTTGCTGGCCTGTTTGATAGGGCCGAGGCGCTGAGTTTGCCCTTATCCCCAAGCCGCAAGGGCTATGTGTTCGTGGTTAAAGGGCGTATCAACGCCAATGGTCAGGCTATGGATACCGGGGACGCTTTATTGCTGGACGGCGAAAGCATTTTGAATTTGAGTCAGGGGCAGGACGCAGAAGTTTTGTTTTTTGACTTGAGCTATTGACGGGTTTGATGTGTTTTGGGTCATTTTGACCTTATTTTGGAGAAACTAAATGGCAAAAATTGCAGTGGTATTTCATTCTGGCTACGGCCACACCCTGCGCGTGGCGCAGTCCGTCGCCGAAGGCGCAGGCGCTGAGTTGATCGCAATCGACGCGGACGGTAACCTCCCTGCAGACGGTTGGGACAAACTCAACGCAGCAGATGCAATCGTGTTTGGCAGCCCTACCTACATGGGCAGCGTCAGCTGGCAGTTCAAGAAGTTTGCCGACGCGTCATCCAAGCCTTGGTTTACGCAAGCCTGGAAAGACAAGCTGTTTGCTGGTTTTACCAACAGCGCCACCATGAATGGCGACAAGCTCTCCACCCTGCATTACATGTTCACACTTGCCATGCAGCACAGTGGCATCTGGGTGGGCACGGGCATGATGCCGAGCAACAGCAAGGCAGCCCAGCGCAATGATGTGAACTACGTGGGTTCGTTCAGCGGCATGATGGCTCAGTCGCCATCAGATGCAAGCCCCGCAGAAATGCTGCCAGGCGACCTGGAAACCGCCCGTTTGTTCGGCAAGCGCGTGGCTGAGGCAGCAGCCCGCCTGACTTGATGAGATGATGCGCTGTTTTCATTGAAAAGGCGCACATGCCCATCCCGCAGGTTCTGACCGGGCAGATCAAAGACCTTGGAGGCGGCTTCAAGGTCAAAAGACTGTTGCCTGCCGCTGTGCGGCAGGCAGTGGGACCGTTCCTTTTCATGGACCACTTCGGCCCAGTGACGGTCGAGCCGGGTGCTGCCAACGACGTTCGTCCCCATCCCCATGTGGGGTTGGCCACTGTCACATACCTATTGGAAGGTGCACTGATGCACCGCGACAGCCTGGGCTTTGTGCAGCGTATCGAGCCTGGCGCGCTCAACTGGATGACAGCTGGCCGCGGCATTGTGCATTCAGAACGGTGTCCAGACGACATGCGAGAAACGCGGCATGTCAACCACGGCATCCAGCTGTGGGCCGCGCTGCCCAAGGAGCATGAGGCATGCGCCCCAGGGTTTGTGCACACAGCCGCGCAGGACATACCTCAAACCCAGCTTGGTGCGGTCACCGTGCGCGTATTGCTGGGCCATGCTTTTGGCTGCGTGTCAACGGTCAAAACCTTCACCACGACCGTCTATCTGGACATTCAGCTTCCCGCAGGCTGTAGCCTGAGCTTGCCCGCACTGGCGCCAGAACTCGCGGTCTATAGCCTGGATCATGCGCTGCAACTGGACGGCGAAGTTGTTGCGGGCCACACGCTGGCTGTGTTGCCAACAAACTGCGGCTGTGAGATCACCGCTGATCAGGCCACCCGGTTGGTGGTCATTGGAGGAGAGCCCCTTGACGGCCCGCGCTTCATGTGGTGGAACTTTGTGTCCAGCCGCAAGGAGACCATTGCCATGGCTGCACAAGACTGGTCTGGCCATGTGTTTGGCTACGTGGTGGATGAGACCGAAATGGCCCCCCTGCCAGACCGGCGTGGCAAGCCGGAGCGGCGCCACCCCCCACGCCCGGCAGAGCGCCGAACCAAACTGCCCAAAGGCAAACCCCCGCCGTCTGAGAAATAATCAGGGGATGCAGACACTCACCGTTTTGCCCTGGCTTGACTGGCTGGCGCTCCTGAGCTTTTTCACCGCCTGGATTGGGTACGCCTGGTTCTCAAGCCATGGCCGCGCGGGGCGCAGGTCGCTGCTGGCCACCACCAATCGCTACCGCCATGCCTGGATGCTGCAGACCACCGCACGCGACCCGCGCATGTTAGACGGGCTGATCAGCCAGAGTCTGGCCAGCATGCCGTCGTTCTTCTCGTCCACCACCATCATCATCATTGGCGGCTTGTTTGCCGTGCTCGGCGCTACGCAGGAGGCCGCTAACGTTGTGCGCGAGATACCGTTCGCTGCACGCACCAGCACCTTGGTGTTTGACCTGAAGGTGTTGGTATTGATCGGCATATTTGTCTACGCTTTTTTTCGCTTTACCTGGTCGATGCGTCAGAACACCTTTGTGTCCCTGGCCATTGCCTCCATGCCGCCCCCCGCAGAATTTGAGGAGGACAGCGCCAAGCGCGAAATCTACGCTGCCCGTGCCGGGCGGCTGGCCGGTCTGGCTGCAGAAACTTTCAATGACGGGCTGCGTGCGTACTATTTTGCCTTTGCCGTGATGGCCTGGTTCTTTTCGCCTTGGGCACTGATGGCCTCGACCGCATTTGTGGTGGTGATTCTGTACAGCCGGGAGTTCCGCTCTGGGGTGCTGGAACTGCTGAACGCTTAGACGTTTTAGCCTTTCTACAATGAGGGCTATGACCGTTTCTGACCCCAAGCCTGGGCTTGCCCCCGCACCCGCTTATGCCCACTTGCGCCTTCACACCGAGTTTTCGGTGGTTGATGGCACCAACCGCATTGATGATGCGGTGGCCCTGGCAGCCAAACTCCAGCAGCCTGCGCTGGCGATCACAGACCTGAACAACCTGTTTGGCACTATCAAGTTTTACAAATCCGCCCGCGGCAAGGGGTAAAGCCACTGATTGGCGCCGAGCTGATGCTGGAGCCGCTGGATGCCGCTGCCAAAGAGGGGTTTGCCCCAGGATACTGCTGCTGGTGCAAAGCCACCAGGGCTATTTAAACCTGTGCGAGATACTGAGCCGTGCCTGGACTCAAAACGTGGTGAAGGCGCAGGCGGTGTGCCGCCTGGCCTGGCTGCAGGAGCTGGGCGAGGGCCTGATTGCCTTGTCTGGCGCGCAGGCTGGGCCGTTGGGTGCAGCCTTGTTGCAGGATGATGGCGCGCGGGCGGCAGATTTGGCGCTGCGCTTGGCAGCGATTTTTCCGCATCGGTTTTACATTGAACTGCAGCGCGCAGGCCGTACAGATGACGAAGCCCATGTGGCTGCGGCCGTGCAGTTGGCGGAACGCCTGCGCCTGCCTGTGGTGGCGACCCACCCGATCCAGTTTGCAGCCGAGGACGAATACGAAGCGCATGAGGCACGGGTCTGTATCTCTGACGGTGAAATCCTCTCCAATCAGCGCCGGGTGCGCCGCTTTACGCCGGAACAGTATTTCAAATCGAGCGAACAGATGCAGGCGCTGTTTGCCGATCTGCCCGCGGCATTGGCGAATACGGTGGAGATTGCCAGGCGCTGCAACATCACGTTGAAGCTGGGCAAGTCCATGTTGCCCGAGTTTCCAACGCCACTGGTCAATGGCGAAAAACTCACGACGGAAGGGTACTTTCGCCATGCGTCTTTTGAAGGCCTGGAGATGCGACTGCGGCATCTTTACCCTGACGAAGCCGAGCGCGACAGGCAGCGCCCCATCTATGTGGAGCGGCTGGAGTTCGAGATCAATGTGATCCTGAAAATGGATTTTCCGGGTTATTTTTTGATCGTGAGCGACTTTATCCACTGGGCCAAGCACAACGGCTGCCCAGTCGGCCCGGGCCGGGGCTCAGGTGCTGGGTCTTTGGTGGCCTATGCACTGCAGATTACGGACCTGGACCCGCTGCGCTACAAGCTGCTGTTTGAGCGCTTCTTGAACCCTGAGCGCGTCAGCATGCCTGACTTTGACATCGATTTTTGCCAAGGCAACCGCGACCGGGTGATCGACTACGTCAAAAGCAAATACGGCAAAGACGCAGTGAGCCAGATCGCCACCTTCGGCACCATGGCGGCGCGCGCCGCCATTCGTGACGTGGGTCGCGTGCTGGACATGAGCTACACGTTTTGCGATGGCATCAGCAAGCTGATCCCCAACAAGCCAGGCATGTCGGTCACGCTGCAATACCCGCCCGAGCCCAAGAAGGACGGCGACAAGAACAACTACGCCATCGAGATGGAGCCCGTGCTGGCCGAGCGCATCGAGAAGGAAGAAGACGTCAAAACGCTGATTGAGCTGGCGCAAAAACTCGAGGGTATGACCCGCAACATTGGCATGCACGCAGGGGGGGTGTTGATTGCACCGGGCAAGCTGACAGACTTTTGCCCGCTGTACCAGCAGCCAGGCAGCGAATCAGCGGTGAGCCAGTTTGACAAGGACGACGTGGAAGCGGCCGGCCTGGTCAAGTTTGACTTTTTGGGGCTGGCCACGCTCACGATTTTGGAAATTGCCAAAGAATTTATTGTCAAACGGCACGCCGGACAAACAGACTTTGCTTTCGAAAATATAGCACTGGATGATGTCAAAACCTACAAGCTTTTCTCTGACGGCAAGACAGAAGCCGTGTTCCAGTTTGAAAGCCGCGGCATGCAGGGCATGCTGCGCGACGCCAAACCCACGCGGCTGGAGGACCTGATCGCGCTCAACGCCTTGTACCGACCTGGCCCGATGGACCTGATTCCCAGCTTTGTGGCCCGTAAGCATGGGCGCGAAGTGGTGGAATACCCGCACCCTGCGGTGGCCGAGATGCTGTCTGAGACCTACGGCATCATGGTTTACCAAGAGCAGGTGATGCAGACGGCGCAGATTCTGGGGGGCTACTCGCTCGGTGGTGCCGACTTGCTGCGCCGAGCCATGGGCAAGAAAAAGGCCGAAGAAATGGCCGAACACAGAGACAAGTTCCGTGCGGGCGCCCTTTCTACCCACGGCATTGGGCAAGACAAGGCCGATGAAATTTTCGACTTGATGGAGAAGTTCGCGGGCTATGGCTTCAACAAGTCGCATGCAGCGGCCTATTCACTGCTGGCATACCACACGGGCTGGCTCAAGGTGCACTACACGGCCGAGTTTTTCTGCGCCAACATGACGGTGGAAATGGACGACACCGACAAGCTGAAAATCCTTTACGAGGACGCTTGCAAGCACTTTGGCATGAGCTTTGAGCACCCAGACATCAACCGGGGGAATTACCGGTTTGAACCTGTCACTGACAAGGTTATCCGATACGGCCTGGGGGCCATCAAGGGCACAGGTCAACAGGCCATCGAAGCCATCGTCGCAGCGCGCGCTGAGGGAGGCCCCTTCAATAGCCTGTTTGACTTCATGGCGCGCGTTGACCGCAGCAAGCTCAACAAGCGCACGGTGGACGCGTTGATCAAGGCGGGTGCCTTTGACAGTCTGCATCTCAACCGGGCTGCACTGGTCGCCAGTATTGACCGCGCTTTTGAATTTGCTGCCGCCCAGGCCGCCAATGCCAATCAGGGGGGGCTGTTTGACATGGGGGGCACGGATGATCACGGCTCCAGTACGCAAGAGCCGGATTTGGTCAACGCCACGCCTTGGGGCGTCAAAGAGCGACTGACCGCCGAGAAGCCTGCCGTGGGGTTCTACCTCTCAGGCCATCTTTTTGATGAGGTTGCAGCTGAGGTGGGGCAGTTTGTGCGGCGCAAGATTGAAGAGTTGAGCGACAGCCGCGAGCCGCAGCTGCTTGCCGGCATTGTGAGTGACCTGCGGGTGATCAACAGTCAACGTGGCAAGCTGGCGCTTTTCAAGCTGGACGACAAGTCGGGTGTGATTGAAGGCAGCGTGGACGAGGCCACCTTGAATGCGAACAAGAACCTGTTGAAAGACGATGAGCTCATCATCATCCAGGGCACGGTGCAGAACGATCGCTTTTCGGGTGGCTTGCGCTTGAAGGTCGCCCAAGTTTGGGATTTGCCAACGGCACGTTGCCGTTTTGGCAAGTTTTTGCGCGTCTTGGTGAACGGCAAAGCGCCCGACATTGCGCAGCTGGTGCGGACTTTCCCGGCCCAAAAGGAAATGACCGAACAGGGCGAGTTGGTGCGCGGTTTGTCGGTACGGCTGCAATTACAGCAACCCGCTGCCGCCGAGCTGCAGTTGGGTGAGCAAGCCAAGTTCTTTCCCACCGATGCAGCACTCGCGAGTTGGATGGCGCAAGCGGACGGCGGCAAGGCGGTGATTCAGTATGACTGAGCTGGCCTGAAAATGCGCAGATCAGTCACGTGGCCTGAATGCAATGACCATGGGCGAAGGTGGCGGACGCCCCTCGTCTTTGGGCAAAATTTCTGTTTTGTCCAGTGCTTTGAGAACGGCGTCGTCCCAGGCTTTGTTTCCACTGGATTTGACTAGTTTGCGCCCGACGATGGTGCCGTCGGGTGCTGTTCGTACCTCTACCTCGGCAACAGGGTTGCCGCTGATGTCATCGGCAAAGACGATATTGGGCTTGACTCTGGCGATGATGCGCCCGGTGTAGCTGGCTGAAGGGCCGGCAGAGCGCATTGCTGCCCCGGTGGAGCTTGCATCTCCGCTGGCACCCGCCAGACCGGCCATGCGATTGAGGTTGCGTTGGCGTTGTGCCTCCAGCGCCTTGGCTTCAGTTGCAGATTTGGCCTTAGCCTCAGCGGCGGCCAACCGGGCTTTGTCTTCTTGCTCTTTTTGGGCCTTTTTTTGCTTTTCCTCAGCCTTGCGGTCGGCTTCTTTTTTTTGCTGTAGTTTGTCTAGTTTCTCTTGCTCCAGCTTGGCCAGTTTGTCACGTTGAGCTTTGGCGAGTTTTTCTTTCTCTTGCTTTTCGCGTTCAGCCAATTCACGTTCGAGTTTGGCTTTTTCGGCTTTCTCTTTGGCGATTTTTTGCTCTTTCTTTTGTAGCAATAAAAGCTCGGCTCGTCTGTGGTCTTCGGCTATTTTCTTTTGTTTTTCGCGCTCCAAGGCGATGTCTGCCGCTGTCGGTAATGGCGGCGTCGGGGCCACGTTTGGTTTGGGCGGGGCGGGTGAGGGTGGCGCGGGGGTCACTGGGACCAGTGGCTCAACGGGTTTGATTTCTGGGATCGGGGTGGGTGGCTCTTCAAGTCTTGGCGCGGCCACTTCTGGCAATTTAGACCACAGCTCAGCTGCAATGGCTGGGGTTTCTGTCTGATGGCGCCACTGAACGCTGAACGTTAAAGCCAACATCAAAAGGGCATGTGCAGCGACCGCCAGGAGCAACGCGGGCCACCGGCCAGGCGGCTCGGGCGGCGCAAATTCAAAGCGGGACTCCTGAACGATGGCCGTCATGGCAGTGACTGTTTAGGGCAGGGAAGTCAGTTGACGAGCTGGACGGACAGACCGACGCGCTGGATACCAGCACGCTGGAGCTTGTCCATGACCTTGACGACCTGCTCATACTTGACACTGCGGTCGGCACTGATGACCACGGCGGAGTTGCCGCTTTGACCCTGCATGCCCCGGACTGCCAACGCCACGCCATCGAGTGTGACGGGGACGGACTGGGTCTTGCCCTTCAGTTCCAGTGTGCCTTCTTTGCCTATCACAATCTGAAGGACTTCGTCGGGCTGCCGGCCTGCTTTACCGATGCTGGGCAGGTCGATCATGCTGGGCGTGATGAGGGGGGCGGTGACCATGAAGATGATCAGCAGCACCAGCATCACGTCAATGAAAGGGACCATGTTGATCTCGTTGATGGTGCGCCGCCCACGGCCTCGGGATACCACGGATGCCATGCTTGCACTCCTCAGCGGCCTGCAGCGGGTGGGGCACCCACATTGCGCTGCAGGATGTTGGAGAACTCTTCTATGAAGGTTTCCAGCTGGATGGAGACACGGTCAATTTGGCGCGCAAACCGGTTGTAGGCCACCACGGCAGGGATGGCAGCAAACAGGCCAATGGCGGTAGCGACCAAGGCCTCGGCAATGCCCGGTGCCACGGTGGACAGGGTGACTTGCTGCAAACCAGCCAAGCCCGTGAATGCGTGCATGATGCCCCAGACGGTGCCAAACAGGCCCACATACGGGGACACAGAGCCGACGGACGCCAGAAACGAGAGTTGAGACTCCACTTCGTCCATCTCGCGCTGAAAGCTCGCTCGCATGGCACGCCTCGCACCGTCCATCAAGCTGCCGACATCGGTGATTCGGCGCTCGCGCAGTTTTTGAAACTCCCTCATACCGCTGGCAAAAATACGCTCCATCGGGCCGGACTCTTTGGCGTTTTGAATAGCCGAGTTGAACAGGTCGTTCAGATTGGTGCCCGACCAGAAATCACGCTCAAACTTATCGTTGAGTTTTTTGACCCGCGCCAGCGAGAAGAGTTTGCGCATGATGGCCGTCCAGCTGGCAACGGACACGCCTAGCAACAGCAGCATGACGGCCTGAACGACCCAGCTGGCATGCAGGACCAGGCTCAAAATTGACATGTCTTGATTCATCAGAAGATTCCCTCTAGGCCTTTAACGCCTCAAGTACCTGTAAAGGCATACGCGCTGGGCGCATTGATTGGGCATCAACCCACCCAACCACGACCAAAGCTTTGCAAAGCGGCAACTGGCCCAGTGTGGCTGCCTGTTGCAGATGCAGGCTGGCGCGACCAAGTTGTTGGAGTTGGGTACTGACGACAAGTTCATCGTCGAGCCGGGCGGGCCGCGCATAATCCACCGCCGCGTGTGTGACGACGAACATGCCACCCGTTTCCTCGCGCAAGTGCTGCTGATTCAGGCCTAAGTGGCGAAGCCACTCGGTGCGTGAACGCTCGAAAAACTTCAGGTAGTTCGCGTAGTACACGATGCCGCCGGCATCCGTGTCTTCCCAGTACACGCGCACTGGCCACTCAAACATGGGCTCGCTCAGTATGCTTGCCATGCACCGCCAGGGCGCGGCTCATTCGGGCACCTGCCTCCTGCAATTGCGCCATGCTGTTTGCTGTGGAAAAGCGAACAAAGTTTTCAACTTCTGCCACACCAAAATCCCGCCCAGGGGTGACCGCAATATGGGCGCGCTGCATCAGCTCGAACGCAAAATCCCAGCTGCCAGTGATGCCCCAGCGCTCGGTTAGTTCAGAGCAGTTCGCCCATGCGTAGAACGCACCGTCAGGTACGACGGGAATTGAAAAACCCAATTCGCGCAATGCGGGAATGAAGTAGTCGCGCCTGGCCTTGAATTCGGCACGCCGCCGCTCGTATTCGGCAATGCTATCGGGTTCAAAGCAGGCCATCGCGGCATGTTGCGCGATGGTGCTGGGGCAAATGAAGAGGTTTTGGGCAATGCGCTCCACCACATCCACCAAGGAATCAGGCACCACCAGCCAACCCAGACGCCAGCCCGTCATGTTGAAATACTTGGAGAAACTGTTGATGCTGATGATGTTGTCATCAATGGCCAATGCGGTGTGGCCGAATTCATCGTCGTGGCTGAGACCCAGGTAGATTTCATCAATCAATGTGATGCCGCCCCGGCGGCTGACCTGCTCATGGATTTGCCGCAAAGCAGTTGGATGGATGCTGGTGCCGGTGGGGTTCGACGGGGACGCCAGCAGTACGCCACGGGTGCGGGGCGTCCACGCTGCTTCAACGGCAGCAGCGCTGAGCTGGTAGCGGTCTTTTGCCGTGGTTGGCAGCAATACCGCAGTACCTTCTGCGGCACTCACAAAGTGCCTGTTGCAGGGGTAGCTAGGGTTGGGCATGAGGATTTCATCGCCAGCCTCTATCAAAGCCAGACAGGCGAGTTGCAGTGCGGCTGAAGCGCCTGCAGTGACCACAATGCGTCTGGTCGGAATGTTCACGCCAAAACGGCTGGCATACCAAGCGCTGATACGCTCACGCAGAGGGTCCAGGCCAGTCGCCTGGGTGTATTGCGTGTGCCCAGCGGCAATCGCCTCGGTCGCAGCTTGCTGCACCAGATACGGGGCAGTGAAGTCTGGTTCGCCAATGTTCAGGTAGAGCATTGGTTCGGCGCTGTGTCTGAAAGCGGCAGCCATCTGACGGGCTTTCTTGGCCACTTCCATCACGTAAAAGGGCTCGATGCGCTGCGCGCGCTGTGCGATTCGCGATATTCCGCTGGTCATGGCGTAAGGGCTTTGGTCAGTCTTCAGAATGCGTTTGGCCTGATACGGCAGCTGGTTTTCGGGGCTTGCTCTTGGGTGGGGCTGCGCGGTCTGCAGCAACTTCGTCTGGCCGAAGCTTGGGGGCCAGACCGTTTAGCACACCGTTGACGTATTTGTGGCCGTCCGTGCCGCCAAACTCTTTGGCCAGCTCGACATATTCATTGAGAACGACGCGCCAGGGAATGTCCAGGCAGTGCTGCAGTTCATAGGCACCGAGCCACATCACACTGTGCTCAATCGGTGAGATTTCTGCCATCTTGCGGTCCAGCAAGGGCAAGATGTGCTCATCCAGTGCGGCTGAATTGTCGATGCAACCGTGGAGCAGCGCATCGTAATGGGCCGAATCGGCCTTGTGAAAACCAGACAGGTCACGCGTGAACGCGTCTATTGAAGAGGCGTCGTTCTTACCCACGAGATGCTGATAAAGCGCTTGAAGCGCGAATTCGCGGGCACGCGTACGCCCGGATTTCGCCGAGGCCTTGCGTGCCCCGGTGCTGGTCAGGCCGGTGCGGCTCTGGCGTTTGGGTGCGGCAGAGGCTGTGGGTGGAGTCCCCGGCGGCGTGTGGGTGTCGCTCATGACAGGGAATCCAACAGATTGGCCATCTCCACGGCCACACGGGCGGCGTCTGCGCCTTTTTCCGATTGACGGGCCAGTGCCTGGCCCACGGTATCGACGGTAAGAACGGCATTAGCAATGGGCAGTTGATAGTCCAGCCCCACCCGGGTGATGCCAGCGGCGGATTCGTTGGAGACCAGTTCAAAGTGGTAGGTTTCGCCACGGATCACACAGCCCAGCGCAATCAAAGCATCAAACTTGTCAGATTCGGCCATCGCCTGCAAGGCGACTGGCACTTCAAGTGCACCGGGTACCTGCACGAGGTGGATGTGTTTGTCCACCACCCCCAGCGCGAGCAACTCAGCCTTGCAGGCATCGGCCAGTGCGCCTGTAATACTGTCATTGAATCGGGCCTGAACAATGCCGATGTGCAGTTTTCTGCCATCCAGCAGCGTGTCTTTGGAGGTTAAGTTGCCTTTGTCAGCACCAAACATAGCGAGTCTTTCAGAAAATAAGTGACATCAGACCGCCATACGGAGGCGGTGAAAATCAACTGAGGATGTCTCAGCTGGTCAGGGTTTTGGGAATGTAGCCAACGATTTCAAGGCCATAGCCCGTCATGCTGGGCATTCGTCGCGGGTTGCCCATTAGCTGCATTTTGTGAACACCGCATTCGCGCAGAATTTGAGCACCAATGCCATAGGTGCGTAAATCCATGCGGCCACGCTCTGGCGCCTGGGCCGCGCGTGCGGTGCCTTCAAACTGCGACAGCAATTGTTCGGCGCTTTCGCCGCAGTTGAGCAGCACTGCAACGCCCTGGCTTTGCGCTGCAATGTAAGCCAAGCTTTCGTCAAGGCTCCATGAATGCATGGTGCGGTGTACTTCCAGCATATCGAGCACAGAGAGCGGCTCGTGCACTCGCACTGGGACTGCATCCGCATTGCCCCAACTGCCATGAACCAGTGCCAGGTGAAGGCCCTGACTGGGCTTGTCCCTGAATGCGATGGCCTTGAATTCACCGCCGGCAGTACGCAGCTTGCGTTCACCGATTTTTTCGATCAATGAGTCGTTTCGGCTGCGGTATTCGATCAGGTCTGCAATGGTGCCGATCTTGAGGCCGTGCTCTGCCGCAAACAACTGCAGGTCAGGCAGCCGCGCCATGGTGCCGTCGTCTTTCATGATCTCGCAAATGACGGATGCAGGCGAGCATCCGGCCATCGCAGCTAAATCACAACCAGCCTCGGTGTGACCGGCGCGCATCAAAACGCCGCCGTCCACCGCTTGCAACGGAAAGATGTGGCCAGGTTGAACCAAATCGTCTGGTTTGGCGTTGGGCGCGACCGCGGCTTGAACCGTGCGGGCTCGATCAGCGGCCGATATGCCGGTCGTCACGCCTTCAGCCGCCTCAATCGACGCGGTGAAAGCAGTACCTTTCTTGTCGCCGTTGCGGGCGGTCATGGGGGGCAGTTTGAGAAGCTCACAGCGCTCGCGCGACAGGGTCAAGCAGATCAATCCTCGGCCAAATCGCGCCATAAAATTGATAGCATCGGCTGAGACGTGGTCTGCCGCCAGTACCAAATCGCCTTCGTTCTCGCGGTCCTCTTCGTCTATCAAAATCACGATCTTGCCAGCACGCATGGCAGCGACGATGTCTTCAACGGGTGAAATGGGTGCAGGTGCCAAGCTGGGGCTCGGTACAGGTGCCAAAACGGTGGTCATGCGGGTTCTTTCTGTGCGAGAGCTGGGTTGACTGACAACATGCGCTCGCAATAGCGGGCAATCAGGTCGATTTCCAGATTAACTTGGCGGCCCTCAGTGAGCTGACCGAGGGCCGTATTTTGTACGGTGTGAGGGATCAGGTTGATGCTGAATTCACAGCCATCAGCTTCGTCCTTCACGGTGTTGACGGTCAAGCTCACCCCGTTGACGGTGATGGAGCCCTTGATCGCTAAATATTTGGCCAGCGATAGGGGCGACTTGATTTGCAAGAGCCAGCTCTCGCCAACAGGGGTAAATCGGGTGACTGTACCAACGCCATCTACGTGGCCTGACACGATGTGCCCACCCAGGCGATCATGGGCACGCAGGGCTTTTTCGAGGTTGATGGGGCCTTCTGCAGCCAACCCGGCAGTCTTGTTCAGAGACTCTGCCGAAATCTCGATAGTGAATCGGCTTGCCGCTGTATCCAGGGAGGTTACCGTCATGCAGGCACCATTGAGTGCAATGCTGTCACCCAAACCCACATCGTCCAGGTAGTCGGCAGGCGTCTGAATGCTCAGGCGTTTGCCGTGAAATGAAGAGTTGCCGAGGTCGTCAGCGGCGGTGATGCGCCCCACGCCTGTGATAATTCCAGTAAACATCCCTGTATTTTCGCAGGGATTGGAATCATCCCGCCGGTGCGGCTGGTTTACCCGTCTAAAACCTGTCGCGCCCGGCAACACGCGCAAGCACTCGCAGGTCAAGCCCGCACCGGTCAATTGATTGAAACTCCAGCCGGATTGCGTCTTTCAACTGCGCCAGCGGCCCAAAACCAGCCATGCCCAAGCCTTGACCAATGAGCTTGGGGGCGTAGTACAGTAAGAACTCATCCACTAGTCCCTCGCTAACCAGTGAGCCATTGAGCTTCTCGCCTGCTTCGACGTGCAGCTCATTGATTTCACGCTTTGCCAAGTCGCGCATCATGGCGGCGAGGTCAACTTTGGGGTGGGCTTTGCCCGGTGACACGGGCCCTGCGAGGATGCGCACTTGTGCACCACGAGCTTCCAGCGCCGTTTGTTTATCTGAATTTGGCACCGCCCCGTATATCCAGACTTGTCTGTTTGCTATGAATAGCGGAGCATCTAGTGGGGTTTCCAACTGACTGTCCACAATGACCAGATGAGGCTGACGGGGTGTTTCCACCAAGCGCACATCCAGCCGGGGTTGATCTTGCAGCACGGTGCCTATGCCTGTCAGAACGGCGCAGGACCGAGCACGCCAAGCATGACCATCGGTACGTGCTTCCACGCCAGTGATCCACTGACTATGGCCATCGGGGAGTGCGGTCTTGCCATCCAGTGATGCGGCTATCTTCATTCGCACCCAGGGGGTCTTGCGGAGCATCCTGCTGAAAAAACCGATGTTCAGTTCACGCGAGGCTTCGCCGCCTGGGCCGAGCTCCACGTCTATGCCAGCGTCGCGTAAGCGCTCAAAACCTTGACCAGCCACTAAGGGATTGGGGTCAGGCAAGGAGGCAACGACCCGACGGATACCGGCTTTGATTAACGCATCACAGCAAGGGCCAGTCCGACCCAGGTGTGAACACGGCTCCAGGGTGACATAGGCGGTTGCACCTTGAGTTGAATGCCCCTTGGCTGCGGCATCTCGAATTGCCATCCCTTCGGCATGCGGCCCGCCAGCGGCCTGAGTGTGGCCCTGTCCGATGATTTGGCCCTGCGCCGAAATCAGTACACAGCCAACCCTGGGGTTGGGGGAGGTGAGGTTCTTGGCTGATTGCGCGAGTTGAAGGGCTTGCGCGATGGGGTCTAGCGTTGCCAGCACTGTGCAGCATCCATGGGAGCCGTGGCACCTTCAACGAGCCTGGCATTGGCCTGATTTAGCGTGAAGTTTCCGCACTTGTCACCAACTTGCGGGCCCGCTGGTGTTGCCCGCAAAAGATAGGTCACTCCATCTGCGGATGTCAGTGAAATGGTGTATGCCCCCGATTGAACGGCAGTGAAATTGGCAGGGAAAGCGGCTGTCAAAGGGTACGCACCTGTGGCGGTTTGTGCCTTCTCCAGCCAAAGCGCAGCTTGCTGCAGCGCTGACTTGGCTTCTGCTCGCCGACCACGCATGACGTAATCGGTGTAACTTGGAAATGCAATGGCCGACAAAATGGCAATCACAGCCACCACGATCATCAATTCAATCAGTGTGAAGCCCTGTTGCTTTCTCATCGCATTCCCAATCAGTTTCAGTTAGCGTTGCCAATATGACTAGCGTTCACGCCAGCCAGTCGTGAGACCACCGTCAATGAATTTGGCGATTTCGGGAGGAGGGTTTGCGCCACGCTTTCCATCGACCAGCGTGAGCTTATTCCCAGATTCAAAAGTACGGAGTCACCCAAGTGGCTGATCTTAGACGCATTTACCTCGCTGCCTGTAAACCCGCCGCCATTGGTGTCGTAAACGGGTTTTTTAGGTGGCGAGCCACTGATCAAGTCAACAATCGTCAAATACCCGACCTCGGGCTTTGACGCCAAACTGCACGTCTCAGTATTGGAGTCTGTGCCTGAGGCAGGTACAGCACTGGGAACCATCACGTAGTTACCGCTGTACCAACTGGGGTTGCTTGATCCGCGTTCACCAGCATCCGTGAAGTTCATGTACCAGCCGCGACGATTTGGGTTGATGCCCGTGCTGAGGTAATTGACCTTGACAGGGGTGTAATTAAAAAAACTGTTCCCGGCGTGGGATGCCACAGCTGACGTGTCCATGGTTTCCTTTACCAGTGCGCCGCGCCCGGTTGTGATGCGTTTGGATGCATCGTCCTCTACTGTGACGGCACCGCCACTGGCAAAAGTCAAGAGGCTCTTGTCCCAGACAGAGTAGAAACTTTGCTCGGATACATCAGTTCTGTCGCCAGCGGTAAACAAGCGCCCAGTGCTGAAGCCCAATTGAATGCCCCCCAGAGGATGGGTGAGCCAGACAGGCGCTACCAGAATCGGTTGTGGGCTGTTGCTGGTGTCTTTGGCGCTGAACAGTGGGTTGCCTCCGAACGACACTTTCCAGTTGCCGGGAGAACTTGTGTTGGAAACGTCAAACCTCCACAGATTTCCAAGCAGGTCTCCGGCATAAATCAGGTCTGCCTTTCCATCTTCGTTCAAGTCAATTACTTGTGGGTTCATCAAACCATTTCCCTGACCTGCGGTCGATGTGGCGTACATCTTGACCAATTCTTTGGCACCGTCAAGGTATTGAATCAACAACACCGCTTTCTCGTCAGTGCTGTTGACACCGTTGCCCATGACCAATGCGGGTCTGTTGTTATTCATCATTGTGAACTGGACAGCACGCGATGAATAAGAGGGATCTTTGCCTGGCTGGGCGTAAATATGGCCAATGTCTGCGTCCGTGCCACTGGTGCTGGTGTTGTCCATCACTACCAGTGAACTCGCATTTCCCTCACTGAAACTTGCCGGGGCGGTGACGTCGAGAACGAAATAGCCTTTTCCACCCCCGCCAAGGAAGCCTGCCAGATAGGTCTTCCAATTGGCACCAATTTTGATATCACCTGAAAATGGGCTGCTGTCAACAAAATACTTATGTGTGTAGCCTTGGTTTGTGTACGCCGGCAATTTCGGGTAGGCGCCTAGCGGGACGTAAGCAATTTTCTCTTCACCGGTGCTGGCTTGAAAACCGTGCAACATGCCGTCATTCCCACCCACATAAATCATCGGTGTTCGTGTTTTATTGGTGGACGCAAACGAGGAGTAGCCTGCCAACGGTATGCCTGACGATGGGCCCCCGACGTACCAGATATTTGAATTGACAATGTCACCCAGAGCAGAGTCCCGCATGCGGAATTTGGATACATCTGCACCTTCGCCTGTTCTGAGACCTCGCAGGTAATCAATGCGTGCGCTACCTTTGGCGTCTCCAGCGTTCAGGATGGTTTGCAGATCGTTGGGCGCCGCACTTGGCATGGATGTCCACTGAAAGGGAATTCCCACCGTGCCGTTGTGGGTCAGAATGACACGGCTTGACGGTGTTGTGGCGTCCAGCACCGTCGCAGCATTCCAGGTGTCCACAGTGGATACACCACCAGCAGACGTAACAGGATAGGCTTTCAGATAGCCGCTCCAGGTTTGACCGTCGTAACCAGCGCTGTAAAAAAATGAACCCGTTCTGACGCGTGTCGAGTTGGCTGATACCGATACCACAGGCTTTGAGGTGTCATTGATCACGTTGTCCAGAATGTCGGCAAACGCAGCGCTCAGAGCATCTGCACTTCTTGCGGGATAAAACTTGCCACGTCCGTTCAATGCCATGTGCCACAACTCAAACGGACGGCCGTTTTCGTTCATGGCAATTGGGTTTGGCCAATTCGTGGTGCCGTTCACGATGCTGGAATAGTCACCACCGTAATTGCTGTCCGTGGCGTTGTCCCAAAATGGGGCGATCAAGGTCGTATTGGAATTGTTCTTCCATTGGTAGGCACCACTGCCGAAACCGATGGTGTGAGTGACGATGTGCTGCCAATTCGCTGGATCGTTCTTAGGATTCCAGTATTCCTGCAGGTTGGTTGCACCCACCGCTTCAACGCCACTTTTTCGGATCAAGGGCTGGATACTGTTGGCCATGTTGGCTGTGCCATTGTTCCCGTCCTGGAGATCTGTCGCCCAGGCAGCAAAGGTAAAGTCAGCCAGGGTGCTTAGCTGGTTCATGGCAGGGCCACCCCATGCATCGCGGTAAATGCGCGTCTGGTTCGATGTCGTGTCATAAACCGTGGTACCGTCACCTAAGGTTCGGGTGGTGCCATCCGCATTTCCGACGCTTTCACTATTGGCCGAATTCCAGCCACCATCTGTCATGAAAATATTGTAAGTTCGCCGACATGCCATGTAAGGCGTGCTTTGTGGGGTGCCAGGTGCGTCTGCCCATGGACTGTTGGTTCCTTGAGGCGAGCGCATGTAGTCCAGTGCCTGCTTCATTAACCTGTGACTGGGTGTGCCGCAGTTAGGCGTCAAATCAGTCACGTAGTTATAAAAATTGACCCGGTGCTGCCCCTCAAAGGACTTCATGGAGTTACCTTGACCAGGAGTAATTTGGGTTGGGTTTCGACACATCGACTGCCATGCGAGCCGTATACGACCATCTTCCAGTTTTCCTTTGGTGGGCGGATTAGCGGTCGGGTTGCCAAATTGAGCGATCAGCGCGGTCTTCAGCACCGACATTTTCGAGTTGTTGTTGCCACCGCCGACAGCACCTCCCATGCTGCCCGAGTCATCGATTGACATGATGACATTGGGCGCTGGTTCACGGCCAGCAGTACCTGCAGGCTGTTGTGCCAGCGGTATGCTCCCCGCGTACGCCGCTAGTATGGGGGCACCAAACAAGACGCCACCAACGATCTGGCGTGCAGCCCAGGCAGTGTGAGACAAGGGGATTGCGCAACCCTGATCATTACGCGAAATAGCCTCGTTGCTGTGGTGAGTTGTCAGGAGCTTCATGTGTTTCTCCAAGGGGGCAGAATTTACTGAGTGTTGAGGGCTCACGGCGAGGGAGGTGTTGGGACGAAAAATGTCTGAATTACGCCAATCGTGTTCGCTCGACGCCCCAGCGCAACGGCTGTAATACGGTAGATATAAGGGCTCTGCTTAGTCGGGCAACCCACGCCAGTGCATCGAAACACAGCGTAGTTTGGGATCAGTTCAACCCAGTACCATGCTTGCGGATTCGCCGCATTGAGGATCGGATTGCCCGTCGCTCCACCATTGGCGAGCGTGTGCTGGCCATATCTGGCCGCCAGTGGAACAAACGTCGCTGCAAAATTGGCGGCAAACCAGAAGCGGTCTGGCAAGGCGTTGGCCGGCCATGCTGCTGGCGCACAAATGCCTTGAGCGCAAGGGATGGGCAATGCACCCAAAGCATCGCGTAGGTCATCACCGTCGTTCGCATTGTTGGGTTGAGGGAAAAAAGGCAAGGCAGCAGTTGGAGCCGCTGGGACGGCATCAACTGACAGGCGGCATCCGATGAATAAGGGGCCGTTTCTGCAAGGAACCCCCACGGCAGGGTAACCCACAATGTCGATTTGCGCGTCTCTGACCAGTGCTTCAGCCGCCGCCATAGCCCGGTTGTAATCTGCCTCGTTTCCTGTCACGGTCTCGTTGAATAGCGCAGACCTTGATGCGCTCAATGCCGTCAATGCAACCAGCACCAACACCAGCAGTACCATGATCAAGGAAATTCCGCGCTGACGGCTTGCGGGTGACATGATTGCGTGGTCTGTGGAATGTTTGGACTTCATAGCACCGGGACCGCACGCAGCCGGACAGCCTGACGAACGACAGCGCGGGTGCGGGTGTCATGGTTCACCGGATTGCCATCACAGTCAAGGTACTGTCCAGGCGGTGCTGCTATGCCAGGGCGCGCAGCAGAGGCAAGCTCAAGGCACAGTTCGACACCCACAATTCCGTTGTTGGGCGGTCCCAGCACGGGCAGGGCTGCCTGCGTGAAGTATTGGGCCGTGGTTGCCACATCTGCGCCGGTACTGACCATGTAGAGAACTCGAAAGCGCTGCACATCATTGATCAAGGCTTGTGGCCCAGTGGCCGCATTGACCCCCAGGCACATCAAGCTGTTGTTGTTGACGAAAAAACGACTGGTCAACGCCCCGCCTGCAACAGGTGCAGCATTCCCGTTCCCAAGGCAATCCAGTGTGCGTTCTGCCACAAACGGCGCAGCAATAGGTCCGGTATCTGCGAAAACAACACCGAAATCATCGTTGCCAGCACCTGATCGCACAAATGGTTGAATGGCTGTAGTGCCCGCTGGTAAAAAAGTCAATTCAGGTGAAAAGAAGGTGGCTGCCGCGTCAACCTGGACTTCACGACTTCCGTTTTGCCTGAGGTAAGTTGACATGATGCGCATGGCCATGTTGGCCTGTTGCTGCATTTCAAGTTGATCGTTGACCCCAACGGAGGTCACGCGGGACAAAACCAGCGTCCCAATGGCTGCGGTAACAACCATCAAACCAACCGCAACTCCAACCAGTAGCTCTACCAACGAGGTACCGAGTTGCCGAGTCCTTGGTCTGGCCTGCTGACGCATTGACGGCTTAGCGGAAGGGTTGTACATAGCTCAAATGGCCTGTGAGTCCAGCAGGACAAGTCAAGTTCATGCCCACGATGCTTCCACTGACAGTGGTGTTCTGAACAATGGCCGCAGCAGCGGCGCTGTCCCCAGTGTTTTCGAGCCAGCAGACCATGACTGCATATTGGCGTGGATCTGTGGGCGATGGTTGAATGGCGACACGTCCCCCTGGCAACGCCGCAGTTGCATTGGCTTTCCATCTAACCAGATCCCAGGCCGCTAGTTGTTGCACCGTGCATACGTTCGCCGTACAGTTTTGGGCAGCTCCTGGCGCAGGCCCAAAGCCGACGTTATAGGGGTTTGGCACAAGTGTGGTTGCACTTGGGTTGATTCGAATCCGCTCTGCGATGTCCTGAATTGAGACAATGGCTCGGGATCGCCCCACGCTGTCTTTCGTGTCTTTGAGTGTCTGTAGCTGAAAACCAATCAAGCCAAGGACTCCCAAAGCCAGTACCACCAGCGAGACCAAAGACTCACCCAACGTGATCCCTCGTTGTTCTTGGATGCTTGGAGGCTGCTTTCACATGCGCCAGGGTCTCCATCAATCCAACGGACTCTTCCGCCAGCATTTGCACACAACGTGCGCGTCCCTAAAAGAACACTATTTCCTCTGGGCGCAATCACTTGGCGTAAAGCACCCAACGGAAGCATGTTGCCCCACCGATCAAAGGTGACGCGATTGTCGGCCCCGCCATTCAAGGTCATGATGGTGGTACCGCCAGGCAGTGCTTCGATTCGCCGGATGGGAGCTTGGTTGACGCCATTGATCACGGCAAAAATCGTCCAACCGCATTGCCACTCTTGTGCGGTGGCGCATGCATTCGCCTGGACGAGGACATTGCTGCGGGTTCGGATAGCTTCGCTTCGGGCCAGGGTATAGCTTGACAGGAGTTCGTCGTAAGCGGCGTTGACCCTGTATCTATCGAATGCTTCCTGAAGGCTCGGGAGGGCTAATGATGCCAAGATGGCCACAATACCCAGCACCACCATGGTTTCCACAAGCGTGAAACCATTGGTATGCTTTTGAATGGAACGCGAGGCTGGCATGGAATGTATCTTAGGAGCTTTATGCCTTGGCAGCTTTACCACCCGTCGCCATACCGATGCCGTTGATCGGATAATTGGACGAGGCTCGAACTACTTTCGCACCTCGTCTACCAGCGCACGGAACTCATCTATGTCTTCAAAGTTCCGGTATACGCTGGCAAAGCGCACATAGGCCACCTTATCAAGCTTTTTAAGTTCGCGCATGACTAACTCGCCAATGCGGTTGCTGGCGACTTCGCGCAGGCCAAGGGCGAGCAACTTTTCTTCAATACGCTCAATGGCACCGTCTACCTGCTCGGTGCTGACTGGCCGCTTTCGCAGTGCCAGATTCAAGCTGGCAATGAGTTTGACTCGCTCATATTCGATACGGCGGCCATCTTTTTTGACAATGGCAGGAAATGTCACATCCGGGCGCTCGTAAGTGGTGAAGCGCTTATCGCAACTGCTGCATTTTCGGCGGCGGCGAACGAAATCCCCTTCTTCGGATACGCGTGTTTCAACGACCTGAGTATCGATGTGACTGCAGAAGGGGCATTTCATCTGCGAGCGATGCCTCGAGGCTTAGCGGTAAACCGGGAACCGGTTGGTCAGGGCATGCACCTTGGCGCGGACGGCTTCAAGATTGGCCGCATCGCGGGGGTTGTCCAGAACGTCAGCAATGAGGTGCGCTTGCGCGCAGGTCCACCAGCATGACATGGCTTTCGGTTCGGCCACTGACAATGCGCAGGCCACGCTGGGTCAGTGTTTTAGCCACGATCTGGGCGTTCTTGACCACTTGCTGCTGGTAGGTTTTAAATTCTGGTGTCAGCGCTTCCTTGAACGCAACGGCCTTGGCCGCAATGACATGCATCAGTGGGCCGCCTTGCAAGCCGGGAAAGATGGCACTGTTGATGGCTTTTTCGTGCTGGGCCTTCATCAAAATGATGCCCCCTCGGGGACCGCGAAGACTCTTATGGGTAGTGGATGTGACAATGTCTGCGTGGGGAACGGGGTTTGGATATTCACCGGCAGCGATCAGGCCAGCATAGTGCGCCATGTCCACCATGAAAATGGCACCCACGTCTTTTGCCACTTTGGCAAAGCGTTCAAAATCGATAGCAAGAGAGTAAGCCGAGGCGCCCGCAACAATCAATTTGGGCTTGGATTCGTGAGCCTTGCGCTCCATGGCGTCGTAGTCAATGGCTTCATTGGCGTCCAGGCCATAGGAAACCACGTTGAACCACTTGCCGCTCATGTTCAGCGGCATGCCGTGGGTCAGGTGACCCCCTTCGGCCAGACTCATGCCCATGATGGTGTCGCCGGGTTTCAGGAAAGCCAAAAAGACGGCTTCATTGGCAGACGCGCCGCAATGGGGCTGCACGTTGGCGCAATCGGCCCCGAAGAGCAGCTTGACGCGGTCAATCGCCAGTTGCTCGGCTACATCCACGTGCTCGCAACCACCGTAGTATCGTTTGCCAGGGTAGCCCTCGGCGTATTTGTTGGTCAGCTGCGAGCCTTGTGCCGCCATGACGGCGGGGGATGCATAGTTCTCGCTGGCAATCAACTCAATGTGCTGCTCTTGACGGGCATTCTCAGCCTGAATGGCAGCAAAGATTTCGGGGTCGGTTTGTTCGACAAGAATGGAACGGTTGTACATATTGGCAGTCCTAGTGTGGATTCCTTGGGTCATGGATGCCCAAGGCTGCCCAGGCGAACGGCTGAACACGCAAAGCTGGCCCTGCGTGGTACGCTTCCCAGTGGTTGATGTGCCAAAGTTGACACAAAGCCCACGTCAGCCCCGTAGAGGCCTATCGCCAGTCGCGTACCTGGGTAGTGTAGCTGAGAGCCTAAACACGGCGTTTATTCGCCAGTCGATAGCAGCGCTACTTTCACGTGGCCAATAGAGGCGTCCATCTTGTCAGTCGATTTAACTGGTGACGTGGTCGTCACTGGGACGCTGACCGGTGCATTGACGGGCACCGATTTGCCCATGCTGACTTGAACCAGCCGCGCATTTTCAGCCAATACCTTGCCTGCATAGCCGCCGTCGTCCCCACTGCTGGCACCTACGTACTGTTTAAGTCCGCCTTCGAGAGAGCCCGCTCTGGCAATGCAATCCTTCAAAACCTTGACACCAACCCGCAGGTTTGCCACAGGGTCAAATGCCGCAAACTTGCCACCAAAACCTTCGTATTTGTCGGTGTGAACGGAGGTCATGACTTGCATCAGTCCCTGAGCGCCAACGGGGCTTTGAGCGAAAGGGTTAAAGCCCGACTCAATGGCCATTACAGCCAGAATCAGGGTTGGCTCCAGCCCGGCGTTTTTTGCCTGATCATAGGCTTCTGCCACAAGCGCACTCAAGGGTTCGGGCGCAACGCGGTATTTTTTGCTCAACCAATAGGCCAAGGCTGCCTGCTGCTTTGGCAGATCCTTGGGGTCTGCTGCGGTTGCACGGTCTGTGGCATCGGTCTCGATGTTCATGCCGAAGGTTTCAATCTGGCGCTCGCGCAGCCAGGTAACCAGTTTGATTTCACCACTCTGGCGCAACTCAGGGTGCGCCATCAATCCTAAAAACGTAAACACCACAACGATACCCAGCAGGGCGAAACTGTTGTGAGTGAAATTAAAGATGCCACGTGCTGTATAGGACGCCAAGTCCTTGATGCCGTGAACGAACTTTGAATACGCTGTCATAGCACTCTCCTCTTATGGCGGCGCGTTTCCAGTCTGGCGAGCCAGCGATGGCTTGCCGTGCTTGCGCACCGTCAGGGTTGGTACATGGTCTCTGCGTAGGGGTAACCTGTTGACAAGTGGTTCAGAGTTACCGATGGACACGAGACCTAGCCGGGTTCGGCAGCGGGGTTCGGGTTTTCCCTTGGCGGGATAACTGAAGCGGATTCTATGAGATATATATGTCGAGTCAACAATATAAAATCTATTTTTTATATCAATAATTGTTTAAAAGGGGTATTTCCATCGAATTGATGGACGATTTGTCCAGAACAAACGGATTTTCTCCTGGGAAAAGGTGTGTTTACCCCGTGCGAAGTGGAAAATTAGGCTGACATGTCAAAAACCGTTACTGTCCCGCCTCGAAATTGGTGTCGTTTGTATCGCGCTTTGGGCGTAGCCATCCTTGTTTTTTTGGCTCTGCTTGTCTCTAGCTACATGTGGGTACCATGGGCCATCAAGAGCCAACTTCCTAAATTGGTGGAGTCCAAACTGGGTCGAGTGTTGCAAGTGGGTGACGTTGCCTTCAGGCCTTGGTCGCTCGATTTACGCCTGAATGATCTGGTCGTGGCAGGCCAGACGGTTGACAGTCCACCTCTGGTTCAGATTGCCACAGTGCGTGTCGATGCCGCGTGGGCGTCGCTATGGCGCTTGTCGCCAATCATTGATGCTCTCTATATAGAAGCACCCAAAATTCACTTTAAGCACCTGGGGGCCGGGCACTACGATGTGGATGATCTGGTGCGTCGGCTGCTCAATCCCGTCGATGCCCCCGAGTCTGGCCCAGCGCGATTTGCGTTGTACAACATGTCAGTGACTGAGGGTGCCATTGAATTTGTCGATGTGCCAATGAATCGCCACCATGTGGTGAAGGACTTGAAGTTAGGCGTACCGTTTTTGAGCAGTTTGCCCGTTTTTCGGGATGTCAGTATCGAGCCAGTCCTGAGCTTCAAGTTGAATGGAAGTCTGTTTGATACCAAGACCCAAGCCAAGCCGTTTGCCTCCAGCCGTCAGAGTGAAGTCATGTTGTCAATCGACCAATTTGACTTAAAGCCGTATATCCCCTACTTGCCCAAAGGCTTGCCTGTGCAATTGACATCTGGCGTGTTGGGTAGTGATCTGCAAATTGACTTTGACCAATCGGCAAAACATGCTCTGCGCATCAGCGGTGCGCTGAAGGTCAATGGGCTAGGCTTGGGTTTACCGAGTACTGGGTCGGAGAGGGGTAATCCATTGTTGAAATTGCCCACATTGCGGTTGAGCATCAAGGAATTCTTGCCATTGGAGCAAAGGCTTCATGTGGATCGACTGGATTTGCTACAGCCCCAAATCTTCATTGCTCGCGATACCCATGGCTCGCTGCCACTGCTTGAAGCATTGAAGGGGGGTCGGGCGAATTCGACAAATCAGACAGAAACTGAAATACCCGAGAGAGTCCGCAATCCTTGGACCTTGAAGCTGGACCAATTGGCCGTGGCGGCGGGCATTGTCACTTGGCACGACGCAAGCACCACGCCAGCGGCACAGATCAAGCTGGCCAATGTCCACTTGGGTTTGACCCAAATGGCGTGGCCCTGGGTCGAGCCGGTGGCGTTCAAGATCGGGGGCGACGTTTGGTCCAGTGGCCGTTTAGACGGTGAGGGGAGCGCCACATCAAAGCGGGTAAATGCCAAATTACAGCTTGGCAAACTCGATTTGGCTATCGTACAACCTTACTTGAACCAATGGTTTGGGCCCAGCGTCGCCGGGCAACTGAGTACTGATGTCGATCTCAAATGGCATGCTTCGTCGGATGGCCGCGAGCATCCTCAAGTGCTCCTGAACGTGACTGAATTGACGCTGGACTACTTGGCCTTAACGGGCCGCAACTCAGCCACGGCAAGCAAGCCTGCGGATGTATCCAGCGTGCTGGCGTCTGTCCAGCGGGTCAAGTTAAGTCAATTGACGCTGGATCTGGCGAAAAAAGACCTGGCGGTAGGCAGCCTGTCGCTTGACAAGGTCAAGCTGCCGGTAGACCGCACTGAAGACGGGCGTTGGATGGTGGAATCCTGGGTAAATCAGCCTCTCATTCAGACCGAAGTGGCGCTGGCGGTCAGCTCCGGGGTGGCACCAACTAGTGCCTGGAAGGTGGGGTTGTCCGAGTTTCGCATAGAAGATGCCCACATACCGTTCATAGACAGATCGACTTCGCGTTCGGTCAGACTGGATGTCAGTGCTTTCAAACTCAAGCTGAAAAGCTGGGTGCTGGGTGCCAAAACGCCTGTGCCGGTTGAATTGCAGGCGAAGGTGGGCTCCGGTAGGTTGGAACCTGGAAGTCTCGCCATCCATGGCAACCTTTCGCAGGCCCCATGGGGTTTGGATGCGTCGGTGAGTGCAAGTCGTTTGCCGCTACATCCAGTGAGCCGTTACCTGGCGGATTCGCTCTCGTTCGATTTGCTGAGAGCCGATACCAGTTTCAAGGGGAACGTCAAGTACAGCCAGACAACGGATGGACCGCTCGTCTCGGTCAACGGCGATGCTGCCCTTGAGGAGTTTCGGGCGAATATCAAGGACTCCAGCCTAGCTGACAAGAGTGTGGATGGGGATGAACTGCTCAGCTGGAAGGCGCTTGGCCTGCGCGGGTTGTCTTTGGGGTTGTCGCCTGGCGCACCGATGCAGTTGGAAGTAAGGGAAACTGCGCTGTCAGACTTTTACGCCCGACTGATCTTGAGGGCAGACGGCACCTTTAATTTACAGGATTTGAGCCGCCCAGCCCACTCGGCTGCTGGGTCTGCTGCGATGGTGAGCGAGCAAACTGGGGAAACGGCCCCAGAAACTAAGGCAGCGCCAGCACACATTCGTTTTGGTGGCATCAGCTTGGTCAATGGCAAGGTTTACTTTTCGGACCACTTCATTCAGCCGAACTATTCGGCTGACCTGACAGAACTGACTGGCCGCTTGGGTGCATTCTCTTCGCAGCAACCGAATGGCGAAGTCCAGATGGCTGACCTTGAGCTTCGCGGCCGGGCTGAAGGCTCTGCCATGCTGGAGATTTTGGGCAAACTCAATCCGCTGGCCAAACCATTGGCCTTGGACGTCAAGGGAATGGTCCGCGAACTGGAGTTACCGCCTTTGTCTGCCTATTCTGTCAAGTATGCTGGTCACGCGATAGAGCGAGGCAAGCTGAGTCTGGATGTGAACTACCGTGTGTTGCCGACGGGTGAGCTAACTGCCAACAACAAGTTGGTGCTCAATAGTCTCAAATTTGGCGAAAAAGTAGAAGGCGCTAAGGCAAGCTTGCCAGTCAAACTTGCGGTTGCTTTGCTGGCTGACAGCGACGGCGTGATTGACTTGGACCTCCCCATCAGCGGGTCACTGAACGACCCTCAGTTTCGACTGAGTTCAGTTTTCTTTAAAGTGCTTGGAAACGTCTTCGTGAAAGCGATCTCTTCACCCTTTAGCTTGCTGACAAGCAGCTTGGGTGACGGAGTACATGAAATGAGCAACGTCAGCTTTGCCCCAGGTAGCAGCCGCCTGACCGAGCCATCGCGGCAAAGTCTTGACAAGCTTGCCACGGTTCTAGAGTCCAAATCCAAGCTGCTCGTGACTGTGGTGGGCCTGGCGAGCCTGGACGCCGAGCGTGACGCCTATCAGCATGAGCGTCTGCAGGCACTTATTCAGGCTGAAAGACGACGTGCAGCAATCACAGGCTCAAAAATAGCTATCGAAAATATAGCTGAAAATCGAGATACGATAAGCGTAGACGAGTATGAGGCCTTGCTCAAGCGTGTGTACAGACGAGCCAATATCGTCAAGCCGCGCAACCTGGTTGGCCTGGCCAAAGACATCTCTGTTCCAGAGATGGAGGCGCTGTTGTTGGCCAACCTGCCTGCCACCGACGCGAATTTGCAGGAGCTTGCGTTGCAACGCGCAGTCGTTGTCAGGGACTACTTGGCCAGCCTAAAAGTGCCTTCCAATCGGCTTTTTTTGGGAGCCACCAAAACGGTGGACACCGAGGGTAAATGGGTTCCCCGAGCGGAATTGAATCTATCGACGCCGTAGCAGGGGATAATCGACAGTTTTCGACTCTACTCAGCGAAGTCTGTCTGCCGCGATGTCAGCCCCAAACAAATCGAACGAATCTACCTCTATGGCGCAACACCTTGATACTCTGACCGGTGGTGCGTTCACCGCCCCCACGTCGGGCGAGCGCGCCCAGCGTATCAGGGAATGGCTGGCCATAAGCCCCACACCTGAGCAAATGCAAGAGGTCTTTAAGGAGCTGCAAACCCGCGACAAGGGTGCCGCCAAGCCTTTAAGAGAAAAACTGGACGAGATCAAGCGAGCCAAAGCCCAGGAGGCCATTGCTGCCGAGTGGGCGGAAAAGGCGACTGCTTTGCTGGCATTGTCCCGCATTAACATTGCCGATGCACTGGCTTGGCAGCGTGACGCAGCCCGAGCAGGTGCACCGCTTAGCCGTGAACCACTGTCGGAACTGAAGGTCAAGTTGGCTGACCGGGTCAAGGGCATTGAAGATTTGCAGCATCGTGTTCAAGTGCAGCGCGAAGCTGCCGTGCTGCTCGCTCAGCGAATCGAATTACTTTCGACCAAACCATGGCGCGATGCCCAAGGCACAGTCGAGGTTCTGCAGGGTGACGTTGCGCACTGGCAGGATCAGGCGGTTCAGTTGCAATCGGACAACAGTTGGGCGAGCCTGGATGGCAAGTTCCCCCCTTTGTTGGAATCGTCCAAAACGCAATTGCTGGTGGTTTGGGACGCCTTTAGTGCCGCAGTCACACAAGCTGCTACTGCCGCCGCCGATGCGGCCGCACCATTGCCACCTGTACCTGTTTGGGCCGACGAGTTGCGCGTCGCACGTGGTGTGCCCCTTGAGACTGTCGTCAAAGCGCCCAAGAGCCAGGTTGAACCTGAAGTGCGCGCCAAAGCCAATGAGGCGATTCGGGCGGCATTGGCCAAGTTAGAGCAGGAAGTGGCAGAAGGCCATGGCAAAGCCAGTGCCGGTGCCGCCAATGCATTGCGCAACGCATTGAAGGAATTTGGCCGCTTGGTCGATGACAAGCTTGAAAACCAGGCCCATGGTGCCTTGGCTGCGGCGGGTGAATTGGAGGGGTGGCAGCGCTGGCGTGCAGATCAACTTCGCGAAGAGCTGGTCGCTAAGGCGGAAAGTCTGCTTAAGCGCCCCGATGGCCAAGCCCTGGGTGGTCGCAAGATGCAGGAAACTTTGCGTGCTCTGCGTGACCAGTGGAAATTGACTGACCAAGGCGGCATCCCTAATCATGCCCTTTGGAAGCGCTTTGATGAAGCCTGCAACCTGGCACATAAGGTCGTTGAAGAATGGCTTGAAAAAGTCAAGGCAGATGCGGCAGAGCACCGTACCCAACGCTTGGCATTGATCGATGAGTTGAAGGCGTGGACGCAACGCAATGTCGAGAGGACTGAACCGCACGAGTGGAAGGCGTTTAACCGCGCCGCGCATCTATTTGCAGAGCGCTGGCGCGAAGCAGGTCATGTGGGCGAAAAGGTATTTGCGGAACTGCAGCCCCTGTGGAAGGAAACGTTCCAAGCAGCCATGGCTCCTCTGGAATCTGCGCAAAAGGCCAGCATTGCTTTACGCCATGGCATGATCGAAGAAGCCAAGACGCTAGGGGCAGCGCCAGAATTACGTATTGATGCAGTGAAAGCCTTACAGCATCGCTGGCAGGCCGAAGCGCAGACCGTACCGCTGGAACGCAAGTTTGAACAAAAACTGTGGGATACCTTCCGTCAACCGATTGACGAAGCGTTTAACCGCAAAACCCTGGAGCGCGAAAAAGCGGCGGCAGCCTTGAGTGCACATGATCAGGCCGTGCTCGTTGCAGCCAAGGGCCTGGAGCTGGCCACAGCATCGGGTGACGCGCAGCAAATCAGGGCTGCCATAGCTGCCCTGGAGGCTGCAAGTCGGGGTCAGGCGTTGGCGGCTGCCCATGTTCAGACAACTTCTGCTGCTGAAAACCCTGTCAGTACTGAAAAAATGATAGCGGATGAAGCCCATTCTATAAGCGAAGAGGCAGAAAACCCATCTGAAACAGGTGGCGCCGACGCGACGCCTGCGACCGTAGCAAATCCGCCCGTACCGCAAAAACCTGTGGTGGCTGTGCGCGGCGATGACCGTCCGGGCATGAAGAAAGCGGAAGCTGCCCCAGTGGGGGGCAACCGTGGCAAATTTGGAGATCGCAAGGAGGGACGTGGCGACGGACGAACAGGCGGCCGCCCAGACGCTCGCGATGCCCGTGGAGGGCATGGTGCGGACCGGCCAGGGGGGCGCTTTGGCGATCGACCTGCTTTTGAAGACCGTGGCCCACGCCTCGGCGACACAGCATTCAGGGCACAGCGCGACGCTTTGGATCATGCCCAGATGGCCTTGAAAAAACTGGCTGCCATGGCGCACGGCGAAGTGTTAACCCAATTGCTGGGTGCTTGGGAGAGCAGGGACGCTCAAAGTTTGCCAACAGCGCAGAGTCTGGGACGCGCTGTGAGCGCTGGCGTGCGCGGCGCCTGGGTTCAGTCCTTGTCTCAGCAAGTGGTGGCAGATGTGTCTGCGGCGCAGCAAGCCTTGTTGCGCTTGGAAATGGCCAGCGAGGTGCCTACACCCGCTGAGCACATGAACGCACGCCGTGCCCTGCAGTTGCAGTTGCTGACCCGCCGCAACGACCCTTCGCCCGCACAGACATGGGGACAGGACGCAGCAACCGTCTTGGCCTCGGCCCACCAGGCGGACCATGCACGCCGCCTGCAGGCGGTGCTCAAGGCATTGATGCGCTAAGCCATCAGAGCTGATCGATGCTTGAAGAAGGCGTCGAACAGCAAGACCAGATCGCCAAAATCTTCCGTAAAGCGATCTCGATTCACAAAGTAGGCTTCGCACGTCACTGCAAAGAATTCGGTCAAGGATTGAGTTCCGTAAGTGTTTAACCAAACGGGTGGACCGCCAAAGCGTTCGGCCAAGTTGATCTGTTCGCGAAAGCGATCAAATGCCACCTGTAGATGAGCAAGCCAAGTGCGGCGCGCGGTGCGTGGGTCGCGCGTGCCCAGAAAGCCCCGGGGCAGGGGGGGAACACCGTCTGCCTGCCCGTCGCACATGTCAAGCTTATGGACAAATTCATGAATCACCAGGTTGTGGCCCGCAGCAACCGTGTCACTGGCCTGCTGAACGTCGGGCCAGCTCAATACGACTGGGCCTTGCTGCATGGCCTCACCGGCAATGGTTTCGCTGTACTCGTGGACAAGACCAGTGGCATCCCTATAGTGACGCCGTGCCCTGATCGCTCCTGGGTAGAGGATGATGCCCACAAAATCGTCATACCAATCCAGTGTGTGAGGGCGTGATGGAGCTTTCTCGCCCCGACTCCAGTGAACCAGGGGTAAGCAGGCCTGTGTTGCAACGGCCAAAGCCGCAGCGTCTGTAACTTGCTGTCCGTTTGCACCGTGAAATTCTTTTTCAGACAAAAAATGGGTGCTCAGATGTCGCAGGATCGCTTGTTCTTGCAATGTGAGCGCTATTAGAAACGGATAGTGACTCAGGTTGGTTTGCCACAGTGTTTCTGGCACTTCGCGTGTGGGGCCAAGCAGATGTTGGCGCTGACGGCGCAGCCAATGCAGGACAGAATTCATTGAGGCTACGTGGGTTGTGGCGTAGCAGATTCAAGAGCACAGCGGGTCGTGGCTACAGATTCACTCGGGTTAAACCGTCAAAGGTCAGTCTGAGTACTTGCACTCTGGCGGGATTGGCCGATGCATCCCAGTCGCTCAGCACAACCCTGTGATGACAACAGCCTGCACCGTAAAGGGCGTGCACTGCAGGTCGGTGTGTATGTCCGTGAATCAAGGTGTCTGCATGGGCCAAATGAAGCCATTCGCAAGCCATGGCAGGGTCAATGTCTGCCCAGGACAACATGGATTGCTTGCGGGTCTGACTCTTTTTGCGGATACCGTTGGCAATGCCTAGACGCTCTGCCAGCGATTTTGCGAGGAATTCAGCCTGCCACTGTGGGCTGTGTACCAATGCCCTGAAGGCCATGTAGTCGGTATCGGCCAAACACATGGCGTCTCCGTGGCTGAGCAACCAGTTTTGCTCAGCAAAGGTCAAAACGCAAGGGTCGGCGAGCAGTCCGACATGGGTTGCATTCGAAAAACGGGCTCCTACCAGAAAATCCCGGTTGCCATGCATGAAGTAGATGGCTCGGCTAGCCGTAAATGCCTTAAGGGCAGTTGCGCATTCGGATTCGAAGCTGTTCGAATCGTCTAGGCAATCGTCGCCTATCCAAACCTCAAACAAGTCACCCAGTATGACCACGGCATCTGCCAGTGTGTGGCTCAGATAGTGCAGAAAAGCTGAGAAAGTCTGAGTGCTTGTGGCCTGAAGATGAAGATCTGAAACGAAATCGATCGTACGCCACGAGGGGGGGGCTTTCAGCTCACCCAAGTGGTGGCGCACCTTTGTGTCCATGACGGCAGACCTAGATCGCCACTGCCTTTTCGATCACCACATCTTCCTTGGGCACGTCATCGTGGTAGCCCTTGCGCGCGGTTTTGACAGCACGGATTTTGTCGACAACCTCTTTACCTTCGACCACTTTGCCAAATACGGCGTATCCCCAACCCTGAGCTGAAGGAGCAGTATGGTTCAAGAAGCCGTTGTTTGCCACATTGACGAAGAACTGGGCCGTGGCGGAGTGCGGGTCACCAGTACGGGCCATCGCAACTGTGTACATATCGTTTTTCAAGCCATTGTTGGCTTCGTTTTCGATAGGGGCATCGCAGGGTTTTTGCGTCATGCCGGGCTCGAATCCCCCCCCCTGAACCATGAAACCATCGATGACACGGTGAAAAATAGTGCGGTCATAGTGGCCTTTATTCACATAGGCTAGAAAGTTCGCTGTGGATTTTGGGGCTTTGTCTGCATCCAGTTCGAGAGTAATGACGCCATGGTCAATGATGTGCAGTTCAACGCGGGGATTGCTCATGTGAGTTTCCTTATTTGACCAAAGTGGCCGAGTTAATGATGATGGGTGTTTTCGGTACGTCAGTGGGGAAGGGGCCGCCCGCGCCAGTAGGGGCAGACTTCATTTTGTCAACGACGTCCATGCCGCTGATGACTTTGCCAAAGACGGTGTAACCCCAAAGTTGCGGAGCATTCACCAGATTCGCCCGAGGCGTGTTTTCATACACCCGGCCCTGGTATTCAAATTTGGGAACTGGGTCGCCTGGGGGAATGATGGTTGGATCCAGGAAAGCGTTATCCTTCACGTTGATGAAGAATTGGGAGGTGGCTGATTGAGGATCGTTAGTGCGCGCCATGGCTAGCGTACCGACCACGTTGCGCTGCCCACCCTTCTCCAGTGCTTCGCGCCCTTCATGGGCCACGGGAGGGCGATTTTTCTTTTGAACATAGCTGGTATCAAAGCCACCACCCTGAACCATGAAGTTCTCGATGACACGGTGAAAAATCGTACCGTCATAGTGTTTGTCTTTGACGTACTGGAGAAAGTTTTCAACGGTTTTGGGTGCCTTATCGGGGTATACCTCAACAACAAAGTCCCCCATGGTGGTGGAGAACTTCACTTTGGGTGCGTCAGCCGCGAGAGCAGGCAGTGTTAGTGCCGCAAACAGCCCCATGCATGCTGCTACAAATCCCACGCGGCGTGAGATTGGGTTTTCGAATAATTTCATCCTATTGTTCCTTCAAAGAAAATCTTCCATTGCGTGCCCTGGCGAGACCAGTACTGACGTTTTTTCGGTCCCCTGGCACTCCCTTCAATCACTTCGTCAAAAGTGACCACCATGGTGTCGGAATTGCCGTCGTTCCAACGAAGGTAGGACAAATCCTTCAACTCAATTTTTCGTCCAGGCGCATTGTCCATGTCTTTACGAACCATAGGTGCCCAGGCGGTCAAGTCCTTTCCATCGTTATTGAAATCGGCAGCGTAGAAGCGCATGGTGCTGGGAAGGTCACCGCTGGATTTAGCTTTCCGCCAATTTTGAATCGTCGATACAAATTCGCTGGATTCGGTTTTGATGCTTTGCGGTGCAACCCAGGTGATAGACGGTGCAATCAATACGGGTGTATCACGGACCTCTACTTTGCTAAGGATGAATTCCAGATCCGGATTGGCCAACACCACGCAGCCGTCGGATGCCTTGGGTGGTCGCGCAAACTGGGAGGGCGGCGTGCCATGTAGCCAAATACCACTCCCCGTCTTGCCGCGCCTCAGATCCAGGGGATTAGGGTAGTTGATAGGTAAAGCGCCTGCACCGTAAAAATCCTTGAGTAATTTAGGTGCGATGGAGTTGGTGATGTAGTAAACGCCCATAGGGGTACGCAAATCACCCTCAGCTTCTTTGCCCATGCCAGCTTTACCCACGGAGATATAAAAGTCGGCCATCAAGGCCAACCCAGCGGGCTTGTGTTCAAACATGTACAGGCGTGAACGGGATGCATCAACCGCCAGCGCATATTTATTGCGCGACGACAGCATGAGGAAAGGCGCAGGAATGGTTCCTGGCATGGGGCGCTCGCGCAAAGCCTTCATCCTCATCGCAGTTTCTTCGCGCAGGTCGGCCAGGTTTGGCGCGGCCAGGCGTGCGGTCGCGTCAGGTACGTCACCGGGCATGCGCACAGGTCGGGTACGAAAACTCAGCAAGTCACCATAAACCAATTGCGCAAGCTGAAAGTTGGGATGACTATTGACCAAGGTCTCAGCCTTGGTCAACGCATGCGAGGTCTGCCCATTGCCAATCAGCTTGTATATTTCTATTAAGCGGGCCTCCCCTTCTCCTTCTCGCTTAGCGGCAGTTGCAACTGAATTCTTTGAGCCACCTGACCTTGATGTCGCCAGAGCAAAAGAACCAGAACTTGCACCGACGCCAACTGCGCCCGCTTTTGAGTAAGTTTTTAGCCGCTGCGGCGGAGATTTTTTGGGAGTATTGGGGTGCGGGGCTTGACGCGTTGGTTGCACCGCCTTAGTTGGAACTTTGGCATTGATGGCTGCTTCTTTGGCTTGCACAGCAGATGAGAACTGTGCCCAGGCGAACACCAACGCCAGGGCAACCAGCACCGGTGGTTTACGAGCGGACCATGGCATGGTCTGCTTCAATGGACTTTCCTGCCGACTGTTCAAGAACCAGTGTGCTCTCGGACAATGACCCAGCGATCACCAGATTTTGCAAACTCGAGTGTCTTGTGAACCGAAGCAGTGATGGCTCCGCCTGAGTAATCCTGACGAAACTTTGCTGTTGCAGAGTTGCCCCTGACGGTAACATTCAATTCTCGCACCTTGACGCTGATGCTCGCCTTGCCAAGAATTCGTTTGCGACGCTCCTCCTCCCAGTTCTGGCGGGACAAGTTCCCTGGAGGATCAAATTCGCGTCCATAGGCACCCAGGTACCCGGTCATATCTTTCGCTGACCAGGCCCTTGCCCACGCCATGACAGCAGACTCAACATCTTTGCTTCCAAAACTTGCAGCTGCGGCAACCGCTGATGGCGCGGCAGTGGGAGCGGTTGTTGCTGGCACGACTGGCAATGGTGCAGGCTTGGCAACCGGGACAGGCGCTGGTGTTGGCGCTGGAATGGGTTTCGCGACGGGGGCCGGGGGAGGGCTAGGCGTTGGCGCTTGATTCGGCGCTGATGCCGGTGGCACCTTACCTGCTTTGGCTGCGGGTGCAAACAGTTCGCGAATCAGGCTTAACTTGGGTTGAACTGCTTGGTTATTGGTATCCAGTTGTAAGGCTTTTGAATAAGCCTGGCTCGCGAGCTTGGCATAAACGTCGCCCAAATTTTCGTGAGCAGTGGAATAACTGGGATTAGTGCGTATGGCCATCTCAAGCGCAGTGCGTGCCTTGTCCAGCTGATTCTGACTCGCATAGAGGACGGCCAGATTGTTGTAGGGCTCTGGAAGCTCGGGATAATCTTCGGTCAGCTTTGTGAAGGTCGCAATCGCGTCATTGGGTTTCCCTGATTCCGAATAGATCACACCCTTGATGAAGCGCATTTGCGGATCCCTTGGCTTGCTCTGTAAATATTGGTCGGCCTTGCTCAACGCTTCATTGAGTTTGCCAGCACGCAGTAACTGACTAACGTCGCCGTATTCGTCTGCACGTGCAGGCAGTGACACGAATCCACCTGCCAGTACAGCGGCTAGAGCCAATAAACGCAATGGTTTGATCACAAAAAGGGGGGATACAGTCATGATTCCTCTTGGCTTCCATTTCGGAAAATCGCGATACAGTCGGCAGGCATTTCAACCCCCGCAGCGCGTTATATACTGCCAAGGATTGTAGCCTGACCAGTTTCAACTGCTTAGCCTGATTTTTTGAACAAGATCACTCTTCTCTCATGCCTGTGAAGAGGTTCCGACATGTTGACAACCGACCCATGAGCCTGCGCCTGTACAACACGCTATCGCGTGCAGTTGAAGAGTTTTCGCCGATTTATCCTGGTCAGGTTCGCATGTATGTTTGCGGAATCACGGTGTACGACCTCTGCCACATTGGACATGCGCGTGCCAATGTGGCTTTCGATGTTGTCCAGCGATGGTTCAGGGCATCCGGATTAACGGTCACCTTTGTTCGCAACATCACAGATATTGAGGACAAAATCATTCGTCGTGCCGTGGAAAATGGTGAAACCATTAAAGCATTGACGGATCGCATGACCGCCGAGATGTACCGGGACTTTGATGCTTTGGGGATTGAGCGACCAACGCATGACCCTCGCGCCACTGACTATGTGCCGCAGATGCTGGACATTGTCAAAAAGCTGGAGGATAACGGGTTAGCCTATCGGACGCCTTCCGGTGACGTCAACTTCGCGGTTCGCAAGTTTCCAGGTTACGGCAAGCTGTCAGGTAAGTCGCTGGATGACCTACAGGCCGGCGAGCGGGTTGCTGTTGGTGCAGGCAAAGGTGATCCATTGGACTTTGTGCTTTGGAAGTCCGCCAAAGCTGATGAGCCAGACGATGCGTTGTGGCCAAGCGACTATGGAAAGGGGCGTCCGGGTTGGCATATTGAATGCTCGGCCATGGCCTGTGCTCTGCTAGGCGAGACCTTTGATATTCATGGCGGTGGGGCCGATCTACCGTTTCCCCACCACGAAAACGAAATTGCGCAAAGCGAAGGCGCTCATGGCAAGCCGCTGGCGCACTATTGGATGCATAACGGTTTTGTCAACATTGACAACGAAAAAATGTCCAAAAGTCTGGGCAATTTTTTCACTATACGTGAGGTGCTGGGAGAGTTTGATGCCGAAACTATTCGGTTTTTCATTGTTCGGGCTCATTACCGTAGCCCTTTGAACTACAGCGATGTGCACTTAAGCGATGCCCGTGGTGCCCTGCGTCGCCTGTACACGGCATTGGAACTGGTGAAGCCTGAGCCCATTGCAGTCGACTGGTCGAATCCTTACGCAGCTCGTTTCAAGGCGGCGATGGACGAAGATCTGGCGACACCTGAGGCAGTTGCAGTCTTGTTTGACATGGCGGCAGAGGTGAATCGCAGTAAAGATCCCCAACTGGCTGGCCTGCTTAAAGCCCTCGGGGGTATTCTTGGTCTCCTGCAGTCAGATCCTCGGACGCACCTTCAGGCTGGTGCGTCGGTGGATTCGGCGGCGATTGAGGCCCTGATTGTCCAGCGTACTTCTGCGAAACAGAACAAAAACTTTGCCCAGGCTGACCGGATCCGCAAGGAGTTGTTTGAGAAGGGTATCGTTCTCAAGGATTCGTCTACGGGAACTACATGGGAAAACGTCCAGTGACAGTTAATAGATCAATTGGCATGGTTCGGCTTACTGAATAAAGCATGGCAGCTACAACATCTGGAGCAATGGTCGTTGTGATGCCTCCGTATTGGGAGCAGGCCTGCAAACACTTGGTCAAGAAAGACCGGGTCATGAAGCGCTTGATCCCCTTGTTCGGTGACGCTTGCCTCGAATCCCGTGGCGATGCATTCACTACACTTGCCCGTAGCGTTGTTGGACAACAAATTTCTGTCAAAGCCGCCCAAACAGTCTGGGACAGATTCGCCGCTCTGCCGCGCAAGATGACACCCGGCAATGTGTTGAAGCTCAAAGTGGATGACATGCGCGCTGCTGGTTTGTCTGCGCGCAAGGTGGAATACCTTGTAGACTTGGCCCTGAATTTTGATGCTGGCTCCGTCCACATCAAGGCCTGGGAAGGCATGGACGACGAGTCCATCATTGCTGAGTTGGTGGCAATTCGGGGCATTGGCCGCTGGACGGCCGAAATGTTCCTTATTTTTCACTTGATGCGCCCTAATGTGCTTCCTCTTGACGACGTTGGGCTTATCAAAGGCATCAGCCAAAGCTATTTTTCTGGCGAACCCGTCAGTCGAAGTGATGCACGTGAGGTAGCCGAAGCCTGGGCACCCTACCGAAGTGTGGCGACTTGGTATATTTGGCGATCACTCGATCCCGTCCCTGTGACGTACTGACGGACGCGGGCAATCGATACATCAGCTTAGGAGAATTCACTTGGCGAAAAAAACCTTTCTTGACTTCGAGCAGCCAATGGCTGAACTTGATAGCAAAATTGAAGAGTTGCGCTATGTGCAAACTGAATCTGCCGTCGATATTTCCGAAGAAATAGACCAACTCTCAAAGAAGAGCCAGCAACTTACCAAAGACATTTACAGCGATTTGACGCCTTGGCAGATCACAAAGATTGCACGGCATCCTGAGCGGCCTTATACGCTCGACTACGTCAACGAGATTTTCACCGATTTTGTGGAGTTGCACGGCGACAGGCACTTTTCGGATGATTTGAGCATCGTGGGTGGTTTGGCGCGCTTCAATGGCAACGCTTGCATGGTCATTGGCCATCAAAAAGGCCGAGACACCAAGGAGCGCACCATGCGAAACTTTGGCATGACCAAGCCAGAGGGCTATCGTAAGGCCTTGCGCTTGATGAAACTCGCCGAAAAATTTGGCCTGCCCGTTTTTACTTTTGTCGACACACCTGGCGCGTATCCCGGTATTGATGCAGAAGAGCGCGGCCAATCGGAAGCAATTGGGCGCAATATTTTTGAGATGGCTCAACTGGAGGTACCCATCATCACCACGATCATTGGTGAAGGCGGATCTGGCGGTGCGTTGGCGATCAGCGTGGCTGATCAAGTTGTCATGCTGCAATTTGCTATTTATTCGGTGATCAGCCCTGAGGGTTGTGCGTCTATCCTTTGGAAGACATCTGACAAAGCAAAAGAGGCTGCGGAAGCCTTAGGCATCACCTCTCATCGACTCAAGGCACTCGGGTTGATCGACAAGATCGTCAATGAACCCGTGGGAGGCGCGCACCGAGATCACAAACAAATGGCGGCTTACCTCAAACGAGCCTTGAACGACGCCTATCGGCAGATAGGCGACCTCAAAGTGAAGGAGTTACTTGACCGGCGCTATGAAAGACTTCAAAGCTATGGCCGATGGACTGATACCAAGGCGGATGCCAAGTCAGATCGCCGTTCCTGATTCAGTTAATCCGTGCCTGGCTGGCGTTCACGGCCTGCTTTGCCATTTGGAGTTTCTTGCTTCCCCTGCCTTTCGATTGGGAGTCGCATTTAGTGGCGGTGCTGACTCTACAGCGCTTTTGCATGCACTGGCGTTCTGTATTCCTGGGCGGCTGGTTGCAATTCATGTTCATCACGGTCTACAACCGCTTGCAGATGCATTCGTATCGCATTGTGAGGAGCAATGTGCATCACTGAATGTTCCTTTGCATGTCGCGTATGTTAATGGCAAGGCCGCTCGTGGTGAAAGTCCCGAAGAGGCTGCCCGCAAAGCGCGGTATGCGGCACTCTCGCAGGCTGCCAGGGAGTTGTCTATTAGTGATATTGCCCTCGCTCAGCATGCTGATGATCAGGTCGAGACACTTTTGCTTGCACTGACGCGAGGAGCAGGCTTGCCAGGCCTTGCGGCGATGCCCGAACGGTTCGAGCGGCACGGCGTGATGTTTTACCGCCCATTGCTTTCGGTTGCATCGCAAGCGATACGCCGATGGTTGCTACTTCAGAAAATTTCCTTCGTTCAGGATCCGAGTAATGCGGATGAAGCATTGACGCGCAATCGCATTCGCAAGCAAATCTTACCTGTTCTGGAAAAAAGCTTTCCAGGTTTTCGCTCTCAGTTCGCGCGTTCTGCTAGACATGCAGCCCAGGGGAAACGCCTGCTAGAGACGCTGGCTGCCTCGGATCTGGCGCAGGCTGGCAGTCCGCCGAAAATCAAACTGCTACAGCAACTGAGCCTAGATCGGCAGGCCAATGCGTTGAGGTACTGGCTCAAAGAAGCCCATTCGATTTCTCCAACTGATGCACAACTGCAGGAGCTCATCAAGCAGGTCCACGCGTGTTCGACCCGGGGACATCGAATACGCATCAAAATTGGGACAGGGCAGGTCCGGCGCGAAGATGAAGTGCTCGTATTTGGGCATGAAGCAAACTGCTAAAATCGAAAGCTTCGCAAAAAACGACACCTCGCAATTTCGCGAGATGACACCTGTCAAGATTTCAAACATGGCTTTGATCGTTCATAAATACGGCGGCACCTCTATGGGCTCGACAGAGCGCATTCGCAACGTTGCCAAGCGAGTTGCAAAATGGGCACGCGCGGGTCATCAAATGGTGGTGGTGCCCAGTGCCATGAGTGGCGAGACCAATCGCCTGCTGGGGCTAGCTAAAGAGTTGGCACCCGCCAAGCCGACCGATGCCTACAGCCGAGAGTTGGATATGCTGGCCTCAACGGGTGAACAGGTTTCAGTTGGTCTGCTGGCCATTGCGCTGCAAGCAGAAGGGGTTGAATCGGTCAGTTACGCCGGTTGGCAAGTACCCATCAAGACAGACAACTCGTTCACCAAGGCCCGCATTGAGTCCATTGATGACAAGCGAATCCGCGGTGACTTGAACGCGGGGCGGGTGGTCATTGTCACAGGTTTCCAAGGCGTTGATGAGGCGAGTAATATCACCACCTTAGGCCGCGGTGGCAGTGACACCTCGGCAGTTGCAGTGGCGGCAGCGCTCAAGGCGGCCGAATGCCTGATCTATACCGATGTTGATGGTGTTTACACCACTGACCCGAGAGTGGTGCCCGAGGCCCGCAGACTGCACACAGTGAGCTTTGAAGAAATGCTGGAAATGGCCAGCATGGGCTCCAAGGTGTTGCAGATCAGATCGGTTGAGTTTGCTGGTAAATACAAAGTTCCCTTGCGCGTGCTTTCAAGCTTTACGCCCTGGGATATCGATATTCACGAAGAAGCCACCTCAGGCACTTTGATCACTTTTGAGGAAGACGAAAATATGGAACAAGCCATCGTTTCCGGCATTGCATTCAACCGCGACGAGGCCAAAGTGTCGGTCATCGGTGTGCCAGACAAGCCGGGTATTGCCTATCAGATTCTAGGTACGGTTGCAGATGCGAATATCGAGGTTGATGTGATCATCCAAAACTTGAGCAAGGACGGCAAGACGGACTTCAGCTTTACCGTGCATCGCAACGATTTTGCCAAAACGGTTGATTTGCTGAAAACTGCTGTGCTACCCAATTTGGGCTCGGCTGAAATCGTGGGTGACACCAAAATATGTAAAGTCAGCATTGTGGGAATAGGGATGCGAAGTCACGTAGGGGTGGCTAGCAAAATGTTCCGCAGTCTGAGTGAAGAGGGCATCAACATCCAGATGATTTCCACCAGCGAAATCAAGACGTCTGTGGTGATTGACGAAAAGTACATGGAGCTTGCGGTGCGCGCATTGCATAAAGCTTTCGATCTTGATCAAACCGGTGCATAATTTCAGGTTAGAATATTAGACTAGTCGGGGTGTAGCGCAGCCTGGTAGCGCATCTGGTTTGGGACCAGAGGGTCGAAGGTTCGAATCCTTTCGCCCCGACCACTATTTACAAAGACCGAGTTGGGTCCGCGTTATGCAATAAGGCCCATGATGGGCCTTTTTGCTTTCTGTCCGTAGCTCAGTTGGATAGAGCAACAGCCTTCTAAGCTGTGGGTCACAGGTTCGATTCCTGTCGGGCAGGCCAATATCCCAACGCTTGCCTACCAATTCTCGAAATCCTGATCCTCAATATGCAGCGCTTGCTCGATTTTCGTTTTCAGGACCTCTAACCTCGGCGGTTTCACGATGTAGCCTACCGAGCCCAAGGGGAGGGCAGATTTCAAGGTTTCCCGACTGGAGTCGGCACTTATGAAAATCACTGGAATGCGCTGGAGGTTGGGGTTTGCGTGAGACCTCAATCTCTGCACAAACTCAATTCCGTTGATTGGCTTCATGTGAATGTCAGTGATGATCAAATCCGGCAGGAAAGTTGTCATCAAATGAACGGCCGAATTCACCTCATGGCAGAGTTCAACGGTCTTGATTCCAAGCCTCTCCAAAGTCCGGACGACGAAACGGCTGATGACGGGGTCATCATCCACAACCAGAATCTTCGCATTCTCAAGCTTCACTGCCGACGCCTTCAGCGGTTTTGATATTGGGTCTTGCCAAACAGTATGTCATGTTCCTTTTGTCCGGAAATCGGCTTGCGCAAATCAGCCAGTACCTGAATACCCCGCTGGACCGCAGGCCGCGCCGAGATGGTCTCAAACCATTCCCTCAGGCTTGGATAGTCGGCCCAGTCGATTCCCTGATTTTGCCAGCTACGTAGCCAGGGGTAGATGGCCATGTCGGCAATGGAGTAGTCCGGGCCGGCTATGAAGTCCTGCGAGGCCAATTGCCTATTCATCACACCGTACAGCCGCTTGGCTTCATTGGTGTAGCGATTGATGGCGTACTCCACCTTTTCCGGTGCGTAGATACGAAAATGATGTGCCTGCCCCAGCATGGGCCCCACGCCGCCCATCTGGAACATGAGCCACTGCAAGACCTCAAACTTTGCCCGATCAGACGATGGCAAGAAGCGTCCGGTCTTGGAGGCGAGGTAAAGAAGTATGGCGCCCGATTCAAACAGGGCGATGGGTTGCCCATCTGGCCCCTCAGGATCTACCAAAACAGGAATTTTGTTGTTAGGACTGATCTTCAGGAATTCAGGCTTGAACTGGTCACCGGTGCCGATATTGACCGGAATGGCTTGGTAGGGCAGGCCACATTCTTCAAGCATGATGTGGACTTTGTGGCCATTGGGAGTGGGCCATGAAAAAACTTGAATCACGATTTATCCTTCCGTGTGCACAATGCGTACTGCAAGAGGTAGTCCTAGCGTAATTGTCCTCAATAAGTATCGGAAGTGTGGAATGTTTCAGCGGTTCAAAAAACTATTTTCTTCATCGGTCGCAGAAGCTGAGAGCAGAAACCATGAAGAAGCCGAGCAACTGAAGTCCTGGGCTGAAGCCCAAGGGTATGAGCTTCAACTGCGGTTAAGGCCCGGTCCCGGGAAGATACCGGTGCTTGGATTCAGCATTGACTCCCAAACCGAAGGAAAGCCCTGGCGACTTGAATGCGGCGCCCCTACGCGTGATTTCATCAAAGGGGAAGAGCTCTTATTCAGGGGCGAGCTTGGCGTGCTCGACTCCGTGTCGGTTGTGGTGATGAGCCGTCCGCTCAAAATGCAGCTTGAGAAACGTGCCTATCAAATTTACACGGATTCCCTGCAAACAACGCTGGACCCCAAGCTACCAGAAGAAATGCGCTGGATCGCCATGTACCAGGAGGCGGGATGGGCTGGATTGCCAGATGCTTTTTGGGACCGCTACGCTGTGATGTCGGGCCAACGCGAGCACGCCCAGTCATGGTTAACGCCTGCGCTGGTTGAATGCCTGCTACAGTGGCCCCTAGGCGGGCCTACAGCGGAAATTCCATTTACCCTGATGATGCTCCGCGGTAAATGCTACTTGCGAATGCAGCATTCCGATAGAGACGCAATGACGGTTAAGCATGCTACCAAGATTTTCAAAGTGGCATGTCAATCAGCCCTGGAGAATGTCGCGCAGAATCTCCAGGGCAGGTAGCGGCCCTTTAGAACCGAGTGACTGGCATCTCGGGTGAGCCTTTGCTGGTGACGCCGTATTTGCCTAGCTCCAATTTCGCGATGGCATTGCGGTGCACTTCGTCAGGACCATCTGCGAAACGTAAGGTGCGAGCATGCGCATAGGCAGACGCCAGCGGGAAGTCATCGCACATACCGCCGCCACCATGAACTTGCATTGCCCAGTCGATGACTTGGCAGGCCATGCTGGGAGCGACAACCTTGATCATCGCGATTTCGTTCTTTGCAACCTTGTTGCCTGCCACGTCCATCAACCAGGCAGCCTTGAGCGTTAGCAGGCGCGCCATGTCGATCTTGCAGCGGGCTTCGGCAATTCGCTCTTGTGTGACGGTTTGCTGTGCAACCGTTTTGCCGAAAGCCACGCGCGATGAGGCACGTTTGCACATCAGTTCCAACGCGCGCTCTGCCAAACCGATCAGGCGCATGCAGTGGTGAATGCGACCAGGCCCAAGGCGACCTTGGGCAATTTCAAAGCCGCGGCCTTCGCCGAGCAGAATGTTGCTCGCAGGCACACGTACATTTTCAAAGTACATCTCGGCATGACCATGCGGGGCGTCGTCATAACCCATGACAGTCAACGATTGAACAATGCGAATACCTTTGGCATCTGCCGGAACCAAAATCATGCTCTGCTGGGAGTGTCGAGGTGCGTCAGGGTTGGACTTGCCCATGGTGATGAACACTGAGCAACGTGGATCGTTTGCGCCTGATGTCCACCACTTGCGTCCATTGATGACATAGTCGTCACCGTCACGTTCGATTTTGGTGCAGATGTTGGTTGCATCACTGGAGGCTACGTCGGGTTCGGTCATTGCGAAGGCCGAGCGGATCTGGCCTTCCAGCAAAGGCTTAAGCCAGCGCGCCTTGTTGGCATCGTCGCCATAGCGGGCAATGGTTTCCATGTTGCCGGTATCGGGGGCGGAGCAGTTGAACACTTCGGAAGACCATGGCACACGGCCCATGATTTCGGCCAGAGGCGCATATTCCTGGTTGGTCAAGCCTGCACCTTCGTAGCCAGAGGCTGATGCGCTGTCCACTGGCAAAAAAAGGTTCCACAGCCCTGCTGCACGGGCCTTAGGCTTCAGATTCTCAATGGTTTTGAGCGGCACCCAGCGATTTCCCGCCACGGTGTTAGCAGCCAGCTCAGCCGAGTACGCGTCCTCCGATGGATAGATGTATTCGTCCATGAAGCGCAAGAGTTTGGCTTGCAGCTCTTTGGTTTTGGGTGAGTAATCAAAGTCCATGGGGTGCTCCGTTGATGAAAATATAAAATTGATAGCTAAAAAAGCTGATAACTATTGCCATAACAGGTTATTTCGGTATCAGGAAGCAGCTTGGGCAAACTTCCAGCCCATTTCAGCCATGGGCTTAGCACCCTTTCCAGACGCAATGGCCTGCGGGCTTGATGCGGTGCCTGCTTCAACGCGTTTGGCAATGCCCTGCAAGATGGCCGCAATGCGGAACATGTTGTAGGCCATGTAGAAATTCCAGTCTGGCTTGAGGGCAGCGGGGGTGGTAAAGCCCGTACGGGCGCAGTACTTTTCAATGTACTCAGCCTCTGATGGGATTCCCAGGCTTTTGGTGTCCACGCCCCCAATCCCCCGAAAAGCGCCTGGAGGTATGTGCCACGCCATGCAGTGGTAGCTGAAATCCGCCAGAGGGTGACCCAATGTGGACAGTTCCCAATCCAGCACGGCCATGATGCGTGGCTCGGTGGGGTGAAACATCAGGTTATCTAGGCGATAGTCACCGTGAACGATGCTCACCAGGCTTTCGTCTTTGGCGCTGGTCGGCATGTTCGCAGGCAGCCATGACATTAACTGATCCATTTCAGGGATGGGTTGGGTGATGGAGGCCAGGTATTGTTTGCTCCAGCGACCGATCTGTCGCTCAAAGTAGTTTCCAGGCCTGCCATAAGCGGCGAGGCCACGATCAGCAAACTTGACGCTGTGAAGCGCGGCGATAACCCGGTTCATTTCGTCATAAATTGCATTGCGCTCCAGGGTTGACATGCCCGGCAGGGATTGATCCCAGAGCACACGACCCTGGACATACTCCATCACGTAAAAAGCGCGACCAATCACAGACTCGTCTTCGCACAGGCAATGCATCCGTGCGACCGGTACATCGGTTCCAAAAAGTCCCTTCATGACGGCAAATTCGCGTTCCACTGCGTGCGCAGACGGCAACAGCTTCGCAACCGGTCCAGGTTTGGCTCGCATCACATAGCTTTGGCCAGGGGTGATTAACTTATAGGTGGGGTTGGATTGACCTCCATTGAAGACTTCCACACTCAATGGCCCCGAAAAACCATCCATGTTTGCCTGAAGGTAGCCGGCCAGGGCCGGTACATCGAAAGCATGACTGCCAGATACTGCACGGGTGCCAACGAAATGGTCAAAATTGCTCATGAATGTGTTGTCTTTGTCGGTTTGTTCAGTTGTCAGCTTCAGCGATATGCATCAAAGCTTCACGCTTTCGGATAACCAACCCACCGGGCTCGATCCGGATCACGTCTTCGCGTTCCATTGCTTTCAACTCCTGGTTCACGCGTTGGCGCGATGCCCCCAGCAACTGGGCCAATTCTTCCTGGGCCAGTTGCAGGCCAATGCGCATCTCGCTGCCGTCCGACAAACTGGGAATGCCATAGCTGCGCACCAGGTGAGTGAGCTGCTTGGCCAGACGAGCACGCAGGGGCAGGGTGTTGAGGTCTTCCACCAGTCCAAACAGCTGACGAATTCGTCGCGCATGCAGCCTGAGCAGTGCTTCGTACAACTCGACATGCTGAGCCAATATTTTGCGGAAGTCTGCTCTCGACACACACAATATGGTGGTGTCGGCATGCGCATAGGCATCGTGGGTGCGGCGGTCCCCGTCGAAAATGGAAACATCCCCGAACCAGATACCTGGCTCCACATAAGTCAGCGTGATCTGCTTGCCTGAAATGCTGGTAGAACTTACCCGCACCGCGCCCTTGGCGCACGCGATCCAATCCTCTGGTGGGTCGCCGCGCGCACAGATCAGGTCGCCGTCTTTGAAGCGTTTGACAAAAGCACATCGAAGAATATCGTGTCGCAGTGAGGGGGAGAGTGAGGAAAACCAACGACCAGCGTTAATTGCCTCTCGTTCATCAATGGTAAGAATCGGATCGTCCACGGGCTGTCCTGTTAGTGACTGGATCAATGGCAATTGTCACCCCAGAGACCCGCGTCAACTCCACTGTTTGTCGCGTCGGTGTCTTACGGGTGCCGATCGTGAAGCGTCAGACAAACTTGGGGGGGTGTTTGCTCAGGAAGGCCTCAATCCCAATGCCAGCATTGGCGTGATGGAGGTTGCGCACAAACTTGTCGCGTTCTTCGGCAAGCTGCGCATTCAGCGTTGAGTCCTGCGCCCGGTTGATGAGTTCCTTGTTTGCGGCATGTACATTGGGCGCCATGGCGTTCAGGCGCCCGGCTAATTCAAGTGCCTTATCGAGGGCGGTGCCTGGCGCTGTGACCTGGTTCACCAAGCCGAAATCGTACAAACGTTGCGAGCCAATGCTCTCACCGCAAAGCAGGATTTCTGTCACCAGTTGGCGCGGAAGTGAGCGGGTCAAATGATAGCTGGCGCCCCCGTCCGGCGAAAGGCCAACACGGCCATAGGCCATGACGAAAGAGGCATCGCTGGCCGCGACGACAAAATCGCAGGCAAGCGCAAGGGAGAAGCCTGCGCCCGCAGCAGCGCCTTCGACTGCCGCAATCACCGGCTTGGGGAAATGGCGGATTGATTCAATCCAGTCATGCATGGCCTCGATGCTTTGGGCTTGGACTTCGGGCGGCTGTGTCCGATTGCCTTTGAGTCGCTGCAAATTCCCGCCCGCACAAAAAACGCTTCCTTCACCCGTGAACACGACGCTGCGTATGTCCGGACTGCGTTCGGCGGCATTGAGTGCTTCAATGGCACCTGCGTAGATTTCCGGCCCAAGCGCGTTGCGAAACTCCGGGTTGCTCCAGGTAATGACCAGTGTTTGTCCATGACTGGCGCTTGAAAGTGTTGCGGCCATGCGGGTGATCTCAGGATTCTTCGTGCATCAGGCTAAGCCCAATAGCACCGCGGCGGCGTAACCAGGGGCTCGGGCGATAGCGTGGGTCGCCATAGACCGTTTGCATGTTGAACAGCACCTCTAGCACATTGGTCGGTCCATATCGATTACCCATGGCCAACGGTCCCAGTGGGTATCCCAGACCCAGCGTGACTGCCGTTTCAAGGTCCTGCGGCGAACAGATATGTTGCTGGCATATGTCCGACGCGATGTTGACAATGGTGGCCACGACACGCTGCGTCACAAAGCCGCCACTGTCCCGAATCACACTCACGGCTTTGCCATCGAGTGCAAATAAAGCGTGGGCGGCGTCACGCATGTCCTGGCGCAGGGCTGGGTTAGTGGCAAGTACCCTGCGTTTCGTGGCAGCATCATCAATCAGCATGTCAATCCCGACCGTGCGCGCCGGGTCAAGGCGTTCGACGACAGCAACTGTGGTGATATCAAAACCCAGTGGCGCTACCAGCGTCAACGCGTGTGGTGAGGGGCTGGCACCCGTCTCGATGGCCGCACCGAGATCTTTGAGCAGTTGCAGCAGCTCCATGCGTCGCGCTGCTCGGGGGGAAACCCAGACAGGAGGAATGGTGTCTACCTCGGGTACAGGTGATTCTTCGGGCACCTGGGCCACACCATTCAAGTAGGAATAGAAGCCTTCACCAGCCTTTTTTCCGACAACACCGCCGGCTAAACGCTGGGCGGTGATGACGCTCGGGCGGTAGCGTGGCTCGTCGTAATATTGTCTGTAAATCGACTCCATCACGGGGTGTGATACATCCAGGGCGGTCAAATCCATCAGTTCAAAAGGTCCGAGCTTGAACCCTACTTGATCGCGCAAAATTCTGTCAATCGTGGCAAAGTCGGCCACCCCTTCACCCACAATTCTCAGTGCTTCGGTTCCGTAGCCGCGGCCTGCGTGGTTGACAATAAAGCCAGGCGTGTCCGCCGCCATGACAGGTGTGTGCCCCATCTGGCGCGCGTAATTGGCCAAATCAACGCAAACCGATGAGGCGGTCTTGATCCCTGCAATTACTTCTACCACCTTCATGATAGGGACCGGGTTGAAGAAGTGATAGCCAGCAACGCGGTCCGGGTGCTTCATCTGTGCAGCAATTGCAGTGACAGACAGTGAGGATGTATTGCTTGCCAGGACGGCGGAGTGTGGCAGCGCGGCCTCCAAGTCCGCGAAAAGAGCTTTCTTGACGTCGAGTCGCTCAACAATGGCTTCAATTACCAAATTGCAATTTGCCAGATCCCCCAATGAAGTGCCTATTAAAAGCCTGTCTTTGCAAGCTTGGGCTTCTTCCGCACTCAAGCGGCCCTTTTCTAGCATTTTGTCCCATTGGGCGCAGATTGACTCGCGTGCTGTCAGCGCCACGCCCGCCTGTGTGTCGTAGAGTGTCACCGTACTTTTTGCCTGGGCGGCAATTTGTGCAATGCCGCGCCCCATGGCGCCAGTTCCCACGATTCCAACGTTTGCAAAGATAGTGCTCATGGAATTGATTATCCTTCAGCCGAAGTTGTCACAGGGTGTGCGAGAATAAACTGAGGTATGAGATCTAACGACCACGATTCCGCCACATCATTAACGTCACTGCTACGGGGACAGTGGCAAATTGCTCTTTGCATCGCCATGATGACCTTCACTCAAGGGGGTCAAGCATTGACGCTTGGCAACGTGCGAGGGACGGTTCTGGTTGGAAAGCCTGTGAATGTCACCGTCCCGGTCACACTCGACCCTGGTGAATCACCGGCCTCGACGTGCACCGAAGTCGAAATCAGCTTTGCAGATGCCCGGATTGACGCCAGTCGGATTCGGACCAGTTGGTTGCCTGCTGATGCAAAAGGCGATACGTCGTTACGGATCCAGTCGACCATTGCGGTAGATGAGCCCATGATCAATATCTGGCTGCGTGCCGGATGCAGTCGCAAGTCAGAGCGTCGGTTTGTGTTGCTGGCCGATGTTGTGACCGAGCCAACTCCCTCTGGCCCCGTGGCCATGGAGGCGTTTGCCAATACGCCTCCCGTTGTTTCTGCCGGAACACAGGTTCCGTTAGTACAAGCAGACCCAGTCAAGCATCCGCCGCCGATGCTTGCGACGGCTTCGCCCGAAAAAGCAACTTCTGCACCTGCCGCTGCCAAAAAGCCAGGAAAGAGCCCGCATCGACGGTTGCCACGGCCAAACCGGAATCGATCAAATCCGCCGCTGAACCAAAACCTGTCAAAGCTGCGCCGGTCGTATTACCGATACCAGACGAATCGGGCAAACCTGTGCTGCCGCCCGTTGCGGCCAAACCTGTTTTGGCGGTTGCACAAGGGGCCAACCCTAAAGATGAGACATTGGTTGCCAAACCGCGTTTGCGTCTTGAGGGTTTGCCTGATGTCAATCAGGCACTGAAGACATCCCTTAGCTTGGCGGCTGCGCCCACAGAAGATCTCCAGGCCCGTGAGAATGCGCGGGCTATGTGGCGCTCGCTCAATGCCAGTCCGGATGATTTGGCAAATATTGCCAAACGTCTTGCGGCCCTTGAAAGTGAGGCCAAAGCACTCAAAGATGGCAAAGCCAAGGTTCAGGCGGATCAGGATGCACTGAAGTCGCAACTAGAAAGGGCCGAGGAAGACCGTTATAGCAATTGGCTGGTTGGTTTGCTTGGTGCCTTGTTTGTTGGGGCCAGTGCAATTGCTGGGTTTTTGTGGTGGCGTTCACGTGAAAAACGTGGCTGGTCTCCCAAGGATTTGTGGCACGGCGGGGACAGCATTGAACCAAGTAATTTAAGCGACTTGGCGCCGGTTGATTCTGGCATGTCGGGCGCCATGCCAATGTCTGGCCGACCGGCACAACGCGCTAGGCGAGTCGGTGCGCCCGATGTGGATCTCGGCGTTGACGAATCCCTGTTCGATAGCCTGAAAAGTTCAGCTATTCATTCGATCCAGGCAAGTTCCCGCATGGGACCTCCCAGCTCAACCAATGGCCGTGGCGCATTTGTGCACAGCATGAGCACGCGTACGGTCAATGTAGAAGAGCTCTTTGACATACAGCAGCAAGCCGAGTTTTTTGTATCACTGGGCCAACACGAGCAAGCGATCGAATTGCTTCGCCAGCATATTTACACGAACACGAGTACCAGTGGCATCGCCTACCTGGACTTGCTCAAGATCTACCACGACCTTGAGCGTCGTGGCGAGTACGAGCAACTTCGCGAGGAGTTCAACCAGTCGTTCAATGCCAAGGTGCCGCCCTTTGATCAGTTTGGCAAGCAACAACGCCGTGGTCTGGAGCGTTACCCAAGTGCCATCGCCCGGATTGAGGCGTTGTGGAAGTCACCTCGAATCCTCGCGATCTTGCAAGAAGCCATTTTCCGGCGACCAGAAGCGGGGGATGCTGAATGTTTTGATCTTGAGGCGTATCGGGAACTTCTCTTGCTGTTTTCAATTGCGAAAGAAGTGTCCGGTGTTTCCAGCGGCGTCACCACCGCCGGTCATAAACCCAAACCCAGCTATGTTGACTCGCAGTCTGCAGACCATGCGCCCGATGTCACGGAGCCTGAGGTCCCGCAGCCAGGACCGAAGCGTCGTGCATCCAAGTCACGCTCATCCAAGTCGTTTGAGAACAGCGTCTCAGTGAATACTGGCGAAGAAGAAATTCCCTTTCCCAAAGCGTCACCACGCTTGGCATTGGACGTGGACTTGTTTGAGCTTGAAAGCGTGCTCCCGGGTGACAAATCAATTCCTGGTCCTGGCGGTAGTACTGCATTGAGTGGGTCAGAACTGGTAGAACTGTCCGCAGTCGAACCTCACAGTGTCAGAGTGGCCAGCACCATGAATGCGGGCCTTACTGAGCAGGTCGATTCAACGCCACCGCTCCCCCCGCTGGATTTTTCGCTGTCTTTGCCGGCCGAATTTTCGACGCCATCACCTGCCCCGGCCATGTCACCGAAAGCTAGCACGCCACCGTCATCCTCCTCACTGGCCTTGGACTTGAACAAGTACATGGCCCAGAAGGACCTGAAGTCCCCAGCTGGGAAATCTTGAGCCAAGTGCGACGCTTAAGTCGCGTCTGACGGTTCATTTGCGTTTTTTAAAAACTAGCGCCTGACCTGCAAAGCGCCCGGGTTAACGATATTGGTTGGTGTGCCTTTAATGAAGTTCACCACATTGTCAAAAGCTGCACCGAAGTACAACTCGTAGCTGTCGAGCTCAACATAGCCAATGTGCGGCGTGCAAATACAGTTTTCTAGGCGCAAAAGCGCATGCCCTTGAAGAATCGGCTCGCTCTCAAAGACATCCACGGCGGCCATGCCTGGCCGACCTCTGTTGAGTGCTGCGATCAAGACATCGGGCTCAATCAACTCCGCCCGAGACGTATTGACCAGCAGCGCTGTGGGCTTCATACGTGAAAGGTCATCTAGCTTAACAATATGTCGAGTGTCATCTGTCAAACGTAAATGAAGACTTAGAACATCACTCTGTGCAAAGAATTCTTCACGGCTGGTAGCCACTAGTAAACCGTCTTCCTTGGCTTTGAAAAGGGATGCTTCGCGCCCCCAAATCATGACGTGCATGCCAAAGGTTTTTCCGTAGCCGACAATCAACTGTCCGATTTTTCCATAACCCCAGATGCCCAATGTCTTTCCTCTTAGCACGGTCCCAACCCCAAAATTGGGCGGCATTGAGGCTGATTTCAATCCCGCCTGCTGCCATGCACCGTGTTTGAGGTTGCCGATGTATTGAGGCAGGCGGCGCGTCGCTGCCATGATGAGAGCCCAGGTCAGTTCTGCAGGCGCAAATGGAGATCCAACACCTTCTGCCACTGCGATGCCACGTTCAGTGCAGGCCCCGACGTCAATATGGCTGCCAATACGACCGGTTTGCGCAATCAACTTGAGTTTGGGTAGTTTTTCGATTAACTGGCGGTTCAGGTGGGTTCGCTCCCGTATCAAGACAATGACGTCAGCATCCTTCAGTCGGATTGAGAGTTGACCCAATCCCTTAATCGTGTTGGTGTAAACCTTGGCGGGGAAGTTTTCGAGCTTGCTCGCACAAGCCAGTTTGCGCACGGCATCCTGATAGTCGTCCAGAATCACAATATTCATCCTGCGATTGTGCAGGCAAATCGACAGCAATCAGGCGATCACGGACAAGTCTGTGGGCATTCGGCTTGTGAAACAAGTCCAGATGTCAGGCCACTTCTGACATGTGCCCTGGCAGCGAACTTTGATAACTCATTCGTTCGAGTTCTGCACACACCTCTGAAAGCCGCCCGGATATGACCATTCGACCTGCGCTACTGGATGGAATGGCTGCGTCAATCACCCGAAGTACCCGAACTTTTCTGCGAGCATGATGGGTGGGCAAGACCGCGCGGTCCAATGCAAACTGCGCCTGGTTTGCGGCTTTGTGCAGCTGACGGCTGGAACCCATTGCCATAGAGGGCGGAGCCAGTGATTCGCCGGTTTGTATTCCTGCCGACTGGGCTTTGTGGTCTTTTTCCCAGGGGGCGAAAAAATCGACAACTGCGTGAACGGGCGAAATAAGGGCGTGCGCAGTGAATCTCAGCGTTTCATGAAAGCTGTTCATTGATAACTCCTGAATTGGAACGTCTGGCAGGATTGAAAGTAGATCTGATGCCACAGGGTTCTTGTGAACGCCCGCTACCTGTGGCACCAAAACAACCGGACCCGACGACCGGCCGCAGTTCTGTACTACATCAGCATGGTGTTGCGAATAAGTCCGACCGCCAGTCCCTCGATCTCAAAAGGCTCACCGGGTTCAACAAAAATGGTTTTGTAGTCAGGGTTCTCGGCGATGAGTTCGATGCCGTCTAAGGTGCGGCGAAAGCGCTTGACGGTGACTTCTTCGCCAAGGCGTGCCACAACGATTTGGCCGTTCTTGGCGTCCTTGCTGGATTGGACGGCAAGCAGGTCGCCATCCATGATGCCTGCATCGCGCATGGACATCCCGCGTACTTTAAGCAGGTAATCTGGCTTGGCGCTGAACAGACTGCTTTCGACGCAATAAGTTTGGTCGACATGCTCTTGCGCGAGAATCGGCGAGCCGGCCGCAACGCGACCAATCAGTGGCAAAGACAATTGGCCGAGCCCCGGAATTGGCAAAATAAACTGTTTGTTACGTGCTGCATTGATGGATCGCAGTGCATCTCCCCTTAATCTAATGCCGCGCGATGTACCACTAACCAGTTCAATCGCACCTTTACGGGCTAATGCTTGCAGGTGCTCTTCGGCCGCATTGGCGGACTTGAAACCCAATTCGGAGGCAATCTCGGCCCGGGTGGGGGGGGAGCCTGTGCTTGCAATGGTGTGCTGAATCAGGTCGAGAATCTGCTGCTGACGGGCAGTGAGTTTGGGGTTGTCAATCATGATGGAGACTCCTCTCGACAGGTGGGTAAGTAAACAGCTGTTTTGATATCCAGTAACTGTATTTTTGATCAGTTTTTGAAAGATTGCAAGTGAATAGAAAAAATTTTGTGGTTTTAGGCACAGGCGGCACCATCGCAGGTCGTGCAAGCCTGGCTGGCGACAATATTGGTTACAAGGCGGGGGAAGTGGGTGTCGATCAGTTGCTGGCGGGTTTGCCCTTGCCTGTGGGCGTCACCTTATCTGCTGAACAGCTTGTACAAATAGACAGCAAGGACATGAGCAACGAGGTCTGGCGGCACCTGCTGAGGCGGCTTGCTCATCATCTCGCCGATGCCCATGTCGATGGCGTGCTGATTACCCATGGCACCGACACGCTGGAAGAGACAGCTGTCTTCCTTCAACTGGCTCTGGCTTCCAGCGGATTATTAAGGAAGCCTGTGGTGCTGACTTGTGCCATGCGGCCAGCTACGGCGCTGGTGCCAGATGGCCCGCAGAACATGCTGGATGCCGTGGCAGTCTTGCTCACTTTGTCGTTGAGCAGCTCAAGTCCGACCACACCGTGCCACCAGGTGATGGCTGTTTGCGCCGGAACCGTGCACGGCGCCATGGACGTGCAAAAGCAGCATCCTTACCGCACGGACGCGTTTAGCTCTGGTGAGTCTGGTCCTTTAGGGTTTGTCGAGGAGGGCACTGTGCGATGGGTCCGGTCCGTTGAGTTCAAATGGCCTTCACGGCATATTCAGTGGCCTAAGTTTGCTATCGAATTAATAGTTTCTGAGGCCAATTGGCCCCGCGTGGAAATTGTATTGAGCCATGCCGGCAGCGATGGTCATTTGGTCGATCTGCTTGTGGCGGATGCGATCAGTGGCTCTGCTCAGGCCGTGCACGGATTGGTGGTTGCTGCCACGGGCAACGGCACTATCCACCAGTCTCTGGAGACGGCCATCGGCAGGGCGATGGCCGCAGGTCTCAGTGTGCTTCGTGCCACTCGTTGTGCCCAAGGCCAGATTGTGGCCATGCCAGGCATGGGTTTGATGGACTCAGAAGGGTTGACACCCGTGAAGGCGCGCGTCGCTTTGCTGCTTAAACTTCTACACCAGCTCTGAGCAAGCCCAAACCCCATGATGCAGACGAATCAAAAACGAATAGCGCTGTTTGGCGAATGCATGATTGAGTTGCAGGGCGAGGCCTTTGGCAACATGCGGCAGACTTTTGGCGGCGACACCTTGAACACGGCGGTGTATCTCGCGCGTCTGACCGCAGGCCAGGGGGTGCAAATCAGCTATGCCACTGGGTTAGGTGATGATCGTTTCAGCGACGGCATGTTGAGCAGCTGGAAGCATGAAGGCGTAGACACCAGTCTGGTGAGGCGTCTGCCCGGGAGGGTGCCTGGGCTCTACACCATTTCTGTCGATGCCCATGGTGAACGCGCTTTTACCTACTGGCGTGATCAGGCTGCTGTGCGGTCCTACTTTGACTTGCCGCTACCCTTGCTGACCCCCCTGGAAGACGCAGCACCTGGCTTGGCGGCACTTTATTTCAGTGGCATCAGCCTCGCCATTTTGTCGTTGGCTGCGCGCGAACGCTTGTTTGCCGTTGCCCACATCGTTCGGCAGGCTGGGGGATCGGTGGTGTTCGACAACAACTACCGTCCGCGCTTGTGGCCAGACGTGCTCATCGCCAGGCAGGCTTTTGAGCAGGCGGTCGCCATGTCCGATATCGCCTTCATCACACTTGAAGATGATCAACTGCTGTATAGCGACGCATCAGCGGACTTGGCGCTCTCAAGAGCCCTTGCATCAAAGTGCCCTGAGCTTGTGATCAAACGGGGTGCACTGTCAACGCTGTTGAAGGTAGGCGACGCACCGGTTGAAGAGATCGCCACAGTACGTGTACCAAGGGTCGTTGACAGTACGGCCGCAGGAGACTCGTTCGCTGGTGCCTATTTGGCGTCCCGGCTAAGCGGGCAGGGGCCAAAAGAAGCTGCGGTTGCAGGCAACCGGCTGGCCGCGTTGGTGATTCAGCACAAGGGCGCAATCATCCCCCCCGAACTGATGGCTGGGGCCAACGTCTGACCCTTGCCATGAGTTGTGAGTGTTTGGCTTAGCTCGCCAATGCCTCAAAGGCTCGGGCGGTAATTTCATCCACGCCACCTGTACCACTGATCGCGCGGTACTTGGGGGCAGCGGCAGGCTCATTCTTGGCCCAGCTGCTGTAATAGTCTACCAGTGGGCGGGTCTGGGCACTGTAAACATCCAGGCGTTTCTTGACGGTTTCTTCCTGGTCATCAGGGCGCTGCACGAGGGGTTCACCCGTCACGTCGTCCTTGCCTTCTACCTTGGGTGGGTTGAACTTAACATGGTAAGTGCGACCACTTGGGGCGTGCGAGCGTCGGCCACTCATGCGCTCAATGATCGAATCAAACGGAACATCAATCTCCAGCACATAGTCCAGCTTGACACCCGCTGCCTTCATTGCGTCTGCTTGGGGTATGGTGCGTGGAAAACCGTCAAACAAGAAACCATTTGCGCAGTCGGCCTGGGCAATACGCTCTTTCACCAGGTTGATGATCAGGTCATCGCTGACGAGGCCACCGGACTTCATGACGGCATCGGCCTGCAGCCCCAGCGGAGTGGCCGCCTTCACGGCAGCGCGCAGCATGTCTCCCGTGGAGATCTGTGGAATACCGAATTTCTGGCAAATGAAGGTGGCCTGGGTACCCTTGCCAGCACCCGGTGCGCCTAACAGAATCAGTCTCATTGTGTTGTCCTCGGATAGTTTCAAATCGGTCATCTGGCGGCAGGCGCCCAATCATCCGCAGAGGATAGCATGCGCTCATCTCACCAAACTGACAGGGTAACCCCCGCAAAGCTACCCCATCAAAGCGCGCACACGCGCCAGATCTTCGGGTGTATCCACGCCAGGTCCAGGGGCTGAGTGGCTGATATGGACCGCAATCTTGAACCCATGCCAAAGTGCACGCAGCTGCTCCAGCGCCTCTGCTTGCTCGACCGGCGCGGGCGTGAGGCTTGGAAACTGCCTTAAAAACTGTACCCGGTAGCCATAGATGCCAACGTGGCGCAACGCAGGGGGTGTTGCGCCAGACTGCCAACCACTGGCACTGCTTCTGACAAACGGAACCGGGGCTCGGCTGAAATAGAGGGCACGATCTTGAGCGTCCAGGACCACCTTGACCACATTGGGGTTCAAAAAATCAGCCTCGCAATCAATGGCATGGGCAGCCGTGCTCATACTGGCAGATGAATCAGATTGCAGTAAGGCGGCCACTGCGTTGATCAGGGCGGGGTCAATCAGGGGTTCATCTCCCTGAATGTTCACCACACAGGCCTCTTCAGGCAGACCCAGCAGGCTGCACGCCTCAGCCAAGCGGTCGCTGCCAGAGGGGTGATCTGGGCGGGTCATGACGGTTTCCACTCCATGCTGGCTGCACGCCAGTGCAATGTCGGCACTGTCTGTTGCCACCACCACCCGTGAGGCAGCACTTGCCTTGGCGCGGTGCGCAACATGGACGACCATGGGTAAGCCACCGATGAGCGCCAGTGGTTTATTGGGTAGCCGCGTAGACGCGAGCCGTGCAGGGATCAGGGCTGTGAACGCCATTTGCAACGCTCTACCGCTAAACCAAGGGCGTGCGTGCAGGCATTTGCTCAACCTCTTCTGGCGTCATCTGCCGTGCCTCGTTTTCAAGCAGGACAGGAATGCCATCGCGCACAGGGTAGGCAAGGCGAGCACTGCGCGAGACCAGTTCTTCAATGGCAGGGCTGGCATCGTTGCCTGCAGGCTTGCGTACATAGTCAAGCGCCCCTTTCGTCACGGGGCATACAAGCAGTTCCAGAAGTTTGCTGTCCATGGGCAGATTTGAGTTGGGTTGGGTAAACGGGTGCTCGGGTGGCGTCGACATGTGATGCGAGCGCTGATCATAGCTTTGGCCGACATAACAAAGTAACGGCATGTGAGAAGGACTGCAAAAAGTGGCCGTCCAGCTCTATTCGCAAGGGAACGGCCAGCGCCTGCGGTACGTGCCGCCACAGCTTGACAGCATCTTTTTCTGTACAAATTAGGCCTTCTGGCATATCCAGTAATGATTTGTAGCTATCAAAATCGCAATGATCTGGCAAAGCAGTGGTTCGGGTCAGTTTCAAACCCTGCCTGCGCAACATGTCAAAAAAAAGCCCGGGGCGTGCAATGCCTGCAAGCGCGTGCAAATGCCTGCCTTTCAGGTCTTCGAGAGCCACTTCACTGCCGTCCGCACGATTGGCGTTAGGTGCTAGACGGCGCTTGACTGAAAACCTGCCCAGTGCAGCTTTCACAGGCACCGGGCAAGCCTGCCCGCTGTGCAACACCCAGGTGACCTCACACCCACGGTTGCGCAGGGGACCCGCTGGCAGCATCCAGCCATTGCCGATGCCACGGTCATCGAAGACGCAAATGCTCAGATCATGGTGCAGCGCGTGATGTTGCAGACCATCGTCACTGATGATGATATTGACCTTGGGGTATTTGGTCAGCAGTGCCCGGCCCGCATCAAACCGTTTTGTTGCAACGAAGACTGGCACTTCGCACCGACGCTGAATCAGCAGCGGCTCGTCCCCAACCAGGGCGGCATCTGCATCAACAGAAACCTCCAGGCAGTCGTTTGCGATTCGCCCGTAGCCTCGACTGATCACGCCCGGCTGCCAGCCGTGCGATTTCAAATGATCAACCAAAGCCATCACAACAGGTGTCTTGCCCGCGCCCCCCACCAGAATGTTGCCTACCACCACCACGGGGACTTCAAGCTGTTGGGTCTTCAACAAACCCAGCGAGAAAAGGCCTCGGTGCAGCCGAGCGATGAGAGCGTAGATCAACGAGAGGGGCCAAAGCGCGCAGGCGAGTGGCCCGCGCCCCAACCAGGCTTTGGTGAGGCGTTGGCTCACGCCGCTACCTTTGCGTGCATTGCCTTATTTGCGCCCGGCTTGCGCCGACGATTGTGTTGCAAAGGTGATCTGGTGCAAACCTGCACGCCGCGCGGCTTCCATGACCGTGATGACTGATTGGTGTGAGGCAGAAGCATCCGCACTGATCACGATCACTGATTCAGGACCTGCCTTGGCAGCATTGCCCAGGGCAATCACCATGGAATCTACCGTTTTCCCGGCGATGGGTGTTTTATTGATCATGTAGCGGCCATCGCTGCTGATAGCGACGATCACTTCCTTGGGGTAATTGCGCTGTGCATCTGTATCAGCCGTGGGTAGGCGAAGCTGCATTTCGGTGAATTTGCTGTAGGTGGTTGACAGCATCAGGAAAATTAGCACAACCAGCAGGACGTCGATGAACGGAATCAGATTGATCTCGGGTTCATCGCTTCGGCGATGGGGCCGAAAGTTCATGTCGCACGCCCACTGTTCGTGTCAGACCAGGGGCGTGCCTCCGGAGGCTTGACGGACGGAAACTCAGAAAACGGCATGCTCCGCAATGCATTCAGGTGCCTGGCGAACCGGTCTGCGGCCAACTCAAGAGCCAGCAGATGGGAGTCCACACGCGCGCGAAAAAAGCGCCAAAAAATCAATGCCGGAATGGCCACAATCAAACCGAAAGCGGTGTTGTAAAGCGCCACGGATATGCCATGCGCAAGTTCAGCAGGGTTGCCACTGGCGCCGCCGCTCGGGGCTTGCGCGCCAAAAATCTCGATCATGCCAATCACGGTGCCGAGCAAGCCCAGCAAAGGCGCTGCAGACGCAATGGTGCCCAGTGCCGCCAAGTAGCGCTCCAGTTTGTGTGCGGCCACCCGCCCGGCAGCCTCCATCGCAGCACGCAGATCATCCTCGCTCAGCCGCACGTTGGTGTGAAGGCACCTGAAGCCGCTGGCCAGGATTGCGCCCAGAACAGAATTGGCTTCGAGCTTGACCAGTACATCCATCGATGGCACCGCAGTGCGAGAAATCGCAATGGCGTCATCCAGCAATCGAGGCGGCACAATTTTGTGCGTTCTAAGGGTGACAAACCGCTCAATCACCAGTGCCAACATCAAAATGGAGCACGCAATCAGAGGGATGATGGGCCAGCCAGCGGCTTGTATGATCGAAAGCAAAGGGGGTACTCCGGTCAATGGACGGTAGGCCGTGATTATCAGGCATTGTGCGTGCTCCTATTTTTGCATCTTCCTCCCACAAATCCTGTGCATAAGTTTGTGAATAAGTCTGGTCAGAAATGCCCGAATAGGGCGCCCACTGGTGGTTTCAATAGATTGATTAATTTTTACGCGCAAAAATACCCAATTAAATCAATGACTTGCACCGAAGAATCAGCATTGGCGGGGTGTTCTGAACAGGATCATTTCCTATTTACCGACCTGTGGAGCGTTCATTTCGGGGGTGTTTCTTGAACTCGCCTGTAAGCCGTCAGGTGTGGCCTGTGGGCGCGTTGTGTCACGCGGTGGCTGATTCGCTGGAGGCTCGCTTCAATCCGGTGGCGGTGGAGGGCGAGTTAAGTGGGTTCTCAAGGGCTGCCAGCGGGCATTGCTATTTCTCGTTGAAAGACGCGCAAGGCCAATTGCGTTGCGCGATGTTTCGACGTGCAGTCAGCTTGATGGACTTCCAGCCGCGCGATGGTGACAAAGTGCAGGTGCGTGGTCGGTTGGGTGTTTATGAGCCCCGAGGCGACCTGCAATTGGTGGTCGAATCCATGAGCCGCGCTGGCATGGGTAGCCTGTTCGAGCAGTTTTTGCAGCTCAAGGCCAAGCTGGAGGCACAAGGCCTGTTCGACCAGGCTCGCAAACGCAGCGTGCCCACCATGCCGCGTGGTATTGGCGTGGTGACCTCGTTGGGGGCGGCCGCACTGCATGATGTTGTGACCGCGCTGCAAAGGCGTGTTCCCCACATACCGGTTTGCTTGGTGGCAGCGTCGGTACAAGGCGCGAACGCTCCTCAGGAGATGATCCAGGCGCTACAAAATTTATATCAAAGAACTGAGTCCTACGGCGCTGAAACGGTCGTTTCTCCTGTCGATGTGATCTTGCTGGTGCGTGGCGGTGGCTCGCTTGAAGACCTGTGGGCATTCAATGACGAGGCCTTGGTCCGCACGGTGGCCATGAGCCCTGTGCCTTTGATCAGCGGAGTGGGGCATGAGACTGACTTCACCCTTGTGGACTTTGCTGCGGACTTGCGTGCGCCAACGCCCACAGCCGCTGCGGAATTGGCCGCCACGTCCCGAGACAGCTTGCTGCAGGGACTGGCCAGCTTGCATGCGGATTTGAAGTCGCTGGTTGATCGGCAACTTGATCGTTGTGCGCAAGGCTTGGACATGCTCACTCGTCGGCTTGGCCGCCCGTCCAGCGCGCTTGCCCAGCAAAGCCTGGTCTTGTCGCGGCTTTCACAGCGTTTGCCACATGCCCTGGGCACTCGGATGCAGCACGAGCGAAGCGTGTGCGAACGCATGGAAACGCGCTTGCGCCATGCGCGCGATCACGCCCTGCAACAAGCCAGAAACAGGCTGCAGGTCGCTGAACAGGGCCTCACAGCGCTGGACCCTAGCCTGGTGCTGCAGCGCGGCTATGCTTGGCTGGCCAATGAACAAGGGCAAGCCATCACCGGAGTTGCCCAGGTCAAAGCCGGGCAAGTGGTACAAGCCAGCCTGGCGGACGGCCAATTGAACCTGTCGGTTCTAGGGATTCAGCACAATCCCGACAAAAACAGTTAAGAACTTTCTACAATGGCGTTTCGCTGACCGTTTTCTTCCAACATTTACGAGTACCAAGATGGAACACACCCTGCCCGCACTGCCTTACGCGATCGATGCCCTGGCCCCCCATTACAGCCAAGAAACACTGGAGTTCCACCACGGCAAGCACCACAACGCCTATGTAGTGAACCTGAACAACCTGCAAAAGGGCACTGAATTCGAGACCAAAACCCTCGAAGAGATCATCAAAACCTCCAGTGGTGGCATCTACAACAACTCTGCTCAGATCTGGAACCACACCTTCTTCTGGAACTGCATGAAGCCCGCTGGCGGCGGTGAGCCTTCCGGCGCCCTGGCCGCGGCCATCAATGCCAAGTGGGGCAGCTACGCCGCATTCAAGGAAGCCTTTGTCAAGTCCGCTGTGGGCAACTTTGGTTCTGGCTGGACCTGGCTGGTCAAGAAGGCGGACGGCTCGGTCGACATCGTCAACACCGGCGCCGCTGGCACACCGCTGACCACAGCCGACAAAGCCTTGCTCACCGTTGACGTGTGGGAGCACGCTTATTACATCGACTACCGCAACCTGCGCCCCAAGTTTGTCGAAACCTTCCTGAGCAACCTAGTGAACTGGGGCTTTGCAGAAGCCAATTTCGCTTAAGGTGCGCGTCGGGGAGGGCTATTTTTCAAATGGCTTGCCGCTGAGCTTGAAGCCTGACTTGATGTTCTTTTTGGCAAACCAACCCTGGTTCATCTCAAGCACATAGCGTACGGGCTTGGTGGAGCAATGCGAATCGGTCGTCTGCGGCTTCATGTCTGCCAGATTCACGATGGTGCCGTCGTCCGCCACAAATGCAGCCGTCAATGGCAGCAGGGTGTTTTTCATCCAAAAGCACTGCACAGCAGGCTGCTCGAACACAAACAACATGCCCTCGTGCTGAGGCATGTCTTTGCGGTGCATCAGCCCTGTGCTGCGCTGTTCTGGGGTGAGCGCCACCTGGGTGTCAATGCGGTGCATGCCTGCGCTCAGGTTGATGCGGGGCAGGGAAGTCTGGGGTTCATCCTGGGCCAGCAATGGCCTGGTGCTCAGGCCCAGTGCCGTCAGGGTAATGGCTGCGACACAGTAACGCAGACGGCGCATGGCAGGGTCTTTCATGAATCGGTTGGACTAACAGGGAACAGTGGGCAGGGCCAAAAAGCAAAAATGCCCGGCAGACCAAGCATTATGCAGATGGCACGCGGCTGGCCGCGACTGAACCCTGCTTACTTGGCGGCGTCAACACGCTTGGCCGAGCGCTTCTTGGCTTTGCGAGCCTTTTTCTTGTCAGCCTTGGCTTCCATTTTGGCGGCAGGCGCCATGGCGGCGGGAGCCGCTACGGCAGCAGGTGCTACGGGTGCGGCCGCAGGTGCCGCGGGGGCTTGCGCGAAGGCAGCACCTGCGATGACGGAGGAGATAAGTGCAGCGAGGATCTTGTTCATGTTGGCTTTCTCAAAGTTAAACCATAGTCAATTGGGTACGTATCCATCCCCCTGATGGAAGGTGACGTTCTAACGAACGCTTTGCAGGTTTGGTTGACAGGAAGGCGCGGAGACTAGAATCTTTTCGGTGCTGAGCAGACTCGCACAGCCCGCTTTTTCCCTTGAAAACCGTTCCATCCATGTACCAACACATTACCGTGCCGAGCGACGGCCAGAAGATCAAAGTCAATGCCGACATGAGTTTGAACGTGCCCGACCAGCCCATCATTCCCTTTATTGAAGGCGATGGCACGGGCGTAGACATCACGCCGGTCATGTTGAAAGTGGTGGACGCTGCTGTTGCCAAAGCCTATGGCGGCAAACGCCAGATTCAGTGGATGGAGGTCTACGCTGGGGAGAAAGCCGCCCGCGTCTACGGCCCTGATATCTGGCTGCCTGAGGAGACCGTGCAGGCGCTGCGCGACTACGCGGTCTCCATCAAGGGCCCGCTGACCACCCCTGTGGGGGGTGGTATCCGCTCATTGAATGTGGCGCTGCGCCAAGCGCTTGACTTGTATGTCTGCCTGCGCCCGGTGCAATACTTCAAAGGCGTGCCTTCGCCCCTCAAAGAGCCCGAAAAAACCAACATGGTGATCTTTCGCGAAAACTCGGAGGACATCTACGCGGGCATCGAATTTGAGGCAAAGAGTGACCAGGCCAAAAAGCTCATGGATTTTCTCGTTCGAGAAATGGGGATTCAGAAAATCCGATTCCCTGACACCTCTGCCATTGGCGTCAAGCCCGTGTCCATTGAAGGCACCGAGCGCCTGATGCGCAAGGCCTTGCAGTATGCGGTGGACTACGGCAAATCCAGCGTGACCCTTGTGCACAAGGGCAACATTATGAAGTTCACCGAAGGTGGTTTTCGGGACTGGGCCTATGCCCTGGCGCAAAAAGAATTCGGCGCTGTACCTATCGACGGCGGCCCCTGGTGCAAGTTCAAGAACCCCAAGACTGGCAAGGATATTGTCGTCAAAGACGTAATTGCAGATGCCTTTCTGCAGCAAATCCTGATGCGCCCGGCCGAATACAGCGTCATCGCCACCTTGAACCTGAACGGCGACTACATCTCCGACGCCCTGGCCGCCCAGGTGGGTGGCATGGGCATAGCCCCAGGCGCCAACCTGTCAGATACGGTTGCCTGTTTTGAGGCCACGCACGGCACCGGCCCCAAATACGCGGGCAAGGACTATGTGAACCCTGGTTCCGGAATCCTGTCCGCCGAAATGATGTTGCGCCACATGGGCTGGAAGGAAGCAGCCGACATCATCATTTGGGCCATGGAAGCGGCCATTCAGAGTAAGCAAGTCACCTACGACTTTGCCCGGTTGATGGACGGCGCCACCCAGGTCAGCTGCTCAGGTTTTGGGCGGGTGATGATTGAGCAAATGGAATAAGCCTGAGTTGCGTGAAGTTGATGCTGGCAACCGTTGATGTCTGCACGAAGCTTCAACGGTTCTCTTTTTTGCCCCAATTTCTCCGTCCCATGCCATGCATATCACTGGGATTCATATTTCAAGTCCCGCATCTTGAAGTCTGGTGTTTCAATCCCCAATTCCAAGGCTGACTCGGTAATTCCATGGTGGTGCCGATAGAATGAATTCATGGTGACCAAGAATCCTTCCCAACCCAACGCTCCCATGGCCAAGCCTTTGCCGCCGGATGGTGGCGACACGGTGCTCATGGAGCGGCGTACCGAGCGGACGAAGCCACCAGGGATGTATCAGGTCGTGTTGCTGAATGATGACTACACCCCTATGGAGTTTGTGGTGGTGGTCATTCAGGAGTTTTTTGGTAAAGACCGTGAAACAGCGACTCAAATCATGCTAAAAATTCACCTGGACGGCAAAGGCGTCTGTGGTGTGTTTTCAAAAGATGTGGCAGCAACCAAGGTCGATCAGGTCATGGAAGCGGCTAAACAGGCAGGGCACCCCTTGCAGTGTGTAAGTGAACCCGTGGCTTAGCTGACGGCCACAGGTATTCAATTAATTTTCGAAAGCAAGGCAAAGGAACCAATCATGATTGCCCAAGAACTTGAAGTCAGCCTGCACATGGCTTTTGTTGAAGCCCGTCAGCAGCGCCATGAGTTCATCACTGTTGAGCACTTGTTGCTTGCCTTGTTGGACAACCCCAGCGCCGCCGAGGTGTTGCGTGCCTGCTCGGCCAATGTGGATGATTTGCGCAAATCGCTGGTCAACTTCATCAAGGACAACACACCGCAGGTGGCTGGCTCGGACGACGTAGATACGCAGCCAACGCTCGGTTTTCAGCGGGTGATTCAGCGTGCCATCATGCATGTGCAAAGCACTGGCAATGGCAAGAAAGAGGTTACCGGTGCCAATGTACTGGTGGCGATTTTTGGCGAAAAGGACTCCCATGCCGTGTACTACCTGCACCAGCAGGGCGTCACGCGCTTGGATGTGGTCAATTTCATTGCCCATGGCATCAAGAAGAGTGACCCACCTGAGCCTACCAAGGCGGGCGAGCCCAACCCGGAAAGCTCGGAAGAGGGTTCGGGGGGGGGTGAGAAGAACGAAAAAGCCTCGCCACTCGAGCAGTTCACCCAAAACCTGAACCAACTCGCCAAAGACGGCAAGATCGACCCGCTGATCGGGCGCGAATACGAGGTGGAGCGCACCATCCAGATCTTGTGCCGCCGCCGCAAGAACAACCCGCTGCTGGTGGGCGAGGCAGGTGTGGGTAAGACGGCCATTGCCGAAGGCCTGGCTTGGCGCATCACGCAAAAAGACGTGCCCGAAATTCTGGCCGAGGCCAATGTGTATTCACTGGACATGGGCGCGCTGCTGGCAGGCACCAAGTACCGGGGCGACTTTGAGCAACGCCTCAAGGGCGTGCTCAAGTCTCTCAAAGACAAACCCAACGCGATTTTGTTCATCGATGAAATCCACACCCTGATCGGCGCGGGTGCGGCCTCGGGCGGCACCATGGATGCGTCCAACCTCTTGAAGCCTGCGCTGTCCAGCGGCCAACTCAAGTGCATTGGTGCAACCACTTTCACCGAATACCGGGGTATCTTTGAAAAAGATGCGGCCTTGAGCCGCCGCTTCCAGAAGGTGGACGTGGTGGAGCCGACTGTGGCAGAAACCGTGGAGATCCTCAAGGGGCTGAAGTCACGCTTTGAAGAGCACCACAGTGTCAAATACGCAGCGGCGGCCCTGCAGGCTGCTGCTGAGTTGAGCGCCAAGTACATCAACGACCGCCATTTGCCTGACAAGGCGATTGACGTGATTGATGAGGCCGGGGCTGCCCAGCGCATCTTGCCGCCATCGAAGCGCAAAAAGACCATCACCAAAGCGGAGGTAGAGGAAATCGTCGCCAAGATCGCACGCATTCCCCCGGCCAACGTGTCTAACGACGACCGGGGCAAACTCCAGACGCTGGAGCGCGATCTGAAAAGCGTTGTGTTTGGGCAAGACAAGGCGCTGGAGGTGCTGGCATCTGCCGTCAAGATGGCGCGTTCGGGCCTGGGTCGGGTTGACAAGCCCATTGGCTCCTTCCTGTTCAGCGGCCCAACCGGCGTGGGCAAGACCGAAGCCGCCAAGCAGCTTGCCTACATCATGGGCATTGAACTGATGCGCTTTGACATGTCTGAGTACATGGAGCGCCATGCCGTTAGTCGCCTGATTGGCGCCCCCCCTGGCTATGTGGGCTTTGACCAGGGAGGTTTGCTGACTGAAGCCGTCACCAAGAAACCGCACGCCGTGCTGCTGCTGGACGAGATCGAAAAGGCCCACCCAGACATCTTCAACGTGCTGCTGCAGGTGATGGACCACGGCACGCTCACCGACAACAACGGGCGCAAGGCAGATTTTCGCAACATTATCATCATCATGACGACCAATGCGGGCGCCGAGACGATGAATAAGGCGACCATTGGGTTCACCAACCCGCGTGTGGCGGGCGACGAGATGGCCGACATCAAGCGCCTGTTCACGCCGGAGTTCCGCAACCGGCTGGATGCGATGGTGGGCTTCAAAGCGCTGGATGAAAACGTCATCATGCGCGTGGTGGATAAGTTCTTGCTGCAACTGGAAACCCAGTTGACCGAAAAGAAGGTCGATGTCACCTTCACCGACAAGCTGCGCAAGCATCTGGCGAAGAAAGGTTTCGACCCGCTCATGGGCGCTCGCCCCATGCAACGCCTGATCCAGGACACCATTCGCCGAGCGCTGGCAGACGAGTTGCTGTTTGGCCGCTTGACCGACGGTGGGCGTTTGACGGTGGACTTGGACGACAAGGACGAGGTTTTGCTGGACATACAGCCACTGCCCAAGAAGGAAAGCAAGGCGGCCAAAGCTGAGCCAACCGAACCAGAGGAAGCGGCTGCTAGCCAGTAAAGGTTAAAGTTGGCGCTTTTGCCAAAAAATGGCCGCCGGCGCTTGCTAGGCGGCCATTTTGCTTTTATTTTGATAGCAATAAATCAAGGTAGATATTGCCAATAGGCTTAAAATACCTTGCAAATAGCACAGTAAATGGCACACACTTTTCTCTGGCACGACTACGAAACTTTTGGCATCAATCCCCGCACTGACCGCCCGGCGCAATTTGCAGGCATACGCACGGACGCCGACCTGAACGAAGTTGGCGATCCGATAGAGCTGTTTTGCCGTCCCGCACCCGACTATGTGCCCGATCCAGCCTCTTGCTTGATCACCGGCATTACCCCCCAGCAATGCCAGGCGCGTGGTGTGCCGGAGCATGAGTTCGCACTGAGTATCGAGGCTGCGCTGGGTGAACACGGCACCATTGGGGTGGGATACAACACCATTCGTTTTGATGACGAGTTCACGCGGTTTCTCTTCTGGCGCAACTTGATTGACCCGTATGGCCGTGAATGGCAAAACGGCTGTGGTCGCTGGGATCTGCTGGATGTGGTGCGCATGACCTATGCCTTGCGGCCAGAGGGTATTGAGTGGCCAAAGCACGCAGACGGTAAGCCCAGCTTCAAGCTGGAGGACTTGAGTGCCGCCAATGGCCTGGCACATGAAGCTGCCCACGACGCGGTGTCTGACGTGCGGGCCACGATCGCGCTGGCCCGCCTGATCCGCAAAAAGCAGCCCAAGCTTTTTGACTTTGCGCTGAGTCTGCACAAGAAAGACCGCGTGGCTGCAGAACTGGGTTTGCCGACAAGTCAAGCCAATGCCAAGCCGTTTTTGCATGTCTCGGGCATGTTCCCACCGGAGCGTGGATGCCTGGCCGTGATGTGGCCGCTGGCATCCCATCCGACCAACAAGAACGAACTCATTGCCTGGGACTTGTCGGCAGACCCCAGCGTGCTGGCCGACCTGAAGCCCGACGCGGTCCGCCAGCGCATGTTTACCCGCAGCGCTGATTTGCCCGAAGGCCTAACTCGCTTGCCCATCAAAACCGTGCATCTGAACAAATCCCCCATGGTGGTGGGGAAGCTCAAGATCTTGACGGACTCTCTGGCCGACCGCTGGGGCATCGACATGGCGCAGGCCATACTCCATGCACAGCTTGCGCGTGATTTGCCAGACATGAGTGCCTTGTGGCCGCAGGTGTTTGCGAAACCTGTCGCAGAATCTGGCGTAGCCGATGTCGATGGGGACTTGTATGGGGGCTTTGTCGGGAACGCAGACCGCCGCCGCCTGAATCATCTGCGAGCCATGTCTGGCCCCGAATTGGCGCTAGAGCGGCCAGGTTTTGAAGACAGTCGCCTGGGCGAACTGGTCTGGCGCTACCGGGCCCGAAATTTTCCCGAAACGCTCTCTACCCATGACTGTGCGCGCTGGGAACAGCACCGTCAGGCGCGGCTGATCGCTGGGGAGGGAGGCAACCGAACAGTGCAAGCCCTCTTTGATCAGATTGATGAATTGTCTGAGTCTGCAGATGAGCGGGCCGAAAGCATTCTGGGTGCCTTGTACGATTACGCCGAAAGCATTGCACCTGACCTTTGAACCTTTTGATTTTGAATACAGCATGACAGCCCCCACTCCGCCCAGTTTCACCACGCAACTCGTCCATTCCGACCGTCATTTTGGCGTTGAGCATGGTGGTGTGCACAAACCTATCCATACCTCGGTGCAATACGGTTTTGACAAGGTCGAAGATCTGATTGGCGTTTTTCAAGGCACGCTCAAAGGTGGCTACAACTATGCGCGCCAAGGCACACCGACTACTGCGGCGCTGGAAGCCAAGCTGACCAAGATGGAGCAGGGTGTCGGATGCGTGAGCTTTGCCACTGGCATGGCAGCCATCACCGCGCTGTTCATGACGCTGTTGCGTGCTGGCGACCACATCGTGTCAAGCAAATTTGTGTTTGGCAATACCAACAGCCTGCTGGGCACCATGAGTGACTTGGGCGTTCAGGTCAGCAAGGTGGATGCCACAGCGGTAGCCCATGTTGAGGCAGCGCTCCAACCCAACACCCGGCTGGTGTTTGTGGAAACCCTGGCCAACCCGGGTACCCAGATTCCTGACCTGGAGGCCATTGGCGCACTGTGCAAGGCCAAAGGCATTTTGTTCGTGGTGGACAACACCATTTTGTCGCCTCATTTGTTCCGCCCCGCCACGGTAGGGGCGGGCCTGGTGATCCATTCGCTGACCAAGACCATCGCGGGTCACGGTAATGCCTTGGGTGGTGCAGTGATTGACACCGGGCTGTTTGACTGGAGCTGCTATCCGAACATTGCCCAGGCCTACCGCACGGGCGACGCTCGCCAATGGGGTCTGGTGCAGATTCGAAAGAAAGGCTTGCGTGACATGGGGGCAACCCTGTCTGCCCAACATGCGCACCTGATCAGCACGGGGGCCGAAACCCTGACCCTGCGCCTAGCCCAAACAAGCGCGACAGCCCTGGCCTTGGCTCAATTCCTGGAACAACATCCAGCGGTTGCCAAAGTGCATTACCCCATGCTGCCGTCGCACCCGCAGCATGCCATTGCCAAAAAGCATTTCAAGGCGGGGTCGTGGTTGATGTCTTTTGAATTGCGTGATACCAGCCGCTGCAACGAGGTTATTAACCGTTTGAAGCTACCGATTGCCGCAACAGGCTTGGCAGATAACCGTAGCCTGATCATTCCTGTGGCGCCTACGATTTTCTGGGAGGCCGGTGCTGCGGTTCGCGCCGATATGCGCATCGACGACGGGCTGATTCGATTGTCAGTGGGGCTGGAGGAGTGCGCAGACTTGGTGGCTGATTTTGAGCAGGCACTTTGATTTCAGGCAGTGTTCAGAGATTTTTCCATGGTACTTGGGCTTTTGTTTATTGGCCCGATCTTGAGCATTTCAATAAATGCACATTCAAGACTGCGTGCTGAAGAGGCAGAATCAAAAAGGGCGCATGAGTTACGGTTAGAAATAAATTTTTCCCGAAGCTGATCGAGTTCTTTCCGGTTTTGTGCCAGTTCGTGCGCTCGTGATTCATAGTCAGATAGGTTGGTTGTTATCAAGTCTGGGATACCAGCCGTTTTCAGTAGACTTCCTGCAACTCTAGATGCAAACCCATCTCCAGAACATGTCAAGAGTGGCAGGCCCATCCAAAGAGCGTCGCTTGCCGTTGTGTGAGCATTGACAGGGAACGTGTCCAGAAAAAGGTCAGCCAACCTATGTCGTGCGAGGTGATCTGGTAGGGCGACTCGATCGGCAAAGATGATTCGATTCACTGCAATGCCTGCTCTTTCTGCTTCGCGGCGTAGGTTTTGTTCGACCGCTGCGGAGTCCTTCAAAAGCCAAAGCACGCTATTTTCGATGGCATTCAAAAGTCTCATCCAAATTGCAAAAACATGGGGGGTAATTTTGTAGTTATTGTTGAAGCAGCAGAAGACAAATGCTTGGTCTGGCAGTCCCATACGCTGGCGATTTGGGGTAATGCTTGAAACATCCCGGGTTTGGCAGTTCGGTTGATATGAGTTGGGAAGGCGGATTACTCTTTCAGAGTAGTTTGCGTCATGATCTTTTGGTATCACGTAGTCATCTGCAAGAATGAAATCGATGTAGTCCAAACCAAGCGTTCCTGGATATCCCAGGTACTGAGCTTGAACCCTTGCAGGTCTGGCAGCAAGAATAGGAGTACGACTTCCGTGTGTGTGGCCTTTAAGGTCAATTGCAATGTCGATATTGGCTTGATACAAGAGGTTTGCCACCGCTGAATCCGAGAGGTGATTTACTTCGTAAAATTGGTCAAAAGCCTCTTTTAATCGCCTCTGCATGGGGTCCCCGGTTGCTGGGCCGTACGACCAAGCAGAGACTTCGAATTGTGATCTGTCATGCTTTTCAAACACTTCAACCATCAAGTGGGCGGTTGCATGATCATGGAAATCTGCAGACAAATACGCCAATTTGATCTTCGAACCATTTGTGCGGACATCCGCTGGAAAATTCTCTCCGGGAATGGCTTGATCAGCGGCATGCGATTGAGAGCATCGCAGTTGTTTTTCACTTGCGTCAGTTAATGCCAAATATTCAAATGGCAAGATTGCAAGATTGCCATCTTCTACATCTTGGTGAATGCTTGCAATTTTTTGTTCGATGCCCTCCCACTGACACATTCTTAACATGGTACCCACGACTGCGCCGGTTGCGTATTTATGTGATGGATCGTACCGACAGACCATTTCAAATGCAGTTTTTGCCAATCCAAACTGCTTTAATTCCGTGAGGACTTGCCCTTTGGCCATCCAGGCATCTGCGTAGGTTGGCTCGATCTGGATTGCGTGCTCGAAGGCTGAAAGCGCCGCATTGGAGTTTTTCAATTCATGTAGCGAGTTGCCTTTGTTTAAAAATGCCTGGATGAACCGAGGGTTGAATCGAATGGCCTGATCAAAGGATTGGATCGCCTCAGAATGCCGTTGAAGGCAGTCCAAACTGAACCCACGGTTGTTCCACGCCATAGCATTCTCGGCGTATAGGGACAGTGACAGATCGTAGCTTCTCAATGCTTCTTCATGGCGAAAAAGATCACTCATCAGAACGCCGCGATTGAAGTGCGCTGTTGCGAGATTGGGTGCGAGTTCTATCGCTTTGTCCAGATCAGAAATGGCCAAGTTCAATTGATTGCTTGCGTGGTATGCCGTGCCTCTTGTGTTATATGCCTGAGCGAACGCTGGACGCAATGCAATGGCTTGGCCACATGCTGAAATGGCTCCTGCCAAATCACCTCGCTCCCTCAGAACGGTTGCTAAATTGTTCAGCGCTTCTGGGTAATTGGGCTTGATGCGGATTGCGGTCCGATAAGCGGCTTCCGCCTCAGGGTGAGAGTGAAGGTTTTTCTGGGCTAAGCCAAGGTTATTAAATGCCTCAGCATAATTTGGCTGCAGCTCTATTGCTTTCTGGAGTAGATCTAACGCTTGCGCTGGCTGCCCAGCCTGAATCTTTAAAACTCCTAGGAGATTCAGCGCACTAACGTTACTCGGGTCGCGTGCCAAACATTGCTGATAGAGGGATTCTGCAACACCAGTTTGCCCCGCTTGATGCCTTGATACCGCCAAGCTTAGCAACTGAGGCAGACTCGGCGCCATCGTTGGCGGGGGAGGCATTGAGTGAATCTTGTTGAAAAGAATACTGCTGGCCGAAGAAGGCTTGTTACCAGCAAATTTAACTTTCTTTTTCACGTCTGATACTTCGTTTATTGCGTCCCGAAAATCCGGTCGCCCGCATCACCCAGCCCAGGCAGGATATAACCGTGGTCATTGAGTTGTCGGTCAACCGCAGCGGTATACACCGGTACATCCGGGTGGGCGTCGTGCATGGCTTTCAGGCCTTCGGGGCAGGTTAGCAGACAGACGAATTTGATAGATTTCGGGTTGAGCTTCTTTAGACGGTCCACCGCTGCGATGGCTGAATTGCCAGTGGCCAGCATTGGATCCACCACAATGATGTCGCGGGCGTCCATTTCCTGCGGCATCTTGAAGTAGTACTCCACCGGGTGAAGCGTCTTGGGATCGCGGTACAGGCCGACATGGCCCACTCGTGCACCAGGTACCACGTTGAGCATGCCTTCCAGAATGCCGTTGCCGGCGCGCAGGATCGAAACAAACACCAGTTTCTTGCCGTCGATCATCTTGCCAGTCATGGTCTCCAGCGGGGTTTCGATCTGCACATCCTGTAAGGCCATGTCGCGCGTGACCTCATACGTCATCAGGCTGGCCAGTTCGGCCAGCAGGCGGCGAAAACTGTTCGTGGATGCGGTTTTGTTGCGCATCAAGGTCAGTTTGTGCTGCACCAGTGGATGGTCGACCAGATGCACATTGGGAGGGAGGGGGCTGCTCATCAAATGCTCGCTTTCCAATTATTTCTTGCCAAAAATGCCACCCAGTACGCCGCGCAGGATTTCCTTGCCGACCGAGGTACCAATGGTGCGGACAGCGGAGCGGGCCATGGTCTGGACCAATCCATCGTGCTTCGCGCCCCTTGGACCTGTGGTACCAAACAGCACATCGTTCAGTCCACCCATCAGTCCACCGCCGTCTTGGGGCTGGACATTGCCGCCTGCTGCGTTGCCCAGGGGCGCGCCTTGGCCATTTCGTGCAGCAGCGCCATTACCGAGTGCGGACGTGGTTCGTCCTTGTAGTTTCTCATAGGCAGATTCGCGGTCAACCACCTTCTCGTAAATGCCCGCGACCAGCGAGCTTTGCAATAGATCCTGACGCTGAGTGGTGGTGATGGGGCCTAACTGGCTACCTGGCAACAGCACAAAAGCACGCTCTGTGGGGCAGGGACGGCCTTTGCTGTCCAAAAAGCTGACCAGTGCTTCACCGACCCCGAGTTCAGTGATGGCTGTCTCGATATCGAGTCCCGGGTTTGGGCGCATGGTTTGCGCTGCGGCTGCGACGGCTTTTTGATCACGCGGGGTAAAGGCACGCAAGGCATGTTGAACGCGGTTACTGAGCTGCGCGAGCACACTGTCGGGAATATCCAAAGGATTTTGTGTCACAAAGTAAACCCCGACACCTTTAGAGCGAACCAGCCTCACCACCAGTTCGATGCGTTCGATCAACACTTTGGGTGCTTCGTTGAACAGCAGGTGGGTTTCGTCAAAAAAGAACACCAGCTTGGGCTGATCTAGGTCGCCCACCTCGGGCAACTGTTCAAACAGTTCGGACAGCATCCACAGCAAAAAGGTGGCATACAGGCGCGGCGAATTCATGAGCTTGTCAGCCGCCAGCACATTGATGATGCCTTTCCCGTCAACGGTCTGCATGAAGTCGCTGATGTTGAGCATGGGCTCACCAAAGAATTTGTCACCGCCCTGTTGTTCGATCTGAAGCAGTCCACGCTGAATGGCACCGACGCTGGCTGCACTGATATTGCCGTAGGTGGTAGTGAATTCGCTACCGTTGTCTCCCACGTACTGCAGCATGGCACGCAGATCTTTCAGATCCAGCAGCATCAAACCGTTGTCGTCGGCAATCTTGAACACCAAGTTCAACACCCCTGTTTGGGTTTCGTTGAGGTTCAACATGCGGGCCAGCAGCAGAGGTCCCATGTCGGAAACGGTGGCGCGCACGGGGTGGCCAGATTCACCAAACACATCCCACAGGGTTGTAGGGCATGCCTGAGGCGCTGGCTGTGCAAGCCCACGTTCTTTTAATACCTCGGCCAACTTGGCTCCGATCTTGCCCGCTTGGCTGATCCCTGTCAGATCACCCTTGACGTCCGCCATGAAAACTGGGACGCCGAGCTGGGAAAAATTCTCCGCTAGGGTCTGCAACGTCACTGTTTTTCCAGTACCGGTCGCGCCAGTGATCAAGCCATGCCGGTTAGCGAGCGAAGGCAGCAAAAAGCATTGCGATACGGTGGGGGGGATGCCATGTTGGGCGATCAGCATTGGTTCAGCCATGTTAGAACTTCCGGGCAAGGGTAGGTAAAAGTAAAATCAGCCTCTAGGTTAAATCATATGACGGGAATTCTTCGTGGCCGGACACAGTAAATGGGCGAATATCCAGCATCGCAAAGGGCGGCAGGATGAAAAAAGGGGCAAGATCTGGACGCGCATCATCCGGGAGATCACCGTAGCTGCACGCCAAAGTGGGGCCGACGTCAGCACAAACCCGCGTTTGCGCTTGGCCATTGACAAGGCCAAGGCTGCGAACATGCCCGCCGAACGGATCAAATACAACATTGATAAAGCATCTGGCAACCTCGAAGGCGTGAGCTATGAGGAAATCCGGTACGAGGGCTATGGCATTGGCGGGGCAGCGATCATTGTGGACACAATGACTGACAACAAGGTTCGCACGGTTGCCGAGGTGCGCCACGCTTTTAGCAAGTTTGGCGGCAACATGGGAACCGAGGGTTCGGTGGCTTTCCAGTTTAAGCATTGTGGCCAGATGATTTTTGCGCCCGGCACCGATGAAGACAAGTTAATGGAGTCAGCCCTTGAGGCGGGCGCAGAAGATATTGTTTCCGGGGACGACGGCGCCATTGAGGTGCTGACCACTCCGCATGATTTTGAGACTGTCAAGAACGCGCTGGAAGCCGCAGGCTTTCATGCAGAACTGGCAGATGTGACCATGCGGCCCGAGAACCCGCTGGCATTCAGCGACGAAGACGCCGCCAAGATGCAGCGCCTAATTGATGCCCTGGAAGACCTGGATGATGTGCAAGAGGTCTATCACAACGCAGAACTATGAAAATCCTCGTTATCGGCAGCGGCGGCCGTGAACACGCCCTGGCTTGCAAGCTGGCCGAGTCACCCAAGGTGCAAACCGTCTTTGTGGCGCCAGGCAACGGAGGAACCGCGACTGACGATCGATTGCAAAATCTGAACATCGCTGATCCGCAGGCTTTGCGTGAATGGGCTGCTTCTGAAAAGATAGCGCTGACTGTGGTCGGCCCGGAGCAACCACTGGCTGCGGGCGTTGTTGATACATTCCGTGCACACGGCATGCGGATTTTTGGCCCGACCAAGGCTGCGGCACAGCTGGAAAGTTCCAAGGCGTTTTCTAAGGCCTTTATGAAGCGCCACGGCATTCCAACGGCTGAGTATGAAACCTTTACCGACGCAGCCTCAGCACACGCCTATATTGACAGGATGGCGGCACCGATTGTGGTGAAAGCCGATGGCCTTGCGGCTGGGAAGGGTGTGGTGGTCGCCATGACGCTGCCCGAAGCCCATGAGGCGGTTGATTTCATGCTGGAAGGCAACGCCCTGGGGGTTGTGCACAACGAAGGCTCGGATGGTGTGGCCGTGCCGCGCGTAGTCATCGAAGAGTTTTTGGCTGGTGAAGAAGCCAGTTTTATCGTGTTATGCGATGGCAAGCATGTGCTGCCTCTGGCTACATCGCAAGACCATAAGCGTTTGTTGGACGGCGACCATGGTCCCAACACCGGCGGAATGGGCGCCTATTCACCCGCACCCGTGGTGACGCCTGACGTTCATGGCCGCGCGATGCGTGAAATCATTTTGCCCACGCTGGCCGGTATGGAAAAAGACGGCATTCCCTATACCGGGTTTTTGTACGCCGGCCTGATGATCGATGCCCAGGGACATGTTAAGACGCTGGAATTCAATTGCCGCATGGGCGACCCCGAGACGCAACCGATTCTCATGCGTCTCAAATCAGATCTGGTTGATGTGATGATGGCAGCTACTTCCGAAAAGCTCGATCAAGTTGAGCTGCAATGGGACCGCCGTGCAGCTCTGGGCGTGGTGTTGGCCGCGCATGGCTATCCACTCAACCCGCGAAAAGGCGACGTGATTACCGGACTGCCGTATAGCGGACAAGAGCGTCGCTCGGCAAAGCGTGACGGTCAGGACGATGTGTCCGTCTTTCATGCTGGAACGGTCTTGCGTGATGGCGATATCGTGAGTGCTGGTGGCCGCGTGCTGTGTGTGACAGCGCTTGGCGACTCGGTCAAGCTGGCGCAAACCAAAGCCTACGAAACCGTCCACCGTATTCAGTTCGATGGCATGCAATACCGGAAAGACATTGGCCACCGAGGAGCCTCAAAATCATGAGCCTAACGCCAACTTCTGTTGCGACGCCTGCAGATGTCCAATCGGTGCGTGAATTTCTGCAAGGGCTTCAAAACCAGATCACCCGCGCAATTGCCGAAATCGAGGGGGGCCAGTTCCTGATCGATCCTTGGAAGAAGGCCCCGGGCGAACTGCTGCAGGGTGATGGCGTCACACAAATCCTGGAGGGCGGCGCCGTGTTTGAGCGTGCAGGTGTGGGCTTTTCCCATGTGCGTGGCCCTCAACTGCCGCCTTCTGCGACGCAGCACCGACCCGAATTGGCGGGGGCGCCTTTTGAGGCAATGGGCGTGTCGCTGGTGTTTCATCCACGCAACCCCTATGTTCCGACGGTGCACATGAATGTGCGCATGCTCGCGGCAAAGCACAGGAATGGGGCGCCGGTTTGCTGGTTTGGCGGCGGCATGGATCTGACGCCGTTTTATCCTTTTGAAGAAGATGCCAAGCATTTTCACCAAGTCTGCCAAGCAAGTCTTGCAGACTTCGGCGATGACAAATATCCTCGGTTCAAGAAATGGTGCGACGAATATTTCTTCTTGAAGCACCGAAACGAGCAGCGCGGCATTGGGGGCATTTTCTTTGATGATTTTTCTGAACTCGGTTTTGAAAAAAGCCGGGCAATGATGGAGTCGGTCGGGTCGACTTTCCTCGCTGCGTACCTGCCCATCGTCAGGCGGCGCAAAGACATGGCTTATGGCGAACGTGAGCGGCAGTTCCAGTTGTACCGGCGAGGTCGATACGTCGAATTCAACCTGGTTTGGGACAGGGGCACCCATTTTGGGCTGCAGTCCGGTGGCCGTACGGAGTCCATCCTGCTGTCCATGCCACCCTTGGCCAGTTGGGCGTATCAGCAGACGGCAGAACCCGGCAGCCCAGAGACTCGTCTTTACAGTGATTTTTTGATTCGTAAAGACTGGATCTGACCACCTTGGGTGCCACGTCTGCCAGCTTACATGGCCTAAGAGGTCGAGTCGGTCTTTTTGGCGGAGCTTTCGACCCACCTCATCTCGCCCATGTGGCACTGGCTGAGGCAGCGGTTGAGCAAACTCAGTTGGAGCAATTGCTCGTGATCCCCACCGGGCAAGCTTGGCACAAGGCTCGGACGCTGAGTTCGGCCAATTTGCGACTGGCGATGGCAAGGCTGGCGTTTCAATCACTGACCAAAGTTAAAGTTGACGGGCGCGAAACCGAGCGAAACGGTCCGACCTACACGATACACACGCTGGAAGCGCTGCAAATCGAAAACCCGCAGGCTTCTTGGGTGCTTTTCATTGGACAGGATCAGGCTGCAGCGTTTACCACGTGGCATCGCTGGCAGGATGTTTTGTCAGTTGCTACGGTTTTTGTAGCTGGGAGAGAAGGTACAATAGGCGGAAATGGGACATTGAATACCCTTGATGCCTTGCGCAAGGCTGCGAAAGGCGTGGGGCTCAGTGGCAACTGCGTGCAGCCACTGATGTTGCCTCCCATGACCATCAGTGCCACCGACATTCGCCAACGTGCAGCAACGGGTCTCGGGATCAGTCATCTGGTGCCCGAAGCCGTTGCAGGCTATATTGCCCAACACCATCTTTATCGAACTGTTTGATGAGATCCTTAGAAACCACCGCCAAAAAAGACGTCCAAAAACTCCAACGCGCTATCGTCGATGGCCTGGAAGATGTCAAAGCGCAAGACATTCAAGTGTTCGATACCGAAAAGCTGTCGTCATTGTTTGAGCGCGTGGTCATCGCCAGCGGGACTTCTAACCGCCAGACCAAAGCCCTGGCCGCCAGTGTGATGAATGCCGTGCGCGAGGCCGGATTCGTCAAGCCACGCATTGAAGGTGAAGAGAACGGTGAATGGATCATTGTGGATTGCGGTGCTGCTGTGGCTCACATCATGCAACCCACGATCCGGCAGTATTATCATCTCGAAGAAATTTGGGGCGGCAAACCGGTGCGCCTGAAATTTGGTGGAGTCAAACCGGCAGAACCTGAAAAGGCTGTACCAACCAAGGTACCTGCAAAAAGCAAAAAACCTGAGCTTGGACCAAGCTTGCGTCGTAGCAGCGCCGTGAAAACCGCAGAACGAGCGGCCAAACAGGCAGCTGGGTCCATATCGCCAGCCAAGAAGGCTTCTGCAAAGCTGGTGGCAAACGGGGTTGCCGCCAAAAAGACGCCCGCTAAATCTGTGGCTGCCAAGGTGCCGTTGGTCAAAATCGGTGTCAAACCAGCCTCAAAGTCCGCTGGCAAGGCACCCGTTCGGAAAGCCGTACCTAAAAAGGCATGAGGCTACTGGTTGTAGCGGTCGGTCAGCGCGTGCCTGATTGGGCGCAAACCGCTTGGTACGACTATGCCAAACGCTTTCCGTCAGAGCTCAAGCTCGAACTCAAAGCTATCAAGACAGAGCCGCGCGGCAGCAAATCGCTGGAGACGCTTTACGCGGCGGAGCGTGAGCGTATTGAAGCGGTGATTCCCCGTGGGAGCCGGATTGTGGCGCTGGACGAGCGGGGTACCGCACTCACTACCCTATCATTGGCAAGCCGACTCAAGGGTTGGCAACTGGAGGCTGACGATGTTGCTCTGATCATCGGCGGACCTGATGGAATTGACCCCGCCTTTAAGCAGGCGGCGCATGAGCGTATCCGATTATCAGATCTGACACTGCCGCACGCGTTTGCCAGGGTTTTGCTCGTCGAACAGTTGTACCGCGCCTGGTCGGTGAACGCTGGGCATCCGTACCACCGCGAATAATCCACACAAACCTCCGTTTCATGCCCACATTCCTGTACCTTGCGTCCCAGAGCCCTCGCCGACGTCAATTGCTGGATCAATTGGGGGTGCGTCATGAACTTCTGCTGCCCGATGTGTCAGAAGACGCTGAGGGCTTGGAGGTGCAGTTGAAGAATGAGGCTCCTGCCGCTTATGTCCAGCGGGTAACGGGACTGAAGTTGGATGCAGCCTTGGCACGCCGTGATCAACGCGGTTTGGCTTTGGCACCGGTGCTGTGCGCAGATACTACCGTGGCCCTTGGACGAACCATTTTGGGCAAACCGAGCGATGAAGAAGACGCAGCCCGAATAATGCGTAAGCTGTCTGGGCAAACCCATCGGGTATTGACGGCTGTAGCGGCGCAGGCCGGCCATCAACGGGTGGCGGCGATGAGTGTTTCCAAAGTCCGATTCGCAGCCATGAGCCATGATCAAATTCGCCGCTATGTCGCCACAGGGGAGTCTGTGGGCAAAGCCGGGGCGTATGGCGTGCAAGGGAAAGCTGCAGCGTATATCGAGCACATCAGCGGCAGCTATTCGGGCATCATGGGTTTACCAATGTTTGAAACGACACAGGTCTTACGGGCATTAGGCTTCACAATCTAAAGATGCAACAAGATATTCTGATCAATTGGTCACCTCAGGAAACGCGGGTGGCGGTGTTGGAGAGTGGCGCAGTGCAAGAGTTGCATGTGGAGCGAACGCTGGAGCGCGGGCTGGTTGGCAATGTCTATCTGGGCAAGGTCGCACGCGTGCTGCCGGGCATGCAGTCAGCCTTCATCGATATCGGTCTGGAACGTGCCGCCTTTTTGCATGTGGCCGATCTGTTGGGGGCCCATCCCGCAGTGCGGGGCGCGAATACCGAAGAGCGCGATGCTCCGCTGGTGCCGATTGAAAAACAAGTGTTTGAAGGCCAAGCACTCATGGTGCAGGTAATCAAAGACCCGATTGGGACCAAGGGCGCACGGCTATCGACACAAATCAGCATTGCCGGTCGAATGCTAGTGTTTTTGCCCCAAGATGACCACATGGGTATTTCCCAAAAGATACCGCTTGCACAGCGCGAGACACTGCGTATGCGCATGAATGCCTTGGCAGGCCCACCGGATGCACCAGGGGGAGGTGGCGGCTTCATCTTGCGTACCAACGGCGAAGACGCCTCTGACGCGGAGTTGGCTGAAGATATCTCTTATCTGCGCAAGACATGGGCGCGTATTAAGGATGCCTCCGTCCGATTGCCGGCGCAGTCACTTTTGCACCAGGACTTGAACCTGTTGCAGCGGGTCATGCGCGATTTGGTCGGGGAGGCCACGCAATCGATTCGACTGGATTCACGCGAGCAGTTTCAAAATCTGCAAACCTTTGGACGTGAGTTCATGCCTGCCGCTACAGAGAAACTGCAACACTACAAGGGCGAGCGTCCGATTTTTGATCTGTATGGGGTTGAGGAGGAAATAGCGAGAGCCTTGGGTCGTCGAGTGGACCTCAAATCGGGTGGTTACCTCGTTGTTGATCAGACAGAAGCCTTGACGACGGTCGATGTGAATACCGGAGGATTTGTGGGTGCACGTAATTTCGACGACACGATCTTCAAAACAAATCTCGAGGCGGCGGGTGCCATCGCACGACAGTTGCGACTTCGCAATCTGGGTGGGATGATCATTGTTGACTTCATCGACATGACCCGGCTTGACCATCGTGATGCAGTACTGGCTGAACTCAAAAAACATTTGAGTCGGGATCGAGTCAAGACGACGGCAGGTGGGTTTTCACAACTTGGCCTGGTGGAAATGACCCGAAAGCGCACACGGGAGTCGCTGGCTCATATGCTGTGCGAGCCTTGTGCTGTTTGCCAGGGCAAGGGCATCGTCAAAACTGCCCGAAGCGTGGCTTACGATATCTTGCGCGAGATCCTTCGCGAGGCGCGCCAGTTCAACCCCAGGGAGTTTCGGGTTTTGGCGTCACCAGTCGTGGTTGAAATCCTGGTCGATGAGGAAAGCCAACATTTGGCAGGTTTGTCAGACTTCATTGGCAAACCTATTTCGCTCCAGGCAGAGGCTGGGATGGGACAGGAACAATACGATGTGGTGCTGTTGTAAATGCAGGTGACGGCCAATTTGGAGCCAATCCCGATTCTGGTGTACCACCAGATTGCCGAGGCACCACCCAAAGGCGCGCCGTTTAGAAGCCTTTGTGTCAGCCCAGCGCGGTTCCGCCAACAGATGTCTTTATTGAGATTGATGGGCTATCGCGCATTGTCGATTGGGGATTTGCAGCCCTATTTGTCAGGCGAGCAAACGGGGAGGGTGGTTGGCCTGACTTTTGACGATGGGTACTTAAATAACCTTGAGCATGCCATGCCAGTTCTTAGCGAATTAGGTTTTACCGGTACTTGCTATGTTGTGAGTGCCGTTGGAGGCAAGACCAACGTGTGGGATAAGGACATCGGCGTTGCCCAGGTTCCCCTGATGAACGATGCACAGATGCGTGCGTGGATCTCTGCTGGCCAGGAAATTGGGGCCCATACACGGCACCATGTTCATTTAATCGAGAAAAGCGTCGACGTCGCCCGTGACGAGATTTCAGGGTGCAAGGCCGAACTCGAGTGCAAACTAGGGCGTGAGGTCCCGCACTTTTGCTATCCCTATGGTGAGTATTCGCCTTCGCATGTTGATTTGGTAGCTGCTGCCGGCTTTGTGACAGCAACCACAACGAGGCGCAGTCGCTGCCATGCGGGCACCGAGTTGCTGGCGATACCGCGCGTTCCCGTGGTGCGATCCACAAGCTGGTTTCAGACGTGGCTCAAAGTAAAGACCACTTACGAAGACAAGAAAAGTGAACGAGTCAAGGCCTGAACCCGATCGTCGATTACGCATTGCTGTCCTCCACCGGATTTTTGTGAGCAGTGGTGGTGGCGCTGAGCGCTATGCCATTGCCCTGGTTGAGCATTTGAGCCAGCGGCATGAGGTTCATGTATTTGCGCAGGAGATTGGTCATCAATCTCGTGGCGTGACCTATCACAAGGTAAGTACGCCCCTGCGTCGTCCCAGGTGGATCAACCAACTCTGGTATGCATTTGCAACTTGGCGTGCAACACGTGAGGGTTTCGACATTGTCCACTCTCACGAAAACACTTGGCACGGTAACGTGCAGACAGTTCATGTTTTGCCTGTTTGGCATAACTTTTTGCGGGACGAACTGGCGTACGGCTTCTGCTTCGCCAGATCAAGGCATGGACCAGTCCCCGAATGTGGACGTATTTAGGGCTGGAATCTTCCAGATTTTCTGTTCCAACAACACGCGGCGGCAGTGGCGTTAGGCGGTTGATCGTCGTGACATCAGAACCTGTTCGCAAGGTCATGCTAAAGACCTTTCCAAAGTCAGCATTGGCACTGCGTGTGCTGACGCCTGGCGTTGAGCTTCCTTCAGATTCTGTACCCAATGGGCAACTCTCACTGACGCGAGAACAGGCAAGGCGGCAGTTGGGGGTGCCCGCCGATTCCCCTTGTGTCTTGTTCATCGGCAATGATTTTGGCAAAAAGGGATTGCCTAGCCTGCTGAAAGCACTTGCCAAGCTGCCAGCAGACGCGGTGTTGCTTGCCATCGGTAGCGCACAGCGGATACCGGCATTTCGGACAATGGCAGACGATCTCGGTCTGGGAAACCGGGTGATTCTTCAAGGTGCATTGAAAGACATCAGCATTGCTTACCGCTGCGCAGACGTGCTGGCACATCCCACACTTGAAGACACTTTTGCCATGGTCGTGCTGGAGGCCATGGCTCACGGTTTGCCCGTGGTTGTCAGTGACGAGTCCTATTGCGGCATCGCCAGTATGTTGACAGATGGAGTCGATGCGGTGATCTTGCCCTACCCAAAAGACCATGGCGCGATCGCCAATGCATTGAATGCGGTGCTTGGCAAGGCACTCTATCGAAAGGCGCTTTCTGAGAAAGCCTTTGAATTCGCCAGCCACCACACTTGGGCGGCCAAGACGAAGGTGCAAGAGGCCATGTACTTCGAACTGCTGGATGATTGAAAACGTCGGCGACGGTGCACTTGCTCAGGCCACAAGCTTGAAGTGTTTCCTGCTGAAATCCATGCCCGTTAAAGATTCAATTTGTCGCATGAAGTGGTATTTGTTCTCTTTTGGCGTTGGTCTGTAGTTGGGGTCAATATTCAATTCAGGCTCCGCCCCGGTTCTCAGCCAGTCATGTACCTCTTTAGGGTGGGTGCCTTCAAAGCGGATTAGGGCACGTTTGTCAAACTGGCTGTAGACGATTTGAATGGCTGGTGTTGCCCAGTACTTGGCCACTTGCTCGCTCTTCTTTTGCATGTCTTCGTTGCGCCTGATCCAGCCATAGTGATAGATGTAGGCATTGGCAAGAGCCGCCTTGGGGTTGCGTCCCTTTTTATGCTCAGTGGTCACGAGCCAGTATTGACCATCCGGTGCATAGGAGCGTATCGTGTTCCGGATAAGGCGGCACTCGCGGCGGTACCAGCCCGGACTGATGGATACCCAGTCGGGTGAACCGTAAAAGTGTTTGTAGTCAAACACGAGCGCCTCCACCTCTGGGTTGGCGTGATGTTTGTTGACGCTAGACCGGATGACAGCAAGGTCATCCTCATGGACGACTTCATCACCTTCCAAGTAAAAAGCCCAATCTCCTGTGCACGAATACTGGGCAATCATTTTTTGCTGAGCGTATACAAAGCCGCGATCTGCCATCCGCTCGTTCCACCGTGTTTCGATGATCCGGATTTTGGGGTCGCCAATGGCTTTGACGCGCGCCAGGGTGTCGTCGTTGCCTGCGCCGACGGCGATGACGAACTCATCCACCAGCGGAAGCAAGGAACGTATGGAAGCTTCGAAAGGAAACCCCAGATCGACGCCATTGCGGATAAAAGTAAAGCCACTGATGGAAGGTGTGGTGGGATTCACGTTGGTTAGAATTCAGAGGTGGCAGGGGCTTCAATGGCGGTGCTGCCGGTTGCTCGGGCCACATTGTGGAGTCGGGCGTAATGTCCATTCGCTTGAAGCAAGGTTTCATGCGTGCCTGACTCGACGACTTTTCCCGCGTGCATGACAAAAATCCGGTCAGCATGCTCAATGGTGGACAGCCGGTGTGCAATGATCAATGTGGTTCGCCCTGCCATCAGTCGTTGCAATGCTTCTTGTACAGCTCGCTCCGACTCGGTATCGAGTGCAGAAGTCGCTTCATCGAGAACCAGGATAGGTGCATCTTTGTAAATGGCCCGTGCAATGGCGAGTCGCTGACGCTGCCCCCCGATAACTGGGTTGCATTGTGGCCAACGAGCGTGAATTCCACTCGGAAGTGAATCGACAAATCCCGACAGATTGGCTGCGCTGACGGCTTGCGCGACACGGGCAAGATCGGGTTCACTCCCCAGAGCAATATTTTGCGCAATGGTGTCGTTGAACATCGTCACGTCCTGGCTCACAAATGCCAACTGGGCTCGCAGGCTGTGAACATTCCATTTGGGAAGAGGAACACCATCCAGGTAGAGCACACCTGCGGAGGGTTCAACAAATCGAGGCAACAGGTTTACCAGCGTGGTTTTACCTGCGCCAGAGCTTCCAACCAATGCAATTGTCTGCCCAGGCTCAACGTTGAGGTCGATTCCGTTAAGCGTATTCGAATTGTTACCAGGATAGCAAACTTCAATCCCCTTAAACGAAATCAGCCCCTGAACCCGTCTGGCATGGTGTGTTCCACTCGCTTCGGTCGGGGTGTTATCAATGAGATCAAGGCCTCTTTCAACAGCAGCCAATCCACGTGTAATTGGGGACGCTGACTCCGACAAATGCTTGATGGGCGCCACCAACATCAACATGGCTGTGATAAATGAAGCAAACGTTCCCACCGTAATGCCGCTGGTGGTACTTTGCCACAGAGCAGTGCAAATAACCCCTGATAACGCGGCAGCAGCCACCATCTGTGTCAATGGCGTCATGGCAGATGCAGCTACCGTTGCTTTCATGGCGAGGCGTCGCAACTCGCGGTTGTAGTTGCCAAAGCGGGTAGCCTGCTGAGCCTGTGCATCATGGAGGCGGACAGAGCGGTAGGCCAGCACATTCTCTTCAACGACGTAGGCGAGTTGGTCCGTCGCCTCCTGACTAGCACGTGTGATCCGATGCAAACGCCTTGACAGCACCTTCATTACCCAGGCTACCGCCGGAAAAATGATCAGTACGAACAAGGTGAGCTTCCAGTTGATGTAGAGCAGGTAGCCCATCAGCGCGATCAGCGTGAGTGAATCCTTGACAAGCGACAGGATCGCATTGACCAGCAATGTGGTGCCGGTCTGAACCTCGTACACTACGGTGTTGGACAGGCCACTGGCCCCCGACGTACTTTGCCGATAAATGCCTAAATCTGCATACAGAAGTTTTTCAAACAGCCGCTTTCGCAAGGCCTGCATGGCATGGTTCGCCATGAATGCCAAGCCATACTGCGCAATGAACCCAGCGACACCTCGAAGCGCGAACAATCCAAGAATGGCTGCCGGCACCAACCACAAATTGAGCTCGCCACCCTTGAAACCCTGGTCGAGCAAAGGCTTCATCAAGGCGGGAATTGCAGGTTCGGTCGCTGCGCCGACGATGACGGCGATAACCACGGCTGGCAGGGCATAGCCTGAGCCTTTGAAGTAAGGCACAAACCTGCGAAGGCGCTTCACAACAGATGTTGTCTGTCCTTGGGGCTGTGGGGATTCTTGTGGAGTCGAAGTCACACTGCGATTGTCCTGGATGTTTCAGGATCGGGCTTCATGGCGCCATAGGTCAACAGCAGGCCTATCGTGAAGCAGAAATAGTCACCGATCAAAGCGTCGAACAAGGCGCAATTAAAGAGGCAGGCAATTGCAAAAATGGTGACAAGGGATTGGGTTGCCCATCTGGCAGGATAGGCAAGCTGTTGTGCGTCTTTGATCATCACGACAATCAACCCTAGCATCAGCGCGACGCCACCGAAGCCAAGTTGGACTCCCCACTGCAGGTATTCCTGATGAGCATTGTGAATGGCTGAAGCGTCTGTAGAGGTGCCAGAACTGGCCTCCAGACGTCGATATTCATGATCAAAACTAGCCACACCATAGCCCGTCAGCGGGCGTTCTGCAATGGCCTGAGTTGCTCTAAGCCATAAGTTCAGCCGGATGCCCGTTGAGGTCTCAGCTTCTGTTTGGTCAAAATAGGAATTTGGCCTCTGATATGACCAGGCTCATTCGATCTTTGAATGCTGATGGCACTGCAACTGCCGTGGTGATGATGAGAACCGACGCGAGAAGCACGTAAAGCCTTCGCTTGCGTTCCACGTACCAAGAGCAACGATAGCAAAATTACAGCAAGCATAGCTACCTGACCTGATCGACCAAGCAATACGAAAAAGACAGTAAATATTGCAAAGATACTCAGCACGATTGGAATCTTTTTGCCAAGTGGATCAGGAAATTTGTCGCGCAGATGCCAGCATAGGACTGCATAGCCTGCTGTCATCAATGATTGATCCAGATAACTTGAATAGGCAGCATAGTCAGATTTTGAGCCTTGTGTGCGCTCAGGGGAAAAACGGTCTGCAGGAACCCATGGGACTTGCCAACCCCAACTCATGAGGTAGGTGGTAAACATGACGAAGGTCTGGGCGATGAGCAAAATGGTAATGGCTGTGAGGGCTTCGCGCTCTCGTCGGATAGTAAGTAACGTCAGCAGGAACACGATCAGTTTGGCGTACTTAGCCCAACCAAGCAGGGCCGTCTGCATGGGTGCAGAGGTGTACGTCAAGCTCATTGCCAGCAAGCCAAGCATCAGTAAAATCCATTTGACCGTCATGAGCCTGCCCAGCAGGTTGATGTGGTTATTGTGGGATTGCCCCAGCCCAATGACTGACAAACCCGTAAAGACCAGCAACAACTTAGAAACATTGACTGCAGCGAGGGAAAACGGCAATGCCGCCGCTAACAGGTAGACTGGCCATGGTCGAAGCGCTTTAAGAGCTTCCAAGGTCAAACGCATCCAAATTCCATAATAATCACAAGCTCGAGATTATCTTCTTCCCTTGCTCCGCTTTGCCAGCCTTGCGTTGGGCCAATTGCCCGGTAGCATGCCGTTAGCCTACTCTCATGCGATTATCTGTCGTCATCATTGCTTTCAACGAATCCGCCAACATTGGAGCCTGCCTTGATTCGGTGGAGTTTGCTGATGAACGCATTGTCATGGACAACGGCAGTACCGATGGCACTCAAGACATTGTCCTGGCGAGTGGTGCCCGGTTGGCTAAGACAATAGACTGGCCTGGCTTTGGACCTCAGAAAAACCGTGTCCTCGCATTAGCAACTGGGGATTGGGTGTTGTCATTGGACGCGGACGAGCGCGTCACACCTGCATTGCAGGCGGAGATAGAAGAAGCGATGAGGAACGCCGACCGTGCAGCCTATACCTTACCGCGCCTTTCAAGCTTTTGCGGAGTCCCCATTCGGCATGGTGGCTGGTACCCAGATCGGGTCTTGAGGCTATTTCCCCGAGGGCTTGGCAGGTTCTCAGACGATCTTGTGCACGAAAAGATTTTGACCGATTTGCAAGTCAGAGGGTTGAGATCAAACCTGTTGCACGAAAGTTTCCGCAGTTTTGAATCAGTCCTGGACAAAGTGAACCGGTATTCCACGGCCTCGGCGGCTGGCATGCTTGCAAAAGGGCGCAAGGGAAGCTTTTCAGTAGCGATCGGCCATGGCGCGTGGGCTTTTATCCGAACCTACATCGTCAAACGCGGCTTTCTTGATGGAAGGATGGGGTTAGCCGTTGCTATTTCCAGCGCCGAAGGCAGCTACTACCGCTACCTGAAGCTGTGGTTGGCACAGCAGACCAAGTAATGCTCCATATTATTGAACCTACTTTGCACAGTTATGCCGGGCATTGCCATAGCTTGGTCGACGCATTGACCCAGGCATTGCCGGGTATGCCCGTGACCATTTGGGCTGGCCGGGGAAGTCGCCCTTTCTGGTCTGGCCCGGGTGAGTTGAAACCCTATTTTTATCGCTCTTTGCGGCGCTTGCAAGCTTTTATGCTGTATCGAAAGTTACTCCAATCCGAAGGGAAGGTGCTGATTTCGACCGCAGGAACCAGTGATTTTTTGATTTTGGATTGGATTGCGTCCAAGCCTATACCCGACGGCAAAGTTTACCTGTATGTGCACTGGGTTGGCGCAAAAACGCATAAGGCAGATCAACTGAGAAAGATCGCGGCGCACCAGCCAGGCCTGGAGGTCTTAACAACGACAGAAACGGTTTCGGGATTCTTCAAACGTCTTGGCTTTCGTGCAAGAGCAGTGCCTTACCCCGTATCGACTGATCAAGGCTTTCTCGCTATGCCTCGACCGTTTCGCCGATTGGTCGTTGCCGGCGCCGCGCGCATGGACAAAGGTTTTGACCGAATTGTGGATTTGGTTGAAGACCTGAAGCTGAGCGATTCACAACTTCCTATTGTGGTTCAAGTATCTGCCACTCACCAGGATAAGCACCCTGCAGACATTCAAGCGCAAATAGACAGATTGCACCGGATCGGCTACGCGCATCTTCAAGTCCTGGCCGATACCTTGACTCCGCAGGTTTACCGAGCGCTGTTTGTTGGGGGGATCAGCGTGCAACCTTATGCAGCCGATGTCTTTCAAGACCGCGTCAGCGGCGTCACCCTTGATGCATTGGGAGCAGCTTGCCCGGTGATCGTCACCGCGAACACTTGGCTGGCCCGCACCGTCGAGCATTATGGTGCGGGCATTGCTGTTAACGATTTGGCTCCGGCGGGGCTGCGAGTGGCCATTTGCGCAGTTCTTGCTGACTATAAGGCGTATGCAGACCATGCGGCAACGGCAGGTCAGGCTATTCGGGCTGAACATTCAGCCACAGCCATGGTTGATGCGCTATTCCAATCAGAACAATGAGATTTTTAAGTCTGCGTACACCAAGAGTGGGGCCCATGCGTTGATGTCAAGTCCCTCATTGGTATATTCGCTGCACTATGCGCACACATGACACACCAGCTCGTCGCCATTTTTTGGGCGCGCTATCTTTGGTCACCATGCCCTCCTGGGCTCAATTTCGGGTGGAGGTTTCCGGTGTTGGGCAAGTTCAAATGCCGATTGCAATCGCCGGATTCAAAGGGGACGACCAGTCTCCTCAAAAAATCGCAGCGATTGTCCGTGATGACCTTGAGCGCAGTGGACAGTTCCGGTCGGTCGATGCATCCAGTGCAAATGGGCTGGATGAATCCAGTCGCCCAGATTTCTCCTCATTCAGGCAAAAAGCGGCCGATTCTCTATTGACTGGCAGTGCCACCCGCTTGGCTGACGGTCGCTACGACGTTCGGTTCAGGCTTTGGGACGTGGTCAAGGGTCAAGACCTGGGCGGGCAAGGGTATGCCATCGGTGCTTCGGAATTGCGTTTAGCGGCGCATCGAATTGCTGATTTCGTCTATGAGAAGCTCACTGGCGACAAAGGCGTTTTCTCGACACGCTTGGCGTATGTAACCAAATCCGGGCAGCGTCACACTCTGTGGGTTGCTGATTCCGACGGCGAGAATGCCCAGTCAGCATTGTCAAGCCAGGAGCCCATCATTTCACCTTCTTGGTCTCCCAACGGAAGCCAGCTGGCATATGTGTCATTTGAATCCCGCAAGCCTGTGATTTATGTTCACACCATTGCGAACGGTCAGCGCCGTTTGTTGGCAAACTTCCGCGGCTCCAACAGTGCGCCGTGCTGGGCTCCTGACGGCTCGACCTTGGCGGTCACTCTCAGCCGCGATGGTGCATCCCAAATTTATGCATTGGATGCCAAAGGTGGTGAACCCAGGCGGTTGACGCAATCCGGCAGCATTGATACTGAGCCAGAATATTCGCCTGACGGAAAACTGATTTATTTTGTCAGTGACCGTGGAGGTTCCCCACAGATTTACCGAATGGGCTATACAGGTGGCAACCCCGAGCGTGTCACGTTCAGTGGCACGTACAACATTTCGCCAAGCATCAGCCCAGATGGGCGGTTTTTGGCTTTCATTTCGCGAGTCAATGGAGCCTTCAAGTTGCATGTGATGGAACTCTCAACTGGTGTTGTAAATGCCATTACCGACACGTCTGCAGATGAGAGTCCAAGCTTTGCGCCCAATGGCCGTTTGCTGGTTTATGCCACGCAGGTTCAAGGCCGTGACGCGCTGATGACCACCACTTTGGATGGAAAAATCAAAGCCAAACTGGGACAGCAGGGTGGCGATATTCGGGAACCCGATTGGGGCCCCTTTCTGCAATGATTCATATTTCCCGAGGAACAAACATGGTATCCATTTCACACATCAAGAAACTGGCTCTTGCCAGCATGGTTGCCGCTGCTCTGGGCGGCTGTGCATCCAGCGTTCCGCTCGACACACCTGCCGTGGAGGACCGTGCTGCAAGCGGCAGCACCGCTGCGACCGGGTCTGCAGGGCTGGCTGGTGCCGATGCGAACACCACAAACAATCGCAATGTGCAATCGGTGGATTTGAGCAAATCCAGCCAGGACAAACTTGGCCCAGCGGGCGAGCGCATTGTCTATTTTGATTACGATAGCTTCTTGGTAAAAGCTGATTACCAGGGCTTGCTCGAAACGCAAGCGAGGTACCTGAAGGCTGACAAAGCGCGCAAAGCAGTGATTGAAGGACACACCGATGACCGTGGTGGTCGGGAATACAACTTGGCTTTGGGACAGAAACGCGCAGAAGCCGTGCGGCGCTCTTTGGGCTTGCTCGGCGTTGTGGATGCACAGGTCGAGGCAGTGAGCTTTGGTAAAGAAAAGCCTGCAGCGCTGGGCAGCGATGAAGCGTCGATGGCAAGAAATCGCCGTGCTGAAGTCACCTATCGGTAAACCCATGCAGACGCTAAGTATTTACCGTGTTGGTCAAATTGCCGTCGGATTGGCATTTGCCTGGAGCTCAAGCCTTTCCCATGCAGCCCTTTTTGAGGATGACGAGGCTCGCAAGGCCATTCTTGACCTGCGCCAGCGTGTCGAAACCGTGCGCCAAGCTGCTGATGCATCCGAGAAGCGACAGACTTCGGAGGCCAGCAAAATCTTGGAAGAGAATTCGCAACTTCGTCGGTCTATGCTGGATATTCAAGGCCAGATTGAGGCTGCCAAGCAGGATTTGGCTAAATTGCGTGGGCAAAATGAGCAGCTTGCCCGCGATTTGGCAGACCTGCAGCGTCGGCAAAAAGACTTGCTCATGGGCGTCGAAGATCGATTCAAGAAATTCGAACCAGTGAAGGTCACGGTAGATGGAAAGGAATTTACGGCTGAACCAGCTGAAAAACGCGATTTTGAAGCTGCTTTGGCCGTGTTTCGCAAAGGGGACTTTCCAGCAGCGCAGTCCTTGCTGTTTGATTTTTTGAAACGCAACCCAGGCAGTGGCTATGCGCCTTCGGCTTTTTTCTGGCTGGGTAATGCGCAATATGCGACCCGGGATTACAAGGAAGCGATTGCCAATTTCAAGGCCGTTGTTTCACAGGCATCAGACCACTTGAAGGCACCTGAGGCCTTGCTTTCGGTTGCCAATTGCTACGCGGAACTCAAGGATAACCGCTCTGCACGTCGGACCTTGGATGAATTGATCAAGGTTTATCCACAGTCGGACGCTGCGGTTGCTGGCAAAGAACGACTTTCCCGACTGAAATAGCCTCTCTCTACCCCTGGCGCCTGGAGCGGACACAATGATCGACCAAATGTCTGAGCGTAGTGATGGCCTTGCTTTGGACTTGCTTCAACCTGACATGGCACGGCGCTTTGGAGGCCTTGATCGGCTGTTTGGTTTGGTTGCAGCCGAACGAATTCGGGCATCTCATGTCGTGGTGGTTGGCATTGGTGGGGTTGGTTCATGGGCGGCTGAATCGCTGGCACGCAGTGGGGTCGGGCAAATAACCTTGATTGACCTGGATCACGTGGCTGAGTCCAACATCAATCGCCAGGTTCATGCCATTGAAAGCACAGTCGGTGTGGCCAAAGTGCAGGCAATGCGCGAGCGCATTGGCCAGATCAATCCCTATTGCCAGCTTACCTGCATTGAAGAATTTGTCAGTCCCGAAAATTGGCGCAAGTTGTTACCACTGGATGTTGATGCCGTGATCGACGCTTGTGATCAGGCAAAGGCCAAACTCGCCATGGCTGTCTGGGCACTCAAGGGTGAGACCCTGTTCGTGAGTGTCGGTGCTGCAGGTGGAAAGCGCATGGCCCACCTGGTCGAAATTGACGATCTGTCCAAGGTGACGCATGACCCTGTCCTGGCCCAGTTGCGCTACCGTCTTCGCAAGCAATACGCAGCACCTTCAGGTGGAAAAAAAATGGGGATTTCATGCGTGTACAGCAAAGAGGCGGTACAGGGACCCGATGCTAGTTGTGAGGTGAACGGCGACGGATCACTCAATTGCCATGGCTACGGATCGCTCGTGAGTGTGACGGCAAGTTTTGGGCACTGTGCGGCAGGATGGGTTATCTCGATGTTAGGTTCTAAAAACTCCCAGAAACACGTTATAATCTAAGGCTTTGCAGCAATGCAAAAATGTGGGACGTTAGCTCAGTTGGTAGAGCAGCGGACTTTTAATCCGTTTGTCGTGGGTTCGACCCCCGCACGTCCCACCAAAATATTCAAGGGCTTAGCAGCGATGCTAAGCCCTTTGTTTTTTCGGGCGTGACAATAACGTGACCAAATCGACTACGTTGTCGTCACGGACGCGCTGGATTCGATTCGCAGCAACAGCCAGATGTTCCGTGGCGTACTTTGCATAGCGGTCCACCATCACCCTGGACTTCCAGCTGCCCAAATATGTTTGGCTGGAACTCTTTAGTTGGTGAGCATTTTGTACGCAAATGAAAGTGCTTTCATGCTGAGAAACTGATTGATAACAGAAGTATACTGTATAAAAAAACAGTATTTTGGTTTTTCATCCATGAATTGGATCGCACTGCTGCCACCATCAGATGCCGACGCTTTGCCCCTGGCCTGGCAAGCTCTGCGCTTCACACCGCGCGTGTGCTTGATAGACGAGACCGTGTTACTGGAGGTGTCGGGCAGCGAGCGGTTGTGGGGCGGGTGGGAGCGCTTGCTGGGTCTGATTTGTGAACAAAAAGTACCGTTAAGGCATGACAGATGGTCACAAGGTGCTACATCTTTGGTAGCTATTGCCTTCTTGCGGCTTGGTGTGACGGGGCTGGATGCGGCGGAGGGTGCCATCCAGGCTGTCCTGAACCGCCTACCTTTGCATGCACTGACCGCTGCCAACGATGCCCTGCCCATGCTGCACCGCGCCGGTTGTCGCACCTGGGGTGATTTGCGGGCCTTGCCGCGTGCAGGGGTTGCACGCCGATTTGGTGTGGGTTTGCTCCAAGCGCTGGATCAGGCATATGGCGAGCAGCCCGAAAGCCATTACTGGCTGAGCCTGCCCGAGCAGTTTGAGCAAAGCATAGAGCTTTTGAGCCTGGCCGAATCAGCGCCCATGCTGATGTTTGGCGCTCAGCGCTTGCTAACGCTGCTGCGCGCCTGGTTGCAGGGGCGGCATTTGGGTGTGCTGACGCTGGAATTGCGCTGGCGGTATGACCTGTGCCGTATCGATGGGGTGGATTTACCCCCGCATGGGCAGTTGCAGCTTCGTACGGCAGAGCCTACGCAGGACATGGCGCATCTGGGCCGGTTAATGGCCGAGAACTTGGCGCGCAACACCCTGGCCGCACCTGTGAATGCCTTGACCCTGCGGGCCACAGACACCGCGCCTTTGCCCACTGTCAGTGCCAGCCTGTTGCCCAGTGATGGCGCAGTGGAGGGCGACAGCTTGCACCAGTTGGTGGAACGCCTGAGCGCTCGCTTGGGCGGCGACCATGTATTGTGTGCCGTGTCGCAAGCCGACCACCGTCCCGAATGTCGGCAGCGTTGGGTGCCCGCAGCGCAGAACCGCTTCAAGCAAGGCACGGCCTCACGCACCGGGATACCCGGGGCTTTTTATCCGTCCGGGGGAAGCGCAGTACGCGAAGCGACACGTGTAGGGGACATGTACCTGCCAACCTGGTTGCTACGAGAGCCTTTGGTGCTTCAGGTGCACGGTAATCGTCCGCATTACCAAGGGCCGCTGCGCTTGCTGGTGGGGCCGCAGCGGCTGGAGACGGGTTGGTGGCTGGATGATTCAGATCGGGGTGACGCCGGGCAAAGCGAAGTTGTGAAAGTGGGGCTGGCGTTACGGGACTACTTCATTGCCTATAGCGCGCATGCGGGGCTGCTGTGGGTTTACCGCCAGCGTCTGGGGCCAGCCAACGCAGCGGAGTGGTTTTTGCAAGGCCTGTATGCCTGATCAAATTCTGCCCTTTTATGCGGAGCTGCACGCTTTAAGCAACTACAGCTTTCAGCGTGGCGCATCCAGGCCAGCAGAGCTGGTTCAACGTGCAGCTGCCTTGGGTTACAGCGGCTTGGCCATCACGGATGAATGCTCTGTCGCTGGCGTAGTGCAGGCGTACAGCGCAGCCAAGGGCATGCATGCTTTCAAACTGCTGCTGGGTAGCGAGTTTGCGTTAAGTGATGGGGATGGCTGGGCATTCATCGTCCTGGCGCGCAACCGCAACGGCTGGGGCAACCTGTGCGAATTCATCACAGCTGCGCGGCGCGAGGCCGACAAAGGCAGCTACCGTGTGAGCCTGGCGAGCAGCGACTTTGCCTTGCTGCAAGACTGCGAAGTCTTGCTCCTGCACCCGGCTGAGCTTGATTGGTCAACAGCGCTGGCATTGGGGCAATGGGCGAAGACGCAGTGGGGTAGTCATGTCTGGCTGGCGGTGGAATTGCTGCTGGGAATTGACGACGTTTGGCGGCTTGATTTTTTACAGCGCCTGGGTCAGGCCTGTCAGTTGCCCTTGGTGGCCACGGGTGGCGTGCAAATGCATGTGCGCTCGCGCAAGCCCTTGCACGATGTGATCAGCGCTGTGCGCCTAGGTAAGCCCGTGGCCCAATGCGGTTTTGATTTGCAGGCCAATGCCGAGCGTCACCTGCGGCCCCGCCTGCGGTTGGGGCAGATCTATCCGCCTGATTTGCTGGCCCATACCCTCGTGGTGGCTGGCCGTTGCACCTTTACCCTGGACGAGATCCGTTACCAATACCCCATGGAAAGCGTGCCACCCGGCATGACGCCTGCGCAGGCGCTGCGCCAACTCACGCTGACAGGGGCCGCCAAACGTTACCCCGAGGGCGTGCCTGGCAGCGTGCTGAAACAAATCGAGCATGAACTGACATTGATTGCAGATTGCCAGTACGAGATGTACTTCTTGACCGTAGAAGACATCGTGCGGTTTGCCCGCAGTCAGGGCATCTTGTGCCAGGGCAGGGGGTCTGCCGCCAATTCCGTGGTCTGCTACTGCCTGGGAATCACCGAGGTCGACCCGACACGGCAAATCCTGCTGTTTGAACGCTTCATCAGCCGAGAGCGCAAAGAGCCGCCCGACATCGACGTGGACTTCGAGCACGAGCGACGCGAGGAAGTCATTCAATACATCTATGCCAAATACGGCCATGACCGCGCTGCCATCGCCGCAGTGGTCACCACCTACCGTAGTCGCAGCGCCGTGCGCGATGTCGGCAAGGCTTTGGGGTTGCCGCCAGCCCTGGTGGATGCGGTTGCCAAAGACCTGAAATGGTTTGAGCAAATCCAGCACAGCTCCGATCAACTGGTTGCGTTGATGGTCAAAACCGGTGTGCGGGTGCATCCGCAGCGCCTGCAGCACTGGCAGGATTTGACTCAGCAGTTGCGCGGCTTTCCGCGTCACCTGAGCCAGCATGTGGGTGGTTTTGTGTTGACCCAAGGCAAGCTCATGCGCCTGGTGCCGATTGAGAACGCCACCATGAAAAACCGCAGCGTCATCCAGTGGGAAAAGGATGACCTGGAAACCATGGGCTTGATGAAGGTCGATGTGCTGGCCCTGGGCATGCTTAGCGCCATCCGCAAATGCTTGACCTTCATCAGCCAGCGGTGCGGTTCAACCTTTGGGATGCAAGACGTACCCAAGGAAGACCCTGCCACCTACGCCATGATCCGCGCGGCCGACACCATCGGCGTCTTCCAGATCGAAAGCCGGGCGCAGATGTCCATGTTGCCGCGCTTGAAGCCCGAGAAGTTTTACGACTTGGTCGTGCAGGTGGCCATCGTGCGGCCTGGCCCTATACAAGGCGGCATGGTGCACCCGTACCTGCGGCGAAGACAAGGCCTGGAGGAGGCCAACTACGTCAAAGATGAACTCAAACCCGCGCTGAAGCGCACCTTGGGCGTGCCCATCTTTCAAGAGCAGGTGATGCAGATCTCCATGATCGCTGCGGGCTTCTCAGCCGAAAAGGCAGATCGCCTGCGCCGCGCCATGGCCGCCTGGAAGCGCAAGGGCGGGGTCGATGCTTTTCGCCAGCCATTGATCGACGGCATGCTTGAGCGCGGCTACCCCCAGGACTTTGCTGAACGCATCTTCCAGCAAATCCTGGGCTTTGGCGATTACGGCTTTCCCGAGAGTCACGCCTTCAGCTTTGCTCTGTTGGCCTATGTCACCGCCTGGCTCAAGTGCCATGAACCTGCCTGCTTCTTGGCAGCCCTGATCAATTCGCAACCCATGGGTTTTTACACAGCCTCGCAACTGGTGCAGGACGCGCGCCGTCACCGCGTAGAAGTACGCCCGCCAGACGTAATTTGCAGCGACTGGGACTGCACCCTGGAGGACATCCCCGGCCAGGCCATGCCTGCTGTGCGCTTGGGTTTGCGCCTGGTGGGTGGACTGAGCCACACAGGTGTCAAAGCCTTGATGGCAGCCCGCCAACAAGCCTCCTTTACCAGCACCGAAGACATGGCCCGGCGCGCCAACCTAGATCGCCAAGACCTGGACGCGCTGGCAGCAGGGGATGCCCTGGTCACATTGGCTGGCCATCGACGCCAACAGGTATGGGCAGCGACAGGACTGCACCCAGTCCCAGCCATATTGCGAGGCGTTCCTGTCCATGAGGATTTGCTGGCCTTGCCCGAAGCCCCGGAAGGCGAAGAAATCACATTTGACTATGCATCTCTTGGCCTGACCCTGCGTCGCCATCCTGTGGCCTTGCTACGTGCACGTCTGCAAAAAATGCGCTTGCAAAGCGCCCGGGATATGCATGATCTACCCCATGGCTGCCCTGTGCGCGCCTGCGGTTTGGTCACCGTGCGCCAGCAGCCGCAAACCGCCAACGGCACGATCTTTGTGACCTTGGAGGACGAAACGGGCCCTGTCAACGTTATCGTATGGAAAGGTGTGCGCCAGCGTCAGCGCGAAGCCTTGCTGCACTCACGCCTATTGGCCGTCTATGGCATCTGGCAGCGCGATGTGGGCAGTGGGGGGGAGGTGCGGCACCTGGTAGCACACCAGTTGCGGGATTTAACGCCGCTGCTGGGTAGGCTGGGTGAGCTGTCCAGCAAGAGTCGGGATTTTCATTGAAGGTAATGGAGCGGGTGATGGGAATCGAACCCACGTTATTTGCTTGGGAAGCAAGAGTCCTACCATTGAACGACACCCGCAAATTGTGTCGACACCCAGCGGCTTGGCCAGATGTGAGCGGCGATTATAGGCGGCAGCTTTGCCTAATCAGCCTGGATGTTGCCTGCTTTGACCACTTTGCCCCATTTTGTGATCTCCTGGTTCAGCGTTCTGGCGAATTGCTCAGGGGAACCCGGCATGGCCTCTGCACCTACTTGGTGAAGCCGCTGCTTGACATCAGCCTGCCCCAGCACCTTGCCAATGTCGGCGTTGAGTCGGGCCACAATGTCTTTGGGTGTTCCGGCGGGCAGTACAAAACCTGCCCAGGAATAGGCTTCATAGTCGGGCAGTCCAGATTCAGCAATGGTTGGCAAGTCTGGCAGCAAGGCTGAGCGTTGGGCACTGGCCACTGCAATGGCCCGTACCCGGCCACTCTTGATGTGGGCGAGGGCGGTGGGCGCATCGCTGAACATCAGTTGCACCTGACCACCCAGCAAGTCGTTCATGGCCGGGGCACTGCCCTTGTAGGGCACATGCAAAAGCTGGGTACCTGCATGCATGTTGAACAGCTCGCCCGCCAGGTGCGTACCGCCGCCATTGCCACTGGATGCAAAACTTAGCTTGCCAGGCTGCGACTTGGCCAGCGCGATCAATTCTGCAACGGTACGCACCGGGACGGATGGATGTGCAACCAATACCACTGGGAATAAGGTACCAAAGCTTACCGGAACAAAATCTTTCTCGATGTTGTAGGGCAGATTCGGCTTGAGGGCGGGTAAGACTGAGTGATGAATGGCGCATAAAAACACGCTGTAGCCGTCCGCTGGCTGCTTGGCTGCAAACTCGGCACCCACAATGCCGCCAGCACCTGCCCGGTTGTCCACCACCACAGGCTGGCCCCAAAGCTCGGAGAGTTTTTGCGCCGTGACCCGCCCCAGCGTATCCACGGGGCCGCCAGCGGGGAAAGGAACAATGAGCTTCACTTGCCGCACTGGGTATGCGCCAGATTGCGCTATGGCGGGTCTGGCAAAAGTGCCTGCCATCATTGAGGCAGATGCTGCAACAATGACCTGACGGCGGGTCAAGCTGGGGACCTGGGTAGGTACTTGGAATGGTTCGGGTAATTGACGCATAAGACGGTCTCCTGAAAAGTTCGCTTGTCCCCTGATAATAGAGGGCTTAACAAAAATTGATCGAACCCATGTCCACGCCTCCCATGAATGTCGCTGACATTCGCAAATCATTCCTCGATTTTTTTGCGTCCAAAGGCCACACCGTGGTGGAAAGCAGTCCGCTGGTGCCCGGTAACGACCCGACGTTGATGTTCACCAACTCGGGCATGGTTCAGTTCAAGGACGTGTTTTTAGGCACCGACAAGCGCTCTTATGTACGCGCCGCATCCGTACAGGCCTGCCTGCGTGCGGGTGGCAAGCACAATGATCTGGAGAACGTGGGCTACACCGCTCGCCACCATACCTTCTTTGAAATGCTAGGTAACTGGAGCTTTGGCGACTACTTCAAGCGTGAGTCGCTCAAGTGGGCCTGGGAACTGCTGACCGACGTTTACAAGCTGCCCAAAGACCGCCTGCTGGCCACTGTCTACCAAGAGGACGACGAGGCCTACGACATCTGGACCAAAGAAATTGGTCTGCCGCCCGAGCGCGTGATTCGTATTGGCGACAACAAGGGTGGCCGCTATAAGAGCGACAACTTCTGGATGATGGCTGACACCGGCCCCTGCGGTCCGTGCAGCGAGATCTTCTACGACCACGGTGACCACATTCCCGGTGGCCCTCCCGGCAGCCCCGATGAAGACGGTGACCGTTTCATCGAGATCTGGAACAACGTGTTCATGCAGTTCAACATGGACGAGACCGGAGCCGTCACGCCGCTGCCTGCGCCTTGCGTAGACACCGGCATGGGACTGGAACGCCTGGCTGCGATCTTGCAGCACGTGCACAGCAATTACGAGATTGACCTGTTTGGCCAACTCATCAATGCGGCGGCGCGCGAAACGGGTTGCACCGATCTGGCCAATCCATCGCTGAAGGTGATCGCCGATCACATCCGTGCCACCGCTTTCCTGGTCAGCGATGGTGTGATCCCCTCCAACGAAGGCCGAGGCTATGTGCAGCGCCGTATCGTACGCCGTGCAATTCGCCATGGCTACAAGCTGGGCAAGAAGACACCTTTCTTCCACAAACTGGTGAAAGACTTGGTGCAGGTGATGGGCGCAGCCTATCCCAATTTGGCAAATCAAGAAGCCCGCATCACCGAAGTGCTGCGCGTTGAAGAAGAAAGATTCTTTGAGACGCTGGCGACGGGCATGGAAATCCTGGAAGGCGCGCTAAAAGACGGAGCCAAGGTCTTACCGGGGGATGTGGCCTTCAAACTGCACGATACCTACGGCTTCCCGCTCGATCTCTCGGCCGATGTGTGCCGCGAAAACGGCGTGGATGTGGACAGTGCAGGCTTCAATGCTGCCATGGAAGCTCAAAAAGCCAAAGGCCGTGCGGCAGGCAAGTTCAAGATGGACAAGGCGCTGGAATACACCGGCGCTGGCAATACCTTTGTCGGTTACGACCTGCTGACCCAGGCTGCCAAGGTGTTGGCTTTGTACGTGGATGGTTTGTCTGTGACTGAATTCAAAGCAGGACAGAACGGCATTGTCGTCCTGGACACCACACCGTTCTATGCCGAGAGTGGGGGTCAGGTGGGCGACCAGGGGGCTGTGTTCAATGACGCAGTCTTGTTCGAGGTGGCTGACACCCAAAAGATCAAGGCCGATGTGTTTGGCCACCATGGCACGCTGAAAAATGGTAGCCTGAGGGTGGGCGACAGCGGTCACGGCCCATGTGGACGCCGCTGTCCGCGCCGCCAGCATGCGCAACCACTCTGCCACTCACCTGATGCACAAAGCCTTGCGCGAGGTGCTGGGTGATCACGTGGCTCAAAAGGGCAGCTTGGTGGATGCCGACAAAACCCGGTTCGACTTCACCCACAACGCACCGGTCACAGACGCGCAAATCCGCGAGATCGAGGCCAAGGTAAACGCCGAAATCCTGGAAAACGCAGCGGCTCAAGCCCGCGTGATGGACATTGAATCGGCCAAGCAGACCGGCGCCATGATGCTTTTTGGTGAAAAGTACGGCGACACCGTGCGCGTGCTGGACATCGGCACCAGCCGCGAACTGTGCGGCGGTACCCATGTGCAGCGCAGCGGTGACATTGGCTTTTTTAAGGTTACGGCTGAAAGTGGTGTTGCCGCAGGCGTGCGCCGGATCGAAGCCATCACTGGCGCCAATGCTCTCGCCTATGTGCAGCAACTGGAATCCACCGTGACGCAGGCTTCGGGGACGCTCAAATCTGCTCCGACCGAGCTTCAATCCCGCATCGATCAGGTGCTGGATCATGTCAAGGCGCTCGAAAAAGAAGTCGCCCAGCTCAAAGGAAAACTGGCCTCGTCTCAGGGCGACGAGTTGATGGCTCAGGCCATGGAGTACAAGGGCCTGAAGATTTTGGCCGCTCGCCTTGAAGGCGTGGATGCCAAGACCTTGCGCGACACCATGGACAAGCTCAAGGACAAGCTCAAGACGGCCGTCATCGTGCTGGCCGCCGTGGACGGCGACAAGGTGCAACTGGCCGCAGGCGTGACGGCTGACAGCCTTGGCAAGGTCAAGGCGGGCGAACTCGTCAACTTTGTGGCCCAACAGGTAGGTGGCAAAGGCGGCGGCAAGCCCGACATGGCCATGGCAGGTGGCACAGATGCGTCCAAACTCACGACAGCGCTGGCGTCGGTGCACGCCTGGGTGGCCGAACGAGTCTAAATGCCTCTAGGTGTTTTTAACTACTAAATTTATAGCAACCAAAGCTCATCCGGTATACCGGAGGGGCATTTTTATCCCATATTCATGTCCGGAATCGAAGTTCGACCAGCCACCCTGCGTGATGCCAAAGCCATTGCCACCATCCATGTCAAAGTCTGGCAAGAAGCCTACGCAGAGATCCTGCCTGCCGAAACCCTCAAAACCTTGTCAGTCGAAAAGCGCCAAGCCATGTGGCGCGAAGCCATCGAGTACAGTGAGCCTCAAGTGTTGGTCGCCTTGAGTGGCGGCGAGATCGTTGGCTTTGTTGGCTTTGACCGCTCTCGCGATCCCAAATCCAAGCCCACCACCGGTGAAATCTGGGCCATGTATGTGCTGCCCAGCAACTGGAACAAGGGCGTTGGCCTAGCCCTGTGGGACGGTGCCCGCGAGGGGTTGATCGAAGAGGGCTGTACCAATGTGACCCTTTGGGCCATGCTGCGTAACGAGCGTGCCATCCGCTTTTACACGCTGGCCGGGTTCAAACGTGAACTGAACACGGCCAAAACAGTGGAAATGGGGGGGGTCAAGGTGGAAGAGATTCGCATGGCCCGTCTGCTCAACTGATTTTCTGATCCCCTATCATTTAGGTATGAATTGCATTTGGGCAAAATGATCTTGCCCAGAGGCATGCAAGAATTCACACTTCTTAATGAAGCTATCCTTCATGGCGTTCAAGCGTTTTGCGGTTTTCTCCAGCTGGCTTGTGCTCAGTTCGCTATGCCACTGCGTTGCCATGGCAGAGGAATCAGTCACAGCGTCTGGACTGCGTCTTAACGGCTTCGGCACATTGGGGCTGACCAAATATTCATCCGATTTTGGTGGATCTTTCAGGCGTGATGTCTCTCAACCCATGAACCAGGAAGGTATTCGAGGTAACCTGGACAGCCGCTTTGGTGTTCAGGTCAACTATGCTGTCAATGATCGGCTTGAGCTGGTTGCCCAAGCTGTGCTCAGGCAGCGCCCTTCACCAAGCCAGCTCCAAGACTCTGTGGAGTGGGCGTTCGCCGCCTATCAGCTGACCCCACAGATTCAGGTTCGTGGTGGTCGGACTGGGATGGATCTCTTCCTGCAATCGGACTATCGGAGCGTAGGTTTTGCGTATGTCGCGGCGCGGCCTAATATCGATTTCTATTCCATGCTTCCCCTCACGGGGCTTGACGGCATGGACCTGACCCATCGATGGACGGGCGAAGACATTGAATGGCGCCTGAAAGGCTTTGCTGGAAAAAGTAGCTACAGCGTTGCTGCAAGTGGGCTTTCAACCCAAAAAGGTGAGCTCAGCTCTGTGATGGGTTTAGTGCTTTCCCGGGAAAGCCATAGTCTGCTGCTCAGAGGTACTCTCGCCCAAGCCAAGCTGGACTTCAAATCGATTGACGCAATGCAGCTTCAGCAGGGCTTGAGTTCCCTCTCGTCGATGCCTCTGCCTGTCGTCGCAGCGCAAGCAAAGGACTTGAATGACCAGCTCCGTTTCCGCGACATCCATGTGACGTATGGTTCCCTGGGGTTGGCGTATGACAAGAACAACTGGATATTCACTTCAGAGGTTGTTAGAACGCGCAGCAATGCGCCGATAGCATCCGTGAGAGCGGGCTATGCCATGCTTGGACGCAGGATTGGGCGCGTGACGCTGTACAGCTCAATCAGCGGCGTTCGATCAGAGTTGAACCCCGTCGTTGACCCTCAGTGGGGACAGGCACTGGCGCAGTTGGTGTCAGTGATTGGCGCTGGCACTGTGGCACAGGCACAGCTTGCTGGCACCATGGCATCTGGGTTGATTAATTCAGGGCGGATTCAGCAGCGAACATTTTCCTTGGGTTTTCGATGGGACCTGGATCCCCGTATCGCACTGAAGCTTCAATGGGATCGTGTTTTCGTATCACCCCATGGTGGAGCCATCTGGGTGGGTGATTCAAGCGGAGGTCGCGCTCAGGTCGGCACCGTCATGGTGGATTTTTTGTTTTGAAGGCTCGGTATGAAGAACCCCTTCATCCTGCCCCTTCTTGCTGTTTTGAGCATGTGCTTTTGTGAATTTACAAACGCTGATGTTTACGTGATTGCAGGGACTCAAAGTCCCTGGAGCGGCTTGACACAAAAGGATCTTTTGGCGCTCTACATGGGACGAAGCCGAAGTCTTGATCCAGGTGGCTTTGCGAGCGTGTTGGATTTACCCCGATCGCATCCAACGAGAGATGAGTTTTATACCGCTTTGACTGGGATGAGTCCGGCCCAGGTGAGCAGTTATTGGTCACGACTGATCTTTGCTGGCAAAACCCTGCCACCGCCTACCTTGCCAACTGAGCAGCTGATACTGGAGCAAGTTCAACGTAACCCCAAGGCCATTGGATACCAGAGCAAGCCACCAAGTGACCCGTCAGTGAAGACTTTGCTGGTGTTCAAAAGCCCTTGAATGGTGTGATCTGAATAATGGAAAACCCCTGGAAGAGACTCCAGTTGCGTCTGCTGACTTCAATTGTCCTGGGTACCTCTGTGTTTGCCTTGATTGCAGCAATTTTGGCTTTTCAGCTTGGTTTTGACAGAGCGATCCGAAATGGCCGCGCCAGCCTTGAAGGATTGATCACTGCCGTTGAAAAAACAGCTGCTATCGGGGCATACACTGGTGATACGGTGGTATTGCAGGAAATTGTGGATGGATTGGCTCGCGATCCCAATAGCCTCTACGTAGAAATTCGAAGCACTGAAGGGGGCATCCTGGCATCCCGGCAACTGGGTGCAGGTCGGGAGCCTGACTGGAGTGATACCGCGAACTATGTTGAACGGACTCTGGTTTCACCCTTTCACCGGTCTGAATCAGTAGGGTCGTTACGAATCATGGCAAACCGTGAGCTGCTACAAGCGCAAGCCAAGCGCGAGGCAACCACGCTTGCAGCCATGATGATTGTGCAGACGCTTTTGGTTGCGTTTCTGGTTTATTTGCTTGCAGCCCGTTTTGTTTCGCGTCCTATTGTGAACTTGGCCCAGAATTTGCGTGGGATGAAGCCTGGAACCAGTCAGCGAATCAAGCGGCTGCCGCGACATGATGCTGACGAAATTGGCACCCTTGTGGACGGTGCCAATGCCTTGCTGGAGGCGAATGAAATTGCTTTGCTGCGTGAACGAGAACTGCGTGCTGACGTGGAGGCCATGCAGGCGCAGTATCGCAAGATTTTCAATGCCAGTAGCGCAGGAATTTTTGTGCTGGCGGCAGATGGTCGCATGATTAATTGCAATCCAACGGTTCTTCGGATTGCAGGTATGTCAGAAACAGAGCCAGACCGTTTCAAGGGAATGGATCTGGTGGGTGAAATTTTTGCATACCCTGATAAGGCCAGGAGCATGATGGCCGAAGCTGCCTGGTCTGGAGAGACGGTATCAGCTGACCTTGAGCTACGTCCGCAGGGCGGTAGGTTGCCCTGGGTTCATTGTTTGTTTTCTGTTCAGCCTACCGCGTTGAACTCTCTCACAACGCCACCCCAGGCTCGGGGTCTTGTCGAAGGTGTGATGTATGACATTACCGAGCGAAAACAATCCGAATCGGTGATGCTTCACCAAGCTGAGCATGACGACCTGACAGGACTGAAAAACCGTTTGACGTCAGAGCGCATGGTGGATCGTTTTTTGGCAGACGCGGCCAACTCACGCGGTTCTGTGAGTATTCTTTACATCGATCTGGATGGTTTCAAGCTGGTGAATGACCTGAAGGGCCACAAAGCCGGTGACCAAGTGTTGATTGAGTGCGCGGTACGCATGCGGACAGCGGTTCGGCGCTCTACGGATCTTGTGGGTCGGGTGGGGGGTGACGAATTTCTGATCGCCTTGAACAATGTGGGCCCGGCAGACCATAGTCTCACTGAGGTTGCGCAGGCACTCATTGATGCGCTGCGAAGCCCGTTTAATCTTGAGAACGACCATCAGGTCCACATCGGTGTCAGTATCGGGATTGCATGTTATCCGCAGCATGGACTAAACCGGATTGTCCTGATGCAGGAGGCGGACAACGTCATGTACGAAGTCAAGCGCACAGGGAAAAACAGTTTTGCACTGGCACTTTCTGATTCAAATTCAGCATTGAACTGAAAAAAAAACAGCCCGCTTACGCGGGCTATTCAGGTTTGACATAAGTGGGATTGCTTGACCGCAACCCATGCATTCATTACTTGGCGATGGCAGTACCACCCGAGGCTGGTGTGGTTGCAGGTGCCACCATCGCGGCAGGTGCATGCGCTGCTGGCGCTGGAGCTTCACCACCATGAACTTTCATCACCAGTGGCACGATCAACAGGGCCACGATGTTGATGATCTTGATCAGTGGGTTAACGGCGGGGCCTGCTGTATCTTTGTACGGGTCACCCACCGTGTCGCCTGTGACAGCTGCCTTGTGGGCTTCAGAGCCTTTGCCACCGTGGTTGCCATCTTCAATGTACTTCTTGGCGTTGTCCCATGCACCACCACCGGTACACATGGAAATGGCCACGAACAAGCCAGTGACGATGGTGCCCATCAGCAAGCCGCCAAGTGCCTTAGGCCCGAGGATCAAGCCCACCAGCAGCGGCACCACGACAGGTAGCAGGGAGGGGATCATCATTTCCTTGATGGCCGCTGTGGTCAACATGTCCACTGCCTTGCCGTATTCTGGCTTTGCCGTACCTTCCATGATGCCCTTGATCTCGCGGAACTGACGGCGAACTTCGACCACGACCGAGCCCGCAGCGCGGCCGACGGCTTCCATGGCCATCGCGCCAAAGAGGTAGGGAATCAAGCCGCCGATAAACAGGCCAACAATCACAAGCGGGTCAGACAGGTCAAAGCTGATCGCTTTGCCAAAACCTTCCAGTTTATGAGTGTAGTCAGCAAACAGCACCAGAGAAGCCAAGCCAGCAGAACCAATGGCATAGCCTTTTGTCACGGCCTTGGTGGTGTTGCCCACAGCGTCCAATGGGTCGGTGATGTCGCGAACCTCCTTGGGCATTTCTGACATTTCAGCAATGCCACCCGCGTTGTCTGTGATAGGACCATAGGCGTCCAGTGCCACCACGATACCGGCCATGCTCAGCATGGAGGTCGCAGCGACCGCGATGCCGTACAGGCCACCCAAAGAGTAGGAGGCCATGATGGCAATTGAGACAAAAATCACTGGCCAAGCGGTGGAGCGCATCGATACACCCAGGCCTGCAATGATGTTCGTACCGTGACCTGTTGTCGATGCCTGAGCAATGTGTTGCACGGGTGAATACTGGGTACCGGTGTAAAACTCGGTGATCCATACCAACGCGGCAGTCAGCACCAAGCCAACGGCGCAGGCACCAAACAGCTTCATGGTGGCACCTGTGCCACCCAAAGCGTTGTCTGGAATCAGCCATTGCGTCACAAAGAAAAACGCAACCAGCGACAAAACGCCAGCGACGGCCAAACCCTTGTAAAGCGCGGGCATCACATTCTTCATGCCAGGAGAGGCCTTGACGAACGAGCAACCGATTATGGACGCGATGATGGAAACACCACCCAAGGCCAATGGATACAGTACCGCGTTGGTTGGGGCGGCGGTAATCAGCAACGCTCCCAGCACCATGGTGGCAATCAGCGTGACCGCGTAGGTTTCAAACAGATCAGCTGCCATACCGGCGCAATCACCCACGTTGTCACCCACGTTGTCGGCGATCACGGCGGGGTTGCGTGGGTCGTCTTCAGGGATGCCAGCTTCTACCTTACCGACCAAGTCAGCGCCAACGTCGGCACCTTTGGTGAAAATACCACCACCCAGACGGGCAAAGATTGAGATCAGGGACGAACCGAAGGCAAAGCCAATCAGCGGGTTGAGCAGGGTGGCCAGATTCTTGTCTGGTGTGAAATTGCCGTTGCCGACCAGGAACCAGTAAAAACCAGTCACACCCAGTAGACCCAGTCCAACCACCAGCATCCCTGTGATCGCACCGCCACGGAAGGCTACATCCAGAGCTGGGCCAATCCCTTTGGTGGCTGCTTGGGCTGTACGAACATTGGCACGAACGGATACGTTCATGCCGATGAAGCCGCATGCGCCAGACAGGAATGCGCCGATCACGAAGCCCACTGCGGTTTGCCCGTCAAGGAAGATGCCAATCAGAACAGCGAGAATCACGCCGACGACCGAGATAGTCTTGTATTGACGAGCGAGGTAGGCCGCAGCGCCTGTTTGAATCGCTGCCGCAATCTCTTGCATGCGGGCGTTACCCGCGTCCTGGGAAAGAATCCAATTGCGTGCCCAGAAACCGTATCCAACGGCTACCAGACCGCAAACCAGCGCCAATATCAGCGCAGAGTTACCAGCCATGTGTGTTTCTCCTTCATGTTGTGTCGCGAGTGAGGGGTAACGCGAACAAGGATCGATTACCCCGCTGCGTTGCTTCCTCGCGATCTCTCCATAAGGGGAGGGCGATTGGCCAACGAGCGGAATATACGCTCTAAACCGTGACAAAACTGGCGCAAAAGGCTCAGTTGAAAGCTTCCGTTCAGTAAAATGCGGGTTAATCCTGATCTACATCAACTCAACAAATCGCACTCCACATGTCCTTAGACAACGTCAAGCCTGGCAGCAATATTCCCGATTCATTCAATGTGATCATTGAGATCCCCATGAATGCTGACCCCGTCAAGTACGAGGTGGACAAAGAGTCTGGTGCTATTTTTGTGGATCGCTTCATGAGCACGTCCATGCACTACCCCACCAATTATGGCTACGTCCCAAAGACCATCAGTGGTGACGGTGACCCTGTTGACGTGCTGGTGGTTACCCCCGTTCCCCTGATTCCTGGCGTGGTGGTGCAGTGCCGCCCCATCGGTATCCTGAAGATGCAAGACGAAGCTGGCGAAGACGGCAAAGTGTTGGCTGTACCCATCAACAAGATCCTGTCGCTCTACAGCCGCTGGGAAAAACCCGAAGATCTTCAACCCTTGCGCCTGAAGACCATTGCCCACTTTTTTGAACATTACAAAGATCTGGAAGAAGGTAAATGGGTCAAGATCTTGGGCTGGGAAGGCCCGGAATCCGCCAAGAAAGAAATCATGGACGGTATTGCCAATTACAACAAGTTGCAAAAAATCTGATTTTTCAAAATGCCTTTGAAAAGCCCGCTTTACTGCGGGCTTTTTTTGTAGGCGCGTGCTTGCCGGGAACGTACTTTAAGTGGCTTTGATGGCAGTCAACGCAGCACCAAAGCGTGCGCGGTAAACTGCAGGCATTTCCACTCTAAAGAGGCAAGCATGAAAATTCTTCTCGCAGTCGATGGCAGCAAATACACAAAGAAAATGTTGGCATACCTGACGACGCATGAGACCCTTTGCAATCCCCAGAATGAGTACGTGATGCTTACGGTGCAGCCGACATTGCCCCCCCATGTCCGCAGCACCATTGGCAAAGAGATGGTCGAAAAGTTCCAGCATGAAGACGCTGAAAAAGTGCTGGCGCCTGTGTCTAAGTTCCTCTTGCGCCATGGCATTCAAGCCCAAGGTACCTGGAAGGTTGGGCAACCAGGTGAATGCATCGCCAAGGCTGCTGACTCTGGCAAGTTCGACATGGTTGTGATGGGGTCACATGGTCACAGCGCGTTTGCCAATCTGGTGATGGGTTCAGTTGCAACCCAGGTTCTGGCGCATTGCAGCACCCCCGTACTGCTGGTGCGCTAATCACTGTCGCCGATAGCTCCAGGTACTTTTCAGCTTCACGCGGGCTTGGGTTCAGCACGGTTTGGGAAGAACAAGCCGTGCAGCTTGCCTGAACGCTTGAACGGTTGCCAGTCGTTGACCGGTTGTGCCAGACGGTCCGCGACGATCCACCAGGCGGTCGGATTCATGCCAATGCCGATATGGCTGGCCAAAACCTCAATGTTTTCAATGTTGCCGTTATGTTTCTGTTTAGGCTGGATGCTGCACTTCCAGGCAACAACGCCATCAGTTCGTGAGTAGATAGAGGTCGTCGGGACCGACGGAGATCTCTCCAGCTCGAAACTCTGCATCTCTTCATCTACTTTGCGGCCTCGGGTCATTTCATAGACTCGCCAGGCATTGGTGCTTCGTGGTGATCCGACGAAGGGCGTTCCCAATGTGATCACCAGACGCACTTTGTCTGGCATGAGTTTGGCCAATTCACGGGCATACACCCCACCCAGACTCCATCCAATCAGACTGACCTTTCGGTTGCCTGAGGACTCATACAACTCAGTGATTTGGGCAACGGCAGCGGCCAGAACGCCAGCCCGTGGACCAAAGTTATGGCCTTGATTCCAGCCGCTGACCTTGTAATTGAGCGATTCCAGGTAGTGCCGTAATGGCAGTGTAGAAGCATCACTTGCAGACAAGCCCGGAAAAACCAACACCGCATGGCCGTCACCCTTGGGTGCGCGTTGGAGTACGGGCCAGGCTGGAACAACCGATCCCAACTCCCACATGGCGCGCCATTCCAGCGCCATCAGCAGCCAGTTGGGCGCTGGTGAGTCTGAGTGAAAAGAGGGAAACATCTGGCTGAATCGAGTCATGTTGAAGGGCTTTTCGAAGCGAAAGCACAAAAGCATTGACAGTAGCACCGGAGCCACCAGATGTAGACCCTGACGCAGCGATTTAGAGTGGGCAACCTTCCATTTCCGTCACCAATGCGACGGCTTGATCTGAAAACCCGGGCGACAGCACGGGATATCCGTCAAGGCAACCCTGAAATGGCGATTAGGGCTACAGTACTTGAATGAAGCAAAGGGCTCAAAATGAACATTCCAGGTGACAGCGCTTCGGCATTTCGTAACGCAGACACGCGCAAAGTGGTTGCCGCGGTGGAAAAGGCCCGCGAATACCTGACGTTTCGCCTGGGGGGAGAGGAGTACGGCATCGACATCCTGGCCGTACAGGAGATTCGTTCTTACGAATCTCCCACCCGATTGGCCAATGCGCCCAGTTTCATCAAAGGCGTGATCAACCTTCGCGGGGTGATCGTGCCGATTGTGGATTTGCGCGTCAAACTCGGTTGCGATTCGGCCGACTACAACGACTTCACGGTGGTCATCGTCTTGAATGTTAACGGTACCGAGATTGGCACCGTCGTGGACGGTGTGTCCGATGTGGTTGCATTGACCGAGTCAGCCATCAAGGCGTCGCCCCAGTTTCAGGGCCACGTAGACTCCAGTTTCATCACCGGAATTGCCAAGTTGGGGGACCGCATGCTGGTGATCATGGACATCCGGTCGCTGATGAGCAGCGAGGAAATGGGCATGCTTTTGAAAGTCTCCAAGTCTTGAGTCTGCCCAGCCGAATGCTAAGTGTTTGACTTGAACGGGCTGCGGACCTGCAGGTGATCCAGGTAACCTTGGATACCGTTTTCTTCACGTGCCAAAAACCGATCCACCGCATCTGCAAAAGAAGGGTGAGCCAGCCAATGTGCTGAACTGGTTTTGACAGGTAGCAGTGCCCTGGCCATTTTGTGTTCGCCTTGCGCGCCGCCTTCAAACCGCTCATAGCCATGGGCAATACACCAGTTAAGCGGCTGGTAATAGCAAGCTTCGAAATGAAGGCAGTCCACCCGCTCTAACGCACCCCAATAGCGACCATAAGCGACACCACCGCCCATTGCATAAGGGTTTATTGCTATCAAACTTGATGCGATGGGTTTGCCGTTCCGCTCTGCAATGAAAAGCAACCAGTTCTCTGCCATGGTTTCGGCCATGTGTCTGAAAAAATCCCGCGTCAGATAGGGCGCGTTGCCGTGCTCTAGGTAGGTCTGCTCATAGCACTGGTAAAAAAAGTCCCAGTCATGGCCGATTATTTGCGCTCCCCTGGAATGGCGGAACACAACCCCCGCTTGAGCAACCTTGCGTCGTTCTTGCCGGATTTTCTTGCGTTTTTCCTGACTCAGGGTGGCGAGAAAATCATCAAAGCTCGTATAACTGGGTGACGGGTTGTTCCAGTGAAACTGCACCGTATGACGCGACATCAATCCGGTATCGCTACAGGTTTGCAAATCCGCTTTTGATGCAAACAGCACGTGGAGCGAAGACAACCCCTGCGAATCACACCATTGAACAGTGGCCTTGAGCAGTGCCTGACCTGCGTCAGTGCCTCTGGCGAGTAAGCGGGGGCCTGGCACAGGCGTGAACGGGACTGCAATCACCGCCTTGGGGTAATAGGCCAGGCCGTGCTGGTCATAGGCCTGAGCCCACGCAAAATCAAACACATACTCGCCATACGAGTGGGATTTGACGTAAACCATGCATGCGGCGTGCATAACTCCGCCGTTCCAAATGGTGACAGCATGGGCTGCCCAGCCTGTCTTGCGGGTCGCGCTGCCACTCAACTCCAAGGCGGCAAGGTATTCAAACCGCATGAAAGGGTAGGCATTCTCGTTAATTTCAAGCAAATCGTTCCACGGTTTGTGCAATGCAGCAGCGTCATGGGTAAACGGCTTGGAATAGATAACAACTTCAAACGTCGGTTTCTGGGGCATGACCAAAGCTTACACACTACGGGTAAACCAGATCTGTAAATTACCGTTTTTTGCTAAATCAGTCCCTAACCAAGCCAGACAATGCTGACATGACCACGATCACCGACCTTGACGCCGACCAACTCTCAGCAGCCATTCACGCCAAACAGGTTTCCTGTCGTGAGGTGATGAGCAGTTACCTGGCGCGCATCCACCGCATCAACCCCAAGTTCAACGCCGTCGTTAACCTGGCACCAGACGATACCCTGCTCGCCCAAGCTGACGAATGCGACGCCGATCTGGCGCGAGGGCTTGACCGGGGCTGGTTGCATGGCATACCTCAGGCCATCAAGGACACAGGGCATGCCAAGGGCTTCCCAACAACTTACGGTTGTGCCTTACTGAAAGATGCCGTTGCCACACAAGACAGCGTGATGACTGCACGTATGAAGGACGCAGGCTGCATTGTCATCGGCAAAACCAACATGCCGGAATTCGGCCTGGGATCGCACACCTTCAACGATCTATTCGGTGCGACTGGCAATGCCTGGGATGCAAGCGTCAGCGCCGGTGGCTCCAGTGGTGGGGCCGCAGTGGCACTGGCGCAGCGTCTGCTACCGGTGGCGGATGGCTCGGACTTCATGGGCTCGCTGCGCAACCCGGCTGCCTGGAACCATATCTTCGGCATGCGCCCCAGCCAGGGCCGGGTGCCGTTTTGGCCAGCAAGTGACATGTGGGTGGCGCAGTTGGGCACCGAGGGCCCCATGGCCAGAACTGTGAAAGACTTGGCCAAATTGCTGGAGGTCCAATCGGGTTACTCTGCGAATGTCCCTCTGTCAATTTCCAGCCATCTGAAGCCCTTTGTCCAGCCGTCCGACGCGAATACCCTCAAAGGCAAGCGCATTGGCTGGCTAGGCGACCTGAATGGCTACTTGGCAATGGAAGACGGCATCCTGCCAGTCTGTGAACAGGCGCTTCAGCGCTGTGCCGACGCCGGAGCCATCGTCGAACCTATTTCGCTGGGCTTTGACACCCAAGCCTTGTGGTCGGCGTGGCTGGCCTGGCGCCGTGCGCTCGTTGGGCCCAAAGTGGCTCCTTTGTTGGCGATACCGGGCGCCCGCGACCGGATCAAACCCGAGGCACTCTGGGAGCATGACCAGGCAATTTCGCTGAACTTCATGGACTTCATGAAGGCCAGCGAAGTGCGCACGGCGTATCACACGCACTTGCTGTCGCTGTTCGAGCGGTTTGATTCGCTGGCCTTGCCGGTGGCCCAAGTCTGGCCGTTTCCCGTTGCGCAGAGGTGGCCTCAGGTGCTAGCGGGCCGAACCATGGATACCTACCACCGGTGGATGGAAGTCACCCTGTATGCAACTTTCGGTGGGCTACCTGCCATCAGCGTTCCCGCCGGGTTCCACGCCAATGGAAAGTGGCCAACTGGCTTGCAATTGATTGGTCGTCCTCAGGGCGACGCAGACTTGCTGGATCTGGCGGCTGCATATGAATTGACCGCAGCCGAGTTGTTGGCGCGAAAGCCTGCAGAACTCGTCTGAGCGCTGGGTCGCGCGTTATGGGTAGAGGGCGATGACATAATCGTCTGCATTGCTGTCAGCCTCTTTTTTGTTACCCATGACCCTCAAAATCTGCGTTGCCCAACTCAACTTTGTGGTGGGTGACATGCCAGGAAACGCGCAACGGATCATTGACGCCGCCCGTCAGGCCCATGCTGAAGGTGCGAACCTGGTGCTGACCCCCGAATTGTCCATCTGCGGTTATGCAGCCGAAGACCTGTTTTTGCGTCCATCCTTCATCACAGCCTGCGATGAAGCCGTCCAGACAGTCGTCACAACGCTCGCGAGCCTCAAGGGCCTGACCGTGGTGGTAGGCCACCCGAGCGGCACTGACAACCGCACCAAGAGCGTGTGGGTGCAGCGCCGCCACAATGCTGCCAGCGTGGTTCGAGAAGGACGGGTGCTCGAAACCTATGCAAAGCGTGAGTTGCCCAACTACCAGGTGTTCGACGAGCGGCGTTACTTCATGCCAGGGCAGGGCACTTGCGTGTTTGAAGTGGACGGAGTGAATGTGGGCCTGCTGATCTGCGAGGACGCCTGGTTTGATGAACCGGCCCAGCTTGCTAAGCAAGGCGGTGCAGAAATTCTGGCGGTCATCAATGCGTCGCCATTCCACCAAGGCAAGGGTGATGAGCGCATCGACCGAATGGCCGAGCGCGCCAAGGCGGTGGGATTGCCACTGGTGTATGCCCATCTGGTGGGCGGCCAAGACGAGGTGGTGTTTGATGGTGCCTCATTCATGCTGAATGCCGACGGAAAATTGGCTGGGCGGGCGCCGGGTTTTCAAGAAAAACTGTTCTTTGGACAGATTGCACGGTCATCTTCAGCTATTACTTTTGAAGCGACAATTGCCTCTGAGCACGAGCCGGATGCGAATTTGTGGGACGCCCTGGTGCTCGGCCTGCGCGACTACGTGGGCAAGAATGGCTTTCCGGGCGTGTTGCTGGGCTTGTCTGGCGGCATCGATTCAGCTTTGGTCTTGGCCATTGCCGTGGATGCATTGGGTGCCGACAAAGTTCGCACGGTGATGATGCCATCACCCTATACGCAGGACATTTCCTGGATTGACGCGCGGGACATGGCCAAGCGACTGGGCGTTCAATACGACGAAGTCTCCATCGTCCCCGAGTTCGAAGCCTTCAAGGCCTCACTGGCACCGCACTTTGTGGGCCGAGTCGAGGATACGACCGAGGAGAACATCCAAGCCCGAATCCGAGGCACCTTGCTGATGGCCATGTCCAACAAATTCGGCAGCATCGTTGTGACCACAGGTAACAAGAGTGAGATGGCGACCGGCTATTGCACGCTGTATGGCGACATGGCGGGCGGCTTTGCGGTTATCAAGGACGTTGCCAAGACGGCGGTGTTTCGCTTGGCGCGGTGGCGCAACGCCCATGACCCGTATGGCACCGGTGCCAACCCCATCCCTGAGCGAATCATCACCCGCCCACCCAGTGCAGAACTGCGCCCTGACCAAAAAGACCAGGACAGCCTGCCCGAATACGAGGTGCTGGACGCCATCATTGAAGCCTACATGGAGAACGATGCCCGCATGGAAGACATTGTCGCGTCGGGTATCGCGCAGGCCGATGTGGAGAAGGTGATCCGCCTGATTCGCATCAATGAATACAAACGCCGTCAGGCTCCCGTCGGAATTCGCGTGACCCACCGCAGTTTTGGTAAGGATTGGCGTTACCCTATCACCTCCAAGTTTCGCGCATAAGTTATTACGGAGTTTTCTTCATCATGAAACAAATCACTGCTGTCCTCAAACCTTTCAAGCTCGAAGAAGTCCGTGAAGCCCTGGCTGAATGTGGCGTCACTGGCCTGACCGTGACCGAAGTCAAAGGTTTTGGCCGTCAAAAGGGCCATACAGAGTTGTACCGCGGCGCCGAATACGTCGTTGACTTTCTGCCTAAGGTCAAGGTGGAAGTGGTCGTCAAAGACAGCGATGTCGACCGCTGCGTTGAAGCCATCATCAAGGCAGCCCGTACGGGCAAGATTGGTGACGGCAAGATATTTGTGACCAATGTGGAGCAAGTGCTGCGTATCCGTACAGGCGAGTCAGACGACGCAGCGGTCTGATTTCAGCGGCTGTCGCTGCCAGCGGGTGCTAGCACTGCATTCAGTGCCTTGATTTGAGCTTTCAAATCAGCCCCCACCAACATGGCTAGGTTTTGGTCATCCGCTGACGCAGCAATGTTGGCTGCTTTCAACCGAAGCTTGACTTCCGCTGTGTCAACGCCTGCCACCGTAGCTAACACCGACAGTGGCGCCGCTGCCAATGATTTGATGGGGCGTGCAAAAGGCGGGGCTGATTTTCCCGACCCAACCGACACAAAGCTCAGGGCCAGGAGCAACGCACACAGCCCCATGACCGCAAGTCCTTTAGGTTGGCTGAAGTAGCGCTTGAAAGCAAAAAGATTCAAAACAGCGTGAAGTCCCACCCCAATCAGCAGTGCCCAGCTCAGCCATTCATGCGCTGCTTTGTTCAGGCCGGTGTCGAGGTGAAAAAACATCAGCACGCCTGTGACGCCGGAAAGCGCGAACGAGCCGATAACGAGGGGAGTGATCCAGGAGCGATGGGGGTTAAGGTTCATAGCGGTGAGTTTGCCCACCGCTTTTGAAGAAGTCTGAACCCTGCGTAAGGCCAGGGTAAAGTATTGCCAATAAAGGGTAAACCCTTATTTTTTGGATGTGGATGAAAGACTGCGTGTCATCAGCGTCAAAGTCGCCTGGTCATGAACACACTGAAGGGGTCAGGGCGGTAGTCACCAAATGGGCCACAGAATTCAAAGCCATTGCGCAAGTACAGGGCGAGCGCGGGCTTGAAATCCGCGGTTGAGCCTGTTTCCAGGCTCAAGCTTTCGTAACGTCTGTACTGGGCCGTGCGAATGATCTGACTCAGGGCGGCCTGGCCGACGCCTTGGCGCAGAAATTTTTTAGCGGTCCGCATGGATTTGACCTCACCCTGTTTCTCGTCAAGCGATTTCAATGCACCGCATCCACAAAGCTCGCCGTTTCCCCAAACAGACCAAAAAGTGATGTCAGGCTTTCGCAATGCATCCAGCGGCAAGGCGTGCACGCTTTCAGGCGGCGAGCTGCTCATCATCCCCGCCATGTGCTCTCGCAGCAGCGCCTGAATTGCAGCCCCAGTCAAATCATCCTGGCGTACTTCAAAGTCCATGACAGTCCCTCTTTCGCATCAGCTCAGGTCAACACTTCCAGCAGACGGTCCAGTCCACCGTCATTGATGGCGACCATTGCCTGTTCGCGTACTTTGGGTTTGGCGTGGTAGGCCACTGACAAGCCTGCCACGCCCATCATCGGCAGGTCATTCGCACCGTCGCCCATGGCAATTGCTTGCGACGGCTCAATACCCAGAAGGGCACAGACTTCCAAAAGCGTGCGGCGCTTTTCATTGCCATCGCAAATATCGCCCCAGCATTGGTCAACCATTCGCCCGGTCAAGTTGCCGCAGTTTGGGCCGCTTTCTAGCTCCAGCACATTGGAGCGGGCAAAGTCGATGCCCAGACGGTCGCGAATTCGGTCGGTGAAGAAGGTAAACCCGCCGCTGACCAGCAACACCTTCATGCCCGCAAGCTTGCAGGCCTTGACCAACTGTTCAGCGCCAGGGTTCAGTTGCAGGCGCTCCTGGTACACCTGCTCCATGTGTGCAACCGTCACGCCTTTGAGCAGCGCCACACGGCGGCGCAGGCTGTCTTTGTAATCGGTGATCTCACCTCGCATGGCGGCTTCTGTAATGGCAGCCACCTCGGCTTTGCGGCCAGCCGCGTCGGCGATCTCGTCCACGCACTCGATGTTGATCAGCGTGGAATCCATGTCGAACGCGATCAACTTGAAATCGCTCATACGCATGGGAGGGGTAAAGCCACGCGTCACCAGACCGGGCGATGTTTCAACAGCAGAGTTCATTTGGGTTTGAGGTAAAGGCGGTCAGACCAAGTTGCCAGCCACTCGGGGCGAAAGGCCACAAAAATGGCGCAAAGCATACCCGACACAAAGCCGTCGCTCCAGGCGGTGAGCCAGCGCGCCACCAACGAAAGTCCATCCGGCACGTCCGGCAAAGGGTGCCCCGCCCACTGCGACAATAAACTGGACAAAAACAGGCAGACAACAGTGCCCAGAAAACCCCGGCCCAAGATGTAGACAAACGGGTGCGTGCCTACCCACCGCCGCAAGGCGGCGCCCAGACCGACCGCGAGGGAGGCAGGCACCACGCCTTGCCAGACAGCCATGGTTAACGCTGCATCAAAGACATGGGCGAAATCAACATCGCGATGCAGCCAACCAGCAGCAGCAAAGGCACGGCCAGCGGCCATCCCAACATCAACAGCACGATCGACGCACCAGACCACTGAAGCTGCAAAGGAATCGCATGCAAGCTTGGCATCGCCCACAGCCAGGGCAGGACGACCAGAGTGGCCAGTAGCGGCGTCAGCAAAGCGTGCCCCGACTCTCCTGTCAGCATGCGCCAGGGGCGCGTGCTGAGGGCCAAGAGCACACAGATGGCTGCGATGGCGAGTTCTAGGGATTGCATTTGCTTGCTGAATTTATAAAAAATGATAGCAAACAATTCATTTCTGGTATGCCAAAATCATGCCTGGTTTCCAAATGGCGTCAGTCATACCAGTCTTCTAATTTCAGGCCCGGTACCCGTTCGAATTCGCGGGTATTGCGAGTCACCAGGATCAAGTCGTGGGCCAATGCAATGCCTGCGAAAAGCAGGTCATAGGCCCCAATGGGCAATCCTTGCTGCTCCAGCTTGGCGCGCACTTTTGCTGCCTGTGACGCTGCCTCGTTGGTCAGCGCTGCTTGGTTAAAGCGTGCCTGCAAGTCGTTCAAAAACAATTGCATGCCTTGTGGGGGCCGGGATTTTGCAATGCCAACTTCTAACTCGTAGACGTTCAGTGGGCAGATGCAGATGTTTTGCGGCTCATGCACATCAATTCGGCGGCGGCATCCCCCCAGGTTCTTGTAGGCATAAATCAGGATATTGGTGTCAAGCAGGTAGCGCATCAACATTCAATCCAAGGATTCCCGCTGCAAGTCTTCGCCCATCCCGCTGTGCCGGGTTTTGGGATCGAGCAAAAAGTCCCAGCCGTCATCCGCCACGTTGGTACGCAGGCGGTCAATTTCCGCCCAAAACTGCTGGCGGTCGGCGGTCAAATGAGCGCGTTCTGCTTCGGCAAACTGGGCAAACCACTTGCTGACAGACATTTGCGACCGAGCCGCAGCCAGTTTGGCTGCTTCCAATGCGGGGGGATCAAGGTAGATCGTGACTTGGGACATGACAAACCTCCGTTTGACAAGTTGCCGGATATAAGTGTCAAACAATTATATGGTTGCCTTGCATTCTTAGCCAGCCGTCACCGGCTGCCCCAAACTCCGCAAAACATCCCGCACCATCTGCGCCCGGTCTTTGGGCTCAGGCAACTCACGCTCAATGCGCAGTTTCTCGTTCCCCGCCAGTTTGATGTGCTTGTTTTTCTGGATCAATTGGATGATCTTGATCATCTCAATCGGTGGGTTGGGGCGGAATGTGATTTGCGTGACGCCTGGGGCTGCATCAACCTTGCTTACGCCATAGGGCAAAGCCAGCACGCGCAGGCGGTGCACGTCGATTAAGGTCTGGGCCTGGGTCGGGAGCTTGCCGAAACGGTCGACAATTTCTTCGAGCAGCTTGTCGATCTGGTCGTTGGTTTTGGCCGTGGCCAGCTTCTTGTAGAAGGACAGGCGCAGGTGAACATCGCCACAGTAGTCGTTGGGTAACAGTGCCGGGGCATGCAGGTTGATGTCTGTCGTCACGCTCAAAGGGCTGAGCAGGTCGGGCTCTTTGCCTGCCTTCAGGCAGCGCACGGCCTCACTCAGCATCTCGTTGTAGAGCTGAAAGCCCACTTCCAGCATGTTGCCGGACTGGTTCTCGCCCAGCACTTCGCCTGTACCCCGGATTTCCAGGTCGTGCATGGCCAGGTAAAAGCCACTGCCCAGTTCTTCCATGGCCTGAATGGCTTCCAGGCGCTGGCTGGCTTGTTTGGTGAGGCCCTCAATGTCCGGCACCATCAGATAGGCGTAGGCTTGGTGGTGGCTGCGGCCCACGCGGCCACGCAACTGGTGCAACTGGGCCAGGCCGAATTTGTCTGCGCGGCTCATCACGATGGTGTTGGCGCTGGGCACGTCGATGCCGGTCTCGATGATGGTGGAGCACAGCAGCACGTTGAAGCGCTGGGCTACAAAGTCGCGCATTACACGCTCCAGCTCGCGCTCGGGCATCTGGCCGTGGGCGATGGTGATGTGGGCTTCGGGCAGCAACTCGGCCAGCTTCTGGCGGCGGTTCTCGATGGTTTCCACCTCGTTGTGCAGAAAGTAAACCTGCCCGCCGCGCTTGAGTTCGCGCAGCACGGCTTCCCGGATCACGCCGTTGGATTCACTGCGCACAAAGGTCTTGATGGCCAAGCGACGCTGAGGCGCGGTGGCAATAACGGAAAGATCCCGTAGGCCTTCCAGCGCCATGCCCAGGGTGCGGGGGATGGGCGTGGCGGTGAGGGTGAGCACATCGACTTCGGCGCGCATGGCCTTCATGGCTTCTTTGTGGCGGACGCCAAAGCGGTGCTCTTCGTCAATGATCAGCAAGCCCAGGTTCTTGAATCTGACGCTCTCGCTCAAGAGCTTGTGGGTGCCCACCACAATATCCACGCCACCATCAGCTATTCCTTTGATAGCAATGTTGATCTCTTTGGTGGATCGGAACCGGCTCATCTCCGCAATCTTGACGGGCCATTTGCTGAAGCGGTCGGTCAAGGTCTGGAAATGCTGTTCGGCCAGCAGCGTGGTGGGGGCGAGGAATGCGACCTGTTTTCCGCCAGTAACGGCAATGAAGGCAGCGCGCAGCGCGACCTCGGTCTTGCCAAAACCCACATCGCCACAGACCAGGCGGTCCATGGGACGCGGCGAGATCATGTCCTGTATCACAGCATGAATGGCGGCGTTCTGGTCAGCGGTCTCTTCAAAACCAAAGTCCTTGGCAAAGGTTTCATAGTCGTGCGGGCTGTAGCGGAAGGCGTGGCCCTCGCGCGCGGCGCGGCGGGCGTAGATGTTGAGCAGTTCGGCCGCGCTGTCGCGCACCTGCTCGGCGGCTTTGCGCTTGGCTTTTTCCCATTGACCCGATCCCAGGCGGTGCAAGGGGGCTTCATCGGCGCTGACGCCGGTGTAGCGGCTGATCAGGTGCAGCTGGCTGACCGGTACGTAGAGCTGGGCCTTGTCGGCGTATTCCAGGTGCAAGAACTCCTGCAGCACGGGGCTGCCGTCTTCGTTCACGCCCTGGTTCAAGTCCATGTTGATCAGGCCGAGATACCGGCCAATACCGTGCGCGTTGTGCACGATGGGGTCGCCAACTTTGAGCTCGCTCAGGTCTTTAATCAGGGCTTCAACATCGCTGACCTGCTCTTGCTTTTTGCGGCGGCGCGTGCCAGCGGCGGTGGCGAAGAGCTCGGTTTCAGTCACCAAGTCCAGCGCAGCTTCAGCCCAGGCGAACCCGGTCGTCAATGCGGCGGTGGCAATGCCATCGGTACGTCACTGGCCTGAAACTCGGCCAGTGAGTCAAATGCGGGCGGGTTGACGCCGCTGGCACGCAGAAAATCCAGCAGACTTTCCCGGCGGCCATTGCTTTCAGCCAGCACCAGCATGCGGTGGGGACTGCGTGCGGCGTGGGCTTTGAGGGCTGCAAGGGGGTCGTCTGCACCACGCACCACGGCCAGGGGGGGGAGGGCGGTGAATTCAACGTAGGGGTCGGCCTGTGCGCTGGCGGCTCGCAGCGACAGTTGCGCATGTGCGTTAGCCTGGGCGTAGAACTGCTCCGTACTCAAGAACAGAGATTCGGGCGGGAGCACCGGGCGTTCCGGATCGCCTTGCAGCAAACGGTAGCGGTCTTTGGTGTCTTGCCAAAACCGCTGGAAGGCAGGTTCCAAGTCGCCATGCAGCACCACGGTGGAGGCGGCGCCCAGGTAGTCAAATACGGTGGCGGTATCGTCAAAGAACAGCGGCAGGTAGTACTCGATACCGGCGGTGGCCACGCCTGCGCCCATGTCTTTGTAGATGCGGCTCTTTGTCGGGTCACCCTCCAGCAGTTCGCGCCAGCGACTGCGGAACTTGGCACGAGCGGGTTCGTCCATGGGGAACTCACGCCCGGGCAGCAGGCGCACTTCGGGCACGGGGTATAGGCTGCGCTGGCTGTCGGGGTCAAAAGTGCGGATGCTGTCAATCTCATCGTCAAACAGGTCCACCCGGAATGGCTGAGTCGATCCCATGGGAAACAGGTCAATCAAGCCGCCGCGCACCGCGTATTCACCGGGGCTGACCACCTGTGTCACATGGCTGTAGCCAGCCAGCGTCAGCTGGGCCTTGAACTTGGCTTCATCCAGCTTTTGCTTGGTTTTGAAGTGAAAGGTGTAGCCCGCCAGGAACGCGGGGGGAGCCAAGCGGTACAAGGCGGTGGTGGCGGGGAGCACAACCACGTCGGCAGCACCCTGCGAAATGGCCCACAGCGTGGCCAGGCGTTCGCTGATCAAGTCCTGGTGCGGCGAAAAACTGTCGTAAGGCAGGGTCTCCCAGTCGGGAAACAGGGTGCAGCGCAAGTCGGGCGCGAAGAAGGTTAACTCGTCAATCAAACGCTGCGCATCGCCTGCGTCTGCGGTCACGATGGTGGTGATCTGGTGTGCCGCCTTGTCGCGCTGGGCGAGTTGTGCCAGCAGGAGGGCGTCTGCCGACCCAGGTGGATGGGGCAGGGTGAAGCGCTTACCGGGGATGAGTTTGGGCAGGTCCATGGAATCTCAAAAACAAATACCCCCTGTCCAGATGAGGGGGTGTGCCTAGATTTTAGAATGGCTGCACCTATGTCTGAATCGTCCACCTACACAACGCGCATCTTTATTCTGGTCCCTTGCGGCGGCAATGGCTCACGCGCAGGCGCGGGAGGCCCTAAGCAATACCGCTCTATCGCAGGCAAGGCTTTGGTGTCCCATACGTTGGACGCGCTGGTTCAGGTACCGGGTCTGGCGGGTGTGCTGGTGGTGGTATCGCCAGATGATGTGTTTTTCCGGTGCAATCAAACACTACTGTTTCTGTATCGAGAAATGCAGGGCCAACGCGCCGTGATACGGTATTTAATGGCATAAAAGTACTTCTGGATTGTGGCGCCACGCCGCAGGACTGGTGTTGGTGCACGACGCTGCTCGCTGTCTGGTGACGACCGACATGGTGGGGCGATTGATTGACGCCTGCAAAACCGATTCCGTGGGTGGACTGTTGGCATTGAAACTGCCGGACACCCTGAAAGCAGAAGTTGATGGCCGGGTGCAGGCCACTCTGGACCGAAGCGACAAATGGCTGGCCCAAACGCCGCAGATGTTTCATATTGGCATGCTGCTTGACGCACTCCTGCAGGCCGAGGCTTCTGGCGTGAACGTGACCGATGAAGCCAGCGCCATTGAAGCGGCTGGCTTTGCGCCCTTGTTGGTGACGGGCAGCGCTCAAAATTTCAAAGTGACCTACCCTGAAGATTTCGCCCTTGCCGAAGCGGTTTTGCTGGCGCGCCAGCCAAAGGAGACCCCATGAGTAATCAGCCCATCCCCGAGATTCGCGTTGGCGAGGGCTGGGACGTTCATGCCCTGGTGCCTGGCCGCAAGCTGGTGCTCGGTGGGGTGGAGATTCCCCATGGGCAAGGTCTTCTGGGGCATTCCGATGCAGATGTGCTGCTGCATGCCGTCACCGATGCAGTGTTGGGTGCGGCGGGGCTGGGGGACATCGGTACGCATTTTCCTGATACGCAAGCCGAGTTTAAGGGGGCTGACTCGTCCATCCTGTTGGCCGAGGCCATGCGAAGGGTGCGTGGCGAGGGTTTTGAGCTGGGCAATGTGGACGCCACCGTCGTCGCCCAAGCGCCAAAGCTGATGCCCCACATGCCGCAGATGCGCGCAGGCGTGGCCAAGGCTTTGGGTGTGGATGTCTCGCGGGTTAACCTGAAGGCCAAAACCGCCGAACGACTCGGCCCGGTCGGCCAAGGTCTCAGTATGGAGGCGAGGGCAGTTGCCCTTGTATTTAGAGCGCAGCCTAAGGCGCGATATTGAGCCTGAAACTGGCTGACAGCCCACCACCACTGGGCCTGGTCAAGACAAAGCTGCCGCCCATGCGCTGAATGGCTTTGTCCACAATCGCCAGCCCCAGCCCGGCACCTGTGGCTGCGGTGCGAGCGGTATCGCTCCTAAAGAATGCTTGTTTGAGTTTGGACAGATCTTCGGCTGGAACGCCCGGGCCGTAGTCCCGAATTTTCAGCAAAATCCAGTGCTCGCGTTGACGCCCTGTGATCTCGATCCGGGCGATACCATCGGCATTTTTGGCATAGCGGCGGGCATTCTCTAGCAAGTTGGACACCACACGTCCGAGTTCGGTGGCATCGCCTTGCGCTACCAACTGGCCACGCAAATCGACCGTGACCTGCATGTCGGGCGGATTACTCAAGGCGTACAGGCAGCCATCGATCACGTCATTTAACAACACGGCGCCGGTCGCGGCGGGCACGGGCCGTGCGTAATCCAGAAACTTGTCAATGATGCGGTCAAGCTGCTCAATGTCGTTGCACATGTGATCACGGGCTTGCGTGTCGGCTACACTGAGCTCGGTTTCCAGCCGCAGGCGCGCCAGTGGCGTGCGCAAGTCATGTGAGATGCCTGCCAGCATGACGGCCCGGTCTTGCTCCATGGCCGACAGGCGTTGCGCCATGCGGTTAAAGCCAATGTTGACTTCACGAATTTCGCTGGTAGACGCGGTCTCGTCCAGGAAGCTGGAGTCATAGTCGCCCACTCGCACACGGCTCGCAGCCAGCCAAAGTTGCTTGATAGGGTTGTTCACCAGTCGGGCAATCAATGCTGCGCCCGCAAGCGAGAGGACAACGGCCAGTACCAGCCACGCAACCCAGGCCATGCCATTGGGTGCGGGATGGATGCGACTGGGGTCTACCCTCAACCAATACGGCGTTTGGTCGAGGCTGAAGCTAACCCAAAGACCAGGCTCGTCATTCACCCTCAGCACCAGTGCGGTTTCTGGCCCCAGTTGTTTGCGCAGTTCTTCTTCAATCCTAAGCGCCAGCGCATCCTTGACCAAGGGTATGACCTTGTCTTGCTGCTGACGCTCCTGCAAGCCCATGCCCGCGATGCCGGAAAAAGAGCGGCGCATGGATTCCCGCCTGGCGCTATCGGTGTGCTGCAGGGCGGTTCGTGTCAGTTTGACGGTGGTCGCAATCTGGTGCGCTGTCTGCAGCGCACGCGGTTCAAATTCCAGCGCGGAGAGTGTCTTGAGCCAAGCCAACACGCTCCCGGCCAAGAGCAGTGAGAGCAGGATGAAGGTGCGCCAGAAAAGATTGACGCCAATTTGAACTGGGCGGCCTGAGGCAGGATGGTTGTCAGGCGACTTAATCCCCATCTGGAACAAAGACATACCCAACGCCCCACACGGTTTGCAGATAGCGCGGAGACGTTGGGTCTTCCTCAATCAATTTCCGAAGGCGCGACACCTGCACATCCAGACTGCGATCAAACCGATCAAAGTCACGTCCACGCGTCAGCAGGGCGAGTTTTTCGCGTGACAGCGGCTGCCTGGGGTGTCGAACCAGGGTCTTGAGCATCGCAAATTCCCCGGTGGTCAAGGATAATTCCTTGTCCTCACGGTGCAAGGTGCGGGCGCCAAGATCAAAGCGCAGACCGCCAAAAAGCACAATTTCATTGTCGGAGGAGGGCGCACCGGGCGCCTCGACTTTAGGACGGCGACGTAAAACGGCATTGATTCGTGCCAGCAGTTCCCGTGGATTGAACGGCTTAGACAGGTAGTCATCAGCCCCGACCTCCAAGCCTTGAATCCGGTCCAAATCCTCACTCTTGGCGGTCAGCATGATGATGGGTGTACTGACCTGATTGCTGCGAAGTCGACGGCAAATGGACAGGCCGTCCTCCCGGGGTAGCATGATGTCCAACACGATCAATGAAACGGCTTCGCGCGTCAGTACCCGGCCCATGGCCGCGCCGTCTTCAGCGGTTTCTACGTCAAACCCCTCCTGAGTCAGATACCTCAACAAGAGTTCACGCAGTCTGGGGTCATCGTCAACCACCAGAATCTTGTCTTTTCGCGTACTTAGGTCCGCCATGGCATGCCGTCTTCTGTATTTTTGTAGACTGCATTTTGTACCAAATATTTGGTATGTTTTCTCATTCTTTGCACAATTACATGACGTGCAGTTGATACTGTCCTCAAGATGTAGGGTTTCCGTTTCAACTTGTATCTTGTGCAGGATGCGTGCGGCTTTGAAGTCTGGGCAGGCACCTTGTTGACAGTGATCCGTATACTTCGATGAATCGATTTGACTCAGCATCCACACGTGAAAAGCAACTCAGAAAAATTGCCGATGCAAGAGCAGGTTACACATGTGTTGTACCTTCATGGGTTCAGGTCTTCACCGCTCTCAGCGAAAGCCCAAAGCATGGGACGACAGCTTGCAGCCGTTGCGCCGGGCATGACTTGGTGGTGTCCGCAATTATCCCCTTCACCGGCACAGGCCATGCAGTTGCTTTTGGACGGCGTCAACACCTGGCCAGCCAATCGCATGGCGGTAGTGGGGTCGTCATTAGGGGGCTTTTACGCCACCTTCATTGCCGAGAGGCTTGGGTGCAAAGCGGTCGTGCTCAATCCTGCCATTCATGCAGCGCGAGATCTGACCCGCGCGATTGGAGAGCACAGCCTATGGCATACGCCTGGCGAGCGTTTCTATTTCAAGCCCGACTATGTGGACGAATTGAGCGCATTGGAGGTCAACGCCATCTCCCAGCCAGACCGCTATTACGTGGTGATTGCCAAGGGTGATGAAGTGCTCGACTGGCGCGAAATGTCAGCGCACTATCCTGGTTGCAAAGGCGTAACCCAGGAGGGAGGTGACCACGCCATCAGCAATTTCGAGGAGCATCTGCCAGGGATACTCCGTTTCCTTGATTTGCGGACTTGACGGGCCAGGCTACTGAGCCGTCCAGCCGCCATCCATGTTCCAGGCCACGCCGCGAACGTTGTTCGCTGCGGGTGAACAGAAAAAGACCGCCAGCTCGCCCAGTTCTTCTGGCGTTGTAAATTGCATCGAAGGCTCTTTTTCGCCTAGCAGCAGTTTCTTGGCCTCTTCGTTGGAGACCTTCATGGCCACAGCTTTGGCATCGACCTGCTTTTGAACCAGCGGTGTCAGTACCCAGCCAGGGCAGATGGCGTTGCAGGTCACGCCAGTTGTGGCGTTTTCCAGCGCGGTGACTTTGGTCAGCCCCACTACACCGTGTTTTGCTGCCACATAGGCCGATTTTTCAGCAGATGCAACCAAGCCATGAACCGAGGCCACGTTGATGATCCGGCCCCAACCGTTGCCACCTGCCGCCGCCTTCATGGCCGGCAATGCGAGTCGTGTGGCGTGAAAGGCGCTGGACAAATTGATAGCGATGACTGCATCCCAGCGTTCGACAGGAAAGTCTTCAATTTTGGACACATGCTGGATGCCTGCATTGTTGACGAGTATGTCCACCATGCCAAAGCGCTCGGCGGCAAAAGCCATCATGGCTTCAATCTCGGCCGGCTTGCTCATGTCAGCGCCATGGTAGGCCACCGTCATGCCTGTGGCAGTGCCGGATGCAGCCACTGAAGCCTGGGCTGCTTCAATCGCAGCGGGGTCACCAAAACCGTTTAGCACGAGGTTGGCGCCTTGGCGCGCGAGGGCTTGTGCAATGCCCAGACCGATACCGCTCGTGGACCCAGTGACCAATGCTGTCTTACCTTTAAGCATGAATGCGCTCCGAATGATTTACGATGGTTGAAGTGACGTTTGATTGACCAATTATCTCGCTATATATGTCTGCTTCCCTCTCTGAACCATTGCTCCAACGTGTTCTGTGCCCAGATGCATCGGGAGGGCATCACATGGCCTGGTGGCAATGGGGGCAAGTTGACAGCCCCCATTTGATCGTTTGCGTGCATGGATTGACCCGCCAGGGGCGGGATTTTGACGTTCTTGCAAAGGCGGTGGTCGACCATTCAGCCTCTGTTGGCCAATCTGTGCGTGTGGTTTGCCCAGATGTTGTCGGGCGTGGCAAGAGCGACTGGCTTAAAGACCCGATGGGTTACGCCGTACCGTCGTATGCGGGCGACATGCTTGCCATGCTGAGGCATTTGAATCAGACAGCAGCTGTTCAGACGCTGGATTGGGTGGGCACGAGCATGGGGGGATTGATTGGCATGGTGATTGCCGGGCAACCCGACTTGCCGCTGCCAGTGGCTGTGCGCCGTCTGGTCTTGAATGATGTAGGCCCAGCCATCCAGTGGCAGGCTTTGCAGCGCATTGGGAGCTATTTGGGCAATACCGGGCGATTTGATTCTGTGCAGCAAGCTGCCGAGGCCATGTGGACTGTTTCCACCAGTTTTGGCCCACATACGCCGCAGCAGTGGCTGAGGCTGTCAGAACCCATGGTACGCCCAATCGACCCTGCTAACCCTGCGGCAGGTGTGACCTTGCACTATGACCCGGCGCTGGCGGTACCGTTTCGCAGCCTGGCGGAGGAATCTGCGCAGGCGGGCGAGGCAGTGCTGTGGGCTTTGTACGACAACATCAAGGCACATACGCTTCTGATTCGAGGCGGAGTATCGGACCTGCTTTCACAGGCCACTGCCAGGGACATGACCCAACGCGGACCGCTTGCCAAGTTGCTTGAGTTTGACGGTGTTGGTCACGCACCTACGCTGATCAGTGACGAACAAGTCAAAGCAGTGGTGGATTGGTTGCTGGCATGAATGAACCGAGTTGAGACCTAGGCATGAAAAGCAGTTCGCCGAAAGCTACCCACCCTCAAGCGGCCGCAGATGAACACCTCCTGATTCAGGCCAAGGCGTTCGCTGAGCCGCTACTGGCTGGCGCTGTCCTTGAAAGTGGCGAGGAGACATTGGCGCACGCCCAGGCTGTGGCTGAAATCGTGGCCGACATTGATCCATCGCCTATCTTACAGGCGGCGGTGTACCTGGTTTATGCCTGCGAATACCTGGCCAAACCTCGGGATGTCATTGGAAAGATGTTTGGTGACAGCCTGGCGAGTCTCGCAGTTGATACTAAGCAGTTGGTGCGTGTGCAGCAGCAGGCGCGCGAAGCCAACGATCCCAATGGTGCCAACGGCATAGGCAATGCGCAGCAGCGACCTGAATCGGTGGCGGCACAGACTGAAAACATACGCAAGATGCTGCTCGCTTTTTCGCGGGATTTGCGTGTCATCTTGTTGCGTTTGGCGTCGCGCCTTCAGAGCCTGCGTTTTTATGCGGCGACGCGGGCTCCGGTTCCGCCGAGTTTGGCTCGCGAATCCCTTGAGGTGTTTGCGCCGTTGGCCAATCGGCTGGGCATCTGGCAAATCAAATGGGAAATGGAAGACCTAGCGTTCCGTTTTCTAGAGCCGGAAACTTACAAAGACATTGCACGCAAACTCGACACCAAGCGTGTGGCGCGTGAAGCCTACATGGAGCGAGTCAAAGGCGATTTGCAGGTGGCTTTGGCAGCCGTTGGTATTCAGGCGCAGGTTCAGGGGCGACCGAAACACATCTACAGCATTGTCAAGAAGATGCGAGGCAAATCGCTTGTGTTTGAGCAGGTGATGGATGTGCGAGCCTTACGCCTGATCGTGCCAAGCACCAATGATTGCTATGGTGCGCTGGCTCATGTACACAGCGCCATGGCTCCGATCTCGGCCGAGTTTGACGACTACATTGCCAAGCCCAAACCCAACGGGTATCAGTCACTTCACACGGTTGTGCGCGATGTCGACGGCTTACCCATCGAGATTCAGATTCGCACCCAGGCCATGCATGACCATGCCGAACACGGTGTTGCGGCGCACTGGGCTTATAAAGAGGCGGGTGCAAAGGGGTATTCGGGCGTTACTGCAGGCAGCGAATATGACGCAAAAATCGCTGTGCTGCGGCAGTTGCTCGCCTGGGAGCGCGATCTGACTGATCCGCAGCACGCTAAGGGCCTGTTTGACGACCGTATTTATGTCTTGACCCCTGAAGCGTCGGTAGTGGAACTGCCCCAGGGTGCGACGCCGGTTGACTTTGCGTATTCAGTCCATACCAGTCTCGGCCATCGATGTCGTGGCGCCCGTGTGGATGAGGTCATGGTTCCACTGAACACGCCTCTCAAGAACGGACAGACCGTGGAGATCATGGCCGCCAAGGAGTCTGGCCCACAAGTGGGGCCGTCGCGTGACTGGCTGAATTCGGAGCTTGGGTTTTTGGCTAGCCACAGGGCCAAGGCCAAAGTGCGAGCCTGGTTTAACGCCCAGGTGATGCATGAGACCATTGCGCGTGGAAGAGAGTTGGTCGATAAGCTGCTTGCCCGCGAAGGCAAGACGTCCGTCCGTTTGGAGGATTTGGCATCGCAGTTAGGCTTCAAGTCGGCTGATGCCTTGTTTGAAGTGGTGGGGAAAGATGAATTTTCGCTGCGCAACATCGAGCTGGTGCTGCGTCCGCCTGAGCCTGCTCTGCCGCAGGATGACTTTCTGCTACTCAAGAAAAACCGGTTTCCTGACCGAGCGAACCGTAGCGGTAGATCCAGTGGGGTGTTGGTGGTGGGCGTGGACTCCCTGCTGACACAACTTGCCAAGTGCTGCCGTCCGGCCGCCGGGGATGCCATTCGCGGTTTTGTGACGCGAGGCAAAGGCGTCAGCATTCACCGTGCAGACTGCGCCAACTTCCGGGAAATGGCGGCTCGATCGGGTGAGCGGGTCATACCCGTTGAATGGGGTCAGCAACGGGCGGGGCATGATGCTCGCTATCCTGTCGACGTCGCTGTCGAAGCAGCAGACCGCGTTGGCTTGATTCGGGATATTTCCGAAGTATTTGCCAAAGAAAAGATCAATGTGATTGGGGTGCAAACCCAATCTGTCAGGCAGGTCGCATGGATGACGTTTACTGTAGAGGTACCCGATGCTGCACGCCTCGATGCGGTGCTGGTCAGGGTGCGCGAGGTCAAGGGCGTACGCCGTACTTATCGCAAGTGACGGTCCTGAGTAACTCAATGAAATACAAATGTCATGCTATAATCGAAGGCTTCAACGACAGGCGCATAGCTCAGCTGGTTAGAGCACCACCTTGACATGGTGGGGGTCGTTGGTTCGAGTCCAATTGCGCCTACCAATTTTTATCACTGAATTTACCAAAATGGTTATGACACCGCGAACTACGAAAGGTTTCCTTATCGTCCGTTAAGGACGGCAGTTCGCGCCTGCATTTCAGTTGATAGTTTTTCTCAAAAAAAGCGCGGCGAGTTCCGCGCTTTTTTTTCGCTCAAATTTTGTTTGTCCTTTTGACGAGGTCCGCATCATGATTCAGATCACACTTCCTGACGGCTCTATCCGTGAATTTTCGCAAGCGGTTACTGTCGCTGATGTGGCCGCCTCAATTGGTGCAGGCCTGGCAAAGGCGGCGCTGGGTGGAAAAATTGACAGCAAGGTGGTGGACACCAGTTACCTGATTGAGGCCAGCTGTCCACTGTCTATCGTGACAGCCAAAGATGCTGACGGCCTGGAGTTAATCCGCCACTCGACCGCGCACTTGCTGGCCTATGCGGTCAAGACGCTGTTTCCAGAGGCGCAGGTCACCATTGGTCCGGTGATTGAGCATGGCTTTTACTACGACTTTTCGTACAAACGTCCGTTTACGCCAGAGGATCTGGTTGCCATCGAAAAGAAGATGACTGAGCTGGCCAACAAGGACGAACCCATCACCCGCCGCGTGTTGCCTCGTGACGAGGCTGTCGCGCATTTCAAAGCCATGGGCGAGGCTTACAAAGCAGAGATCATTGGTGGCATTCCCGCAGGACAGGACGTCAGCCTGTACCGCGAAGGCGGATTTGAAGACCTGTGCCGTGGTCCGCATGTCCCCAGTACTGGAAAGCTCAAGCATTTCAAGCTCATGAAGGTGGCGGGAGCTTACTGGCGCGGCGACCACCGCAATGAAATGCTGCAGCGCGTCTATGGCACCGCCTGGGCAACCAAGGATGAGCTGCAACAGCACTTGACGATGTTGGAGGAAGCAGAAAAGCGCGACCACCGTAAGCTGGGCAAGGAGCTTGACCTTTTTCACATTGATGAGCATTCACCGGGTACCGTGTTCTGGCACCCAAAGGGATGGACACTGTGGCAACAGGTGGAGCAGTACATGCGACGTGTTTACCGAGACAACGGTTACCAGGAAGTCAAAGGCCCACAAATCCTGGATCAGGGGTTGTGGGAGAAAACGGGTCACTGGGACAAGTACCGCGAGAACATGTTTGTGACGGAATCGGAGAAGCGCGACTACGCTCTCAAACCGATGAATTGCCCTGGTCACATCATCATCTTCAAGCAAGGCACAAAGAGCTATCGTGATTTGCCATTGCGTTTTGGCGAGTTTGGTCAATGCCACCGCAATGAGCCCACCGGTGGTCTGCACGGCATCATGCGTGTGCGCGCATTTACGCAGGACGACGGACACATCTTCTGCATGGAAGATCAAATTCAGGGCGAAGTGGTGGCCTTTACGACGCTGCTGCAAAAGGTCTACAAGGACTTCGGGTTTACTGACATCATCTATAAACTGTCAACGCGACCCGAAAAGCGCATTGGTTCCGAGGAAAGCTGGGATCGCGCAGAGCAAGCATTGGCAGAAGGTCTCAAGGCGTCAGGCTGCGATTTTGAGTACTTGCCGGGCGAAGGCGCATTCTATGGCCCCAAAATCGAATACACGCTCAAAGATGCACTGGGTCGCCCTTGGCAATGCGGCACTATCCAAGTGGACCCCAACATGCCAGAGCGCTTGGATGCGGAATTCGTGGGCGAAGACGGCGAACGTCATCGTCCCATCATGTTGCACCGAGCGATCGTGGGTAGCCTGGAGCGCTTTATTGGCATCTTGATTGAGCAGCATGCCGGTGCACTGCCTGTCTGGCTCGCGCCAACGCAGGTGGTGGTGCTCAACATTACAGACGCACAAGCCGACTACGCGCAATCGGTCTGCGATCAGCTGAACACGGCTGGCGTGCGGGCCTCAGTAGATCTGCATAACGACAAGATTACCTACAAAGTGCGCAAACACTCAATGCAAAAAGTCCCCTTCATGCTGGTGGTGGGCGACAAGGAGCGTGAAGCCGGGGCGGTCGCAGTGCGTGGGCGCGGCAATCAGGATCTCGGGGTGATGCCTATTGCGGGCTTTATTGAGAAACTGCAAGCGGACATTCGTAACCTGGCCTGATGACCTGCTGTCGGCTGTTTATACAGATGTCATGTTCATCAAGCCCATCTGGCGGGCGATCACCATCAGCATGACTTCGTCTGCGCCACCGCCAATGGAGCCTAGCCGGAAGTCCCGGTAGGCACGGGATACTGGGTTGTCCCAGGTGTAGCCCATGCCGCCCTGAAACTGCATGCACCAGTCGGCGATCTCGCGGCCCAGTCGGCCAGCTTTTAATTTGGCCATGGAAGCCAGTTCTATGACGTTCTGGCCCTTCACGTATGCATCGGTTGCGACATAAACCAGAGCGCGAAGGGCCTCCAGTTCAGTTTTGAGCTCTGCCAGTTTGTACTGGATGAACTGGTTGTCGAGCAAGGGGCGCCCAAAAGCCTGACGCTGTCGCAGGTAGTCTGCTGTTTCATCGATTAAGGCCAGTGCCGACAGTCGGCGCGCTGCGCCGTCTAGCCGTTCTTCCTGAAATTGCTTCATCTGATAGATGAAACCCATGCCTTCTTCGCCGATGCGGTTTCGCACGGGGACACGTACTTCGTCAAAAAAAATCTGGGCGGTGTCGGATGACCACATGCCAAACTTTTTGATCTTGTTCATGCTGATGCCAACGGTACGCTGACCGCTTTCATCCTTGAGCGGAACGATGATCAAGGATTTATTCTTGTGCGATTGCCCCTCAGAGGTATTGCACAGCAGGCATATCCAGTCCGCCTGCATGGCGTTGGTGATCCACATCTTGCTGCCGCTGATCACGTAGTCATCACCATCGCGCTTGGCAAATGTCTTGAGCGAGGCCACGTCAGACCCTGCGCCAGCCTCCGACACGCCAATGGACGCCACCATGTCACCCGCGATGGCTGGCGCCAAGAATTCCAGGCGCAGTTCATCTGAGCCAAAGGCGGCCAGTGCAGGCGTTGCCATGTTGGTTTGCACACCGATACCCATCGCCACACCCTGAGCACGGGCGTAACCGATGGCCTCTGACGCCGCCAAGGCATACGAAAAGTCCAGCCCTAACCCCCCATAGGGCTCGGGCTTGGTGATACCCAGGTAGCCCAGATCGCCCATTTTCTTGAAAAGTTCATGGGCTGGAAAGATTTCAGCAGCTTCCCATTCGTCAACAAAAGGGTCAATCTCTGCTCGGATGAACTTGCGCAGACCATCCATCATCTCAAGGTGTTGTACGGTGTAAAGCATGATGAACTCTTGGGGCAATGTACAAATCAGGCTGGTAAATCCAGCACCTGGCGCGCCAGAATATTGCGCTGGATTTCGTTGGTTCCGCCATAAATCATGGCGGAGGTGGAGCCAAACAAGGGGGCGAGGGCGTTAAAGCTTTGACCATCGAGTAGTTGGTCTCCTGCTACTGCTCCTAACTCATTGCAGCTTTCGGCCAACAATGTGCCGATGCGGTGGTAGGTCTCGCTTGCCCAGATTTTCAGCAGCGAGACCGATGCGGGTAGCGGGTTGCCTTGTTTGACGATATCGGCAAATGCCGTGTAGGCTGCGGTCAAGTCGGCTACGTCCAGGCGTAGCGCGGTGTAGCGCTGCATGAAGATTGGGTCGGTTTCCAGGTGGCGGCTTTTGGCCAAACGGGCGAGTTGCCCCAGTGCATATTGCGACTGTTTTGGGCTGCCCAAGAAAATGCGTTCGAACCCCAGCAGTGCTTTTGCAACGGTCCATCCCCCATGCAGGCGCCCAACCAGATTCTCTGCAGGGACCCGCACATTGTCGAAGAACACTTCACAGAATTCCTGTTCACCGGCGAGCGTGGTGATGGGCCGTATCGTGATGCCGGGGGTGCTGAGTTCACACAACAAAAAGCTGATGCCCTCTTGTTTTTTTGCGTGCTTATCTGTACGCACCAGCATGAAAATGCAGGTGGCGTCTTGCGCCAGCGTAGTCCAAATCTTTTGACCATTGACGATGAAATGCGCTCCCTTTTCATCGCTTGCCTGAACTGCTTCCGTTCGCAAACTGGCCAAGTCTGAGCCTGAGTTCGGTTCAGAATAGCCTTGGCACCAGACATGCTCACCGCTCAAGATCTTGGGTAAAAACCGCTGCTGCTGTTCGACCGTTCCATGTTGGATCAACATGGGGCCGACCATCACAATGCCCTGATCTGGCGCCCGTGCAGCACCAAACTGCTCGAGTTCCTCAATCCAGGCGATCAGCAGGGCAGGGGGAAGGCCCATGCCGCCGTGGGACGCGGGCCAAGCCGGTGCAACCCATCCTTGACGTGAGAGCGTTTTGTACCACACCTCCATTTCGGACCAGCGTGCGCGGTGTGATAGAAAGCGCAGATTGGGCGGATAGTTTGCCTGTAAGAATGCGCGTACCATGCTCCGGAAGTCGGTCTCTGGCATCGCTTCCCCAATCAGCTTGACGTGGGAAGGTACGTTGCCAAAGACTCGACTCCCCCCGTTCCACCACCCCCAGGCCTTGCAAGGCAGAGAGCCTTTGCTGGTGAACGGTGGCATTTCCCAACCACGCGCACAAAACTAAACTGCGCTTGTAATAGGAACTGACATTGCATTCATCTGTGAAGCCAATGGCCCCATGCATTTGTACTGCAGAGCGGGCAGCCTGCGCAGAGGCTAAAGCGCAACGTACTTTGACGCGACTTGCATGGCCCTCAAGCGACTCGATGGAAAGATGATCGCAGCCGTCGGCCAACCTCAACACCTCTGACAGCGTTGCTTTGGCAACTTCCAAATGAATGAAAACATCCACCGCGCGGTGCTGCAGCGCCTGGTTGCTTCCAATCGGCTTGCCGAACTGCACCCGGGTGCGTAAGTAGGCAAGCGTTAAGTCCAGCAGTGCTTTTGCACCACCATAGAGTTCCGCCGCTTGGAGTATCTGGGTCAGCGCCAATGCCCGCCTGAGCGAGGTCTGGACCGTTTCGCCCTGGCCCAGGATTGAATCCAGGGGTACGCTTGCTCGGTCAAATCGCAGAGCGGAAGCGTCGCTGCCGTCCGCTAACCGAAGAGGGGTTTCACACACGCCAGTTGTACCCCTCGCAACCCAGATCAGTATCACATTGTCTTCTGCACGGCAGGGCACGATCCAGCCGCTCGCCATTTGGCCAGGCTGCACCATGCATTTTTCACCCTGAATGCAAATACCGTCTGAGGTCAATTCCGCACCACAGGACAGGGGTGTAGGACTGATGTCGCCATGGTCTTCCTGCCAGGCCAAGGCCGGAATGCACCGGCCGTCAACCATGTGACGCAATAACTCCCTTGCTTTTGCGGTTGACTGTTGCCTCAATACCAAGGCAGCAAGACCTGCCACCGCCAGGGTGGGTTCTGGGGCGGCCTGTGCTCCAGCGGCCAAGAAGAACTCGGCTGCTGAACGCATAGATAAATGCATTCCGCCCAAGTCTTCAGGCACCAGTAGGCCCGGCCAGCCAAGTGAAATCAGGTCTTGCCATTGCTTCAGTTGCGCTGATGGCTGTTGCTCTAAGTCGTGACTTCGAATTTGGCGGGAGCGAGCCAAAGCATCGCTGCGCAAAAAATAGTCGTCCGCTGCTTCGCGGATAGCACTTTGCGCCTCTTCGTCAATACCGGACATGCTGGTTGCCTCATGATTTCAATCAGCCAGCAGGTTGCCAGAAAGCACCGCATCAACATTCGCAAATGCGAAAGGGGGGCTTTGTTCAGTGCGTGCTATTTGATGGCGGTGTCTGGATCTTGACCGAGGTGGTCAAACAGAGAGCGGGCCGCATGAGGTAAAAGCTCGCGGTTGCGAGTCACGATTTTGAGTTCGCGATCTGCCCATATGTCGCTTAAATCCAGCAAAGCAAGCTTCATGACTTTGGCATGCCGCTCTGCAGACGAAGCTGGCACGATACCTATACCCACACCTGCTTCAATCATCCGGCAGATGGCTTCAAAGCTGGAAACCTGAATCCTCGGGCTGTAGCCGCTGCCGGTAGATTCGGCCTTGCGTACCAAGAACCGATAAATTGCGCTGCTGTGGTGCAAACCAATGTGCTGCTCTTCCAGCGTTTGAGCAAAGGCAATCGGTTTTTGGCTTCCTATCATGGGATGCCCTTTTGGTGTCACCAACACCAAACGGTTGCGCCCAAAGGGGCGGGTTTCAAAACCCTGGCTGTAGACATCACCAGCGATCAGGCCAATATCGGCCTCGCCGTCCGTCACCGCCCGGACGATTTCCTCACTGAGGTATTCGCGCAGATCCACCCGGATGTTGGGATTGGCCGTCAAAAATCCAGCCAGCTTTTCCGGAAGGTATTCAGTTATGGAGGTCGTATTTGCAAATACGCGCACATGCCCTTTGACGCCTTTGCCAAAGTCTTGCATGTCGCAGCGCAAATGTTCCATTTGCTGCAAAACCAGTTTGGCATGGTAGAGCAGGGCCTGTCCAACGGCTGTCAAATTGACACCTTGCGCGGTGCGGTGTAACAGTTTGGCACCCACGCTTTCTTCCATCTGTTTGATGCGTGTCGATGCTGCTGCCAATGAAATGCAAGCCTTGTCGGCACCACGTGTCAAGCTGCGTGCTTCAGCGACAAACGCGAAAAGCTTGAGATCAAACAGGTCAAGATGAAGATTCAAGGCCACAAGTTTTGCAATGGAACAAAGGTGCAGTCTAACCCGTAGACAAAAGGCGTGTTCGAGATACATAAAACCGCTTTTCGTTACGCCACGGGCTGATGCTATCTCCCTGTATTCGCCTCGCTCCTGTTGCTGAAATGTCAAAATTCATCTAAATCAATAACTTACACCACGGAGAGTGGTGCTTTTCTTGACATATTCGTATAAAATCCTAGGTTGTTCGCAGCGGCGCCTATCGCAATCGCGGTAAACGGCTGCTGCTGTTTTTAATTTGAAGGATTTGAACCATCGCTACTGAATTTCGCGACCGTCGCCACCGCGAGGAACGCAAACACCGCCTGAACCGGGAAATCATGGCCCCGGAAGTTCGACTATCCGGTCCTGATAACGAGCCTTTAGGTATTGTCAGCATCTCTGAAGCCCTTCGTATGGCGGGCGAGGCCGATGTGGATCTGGTTGAAATCGCTGCCACTGCAAACCCACCGGTTTGTCGTTTAATGGATTACGGCAAGTTCAAATACCAGGAGCAGAAAAAGGCGGCCGAAGCGAAAGCCAAGCAAACGGTCATTGAAATCAAGGAAATCAAGTTTCGCCCGGGCACCGATGATGGTGACTACAACATCAAGATGCGCAATATCAAGCGTTTCTTGGCTGAGGGCGATAAATGCAAGATTACGCTGCGCTTTCGGGGGCGCGAGATCACGCACCAGGAAATTGGCATGGCGCTGTTGCAGCGCATTCGGGATGACTTGGCAGACTTGATTGTGGTGGAGCAGTTCCCCAAACTGGAAGGTCGTCAGATGATCATGATGATCGCGCCTGGCAAGAAAAAACCCGGGGGGTCTACCCCCAAACACGTAGCCGAAGTAGCACCTGCGGCCGTGGTCTGAGAATCCCTTCTCTGACGGATTGGTCGTCTGTCAGAGGGTGATGCGAAGTCTTTGACTTTGCGAACAGCGTTGTCTTGATTGGCAGCGCGAGCAGTGATTGCATTGATTTGTAGCGCTGAAAAATAGTGGCTCGGGGCCATCAAGTCTGCAGGACAGTTTTTGCAGCGCCTCACGAGCACATACGATAAGGAGCAGTCACATGCCCAAAATGAAGACCAAGAGCAGCGCGAAGAAGCGTTTTCGCGTTCGTCCAGGTGGAACCGTCAAGCGCGGTCAAGCCTTCAAGCGTCACATTCTGACCAAGAAGACCACCAAGAACAAGCGCCACCTGCGTGGAGCGGTTGCCGTTCATGAGACCAATATGGGTCACATGGCGCAAATGCTGCCCAAGCAAGGCCTTTAATTCACCGACGAACAAGGAGTAACACATGCCTCGCGTCAAACGTGGTGTAACGGCTCGCGCCCGCCACAAAAAAGTTCTCGCACTCGCCAAGGGTTTTCGCGGTCGCCGCGGTAATGTCTTCCGTATCGCCAAAGAAGCGGTAATGAAGGCTGGGCAATATGCCTACCGTGACCGTCGTACCAAGAAGCGTGTCTTCCGTCAGTTGTGGATTGCCCGTATCAATGCAGCAGCTCGTAGCTGCGGCATGACCTACAGCCAGTTCGCTAACGGCCTGAAGAAAGCCCAGATCGAGATCGACCGCAAAGTCTTGTCCGACATGGCCATTCACGACATGCCCGCATTTGCTGCCATCGTGAACCAAGTGAAAGCCAAGCTGCTCGCAGCCTGATCTTGACCCCTGTAGCGCTATTCTCTGAATAGCAATACGCCCAAACAAATGAAGGGCTAGCGCTTGAAACAGCTCTAGCCCTTTGTTTTTTGGAGTCTTTGAAAATAATCGCAATGAACGAGTTGGATACCCTGCTGGCAAGTGCACAAGCTGCCTTCGCCCAAGCCGCCACCCCTGCCGATCTGGAAAACGCCAAGGCCCAATACCTGGGCAAGTCCGGTCGCGTGACCGAGCTGATGAAAGGCATGGCCGCACTCAGCGTGGACGAGAAGAAGTCGCGCGGCGCCGCCATCAACGTGCTCAAGCAGGGCATCGAGGCCGCACTCACCGCCCGTCGCCAAGCCCTGGCAGAGGCAGAGCTGCAGGCCCAACTCAAAGCCGAAGCTTTGGACGTGAGCCTGCCCGGTCGCCAGCGCGGCACGGGTGGCTTGCACCCGGTGTCCCTCACGCAAGAGCGTATCGAACAGATTTTTGCCAGCATGGGTTTCGACGTGGCCGACGGCCCCGAAATCGAGAGCGACTGGCACAGCTTTACCTCGCTCAACAACCCGCCCAACCACCCCGCACGCTCCATGCAGGACACGTTTTACGTGGACATCAATGGCGCGGACGGCATCCCTTACAACCTGCGCCCACACACCAGCCCGATGCAGGTGCGTTTTGCGCAGGCCCATGTCAAGAAATACGCCGGTGTCAGCCCCATGCCCGAAGTACGCGTGATTGCACCCGGCCGCACCTACCGGGTAGACAGCGACGCTACGCATTCGCCTATGTTCCACCAGTGCGAAGGCTTGTGGCTCGGCGAAAACGTAAGCTTTAAAGACCTGAAAGTGGTAGTCACCAATTTCTGCCGCACTTTCTTTGAAAGCGACGACTTGGCGTTGCGCTTTCGCCCGAGCTTCTTCCCGTTCACCGAACCCAGTGCCGAGATCGACATCCAGTTCCAGAGCGGCCCGCTGTCGGGCAAGTGGCTGGAAGTGGGCGGCAGTGGCCAGGTGCATCCCCAGGTGGTGCGTAACATGGGCCTGGACCCCGAAACCCACATCGGCTTTGCCTTTGGCATGGGCATGGACCGCCTGACCATGCTGCGTTATGGCGTTAACGATTTGCGCCAGTTCTTTGAAGGCGATATGCGCTTTCTGTCGCAATTCCGCTAAGCCAACCAGAGTCCAAGAGTCCGAACATGCAATTCCCCGAATCCTGGTTGCGCGCCTTTTGCAACCCCTCCATCAGCACTGAAGAACTGGCCAGCACGCTCACCATGGCGGGCCTGGAAGTTGAAGACAGCACGCCTGCCGCGCCACCTTTCACCGGCATCGTCGTCGGTGAAATCAAAGAGGCCGTACAACACCCCAATGCCGACCGCCTGCGGGTGTGTCAGGTGGACGTGGGGCAGGGCGCGTTGCTCAACATCGTTTGCGGCGCACCCAATGCCCGTGTCGGCATCAAGATCCCTTGCGCCACGGTGGGCGCTGTGTTGCCACCCGGTGATGACGGCAAACCGTTTAACATCAAACTGGGCAAACTGCGTGGCGTGGAAAGCCAGGGCATGCTGTGCTCGGCGCGTGAACTGAAGCTGTCCGAAGACCATGGCGGCCTGCTGGAGCTGCCTGCCGATGCCCCCTTGGGCCAGAACATCCGCACGTACCTGAACCTCGACGACACGATGTTCACTCTCAAGCTCACGCCCAACCTCGGCCACGCTTTGAGCGTGTACGGCGTGGCGCGCGAGTTGTCGGCGCTGACCGGTGCTCCGCTCAACGTGCCCAGCTTCCCAGCTGTGGCGGTTCAAGGCGCCGACAAGCTGTCGGTCAAGGTGTCTGCACCCGATCTGTGCGGCCGCTTTTCGGGCCGTATCGTGCGCAACGTCAACACCCAGGCCAAAACGCCTCAGTGGATGGTGGACCGCCTGGCGCGCTGTGGGCAACGCAGCGTGACTGCGCTTGTGGACATCTCGAACTACGTGATGTTCGAGTTCGGTCGCCCAACCCATATCTTTGATCTGGACAAAATCCATGGCGGGCTGGACGTGCGCTGGGGCAAAGCGGGTGAGCAGCTCAAGCTGTTGAACGGCAACACAGTCACTGTGGATGAAAAAGTCGGCATCATTGCCGATGACGTGGCTGTCGAATCGCTGGCCGGCATCATGGGCGGCGACGCCACTGCCGTGTCGGACGACACCCGCCACATTTACATTGAGGCCGCTTTCTGGTGGCCCGAGGCCGTTGCTGGGCGCTCGCGCCGCTTCAACTTCTCCACCGATGCGGGTCACCGCTTCGAGCGCGGTGTGGATCCGAGCCTGACCGTTGAACACATTGAACACATCACACAGCTGGTGCTCGACATCTGCGGCACGCCCGAGACCCAAGTCAACCCGATTGACGACATTCAGGTCAAGCTGAACGAAGCCAAGCCCGTGACCCTGCGCGTCGCGCGCGCCGCCAAAGTGATTGGCATGCCGCTGACCCAGGCGCAATGTGCAGACGCGCTCAAGCGCCTCGGTTTGGCCGTGCAAGAAGGCGACGGCACTTTGACCGTGACGCCACCACCTTACCGGTTCGATCTGGTCATTGAAGAAGACCTGATCGAGGAAGTGGCACGCCTGATTGGCTACAACCAGTTGCCAACCACAGCACCGATAGCACCGGTTGCCCCCAAGTTGCGGACAGAGTCGCAACGCAGTCGCTTTGCAGTCCGCCGCAGTTTGGCAGCCCTGGGGTATCAAGAGTCCATCAACTACAGCTTTGTTGAAGAGCGCTGGGAAGCCGAACTCGCAGGCAATGTCAATCCCATCAAGCTGTTGAATCCTATTGCGAGCCAGATGAATGTGATGCGCTCGTCGCTGCTGGGCAATTTGATTGACGTGCTGAAACACAATCTCGACCGCCGGGCGGACCGGGTGCGCGCGTTTGAAATCGGCCGGGTGTTTGTACGTGACGATGCGGTTGTAACGACTGACACGACCGTGCAGGGCATTCATCAGCCGATGCGGGTTGCCGGGCTGAGTTATGGCCGCACTGACAGCACACAGTGGGCTGTCAAAGACCGTCCTGCTGATTTTTATGATGTTAAGGGTGATGTCGAAGCGTTGCTTGCGCCTTTACGTCCAACATTTGAGGCAGCCGAGCACCCAGCTATGCACCCTGGTCGCAGTGCCCGCGTGTTGCTAGGTGGGCAAGCCATCGGCTTTGTGGGTGAACTTCATCCTCGCTGGCGTCAGAGCTACGAATTGCCACAAGCGCCGCTACTTTTTGAATTGGACCTGGACGCAGCGCTAATGCGGGAATTGCCTGCGGCTCAAGCCATCAGTAAATTCCAAACTGTGCAGCGTGACCTTGCATTGGTAATGCCTGAATCAGTTGCGTTTGATGCCGTACTGGCGGCAGTGCGCTCTGCACCAGGCGCGCAAGGTCTTTTGGCCGACGTTCTGCTATTTGATGTGTTCCGCCCCACCACCCAAATTGCGGGGGGACTGAACGCTGGCGAAAAAAGTCTGGCTTTACGCTTAAGTCTGAGCAGTGCAGAGGCTACGTTGACAGAAGAACAAATTGAGGCCGCTGTCAAGTCCGTCATTGACGTTACTACCGAGCGCCTGGGCGCGCGACTGCGCTAGCATCTCATCATGGAAATCACCGTAGAAAGCCTGGAGACGCCTGCGCTCACGAAGGCCCAGCTGGCCGAACTGCTGTTCGAGCAGATTGGCCTGAACAAGCGCGAGTCCAAGGACATGATCGATGCGTTTTTCGACCTGATTGGTGAAAGCCTGGTCGAAGGCAGCGACGTAAAGATATCTGGGTTTGGTAATTTTCAGATCCGCACCAAGGCGCCACGACCCGGGCGCAACCCCCGTACCGGTGAATCCATACCCATCAAAGCCCGGCGAGTGGTGACCTTCCATGCCAGCCATAAACTCAAGAGCCAAATTCAAGGTGAGGGCGCTGAAGTCGGTTTGGATGAGGAAGAATAAGCCTGCTGATCGTCTATTTGTGAGCTTCGCAACAAAACCCGGCAAATTTTGCCGGGATGCCGCAAGAGCTTTGCGTGATCTGCGAACTTAGCGTAATCTCCAAGATATTCCCTGTACTGCATTGATTTCAATGGAGAAAACACTTCCATCTATTCCAGCAAAACGCTATTTCACAATCGGTGAAGTTGGTGACCTGTGTGGCGTCAAGCCTCACGTGCTTCGATATTGGGAGCAGGAATTCACCCAACTGCGGCCTATGAAGCGCCGGGGCAATCGTCGGTACTACCAGCACCATGAAGTGCTGATGATTCGCCGCATACGTGATCTTCTTTACGACCAAGGGTTCACCATCAGTGGCGCACGCAACAAACTCCAGGAGTTGGTGCAAGACGAGCGTGATCGCCGTAAGTCGGGTGAAGTCCTGCTTGACGGCGTCGAAGATCTTGACATTGATGGCGACGAAATAGACTGCCTTGACGTAACCGCGACACAGCCTCCAGACCGGGCGCATGCCTCATTCCAGCAGTTGTCGCATGTTAGAGCAGAACTGTTGGAGATCCGAAATTTATTGACCTACGGCTAAGGCTTACGCCGATCCCACGCTATAATGAAAGGCTTCGGTGTGTGGCGCAGCCTGGTAGCGCACTTGCATGGGGTGCAAGGGGTCGAAGGTTCGAATCCTTTCACACCGACCATTAGTACTGATAAAGGCCTCTAAGTAGCGATACTCAGAGGCCTTTTTCATTGGTAAATCAATGCTTACATGGCAACACGGTACAAAGCCATACATTGACAGCCAAACC
>JADJBS010000016.1 GCA_016703665.1 Candidatus Defluviibacillus avedoerensis
GTAGATCATGACGACAGCCAAAGCGACACAGGCGTAAATCGTTCCTGTGGATAGGCCAGCTATCAGTTGCTGCGCAAAAGTTCCATCATCAATTCCCCAAGTAGGCTCGTCAATGGTGTCGTTCTTTCGGATCACGTCTGGTGTACCCGATTAAGCAATCCCGCCCTGTTTCAAGTAGGTAGGCCTGGTCTGCAGATCCAATGCGAGGTGTGCGTTCTGTTCAACCAAAGGATGCTGATTCCCTGCTCTTGGTTGAGCCGCCTGAAAATGTTGAAGAGTGCACGCACCATGAGCGGAGCCAGTCCAAAGGACGGCTCATCAAGCAGCAGCAAAGTCGGACGAGCCATCAGTGAACGGCCTACCGCTAACATTTGCTGCTCCCCTCCAGACAGGGTCCCAGCTTGCTGAGAACTTCGTTGCCGAAGAATCGGAAAGTAGTCATAAATCCGATCCATGTCCTGGCAGATGCTGACCTTGTCACTTCGTCGAATAGCGCCAAAGTTGTAAATTTTCAGTCACGGTCAGTGCGGCGAAAGTCCCGCGTCCGTCCGGTACATGACCGACGCCCAAACGAGCAATTTCTTCTGTGGACAACTGTTCAATACGATGCCCGTCGACTTCGATGCAGCCTTGACGCGACAGCATGCCGCATATGGCCCGCAGGGTACTGGTTTTGCCGGCGCCATTGGCGCCCAGCAGCGCGGTTATCTGACCCGCGTTGACCTGAAGACTCAGGCCGTGCAGAACCTTGCTGCCCCCGTAGGAGGCTGTCAGATCCTTGATGGTCAATTGCCCCCTCATGCCTTGTCTCCACCCAGATATGCGGCAATCACGTCAGGATGCTGTTGCACTTGCTCAGGTGTTCCTTCTGCGATCTGTCGCCCGAAGTTCAGGGCCACGATGTGATCTGAAATGGACATCACCAAACCCATGTGGTGCTCGACCAGTAGCACAGTAAGATTGAAATCCACGCGAATCGCCTGAATGATTTGTCCCAGTTCGTTCACTTCTTCATGGTTGAGTCCGCAGGCGGGCTCATCCAGAAGCAGCATGCTCGGATCAGTGGCCAACGCGCGGGCCAATTCAACGCGCTTTTGGGTGCCAAATGGCAGATCTTTCACTTTGCTTGCAGCGAAATCCTGCAGATGGAGGTAATCGATCAGGCGATTGCTGTCGCGTTGGAGGGCTGCATTGGCCCGACGGGACAAAGGCAGGCGCAGGGCATCGGCGATCAGGTTTCCCCGGGTGCGTGTGTGTGCCCCGATCCTGACGTTGTCAGTGACGGTCAAATTCTGAAAAAGCGCCAAATTTTGGAACGTTCGTCCAATACCTCTCTGGGCGATGTGTTGCGCCGCAGTGGCAAGAAGGGATTGACCTCGATACAAGATGTCCCCCGAGTCGGGCGTGTACAGACGGCTCACGCAGTTGAAGAGGGTCGTTTTGCCCGCACCATTGGGGCCAATGAGTGCGACCACTTTACCTTCAGGAATCTTGAAACTCACCCGGTCAGGGCGACCACGCCCCCGAAGGTCACCACAATATTGGAGACTTCAAGCAATGAAGGAGTGTGGGTTGAAGGAACACCCGCGGTGGAAATGTCAGCCATTGGTCCTGGGTGGTTGGAGGTGATGGTCATGGTTGTCAGGCGAGTTACTCGCCTTTGAAGGCAGGTTTTCGCTTTTCAACAAAGGCGCTGCGTCCTTCAAGACGGTCCTCGCTGTTGCGAAGGATTCCAAATGACTGCTGCTCCAATTCGAGTCCTGCAGCCAAGGGGATCTCACGCCCCACAGTCGCCAGTCTCTTGACTGCAGACACCGCCAGGGGGGCATTGGCTGCGATCTGTCGGGCTATGGACATGGCTGTCTCCATCAGCGCAGAGGGCGTGACCACGCGACTTACCAAGCCAATTCGCAAAGCTTCCTGCGCTTCGATCCTTGCGCCGGTCAGTAGCATCAGCATGGCATCTGATTGGCCAATCGCACGAACGATGCGCTGGGTCCCGCCCGCGCCTGGAATACATTGCCAATGCACCTCAGGCAGCCCAGCTCGCCTTTTCCGACGCAATTCTGATGTCGCATTGAAGGGCGGGTTCGGGCCACCACCGGGGGCAAATCCGTTGATCGCACCAACTGACCATTGCCTGTCTGCAATTGGCCAAATTCGGGCCGGTCGGACCGAACCGAGTGCAGTTCGGCAAAAGATTCGCTGGGAGGTAGGGTCTTCTTCAAGTCCGCACCCGTACAAAATGAGCGATCGCCAGCACCGGTAAGCACCACGACCCGTATGCCGCTGTCAGATGAAATTTGCTGCCAGATGGCGTGCAACTGGTCAACTGACTCGGGATCCAGTGCATTCATGGCTTCAGGCCGGTTCAAGGTGACTGTTGCGATGTAGTCGCAGACTTCAATGGAGACGGTCATGGTCAGGATGCCTGTTGTTGATTGGTTTGGTCGGGCGGGAACAAGGCATCAATGCGTGAGCTGCTGTATCCCATCGCCAAAAGAACCTCACGTGTGTGTTCACCCAAGCGGGGTGGTGGACGACGTGCGGCCGGTTGTTCACCAATCGATTTAAGTGAAAAGCGCGGCATCGTGATAAGCCCTGCAGATGAGTGCTCAATGTGTTCGCTCATATTTGCTTCAAGATAAGGTGGGGCGCGCACCACCTCGGCATAGTTGTTAATGGGACCGCAAATAATGTCTGCAGCCTCAAGCGCCTTAATCCACACCTGCTTGGTTTGGCTGCGCATCCGGGATTCCAGTGCCAGCACCAGCTCTGCACGGTGCTTGATACGCTCAGCGAGTTCCATAAAGCGTGGATCTGTCAGCAACTCTGGTGCGCCAACGATCTCACACAAGGCCTTCCAGCGTGCGGGTTGGTAAGCTGCCACCATGATCCAGCCGTCCGAGCAGCGCAGCGCCTCATTAGGGGCTGCATAGGGGGCGGCACTGCCTATGCGCTCGGGAATGATCTGGTCCGCCAAGTAGGCGGCGAGTGCCGACTGCTGAAGTGCGACAGCACTGCCGAACATGCTGATGTCAAGGTGCTGGCCCGTTCCAGCTTTCCCGCGTTGCGTGAGCGCGGCCAACACGCTTACCGTGGCCAGATAGCCGGTCACAATGTCAACCACCGGGACCTGTATCTTGCAGGGCGGTGCATCAGCCGACCCAGTCACACTCATCAGCCCCGCGACAGCCTGGATAACCCCATCGACACCGGGCTTGTCTCGCCAGGGGCCGCTCTGCCCATAAGCTGAGACTGAGCAATAGATCAGACGCGGGTTGACTTGTTGGAGCTGCTCGTAGCTCAGGCCAAATCGCTGCATTACACCAGGCCAAAAAACTTTCCACAACCACATCGGCCTCCAGCAGGAGTTCCCGACATATTTTCTGGTGATCTTTGTTTTTGAGGTCAAGTGCGATGCTTCGCTTGTTGCGGTTCATCGACATGAAAGTGACACTCTCGCCATCGATCCATGGAACAAAGGCGCGGCCAAGCTCACCGCTAGGAGATTCGACTTTGATCACGTCAGCGCCCAGGTCGGCGAGCATCATGGTGCAAGTTGGACCGGCGGCAATTTGGGTGAAGTCGATGACTTTAAGTCCGCTTAGAGACTGTGAAAGCATGTTTATTTCCGGATAAAGGTGTCTCAAGAGCCGCGAATGTTGTTTTCACGAATGATTCGTGACCATTTTTCGGTCTCCAGCTTCAAGGCGCGTATTGACTCTTCTGGCGACAAAGTCAAAGCCTCGAAGCCATTTCCGGCCAAGTAATCCTTCATTTCCCGAGTGGTGATGACGCTGTTAATAGCGAGCCTAAGGCGTTGGATCACATCAGCTGGCGTGCCACGCGGCACCACCACGTGATACCAAAAGCCGCTTCGAAGCCATTGACGCCACTCTCGGCGATCGTTGGTATATCAATGGCCAATTGCGACCGCGTGGCAGATGCAACACCCAAAATGCGCAACTTTCCGGTTCGGGCGTGCGGCAAAACGGAAGGCAGGCCGAGCATTACAACGGGAATATGTCCCCAACAAGATCGTTCAAAGCTGGGCCAGTGCCCTTATACGCGGCATGAATCAGCGGTGCTTAAGCCATGGCTGAAAAATGAATGCCCGCGAGATGCTGAGGCGATGCAATTCCAACGGATGCATAAGCCAATGGAGATGACGATCTGCTTTTGGCGTAGCTGATGAACTCTGTGATGGTTCTTGCTGGGACGTTATTGCCACCGCGGGCGCAATCGGTGAGCTGGCCAACGTCGATACGAAGACAAGATCCTGCGTCGGGTTGAACGGAAGGTTGTCGTACAGCAGCGGAAGAAGGGGGTCGCTGGTACCGCCTATGCCTACCGTGTAACCGTCCGGCGAAGCGCGCGCCACTTCCGCCAGTCCGATTGTGGTGCCGGCGCCAGCCTTGTTGTCAACGATCACCGATTGCCCCAGTGCAGCCGATAGGCGCTGCGCAAGGGCTCGTGCCACAGTGTCGGTCCCGCCGCCCGGTGGAAATGGAACCACCATTCGCAAGCCCTTGGAGGGATAGCTGACTTGAGCCACCAGTGGAAAGCCAGATGTACCAAGAGTACCTGCAGCCACAATTTGAATGGCGAGCCGACGGCTCATCGACGTATTGAAGGGGTTAATTTTGTTGTTCATACAGAAACACTGCTTAGGCTGCAGCCACCGCAAACGTAAAAACAACTGGCCTGTGATGTACGTCGATGCGGGTTGCGAAAAAAATCGGACGGCATGAGCCACATCCTCTGCTTGTCCGATACGTTGGACAGGAACTGAGCGCTTTAGGTCCTCAATTACTTGTGCCGACAGAGTCTGAAAGAGCGGGGTCTCGGTGATTCCCGGTGCGATGGCGTTAGCTGTGATGCCATGACGGGCATATTCGAGCGCGAGACTGCGCGTGAAGCTGACGACACCGCCCTTGGATGCCGAGTAACTGGCTGCCCTCGGTTACCAAGCCAGGCTCGGGAGGAAATATTGATGATCCGGCCGAACCGCTGATGAACCATGTGGGGCAGAACAGCCTTTGCACAAATGAACTGGGACGTGAGGTTGGTCTCGACTACGCGTTGCCAGAAATCGAGGTCCATCTTCGCCACCAACTTGTCTCCGCCAATGCCTGCGTTGTTGACCAGAATGTCGACCCGTCCGTGGTGTTGTGCAGTTGCGCGACTGCACGCTCAACATCGTCCTGCGAGGTCACACTCACTTGCTGCCCGAAGACTTCAGCACCCAGTTGCTGCAATTCGGTGGTTGCCTGCGACAGTGCTACGTCATCAATGTCCCAAATGGCGATGCGACAGCCCTGACTGGCCAGGTCTTTGGCTATGCCCAAGCCGATGCCATTTGCCCCACCGGTCACTATGGCGGTCAGTCCCTGGAGAGAGTCCGGAACCTGCGCGGATGTCTGTTGCTTGTTGTCAGTCATGGTGGAACCGTGGTCTAGATTGAAAATATGTGAATTGAGCAGGCCGCGTGGTCTACGCCCCATATGCCACCGCCCGTTACCTGACTCAAGCCGACACGGGCACCTTGCACTTGGCGCTTGCCCGCGCGGTGCTGAAGCTGCTCGCAAATTTCAACTATCTGAGCCACACCAGTTGCGCCAGGTGGATGCCCCTTAGCAAGCAGGCCGCCGCTCGGGTTGACTGGAATGCGACCGCCCAGCGAAGTAGCGCCGCTCCTCAGGAGATGTTGCGCCTCGCCTCGCTTACACAAACCCAAGGCCTCGTAATACAGCAGCTCCGAAATCGTGAAGGCATCATGGAGTTCGATGAGGCTCAGGTCCTCGGGGCCAACGCCTGCCTGCTCGTAGGCTAGGAGCGCGGCTCGCGCGGTAATCTCCGCCTCGGTCATATCGACTGGACCTGTTTCAAAAACACCAGACTGAACAACCGGAGGCCAATACACGGACAGGTTTTGCCTGCCCCTTGCCCGGCTTGTTTGTCAGCACGACTGCTGCCGCACCATCGACTACGGCTGGACAGCATTGCAGTAAGGTGAGAGGCTCTGCAACTGGACGCGAGGCCAACACCTGCTCGTTCGTAACCACTTTGCAAAAAATGTGGCAATGGGGTTGAGCGCGCCATGCCGCCGGTTCTTGACTGACACTTCCGCGAGCACTTGCGGTTTCACGCCGTAGTCGTGCATGGCAGCGGCGTGCACGCATCGCATACAGTGCAGGCATGACCATGCCCCGGCGGTTATTCCAGTCGTGCTGACCAGTGGCAATGCCCCCCGCCCAGCGTACTTAGCTGATCCATACCAAAAACCAACACGGTGTCATGCTTGCCGGAATTGATCGCATCGAGTGCCAGGTGAAAAGCAGTCGCCCCGCTGGAGCAGGCGTTGTCTATGTTGAAAACCGCCTGACCAGTCGCGTGCAATTCGCGTAAAACACGCTGGCCTGGAAGGTGACCACCAGCGGCATTTCCGCAGTAAAGGCTTCGACATCCTTGATCGTGATACCCGCGTCACTCAACGCCTCCATCACGGCTGCTTGGGCTAACACTTCCTCCGTCAAGTGGGGAAATTTGCCGAAGTCTGAAATGCCTATACCAGAAATCACTGCTTCACTCATGATGTGGTCCCTGTGACCTGTTGGAAAGCGTAGTCCTCTGAGCCGTCTACCAAGGTGTGATGCACCACTTGCATCGTCGCCCCAAGGGCTGGTTCTTGTCCTGCCTCCAAAGACCATGGGGCCAAAAGCTCGAACTCCAGGCTCGAAGTCCACCATGGCGAGTGCATAGGGCCACGCTCCCGATCGACGTGAACAATGCTGTAGGTGTAGAGCACTCCCTTGGGGCCCAAAAGTATTTCCTCATCCGGTGTATCACCGAGAAAAAATTCTGCTGGCGGAAACTGCCAATTGCGAGTGGCCCCTTTGCGGTTTGCAAGCAAAGTCAACCCGTCATGTGTATTAACAATATGGCTTTTTGATCGCTTGGTAATCATCATTCTTGCAGTCTCCACATCGCGTTGTAAGTGCTGAGACTTTGGGGTTGGTAGTGCATAAAACAATGCACGATTTCTGCTTCATATATTTAGTCAGACTAAAATGAGCTTATGCAAAGATCACACCTTCCTCTGCTCGGTTTGCGCGCTTTCGAGGCCACAGCTCGCCACCTTAGTGTTTCCAAAGCCGCACTAGAGTTGTGCGTGACGCCAGGGGCTATCAGCCAGCAGGTCAAGCTCTTGGAAGAGTCTTGGCGTAGCGCTCATGCACAAGAGTGGACGGACCATTGAACTCACTGACGCTGGTCTTCTGCTACGCCCCAATTGACACAGGCTCTGGACTGGATCAGCGTGGCGCTCGACTCAGTCTGAAAGCGCAGCAAGTCCACCATCAAACTGACACTGCTGCCCACGCTAGCCGAGAAATGGCTTATGCCCAGGTTGGCAAGATTTCATGGAGCCCACCCCGAGCTCGACATTCAGATAATGACCAGCTTCCGATCCGTGGAGTTGGAGGCAGAGGATGTAGATATGGCCTCATGGATCGGCGTCAATCTTCCGCCAGGTGTCAGCGGTGTGCGGTTGTTTGACGATGAATTCATGCCGGTTTGCAGTCCGTCCCTGTTGAAGGGCGGGGCTCCCCTGACGAGGCCAAGTGATCTGGTTCATTTCACATTGCTTAAATCAGTGCCCCGGGCCGACTATTGGAAAGCCTGGCTGACGCACGCCGGTGAGCCAGATCTGAAATCGGCCCACAGTCTGTCGTTCGGAAGTTCTTCACTAGCCATTCAGGCCGCCATTGACGGGGTGGGCATTGCACTGGTTCAGCATGCTTACGTTAAGGCCAACCTGGCTTCAGGTGCGCTCGTAGCTCCGTTTGACATCAAGGTGCGCGGCAAAAACGGCTACTACCTTGGTTGGTCATCAGCGAGGCCAGTCAGCGAGGCTTTGGCACTGTTTCGTGACTGGATACTCGAAGAGGTTGGGCGGCCAGACTGACCCGGGCTATCACCGCAGGCTGATCGCATCTTGGATGGCACTGAGAATGAGATTGGCGTGATCATCAAGATGGCGATCGTGGTTTTGCATTGAAGTTCTTCAGTGCAAACTTGAGCAAAGTCGGGGCATGATCCATGGGTATGGCAACTTCCCGCAGGGGCGCCTGCCAGCCCAGTAGATCGAAGTGGGCCTCAACTGCATTGGCGACTTTGTCACCTAGCTGCACATCCTGAGGCTGAACCTGAAGTTCCAGAGCAGTTCCAATCGCTGCCGTGACATCGGGGCAAAGATGCCCGAGGTGTCGGATCACTGCAGGCGCCATACCAGCATAGCCGTGAGACTGTGTAATACCGGCGTATCGATTGAAGAGGGCTACCGAGACCGCATAGGCGGCGCGAATCAAAATGTGGCACGACAAGGGCTTCCCACCGTCTTCTTCGTCGCGATTTTGAAGTAGCGATGCAGCGCAAAGATCAATTCGGGCAGCATGATCAGCAGGGTCATGCAGGCGAGGGTAAGCGTTGCGGGCCAGCCGCCAGGCCTGATAGCGGCTAGCTTGAACCAATGGATTGGCCGTCTGCGCAGCGCCTATGCACATCAGTGCCCACCAGTAGGTTTCAAAGCTGGTAGAGCGCGCCAAGGAAACAGGGGCAGTTGCCAGAGCTGCACTGTCCCAGAAAATAGCCCTGGGTCGGGTCTTTGGGTCAAAAATTCCAAGTGATGAACATCGCCGTGGTGGCGCACTGCCGACCCGCCTCTGTTTTGTGCCGATGTTGGGATGTCAGTACATTGAAAATCGGAACCTTGGGTGCAAGCAATTTTTGGGTCACAGGCGCCCGGCCATCCACGTGTCGTGTTGCCATTTCCAGCAGTGGACGCTTCTCACCCATCAACATGGCGACGACCCGGGCGCCCTTGATGACGCTGCCTGCGCCGATGGCGATCAGGGCGTCAGCGCGCAATTCCAGAGCCATTTGCGCAGCCGCTTCGATGCTTTGACTGGGTGCCCCTTCGGAAATACCTGGAAATACACCAACTAGGACGTCACCCAGAAGCGTGGCAATTCGTTGTGTGAGTGTGGAACGTTCATGTACGCTGCGGCCACACAGGACCAGAGCCCGGCTTGCGCCGTTGCGGGTCAACTCGTCCTTCAGGGCATCCAGTGCATCGCGCCCTGCAAACACCTTGAGTGCATAAGTGCGCGAGGTGAATTCATGTTGCGTAGATCGGTTATCGGTAGTGAACATTGACAAGGCTTTTCAGATTGAACAGCCTAAAATTTTGGTCGTCTCAGGCGGCCCTGACAATGCATGATTACTTATCCAATACTTTAGTTTGGCTAAATATTATATGCCTGGAAAATGCTTTAAAACATTGATTCAAAAACCTTCAATCACAGAGATTTTTTGGATCATCTAGTACTGACTACCCGCCTAGGGTCTGTGGTCCAGGCATCTGCTGCAATCAATCCAAAAAGCATCAAGATCAGTGCGCCGAGGCTTACGACTCGTCCACTCTCGATGGCCAATGGAATGCAAAGAAGAGCCACAACTGCGGCCCAACCGGCCAAACTGCCACGACCTAGCCCCAACCTGACCCGGAATATGCCATGGCCCGCCAAAAAGAAGGCCATACCCACGCTCAGCAAGACGCCGGCTTCCATATCGGTACCAGTCTGTGCAACAACGGACTTGATTCCGGCAGAAATCAACACCACACCGGCGATCAAAACCAGATGCGTCTGCCAGTAAACGGCTCCCAGTTGTTCTCGATGAGCAGTTGATGCGGCCTCCAGCCTATGTCGGGCCGCCTCATCATCCCCTGAAAAATAGCGCCACCAAAGCCCGACGATCAGCATCATTCAAGCGTGCAAACCCATGACAATCGGCTGTCGAACGGAAGATCCCTGGCGCTGGATCCGATCGCAATAATGGCTTCACCAAATGCAATCAAAATCACCAGACCATGGCGTTCAGAAAAGTGACCTGCCTGAAGCGTGAAACCATGTGGGCGTGGGAGCGCCGACGCGGCCAGTAAACCAATTGCGCCCATAACCAGAAGTGGCATTCGCCACTGCGCGTCCATCCATGCTGCACCCAGCACAAACGCAGCTGCACCAAAATTGAATGGTGCCATGATCGCGATAGCCTTGACGTGTGCCGTGCGTCCAAACTGAATAAATGCAGCCGAATGCAACAGAACCACGGCCAGATAGGCCATCGCAAATAGCTTGATCCCGTCGGTTTCCATGCGTGGCAAGGCAGTCGCCATGGCTAGAAATCCAGCCATGCTCACTATCAGCACGACGCGCAATTGCAATCCGACACCAAGCGTGCTGACGAGCAAAGCCATCCTGAGTACAACCACCACAGCAGCACCAAGATCGACGCGGCCAAAGCGAAGTCACTCCAGCCATGTGCGTGTTCGACCAAATGCGTCAACTGGGTCACCATAAACACAAAGACGAGGTCGAAAACAACTCAACCGTAGATACGGACTGATGGGGTGGTTTGATGGCCTTTGTCATGATGTTGACTTCTGAATGACTGGTTTTACAACGAATACGAATCGGTGAAACGCGACAAGATCGACGCGTGGCGACTTGGCCAAGTCCGTAAACCATGTTCGCCATTGCCTAAGGCGTTGTGCATGAAGGCGGCAGTCAGCTCGCATGTTGCATTCTTGACTTGCGCATTTAGTAGCACGCCGCCGGTGCCCGCCCGGTCGGTGAAAATGCTGTGCGAGCCACCGGTGAACACGGCCAGCATTTTTCGGGGACTTCCGACCGCATCGAAAATTGCAATGCGGTCCTCGGCTGCGCTGTAATAGCCGGGTATCCGTATCACATCGTCGGTCGCAGTGATGTGCAGGGTGGGCACGCGGATCGGCGTCAGGATGCGGTCGCTGGATGATTCGCCATAAAAAGGTGGCGCTGATATCAAAATGGCGGCTTGCAGGCGAGAATCGCGTAGGTTAAGCAGTTGCCCTTGCCTAATGACCTGTGCGCCGACAGCAAGCAACGTGGTATTTGCACCATACGAGTGGCCAGCCGCCACGATGCGATTGCTATCGATCAAATGCGCAATCTCACCCCCTAACGCTTGGTCCAGCGCAAAGTGCAAATCGTGTACACGAGCGATAGCCTCAGCCTCCTGTGCTGCGGCGTGCAATCGATCAACCAGTGCAAAAGGACTGCCACCTGTCCAAATTTTCCGGTCACTGCCTACATGCTGGAGGTGAAGGCTGGCAAAGCCCTGGCTTGCCCAATGCCGCCCAAGGTAGCTGTAGCCATAGCGGGACCCACCTATACCGTGAGAGAGAACGACAAGTGGTGCTTGGTGACCTTTGTCGGTTGCATTAGGCAAGTACAGCCGGACCGGCACTTTCCGATCTCTCAGGCGATCGTGCCAGTCCATATCCAACACGCGATAGGCGGTATTTTTGAGGTCAAGGGTGGTGGCGCGAGCTGTCAACCAATTGCATCAATGTGGTGGCTGCTACAGCGCCAACTAAAACGCGCCTGCGTGACGGCATGTCCATCCAGATTTTCCCTGAAGCGCAACCTTTACGGCTGCGAAAGCAACCAAGTCAGGTAGGCATCGCCGCGCCGCGTTGCCGCCAGATCAAGCACCGCCGTGAAAACAGCCTGAATGGCCAGTCCCGTCGCAGCGCCCCGAATGAGGGTTCCGGGGGACGAGAGCAGGAGCACCCCAATGCTCAAGATCAACAAACCCACTTCAACACCGAGGTAAATCTTGAAATTTCGGATGACCGTCTGCATGCGTGGTATTTCTTCAGATTTGATTTTTTGGGGTGCCGACTGCACCATTTGTTGCACACGAGCCGTATCCACTGGACTCCGCTGGTAGATCACGACGCCAACGATCATCTGAAGCGCAGCCACCACCGACAGCGTGATCGCCGCACCGTTGAAAAACGGCTTGCGTAGTACCAGCAGGAAGTAAGCCGACGCAGCCAGTGCCAATACACCGACCGCAATAAAAAGCATGCTCTCGGCCCGCCTAGCGCTGAAGTAAGTTGAGATGGTTTCCATGGTGCACGTGTTGGTTGTGGGTGAGTTGGTTAGCTGACTTTGTTCCGCAGTGCCTGGCGTTACGCGAAGCCAATGTGTTTGCGCAGCGGAAGTTCGCGAATGCGCTGGCCGGTGGCATTGAATATGGCGTTGGCCAGCGCCGGGGCCGCTGGTGGCGTGCCGGGTTCACCACGCCGCGAATAGGGCCACCGCCCTCCAGCACCTTCACGAATTTTCGGTGACTGACCCATGCGCACAGCTTCATATTGGTGAAAGTTGGTTTGTTCTACAGCGCCGTTGGCGAAGGTAATCTCTCCGAACATGGCCGCACTCAAACCAAAGATCACACCTGATTGCAATTGGGATTCAATGTTGCGCGGGTCCAGCGCAGTGCCCACGTCGGCAGCCACGAAGACCTGGTCGATGCGGACGCCGTCCTTCGTGATTGAAACTTCCACGACCTCAGCGGTTGGCACGCCAAAGGATAAATGAAATGCAACTCCACGCCCGCGCCCTTTCGATAACGGCTTGTCCCAGTTCGACATCTCGGCCACTGCCATCAGCACTTTGCGGGATGACTCATGGTTGATCAAAGACAGGCGCAGTTTCATTGGATCGGTACCGGCCTGTGCTGCCAATTCGTCCATGAAGCACTCCATAAAGAAGCCGTTATATGAATTTCCAACCGACCGCCAACTGCTGATGGGCAGCAGCGCTGGCGGTCGGTAGCCGCCGCCCTGTAATTCGTGATGTCCTAGGGCTGGTCATAGGTGCCCTCGGCAATCAGTTTGTCAGGACCAGGCATGGCGATGCCGAGTCGCCCACCCTGAGACTCCAGCACGGAGGGGCTAGCCACCCGCACGTCAAGTAATTGCACAGTCCCCTCGGCTGTGGCGCCGCGCATGCGAGCCACCGCAGCAGGGCGGTATTGATCCTGCGTCGTGTCCTCTTTGCGGTCCCAGGTCAGCTTGACGGGTTTGCCCTTCATTGCCATCGCCAAGTGCACCGCTTGCAAGACGTAGTCGGATTCGGCACGTCGACCAAATCCGCCGCCCATGAGCTGCGTATGAACGAATACCTTACTGCTGTCCAGGCCTGCCAGGGCTGCCGCCTGGTCGCGAGCGACCGTTGGCGCCTGGGTACCAGTCCAGATATCCAGCCGGTCTTCTTGAAGCCAGGCCACTGCATTCATCGGCTCCATCGTGGCATGCGCCAGGAAGGGGACCCGGTATTGCGCCTCAAGCATCTTTACTGCGGGCAAGGGCTTGGTCACATCGCCGTCGTTGCGAATGCGGCTGTCCTGGTGCTTGTCGACAAAGGACGCATCTATCGCTTCCATGAACACAGCGGTCGTTGCGCCATGAACAGGCCCGGCCCAGTCGCATTGAATCGCTTGCGCAGCCTGGAAGGCACGCCATGTGTTGTCTGCAATCACGCCCACACCACCAGGCAGCGCCACCACCTGAAGAACACCCTTCATCGCCTTGGCGGCTGTCGCCTCAAAGCCCTTGATGGGTGCACCAATGGCTGGGTTCATGCGCACAGTGGCAAACACCATTCCAGGGAGTCGTACGTCAATACCGAAGGTGGCCGCGCCAGTGCACTTGCCCACCATATCGACCCGTGGCATGTTCTTGCCCAGGTAGCGCCACTGCTCCGCGTGGCTTGGTGGCGGGTTGTCGGGCAACTGCACCTTGGCCGCAGCAAGGGCCAGCTCGGTGCAGGGCAGGCGTTTTCCGTCACTGGCGATCACGGCGCCGTCAGCCGTCTTGAGCGTGGCTGCATTGACCCCCAGACGTTCGTACCGCAGCCGCTACCAGGGCAAAGCGTGCCGCCGCGCCAGCGACACGCATTTTGTCAAACGCATCGGGCACGCTGGACGAGCCGCCGGTGCCCTGAATGCCCATGAACTTGGCCAAGACGCCCATGGTGCCGCGCATACCCTCGGCCATGCGGCTGTGGTCCAGGAAGCAAACGGAACGCCCTCCTGAAGGAGCGCCCGGTTGTAATATGCAGCCCCCGGAGCACCATGTTCGACACGAATACTGTCCCAGGCAACGTCCAGCTCTTCGGCGACCAAGGCCGCCAATGTTGTGTGGATACCCTGTCCCATTTCTGCGCGTGGGGTGATGATCGTGACGCCTTGCGCATCAATTCGCACATAAGGGGTGATGGCGCTTGCCCCTTCGGGGAGCTCATTGAGTAGCGGGTTGGGGTGGGGCTGCCGGTACTTGTAAACACCAAAAACTGCACCGCCCACCACTGCGGCGGACCCTATCAAAAAACTGCGCCGCGCGATAGTCCTGAGGCGGCTCATGCTGCGACTCCATTAATACGCTTTGCGGCGTCGTGGATGGCTGCGCGGATACGGAGGAGCGCCGCACCGACACAGGTTGCCGGACATCGCCAGATCGATTTCGTCATCGGTCGGGGACTTGATTTGGTTAAGTAGCGCGACTGCGCTCATGATCTGGCCAGACTGGCAGTAGCCGCACTGAGCCACTTGGTGATCGATCCAGGCCGCCTGCACCTTAAGCAGTGCATCTGGCTTACCCAGACCCTCGATGGTTGTCACTGCACCGCTTATGGTGCCGATAGGTGTCACGCAAGACCGAACTGGCTTGCCGTCTACGAGGACCGTACACGCACCACACAAGGCCATACCGCAGCCATACTTGGTGCCTGGCAGGTTCAATTCGTCCCGTAGCGCCCAGAGGAGAGGCATTTCAGATTCCACATTCAGCTCGTGTGCCTTGTGGTTAACAATCAACTTCATAAGATCAACCCTTTTGGAAATTTTTGGCAACATCGCGTGTTGACAACACGAGTTGGTAGCCGTCTTGCGCAACGTGATGGGCCAGCGCCTTGTCGATCCCTGAAGATGCGTCAGTGATGGGTGCTGTTTTGTGGGGCTTGGGTGCTGTGGCCAAGATAAATCTCCAAAGGGGCTTTGCCGATGGAAGGATTAAAAACCCGGTACCTAGGTGCCAGGTCAAGGGGTTTGATGAATTCAAACAAGGTGATTGAAACGCCTTGACCTGGCACCTAGGTACCGGGTTTATGATGGTTTCGAAATCTATTAAAACCAATCCTTCTTACAGTGCAAACCGCGACGACATACCAGCAAAATATGAAAACTGTCATCAACGTCAATACTTTCAAGTCGATGCAGACGACCAGCGCATTGTGTAAAGCGGCAAACGTCACCCGGGGTCAATTGCGCTTGTATGAGGCGGCAGGCTTGATTGCGCCACAGAGTCGAACCGAAGCCGGTTATCGCCAATATGGCAGCGACACCCAGGATCGGCTCAAGGTCATCATGCATTTGAAGGAACTCGGCTTCACGCTGGCCGAAATCGCGCTGCTGCTGTCCGATCGCGATTACGGTGAGATCGATGAACCCGCGATTCAGCGCCTGGCTGGGGAGGTCTTGTCCAAAATCGATGAACGCATTGCCGGTCTGCAAGTCATTCGAGGGTATGTTGCACCGGTTGCCGTGGGTGACATGGGTGCACTTGAGGATGAAGACTGCAACTTCGTTATTGATTTCATGACCGCTTTGTCTGCAGATAAATCCAAACGACGCGCTTGAACCTGTCAGTGAAAGTTGAGCTTGTACCCAAGTGAGTGAAGTAGTACTAGCAAACATACCCATGCAATCCGGCTTGCGAAAGGTTTTTTGCGGCTTGCTTGCCAAGTCCCATTCAGGCGCAGTACGTAAGCGCTCACCTGATGCCCGAGTGATGCACACGTCCCAAATCCATGCACTCTAACCACATCGGAATCGCCGACCCTTGGGCATTCTAGAGTCATACCTGCCAAAATCCCAACGCACGGCAACCGTCGTTAAGGTTTGTAGGATGCCCTCCCGCGCTGGCGCACCAATACCGCCCCGATCACCGCTAAGGGCGGGCGTCGTATAAACCTCGAGGGAGGAAACCGCGGGGCAGGAAGCGACCCGAGTTCAGATCGTGCGGCTATGGGGATTTGAGGTTGCGTGGTGCGACCACGAAGTCTGCCCGGGCTGTGTTGTCGGTCTGTTCGTTGTGGAGACGTCCACAAGCTCGCGTCGAATACGGTAAATTTCTACCCATGAATGGCCACAATTGCAGGTCCGATGCGATACGGCCAAGCCAACCCCCGACCTTGCGTGCAGCAACGTCAGTTTGCCAGTAAGCCATTTCTGAAAGTGTGGCTTCACGATTCACCTCGCTCAGGAGGTGGGCCACGGATCGATTGCCCACGCAAAAAGGTTTCCAGAACGATCATCTGTGCGCCGCAGTGCGCACAGACAAATGTCGGACGCGCTGGCTCACCTATTGCATCATCACCGGTGGTCTCGGTGACTGCGACCGCAGGCACCACGTTCAGTAGTTCGCGCGCACGCGCAATCTTCTCTTTGCGCCCATTATTGGCAATCAAGCCAAAGTGACGGATACGGTGAAAGCCCATAGGCAGCACATGCAGCAAGAAGCGACGCATGAACTCATCGGCTGTGAGCGTCATGGTCTTGTGCCGCGGTTTGTCAGGGTTTCCTTTGTCCCGGTAATCCTTCCAGCGGAAGGTGACACCGCGCGCGTCCATAGACACCAGTCGTGAATTGGCAATGGCCACCCGGTGCGTGTAGCGCGACAGATAAGCCAGCACCGCCTCGGGACCCGCGAACGGACGTTTGGCATACACCACCCACTCAATCTTGCGCAGTGGCGCCAGCCACCTGGCAAATGCCTTTGGATCGGCCAGTCCCGCATGCTCACCCAAAGAACTGCAACTTACCCGCGCGATGTGCCTCCTCCAACGCTTCTAGGAAGCGCCGCCGAAACAGGCGTGAGAGCACCCGTACCGACAGGAAGAAGCCAGGCTTGCACGACACCCAGCGCTTGCCGTCTGGCGAGAGTCCACCACCCGGCACGATGCCGTGCACATGGGGATGGTGCGTCAGCGCCGATCCCCATGTGCAACACCAGCGTCACTCCGACCTGCGCACCCAGGTGCCTTGGGTCAGCAGCAATGGTGGTCAGCGTTTCAGCGGCGATCTCGAACAACAGACCATAGACCACAGCCTTGTTGTAGTACGCAATATCGCTGATCGGTGCTGGTAGTGTGAAGACCACATGGTAGTAATCCACCGGTAGCAGATCGGCTTGACGTGCTTGCAGCCAACGCTTGGCCGCAACGGCGCACTTGGGGCAATGGCGGTTACGGCAGGAGTTGTAGGACACCTGATCGTGTTCCCGCAGCCCGGGCAGCGCAAAACATGCCCCCAGCGCCGCGGTGCGGCACTGCTCGATTGCTGACATGACCTTGAGTTGGCCCAGGCTCAGGTGTGAGCGCTGAGCAGCCCGAAAGTCTGGCCCGTGGGCGCGGAAGATGTCCGCCACCTCCAGGGCACCAGGCCCCACGAGGGCGGCCTATGCGGCTTGTTCGCTCTGCTGATGTACCGGGGTGCGCGTTGTCTCTAGCGGGCTGATGACTTCCGCAGGAGGTCGGTTGCCACCTGAACGTAGTGCGCAGTGGTGTCGAGCCGCTGGTGCCCTAGCAACACTTGGATCACGCGAATGTCCACCTTCTGCTCCAGCAAGTGGGTGGCAAAGGAGTGGCGAAGCGTGTGCATGGAAACGCGTTTATCGATCTGGGCCAGGGCCGCAGCGTCATGGATGGCGCGGTTGAGCTGACGTGTGCCCAGAGACTGAAGCGGATCAAGGCCCGGAAACAACCAGCCGTTATCAAGCATCTTGCCCTGGGCGCGTGCCACCCGCCACCATACCCGTAGGCGCTCCAGCAACACAGGAGAGAGCATGGCGTACCGGTCCTTGCGGCCTTTGCCTTGTTCCACGCGTAGCGTCATACGCTTGCTGTCAATGTCGGTGACCTTGAGCGCCACCACCTCGCTGACCCGCAGCCCAGTGCCATACGCCACAGACAGCGCTGTCTGGTGTTTGATGTGGGACACACAGCCGAGCAACCGGGTTACCTCGTCTTTGCTCAGAACCACGGGCAACTTCAGCGGCACGCGCACCGACTGCATCTTGGCCATAGCCTCTGGGCGGCCTAGGGTGACCTCGAACAGAAAGTTCAAGCCAACAATGGTTGCGTTGAGCGTGATGGGGACGTGCCGTTGTCCACCATATCCAACTGAAACCGGCGCAGGTCTTCATCGGTGGCGATGTCAGGCGAATGGCCCAGGAACTTGGTGAACTTGCGCACAGCCCGGATGTAGGCAGACTGGGTCTTTGGTGCGAGCTTGCGCATTCGCATGTCCTCCACCATCCGTTGACGCAGTGGGGAGACGGTTGAAATCGATGATTGCATGTTGGTACTCCTGTTGTGGACGAGGCCAATTGCCTCAATCCATAACATCGACACGCGCCTAGTTACGAAAAACCACTTGCCCGCGCTGATGGAATACCGCGGCAGCGGTTTCGTCCATCGTTAAGGTTTGTAGGATGCCCTCCCGCGCTGGCGCACCAATACCGCCCCGATCACCGCTAAGGGCGGGCGTCGTATAAACCTCGAGGGAGGAAACCGCGGGGCAGGAAGCGACCCGAGTTCAGATCGTGCGGCTATGGGATTTGAGGGTTGCGTGGTGCGACCACGAAGTCTGCCGGGCTGTGTTGTCGGTCTGTTCGTTGTGGAGACGTCCACAAGCTCGCGTCGAATACGGTAAATTTCTACCCATGAATGGCCACAATTGCAGGTCCGATGCGATACGGCCAAGCCAACCCCCCGACCTTGCGTGCAGCAACGTCAGTTTGCCAGTAAGCCATTTCTGAAAGTGTGGCTTCACGATTCACCTCGCTCAGGAGGTGGGCCACGGATCGATTGCCCACGCAAAAAGGTTTCCAGAACGATCATCTGTGCGCCGCAGTGCGCACAGACAAATGTCGGACGCGCTGGCTCACCTATTGCATCATCACCGGTGGTCTCGGTGACTGCGACCGCAGGCACCACGTTCAGTAGTTCGCGCGCACGCGCAATCTTCTCTTTGCGCCCATTATTGGCAATCAAGCCAAAGTGACGGATACGGTGAAAGCCATAGGCAGCACATGCAGCAAGAAGCGACGCATGAACTCATCGGCTGTGAGCGTCATGGTCTTGTGCCGCGGTTTGTCAGGGTTTCCTTTGTCCCGGTAATCCTTCCAGCGGAAGGTGACACCGCGCGCGTCCATAGACACCAGTCGTGAATTGGCAATGGCCACCCGGTGCGTGTAGCGCGACAGATAAGCCAGCACCGCCTCGGGACCCGCGAACGGACGTTTGGCATACACCACCCACTCAATCTTGCGCAGTGGCGCCAGCCACCCTGGCAAATGCCTTTGGATCGGCCAGTCCCGCATGCTCACCAAAGAACTGCAACTTACCCGCGCGATGTGCCTCCTCCAACGCTTCTAGGAAGCGCCGCCGAAACAGGCGTGAGAGCACCCCGTACCGACAGGAAGAAGCCAGGCTTGCACGACACCCAGCGCTTGCCGTCTGGCGAGAGTCCACCACCCGGCACGATGCCGTGCACATGGGGATGGTGCGTCAGCGCCGATCCCCATGTGTGCACACCAGCGTCACTCCGACCTGCGCACCCAGGTGCCTTGGGTCAGCAGCAATGGTGGTCAGCGTTTCAGCGGCGATCTCGAACAACAGACCATAGACCACAGCCTTGTTGTAGTACGCAATATCGCTGATCGGTGCTGGTAGTGTGAAGACCACATGGTAGTAATCCACCGGTAGCAGATCGGCTTGACGTGCTTGCAGCCAACGCTTGGCCGCAACGGCTTGGCACTTGGGGCAATGGCGGTTACGGCAGGAGTTGCGGACACCTGATCGTGTTCGCAGCCCGGGCAGCGCAAAACATGCCCCCAGCGCCGCGGTGCGGCACTGCTCGATTGCTGACATGACCTTGAGTTGGCCCAGGCTCAGGTGTGAGCGCTGAGCAGCCCGAAAGTCTGGCCCGTGGGCGCGGAAGATGTCCGCCACCTCAGGGCACCAGGCCCCACGAGGGCGGCCTATGCGGCTTGTTCGCTCTGCTGATGTACCGGGGTGCGCGTTGTCTCTAGCGGGCTGATGACTTCCCGCAGGAGGTCGGTTGCCACCTGAACGTAGTGCGCAGTGGTGTCGAGCCGCTGGTGCCCTAGCAACACTTGGATCACGCGAATGTCCACCTTCTGCTCCAGCAAGTGGGTGGCAAAGGAGTGGCGAAGCGTGTGCATGGAAACGCGTTTATCGATCTGGGCCAGGGCCGCAGCGTCATGGATGGCGCGGTTGAGCTGACGTGTGCCCAGAGACTGGAAGCGGATCAAGGCCGGAAACAACCAGCCGTTATCAAGCATCTTGCCCTAGGCGCGTGCCACCCGCCACCATACCCGTAGGCGCTCCAGCAACACAGGAGAGGCATGGCGTACCGGTCCTTGCGGCCTTTGCCTTGTTCCACGCGTAGCGTCATACGCTTGCTGTCAATGTCGGTGACCTTGAGCGCCACCACCTCGCTGACCCGCAGCCCAGTGCCATACGCCACAGACAGCGCTGTCTGGTGTTTGATGTGGGACACACAGCCGAGCAACCGGGTTACCTCGTCTTTGCTCAGAACCACGGGCAACTTCAGCGGCACGCGCACCGACTGCATCTTGGCCATAGCCTCTGGGCGGCCTAGGGTGACCTCGAACAGAAAGTTCAAGCCAACAATGGTTGCGTTGAGCGTGATGGGGGACGTGCCGTTGTCCACCATATCCAACTGAAACCGGCGCAGGTCTTCATCGGTGGCGATGTCAGGCGAATGGCCCAGGAACTTGGTGAACTTGCGCACAGCCCGGATGTAGGCAGACTGGGTCTTTGGTGCGAGCTTGCGCATTCGCATGTCCTCCACCATCCGTTGACGCAGTGGGGAGACGGTTGAAATCGATGATTGCATGTCGGTACTCCTGTTGTGGACGAGGCCAATTGCCTCAATCCATAACATCGACACACGCGCCTAGTTACGAAAAACCACTTGCCCGCGCTGATGGAATACCGCGGCAGCGGTTTCGTCCTTCGCGCAAGAGCCGACTAACGCGTCGCATCGTGTGACCGCTTTGGGCACGAAGTAGTCTGCGGTGAATGTCAGGTCTCGGGCTGGGTGGGGGCGAAATGATTCACTGCTCGAAACCGGTCATTCAGAAAAGACCGCTTCTGTTTAGGGTTGTAGGATGCCCGCCCTTCGAGATGGTCTGGACGAGCTTGCAGGTGCATGCGGCGGGCGTCGTACAAGCCCCAAGGGAGGAAACCGCGGAACCAGAAGCGGTGTGGGTTAGGCCCAACAATGGTTGGACTATGGGGATTTGAAGTTGCAAGCTACTGCGAAGCAGTGTTGATTGAGTGTGTCATCGGCCAGCCACGGCCCAATATCGCTGCGCCATGCGATGAAGGACACTCTTTCTGGCCCTCGAATTACCCGGCACAAGTCAGTTCGCATGGCGACAGCCGCGCGTCTTCCTACTGGCAGGCTAACAAGCACCGCCAGTTTGAACATTCGCTCGATCTGCAAATGAAACGTCATAGATTCCCTTGCCTTGAAGGTGGGGCACGAATCGGTTGAAGCCGCAAGAACGACTCCACCACAATCATCTGTGCGCCACAGTGGGTGCAAAGCAAGATCGGTCGTGCCGAATCAACAGCGGTTTCTTCGACCTCAGTTACTTTGGCTTCAATTGCTTCACGCACCACGCCCAGGAGTTGCCGAGCCAAGCCTAATCTCGCTTCACGCCCGTTGTTGGCAATCAAGCCAAAGTGGCGGATGCGGTGGAAGCCGTATGGCAAGACGTGCAGCAGGAAGCGCCGCATGAACTCATCCACAGATAAGGTCATGGTCTTGTGCCTTGGCCTGTCCGGGTTGCTTTTGTCCCGGTAGTCCTTCCAGCGGAACGTGACACCTCGCTCGTCCATGGCCACAAGCCGTGAATTGGCAATGGCCACACGGTGCGTGTAGCGCGACAGATAGGCAAGTACCGCTTGCGGCCCAGCAAAGGGTCGCTTGGCATACACCACCCATTCACATTTGCGCAGCGGCATCAGCCACCGAGCAAATGCCGCTGGGCTGCAATGGTGGTCAGCGTTTGAGCGGCGATCTCAAACAGCAAGCCATAGATCAAGGCCTTGTTGTAATACGCGATGTCGCTGATGGGCGCGGGCAGCGTGAAGACCACATGGTAGTAATCCACTGGCAGGAGATCGCCTTGTCTGGCGTCCAACCAGCGCTTGGCAGCATGGGACTGGCACTTGGGGCAATGGCGATTGCGGCAGGAGTTGTAGGACACCTGATCGCTCTGGCAGTCCGGGCAGCGCAAAACATGCCCTCCCAGCGCCGCTGTACGGCACTGCTCAATGGCTGTCATGACCTTGAGCTGACCCAGGCTCAGGTGCGAGCGCTGCGCCAGACGAAAGGCTGGCCCATGGGCGCGGAAGATATCCGCCACCTCCAGGGCGCACTTGGCCCCATGGCGGTCGCCTACCGCTGGGTGCAGCGTTTCCAGCGGACTGATCACTTCCTTTAGCACCTCAGTGGCTACCTGGGTGTACAGCGCAGTGGTCTCCAGCTTCTTGTGACCCAGCATCACCTGAATCACGCGGATGTCGACCTTCTGTTCCAGCAAATGGGTCGCAAAACTGTGGCGCAGGGTGTGGATGGACACACGCTTGTTGATCTTGGCAAGGTCGGCTGCTTCATGAATGGCACGGTTGAGTTGGCGTGCGGTAAGGGGATTGATCGGGTCCATGCCTGGAAACAACCAACCACCGTCGAGCATTCTTCCTTGAGCTCGGGCCACTCGCCACCATACACGCAGGCGTTCCAGCAATACCGGCGAAATCATGGCGTACCGATCCTTGCCTCCCTTGCCTTGTTCCACGCGCAGCGTCATGCGTTGGCTGTCGATGTCGGTCACCCTGAGTGAAACCACTTCATTGGCACGCAGTCCGGTGCCGTAGGCAAGAGCCAATGCCGTCTGATGCTTGAGATTGCCGGCACACGCAATAAGGCGAGCAACTTCCTGCTTGTTCAGAACAATGGGGATCTTGCGAGGCACGCGTATCGATTGCATCTTCGCCAGGACATCGCCATGACCCAGAGTTACGTCAAACAACAACTTCAAGCCAGTAATGGTGGCGTTGAGGGTGATCGGTGAGGTGCCCGCATCCACCAGATGCAGTTGAAAGCGTCGCAAGTCCTCAGCCGTGGCGGTGTCGGGGAGCGCCCCAGATGCTTCGCAAATCTGCTGACTACTCGGATATAGGCTTCCCGCGTCTTTGGCGCGAGCTTGCGCATACGCATATCCTCCAGCATGCGTTGACGCAGTGGAGATACCGGTTGGTTGGATGTTTCCATGGCTGTGCTCCTGTGTGAACGAGGCCAATTGCCTCAATTCACTACATCGACACGCCCACTGATTCAGGAAACACCACATGAATGTGCTGATGGAATACCGCGGCAGCGGTTTCGTCCACTGGCCCACTGCCGAATTTCACGACTGTTCGTTCGGGTCGCATAAGAGAATTCCCCTTATACAGACCATCGCCCTACCGGCGGTGGTCTGCTCACTCCCGTGAGCCAGCATTCCCCAGCTGACGCGCTGGCAGCCGTCCCTGAACAGGCCCGACGCTACTTCCCCTGAACGGTTCAGCGAATCACCTCGACCCAGTCCGACCTGCCCTCTCGAACTCCAGCATTTACGCACCAGTCCGCGAACGCACCGCTCCCCATCCTGACCCGCCCGGCGGCCTTGCCCCGGGCCACCCGTTTTGAGAGGGTTGAGTAATGCCAATCTCATCCTCGACCAACGTCCGCAACCAGCAGCGCCAACCACGCCGCAAACCCGGCCGCTGCGTCATGGCCTTCACGGTGCGCCTCACCGAACTCGAGCGGGTCCACTTTGAAGCCCTGGCCGCATCCCAAGGCCACGAGACCATCTCGGCCGCGTTCAAAGCGCAAGCCCTGTCCCTCGGCATGGAACACCCCCTCAATGAGATGCGCTTGACCCTGGACCACCTGGCCGCCCGCCAGGTGCAAGAGTCTGCTGGGTTTCAGCAGCAATTGAATTTCGTTGTGAACGGTGTTGATACGTGCACCCGCCAAATCGCTGAACTCCGTCAAGAAACCCAAGCCTGCACCCAGGCCATGCTGCTGTTCGCCCAATCGGTCGAAGCCATGGCCCATGCCCTGCAGCCTCGCAAAGCTCCATTGGGCTCCCAGACCATTCTGTCTGCGTCATTGCCGTCGTCTCCCCCTCCGCAGTGATCCCGACCAGAGGAGTTGCCCATGCTGTCCATTGCACCTCTGGCCTCACCCGATTACTACCTGGGCTCATCCGCCAGCTCAGGCGAACCCTTTACCTACTTCGAAGCCGACAAGGGCAAAGGTGTGGGATTGCCAGGCGAAGTTTATTGGCTGGCAATGCAGCCGCACCAGACCCGCTGCTGCGTCATGGCCGATGGCTCGGCCGTTACGGCGCCAAGCTGGGTCTTGCCACTGACGGTCCCTATCCGCGCCGCCGACTTCGAAGCGATCTACTACGGCCTGCATCCCCGATCAGGCCAGCCCCTGCGCTCCGATGGCAAGTCTCGTCTTGTCCAAATGACCGACGCCAAGGAACGGGCTGCGTGCAAGCAAGCCTTGGAGCAGGCCTTGCGGGTCTACAACCCGATCCGAGCCGAGGTGCGGACGTTTCGAAGCCGAGCTTGACCGGACGCGCGCCTTTTCATCCACATCGGTGGACGCCCTCCCCCTCCGCCAACTCGAACTCCAACTTGCATCAGCCCGCTCCCGATTGGCCGTTGCAGCTGAATCGGTCCGTGCCGCAGAACATGCCCTTCGATCAGCCCGCCAGAAGTCCCTGCGTCCAGGCACAGACTTGGTGTTCTCCGCGCCAAAGTCGGTGTCCATGCAGTGGGCCGCCCTGGCCGCCACCGGGGATGCTGCGGGTGCATCGGTGATTGAGCAAGCCCATGACCGGGCTGTTCGCGAGACGTTCGAGCGCATGCAGTCCGAATTCGTAATGACCCGCAAACGCGATCCCGAGTCCAACCGTCGGATCGTCGAAACCGTCCAGGGCGTGATTGCCAGCCACTGGCGACACTTTGATGCCAGGCCCACGGAACGGCAAGGGTCTGGTGCTGACACAGGTGCAGGTGCAGGTGCAGGTGCTGGTGCTGGTGCTGGTGCTGGTGCTGGTGCTGGTGCTGGCGAGCATTCGGGTGAATCTGCTCTGAAGGAAGTTCCCGATCCTCAGCTGCATGACCACATCAACCTGTTTGCACCCGTAGAAGGTGCTGATGGATTGATCTATGCGGCCTATACAGACTACATCCGTCAGAACATCAAGGCCCTGGGTGCCCAGTACCGTTCACGGCTGGCCGTGAACTTGGTGCAAGCAGGCTATGCGATTGAACGCGATCCCCAGAAGAACGGCATGTTCTTTTCACTTTGTGGGGTGTCTCGGGAGCAGGCCAAAGCTTTCAGCGCACGCACGGCCGACATTGAGGCCTTGATTGCGCAAGGCAAGTCCGCCAAGGACGCCAAGCTGCACAGCCGCCAGGCCAAGAATGGCATGTCGGGCAAGGAAGTGCTGGAGGCATGGAAGCAAACCTTTGCATCCATGGGGCTGGACCCCAGACTGGTGAAGGCAGCCACGCTGGCGGATTCGGTCCAGCGGGAGGTGGAACGCAAGGCAGGATCAACCAAATCAGCAGCCGGAACCAGTGACGCGGCTCGGGCCAAGCTGTCTGCCCGGTTGACCAGTCAATTGACGGCTGAACGCCAGGGCCGCTCTCGCACGGATACGCAGATTCTGGATGAGCTGTTGGCGCGGGATGCGTATTTTTCTTTGTCGGACATCCGGCAGCTGCTGTGGGAAGACGCCCAGTTTGCGGCTTGCGAATCTCCAACGGGAACAGTCGTCGATCTGGACGTCCTGGTGGAAGCACGGCTTCGGGCTTTGATGCGCACACCGGACTTGCTTCGGGTATTTGATCCGGACGAGGTGAACGTGGAAGGCCTTGCTGGCGGGCATCTGAATGGCCTGAACCGCTTTGGCGAGCCGGTGTTCACGACCTACTCGCTTCGGGAACGGGAAGCTGTGCTGTTCGGGCAGACGGTCCCTGCCCTGCTCTCCACATCGGGGTATGGCGTGGACCGGGAATTGGCGCTTCGGATCATTCGGGAGACGGAAGATCAGTCGTCGGCACAGATGTCGGTGGCCGGTGGCGGTGCTGGTTCCAGCATCAGCCAAGCCTTTGCCCTGCGCGACTTTCAGCTTCGAGCAGTATTGCAAGCGGCTTGTGGGGACGGTCAGCTGGCGGTTCAAATTGCAGGGGCGGGTTTGGGCAAGACGACGGCGAGTCAGTTCACCAAAGGCATCCTGGCGTCCCAGGGTCGTCGCATCTTGGGCGTGGCTCCGAGCAACAAGGCCGCCTCAGGCCTGGGTAGGGAGTTGGGCATTGAGGCTTGTTCTTTGGATCGGCTGCTGATTGACCTGGAGTCGGGCCGTCTTGCGCTGGACCGCAACTGCGTGGTGTTCGTGGATGAAGCGGGCATGGCTTCGTTCGACGGCATGGAGAAGTTGTTGACCTGGGCCAAGGGGTCAGGGGCCAAGCTGATCTTGACTGGAGACCCGGAACAGCTGCCTGCCGTTGCGCGGGGCAATGTTCTTCGCAAGCTGACGCAAATGGAGGCCTTGGTGTCCAACCCGGATGCCTTGCTGTACTTGGGCCAGGATCTCAAGGACTGGGACCGGGTGAGTCGACAGAAAGAAGACTGGGCCAAGCAGGCCAGCACGTTCTTCTCTCGGGGGTATGTGGATGAAGGTTTGCGGGAATACGAACGCAGAGGCTGCGTGCATGCGGCACTGACGCTTGACCATCTGGGGGAAGAAGTGGCTCGGGCTTATTTAAAGGATCCGGCACTGCCTTCGCAGAAGCTGATCCTGGCGACGACGAATGACCAGGTGCGATTGTTGAACCAGCGGGTGCGCTCCGAGTTGAAGAAGTCGGGGGCACTGACCGGGTCTTGGGTTTTGCCGGGCATGTCCGGGATGGAATTGAGCCTCGGGGATCGGGTCGTGTTCAAGGCCCGGCTCAAAGCGGATCAGGCGGGGCTGAACACGGATGTGGCGAAGAATGAGTTTGGCACGGTGTTGTCGGTGCAGCGTTTGGCGGATGGGTCTTTGGACATTCAATGTCAGTTGGACAGCCCTGCATCTGTTGGTAAGGAAATCGGCAAAGGCAAACCTCAGATTGCTCGGTTCAATTCCAGTTCGCTCGAGGATCTGGACCATGCGTTTGCGACGACGGTGCATCGGTCACAAGGGATGACGGTGGATTCGGTGATTGCGGTGCCGGGCTCGTTCTTGTCGAAGGAATTGTTCTACGTGATGGCCACCCGGCACCGGCAGAACTTGCAGATTCACATGCTCGAGTCGGACAAGGCTTGCATTCGAGCGAATGCGGGCAAGGCCATGGTGAAGCGGCATGCGCAGGATTTGGCGTTGGTGGAGAGCCTGCCAGAGGACGCTCGCGCTCGACTGGATTCGTCCAACGCCAAATTGGCTGAACTCCATCAGCAGGAGCAGGGACGGTTTGAGCGGTTGATTCTGGCGCCGCTAGAGCTTGGGATCTGAAGCTGCAAGAGGCTGCCCATGCGTCCCTCTGACGGGCGTGGATCGGAATCCAGTTGCGCAACTGGCGGCGAAGGCGGTGGTCAAGGCGCTTGAGGCGGCGCAGTGGGCAACGGCGGCTTTGCGGGCAGTGGTGGCTGGATCGGAGTTGTCTGAACGAGAAATACCTCAACCGGCATTGGGCGCATTGGACGCAATGGGCACGCTTCCAGGGTCACCCAGCACCCCGATGTCTGCGACCGTGATCATGGGCATGAAGGCGGTGCTGGCGCTGAAGGGTTCGGGACCGTCGTCGATTCGGGAGGCTTTGAAGCGGGTGGAAAGTGTGAGGGATGCGGCCATGCCGAACGACGCGGTGGCGTTTGGGCGGATGGTGGATTTGTTGCCAGCGGCATCCAGTTCAGGGGGTGAGGCAAATCCTGGGACAGTGGTAATGCAACGGGTGGCCCGTGGGGTGGTGGTGCATCAAGACGAGGAGCGCCTGTACTTGGCCCTACCGGGTCAGACCCGGGTGTTGGTGGTGGACAAGGCTGAACTTGGGCGGTGCATGCCAACCAGATCAAGCGGAATGGAGTCGCCCTCGCCTGTTGAGCTTCAGGGACTGACCTGGCGCGAAGTCGAGATTCGGTTCGAGGCTTTGACGGCGAAGCCCTCGGCCATGGCGATGGGGGCCAGGGTGGCGGGCGTGGATTTGGAGGATCAAAATCAGGCTGAACTGCACAAGCAATTGGCGGCAGCCTGTCGGGCGTGCGGTCGGCACGAGAAGGCAGCCATGCTTGATCAGGGCAAGTTGGCCGTGGTGGATTTGTCGGGTCACCGAGGCAAGATGCTGGAGGGTATGGTGCTGGGAATGACCACGGATCAGGTGTTCGTGTTGAGCGGGCTTGAGGTGGTGCGGGTTGCACGGTCAGATCCTGCCCTGGAGCAGCTTGATGTTGAGGCCGACCGAAAACTGACCATTTAGAGGTCGTTGTGCCGATTCAAAATTGACCAGGGTGTTCCACTGACCTGCTGAATATTTCAGCAGGGGACAAAGAGGTGATCACCATGGACATGATTGGCAAAAGTCAGGCGGCTGAGGCTGCGTGACAAACTCTCCCTGAGCGCGATAGCAAGGCTGACGGGTCTTTCAAGAAACACGGTCAAGAAGTGGCTCAAGGCGGCGGGCGACATTGAGCCCAAGTACCGGCGTGCTGAAGGCGAATGCAAAATCAGCGCGTTCAAGGACGTCCTTGAGCAGTCGCTACAAGCCGACGCTCACCGACCCAAGAAAGGTCGGCGCACAGCCAGGCGCTGTTCACGCAAATTCAAGCTCAGGGCTACCGGGGGGTGGCTACAGCGCCGTCACCGACTTCGTGCGAAGGTGGCGTGAGCAATCAGGCAAAGTGCTTGGCAAAGCATTTGTCCCGTTGAACTTTGAGTTTGGCGAAGCCTTTCAATTCGACTGGAGCGACGAAGCACTGGTCGTGGGCGGTGTGTTCTACAAGGTGCAGGTGGCCCATCTGAAGCTGTGCGCCAGCAGAGCGTTCTGGCTGGTAGCCTATCCCAGCCAGGGGCACGAAATGCTGTTCGATGCCCACACCCGCTCGTTTGCTGCGCTGGGTGGCGTGGCACGCCGGGGCATATACGACAACATGCGCACTGCGGTTGACAAGGTCCCCAAGGGCAAGGGCCGTATCGTCAACGCACGCTTTGCAGCCATGGCCAGCCACTACCTGTTCAACCCGGACTTCTGCAATGTTGCCAGTGGCTGGGAGAAAGGCGTTGTTGAGAAGAATGTGCAAGACAGTCGGCGCCGCGTCTGGATCGAAGCGGCGACACGCAGATTCGGCTCCTTCATTGAGCTCAACGCCTGGTTGGCGCAACGCTGCCGGGCCATCTGGGTTGACACCGTCCACCCTGAGCACAAGCAGTTCACAGTCGCCGAGATGCTGGAGTTGGAGCAGGTGCATCTGATGGATATGCCGCAGCCTTGACGGCTATGTGGGAACGACTGGCCAGGGTAAGCAGTACCTGTTTGGTCGTGATTGCACGCAACCGGTACTCTGTGCCGTGCGAATGGGCGGGGCACATGGTCAGCACCCGGCCTCTACCCTGAGCGGGTAGAAGTGGCGGCGGTCGATGCGATGGTGGCCAGCCATGCGCGGCTGGCTGGCGCGGGGGCAGATATGCTATGACTGGCTGCACTACATTGATTTGGTGCAGCGCAAGCCCGGCGCCTTGCGTAACGGTGCACCCTTCCTGGAGTTACCACCCATCTTGCTGCGACTGCGACAGGCACTGCTTCGCCAACCGGCTGGTGATAAGGCCATGGCGCAGGTGCTGGCGGTGGTGCCCAAGGCTGGCCTTGAAGCGGTGCTCGTTGCTGTCGAGTTGGTGTTGGAAGCCAGTGCCCCCAACGGCAACATCAGCATCGAGCATGTGCACAACGTGCTCGCGCGGCTGAACTCCCCCAACTCCCCGAGCAGGCCCAAACGGTCTTGCATCTGAAGCTCATTCCCAAAGCCGACACCGCGCGCTATGACCGACTGCGGCCAACGCACCTGGATGGCCAGGAGGTGCAGCATTTAAAGAAGTACGCGATGTCCAGACAGGCCTCAAGGCCTTGCGGCTCAACGGTATGGTCACGGCCTGGGCAGAGTTGGTCGAACAGGGGGGTGACAGCACACTGGCGTCCTCACGTTGGTTGATTGAACACTTGCTGCAGGCTGAAGATGTGGACCGGGCCATGCGTTCGATTGCGCATCAGATGAAGTCGGCGCGATTCCCTGTCCATCGCGACCTGGCAGGCTTTGACTTTGAGGTCTCCCAGGTCGACAAGGCGCTGATCCTCAAACTTGCCGATCTGTCCTTCACGCAGCAGGCCCACAACGTGGTGTTGATTGGTGGACCGGGAACAGGTAAGACCCATCTAGCAACCGCGCTGGGCATTGCGGGACTGAGCCGCCATGGCAAGCGTGTGCGGTTCTACTCGACAGTCGATCTGGTGAATGCGCTGAGCAGGAGAAGGCCCAGGGTAAGGCTGGGCGTATCGCCCATGAGTTTGGCACGCATGGACTTGGTGATCCTGGATGAGATGGGGTACTTGCCGTTCAGCCAAGCCGGTGGCGCCTTGCTGTTCCACCTGCTGTCCAAACTGTACGAGCACACCAGCGTGATGATCACGACCAACCTAACCTTCGCGGAATGGTCAAGCGTGTTCGGCGACGCAAAGATGACCACGGCACTGTTGGACCGTCTCACGCATCACCGCCACATCGTGGAAACAGGCAATGAGTCCTACAGGTTCCGCCACAGCACAAAGGAGGCCAAAGGGCGCATCAAGACGCGCGAGCAGGCCAGACAACTCAACGCTCAGACGACACGCCGCCAGAGCCGAAATAGCCCAGCAATCAAACGGCGCGCGGGGAAGTCGCTTCGGGCTACGCCCTTCGCGCCCTCCTCCGCGCAAAGATCAACCGCTAGAAAGGACTTCACACGCAAGTGCAAGGCGTATAGTTATCCACAGTTGAGCTTCAAAAACTCAACCCAAGCCCCTGGTCAAAATTCAATCGGCACAGGTGGTCAATATTCATTCGGCGCGAACAGATGGATGCAAACAACCAATGCAGAAGCTACTTGGCCGTTTTCGATTCAGTCAGATGGCCGACCTCTTGATCTGCACACGGCGATGGTTGAAGGCAAGCTGACCGAGAAAGCTGAAAGGCTCAATATTCGCGAGTTCGCCAACATATTGACAGATGCAGCAAGCTCAGCATTTTTCAAAGCTGACGCGATAGTTTTGGAGGACTCCACACCTCAACCCATAAAACCCGACGATGAGCCAGTGCCAGCGACAGGTTCAGGATCGACCCGAGTTCGAGTCTGATGCCACCTGGCAAATTAACATGATGGCCAGCACAGACCAGGCAGAACGGGCAATTTGAAGGGGGTTGTGGACTTTACGGCTTCGACGAAGTCATACAAGGATCAATCTCTACAGGGGAATTTCCTTTCGCCAGCTACCAATTCTTGGCGGTGTGCTCTCACTGAGTTCGGTGGCTTCAATGTTGCTGGCAATACCTTGCTGCAAACGGGTCAGAGTCGATTGAATTTTGCTGGCGAAGTTTTTGTGCGCCGATAGGCTTGACCAACACCGACTAGCCGCTTCTGTAGCGGGCATCCATATGATGTCCCACAGATCGACACGTTCGATGACCGTTCCGATAGCCGTGTTCTCTACCATACCCTCGACTCCGCCATTCACTGGATTGATGTAGAACGGATGTTCTTCGGCCAATTCGAAAATCGTGGTGAATAGCTGGCCCTTGAGCTTTGCGGCCTGCATGGTTGACGAGACCTTGCCCCTGTCCCACCACGCTTGGATGTCCTCTTTAAAGTATCGGATGTGTTGGTTGGTGCCTTCTGGTGCAGGCTGGGAACCATCTCGTCGCATCCCGCCCTGAAAGTAGTCTGGCCCGGTTCCTTTCACGCGCATACGCTCAAGAGTCGCAATCGAAAACGTCATGAACACTGCTGCCTCGCCGGTCTTGAGTGGTCGATTCGCAGGCATGGCATCAATTCGCTGCCAGGGATCAAGCTCCGCCAATGTTGTACCGCTGGTCACCATGTCGTTCAGGGCGAAAGGGCCCAATCAAGTTGTGAGAAAGGGATCATACCTAGCAGCGATTGGCGACCGCGGCTCACTGGCTATCGAGGCCGTCAACCCGGCCTAAACTGTTTCCACGACTGGCGAAGGCGAAGCAACCTCCTTTGGCAAAGCAACTTTTCGCGGGCGACCTGTCCTGGGCTTAGCGGGCATGCAGACATGAGGATCGGGGGCCGGCAAAGGGGGCCATTCAATGGGTTTCAACGAGTTGTAGATGTTGGGCGCCGTCGTCAGGATCGATTGTTCGATGCGCGTCATCCAAACCCTTAACAGCTCCCATTCCGCCTTGGTGTAGGTGGCCGTCACGTTGGGATCCGTGTGGTTGAAAAGCTGCGCTTGATGGTTTCGGGAACGTCGAGCGAGGTCAGCACCGCACCGAACGAGCGTCGCAGGTCGTGGCGGTTGAGCTTGATCAGACCTACTTCATCTCGGATCCGATCAAGAAGGTCCTTGACGTCCGAGTAATGGCCGCTTTTGGACAGCTTGTTTTTCGCGGGAAAGACGAACTGGCGAGACTTGGCGCCAAATCCGCGACGAACGGCCTCATGCGCAGCCGAGACCTGTCTTCGCTTTAGGAGCTCCAGCGCCATCGGAGTGATAGGCATCCGGTGATTGCGCCCATTTTTCGTGTTGTGGAAGAAGACATAAGGGCCATATTGCGGATCGTCGTCAAGCCACACATGGCTGGTGTTCCTTCGGGTGGGCGTTGGGGGTTCTTGGCCCGGCTTATCGGTGGCACTTTCAGGCAACAACTCTCCCCACACGCATTGTGCGTGCTCAGATTTGCGGCAGCCCCAAAGCAGCATCAGAATTGCGTAGTGAATGCCTGTCTCGTTGTCGTTGGTGTTCTTCTTCGACCAGCAGGCTTCAAGGAATGGCCCGAGCGTGGTGGTCGGGCCAAGCGGGTTGCGTTTGCTCTTTTCTTCCCGCTCTTTGTCCAGTTGAAGCTGGTCACGGAATTTCTTGTCGTGGACCAGAATCTCAAAGGGGTTGAACCTTAGATGCGGTTGTCGGTTGGCTGCATGGGCATCGAACTTTTCGCGGTCGATGTTCCAGTTTACTGAGGCAATGGCCCAACGAAAACGTTGCTCGTTGGCCGTCTGCAATGTTTTGTTTTCGTCGAATTTTTTAGTGATCTCGTCCGAAGTGAAGTCCTTGAGCTTGCGTGAAGACCATCCCCACTCGTCGAACTTTCGGACCACACGAGCGTGGACCTTCAACGTCTCGGGCTTGGCAGGTTTTTGCGTTCGAGTTACAAGGTGCTCGCGGTAGCGCTCCAACGCGATACCGAGCGTGAACTCGTTGGCGGAGATCATGCGGGCCTCTGCATTGGGATTCTTGCCCGTTTCGACCATCTTCAATGCCATTACAGCCGCGCGCTTGCGGGCGTCGTCAATGGTGGGAAAGTCGCTACGTTTCCAACGGTGGGCATGATTGAGCGGCCCATCACCTTGCGGCGAATGACGTAAGTTTTCTTTTCGCAACGCGAATGCCAAATCCAGGCGGAGCCGACTGATTGCTGTCCCAGATTATGAAGCTTGCGATCGAAGGCTTTGCGCCCTCTGACTGGGTGGGATTGGGATCGAAGATGAGCTTGCCATCGGGGCCGTACCCGGTAGGCACTTTGGCCAGGCTTAAGCCCTTGATAATCTTGAGATCGAGATCGACTTTGAACGCTGGGTTGCGCTTGTTCGAATTGTCATCCGTTTCGGTTGCCATAGCTTCAATCCTTGGGGCTTTGTTGCGCCAAAATAGGAAAAAAAACCCCGGGGAGGAATTCAAACCACAAAGGGGAGCTGAAATTTAGAACTCTAGGATAAACGATTTTGAAGGTCCATAGTCCCCATCAGGTGCGCGGAACATGAGGGCACTTGAAGGAACTCGAAGGTAAAAAAAGGAAGCGGATATCGCTAAGTCATTGATGTTAAAAGAAAACGACCCTGCCAATTTAGGTCCAGAGGAGGCCTCTAAGCACACGCCGATGATGCAGCAGTACTTCGGTCTGAAAGCCGATCACCCTGGCACGCTGCTGTTTTACCGCATGGGCGATTTTTATGAGGTGTTTTTTGAGGATGCCGAAAAGGCCTCCCGCCTGCTGGACATCACCCTGACCCAGCGCGGCCAAAGCGGTGGCCAGCCGGTGGTGATGGCAGGTGTGCCCTTCCATTCGGTCGAAACCTATCTGGCGCGCCTGATCAAGCTGGGCGAATCCGTGGCCATTGCCGAGCAGGTGGGCGATGTGGCCACGGCCAAAGGCCCGGTGGAGCGCAAAGTGGTGCGCGTGGTCACCCCCGGCACGCTGACCGACACCGCGCTACTCAACGACAAAGCTGAAGCCTTGCTGCTGGCGATCCATCCAGATGCCAGTGGACGACGCAACAAAGCCGCCCGCTTTGGCCTGGCCTGGCTGAGCGTCACGCAAGGAGAGCTGCACCTGGCCGAATGCGCGGCTGAGGACTTAAACAACTGGATTGCCCGCATCGCCCCCGCCGAGCTGATCTACAGCGCCACCGTGCCGCCTGACTTTGAGGCCAGCCTGCAGGCCCAACGTGCCCAAAGCCCGTTTGCGCTGACTGCCCGCCCCGAATGGCAGTTTGAAAGCCGCCTGGGTCTGACCAAACTGTGCGAACAGTTGCAAACCCAGTCGCTGCAACCCTGGCATGCCGACGGCCTGACCCTCGCCCACGCCGCTGCTGGCGCCCTGCTGGGCTTTGCCGAACATACCCAGGGCCGCGCATTGAGCCACGTCAAGACGCTGACGGTAGAGCGCCCTGACGCGCTGATCGATTTGCCGCTCACCACCCGGCGCAACCTGGAGTTGACCCAAACCCTGCGCGGCGAAGACAGCCCCACGCTGTTTTCGCTGCTGGACACCTGCATGACCAGCATGGGCAGCCGCGCCCTCAAGCGCTGGCTGCAAGAGCCGCAGCGCGACCGCACGCAGGCACAAAGCCGACTGAATGCCATTGCCGCGCTCCACCAGCTCCAGCCCAATGCCCACACCGCACTGTGGCAAGCCTTACGAGGCCAACTGAAGGGTGTGTCAGACGTAGAACGCATCACCGCCCGCATCGCGCTGCGCCAAGTGCGCCCACGTGAGCTGCTGGCCTTGACCCAGACACTAGAAAAAACAGAGCAACTAAAGCATACTGGATATACCGAAAGCACTGATTTAGACCCCATATTTAAAGATTTGGCAGCGCCACCCGACTGCGCGGCCCTGTTGGCCACAGCCATCCACCCCGAATCGGGCGCCCTGGTACGTGACGGCGGCGTGATCGCCCCCGGCTTTGACGCCGACCTGGACGAGCTGCGCGGCATTGCCGACAACTGCGACGCTTTTCTGATTGACCTGGAGGTGCGCGAGCGCGCCCGCACTGGCATTGCCAACCTGCGGGTGCAGTTCAACAAAGTGCACGGCTTTTACATCGAGGTGACCCAAGGCCAGGTGGACAAAGTGCCCGACGACTACCGCCGACGCCAGACCCTCAAAAACGCAGAGCGCTACATCACGCCCGAGCTGAAAGCCTTTGAGGACAAAGCCCTCAGTGCGCAAGACCGTGCACTCGCCCGCGAGAAGTGGCTGTACGAACAAATTCTGGATCAGCTGCAAGCCTTCGTCGCCCCGCTCACCGCCCTGGGCCGCGCCCTGGCCGCGTTAGATGCCCTGTGCACCCTGGCCGAGCGGGCGCTGACGCTCAACTGGTGCGCCCCCACCTTCGTCAAAGAGCCCTGCATCGACATCAGCGCAGGCCGCCACCCGGTGGTGGAAGCGCGACTGGCCGAAAACTCCAGCGGTGGCTTCATCGCCAACGACACGCGCCTGTCGGCAAAGGCCCGCATGCAAGTCATCACCGGCCCCAACATGGGTGGCAAAAGCACCTACATGCGCCAGATTGCCGTGATCGTTCTGCTGGCCAGCATCGGCAGCTATGTGCCCGCCAGCGCCTGCCGCCTCGGGCCCATCGACGCCATCCACACCCGCATCGGCGCGGCAGACGATCTGGCCAACGCGCAGTCCACCTTCATGCTGGAGATGACCGAGGCTGCGCAGATATTGCATGCAGCCTCCCCGAACAGCCTGGTACTGATGGACGAGGTGGGCCGCGGCACCTCCACCTTCGACGGCCTTGCCCTGGCCAGCGCCATCGCCACCCACCTGCACGACAAGAGCCAGGCCTTCACCCTGTTCGCTACGCACTACTTTGAGCTGACCGACTTCCCCGCCAAGCACCACCAAGCCGTGAACATGCACGTGAGCGCCGCCGAAGCCGGGCACGACATCGTCTTCCTCCACGCCATTGAACCCGGCCCCGCCAGCCGCAGCTACGGCGTGCAGGTGGCCAAGCTGGCCGGCATGCCGTCTAGCGTGCTGAGCCACGCACGCAGCACACTGGCTGCGTTGGAGGCCAAGCAGACAGATGCGCAAGCCCAGGTGGATTTGTTTGCGCCGCCGCCCGTGGCACAGGCATTGCCGACCAGTGCGGTAGAGGATTTGCTGGCCGACATTGACCCGGATGCGCTCAGCCCGCGTGAAGCGCTGGAAGCCTTGTATCAGCTGAAGAAGTTGAGCGCGACTCACTCCTAAATTAAACAAAAACCCTGCCTAAAAGCCACAAAGCAACTGGCAGCAGGCATAGCCAAAGCAGCCAAGCAACTCAACGACAAAAGAGAATTCATCCGCAAAACACTTAGTATTTTTCTAAGCGATACTGTTATGAATAATGCTTTTTTACAAAGCATTTATGACTTAAGCTGCTTGTTCTTCATTCATCGTCACAGGAGACTCACATGAAACGTTTGCTTTCGCTCTTAGCCGTGGTGTTCACGCTAGGTATTTCAACGGTCGCTTTGGATGCCGAAGCCGCCAAACGCATGGGTTCGGGTAAATCCATGGGCACACAGCGCCAGGCCACGCCTGACAAACCTGCGGCCGCGCCAGCCGCTGCTGCTGCGCCTGCTGCGGGGCTGCTGCAGGTGCTGCTGCTGCCGCTCCCAAGCGTTCATGGATGGGTCCGCTTGCCGGTATTGCCGCTGGGCTTGGGCTGGCTGCGTTGGCATCGCACTTTGGCTTTGGCGATGAGCTGGCCTCCATGGTAATGATGGGCTTGTTGGCGGCTGCCATCATGGTGGCGATTGGCTTCGTCATGCGCAAACGTGCCGCAGCGAAGCAGGCCAGCACGGCTGCGCCAGGAGGCATGCAGTATGCCCACATCAACCCAGAAGCTGCACGCAATGCAAGCAACGTGGATAGCAACGCCCCCGCCTACAAAGTGCTAATGCCTGCGGCAGGTGGCAGTGTTATCGGTTCAAGTATTGGCTCAGGCATCGGCTCCAACCTCGGCGCCAGTACCGCCACGGCAAGCCGAATCCCTGCTGACTTCGATACGGCAGGCTTCGAGCGCAATGCCAAGGTCAACTTCATTCGCTTGCAAGCAGCCAACGATGCAGGCAATCTGGACGACATCCGACAATTCACCACGCCAGAGATGTTTGCCGAGATCAAGCTGGAGTTGGCTGAACGCGGCGGTGCGGTTCAGAAGACCGAGGTAGTGAACATTGACGCCAAGGTGCTTGAGGTGGATGAGGATGCTGACCGCTATTTGGTGAGCGTTCAATTCACCGGCCTGATCCGCGACAGCAGCGGCGAGCCAGACGAGTCGTTCAACGAAATCTGGCATTTGATGAAGCCACGCCAGGGCAGCGGTGGCTGGACCTTGGCTGGCATTCAGCAAACGACTTAACCGTCCTTGGCACTCACCAAAGCCCCTCTTGAGGGGCTTTAGCTTTTGGGCGACTCACTCCCAATCAGAATATTTGGTGCAGATCTTGTCGATCCTTTTACCTCGGTCGCTGTCCGCGAACTTCGAGAGGTTGCCACGGAAATCGTCAGGCGTTTCGTTCCAGAGGCAGGTGCAATACGCCTGTGCCTTGTTTTGTCCACGGATGGGGCTTTTTTCATTGCCTCCTTCGTAGATTTTGTTCACTCTCACCAGACACTCCCGGTATTGCGAGTCACCCGCTGGTACCGCGTTGTAGTCCTGGGCAAAAGCTGCCCCCGATAAAGCAAAAAAGAACGCTGCTGTGATCGACAAGGACACTTGCGTCATGCTGAGACTCCAGATTGAAAATAGGGCAGTTAGGGATATCACGGGCATGGTAGTCAGTTTCTGATACCTGAGTGAAAGCCCGGCGAATCCCCTTGGTGTCTTCTGGACTTCCACTACATTCGCTCGCCGCTACCCCTGCACCGTGCGCACACGGCAGCCGTTTAAAATGGCACTTCTCTTGCTTCAGTGGCAATACCGTTGCCGCGGGATTGCCAAGGCGTTCTTGGCTTAATCAAAATACCCCCCATTCATGACCTACTGCGTCGCCATCAAACTCAATGCCGGACTGGTGTTCCTGTCCGACTCACGCACCAATGCTGGCCTGGACCAGATCAGCACCTTTCGCAAGATGATTGCGTACGAGAAACCGAACGACCGCTTCATGGTGCTGCTGTCGGCCGGAAACTTGAGCATTTCGCAAAGCATCCGAGAGATCCTCCAGGTGGAGCAACTCAAAGAGACGCCTGACAGCCCACCCATCACCATCTGGAACGCCAAGAGCATGTTCGACGCTGCCCGCGTGTTGGGGGCAGCCGTACGCCACGTGCATGACCGCGATGCCGATGCGCTCAAATCGTCTGGCGTGGACTTCAATGTTTCGCTGATTTTTGGCGGCCAGATCAAGGGTGAGGGCATGCGCTTGTTCCAGGTCTACTCAGCCGGTAACTTCATCGAAGCAACACCTGAGACGCCGTACTTCCAGGTAGGCGAATCCAAATACGGCAAACCCGTGCTGGACCGCGTCATCACACCCGAAACCCCGCTGGACGAGGCCGCCAAATGCGCGCTGGTGTCGATGGATTCCACGCTCAAGTCAAATCTGTCGGTCGGCCTGCCGCTGGACCTGATCGTGTATGAAGCCAACACCTTTCAGACCGACAAAGTGATCTGCCTGGACGAGAACAACCCCTACTTCAACATGCTGCACAACAGTTGGGGCGTGAAGTTGCGCGAAGTTTTTGACAGCATCGAAGACCCCGCCTGGAACGGTGGTCAGACTGAGGTGCCGCTGATGGTGAGGGGCCGCAGCGCACCGCTCAAGAAAATCTCATCTCCTGACGAGAAGCTGATTTGAATCTGCTCATTTTTTCCCACGCCAACAGCTTTGGTGCCAGTACCTATAAGGTGCTGTTTGATTCGCTTCGCAAGCGCGGCTTCTCCGTCAAGGCTGTTGACAAATTTGGCCACGACCCCAAGTACCCGGTCAGCAACAATTGGCCGCACCTGGTTCAGCAACTGGCAGACTTTGCCAAACGAGAAAGCGATAAAGCAGGCCAGCAGCCTTACCTGGTCGGCCACTCGCTGGGCGGGTTCCTGAGCCTGATGTGTGCGGCGCGTCACCCAGAGTTGGCGCGCGCCGTGCTGCTGCTCGATTCCCCCATACTGGGCGGCTGGAAGGCCACCACACTCGGCGTGATCAAGCGTACGCAGTTGGTGGGCTCGGTGTCACCGGGCAAGATCAGCCGCGCGCGCCGCCACATCTGGGCCAACCAGGAAGAGGCATATGCCCACTTTCAGCACAAAAAAGCTTTTGCCCGCTGGGACCCCAAAGTACTGGCGCACTACATTCAGTTCGGCACGCATGACGAACCGGGCGTGGGCCGGGTCCTGAGCTTTGACCGCGACATCGAAACCGCCATTTACAACACCTTGCCCGACAACCTGGACGGCATCATCCGTCGACATCCGCTCAAATGCCCGGTCGCCTTCATTGGTGGGCGCCAGTCACTGGAGATGAAGCAGGTGGGCATGCAAATGACTGAGCGCGTTGCCAAAGGCCGCATCAGCATGCTCGACGGCACGCATTTGTTCCCGATGGAAAAACCCATCGCCACTGCTGCAGCGATTGAGGCTGTGCTGGGCAGTTTGCCAGGCTGAACCTGCCCCACTCTGCCCTGGCCGCATCGACCAGCCTTAGCCTGCCCAGACCACCAAGCCCGAATACGCTGTGGCCAGCACCACAATGCCAAACGCAATGCGGTACCAGGCAAAGGGCACAAAGTCGTGGCTGGCGATATAGCGCAGCAGCCAGCGCACACACACCCAGGCCGACAAAAAGCTCACCACAAGACCCACGCCAAACAAGGGCAAATCTGCCATGGACAACAAGGCACGCTCTTTGTACAAGCTGTACGCCCCCGCGCCGACGAGGGTGGGAATGGCCAGAAAAAACGAAAAATCGGTCGCTGCCTTGCGCGACAGGCCCAGCAGCATGCCACCAATGATGGTGGCCCCGCTGCGGCTGGTACCAGGAACCATCGCCAGGCACTGCGCCAGGCCTACTTTGAGCGCATCCAGCCCGCTCATTTCATCGACATCCACCACTCGCGTCGCTGAAGCCGGCCTGCGTTCTGCCCACAAAATGATGAAGCCCCCCACAATAAAGGTACTGGCCACCACGACGGGCGTAAACAAATGGGCTTTGATGACCTTGCCAAACAGCAGACCCAAGACAACGGCAGGCAGAAAACCAATGAACACATTCGCTACCAGGCGCCTTGCGCGCGCATGAGTGGGTAGCTCGCGCACGGTCTGGCTGATTTTTTGCCAGTACACCAAGATCACAGCAAAGATAGCGCCGGTCTGGATCGCGATGTCAAATACCTTGGCTTTTTCGTCATGAAACCCGAGCAGCGAGCCCGCCAGAATCAGATGCCCTGTGCTGGAGATCGGCAAAAACTCGGTCAACCCCTCCACCACCCCCATGATGGCCGCTTTGATCAGCAATACGGTATCCACATGCAACTCCTGGAATAGCCTGGGATTATCGCCACATGCCACTTCAATCCCGTTTTCTGCCTTTGGCGCCCATGCACATGCATTTCGTCGCACGGCGCTGGCACCAGGGGCAGCGACCCGGCAAAGTCAGGTCCATCGAGTCCCGAAACGCCTTATTCACCCACCTCAAGGAGTCCATCATGTCCTGCAACTACAACGCCACCGACATCAACACCCTGGCACGCCGCCGTGCAGGCGCCAATCTGGGGTTTTATATCCATGCCAGCGTTTACGTGCTGGTCAACGCATTCTTGATCTACCTGTCGATGTCACATGACCGCAATTGGCACTTCGGCCCGCTGTTGGGCTGGGGCCTGGGCCTGGCCATTCATGGTTTTAAGGTGTTCATGGCCTCGCCAGGCAGCTCGATTTTTGACCGCATGGTGGAAACCGAGCGCAAAAAGCTGGCCGCCTAAAATCAGCCACCATGCCTACACCCCTGCCACCCGACGAGATTGAGCGCCTAGCCGTCAAGCGCGCCAAAGCCAAATTACGCTGGTTCATGCACCTGGCCGTGTTCGTGGTGGTCAACCTGTTTTGGCTGGCCAACTCAGACCTCGGATTTGGCCACCGGGCCTGGTCCATCAAACCCACCTTAGGCTGGGGTTTGGGGCTGGTACTGCATGGCATCTCGGTATGGTTCCTGGGGGCAGGCACCACTTTGCGCGAGCGCATGGTGCAAAAAGAGCGCGAACGCCTGCAACGCCAGCACCGCGATTCATGATTTACCCAGCCGTTCACCACCCGATCGACTGGATCGACAAACTGCGCAATGGCTTGCAGGTGATGGCCTTTTGCCTGGCCATTGCGGGCATCCATGCGGTCATGCGACCAGAAAAACCGTACGAAGTCGGGCTGTGGTATTCCGTCTGCATCGGCATGCTGAACTGGGCGCTGATCGACTTTGGCAGGCATTTCTTCCCGTCCGCCAAAGAGACCGGTTGGCCTGAGGGCTTCATGAAGGTTTTGCTGCCGATTGCGGGCATTGCCGCGGGCTATGTGATGGGGACACTCATCGTTGACACCTGGTACGGCTGGTCATCGTGGCACGAGTCCAACCAGTCTGAACAAAAAATATCGCTGCTGATCACGCTGATTGCCGGCGTCATGGCCACCTACTACTTTCACAACAAGTACAAAGATCAGCACCTGGAAACCGAGGTGGCCCAGACCCAGGCACAGGCCAGCCAAGCCAAGCTCAAGCTCCTGCAAACCCAGCTCGACCCCCACCTGCTGTTCAACACACTGGCCAACTTGCGGGCGCTGATCACCATCGACCCAGTGGCTGCGCTGGCGATGCTGGACCGCATGGACGCTTACCTGCGTGCCACGCTTAGCGCCTCCCGCGCCACCGAGCACCCGCTGTCGGATGAATTTGCCCGGTTAGAGGACTACCTGGAGCTGATGAAGGTGCGCATGGGTGACCGCCTGCGCTACCAGCTGACCTTGCCCCAGGATCTGGCCCATATCGCCGTGCCCAGCCTGATCCTGCAGCCGCTGGTAGAAAACAGCATCAAGCATGGACTGGAGCCCAAAATTGCGGGCGGTCAGATCGAGGTCAGTGCGCAATGGCTCGACGGGCGCCTGCATTTGAGCGTGGCCGATACAGGCGTGGGCATGGACGCTAACGCGTCCAATGCAGCGAATGACGAGCATCGGGGTCAGGGCTTTGGCATGGCGCAATTGCGCGAGCGCCTGAGCACCCGCTTTGGCAACGATGTCACTATTGAATGCATAGCAAATAAACCAGAAGGAACCTGCATAAACATGGTTTTTTCGGTCACAAAGTAGCCTGAGAACACCCCGAATGCAAGCCACCGCCCTGATTGCCGAAGACGAACCCCTGCTGGCCCGCGCCTTGGCTGCCGAATTGCAGCGTGCCTGGCCAGACCTGGACTTGCTGCCTGCGGTGGGAGATGGCGCCAGCGCTGTGGCGCAGGCCCTGGCCTTGCAGCCGGATGTGCTGTTTTTTGACATCCGCATGCCTGGCATGAGCGGCCTGGAAGCCGCCGCCGCCCTGGCCGAGGATTGGCCCGCGGGTGACAAGCCTTTTCCGCAACTGGTGTTTGTCACGGCGTACGACCAATACGCTTTGGAAGCCTTTGACCGTCAGGCGGTGGACTATGTGCTGAAGCCAGTGCGTGCAGAGCGTCTAGCGCAAACCGTGACCAGGGTTCAGCAGCGCTTGGGGCAGCGGACGATGGCGACCGAGCCAGCGCAAACGCCGACCGCCAGTGCGGTGCCACCGCCGGGCTTTACCCCCGAGCAATGGACAACCTTGCAGGCCGCCGTGACCTTGAGCACGCGAGCCGCCCATCAGACCATCGCCCCTGCCCGGCTGAGTGTGCTGCAGGTAAGTGTCAGCTCACGTGAAGGCTCAGCAATCCGCATGCTGCCGGTGGGGGAAGTGCTTTACTTTGAGGCTGCCGACAAATACGTGCGGGTGCTGACATCAGACGCTGAATACCTCATCCGCACGCCCATCAAGGACCTGTTGCCGCAATTGGACCCACAAGTGTTCTGGCAAATCCACCGAAGCACAGTGGTACAGGCCGGTGCGATTGAGCGCGTCACACGGGATGAGTCTGGCAAGCAAAGCCTGAGCCTGCGTGGGCGTGCGGACAAGCTGATCGTCAGCCGCCTTTACAGCCACCTGTTCAAAGCCTTGTAGCCAGACGTAACTGCAAATCCTTTGGGGGGCCTGGGGTTCCCTGCTGGCCGCCTGCAACATTTGCAGCTTAAGACTAGGATAGGGACCACCTGTTTATCGAAAAGGCCCTGACATGAGTTTGCAATACGTCACCGTTCCAGACCGCCTGCCTGAGAACAAGATGCGCCTGTATGCCACGAAGGTCGTTAACATCATTGGTGGACCTGGCTGCGAAAAGTCCATGGTGTCAGCCGCCATCATCCTGCACATGTACCTGCGTAACCAGTCGGTCGAGACAGTGCCCGACTATGCCAAAACCTTGGTGTGGCAGCAGCGCAATGAAGGTCTGAAAAACCAGTACCAGTTGGCCCAGCGCCAGTTTGACATGATCAACACGCTGGATGGTCAGGTGAAGTTTCTGGTCAACGAATGTGCGCTGCCCCAGCTGTTGTTCTACAACGAGAACTACGAGCACAACGTCTGTGATGTCGAGAAGACACGCAAGCAGATCCTTGCCTGGTACCACCAGCACCAGAACATCAATATCGTGGTCAAGCGCAGTGACAAAAAATACGTGCACACAGGCCGCTTTCAGACCGAAGAAGAAGCCCACGAGATTGACCGCAAAATGCGTGAGCTATTGGTTCGAGAGGGCATCAAATACACCGAGATCGAGCCCAATGTACAAGCCATCCACCACTTTGCTACCCAGATCATTGAGGGGCATGGGGTGGATAACCCTGTCGAAGAATAGTGCCAATAGCGTGTCTTTGGGTTCAGCTGGTTTTGGCGACGGACGTTTGGAGCAGGCGCCCGTAATTGTTCTTCAAGATAACACCTGCAAAGTAAACATGCTCGCGCATCAGGGCTTCAGCCCGCGCTGCGTCGCGTTCAATGACGGCGTTCACGACCCGGTGATGGTCTTCATGGGAGCGCAAAATGATCTGGTGGCCGACATCCCACAGCACGATGCGGTCTGAGGCATAGGGAATGTTGTGGGCCTGCTCTGCAAACCGCCCGAGCCATGGGTTGGCACAGGCGTCCAGCAAGATGGTGTGCAGATCCACATTCATCTGCTGATAGGGTTCATGGTCTTCAGTGGCCAGCGCACCTTTACCCAGAATGAGGTCTCCATCGGCCAGGCATTGTTTCAGGCGGGCGATCTGGGTATCGTCTAACCCACGCATGGCTGCGCTGCGGCAGGCCAAACCTTCCAACACCGCCCTGACTTCATAGGCAGCCAGGATATCTTCCAGAGCGAACACCCGAACCTGGTAACCCCGGTTGGGTTGGTGGTCAATCAGCCCTTCGTTGGTCAGCGTCGCAAATGCCGCCCGCACGGGGGTGCGAGACACCCCCATGCGCTCAGCGATGGGAATTTCCTCAATTTTGTCGCCCGGTTTGAAATGCCCATGAAGAATCCAGTTCCGCAGGGTTTCGGTCACTCTTTCGGACAGCGTTGGCACGATGACGTCTCCGGGTTAATGTATGGCAAATACATTTTAAGTATACATATAGCCTTGTTATTCGCTTAATACAGGGTAAATACTGAGTTATTAAGGTATTTATGTATACATGTTAGTTATATCCTTGCAAGCAAGCGCAAAGGACAGTGCATGACAAATTCAATTCAGACGGGCGATCGTATTGCAATTGTGACTGGTGGTGGCCAGGGTATTGGTGCCGGTATCTGCCGACAATTGGCGGCAGCGGGCTTGACGGTGGTTGTGGCCGACATTCAGGCTGACAAGGCATCCGCCGTCGCCGCTGCGCTCGGGTCACGGCATGCATCCCGCGCTGTGGACGTGTCTGACGAAGCCGCCGTGGTTCAGCTGTTTGATGACGTGGAGGCCCATATTGGCCCGGTCGGCGTGCTGGTGTGTGCTGCGGGTCTGTTGATTCTGCCCGGGGGCGAGCGACCCATGATTGCCGACATGAGCCTGGACACCTGGGAGCGAAGCTTCGCCGTTAACACGCGCGGTGCCTTCTTGTGCAGCCGTGAATACCTGCGCCGCAGAACAGAGCGCCCGGTACCTCAGGGGCGGGTCATCTTCTTTGGCTCGGTAGCCGCCCAGCTGGGTGGCTACCGAGCCAGCGCGGCCTACATCGGTGCCAAGGCCGCCGTAATGGGCTACGCCAAAGCCTTTGCCCGCGAATCCGCCCACCTGGGTATCACCGCCAACGCCATCGCGCCTGGCCTGATTGATACCGACATGCTGCGCAGCACGGTCAGCAGCAGCGGTGCGCTGGCCGCCGCAGCCCAATCCATTCCGCTGGGCCGCATTGGCACGGTGGACGACGTAGCCTCTGCCGTGAGTTACCTGGTATCCCCTGCTGCCGCCTACCTGACCGGCCTGGTCATTGATGTCAACGGCGGCTACCGCATGCAATGAAATTCCTCGACCGACTTTCCCCGACCGAACCAACCCAAGGAGACTGACATGAAGCAACTCAAACCCCTCGTCCTGGCCATCGCGGCATTTGCCGCGCTCGGCACCGTACACGCCCAGCAAGACCCTGGCATCACCGATAAAACCGTGAAGATTGGCGTGTTTGCGCCACTCTCAGGCAACTCCATGGCCTATGGTTTTGACGTGCTCAACGCCGCCAAAATGTATTACGACAAGATCAACAAAGAAGGCGGCGTGCATGGCCGCAAGATTGAACTGGTGATTGAAGACGACCGCTGCAACGCCAATGACCTGCTGGCCGCCGCCAAGAAGCTGACCGAGCAGGACAAGGTGTTTGCGCTGAACGGTGGCTCCTGCTCTGCGGCTGTGGTGGGTGCCCGCGAGTACATCGAACGCTCGCAAATCCCCTATGTGATGCTCAATGCATCTGGCGACGGTGCGCTGTATCCCCCTTCCAAATACATCTATGGTGCGTTCTCAATCTCGCAGCGCGCGGTGGGTGGCTCGATGGTGCAGTTTGCTGCCGAGCACTTCAAAGGCAAAAAAATTGGCTACATCAACCATGATGATGCTTATGGCTCCTGGAACCAGGAAGCCGCCGAGTTCCAGGCCAAGAAACTGGGCGTGGACTTGCAGATCCAGTCGATCAACCCCAACCTGACCGATGTGACCGCGCCCATGCTCAAGATACGCGCGGCCAATCCGGATGTGCTGCTGATCACCACCTATGCCCGTCCGGTGAGCCTGCTTGTCAAGAAAGCGCATGAACTGGGTTGGACCAAGCCCATCGTCATTGCCGTGAATGGCACTGCCGATTTGAAACAGTTGGTTGAAAACGTGGGAAGCAAAGAGGCCTTCAAGAATGTGTATTTGCAGGAAGTGATGCTCGACGTACCTGGAGGAGAAAAACTCAAGTGGGTATACGACATGTACAAGCAGTACTACCCCGAGCTAGCCGCCAAGCCTGGCTACCCACAGACCTACATGCCCTACGGCATTCCTTCCGCCATGACTGTGGTCAACGCACTTAAAGCGGCAGGGCCACAGCTCACACGTGAAAAGTTTCTGACCGCACTGTCACAAACCAAGTTCGACTCTGGCGTGATGGCCGGACCAATTGAGCTGACGGCCACCGACCATGCGGGTCAAAAATCTGCCATCTACTTGAAGTTTGACGGCGATAACAAAGCGGCAGTGCCAGGGTCATTCCGCAGCCTCTGGGTCTACCAACCCAAATAACAGGAACGACATGTCCCCCAGCGATATCTGGCTTTTCCTGCAGCAAGGCGTGCTGTCAGGCCTGGTGACTGGCAGCGTGTATGCGCTGCTGGCCATCGTGATCGTCTCCATCTTCAAAACCACCGACGTGCCCAATTTTGCCCAGGGCGAAATCTTCATGATGGGGGGCTACGTGGCTTTGCTGGGCTTGCTGGTGTTCAAGCTGCCGTTCTGGCTGGTCATTCCGCTCACTCTGGTGGTGGTGACAGCAGGTGCGGCGCTGTTCCAGCGCGCCGTGATGGAGCGCGTCACAGGTGCCAAAGGTGTGGGCGTGCAGTTGGTGATTGCCACGCTGGGGTTTGCCTTCTTCTTGAAGGGCTTGGTGCGGCAAACGGGCTTGGGGGACACGCCGAGATCGTTGCCGTCGCTGGTCGGTGACGGCGCGGTGATCATTGGGGACGCTGCGCTCACACGATTGGATGTTGCCATCTTTGGTACATCTGTTGTGGTAATGGTGGCGCTGTACTTCATGTTCAACAAGTCCCGCATTGGCAAAGCCATGCGGGCTGCAGGCATGAACCCCAAGGCGGCGCAGATCGTGGGCATCAATTTGTCGCGCATCCGCGTGCTGGTGTGGGCCATGTCCGGCTTTATTTCTGCACTGGCTGCGCTGCTGATCACGCCAAAAGTGCTGGTCACCCCTGACATTGCGCACATCGCCATCCTGGCCTATGCAGCGGCGATCGTAGGCGGATTTACCAGCCTGCCAGGCGCAGTGCTGGGTGGTTTGATCGTGGGCGTGGTAGAGAACCTAGTGGGTCTGTTTATCTCCACCAACGCCATTGTGGTGGCGCCTTTCCTGGCGATCTTGCTGACGCTGATCTTGCGCCCTCAAGGCTTGCTGGGTGGCAAGCCGCAGGTGAAAAAAGTATGAAAAAACTCTCTGGCGATCAACTGGCCTTGATCATCGGCGCCCTGGTGCTGGCGGCACTGCCCTTTACGAGCAGCGGCTACGTGCTGTACGTGGTCAATTTGCTGATGGTGTTCGTGGTGCTGGCCCTTGGCATGCATGTGGTGATTGGCGAGGCGGGACAATTTGCGCTGTCTCACACCGCGTTTTATGGCATTGGCATCTACACCGCTGGGCTGATCAATACCACCTGGCACCCCCCCTTTGTGGTATCTATCTTGGCGGGTGGCGTGTTGGCCGCCATCATGGGTTACATCATCGGCCTGCTGGCGCTGCGCATGCGGGACATTTATCTGGCGCTGGCCACGTTTTCGTTTGGCGAAGCCATGCAATGGGTGTTCCTGAACTGGGACAAAGTCACAGGTGGGTCCAACGGCATGCGCATGGAGCCTGCAGAACTCTTTGGCTACAAGCTCACCAATGATTTGCAGGCCTATCCCTTTGTAATGGTGTTGACCGCCTTGATGCTGTGGCTGACGGTCGCTCTGTCTCGCTCGCAATTTGGCTCCGCCCTGCGTGCTGTGCGCGAGAGCGATGTCGCGGCACTGGCCATGGGCATCCATGTGCGGCGCATGAAGCAGACCGCCTTTGCGATATCTGCCGCCTATGCAGGCATTGCAGGTGGCATGTACACCTTGTTCACTTCATTCATTCACCCCGAAAGTCTGGGCTTTCAGACGACCATTTTGGTGCTGACCATGGTGGTGGTCGGTGGCATCGGCTCTGTGCGCGGCGCCATTGCCGGGGCATTGGCCTTTGGCCTGCTGTCTGAACTGCTGCGACAAGCACTGTCGATTCAGGAAATCATTTATGGCGCGATTTTGATGGGCTTCATGATGTTCATGCCTAAAGGCTTGTTCGCCGACCGCAACAAACGGGTGGCCCGCGTCAAAGAGGCGCAAGCATGAGCTCAGACAATTTTCTGGAAGTGGACGGCATCACTGTGCAGTTTGGCGGCCTGACCGCTGTGAACCAACTGTCCTTTAACGTCAAGCAAGGCAGCATTCATGCTTTGATTGGGCCCAACGGGGCGGGCAAATCCACCACCTTCAACTGCATCTCGCGCTATTACCAGCCCACAGCTGGCCGCATTCGACTGCAAGGACAAGACATCAGTCAGCTGCCGCCCGAACGCATGGCGGGTCTGGGGGTCGCACGCACCTTTCAAAATCTGGAGCTGTTTGGTGAACTCAGCGTGCGCGAGAACGTCTTGCTGGGCTGCCATTCACACAGCACCAAAACCTTGGGTGGCTTGCTGCGCCGACCGAATGGCGAAACCAATGACCTGGTGGACAGCTTGATTGAACGCGTGGGACTCACATCCGACCGAGAAACCCGCGCCAAGGAACTCGACTTTGGCCATCAGAAACTGCTGGAGATTGCCCGCGCACTCGCGCTCAAGCCTCGCTTGCTGCTGCTGGACGAGCCCGCAGCCGGTCTGCGCAACCGCGACATCGAAAGCCTGGACAAGCTGCTGACCGAACTTGTGGACAAAGACGGCATCACCGTGCTGCTGGTGGAACATGTGATGCAACTGGTGATGTCCATCTCCCACCGCATCACCGTCATGTCTTTCGGTCAGAAGATCGCTGAAGGAACACCAGACGAAGTAAGCAAGGACGAACGCGTGATTGAAGCTTACCTTGGGAAGGGAACTGCCCATGTTTCTTGAACTGCGCGACATCAGCGCCAGCTACGGTGCGATCCAGGCCTTGTCAAAGGTATCACTGAACGTGCCACAAGGCGCCATCGTTGCCCTGCTCGGCAGCAACGGGGCTGGCAAGAGCAGTACCCTGAACGCGATCTGTAAATTGATTGAGCCGAGCGGCGGCGAGGTGCTGTTTGACGGCAAGCCCATTCACAAGCTCAAGTCCGATGACATTGTTCGCCAGGGCTTGGTGCAAGTGCCCGAAGGCCGCGAGGTGTTCAAGGACATGAGTGTCGAAGAAAACCTGGAGCTGGGCGCATTCGTGCGTGCCAAGGCCAAAGACCAGGCCGAGAACTTCGAGCGCGTCTATGCCATGTTCCCTCGCCTGAAGGAGCGCCGCGCCCAACGTGCGTCCACACTCTCGGGCGGCGAGCAGCAAATGCTGGCCATTGGCCGGGCCCTGATGGCCCGCCCGCGCATCCTGCTGCTGGACGAGCCTTCGATGGGCTTGTCGCCCCTGCTGGTGGAACAGATTTTCCAGACCATCACCCGCCTCAACCGTGAGCAAGGACTGACGATTCTGCTGGTGGAGCAAGACGTGCGCCTGGCGCTCACGGTTGCGTCTTACGCCTACATCCTGGAAAACGGCGAGATCACGCTGCAAGGCCCGTCAGAGCAACTCATCAACGACCCCGCCGTGCGTCGAGCCTACCTGGGCGCGTAAGGGCAGAAAGACATCCCATGGATTTACTCAAGAACAAACTCGCCCTCGTCACCGGTGCAGGGGGTGGCCTGGGCACGGCAATTGCCGAAGGCTTTGCACGCGAAGGTGCGCGCGTGGTCGTGGCAGACCTGGACTTGGCGCTAGCCAAAGCCACCGCTCAGGGCATTCAAGATGCGGGGGGCCAAGCCTGGGCCGAACAGTTGGACGTGACCGACCGCGAAAGCGTAAACCGGTTCGCCCAACGCGTTCAACAAGACATTGGCGCAATTGACATCCTCGTCAACAACGCAGGCATTTCTGGCAAGTCACGCATCGACGAAGCCACAGCGCCTGAAGTGTGGGACCGGATCCTGAACGTCAACCTGCAGGGTCTGTTTAACGTGACTCATGCCTTTGTGCCTGCGCTCAAAAGTACCCAGGGCTGCATCATCAACCTGTCGTCCATCGTGGCATTTGTCAGTGGTATTTCGAGTGCGGGGTATGTGGCCAGCAAGGGCGCGGTGCGTTCATTCACACAGGTACTGGCGCGCGACCTCGCTCCCTTTGGCGTACGCGCCAATGCAGTAGCACCTGGCCTGATGCTGACGGCCATGGTGGCGCCGCAGCTCGCTGTGCCTGGAGGAACCGATTGGTACATGAAACGCGTCCCCATGGGTCGCGGCGGTGAGGTCTACGAAATTGTCGGCCCAGTCGTCTTTCTGGCATCGGCCATGGCCAGCTATGTCAACGGTGTGGTGCTGCCTGTGGACGGTGGCTTTCTCTCAGCTTAAAGACAAACCATGACACAACACAACACTAAACCCCTGGCCCTGGTGACCGGTGGCGCAAGCGGCATGGGCCTGGCCACTGTGGGACGGCTCGCCCACGACGGCTTTGCCGTGGTGCTGGTTGACCGAGATGGCAAACTGGCCGAAACCGAAACGGCACGCCTGAAGGCACAGGGGCTGGACGTGCGCTGCCATGTGCTGGATTTGACCGATGAAGCCGCCGTGCGTGCACTGATCCAATCTCTGCCGCCCCTGAATGCCTTGGTCAACAATGCCGGTATCTTTGATGAACGCAAGTTTCTGGACGTGAGCAACACAGACTTTCGCCGCGCGTATGAGATCAACCTGATTGCAGTGGCCACACTGACCCAGGAGGTGGCCAAGACGATGCCGAATGGAGGGCGCATCGTCAACATTGCGTCACGCGCTTACCTGGGGGCCAAGAACCACCCGCACTATGTGGCGTCCAAGGCGGCGTTGGTCGGCTACACCCGCGCCAGCGCAATGGAACTGGCTGCGCGCAATATTCTGGTCAACGCAATTGCGCCGGGTTTGATCGATACCCCTTTGCTACGTAACCTGACCCCTGAGCGGATGGCGGCGCAGTTGGCGCTTCAACCCACCGGCAAGGCGGGGCGGCCAGAGGATGTGGCGCATGCAGTGTCCTTTCTGGTGTCTGCCCAAACTGATTTCATCACCGGGCAGGTGATCTTTGTGGACGGTGGCAAATCGCTCGGAGGGTCTGGCGCATGAGCACTGATGCGACAAACGCAGACCAGACCTACGACCTGATCGTGGTGGGCTCAGGCGCTGGCGGCATGGCTGCGGCCATCACCGCCAGCATCGAGGGCCGCAGCGTGCTGCTGGTCGAAAAAGCCGACCGCATCGGTGGCTCAACCGCTATCTCTGGTGGAGCCATCTGGGCACCTCTGAATGCACAATCTGGCCCCGCAGGCCACCCCGACACATTTGACAACGCCTGGACTTATCTGCAAAACACGGTGGGCGACGCGGCAGACCCGGACATGCAGCGCACCTATTTGCAGGCCGGTGCCGGCATGGTGGACTATTTTGAAAAGAACACCCAACTTAAGCTGGCGGCGCGAACCTTTTCGCCAGACTATTACCCGGACCGTCCCGGTGCGGCCATGGGTGGTCGCTCGCTCGACCCATTGATGTTTGATGGTCGCCTGCTGGGCAAACACTTTGCAGAATTGCGTGACCCCATGCCAGAGTTCATGGTGCTGGGCGGCATGATGGTGACCATGACAGATGCCAAACATCTGCTGGCCGTCACCCGATCGTTCACGTCGTGGCGCGAGGGCATGAAGCTGGTGCTGCGCTATTTTTCAGACCGGGTGAGGGGCTACCACCGTGGCACACGCCTCGTTTTGGGCAATGCACTGGCCGCGAGACTGTTCAAGACGGTGCTGGACCGTCAAATACCGTATTGGCTGAAAAGCCCCATGCAGTCACTGATCACCGAAAACGGCAAAGTCACCGGCATCAAGGTGCTGCGGGGTGGGCGCACACAAACCTTGCACGCACGCTGCGGCGTGGTGATCGCCACGGGCGGATTCCCCTGGAACGCGGAACTGCGCGAAAAGCACTACCCCACTCCCACGGGCCCCTGGTCCATGTCGCCCAAAGACAACCGGGGCGAAGGCATTCAGGCCGCGCTGCAGGCGGGTGCGGCCATGGGCACGGGTCACGCCAGCGCTGGGTTTTGGGCACCGGTGTCGGTCCTGAAGCGGCCTGATGGCACCGAGCTGCGCTACCCTCACCTGGTATGGGACCGCGCCAAACCGGGCCTGATGGCCGTCAACAGCGCAGGCAAACGCTTTGTAAACGAATCCACCTCGTACCACGAGTTTGTGCTGGGCATGTACCGGTCTCACCAAACCGTGCCCACGTTTCCTGCCTGCCTGATTTGCGACAGCGATTTCATGGAGCGCTGGGGCATGGGACTGGTTCTGCCAGGGGGTCGGCCACGCGAGCATTTGATCCGTGCGGGCTATCTGTTCAAGGCCGATAGCTTGACTGAACTGGCCCACGCACTGGGCATGGATGCGGCGGGATTGCAGGCGTCGGCCCAGCGATTCAATGAACTGGCGGTAGCGGGGGTAGACACCGATTTCGGCAAGGGCAGCACGGCCTACAACCGCTACCTGGGCGATGCTGATCAAACACCCAACCCCTGCCTGGGGCCGCTGCGCACCGCGCCGTTTTATGCGGTCAAGGTCTATGCCGGGGACATTGGCACGGCGGCAGGTGTGCGCTGCAATGCCAACGCCCAAGCGCTGGATGCGCAAGACCAGCCCGTCGAGGGCTTGTACGTAGCAGGCAACGACATGCATTCGGTCATGGGTGGTCAGTACCCTGCCCCTGGCATCACGCTGGGGCCAGCGCTGACGTTTGGATGGATTGCCGGGCGCCACGCAGCTAGGCGTGCAGTGCCTGCACAGTGAGTCAACACCAAGAATGCCGCATTCGTTTGGCCCTATCAGAAAGACACCATGAAAATCTTCTTCTCACCCTTCTCGCCCTATGTCCGCAAATGTTTGGTGGTGGGCCACGAACTGGGGCTGAATGACCGCATTCAGTTGCTGCCGTCTAACGCACACCCGGTGAACCGCGACAAAGAAATCATTGCCCAAAACCCGCTGGGCAAGGTGCCTACCTTTTTCACCGACGAAGGCACCGCCTTGTACGACAGCCGCGTGATCTGTGAATACCTGGACACCTTGGCGAATGGCAAGTTGTTCCCCCGCGAAGGCGCTGCGCGCTGGTCCACCCTGACCCTGCAATCTCTGGGTGATGGCATTCTGGACGCAGCCCTTTTGGCACGGTATGAAGACGTGGCACGCCCCGAGGCCATCCGCTGGCCTGAGTGGCGCGCTGCCCAGTTGGACAAGGCTGAGACCTCACTCGCCCACCTGGAGGCAGCGCCTTCCCAGCTAGCCAACCGCGTGGACATTGGCACCCTGGCTGTGGGCTGCGCCCTGTGGTATCTGGATTTGCGCTTTCCCGACCTCAACTGGCGCACGCGCTATCCGCAGGTTGCCGCCTGGTACGAAGCTTTTAACCAGAGGCCGTCCATGCAGGCAAGCTGGGCGCTGCCAGCCGCCTGAATCGCCTCAATAACGGTACCAATCTTCATTGCGGTAGGGCCGCACATGGCCATGATGATGGTGCCGGGCACGCCAGTGCGGCGGCGGCGGCGCATAGTGCACCACGGGGGGCGCCTGGACGATCACAGGTGCTGGATAGACATGAACCGGCGCTGCTTGAACATGACCGTAGCCATGGCCATGCTGGGGGTAAGTGTGTTGCGGTGCCACCACCACAGGCGCCCGTTGCACATGCGCAGGCGCGTGCCCCACATGACCCCCTGGCACCTGAAACCCGACAGAGAACACCAGGTTCCCGGCCCATGCCGCAGGTGCAGCCGCCAGGGCGGCGACCGCGACCAGAATGCCAGCGCTGGCAGACACAAAAGACGGAATCAATTTCATGGCAATGCTCCTTAAACGGGGGGCAGCTTGAAGTGGCTGGCCCGTGCTGGAGACAACGCAGTACCCGTCAAATTGGATGACGGCTTTACACAACTCAGTCCCGCACCATGACACAACGGTCTCGACCCTGAGCCTTGGCCTGGTACAGCGCCCGGTCAACCCGCCGGATGTTGTTCACCGCATCTTCACTGGCACGCAGCAGGCCGGCCCCAGCCGAGCTGGTGTAGCGAAAATCTGGCGCTTCGGCGAGCGGACTGGCGCCCCTGACCAGCCGCAAAATGCGGTCTACCTTCAGCTGAACCTGGGGCTCGTCCATGCCTGGCAAGAGCAGCATGAATTCTTCTCCCCCCATGCGCCCGGCAATGTCGGCAATGCGCAGTTGATTGAGCAAGGTGGCGGCAAAGTGCTTCAGCACCAAGTCGCCCCCGTGGTGGCCGTACACATCGTTGACTGACTTGAAGTGGTCCAGGTCCAGCATCACAATGCCACATGGTCGGTCTTGGCTCACCAGCAGATCGAGTTGCCTGTCCAGCAGATCCAGCGCATGCCGACGGTTGCTGATGCCGGTGAGTGCGTCGGTCTGCGCCGCCCGCACCGCGCCGTCGCGGGCAGTGCGCAGGCTACGCTCGTCCTCGCGCACATTGGTGATGTCAAAGGCCACGCAAAGCATCCAGCCTTGGGCATTTACCGTTTCGGTCATATAGACCCAGCTACCGTCCAGCAGGTCGGCCTCAAATCCCCGGTAGGGCAGCTTGCCACGGCGCGAGCGTGCAGATGCCAGCCAAATTTCAAAATCCTTGGAATCCACCTTGTTGCCCACACGCCGCGCGTGGTTGGCACGCATCAAATCCGACCAGGTGGAAAACTCATCAGCCGCCAGACCCAGCATCTTGCGGAACATGGGGTTGGCATAGCAAAGCATGTCCCGGTCGTCAAACACCGCCACCAGCAGGGGTGAGCCTTCGTAAAGGCGCATCATCTGCTGACAAAACACGGAAAGATTGGCCGGATCGGTTTGCATTCAATCAACAGGATAGCAAGCCGCCTTGCAGGCTGCATCCGCCGCCTAAAATGCCCCTATGAGTTCCACCCCCGAAAAAGACACCGTCAAACCCAGCAACTTTCTGCGCCAGATCATCGAATCCGACCTGGCCCAAGGCACCTACGCCCAGCGCAAATGGGCAGGCAGCCCCGGCGACGCCGCACACCACGCTGCAGGTCAGCCCGACCCCGCCAAAATCCGCACCCGCTTTCCGCCCGAGCCCAACGGCTACCTGCACGTGGGCCACGCCAAAAGCATTTGCCTGAACTTCGGCTTGGCGCGCGACTATGGCGGCGTGTGCCACCTGCGCTTTGACGACACCAACCCCGAAAAAGAAGACACCGAATACGTCAACAGCATCATCGACGCCGTCAAATGGCTGGGCTTTGACTGGAATGGATCAGCCGACGCCCCCGCCTACCAGGCCAGCGACTACTTTGACTTCATGCACCGCGCCGCGGTCTACCTGATCGAAGCCGGCCACGCCTATGTCGACGAGCAAACCCCCGAAGAAATGCGCGCCAATCGGGGCGACTTTGGCAAGCCCGGTGTGAACAGCCCCTTCCGCAGCCGGACGCCCACCGAGAACGCAGCCCGCTTTGCCGAGATGCGTGACGGCAAACACGAAGACGGCTCCATGGTGCTGCGAGCCAAGATCGACATGGCCAGCCCCAACATCAACCTGCGCGACCCGACCATCTACCGCATCCGCCGCGCCACCCACCACAACACCGGCGACAAATGGTGCATCTACCCGATGTACACCTATGCCCACCCGATCGAAGACGCGCTGGAGCAAATCACCCACAGCATTTGCACGCTGGAATTTGAAGACCAGCGCCCGTTTTATGACTGGTTGATGGACCGCTTGTGCGAAGGCGGCTTGCTGGCTGCCCCCGCGCCCAAGCAATACGAATTTGCCCGCCTGAACCTGACCTATGTGATCACCAGCAAACGCAAGCTGGCGCAACTGGTGTACGACCACAAGGTGAGCGGCTGGGACGACCCGCGCATGCCAACCATCGTCGGCCTGCGCCGCCGTGGCTACACCCCCGCCAGCCTGCAAGCCTTTGCCGAACGCATAGGCGTGACCAAGAGCGACAGCTGGATCGACTACGGCACGCTGGAAGGCTGCCTGCGCGAAGACCTGGAGCTGACCGCCCACCGCGGCATGGCCGTGCTGAACCCGGTCAAGCTGGTGCTGACCAACTGGGATGACGTGATGGGCGCCGGCCACCTGGAGCCCTGCACCCAACCAGCCATCCCCCATCCGCCAGAGGGCATGGCAACACCACCCGCACGCCACTTCACCATCGGCAAAGAAGTCTGGATTGACCGCGAAGATTTCGAAGAAGTGCCGCCCAAGGGCTACAAGCGCCTGTTCCCAGGCAACAAGGTGCGCCTGAAAGGCGGCTACGTGATCGAATGCACGGGCTGCGAAAAGGACGCTGACGGCAAGATCACGCAAGTGCTGGCCACCGTGGTGCCCGACACCAAGAGCGGCACACCCGGCTCTGACCTGGTCAAAGTGAAAGCCGCCATCACCTGGGTGGGCGTGGCCAATGGCGTCAGCGCCGAAGTGCGCCTATATGACCGGCTGTTTTCAGACGCGCACCCCGATGCGGGCGGCAAAGACTTTTTGGAAAGCCTGAACCCGGACAGCCTGAAAGTGATCACCGCGATTGTGGAACCATCACTGGCCAATGCCGCGCCTGATCAGAAGTTTCAGTTTGAGCGCCATGGCTACTTTGTGGCGGACCGAGTGGACCATGTGACTGGGACGAAGCCGGTGTTTAACTTGGCTGTGGGGTTGAAGGATAGTTGGGGGAAGTAGCACCTTTGCAATTACCTTCATTAGGAGAAAGCGTGATCACTGAACTTCAGCTTGAAAACTGGAAGAGCTACGAACGCTCTTCTACATGTTGACCACTTACCATTCTGATAGGTACGAATGCCAGCGGAAAATCAAATGCATTGGATGCTTTCATTCTCTTGAATCGAATTGCATCCGGAGCAATGCTTACTTCTGCATTGCAGGGCGACGGCGCTCTAACTCCGATGCGCGGTGGCGTTGACTGGGCAGCACAAAGACCAGGTTCAAAGTTTGCTATCGGCGTAGTTTGCCGTGCGGATGACTTGACTGACTATGAATACCGGATCGAATGCCGCGTTTCAGAAAATCGTTGTGACGTCATTGCCGAGCAACTATTTCGAAAAAAATACCGTACAAATAAATCGGGGCAAAGAACATCAGTGGCGGGGACCGTAAAGCTGTTTAGAACAGATCACTGTAGCGACGCTGCGCCCAACATCGTTGCACGCCTGTACAACGAAAAACAAGGCACACCCAGAACACTTGGCCGCTCACATTCGGTCTTATTTCAATTGGTAGGTCAAAAGCTGCGCCAGGAAATCCAGGACGGAGTCAGTGTTGTCGTTGAATCGCTCAAGGATATTTTTTATCTGGATCCAATCCCGTCACACATGCGCGCGTACTCGCCGTTAGCGGACAAACTAGATTCAGATGCTAAAAATATTGCAGGTGTTATCGCTGCATTGCCTGAATCAAAGCAGAGGGATATTGAGGCGGTCCTGACAAAATACGCGAGCAAGCTACCCGAAAGAGACATTCGCAACGTCTATGCGGAAACTGTTGGGAAGTTCAAATCTGACGCCATGCTCTATTGTGAAGAAGATTGGCTTGGTGCAGGCGAGCGTATGTCAGACGGAACCTTGCGGTTTCTCGCCATTCTGACTGCCCTGCTGACACGCCCGGAAAAGAGCTTATTGGTCATAGAAGAAATTGATAATGGCCTTCATCCTTCGAGGGCAACTATGTTGCTGGATATGTTACGAACGATTGGCAAGCAACGTGGTGTTGACGTGCTTGCTACAACCCACAATCCCGCATTGCTAGACGCGATGGGAACAGAGATGGTCCCATTTATTTCCGTTGCACACAGAGATCGGCGTACAGGTCATAGCATTTTGGTGTTGCTTGAAGACATTAAGCAACTCCCAAAACTTCTCGCCCAAGGAACTATTGGCCGCTTATCGAGCAGAGGCTTGATTGAAAAGTCGCTCCAGCAGTCTTTTGATTTTGAGGAATTGGATAAGTCTGAAAATGCCTAAGAAAATTCTGATCCTTGACACATCGATTCTTTGTTGCTGGCTGCGCGTGCCCGGTAAAGACACTGCAGGTAATGCGCAAAATCGCTGGGATCACAATCGAATTGATCAGCTGTTGGTTGCTGAACGAGCTCGGGGCAGTTTATTTGTTCTTCCAATCGCCAGCATGATTGAAACTGGCAATCACATTGCCCAATGCACTGGAGACCGATTTAATTTGGCTACGTTACTAACGAATCATTTGCAAAGCACAGTCGATGCACTGTCGCCCTGGGCCGCATTTACGGATCAATCAGCACTTTGGGAGCCGCCTAATCTACAAGAATTAGCTGCTACATGGCCTCAGTTGGCTGTCGGAGGAACCAGTATTGGCGATGCAACCATCAAGCACGTCGCTGAGCATTACTCAAAAGCAGGTTACGAGGTCGAAATCCTTACAGGTGACGAAGGGCTGAAGGCCTGAGACACCGCTGACAACCAAATTCCTAGACGTCGAAGCTGAGAGGTCAAGCAGTCGCATGCCGCCTCGCCCGCAAACCATCCAAATCTTCCTCCCCATCGGAGACCCGCGCGGCATACGCGTCGCCGAAATCACGACACGAATTGTTCGTGTGATCGAGATACCCCGCAGCAAACTGGCAGACTTCCTTAAGATGCCAGAAGCGCAGCAGGTCGGCGTGTATTTCTTGGTAGGCGAGCTATCTGAGGCAGGCTTGCCACGCGGTTACATCGGGCAATCTGGCAATGTAGGTGTCCGGCTCGCACAGCACAACCAGAACAAGGATTTCTGGAACAGGGCCTTGGTGGTGATTTCACTCACCAACAGCATGACCCAAACGCATGCCATGTTTCTGGAGTGGTTTGCCATTGCAGAAGCGACCAAGGCTGGGCGCTACAGCTTGGAGAACGGAAACTCGGGCGCACGCCCCCACACGCCCGCGCCACTGGAGGCCGATTGCCATGAGATTCATGAAACGGCTGCCACCTTGCTGGCGACACTGGGGCAACCTGTCTTCGAATCGCTCACCCAAGTCACAGCGACGCCCAGTGAGCGTGAGCTGTTTTTCTGCAAAGGGCCAGGCGGCAATGGCATAGGTGAGTACACATCAGAAGGATTTGTCGTTCACAAGGATTCAACAGCTCGGATTGAAAACGTGGCGTCCATTCAGGGCACATCGCAAGAGCGGTTTCGCCTGCAATTGGTCACAGAAGGTGTTTTACAGCTAGTGGGGGACCACTACGTCTTTACACGTGATCATCTTTTCTCCAGCCCCAGCATGGCTGCCATTGCGATTCTTGGCCGTTCAGCGAACGGCTGGATCGAGTGGAAGACAGTCGACGGACAAACGCTTGATGGCGCAAAGCGCCAGATATCGGCGGCGCTTGGCTAATGGCAATGCAAAAGACCGCCCCTCGCGTCGTTGTGTTTGCAGGTCCCAATGGGGCTGGCAAATCGACGCACGCGGATGCGATTTTGGCTGGCCTTGGCATTCCAACCTTTGTCAATGCAGACTTCATTGCACGCGGTCTTTCAGGCAGAAATACCGATGCCGTTGCGATGGAAGCCGGGCGGATCATGTTGACGCGCCTGCGCCAATTGGCCGACACAGGTGCAGACTTCGGCTTTGAGTCCACATTGTCCAGCCGCAGCTTTGCACCGTTTCTGCGAAGCCTCAAAGCCAAGGGCTATCAGGTAGCCATTTACTATTTTTCGCTTCCAAATGCGCAGTTGGCGGTACGACGCGTCAAGCTGCGTGTGAGCTTGGGAGGGCACAACGTGCCCACGGACGTCGTGCTTCGTCGATTCACGCGTAGCCTGCACAACTTCTTCAGCCTCTATGCGCCTCTGGCAGATGCTTGGACTCTGTTTGATAATGCGTCAGAGGCTCAAGCACAAGCGGTTGCAGCCCAGCTAGGCAATCAACTGACGATCTTTGATTCCCCAAAATGGCAGAAACTTCAAAAACTCAACCCACCGGTCTAACCTTGTCGCCGAAGGCTTTAAACAAAGCCTTGGCTCAATCTGCGTTGCAGGCACGCCGGATGGCTGAAGCCTTTGGTGTGAAAGTGCCCTATGCCAGAGCACCATTGGTTACCAAAAAGCGCTCGGTTGGAGTGGCTGCAGCCAAGCCCTGATACATAACCAGACCGTCGCTTCTATTTTCATAGCTAGAAGTTCATACAGGTATTGCCGAAAGCCATTTTTTAGACACATGAAACCTTCCCAAGTGCAGCCGAAAGAGGTGCAACATGGCTGAAACCGGCTACAAACCCGTGCCGCATGACGCGGCATTCCGCAAGGCGCTGCTCGCCAAACCCGGTGCACAAAGTGCATTTGATGCACTGGAGGAGGAATACACCGCGCTACACGCCATGCAGACGCGCGCCAGACAGCAGGACTGACGCAGGCGGAAGTAGCAAGCCGTATGGGTACAACGGTATCCGCCGTTTCCAGACTCGAAGCTTCTTTGCGCAGTGAAAGCACTCGCCATTTTTGCCACCTTGCGCAAGTATGCGCAAGCGTGCGGCAAGAAACTCGTTGTTCAGATGGTTTGATGTTGCGGGATGCCGCAGCGGACAAATTGGCGCGGGTGACGTTTGCAGGGGGGACTGCCTTCCAGTTTGGGCGGATTCAATGCGCCAACGGACGTGGTGTGTCGTCGCTTCGGGCGCGACTCACACCGCAACGCAATATTGGGGCGGGCCTCCTGCGCGAAGGAGCTGGCGTTTGCTGAGTGAAACGGGGCCTTCTCTCTCGGCAAATACCCAATTTGGGCATCATCAACCCCAATATGGGTATTTCAATTCATCCCCCCTGAATCTACCGCACTTGCATGCGCCCTGTTCCCAAGGTGCGCCAGCGGGTGTTGGCCGTGCTGTTTGGCGCGCCAGACCGCAGCTACTACGCCAACGAGCTGATCGCGCTGGCGCAGTCGGGCACGGGCGCAGTGCAGCGCGAGCTGGCAGACCTGTCCGCAGCGGGCTTGCTCACCGTCAGCAAGCACAGCAACCAGAAGCATTACCAGGCCAATGTCAGCGCGACGGAAGCGGTATTGAACGCCGTTCAAAAATAGTGGCTCCCTCAAGAATCAGTGCGTACCCGCTTCAAACGGATCTGCACATTCGACACCGTGACACCGTCGGGCCGCACCAATGGAAGCTCCTTCAGCTCAAGGTAGCTCAATGAACGGACCAATTCGCTCAACTTCTTGAAGCCATAGTTGCGGGCATCAAAAGCGGGGTTGATTTTTCCGATATGGCTACCGATACCACCGAGGGACGCCCACCCGTCTTCACGTGCGTTGGCATCGATGGCGGCAATGATCATGGGCTTAAGCTTGCGGACGTCAGCGACCGGAACCGGCTGCGCCTTGGGGGCATCTTTCTCGGGAGCTGGCTCGTTGCGCAGGATTTCGGTGTAAATGAACTTGTCGCACGCCGCCACAAAGGGCTCCGGCGTTTTACGTTCACCGAAGCCATAGACCACCAGGCCCGCCTCACGTATGCGCGTGGCCAAGCGTGTGAAATCACTGTCGCTACTCACCAAGCAGAATCCGTCGACCCTGCCGGTATGCAGTACGTCCATGGCGTCGATGATCAGGGCGGAGTCGGTGGCGTTCTTGCCGCTGGTGTAGCTGAACTGCTGTATGGGTTGGATGGCCATGGTGTGCAGGACCTCTTTCCAGCCTTTCAGGTTGGTGGTGGTCCAGTCGCCATAGGCGCGCTTGATGGTGGCGGTGCCGTAGCGCGAAACTTCGGCCAGCAGTTCCTGAATGACTGACGCCTGCGCGTTATCGGCGTCTATCAAAACGGCGAGTTTTTGGTTGCTGTTGATTGCCATGGTTACCTTCCCGTGTTGACCGGCATCGTACCGGGCGCGGTCGATCGATTGGAGGCAATGAAGCAATGCAAATGTCCCACATCGCTTGAAACGATTCAATTTTTATAGCAATAGATCCTGAATAGACATGCCTAAAGACCAATTAAACTGACCCTATGGCCGAACCCCTCATCGCCCAATATGGACCCGACGTGCCCCAAGCCATCGCGCGCATGGTGAAGGCGGTGCACCCGCGTTTTGATGCGGATGCGTTTTTGCACGACGCACTTTCAGGTTATGAAGCGCTGGCATTGATGCCGCGGGGCAAGCACATTGCACGGGCGCTGCACCGGCACTTGCCGGCCAACTATCCAGATGCACTAGGTATTTTGCTGGCGTCTGCCCAGCAGCCGCATGGGCGTGATCCGGGGCTATCGCTCGCGTCTTTTTTGTTTTTGCCACACACGGTGTTTGTGGCCGAATTCGGTTTGGGGCATTTTGATTTGTCGATGCAGGCGCAACATGCGCTGACCCAGCGGTTTACGGCAGAGTTCAGCATTCGGCCTTTTTTGCAAAAGCACACGCAGGCTACCCTTGAGCGCCTGATGGATTGGACGCGCGACCCAAGCGAGCATGTGCGCCGGCTGGTCTCCGAGGGCACGCGGCCCAGATTGCCTTGGGCCTCGCGCCTGCCCGCTTTTCAGCGCGATCCCATGCCGGTGTTGGCCTTGCTGGAGCGCTTGAAGGACGACCCCGCGCTGTATGTGCGGCGCTCAGTAGCCAACAACCTCAATGACATCGGCAAAGACCACCCCGGTGTGCTGGCAGACACGGCCAACGCGTGGCTCAAGGACGCCACGCCCGAGAGGCAATGGGTTGTGCAGCATGCGTTGCGCTCTGCGGTCAAACGCGGCGAGCCGGGCGCGCTGGCAGCGCTGGGGTTTGGCGCGGGGGCGGATGTGCTGATTGGCCAGGCCCGCATTGCGCCACAAAGCGCAGTGATCGGCGGCAAGGTGGCGGTGACCTTTGACGTCACCAACAACACGGCCAAGCCACAGCGGGTGTTGGTGGATTTTGCGGTGCATTACATCAAGGCCAATGGCGCGAGCCGTGCCAAGGTTTTCAAGCTCAAAACGCTGGACCTGGCCCCGCACGAGACACAACGGATGGGCAAGCAGATATCGCTGGCCGAGATGACCACACGTAAACACTACCCGGGGCTGCACCGAGTGGATGTCATTCTCAATGGCCGCAGCCAATTGTTGGGTAGTTTTGATTTAAGCGGCGGCTGACCACTCGCCCGCGACCCATGGGCTATCCTTTGCGCATGCAAGCCCAAGACATCCTCGATTTCTGGTTCAACGAACTCACGCCGAAGCAGCATTTCGTCAAAGAAGCGGCGCTGGATGAAACCATCCGCGCACGGTTTGGCGCCACGCTGGAAGCCGCTGCGCGTTGCGAACTGTGGCAGTGGCGGACCAGCGCCGCGGGGCGGCTTGCCGAGATCATTGTGTTGGACCAGTTCTCACGCAACGTTTACCGCGACACCCCACGCGCCTTTGCGCAAGACCCTTTGGCCTTGGCGCTTGCACAAGAGTTGGTGGCCAGTGGCCTGGACGCCAGCCTGCCCCCAGCGCAGCGCGCATTTGCCTACATGCCGTATATGCACAGCGAATCTGCGCTGGTGCATCAGCAAGCGGTGTCCTTGTTCACCGCGCTGGGCAACGAAAACAATCTGAGCTTTGAACTGCGCCACCAGGCCATCATCACGCGCTTTGGGCGCTACCCGCACCGCAACGCGATCTTGGGGCGTGCATCGAGCGCAGAAGAGATCGCGTTTCTGGCGGAGCCGGGGTCTTCGTTTTGATGAAAGCTACGCCGCGCCTGATCCGCTTCAACAAGCCCTATGGTGTGCTAAGCCAGTTCACCGCTGAGGGGCGCTGGCGGGGTTTGAGCGACTACATTGACCTGCCGGGCGTCTATGTGGCTGGCCGGCTGGACGCTGACAGCGAAGGCCTGTTGCTGCTCACCAGCGACGGCAAATTACAAGCCCGCATTGCCGATCCGCGCTTCAAGATGGAAAAGACCTATTGGGTGCAGGTAGAAGGCGTGCCCGACGATGCCGCGCTGGCTGCGCTGCGCCGCGGTGTGCAACTTAACGATGGCATGACGCTGCCCGCCCGGGCCGACATCATCGAGCCGCCCCCCACGCTGTGGGAGCGCGACCCGCCGATTCGGGTGCGACAAAACATCCCTACCGCCTGGCTGGCCTTGAGCATCCGAGAAGGCCGCAACCGCCAGGTGCGGCGCATGACAGCAGCGGTGGGCCACCCCACGCTGCGGCTGGTGCGTGCGGCCATCGGGCCGTATTCGCTGGAGGGTTTGGCGCCGGGGACGTGGCTGGCGATCGGCTAGCGCCGTCAGGTAGTATCTGCCCACGTTTTCCAAACCGCTTTTGCCGTCATCACCCAAGGAGATTTCATGCCCCAACTCAAACTCAGCTACTTCGACTTTCACGGCGGCCGCGCAGAGCCGATTCGCCTGGCCTTGAACATCGGCGGTGTTGCCTTCGAAGACCACCGTTTTGCACCGGCCGAATTCCCCGAGGTGCGCAAGACCACGCCGTTTGGCCAGGTTCCTACCCTGCAGGTGGACGGTGTGCAGGTCACGCAGTGCGATGCCATGCTGCGCTACGCCGGCAAGCTGGCCGGGCTCTACCCCACAGACGCCTACCAGGCCCTGCTGTGCGATGAGGTGATGTACGTGGTGGAAGAGGCAGGCGTCAAGATGGGCCCTACCTTCCGCATGACGGGTGACGAGCAAAAGGCCGCGCGGCTGGCGCTGGTCAATGGCTCCATGCCGGTGTATCTGGCCTGGCTGCAGGCCCGCTTGCAAGCCCAGGGCGGTGAATACTTTGCCGATGGCCGGTTGACCGTGGCCGACCTGAAGGTGTTTGTGGATGTGCGTGCCCTGAATTCAGGCCGCTTTGACCATATACCGACGGATCTGATCGCCAAGGTGGCGCCAGCGCTCAATGCCCACAACCAGCGCATTGCGCAGCACGCGGGTGTCGCGGCTTACTACGCCAAGGTCGCGGCCAAGTAAGCAACGCAACCCTCAGTGCAACTGCATCGCATGCTGCCCTGCCCCCTTGCCAGCCCGTGCAGGTGGGTTGCACAGGCCACAGGTGAAGTGGCGTGAGGCCTCATATGCGTCGGTCACAAAGTGCCCACCGCACTTGGAGCAGGTGGTCATGCTCAGCATGTTGTTGTTGACAAACCTCACCAGGCGCCAGGCGCGGGTGATGGACAAGAGTTCTTCCAGCCCGCACACCTTGATCTGCTCCGCATAGAGCTTGTAAGCCTTGATCACCACATCAATGTCGTCCAGATCAGACGACTTGGCGATGTAGTTGTAGGTGTTCATGAACAGCGACGAATGGATATTGGGCTGCCAGGTCAGGAACCAGTCGGTCGAAAACGGCAACTGCCCCTTGGAAGGTGAGCGGCCAGACACTTCTTTATAGAGGCGCAGCAGACGCTCATAAGACAGATCGGTTTCGCTCTCCAGCACCTGCAGCCGGGCGCCCAACTGGATCAGGCTCACAGCGCGGTCGATTTGTTTGGATTCGGTCAGGATGCTTTTGGGGGTTGCCATGATGTTCTGCCTGAATGATTGAAGAGATTCGCGGCCGCCGCCGGGGCGGGGGGGCCCCGGGCCGGGCGGGGCCCCCGGGGGGGCGGCGGCGGGGGCGGGGGGGGGGGTAACGCAAAGGACCGGCCCGCGGGGGGGGGCCCCGCAAGGGGGGGGGGCCCCCCGGGGGGGGGGCCGGCGGGGGGGGGGGGGGGGGGGGGGGGGGCTAACATTTACAGGGCTTCTGAGAACTTGCCGGCCATCAGGATCGAGGCATGCAGCTTGGCGGTGTCGCCGTTCTCCACCTTGCGGACGTTGTGGTTGGTCAACAGCTGCCAGACGATGTCGTCATCCACGCGGAAGCGGCACAGCAGCATGTTGCCGGACGCAATCTTCATGATCTGGGCGGGTGACAAGGTGGCAATCAGGTCGGCGGCTTCTTCTGACATACCCAGGCGGAAGAGTGCTTCGGCGCGGTCCTGGCGGATCAGGCTTTGGGCCAGCATCAGGTAGGTGAGGTTGGCTTCGCGGATTTCAGAGAGCATTTGGTCGGTGTTCATTTCTAACTCCTAAGAGGGGAATCAAGTGCTTGATTCGATGAAATGAATTGTGAAACCAGGCCTGTTTAACTTGAATCAGCAAAAGGCTGTTTGGGGTGTCAGGCGGGTTGGCCAGGGCTTGTAGGGCAAATGCTGACAAGCAAAAAAATGGCGGGTCTTTGCCCGCCAGTTGGTGGTTTAGGCGCCCATCAACGCCCGGTTTTGGCTCAAGTCTTGCTGGGGTTAATCAGGTATTTGGTACCCGTGGCGCGCTGGCCATACACAGCAATGTGTTCGGGTTGCAGCGCCTCGACCAGGGAAATCTCTTTGCTGTAGTGGCTGGCAAAGGTGGTCTTGAGTTCAGCAGCCACACGTTGGCGCAGGCGCTGGTTAGCTTCGGCACCGATGGTTTGCAAGAACGGGAACAAGAGCCACCCACCTACACCCCAGGCAAACCCAAAGTTGCGGGTAATCTCGGTAGGGCCTGTGTTCAGGCCGCCGTAGATGTACACCTGCTTGTGGACATTGGTGCCATAGCGGCTGTATTCGGTAGCGGTGCGGCCCAGGGCAGCCTCCATGCAGCTCAGGATCTGCCCCGCCAGCTTGCCGCCGCCCGTGGCATCAAAGGCCACTGTCGCACCTGTGGCCACCAGGGCATCTGTCAGGTCATCCATGAACGTAGGTGCGGACGTATCGCACACGTATTGGGCACCGATGCCTTTGAGTAACTCAGCCTGTTCGGGCTTACGCACGATGTTGACAAGCTGGATACCGTCTTTGATGCAGATTCGGTTGAGCATCTGCCCCAGGTTGGACGCGGCCGCCGTGTGGATCAGCGCGCTGTGCCCATCGCGCCGCATGGTTTCCACCATGCCCAGTGCGGTAAGGGGGTTCACAAAGCAGGACGCACCTTCTGCGGCTGTGGTGCCGTCTCGCAGCAGCAGGCATTGATCGGCCTTCATGCTGCGGTACTGTGCGTACATCGCACCGCCAATCATCGCAACCGTCTTGCCCATCAGCGCTTGAGCGGCTGGCGACGAACCGGCTGCAACGACCACGCCCGCGCCTTCATTGCCGACTGGCAGCGACTGGTCTAGCCGCCCGGCCATGGCTTTCATCGCGGCAGATGGGATTTGTGCGGTAAGCACTGGGCTGGCCGGTGTGCCCGAAGCCTTCACGGTGCTGAGATCCGCCGCACCAAACAGCAACCCGATGTCTGAGGGATTGATGGGGGTGGCCTCAATGCGAACGATGACTTCGTCCGCCGCGGGTGCCGGGGTTTCTACTTGGACGAGGGAAATCTCCAACTCGCCAACCGGTGTGACCCGTGAACGAAGTTGAAGACCAGTGGTAGAAAAAGGGGTGGTCATGGGGCTTGTCTCCTGAAGTGGGTCAGACTCTAGCAGGCAAGTGTCAGAACGGCTGTCACCTCCAGGCAGTAACTCAGATTTTGCTAGCATCCAGCCATGCCCCAACCCGACTACAGCCCTTCTGCCGACCGAAACAAGCAACCGATATTGGATGTGTTGCAAAGCTCCTGCCTCGCAAAGGCACGGCCCTGGAAATTGCATCCGGCACCGGGCAGCATGTGGCCTGGTTTGCCAAGAACATGCTGGACTGGACCTGGCAACCGACAGACTTTCACCCCGGAGCACTGCTAAACATTGAAATGCGTGCCAATGATGCAGACCTGGTCAATGTGCTGGAATCTGTGCAACTGGACGTGTGCAACGAACCCTGGTTTGCTCCGGGGTCTGCGCTGGCGGCGGCATTTGCCAAACCCAGCTTTGATTTGATTCTGTGTATCAACATGTTGCACATCGCGCCATGGGCTGCCTGCCCTGCCCTGATGCGTGGCGCAGCGCAGTACCTGGCGCCAGGCGGTGTGTTGGTAACCTATGGCCCCTACTTTGAAGCCGATGTCACGCCCACGCCGAGCAATGTGGAATTTGACATCAGCCTGCGTGAGCAGAATGCCACCTGGGGAATCCGGCAAATCACCGATGTCACGCGAGAAGCCGCCAACGCAGGCCTGCACTTGCGCGAGCGCCATGCGATGCCTGCCAACAACCTCTTACTGGTCTGGGCCAGGGAGAACGGGTGACATTTGCGTGGCAAGATTGATCACCACAACTTGGCCTGGATGCACGAACGGAAAGCAATCTGATCACGCTTTAGGAGATGAAGATTAAGTTGTCAGGCATGGAAGACCTAAAGGTCAAACTACCCCGGGCAAGTGACCTGGGTATAGCGTTGCAGATCCGCTTGCGACAAAGCTCCTGTGCCGGATGGATTGTTGAAATTTTGCCTTCCCAATATGATGGTCACCGATCGGAGGGATTCCATAGTGACCACTCCCTGTCCGTTCTGTGCTTCGATGACATGTGGCGCCGTAAAGCGTACGGCGTACTTTATGGATCCAACTGTCCGGTTTTGTAGCTGTACAAAATAGACTCCTCGCGAGGTACTCCCGGTACTGTAGATCTTGCTGGAAAAGGAATTAGCGGCAACGCGACCTTCGCAGTATGCCCGTGCACCACTTGTGCCGAACAATAGGAAAAGCGCGCATAGCGGAATCAGAAAAAGCGGTTGAGCATGGCGGGCTCCCTTTGCGATTACTGGGCAGTCTCTGGATGCCTTAACTGTAATCAGTCGACACCCAAATACCACTTCTTTGATCAAACTCAAGCGTCAAACTGACTGATTCGCCTCACCTATTCTACCAAACCCAGCTTCGCAGCCAAGCCTATGCGTTGCAACTTGCCGGTAGCGCCCTTGGGAATTTCGGCCATGAACAACACCTTGCGCGGCACCTTGAAGTCAGCCAGTTTGGTCGCCGCAAAGTCGCGCAGCTCGCGCTCAGTCAACGTGTGGCCTTCACGCAGCACCACGGCTGCGGCCACGTCTTCGCCCAACTTGGCGTGCGGCATGGCAAAGGTCACCACCTGTTGCACAGCGGGGTGATCCATCAGGACCTCGTCGACTTCCAGCGGCGAGATTTTTTCACCGCCACGGTTGATGATTTCCTTGAGACGGCCGGTGAGCGACAAGTAACCGTCGGCCGTCATAGCACCTTGGTCACCCGTGCGGAACCAGCCGTTGGTGAAAGCGGAAGCGTTGGCCTTTTCGTTGTTTTCGTAGCCCACGGTGACGTTCTCGCCGCGGATCACCACTTCGCCAATCGTGCCGGGTGACAGCAGATTGCCATCGTCGTCCATGATGGCAACTTCGGGGCCAGCAGCGATGCCGACCGAACCGGGGATGCGCTTGGCAGGGGGCAATGGGTTGCTGGCCATTTGGTGGGCCGCTTCTGTCATGCCGTAGGACTCAATCAGCGGCGCGCCAAACACCTTTTCCAGTTCGGCAATCACCTGTGTCGGCATGGATGATGAGGACGAGCGGATAAAGCGCAGCGGGTTGGCGGCGATCACGTCGGCATTGCCCGCCGCACGCGACAAAATCGTCTGGTGCATGGTGGGTACGGCCGTGTACCAGGTGGGCTTGCACTCCTTCATCCAGGCAAAGAACTTGAGTGCGTTAAAGCCCGGTGTGCAGAAGATCTGGCTGCCTACGGCCCAGGGCGCCAGCACGCCGGCAATCAGGCCGTGGATATGGAAGAGCGGCATCACATGCAGTTCGCGGTCTTCGGCTGTCAGGCGCAGCACGTTGCTGATGTTGCGCGCTGAAGCGCAGACGTTGCGGTGGGACAGCGGCACGATCTTGGGGCGCGACGTGGTGCCCGAGGTGTGCAGGATCAGTGCCACGTCATCAATCTGCGCAGTGCCTGTGTTTTTGGCGGCGCCCGGCGGGGTGCCTGCGCAGCTCAGGGTAAAGCTGCCTGCACCCTGCTCTGGCGTGGCCTGCATTTCCAGCACGGCCACACCCAGCTTGGCAGCCACAGCACGGGCGGGGGTTTCGCTGCCCACGGCGACGATCAAGGCCTTGGCGTTCAGGTCACTTAAGTAAAACTCGAATTCGTCGGCACGGTAGGCCATGTTGAGAGGCGCTGCGGTGCAGGCACTGGCCACGGCCACAAAAGCACTGGCCATTTCAGGGCAGTTGGGCAGCACGATGCCGACCCGGTCGCCCCGGCCCACGCCCAGGCTGTTAAGCGTAGCAGTGGTTTGCTGGATCAGTTGATGCAGGCCGACGTAGCTCAGCGGCACTGCGGATGGCCCGGTCAAAGCGACTGCAGCAGGCGTCGCTTTGGCATGCACGGCGATCATTTCGGGCAGGGTGGTGAATGTGGTCATGGTGAGTGAGTAAAGTTGAAATGAATAATTTGGCGCTGGCTAGGTTTCGCGCTAACCATTCGCCCGAATGGCCTCACGCAATGCGCAGGCTGGCTTTGTGCTGCTCCAGCGTTTTGGCCAGCAGGCTGGCCAGGGCATAGACGGCATTGATGTTGGGCGTGGGTGTGTCGGTGATCTGCCCCATCTCGATCACCGCGCCGACCAGGGCTTGCAGTTCCAACGGGCGGCCCGCCTCCACGTCTTGCAGCATCGAAGTTTTGTGCTGGCCTACTGCCTGGGCGCCAGCGATGCGCTTTTCCAGGCTGACCTTGAACTGCACACCGAGCTTCTCGCCAATGGTCTGGGCCTCGCGCATCATGTTGGCGGCCAGTTCCCGGGTGCCAGGGTTGACGCAGATGTCCTCCAGCGTGGCATGGGTCAACGCACTGATGGGATTGAAGCTCATGTTTCCCCAGACCTTGAGCCAGATCTCGGACCGGATGTCGCTCGATATCGGTGCCTTAAAGCCTGCTGCCTTGAAGGCGTCGGCAATGGCACGGATGCTGGGTGTGTCGCTTCCGTCGATTTCACCCAAGGTGAAACGGTTGCCCTCAATCACCTGGATCACACCGGGGCGGATCACCTCACTGGCCGGGTACACCACGCTGCCAATAACGCGGTTGACGTCGATGTGTTTGGCGATGGTGTCATCCGGGTCCACCGCATGCACCGGGCGGCCCAGATAGGGCTGGGCCAGCACGCCGGGCAGCTTGTGAAAGTACCACCAGGGAATGCCGTTTTGCATGGTCACGACCCGTGTGTCGGCATGCATGAGGGCTGGTAAATCATGGGCAACAGCCGCCACCTGGTGCGCCTTGAGCGCCAAAATGATCACGTCCTGCACGCCTACCTCGGCCAGATTGGCCGTCGCGCGGATGGGCTGGGCCAGCTTTTCGCTGCCGTCTTCTTCGATCAAGCGCAGACCGTTTTGCTGCACAGCGGCCAGATTGGCGCCGCGCAGGATCAGAGTGATGTCATGACCGGTCAAAGCCAGCCGCACGCCCAACATACCACCAATGGCACCAGCGCCTACGATGCAAATCTTCATATCGGGTGTTTACTTTCCAGCAGAGTCTTCAGGCATAAAGGTGTTGCGCAGCGTCCCCACGCCATCAATCACCACCTCGATCACGGTAGCGGGGCGCATGGGCAAAACGCCCAGGGATGTCCCGCATGCAATCAGGTCTCCAGGCTGCAGCGTCATGTCTTTTGACAGCATGGAAACGATCTGCGCTGGGGAAAAGATCATATCCGTGCAGGCATGGTTCTGACGCTCGCGGCCATTCACCAAGGTGCGCACGGCCAGCGTGCTCAAATCCAGGCCAGTAGCGATCACCGGGCCAAACACGCCGAAGCTGTCGCAGCCTTTGGCCCGCGTCCACTGCGCAAACGAGGCATCACGGTTGAGCACATCCAGCGCCGTTACGTCATTCACGCAGGTCACGCCAAAGATGGCCGCCTGCGCCTCGTCGAGGCTGGCGTTTTTGCAGGTCTTGCCAATGACCAGGCCCAATTCGCCCTCGTAGGCCACGCGCCCGTCATAGCCGGGTGGCGTCACAATCGCGTCGCCATGCGCACAGTAGCTGCTGGCAGGCTTGATGAAATACAGGGGCTCGGGCGGAATCGCCAGGCCCTGCTTGGCTGCCTGGGCATGGTAGTTGTTCCACAGGCCGATGAACTTGCCCGGCTGGCAGGGCAGGCCAATCACCACATCGGCCAACGGCATATGCCGCCCCGTGCTTTGCGGATGATCGAACATCGAACCGGTAAACACCTCGATCTGATCGCCCTGCAACTGGCCAAAGTTGACCACACCGTCGTGGGTAAAGGATATCCAATGAGACATGCCGTGATGCCTTTTAAACTTCAATGGGCTTGGGTTTGCTGAGCAGCGAACCGATGATGGGCCAAAACAGCATCACCATGGCCAGCCCTGTGATGCTGGCGACCAGCGGGTTGGACACAAAGACCGCCAAATCGCCACCGGACCCGAGCAAGGACTGACGAAACGCGTTCTCGGCCATGTCCCCCAGCACCAAGGCCAAGACCAGCGGCGCTAGAGGGTAGTTGAGCTTCTTGAAGACATACCCCAGCACGCCAAAAGCCATCATCATCCACACGTCAAACATCGAGCCATGCACCGTGTAGGCCCCGACGGCGCAGATCACCAGGATGACCGGCGCGATGATGGAAAACGGAATTCGCAGAATCGCTGCAAACCAGGGTACGGTGAGCAGCACCACGATCAAACCCGCAATATTGCCCAGGTACATGCTGGCAATCAGCCCCCAGACAAAGTCTTTTTGCTCTACAAACAGGAGCGGCCCTGGCTGCAGACCCCAGACCAGCAGACCCCCAAGCAGCACCGCTGCAGTGGGTGAGCCAGGTATACCCAGCGTCAGCATCGGCAACAGGGCCGAGGTGCCCGCTGCGTGGGCTGCAGTCTCAGGTGCGACCACGCCTTCGACCTCCCCTTTGCCAAAGTTGGCCCCGTTGGCGGAAAAGCGTTTGGCAATGCCATAGCCCATGAATGAGGCGGGCGTTGCCCCGCCGGGGGTGACGCCCATCCAGCAGCCGACGATGGAACTGCGCACATAAGTGGCCCAGTAGCGCGGCAACTGCTTCCAGGTCTGCAGCACTACCTTGGAGTCAATGCGCGCAGACTTGCCCTGAAACGCCAGGCCCTCTTCCATGGTCAGCAGAATCTCACCAATACCGAACAGGCCGATCACCGCAATCAGGAAGTCAAAGCCCTTCATGAGCGGCTCGAAGCCAAAGGTCAGGCGCAGCTGGCCCGTGACGTTGTCCATGCCAATGGCCGCCAGCGCAAAGCCCAGGAACATGGCAGCCAGGGTCTTCCAGGTGTGGCCCTTGTTCATACCGACAAAACTGCAGAAGGTCAGCAACTGAACAGCAAAGAACTCGGGAGGGCCGAACTTCAACGCAAACTTGGCCACCAGCGGTGCGGTGAAGGTGATCATGATCACCGCCACCAAAGCGCCCACAAAGGACGACGTAAAAGCCGCCGTCAGGGCAGCCCCTGCCTCGCCGCGTTGCGCCATGGGGTAGCCGTCAAATGTGGTTGCCACTGACCAGGGTTCACCCGGGATGTTGAACAGGATGGAGGTAATGGCCCCGCCAAACAGCGCACCCCAGTAAATGCACGACAGCATGATGATGGCCGAGGTGGGGTTCATGCTGAAGGTGAGTGGCAGCAAGATCGCCACACCGTTCGCGCCCCCCAGGCCCGGCAGCACGCCAATCAACACGCCCAGCAAAATGCCCACAAACATCAGGCCGATGTTGACGGGCGTGAGCGCCACCGAAAACCCCTGCATCAGGGCTTGAATTTCATCCATCTTGCGCTCCGCTCAGTAACCCAGCGCTGCCTCGAGGGGCCCTTTGAGCAGGGGCACCTTGAACCAGACTTCAAACATCAAAAACAGCGCAACAGAGACGCCCAGGCCGGTGCCAGCAGACTTCATCCAGCTGAACTTGCCCTGCCAACGCATGAAGGCGGCAATGAACACGGTAGATGCCACATACAGGCCCACCATCTGCATCGCGCCCACATAGAACAGGCACGGCACAAAGATCGCCATGACCAGCTTTATCTTGCCCTTGCTCACAAACGAAGTGGGGTGCCCGTAGCGCAGCGCCTTGAACAGGTTGACCAGCGTGGCTGCGCTCATCAACAAGCCAATGTAGAACGGAAAGTAACCGCTTTGCGGGCCATCGTCGCCCCACCCTGCGCCCTGGCGCTGGCTGTCCCACATGACCAGGCAACCGATCACCAGGAAAAACAGCGCGGTGGCGACTTCGAGCGCGCGTGTCGATGCGGCGCTGGCATCGTCCTCTTGCCCCGAGGATTCATTGCTCATGCGAAATTCTCTTTTCTGGGCTGAATTACTTGGCGATGAAGCCGGCTTCCTGCATCAGCAAGCGGTGACGCACATCTTCGTTCGTCACCCAGCGGACAAAGTCAGTGCCCGTCATGAAAGTCTGGTTGAACGCACCCTCGTCCATGAATTTCTTCCACTCAGGGGTGGCACGTACCTTTTGCATCAAGTCCACATAAAAGGCCGTCTGATCAGCCGTCACACCTGGCGCCATGAAGATGCCGCGCAACATCAGGTATTCCACGTCCAGGCCGCTCTCTTTGCAGGTCGGAATGTCGCCCCAGGCGATGTCAGCCACTTTCTCCTTGTAGGGCATGCGCTTGCCATCAAACACACAGAGCGGACGCAGTTTGCCACCACGCCACTGCGCAACCGCTTCAATGGGATTGTTGACCGTCGAATGGATGTGCTGGCCAACCAGTTGCACCGCAACCTCGCCGCCGCCCTTGTAGGGCACGTAGATGAATTTGGTGCTGGCGGATTTCTCGATCAAGGCGGTGATGATCTGGTCTTCTTGCTTGGAGCCCGTGCCGCCCATCTTCATCCTGGGGTTCGCGGTCTTGACCGCGCTCAAGTAGTCCTGCGCCGTTTTGTAGGGCGATTCTGCATTGACCCACAGCACAAATTCATCCAGAGCCATCATGGCCACTGGCGTCATGTCTTTCCAGCTGAAGGGCACACCGGTGGCCAAGGGGGTGGTGAACATGTTGGACAGCGTGATGATGATCTTGTGCGGCTCACCCTTGCTGTTCTTTACATCCAGAAAACCTTCTGCGCCAGCGCCACCGCCCTTGTTGACGACCACCATGGAGGACGACATAAGCTTGTTCTTGGTGATGATGCCCTGAATCAGCCGCGCCATCTGATCGGCGCCACCGCCGGTGCCTGCGGGAACGATGAACTCGACTGTCTTGGTGGGCTGCCAGGCGGCTTGGCTCATGCTGGCATACCCGCAGAGCAGCAGTGCCCCAAGAAAGCCTGCAAGACGTTTTGGCGCGAAGTCGGAAAAAGACAGTTTCATGGTTCAGATGGGTGAAAAGGGTTTATCAGCAGCCGCTGATTAAACACGTTACCGGCCAGGGTTCAGACTAAGGTTTGCCCTAGGTTCGCCCCCAATGTGGGTATCGTGCTGAACGACTGCGCCCGAATCCTGAGCCCGATGCTTCTGGACGCCTTGCGCAAAAGGGATGGCGGGGTCTGAAAAGAAGATTGCACAGTGCCATGGCCGTTTCCCCCAATGCCGACCAAGCAACATGCAGCTACAGTGCTTGCAGTTGAAGTCACTGCCGACGCCGCGAGGCGACTCTTCATGAACACTACCTTCCGCCATGTGCTCCATTTGAGTGTCCTGGCGCTTGCCAGCCTGCTCGCTGCCTGTGCTAATAGGCCTGTATCGCTGTCCTACACCCCGCCAGACCAGCCTGAAGGCTCATCCGGCTACACCGAAAAGCCGGGCTGGACGACCCAACATTACGCCGTCGCTGCGGCCAACCCATTGGCCACGGATGCGGGCGCTCAAGTCCTCAAGGCCGGTGGTTCGGCTGTGGATGCGGCCATTGCCGTGCAGATGGTGCTGACCTTGGTTGAGCCGCAAAGCAGCGGCATCGGTGGTGGTGCCTTTTTGCTGCACTACGACGGCAAGGTGGTGGACACGTTTGATGGGCGGGAAACTGCCCCCGCCACTGCCGATGAAAAACTGTTTCTCAAAGCCGATGGCAAACCCATGGCGTTTCATGACGGTGTGGTGGGCGGCCGATCAGTCGGCACGCCGGGAACGGTACAGATGCTGGCGCAGGCACACCAGCAACACGGCAAGCTGCCTTGGGCCAGCCTGTTCGAGCCAGCCATCCAACTGGCCACGCAAGGCTTCAAGGTCAGCCGTCGACTGAACACCCTCCTGATGGGCGAAAAATACCTGAAGAATGACCCTGTCGCTGGCCAGTATTTTTATGATGCTGCTGGCCAACCCTGGCCGGTGGGTCATGTGCTGAAAAACCCTGAGCTGGCCGACGTCTTAAAGCGCATTGCCGCCCAGGGCGCGCGAGGTCTGATGGAAGGTGAAGTGGCCCAGGCCATTGTGGCCAAAGTGCAAGGCCATGCGAGCAACCCCGGCAAGCTCAGTCTGAGCGATCTGGCGCAATACCGGGCGCGCAAGCGCGAAGCACTGTGCTTTGACTACGCTGCAGCAGGCAAGGATTACCGCGTGTGCGGCATGCCGCCCCCCAGCTCTGGTGCCATTGCCATTGGTCAGATTCTGGGCATGCTGAACCAGACCCAAGCTGCCACCCTGCCCCTGGCATCGGGTGTGGCCGAATTTTCAGGCCTGACACCGTCAGCTGACTGGCTGCACCTGTACACCGAGGCATCGCGCCTGGCGTTTGCCGACCGCGCGCAGTACGTAGGCGACCCGGACTTTGTGCAAGCACCCGGCGGCAGTTGGTCCACCTTGCTGGCCCCGGCTTACCTGAAGGCGCGTGCCAGCCTGATTGCACAAGGCCCACAGGGCCCAAGCATGAGGACCGCCAGGCCAGGAAACCCGGCCAACGCCCAATCTGCCTACGCGCCCATGCCCGAGCAACCCGAATACGGCACCAGCCATATCAGCATCGTGGATGCCAATGGCCATGCGGTGGCCATGACCACAACCATCGAAGACGTGTTTGGCTCGCGCCAGATGGTCAAAGGCTTTTTGCTGAATAACGAACTGACGGATTTCAGTTTTGCCCCTGCGGACGCAGCAGGCCAGCCGATTGCCAACCGTGTGCAGCCCGGCAAGCGCCCACGTTCATCGATGTCGCCCACGCTGGTGTTTGACAAAGCCACGGGCAAACTGGTGATGAGTGGCGGCAGTCCGGGTGGCGCAGTCATCATCCACTACACCGCCAAGACACTCTATGGTGTGCTGAACTGGGGTTTGACACCCCAACAGGCCATCAGCCTGCCCAACTTCGCCTCAATGAACGGGCCCACGCTGCTGGAGGAAAAACGCTTCCCCAGCGCCACGGTCGAGGCCTTGCGTTCGCGCGGACATGAGGTGCGCGAGCAAAACCTGACGAGTGGCCTGCAGGCGATTCAAACAACAGCACAAGGCCTGAGGGGCGGGGCTGACCCGCGTCGCGAAGGTGTGGTGATGGGGCAGTAAGCGGGACCTAAAAGCGCTCATGCGCCTGCAGGTAGCGCCACTGTCCCACGGGCAAGGCCCCCATGGACACGCGCCCGATCCGCTGACGCTTCATGCTGACAATCTCCAGCGCCATGCGCTCACACATGTAGGCAATCAGCCCAGGGTGTACCCCTTTGACGGCGAAGCGCAACTTGCTGGTGAGGTCGCTGGTGCTGTTCAGGCTCACTTTCACCGGTGGCAATGCTTGACTGCTTGAGCCCTTCAGGCGGTTCATGCGGTCCAGCGTGTCGGCGGACACATTACCTGCCACTTCCACCGTCAGCTCTTGCTCGATCAGGCTTGCGTCTTCGGCCAGCTTGCGTGCCACGCGCCAGTCTTGTGTGAACACCACCAGGCCGCTGGCGCCATCCTCCAGCGACACAGAAGGTGCAAGTTTGGCAAAGTGGCGCTTCAGCATACGGGTGCCTGCGGGGTCATCGGCCATATGCGTGCCCGCTTGCAGCAACTGGTGGGCTGGCTTGACGCGAGGGCCTGCTTCACCCAAATCAGCCATGGCATCGAAGCCAGGGGGTTTGTGCAAAAGCAGGGTCACCGGCAGCAGCGCCATCAAACTGGCGTTGGCATCAATCTCCACCTTGTGTGAAGACACGCGGTGCATGGGCTCTTCTACCACCTGGCCGTTCACCTTGACCCAGCCGCCCTCAATGTATTGCTCGGCCTCGCGGCGCGAGCATGGGACCAGCTCTGCCACCCGCTTGGCCAGGCGCTCGCCCTCTTGTTTTGGGGGGGTAGCTTGGCGGGACGGCTTGGAAGGGTGGGTAGCAGACATTCGGGCCATGTTAACTGGCAGCACCATCTGGTTGCACCGGTGACTGCTGGGCGCTTGGCTCAGGTGTGCGCTTCTTGCTCTTTTTGGCCAAGCGCTCAGCGTCAGCTGCCAAGCCTGCTTTGAGCCAGTCGGCAAACTCTTCGGGCGTCTCTAGCGTGATGCGCCCGAGGATGGCGGCCCGAAACTCGTGAATCACAATCTCTGCCGCCTTCTGGGTGTCAATGCGCTGGCCACTTTGAATGGCACCGCGCTTGCGACCTATGGCGTTGAGCAGGTCTTCTTCAGGCATGTCTGCCACGCTGTCGAGTTTGTAGCGAGCCGCCAGAGCAGCGGGGCATTGGCGTTTGAGATTGGCCAGCAGCTCAAGCCCCACCTCAACATCGTCATACGCGTTGCGCCCCATGGCACCACTGGCAGCCAGCCAGTACCCGCTTTCGGGCACGTTGATGCGCGGCCAAAGCACGCCTGGCGTGTCGAACAGGTAAAACCCGTCTGCCAATACGATGCGCTGCTCGGTTTTGGTGATGCCAGCCTCATCACCCGTTTTGGCAGCCCGCTTGCCCGTGAGTGTGTTGATGAGTGTGGATTTGCCCACGTTGGGGATGCCGCAAATCAGCACGCGCATGGGCTTGACCATGCCGCCACGGCTAGGCGCCAGCGCGCGGCAGGCTTCGATCAGGCGGCGGGCGGGAGCGGTTTCGGAAGCGTCCAGGCCGATGGCGCGCGTATCAGGCAAGGCGTTGTAGTGCGCCAGCCAGGCGTCGGTGCGCGCAGGGTCGGCCAGATCTTGCTTGTTCAATATCTTGAGCGCAGGCACCCCTTTTGTCAGCTCTGCCAGCATCGGGTTGGCGCTGGAGCCGGGCAAGCGCGCGTCCAGCAGCTCAATCACCACATCGGTTTCTTTGATGCGCTCGGTAATTGCTTTGCGGGTCAGGTGCATGTGACCGGGAAACCATTGGATTGCCATGGGTGGGTAGCTTGTGTCTATAGGGTTAAGGCATTTTATACTCTGATTTTGATAGCAAACTATCTATATCAGATATGCCGGAAATTCTGATTATTCCTGGTCTTAAAGGCTTTTCCCAGCCCAAACGCTTGCGCAGGAAGGTGGGCCACTCATTGCACTGGGTTCGCTGTGAGCCAGTTGGCGGCGTAGGCCCGCATGAATTCGCGGGCTTTTTCATGCCGCACCGTCAGCCAGGCGTCATAAGCACCTTCGTTCAGGATGGCGGGCATGCGCTTTTCACTGCCCTGCTGCTCGTATCGGTGCATCAGTGCGTGGTTGTTGGCATTCACAGTCAGCAAGGTAAAGCTGGTGATGGGCGAGTCAGCGTCTGTCTTGCCCTTCCACAGTGCCCATAAACCCGCCACTCCCATGGGTTTGCCGTCTACCCGGGTGATGCGTGTTGGCACGGCCTTGCCGCTGCGCCAATCGTCCACGCAAAACGACATCATGGGCACGATGCAGCGCTGGCCCTGGGTCCAGGCATCAAAAAAATTCTTGGAGGTAGAGACTGTCTCTGAACGCGCATTGACCAGCTTGGGCGCGCGCAGCTTGGCGTCTGATGCCGACTTGACCCAGGGTGGAACCAGGCCCCACTGGCCTGCCACCAGCTCACGGGTGGGCAAATCGTCTTGCAGCGCACCGCGAACAAACACCCCCATCTTGCGCGGCCACATGTCGCGCGTTTGCGCAGCAGCAGGCGCTGCTACGCCAAAGGCATCGGTGTAAAGGGCTGCCTGTTGCAGGGGTTCAAAGTGAAGGCTCATGCCGGGATGATCGCATGCCCACGCGATCAAGCCCGAGGGCGTTGTAAACACGGATCGCGGCATAGGCATCATTGGCCGCGTAGACCAGCTGCGCGTCGGTCAACACAGGGTTGGCCCAGTTGGTGGTGGCCACTTTCTTGGATTTCATAAAGCGCTGGTTAAAAAGCACCGCCACTGCACTTTTGACGCCCATCTCTTTGCGATATCCCCGCTCGCTGAAAGAGGTGTTCAGGTCAAGCACCCCCACTGCCTCGACCCCAAACTTGGTCAGGATGCGGCGACGGTCGTCACCCAGTCCAAAGCCTGCCTTGACCACACCTGGCTGTGCCAACAACTCTGCCACCACGTCACGACAGGTGGCGTCGTGCAATTGAAATACCCAGGCATGTTCTGACGTAGACAACTGCACCACATGTGGACCATCAGACACATCACCCACGCGAAAGGTGGGTTTGGATTCGGTGTCAAAGCCCCAGGCGCTGGCCTGTGCCAAGGCGGCTTGCGCATCACGTGCCTGGTCGCCCGTGACCACCATGCTGATGCTGTTCAACCCCAGCCGCGCGAAAGGCGGCATCGCTGCAATCGTTTCTTTGTCGGGGTGCTGGGGCGATGTTGCATGTTGCCTATCATCGCCGAGATAGGGACGAGCTAGGCTTTGCCTGCCGTGCTTGCGCAGGCCTTGCCCCTGTAGCCTTGTGCCTTGGCATCGGCTTCTGCCATGTACTCACCCACCCGGGTCTTGCCGTAGAACTTGGCGCCCTGGCAGTGGTAGTTCTTGCTGGATGTATTGGCCCAGACCTTGTCTGCACCGCCACCAGGCGCTTGAGCCCGGGTTGGCGATGCCTTTGACCTGTTGGCTGCTTTGGCCTTGGCCTTCTTGCTGACCCCGCCATGGTCTTGGCAGGCACCCTTGCCTCGATTTTGCTTGGTGCCATCTTTGCAGGTGACTTGGGCAGTGGCTGCGGCAGCCAAGGCAGCTGGTGCTTGCGCAAACAAGGAAACAGCCATCGCAGTGGTGGCAATCAACTGCAGCAAAGAGGTTTTCATGAACAGGGATCCTTTGAGGAGAAAGTGAAGGCGGCAATTCCCTTCTGCGAGAGACTGCCTGATACGGAATCAGAGCCTCAGGTTAACAAAGAACACTGCGTCTGAATGCCAATTCCATCGCCATTTCAGCGGGAATATCTGAGGCATAGGGAAAATCCCCAGCCTGTTTGCTCAGGCAGGTGGGTGTTGTCCAAGACAAGTACCTTTGGGCGTATCAATTGAACAACGGGTTCAGGAAAAGCGGCGGCTTGGGCGCCCTGAGGTCCGGAGGGGTGCGTCCCCAGACAGAATCAAACCGGCACGGTGGCAGGATCGTAGTCCAGCAACCCGCGATCTTGTGCGGTACGCCGACGCTTGTTGGGATCCTGGAGCGTTAGGCCTTCCTCGCGAGAGGAAAGCTGAACCAGGGTGCCACGCGGCCTGCGGGCATCCTCATAGCGCCTGAATGCTTCAGACACGCTCTGCGACGCCGAGAACGCACGCCCCAGAAGCAACGCATCCTCCAGCGCCATGCAGGCCCCTTGGCCCAGAAACGGGGTCATCGGGTGCGCGGCATCGCCCAACATGGTCACGCGGCCCACCGTCCAGGTCTTCAACGGTTCGCGATCCCGCAGGCCCCACTTGAAGAGATTGTTCTCCGGTATGTTCCGGATCAGGGTCAAGAGGTCTGGCTCGTAACCAGCATAGGCCTTTACGAACTCTTCGTTCGTGGCGGGGATCGCCCATCCTTCCTCTTCCCAGGTATCGGACTGGACAAGGCCCACCAGATTCATGATCTCCCCGCCACGCAGTGGATATGACAGCAAATAGCGGCCCGGCCCTGCGCTCATCACCGATACACGGCGACGGATGCTTTCAGGCACCAATGCATCGGGAATCAGTGAACGAAATGCCACCTGGCCAGCGAACTTCGGCGCCTCGTCGGGAAACAGAAAGGAGCGAACGGCTGACACATTGCCATCGGCCCCGATCAGCACGTCGGCGCGCGCGGTCGCTCCACTGGAAAACCTGGCGGTGACACCCAAGCTATCCTGCTCCAGACCAACAAACTGACAATTCGCATGCAGACAATCAGGATCGTTGGCCAGCACCGCATCCATCAGGACTTTATGCAAATCGGCACGATGCACGCCCAGGGAGGCGATGCCGACTTTCTGCCTGATCTCCTCGTTCGGGACCGCGCGCAAGATGGCGCCGGTCTCGTAGTGACAGGTGTGAAAAACCTCGATGGTGTTCGAGAGGGCCTCCAGCGCCGCATCTACCCCAAGGTCCCGCAGGGCGCGACGCGCATTCGCCGTGATGATCACCCCGGCTCCCACTTCGCGGATTTCCTTTGATCGCTCATAGACTGCAACGCTGAATCCTCGCCGTTGCAGCGCCAAGGCCGCGGCCATTCCGCCAATGCCCGCACCGATGATCATGACTTTCGCTTCGATTTTTCGGGTCATACCGTCTCCAGTTTGTTCAGAAATAGTCGCCGCCAATAGGCTGGCCCCAAGCCGCTTCGCGCATTCACACAAAGCGGCAGGCAACGTTGCCCAAGGCACCGATGTTTGCCAGCACCGTGTCACCTGCGACGAGCGGGACCATGGGCCCGAGGGCGCCAGACAGGATGACCTGTCCGGCCTGGAGTCCTTGGTCGCGCGCGGCCATGGTTTGCGCTAGCCAGAATGCCGCACGCAGCGGGTGCCCCATGCAAGCCGCCCCGTTGCCCGTGGACACCAACTGTCCATTTCTGGTCATGGTCATGTCCAACTCAGCGAGCGACAACCGGCCCAGCGCAACCGGCTGGTCGCCCAGCACATACAGTGCGCTTGACGCGTTATCCGCCACCGTGTCCACAAGGCTGATCTTCCAGTCAATGATGGCGCTGTCGACAATTTCCAATGCGGGCAGCACGTAATCCAGCGAGGCCAGAAATTGCGAGTACGTGGGCGTCGATCCGGCAAGATCACGCCCAACAACGAAGGCGACCTCAGCCTCGACCTTGGGCTGCATCAATCGCGCCATGGGGACATCTTGGCCATTGAGGTACTCCATGTCGCTAAACAGCACGCCAAAGTCGGGTTGGTCGACGCCAAGCTGTGCCTGCACTGCTTTGGATGTGAGACCCACTTTGAGCCCCGAAATACGTCTGCCCGCGGCCAGTGCGGCCTGGGTGTTGATCTGCGCCACTGCATAGGATGCTTCGAGGCCCTGGATACCAAAGCTTGTAGAAACGGGTGCGATGGGTACGCGTTGCGCACGCGCATGGCGCAAGGCCTGCGCCGCTTTTTCATGGTTAGTCAAGATGTCAACTTTGTGTGATGTTGATGGGACTTCGGACTCGGGTTGCAAGCTAGTCTGTCATCGAAATTCCGGCTTGCTGAATGAACGAGTTCCAGCGTTTCAGGTCTTCCTGCTGAATCTTGCCCAGTTCAGCGGGTGTCGACGAGGCCGCAGTGAATCCCAGCTTCATGAATTCCGCTTTGACACCAGGATCTTCGAGCGCGTTCACAATGGCTGCGTTGACGCTGTCGATCACGGCCTTGGGTGTACCGGCAGGCGCCCAGACCCCAAAGGCGTCGTCAATGGCCAGCGGCACCCCTTGCTCTTTGAGTGTGGCGACATCAGGCAACAGTTGCGATCGCTTTTCACTGAAAGTCCCGATCACCCTGATCTTGCCGGCCTTATGCTGCTCGAGCATTTCTGCAGGCGTGCCAACGGCCAGCGCAACATGGTCGCCCATCAGATCGTTCAGTGCGAGCGAAGAGCCCTTGTAGGCGATGTGTCGGAAAGGAACACCCGTGTGCTTGGCCAGGACAATCGCGAGCAGGTTCGGAATGGTTCCTGTCCCGGGGTTGGCAAAAGAAGCCAGTTCAGGCTTCTGGGAGAAGAAAGTCTTGAATTGTGAAATACCGTCCACTTTCAGATTTGGGCCAGCGGCCAACAGGAACTCAATGCCGACAACCCGGGAAACCGGAACAAAATCCTCCGGCGCATAGCCCAGGTTTTTCGCTGTAAAGAGATTCGGCAATACCGTCATTGCGCCAAGAGGAGAAAACAGCAAGGTCGTGCCATCCGGGGTGGCCTTCTTAACCTCGGCATTGGCAATACGGGTTGCCGCACCGGCCCGGTTCTCGACAAGGACATTGCGGTTCAGCCGGGTCCTGAGCTTTTCCGCCAGAATGCGAGCGGCTATGTCCGATGGGCCTCCTGGCGCACTGCCCACCACCATGCGGACTGGCGGGACATTTTGAGCTTGCGCCACCGACAGCATGGCGCAGGCGCCAAGCACTGCAAGAATGGAAACGAGTTTTCTGCCGGTCTGATGATGCATGGCGGTCGTCCTTAGGGTGTTGGTGGTCAATGCGTTTCTCCTTAATTCAAGTCAAGAATGCTCTTCAGTGCATTCATCAGGCCGGTGACTTGGTCTTCCGGTGTCGTGTGCGTGCGCCAAGCGATGAACATGTCTGGGCGCACCAGCAGCGCTCCGCTTTCGCTGATGTCAGCGAATTTGGCGAAGTCGCCATAGGTATCCACGAACCGTTGTCCTGGCCCTATCACATGGACGTGAAGCTCTATGCCGAGCGCCTCGGCGACCGCCGCAGCGGCGTCAACCCATTTCGATCCAGCGAGACCGGTGAGCAATGTGAACCGCCCCTTGCCACAAAGGTCCAGAGTGGATATGCGGCGTTGGTTTTCAGTGAGCCAAGCGTGCGGCAAGTGGGCGCCCGGTCGGGTGCTCGGCTGGTAATAGCGTTTGGCGTCCCTCGGAAATCCAGGATCTTGCGTGCCGTCCGGACAAATGGCCTTCGATGCGTAGCGCTGGTTCATTTCCACGCCATAGCCTCCACCAAAACCGGCGATGGTTTCGTCCATGGCCGCCCTGAATGTCTCGCGCTTTGCCGCGCCTTGTGGCGTCGGCGCCTTCAGCGACTCAAGGCAATTGCGCATGTCCTCTTCGGTGGGGGACTTGGGAAGCGCAAGAACGTCAAACATGTGGTTGGTCTTGGCGCCACAGCTGTAGGCGTATTCCACGATCTGGCGAGCAACCGGCGATCGTTCTGCGTCATAGGATGCCAGTAAGCCGCTTCCGGCCTTTCCCTTGACCACGTGGGCGAGCTTCCAGCACAGGTTGTAGGCATCCTGTACGGAAGTGTTCAGGCCAAGTCCACCCTGCGGTGTGTGGCGGTGAACTGCATCACCCATGCAGAACACCCGCCCAATCATGTTCTTGGTGGCGTACTTGCGGTTGATCGTCCATGTGGAAATCGCGTCAATGGTCAGCGCAATGTCGGTCGATCCGATGAGTCTTTGCACGATGGCTTTAGCCTGCGTGTCATCCAGTGTGGGAGTTCCCTTTGACAGATCGTAGCCCCACACACATACCCACTTGTTCCAGGGTCTGACCATCCGCAAAACGCCAATGCCATTGCCCCGAACGCCCAGTCCCGATTTCAGTATCCAGTACATGTCGCCACGGCGATGATCGGTATACGCCGCCAGGTCCGCAGTGAACTCGATGTTGATGGAGCCTGATTCACCCAATGCCATCTGCCCCTCAAACGGCAGACCAATGTCTTCCGCCACTTGCGAGCGAGCCCCATCGGCGCCGATCAGGTACTTGGCGCGCACCGCGTATTCCTGCCCATTGAGTCGGTCCAGCAGCTTCGCGGTGACACCGGTCTCGTCTTGCACATGCGACAGGTATTCCGTCTGGAACCGAACATCCGCACCACGCTGGGTGGCCGCATTGACGACCAGCGGCTCGAAGTACAGCTGTGGAAAGTCGCAATAGGTTGTCGGACTGGCCATGACATGCTCGGCCATGCTGGCCGGATGCGTCGACCAGCTGCGAATGCGGCCATATTCCTCGCCCACCAGGCTGGTCGCATAAACATGCTCACCCATGTAACTTTGCGGCGTGGCCAGTTCCTTGGCAGCATCCTCAAGGCCTAGGTCTCGCAAGATCTCCATGGCCCGCTGGTTAGTGATGTGCGAGCGCGGTCCCGGAGAACTCGACTTGTATTTGTTGATCATCACATTGCGCACGCCCAGTCCTGACAGGATCAGGGATGACATGGCGCCCGCAGGGCCGGCGCCAACAATGAGTACATCAGTTTCCACGATTTGAGACATTTTTTCTCTCTTGAATAAGGGGTGAGGATCTGCGCGCGGCGCTAGCTATTCAGAAAATCAATGGACAGACGGTTGAACGCCTCGGCGTGTTCCCACTGCGCCCAATGGCCGCAGCGCGAAAAGACGTGCAGTTGTGCATCCTGGAGCTGATGAATCAGGCGCAGACCGTTGTCAATGGGAACAAACCTGTCATCCCTGCCCCAGGTGACCAGGGTCTTGTGTTTGATGGCCTTGACCTTCGAGGAGACATCCCAGCTCGCAATGGGAGCCAGCTCATTGCACTTGAGAAAGTTCGTCAGATGCTCAGGACGACTTTCTATGTTGCTCCATCGGCCATTGCGCAAGTCATCGGTGATGGCCGAGGGGGCGTAGACGAAGACTTCGAGCATTTCCACGAAGTTCTCGTAGGATGGCTCGCGGTACAACTTGATCATGCGCTTGATGCCCTCCTGGGGACTTGGCTGCATGATGCTGTGCCCCATGCCAGCGGGGCCCATCAGAACCATGCGATCCAGATGCTGCGGATACTCCAGGGCAAATGTGAGCGCTGTCACGCCGCCGAGTGAGTTGCCAATCAGGTGCGCTTTGTCGATCTTTAGCGCATCCATCAAGGCCTTGATAGCGTGCGCATTGAGTAGTGGGCGTTTGACATTCGAAACGATGGTGTCTGACTTGTTGAACCCCGGGCAATCCATCAGCAGCACCCGATACCCCGCATCGGCGAATGCATCGATGTTGCGGTAATAGTTGCTCCAGCCACTGGCCCCCGGCCCGCCGCCGTGCAGCATGATCACGGCCGGCCCGCTACCACCTTCGTTGTAGTGGATGTTGAAGTGTTCCAGTCCCGGCGCATCAATCGTCACCTGCTTGCTTGTCATTGCTTCCGTGAAACGGTTCATTGTTGACTCTCTCTGCTGTTTGTTCGTTGGCTCGTTTGCCTGGGACGGTTGTTTCGCTTTGGACGCGACACGGGCTCAGGCCTGGTTAAGTTGTCGCGGGTTTGGGTTGAGACTTGTGATGACCCCAGTCGCTTAGCTGACTGAAGCTCTTGATTTCCCAGTTGTCGTCGTCCACCACCACGCCACCGGTTCCCACCTCCAGCAAGAAGCCCGAGGGGGTTCTGACATAGAACGAAAACATCTTGTCATTCGGGTGGTGACCGAGGCCCGAAGTGATCTCGTAGCCCAACTTGATGCAGCGATCAAACGCCATACCGACATCGTCCATGTCGACCATCTCGAACATGATGTGATGGATGCGTTTGCCCAGCGGAAACGGAACCATAGCGGTGGCAATGGAATGGTGACGACCCGTGCTGGTATGGTAGAAAGTCGCATCAAGAACCTTTCCCGGCGCGACCTCGCCGCGGATGTAGTCGCTAATCCTGATGCCCAGCACCTGGGTGCAAAAGTCAGTCGCTTCACCTGCATCACGGGCCGCGATGACGAAGTGGCCAACACCCAGTCGGCCCGTCAGGAATCCCGCTTTCATGACCTTGGACCTGAAGGCGTCCAGCGTACTGGCACGCAGTGCGCCAGCATAAAACTCATGACGAATTCCGTTGGGGCAATCGCAGTGATACAGCAGCTTGACGCGACGCTCCGCAATGAGTTCAGGGCTGCCCATCTGCACCTGAACTTGCTTTCGCTTCAGGTCCGACACGAACTCGTCCAGCGCCTGCTCGGTATCCAATTGCCAGCCTACGGCCAGCAAATCATCGTGCTCACTTTTCTGGATCAGAACTCGCTGCGCATGGTCGTCCATGCGCAGCGTCAATGAATCCTTTGCATGGCCCATGCCGGTTTGCAGACCGATGGCGTCGACCGCAAAGGCTTCGCAAGCAGCCAGGTCGGTTGCGCCAATAACAAAGTAGCCCAGACTGGAGATGGATGCCACGCGGTTGCCTTTCCTTGTTTTTCGCTCACCGTCAGCTCGTAGGCTGAAAAGTGGTTGAAATTTCGCACATGACTCCTCAGTCCGCAGCATGCGTGCCAATGGCCAGCAGATGGTACTAACCCAAGGGAAAGTACTTACTGAGTTGACTCAAATCTGCCACTTCGCGTCAATTCCATAGGCGTAAACCCTAATGTTTGAGCACCTCTTGCCTGAACCAAAACCAGTACCTGCTGCCAGAATCACAATCTGTGCTTAATTTCAAGCACTCTGCCTTGCGCAATTGCGTAAATTTATGAAATGGCCTTCTCCGTTATGGCATTAGGAGGCCTGATACCTCTCCCGAATGCCTCTCAATAGGAGCCTGCGTGGCCCATCACTCCTCTTCAAGTCAAGCACCTCGCATTGAAGTCCCCCAGCTGGTGGTGGACATGAAAATGCCGCAGATTCGCGAGCTGGCGAATCGTCTGCGGTTCTCGCCTGACGAGGGGCGCATCTGGATGGACAAGCGCCGGGTGGTGCTCATTCAGTCAGAGACATTCGCCGACTTGCGCGAGGAACTGATCGCGGGGCTGGGTCTAGACAAGGCGCGCGGCTTGTTGACGCGCATCTACTATGCCGCCGGACAACGCGATGCGGAAGATGCCGTGAAGGCAGCCGGTACCAACGCCACATTGCGCGACCTGTTGGCCGTGGGGGGCATGATGCATGCGCTACAAGGCTACTTGCTGCCAGAGCGAGGCGGGGAAGGCCTCGCTGTGGGCGACCCCCGAAGAGACGACTACTGCGGCGAAGCCTACTGGAAGGAGTCCCTTGCTGATGAGGTTCACATCAAGCAGCATGGCATCGGGTCCTACGCTGTTTGCTGGAACGCTGTGGGCTATTCCTCCGGGTTCCTGACGCGCTGCGCGGGGCGCAGCATCCTGGTCCGGGAGGTCGAGTGCCGGGCCTCCGGCAGTGCGCGTTGCAGGATCATTGCCAAGCCCGCCTCGCAGTGGGAGGACGCTGCCGATGATCTGCGCTTTCTCGAAACCGAGCCATCGCCGCATCCGCACGTGTATGTGCCTCTGAGCGCGCGGCTTGACACCTCCAATCCGGATGTTTCCCGGGCGCCCAAGCCGGTAGGCGGTGGTCCGCAAACCGAAGGCTCGGCCTTCGTTGGAACTTCGACCGCGTTCTATGTGCTTCAGCACAAGATCGACTGCGTTGCGCAGACGCAGGCCACGGTCTTGCTTCTGGGCGAAAGTGGTGTGGGAAAGAGCCTGATCGCCCGCGAAATCCATAAGCGAAGCGACCGCTCGACAACCCAGTTTGTCGAGGTCAATTGCGCGGCCATTCCCGAGCAGTTGGTCGAGTCGGAACTGTTTGGTGTGGAGAAAGGCGCGTTCTCCGGCGCCTCGCATTCCCGGCCAGGACGCTTCGAGGCTGCCCATGGAGGAACGCTTTTTCTTGACGAGATCGGCACGCTCAGCATGACCGCCCAGGGGAAGTTGCTGCGCGTGCTGCAAAACGGCGAGATGGAGCGCCTTGGCAGCAACAAGACCATTTCAACCGATGTGCGCGTGATTGCAGCAACCAACGAAGACCTGAAGGTCGCCGTGCGCGAAGGAAGATTCCGTGGCGACCTCTACTTTCGCCTGAATGTGTTTCCGATCTCGGTGCCACCGCTGCGTGATCGACGCGACGACATTCCACTGCTGACCGATCGCCTCCTGACTCGCTTCGCAACGCGCCATGGTCGGAATATTTCAGGTATCGCCACGCGTGCGATGCAGGCCTTGTTGCATCACACCTGGCCCGGCAATATCAGGGAACTGGAAAACGTCCTGGAGCGCGCAGTGATCATGGCCCAACGCGATGAGCTCCTCGACATCCATCATCTGTCCAATGCAGATGCAACCCTGATTTCGTCAAGTTTCTTTGGTGTCAGTAGAACTGGACAACTCACGTCCAACGCAAACGCCGATTCTGCCGGATCAGAGCAAGTGCTCAGTGAAAAAACCAGTTTATCGATCAGCGAACTGGCCGAGCAAATTGTCGGCACCGGCATGGGGCAATGGACAGAGATCGAAGACGCTTTGGTCCACGCGGCGATCAAACAGACCGGTGGCAACATCAAGCGGGCAGCGGCTCTTCTGGGACTGTCCAGATCGCAACTTGACTACCGCTACCGGAAAATGGGCCGCCCCTTCGACCGCGGGACAGATCCGGACTAGCGCCCATTGGGATCTTTACGTCGGCTTAGCGCACGTCCGATGCTGAATGAATGCATTTGTTGACCTAGCCAACTATTCATCATCCGGTGGCGATGCAAATCTTGGACTATTGATCGCACCTGAAAATTGTATCTACGCCTGAACAACAATGCCAAAGCAGGTATTCGCGAAGTACCGCTTCGTGCCCCAGGCAGAAACATACCTCGTTTTTCCACCGGGTTTGTTGCTCGGCGTTTAGGCATGACAATGCCACATAACCCGCACCCTGTGAGCCGATTCCAGCAAATCATTTAGCTGCCAACCAGTTCGCCCAGCCTCTCCAGCAAGTCAACCATGGCAGGCCGCTCAGCAGGCACTGGGGACAAGCAAGCCTGGGCCAACGTCTGCACTTGTGCGCCAGTATCAGCGTCCGTTGCTTCGCCTGCCGTGTGGGCCGACAACTCCTCCAGCAGGCAACCAAAGGCGCGGACTTCCAGCGCTTGAAGCTGTCGGCACAAGGCGGCGTCCCCCGTGGGTAACAGGGTGGCCGCGCCAAAGTCGCTCAGCACAGCGTCGCCCACGGCGGGGTTCCACAATATGTTGTGGGCATACAAGTCACCATGCATCACGCCTTGCCTGTGCAAATGGGCAACGGCCTGGGCCAGGCCAAGCGCAAGTGTCAAGAGAATGCGCTGGGGCATGCGCAGGTCACTGGGGTAGATGTCGCGAGTGCAACTGTCCAGGCTGGGCGGCCCGGCCAGGTTGACATGGCTGGTGGGTATCAAAGGCAGCAGCAGACCCGGCGTTCCATCTGGATGGCCTTGCAACTCGGCCACAGGGGTACACAGGGCGGGGTGTTGACCAGCGGCGCGGCAGGCGGCCAGTTCGTGCTCGGGCAGGCCGTCGCTGGTGACGGTGCCTTTGAACAGTTTGAGTGCAAAGGCCTGGCTGGCATCTGGCGCGATCTGGGCGGCATAGACATGGCCCGAGGCACCCTCGCCCAGTCGCGGGCCCAATTGAAGGTGGTGCCAGTTCACACCGGCAATGGGTGCGGTTGGTGGCCTTGTCCAGCCCAGCGGGTTTCCGGCCAGGGCTAACCAAGTGAGACGCGGCAAGGAGGTCAACCAGCCAGGCAAGCACGTCAATTGGTTGGCCGCCAGCCGGATCAGCTCCAGCCTGGTGGCCTGAGCCAAGGTGTCTGGCAGGTTTTGCAGCTGATTGCCTGCCAGCATCAGCTTTTGCAACGCGGGCCGCTCACCCAGCTGGGGTGGCAAACGGGACACCTCGTTGTCGGTCAAGATCAGCCAGCGCAGGGCGGGTGGCAAAGCAGTGCTGGGGACATGGGCAATTCGACACGCTTTGAAGCCAACCACTTGCAGACCAGGACATTCGCCCAGCACCTCGGGTAAATGTGTGAACGGGTTGTCCGAACAAAAGATCACTTTCAGCCGCTTGAGGCGTGACAAATCATCTGGCAGGCGGGTCAGCTGGTTACCTGAGAGGTTAAGCACCTCCAGTGTGTCTGACAACTCAAACACTTCGGGCGGCAGTTGGTGCAGGCCGCATGACAGGTCCAGTCGGCGTGTGCCAATCAACGCGCCGCTGCGCAGTTCTTGGAGGGTATGCATGCTTGTGCCCGAGCCCAAAAAAAGGGCAGTTGGCTTGTGGCCAACCGCCCTTACTGCAGAGTGAGTGCTGGCTCAGGGTTTAAGGCTCAAGCCTTTACGCCTTCACAGCAGCGATGGCTGCGTTAAACGTGGCGCTGGGGCGCATGATTTCTGCGGTTTTAGCCACGTCAGCCATGTAGTAGCCCCCGATGTCGACCGGCTTGCCTTGCACGGCGCGCAGCTCTTCGACAATGGTTGCTTCGTTGTCGGTCAGGCTCTTGGCCAGACCTGCGAACTGGGCGGCAAGGGCGCTGTCTTCGGTTTGCGCGGCCAACTCTTGCGCCCAGTACATCGACAGATAGAACTGGCTGCCACGGTTGTCCAGCTGACCGGTCTTGGGACTCGGGCCCTTGTTGTTGGCCAGCAGCTTGCCAGTGGCAGCATCCAGGGTTTTGGCCAGTATCTTGGCGCGGTTGTTGCTGGTTTTGATTCCCAGATCTTCCAGGCTCACAGCCAGGGCCAGGAATTCACCCAAGGAATCCCAGCGCAGGTGGTTCTCCTCGACCAGTTGCTGCACGTGCTTGGGCGCAGAGCCACCCGCACCGGTTTCGTACATGCCACCACCAGCCATCAGCGGCACGATGGACAGCATCTTGGCGGAGGTGCCCAGTTCCATGATGGGGAACAGGTCGGTCAGGTAGTCGCGCAAGATGTTGCCTGTGGCACTGATGGTGTCGAGACCACGGATCACACGCTCCAGCGTGTAGCGCATGGCACGCACCTGGCTCATGATCTGGATGTCCAGGCCATTGGTTTCGTGCTCGTGCAGATACATCTTGACCTTGCGGATCAACTCGGCCTCGTGCGGACGGTAAGAGTCGAGCCAGAACACCACAGGCATGCCGGAGTTGCGCGCGCGCGTCACGGCCAGCTTCACCCAGTCGCGAATCGCAGCGTCCTTGCACTGGCACATGCGCCAGATGTCACCTGCTTCGACGTTCTGGCTCAGCAGCACTTGGCCGGTTTCGTTATCGGTGATGTTGGCAACGCCGTCTTCGCTGATTTCGAAGGTCTTGTCGTGCGAGCCGTATTCCTCAGCCTGCTGCGCCATCAAGCCCACATTGGGCACGGTGCCCATGGTCTTGGGGTCAAACGCACCATGCCATTTGCAGAAATTGATGATTTCTTGGTAGATGCGCGCAAAGGTGGATTCGGGCATCACAGCCTTGACATCCTTCAGGCGGCCGTTGGCGTCCCACATCTTGCCGCCGTTGCGGATCATGGCGGGCATGGAGGCATCCACGATCACGTCGTTGGGCGAGTGGAAGTTGGTGATGCCCTTGGCAGAATCGACCATGGCCAGCTCGGGGCGGTGCTCGTGGCAGGCGTGCAGGTCGCGCTTGATTTCGTCTTGCTTGCTTTGTGGCAAGGAGGTGATCTTGTCGTACAGGTTGGCCATGCCATTGTTGACATTGACACCCAACTCTTTGAACAAGGCACCGTGCTTTTCAAAGGCTTCGCGGTAAAAGATCTTGACGCAGTGGCCAAACACGATGGGGTGAGAGACCTTCATCATGGTGGCCTTGACGTGCAGCGAAAACATCACGCCTGTCTTGCGTGCGTCTTCGATTTCTTTTTCATAAAAGTCGCACAGCGCCTTCTTGCTCATGTACATGCTGTCGATCACCTCGCGGTCCAGCAGCTTGGTGCTGGGCTTGAGCACAATGGTCTTGCCACTCTTGGTGACGAGCTCCATGCGCACATCGCGTGCTTTGTCCAGGGTCATGGACTTTTCGCCGTGGTAGAAGTCGCCTGCATGCATATGCGACACATGCGAGCGGGATGCTTGGCTCCATTCGGCCATGCTGTGCGGGTTCTGGCGGGCGAATTCCTTGACTGCCTTGGGGGCGCGGCGGTCCGAGTTACCTTCGCGCAGCACGGGGTTCACGGCACTACCCATGCACTTGTTGTAGCGCACACGCAGGGCTTTCTCTTCGTCGTTCTGAGGCTGCTCGGGGAAGTCCGGCAGCTTGTAGCCTTTGGATTGCAGCTCGCGAACAGCAGACACCAACTGGTTTTGCGATGCGCTGATGTTGGGCAGTTTGATGATGTTGGTGTCTGGCAGCAGGGTCAGGCGGCCCAATTCAGCCAGGGTATTGGGTACACGCTGTGCATCGGTCAAAAACTCGGGAAATTCGGCCAGAATCCGCCCCGCGACAGAGATGTCGGCTTCCTCCACGTCGATGTCAGCCGCGCCGACAAAAGTACGAACCACAGGCAAAAAGGCTGCCGTGGCCAACAGGGGGGCTTCATCCGTCAGGGTGTAATAGATCTTTGACTTGCTCATTGTCTTCCTCTGAATCAGGGTTGGATAAATACGTCTAACAGACAAATGTACAAAATTTGTCTGTCACGAAGCTGATAGCTGGCCCCTATTGTGCGCAAACCTGAGGCAATCTGCCTTGGTCCAGCTCAATTTCGCGCAAAAACCCTGGAAGCAGCTGTGCTTGCCCTCACCGGGCATCGCGCTACAGTTGGGGAATGTTGATTTCCTCGATATCAGAACTTCGTGGCCTTTATGGCCCTGCCCGTGAGCGCTCGGTCAAGAAAGAGCTTCCCAGCCTCGATCACCATGCCTTGCAATTTGTCAGCCTGTCGCCTTGCTTGGTGCTTGCCAGTTCGGGCATGCGCGGCGAGCTGGACGCATCACCCCGCGGCGGTGAGCCTGGTTTTGTGAAGGTGCTGGACGCCAGCACCTTGCTGATTCCGGATTCACCTGGCAACAACCGGCTGGATTCGCTGGAGAACATCATCCAGACCGGCCAAGTAGGCTTGCTGTTTTTGGTGCCTGGGATTGACGAAACCCCTGCGCGTTAACGGATCGGCGGTGCTGTCGCTGGACGATGCCGACCTTGCACTTTGCACCGACGCCATACGTCGGCCCAAGCTGGTGATCCGCGTGACAGTGAAGGCCTGCTACCTGCACTGCGCCAAGGCACTGATGCGCTCACACCTGTGGGATGCATCCCGTCATGTGGAACGTAGCCAGATGCCTTCGATGGGTGAAATGCTGCGTGACCAGATTGGCGGTGACATACCCGCAGAAACACAGGAACAAATGCTGGCACGCTACGCGCTGGACCTGTAGCCGCCAGCCCCCGCTCCTATTCATTTATCAACTCTAGCTATTTCCTCAATGACTTCTGAATTCAGTTTATTTCCCCTGGGCTGGGCCCACTACCTGGCGGGTGGCCTGATCATCGGACTGGGCGTGGCGCTGCTGTTTGTGTTGACCGGTCGCATTGGCGGCATGAGCACGGTGTTCTCCTCCACCTGGTCTTACGGGGTCAAAACCCGATTCTTCCAGCAGGCACGGTTCACAAGCTCTCGCGACTGGCGCCTGGTGTATGCAGTGGGCTTGATCGTTGGCGCGCTCGTTTGGTGGCTAGGCTTTGCCGACGGCGCTGAGCAGCGCACCCAGGTGCCCGTGTGGCAATTGTTGGTAGGCGGTTTTTTTGTGGGCTACGGCGCGCGCCTGGGCAACGGCTGCACCTCTGGCCACGGCATTTGTGGGCTTGGATCGCTGCACCTGTCATCGCTCTATGCTGTGCTGACCTTCATGGCGACTGCTTTCCTGACCGCCAACATCGTCAGCAGGTGGCCCGCATGAGCGCCGCGCGCGGCCTAGCCACCCTGGTGGCGGGTGCTTTGTTTGGCTTTGGCCTGTCAGTGTCTACCATGGTTCGCCCCGAGGTGGTCTTGAGTTTTTTGCGCTTTCAAGACTTTGGGCTGATGCTGGTCATGGGTGGGGCCGTCATGGTCACCCTGGCAGCCTACAAGCTTGCGCCCCGTCTGATGAAGCGCCCTGTGCTGGACGACCACTTTCATGCCCATGCCAGCAGCTGGAACCGCGACACCGCCGTGGGCGCGGCCCTGTTCGGTGTGGGCTGGGGCCTGTGCGGCGTATGCCCCGGCCCAGCCATTGCGGGCCTGGGCACGGGCAACTGGGATTTGCTCTGGGCGCTGGCTGGCATTGCAGCAGGGGCCTTGGTGCAGGGGCTGCGCGCCAAATAGCGCCTCAGTCCAGCGCCACCCGCAAGGGATCGTAGGGATACAGCCAGCCGTTACGCGACGCCGCGATATTGCGGTCATGGAAGGCTTTTTTCATCTCGGCGGCGTCAGCGATGTGGTACAGGTCTGCCATTTCGGTGGACTCATTGACCACGCGTGCTGCACGGGGGGCCCGGTGGTTCTGGTAGACCTGCAGAGCGTCGGCAAGTGGCCTGTTCATGTCCAGAGCGCGCGCCAGCACGGCTGCATCCTCAATGGCCATGGCAGCGCCTTGTGCCATGTAGGGCAAGGTGGGGTGCACCGCATCGCCGAGCAGGGTAACGCGGCCGGTGCTCCAAGTCATGACGGGTTTGCGGTTGTTCAGCGCCCAACGGTAGCATTGGTCACGGTCGACTGCTTCAATGGCAGCGCGCACAACCGGATGCCAACCCGCATAGTCCTGGTCCAGTTCGCTCCAAGGCTGTTTGGTGGTCCAGGACTCCTCCTCCCAGGGGCGTTCCACACAGCCAACAAAGTTAAGCAATGTGCCCGCTCGCATGTAATACATCACGGCGTGGTTCTTGGGGCCACACCAGATGGACGACACCACGTCGGGGCGTAAATCCACCGGGATATGCTGGGTTGGGATGCACAGGCGCCAAGCCACCTGGCCCGTGAAGACAGGCGGATCAGCGTTCACCACATGCTGGCGGATCACCGACTTGATGCCGTCTGCGCCTACGATCAGGTCAGCCTGGATTTTTTGTCCATCGCCGCAAACCAATGCGACATGGGACTCGGCCTCATCCACTCCCACCGCCCGAACGCCCAGCTGCACGGCGGCAGGGTCAAGCCGATTGACCACATCCATCAGTCCAGCATGCAAATCCACCCTGTGAATCTGGTAATACGGCGCACCATGGGTCTGTTCGTGGATCGCCCCAAGCTTGATCTCATGCAGCAACTCTCCTGTGTCGAAGCGCCGGAACTCAAACGCCTTGGGCTTGACCGAAACGGCCTCCAAATGCGCACGCAGCCCAAGCTCATCCAACACCTTGACGGCGTTAGCACTCATTTGCACAGCGGCGCCCACTTCGCCCACCTGCGCCGCCTGTTCATACACTCGTACCCTGTGGCCCTTTTGAATCAGACAAGCCGCCGCGGCCAGCCCTCCAATGCCTGCACCCACCAATGCGATGTCCATAGCAACCTTTCGTTGAAATGCACGACTTTTCCCGTGCCAAGTAGCGTTGTATGCTATGGGCGATACGTTAGCATGCTAACGGCAAATACCCTAACAGACCATGCATGCGCCGATGGCGATGCGTGAGTGACAGAGTTCGCCGCCAAGGTCACACACAATCGACAGCTTGCCTAGGAGACACGCTATGAACCTGTTTGACCTGAAAGACCAAGTCGCCATCATCACGGGCTCGTCCCGGGGGATTGGCAAATCCATCGCCCTGCGCATGGCCGAGCACGGCGCCAAAGTGGTGATCTCATCACGCAAGCTGGACGCCTGCTCCGCGGTGGTGGCCGAGATTGACGCGCTGTACGGCCAAGGCCGAGCCATCGCCATCCCCGCCAACATCTCCAAAAAAGAAGACCTGGAGAAGCTCGTCGCGCAGACCAAGGCACAGTGGGGCCGTGTGGATGTGCTGGTTTGCAATGCCGCCAGCAACCCCTATTACGGCCCAAAAGCGGGCATCGCCGATGAGCAGTCTCGCAAAATTCTGGACAACAACATCGTCGCCAACCACTGGCTGATCAACCTGTGCGCACCCGACATGATGGCGCGGCGCGAAGGCTCCATCATCATCGTCTCCAGCATCGGCGGCCTGCGCGGCTCCCCGGTCATCGGGGCTTACTGCATCAGCAAGGCGGCCGATATGCAACTGGCACGCAACTTGGCTGTGGAATACGGCCCCTACAACGTGCGCGTGAACTGCATTGCCCCGGGTTTGATCCGCACTGACTTCGCGCGCGCTCTGTGGGAGGATGAAGCCATGCTGGCCAAGAGGACCGAGACAACACCGCTGCGCCGCATTGGTGAGCCTGACGAAATTGCAGGTGCTGCCGTGTACCTGGCCTCCAAAGCCGGATCGTTCATGACAGGGCAAAGCCTGGTCATTGACGGTGGCGTCACGATCTGATGCGCCTCGGTGAAGCCGCAAAAGGAACTGCCATGATCAAGCGAATATCCACCTACCCGGAACTGTCTATCCATCACCGAGCCCGGTAAGAAATGGGCACAGTCGCCCAAACCGTAGCCAACTGCAAGGTTTTTCTGGAGCGAGCACACTCTGAGCTTCGCGCCGCTGCGTTTTGCGGCAAAAGGACTGTTCATGAACATCGCAAGCACCCCGTCGGTCAGCGCCGCAGTGTCTGGGGCTCAAGGCGCTCAGGCGGACGATGTGAACATACACATGCTTAAAAAGGCTTTGAACACGCAGACAGCACTGGCCGTGGGGCTGCTGCAGGCTATCCCCCACGCGCCCACAGCCCCCACGCTGGCACCAGAAGGCAACGTGGGCCGCCTTGTAAACACGTTTGCCTGAATGCTATTTTTTGTATAGCAATAAATATATGCGAATACTGCCGTAATGGCATATTTATCCATATTATTGGTGTACTGCAAAAAGTATTTATTCGCGGCCAGGAGTGGTCTGCGTTTGACCGGGGTGCTCGCTGCACTCTTACTGACCTCAGGCGGGGTGCTGGCATCTGGTCAAGCACTGGATGTCGGGCTACTTGCGGACAAATCCGTCACCTTGACAAAGCATTTTGGGGTTCTGGAAGACCCAGCCGGAAAGCTTGAGATTGCAGATGTCGCATCGGCCTCTGCATTGCAGGCGTTCAAAACCGGGCAAGCCAACGCTTGGTCGCTGAACTATGGCCTGACCCAGTCAGCCTACTGGCTAAAGCTGGATTTGAAAAACACGGGATTCAATCGGTTTGACGGGATGCTGGAATTTACCTATCCCAGGCTGGCCTCCAGCGTTCAGGTGTACCAAGCCACTAGCGCAGGTGGCTATTCAGTTGTGGACACGGGGTACATGAAGCCGTTTTCTACACGGGCTTATCCACATCATTTTTATGTGTTCCCGCTCTCAATGGAGCCCCATTCGCAGACCACCTTTTACATGCGGTTTCGGTCGGATGTCAATCTGGAGATCCCCGGCCGTTTGTGGCAGCGGGATGCCTTTCACAGGTACGAGCGGGTTGACTATGGGAGCAATGCACTCTATTTCGGCCTGGCCTTTGCCATGGTGGTGTACAACTTCCTGCTGTTTTTATCGCTTCGATCAAGCAGATACCTCTTGTATGTGTGCTTTGGCATTTCGTCAACGCTTTCGATTGCGGCCATCAGCGGACTTGCCATCGAGTACCTGTGGGGCAACTCGCCCTATTGGTCCAACATCGCAGCCAGCGTAGGCTATTCCACCTCGCTGGCCCTGGGCCTCATGTTCATGCGCAGCATGATCGGGACAGCCAAGCTGGTGCCCCGGCTTGACTGGGCGCTTCAAGCCGGGGTTGCCATTCACCTTGTGCTGGCTTTCGGGGTTGCAACCCACTACACCTTGTTTATCAAGCCACAGTTGGTCATTGCCGCACTGACGGCCTTGCTGGTGATCGTGACCGGGGCGATCTGCGCACTCCGACGCGACAGGAGCGCCCTCTATTTCACGGCGGCGTTTGCAGTCATGACAACGGGTGCAGTCGCGAACAACCTGCGCGCACTGGGCCTGATTCCCACCATTCTTTTCGACCTATGGCATCCAGATCGGGTCCACCATCGAGATGCTGCTGCTCGCCTTCGCCCTGGCAGACCAGTACCACGTGATCCGCCGGGAAAAAGAACTTGCTCAAAAACAAGCTCTGTTGGCCCAAAAGCTGATGGTGGAAAGTTTGCAATCATCCGAACGTGAACTGGAATCCCGCGTCAAAGAAAGAACGGGGGAGCTCAAGCTTTTGAACGCCAGGCTCGAAACCCTGAGTGCAACAGACGGGCTGACGGGCCTTGCCAATCGCCGCCATTTTGACGAAGTACTGGACACCGAGTGGCGGCGCTCCCTGCGCAGCGGTCAGTCCATTGCTGTCGGCATTTTGGATGTTGACTGGTTCAAGAAATACAACGATCACTATGGACATCTGTCTGGCGATGATTGCCTCAAACATGTGGCCAAAGTCCTGGCCACCCATTTTCCCGCGCGGAGACCTGGTCGCCCGGTATGGGGAGAGGAATTTGCCTTCATCATGTGTGGCACGGAGGGTACCCATGCGCTGACCATGTCCCAAAGACTGTGTCAGGCACTGGAGAAACTCGACTGGAAGCACGCGCAATCTAGCTTCGGGCATATCACGGCCAGTGTGGGGGTGGCATCCGTCATCCCCAGGAAAACACCTCCCCGCTGGCACTGCTCAAAGCGGGGATGAAGCTGTATCTGGCAAAGGCGCAGGGCCGCAACCGCGCCGTACTGGCAAATTGGCCAGGTGAAACCGAAATCCCAAGCCCGCCCCTCACCACAGTGGCATGATGCTGGCCTTGTGATGTTTTCTCTTGCTTTGCCGATATGACCGAACTTGCCCTGGAAGCCCCCGCAACCCAACCCGTCCAACAGCCGCAGGCGTCCCGCCCAAAGCCTGCAGCACCCAAAAAGAATGCGGTGCTGGAACAGTTGGCCTCGCTTTACCCTGCCCTGTTTGGCGAAACCCCTGTGCCACTCAAGCGCGGCATCTTTCAGGACCTGCAGGCAGCGCACCCTGACATGTTTGAGCGCGAAGCCTTGAAGACAGCACTGGGCCTGCACACCCGGTCAACCCGCTACCTGAACGGCGTGTCGGTCGGCCTTGGCCGACACGATCTGACCATGCAAGTGGTGGAGACCATGGCGCCACTGCATACTTTTCAGGCCCTGGCCGAGGTTTACCGCCGCAAGCATCAGCGCACCGGTAAAGACGTACGGCGTGAACTGCACAACCGGATTGCGCAGGCTTTCGACGCCAGTGGCATGACCCGGGACAGCTACGCCGCGTTGGTGCTCACCCGCGACGAAGCCCTCAACAGCATCGTGGATTCTGCGCTTGCCGAAGCCGCCGAGCGTGGTGCACGTGACGAGGCCCTGCTGCGCGCCTTTGAGGCAGGCACCGCCACGTTAGAGGAGTTTGCTGACATGTACGGTCTGGGCACCGCATTCGCACAGGCTTCACTAGCGCGAGCAAGGGCAAAAAAGCAATAGCCAGCACATGAATGCCGATTGAGGCGCGTCAGTTCTAGAGTGGCGCACCTTGATTTTTAGGGCGCGTTCACTAGCTTAAATCGGGAGAATCAAGGGATTCGCTCAACTTCCCTTACGTGTAACGCCATGAAATCCAATACGCTTTCCGCCATCGCCATCGACTTGGTTCAGTCTTACGGCAACACGGCCAACAACGTGATCAAGGCCTCCCGCGTGGGTGGCGAGCTCATATCCAGCTATCTGGAAGAGCGCTACATGCGCGCGTTGGCCTCTACTGGCAAAGCCCTGTCGCAGGAAGCCCGCAACAACGCATTGGCCACCGAGAAGTTTGTCAACAGCTACTACATCAAAGGCATCACCCTGGCAACCGACGGCGCAACTGCCGTGGTTGGCAGCGTGGTCAAGTTCACCGGCTTGGGCATGAGCCAAGTGGCTGCCAATGCCAGCAAGTTTGAAGACAAAACCGGTGTGACGGCCTTGAACATCCTGGCGCAAGCAGCCGTGCCCGCAGCCATCGCGGTCAAAAAGCTGGCTGTACAGATCGAAGCCAAGTCAGCTGACTTGGTGAAGGTGCTGACGCCAGAGAGCAAGGCAGCATCTGCTTTCCGCAAGGCTCGCGCCCGCCGCGCTTAATCCAGCCCCAAGCCAAATTGCCCTGTCTGGAATAATTTCTGGGCAGGGCATTTTTCATGAGATTGCTGGATTACCATGCTGCACAGCAGTGACACACCGTGACTGACACCGGAGGATTCCATGGCCAAAGGCGAACAACGCAGCAACAAGATGGCTAAGAAGCCCAAGAAGGACACGTCCCTCCCAAGCAAATTGGCTCTGATCGACCCAGCCCGCCTCAGACGGTCGTCATCCCCAAAGGCAAGCCAAAAAGTTCCTTGACTCAGGGCTCACACCGCAAGGTAACCGCCCTGGCCGGTGGTTGATGGCCAGGGTAAGGTTCAGGACAATGGCACCCAACACCGACAGCAGCACGCGCTGCCAGTCGGTCACCATCATCGCGCCAAGCACAATCAGACAGTCGATCACCATTTGAACCTTGCCAGCCCGCCAGCCAAGATGGTCTTGCAGGTAAAGCACCAGTACGTTCATGCCACCCAGACTGGCCTTGTGACGAAACAGCATCAGCATGCCGGCACCGCACAGTAAGCCGCCCAGCACGGCAGCAAGCGGTGCAGACAGGTACTCAAACGCCATACCGTAGGGCAGAAAGTGCGCAAACAGTGACAGCAAGGCTACTGAGGTAAAGGTTTTCAGCGTAAATACCGGCCCCATGCGCCACCAGGCAAAGGCATAAAAGGGCAGATTGACCAGAAAAAAAGCCAAGCCAAAATCCATGCCTGTGGCGTAGCGAATCAAAAATGCCAGCCCTGCGGTGCCACCCGTCAGCAAGCCCGCTTGACCAAACATGACCACGCCGAGCGCAACAAACAAAGTACCAGTCACCAGCGCCTGTACATCCTCATGTGGGCGATGATGGGCGATGTCATCTGCCGCACCGACAGGAAGCGGTGTCGGTGTCGGCATGGCGGCGTCTGAACTCATGCGCAAGTGGATTCGACCTCTTTCACGGTGCTATGCGTGGAACAGGTCGCCCCACCGCAACCGTGAATCACCTCATCGGGCATGGCCGCGGGCATGCTGACTTGGCCTGTGGCTGGATCGAACCCCACGCTGCGAAGGTGTAGCGCAAGGGCAGCGTCCATCGCCTGGGCGTGCTGGGGAAACCAAAGTGCCAGTTCTGACACCATCTGTCTAACCATGGGAATGTCCTTGCGCTCCAGCCCCTCGCGCATGACCTGAAGCACGATCTGATGCTGCGTGCTGTGGCAATTGCCTGAGGAAAACCCCGTCTGCTTCATCCAGCGGTCTTCCTGTCCAAAATGGGCATCTGTGTGCTCAATCAAGGCAGACCATTGACTTAAGACGGTGTCGTCTTCAGCGGATTCCACCACCGACAGCAAATCGACAAACTCGCGGTGGGTGTCATCCATCGCAGGCAATTCAAGGGACAGGGCATCAGACCATTCGAGCTTAGAAGGCATGAACGACCGTATTGTCCTTGATGCAAATCATCTATTGAGCATTGACTTTGAGTCTGTCATCTATGAAAGTGCAAAATCGGGACATGCAAAACCAAACCCGATTGAGCGTTGGCGATATCGACGTCCTTGTGGACGGCAATGGGCCACACACCCTGCTGATGCTCCATGGCTGGCCGGACACGCACCGTCTTTGGGACAACACAGTCGATGCCCTGAAACCAGCTTACCGCTGTGTCCGCCTGACGCTACCGGGCTTTGACATCACGCGAGCCGCGCAACCTACTTCGCTGGACGACATGTGCGACTTGCTGCTGGCGGTGGTGGAGTTGGTCAGCCCCACGGAACCAGTCACCCTGGTGCTGCATGACTGGGGCTGTATTTTTGGCTATGAATTTTCAGCGCGGCACCCCAAGCTGGTCAAGCGAATGGCAACCGTGGACATTGGGGATCACAACTCTGGCACCTATCTGAAGTCGCTCAGCGGCAAAGCCAAGTGGCAAATCTTCAGCTACCAGTTCTGGCTGGCCATGGCCTGGCTGATCGGCAAATACCTTCATTCAGGCCTGGGCGACCACATGACACGCAGCATGGCCAAGCTCATGCGCTGCCCTACGGCACCGGAACGCATTGGCTGGAAACAAAACTATCCCTATGCAATGCAATGGCTGGGCTTGGCGGGTGGTTTCAAGTCTGCCGCCAAGATTCAACCCACCTGCCCCGTGCTTTACTTTTACGGTCTGCGCAAGCCGTTTCAGTTCCAGTCTGCACGCTGGCTGGACCGCATTGGGGACCTGCAGGGCAGCGCAGTCAAACCGTTTGCCACCGGCCACTGGGTGATGTGCCAGCAAGCGGATGCGTTTAATGCAGATTTGCTAGCCTGGCTGAACAAGCAAACGGCTGAGAAAAAACCAGGCTAGGCTTAGCTGACGGGCGTCAACCTTTGTCAAACACGGGGTCCAACGGCACCTGCAGCGCCGTGGCTATCTGGTTGGTCTTGGCCGCCAATCCCACAATGGCCATCAGTTCGGCATGTTGTGCATCGGTCATTCCCTTGGCTTTGGCGGTAGCCGTGTGCGAATGTACGCAGTAGCTGCAGCCATTGATGATGGATGCGGTGATGTAAATCAACTCTTTGGTCAGTGGGTCCAGCGTTGAGGGCTGGGCCATGACACGTTTGACCTCAGCCCAGGTGGCTTCGAGCAGCGGTGGATCAAAAGCAAGCTGGCGCCAGAGATTATTGATAAAGTCTGTCTGGCGCGTGGCGCGGATGTCGTCAAACACGGCCTTCACGCGCGAATTAGATTCGGGATCGATGGGGGCTTTCAGTGTCGTCATGATTGTCCTCATGGTTTTCACGGCATGATGCCTCATAAACAGGAGACAACACAATGACATACAACAGACGCCACTTTGTCACTACGCTGGCCAGCCTGTCGGCACTGCCCGCTTTCACACCGCTGGCCGCACATGCCCAAGGAACGGCACCTTTCCCTAACCGGGTGATCCGCATCGTGCCCTTTGGCACCGGTGGTGGCCCCATCGACACGCTGGCCAGAGCGTTTGCAGACAAGCTGCAGCAGCGCTGGGGGCAGTCGGTGATTGTGGACGCCAAGCCGGGCGCCAGCGGCATCATTGCGGCAGACTTCGTTGCGAAAGCCGCACCAGACGGCCACACCGTCATGTTCACCCTGCCGCTCACTCATGTGAACGTACCCATCTTGCAGACCAAACTGCCCTATGACCCGGTGAAGGATTTCAGCCCGCTGTCCATGCTGGCCAGCGGTGGGCCGATGTTGGTTGCCAGGGCCAATGCGCCTTTCAACAACCTCAAGGAGTTTGTTGAACATGCCAAAAAGCAAAAAACCATGAACTACGGAACCTGGGGTACGGGCTCCACTGCCCACCTTTTTGGCGAACTGCTGAAGCGCCAAACGGGTGCTAATCTGGTGCATGTGCCCTACAAGGCAGAAGCCGCCGTTCACAACGACTTGTTCGGGGAATCGCTGGACTTTGCCTGGGCCAACCCATCCACGGCAAGGGTGCAAACACAGGCTGGCAAGATGAAGGTCATGGGCATTGCGGGAACGCGGCGTGTGTCCACCATGCCCCAGGTGCCCACCTTCGGCGAGCAGGGCTTTCAGGGCTTCGACATTGACAGCTGGATCGGCGTCTATGCCCCCGCCCGGACGCCGACGCCCATTGTGGATGCCTGGGTGCAGGCGCTGCGCGACATCACCCGCATGCCAGACGTGTCCGCCAGGCTCACCGCTTTTGGCTTTGAACCTTTGGGGAACACACCCGTAGAATTCGCCGAGCGCTACCAGGCCGATTACCCCCGCATGGCCGATTTGATCAAAGCCGCTGGCGTGACAGCCGAGTGAATTAGGAGCACACCAAATGAACACTGGCGCGCCACACAGGGTGATCCCGATTGCCCAGGACACAGGCACGGCGTATGGACGCCCCACCCCTACCCATATGCAAGAGCTGGCCGAGGTCGGCCCCGGCACGCCCATGGGTGAATTGCTGCGTCGCTATTGGCACCCGATCGGCGTGACCGCAGATGCCAGCGAGGTACCTCGCAAGCTCAAAGTGTTGGGTGAAGACTTGATCCTGTTTCGCGACACCACGGGACGCCCTGGTCTGCTGTACCCACACTGTGCCCACCGAGGTACCTCGCTCTAGTACGGAAAGGTGGAAGCCGCTGGCATTCGCTGCTGCTACCATGGCTGGCTTTTTGATGTGCAAGGCCACTGCCTGGAACAGCCCTGTGAGCCCGGCGGTGGCAAGCGCGCCGACAAGGCCCGCCAGCCCTGGTATCCGGTGCAGGAGTTGTACGGCCTGATCTGGGCCTACATGGGCCCACCTGGCAAAAAACCCGTGCTTCCCCGTTATGAATGCCTTGATGTTCTGGACGTCGGCGAATTTCTGGAGGCAGACGACAGCAGCATTGGTGGCGGTGGTCCGCCAATCATCCCTTGTAATTGGCTGCAGCACTACGAGAACCTGGTGGACCCTTTTCACGTGGTGATTCTCCATGCGACATTCAGCGGTACCCAGTTTGTGCCTCAGATGGCAGTGATGCCGGAAGTGACGTGGGAGACTCAGCCGCAAAGCGTGCGCACGATCTCGATCCGCAAATTGCCCGATGGCAAAACACTCAGGCGTATCAGCGAGGCAGGCTTACCTACCCTGCGGGTGATTCCAAGCCCCAAGCTGGGCCGTTTTGGCCGTGTCGAATCTCTGGGTTGGGTGCTGCCGATGGACGATCACAGCTTTCGCATCTATGTCGTGGGGCGCGTGCGCGAAAAGGGCGAGCTGTCACGCATGCGCACCCGCATGAACGGCAAGTTGTGGGAGGAGATGAGCGAAGCCGAACACCAGCAGTACCCCAATGACGTGGAAGCCATGGTGAGCCAGGGGGTGATTGCCAAGCACTCTGAAGAGCGCCTGGTGTCCAGTGACCGGGGTATCGCCATGCTGCGTCGCCTGCTTCGCGAACAACTCCAGGCGCTGGAGGAAGGCCGTGACCCGGCAGGCGTCAGCTTTGACCACAACGCAGCACCTGTTCAGTTCACTGCGGGTAACTTTCTGCTGGATTGATACCCCGCCAGGGCGTTGCTCAGTCGGTGGGTTTGGCCAGGTACACGCCCTCGCGACCCACGATGGCCTCGCGCGCTGGCATGAGCACAGTGCAGTTGTCGCAAGGTGCTCGCACCTGCACCGATCCGTCGGTCGCGATCAGTTCGTCTTTGGCAAACACCTCAAAACCCTTGCAAGGTTTTGTAAATGCGAAATCGGTGGTCTGGATCACGTGTGTGTGTTGCAGCTCAAAGCGTCTTTGCGGCTGCTTCGGCCTTGTATGCGGGTCAGGGGTAGCCAGGCCGAAATGGGCCAAAAAACCTCGCGTCACACTGACGGCGCAATCGGCGGTCGCCTGGAAAAAATGCTGCCCGCATTCAACCACCTGAGCGTCCCCCGGCCCCGTGACAGTGCCGAACCTGCCGTATTGAATCAGCGGCGGACCAGCCCCCCCCAGCCCATTGGGCATCACCAGGTGGATGCTGGGCAGGCCAACGGACAGCGCGATGTCCGCGTTGCGCGCAAAGCCTGGATACACCCAGAATGGCTCCACATCCTGCGACGTGGAATGGATATCCAGAACATGGTCAGCCTGATCCACGATCGGGCGCATGGCCCGGGCGCGACGCAGCTCGGGGCTGTCCGAAGCGCCGTCCAACCAGTCAGACGACCAGATGCGGTTGAAGTTGTGCACCAGCAAGCGGCTGTCAAACGGTCTGGCTGTATCAAAGGTCTCGTAAGCGGCCACGTTGGCAAAACTGAGCGTCAGCGTACCGGTCAAGGGGCGCACGCCCCGTTCTAGCAAATCGGCGACGGCAACCATCCCACAAAATTCATTCCCATGGGTCAGGGCGTTGATAAGCACATGCGGCCCGGGTTTGCCAGACTCGAACCTGTGCACATAGTCCACACCCACATTGCCCTGACGGTAAGCCGACAGGTCGCGTGGGAGCACCTCGAAACGCTGGGTATCCAGTTTCGCACCGGTCATTTGGGCACCGGATCAGCGAACCACCAGAACGGGCACCGTCGATTCACTGACCACGCGACCGGCCACACTGCCCAGCATCAGGCGGGCGATGCCGCTGCGGCCATGCGAGCCAACCATGATCAGGTCCGCACCTTCGGTCTTGGCCGTCTGCACAATACCACTGGCCGCGCCTACGTTTTCGAGCATGCGCGCCTGCATCTCGACCACGGCCCCTCCCTGGTTGCAGAGGTCAGATACATGTGAATGCGCGGCAGCAGCCTGGGCTTGGGCAGCACTCATGTAGGCGTCGAAACCCATGGGATTGGCTTCACCAATGCCCATGTAGGGGTAAGGATCGACGACAAACACCACCGTCAATTTAGCTTGATGGGTACGTGCCAGTCCAACCGCCATATTGGCCGCGTGTTCAGACGCAGCAGAGCCGTCGGTTGCCAGAAGAATGTGTTTGAACATGGCTGTCTCACTGAAAGTAGTTGAAGATGTTTCTATGCTGCGCTGTCTGCAAAACCTTGCCTTTGACTCAGGTCAAGCAGCAAGCCGACACGCTGGAAAGCTTACTCTAAACCACCGATTCAATTCCACTTGGAATGCAAAACCGCGCCCCCATATCGGGTGCATGAACGAGTCAATCCACATCGTATGCCCGCACTGCCACACCACCAACCGAGTCCGCACAGACCAGTTGCACGCCGCCCCTGACTGCGGCCACTGTAAGAAGGCGCTTTTTGACGGTCATCCAGCACAGTTGGACGATGCATCGTTTGAAAAACACCTCACACGCACCCAGATCCCCCTGCTCGTGGATTTCTGGGCACCGTGGTGCGGCCCCTGCAAGATGATGGCCCCAGCCTATGAGCAGGCCGCCACGCAGCTGGAGCCCCAGTTTCGGGTTGCCAAAGTCAACACCGAGGCGGTGCCTAACCTGGGTGCACGTTTCCAGATCCGAAGCATTCCGACCCTGGTACTGTTTGTGAATGGGCGCGAACTCGTCCGGCGCCCCGGCGCATTGGGCGCGAATGACATCGTGCGCTGGGCCAAATCAAATACTTAGAGCAATGCCTCGCCGGCCAGCGAGGTGGCAGGCCCGACAATACGAACCTAATCAAAGGTCCGCCATGAAAGCCATCTGGAAGAACACCGTCATTGCCGAGTCTGACGACACCGTCGTCCTCGAAGGAAACCACTATTTCCCCGAAAGCAGCCTCAAACGCGAGTTCGTTACCTTCAGTAACCACAAAACCACCTGCGCCTGGAAGGGCCAGGCCAGCTACCTCTCGTTGCTGGTGGACGGCGAATTGAAAGCCGACGCCATCTGGTACTACGCTGATCCCAGGCCACAAGCAGAAGAAATCAGAGGTCGAGTTGCGTTTGGCAATGGCATTCAGGTCAAGCCGTGACTTCAGCAATCCGGCACATGCGACGCCTGCTGACCTGAGCTTGTCTACGCAATTTTTCTTTTTGCCCTTTTATTATATCTTTTTATATATATCAGAAGAACAAATAAATAGTTTGAATTATGTAGAACCGTCGATACAGTCGCGGCCATGCATGATTTTGCTTTTGTCTTTGCGGGTTTCTTTGTTGGGCTGATCGTCGGCCTGACAGGCGTAGGTGGCGGGTCTTTGATGACGCCGCTGCTGATTTTCGGCTTTGGTATCAAGCCCTATTTGGCCATTGGTACCGATTTGCTGTTTGCCGCCTTTACCAAGTTCGGTGGCACCGTGGCAACCGCACGCGCCAAACTGGTTGACTGGCGCGTAGTGGGCTTGCTGAGCCTGGGCAGCATTCCCGCTGCATTGATCACCATCTGGGTGTTGCACACCGTCGGGCCAGCCCATCCTGATGTTCAGCACGTCATGACGACCACATTGGGCGTGGCATTGATCCTGACGGCGCTGGCAACCCTATTCAAAGCCATTCGCGGCAAGAGCGTTCCCCGCAGTATCGCGCCTGATGCACTGGCCAGTGCGTCCAAGCCTCGTCACTGGGCCTTGCCTATTCTGTTTGGAGCGGCCATCGGCACGCTGGTATCGATCAGCTCGGTCGGCGCGGGAGCCATCGGCGTCACGGTGCTGATGCTGCTCTACCCCGCCCTGCCACTGCCACGCATTGTGGCTGCCGACATTGCCTATGCCGTGCCCTTGACTCTGGTAGCAGGCCTGGGCCATGCGTCAATTGGATCGGTGGACTGGCCATTGCTGCTCAAGCTGCTGGCAGGCTCCCTACCAGGCATCTGGCTGGGTTCGCGCCTGGTCGAAAAAACCCCGGACCGAGTCATCCGCTCCCTGCTCTCTGTGCTGCTGGCCTATGCCGGTATCAAGCTGATCGCCATCTGATTTCCTGAAAAAAGCCCCCGATGTACCAATACACCGAATTCGACAAGCAATTCATCCGCCAGCGCGCGGCGCAGTTCCGCGACCAGCTGGAGCGATTCCAGGCCGGCAAGATCAGCGGCGAAGAGTTTCTGCCCTTGCGTTTGCAAAATGGCTGGTACGTGCAGCGCTACGCCCCCATGCTGCGCGTGGCGGTGCCTTACGGCGAAATCAACAGCGACCAGGTGCGGGTGCTGGCCCGGATCGCCCGCGAATACGACACACCCGAAGCAGCCGTGATCAATGAGGCCAACTTGGCCCAAGGCCAGTTTGGCAGCAAGCCACTGCCCACCAACTACGCGCACTTCAGCACCCGCCAAAACGCACAGTTCAACTGGATTCCACTGGCCAAGGCAGCCGACGTGATGGACCTGCTGGCCAGCGTCAACATGCACGGCATTCAGACCAGCGGCAACTGCATTCGCAACATCACCACCGACGAGCGCGCAGGCATTGCGGTGGACGAGATTGCCGACCCCCGCCCCTTTGCCGAAATCTTGCGCCAATGGAGCACGCTGCACCCCGAGTTCGCCTTTCTGCCACGCAAGTTCAAGATCGCCATCAGCGGTGCGCGCGAAGACCGTGCCGCCACCGCTTGGCACGACGTAGGCCTGCATGTGCTGCGCAACTCGGATGGCGAGGTGGGCTTCAAAGTGTTGGTAGGCGGTGGCATGGGCCGCACGCCGGTGGTTGGCACCACCATCAGCGAATTTGTTGCCTGGGACCAGATCCTGAACTACCTGGAAGCCGTGGTGCGCGTGTACAACCGCTACGGTAGGCGCGACAACAAATACAAAGCCCGCATCAAAATTTTGGTCAAGGCCGAGGGTCAAAAGTACATCGACCAAGTTGAGGCCGAGTACCGCGACATTGTTGAAAAAGACGGCGCCCCGCACACCATCACCCAGGCTGAGCTGGACCGCGTGGCCGCCAGCTTTGTGCCCCCGTCGCTTGACTGCGACCGTGCAGATGCGGATGCCAAGATCGCTAACATCCTGCGCGCCGCCGCTGAAGACGACATCGAGTTTGGCCGCTGGCTGCAACAAAACGTGGCACCCCACAAGAACCCCGATCTGCGCGCCGTCACCTTGTCGTTCAAGCGCCTGGGCCAAGCGCCAGGAGACGCCACCGCAGACCAGTTAGACCGCGTGGCCGAACTGGCCGACCAGTTCAGCGCCGGTGAGTTGCGCATCACCCACGACCAAAACGTCTTGCTGCCCTGGGTACGTTGCGACCAGTTACCTGAGCTGTGGCGTGCAGCCCGCAAGCTGGGCCTGGCCAAGCCCAACATCCGCCTGGTGAGCGACATGATCGCCTGCCCTGGCGGCGACTTCTGTGCCCTGGCCAATGCCCGCAGCATCCCGATTGCCGAGGCCATTACCGAGCGTTACCAAGACCTGGACGAACTCTTTGACCTGGGCGAGATCGACCTGCACATCAGCGGCTGCATGAACTCCTGCGGCCACCACCACACCGGCCACATTGGCATTCTGGGGGTGGATAAAGACGGGCAGGAGTGGTACCAGATCACCCTGGCCGGCTCTGACGGCTCAGCCCTCAGCGGTGCACCTGTGGCTGGCAAGGTGGTTGGCCCCTCCTTTGCTGCCGCCGAAGTGCCCGATGTGATCGAAGCCTTGCTAGACACCTACAAAGCCCACCGCGACGCGGGTGAGACCTTCATCAAAGCCCTGAACCGCCTGGGCCATGAGCCTTTCAAAGCCGCTGCCAACGGCGCGCGTGAATCCACCCGCCGCGAAAACACCTTGCCCATCGCTTACGAGATTTGAGATTACTATGAAGTTGATAGCACACATTGACCACCAGTATGCTGGAACAGGCGAATCTATTGCGGTAGACAACACAACTGATCCCTTGAGCCTGGACTTGGGCGGGATCGAGCGCGTGGACCTGCACTTCCCCAAGTTCAACGATGGCCGCGCCTACAGCCAGGCCTTTTTGATCCGCCGTCGCCTTGGCTTCAAGGGCGAGATACGCGCCACGGGCGACGTGCTGATCGACCAGCTGGTGCAGATGCAGCGCAGCGGGTTTGACAGCGCCGTGCTGCGGGAAGGTGTTGATGCGAGTGATGCACAGCGCCAGTTTGAACGTTTCAAGGCGTTTTACCAGGGCGACGCGGTGCAGACCGCTCCCTTGTTTGCGAGGAAAGCGGCATGAGCGCCGTCGGGCCGTCCCAAGGCGAGAAGGCCCCCGTGGGGGGCAGCGATGTACACGCAGTGACGAGCGTGGGGGCGACATCTTCCGCTATCGAGTTGAACGCGAAACCATCCAAAGATTTCGCAGAAAAGCTGACCGCCACCATCGCGCTGCTGCAACACGCCGCAGCCGATTACGCGCCCGTCACGCAGGCTTCGTCCCTCGGGGCAGAGGACGTGGTGATCACCCACTTGATCAACCGCTTGAACCTGAACATCCCCGTGTTCGTGCTAAACACCGGCGTTTTGCATGCCGAGACCGAAGCGCTGATGGCTCAAACAGTGGCCACATCCAAAGCCCCGGTGACGGTGCACGAACCCGTGCAAGAAGCAGTCATCCAATTTGTGACACGCGAAGGCAAAGATGCGATGTACAAGAGCATCGAACTGCGCAAAGCTTGCTGCGGCATTCGCAAGATGGAACCACTTTCCCGCGCCTTGGCAGGTCAAAAAGCCTGGATCACGGGTCTGCGCCGTGAGCAATCCAATGCCCGCGCCGAAGTACTGTTGATCGACACCACCGAAGACCGAGTGAAGTTCAACCCCTTGGCCAACTGGACCTGGGGCGACGTGTGGCACTACATCGCCCAACACAAGGTCGCGTACAACCCGCTGCACGACCAGTTTTTCCCCAGCATCGGCTGCGCGCCCTGCACCCGCGCTATCTCATTAGGCGAAGACTTCCGCGCCGGTCGCTGGTGGTGGGAAGCCGAAATCGAAGGTGGTGCCGCCAAAGAATGCGGCCTGCATGTCAAACAAGCATCTACAGAGAGTACCCCCGCATGAACGCCCCTACCGCAACCGAATTGCAAGCCCTGGCCCATGCCGTCAGCAATGCACACCTGGACGCCCTGGAAGAAGAAACCATCTTCATCCTGCGCGAAGTGGCCGCCACCTTTGAGCGCCCTGCCCTGCTGTTCTCCGGCGGCAAGGACTCACTGGTCATGCTCAAGTGTGCAGAGAAAGCATTTGGCGTGGGGCGCATACCCTACCCGCTGCTGATGATCGACACCGGCCACAACTTTGTAGAAGTGACCGACTTTCGAGACAGCCGCGCCAAAGAACTGCAAGCCAACCTGATTGTGCGCAGCGTGGAAGACTCCATGAAGCGCGGCACTGTGCGGCTGGCTCATCCAGGTGAATCACGTAACGTGCACCAGTCGGTCACATTGCTGGAAGCCATTGAAGAATTCCGCTTCGACGCGCTGATCGGTGGCGCCCGTCGTGATGAAGAGAAAGCCCGCGCCAAAGAACGCATCTTCAGCCACCGCGACAGCTTTGGCCAATGGCAACCCAAAGACCAGCGGCCCGAGTTGTGGACACTCTTTAACACCAAACTGCAACCCGGCGAGCACTTCCGCGTGTTCCCCATCAGCAACTGGACCGAATTGGACGTATGGCAATACATCGACCGAGAAAACATCGCCCTGCCCAGCCTATATTACGCCCACCAACGCGAAGTGGTGGAGCGCAAGGGTCTGCTGGTGCCTGTGACTCCCTTGACCCCAGCCCGCGCAGGAGAAGAAGTGGTCAAGCGCGAAGTGCGCTTTCGCACCGTGGGCGACATTACCTGCACCTGCCCCGTGACCAGCAGCGCTGCCAATGCAGCCGAAGTGGTGGTGGAAACCCTGGGCGTTGAGGTCAGTGAACGCGGCGCGACGCGCATGGACGACAAAACCTCTGAAGCCTCGATGGAAAAGCGCAAGAAGGACGGGTACTTCTAGAACACCCCCGTTGGCGTTCACTTCGTGTAACACCCCCCTTGCAGGGGGCGGCACCAGCGGCCCGGCGAAGCCGGTTCCGCGGTGCCCTACGGCGACAGCTCCTTCGATCATCTTCAGTGATTTACCCATACACGATCATGGCAAACACCTCAAATATAATAGCAAACAATTCAGCAATAGCAAGCCAAAACGACTTGTCAGCCCTTAAATTCATCACCTGCGGCAGCGTAGACGACGGCAAGAGCACCCTGATTGGCCGTCTGCTGGTGGACAGCCGCACCGTGCTCCAAGATCAGTTGGCCAGTGTGACGCACACCAGCCACAACGGAGACGTCGCCACCCACACCGTGGACCTGGCCCGCTTTACCGATGGCTTGCAGGCCGAGCGCGAGCAAGGCATCACCATCGACGTGGCCTGGCGCTACTTTGCTACCGCCAAGCGCAAGTTCATCATCGGCGACGCGCCTGGGCATGAGCAGTACACCCGCAACATGGTCACAGCCGCCAGCGCGGCAGATGCCGCTGTGGTGTTGGTAGACGCCACCAAGCTGGACTGGCAAAACCCCGCCCTCAAACTGCTGCCGCAAACCCGCCGCCACAGCCTGCTGGCCAAGCTGCTGCGCGTGCCTGGCATCGTGTTTGCGGTGAACAAGCTGGACGCCGTGGCCAACCCCACGCTGGCTTTTGCGCACATCAGCGCGGCGCTGCACAGCTTTGCAACAGAAGCTGGTGTCCCTGTAGCGGCCACTGTCCCCGTGTCAGCCCTGCAAGGTCACAACGTGGTGGACGCCACTCCCGGTTGGGCCGGCTACAGCGGCCCATCGCTCCTGTCTATCCTGGAAGAGCTACCCAACACCCCCGCCGAGGCTGTGCAGGCCTTTGCCTTTCCCGTGCAATGGGTGGAGAAGTTCTCTGCCAGCAGCGACACCAGCCAAGGCCGCCGCGTATTCTGGGGCCGCATTGCCACCGGCCAAGTGCGCGTGGGCGATACCGTGAACATCTTGCCGTCTGGCAAGTCAGCCGTCGTAGCGCAAGTGTTGAACCATGCCCGCGTGCCCGGCGAAGTGCCCACCGGTCACTGCGCTGGCATCGTGCTGGACCGCGAAGTGGATGTTTCCCGTGGCGACTGGTTATTGGAAGCCCCCACGCCTGCCGCTTCGCGTGCTGCGGCGGCGCCCTTTAACATCAGCCGTGAACTGCAGGCTACTGTTGCCTGGATGGACGACGAGCCTCTGATCCCTGGTCGCGCCTATTGGGTGCTGCACGGGCATCGCTGGGTCAAGGCCAAGGTGCAGCGCGTGGTGCACCGCCTGGACATAAACACCCTGGCCGAAGAAGACGCCACCGAGCTGCCAGCCAACGCGATTGGCCATGTGGTGCTTGCGCTGCAAGAGCCATTGGCCACGCTGCCCTATGCCCAAAGCCGGGTGATGGGCGCCTTGATCCTGGTGGACACTGCCAGCCATAAAACCTCGGGGGCAGTGTTGGTTCAGGGTTAATCCTGAGATGGGAGCCAGGGATAAATTAAAATCCTTGGCTAGGCCCCTTTCTGCACCTTTTCTTGAGCACGCTTTGTGCCCATAAGACTGACCTGACATGACTCACATCGTTTCTGAAGCCTGCATCCGTTGCAAGTACACCGATTGCGTAGACGTTTGCCCCGTGGACTGCTTCCGCGAAGGCCCCAACATGCTGGTGATTGACCCCGACGAATGCATTGACTGCGCCGTCTGCATCCCCGAGTGCCCGGTCAACGCGATCTTTGCTGAAGAAGACACGCCCAAAGACCAGATTCCCTACATCAAGCTCAATGCCGAGCTGGCGCAATTGAGCAGCTGGAAGAGCATCACCAAGCGCAAAGCACCACTGCCAGACGCAGACGACTGGAAGGACAAGACCGACAAGCTCAAGGAACTGGTGCGTTAACCTTCACGTTGACACCCGTGCCAACTTGATCGAGACCGACGCCCTCATCATCGGTGCTGGCCCTGTGGGGCTGTACCAGGCGTTTCAGCTGGGGCTGCTGGGCTTGCGCTGCCACATTATTGATGCCCTTCCCCATGTCGGTGGCCAATGCGCCGAGCTGTATCCTGACAAGCCGATTTATGACATCCCCGGGATTCCGGTGTGCACCGGGCTCGAGCTGATTGAGCGGCTGCAGCAGCAGATTCTTCCCTTTGCGCCCCCTCTTCATCTGGGCCACTTGGTCAACGGCCTGGCGCCTCAGCCCAACGGTTGGCGTGTCACGACAGACCAGGGTTTGAACATTGTTGCCAAGGTCGTGGTGATTGCTGCAGGGGTAGGTGCATTTGTGCCCAAAACGCTGAAGATAGAAGGCGCAGACAGGCACGCAGGGCGCCAGCTTCATTACCGGATGGAAGACCCATCACGCTTTGTGGGTCAACGCATCACCGTGCTGGGTGGTGACGAACTGGCACTGGACTGGGCAGTCCGGCTAACTGAACAGCCCGTCGGGCATCAACCTCAAAGCGTCGACCTGCTCTACCGACGCGACGTCTTGTCCGCGACGCCAGAACTGTTGAGCCGGTTTGAAAACCTTCGGCACAAAAAACGGATCACGCAGCACGTGGGCCAACCCACCCGACTGGTGTCGGTCGAGTCTGGTCAGATGGGCAGCATCGACTACATGACACCAGATGGCCATCTACAAACCTTGGCAGCAGACACCGTTCTAGCAGCCACCGGCTTGTCACCCAAGTTAGGCCCGATCGCCAATTGGGGCCTCGTCCTGGACCATAAACAACTGGTAGTGAACCCCGCCACCTGTGAAACCGCGCACGTGGGCCTGTTTGCCGTGGGCGATGTCATCACATACCCTGGCAAAAAGAAGCTGATCGCCTGCGGGTTTCATGAGTGTGTCATGACCGCCTATGCTGTCGCTGAAATCGTGATACCGGGACAGACCGGGCCGCTGCAGTACACGACCAGCAGCGCGCTGCTGCAACAGCGGTTGGAGCTTGGCATTTGAGCTGTCTGGCACAGCAGATAGATACCCCATCGGGGGTATGAGTCACTTCAGAACGCGCCTTTTAAAGGTATCTTCTCTTGGATAGACTCACAAGTTCATCCACAATTTGAGGTATGCCCGAGCAAACAAAACCGCAGAAATCCGGCACCACGGGAGAGGGGGGGCCGACAGCCACTAGCGCCGCCAACGAGGGAGACGGCGCCTACATTAATGGCCCGACTTTGCCTAAAACAAGCAAGGTGGTGCTGGTGATGGATTTGGTGGAATCAGTCCGGCTGATGGCACAAGACGAAAGCGGGGTGGTGGCGCGCTGGCACGGCTTTACTAAGAAGGCGGCCAAACTGATCCCCCGGCACCGTGGCCGCATTGTCAAATCGCTAGGGGACGGCCTGTTGGCCGAGTTTGACCACGCACGAGAAGCCGTGCAGGTGGCCACCGCCCTGCACAAAATGATTCAGCCCGCCAACCAGGGCCGCGCCCAAGACCAGCAGCTATGGCTACGCGTGGGCATCAACGCCACGCCGGTGTATGTAGACAACATCGACATCTATGGCAGCGGTGTGAACCTGGCTGCCCGTTTGGCAAGTTTGGCCGGACCCGGTGAAACGATAGCCAGCGCGGGCGTGCGCGACCAGTTGACCGACGGCCTGGACGCCGATGTGGAAGACATGGGTGAATGCTATTTGAAGCATGTGGAAGAACCCGTGCGCGCCTACCGCGTAGGGCCGCCCGGGCCACGGCCAGTGCTGGTGCCTGAGAAGGAATTCAACACGCCGCTCCAGCCGACGATTGCGGTGATTCCGTTTACCTCTCGCAGCAGTGAACCCGAGCAGTTTGCAATCGGCGAGTTAATTGCAGACGGGGTCATTGGGGTTCTGAGCAAGATGCGCGAGGGCCGCGTGATTTCACGTTTATCCTCGACTGCGTTGAGGGGGCGCGCATCGTCTTCAGCGGCAGCATCGTATTTGGGTGCAGCTTATTGCCTCAGTGGTAGCTACGTCGCAATGGGTGTTCGAGGGAATGCGAAGCTAATCTGCAATGTGGAGCTGAGCGACACAAAGACCAATCACATCTTATGGGCAGATCGATTCAACGCCACAGTAGGAGATCTTTTTGAAGACCACAGCGCTTTGGCCCATGAATTGAGCCAAAGAGTGGCCGCGTCTGTATTCAACCATCAAGTAGACAAAATCACACTTCAACCACTGCCTTCGCTTGAGAGCTATTCCCTCATGCTGGGCGGCATCTCCATGATGCACCACGCCTCAGCGGCTGACTTTGACCGATCTAGGGTTGTCCTTGAACACCTATGTGAACGGCACCGCAATAAGGCAGAGCCACGCGCGTGGCTTGCTAAATGGCATGTACTGCGCTTTGTGCGCGGTGTTGCCGCCAATCGAAAAAAAGACGCTGAGCACGCAATGAATGAAGTCAAGCGTGCGCTGGACATTAACCCCGATAGCAGCCTGGCACTGGCTATGAAAGGGCATGTTGAGTGTCAGTTGTTGGGGGACTTAGACGCGGCAGAGATCAGCTTGGGTCGGGCCCTTCAAGTGAACTCAAACGACGCTCTCGCTTGGCTTTTCAAAAGTGTCGTTTCAACTGAGACCAAGCAGTTTTCGACAGCATTGTCTGAATGCGGAAAAGCTGATCGCCTATCACCCATCGACCCACTTCGTTATTTGTTTGATCTGATTCATTCAAGCGCACTTTTGGCAAGTGGCAACCCCACGGATTCCATTCAAATAGCAGAGCGCTCGCTACGTTTGAATTGCCATCAACCGCCGACTTTACGTGTATTGCTAACCGCCCAGGTAGAAGCAGAACAAATTGACGCAGCTCGATTGACCCTGAAACGATTGTTGCGTGAGGTCCCAGGTTTAACAGTCAACAAATACCTGTCTTCGGGTAACCCGATGGCAAGAACCCGATTGCAATGTGCAGGAGCATTGCGGCGACTCGGACTGCCAGAACATTAAGCAAATAAGGAGAATGCGATGAACTTCAACCTCAAGCCTGAATCAATCGGAAAAGGCGGTGCTTTTAACGGCTCCTACAACGGCTCCTACAACGGCTCCTACAACGGCTCCTACAACGGGTCTTATAGCGGGGGAATTCCGGCTCCGTTTCTGAGTCTGGCTTTATCGCGTAGCCGTGAAAGCACCATTGACCCTCAGGACACGGGCAGGCATTGCATCAATGCAACTCAATTCTCAAACGAAGTATTGGATCAAGCGGAAATACTAAAGAACTGGTCCCCGAGTGTGCGGCACGCACTGACCTTGCCAGAACTTCTACGACCTATCGCATTCGAAAAGGCCAATGATGACTCGCAAGTGTTGAAATTGGGTGACCAGAATGCTTTGACCTTGGTGCGGCCTAAGATGGCATTCTTCCAAGGTCAAATCGGGGATGTTATCGAGTTCGCCCAACTCAGGGAGGACAGAGGCCCCGAGATATTGGCACAGGTTACAGAAACAGCCGCGTTTTGGAGCACGATCTTGCCCATGCATGATGGGAAAACGCCTGCAACCACAGAGCTCTTAGTCCTAGCAACTGACTTTGCGAAGTTCATCGAAATGCGCTTTAAGCATGAGTTCGCGTGCCCGCGGCCGGTTGACTACTCTCCACAGGTGCAGCCGATGATTCCAACACCCATGCATGGCGCGTTTCCGATGGGTCACATGTGTGAGGCTGCTGTTGTGGCACACATCCTCTCCTTTTTGGTCAGGAAAAGCACGGCAATGGCCTCGACCGTCTTGCAACTACGGCGTTTAGCTTGGCGAATTGGCGAGAACCGGATTGTTGCGGGTGTGCATTTCCCCGTTGACTTGTTGGGTGGGCTGGCATTGGGAAATTGGATTGGCGAATACCTTTTGGCATGTGCTGGACAGTCAGGTAAGAAAATCTCTGGGACACTGACGTTCGATGCTGCGACGTCCACCGAAGTCCAAGTTCGACAGCTCTACATGAGTGGTTCACCCGTCTGTACGGCGCCACAAAATCCGAGCGAAATCGAAGTGACTGAAGTCCCTTTCCTGACTGACCTATTGGCTAGATCAGAGAAGGAATGGAAATGGTTGGTCCCTGAAAAAATTCAACTGTAAGCGCTAGTTCAGAGTACCTGAGACACCACCCTGGCGTTACCTCATCCACTTCGCTTAGAGGCAACATGATTTGTACCCAACTCTTCAATTCAGCGTCAGAGCATTCAAGCAAGCTTGGACCCTATCTAGGCAATGGACTGACTACGCATCTAGTGGATTACTGGTCCGGGCAACGCGATTGTCTGCCAGTGATGTTTGAACTTAAGCCAACCGACTTGGCCGTCGCTTGGCAAACCCTAACAGAATGGTTTGCGGCTTCCAAAGACTGTCGGCTTACAGTTGCTCACGATTGCAGCGCCTACGGAACTGCAGATTGCACTCAGGTGATGTTGGCCAAACTTCTCGAATCAGAACTCATTCACTACGTCGAGCTGGCTGATACTTTGAAGTCCAACCGGGCAACATATGGTCCTTCAATTCAAAAAAGTGTGTTGAACACTGAGCGTATACCGCGCATTTCTTCCGAAGAAATACCCGATCAAACGATACTGGGTGTTATAGACCATGGTTGCCCCTTTGCGCACCAGGTTTTTCGCAAAAACAATGGTGCTTCCAGGGTTTTCGCACTGTTGGATCAAGATGAAGACATAAGTGCGCCACATGACTATGGATCCACACCCGAAAGATTTGGCTACGGCAGACAACTCAATTCCGACAACATTAAAGGAATCATGGCGGATGCCAACGTAGGTGGCAGCATTGATGAAGCCTTATGCTACAAGTTGGGAGGGCAACCTCTAAAGACTCGCGCAACCCATGGAGCGCACGTACTTGGACTGCTCGCCAGCTCGCATGACACCGTACATGAAGACACCTTGTATCCAGAGTCTGTTGGCAAGGCGGCGAAGGCACCCATTGCGTTTGTGCAGTTGCCGAGGGCATTCCTTGAGACGCCTTTCTCGAAAACCATGGAGCGCTGCGTCTACGACGGATTACGCTACTTGATGCTCTGTGGTGTGGCGTCCAACGCAAGCCGGGTGGTTGCTGTCGTCGATTATGGGACGCACCTGGGCTCGCATGATGGTACGGGTTGGCTAGAGACGGCACTGGACGCCATGATTTCGGAGGCAAGCAATAAGCACAACCTTAGGTTGGACATTTTCTTTCCATCTGGCAACGCGTTTGAAAAGAGAATACATGCGCGAATAGACCAGATTGTCCCGAAAAGGACCTCGCTGCACTGGGTGATTCCGCCAGCACACGACGCACCCAGCTTCCTTGAAATTTGGTACAAGCTAACCGAAAAAGAGGAAAAGGAAAAGAATCTCAACCCCCTCGTCTTTAAGAATCCTGCGGGCAAAGTGGTTTGCAAATTAGAACTTTCAGGAAACCAATTTCCAGTGACTTGGCCATCGGAGAACGATGCAGTTTGCGTGGCCACGCAAAAGCAATTTGGCGCGCAAGCCATGGTCTTGATTCAGATCGCACCAACCTCAGTCTCTGCTGAACGCTCGTGCGCAGATGCTGGACGATGGACTTTGGAGTTCGACTCCGAGTCAAGATCAGATATTTCATTGGATGTTTTTGTCAGCTCAGGCGGTACAAACATTGGTTTTGCGCAGCGTGTATGGCCAACACATTTAATGAAAACGCCAGCCTCTGGTGACAACTGCAAGATCACCGGTATCGGCACAGCAATCAGTACAGCATGTGGTGAAAATACATGGATGGTGAGCGGCTATGAAGCCTGGCTTCCTTACCAATTGGCGTCTTACGCCTGTTCTGGTCCAGTCAGAGGCGGAAAGCGGAGCAAAGACTTTCCAGAAATCACGGAGGATGAAAACGACCTGCCCAAAAAGATTTGTGGCGCTGACCTGGCCGGGGTCACAGAACAAGGTTTCACGCGACCTGGCGTGCGCCAGATCGGTACCCGCAGTGGAAGCTATATCCGTTTGATCGGCACAAGTATGGCTGCACCTCAGGTCGCCCGGAAAGTGATTGACACTGACGGAATCCTAGCGAGTATTTCGATCGGGTCCCAAAGCAAGGCACCTCGCAAAGGGACTAAGGAGCGGCAAGAGGCTTTTGAACGGCGTGTTTAGAGCGGACCGCCGACTGAAATCATGTTGGGTAAGAGGTGGTGAATCTAGCACCGGGCTTGAACTCACTCAACACAGCTTAATCGACGACACCACAGGCGGCAGTGTTGAGACTTTGCCCATCAATTCACGAATACTGTTGCTCTGGGTCTTGCCGCGCAGTTGCTTGACCTGTGTGCGCACGGTGGAGACGGCCAGGTTTTTTTGATCAGCAATCTCCTGCACCTCCATGCCTTTGGCCAGGCCGGACAGCACAGATTTTTCGGCACCCGTCAGGCCAAAGCTCTGGGCAAAAAAGTGCAGGCTGATTTGCTCACACAGTACGTGGCGGCTGGTGATCACCAGCACGGGCAAGGCACCGCCCACGGCTTCGGCGGGGTGGCCCATGGGCACCATTGCCAAGCTGGTGCCTGTCTCGACCTGGTCGGGGCCCCGGGTACGCAGATCGATCATGCTGCGTGTGCCCTGCCCTGCGCGGTGAACGGCATAGTCCAGCGCGGCCTGCTTGCCAGGGATACGGGTGCACAAGCGACCCTCTTCGGCATGCAAAATCTGGCCACGGCCAAGCTCAGCGCGGGCCAAGTGGTTAACGTGCCAAATGGCGCCTTTGACATCAAGCAGCACCATGCCGTAGTCGATTTCGTCCAGCATGCGCATCAAGAAAAGGTGCAAGGGCGCCTGTGACGAGCGTTCTGCATGGTCCGTTAAGCGCCGCCTCATGGGCAGCACATTGCTGGTGTTGGCTGCAACCTTGTGAGTGAAAGTCTGTCGCCTGTCCAGGTCAGGTTCTGGAATTGAAGCTAAGGATGCAGCCATGCGACTGCTGCTTAAGCCGTCATACATCTAGCACACTCCCATGTCGATATGCATGGTCAGAGTCTAGATAAATCACACCCTTCAAGGGTGTGTTGTGTTACCCAATACAGTGTGACTTAATGCCCATGTCGTCATGGGCATAGGTTATCAACCTCGTCCAACAAACGGCATCTTGGTGGCCATGACGGTATGGAACAGCACATTGGCTTCGAGCGGCAAGCTGGCCATGTAGACCACGCTTTGGCCGACGACGTTGACATCCATCACAGGCTCGATCGCCACTTCGCCATTGGCCTGTACCACGCCCTTGGTAAAGCGTGCTGCCATCTCGGTCATGGCGTTGCCGATGTCGATTTGGCCCACGGCTATGTTGTACTTGCGGCCATCCAAGGCGGCGGTTTTGGTCAGGCCACTCACGCCGTGTTTGGTGGCGGTGTAGGCGATGGAGTTGGGGCGCGGCGCGTGGGCGGAAATGCTGCCGTTGTTGATGATGCGTCCACCCATGGGGTTTGAGCTTTCATGACCTTGAAGGCCTGCTGGATGCAATAGAACATGCCGTTGAAGTTGATGTCCACTACGTTTTTCCACTGTTCAATGGTCAAGTCTTCCAGCGGGATACCGGGTGCATTGACGCCTGCATTGTTGAACAGCACATCCACCCGACCAAACGCCTTGACGGCAGCTTCAAACAAGGCTTGCACCGAGGCGGGGTCAGAGACATCGGTGGACACGGGCAAGGCATTGGCCTGCGCTGCGGATTCGGCCTGCACTTCCCGCAGTGGCTCCATGCGGCGGCCCGCCAGGACGACCTTATAGCCTGCGGCCAGCAATGCAAGCGCAGCGGCTTTACCGATACCAGAACCAGCGCCCGTGACAATGGCAACTTTGGGTGATGAACTCATGTTTTTGTCTTCTCTGTTGAGGAAAATTGAGCGCCAATCTTAGCGGCGTGATTTGCGTTTTTTGCCTGCTGCCTTTTTGACGTTGTCGCGTAAGGTCTGAATAGGTGAACGCGGTGCGCGGTCGCGCTCACGCTGGGTATCGCGTTCGGCGTCGCGATTGCCCCGTCTGGCGCTTGTTTTGCTCGGGGCCATGCCGTTGCCTGCAGTGATGACGCCTTTGTCTTTGCCTGCACGGGCAAGCAAGGCCTCGCCCTCGCGCACCAGGCGGAAATCAATCTTGCGACCATCCAGGTCTACCCGGCTCACCTGCACACGCACCCGATCACCAATGTGGTACCTGATGCCAGTGCGTTCGCCGCGCAGCTCTTGCCTGGCTTCATCGAACTTGAAGTATTCGCCGCCCAGCTCTGTGATGTGAACCAGGCCTTCGACATACAAAGCATCGAGCGTGACGAAGATGCCAAAGCTGGTGGCCGTGGTGACCACGCCGCCATATTCCTCGCCCAAATGCTCGCGCATGTATTTGCATTTGAGCCAGGCTTCCACGTCGCGGCTGGCCTCGTCAGCACGGCGCTCGTTGGCACTGCAATGCAGGCCTGCGGCTTGCCAGGCTTGGTTGGCGGCCTGCGCTGCTTTGCTGAGCTTTTGCGTGGGTTCACCCACTTTGCTGGAAACACGGCCTCCTGCGTTCTTGGCCAGACGCTTGGTCAACTTAGCATGCGCTTCGCCTGGAATGGGCAAGTTGGGTAGCTGGTACTTGGTCTTGTCCAGAATGGATTTGATAACCCTGTGCACCAGCAGATCGGGATAACGGCGAATCGGGCTGGTGAAGTGGGTGTAAGCGTCAAACGCCAAGCCAAAGTGCCCACTGTTGATGGGGGTGTATATGGCCTGCTGCATGGAGCGCAGCAACATGGAGTGGATTTGCTGCGCGTCGGGGCGGTCTTTGGTGGACTCGGCAATCGCGGCAAACTCGGCAGTCTTGGGGTCGTCGCTCACGGCTTGGTTTACGCCCATGGCCTTCAGGTAAGCGCGCAACACTTCGATCTTTTCAGGCGTGGGGCCTTCGTGTACGCGGAACAGACCCGGCTGCTTATTGGTGGCAATAAAGTCTGCGCTGCATACGTTGGCAGCGAGCATGGCCTCTTCAATCAGTTTGTGCGCATCGTTGCGTGTGCGAGGAATGATTTTTTCAATTCGGCCATTGTCGTCACAGACAATTTGAGTCTCAGTGGTTTCAAAGTCCACGGCGCCTCGTTTGTGGCGTGACTTGAGAAGTGCGCGGTACACATCGTGCAGGTTGAGCAAGTCTTCCACACAGTCTTTGCGCTTGGCCGCTTCTGGCCCTCGGGTATTGGCCAGGATGGCAGCAACTTCGGTGTAAGTAAAGCGCGCATGGCTGAACATCACGGCGGGATAAAACTGGTAGGCCGTGACTTCGCCATCGGTGCTGACCATCATGTCGCAGACCATGCACAGGCGCTCGACATCAGGGTTGAGCGAGCACAGGCCGTTCGACAGCTTTTCTGGCAGCATGGGAATCACACGACGCGGAAAGTACACGCTGGTGGCTCGGTCATACGCATCGATGTCAATGGCTGAGCCATTCAGCACGTAATGGCTGACGTCGGCAATGGCCACCAACAGACGCCAGCCATCGGTCGCGCTACGGCCTTTGCCGATCTTGACTGGCTCGCAATAAACGGCATCGTCAAAATCGCGCGCGTCTTCTCCGTCAATGGTGACGAGGGGCACATCGGTCAAATCAACGCGGTGCTTGTGATCTTCGGGACGCACTTTGTCCGGCAGGGCTTTAGCCATCGCCAGGCAAGCCTCAGAAAACACATGTGGCACGCTGTACTTGCGCACAGCGATTTCGATCTCCATTCCAGGGTCATCGATTTCGCCAAGCACTTCTTTAACGCGACCCACGGGTTGGCCATACAGAGCAGGCGGCTCGGTTAGCTCAACCACAACCACCTGCCCAGTCTTCGCAGACCCGGTAGCGCCTTTGGGAATCAGGACATCTTGACCAAAGCGTTTGTCCTCGGGGGCCAGCAACCACACGCCTGCTTCAAACAGCAGGCGGCCAATGATGGGCTGAGGCGGTCGCTCGATGATTTCGGTGATGCGGCCTTCGGGTCGACCTTTGCGGTCGCTTCGCACGATGCGGACCTTGACGCGGTCCTTGTGCATAGCCGCACGCATTTCGTTGGGGGGTAAATAGATGTCTGATTCACCGTCGTCACGGATCACAAAACCGTGTCCGTCTCGGTGGCCCTGAACAGTGCCGTCAACTTCGTCCAGCAATCCGCTGGGGGCGTGAATATTTTTGATACAATAGCTCTCTTTCCTGAATACATGAGACAAGTTGCACACCTTAGCAGCTTGTTTGCCCAGGTGGCGGAATTGGTAGACGCACTAGTTTCAGGTACTAGCGAGTAACTTCGTGGGGGTTCGAGTCCCTTCCTGGGCACCAATCATAAGTGGAAACACTGGCTGATTTGATCAAGCCGACAGTTCTGACGAATTGTCGGCTTTTTTATTTTTCGCAGGCATTCTGGTGACACTTGCGTTCGGTCAAGTCGCGTCAGGCTGTTCTCAGCAACAATGGGTACAAAGAGTGATTCATCAAGATCACTCGAGGAGACTCCATTGTTGTCCGCATTCATCACCCATTCAGACTGTGCCCGCCATGAGATGGGCCCCCATCACCCTGAATGCCCGGAGCGTTTGGGCGCCATTTCAGACATGCTGTTGACCAAGGGTTTGCTGGACTACATGCACACCTATGATGCTCCGTTGGCAACCGTAGAACAGCTTGGTCACGCGCACTCTACTCGCTATGTGAATGACCTGATTGGCGCGTCTCCCACAGAGGGATATCACGCGTTGGACCCAGATACCAACATGAACCCGTTCACCATACGGGCGGCGTTGCGTTCAGCAGGTGCTGCGGTGCTGGCCACAGATCTGGTCATCAGCGGTGAGGTGCCCACAGCATTTTGCAATATCCGCCCACCTGGACACCATGCCGAACGCGATGCAGCGATGGGGTTTTGCTTTTTCAACAATTGCGCAGTGGGCATTCGCCATGCGTTGTATGTGCACGGACTGGAGCGCGTTGCACTGATTGACTTTGACGTTCACCACGGCAACGGCAGCGAAGATATTTTTCGGAATGACGAGCGCGTATTGATGTGCTCTATTTTTGAAAAAGGCCTCTACCCTTTCAACGGCGAAACTGCTACGGGCCCCAACATGGTGAACGTGGGCATGCCTACCCGCACAGGCAGCGACGTGTTTCGCGCGGCGGTCACGGATCAGTGGATGCCGGCATTGGAAGCATTCAAGCCTCAGATGATTTACATATCGGCCGGGTTTGACGCTCACCGCGAGGATGACATGGGCAACCTGGGGCTGGTAGAGGCAGACTATGAATGGGTGACCAAGCAACTGATGACTATTGCGAGCAAGCACGCCAAAGGGCGCATCGTTTCATGCCTGGAAGGCGGGTATGTCCTCAGTCCGCTGGCACGCAGTGTCGCTGCACATGTGAAGGTTTTGATAGGTGCTGATTGACACGTAAAGGCGTATCAAGGTCAGCGGATTTTTTTGACCCTGGGTATCGTGAGATGCCTTTTAATTCTGTATGGACAAACATTTTCTCACTCCGCTTTTTCAACCTGAAACCATTGCCGTCTTTGTAGGCAACGCTGACACGCCAGATAGGCATACCCCCACGGCCATCGCGCTGTCTGAAGCAATCAAGGCACAGAACTTTTCTGGCAAGCTGTTCTTTCTGGATATTCATACCTCCGGCACATTGGCCGATCTGGCGCAGACCCGCGCCGACCTGGCCATCATTGCGCTCTCGCCTGCAGACACTTTGGCCGCACTCGAACTTGCTGGCCGGATCAAGTGCCGAGCTGCGGTCGTCCTGGGAACAGGCATCAAAGCGGCAGAAGCGATCGAGATGCACCAGTTGGCCAAGCGCCACGGTATGTACCTGCTTGGCCCCAATGGGATGGGCTTTCAGCGCCCCCGTCTGAATCTGAATGCCAGCGTGATTGGAAACATGGCAGCCAAAGGTCCACTGGCCCTGGTGTCGCAATCCGGCGCATTAACCTCCTCAATTCTGGACTGGGCTGCCAAGAATGGGGTCGGGTTTTCAACTGTCATATCCCTCGGTCCCAATAGCGGCGTGGGGCTGGCACAGGCTCTCGACTTCTTGGCCTCCGATGGAGAGACACACAGCATCGTGGTCTACATGGAAGGCATCTCTAACGCTCGCAATTTCATGAGCGCATTGCGCGCTGCGGCCAGTGCCAAACCGGTGGTAGTGCTCAAGGCTGGTCGCAAGCCAGCAGGCAATACAGCCGCCAAGACCCACAGCGGTGCAATTGTGGGGAGCGATGATGTTTTTGACGCGGCGTTACGCCGCGCTGGGGCCGTGCGGGTCCGCTCCTTTGTTCAGCTGTTTTCTGCCGCCAAATGCTTGGCGTCGCGTTACCGCCCCGTTGGGCGGCGCCTGGCCATCATCACCAACGGTGGCGGCCCTGGCGTGCTGGCTGCCGACTGGATCAGCGAGATTGAACTCCAACTGGGAAAACTATCGCCAGAGTCAGCGAGGGCATTGCATCCAGCGTTGCCGCCGTTGGCAACCCTGACTGACCTGATTGACCTGTCTGAAGAGGCTACCGCAGATCATTACCGCGCAGCAATTGAGGTCGCGGGTAAGGAGGGTGGTATCGACGGCATGCTGGTGGTGTATTCGCCCAAATCAGGCGTCGACGCACAGGCCGTGGCCAATGCCATTGCAGAACTCCGTCCACGCCTGAACAAGCCATTGCTGAGCTGCTGGATGGGTGACTCTTCTGTCAGTGAGGCACGCGCCACCTTGGCGACGGCACTGATACCCACCTTCCGCACGCCAGAAGCTGCCGTGGGGGCGTTTGGCAACATCGCCAGCTTCTACCAAAACCAGCAGTTGCTGCAGCAGACACCACCGCCGTTGACCTCGCATGCCGCACCGGACATTGAAGGCGCTCGCCTGCTGATTGAAGGCGTCTTGGCAGAGCGCCGCAAGGTATTGACCGAAATGGAATCCAAGGCACTTCTGGCGGCCTTCCATATTCCGGTGACCAAGACCATCCTGGCCCGCAATGCGAGTGAGGCCATGATGATTGCCTCACAGTTGGGTTTCCCCGTGGCGCTCAAGATTGATTCGCCCGACATTACACACAAATCTGACGTCAATGGCGTTGCGCTGAACATCATGAACGCAGTGGGCGTACGCGACACCTACAACGACATGGTTCAAGCGGTTTCCAAGCTACAGCCCGGCGCGAAAATCAATGGCGTGACGGTGCAGAACATGGCCCGCAGCAAGCGGGGTCGTGAGCTGTACATCGGACTGGTCACTGACGATCCGTTTGGCCCGGTGATTGCGTTCGGCGCAGGCGGCACGATGATTGAGCTGATCAATGACCGTGCAATGGAGCTGCCGCCGCTGAACCAGTTTTTGGCGCGCAGCCTGATTGAGCGCGCTCGGGTATCAGAAACCTTGGACGAATGGCGAGGAGCCAGCGCCGTTGACCGCGATGCGCTGGAGCAGGTGCTGTTGCGCGTATCCGAAATGGTGTGCGAGCTGCCACAGTTGCGCGAGATGGACATCAACCCCATCATCGTGGACGAATCTGGTGCAGTAGCCGTCGATGCCCGAATCGTCATCGACAATGCATCCCAAGGGATTGATGGGCATAGCCGCAACTACAACCACTTGGCTATTCTTCCTTATCCAGCAAGGTACGAGCAGGTTTGGCCGTTGCGCGGAGGTGGTCAGGTCACAGTACGGCCGATTCACCCCGATGATGCACAGATGCTGCAACGCCTGGTACGCGAGCTATCGCCAGAAAATCGCTATTTCCGCTTTGTGTCGTCAATCGCCGAATTGCCGCCGTCGATGCTGTCGCGCTTTACGCTGATTGACTATGACCGTGAAATGGCCCTGGTTGCGGTGATCCGAGAGCGCAAGGCTGATGACGCTGGCGAATTCATCGAAACCGAGCGCATTGTGGGCGTGTCACGCTACATCACCAACCCCGATAAATCGAGCTGCGAGTTCTCGCTGCTGGTGGCAGACGACATGGGTGGCATGGGTCTGGGCTCACGCCTGATGCTTAGCATCATGGAGGTGGCCCGCGATAAGGGTTTGTCCGAAATTGATGGGTTGGTGTTGGCCAACAACCCCAACATGCTCAAGTTGATGCGGGGCCTGGGCTACACCATCAAGACCTTTGCCGAAGATCCTGATTTCAAAATCGTGTCACATCCCCTTTGAACACACTGGCTGCTCTAGGCGGGGCGGCAGCTTTTTTATACCGGGCGCGCGATCAGGTCGTGGCCCCGGGTCCCAACAATCACAGCTTTGGTGAACTCCCCCACTTTGAGGGTCTTGCTGATCTTCTCGGGGGGCAGCAATTGAACAGTGCCGTCAATTTCCGGCGCATCGGCATAAGTACGCCCGACTCCGCCCTTCTTGCCTAGACCGGGCGCAGAGTCCACCAACACCTGCATGGTCGCGCCGACACGCTTTTGTAACTTGGCCGCAGATACTTGCTCTGCGACCGCCATGAAGCGCGCGCGACGCTCTTCGCGCAGCTCCAGCGGCAGCATATCGGGTATATCGTTGGCGACTGCACCATCAACTGCACTGTAGGCAAAGCAACCCGCTCGGTCAATTTGCGCCTCGACCATGAAGTCAAGCAGGTGTTGAAACTCTTCTTCCGTCTCGCCGGGAAAACCCGCAATGAAAGTGCTGCGGATCACCATGTGCGGGCTTGCTTCGCGCCAGCGCGCGATGCGCTCCAGGTTTCTCTCTCCACTCGCGGGGCGCTTCATGCGCTTAAGCACATCTGGGTGGCTGTGCTGGAACGGCACATCGAGGTAAGGAAGAATATGGCCAGACGCCATCAAGGGAATCACATCATCCACCGACGGATACGGATACACATAGTGCAAACGCACCCAGGCGCCATAAGGTTCGGCGAGGGTGCCTAAAGTTTCTACCAGTTCCAGCATGCGGGTCTTGACGGGTTTGCCGTCCCAGAAGCCGGTGCGGTACTTCACGTCTACGCCGTAGGCCGACGTGTCCTGACTGATTACCAGGAGCTCTTTGACACCGCCTTCGAACAGTGCACGTGCCTCATTCAGCACCTCGCCAATCGGGCGCGACACCAAGTCGCCGCGCAGAGAGGGGATGATGCAGAACGTACAGCGATGGTTACAGCCTTCACTGATCTTCAGGTAAGCGTAGTGCTTGGGCGTGAGCTTGATCCCTGCGATGCCAAACGCACCTGGCACCAGATCCACAAAGGGGTCGTGAGGTTTGGGTAGATGGGCATGCACGGCATCCATCACCTCCTGGGTTGCATGGGGGCCGGTCACAGCCAGCACACTGGGGTGAATACTTCTGACAAGATTGGTGCCCCCAGCAGCCCCTCCCGCAGAGCGCGCCCCCAGACAACCGGTGACGATAACCTTGCCGTTCTCAGCCAACGCTTCACCAATCGTGTCCAGGCTCTCCTTGACCGCGTCATCAATAAACCCACAGGTATTGACGATGACCAGGTCTGCGCCAGCAAAGGTCTTGGAGGTTTGATAGCCCTCAGCGCTCAATTGGGTGAGGATCAGTTCGGAGTCGGTCAGTGCCTTCGGGCAACCCAGGCTGACGAACCCGACCTTGGGAAATGTCGTTGTACTCATCCTCCTATTGTCGCCGCTGGCAGGTCAGCCCCCGCTGCGTCAAATTCGAGCCAAAACGTCAAGCCTTGGGCTTGAAGGCGCCGAGCATCTGCTCAGCCTGCTTTTGCATCTGCTCTTGCATCTGGGTAAACACCGTTTTGGACTGTTCCGCGTAATTGCCCATGGCGCTTTGCAGCAAGGGAGACTGCAAGGACATAAACTGAGCCCAGGTCTCAGGAGTAAAGGCTTTGGTCTGCTCCGACATCTTGGTCTGCATGTCCATAAAGGCCTGCATGTTCTTCTCGAGATAACTGCCCATGAAGCCCTGCATGGCATGGCCGTAAAAGCGGATGATGTTGCGCAACACAGCTTCGGTGAACATGGGCGCGCCACCAGCCTCCTCCTCCAGGATGATTTGCAGCAAGATGCTGCGGGTCAGGTCCTCATGGGTCTTGACGTCACGCACAACAAAAATGGTGCCTGTCATGACCAGTTGCTTGACTTCGGTGACCGTGATGTAGCTCGACGTTTCGGTGTCGTACAGGCGACGATTGGGGTACTTCTTGATAATGCGCGGAGTCGGTCCGGAGGTATGGGCTGATGGGCTGGGCACGAAGAAAACTCCTGAACTCGAGAACACGAAATGATGCACCGTATAAGTGCATCAACGTATAGATTTTAAGGACCGCCTAGTTGAAGGATCGCAGAGGTTTACCCTGATCTGAAGGATTGTGCTCTCAAATAAATACAAAAGCCCGGCACAGGGTTGTACCGGGCTTTGCACAGCTCTCTGGCCTCAGGCGTAAGGCCAAAATTTCAGTTTAGTGGAACTGCTCTTCCTCTGTGGAACCAGTCAGTGCGGTAACGCTGGACTTGCCACCCTGGATCACAGTGGTCACTTCGTCAAAGTAACCAGTGCCCACTTCCTGCTGATGCGACACGAAGCTATAGCCGCGCTCGCGGGCTGCGAATTCGGGTTCTTGCACCTTCTCGACATAGGCAGACATACCGCGCTTGACGTAGTCCTGTGCCAAGTCGAACATGTGGTACCACATGTTGTGGATGCCGGCCAACGTGATGAACTGGTACTTGTAACCCATTGCACCCAGTTCACGCTGGAACTTGGCAATGGTTGCGTCGTCCAGATTCTTCTTCCAGTTGAAGGAAGGAGAGCAGTTGTAAGCCAACAACTTGCCTGGGTGCTTGGCGTGCACAGCCTCTGCAAACTTGCGGGCAAAGTCCAGGTCAGGGGTACCCGTTTCGCACCACACCAGATCAGCGTAGTCAGCGTAGGCCACAGCGCGGGAGATGGCTTGGTCCATGCCCTTGCGGGTCTTGTAGAAGCCTTCAGCAGTGCGCTCGCCAGTCAAGAAAGGCTTGTCGTTCTCGTCGTAGTCGCTGGTCAACAGGTCAGCTGCTTCGGCATCGGTACGGGCGATCACCAGAGTAGGCACGCCGTAAACGTCAGCAGCCATACGGGCAGCGATCAGTTTTTGGCAAGCTTCAGTGGTAGGCACCAAGACCTTGCCACCCATGTGACCGCACTTCTTGACGGACGCCAACTGGTCTTCGAAGTGAACACCACCGGCACCCGCGCGGATCATGGCCTTCATCAACTCATAGGCATTCAAAACGCCACCGAAACCGGCTTCAGCATCGGCCACGATAGGTGCGTGGTAGTCGATGTAGCCTGCGTCGCCTGGGTTCACGCCCTTGGACCACTGGATTTCGTCTGCACGGGTGAAAGAGTTGTTGATACGCTCCACAACCTTTGGCACCGAGTCCACGGGGTACAGGGACTGGTCTGGGTACATGGCGGAGTATTCGTTGTTGTCTGCAGCGACTTGCCAGCCAGACAGATAGATGGCCTTGATGCCCGCCTTGACTTGCTGCATGGCTTGGCCACCGGTCAGCGCACCCAGGCAGTTGACATACGGCTCGTTGTTCACCAAGTCCCACAGTTTTTCAGCGCCGCGGCGAGCCAAAGTGTGCTCGACCTGGAAAGACCCGCGCAGACGGACCACGTCAGCAGCGGTATAGCCGCGCTTGATGCCCTTCCAGCGTGGGTTGTTGGCCCAGTCTTTTTCCAGCGCGTCAATTTGCTGCTGGCGGCTCAATTGTTCGGTAAGGGATTTAGGCATTCAATTACTCCTGAGGTTAAGACTAAGAAAGAGGTTCTGCACTGATGCAATTCGTGTGCCGATGCAGGAATTGTAAGTCTTATACAAGACATGATTTCAATCTTATGTCTTATATAAGATATAAATTTTCTTTTTTAAAATCAACAACATAAGTGTGCTTTATCTCAATATTAAACTTTATTTCTCATATTGAGAAATTTTGCTGCCATGCAGCATTTCAATTTTTCATAATGTGAATTGAGATTTTTACATCAAGAAAACCTTCTCCCCTGGTGTTGGTATCAGCGGCCTTTGACCCAGTCCCCACCGTGGATGAGCGGCTTGCCGACGACATAGGCCGGATTGATCTCGTACACGATGCAGGAGATTGCGCGTTCATCAATCTGCACCACAACAGTCCGCTTGAAATATTCATCGGTCTGCTGCGGATACAACTCCTCAATTTCATCCAGCTTGCGCTCCAGCGCAGGGGTGATGACATAAACCTCGCCAGTCACATCAGCATCTCCACCCAGCAGCATGCCGGGGTAGCGGCCCAAGTGAAAAAGCTGCCCTTTGATCGTGGCCGAGGCAACAAACACCGGCGGCGGTGTCAATCGGTTGATATCGTTGTCATCACCTCGGCGCAGGGTGCCATACACAAAGACATGACACGTGTCGTTGGCGATATCGTCTGCTGTGGCTTCAGGCATGATCCAGTGCTTTAAAAAGACGACGAGTGTAGTGAATCCCCCTGCCCATCTCCCGCAACCAGCTTTCGCGTATGCCAGCCTGGCCCTGAGCATGTCGCTGGTAGGCAGTTATGTGGCGCTGTCAAAGCCGCTGGCCGCAGCGCTACCTATTTTCTTGCTCGCTTGGCTGCGATTTGGCATTGGCGTCATCGCCATGGCAGGCTGGCTCAAGCGTGAGCCCAATGAGCAACCCATGACACTGCAGACGCGCTGGTTGGTGTTTCTTGAGTCTTTCCTCGGCAACTTCCTGTTCTCGCTTTGCATGCTGTTTGGCGTGAGCATGACCAGCGCAGTGTCGGCAGGCGTCATCATGGCAGCCATTCCGGCCGTGGTGGCGTTGCTCAGCTTTGTATTCCTTCGCGAGCACATTGGTACACGGGTTTGGATGGCAATCGCCTGTGCTGCGGTCGGCATCGGAATGCTGTCCCTGTCAAAATCAGGGCATGCGGAGATTCACGGTCGCGAATGGCTGGGTAATCTGCTGGTGCTGGGCTCTGTCCTGTGTGAGGCGGCGTATGCAGTCATCGGCAAAAAGCTGACCGGTGTCCTCAGTCCCAAACGCATCAGTGCCCTCATCAACCTTTGGGGCTTTGCCCTGATGACGCCCATGGGTCTCTATCAAGCCTGGGGCTTTGCGTTTGCCAACGTGACAATCAACACATGGCTGCTGCTGATCTTCTACGCATTGGCAGCCAGCGTCTGGACCGTTTGGCTCTGGATGACCGGCTTGCGGTCTGTTCCTGCCGGTCAGGCTGGTGTATTCACGGTGATGCTGCCAGTGTCCGCAGCCGTGGTTGGCGTTGTAGCGTTGAACGAGTCATTCAAAGGCTTGCAATTGCTGGCGTTTGGCTTGGCATTGGCGGGCGTTTTGCTCGCCACGCTGCCAACAAAAAACAAGGCCTAGAGACTGCTGTGTGGCCCTGAGCGCCCCTGGGAGCGCTCCTCTAGGCAAAAAAACATCATCTCCGAGTGAAAACACGATGAAAAATACGCTTTCCCCCTTGGAAACTGTGTTCTTTGGCCTTAGCATCGCCATTGCCAGTGAGGAGCCCTCTTCACTGGAGATAAGTTCAAACTCCTAGAAGGACAAACTATCATGGCAACTGCAAAAGCACCCGCGAAGAAAGCGGCCCCGGCAAAGAAAGCTGCACCAGCTAAAAAGGCTGCAGCGCCTGCCAAGAAAGCCGCCGCACCGGCGAAGAAAGCAGCAGCTCCTGCAAAGAAAGCTGCAGCGCCTGCCAAGAAGGCCGCAGCACCGGCTAAGAAGGCAGCTCCACCCAAGAAGGCTGCTGCCAAAAAGCCAGCCGCCAAGCGCACCGTCAATGCTGCCTTCATGAAGGCACTCACACCAAGCGCCGCACTGGCCGCTGTGGTGGGCGCAACGCCCCTGCCACGCACCGAGATCGTCAGCAAGCTGTGGGTCTACATCAAGAAGAACAAGCTGCAAGACGCTGTTAACAAGCGCATGATCAACGCAGACGCCAAGCTGAAAGAGATTTTCGGCAAAGCCCAGGTGTCCATGTTTGAACTGGCTGCCCTTATCGGCAAGCACGTCAAATAAGCACTTCAGCGCTTGTCAGAAAGGCCGCAGCGATGCGGCCTTTTTTATTGTTGGAGCTTACTTGGTCAAGCGCGCCTTGGCCGCTGACGTGATGGCGGTCAAAGTTCCGCGCGTGGTGATGACCTCAGGCGACAGCATCACCTCAATCAATGTACCCGTACTTCGCTCAAGCGCAGCCAGCAGTTGCGGCTCAAATTCTTCGGTGCATGTGACACGCGCACCCACATAGCCAAACGCATTGGCCAACATCACAAAGTCGGGGTTGCGCAGCGGCGTGCCGCTGATGTGCTCGGGGTACTCGCGCTCCTGGTGCATGCGAATGGTGCCAAACATGCCGTTGTTCAACAGCACGATGATGCTTTTGGCACCGTACTGCATGGCTGTGGCCAGCTCTTGTCCGTTCATCATGAAGTCGCCGTCGCCCGCAATGGTGAACGCCGTTCGCCCCGTGGTGATGGCGGCAGCGATGCCCGCAGGCACGCCATAACCCATGGCGCCGTTGGTAGGTGCCAATTGCGTTTTGTGCCCTTTGACCAAGCCATGGTGCCTGTAGAAACGATGAATCCAGCTGGCAAAGTTGCCTGCACCATTGGTCAACACCGCGTCCTCTGGCAAATGCTTTTGCAGCATTGCGACGATGGCTGGCATGTCGATGTCGCCAGGCAAAGCCTGTGGCACCAAGTTAGCCACATAGTCGGCATTGGCGGCGGTCGTCCAGGCTTCCCACGGCAATGTCGTGGGCGCCGTCAGTACCTCCATGCTCCGGGCTGCAGCGCTCATGCTGGCGTTGATCGCCAGGTCAGCTTGGTACACACGGTTCAGCTCTTCGGGGTCTGAATGGATATGCACCAGCTTTTGGCGAGGGCGCGGCGCGTCGATCAAGGTGTAGCCCCCGGTGGTCATCTCGCCCAAACGAGGGCCGATGGCCAGGATCAGATCGCTTTCGCGAATGCGCTGTGCCAGTTTGGGGTTGATACCGATACCCACGTCACCCGCGTAGAGCGGATGGTGGTTGTCAAACGTGTCCTGAAACCGAAAGGCGTTGCCCACTGGCAGTTTCCAGTTCTCGGCAAAGCGCTGCAATGCCTGGGCGGACTGCACCGTCCAGCCACCGCCACCAGCAATCACAACAGGTTTTTGCGCCTGTAACAGCATCTCGCGCAGTTTGCGCAGGCTACCAGGGTCGCTCCAGGCCTCTACAGCCTCCACACGCGGCAAGGCAACAGCTTGTACCGCCTGCACCAGCATGTCTTCAGGCAACACCAGCACCACCGGGCCGGGGCGGCCATTCATGGCAGTGGCAAAGGCACGTGCCACGTATTCCGGGATGCGTTTTGCATCGTCAATGCGCTCCACGCGCTTGGCAAATCCTTTGGTAGACGGGCCAAAGAAACTCTGGAAATCCACCTCTTGAAAAGCTTCACGGTCACGCATGTCACTGGCTACGTCACCAATGAAAAGCACCATGGGCGTCGAGTCCTGAAACGCCGTGTGCACGCCAATCGAGGCATTGGTCGCCCCTGGCCCGCGCGTGACGAAGCACACACCCGGACGGCCTGTGAGCTTGCCGTGCGCCTCGGCCATGAACGATGCCCCCCCCTCCTGACGGCAGATTACAAATTGAATCTGGTCGCGGCAGGCATGAAAGCCATCCAGCACGGCCAAATAGCTTTCGCCTGGCACACCAAAAGCGTGCGTCACGCCCTGTGCAACGAGGCATTCAACGAGGAGTTGTCCGGCATGTTTTGTCATGCCAGGATTGTGCCAGGGCCTCCGGGCCCCGCATGTCACCTGCGCTTGTCCCAGCGCACTGGCGGAGGTTCTGGACGACAGCCCAGTTTTGGCGCGCTACCGATAGGCAAAGGCTGCTGATGCCGAGGTTTCGACATTCATCGCGATGGCATCTTGGCAAGCAAATAAGCAGAAAATCTGATGTGTGCGACAAGCCCAGGCTTGCTTGCCTCAAAATACGGGTCAAGTTTTTTTAAGTGATTTTTGTAGCTCTTTTTTTTCTGGAAAGCGTCTGACCATGACCAGTCCCTCCCCCGCCACGCTTGCTTCTGACTTTGCCCCTGGCGGTAGCTTGCGCGCAGCCATCAACCTGGGTAACCCCATCTTGGCCAACCGCGACGTGGCGACCGGCAAGGTGTTTGGTGTGTCTGTTGATCTGGCCACCGCACTGGCTGAGCGACTCGGCCGCAAGCTGGACCTGGTGGTGGTCGATGGCGCTGCAAAAAGCGTAGCAGCGATTGATACGGGTACTGCCGATATTGGCTTTTTTGCCATTGATCCCGTCCGTGGTGCAGGCATCCAGTTCACGCCACCGTATGTCAACATCGAAGGGGCCTATCTGGTCCGCCAGGATTCCAAGCTCAAAGCCAATGAAGAAGTCGACCAGGCGGGCCACCGCATCGCCGTCGGCAATGGCAGCGCCTACGATTTGTACCTGACCCGAGAGATCAAAAGCGCGCAACTGGTCAAGGCCGCCACCTCCCAAGCGGTTGTGGACACCTTCGTCGGCCAGAACCTGGAAATCGCAGCCGGCGTGCGCCAGCAATTGGAGTCAGACGCCAAACGTCTGGGTGGTCTGCGCCTGTTGCCTGGGCGCTTCATGGTCATACACCAAGCCATGGGCATGGGCAAAGGCCGCAGCCAGGCGGCACATGACTACCTGAGCGCGTATGTAGAAGAGATGAAAGCCAGCGGCTTTGTTGCAAACGCCCTCAAGCGCCATGGCATCGAAGGCGCAGCAGTGGCGCCCGCTGGCCGACCTGCTTGATATTCTGCTGACCAGTTGAGCCGTGGAAAACGCGGCTTAAGCCGCCACTGTCCGACGCACCTTGCGCACATTGAAGGCGCTGACGATCAATGCGGTTTGCACCACTGCCAGGCCGAGCAGCACGCCACGGTAGTTGTGCTGATCCATCAGCACACCAAAGAACAGCGGCGCCACGGCCTGACCAATGTCCAGGCCCGAATACACCACGCCAAACACCCGTCCAGTCGAGTGCTCTGGCGTAGAACGTTTGACCAACATGTCACGCGAAGGCCCCGAAATGCCAGATGCAAATCCCATCACACCAAACAGCACGGGCACCATCATTGGTGGCAAGGCAGTCAGCGCCAGAGTCAGCGCCACACAGGCTGCCACACCAATGCCCACGCCCACCACACGCTCACATCGCGCGGGGTCTGCCGCCAAGAAGCCCCCCAACACCATGCCGCCCGCCGCGCAGACCATGTAAGTAGTGAGGCAACTGGCCACCAGCGAGACAGGCACACCGTGCAGTTGACGCGCCGCCTCGGGCGCAAAGGCCTGCACCACGCTCAGCACCATGGCATACAAGAAGAAGAAACCAAAGCACATCCACACAGCAGGTATGCGCAAGAAATCAAACGTGGGTTCAGCACCCGCTGCCTGAGAAACAGTGCCGGACTTTGGCCCCGCAAGCTCGATGGCCAAATGATCGCGGTTCAGCCACAGCAGTACCCAGACAGCCAAAGCCAGGCATCCGGCACATACCAGCGCCACGCGCCAGGAATACGCCAGCGTAATAGGTACCAACATGGCAGGCGCCAAAGCCCAGCCCAAACTGCCGGTGATGCCGTGCGCGCTGTATGCGTGGCCCAAGCGCACCGCACTCACCTTTTTGTTCAATAAGGTGTAGTCCACCGGGTGGAATACACCGTTGCCCGTCCCCGCCACGATGCAAAAAAAGGCGGTCATCCAATACCCGGTGCTGGCCGCAAACCCAAACGCTGCGGTGGCCAGCAAGGCCAAACCGCCCAGCAAAACCGGTCGCGGCCCCAATTTATCCACCACAAAACCTGAGGCTGTTTGCACCGCACAAGACACAACAAAAAATATTGTCATCAAGAACCCCAGCTCCGCATAGCTGGCGTCCAGGGCCTCTTTCAGCCAGGGGAACAGTGGCGCCAGCAGCAACTGGCTGAAGTGACTGATGCAGTGCGCGACAGAAACCAAGCCAATCACCGTGGCGTCCTGGCGCAAGGGGGAGAGTGCAGGACTCGCTGCAGATGAAGATGGGTTCATGATCGCTTAAGGTAGTGTTGTTCTCAGCCCTCGGCAATGTAGTGCTGCATGCTCACATTCTCGCCCGGCGCCAGAAAATCGCGCACTGCGGCTTCCAGCGTTTGGTCAGCGACCGTGGCGCGCGCGCGCTGATGCAAATAATCAGCCCAGCTGGTGACGATAAAACGCTCCACATAGCGCGACGAATCGCTCAGGTCGCGGTAGATCCGCCAAAAGGTAGCTCCGTCTCGCTTGCGCGTGGCGCGCAGTTGGTTCAGCGCGTCCAGGAAAGGTGCTGTCGTGCCCTCGCGGATGCGGTAGCCCACCTCCACCGCTACGGGCCCATCGTCGGGGTTAGGCTCGGCTTCGATGAACAGCTCTTCCCACGGCGTACCCGGGGTGACTTCGTGCTCCTGACCCATGCGCAGCGGAAAAGGCTTGGCCAGCAACACACCCGCAGCCATACAAGCCGCAGCGATGCACAGGGTAAGGGGCAAATCCGCCACGCCAGACACGGCCCCCCAAAAGGCAGAACCAATGGCAAACGACCCCAAGGCGCTCAGGGTATGCAGCGCCGCCGCCCGCGAGCGCACCCAGGGCGGTGCGCTGGTTTGGGTGGCGGTGTTGAATGTAGACATGGCTGCCATCCAGGCCGCGCCACCCAACACCAACGCGGCGTAAACCAGCAGATGGATGTGCACCAGCGCGGTAACCAACATGACAGCCGCAAAGATCAAGCAGCAACTGGCCACCAGCTTCTCCAGCCCCACCTTGGCGCGCACGCGGCCCATGACAAAGCCCGCACCCACCGCACCCGTGCCCAGACAGGCCATCAGCAAACCGAAGCCTGCCGCGCCCAAGCCCAGTTGCCTCTGGCCAATGACGGGCAGCAAGGCCCACAGGGCCGCGCCAGCACCGCTGTACGCCATGGTGCGCAGCAACTGCGCCAGCACGATTTCGGAATGGCGTGCAAATCGCAAGCCGCTCAGCGTGCCGCCCCACAGACGCTCGGCGGGTAGGCGTGACTTGGGGTGCGGCTTGGGTGGCCACTTGCGGATGGCCTGCATCATCACCAATCCAGACACCACAGCAATCGCAAACACCCAGCCAGCGCCCAAATGCGCAAACACAAAGCCCGCCAGGGCTGGACCCAAAGCGCGCGCTGAGTTCCATGCAATGGACATGGCCGTGATGGCCTGGCCTATGTCCTCACGCGGGACGGTATCCGCCACGGTGGAGTTCCACGCGGGCGAAAACAGCGCAGTGCAACAACCTGCCACAAAGGTAAAGAACAGCAGCGTGCCCGGCCCCGCGAATCCGGCCAGCACCAGCAGCGACAAGATCACGACCGTCACCGCCTGCACGGCCAGTGCCAGCAAAATCAAGCGCCGCCTGTCAGTGGTATCTGCCAGCACGCCAGCAGGCAGCGACAGCAAGAACATGGGCAAAAACACCGAGGTCTGCACCAGTGCCGCCAGGAACGACGAACCCGTCAGCTCCACCATCAACCACGACGCGGCCATGGCCTGCATGGCGTTGCCAATAAAGTACAGGCCGCTGCTGGCCCAAAGACCGCGAAAGGCCTTGTTTTGGAGCGTTTGGGTGAGCGTCTGACTCACCGCAGTTTGACTTCTTGGTCGAATTCGCCGCGCCGAAGCTCAACCATGTCTTCCTTGGCCTTGATCATGGCCGCAAAGTTGGTAAAGCCTGCCTCCTTGGGGTCAAAGGTCGAGTCCAGCCGTTTGATCATGGGCCAGATCTCGGCCTTGTTCACCCAGACATCGCCCTTCTTCTCGGCCAGCAATCTGATCGCCCGACGCAGCAGTTCGGTATGCGGGTCAGCCATGGCCGGCTGCGCCGCAGCTGCGACCTCTGCCACACTCGCGTCAGGTGTTGGCATGTCCATGGGCTCGACCAGGTTCTCGTAATAGCGGAACTCATGGCAACTCTTGGCCCAGTGCCGATTGGTCGCTCGGCGCGTACCCACACCCACCAAGGTACGTCCAGCGGCCTTGATTTTTTGCGACAGCGGCATGAAATCGCTGTCGCCTCCCACGATCACCACCGTACCGATGTGCGCAAAACGGCCAATGTCTTCATTCGCATCCAGGCAAAGCTTGATGTCGGCACCGTTCTTGGCAGCCCCGCCGGGGGGGAAGAGCTGCAACAGCTCTACCCCGTTTTGCAGCAAGGCATCACGGTAGCGGCCAAAAAACTGCCAGTTGCAATAGGCCCGGTTGATGGCAATGGGGCCAAACGACGCGGCAAACTCCACCACGGCCTGTATGTCCACCAGCGGCTCTTGTGGGCGAAACCGATTGTCTGGCCGGGCATAGGCGCCAGGGTCGCGCTCTTCGCACAAACTGGCGTGCAGGTTTTCAAAATCCCAATAAAGAGCGACAGAGGCGTCGCGTTCGATTTGCGGTGTGAGCATGGTGTCCTTTGGGGCTATGGTAATGCGTGAAACCGCGCGTTGCGCCCTCAACCGCCAACTCGCTTGGGTTTGTAGCCCTGCACCTGCAACCAGGCCATGACGCGCTCGACATGGTCGCCCTGCACCTCCACCAATCCGTCTTTCACCGTGCCGCCCGATCCGCAGGCTGCTTTGAGCTTTTTGCCCACCTCCGCCAATGCAGTCGCATCCAGAGGCAAACCTCGCACCACCGTCACGGCTTTGCCGCCCCGCCCCTTGGTTTCGCGCTGCACGCGCACTGCACCGTCCCCCAGCACCCTGCTGGCATCAATTTGCTTGCATACGCACTGCAACAGCGGGTGGCGGCAGTCCGGGCACATGCGCCCCGCATCGGTGGAATAGACCAAAGACCCTAATGAAGCCAGACTTTTCATTCCCGCATTTTCGCGCAAGCCTGACCACTACACTCAACCCCTCCCCATCCACCCCCGCCCCATTCGATGCTGCAAACCCTGCGTTCCCGCGAGGCTGCCATGCCTTTCATCATGTTGACCGTGCTCATCGACATGCTGGCCATTGGCCTGATCATCCCCGTGTTGCCCGCGCTGGTGGGCGCCCTGTCGGGCAACCCGGCAGACCAGGTCTACTGGTACGGCCTGGCCGCCATGAGCTTTGGGCTGGCCAATTTTCTGGCGTCACCCGTGCTGGGGGCTTTGTCAGACAAGTTTGGCCGCCGCCCGGTGCTGCTGCTGGGGTTCATGGGCCTGGGCGTCAGCTTTTTTGGCACGGCGCTGACACCCAATTTGTGGGGACTGATCGCCGTGCGCACCCTGGGTGGTGCGATGCAGGCCAACGCCGCCATTGCCAATGCCTATGTGGCTGACATCACCGAGCCCGCCAAGCGCGCCAAGCGCTTTGGCCTGCTAGGCGCCATGATGGGCCTGGGCTTCATCGTGGGGCCGGTGATGGGCGGCTTGCTGGGTGCGATTGACCTGAAGCTACCCTTTTGGGTGGCGGGCGGCTTGGCCATGCTCAACCTGCTGTATGGCTATTTTGTGCTGCCTGAATCCCTGCCCGCCGATCAGCGCAAGCCTGTGCGCTGGAGCGCAGCCAACCCGGTGAAGGCTTTCCGAGACTTGGCCCAACTCAAAGGCGTGGGCGCCCTGGTGGGCGTGGTGGTATTCAGCGGACTTGCCCAGTTCATTCTTTACACCAGCTGGGTTTTGTACAACACATTCAAATTTGGTTGGGGGCCATTGGAGAACGGCTGGTCGTTGGCCGTGGTCGGCGTGGTGTCGGTGTTGGTGCAAGGTGTCTTGATGGGCAGGCTGCTGAAGCGCTTTGCACCGCAGCGCCTGGCCATCATGGGCCTGGTGTCATCGGTCATTGCCTATACCGCCTGGGGGGCCGCCAGCGAGGGCTGGATGATGTACGCCGTGATTGCCTTCAACTTGTTGGGTGGCACCGTGGCGGCGTCCGTGCAAAGCCTGATTTCATCCGCTGCCGACAGCAAAAGTCAGGGTCAGACGCTTGGGGCCGTCAGCGCATTGAACGGCCTGATGGCCGTGATTGCGCCGCTGATTGCAACGCCGCTGCTGGCCGTGGTGTCACACCTGCCGCAAGGCGATTGGCGGATTGGGGCGCCGTTTTATTTTTGTGCGCTGCTGCAGGTAGTTTCGCTCTGGCTGGCGGTGAGGTATTTGCAAACGCATCGTCTCGGGCTGAAAGCCTAGGGTAGCCGGACTTCAAAAACAGTTCCTTCGGTATCTGATCTGACACCAACATGGCCCCCGTGCGCGTTGACAATGGATTTAGTGATAGCCAACCCCAAGCCTGCGCCTTCGCCGTTGCGATGACGTGACGGGTCGGCCCTGTAAAAGCGGTCAAACAGTCGAGGCAGGTGCTCTGGCGCAATCGGCTCACCCGTGTTGAATATGCTCACGACGGCACCACCATCGGCTGCAGTGAGAACACTTACCTTGATATCACCCCCGCTGGGCGTGTGGCGAATCGCATTGCCCAGGAGGTTGGCCAGTGCCCGGCGCAACATCAACTTGTCACCCAGCACCTGACCCCTGCCGGTCAGCGACAGATGCAGGCCTTTGTCGTCGCACAGCGCCTCAAAGTAATCAAACAGCTCACGCACCTGCGCGGCCAGGTCCACAGCCTCTTGGCTGGGCACCATCAAGTTGTTGTCAGCCTTGGCCAGAAACAGCATGTCGCCCAGCATGCGGGCCAAGCGCTCAAACTCTTCAATGTTGGACGCCAGGATGTCGCGGTACTCGTCCGGGCTGCGCGCTTGCGTCAGCGCCACCTGGGTTTCGGTCATCAGGTTGCTGATGGGCGTGCGCAACTCGTGCGCCAGGTCCGACGCAAAATCCTGCAGACGCTGAAAAGAATCCTGCAGACGCGCCAGCATGTCGTTCAAGGTGCTGGCCAAGTCCACCAATTCGACGGGCACAGCGGCCAAGTCCAGCCGCATATCTAACCGGCTGGCCGTTACCCCGGCGGCACCCTGGCGCATGGCCTGCAGCGGGGCCAACCCGCGCCGCACCGCCACCCAGCCCAGCAAGCCCACCAGCACCGCGGCAAGCGCCACATACAACCACAACTGCAACCGAAACGAAGCCATGAAATGCGCGTGGTGCGATATATCCACCGCCACCGCCACGCGCAGCGGCGGCACACCTTGCACGCCGCTTTGCACGGCGGTGCTCAGTCCGCGCCAGGGCACACCCGCATCCGTCCAGGTTTGCGGCTTGTTGCTGACCCCTTCGGCACCCAGCATGCGGGGCGGAAACGGTGCATCCGGCGTGGCAAACAGCACCGTGCCCTGCGCATCCACCACCGCCAAGGCCAAGCCATGATGCCCCACCAAAGAGTCGTTCAGCCCCTGCGCCAGGCCAGTCAATTCAGCCGGGGTATGTGCCTGCGCCAGCAGATGCGCGGCCAGATGGGTTTTGCCCTCCAGCTGATCCATGTCCTGCTCAACAAAATGCTGCTCCACCGCTTGACCAATCAAGAGGCCCAAGCCCAGCAGCACGGCCGTGGTGATCAGCGCAAACACCAGCGTGATGCGAAAGGTGATGGAGCGCCGACCCGCGCCCAACCAGCGCATGGGGGCGGTCATGTGGGGGGAAGCTCCAGCACATAGCCCATGCCGCGCACGGTGCGGATCAGCTTGGGCTCGAAGTCGTCATCGATCTTGGCCCGCAGACGCCGCACCGCCACCTCGATCACATTGCTGTCGCTGTCGAAGTTCATGTCCCAAATCTGCGACGCAATCAAGGTGCGCGGCAGCACCTCGCCCGTGCGGCGCAGCAGCAGCTCCAGCAGCGCAAACTCTTTGGCGGTCAGGTCAATCTGCCGCCCACCCTGCAGAGCGCGGCGGCGCAGCAAGTCCAACTCCAGATCGGCCACCCGCAGTTGCTGCGGCTCCTGGCTGCGGCTGCCCCGGCGCAGCAGGGTGCGCACGCGGGCCAGCAGTTCGGCAAAAGCAAAGGGTTTGACCAGGTAATCATCGGCCCCCAGCTCCAGCCCTTTGACGCGGTCTTCCACCAGATCGCGCGCGGTGAGGAACAGCACCGGCATGTCGGGCCGCGTGCGCCGCAGCGCAGCCAGCAACTGCCAGCCGTTCAGGCGCGGCAGCATCACATCCAGAATGGCCAGGTCGTAATCACCCTGCTCGCCCAGGTGCAGGCCATCCAACCCATCGCGCGCCAGGTCAACGCCAAACCCAGCCTCGATCAGGCCTTGGCGCAGGTAGTCGCCAGTTTTGGGTTCGTCTTCGACGACCAGGATTTTCATGAGGGGGATTGTGCCTTCGACTTGGGTTGCAGTGCGCAAAGCGGCAACTCAAAGGCGATTCGGGGAAATCAAGGACTACTGGCGTATTAGTGCAATACTTTCCTATAAACGCGGTAGTCGACATTCCAACTTGCATATGTTTGGCTGAACGTGAACCGATGCGATTCAGTACGGGTTCAGGGTTGGAAGACTGCAATGCGGGCGAAAGCTGTCAGCCACTGATTACGATATTGCCGGGTCTGGGCCAGCTGCTGCCATTCGCCAGTGACTGGTTTAGAGCAGTGAATTGATGCATCGCCCGGTGGTTCGGCATTCCCACACAAGATTGACTGATTCGTGCCCAATGATGTCACCCAAGTATCGAATCGATCATCACCAAAGTGACCATTCATTGGAGCGCAAATTCCTTGCCACTAAGATGTGTCCTTATGGCGACATAGAACGAGGCTCAACCATGGTGCAACACATACGAAACCTGCTATCCCGCTGGCGCTTCCATGGTGTTGGGGATGGCCGTGCCTTTGTACTGATAGCAAGCTTTGCGGTTCTGAGCTTCGCAATTTGCAGCAGGATGTTCTGGTGACGGAACTCAACCGTGCTGCCTTGGTTACCGCAAATGCTGTCAATCAGCAACTTGGTACCAGCGTGGGCTACCTGACAGCACTCGCCACTTCCGAGGCAGCTTTACGCGACGACGTGCCTGCCATGTATGCACATGCGCAACGGATCATGCGCTCCATGCCGGAGGCAACGGCCATCTCCCAGGACCGTTCAAGTCACCAGTCGCAGACAGGATGGTGACGTCTGTTGGGGTGCCAGTGTTTCAGGGCGGCAAGGTCATCTATTGCCTTCGAATAGTTTTGCGAACCAGTGCACTCAATGACTTGCTCACCTCTCAAAAATGCCACCGAATTGACGCTGTCCATCATTGATTCCCGCGGTGACATCGTGGCAAGGTCTCGCAACCCGGAAACCTATGTTGGAAAACAGGTGCCGGCGTCTATTTTGGAATTCATCCGTTCAAAGAGTACCCTTCCCGTTGACCTGCCAACCATTGAAGGCACCGCTTTCAGGGCGGTATTCCTCAGTTTGTCAGGCTGGGGCTGGAGCATTGGGGTGGGCGCTCCAGCGGAGCATTTTGAGCAAAAAAAGACACGCTTGATTCAGTTGCTGGCATTGTTAGGCTTTGCCCTTGCAGCTGCAGGTTTTGTCGTGGCCATGGCGATGTCATCGCAGGCTCCGCGCGATCCAGCAGATGCCAGCGTCGCAGTGTTCGCACCCTCCTTGTTTAAGGGCAGCTGGCCCGCCATCGTTGCGCTGCTGCTGGTGGTTGCCATTGGCGTCTTTTTGGCGTTCAGTACGCAGTCCGGTCTGATGCGCCTGCAGGAGCGTGCGGACCATCGGCTCCGGGCCAGTAATCAACGGGCACAGCTAGCAGCGACGATGTCCATGATCAAGGATCTGGAAACCGGCGCGCGAGGATTTGTCATGACCGGAATAGAAGAATTCATGGAGCCCTACAACGCGGTGTCCACTCAGAATTGCGCCAGCGCTTAATACACTCGGGGCAGATTTACAAGAAGTAACGTTACCTGGCATTCCAACTGGAGTGATTTTGAAGAAAATGTCAGTAAACGGCAGAT
>JADJBS010000017.1 GCA_016703665.1 Candidatus Defluviibacillus avedoerensis
TGGGCGTTTGCCGTGATTTTGCGCATGTGATGATTGCCTTGTGCCGCGCGGTCAACATCCCGGCGCGGTTCACCACGGGCACCGATTACGGGGCGGACCCGATCTTGGGTCCACCTGACTTTCATGCGTACGTCGAGGTCTTTCTGGGGCAGGGGTGGTACATCTTTGATCCATCTGGCACGGCCATTCCGATGGGCTTTGTCAGACTGGGTACGGGCCGTGATGCGGCCGATGTGTCCGTGGCCACGATGTTTGGTGGCGTGAAGTCCTATTCGCCCATCATTCGGGCTCAGGCCATTGGGGACCCGTCTTATTCGATGGAGCAGCCATTGCCTTCGCTTCAGGCGGTGTCCACCGACGGGCGGCCATAATGCCTGGGTGATTCAACGTAGCAAACAACTGTTGTGGCGCTTGTTGGCGGTGGTGGGCCTGATCTTGGCCATCATCGGTGCGGTGTTGCCTGTGATGCCCACGGTGCCCTTTTTGCTGCTCTCGGCCTGGGCTGCAGGGCGAGGTTGGCCCGCGCTGGAGGCCTACATGTTGGCGCATCCCCAATGGGGTCCACCCATTCGCCAATGGCGAGCACGGCGCGGTATCCCGCAAGGCCAAATGGCTGGCCTGCACCATGATGTTGTGCAGCGGGGGCATGATCTGGTTCATGCCCGTGCCAAATTGGGTGCGTGTGGCGGTAGATGCCACCTTGCTGACGGTGGGGCTCTGGCTCAGTACGCGGCCTGAACCTCTGGTGTCGCAGTAATCATCGGGTACGTTCGTTCGCCAGCGATGCCCACACCCCTTCAAACACCCTGGATGTGGCTGCCAGCAGTGTCGCTTTGGGTTCCTTGTATTGCCCCAGTACCCAGTGCGTCACGGCCTGGCTGACCGCACCAACCAGGGCCAAGCCCAGCATGCGGGCCTCGTCGTCATCAACTTGCCATTGCGGGTAGCGGTGTCTGGCAAAGCCGATGACCATGTCGGCAAAACCATCGATGTTGCTGATGTAGGTGGCATCGACTTTGGGGCTGACACCCAGCACCTCCAGCCAGCACACGCGCGCCACACAAGGTTGTGCGGCCATGTCAAACAGTGCGTCCAGTCCGGCCCGAATGGTGGCCATGGCGTCACCCTCCTGGGTGGCGGACATCAGGTGTGCCAGTACGGTTTGCTGAAGTTGATCAAATTGCTGGCGGTAGACGGCAATGAGCAGGTCTTCCAGGTTTTCAAACGATTCGTAGAAGTACCGGTCAGTTAGCTCGGCCTGCTTGCACAGTTTGCGCACGGTGGCGGTGCGGTAACCCGTTGTGCCAAAGATCTGCAACCCGGCATCCAGAAACTGCTGGCGTCTGCGCGCGGTGCGATCTGCCAGTTTTTCGCCTCCGTAAACGCGGCCGATGGTGTCGTGCTTTGACGCTGAGTTGCTCATGCTGGTATTTGACATCAATCGTCGTCACTTGTAAACTGACTACAGGAATCTTCACTTTTGTAGCGAGTTTCACGCCCATGCAGCAACACAAGGTCATCATCATTGGCAGCGGTTTTGGCGGTCAGGCATCGGCCGTGAACTTGCGCCGCATCGGCATCGAAGACTTCCTGATCCTGGAGCGCCGCAGTTGGATGGGCGGCACCTGGAGTCAAAACAGCTACCCCGGTGCGGCTGTGGACGTACAGTCCCCTCTGTATTCCTTGTCATTTGAGCCCTACAAATGGACCCAAATGTTTGCCGAGCAAGATGAGTTGGTCGAGTACACCAACCACGTGTTGGCCAAGCATGGCTTGCGCGAGAAGACGCAGCTCAATGCCAACGTGACTCAGGTGAAGTGGCTGGAAGACAAAGCCTTGTGGGAAGTGCAGACTGAATCTCAGGGCACCTTTTACGGGCAGTTCCTGATCAACGCCTCAGGGCCCTTGAGCACCCCTGTCATCCCCGCTTTCAAGGGTCGCGACACCTTCCAAGGCCACAGCTTTCACACCAATGCGTGGGATCACGGCTACGACTACAAAGGCAAGCGCGTGGCCATCATCGGCAGCGGTGCCAGCGCCGCGCAGGTGATCCCTGCGATTGCGCCAGACGTGGCCAAGCTGGACGTGTTTCAGCGCACGCCACATTGGGTGTTGCCCAGACCCGATCGCGTGTTCTCAAAATTAGAGCGCGCTTTGCTCGGCTCCAAGCTGGTCTACAAGGCTTTGCGCACCATCATCTACTGGGCGCTTGAAAGCCGGGTGGTGGGGTTCAAGTACTCCACGACCATGCTCAAGCTGGTGGCCGAGCGTCCCGCGCTCAAACACATCCGCACGCAATTGAAGGACCCCAAACTGCAAGCCGCCGTGACGCCGGATTACACCATTGGTTGTAAACGTGTGATCTTGTCGAGCACGCTGTACCCAGCCTTGGCCCGCCCCAACGTCAGCCTGCATACCCGTGATGACGCCATTGCCGAGATCAATGAACGCGGTATCTTGACGACCAAGGGCAAGCAGATTGATCTCGATCTGATCGTGTATTCAACCGGTTATGACGCCACAGATGGTGTCATCTCGTATCCGGTGATTGGCAAGGGCGGCGTGACGGTGGCCGACAAGTGGCGCGAGTACCCACGTGCCTACTTGGGCACCACCTTGCCGGGCTTCCCCAATCTGTTTGTGGTGACGGGCCCCAATACAGGGATCGGTCACACCTCGGCCATCTTTGTGATCGAAGCGCAGATGGAATACATCCGCCGCGCCATCCAGGCTGTGCAGGCTCGCCAGGGCAAAGCCATTGAAGTGAAGGCCGATGCCGAGAACGACTACACCGCGATGATCCATAAAGAGATGAAGCAAACAGTGTGGCAATCTGGCGGCTGCCACAGCTGGTATCAAAGCAAGAGCGGGCACGTGATTGCGATGTTCCCAGGCTTTAGCTTCACCTTCCGGCAGATGGCCAAGGCCTTCAAGCCGCAGCACCACCAATTCCGTTGAGTGCGGATTCGCTAAATGGCTTTGTCTCGTCCATTACTTGCAGTCGCAGCAGGCGCATCACTGGCTTTTGCGGCGTGGGCTTATGCCACGTATCCAACGGTCGGTCAGTTGACCTATCAATTGGGCTCGCGCGCCGAGTCCTACTTGTATGGCCTGCACAAAGAGCGTGTGGTGGTCGATGGCGTGCCGATGGCCCTGTACCGATCAGCTGGCCAGGGTGAGGCCATTTTGATGCTGCATGGCTTCAGTGCGGACAAGGATGTCTGGGCGCGGTTTGCTCGGCATTTTTCTGCCACCCACCAAGTGGTCATTCCTGATGTGGCGGGGCATGGCGAAACCGGCTTTCAGACTGACTGGTCCTATTCGCGCCTGCGCAGGTTGATCGCTTGATCAAATTGATGGATCAGTTGGGCATTCCAAAAGCCCATGTCATCGGTAATTCGATGGGTGGACACATCGCTGCGCAGATGGCGGTGAGCCATCCAGACCGTGTGTTGTCAGCCGGTTTGGTCGACCCGGCTGGCTTGCCGCAGCCGCACCCCAGCGACATGCAAAAGATGTTGGCCCAAGGGCAAAACCCCTTTTTGTTTGACACGCGCAAAGGGTTTGAAACCTTCTACCCCATGACCATGGCATCGCCGCCATGGATGCCTGGCTATGTGCTGGATGCGATTGCAGACCAGTACATTGCCCGACGCTCGCAGTTGGCGTTGATCTTCCAGCAGTCTCATCAACCTACTGACTTGCAGGCCCGATTGCCGCAAGTCAAGGTGCCGACCTTGCTGCTGTGGGGAAAGGAAGACCGGCTGATCGACGTCAGCGCCATGCCACTGTGGCAAGCCGCTTTGCCTCATGCCAAAGCGGTGGTGTGGGATGGCATCGGGCACATGCCCATGGTGGAGCGCCCTGGGCAAACCGCCGAGCTTTACCAAGCCTTCCTCAAAGACTTACACCAGCAAGTGCCGCGCTGACATGTAGTCCTGCCTGAAGGCTTCAAAGGGCAGGGTGTCGGCCGCTTCAATGGCGGTTTGATCTTGCAGCGAGGTTTGAGCTTGTTGCTCAAATTTAGCTAGGACCTCGGCTGACAAGGCTTGAGCGGTCAGCTTGGCGTGGGTTTGGGCAGATTGGGCCAAACTGAAAGCCACGTGGCCTGGGGTTTGTTGGCTTTGCATGGCAGCCACCACACGCGCTGATGGCAGCAAGCTTGGGTCAGCCAAAGCGGATGCGGCGGCCTGCCACGCTTCTTGATGGGCCCGGCCACCTTGCGCCGCGTCCAGCGCTTGGGCAATGGTCTGGCATCGTTGCACGATGTCTTTTGCCCAATCCATCAGCAAGACCTCGTCCTTGCCCCGCTCCAGGCGCAAGCCAGGCTCTCGGCCCCGCGTGGCCACCTTTTGCTGGTTACGGGCCAAGGCTGCGATCTCTTGAGGGGTGTCCTCAGGACTGTCAGACAACAGGCAGTGCAGCAAAAAGATATCCAGGAACCGGACGGTGTTGTCGTCAATCCCGATGGATAGGAAGGGGTTGAGGTCCACGCAGCGCACTTCAACGTATTCCACACCGCGCTCGCGCAATGCGTGCAAAGGGCGTTCGCCTGTTTGAATGACCCGCTTGGGGCGGATGGTGCTGTAGAACTCGTTTTCAATCTGCAGCAACGAGGTCGACAGTTGTTTGTAGCCGCCCTGTTCATCCTGGATGCCGATGGCCTCGTAGGCTGGATAGGCCCGCGTCAGGGCATCTTGCAGTGATGCGGCGTAGCCTTTCAAACCGTTGTAGCTGACAGCCAAAGAACTTTGTGCGTCGCTTTGGTAGCCCAGGCGGCCCATGCGCAAGGATGTGGCGTAGGGCAAATACAGCGTGTCATCGCCCAAAGGTTGCAGGCCGTGGTCCTGGCCATGAACAAAACAAGTGGTGACGGCCGGTGAGGCTCCGAACAGCACCAACAGCAAGAAGGACTGGCGCCTAAAGTTGCGGATCAGCCCAAAGTAATCGTCGTTAGACAGGCCAGGCATGGACCAGTTGTAGTGAATGCCTGAAATGGTTTGCATGCGCCGGCCGTAGCGATGGCCTAGACCCATGCGGTAAACGCTTTTGGCTTGCCCCACGTTGGATGAGCCGTATTGCCCAATCGGGATGGCCTCATCGGCTGGTAAAGCGCCGGGCATGCTGCTGACCCACAACTGCTCGTGGTCCAGGGCTTGGTAAACAAACTGGTGAATCTGCGTCAGCTCTTGCAGGCAATCCTGCACGCTGGCATGCGCGCCTGTGACCAATTCAACTTGTGCTTCACTGAAATCCGTTGTGATGTGCGGATTGGTGAGCGCCGAGCCCAAGGCGCGAGGGTGTGCAGTTTGGGCCAGTTGACCGCTTGGACTGGTGCGCAGGCTTTCCTTTTCGATGCCTCGGCGGATGCCTTTCAGGCGCTCGGGGGCCAACGTCAACAGTCGTTCATTCAAGCTGGTCAAATCTCACTCCTCTTTTCATGCGTGAGGCGCAAAGTTATCAGAGTTGGATGAACCTTGCTGGACATGTGTTTGTTGCCGATCCATTTCGCTTGCCCTTGGACGCCGAGGTGTATCTGCACCTGCGACGGGCGACCTACGGTGAGGTCAGCCATGACATGACCCATCCCTACGTGGTCCGTCCGGGCGTGCTGTTGATGCACAACGGCAACATCGCCCACCTGGCGCCCCAAGACACCGCCCGAAGTGACACCTCTGAGTTGGCGCGTTTGCTGCGAGACATGTTGAATGGCTTGTCAGACGATCAAGCGGCAGCGTTGATCCGCTCGCAGGGATTTCGGGCCCTGACGGCGCCTTTGATCGAAGGATCGATGGTGGTTCTGATGGATGCCAAGGGCCCCGTTCATTTGGGGCGCGACTGGCACACAGTGGGCGCCGCGGACTGGAGTGAGGCCATGGCCGGCATGGATGTGTCTAACGTTCACACCTGGGGGCGTGACTTGATCACGGCTATCGAATCCGATATCGCCGAACTGGACCCAGTCGCTGTGCTCGCCTGACCGTAGCTGGTGCGCCCCAGAGGGCTGGGGCTACAATCAATCTCCATGAGTTCGCGACGCGTCATCAACCGCTTCATTGCATGGATTGCTTGCTTTGCAATCCTGGTCAGCGGTGTTGCGTCTGGCTTGGTGCATGCCAGCCCATCTCCAGCGGCAGATGCCTTGTTCGAAATTTGCTCTGCCACGGGTTCCAAATGGGTCAAGGCGGACTCTGGCGCATCTGAGTCCAAGTCGGCGCCTGCCTCCAAGGGGGTGGGTAAGCATTGCCCAGCCTGCTCATTGCACCACCCCGCCCTGGGGTTGGCCCATGCCCCGACCATCTCAGTGGTCGATTTGACCCTCAAAGACAGCTTGCCAGAGCTGTTTCTCAGCGCTCCGCAGACTTTGTTTGCGTGGCGCTCGGCGCAGCCTCGCGCGCCGCCGTTTTGCTGACACACCAACGCTACTGATCCAGGCTCGCCGCTTTGTGCAGGCCTGGTCCTGCCCAGCTTGGGCGTCTGCACTGAAACGACACCTCTCATGCGCCAACATCACATTGCGATGGCCATTGCCGCCGCATTCCCTCTTCTCGCGACCGCTCAATCCAATGAACTGCCTGTGATCGTGGTCACGGCTTCTCCCGTCATCGAATCCAACACGACGGATTCGTTTACGTTTCAGCCTGAGCATGGCGCTCATGCCCATCACTGATCGGAATTCAAAGGAGAGCAGGATGTTAGCCCTTGATGGATCACGAAAAGCCGGTATCAGCATGGCTTCTCGCATCGGTCAACCCAAATACTTGGTCGCGAAAAGCGTTTTGTACGAAGCTGGTGATTGGGGGAAAGTCTGGCGAGTTGTCAGTGGCGGGCTGCGATTGGATAACGTTCTGCACCAACAAAATCGCTTTGCTTCATTGGCCTTGGTCGGTGATTTGGTCGGTCTGGAATCTTTGGTGCTTGGCCACTACGGCTACCGCGCTCAAGCACTGGTACCGACTATGTTGCTCCCGATGCCTCCTGATCTTGAAAAGACAAGTGACACGGTCTTTCGGCACAGCATGGTTCAACAGTTGCATGAAACCGGCCGTCTGTTGAGATTGAGAGAAGGCGCGGCAGACGACCGCATAGGTCGCTTGCTCATGATGCTGGAGGGCAGAAATGACGAGGCGGAGGCTGGTGATCGACCGCCGATTTGCCTGCCTTCACTCAAAGACATGTCTGAGATCGTCGACTTGACGATGGAATCTGTGTCACGTGTGGTGACCAAATTCCGCCAGCAACAAGTTTTGATGGAAAGCGAAGTCGGTCGCCGCCATTTCAATTTCCAACGGCATCGTTTGGGCTTGGAGCTGGATTGACAAGCTGACTCCAAGCCCAATGGCGCTCAACCCGCTGCTTGGCTTGGGGTAGCAAATTGCCCGCAAACCTTGACACATTCAGCGCAGGCATCCGCACAGTCTTTGCACTGGGTGTGATGCTCTGCATGCTTGCGGCACTCTGCTTCGCAGGCTTTGCACAGATCAGCCGCGATGGCTGCGACTTGGTGAGTGGCTTTGGATTTCTGGCTAGCCAACACCCGCAGCGCGTCACAAATCGTACGGGTTTCAACCACGCTACGCGCGCAGGCGGCCATGGTTTTGTCGCCCTGTCCCAATAGCTCCAGACAGTGGGCCAGACAGATGTCTGCAGCGCTTACGCAGCGAGATGTCGCGCGAATCAAATGGTCCAGGCCACCGGGCATTTCATGGCACTGCGCAGTTTCATCAGCGTGGTGATGCTGGTGGGGCAATGCCTTTGATTTCCTTTCAGCAGCGCCAGCCATCGTGGCGGCCATGGCTGCTGAGAGAGCGATGCCAGATTGAAGCCAATTCCTGCGGTCCATTTGTTTCTCCTGTAAATGCTGCGGCGCGCGGTGGAAGATCGGGCTTGGTAAATAAATCCGCCCGCAGTATTGCTCAGCACTGCTTACTGCATTCACTTATCAGCCAAGGAAGCCAATGCTTCCTTCAGCCCGTTCAACAGTCGCACCCGATGCTCGTTTTGCGCCTGAGTGATCCTGAGATCAATCAACCCGAGCAGCCCTGGATACCCGCAAAGATAGGCAACCAAGATGTCGCCATACAACAAGCTGGTCAGTGCAGGATCTGACCCTGCATCGTAGTCGCCAAAAGCACGGTTAAGCCCGGCGATGGTCTCGAAATCAGTTAGTTTCGGAAGGATGACGTCGGAAAACACCGGCATCAGTTTGTGTCCCAAGATCCGCAGTTCATCCACGAACCTGGCCTGAAACTCAACGCCCACATGACGGGCAGTAAAAAGAGGGAGGTCCTTACCTTCAAGCAATACTGGTAAAGCCAACTGGCATGCCCCCGATGTGAAGTTCTCTGCAATTTGCTTCAGTGGGCCTGGCAATTTCAGCTGGATCCTTACAAAGATTCTGATTTCCTTGGCAACGTAGTCACCAATGTCGAACACAACGTGCTGCTCGACCTCCTTGAGTTTCTTGCCAAAACCAACCTTGTTCGGCTTGAAACCATGAGAGGCCATGACGGGTTCAAGTGCCTGCTTGAGCAAGGTCAGCACATGCGCTTTTCCTTGCAGGTCCTCCCTTGCACCGTTTTCTTCCGACGCTACGACGCGAACCTCACCCGCCAAGCCTATGACCTGGCCGTCAGGACGATAAAGCCGCGCGGCCTGCATGTCGTAGACAACGAGCCGTAACTCTCTTGCCATCCGAATCAAAACGGGCAGAACGCGTTCCAGTGTGTCCGTCCGAATACCTATGCCGTAGACCGGATGGTCAGTGAGGCCATCGAGTGCCCCATCAGTCCAAACAGCG
>JADJBS010000018.1 GCA_016703665.1 Candidatus Defluviibacillus avedoerensis
GCAGCCCGATGGCGCGCGACGATGTGCCCCGCACCAGCTGTCCCACCACACCTGTGCCGCCGATGCCGGTCCAGACCTGGTAACCCCAGCTGCGCAATTTTTGGGCAACCAATTCACTGGTGCGGTGTTCCTCAAACGCCATTTCCGGATGTTGATGGATGTCGCGCCGCGGAGCAATGAACTCCTGAACCTTGGTGTCGCTGAGGCATTTCAAAATAGGGCTCCTGGTAGGTGAGGGATCAATCGGCGCAATGATAGGAGCAGCATAAACCAAGTCCAATGCATTTTATGATCAATGATCTAATACTTTGAAGCGCAGTTTTCATGACACTGGTTCAATTGCGCCACTTCGTGGCCTTGGCGGACGCTGGCTCTTACGTGCGGGCGGCCAAAGCGGTTTTTCTGACGCAGCCGGCCCTGACGCGCAGCATCCTGAGCCTGGAAGATGAGTTGGGTGGCAAGCTGTTTGACCGACTCGGTCGACGCATCGGACTGACACAGTTCGGCACCGAGATATTGCAGCGCGCCAGCCGTTTGGTGGGTGATGCAGATTCACTCAAGCAAGCTGGCAAGTGGATGCACGACGGCCTGGTTGGCAAGTTGCGCATTGGCCTAAGTTCAGCGCCGGGGCCTTGTATTCGACACCCCTCATGCTCTACATGGCGCAGCACCACCCCAAGCTGCATGTGGAGATTTCACGCGGTAACACCGTTGTGCTGGTGGATGCTTTGCGCGAGCAGCGGCTCGACGCGGCGATTGTCGACCTGCGCTCCATGCGCCCGGCGGCTGACCTGCTGGTGACGCAGTCCTTTGAGCTGGCGGCGGGCTTCCAGGCACGGCAGGCGCACCCACTGGCCCAACTGGGGCGGGCGGTCAGTCTGGCTGAAATCATGACATACCCATTGCCTCGACCCGCTCGAGTGACGAGGTGGCGCGGGTGTTGATTGCACGTTACGGTTCGGTGGCCAATCCGGACAACATGGTCACTCTGCATTGTGATGAAACCTTTGAGATCATCGTCGACGTCGCTCGCCGCAGTGACGCCATCGTGCTGACCGTCAACGCGGTGGCCTCGGATCTGGTCCAACTGAATGTCACCCCGCCTGGAACGCGACGGGTCGCTTTGGGTTGGTCACGCTCAACCAGTACCAGGAAGCGCCCGCCCTGCGCATCCTGCGTGAGCAACTGGCCTTATGGAGTTCAGCATAGAGTCAGAATTTTTGTGTCTTTAACGGTCACACGGCATTGCAGTCATGGACGCGCTGACTGATTCAGTCGAAGTGAAATGAAAGCCCGCTTTACGGAACTCCGCCGTCAAATCCGACAAACATCATTTCCAGAGTTTAATGGCCGGTATCCGGTTGGCATTTCGCTGGTCCGACTGTCGGGATTGGGCACCGACATGCCGATGGTCAATGTCAGCTTTCCGGCATGTCCACGGCCGGATCTTGTTGACTATTCGTGCAACAGGTGCACAGTTGTTCTCCCCTCATTCTTTAGGAGATCATTGTGGACACCGCAACCGCTTCACCTGCCAAAATTCCATGGAACAAGGGAAAAATTGTTGGCCAAAAGTCACCTCTCAAGCTCAAAGACATCTGGGCCATCAGAATTCGGCTGCAGCTAAACCACAGGACGCGAGAGCTTGCTTTGTTTGATCTGGGGCTCGATAGCAAACTGCGGGCCTGCGATTTGGTGAAACTGCGCGTCAATGACATCTGCCATGGTGATCGCGTCTCAACCCGCGCCATCGTCCTGCAACAAAACGTCATTGCCGGTCCAGTTTGAAATTACACAGCCGACCCGTGAAGCTGTTGAAGCTTGGATCAAAGAGTCGTCGCTGAAGCCAGACGACTACCTGTTTCCGAGCCGTGTTCATGAATCACTACACCTTGGCACGCGCCAGTACGCCAGGATTTTGGACGGTTGGATCACGGAAATCGGCCTGGACCCGGCCCAATATGGAACCCATTCCATGCGCAGAACCAAGGCGACCTTGATTTATCGCCGCACCAAAAACCTTAGGGCAGTTCAGTTGTTACTTGGACACACCAAAATTGACTATCTCCCGTGCCAGACTATGTCCCGTATCTGCCTGAATCCTTGATTTTCCAAAGCGAAGCGATATTCGTACGGGACATTGCCATGCTTCCTGTCGGGCAATTCCGCCCGCAAGGAGATCATCTTGGAGCCTTCCTATGAGATAGCCGACGCGCGGGTGCGCGCAGTCGGTGGCATGTCGTCCGAACACCTCAGTGCGTTCGTCACGTGGCTGGGCAGCCAGCAATATTCGGCAGGCTACGCCTGCATCGTGGCAAGACACGCTTTGGCGTTTAGCCGATGGTGCGAGGCGCGTGGCATTGAAGTTTCAGCGTTAACCGATGTCGAGATTGAGCGGTACCAGCGTAGTCGCGCCAGGCGCCGTTCACGACGCCCGGAGACGCGCCGCCAGGAACGCCGAGCGTTGAAACTGTTACTACTCTTCCTGAGGGAGCAAAAAGTCTGCGCGGCAGCAACCTCATGCATCACGGCCGTTGACCGCCTATGCACCGAATTTGCACAACATCTGCGATGCAACCACGCGCTGGCCGTGGCCACCATCGACACCTACACCAGGGTGGCGCGACAGTTCATGGCCTGGCGCTTCGGGCAGGCGGAGGTCTGCTTGTCGGAGCTCCTCCCGGTTGACTCCATCGCGTTCGTTCAGCATGAATCCAAGCGCATGGCACCCCCAGCCGTGAAGTGCGCTGCCAATGCCTTGAGGTCTTTCTTGCGCTTTGGCGCGTTTCGTGGCGATGTCTGTGCCGGCCTCTCCGCTGGGGTGCCGTCTGTTGCCACTTGGACGACTACGCCGCCGATTCCCAAGGCGATCGCTGCTGATCACGCTCAGCGCGCCAAGACAGTTGCGACCGATTGACTGTGGTTGGCCAGCGTGATCGTGCCGTCCTGCTACTTCTGGCGCGGCTGGGATTACGCGCCTGCGAGATCATCAGGCTGACTCTTGATGACATCGATTGGGACCAGTCGCAACTGCGTGTTCGCGGCAAGGGTGGGCGGCAAAGCCTACTGCCGCTGCCTGCCGATGTAGGTAGTGCCATCGCTGAGTATCTGCAGCAAGGCCGCCCGGTATGCGAAGATCGTCATGTGTTCCTTCGCTCCCTGGCGCCGATCCGCGCTTTGCTAGACGGCTCCGATGGCGTTGGTTCCATCGTGAACTCCGCGCTCGCGCGTGCCAAAGCCGATGCGCCACATCGTGGCTCGCATCAGTTTCGGCATGCCTTGGCCGCTCATATGCTACGCCAAGGCGCATCGCTGCCCGAGATCGGCCAGGTGCTGCGTCACCGCAGCCCGCAGACCACCAGCATCTACGCCAAAGTGGACCTGAAGCCCTTCGAACCTTGGCCATTGCCTGGCCGGGAGGTGCTCGATGAACAGTTTGCGTCAAGCCCTGCAAGAGTATGTCGACCTGCGCCGTGGGTTGGGATACAAGATGCACGATGAAGGACGGCTGCTTCCGCGGTTCGTCAGCTTCATGGAGGAACACCGCGTCGAACACATCAGCACCAGATTGGCGCTTGAATGGGCGCAAAGCGCCTCGGTACAACCTGCCGAGTGGGCCCGAAGTCTTTGCTTCGTGCGCGGCTTCGCCCGCCATCGCAGCGCCACCGACAGTCTCACGGAAATACCGCCGCTGGGCCTGCTCCCATACCGATCCAAGCGTGCCAAGCCGCACCTGTACACCGACGATGAAATCAGACGACTATTGGACGCGGCGTTGGAACTTCCAGTGGCCTGGCCGTCCACATCGCTACGCCCGTGGGTGTTTTATGGACTGATCGGCCTGCTCAGTGTGACCGGCATGCGCCTGTCTGAAGCACTGAACCTCAAACTCGCCGACGTGGATCTCGAGCACGCGGTCTTGACGATCCGTGGCGCCAAGTTCGGCCAGTGGCGGTTGGTACCGATCCATCCATCCACCTGCGCGGTTCTGGCCGACTACATTGAGCGGCGCGGGAAGTTCTTTAGCCACCCGGCCCCGACCTATTTGTTCGTCTCGCGCAGCGGCACTCGCCTGGACGTTGGTCGTGTACATCGAGCGTTCTACACGCTGTCGCACAGCACGGGTTTGCGCGCAGTTGGCGCAAGCAAGGGGCCGCGATTGCATGACTTCAGGCATCAATTCGCGGTTCAGACCCTGACTCGGTGGTACCAGTCGGGCAAGGATCCTGGGCGGGAGATGCCCCTGCTCTCAAACTATCTCGGGCACGTCTGCATTGCAGGCACCTATTGGTATCTAAGTGCCAACCCTGAACTGATGGCCCAGGCGATGGCCCGACTGGAGCGGCGCTGGGAGTGTCATCATGAGTGGCCAGCCCAACTTCGGTGTTCTCCTGGAGCGGTTCTTTACCCAGCGCCTGATGCAGCAGCGCCAGGCCAGCGCACACACGATCGCTTCGTACCGCGACACCTTCAAGATGCTGCTGCAATTCGTGCATAAGCACCTGGGCAAAAGCGCCCTCGGCTTTGGCACTGGACGATATTGACGCACCGCTTGTGATGGCCTTCCTCGACGACGCAGAGCGAACACGCGGCATCACCGCGCGAACACGCAACTTGCGGCTGACGGCCGTGCACTCATTCTTCCGCTATGTGGCATTCGAAGCCCCGACGCACTCGGCTCAGATTCAGAGGGTACTGGCCATTCCAGCCAAACGGTTTACGCGCGCGTTGGTGCCATTTCTCAGCCGGCAGGAGGTCGATGCGCTGTTGGCTGCGCCGGATCAGCAGACCTGGTCGGGTCGTCGTGATCACGCGCTGATTCTGCTGGCTGTGCAGACCGGTTTGAGGTTGTCGGAGCTGACAAGCTTGCGGCTGGACGATTTGCACGTCGGCGTCGGTGCCCATGTTCGTGTCATCGGTAAGGGACGCAAGGAGCGGTGCACACCATTGAGCAAAAATACAAACGCCGTACTTGCCGCCTGGGTGCGAGAACCGACGCTGGTCAAGAATCAGCCGCTGTTCCCCAATGCCCGCGGCACCAAGCTAAGCTCTCACGGCGTCCACTACCTGCTTAATAAGCATGTCATGACGGCCACTGTGAAGTGCCCGTCACTAAAAAGCAAACGTGTGAGCCCACATGTGCTTCGCCACACGACGGCAATGGACTTGCTTCAAGAAGGGGTTGATCAATCGACGATCGCGCTATGGCTTGGACATGAGTCGGTCGAAACAACGCAAATTTATCTGGATGCCAACCTGGCGATAAAACAGGCGGTTCTGGACAAAACGACGCCACCAGAGGGAACGCCTGGTCGGTATCGACCAGATGACCGATTGCTGGCTTTCCTCAAAGGGCTGTAGCGCCGAAACCTATGTCCCGCAAATTGTTTGCCCGGCCACTGGGGTCAAGCATGCAACGGGACATAGTCCGGCACGGGAGATAGTCAATTTTATGTCCTCAAGTCCATAGAATTGAGAGCACCGTGAGGTATCTGGGAATTGAGGTCGAAGACGCACTTGAAATGGCCGAGCAGACCGATATTTAACGGAAAACTTTGACGTGTGATGTCACGGAAGTTTTGACCGCCGGACAGCGGTCATTGGCGACCGACGGCAACTTGCCCAGACTAGTCTTAGCGGTCGACTTCCTGCGTAGAGTAGAGATGTGGCGCGGTAGGTCCAGTGATAAAACATTTCTGTTTGCCGCATCGTAGCTACGATGCGGTGCCTTCGGTTGCCCATCACAAAAGTCCCCGTTTCCACATCCCCCTCATCAAACCGGACGTGCAGATTTCCCGCATCCGGCTTTCGTACAAGAACTCACGCCTTCGCCCATGCCTGCTCACGCCCCCTCGCGCTCAGACGTACGAGACCGAAGTACCCGTACAGGTGCGAGAGTGGATAGCTCCCGCCCTTCTTTCTTCTGACTTTGTGTTTGAAGCGTAACCACCAGCGCAACCGCGGTGCGGTGTAGTTGTCCAGCGTCCGGTACGCATCACTGTCCGAACCCACTTTGAAGTAGTTCGCCCAGCCGCGCAGTGAACGGTTCAACTTGCCCACCACTTCCGTGGTCTCCTGCCAACTCGTCTGTCTTTCTGTCATCGCATGGACTTTCTCCACCATGCGCTTGATACTCTTCTTGGACGGACGCATTCCTATGTAGGCTTTGCCCGTCTTGGGCGAGTACAGCCGACCAAACGTGTATCCCAAGAAATCAAAGGTCTCTTGCGGTACCTTGCAGATTCGTGTCTTCTCCTCGCTGACCGTTAGCTTTAGCCGACCCATGATTTCGCGCATTTGCTGCAAGGCTTGTTCAGCTTTACCGCGTCTGCAGAGAATCACAAGATCATCAGCGTAAGTCACGATCCGACTGCCAAGGCTCTTTCCAGCCCGAACTTCTTCCATGCCAGCACAAACCGGCGCATGTAAACATTTGCCAGCAGCGGTGAAATGGGAGAGCCCTGCGGGATACCCCGCCCCTTGTCTTTGGCCCCGGTCGTTCGCGTCTTGTGTCCCCGGTCGTCCTTTTCTTCTACGACACACTCCATCCACATCTTGATCAAATGCAGTACACGTTTATCCACAATGCGCCGCGCTAGCGACAGCATCATTTCAGCGTGTGGAATGCTCCCGAAGTAGTCCGATAAGTCCGCATCCACGACTTCCCGATGGCCGTGATAAAGCACGTCCTGAACGTCACGCACCGCCTGCTGAGCATTGCGCCCAGCTCGATATGCATATTGCTCGTCAGGAAGGTCCGCCTCAAAGATGGGCTCCAGCACCAGCATCGCTGCCGTCATGCAAACCCTGTCTCGCAAGGTCGAGATGCCCAATGGCCTGAGTTTTCCATTGGCCTTCGGAATAAACACTCTTCTGATTGGCTCCGGTTGGTATTTCTCTGTCTTGAGTGCAAGCGCCAGTTCGCCAAGCCACCTCAGCACGCCGTATTTCTCGACCTCCTCAAAGTCCTGTCCATCCACGCCCGGCGCGCCCTTGTTGGAGCGACACTGGTTCCAGGCATGAAACAAAATGTCTGATCGGTAGATCTTGTCGTACAGCGCATAGAAGCGATACCCAGCTTCTGACTTCGCTTTCGCGTGTAACGCCGTCTGCAGTTTCTGAACGGTTATCGGAGTTGATAGGTTGCCCAATCTCCTGTCCCTTTCCACGTGTTGCGTCCGTCTTGAACCAAGGCCCCTTCCCTCCCCCGGAGTTACCCAGCTTCATCGGTACTACGGGCCTATCCGTCACCCCAGGATGCCCGGCCTGTCCGTCACCGGCGTCCGGTTGGTCGTCCCCGACCACACCTTGGGGCTTCCCGTGTTGCGCGCACTTTCCTTGTGTACATGCTGCCGCCACTACCCCGGCGCAGCGACTGTGTTCGTATTTGCTCAGTTCCCACAGCCATCTCAGTCTTCCCCGATACGCTTTTCGGGTCGATCTGCGCATCGACCTTTTCGAGGCTTGCTCGGCGTTCACTCGCGTTGCGGCCTGCACACTCGCGCCGTCACCAATTCGTGACGCTCTTTACCCGAAGGCTTCAGCCATATCGTTACCTCCATGACCGCTCCGGTTGCTACTGGCTGGAGCCTTGGCCAGGTGGGACTTACACCCACAGGAAAGCGCCGCCTTTTCACGGCGCACAGCGGTTGCAGTCACCGAACTTACACCGCTTGCAACAGATGAATTGATTTTCCTGTCAGTGCGCCTGTCAATGCATTCTGACTCAGCTGTCGATTCGCCTGTCATCGGCTGCTTGAAATTGATTCACCTGTCAGCGCACCTGTCGTACATGGTTGTGTCGCCTGTCGAGCCACCTGTCACGCCAGGACTTGCGAGCTGTCGGTATGGGGATCATGCAAAGCCTCCGCTCACAAATCGACGCCATTCTCCGCGCAGAAACTGAACTCGCGCAAAAGGATGACCCCGCCCTGATCGTGCGGTCAGCCTTCGAGGTCATTGAGGGCTATTTAAGCAAAGGCATGTCACTGGAACGAATCGCCTCTGCGCTTCAAAAACACGACATCAAAATCACCAAAGGCCATTTGGTGCGTCACCTCGGCATCCTGCGTGAAGAATTCGGGCTTGCGCCGTTAAAAAGAGGCAGGAAACCCAAAACACCGGACGTATCAACACTGACTCCAGCAGTGTCTTGCATGCAAAGTCAGCCGATCGCATCCGTCATGGACCCAAGCGAGGCGCCCTGCCCTGTCCAGGATGCAGATGTTCAATCCGCTGCCACCGAAGCCACACATCTCGCTGTGAGCCAAGCCGCCTTTCCGGACGACCTCACCCGGCTCAAGTTCATAAAAGTGAAAGGCGAATGGCTGGACGTCACCAAGATGAATATCGATGACTACCTGACCGTCTCCAAAACCATACCGGCCAACGCAAAGATCCCGGACGGCATGTTCGACATCATCGCTTCAGAAAACAGGATACGCGGCATTTACGAGCGCGCCTTGCTTCAGTACGACGCAGCCATCGCCAAGTGGAAATCAAGCCAATAGCGCCGAGCAGAAATTTCAACAACCCAAAGGATGGTCATGATCAAATCGTATTTTGTGGACGGCGACAAAGGTGGCGTGGGCAAAAGCTTCGTTTCCCGCTGCCTGGTTGACAGCTTCATCAACCATGAAGTCTCGGGTATGCCCAGGATTGACAGACTGATCGTCATTGACGCCGATCCCATGAACCCGGATGTCGTGTGTGACAACGGCTACAAGAATGAGACCGTCAACCACATTCATGTCATCGGCCTGCAACGCCCCATCAAATCGGAAGACGACTGGCTCAATCTGATCAACGAACTGGCTGGAACCCAGATCCATGAAGCAGATGAAATCCGCCTGGTTTTTTCCTTGCCATCTGCAGCCGGTCTTTACATCACGGAGTCGGTGTTGAGCCTGATGGCGTTGATGAATCCGACACCGATCTGGGTGATGGGGATTGATGCGTCGAGCACGAATCAGCTGGAGGCCCGCGTTGGCAAAAGCCCTGTGTATTACCAAAACGGAGTGGTGTTGATCAATCTGAAGCACGGTCCCGGCAAGTCTTTTGAATTCTGGGACAAATCAAGCATCCGAAAGATCCTCTTGGGTGGCGAAGACTATGCCTGGTCGGAGCTGGAGTTACCCGCCATGATGCCGCGCGCTGCTGACTTGATCGGGTCGATGCCCCTGCACACCGTGATCGATCAAGGTCATTTGCTAGGATCTGGCGTGGCCATCGGCACCCGCACGGTCGCTCAAACCTACCGTGGCATTGCTGGGCGCAAACTGGCTGCCCTGGAGTCGTCAAAGTGAGCGGTGCTAACGATGAAGATCGGCGCGTCAACAACGCCATTTCTGGAGTCATCGCATCAGCGCCTACTGCGGCGCCTGGCCGTCGCGTCGGTACTTTGATCGACGAATTGGCAGCCCGACTTGCACCCGCTGGCCTGCCCTCTGATGTACAGCTCATTGTCGATGTGGCGGTGCGTGCCGGTATGGGTGAGAGCGACCCCAACTGGATCTGGCTCCTGCCAGTATTGCTCCGCCAGGTACCGGCTGCCGCCATGCGCGTTGAGTTTGAAGCGCTGTCTGGCGCCTTGGTCAAAAGAACGCCAGGACCGGCCAAAGGACCTGGTCACGATGATGACCACTTTGAGTCGATCTTGGCCATGATGACGGCCATGCGTGGCGAGCTGCAAAAGTTTCCGCGCCGTGTCTCTGAGACGCTAAAGCCTGCAGTGACTGAGGCGGTTATAGACGCCTTGGAGGCGGCGCCTGGTCGGGTCAGAGTGGATTTGGACGATACCAAGCTGCTGGCTGCAGCCCGTGAGGCTTTCATGTCGCTTTATGTGTTGGCCGCAGTCGGGCTGGGTGCGTTTTCAACCGTGGCAGCTTTCATCCTTGGCGCCAAATTTGGCTGACGGGAGCCGCCGTGCTTGAGCTCTTGCTGATGTGTGCACCCACCGTCGACCCGGTCACCATGGCCGCCGTGGTGAAGCAGGAATCTGGTGGTCAGCCTTGGGTGGTCAACAACAACACAAGCAAAAAATCAGTGGCCTTTGCGTTTAAAGCGGCAGCCGTGGCCGCCGCGCTGACGGCTATTGGCCGTGGTGAAAGCGTGGATCTGGGCTTGGCGCAAATCAACAGCAAGAATTTGCCAACGCTGGGACTGACCGTGGAACAGGTGTTTGACCCCTGCACCAACATCGCTGCCGGGGCAAACATTCTGGCCGCAAACTATGCCAAAGCAGGCTCCCTCGATGGTGCGCTGAGCCTGTACAACACCGGTCGTCTTGATTCAAACATCGGGGCAGCCTACGCCCGCGAGGTGTTTGGGCAGGCGGGTGTGCAGGTGCCCACGATCCCTGGTGGGAAGCTGGCAGAACTGCCCGAAGCGCCTTCGTTTGACGCCAACCCTACCGCCATGAAGGCCGTTCGGCTAACGATTACGCCCTCACCGTTGGCTGCCGGGCTTTCGCCGGTGAAGACGGCTTTACAACCCGCGAGGTGGCGTTGAACCGCTTTTGGGCTCGGGCAATGATGTCTTTCTTGAGCTGCGATAACACCGCCCGGCCATTGGCACCTGTGAAGCCAAAGGTCTCTCCCAGGTCGCTTCCTGCCAGATTGTTCAGCTCGTCGAGCTGATCGAGCTCGCTGCCAAACATGTGCTCGAATTGCAGGCGCTGTTCCAGCTTATCAGCCTGCTCATCCGGCGATTCAATGCCATCTACAAGCTCGATCTGATCCGCGTCATCGTCGGCTTCTGTGCCCGCCAGTCGCCTTCCACTACCCCCCAGACTCTCCAGGTTGTTGCCCCTGATTTTGTGCTTCAACAACTCGAACAGCGCGCCTTCATGACCTGGGACAAAGATATCCAGGCTCTTGCCCTGCGACTGCCGAGACAAATAAAAAACAATCATCTCCTGTTCAATATCCAGGGCATCTTCACGTAGTTTGAAAGACCATTTCCTTGACAGCGATTTAAAATGATTGATATCCAAGACACACCACCTTCCAGGATTCAGGGAAAGACTAAAGCACTGGTATTTGTTCGCCACTGCTACTCTTGACAAACTTTCCGATTTGTTTCTGAATTACTTCAGGCAATTCCATAAATTCCTTTGGTCTTTTGAATACCACGATCAGTGACTGGAGCGCCGCCTTGAGTGCCTTGACCGTGATTTTCCAGGTACGAGCCTGGCCTAACTTCTGCCAAGTTCGGCTTAATAAAAAAGCTTTCTTCAGAAGTTTCTGACAGATTTTGTATTTTTGGACTGCCGCTACAAAGGCGGTGTCACTGTTGCAAATGGTTTTCAGGGTTTGCAAGCTCTTTTGTTCATCACGAGATGCGGTTTGCATAATGCAACTGGCGAGATGCGCGACCTTCATGCTGGTTCCGTTCAATATGTGTTGATGTCCGTAAATATACAGAGTGGCCACAATTTCACAAGCAGAATAAATACCTCAAAATAAGGCAAGTATCTGGCCCATATTTAGACAGCCGACAGCAAGCGTTCAACTGCAATACCCCTGAGGTCTTGTCGGCTATTCAGATTGACATGGCCTTGAAAACGGATGCGCCTTGTGCTTGCGGATGGGCGGTATGCAGGCATGAGCACACAGCAGAACACATCCAGCCATGAATTCCATCGCCGCTCGCACGATGCGCTGCAGCGCGCCCTGGGCGCTGCCATCCTGGCGGCCCTGGCTGATGACCGGGTGGTGGAGATCATGCTAAACCCCGCGGGCGACCTCTGGACAGACTCCCACGCGGGGGGCATGCAATGCATCGGTGCAATCGACCGGGTGCGAGCCATGGCGATTGTGGCCACCGTGGCTGCCATGTTGGGGACCACGGTCACAGCCGACAACCCGATTCTTGAATGTGAATTGCCCCTGGACGGATCGCGGTTTGAAGCCTTGATCCCGCCGGTCGTACCGGCGCCAACGTTTGCCCTCAGAAAAAAAGCATCGTTGATTTTTGGCTTGGATCACTATGTCCGCACAGGCGTCATGACTACGCAACAAGCTGCCGCGATCAAGACAGCGGTTGCAGACAGAAAAAACATCCTGATCGCGGGTGGCACTGGCAGTGGCAAAACGACGCTGGCCAATGCCGTCTTGAATGAGATCTCTTTGATCTCACCAGACCACCGACTGGTCATTATTGAGGATGTTCTGGAGCTGCAATGCAGCGTCAGAAATACGGTGTTTTTAAGGACATCGCCTCATGTTGATCAATTCAGCTTGCTGCGAGCAACGCTCAGATTAAGGCCTGACCGAATTATTGTCGGTGAAGTCAGAGATAAATCGGCTTTAGCCTTGCTCAAGGCATGGAATACAGGCCATCCCGGCGGGATTGGCACGGTTCATGCCAATTCGACTGGCGCAGCCTTGATCCGTATCGGTCAGCTCATTCAGGAAGCAGGTGTGCCAGCTGCGCCTGAATTAATCAGTGAGGCAGTCAATATCGTCGTGTCGATTCATCGAAATTCTACAGGTCGAATTATTGATGAAGTTGCCGAAGTCACTCATTGGTCAAGTGCCGTCGGCTTCGAACTGAGGCAGCTTGGGTAAATTCAACTGCAAAGTGAGTTCTCCCAATATCTACTTTATATCCAGCGGATATTCACCTCTTTGACACCACATACTCGTTTCATGTCTACACCCATACTCATGTCCAGACTCATACCCTATGAAACCCAACCAGAATTCTGATATTCATATTTTGACGGTCTTTTTTCATAAAACATATGGGCGAGCGATGTTAGCTTGCGAGTTCGTGATTGTCAGCCTCTTACAATTTGAGGTGCTGGTGGGTCATGCTTATGGCCAGTCAGCGTGTCTTGTGGTTGGCATGGTGTTGGTCAAGTTGGCACACCTCGCCACACTCAAAGGGATCGGCCGGGCTGCTCAGATGGAGAAAGCCAGCCAACAAAAATACAGGGCTGAAGATGCTCACCGTCAAAAAATCAACGGCGTTTTGCGCCGAGCCGCAGCCGCCCGGGTTTGGGCTCAGACATCGGGTGTTTGGTCTGCCATAAAAGCCATCCTTGCAGCTGAACTGCAAGTGCGCTCCATCGTCAAATCGGTCCTGTGCGCTGTGACCGAAACGCTCACACCGAGGCTTTTTCCGTGCCCGCCAATTGCCCGCGCGTAAGCACTGGCGGGTTATCGATCCCGTTCGCTGGCTGCGTGGGCGCGCGAAACCTCCATCCGTTCTCGCAGGGATCAACTCTCAAAGTTGATCAATATGCAAAGTTTGGAACTTTTGACTGCCGAAGATGTGGCAGTCATTCTCAAGATTAGTGGTTCATCCGTTTGGAACTGGCATTACGGACGCAAAAAATCGCCCGTTGGCTTCCCTCCCCCAGTCAAGATTGGTGCATCGGTCCGCTGGCGATCATCCGACATCGAATTGTTCATTGCGGGTTTGCCGCCGTCGACCACCGGACGGATCCCCATGCCTGGACTGCCGCAAGCGGCGCCAAGTGCGTTGATGCTGGTCAAGCCGGTGCGTGGCCGAGGTCGGCCGCGCAAGAACCAGACTGGCGCGTCAGGTTAATGCGTCCAAAACGGACTTTTGAAGAAAACCTGGCGCTGGCCAAAGCCCGTGGGCAACCCGCTGGGTCACTACGGGCGAGGTTCGCGCACCCGCCCGGTGACCTCCAGCTGCCACTGTGGGCGGAAGTCTGCCGGGGGGTGCCCAATAGCATTCTGAGATCTGCCCTTTTTGGACTGGTGCGCCATGGACAGCGGTCTTTCCAACAGCGTGTGGAAAAAGCCAGCGTGGATGGCATCAAGATCATTCACACCGGACCGCAACTCGATCAAGCCGATCTGGATGTTTGGGAACAAGCCCTGCAGTTGGCCAGAACGGGCGGTCTGGGGTGCAGGATTCAGTTCACAGCGTCACAATTCTTGAAGAGCATCGGGCGCAGCAGCGGCAAAAGCCAGCATGAGTGGTTGAAAGGCGCGTTTGCACGGTTAGCGGCCAGCGTGGTGGAAATCAAGGATGGCCGCCGGACCTACTTCGGATCGCTTCTGAGCCATGGCGGCCGGGATGATCAGACTGGCCGCTACGTGATAGAGATGAATCCAAAAATTGTCGAGCTTTATGGGTTGGATGGTTGGTCGAGTGTGGAATTTGGTCAACGCATGGCGCTCAAGAGGCGCCCCTTGGCCCAGTGGTTGCATGGGTATTACAGCTCCCATGCCAGACCCTTTCCTGTGAAGGTGGAAACGCTTCAGCGGCTGTGTGGCAGCCATAACCACGCGCTCAAGGGATTCCGACAGGACCTGAAGGAGGCCCTGAACAGACTGGTTGATGTCACCCACTGGACCTGGGAAATCGATGATTCAGACTTGGTGCACCTGTCCAAATTACCAACAGCGAGTCAGTCAAGGCACCTGCTCAAGCGCAAGCGTTCCGGCGAATCGCCTTGAGTCCCCGCGTCAACTTTCATGGTCTGCGTCAACCCGCGGATCATGAAACTTTTCTCCCGTCAATTCAAGTCACTGCGACCCAGTGGATCAGCTGTAAGCCTGGCACCCTGGCAGTCGGGCGGCCACCCTTGAACGACAGTAAAAGTTATCCACAGGGCACGGCATGGCAGGTACCGCTGACCACGGCATTGCAGATACCGACACGGCATAGCGCATACCAAATCACGGCATTGCAGGTACCAAAGCACGGCATTGCAGATACCGAGAATGATCAAAAGTGACAAATTTTACTAATCAATTCAATAGGTTACGAAAGTACCAAAAAGTTGCTAATCTGTCTTTAATCTTCTTTAATCTGTCGACGCTCACAACCACGGCATCGGTTCAGGATGCAAACAAGGCAGGCACCCTGACCTCTTGCTGCGCCACCTCAGCGCAAACCGGCTTTTTTTCTCACTTGCACGCCAGCGGTATCAAGCACCAGCCAAACAGGCCGGTGACCTTTTGCAACTGGAGTAGATCGTGCATATTCAAACAACCAAGCTCGCCCAGTCCCTGGACAAGCTGACCACACCGGTCATCTCGGGCCTGGCTGCCCTGTCCACTGAGCTGGCCTATGCTGGTCCCGCCCTGCCCTGGGACGGCCCCATCACCACCGTGGTCAACAATCTGACTGGCCCGGTGGCCACCGGCATTTCGACCGTGGCCTTTCTGGCAGCGGGTGCTGCGCTGATTTTTGGCGGAGACGATTTGGGTGGGATTGCAAAGAAGCTGCTGTACGTGGTGCTCGGTGTGGCGTTGATCGTCTTTGGTGCCAACTTCCTGAGCATGATCGGCCTGGTCAACAGCGGTGCACTCATCTGACATTGCCGCTCTGACAGCCCATCATGGTTCATCAAAGTTCAGAGAACAACAGCCACTTTTCTGTGCCGCTGCACCAATCCCTTCTCAGGCCAATGCTGCTCTTGGGCGCTGAGCGCGAACTGATCCTGGCACTGGGCATCGTGGCCGGGGTGTTCATTGTGTCTTTGTTTCAACTCTGGGCCGCTATTTTTGGCCTGGTCTTGTGGGCTGTTGGCGCCTGGGTGTTGACGCGTGCGGCGAGTTTCGATCCCCTACTCTCCAAGACCTTCGGGCGCAGTTTGCGTTACCGCACGCTCTACAAGAGCGCGGCGACCCCGTTTGCCTCGCCTCACAGATATGGGGGCTGAGCATGATCTTGGATGAATTTCGCAGCCATGCACAGGGCTTGCCAGATCTGCTGCCCTGGGCAGCGCTGATCGATAACGGCGTGGTGCTCACAAAATCGGGCGGGTTGCTGGCAGGTTTTGAATACCGTGGTCCGGATCTGGACAGTGCCACCAAAGAAGAGTTGGCGGCGGTATCAGCGCGCATCAACGCAGCCCTGGCACTCGATGACGGCTGGAGCCTGCATGTGGATGCCGTACGTCGTCAATCCCCTGGGTACCCATTGGATGGCGCATTTCCCGACCGCACCACCCGGCTGCTGGACGATTGCCGCCGCCTCGCGCATGAAGGCGAATGGGCCGGGTTTCAAAGTGACTACAAGCTGGTCTTGTGCTGGCATCCCGACCCGGATGCTGCGGCCAAAACGGAGATGCTGTTTGTCGATGGTGCTCAAAAGGCCGGTGTTGCTCAGCGCAGTCTGATCCGATTCAAAACCATGCTGACCGAAATCGAAGCACGGCTGGCCAGTACGCTCAAAATTCGTCGCCTGCAAGACACGGTCGACCTCGAAACCGGGGTGGTAAGAAGTCCACTTCTGGCGCATCTGGCGGCCTGTGTCGCGCTGGAGCCCCGCTCCAGTTTCGCCATGGGCACGGTGCCTATGTATCTGGACTCGGTGCTTGGTCAACACGACTTTGTCACCGGCTTTGAGCCACAGATTGACGGCAAAACAGCCCTTTGCATTGCCGTGACAGGCTTTCCTGGATCCAGCTTTCCTGGCATCCTGGACTTCCTGTCACGCCTGCCTGTTGAATACCGCTGGTCAAATCGGTTTATCTTCATGCCGGTGCGTGAGGCGGAAAAGGAGCTGGGCAAGTACCGCTCCAAGTGGGCGCAAAAGCGACTGTCCCTGATGAACTTGATGCGCTCAAGCCAGGGTGGCGATATCACGCACGTGAATGCGGATGCGGATGAGATGGCCACCGATGCGGTTGCCGCCATGGCCGAGGCCAGCAGCGGCCTGGTGCGTTTTGGCTACTACACCAGCGTCGTCTTGCTCTCCAGCAGCCAGGTGCAGCCATTGCGAGAGGCAGCTCAGTTTGTCATCAAAACGATTGCCAATGCCGGCTTCTCTGCACGGGTCGAATCCGTCAATGCGGTGGAGGCCTATTTGGGCAGCATGCCCGGCAACCTGTTTGCCAATGTACGCCGCCCGCTGGTCAACACCATGAATCTGGCGCACTTGCTTCCCCTGACAGCGATTTGGGCTGGACCGGATATCCACCCGTGTCCTTTTTATCCGGAGCAATCAGCACCCTTGCTGCAGGCCAAGACCGATGGCGCCACACCTTACCGGCTTTGTCTGCACGCGGGCGATCTGGGTCATACCGCCATCATTGGTCCGACAGGCTCGGGCAAGTCCACCCTGCTGGCCACGCTGGTGGCGCAACATTTCCGCTATCCGGGTGCGCAAGCCTTTGTTTTTGACAAGGGCTATTCCATGTTTCCCCTGGTGGCGGCTGCCGGTGGCCAGCATTACGACATCGCAGGCGAAGCTGACCACATCACCTTTTGCCCGCTGGGTCAGATTGACGATGACGGTGAGCGCAACTGGGCGGCTGAGTGGCTGGAAATCCTGGCCGAATTGCAGGGCGTGGCCATGTCGCCGGAATTGCGCAAGGAGCTTTTTCGGGCAGTCAACCAGTTGGCGGCATCAACGGACAGCGCACAGCAGCGCACGCTGTCCAACTTTCTGCTGACCTTGCAGGACAACCGGCTGCGTGAAGCGCTGGAGTACTACTCGCTGCGCGGCGTTGCGGGTCGGTTGCTGGATGCCGAAAGTGACGGCATTCAGAGCGACATCTTCCAGGTGTTTGAGCTGGAGCACCTGATGTCGCGCGGCGAGAAGATTGTTTTGCCGGTCCTGGCTTACCTGTTTCACCGACTTGAACAGCGTTTTGAGGGGCAACCGACCTTGTTGGTGCTGGATGAAGCCTGGGTCATGCTGGAACACACCGCCTTCAGAGCCAAGCTGCGCGAGTGGCTCAAGGTGCTGCGCAAATCGAATGTGTCGGTCATCTTTGCCACCCAATCCCTGAGCGATTTGTCGCACAGTGGCATCGACGATGTGATTTTTGAGTCTTGCCCTTCAAAAATCCTGTTGCCCAGTCCACAAGCCCAAACCGAAGCCTTAAGCGGCCTGTACCAGGCGATTGGACTCAACCGGCGGCAAATCCGGATCGTCAGTAATGCCGTGCCAAAGCGCCAGTATTACCACCTGCACCCGGACGGCTCCCGCGTTTTTGAATTGGGACTGACTCCGCCGGAAATGGCCTTTGTTGGGGCCAGTGGACGTGAGGATTTGGCGCGGATTCGTCATCTGCAAAAGCTGAATGCACGCACCTGGCCATCGGCCTGGCTGCGGGAGCGCGGCCAGTTTGATGCCGCGCGTTTGTGGGAGTCCTATTGACTGTGACAGGTCAGCACCAGAGCGCCTGGCCCGACGCTCTCACAGAACTCCCCCTGTGTCACCACGGTTTTACAGGTTGTTTGACCGTGGGAGGGCCATTTTCACAAGATGCCCATCGCCAACTTGCGAGCGGCCGGTATGGGGCAACCGAATTCACAAAAGGACATCCCCATGAAGCTTCAAAAGCCGATGACCAGCGCTGCAGTGGCGGTGACCTTGATTTTGGCGTCTATGCCAGCAGCGCATGCCGGTGGCGGCGGATTCGCAGGCGCGATGGAGTCGACACAGTTGATGAACAACGCTGAACTGGTCAGTATTTATGCCAACAACATCGAACAGCTACAGCAGCAAATCCAGATGTACCTGAACATGTACCAAAACACGCTGGGCATTCCGATCCAGGCCTGGAACAGCATCGTCAGCAGGTTGAATTCGCTGGTCAGCACGATTCAGAACACCCAAGGGATTGTGAATGCAACCGTGAATGCCATCTCCAACATGCAAACCACCTTTGGCAATGGCCATTTGCTGGCGAACCACCAGCAAAACCTGGTGGACTGGAGCAAAGGCCTCAACAACCAGATCGGCGCGGCATTGCAGCAACTGGGCTTGAACGCGAACAACTTTTCGACGACGCAAAGTGCCTTGCAGCAAATTCAGCTCGCATCACAGTCTGCAGCTGGCCGCCTGCAGGCAATTCAGGCTGGCAATCAAATCGCCGGCATCCTGGTCAATGAAACCCAGGCGTTGCACGGCACCATCATTGCGGCCGAACAAGCACGGCTCAATGCAGTCGCCAAGCAGGAAAACGAAAAGTACCAGGACGAAATCCTGTACCGCAACTTCTTTCGCAACCACTCCGGCAAATACTGAGCGGCATGTTGCTGATGCGTGCAACGCTTTTCCTGCTGCTGTTTGGTCTCGCGCCATTGGCGCATGCTGCTGGCATGATGGACACGCTGGTCAGTCAGGTTCAAAGTGCCTCCGGTGGCTGGATGTCGACGGCGCTGGGCTATGCCACCAACTTGTTCTTTGGCTTGGCGGCGCTTGAATTCGCCTGGTCATCCATTCAGCTCACCCTCAAAAAATCTGAACTTTCCGAGATCATGGTCGGGACCTTGTTCAAGGTCATGTCGCTTTCGTTTTTTGCCATGGTCCTGATCAAGGCACCCGAGTGGATTCCCGCCATCATCAATTCCTTCAAGGTCGCGGGCGCCGGTGTGGGCGGCAGTTCTGTCTTGTCGCCATCTGCCGTGTTTGACCAGGGCTTGCAAGTGGCCGCCAGTCTGATGCAGTTTTCGAACGACGCAGCTCCAAGCACCGGCAGCATGATCATCAACACCTTGACCAACTCTGGTCAGGGCCTTGGCAAGTTCATGTTGAGCGCCATCATTGTGGGCGTGGCCTCGGTATTCATCATCCTTGGCTACGGCCTGATTGCCGTTCAACTGCTGATCACGCTGGTCGAGTCGTATTTGATCATTGGCGGAGGCGCTTTGATGCTGGGGTTTTCCGGCTCGCGCTGGACGCACAATTTGTCCGAGAAATACTTTGGCTATGCGATCTCCGTCGGCGTCAAGCTGTTCACGATCTACTTGATCATCGGCTTTGGTGACAGCTTCACCCAGGCGCTGAAAGACACCATTGCGGCAGCGTACGCAGCGCACCCTGAAGGTCCGAGTTTTGGTGACTATTTGGGTGTGGGGGGAGCGTCGCTGTTCTATGGCGTGACCGGCTACATGGCACCGGGCCTGGCGGGATCAATGCTCAATGGCACGGTGGCGATGTCGCTGCAAAGCGCTGGCACGGCCGCTGGCATGGTGGGTGGTACGCCGGTGGCGGCGGCATTGGCCAGCAGTGCTGCAGGTACGCGTGCTTTGGGGCTTGCAGGTGGTGCCATCGGTGCATTGCTGCCAGTTCAAAGAGCTGCCGGAGCCATTGGTGGCACATCGGCGGGCGCTGGCTTCGCAGGTGGCATCAGTGGTTCGGTCGGCGCGGTTAACCCAGTCAGTCCCGTCAACCCAGTCAGTCCTAGCCATTCCTTTTCGTCTGCTTCTGCACCAAGCAAGCCCGGGCGTGCGAGCAGTGCCAGCATTACCAGCAGTACAAATAGCGAAGGCACTCCTAGGGCGTCTTCAATGGTGTCTTCGGGTTTACCTGACTTATCCATTGCAGCGATCCCGACCCGCCCCTCTGACGGGACTCGTGCGCCTGATGCAGTCCCTGGTTCTCCTGGCGCGACACCCAGCTCGTCTGAACGTCAAAGAGGCGGACCCAGCATGAACGCAAGTCATGCAAGCAACGCAAGCCGTCCAACTATGGGGCAAGCCCAAGCCCCCGGTTTTGTTAATCCACGTTTTGATCCGTCTGCCATGCAAGGGAGTGGCGCCAAGCAAAGCACGAATGAAACCGGCGGCACCTCAGCTGATACTTTTGAGGCACGGTCGTTCCAACAACGCTTTGAGGCCGACTACACAACCAAACCCGCCGGTATGGCCGATAAGTTCAACAGCTTTTCGAAGCGGCTGCAACACGCAGCCGATCGCCGGAAACCGCATTGGGTCAATGATGGCCATCTGGGTCACGCGCCAGGCTTGCGCATGGGGCTCGACGCGTGAGGCTTTACCGTGGATGCATTGCACCAAGCGGAGAACTACCTCGTTGCCCGAGGTTGCGAAATCCATAAGATCAAAGACCATTTGATCGAATTTCGTATGCCCGGTGAAACCAGTCGAACGCCCGGTGGGCGGCTTTCCCTGGCACGAGACGGCACTGTGACGATGTGGCATCACTACGCAGAAAAAGGGCTGGCAGCAGGCCTGCCCTGGCTTGCCGCTGGCGAAATCCCGCTTGGAGACAAATCGACCCCGGCGCTTCGGGCGCATGTCGACCAGCTGACAGTGCACCCAGAGCTGACGCCACTGGCCAAAGTGCCCAAATTTTCGTTTATACCCGGGCTACAGCGTTCGTATGACCCCGAACAAGTGTGGCGGGCGGCCGACGCTTCTCTGCAGTCGGCGGGGTTGATGCCAACACGCTTGCACGGGCGCTATCACGATGGCACAGATCAGAAGCCCGTCTACAAGCTGCTGGTGTCCAAAGATGGCCTTGCAACCGCTTTTTCATTCCGGGGTGACATTGATCTGCCTGCGCCATGGCGGCAAGGCAGACCAACCCGTGATGGCAGGAAAGCCATGTTCGTGACAGGAGGCGACCTGGGGCTGGATGGCGATCTTGCACCACCTCGGTCCTCAAAGGCTTCACCGCGCTTGGCAACAGCATCTGAAAGTCATCCGGTCGATCTGGACCTGTGTCGAGACACCCTCCATGCATGGACAGCTGCTGAAACACCGCCCGCTGATCATCGGCACCTTGTCAAAGCTCATGCCGATCTGGACGGCTCGGATTTGCGGGTGTATCCCAGAGATCATAGATTTGCCGACACGATGCTGGCGCCCATGTTTCGCCCTGATCCGCTGGGCATGCCGGGCATGGTGGAGTTGTGCGGTGTGCAACACCTGATGCCCAAAGTTACTTTCGACACTGACAAGATCATGGCCAAAGGCTCGCGAACGATCGGCGCATTTGTGACTTTTCCCGCTCCTGATTCATTAATGCGAGCAATTACCGGCGATTCGCTGGCTCCATTTCAAGAGTGGCTGGCAGTCGCAGACAAAAACAAGCCCCTCGTGATCTGTGAAGGGGTGGCAACAGGACTTGCGATTCAACAAAGCGGTGCGGGCAACACGCTTTGCGCCTTGTCGTCCAGCAATGTGATGGCAGTCGCCAAATGGGTCAAAGAAACCGGCCTGTCGGACATGTTTCCAAGTGTCGTCATTGCAACCGATCACGACATTGGCCGTGATGCGGCGGGAAGACTCAAATCGAATGCCATCCCGCGTGCCTTGGAGGCTGCCAAGGTAACTGGATTTGCTTTGGCAATTCCGCCCGAGACCAGTCCGGTTGGCACCGATGCGCGGGATTTGCTCGGTCAGGGCGGTCCGCAGACAGTACGTGACTTCATCGCGAGCGCTGCGTCAGCTGCGGAAGCGGAGAATGCGAGGGCCGACATTTTTCTGCCTGTCAAAAGAATTCAACTGGCCGCTGAGCCTGAACTCGAACGGTGAAACCAGACACCAACAGACCGTTCGGTGAATAGGTGGGTGTTCAGGTCACAAGCCGCTTGGTTTGCTGGGCATTTGTCGGTTGATGGTGAGTAAGAAATGATATGAAACATAGGTTATTATTCTTTTTATCCAATGTTTTGTATCAGTGAATCCCAAGAATCAACCATCCCAGCGAAATCGTGCTGTGGCCCATCTGCAGGCCGCGGGTATGTCGCGACTGAGTGAATTGACGGCAAAGGGCATTACTGCAGCGACGGTGTCGCGCCTTGAGCGAGAGGGCGCTATCGTTCGCCTTGCCCGAGGGCTGTATCAGTTGGCAGACGCGCCTCTCGATGCAAATCACACTCTTGCCGAGGCCTCCAAACTTGTTCCCAAGGGGGTCATCTGTCTGACGTCGTCCCTGGCGTTCCACGATTTGACTGACCAGATTCCTGCCCAGGTCTGGATGGCTATTGGTTCCAAAGACTGGCACCCCACCTTTGCATATCCGCCGGTGCGTTTCGCTCGTTTTTCAGGGCAACGCCTGCTACAGGGTGTTGAAAGCCACGTGATTGATGGGGTATCGGTGCCGATCTTCGGTGTGTCTAAAACCATTGCCGACTTGTTTCGGTATCGGCAGACCGTGGGCATCAACGTGGCGCTGGAAGGACTGCGCGAGGCACTCAGACAAAAAAAGGCTTCGCCCGCCGAAATAGCAAGAGAGGCGGTTGACGCCAAAGTCTGGAAAATCATGGAGCCGTACATGAGTGCGTTGACATCCCATGGCTGAGCCCAAGAAACCGCGAGATGTCGGCACTTCGGTGCGGGCGCGCCTGCTGACGCTGGCACGCCAGAAGGGGCAGTCCTTTGAGCTTTTGCTGACGCGCTATGCCAATGAGCGACTTCTGCATCGGCTCAGCTTATCGCCCCATCGCGATCGCTTCGTACTCAAGGGTGCGATGTTGATGACGACTTGGTTCGATGATCCTCACCGTCCGACACGCGACGTGGATTTTCTGGGTTACGGCGATTCGGCTCCGGATGCGATGCTCGTCACGTTTCGTGAGATTTGCGCCATTGAGGTCAACGACGGAATGATGTTCGACATCGATGCGCTGCGCGTGGAGTTGATCCGCGAAGAACTTGAGTATGGTGGCTTGCGTCTTCGCACAACCGGGGGGCTCGCCGGTGCGCGTATGACCGTCATCATTGACATCGGCTTTGGCGACGCCATTGAGCCCGGCCTTGACGAGGTCGATCTGCCGGTCCTGCTCGATCTGCCGCAGCCTAGACTGCGCGTCTATGCCCGCGAGACGGTGATTGCCGAAAAATTTCAGGCCATGGTCATGCTCGGATTGGCCAACAGCCGTATGAAGGACTTCTATGACGTGTGGATTCTGAGTCGGAGCTATGCATTTGAGGATGACCGCCTGCCTCGGGCCATCGCAGCGACGTTTGAACGGCGTGACACAGCCATTCCGCTTGAGGCGCCCATGGCATTGACGCAGGCTTTTGCATTGGACTCAGGCAAGCAGCGACAGTGGGCTGCCTTCGTTCGCGATTTAGCCATCGACATCCCGGCTCTTGAAACGGTGGTGACAGACCTCGCCGCATTTTTGATACCCAACGCGCAACGTGCAAGAGAGCGGTTTTAGCTTGATCTGCTTGGTCCCCGAAATTGCCGCAATTGCTGCAATTCTTTTGCCCCTCAAAGGATAGCTTTCTCGTCGTTTGGCACGGCGCGGCTTGCCAGAGCGATCGACGTCCAATTTGTATTGCTTGCGCCAGATCGGTATTTGGCAACAGCACTCAAAAAGGACGCCTGCATGCCAAACCCAAATCCATACCTCAACGCCCGCCGGGAGTGGGATGAGCGCTACGGTGGATTGATCTCACGCGCGCGCAATTGGCAACTGATGGCTGCTGGCTCCTTGGCGGTCGCGGTGGTGGCTGTGATAGGAATTGCGTTTGTCGGATCCCAATCCAAGATCCAGCCGTTTGTGGTGGTCACCGACCAACTCGGCTCGCCAGTTGCTGTCGCCCGTCCAGCACCGGTAGCCAGGGCTGACTTTGACAAGCGGCTGATGGTGGCCCAACTTGCGGCCTTCATCAAAGATGTGCGCTCCATGCTGCCCGATGCGGTTGCCCAGCAGGTCACGCTCAACCGGGTGTACGCCATGGCGGGACGCGATGTGGCTGCCTTCTTGAATGAGTTTTTCAAAGACAACTCGCCTTTCTCCGTCGATGGCTCGGTCACCCGCGTCGAGGTTTCCTCTGTCATTCCCCAAGGCGGTGAAACCTACCAGGTGTCCTGGGTGGAAACCAAAGCCAAGCCTGGCACAACAGCTGTGGCGCAGCACTGGAAAGCCATCGTCACGGTCGGGGTTGACGCCAAGCTGGCAGAAAACCAAAAAGTCGCGCTCTGGAACCCGTTTGGCATCTACGTCAAATCCATCTCCTGGGCCAAAGAAGTTCTGTAAAGGCCGTCATCATGAAAAAACACTTCACCCCCCTCAACACCCTCATCACCCTGGCCGCACTCACCTTGGCTGGCGGCGCATTCGCACAGTCAACCGATGCCGCCTCAGCAGCCAAGCCGCCCGCCACCGCTCAAAACCCAGCAGTTGAAGCCATCACCTTGCAGCCCACCCCGGCCAAGCAACAGGTCACGGCATCGCCAGACGTGTTGGCGCCCTCCCCCATGCTGCCAACAGCCAAAGCCCAGGTCAAAAAACTTTCTGCCGCCGAGGCTGCCAAATTGGCTGCAGTGCAACGCTGGGAACAAACGGGTGTGACCGAGGCCTTGGTCGGTGCCGGTGGCGTTGTCGAATACCCCTATGGCTATTCACGTCCCACGATCACATGTGCGCCTTTGCACGTCTGCTCGATTGCACTGCAAGCAGGTGAAGCTGTCACCAGCGTGTCGATAGGCGACACGGTGCGATGGCTGTTGCAAACTGCCACGGCTGGATCGAAGCCGGTGATGATGGTCAAACCGACACAGGCAGGCCTGTCAACCAATCTGGTGGTGACCACAGACAAAGGCCGTATCTATTACATGCACCTAGTGTCGAGTAAATCCGAGTATGTCCCGATGGTGAGCTGGTATGACCCGTCTGCCATGACCCGCGATTTGAGTGCCCAGGCGCAAGCGTCAGCTCGGCAGCAAGCGGAACTTGAGGCATCGATGGCTGCTACCAAGATGGCCGCCGAACAAGCCAAAGCCCAACGGATCGTGGCCGACCAGTCGGTCGGCAAGCTTGATCCGACAACGCTGGATTTTGGCTACACCTGCAATGGTGAAGCAGCATTCAAGCCGACTCGTGTTTTTGCCAATGACACGCACACGTTTATTCAGATGCCACCCGGTACATCGTCCAGCGATGCACCGGCAGTGTTCAATGTCTCCAACAACGAGACCGAGTTGCTGAATTCCCGGCTGGTGAATGGCTACTACATCGTCGATGGCAAGCCTGCGAAACTCAGTCTGGTGCTGGGGGTCGGTGACAAGGCCCAAACCGTTCAGTGCCAAAAATCACAACCCGACAGTTTGTTTCGCTGGGGTGGCCAATGAAATTCAGATTCGGCAAAAAGTCCCAGGCGGACGATGCTGCTGACATTGAGGTGGCGGCAATTGATGGCCCGGGGCAGCCGCTAGAGCTTCAGCCACCGCCGCCTGGGACCAAGCGACTGTCCAAAAAGGGCCAGTTTCTGCTTTTAGGCGGCGCCTCCACGGTGGCATCGGCCATCCTGATTGGGGTGATGATCAGCGGCAAGCGTGGTGGTGATGCTGAGTCACAAAATCAGCTGACCGCCAGCGACGCCCCAGGCCAAACGGCCCCTTACAAAGAAAACGTGGAGGACATCCAGCGCAGGGCAACGGTTGCCGCGGCAGCAATTGGACATCAAGTCACCCTTCAAACGGCTGATGGTCAGCAAATCGGTCCTTTGGCCAGCCGCTCATCCAATGCCGCTGGGACCTCTGGCGGCACCGGAACTGCCAGTGGTGGTGCCTCACCGCCCTCGCCCGCTGAGGCGCACCGGTTGTGGCTGCAAAAACGCAAGTATGAGCGTCTTCAGGGCCAAATCATGGCGTCTGACTCGGCCGAGACGGCAGACATCAGCAAAGGTGGTGCTGCGCTGGCCGCCAGATCGGGTGCAGGCGGCATCATGGACGCGCGTGCTGATGTTGAAGACTTGGACTGCGGTGTGAATCAAAAGCTGTCAGCCGCCAATGGGCGTGCTGCGAATGCGCGTGCCTCTGCAACGGCTGAGGCGATGCCCATGGCGAATTTGCCAGCCAGTCTGACGGCCACCAGCAGTAGTTCAGGCAATTCACCTGCCACTCTGGCTGGTGGCGGTTCCGCTGCCCTTGACCCTGCCGTGGCGGCTCAAGCGCGCAACAAGGCCTTCATGAAAGAAGCGGCTGATAGTGGCTACCTGCCAGAATGGCTCAAACCCAAGCTGGGCGAATTTGAGTTGACGGCGGGCTCCATCATCCCTGCCGTGATGCTGTCAGGCATCAATTCTGATCTGCCTGGCACCATCGTTGCGCAGACCCGTCAAACGGTCTATGCCACCCACGACCCTGACACGGTGGTCATTCCACAGGGTTCGCGTCTGGTTGGCAGGTACTCGGCCGATGTTGCCTTTGGTCAATCACGGGTGCTGGCGGCTTGGGATGAACTGATTTTGCCAAATGGTTCGCGGATTTCCTTGCGCGGCATGTCGGCGGCTGATGGTCAGGGTCAATCTGGCATGGAGGATCAGGTGAATAACCACTTCTGGAAAACCTGGTCATCGGCGCTGTTGGTGTCGTTTTTGGGTGTTGCTGCGCAACAGTCGCAACCGCAGAACCAGGGTGCATTCAATACACCCTCCGGCTCGGCTCAAGCCTCGGCTGCGGCCATGAATTCCTTGAGCGACGTGAGCTCGAAGATTTTGCAAAAGAGCTTGAACATTTCACCCACGCTGCAAGTTCGCCCCGGCATGGCATTCAACGTCATGGTCAACCGCTCAATCATTTTGCCGACCTATCGATGATCATGGCACGGGGCTGTGACTCAAACTCCGCGTCGTTTGGCAGATGCCGATCCGCTCACAACA
>JADJBS010000019.1 GCA_016703665.1 Candidatus Defluviibacillus avedoerensis
GCGGCATCGGAAATCTGAGGCGTTTCAGATCAATCAAAATATAGAGGCACTGTAAGGTTTAGACTCACATCGTGAAAAGTCAAAGTCTGATCGTGACAGGGTTGACTTTACCTGACACAAGCACCGATTGAGCCTGATTGAGCGAGCGCCGGATGACCTAATTGATGAGGTCCGGGCGCGTGGGTCTGTGGGCGAAGCAACAGATTAAGGGTATTTTCCGTTTCATTGCTGCCCAGACCTCAAGACCCGGACCCCTGGCTCAATGCCTTTGAGTAGACTACGTTCAACAGGATTTCATCTATGCAAACCATCTTCACCGGCACCCTCCTCTCCTGCTACGGGCAGGCGTATGTCCAGTTCAAGAATACATTTGACCAAGGCCAGGATCATCGGCGGGGGCAAGTTAACGGCATTCTTGGCGCTGCGGTGCCGACGATCCTGTTTCTTACCTTTGGTCTGCATACCGGTGACGTGTACCTCACCCTCAAGGTGGCACAAGAGCCGCCACCAGTTGATGACTCATGGGAAGAAATTGTTGAAGCGTCCTTCACCATGCCGGCACAAGTTGAGCTTGGTTTGAGAGACTGGGATGGCACCTTTGGCAACCCATTCCCATTGCTGCAGGCAGTTATCGGCACGTTACACGGCCACCAATTTGGGCAGAGAGCTGAGGGCAGACGAGCACGATGCGCAGGGACAGCCCCTGAACGCTATGAACTGACCCTTGGCCAGCGCCAAAATTTCCGATGAGATTCTGAAGGGCACCAGCCCGTGGCGCTTTACTGCGCAATCTTGCCCAAGGCAAAATACGCTGAATTGGGCCCCTCATGTACACCGAACTTGAAACCCTGCTCAACCGCAAGAATCAGCGCCTGGTGTGCTGCGACAATGAATGGCCTGTTCCCGGCCCGCACCGGCACATTGCGTACATCCGTCACGATGTTGAGCCGCCAGTCGATGCGCAAACGCTTGACGACATCAGAAAACAAGTGGGCGATCTTCCGGAGATTCTGGCGTTTTACCAGCGCTATGGCAGTGTTCGACTGTATGCCGACACGATTGGAGACGGATCTGCTTTTTTTCATCGCGCTACCCGCCGACTGGGCTGGTTTAAAAGAATGCTTCACCGGCTGGATCGAACATCTGGATGAGGACGAACGGTCTGAGTGTTTGCCCGAGTGGGTTGATGACTCACCGTCATCGGCGAGGTGCCGCAGTCCGGCAACTATTTCCTGCTTCCGATGGGGGCTGATCGAGGAAAAATCATCGAGTTTGGAAACATGACGGGTTTGAATTCATTGAACGTGGCCCGAATATGGCCGTGTTTATGGCCACTCTTTGTACCGTTACAAAAGAACTTCTCAATGAGATTCTGGGCCATACACGCTACTGGGACGGCCAGACCGGCATTCAGTGGTTGTGCGAAGAATATCACTACGATGAACCGCCCGTCGAAGGTTAGGTCACGATTTTTCATTTTCTGCAACCGATTTTCAAAGGAGAAACGATGAGCATGACCCTTTGGTTGAACATTCGCGACGGGGAGCACTTCAAAAGCAATGAGGAAGACCATTCAGCCGTTTTTTATCTTCAGGAATCCCTGGACGAAATGGCATCCTCGCTTGGGGTGAGCCCTCTGAGTGCGTTCTATGACGATACCGATCTTCGGTACAACATGGATGAATCGGGTGAATTTGATGCCTGTGAAGAGGGCTGGCCTGCATCGGCTGCCAAGTGGTTTCCTGCGGCTGCCGTGCAAGCCTCGGTTTCAGCGATTTTGAGTCATCTTCAAACCCACCCGATGCCCTTGAGACACAGACGGCTGTGTCAATCCGATGCCATGGAAGAGCTTCGGGATTTTCAGTCAACGCTGACACACGCGGTAGCAGAGCCAGGACAGTGCACCCTGTGTCATTGGTTGATCGTTAATGCTGATTGGCCCATGAGAGCACCAGGGGGCCGATGCGTAGTCCTGAAGCTCTAAACCTGTCCACAGCACTTGCGCCAAACTGCCCGATGTTGTGGCTCCCACTGTGGGACAGTACGGGATACAGTAAGGCTTCGTGCGCAAATGTGTAACATCCCGAATTTCCCTGCATCTGGAAGGCGTGGTTCAAAAAATGATTTACAGGTTTTCCAAGGTTTTAACCTTCGCTTCCAATGAAGATGCGGTTTTTACTCCGAAATGGCTTTTTGAGCCACGCCGAATCAGTCGTGATTTTGATAGCAGGCCGGTGAGAGCAAGGTATGGCACAGTACAGCGCAGAAGTTCTATGGCTCCGGAATGAGCAAGATTTCGTCAGCAAACAATACAGAAGAAGGCATTTACTTCGGTTCGATGGCGGAGTCGAAGTCCCCGGCTCTTCGTCACCGCATGTTGTTCCATTGCCAATGTCAGACGCTGCGGCAGTCGATCCTGAGGAGGCATTCGTGGCCTCCCTTTCAAGCTGTCATATGCTGTGGTTCCTCTGCGTTGCAGCCAAACGCAAGTTCTGCGTAGATCGTTACTTAGATGCTGCGGTTGGGGTGATGGGGAAAAACCCCGATGGAAAGATGGTCATGCTGACGGTAACACTAAACCGAAGTCCAATTTTCTGGTGACCATGTGCCAACCCTGGAGCAGCTAAATCAGATGCACCACGAGGCACATGAAGAGTGCTTCATTGCAAACTCGGTGAAGACGCAAATTCGTTGCGAGCCGGTGTATGTTGCCCTCTAATATTTCATTCCAGCCGACCGCCTCCACTGGCGGCTCAATTCAAATGTTAGGATGCCTGATGTTTCCATCAAAAGAGAAGCGTATGCAACGCTGGACTGTCACAAGGGCCAAAGGCATGCGCCGCTTCATTTTTGTTAACGGTGTTCTCGGCTGGGGGCTAATGATGGGCATCTCGTGGTCGCTCGTCATGTGGATTGTCGGCGCTATGCCAAATCCAAGTGTTCAGGTCCCTGTCGCACTGGTGTTCTTTCCCTTGATCCGGCGTTGCGTGGGGCTGGTTTGTGTGGCGTACTTCTGAAAAAGCCTTCGTAGCCCATGAACAACAGGCATCTTGATAAACAGCGTTTATCTTGCGCGGCGGGCTTCTCGGCGCGCAAACTACACGCTGTTCGGTAGGCATTGAAGACGCTCGATGCAATCAACTCGCCCAACTGTACTGGCCCTCGACCTTGAGGGAACACTCATCTCAAACGCGATGAGTCAAATTCCACGACCTGGTCTCTTTGAATTCCTGTCGCGATGCCACGCGTTGTTTCCACGCGTTGTGATGTTCACCGCCGTCGCGGAGGAAAAATTCAGAACCATCGCAAGGCTTCTTGTCGAGGAGCGGATGGTGCCCGAGTGGTACTCGACCATCGAGTACATACGCTGGCAAGGCAAGACAAAAGACCTTAACTTCATTCCTGGGGTCCACCCGCGCGATGCGTTGCTTGTCGATGACTTCGAGGAGTTTGTTCATCCAGGACAGGAGTCACAATGGTTGCAGGTCGAGTACTTCGACTACCCATACCCGGACACAGACTCGGGACTTGCGAAGATGCTGAAGCTTTTGGAGCAGTATGGCGACATACGCTTAACCCTTCCATCGAACTAAGACCCAATGGCAGACCGCGCCACACTGGCAAGCCATTCCCGGCTTGGCTCGGTTTGCTGCCCGGCCCGTGTCAAGCGAAAGGTGGGGGGGGGGGTGAGACCTGTACACAAATCATCGAGTCATCAATCAACAGGGAGCAAGCATGAATTGGTTTCTTCTCGCTTTACTGCGTATTCCGGTGATCGTGACCGGTGATTCCGGTCGATCGTGACCGGTTGCGCAGCGTGCAAGAGTTGCGCTGCGCAAATTGTATTGTGGGATTGCGCATTGCTCGAAACTGGCCCGGTTTTCTGGCGCTTTTGGAGTCAAAAAGGGGATTCAAGAAGTCCGGGGGTGGGGCCACCGGGCGCAGCCCGTAGGGGCGGGGCAGGACGCTGCCCCGGGCAAGCGCAGCGCGTCAGGCCAAAGGCATCAGGCCGGGGGCGCGGTCACATATGCCACCGGCGGCGACCAGGCCGTCTCAAGGCTTCTGCTTTGATCAGCCAGTTATCCACGGCGGGCGTGATCGCAGCACCGTCGCGCGAATGGTGTCTTTTGTCTGCTCTACTCTGGCAGGTTTGTGGGCGCCCTGCGCTTTGCTCGACGTTGTCGATTTTGTGCCCGAGCGCAGCGACTCACCCATCAAGTTGAAGCGGTGATTTTTCTGCATCACCCGATCCAGGATCGCATCGGCGACAGTGGCATCGCCAATCCACGCATGCCAATGCTCGATGGGCAACTGGCTGGTAATGATTGTGGCCTTGTTGCCAGCGCGGTCATCGATGATCTCCAGCAAATCGGCGCGCGTTTGGGCATCAATGCCGGCCATGCCCCAGTCGTCAAGCAGCAGCACATCCGTCTTGGCCAGGGCGATCAGCCACTTGCCAAAGGTGCCATTGCCGTGGCGCATACGCAACTCCTCCCCCAGCCGGGGAACCCGCAGGTAGAGCGCTGTATGCCCGCGCCTGCAAGCGTACTGTGCCAACGCACATCCCAGCCAGGTCTTGCCCGCACCAGTGAGCCCGGTGATCAGTACGCTGTGGCCGCTGTCGATCCAATTGCCCAGGGCCAGGCTCATCACCGCGCTGCGATCCAGGCCCCGCCCGGCACGCGTGTCGATATCTTCGATGCACGCCTGTGGGAATTTCAGGCAAGCAGCCTTGAGCAGACGGGCCTGGCGCTTGTCGCTGCGCCAATGTACCTCACGGTCCACCAGCAGGGCCAGTCGCTCCTCAAAGCTCATTGCCGTCAGACCAGCCTGGGTAAGCTGCTCCTGCAAGCCGCCGGCCATGCCGGCGAGTTTGAGCGAGCGTAGTTGCTCCAATGTCGTGTTCATCATCATGGTGTATTTCTTTGGGTTTGGGTGTTGGTTGTCGGGTTGACTTCTTTGTGCTTGCATCGCTGCCATAGGTAACCGAAGCCTGCGTGATCTCAGTGGTAATGCTCGGGCCCACGCACGTTGGCATGCGCTGGACTGACCCACTCGGGCACGGTGCTGGGGGCCACTTGATCGCGCCCATTGGCCAGAATGTCGCGCACATGGCCGCTTCTGGTGGTGCCCAATACCAGCGCGATCACACAGGCTGCCTCCAGCCTGGGTTTGCCGTAGCGTTTTGCCAGTGACAGCAGCCCCAGACAGGCTCGGTATCCATGCTCTGGATGCTCGCGCGTGCTCAGCATGCGCGTGACTAGGCTGCCCGTGGCCACCCCGATGTCTTGGCCCCAGTGGATCAGCCGCTCAGGGTTCCACTGCAGGTGCGCCCGGTGGGCTTTGGACAGATGCTCGGGCAGGGTTGTAAATTTGCCCTTGTGGGCGCTGCGAACATGGCTTGCCACACGCGCGCCGCGATGCAATACCTCCACGATGCGCTGTGTGACACGCGCCTCCAGCGTGCGACCAACCAGGGCGTGCGGTACGCTGTAGTAGTGCTCCTCAAACGCGATGTGGGAGTCGATATGAACCTTTACCGTCTTGTAGGTGGCCAACTCCCAGGTTTGCATTGGCAGGGCCCGCAGGGCCGGGGCGTCGATTTCGGCGAACACACTGGCGCGGCATCCGGGGAGCTTCTGAAACGCTTTGGCGTTGAGCTGTTGGAGCAGCGGCGCAATGGCCTCGTTGACCTCATCGACGCTGTCAAACCGCTGATGGCGCAGGCGCATCAGGATCCAGCGTTCCACCACCTGTACGGCCGATTCGGCCTTGGCCTTATCCTGCGGATGGCGTGGTCGCGCTGGCAGAACCGAGGTGCCGTAATGACGGGCAAAGTCGAGCACCGTGTCATTGGCGCGAGGCTCGTAGCGGTCCGGGTTGGCAATCATGGCCCTGGGGTTGTCGGGCACGATGAGTGCTGTGCAACCGCCATAAAAGCGCAGTGCCTGTGCCGTGGCACCGAGCCAATCTGCCATGGTTTCACTTGGGGTGGCATAGGCGAATGTATAGCCCGAGGCACCCAGCGCGGAGACAAAGATGTGGGCTCGGCTGGCGTTCGCCAAGGCGACCGTGAGGCCGGCGTAGTCGATGAAGAGTTTTTCTCCGGCGCGGTGGATCTGGCGCATTGAGCGCTTGAGGGTTTGGGCGAAACGGCGGTAGTTCTCACAGAACTGGGAGTAGCTGTGGATGGAGCCATCGGGGTGGCGCTCGCTGTGCTCTTGCCACAGCAGCATCAGGGTCATCCCCTTGCGTTGGAGCTCCTGGCGTACCTGGGCGTAGTCGGGAGCCACGAAGCCGCTGGCACGCTGGGGCGCACCACCCATCAAGCGGTCGTGCAGTGCCGTCTCGTCCATAGCTTGGATTTGCGGCCAAGACGCAGGCCAGCGGCGTCGGCAAGCTTGACGTATTTGGCGACCACGCCTTTGGAGATGCCAAGCGAGTCGGCGATGTGCTGGTGGGAGTGGTGGAGTTCGAGTTTGAGACGCAGGACGTCTTTGATGTGACGCATAGTGATCCTTCGGGTATCGGGCATGTCGGCTTTCCAGCAAAAAGCTGGCAAGACTACCCGCATCGGGTTGGGACAAATATGCGCAGCTCCTGCACGCCGCTTGGTCGATTCTTTGGGCTGCGGTGACCCCGCAATTCAGCGTCGCGACACACCAACCGGGGAGCCCCGCAAGTCGGTCACGATAAACCGGAATGCGCGGTCACGATAAACCAGAATCGCCGGTCACGATCAGCCGGAATGACCGGTCACGAAGCCGAATTCGATGCCATGGTGCAACGCGCTCAACGATAGTGCAATCAATTCAAATAGCATCAGTTTTTTGGAGTCCGCCAACAGAGACTTTTAGGGCCAATAGTGCTAACTATTGGAAGATTTAGATGGGAATCAATCAAAAAACCAAATGACCGGGCCAGCAGTTCGAGCCTGACCGTTGCGGCAAATCAAGTGGGATTCGCTGACCGTATGACGGACACTATCCTGAACCTGATTTCGAAAGTGCCACTCTCATCAGAGTCCATCAGCGCCACTCCTGAAACACGAGCAAGGCAATTAGCCCGCAAGGCGGCAAGGGCCAGTGCCGGTATTTCGGGTGGGGCAGCATTGGCTCCAGGCCCATTGGGCATGTTGACTTTGCTTCCAGACCTGGTCGGCGTATGGCGGGTTCAAGCCCAGATGGTGTCCGATATTGCCGGTGCATACGGCAAAACCGCAACATTGAGACAAGAACAGATGGTTTTCTGTCTGTTCAAGCACTCTGCTGCGCAATTGCTGCGTGACATCATTGTGCGTGAAGGTGGCCGATACCTGGTACTCCCGGTGACCTTGCGGATGATGCGCAATGTGGCAACAAAAATTGGCATTCAGGTGGGTCAACGCAGCGTTGGCAAGGCAATCGCCCGATACGCACCCCTGGTTGGAGCCCTGGGCGTTGGAGCTTATGCATACTATGACACGCAGAAAGTGGCCGACACCGCAATTGAGCTGTTCAGCAGCGTGCTGGTGGAACCTGCTGGCGGTCCTGATGATCTGCTGGTGAATAGAAAGGCGAACTACAGGTGAATTCTGAGACTGGAACCTGAAATTCAGGGAACCAATGCAACACCAGTCTTTTGTCAAAATTGTCTATTTTTTTTCAGGGGATGCCATGCGATATCGACTGCTGGGCCGAACCGGCCTGTACGTTTCTGAACTGTGCTTGGGAACAATGACATTTGGTGACCAGGGGTGGTGGAAAGTCCTGGGTGGCCTCGGGCAAGATGCGGCCACTGGCCTGGTGAAACAAGCTTTTGATGCCGGAGTCAACTTCATCGACACGGCCAATATCTACTCTTTCGGTGAATCGGAAAAGCTGACCGGTATTGCCATCAAGACACTTGGCCTGCCGCGTGATGAACTGGTCATTGCCACCAAAGCCACAGGTGTGATGCATGAGGGTGCCGTCAACGGCCAGGGGCAATCTCGGTATCACTTGATGAACGAGCTTGATGCCAGCCTGAAACGCCTTCAAGTTGACCACATCGACTTGTATCAGTTGCATGGCTTTGACCCCCTTACTCCGTTGGAGGAAGCCTTGTCCACACTCAACGACATGGTGCGCTCCGGGAAAGTGCGCTACATCGGTTTGTGCAACATGGCGGCCTGGCAAATCATGAAAGGGCTGGCAATTTCCGAGAAAAATCACTGGGCACGGTTTGAGAGCGTGCAAGCCTATTACACCGTTGCTGGCCGGGACCTCGAACGCGAAGTGGTGCCGTTGTTGCAGGACCAGCAGCTTGGCCTCATGGTCTGAGTCTGCTTGGCGGGGGGGCCTTTCTCAGTGGCAAGTTCAGTCCGGATGGCACTGGTCCCGAGGGCACACGCCGGGCCAGCTTTGACTTTCCCTTGATTGATAAGCCAAGGGCGTTTCGAGTCATTGATGCCATGCGCCCTATCGCTCAACAGCATCAGCATCCGTTTCGCAAGTGGCGTTGGCCAGATTGCTGAGTCGTCCTGGTCAGGTCAGCACGGTCATCATGGGTGCCAAAACACCTGAGCAGCTTGCTGACAATCTTGGCGCCGGCAAGCTTGAATTGAGTGCAGATGAATTGACGGCTCTTGACGAAGTGAGTGCTTTGCCGCCGGAGTATCCAGGCTGGATGATAGCCAGACAGGGGATGTCGCGCATCAAACCGCCAGTGAAAGATTGACCGCCAGCCAGCCCGTCGTCGATGACCTCGACCACCTTTGGTAGCAGAAAGTCAGTTAGGCAATGGCTGTGTTGCTGTTCGGCGCGACCCGTGTTGTCGCATTCCCTTTGGCTGAAAACCTGTTTAACGCC
>JADJBS010000020.1:0-1110000 GCA_016703665.1 Candidatus Defluviibacillus avedoerensis
GATGGCGCTGGCGCGCAGGTCACGGGTGAACTGGCCTTTGCGCACTTGGGTTTGCAGTTCGGTGTTGGCGTCAAAGCGGTGGGTGTGTTTCAGCGCCAGCCACTGCGCCGTGCCAGCGCTGCGGTCACTCGCCATGCCGAAGTTTGCTGTCGGGGCCAGGCTGCCGATGATGGTGTTGGCCGCCCCGCTGTCCGTGGCCTTGGGCTTGATCCAGGGCAGGCCATAGTTGATGCCGTTGTTGTTGTCCAGGCTGTACAGGCTGGCCAAAAACTCGTCTCGCTCGCCAATGCCAAAGCGGTAAGCAGCTGCGATACCTTTTTTGTCGATGCTGCTGCCCGCGCCGTTGTTGTCAGCCTTGTTGGCCATGGCGTTGATGCGCAGGGCCGCGCTTTCACCCGTTTGGATATTGAAGTCACCCGTGGCGCGCACAAAGCCATGGCTACCCACGCTGGTGGTGACATCGTGCTCGGTGATCAGTTTCGGCACTTTGCTGACTTGGTTAACCGCACCGCCCGTGGAGCCCCGGCCAAAGAGCATGGAGGCCGAGCCGCGCAGCAGCTCAACCCGGTCGTTGTTGAACATGTCGCGGTCGTAAAAAGCCGGGTCACGCATGCCGTCGATGAACAAATCGCCCATGGTGGCCAGTGAAAAGCCGCGCACGCGGATGTCTTCTTCCCCGCCCTCGGCCGCCTGGAAGGTCACGCCTGCGGTGTTGCGCAGCACGTCTTTGAGGTTGTCCAGGTTACGGTCATCCATCAGTTTTTCAGTCACCACGGTGATGGACTGTGGGATGTCGCGCAGCGCTTGCTGGCCTTTGCCGATGCCCGTGCTGGTGGCGCGCACGGCGTCTTTGCCTTCGGCTTTTTCTTTGACGGTGACAGATGACAGCGTTTTTTCAGGCGGCGTGGTTTGGGCCCAACCTGACACTGACGCGGCCAACATCATGGCGCCTAGGGGAAGCACGGCGGCGTTTGCAACAGCGGCTTGGGGAAGGTGGCGCGGCTTGCGCGCTTCGCCTGAACGAGGTTTGGCCATGGGGAGACTCCAAGTTGAATGAAATTGACGTACTGCCGAAGGATCGACAGACTGAAAAATGGCTGGCTGGGCCCCTTGCACACCGCGCGGTATGCAAGGTCAACTTGGCTGACCGGAAAAACGGATGCGCTAGAAAATCACTTCGATCGTTTTGCTCACTTGAACCCGACGCGGTCCAGCATTTGCTGCACCTTGACCTGGTTCATGCCAACGGCGCTGATGGGGATCAGCTCTGACTTGAAGCTGCCGCCCGTCATGGCTTGCAGCGCTGGGTTGCTCAGCTTCACGCCCTGGGCGGCGGGCCATTCGTTGTTGCCATTGGCAAAGTGGTTTTGTGCCTCGGGGCTGGCAAGGTATTCCAGGAACCGAACGGCGTTCTGTGGATGCTTGGCGTAGCGGGCCACAGCGCCGCCGGCCACATTGACATGCGTGCCCCAGCTGGACTGGTTGGGAAACACCACGCCTATTTTTTCGGTCACCGCTTGGTCTTCGGGTTTGCCAGACCGCATCATGCGCGCCAGGTAATAGGTGTTGGTGAGCGCCACCGCGCATTCACCGCTGGCCACGCCTTTGATCTGGTCGGTATCGCCACCTTTAGGGGGACGCGCCATGTTGGCCACCATGCCTTTGAGCCAGGCCTCGGTTTTTTCTGGCCCCAGGTGCTCGGTGACGGCTCCAAACAGGCTCAGGTTATAGGGGTGGCTGCCCGATCTGATACACAGCTTGCCTTTGAGCTTGGGGTCAGCCAGCTTTTCGTAGGTATCCACATCCTCGCGCTTGATGCTGAGTTTGTCGTACACCACCACCCGGGCACGGGTGGACAAGCCAAACCACGGGGTTCCACCTTCTACCGCTTTGGCACGCAAATTAGCAGGGATCGCCGCTTCTAGAGCCGGGGACTTGACCGGTTGAAACAAGCCGTCCACTTCCGCCCGCCACAGACGGGCAGCATCGACCAGCAGGATCAGGTCGGCAGGGGACGCGGCACCTTCGGCTTTTAACCTTGCCAGGATGCCCGCGTCATCTGCATCCACCCGCGCAATGCGGATGCCGGTGGCTTTGGTGAAATTGCTGTACAGCGCCTCGTCCGTTGGGTAGTGGCGGGCGGAATACAGGTTCAAGACCTGCTCCTGTGCCGCGGCATGGACAGAAATTAGCAATCCGCCGATTACAGATGCGGCAAGTGCCATCCAAGAATGGGGTCTGGCGGAAGTAGAGTCGGAGCTTGGTATGAATGTCATGGATGAACTCTACCACAAATGCGAATCATTCGCAATCGCATTGACTTTGATCCATATCAATGTTCTCGTTGTTAGCTTTGGATATTGCACCAGAGTTGGTTTTTCAGGCTAGGCAGCCAGGGCACACCCAACCTAGAATTTTTGCAAGCATCCAGCGTTTCGGCCCCGAACGCTATGGTTGCGAACTTTGAGGTAGCGCCATGACGAACAGCGGACCCAGCAGCACCTATGACATGAGCCAAGTGGACATTGTCCGCCTGGAGAATCGGCGCGACGGGCATTTGGGTATCTGTCACGGTTTTGCCCGGGTAAACGGTGTTGACCTGCATTACGCTGCCAGTGGCCGCACTGACCGGCCACTGATGCTGTTTGTGCATGGATTCCCGGAGTTCTGGTACGCCTGGGTACCTCTCCTGATGGCTTTTGGCCAGGACTACCATGCGGTTGCGGTCGACCTGCGTGGCTTCAATCTGTCATCCAAACCAACAGACCTCAACGCCTACCGGACCAAAGAGGTGATTGAAGACCTGCGCCAACTTATCTGCCACCTTGGCCACAGCAACGCAATCGTGGTGGCTCATGACTGGGGAGGTGCCGTGGCCTGGAACTTTGCCTCGTCGCACCCCAAACAGATGAAGGCTTTGGTCATCATCAACGCAGCCCACACAGCTTTATTCGCCAGACAATTGACCCACGACCGGCATCAACAAGCTGCAAGCGCCTACATGCTGATGTTCCGCTCACCTGGGGCAGAAGACCTGCTGTCACGCAACGGCTTTGCCTACCTCAGGGCGATGCTGCAGTCGTCCACGCCCAACGCCGACTGGTTTGATGCCGAAACTGAATCACGTTACCTGCAAGCTTGGTCGCAGCCTGGTGCGTTGGGCGGCGGCCTCAACTACTACCGCGCCACACCGATGCACCCGCCTACCCTGCGTGAGCCTGGCGCTGCTGGCCTGAGGCTGAGCGAAGCCGAATTCAGGGTAACGGTGCCCACCCTCGTACTATGGGGCGAGCGCGACCCCTATTTGCTGCCGGGACTGCTCGACGGACTCGAGCAATTTGTGCCCCAACTGCAGCTTGAGCGTGACCCGCAGTCGTCACACTGGATGGTGCACGAACAACCCGCCAGGGTGATTGAAAAGCTGCGCTCGTTCCTGATCGACAACCGCCTTTAGCAAGCTGCTGGATATCAATTCAGCAAACGTTGTGTGTGAGGCCGGTTGGTGCCCCCCACCTTGAACACCGCCACCGTTTCCACCAACTCATGCGCCTGCGATTTGAGGCTGAGCGCGGCAGCAGCCATCTGTTCAACCAGGGCAGCGTTTTGCTGGGTCACCTGGTCCATCTGCGTCACGGCTTCGCCGACCTGTGAGACACCCTGACTTTGCTCGTTGCTGGCGGCTGAAATCTCGGCCACGATGTCGGTCACACGTTTGATGCTATTCACCACTTCGGTCATGGTGGCACCGGCTTGGTCAACCAGCGACGTCCCATGTTCAACCCGCTCCACACTGGCACTGATCAATGCCTTGATCTCCTTGGCTGCCTCTGCAGAGCGCCCAGCCAAGCTGCGCACCTCGCTGGCCACCACAGCAAAGCCCCTGCCTTGCTCACCCGCCCGTGCAGCCTCGACCGCTGCGTTCAGCGCCAGGATATTGGTCTGAAAGGCAATACCGTCGATCACGCCAATGATGTCGGATATCTTGCGCGAGCTATGGTTAATGTCTTTCATGGTGTCAACAACCTGCGAGACCACGTCGCCGCCCTGCACTGCCACTGTCGATGCGTTCACTGCCAACTGATTGGCCTGGCTGGCGCTGTCGGCATTGTGCTTGACGGTAGCACTCAGCTGCTCCATAGAGGCAGCCGTCTGCTCCAGTGCGCTGGCTTGGCTCTCTGTGCGAGCGGAAAGGTCTTGATTGCCAGACGCAATTTCTGCACTGGCCGTGGCTACGCTGTCGGAACCCTGACGCACCTGCGTGACCACATCGGAAAGATGGATTTTCATGTCCTGCAAAGCTTGCATCAACTGGCCAAGCTCGTTACTGCCCCGCACGGGGATATCGACCGCAAGGTCCCCCCCCGCCACAGCCTGCGCCACGGCCACTGCCTCATGCACTGGCCCGGTGATGCTGCGAACAAAGGCAATCATCAGCATCATGGATGCACCCAAGCCCAACAAAAACAGCCCCAGCAAGACCCACTGCTCGCGTTGCAAACGGGCTACCCGCGAATTCAGCGAATCAACCACTTGTTTCATGGTGACGGCATTCAGTTCATACAGACCGTCAATGGTGCGGGTGAATTCGTCAAAGTATGCGGTGGGTGAATAGTTGATTTCTGTCGCAGTCAACAAAACCTTGTCCGCCGTGGCCAGCGTCTTGCTGACAGTTTCATTCATGCCAGATGCCCTACTGGATAGCAGGGCCGACACTTCCGGATTGGCCTCCATGGCACGTTTGAAGTTTCGGGTCATTTCGCCTTGAACCTCGATGGCACGCTTGTTCAGCGCCGCCAACGTGGCCCGTCCGTCAAGAGGCAGGGCAGCCAGCGTCAAAAAAGTCGATCCCTGTGCACGCATGATGCCCAGGTTTTCGGTCAGCCAAGGCAAGTTGACGAGCGACGCCTGAATCAAAAAGTAGGAATCGGCGTCCGGATCCAGCGACAAGGCAAATTCAGCCAGGATTTCTTCGTTCAGCACCAGCATGCTGACGATCAATTGGGTATGCAGCTTGGTGCTCTCAGGCGCCTTGATTTGTGCGGCGCCCACCGCTTGCTCCAGCTTGCGCCAGTTCTGGTTGGCGTCAGACCACAGGGACAGCAGCTTTGGCGACGCGCCAGCCTCACGCAGACTGGCCTCAAAGGTGGTCATGGCCTGAACCACTTGGTCTCGCATGCCGGGGCGGCGGGCTGCAAATGCCTGATTGCCGCTCAGCGTGCCCGCCGACAGTCCGCGGTGTGTCTGGGTGAGTTGCACCACCTTGTTCAAGGCCATCACCGATGGGCCCGCACGCGACTCCACCTGAGCAGCACGGATATCTGACACCACGGTTTTGAAATAAAGGCCCGTGGGAACCAGCACCATCAGCATGGCAATCACACCCAGAATCATGAACTTCTGGGCAAGGCTCAAACGGTGTAACAAAGGCATGGCAGTCTCCGGTGGGCTGATTCACCTCTAAAACGAGGAAAGACGTCCCAGTATGGCGAATGACAATAACCTTTTGTTACAAGTGGGCATCTATGTAGATCATTTCCCGGCCTAGCAAGCCACAGGTCATTCTTTGTGACAGTGGGCCAGAGATCAGCGGCACGATCCAAAATTGGGCGAAAGCTTGGGGCATTCACTTTGACTATATTCAACCCGGCAAGCTCCAGCAGAACGCCTATGCCGAAAGGTTCAACCGAACCGTGCGTTACGAATGGCTGTGACAGTACCAGTGGCAAGACCTTGATGAGGTCCAGATGCACGCCACACAGTGGATGTGGATGTATAACCATGAACGCCCAAACATGGCCTTGGGTGGCATTACTCCCAAACAGAGGTGGTCATGACCGCAGTGTTCTGCTTCTCAGTCCTCAGCTATTTGGGGTGTTACCTAATGGCCATAGCTAGCAAGCTTTTTCACGTCGATGATGTGAATGTCGCGCTTGTCGATGCTGATCAACTTGTTGGTCTCAAGTTCGTGCATTACACGTGAAAAGTACGCAGGTGACATTGACAAGCGAGATGCAATGACTGCTTTGCTGACAGGCAATGACACAGTGAACGCATTCTTACTCACGTGCGATTGCTCATCTACGTCACGTAGCAAATACCCAATCAAGCGCTGCGTGCCGTTGCGTAACGCACTTCCTTCCAAGTCCAAAATCAAGCTTTGTAGCCGTCGGGAAAGGCCTGCGAGCATATGCAAGGCAAACTTGGGATCCCGACTGATTTCTCCCAGAACACCTTGTTTGCTTACACTGACGAGAGTGGTGTCTGTTAACGCTTGCGCACTCAAAATGTAGGGCCTATTGAGAAACACCAGGGCTTCAGCAAAACTTTGGCCAGAGTTAATGATCTCGATCACTTTTTCTTGTCCAGAAGACGAAGTGACAAACAGCTTTACCTGACCCGTCAAGACGATGTGCAAGGCATCGCAAGGTTCACCCATGCGGAAAATCGAACTTCCTTTGAAATGAGCCTTAATTTGGCTACTTTTGGCAATGCGGGACACTTCCTCCTGAACTAGGCCACTGAACAATGGCGAATCGCTCAGAAAGGAGATCATGTCAAACGTGTCGGGGTTAACGTTCATTGTCTTAGTCAAGCAAGACAACGTTACCCGAAGTATCAAATGCAATCATGTCAGCAAGCGCACCAAGTTTGATGGACTCAACCATGCGCTCCAAACCGGATTGGGCACTCTGGCTGCTAGGGGCCTGGTCTCCAACCCCAGAAAGGGTACTGGCGAACACCATGCACCATGGCATATGAAACTGAGTTGCCTCTAACGCAATTGAGGCAAAGCTACTGAGTTCATCCGCCACTTTATCCACGCACATGGCGGGCACCAAAGCCCCGCCATTGCCAGCTTCAAAATCGATTCGCTGTTGGGCTGTCGCGTCGTCAGGTAAGTGAGCGGTAGCAAACACCAGCAGCAAGCGTTGTGCGGATGGCTGGGCCCTTGCAGCAAGAAGTAAATCGTCAAAGGTTGCGATAGTCATCGTTGTGCACCGTGGTTAAGAGGTTTTTCCGAGCTCGGCGCGGATTCATTGAACCAACAGCGAGTCGAAAGCGTCCACATCGACGCAGGTGATCACTGCTTGCCCGGCCAAAAGTCCTAGGTATTGCCTGAGCGCGGTGACGTAAGTTTTTTGTCGCAATGCCATGGCCACCGCACCGCGAACGGACTCAAACGACAGCTCTTTGCCGGCTTCCCGCGCCAAAACCTCCACAACATGCAGACCGAAGCGGCTGTGTACCAGACGCGGCAAAACACCGACCTCTTTGTTGCCAAACAGGTCCTTGGCAAACTCAGGCGCACAGTCGCCACTGGTAAGCCAACCCAGCTGCCCACCCTCTGCCCCACTTGGACAGTTCGACAGCGCCTTGGCATCTTTGGCAAAGAGATCATCCAGGCTCTTGCCATCATGGCAACGTACGTTCAGCAGGGTGGATTCGGCACGGTTTCGAAGCAAGTTCAGATCGACGCCTTCAGTCACCGCAAACAGAATGTGACGCACGTTGATGCGCTCGCCAATCGCGTAACTCGCCTGATGCGCTGTGTAGTGACGCAGACAAGCTTCCTCGGAAGGCTCGGGGATCACGAGATTTTGGTCTAGCAAAACTTCAATGGCACTGCTGGCCGCCTCGCTCAATACGCCGTCTGCGCTTGGCAGGTCTTCACGGGACAGCAGGGATTGCGCCACCGCTGCCTGGCGCAACAGCTCCGAGCAAGCACGTTGGCGAAGCTCATCGGAAGTTAAAGCGTCACTTGGCAAATGCAGGGCAATGCCATTGACGCTGGCAATCTCGGTCGTTTCAATGTTGGCTGTTTTCATCACCTGCCCTTAAACCCGTGCATCCCGCTGCGGCGGCAAGTTGTTCCCCGTGGGTACATTCATGCGGCGCGCCCGCACCACTTGGTAAGGACGAACCAGATAACTCACCGACGCAAAACCGCTCCAGACATGTACCAGCCGAGTGAAGGGGAAGACCACAAAAATGCTCATGCCCAAAAACATGTGTGCTTTGAAGATAAAGCCCGCATCTGCCAGCAACGCCACCGCTCCCGGTTGCAGCGTCACAATGTGTTGTGCCCAGCCAGCCAAGTTCATCATCATGCTTCCGTCCAGGTGCTGACCCGACAGCGGCACGGTGGCCAAACCCAATCCCAGCTGAAGCCACAGCAGCACCAACAAGACGATGTCACTTGTTTTGGAATTGATGCGAATGCGCGGCTCGGTTAGCCGACGGTGCAGCAAGATGGTGACGCCGATAAAACCAGCTAAGCCCGCTAGACCACCACTGATCATGGCCATGAGTTGTTTGTTGCCGGCGCTGATGAAGTGCTCGTAGATAAAGTGCGGAGTCAACATGCCTACAGTGTGCCCAAAAAACAGAAACAGCACGCCTACGTGGAACAGGTTGCTGCCCCAGCGCAATTGCCCCGCCTTCAGCATTTGTGACGAATCACTTTTCCAGGTGTACTGATCGCGGTCAAAGCGCACCAGACTGCCCACTAAAAAAATGGTGATGGCGATGTACGGATATACGCCAAACAGAAAATTGTCGAGTGCGTTCATGGTGTGACTCCAGCGGATGCAGCAGCTTTTTGACGGTTGGCCGTTGCGTCGGTTTTGACAAAGTGAATGGGTTGGACCTGGTCTGGCTTGGTTTGACCTTTGACCGAGCAGCCATCAAACACCACAGGCTCTTCCCAGGTGGTGTCGATGGGTTCGTCGGCAACGATCTTCACCGGGTGGGCTTTTTCGCCGCTCAACTCCAGCAGGGCGCCCAGCACGCTGGCATAAGAGCTGTTGCGCTGTTGCAGGGCGTTGAAAATGGCGTTGAATATGTGCGCCATTTCGCTCAAGAAGGCTCTGGCTTCTGTCGGTGTCTGAGTTGAGACAAATTCCAGCACCACCGGCAAATAGTCAGGCATTTCGTCTGGCCCTAGAAAAAGCCCGGCATTCTCATAGGTTTGGGCCAGGTCGATCATTGCCGGACCTCGGTCACGCGAGTCGCCGTGCACGTGCTCAAACAAGTGCAAGGAGGTGGCGCGGCCCCGGTCGAATACCTCGACGTATTCAGCCTCGTTGTCCAGCGCGTTGCCACTCTGCAGCGAGGTCATCAGGGCATTCAACTCCGCGAGGCGCTCTGGCGCAACCGCGCTCTCAGATAGCAAGGCGTTACGCATGTCATCCAAGTCAGCGCGCAATTGCGCGTCCGGGTAGGCCAACAGCCGGGCCAGCACACGCAAGCTAAGTGAGGCACTGATGATGTTCGAAGAAAAGAGTCCCACGGTTCAGACCTCCGCCTTGATGGGGATGGTGCGCTTTTTGGCGCCACCAAAGAGGCTAACCTCACTTGTACCGTCCGAACAACCATTGCCAAAGCTAAAGCCGCAGCCGCCACGCACATCGAAGGTGTTCTCCGCGTATTCACGATGTGTGCTAGGGATAACGAAACGGTCCTCGTAATTAGCGATCGCCATCACTTGGTACATCTCTTCAACTTCCAATGGTGTCATTTGTACCTGTTTTAGGGCCGCCAAGTTTGGCTTACCGTCCACATGTTTACCGCGTTGGTAAGCGCGCATGGCTAACATCCGTTCCAAGGCGAGTTCCACCGGCGCGGTATCCCCCGCAGTGAGCAGATTGGCCAGATACTTAACCGGGATGCGTAGTTGTTTGACATCCGGGATCTCGCCATTTACGCCAATGTTGCCCGCGTTAGCAGCGGCACTGATGGGGGACAGTGGTGGCACATACCAGACCATCGGCAAGGTGCGGTACTCGGGGTGCAAGGGCAGAGCAACTTTCCATTCGACAGCCATTTTGTAGACGGGGCTGTTGCGGGCAGCCTCCATCCACTTGTCAGGGATGCCATCGATGCGTGCCTGCTCAATCACCTTCGGGTCATTCGGATCGAGAAAGATGTCGAGTTGCGCCTGGTACAAATCACGGTCGTGCTCGACGCTTGCTGCCTCTTGGATCCGGTCTGCGTCGTACAGCAAAACGCCCAAGTAACGGATACGGCCGACACAGGTTTCTGAACACACAGTTGGTTGGCCAGACTCAATCCTGGGGTAGCAAAAGATGCATTTTTCGGCCTTGCCAGATTTCCAGTTGTAGTAGATCTTCTTGTACGGGCAGCCACTGATGCACATGCGCCAACCACGGCACTTGTCCTGGTCGATGAGCACAATGCCGTCCTCCTCACGCTTGTAGATCGAGCCCGATGGACAAGAGGCCACACACGCTGGGTTCAGGCAGTGTTCACACAGGCGTGGCAGGTACATCATGAAGGTGTTTTCGAACTGGCCGTAGATGTCCTTCTGGATATCGTCGAAGTTCTTGTCCTTGCTGCGCTTGGAGAACTCACCGCCCAGGATTTCTTCCCAGTTCGGTCCCCAGACGATTTTTTCCATGCGTTTTCCGGTGATCAGGCTGCGTGGGCGGGCGGTCGGTGCGGCCTTGGACTCAGGCGCGGATTGCAGGTGTGCATAGTCAAAAGTGAAGGGTTCGTAGTAATCGTCAATTTCGGGCAAGTTTGGGTTAGCAAAGATGCGCATAAGCAGCTTCCATTTGGAACCCTGCCGAGGCTCAATCTTGCCGCTGGGTAGGCGCTGCCAACCACCATTCCACTTGTCCTGGTTCTCCCATTCCTTGGGGTAACCGATGCCGGGCTTGGTTTCAACGTTGTTGAACCAGGCGTACTCCATACCGGGGCGGCTAGTCCAGACGTTTTTGCAGGTGACCGAACAAGTGTGGCAACCAATGCATTTGTCCAGGTTGAGTACCATGCCAATTTGGGCGCGTATTTTCATGATTTTTCTCCTCAGGCGTGGGTGGTTGTGATTTCTGCCGACGATCCTTCGTCATCCAGCCAGTCCACCCTCGCCATCTTGCGCACAACCACAAACTCGTCGCGGTTGGTACCAATGGTTCCGTAGTAGTTAAAGCCGTAGCTGAACTGGGCGTAACCACCAATCATGTGGGTGGGCTTGAGCACAATTCGGGTCACCGAGTTGTGGATGCCACCACGCACCCCACTGATCTCTGAACCCGGGGTGTTGATGATCTTCTCTTGCGAGTGGTACATCAACGTCATGCCCGGGTTCACCCGCTGACTTACCACGGCACGGGCCGCAATTGCACCATTGATGTTGAAAACCTCGATCCAATCGTTGTCTTCAATGCCGACGCTCTTGGCATCGTCTTCGCTTAGCCACACCACGCTACCGCCCCGGTTGAGCGTAAGCATCATCAGGTTGTCACTGTACGTGGAGTGAATGCCCCACTTCTGGTGCGGTGTGATGAAGTTAAGCGCAATTTCCTTGTGGCCGTTGGGTCGAATGTTGTGGATGCCACCGGTGGCTTTGAGATCGACGGGTGGGCGGTAACTGGTAAATCCCTCTCCAAAAGCGGTCATCCACGGGTGGTCCATGTAGAACTGCTGGCGACCCGTCAGAGTTCGCCATGGGATCATCTCGTGCACGTTGGTATAGCCCGCGTTGTACGAAACGGTCTCGCTTTCTATTCCACTCCAGGTAGGGCTGGAGATAATCTTGCGCGGTTGAGCCTGAATATCACGGAAACGAATTTTTTCATCTTCGCGGTACAGCGCCAAATGGGTGTGGTCCAGGCCGGTTTGCTTGCCCAGCGCCTTCCAGGCTTTTACCGCTACATGTCCATTGGTTTCGGGGGCCAGTTGCAGTACGACTTCGCAGGCGTCAATGTCGGTTTCGATCTTCGGCATGCCGCAGGTGACGCCAGCGTCTGTGGTCAAGCCATTGAGCTGACCCAGTTGAGTCACTTCAATCTTAGTGTCCCAATTGATTCCCTTGCCACCATTGCCGACCTTGTTCAACAGGGGGCCGAGAGCGATGAATCGTTTGTAAACATTGGGATAATCACGCTCAACCACGGCCATATTGGGCGCGGTTTTCCCGGGGATGAGGTCGATCTCGCCGCGCTTCCAGTCCTGTACGCCAAAGGGTTGTGCGAGTTCGCCAGGACTGTCGTGCATCATAGGCGTCAGCACCATTTCGCTCTCCACACCCAGATGCCCGACGCAAACTTCGCTAAATTTCTTAGCGAAACCCTTGTAAATATCCCAGTCGCTACGCGATTGCCAAGCTGGGTCCACCGCGGTTGAGAGCGGATGAATAAACGGGTGCATGTCACTGGTATTGAGATCGTTTTTCTCGTACCACGTGGCAGTCGGCAACACGATGTCGGAATACAAGCACGTGGTACTCATGCGGAAATCGAGCGTGACCAACAAATCAAGTTTGCCTTCTGGGGCCTTGTCGTGCCACAACACTTCTTCAGGCTTGGCCTCGCCCTTGCCGAGATCTTTTCCCTGAACGCCGTTGCTGGTGCCCAGCAGGTGCTTCAGGAAATATTCATGACCTTTGCCGCTAGAGCCAAGAATGTTGGAACGCCATACAAACATGTTGCGTGGCCAATTGTTGGGGTGATCTGGGTCTTCGCAGCTCATCACTAGACTACCGTCTTTCAGTCCCTTAACGGTGTAGTCTTTTGGGTCAACCCCGGCGGCAATGGCATCTTTCACGACCTTCAACGGATTGGTCTTGAGCTGTGGGGCAGAAGGTAGCCAGCCCATACGTTCGGCACGCACGTTGTAGTCGATCATGCTGCCACCGAATTTGCTCTTATCGGCAAGTGGGGATAAAACCTCGTCTACCCCCAGCTTTTCATACCGCCATTGGTCGGTGTGGGCATAAAAAAAACTAGTTGAATTCATTTGCCGTGGCGGACGAATCCAGTCCAGTGCAAACGCCAGCGCCGTCCAACCAGTTTGTGGGCGTAGTTTTTCTTGACCCACATAGTGAGCCCAACCACCTCCTGACTGACCGATACAACCGCACATCATTAACATATTGATGACACCGCGGTAGTTCATGTCGGCGTGGTACCAGTGGTTCATGGCCGCACCAATGATCACCATGGATTTTCCATGGGTCTTGTCGGCGTTGTCGGCAAACTGCCGCGCCACGGTAATGAGTTGCTCGCGCGGCGTGCCGGTGATGCGTTCTTGCCAAGCGGGTGTGTACGGCGTGTCGTCATTGAAATCTTTTGCAGCCAGTTCACCTTCTAGGCCCCGTGCCACGCCGTAGTTGGCCACTTGTAGGTCAAACACCGTGGCGACCAGGGCTTCGCGTTTGTCGCCGTCTTTGCCCAGTTGGATGGTTTGCACTGGCACGGTACGCACCAACACGTTGTTAACGCCCGCGCCAGTGGCGTTGTTGGGGAAGTGCTCCGAAACAATGCCGCCGAAGTAGGGGAACCCGACTTTCGCGGTCTGGGTGCTGGCCCCAAAGCCTTGGGAATCGTTTTCCATCACACTTAGCTTGAGTTTGACGCTATTGCCATTGCGGGCTTCTTTGGCCTCCAGGTTCCATTGGCCTTCATCGGCACGCCCATCTGGTCCCCAGCGGAAACCGATTGCGCCGTTGGGCAAAACTACTTTGCCGTTTACGTCGATGGCGACTGTTTTCCACTCTGGGTTGTTGGCTGCGCCAAGTTTGCCGTTGAAGTCGGAGGCACGCACATACCGGTCCGGCACCATCACGACATCACCGTTTGGCAAAGTGTGTTCTCTCAACATTACCAACATCGGCATGTCTGTATATCGGCGCACATAGTCGTCAAAGTAGCTGCTGCGCTCGCCCTTGTCGGGAAAGTAGAACTCTTTCAGGATCACATGGCCCATGGCCATGGCAACAGCGGCGTCGGTGCCCTGTTTGGGTTTCATCCAGATGTCGGACAGCTTGGCGACTTCAGAATAGTCTGGCGTGACCGCCACCGTTTTGGTGCCCTTGTAACGCACTTCGGTGAAAAAGTGGGCATCCGGTGTGCGGGTTTGCGGCACATTGGAGCCCCAGGCAATGATGAAGCTGGAGTTGTACCAGTCAGCTGACTCGGGCACGTCGGTTTGCTCGCCCCAGATTTGCGGGCTGCTGGGAGGCAGGTCGCAATACCAGTCGTAGAAACTCATGCACACGCCACCGATCAGGCTCAGATAACGGCTGCCCGCGGCATACGACACCATGGACATGGCTGGAATCGGCGAGAAACCAATGACTCGGTCAGGGCCGTGTTGCTTGATGGTGTAAACGTTGGCAGCCGCGATCATCTCGTTGACCTCGTCCCAGCTGGACCGCACAAAACCGCCCAGACCGCGAACGCTTTGGTAGCCGCGGCGTTTTGCATCGTCCTGAGCAATCGACGCCCATGCCATGACGGGATCCATTGAACGTCGCGCATCGCGCCAGAGCTTTAGCAGGCGGCCCCGCACCAAGGGATATTTGACGCGGTTGGCGCTGTACAAATACCAGCTGTAGCTGGCACCACGGGCACAACCCCGAGGCTCATGGTTTGGCATATCCCAGCGGGTACGCGGGTAGTCGGTTTGCTGAGTTTCCCAGGTGACGATGCCGCCTTTGACGTAAATTTTCCAGGAACATGACCCAGTGCAGTTCACACCGTGGGTGCTACGCACGATCTTGTCGTGTGCCCAGCGGTCACGGTACGCGTTTTCCCAGGTGCGATCTTCGCCCGTGGTGACACCGTGGTCGCCAGAGAAAGCCTCCCGGGGTTGTGAGAAATACGTGAGTCGATCCAGAAAATGGCTCATGGGTTACCTCTGTAAAAATCAGTTAAATGAAAAATCTGCAACCCACGTTTCACACAGGTCAGCAGATATAAAAATGAACGATTAGGGGTTCTTGATTTCAGAATCAGCACGCAAATAGAACCACCAATTGAGAAATAAGCAAAGGGCATAAAAAACAGCAAACCAATACATTGCGTTTTGAGGTGTGCCAGCTTTAATTTGGGCGCCAATTACGACTGGCGCAATGAATGCCCGTAGGCGGCAATCGCTGATGTCCAGCCCAGTACAGGACCTGCCTGGGTACGGTCGAAGATGACGCCAATCGTCCGGAACGTCGAGCCGTTGCCAATTCCGGTGGCAAAAAACAACACGATGAACAGGCCAATGAACGCAGTGAAGTACTGCTCAGGCGTGCTCGATCCATAAGCCTGCATCATCACGTAGCCCACTGCCACCGACGACACAACCATCACGCCTGATATCCATTGGGTGACAATGGATCCGCCAAATTTGTCAGAAATCCAGCCCCCAATGGGACGAGTCGCCGCGCCGACGAAGGGGCCGATCCAGGCGTAAGTCAATGCAGAGGGTGCGTTCGGGTTCTTCAATGTGTGCTGCAGGACGCCACTCGCATCGGGCACGTGGCTGATACCAAAGATCACCGTTATTGCCAGGGGCAAAGCCATCGAGAAGCCGATAAACGAGCCGAACGTCACGATGTACAGCGCCGTCAGTGACCAGGTGTGCTTGTTGCGGAAAATCGAAAATTGCTTTGTCACGCCCTCCTTCATTTCGCCGAACGCGGCGAGCTTCATCACCAGAAGCGCCAGAATGACATCTAACGGAATTGCAACCCACATGCTCAGCAAGCCAAGCCCGGTCGGTGCGGGCAAGTACAGGTAAAGCATGAAAATGGCCGGTACAAAAGCCAAGGTGTACAAATAGACGATTTTGCTAAACGCTACTGCTGGGCTGCCTGTGGCTGGCGAAACAGATTTCAGATTGTTCATGCCAAACCAGCAAAGAATTGACAGCGGAACCAGCGAAACAACCCAAGCAAAACCAGCGTTCTGAACCCAGGTCGGTGTGCCCGCAACGATCTTGCCAAATATCCACCCACTGTCCTTGATGAGTTTGGTTGACTCCCCGCCAAAGTCACCGAACACACTGACGGTCATGACCAAGGGGATCACGATTTGCATCGTCGTCACCCCAAAGTTGCCCAACCCCGCATTGAGCCCCAGGCCGGTGCCCTGAAGACGCTTGGGAAAAAAGGTGCTGATATTCGACATGGAGCTAGCGAAATTTCCTCCGCCCACGCCCGACCACAGCGCCATGAGCTGAAACGTCCACAGGGGCCACTCTGGATGCTGAAGTACCACGCCGGTGCCTATGGCGGGTGCCAGCAGCATGGCTGTGGTCAAAAATATGGTGTTTCGCCCTCCGGCCAAACGAATCAGAAAAGAGGCCGGAATACGCATGGTGGCACCCGAGATGCCTGCTATGGCAGTGAGCGTGAAAAGCTCAGCTTGGGTAAACGGGAACCCCAAGTTGAGCATTTGCACAGTGATGATGCCCCACATGCCCCACACCGCAAAGCCGCACAACAACGCTGGAACTGATAACCATAGATTCCGGTAAGCAATCTTTTTACCGGTGCGTTCCCAGAATTGAATGTCCTCAGGCCTCCAGTCGGCAATGTCATTGCTCGATGTTTTTGATTGATTCATAAGGTCTTTCATCAGGAGGAAATTTGTGCATGGATCGCATGTGGGCTCTTATGGGCCATGTAATCTTTGGCACGTACTTCAGTCCAATACATCCAGATCAATGACACCCAAACGACGCCGTACATCAACATAAAAGCGCTTGATCGGATACCCGTCACGTCCAGCAACGCACCAAACATGATGGGCAACAAAAACCCACCCAACCCGCCGGCCAATCCGACAATGCCGCTGATCGTGCCAATGTTGTGCGGGTAGTCGTCACTGATGTACTTGAAGACGCTGGCCTTGCCAAATGCCCACGCAATACCCAGTACAAACATCAGAACAGTGAACATGTAGACGTTCAGACCAACGTGAAAGGTCTTAACGCCGGTCACCGTGGCGATCGTGAAATCAGTTTGTGGGTAGCTCAGCAAGAAAAGGCAAATCCAGCTTACCCAGAGCACCCACCACGTCATGGCATGAGCGCCATATTTGTCTGACAGCCATCCGCCCACGGCGCGCAATATCCCGCCCGGCAAAGAGAAGCAGGCGGCAAGCAGAGCGGCTGTTCGTATGTTCAGGCCAAATTCGCCTACGTAATACTTAACCATCCAAAGTGACAAGGCGACGTAGCCGCCAAACACAATGCTGTAGTACTGACAGTACTTGATCACCCGAGGGTCTTTTAAAGACATCAGCTGATCGCGAAATGTAAGGTGGCTGGGAACCAGGTGAGCAGGATCGCTGTGGCTGAAGAACCAGAACAGAATGACGGTTCCTAGCATGACGGCCGCGTAAACCTGCGGCACCATGGTCCAACCGAATCCCACCATCAAGGCGGGCGCAAGAAACTTGTTAACGGCGGCCCCCGAGTTGCCTGCTCCGTAAATTCCCATTGCAAAACCTTGCTGACCTTTGGGAAACCAGCGCGCCACGTAGGGCGTGCCTACTGAAAAGGCGCCGCCCGCCATGCCGACGAAGAGGCCAATCGTCAAGTACTGCCAGTATTGAGTGGCGTAGGACATCAGCCAGATGGCGGGCACGGTCGATGCCATCAGCAGCGCCATCACGATCCGACCACCATATTTGTCGGTCCAGATGCCAAGCGGTACTCGTATCACTGAACCCGTTAGCACGGGCGTGGCCATCAGCAGGCCAAATTGGGTAGAGTTGAGATTTAAGGTTTTTTTGATTGGAATGCCGATAACAGCAAACATCATCCAAACCATGAAGCAGACAGTAAACGCAAATGTGCTGACCATCAACACAGACAGTGCCTGTCCTTTTCTTGTCATAGCAAAACTCCTTTTGGTGACGCTATGACTCTATGGCTATTGGCTTTTGTACGGTATCCTTCTCAAGGACGGACAACTGTGTTCAGTGGAACTAGCTCGCGTTAGAACGGTATAGTTCTACAGAACTAACTCCTGGCGGGGCAGGCGCCCTAAATCAGACCATGCTCGGTTGCAATGACTGCGGCGTTAACCCTACTGCTCACAGCAAGTTTGCGCAAGATGTGTTGCACGTGAATCTTGACAGTAGTTTCTGCAATGCTGTGTTCGCGCCCAATCTCCTTGTTACTGGCACCGCGCGCAATGCCACGCAAGACATCCAACTCACGCGATGAAAGACTTCGAATAGCAGATATCGAATTCGCTTTTTCAAGAACTGTTGAGGGCGAGCCTTGCATGCTAATTGTTGCGCCACGGTAGGCTGCAACCAGTTTACTCATCATCTCAGGGGCGATCACACTGTCTCCCTGCATTGCTCGACCAATAGCACCAGTCAAATCCTCTCCTTCAATGGTTTTAAGCAGGTACCCTGAAGCCCCTCCTCGCAGGGCTGCAGCCAAATCATTGGCATCTTCACTTATCGTCAACATCAGTATCACGGCGCCAGGGGCTGCTTCACGAAGTGCTGGCAGGGCATCAACACCGTTGACACCGGGCAGATGGTTGTCCAGCAGAATCAAGTCGGGTTGCAGCTCCTTTGCCTTGCGTTGAGCTTGTCCTGCATCAGCAGCGTCTCCGACTACGCATACACGCGGATCTCGAGCTAGCAAAGAGGTTAGCCCTCGTCGAAAAAGGGTGTGGTCGTCCACTACCAAAATTCTGGTGCGTGTGCGATCAGCATCTGGAGTTTGAAAGTCAGGCACGGTCGTAATTAGATAATTTAGGGGTTAGAAATCCGTCTATGAAGCTAGGGAGCTAACAGAACGGTTGCTTGAATAGTTTGGGGCAGGCAGTTCGAGAATCACCGAGCATCCACGTCCAGGGGTTGAAACCACCTCCAGATCAGCATCAATCCGTTGGGCTCGTTCGGACATGATGCGCAGTCCGACATGGGTTTGATCCAATGCGTCGTTGTTAGTGTTAAAGCCGATACCATCGTCACGAACTTCAAAACGCCATCTGGGTTGTTGTTTTACGTCAAGCCACACCTGTGATGCGCGAGCATGCTTTCTAACATTAGAAAGAGCTTCTTGAATGATGTGAAGCGCCTGTATCTGCAAATCGGGTGAAAGGGGCAGTCCATGACCTTGTAAATTCAAACTGGATTTGATGCCACTTTGATGTTCAAATTTTTGCAAAGTGGTAAGCAAGGCTGGTTCAATGTCTTCATCATTGGTTCGGGTACGGAAGTGAAGTAGAAGTTCGCGCACATCACTGTAGCTTTCCCTAACGCCAATATCAATTTCATCAACAATCTTGGCCACCTCAGTCTGATTCCTGGCCTTGATGGCATCACGCATCAACTGGACTTGAATCTTTAAGAATGCAAGAGACTGGGCAATGGAGTCGTGTAGTTCCCGTGCTAACAAGTGGCGCTCCTGTGAAACGGCTGCTTCCTTTTCAAGCGCATTGAGTCGCAAGTTCTCCATGCCCCCGGCCAAATGGCGGCTCAAAGCCTCAAGTAAAGATCGCTCAGATTCAAGGAGTGTGACTTGAGCATGAAAGAACAAGTCAACTTCGCCCATCAATTTTTCGTGCAAACGCACAGGGATCGTCACCACAGTTTCAAAGCCGGCACGAGCGCAATGGTGGAGCGTTCCTTGTACAGAGGTACGAATTGGAATGACCCTGAGGGCACTTTGTACGGTGCTAGAGCCGCAGTGGCAGTCCCCCATGGAAATGCACTGCTCGGCATCGACCATGGAATCGGGCAAGCCGTGAGCGGCCAGCATCAGGTAGCGCCGGTTGTCTTGGTTCGCCCACCGTAAAGCTACGCCATCGGCACGAGAAATTCGGGCCAGGCCTAGGGTGAACTGCTTCGCCAAGGTGTCTAGGGAAGTGGCATTCGCCACAAGCGCCGTGATTTCGTAGAGACTTTCCAGTCTTTCAGTTTTCTCCTGAATCTGAATTGTTTTTTCAGCTACCTTGGCTTCAAGATTCTTGTACAGAGACTGCAAATGGTCAGCCATGCCGTTGAATCCGTCTGCCAGCGTGCCAAATTCATCGCTGCTGCTGCGCTCAACCCTGGCAGTAAAGTCTCCTCGCTGGACTTTTTCAATCGCCTGCTTGAGTTGCCCAACGGGCTCTAGTACAAAAAGATAGCCCGTGTAAAGCAGAATGGAGGCAGCCAGAATGACCAGCGCGAGCATGCTCATTTGCAGCAGATGCAGCAAGGCAGTCCACCGTGCAATGTGGGCTTCTATGGCGCTAACAAAACTGTCAATATCAGCAACAAAGGCTGTGGTTTCAGTAGTTAAAAGCTGGAAATGATTGGGACTTTTGTTGATCCAATGTTCTTGGTAGCTTGTCCAGTCGGCTTCTACTAGCGCAAATCGCTTGGTAAGTACTTCGTCCCAAGGAACGAATAGAGGACGATCGACGTCACCCCGTTTGAGGGTTTGAAGGCTTTGTCTGAAATGCTCGGCTTGATGCTGCAAGTCATCTGTTGCTTGCGTGCCGATGGCCAAGGACATGCGGTACGACTGCATTCGCATGCTACCGGCTTCGTTGACCGCAGCCGCACCACCATCGAGCTGCCATGAAACCCACAATGTTGCAGCTGTTGCCAGCAACACCAGAAACAAGAACGGCACACCCACCAGCATCAGCTTCGCACCCAAGCTCCAATGGCGGTTTAGATTCATTTTGATTCGAGTTAGTAGGCCTACACCAGATTGTCAAGCCGCAGCAGAGCTAATAAACGAACAACATAGCACGAAAGGTGTTGAGTCTACAAGGTACAGCCAAACTGCGATGACTGTAAACCCATAGTAGAGATGACTCATTCGCTCCAGATTTCAAATGTCTCATTCAAGGCAAGAACGGACTACAACAACCCCCATTCCCTACGAAGGATGAAACCAGCTAGAAAGCGCTCTGGCACTCAGATGATTACCTGATACGTGGAAGTGCCTGCAACTGCTCTGGCGTGGTGAAGTAAGCGGCAGACGCCCCCATGCGCCCGCGGGCCTGTGCAAGTTCATGCCGAGCCACGGTACGCAGGTGCACCTCGTCCGGGCCATCCATTAAATGCATGGCACGGCCCCAGGTCCAGAAATACGCCAGCGGCGTGTCGGGCGACAAACCCATGGCGCCAAAGGTCTGCATGGCACGGTCGACCACCCGGGTTTGCAGCCGCGCCGCGACCACCTTGATGGCGGCCACCTGAGCACGGACCTGGGCAGGCTCAGCCGTTTTGGTGTCCAGCATCCAGGCTGCTTGGAGCACCAGCAGCCGCGCCTGGTCGATCTCGATTCGGGACTCGGCCAGCCATTCCTGCACGTTGGAGTAGTCCGACAGGTATTTACCAAAGGCTTGGCGCTCCAGCATGCGCTCGGCTGCCAGTTCCAGCGCCAGTTCGCACTGGCCGATGGTGCGCATGCAGTGGTGAATGCGCCCCGGCCCCAGCCGCGCCTGCGCCATGGCAAAACCTTTGCCCCAGTCGCCCAGCAAAGTCGACGCAGGCAGGCGCACATCCCGGAACAGGATTTCGCAATGGCCTTCTGGCGCGTGATGGTGCACCACGGTGATGTTGCGCACGACTTGCACGCCGGGGGTGTCCATGTGGACCAACACCATGCTGTGGTTGTGGTGCACGCCGCGCTCGCCATCGGTGTCTTCGCCCTCGCCTGCGTTGCGGCACATGACGATCAGCAAGCGGCAATTCGGGTGCGCAGCACCGGTGATGAACCATTTGCGCCCACTGATCACCAACTCGTCCCCCACGCGCCGAACCGTGGTCTGCAAATTGGTCGGGTCGCTGGAGGCCACATCGGGCTCTGACATCGCGAACGCTGAGCGGATGTCCCCCCGCAGCAGCGGAAACAACCATTGCAGCCGCTGGGCATGGTTGGCAAACAGGTGCAGCAACTCCATGTTGCCGGAATCTGGCGCGCTGCAGTTGAACACCTCCGCCGCCCAGGGCAGACGCCCCATGTCCTCGGCCAGCGGGGCGTAGTCCAGGTTGGACAGGCGCGTGCCGGGTTCGTCTTCGGCAAGACTTGGCAAAAACAGGTTCCACAAGCCCTCGTCACGCGCCAGCAGCTTCAGATCGTCGACAAACGGTGGAGGGTAAATGCCGTCTTGTACTGACTTGTGCCACGCGGCGTTGTAGGGCAGCAGGTATTGCTGCATGAAAGTGACCAGACGCAGGCGCAAGACCTGGGCCTGGGGAGAGTGTGCGAAGTCCATCTCAATATTGTCGGTCGGCACCTAAGGCACACCGAGCACCTGGGGGACAGATTTATTTTCGCTTCTTGGTAGCCAGATCCTGCGCACCAGTTGGCCTGGGCGGCAGGCCTGTGTGCTGGGTCAACAGTTGCCCTTTTTCGGTCTGCGCCTGTTTGAAGCTCACGGGCTTGCCCACCGCCTTTGTGACGGTCTTCACAGGGCTAACGGTCGAATTTTTCTTGCGCGCACTCTGGTAACCACCGTCAGTCAAGGGCTGAAAGGTGGGGATCAAATGGTGTTTGCCATTGCCGATCAAATCGGCGCGGCCCATGCTCTTGAGGGCTTCGCGCAGCAGCGGCCAGTTGTTCGGGTCGTGGTAGCGCAAAAAGGCCTTGTGCAGGCGGCGGCGCTTTTCGCCGCGCACCACATCCACGGCCTCATCGGCATCTTGCACTTCGCGGTGCAGCTTGCGCAGGGTATTGCGGCCGCTGTGGTACATGGCGGTGGCGGTCGCCATGGGGCTGGGGTAAAAGGTTTGAACCTGGTCGGCGCGAAAGCCGTTCTTTTTGAGCCAGATGGCCAAGTGCATCATGTCTGCATCGCTGGTGCCAGGGTGGGCAGCAATGAAGTACGGAATCAGGTACTGCTTCTTGCCGACCTCGGCGCTGAACTTTTCAAACAGCTGCTTGAACTTGTCATAGGTTCCGATCCCAGGCTTCATCATCTTCGTGAGTGGGCCGCTCTCGGTGTGCTCGGGCGCAATTTTTAAGTAGCCGCCAACGTGATGCTGCACCAGTTCTTTGACGTATTCGGGGCTCTGGACGGCCAGGTCGTAGCGCAGGCCGGAGCCAATCAAAATCTTCTTGACCCCTTTGATCGCCCTGCCCCGGCGGTACATGTTGATGAGCGGGCCGTGGTCGGTACCTAGGTTGCTGCAGATGCCAGGGTAAACGCAGCTGGGCTTGCGGCAGGCCGCCTCGATCTCGGGGCTTTTGCAGCCCAGACGGTACATATTGGCAGTGGGGCCGCCCAGGTCAGAGATGGCACCGGTAAAGCCAGGCACCTTGTCGCGGATGTCTTCAATCTCGCGGATGACAGAGTCCTCGGATCGGCTCTGGATGATGCGGCCTTCGTGCTCGGTGATGCTGCAAAAGGTGCAGCCGCCAAAGCAGCCGCGCATGATGTTGATACTGAAACGGATCATCTCCCACGCGGGGATTTTGGTGACGCCGTCATGGCTGCCGTTCTCGTCTGCATAGGACGGGTGCGGACTGCGCGCATAAGGCAGGTCAAACACATGGTCCATCTCGGCGGTGGTCAGCGGAATGGGCGGCGGGTTGACCCACACATCGCGGGCGGTGCTGCCCTCGCCGTGCGCTTGTACGAGTGCGCGGGCGTTGCCGGGGTTGGTCTCCAGGTGCAGCACGCGGTTGGCGTGGGCGTAAAGCACGGCATCAGACTTGACCTGCTCGTAGCTGGGCAGGCGGATCACGCAGCGCTCACGCGGGGGTTGCGTCGCTTTGGCTGCACGCAATGCTGGGTTGGGGACGAAGTTCAGGGGCTGGAACTGACTTGCAGTTGCTAAATCTGAAGTATTTTGACCGTTACGGCATACTCCGTCTGCATTTTTAGCTATGGATTTTGAAGCATCTGCCGCTAAGCCACTGGCCGCATTGGCGGCTTCCGCCGTCGTTTGATAGGGGTTGATGTGGTCTTCCACGCGACCCGGTGTGTCCACCTGGGTGGAGTCCAGCTCAAACCAGCCTTCGGGCGCGCTGCGCTGCACAAAGGCGGTGCCACGCACGTCGGTGATCTGCTGCACGGGCTCTTTGGCGGCCAGGCGGTGGGCGATCTCGATGATGGCGCGCTCGGCATTGCCGTACAGCAGCAAGTCGCACTTGGCATCCACCACCACGCTGCGGCGGACCTTGTCGCTCCAGTAGTCGTAGTGCGCGATGCGGCGCAGGCTGCCTTCGATGCCGCCCAGGATGATGGGCACATCTTTGAATGCTTCACGGCAGCGCTGGCTGTAGACCACGGCGGCGCGGTCTGGGCGCTTGCCGCCTACATCACCTGGTGTGTAAGCGTCGTCGCTGCGGATTTTGCGATCCGCCGTGTAGCGGTTGATCATGGAATCCATGTTGCCCGCCGTCACGCCGAAGAACAAATTGGGTTTGCCCAGCGCTTTGAACGGATCGGCGCTTTGCCAATCTGGCTGAGCGATGATGCCCACGCGAAAGCCCTGCGCCTCCAGCGTGCGGCCAATCACCGCCATGCCAAAGCTGGGGTGGTCCACATAGGCGTCGCCCGTGACGATGATGATGTCGCAGCTGTCCCAGCCCAGCGCATCCATCTCCGCCTTGCTCATGGGCAGGAATTTGGCCGTGCCAAATCTGGCCGCCCAGTACTTACGGTAACTGGTCAGCGGTTTGGCTGGGCGCGGAAAATGGGACACGTCTGGGTAGACGCTTGGAGTGCGGGTCATGGAGGGGCGGGTTTGCGCTCAGTCGTGTGGGGAGCGCAGATTTTACGGGCCCAGGCTGAAACAGCGGCTTTTATTCGGCAGCATCCCGAAATGCCGCTGCAATTTGTTCAACCTCGGTCTCGATTCGAAGAAACCCGTCCACCATCTCTGGCTCAAAGTGCTTGCCACGACCGTCTGTGATGATGCGCATGGCTTCTTCGTGCGAAAACGCGGGTTTGTACACCCGCTGGCTGATGAGTGCGTCATACACATCGGCCACCGCCATCAAGCGTGCAGACAAGGGAATGGCCTCAGCCTTCAGGCCTTGGGGATAACCACTGCCGTCCCATTTCTCCTGATGCGAGTGGGCGATTTCCCGGGCGTAGCGCAGAAAGTTCAGGTCACCTTCTGTGTGCGACTCTGCGCGCTGAATGGCCTCCAAACCCAGGGTGGTGTGCGTCTTCATGATTTCGAACTCATCGACCGTGAGCTTGCCCGGTTTGAGAAGGATATGGTCCGGGATGCCGACTTTGCCAATGTCATGAAGCGGCGCCGATTTGTAGAGCAGGTCAATCACATCGTCGCCCAGCTCGGACGCAAAACGCGGATGCTTTTGCAACTCGCGCGCCAAGGCCTGCACATAACGCTGTGTGCGCAGAATGTGGTTGCCGGTTTCGTTGTCGCGGGTTTCTGCCAGTGACGCCATGGCCAGGATAGTGACATCTTGAATGTGCTGGACTTGCCGGGTTCGATTCGCTACCTCGGCTTCGAGGTAGGCATTTTTGTCCTGCAAGAAGTCGCGCCACTCCTTCATTTGAAGATGGGTGCGCACGCGCGCCAGCAAGGTGGGTGGGCTGATGGGCTTGGTGATGTAGTCCACTGCGCCCAAGGCGAAGCCTCTGGTTTCGTGTTCCACCTCGACACGTGCCGTCAGAAAAATCACGGGAATGCCTGCTGTGGCGGGGTTTTGCTTCAGGCGCTGGCAGACCTCGTAGCCATCCATGTCGGGCATGTTGACATCGAGCAGAATCAGGTCCGTGCTGCTGGCCTCTTGGGTCAGCATCCGCAAAGCCTGTTCACCGTGGGTCGCCACCCGGACCTTGAACTCATCTTTGAGAACGGCGCTGACCACGCGCAGGTTTTCGGGCGTGTCATCAACGGCGAGAATGCTTTTGAGGGTCTTGAGCGGGTTCATTGCAAACTCCTGGCGGTCTGGCGGATCAAGTCACGCGCGGTGGCAAATTCAAACTGATTGACAGCCTTTTCAACGGCCAGAAAATCTGATCGCTGCTCGAAGAAAAGCTGCAGTTGACTGGCATGCTCCATCAGAAAATCGACCGCCTCGCTGTCCTGGTCTTCCAGGTAGGCCAGCAGACGAGGCAAGAGCTGTGAGTCAGACGCGGTGGTATTTTCCGCTGAGGATGAGTGTTCAGGTGTCGTGGACGAAGCAAGGGATTTGATCGACTGGACCACCTGGTCAAGGTCTTTTCGCAGAGGATGCAGCAAATGCCCGTATTCACGGGTGCTGCCAAGGGCGGCTTCAAGCGCATGTGCGCGATCGTGAACATGCGTAGCACCAATGCTGCCCGCCACGCCTCTGAGTGCATGCAAGAGGGAAGCTGCTCCCTGAGTGTCGCCACGGTTGAGCATGAGGGTAAGCTGATCCGCTGCTGCCTGATAGTGGTCCACAAACTGTGCCAACAACTGGCGGTAAAGGGCCTGTTTGTGGTTGACACGACTCAAGCCTGCTGCCACGTCAATTCCATCAAGAGCAGGCACGGTCTCAAGGGCACCCACTGGGGTCAACATGATGGTCTGGCCAGCCAGCGGCGCACGGGGTGCTTCTTTGTTACGCCAGTTTGCAACGACACGTATGAAATGCTCCGGGTCAAGTGGCTTGGCCACATGGTCGTTCATGCCAACGTCCAAGCAGCGTTGGCGCTCATCTTCCATGGCGTGGGCTGTCATGGCCAGAATGGGCAGACGCGCAAAGCGCGACAGGGTTCGCAGCCGACGGGTGGCCTCCATGCCATCCATCACGGGCATCTGTACGTCCATCAAGACCACATCAAAGCTGCCATCTGGCGCGCCTTGCAACTGCTCGATCGCGTCCTGTCCATGCTGTGCCAAACTTACCTGGGCACCAGCGTCTTGCAAGAGTTCGCGGGCAATTTGCTGGTTGATCGGGTTGTCCTCCACCAGCAGCACGGACATGCTTTTCAACACCTGAGAGGCGGGTCTGATGGCACTGACACTGGTCTGTGTTCCGGGTGCCAGGACGGACTTCAAGGTGTCGGCCAGCACAGCGCTGGTCACTGGTTTGTGCAAAACGCCCTTGAACTGCAAGGCCTGCAAATCGCTACGAACCTCGTCTGCATCAAAGGCAGTGACCAGAACCAGTGCGGGCTCTGGGCTTGTGGGTCGCGATCTGATCTGGCGGGCAAGCTCGATACCGTCCATTCCTGGCATGCGCAGATCCAACAATATCAACGAATAGGGACCTGCACCCGCATCGACCAACTGCAACGCAGCCTCGCCCGATTCGGCATGGTCGGTCTGCAAGCCCGCCATGGCCAACATGTCCACCAGCAGCTGGCGCGCAATGGGATTGTCATCAACCACCAGCACCTTGCTCGCGCCAAGATGGGCAGCCCAGTTGTCTGGTGCCTCAGCGGTTGCAGCGATGACTTGCAAATTGACCGCGAACCCAAACACGGAGCCTTGCCCAGGTTGGCTCTCGACCACAACCTCACCACCCATGGCCTCCACAAACTGTTTACTGATCGACAGGCCCAAGCCAGTGCCACCGTATTTGCGGGTGGTTGATCCGTCCGCCTGAGTAAATGGCTGGAATAGCTTCAGACGCTGGGCCTCAGTCATGCCGATGCCGGTGTCTTTGACCGAAAAGTGCACTCTCGCCATATCACCGTCGATCGACACCAGGCGAGCGGTCACCTCGACCTCGCCCTTGTCGGTGAACTTGATCGCATTGTTGGCCAAGTTGATCAGCACCTGCCCCAGTCGCAGAGGGTCCCCCTTGAAGCTTTGCGGCACGCCAGGCGCTGCATGGATCAGGTATTCCAGGCCCTTGTCATTGGCACGCCCAGAGGTGACCGTCATCAAGCGGGAAAACACATCGTCTAGCCGGAACTCTGTGCTGTCCAGCTCTAGCTTTCCGGCCTCTACCTTGGAAAATCGAGTACGTCGTTAATGATGCCCAACAAGGAGGTAGCAGCTGAATGCACCTTGCTGACATAGTCCCGCTGGCGAACACTCAGATCTGTGCGCAAGGCCAAGTAGGACATGCCAATGATGGCATTCATGGGTGTTCGTATCTCATGACTCATGTTGGCCAGGAATTCACCCTTGGCCTGGGTCGCTGCCTCTGCGCGTTCCTTAGCGCTGCGCAGCTCAACCTCGGCCAGATTACGGCTTTCGCTGACCAACACAATCCACCAGGTTGCCACGCTGGAAAGAAAGGCCAGCCCGAAGAACAAGCGCAAACCATATGAAGAGAACTGTGCAGCCAGATCCGGGGAGAACGTTTTGTAACTGACTGGCAAGGTGATCCAGAGCACGATGGCAATAAGGCCCAGCATGACAGCCCAGATGAGCGCAAAGTTGCCTACTCGCAAAGCGGTTTGTCGGGCGACTGGGCGCCGGAACACGGCAGTCAGGACTCGCTCAACGCCATCGGCATACAGTGACCGCCAAGTCTTCACCTCTGGTTTGCAGATGTCCTTGCAGTTGCTTTCAAGCGTACAGCATAAGGAACAGATGGCACCCTGGTGGAATGGGCAATAGGCTGAATCGGCCTCGGCATATTCCTGCTCGCAGACACTGCAACGTACCAATTGATTGGAATGAAGTGGATAGTGCGGCTGGCGTGCAATGTAGTACTTGCCACCTGTCAGCCAAGCCATGATCGGTGAAATGACAAAACTCAGCACCGCTGCAATCAACCAGGCGTAGGCCTGGGCAACTTCGCCCATGAACCCGGCGAACGCGACGGACGAGACCAGCGACGCCACCACCACGCTGACCACGCCTACAGGATTGACGTTGTAGAGATGGGCACGCTTGAATTCAACGATGGGGGGGCTGAGCCCAAGGGGTTTATTGACTGCCAGATCGGCCACCACAGCGAATAGCCAAGCAACCGCAATGTTGCTGTACATGCCCAGCACATTGTTGATGGCTTCAAACAAATCCAGCTCCATCAGCAGCAATGCCACAGCGCTGTTGAACACCAACCAGACCACGCGGCCTGGATGCGAGTGCGTAACCCGTGAAAAGAAGTTTGACCATGCCAGCGAACCCGCATAGGCATTAGTGACATTCACCTTCACCTGCGAAACGACAACCAGCAAGGTCGTGAGGGCAATGGCCAAACCCGGGTGCGTAATGACATACGAAAAGGCGACATTGAATATTTGCACGGGTTCTTTGGCGTCAGCGATTGCCATACCCCCCATCACCGCGACGGCCGCGAGAAACGCGCCTGCGAGCTGGGCCAAATACGAAATCCAGACCCAGCCTGGACCACCCACAATCATGTTGGACCACCAACTCCAGCGCGAGTGCTGGCTTTTGTCGGGCATGAAGCGCAGGTAGTCGACCTGTTCCCCTATTTGCGCAATCAAGGCAAACGAGATGCCGGCCGCCACACCAAAATGCAAGACGTCAAAGCCGCTGCTCTTGGAGACATCACCCGCGTGACTGCTCAGTGCGGCCAGGGCTTTGGGCTCGTACAACAGCACAAATGCAATCGGTGCAAACACCAGAACAAGCCAGATGGCTTGAGTCCATCGATGTAGTTTGTTGATGGCAGTGACCCCATAGAACACCACGGGAATCACAACCACAGCACAAATGAAATAGCCCACGGGCAACGGTATGCCGAGGCCCAGCTTGAGCGCTTGCGCCATGATGGCTGATTCAAATGCCAGAAAAATGAAACAAAACGAGGCATAGATCAGCGACGTGAAAGTCGAGCCCACGTAGCCAAAGCCCGCGCTTCGGGTGAGCAAATCCATGTCGATACTGTGCTTAGCCGCATAGTTGCAAATGGGCAAACCCACCAGAAAGATGATGACTGCGGCAAAGGTCATTGCCCAAACGGCGTTGGTAAACCCAAAATCAAGCACAAGCAGGGCACCGATGGCCTCGAAGGACAATGCGGAGTTGGTCCCAATCATGGTGGAGCCAAGGACAGACGGCGACCATTTTCGGAAACTGGAAGGTGAGTAACGCAGGGCGTAGTCTTCGATAGACTCGGTGGCGACCCACTGGTTGTACTGGCGACGGGCGGTTTCTACGGCGGGCTTTGCCATGGCAGAGTCTCCTGTGGGACGCGGCTTTGTATTCCGTCGAGCAATATATACAGTTGATGGGGGCCGCAACGGCCCCTCATTGCATTCCCCTACAAGATTGAAGGAGACCCGCATGCCTGACTATTCATCGCTGCGTATCGATAAAGATACCCAGAACCCACGTGTTGCGCGACTGCTATTGAATCGCCCGGACCGCTACAACGCCATCAGCGACGACACGCCGCGTGACATCCGCGCTGCGGTGGATTGGGCAAACGCTGACGACGAGGTTCATGTGATCCTGGTGGAAGGTGCAGGCAAAGGCTTTTGCGGTGGTTATGACTTGCAGCAGTTTGGCGAAGGAGTCCTGGAGCACCCCTGTCAGCAAGAAAGCACACCATGGGACCCGATGGTGGATTACGCCTACATGAAGCGAAACACCGAAGACTTCATGACGCTGTGGAAAAGCCCCAAGCCCACCATTGCCAAGGTGCATGGTGCTGCTGTAGCCGGCGGCAGCGACATTGCACTGTGTTGTGACATGTTGGTCATGGCAGATGACGCCTACATTGGCTACATGCCTACCCGGGTGTGGGGATGCCCAACCACGGCGATGTGGACTTACCGCCTGGGGCCGATGCGTGCCAAGCAAATGATGTTTACGGGGGACACGATTACCGGTAAACAGGCCGCCGATTGGGGTCTGGCGAACCTGTCGGTGCCCGCCATTGAGCTGGAATCTGCGGCCATGAAGCTGGCCACACGCATCGCAGGCGTGCCCCACTCTCACCTGGCCATGCACAAAATGGTGGTCAATCAGGTGATGCTGACCATGGGTCTTGAACAAACTCAGCAGATGGCCACCGTGTTTGACGGCATCACGCGCCACAACCCTGAAGGAATGTGGTTTCGACGCTATGCGCAGGACCAGGGGTTCAAGGCGGCAGTGCAGTGGCGCGACGGTGGCCAACCGATCCCCGAAGGGGAAGATGCCCGACATTTGATCCGCGACCTGGAAGCCAAGGCAGCCTTCCAGCGCTGATCACGCGGTGCATGTCTGCTGCACTGCCGTTAAAGGGCGGACGCCAAGCGAGCAATGCCTTCTTCGATTTTGGACAAATCGGCCGTGGCAAACGAGAGACGCAGCGTAGCGATGTCAGGCTGGCTGCAGTAAAAAGGTGCGCCAGGGACAAAGGCAACGCCTTTTTCAATGGCACGCTTGGCAAAGGCGTTGCCATCAGCAACGCTGCCGCCCTGCCCTGTCAAACGGGCCCAGACAAAAAGACCCCCACCCGGCTGTGTAAAGCTGATTGCATCGCCCAATTCGCGGCGTAACGCATCGCTCATGGTGCGTGCTCTTTCTGCGTAAACCTTGCGCACATTGGCAAGCGTTGCGGGCATCCTCCCGGCATTGAGGTACTGCGCAGCCGTTGCCTGTGCAAAGGTGCTTGTATGCGCATCACTGAACTGTTTGCACATGGTGGCTTTGGCCAGCAACTCGGCCGGGGCAATCATCCAGCCCACACGCAGACCGGGACTCAGCACTTTGGACAGAGAACCACAATGCGCAATTAAATCACTCGCACCCGGCACGCTCTTCGCCAAAGCAAGAAGTGATGGTGGTGGTGCCTCGCCAAAGTACAAGTCGCCATAAGGATCATCCTCAACGATCAAGGTCTGGTACTTGACAGCCATCTCAATGACTTTTCGACGCCGTTCAAGGCTTAGCGTAGCGCCGCTCGGGTTGCCAAAGGTAGGTATCAGGTACACAAACTTGGGTTTGTGCTCAACGATCAATTGCTCCAGTTTGTCGGTGTCCACACCGCTCGCATCCACAGGCGCTCCAATCAAATGCGCTCCGTACAGCCGGAAGCACTGGATGGTCGCAAGGAATGTGGGGGCCTCCACAATGACCTTGTCACCAGGGGAGATCAGGGTTTTACCAAGCAAATCCAGCGCTTGCTGGCTACCGGTGGTGACAATCAGACCTTCAGGGCTTACATCAACTCCTTTGCTACCCATGAACGCGCTCAGCTGCTCTCGCAAAGGGTTGTAACCTTCGGTAGCACCGTATTGCAGCGCGGCGCCGGGTTCGTCGCTCAAGGCCTTGGTGCTGGCCGCTTTCAGTCCGTCCACGTCAAACATGGCGCTGTCAGGAAAACCGCCTGCAAAGCTGATGATGCCGGGCTTACCCAGCAGTTTGAAGAGCTCACGTATGGCGGAGGTTTCGACGTTGTCTAGGCGGTCAGCGAATTTCATGATAAAAAACTAGAAGGATAAAAAGCAAAAGCCCGGAGGACCGTTGAGTCCACCAGGCTGAAGAGCTATCCGTCACACCTGCCGTAAAGCAGGGTGAGACAACGGAATTACTTGTTGGCGCGCGTGCCGACCACTTCAATCTCAACGCGGCGGTTCTTAGCTTGACCTTCTTTGGTCTTGTTGTCAGCAACGGGTTGCTTCTTGCCCTTGCCTTCGGTGTAGACGCGGTTCTTTTCCACGCCCTTGGACACCAAATAGGCCTTGACAGCTTCAGCACGCTTGACAGACAGCTTCTGGTTGTAAGCATCAGAGCCAACGGAGTCAGTGTGACCCACAGCGATGATGACTTCCAGGTTGATGCCCTTGACCTTACCGGTCAGATCATCCAGCTTAGCCTTGCCTTCGGGCTTCAGAACAGCCTTGTTGAAGTCAAAGAATGCGTCAGCGGCATAGGTGACCTTAGTGGCGGCAACAGCTGGCTTTGCAGCAGCAGGTGCAGCCTTAGGAGCAGCTGCCGGTGCAGCAGGTGCAGCCTTAGGGGCAGCTGCTGGGGCAGCGGCAGGCTTGGCAGCAGGAGCGGCAATAGCGCCATCGCAACCAGCGACTGCAGTTGCAGGCGTCCAGTTGGCATCGCGCCAGCAATATTCATTGGTGCCGTTTTTCCACACGGTGCCATCAGAAGCGCGCCAGTTATCGACAGATTGGGCACCAGCAGCAGTTGCGAGCGCTGCGGAGGCAATCAACATTGCCACTTTGTTCAGTTTTTTCATAATTCTCCTCTGGAGGGGGAAGATGTCAGACAAGCCGCAGACTCGCTGCGAAATCAAACGCTTCAAGCGACCATCACCTGAACCGTGTAGAGGTATTGTGCCATACGTTGCTATGAAATATTTGGCAAACCAATGCCGCACTGCCATAAGTGCCTTGAAAACTGACCCATTGACCCGATTGTGCGTTGTATCGACACGACACCGGCTTGCCATTAAAATCACAGGTTCGGCTGACGCTGTTGCCGACATTCGGAGTATTTGCCCGAAAAACAAACACGCCACCGCCCAATCACAGTGCGTTTTACGACGCGTCGATACATGACCCAGTTCGCCAAAGAAACCCTGCCCATCAGTCTTGAGGAAGAGATGCGGCGCAGTTACCTCGATTACGCCATGAGCGTGATAGTGGGTCGCGCGCTGCCCGATGCCCGTGATGGATTAAAACCCGTGCATCGGCGTGTTCTGTTCGCCATGCACGAACTCAACAACGATTGGAACAGGCCCTACAAGAAGTCCGCCCGTATCGTTGGTGACGTGATTGGTAAATACCACCCTCACGGTGACAGCGCGGTATACGACACCATCGTTCGCATGGCGCAGGACTTTTCGCTGCGCCACATGCTGGTGGACGGCCAGGGTAACTTCGGCTCGGTGGACGGTGACAACGCAGCCGCCATGCGGTACACCGAAATCCGCCTGGCCAAAATCGCGCATGAGATGTTGGGCGATATCGACAAGGAAACGGTTGACTTCGGTCCCAACTATGACGGCAGCGAAAAAGAACCCCTCGTGCTCCCTGCCCGGTTGCCCAACCTGTTGATCAATGGGTCATCCGGCATTGCCGTGGGCATGGCGACCAATATTCCGCCGCACAACCTGAACGAAGTGGTGGATGCCTGCCTGCATCTGCTGAAAAACCCAGACGCGTCCATTGATGAATTGATGGAAATCATCCCCGGGCCAGATTTCCCGACTGCAGGCATCATTTACGGTATCAGCGGCGTCAAGGACGGCTACCGCACGGGCCGCGGCAAGGTGATCATGCGTGCCCGCTGCCACTTTGAAGACATTGACAAGGGCCAGCGCCAATCCATCATCGTGGATGAGCTGCCCTACCAGGTCAATAAAAAGACGCTGCAAGAGCGCATGGCGGAATTGGTGCACGAGAAAAAACTCGAAGGCATCAGCCATATCCAGGACGAGAGTGATAAATCAGGCATGCGCCTGGTGATCGAACTCAAGCGTGGAGAAGTGCCCGAGGTGGTGTTGAACAACCTGTACAAACAAACGCAGATGCAGGACACCTTCGGTATCAACATGGTGGCGCTGATCGATGGCCAGCCGCGCCTGTGCAGTTTGAAGGATTTGATCTCGGTATTCCTGGAACACCGCCGCGAAGTGGTTACACGCCGCACCATCTTCACGCTGCGCAAAGCGCGCGAGCGTGGGCATGTGCTCGAAGGCCTGGCCATTGCCCTGGCCAATATCGACGAGTTCATCCGCATCATCCGCGAGTCCCCCACGCCGCCTGTGGCCAAGGCCGAATTGATGACCCGTGCCTGGGACAGCCAGTTGGTGCGTGAAATGCTGACTCGCAGCCGCCTGGATGGCGGTGTGGTCAATGCTGACGACTACCGCCCGGATGGTCTCGAAAAGCAGTACGGCATGGGCAACGATGGCCTGTACCGCCTGAGCGATACGCAAGCGCAAGAAATTTTGCAGATGCGTCTGCAACGACTGACTGGCTTGGAGCAAGACAAGATCGTTGGCGAATACAAAGAAGTGATGGCAGAGATCGACGATTTGCTCGACATCCTTGCCAAGCCCGCTCGCGTGTCGGCCATCATCACGGATGAATTGACCCTGGTGCGCACTGAGTTCGGCCAAACCAAGATTGGCGCACGCCGCAGCGTGATCGAGCACAGCGCTGTTGATCTCTCGACCGAAGACCTGATTACGCCCACCAACATGGTGGTGACACTCAGCCACAGCGGTTACATCAAGAGCCAGCCCTTGAGCGAATACCGGGCGCAAAAGCGCGGTGGACGCGGCAAACAGGCCACCGCCACCAAAGAAGACGACTGGATTGACCAGCTCTTTATCGCCAACACGCATGACTACATCCTGTGCTTCTCCAACCGCGGCCGTTTGTATTGGCTCAAGGTGTGGGAAGTCCCGCAGGGCTCGCGCGGCTCGCGCGGGCGCCCGATTGTCAACATGTTCCCGCTGCAAGAGGGCGAGAAGATCAATGTGGTGTTGCCGTTGACGGGCGAGTTCCGCAGCTTCCCGGCCGACCACTATGTGTTCATGGCGACGAGTCTCGGCACCGTCAAGAAGACGCCGCTGGACGAGTTCAACAACCCACGCAAGGGCGGCATCATTGCCGTGACGCTGGACGACGGCGACTACCTGATTGGCGCAGCCACCACCGACGGCAAACACGACGTGATGCTGTTCAGCGACGGCGGCAAGGCCGTGCGATTTGACGAAGACGATGTCCGCGCCGTGGGCCGCGGTGCACGCGGCGTGCGCGGCATGATGCTGGAAGAAGGCCAGAGCGTGATTGCCATGCTGGTGGCCGAAGCGGACACTCCGGCAAGCGAAGGCGTTGAGGCAACCACCATGGTGCATAGCGTTTTGACTGCCACAGAAAACGGCTTCGGCAAGCGAACCAGTATTGCCGAATACACCCGCCATGGTCGCGGCACCAAAGGCATGATCGCAATTCAGCAGTCCGAGCGTAACGGCAAGGTGGTTGCAGCGACTTTGGTCAAACAGGGAGACGAAATCATGCTCATCACCGACAAGGGGGTGCTGGTGCGCACCCGAGTCTCCGAAATCCGCGAAATGGGCCGAGCAACCCAAGGCGTAACACTGATTGGCCTGGATGAGGGTGCCAAGCTCAGTGGCCTGCAACGAATCGTCGAAAACGATGCCAACATCGTTGATCTGAACGAATCCGAAGATACCGACTCAATACCTGACAACAACTCCGAGAGCAATTGATGCAAGCTAACCTTTCCTTGAAATTCGCTATTATTTTTGCAGTTGGCATTGGCGCGTGCACGGCGGCCAGTGCACAAAACACCGCGACCGCATCGACAACCGCAGTCGCGACCAACCCTGCTCCCATCAGCGATACAGCTAAAGCCCTTGCAACCAAGATGGTTGCCTTGCAAAACGGCCCGGAGATGGACCGGATGGTTTATCAACTTACATCGGGTGCCATGCAGCCGTTGATCGCTAAATGGGCACCCAAGATGGAAGCACTGCCTGCGTCCAAACAGGACAAAGCTCGCGAGCAATTGAATGGCGAGTTGAAGAAAACCGGTGATGCCACCAGAAAAATCATCGAAACGCAGATGTCCAAGTCTGCGAATTCGGTGCTTGAAAAGTCTTACCTTGAGCGTTTCACCGAAGATGAGCTCAAAGCCATAGTGGCAATGTTCGAATCCCCCGCATTCAAAAAGTACCAGTCTGTCGCACCTGAACTAGGCAATGTTTGGGTCAAGGATGTGGTCGAAAACTCCCGTGATGCCGTGCTTGCAGAAGGCAAGTCGTTCGATGACACAGCGGCCAAAATCGTGGGTGAAAAGCCCGCGACCGTACCCGCAAATCAGGCAAAGGCCAAAGCGGCTGCACCTAAAAAGTAAAGCAAGCAACGTGCCCAGGTACTCCTGTAGTTACCTGAATACCCGGTCGCACCTTCATTTGAAAAGACACCTGCATGAGCAAAACCCTGGCTGATCTGCGCGTACTGATTGACGCGACAGACCGTGAACTGTTGGCTCTGCTCAACCGGCGGGCAGGCCTCGCCAACGAAGTTGGGGAGATCAAACGTATTGAAGGCTCCCCGGTTTTCAGGCCCGAGCGCGAAGCCCAAGTTATCCAGGGCTTGCAAGATGTCAACCAAGGGCCTTTGAAGCGCGAAAACGTGGCCACCATCTGGCGGGAAGTCATGTCTGCATGTCGGGCACTGGAAGCACCGCAGCGTGTGGCCTATCTTGGACCGTCGGGCACTTTTAGCGAAGAGGCTGCGTTCCGGTTTTTTGGCACCAGCATCGAACGCATTCCTTGCTCAAGTTTTGATGAAGTCTTTCACGCAACCAGTGCTGGCAGCGCGCAGTATGGCGTGGTCCCGGTTGAAAACAGCACCGAAGGTGTTGTCACCCGTTCACTGGATCTGTTCTTAAGTTCCCCCGCTCACATCGTCGGGGAGGTCAGCCTGTTGGTGCGCCACAACCTGTTACGCCTGTCGAATTCATTGGAAGGCATTGAAGTGGTTTGCGCCCATCCGCAGGCTCTGGCGCAATGCCATCTGTGGTTGAACACCCACCTGCCGAATGCAGAACGACATGCTGTTTCTAGCAATGCCGAGGGTGCCCGATTAGCCTCCACCAACCCGGCCTGGGCAGGCATAGCCAGCCTGCAAGCCGGGAGCGAATTTGGTCTGCATGTGGTCACCCATGCGATACAGAACGAAGCCTACAACCGCACCCGCTTTTCAGTCATTTGCCTGCCGCAAACCCTGGCAGCTCCTGAAGCCAGCGGCAAGGATTGCGTCAGTCTGATTGTCTCGGTGCCGAATAAACCGGGGGCAGTGCATGACATCCTTGTCCCGCTCAAGAACCACGGCGTGTCCATGACCCGTTTTGAATCCCGACCGGCGAAATCGGGACAATGGGAGTACTACTTCTACATTGATCTGCAAGGCCATCCGTCGCAGCCGAATATGGCAGCGGCGCTGAAAGACCTTCGCGAATTATGTGCCTTCTACAAAGTTCTGGGCACTTATCCTGTAAGCGACTGAACATGTTTGAACAACTGGGACTGATTGGTTGCGGCCTGATGGGTGGCTCTTTTGCGCTGGCCTGCAAGCGCGAAGGTCTGGTCAAACGCGTGGTGGGCTACAGCAAATCTCCGTCAACGACGGAGCGTGCCAAGCAATTGGGGATCATTGATGATGCGGCACCCTCGGCACTGCTGGCCGTATCCGGGTCTGACCTCGTATTGATGGCTGTGCCCGTGTCTGCGACAGAGAACACACTCAAGGCCATCGCCAACCTTGTCAACCCAAAGACCATGGTAATGGATGTGGGCTCGACCAAGAAAGATGTGGTGGACATGGCCCGCCGCGTGCTCCGCACCCAAGTGGGGAGTTTTGTCCCCGCCCACCCGATCACCGGTAAAGAAGTCGCTGGCATTGAGCACGCCGATGTCAACCTGTACCACGGTCAGCAGGTAGTGCTGACGCCCATCGAAAAAACGCTGACCTCTCATCTGCGCAAGGCCAGCGCCTTGTGGACGGCGCTGGGCTGCCGCGTACTCACCATGTCGCCGGACGCGCACGATGCGGCTTTTGCATCGGTCAGTCACCTGCCGCACATGATCGCTTTCGCCTTGATCAAAGGGATCATGGCTCAACCGCAAGGTAGCGAATACCTTGACCTGGCAGGTCCGGGTTTCCGTGATTTTTCTCGCATTGCTGCCAGCGACCCACAAGTTTGGCGCGACATCCTGCTGAGCAACAAGACCCAGTTGCTGGCACAGTCGCAATACTTCAGACAGGCACTGGAATCGTTTGAAAAAATGGTGGAAGCTGAAGATGGCGATGCTATTGCCTCAGAAATCGCCAAAGTCAGCGAAATCCGTGCTGCCTGGCGCATGGCGACCAACCGCACTGCATAACAGTGCTCAGCCTGACGCGGCAGGGCTTAACCTCACTCACATCTTTCATGTTTGACATTCCATTCCTGGACCTGCCAGCGTTGTCCAGCGCCACCGGCACGGTCGCCCTGCCCGGCTCAAAAAGCATTTCCAACCGCGTTCTCCTGCTGGCGGCACTGTGCGAAGGCTCAACCACTGTCCAGGACCTGCTTGACTCAGACGACACCCGTGTCATGCTGGAAGCGCTTCGGCAATTGGGGTGTGGTGTTGAAGTGGATGAGAAGGCCCGTCGGGCAACAATCAAGGGACTTGGCGGAGAGCCTGGTACCCCGTCTGCCAAGCTCTTCATGGGCAATGCGGGTACCGCCATGCGTCCCTTGACCGCTGCCCTGGCACTGCTGGGTGGTCAATATGAACTCAGCGGGGTCGCTCGCATGCACGAACGCCCAATTGGTGATTTAGTGGATGCCTTACGCCAGTTGGGTTGTGACATTGAATATGTCGGCAACGAGGGATATCCCCCCCTGCGTATTGGTGGCTCAATCGGTACATCTGCACTCAAGTTGGATGCGCCGATTCGCGTCCGTGGAGATGTGTCCAGTCAATTCCTCACTGCCTTGTTGTTGGCGCTTCCGCTGGTCGCCAGCAAAGACATCGTGATTGAAGTGGTCGGGGAGCTGATTTCCAAACCCTATATCTCTATCACGCTGCAATTGCTCCAGCGTTTTGGTGTCACTGTCAAGCGCGATTTGGACGCATCGGGGCAGCCCGGCTGGCAGCGTTTTACCATTCTGGCGGGCAGCAACTACCGCACGCCAGGCAGCATTCACGTCGAGGCCGACGCCTCTTCTGCTAGCTATTTTATAGCACTAGGTGCAATTGGTACATGCCGAAATGGCCCATCAAGCATTCGTATTGAAGGCGTAGGCGAAGACTCCATCCAAGGCGATATCCGCTTCATCGATGCAGCCCGTCAGATGGGCGCACAGATCACCGGTGGCCCCAATTGGCTGGAAGTCACACGTGGCTCATGGCCACTCAAGGCGGTCGATCTAGATTGCAACCATATTCCTGATGCGGCGATGACGCTGGCCGTGATGGCACTGTATGCGGACGGCACCACCACGCTGCGCAACATTGCGAGCTGGAGAGTGAAAGAGACCGACCGTATCGCCGCCATGGCCAACGAATGCCGTAAGTTAGGGGCCACCGTGGTTGAAGGAGCGGACTTCATCCAGGTTACGCCGCCCGCAATCGACAAATGGACGGCGGCAAGCATTCACACGTACGACGACCACCGCGTGGCCATGTGTTTTTCGCTCGCGGCATTCAACCCTGCAAAGGTGCCAGTCCGCATCGAGGATCCAAAATGTGTCGCCAAGACCTTTCCGGACTACTTCGAAGCCTTGTTCTCTGTTGTGGGCGCTTCAAAGCAACAGATCCCAGTTCTCTGTATTGATGGGCCCACCGCGTCTGGCAAAGGCACGGTAGCAGCGGTCGTGGCAAAGGCATTGGGCTACCACTTTCTGGATTCAGGGGCCATGTACCGCATTACGGCGCTGGCAGCCTCACAAGCTGGCTTGGACATTGTTCCGGCCAACGAGCAAGCCATTGCGGCCATGGCCCGGACCCTGCCAGTCCGCTTTGAGGACACCAAAGTCATGCTGGGCCTGCAAGATGTCACCGACATGATCCGCACCGAAGAAGCAGGCATGAACGCATCCAAGGTATCTGCACTACCTGCCGTCCGCGACGCGCTGGTGCATCTACAGCACTCATTTCGCGCATTGCCCGGCCTGGTGGCCGATGGCCGCGACATGGGCACAGTGATCTTTCCCGACGCCACACTCAAGGTCTTCATGACTGCCAGCGCACAAAAGCGCGCGGAGCGTCGGTATAAGCAGTTGATTTCAAAAGGAATTTCGGCTACACTCGACAGTCTTCGCGCTGACCTGGAAGCACGCGACCTGCGGGACTCTACCCGCGCCGTTGCGCCTCTCAAGCCAGCCGTGGATGCCAAGGTCTTGGACAACTCTGATTTGTCGATTGAAGAATCGGTCAAAGCCGTGTTGAACTGGTGGCCTGGTTTGGTCCACTGAGCTACACAGCGGCCGCAAAGGCTGCGCCAGTTTGGTGGTTATTCACCCTAACCCCCTGCGGATATCCCCGCAAACCCGGCCATCTCAGAATTTTTAAAAACAACGGCAATGGTGCTGTTGGAACCCTGCTGATGCGCTATAGGAAACTACATGTCTGAATCTTTTGCCGCCCTGTTTGAAGAATCGCTGACCCGCACAGAAATGCGCACGGGCGAAGTCATCACCGCTGAAGTTGTTCGCATCGACCACAGCTTTGTGGTGGTTAACGCTGGTCTGAAGTCCGAAGCCTATGTGCCTTTGGAAGAATTCAAGAACGACACGGGCGGAATCGAAGTCCAAGTAGGTGACTTCGTCTCTGTGGCCATTGGCTCCATCGAAAATGGCTACGGCGACACCATCCTGTCGCGCGACACCGCCAAGCGCTTGGCTTCCTGGATGAGCCTGGAAAAGGCCCTGGAATCAGGCGAATTTGTCACTGGCACCACCAGTGGCAAGGTCAAGGGCGGCCTGACCGTTCTGGTCAACGGCATCCGCGCCTTCCTGCCTGGTTCGCTGATCGACACCCGCCCTATCAAGGACTTGTCTCCCTACGAGAACAAGACCATGGAATTCAAGGTCATCAAGCTGGATCGCAAGCGCAACAACGTGGTGCTGAGCCGCCGCGCTGTGGTGGAAGCGTCCATGGGCGAAGAACGCGCCAAGCTGATGCAGACCCTGAAAGAAGGCTCTGTGGTCCAGGGCGTCGTCAAGAACATCACCGAATACGGCGCATTCGTTGACCTGGGCGGCATCGACGGCCTGCTGCACATCACCGACATGGCATGGCGTCGTGTGCGTCATCCTTCCGAAGTGGTTACGGCCGGTCAAGAAATCACTGCCAAGATCCTCAAGTTCGACACCGAAAAGAACCGCGTATCCCTGGGTCTCAAGCAAATGGGCGACGACCCATGGATGGGCGTCAACCGCCGCTACCCACAGGGCACCCGCATGTTCGGCAAGATCACCAACATCGCCGACTACGGCGCGTTTGTGGAACTCGAACCCGGCATCGAAGGCCTAGTGCACGTTTCTGAAATGGACTGGACCAACAAGAACATCGCTCCCGCCAAGCTGGTCACGCTGGGCGACGAAGTCGAAGTCATGGTCCTGGAAATCGACGAAGACAAGCGCCGCATCAGCCTGGGTATGAAGCAATGCAAGGCCAACCCATGGCAAGAATTCGCGCAAAACACCAAGCGTGGCGACCGCGTCAAGGGTCCGATCAAGTCCATCACCGACTTCGGCGTGTTCGTTGGTCTGGCTGCTGGCATCGACGGTCTGGTGCACCTGTCTGACCTGTCCTGGAACGAAACCGGTGAAACCGCCGTGCGTGAGTTCAAGAAGGGTCAAGAAGTCGAAGCCATCGTGTTGGCCGTTGACGTTGACCGCGAGCGTATCTCCCTGGGCATCAAGCAACTCGACTCTGACCCCTTCACCACCTTCACCACGGTCAATGACAAGGGTCAAACCGTCACTGGCAAGGTCAAGACCGTTGACGCCCGTGGCGCTGAAATCGACCTGGGTCAGGACATTGTGGGTTACCTGCGCGTCAGCGAAATCAGCCGTGACCGCGTCGAAGACGCACGCAACGTTCTGAAAGAAGGCGACGAAGTCAGTGCAGTCGTGGTCAACATCGACCGCAAGACCCGCAACATCCAGTTATCGATCAAGGCAAAAGATCAGGCTGATCAGCAAGAAGCCATGCAATCCTTGAGCCAGCAGTCTGCCCGCGAAAATGCTGGCACGACCAGTCTGGGCGCATTGTTGCGCGCCAAGCTCGATAACAACAACTGATAGGACTTATTCAGATTCGCATCTGAATTTGACCGACTAACAGCGACCTGTTCAGTGCTGACGATTGATTCAATCGCGGCACTCTCAGGTCGCTGGTTTTTTTGAAGATCTTGTCTGCAAGTCATTTACAAATTCTTGGGTTGTTACTCAATCGTTTTTTCAAATCATTTACGGACAATTTTTGGCCCTACCATGACACGCTCAGACCTTGTAGAAGAACTGGCGGCGCGCTTTGCCCAGTTGACGCACCGCGATGCAGAGTTTGCGGTCAAGACCATTCTGGATGCCATGAGCGACGCCCTGGAACGTGGCCATCGCATTGAAATCCGTGGTTTCGGCAGTTTCTCGATCAACCGCCGCCCACCGCGTATCGGCCGGAACCCCCGCAGCGGTGAAAGCGTTGCCATTCCTGAAAAGCGCGTTCCCCATTTCAAGCCGGGCAAGGCCCTGCGCGAAGAAGTCGACCAGCGCACCGCTCAGTTGGATGCCATTTCCGTCAAGGTAGCCAAACCTGCCCATGTCTGAGCGCTAAAATTGCCCAGTCACTGGAAACACCGATGAAACAACTCGCGTGGCTGCTTAAGTGGACACTTAAGGCAGCCATTTTTTTTACCCTGTTTGCCTTTGCCCTGAATAACCAACAGGACGTCACTGTCAATTTCTTCTTTGGCAGGCAATGGCAGGCTGCGATGGTGCTGGTCGTGCTGGCGGCATTTGCGGCGGGTGTGATGATCGGCGTGCTGGGCATGGTGCCGCGTTGGTGGACACAACGCCAGACGGCGCGTCGCATGAAGAAAAATGACTCGCTAACCGCCTATCCAGAAGCTGTAGACCCCCGTGCTACGCAAACAGGCAAACCTCCCGAGGTAGTCACCGCACCCATCATCGACGGTGTTCCCCCACAGCATGGAGTTTGATCTCAGTTGGATCCTTCTAGGCCTTCCCTTGGCTTTTGGCTTGGGCTGGATGGCTTCGCGCCTCGATTGGCGCCAGTTGCGGATAGAAAACCGACACGCCCCCAAGGCGTATTTCCGTGGTCTCAACTTTCTGCTCAATGAGCAACAAGACAAAGCCATTGATGCTTTTATCGAAGCCGTTCAGAACGATCCAGACACGTCTGAACTCCATTTCGCGCTTGGCAACCTGTTTCGCCGTCGTGGGGAATACGAGCGTGCGGTGCGGGTGCATGAGCACCTGCTCGCCCGAGCCGACCTAGGCGTGCCAGACCGCCAGCGTGCACAGCATGCCTTGGCTATGGATTTTTTGAAGGCAGGTTTGCTGGACCGTGCTGAATCTGCCCTGCGTAAGTTGTACGACACACCGTTCGAGTCTGAAGCCGCCATTGCGCTCTTGGCTATTTATGAACGGTCACGCGACTGGTCACAGGCAGCAGCCATTGCGTCGCACTTGGAGGCCTCGGGCCAAGGCCAGTTTGGGGCTCGACGGGCACACTATTTATGCGAGCAGGCGGCCAAGGTTCCAGCAGACCAAGCCACAGCACTGTTACAGCAAGCCAGTCGCATTGCATGCCAGACCCCGCGACCGGGAATCGAATTGGCCGCCTTGCAAATGCAGGCAGGCTTGGCAGACGACGCTTTTCAGGCCCTTGCCGCGACAGCCCAAACAGTGCCAGGGGCCATGCCGTTGATCGCAAAACCCTTGGCAGCGGCAGCCATTGCCTGCCATCGACAAAACGAGGCAAGGCAAATCTTGAGCGAGAACTATGCCCAGACAGCCACCCTGGACGTGATGGACGCGCTGGTTACGCTGGACGAAGGCAAAGGTACACCGCGCAACTGGTATTTACGCCACCTAGAGCGAGAGCCATCGTTGATCGCTGCCGCACAATGGATTGCAGGTGAAAAGCTGGAGCATGAGCAGTTTCATCCTCAGGTACAGCGCGCGCTGGATCATGCCGTCAAACCCTTGAGCCGCTACCGGTGCGCTGCGTGTGGCTTTGAAGCCCGACAGCATTTCTGGCAATGCCCTGGTTGCCAGAGCTGGGACAGTTACCCATCCCGTCGCGTAGAAGAACTATGACCCGCCCTTACACCCATCAACTGGAATCCGTCGACCGCACCACACTTGCTGCCAGCCGCGTGCTGGTGGTGGGCGATGCCATGCTGGACCGCTACTGGCATGGCCCAGTGGACCGCATAAGCCCCGAAGCCCCCGTGCCCGTCGTACGCATTACCCGAACAGAAGAACGCATTGGTGGTGCCGCCAATGTGGCCTACAACGTCATCACCCTGGGCGCACAGGCCTCACTTGTCACCGTGGTGGGCGAGGACGAAGCCAGTCACGCACTGGAAGCCTTGGTCGCCAAGACAGGTATTGTCACTCATTTTGGACGAGATGCAGCGCTCAAAACGACCGTCAAGCTGCGAGTCATTGGCCGCCACCAGCAGTTGCTGAGACTTGATTTTGAGAACACGCCACCCAGCGAAGTGCTGGCCTCGCAATCTGCAACCTATGCCGCCCTGTTGCCAGTGCATCAGGCTGTCCTTATGTCGGACTACGGCAAAGGGGGGTTGACCCATGTCGGCGACATGATTGCCGCTGCACGCGCTGCCGGCAAACCTGTGCTGGTGGACCCCAAAGGCAGTGACTACTCACGCTATACAGGCGCAACCGTTATAACGCCCAACCAGGCCGAACTGCAACAGGTCATTGGTGCCTGGAATGACGAGGCAGACCTCACCGCGAAGGCGCACGCCTTTCGGCAAAAGCTTCAGTTGACTGCCGTGCTGCTGACCCGCAGCGAAGATGGCATGACACTGTTTGATGCCGATGGTGAACTCCACGTCAAAGCCAATGCGCGCGAGGTGTTTGATGTCACTGGCGCTGGCGATACGGTCATTGCCACCCTGGCAGCCATGGTGGCCAGCGGGCTTTCTTTGCGGCAGGCTGTCCCGCTTGCCAACAAGGCGGGGGGCATCGTCGTTGGAAAATTTGGAACGGCCACCGCGTCGTATGAGGAACTGTTTGCATGAAAGTCGTCGTTACCGGTGCAGCCGGGTTTATCGGCTCCAACATCGTCCAAGGGCTTAACGCACGCGGCATCACCGACGTGATCTGCGTGGACGATTTGACCCAAGGCGACAAGTTCCGGAATCTGGCAGACCTGAAGGTTGCTGATTACGTTGACGCCGGTGACTTTTACACACGCTTTGCCAACGGCCATTACGGCAAGGTCGAAGCGGTGTTCCATGAAGGCGCCTGCAGCGACACCATGGAAACCAATGGCCAGTACATGATGAAGAACAACTTCACCCTGTCTTGCGACCTGTTCACCGCTTGCCAGAACCAGAACACCCGACTGCTGTACGCGTCATCGGCCGCCACTTATGGCGGATCTGACACTTTCCGTGAGTCACCTGAGTTTGAGAAGCCGCTCAATGTCTATGGCTACAGCAAACTGCTGTTTGATCAGTGGCTTCGTCGCAACATTGGAGCCAGGTTTCAAGGAGCGTCCACCCAGACGGTGGGCTTCAGGTATTTTAATGTCTACGGCCCACGTGAGCAACACAAGGGCCGTATGGCCAGCGTGGCTTTTCATCAGTTCAATCAGTTCAAAGCCGATGGCAAAGTCAAGCTGTTTGGGGAATACGGTGGCTACGGGGCAGGCGGTCAGATGCGGGACTTCGTTTTCATTGACGATGTGGTTGCTGTCAATTTGTGGTTTTTTGATAACCCGAACCAATCCGGCATTTTTAACCTTGGCACAGGCCGCGCCCAACCCTTCAACGACGTGGCCTTAGCGGTCGTCAACAGCTTGCATGCGGTGCCGTCAGTGCTGAGCCTGGAACAAGCAGTTGCTCAGGGCTTGATCGAGTACATCGGTTTCCCCGATGCCCTGCGCGGCAAATACCAGAGCTATACCCAGGCAGATCTGGGCGCTTTGCGGGCAACGGGGTGTATCCATGCGTTTGCTGATGTGGCGACGGGCGTAAAGGCCTACATGGCGAATCTTTCCCAGGTCAGCTAAAACCGACAGCCGCTTTTAATACTCCATAAAAAAGCCGCTCGAAAGCGGCGTTTTTTCATGACGGGCGCTTAGTGTCGTGTCGAAGATTCTTGCGGTGCGTCGATAGAGCACATTACATACTTGCCATTTCTCCAGCAACCATTCACAGCAAAAGACAGGCTGGTAACAGCAAGCAAAACCAAACCAACAGCGACTTTTTTCATAATAACTCCGTGTATCAAAGGACAATAACCCTGCAATAAATCCCTTATTGCTGAACGAAGTTTAGGGAAACGTCGCCATGCGCGAAACCCCGCGATCACGGGGTTTCGTCACAAATCACAGCATCAGTTACACCGCAAATGTCGCCTTGTACTGGTCACGCAGCAGGTTCTTTTGCACTTTGCCCATGGTGTTGCGGGGCAACTCTGGCACCACCACGCAGCGCTTGGGAATCTTGAAGTTCGCCAGTTTGGATTTGAGGTCCGCCAATATGCCGTCAGCATTGAGTGCGGCCCCTGGCTTGGAAATCACCACGGCAATACCAACCTCACCAAAGTCAGGGTGTGGCACACCAATCAAGGCGCTTTCGGCCACACCGGGCAGCTCGTTGATGTAGCCTTCAATCTCAGCCGGGTATACGTTGTAGCCACCGCTGATGATCAGGTCTTTGGATCGTCCCACGATGTGCACATAGCCGCGCTCATCGATTTTGCCGACGTCGCCAGTTTTGAAGAAACCATCGCTCGTGAATTCTTCCGCCGTCTTCTCGGGCATGCGCCAATAGCCGCTGGACATATTTGGGCCTTTGAGTTGGATGCCACCGATCTCGCCCGTGGGCAGTGACTCACCCGAGTCGTCCTGAACCCGCAGGCTGACGCCCGGCAGAGGAAAGCCCACCGTTCCACCCCGGCGCTCACTCTGGTTCGCGTAGCGGGCATCGGCTGTGTAGGGGTTGGAGGTGAGCATCACCGTCTCGCTCATGCCATAGCGCTCCAGAATGGTCTGGCCTGTGCGCTCTTTCCACTCGTTAAAAGTTTCCAGCAATAAAGGGGCAGAGCCTGCAATGAAGAGGCGCATGTGCTTGGCGGTTTCCTTCGTCAAATCCGGCTCGGCAAGCATGCGAACGTACAGCGTGGGCACACCCATGAACACGGTCGCCTCCGCCATCTTCTGCACGGCCAGTTTGGGATCGAACTTGGCCATCCAGATCATCTTGCTGCCGTTGATCAAGGCACCGTGGATAGCCACAAACAGGCCATGCACATGGAAGATGGGCAATGCATGGATCAGCACATCTCCTTTTTGCCAACCCCAGTAGTCCTTGAGCATTTGCGCGTTGGACAGCATGTTGCCGTGGGTCAGCATGGCGCCCTTGCTGCGGCCCGTGGTGCCACTGGTGTACAGGATCGCGGCCAGGTCATCGGCAGCGCTCTGCACGGGCATGTGCTGGTCGCTGCAGTGCACAGCACGCTCCAGCAAGCTTCCGCTGCGGTCATCGCCCAGCGTGAATACGCTTTGGGTTCCCGCCTTGAAGGCTATCTTGCTGACCCAGCCAAAGTTCTTGGGCGAGCACACCACCACAGCAGGTTCGGCGTTGCCAATGAAGTATTCAATCTCGGCGCTCTGGTAGGCCGTGTTGAGCGGCAAAAACACATAGCCTGCCCGGATCGTTGCCAGATATAGCATCATGGCTTCAACCGACTTCTCCACCTGCACTGCCACGCGTGCGCCAGCTGGCAGCTTGAGCGACACCAGCAAATTGGCCATTTTGGCGCTGGCTTGCTCTATATCGGCCCAGGAATAGGACAGGCCGTTGTCGGTTTCCACCGCAATGGCACTCAGGTCTTCGGGGAAGGCTGCACGCAGGGCAGCGTACAAATTGTGGATGCCAGTTTTGAGGTTTTTATGCATGCCGGTTAATGTAATTTTGATAGCAAACTATTGAATAAAGACGTGCCGCCAATACCATTAAAACTAATCAAGTTTGGCACCCGATGCTTTCACCACAGCCGCCCACTGCTTGATCTCTGCGCTGACAAAGGCACCAAACTGTTTCGGGTTCAGCGCGCCAAACTCTGCGCCGTTGGCGGCCCAGGCGGCTTTGGCTTCATCGGTCGCGCCGGATTTGTTGAACTCTTCGACAATTCGGGCCTGCACATCAGCGGGCACGCCTTTCGGTGCCCACAGGCCGTACCAGGTGGACACGGTGTAGTCAGGTAGGCCCAACTCTGCGGCACAGGGCACATCAGGGAAAGCAGGGCTGCGCTTGTTGCCAGACACCATCAGTGCCTTGATGCGCCCACCTTTGATGTGCGTGGCACTGGAGCCCAGGCCGTCAAACATCATGTCCACTTGCCCCCCCACCAAATCACGCAACGCAGGACCCGCGCCGGTGTAAGGGATGTGAGTGATAAAGGTTTTACTTTGCAACTTGAAAAGCTCGCCCGCCATGTGATGCGATGTACCCGTGCCCGCTGACCCATAGTTGTACTTGCCTGGGCTGGCCTTGACCAGCTTCATGAATTCTTCAAAATTTGCCACAGGCATGGCTTTGGGGTTAACCACCAATACCTGCGGCACCTTCGCTAGCAAGGCCAAAGGGATGAAGTCGCGCTCCAGGTCGTAGTCCAGCCTTTTATACATGCTGGGGGCAATCGCGTGGTGGACTGCACCCATGAAAAGCGTGTAGCCATCAGACTGTGCTTTGGCCGCCACTCCTGCGCCCAGGGTACCGCCGGCCCCCCCTTTGTTTTCGATCACCAGGGTCCGCCCTGTTTGTTTGGCAAACACCCCAGACAAGGGTCTGGCGAACGCATCGGTCCCGCCGCCCGCCGGAAAAGGAACAATAAGGGTCACCGGCTTGGCTGGCCAAGCAGTCTGAGCACGGGCCCATCCTGTAGATAAGGCCAAGCCAGCAGCAGCGTGGGCGATCAGTACGCGTCGGTTAAAGGTTTTCATGTGGTTTGTCTCCGGAAAAAATCAAACTATCAGGCTAATTGAACAACGCTTCTATGCTGTTGGAGGTGGGGATTTTCCCCTGTGCCAGCAAGGCGTGGTTTTTGTCGATGCGCTTGAGGTCGTAAAGGTAGTTCACCATCAAGCCGTAAGACTGCTTGAGACCTTTCACCGATGGGTCCCCCGCCCAGTTCAGCCGCTCCACCCGGGCACCGTTGCCCAGATGAAAACGCGCCACGGGGTCGGCGGGCTTGCCCTCCGTCAGTTCGCGCCCCAAATAGCGGGCCGCGCCACGCATCAACAAGGCTTGTGCAGCGGAGTTTTCGGGCAAGTTCAGCGGCTTGTCAATGGCGGTCAATACATGGGCTGCAGTGGGAGGCTCAAAGCCTACTGCACGACCGAGTTCAGACAATTCCTTTTCAGACAAGCTCTGCAGCAAAGACGGCAGGTTTTTTGCAAGCCACGCCCGGTATCCCGGTATAGGGGACAAAGTTGCAAAGGTCTTGAGCTTGGGGAACTCCACTTTGAGCAGTTCCACCACCCGTTTGATCAGCGAATCGCCAAAACTTACACCGCGCAGACCCGGTTGGGTATTGCTGATGGAGTAAAAAATGGCGGTGCTGGCACGGTTCAGGTCAGCGGCAGCTGCCGTTTCGTCCAGCAGCGGGGTGACGCAATCGGCCATCTCATCGAGCAGGGCCACTTCGACAAAAATCAGGGGCTCCTCGGGCAGGCGTGGGTGAAAGAAGCCGTAGCAGCGACGATCTGAATCCAGGCGGTTCTTCACATCGTCCCAGCTCTTGATGTCGTGAACAGCCTCGTACTTGATCAGCTTTTCCACTAGCGAAGCTGGGGAATCCCAGGTGAGGCGGCGCAAATCGAGAAAACCCACATCGAACCAGGTGGAGAACATGTATTCCATCTCCACGTCCAACGCAGCCAGGCGCTTGTCGCTCTTGAGGGCCGTCTGCATTTCAGCGCGTAATTTGACCAAGAACGGAATGCCCTCTGGGTAGACGCTGAAGCGTTGCAGCAAGCGCCGGCGCGGAGACACGGTGGCACGGCGGTAGTTGACTTCGGCCACCGCTTCATCGGGCGTTCCAAGAGCTGCTGCGTATTGCGCTTGGGCGATTTTGGTTTTTTCGGGGTCGGCCACAAACATCTCACTCATCAGCAGCCACAGGTCACGCCTGCGCTCGGGCGATGCACCCGAGTACCAGGCAGACATTTCCTTGGCACGGCGCCCCCCTTCTACCTCGCTAACCTCGGGGTCGATGATGGCGCGCAACTCGTCGTACGCTCGTCGCATCATGCGGGGAGACAGGGCCTCGCCACGCTGTCGCAAGGTGGCCTTTAAGCGCTCTCTGGTCGAGCGAACGCTGCCAATAGAAGCTGCTACAGCATTGTTTTTTGCTACAAATTTCGAAGCTAAATCTCCTTTATTGGATTGCCTTAAGGTAGTTTTTTCTTCATTTTTTTGTGTGCTTATCCCTCCGGTACGCAAGCGGGAGACACTGCGGGCAATCCAATTGGATGTGTTCATGCCATCAACCTCGACTTTTGGTTACGGGCTAACTCGCGCAGGGCTACGCGTTGACGGGTTAAGTGGGTGCGCATGGCGGCCTCAGCGCCCTCGCAGTCTCGCGCCTGCAATGCCGCGTAAATCGCCATGTGCTCGGACAAAGACTGCGCCAAGCGACCCGGCGCATGCAACTGCTGCAGACGGGAAAGTTTCACGATCTTGCGCAGATCGGCAATGCTTTGCGCAAGCCACCGGTTATCAGCCAGGGTGATCAATGCCTCATGGATCGCAAAGTTCGTGTCGTAGTACTCCTTGATCTGCCCGGCGCTGCCGTAGCGCTGCAAGCGTTCATGCAACAACGCCAGCGCCTGCATATCAGCATCGCTGGCATTGTTGGCGGCTTCGTAGGCACAGCGCCCTTCGAGCAGCGCAATGACCGGGAAAATGTCATCCAGGTCTTTCTCGGTCACTTCGTTCACAAAGCAACCGCGTCGAGGCTCATGTCGAACCAAGCCTTCTGCGGCCAGCACTTTGAGCGCTTCACGCAAGGGTGTGCGGGAGATGGCCATGTCAGCGCATAAGGCCACTTCATCCACAAAACTACCAGGTACCAACTCTCCGGCAAAGATGCGGTCACGGATCTGCGTAGCAACTTCGGCGTGGAGTGAACTGGAGACCAGGCGCATGCAGACCTCAGACAAAAAAGTTAAATCAAGACTGATTACAGTACAAGCTTTAATGTATGTAATATTTGGTAATTATGGGAAATTATTTAAACAAAAGCAACACTTGCGGATAGGATGTGCACATAAACAACTCGAGTAGATTCATGAAGCTGTTATCAAGAATCCGTAAGGTCGCTCCTGTGGCGACTGTTCTGACCGTGTTGGTCACCAGCCTCGCCGCTTCAGCTGCAGGCCCCTGGCAATTGCTGGGGTCATCTGACAAAGGCATGGAACTGATCGACAGCTATCCTGCTGAGGCGGACTGCAAAAGGGCCATGACCGTTGCGATGCAACGTCAGGGACAAAGAGACTTCATGTGCGTGATGGCTGGTGCAACAGGCAATGCCATCAAGAAATAGGGCGCATCTTTTTAACGGGCAGTTTTGGCGCGTTGCTGACGATCAGCCCAAACCCACAGACCAAGCCCCCCCAAGATCATGGGGACACAAAGCCATTGCCCCATGCTCAGGCCCATACTGAGCAACCCCAGATGGGCATCGGGTTCACGAAAATACTCCGCTGCGAAGCGGAAAATGCCGTACCCCATCAGGAAAGACGCAGCCACCTGCCCGGTTTGACGTGGTTTGCGCGCATAGAGCCACAGCAACACAAACAACAGCAGGCCCTCCATCAGGAACTGGTAAAGCTGAGACGGGTGGCGGGGCAAGTCACCTGCCCCTCGAAACACCATGCCCCAGGGCAGTGAAGGGTCAGCCAATCGCCCCCAAAGCTCACCGTTGATAAAGTTACCCGCGCGTCCACACGCCAGGCCGGTGGGTACACAAGGCGCAACAAAATCCGCAACCTGTAGCAGCGGGCGTTTGCGTGAGAAGGCAAACCAAACCTCTGCAGCCACCACGCCCAGCATGCCGCCATGAAAACTCATGCCGCCTTGCCAGACTGCCAAAATCTCCAGCGGATGCGCCGCGTAGTAGGCAGGTTTGTAGAACAGGCAATAGCCGATGCGCCCACCCAGCACCACACCCATGACGCCGAGAAACAAAATGTCTTCCACGTCTTTTCTGCTCCATGCCCCGGCACCGTTGATCGAGGCATAGGGTTCATGCCCAAGTCGACGAAAGCCGAGGATCATGAACAGACCGAAAGCAGCCAAATAGGTCAAGCCATACCAGTGAATGGCCAAAGGGCCTAACTGCAGGGCGACAGGATCGATTTGCGGATGTAAAAGCATGGCGGTATTTTCACACGCGGCACTCGGCAACCATCGATCGTCGTCACCTTCGCTTCTTGAGGCCTGGATTGATGTTGTCCCGGGCTGCCTGCAACCTGGCCGCCTGTTTTCTGGCCATGAGCTCCACTGCTTTTTTCTTGGTGTAGCCAGTGGCATCGGCAATGCCCCACCATACCGCAGCCAAGGCGAAAGGAATCAGCACTTGCCACCATTCCAACTTGGCCACTGGCCCAATTTCCAGGTATTTCAATGCCATCAGAACCAAGCCCAAACCTAAAAAATACATGTCAATCTCCAGTCAACCGCTGTCGCTACAATGACGTTGAATCAATGTATATTAGTACACACTGATTTTTTTACCCACTGTTCTCAAGAGGTCATTATGAAACGTGTTCTTCTCGCTGTTGCCGCCACTTTGACTTTGGCTGCAGCCCCTGCTTTTGCTGACCAGGCATTGGCCACTGCCAAGAATTGCATGGCCTGCCATGCAGTTGACAAGAAAGTTGTGGGCCCTGCCTACAAGGAAGTCGCCGCCAAGTACAAGGCCGACAAGGGCGCGGTAGACAAGCTGGCAGAGAAAATCATGAAAGGTGGCTCTGGCGTTTGGGGTGCAGTGCCCATGCCAGCCAATGCGCAAGTGAAACCAGACGAAGCCAAGAAGCTGGCTGCATGGGTCATGGCAACCAAGTAACAATTACTTGATGGGGGTGTCTCCCCTTCTTGGCACTCTGTCAGGAAACCGACACGTTAAAAAGCCCGCAGTTCTTGTGGGCTTTTTTTGTGCAAGTAAGCAATGAAAAGACTTGCTCTTATTGATTGGTCTGAACGCTGCCGTTGGTGCTGGAGGTGCTGGAGGTGCTCGGTGCGAGCATTGTCCGCTGCTGCCGAATCAACTGAATGGCCTCATCAGCTTGTTCGACTTTCGAGGCGCTCATGTCACTTAAGTCGCGCACGTCCTGAACGATGCGGGGACTGATGATGACAATGGTTTCAGAGTTGTTGACCACATCGGTGGTAGTAGAAAACAACCGCCCCAAGACTGGAATATTGGCGAGCCCCGGTATGCCAGTGGACTGCGTACCACCAGAATGCTTGAGTAAACCACCAATGAACACTGCCTGACCGTCTTCGCACAGAAACTCCGTGGTCACCTCAGTGCTCTTTTTGCTCGGAATGCCCGCGTCAACGGTGGCCGTGCTGACCTCAGGGTGCACTTTGAGCAAGATACGGCCCTTCTGATCAACCGATGGTGTTACGCGCAAAATAACACCAGATTCCAGGAACTGAATACTCTCAGTGGTGACCTGATTGATGGTTGTCGTCACCTTGTACCCGGTGCTGTTTCCAATAACTGTCTTGGCTTCCTGGTGCTCAATTGCAAGCAGCCTGGGCGATGAAATGGTTCGCACACGATTGCGTGTTGCCTGAGCCTCCAGAAAGACATTCAGGTTCCGGTTCACCAGACCAAAGAAGAACCCACTGCGCGCCGCACCTGATGCATTGCTGCCCTGAGACAGTCCATTCGTTCCGAAGCTGCCGCTGGAGCTGTTCGGGCCGGAGCCACCAAACACCTTGCTCCAGTCAACACCAAAGACTTCACCATCGTCCAAGATGACTTCCAGAACACGCGCCTCAATGAGCACTTGTCGAGGTTGACGATCCAGTTCCTCAAGCAACTTGGCGGCACGCGCAATGTGATTGGGCAAGTCCTCGACAACGATCATTCTTCTTTGCAACAACGGCGTTACTTTCCCAACGCGGGACATGTGCTTAGACAGAATTTCAGCGACTTGGCGAGGGTCGCTGTAGTTGACATTGAATGTACGCATCTGTACGTAACTCGAAGGACTGTCCAGCCCAGCATCCTTGCGCTCAAGCACCACATAGTCGCCATTGCGGTACTCGACCGTATAGCCCCCCGCTTCGGCGATCCGGTAGATGGCATCTTGAACCGTCACGTCGTAGAGGTTGACCGAGATGTTACCCATCACCCCGCGCGACAAAATGATATTCACTCGCTCTTTTCGGGACAGGACATCAAAAGCCTCTTGAATCGAGGCGTCTCGAAAATTGAGCGTGATGCGCTCTGCTTCAGCCCTTGGTTCGGCCGCGAAGGACAGCCCCAAACTCCCCCCCGCGATCACCAGGCTAACCAATAAGGTGCCAATTTTTGTCATTGCTTGTCCTTTGCCTGTGCAGAACCAGCCGCATTTTTCAATTTCGTCATACCTACAACAATTTGTTCTCCGCCCTTGGAAAAAACAGCTTCACCCAGGCCAACCTGAATCAAGCGGTAGCCATCGAGTGAGTCGTTCAGTCTCAGCACCGATCCATTCAAGACCACCATGGAGTTTTTTCCTGCATTGACCACCGTGCTAAGCCTGGGCTCCCAAACCGTCGGCTCAATCGGCAATACATCCGTTGAAGCTTGATTGACAGATTTAGCAGACAACGAACGCACCGGTGGCGCAAACACATCACGGCGCAAAGTCCCCTCGGCAAAGCAGGCACAACAAGACAGCGTCAATACGCACACTGTCGCTGCCACATGCATACCACTCACTTGCCAGCTCCCGCACGGGTAGGAAGGTACATGGACAGTCGGAGGGACGCTTTCATTCTCGCATCGCCGCTATCGGGGCGCACATCCAGTTCAGTAATTGAGCCACGATGCCCAAGCCTTTCGTTCAAATTCAACATCCAGTTTGCCAACGCGGGATAGGGGGCTGCCACGGTCACATCGTAGGTAAGCTGGTCAAACCCGGCAGCCGTCTTGACCTCACCAGGGTGGACTCCCATCAGCGTAAGACCCGCTGCGCGCGATGAGCTATCCAGGATTTCCAGCAATGAGACGACAACACGGTCCCTCGCACCCGCCAAGTGCATTTCGCCATCAATTCTGTCAGACAGTGCCTTGTTGTCGCGCTCCAGCATCTCGATCTCAGTCGAAGGTCCGCCACGGACACTGAGTGCCTGACCTAACATGTGGCCGGTGGCCGCCAATCGCTGGTATTCGGTAAAAGGCTTTTTGAGCACAAACAACCAGCCCTCGATGCAGACAAACACAACCAGCAAGAGAGCCACCAAGGGTGGCAAACGGGGATCCCGATCCGCCAGCAGTCTGAACAATCGACTCATCATGGTCGACTCCCTTCAGATTCAAGAAAAAGGACGAGGGTGAAATCAAGGGCACTAACATCACCCACCCACTGCAATTTGGTGTCGAGCAGATCCACCTTCTTAACCCCCTGCTGAGTGCCCAAAGTACGCATATACGCCGCAAGTTTGCTGTGGTCTAGCGCGTGCCCGGTAAGCTCTGCATCAAACCCTGCGGGCAGCGCGACAGGTTCATTTTTCAGCACGCTAGTGACCGCAAGCTTCAGCACGGCCATGTCCTCAAACCGGGTCGAATTTTGAAGACGCAGCGTCTCAAGCCAGACGCCATCAAGATGGGGGGCATCAAGTGAGCGCAAGACTATGGAAACCTTTTTTCCGCTGCGCAGGCGCGCCAACGCCGATATTTGCTCTTCAAGACGCTGCTTGCGCTGCTTGAGTTCATTGACTGAAGACAATTGCCGCTGTGAACTGCCGTCCCGCTCCCGCAGACTCGCAATTTCTCTTTGCTTTGATGCAATCAGTAAATTCAGGATACCCCAGCAACTGAATATAAATATCACTGCAACGAGCATGGCAAGCGCAAATCTGCGCAGCATGCGTTTCGCTTTTTGCGCCTGCCGGAACTCACTTGGGATCAGATCCATGCCGGCCTTTCAGAGAATTCCCTCAAAGCCAAACCAGTCGCCATCACGATGCCAGACTTCATGCCCAAGGTGGGGTCTGCCATTGAGTCTGCCGCGCGAACAGCAAACATGCCAATGGGGTTCACAGGCATGATGGGCACTTGGAGCGCCTTTTCCAGGCCAGCAAGCAAACTTGGATAGCGAGTTGCGCTGCCCACAAGGTGGATCACATCGACCGACTTGCCACGCGTTTTGGAAGCCATGTAAACCAGCGTCTTGTTGATTTCTTGCTGAAGTGACTGAATTTCAGGATGCAACACTTCAAGAACCGCATGCTTGGTGTCCAGGATGTCTCCACTGGGTCCCTCCAGGTGATGCAGCAAATGGCGTGCAAGGTCGTCGGTCATCCCCAATACGGCCACCAAGCGTGCCACCAGCCGGGACTCGGAAAACTGAATCGGTCTGTCCAGAATCAGTCTTCTGCCCCAAATCACCGAAAGAAAGCTGGAGTGTTCACCCACATTCATCACAAGGGCATTGGGCAGTTTCGGAAAATCGCTCCAGTTCTGAGCACCCGAGTGGCGAACAACACGCGCCAGAGCATTCGGACCGACGTCCAAAGATTGAACATTCAGACCCGCAGCCGTGAGCGCTTCGAGGTACGTCACCACATCGCGTTTAGGTGCCATGGCGACCAGAGCCTCGCCTACTTCAGTTTCGGATTCGTTCTGTCGCAGATTGATGAAATCAACCACCATTTCATCCAGATCTGCACCCATGCGCTCGCGTAACTCGGCAACCAGACATTGCTCGTCGCTTTGTCCCCTCAGTCGCTTGTAGTCCATCATGCTGATTTTGACCACCTGGGCTGAAAGGCTGGAAACCACTTTGCTTCCTGCGAAAGGATGGGATGCTTTTGCCCGCCGGATGGTGTCGCGCAAGCGTTGGGGATGTTGAATGCACTCGACCCTGGCGTTTGGCATCGGAATTGCGGCTAACGCACGAACGCGAAGGTACTTATCGGTTTCCTCCATCTGGACGAGATTGACCGAATCACGCCCCAAAAAGAGCCCTATCGCCGACGGCTGCGCAAACCGGTTGGCGACGTTTCGTGAAAGTTGAATCAGTTCTGGCAGGGCAAAGCGCATGAAAAGCCATTCAATGGTGCGGTGATGATAATACGCAGCCCATCTGAGCGCTGGCGAATGGGAAATGTCAGCCTGGGCCGTTGGTTCCACAAGGTTGCAGATAGTTGAAGTCCATTTTCGGCCTCTTGGACCCGGTGCTGGAGTCGCTCAAAGACAGGTCGATGGTGCTGAAAATACCGGGTACCGTTGCCACTCTGATCCCGTTGTTTGCATAGCGTCCTGTCATCCAAGCAAAAGCGGTTTGGGTGAGGTCGAAATCCAGCCAATCGTCTGCCGCCACTAAGAATGGAAGCTTTGCAATGTATGTGGGGTGGAAATTACCGCCAGCGGTCCACGCAGCGCTGCCGTTGCTGGTGAACCAGTTTGCGCCCGTTTCAGTCCAACTGCTGTTCATGCGGTAAACACTGCTGGCTGCACTCACATAGCCGGACCCATCCTCACGCATTGACAGTGTAGTGAGCTTATCCGCCGCTCCATTTGATTGACGACTGGTTTCCGGGATCGCACCTGCCGGAAAAACGGCCGGAAGATCAAACTTGACCAAGGCTGTTCTGCTGTTGGAGATACGCATCAGATCGTCCACTCCAAAATTAGCGGCGCTGCCAGAGACCAGGTAGGTATCAATGCCATCAGTCGCATTGGGCTGTAAGGGGTAGCTCTTTGTCGAGTTCTTGTAGGCGTAGACTGTGTTTCTGGTCAGCTTGACAGAAGTCCCATTGAAAGTGCCGGTCGAAACCAGGGTGCCAGGATTTACGATATTCCCGCTGATCGGAGCAAAGGTCGAAGTAGCTTGGTAGCTGGCACCGGCAAAGGAGGAGTTCGTGATGGTGGTAGACACGCCACTGACGTTGCAATCTGCGGTTTGAATTTTGGCCATCAGTGCCTGCAAACCGGCTTCGGCCGCATAACGAGCGCGGTCAGCATCCATCGCAAGGTTATCCCGCGACGCCTGCATGCCGTTTTCGCGGTTGAGCACGTAGGCGACGACCGCCAGCAGGCTCATGGTCAAAGAGACTGCCAGCAGAATGAATCCCTCGCTCTTCTTCATTTTGTCCCACCACCTAAGCGCAGTTGCATCGTGAGTGCCAGCGTATTGCCCACTCCGTCATCCAGCGTCATACTAAAAATACCGGTGTGTCTGTCCAGTGGAAGCATGCTCGGAACGGTTGCCGTGAAAGCACTCACATTTCGGGCAATTACCCCGGTGCCAGCGCAGCTGGCATCAGTGGTCACCGTTTCAATCAACTGTCTGGTGGTTGAATTCCGACAGTACATGACGGGCGCTAACCATGTCCCGGTAGTGCCCGCAGTCGGCGTCGTCAGTTGTTGGGGCTGCGCCGCCCTGACCTGTTCCGCAATGCGGTCCATTGCGAATTGCCCCTGGTAAGCCAGCTCGTTCACACGATGGCCTTGCGCGCCAGACGTGAGTGCAACACCCACCAGAGAATTCAAACTGGCCAGCAAAATAGCCCCGATCAGGGTCGCAACAGTCAACTCCAGGAGGCTGAAGCCAGACTGGCGACGAGGATGCTGGGTCACCACCATTTCCCCGCCAAGGTGTGCAGTGCGGTGTTCTGACCAGCGCCATCCGCCTCGTAGTAAACCTTGATAAACAGCAGGCCCGTGTCGTTTGTAGAGCGATTGTTTGACGAATGGCTATAGCGATAGAAAACAACCATGCGCCGGTTGGAGGCTCCAGCTGCGTCTGAATAGATGGTGCTGACGGAGGTTGTGGTGTTGCCGCCATTCTTGTAAGTTTCGTCGTACAGATCACCAAATGGTTGACTGAGCACCTCTTCCATTTTGCTGCGCAAAAGCAGATGGCGCACCGCCGTTTGCACGGTACTCCCCCGGATACCTGCCGTCAGCGCTTCAAGCGAAGGCACCAGCAAAATCGTGATCAAAACCACGGCCAGCAGAACTTCCACATAGGCAAAGCCACGGCGGTCGCGAAGACATATCGGGCCCATGATCAGGGCCGAGTGACCAAACCTGTCAACTCATTAAACGAGACAGTCACCGTATTCGCGCCCAAGCTGAGCTGGACTCCACTGTTGGGCTGCAACATGCCGTGGTCATTGCCAGTACCGTCAAATACCTTGAATTGGGCAGGATTTTGGGTGATCAGCAATTGGGGGCGGGGTTGCCCTCCCCCATTAAAGAGAGGCGTCAACGTGATGCCTTTCAGCACATGGCCTGTGCTGGTATCCACCGGAGCTGGCATCTTTATCAATGGATCTTTGATTTCACTGCTGGGTGAAATCTGCGCCATGCCGTTAGACACGTACAGGTGGAGTTTATTGATGTCGGTCTTGCCATCTACCAGAATGTAGGTTGCAGTCCCCGTGGCCCCCAGCCGACGAGACTCACTAACGGCAAGCCGCAAAGCGCTGGCCACTTCTTCGGCCGCTAAATCAAGTTGATTTGGTTCATGCGCCGTCATGGAGGGCAATGCCACTACCGCAATGACGGCAATGATGGCAACCGAAATGGTCATTTCCGCCAGGCTGAAACCAGACAGCCGACACCTTTGCGGCCCAGCCATGACACGCGACCCAAATCAAGGATCAGTGAGTCGAGAATGCAGCGTTCTTACTGTCGTTCACATTGCTGTTCATAACTATTTGCCCCGTCACGGTATCGTATGCCCATCCGCCCGTTGCGGCCGCTGGCGCAAGCGGAACTCCCGCATTGCTCACGGCAATGGCAGTGCTTCCGGTGATGGGTTCTGCTGGAATGCCCTTGCGAAGGTAAGGACCATAGGGCGTTTGAGTGTCAGCCCCTGTGCACGTGGCACCAGCAGCGTTGCTGTACTTTGTAAGCTGGTCAGTCAGTGAGGCGGATGTATTGACTGCAGCTGTACCGGCGGTGCCAGTTGTACAGGTCAGGCCGCTGGAAACCGTCGCACCTGGGTATTTACCCCCATGCTGTGCTCTGTACAACTCGATCGCTGAGCGCATGACATTCAAATCTGCGTCCAAAGCAGACTCTTTGGCATCTGCCGTCGAGCTGGAAAACTGGGGGATGACAATGGCGGCCAGGACCGCCAGAATGATGGCAACAATCAATAACTCAACAAGGGTGAAGCCTTTTTGCGCGGCCAACCTGCCAGAGCGAATAACGGAATGCATTTCCTGTTCCCTTCTCTACTTCAAGACTGGGATTATTGCTTAGAAAACCCGTTGCGACCAATTTGTTCACAATCGCATACCAAGCCACTCAACCAGCCGCTCGGGACAGTTTGAAGATGGGCAGGATCAAAGACGCAACAATCAGCCCGACAACAACGCCCATGACCAGGAGCATGATGGGCTCAATCGATTTGGAAATGATCTGTATTCGCTTGTTGAGATCCTTCTCATAGAAGGTCGCTATGCGAGTTAGAACCAGGCCCAGGTTGCCAGTCTCTTCGCCCGTAGACACCATTTGCTTCACCATCAACGGAATGAAAGGTGCATTTCGAAACCCGATGGACAGCCCGCGCCCCTCATTGACATGAGCACGCATGTCCTCTATGAGAGCAACGAAGACCGAGTTTTTGACCACATCCTGGCAAGCTTTCAGCGCAACAGTAATGGGCACGCCATTGGTCAGCGAAAGGCCGAGAACGCTCAACAATTGAACCAGAGAGCCCATAACGTACAGTTCGCCCAAAATGGGTATGCCAATTTTTGCACGGTCCATCATTAGCTGACCTGCGGGACTTTTGATCCAGGCGACCACAGCCCAAACCACCACGGAAAAAACCCCAAGAACATGTGGCCAGTACACCAACAGAAACCGGGAGGTAGCAAGCAAAACAACCGTTGTTGGCGGTAAGTCTTTGCGGATACTGGTAAACAAGTCATCAAACTTGGGGAAAATAAACATCAAGACAAACACGACCACCACAAACGAAAAGCAAATCAAAAATGCGGGGTAAGACAGGGTGGAAACGGTGTCGCTGCGAAGTTGGATCGCTTTTTCATCCGCTTGTTGCAGTTGCTCAAGTACTGGCCCCAGAAAACCACCCTCCTCAGCGGCGCCAACCAAACTGATGTAGGGTGTCGAAAACATCCCAGGATGGCTCGCCAAGGCCACGGAGAAAGACTTACCCTCGCTGATTGACTGGGCAAGCGCTGAAATGACATTGGCGACGGCTGGCTGCTCGGTTTGGTCCTCCATGACATGCAAGGCCTCGAGCAAACTGACACCGGTTTGAATCAACAATGCAAGCCGCTCGGTAAAGAGCATCCGGTCGGTCAAGCTGATACGCTTGCTGGCGAACAGAACTGGGTTGAGCTTCCGCTTTGGCGCGTGCCCCGCAGAGACCGTGGCTTTTGAAGGGGACTTCAGGTCAATGGCCACGTTGACTAGTCCTCCTGCGTGACCCTGGAAATTTCTTCGATGGTGGTACTTCCTTTGAGGACCCGCATAAGGCCGTCGTCGAACATCGTGGAATAACCCGAACGGCGTGTGAACTCAAGCAGAGCATCCTTGCTGGGGCTACCAGCCATCAAACGCTGCAATGCATCGCTGGTCTCGATCACTTCATGAATGCCCATGCGGCCACGGTAGCCTGAGTCATAGCAATTCGAGCACCCTCGCCCCCTGGACAATCGCACATTTTCTGGCCACTTGTATCGAGCAACAACTTCGGGTTGAGGAAGGTAGCTGGTTTTGCAATGCGGGCAAATACCGCGTACCAGACGTTGCGCCACCACCCCTGCCAGCGCCGACGACAGCATGTAAGGCTCTACCCCCATGTCGATCATGCGAGAAATTGCGCCAACAGCGCTGTTCGTATGAAGGGTTGACAGGACAAGATGCCCCGTCAATGCGGCTTGAACGGCAATTTCAGCGGTATCACGGTCACGGATTTCTCCAACCATGATGATGTCGGGGTCCTGCCGAAGGACATGTCTCAACATCCGGGAGAACGACAGGCCCACCGCATTGTTCACCTGGTTTTGATTGATTAGGTCAATCTGGTATTCCACTGGATCTTCAATGGTAACAATGTTCTTTTCGATGGTTCGCAAGTAATTGATTGCGGCATAGAGGGTGGTTGTTTTGCCGCTGCCGGTTGGCCCAGTTACCAAAAGCAGGCCATTGCTGCGACCCAGTAATTTTTTGAGCATAGTCAAGTTGACTGAACTCAGCCCCAGTTTCTCCACATCCAGTATGGATTGATTCTTGTCCAGGACGCGGAGTACGATTTTTTCACCGTAAATACCTGGCAATGAGCTGAGCCTGAGGTCAACTGTGCGGCCCTGTGTCACCACCTGAATTCGTCCGTCCTGTGGAAGCCGACGTTCGGCGATGTCCAGGTTTGCCATGACTTTCAATCGCGACACTATGGCTGGGTGCAGGTCATTGCGGGATGACATAACCTCGTAAAGCAGCCCATCGATCCGAAACCGCACCAGAGACCGGGTGCGACCCACCTCAATATGGATATCGCTGGCACCATCTCTGACGGCTCGCTGAATCAAACCATTGACAAAATTGATGACCGGGCTGCCCCCGGCCATTTCGTCAATTTTGTTGAAGTCTGCCTGCTCCTGCGTTACAAGCTCTATGTCCGTGGCCATGTTCTCGACCATGCCTGTCGTGAACTCTGCCCCACTGTAGGCATCTAGCTGGAACTTCAAAATATCCTGCAAATCGGTTAGCACGAGATGCAATTTGCAACCTGTTACATCCTGAATCTGATCGAGCTGAGGTATCGCCTGTGGATCGTTGGTTGCCAGTGTGAGCTGGTTATGAATTCTGAACAGTGGCAGCACTTCAAACCGAAGGGCCATCTCACGCGAAAGGAGATCTGTCGCAGATTTTTCAAACATTCCAATGCGCATCGGGATGTAGGGAACCCCCAATTGCCGACTCAAAGCCACAAGGCGATTTGATGATGTCAGCATGCCCATCTCGACCAACAAGGTCCCCAAACGCTTGTTGTTTTTAGCCTGAAGTGCCGATGCCTCGTCCAGTTGCGCCTGGGAAATGAGGCCCATGCCCAGAAGTATGTCGCCAAACTTGAGCGAAGAAGGCTCAATGGCATGCGACCCAATATCATGCAAGCGCCCAAATTCTCCGCCAATAAAGCTCACAGGGTCTGCGAGGCCATTGGCGATCAGGATATCGCGCACCAGTTCCGTCGGACTGACAAACTTCAGCGATCCGCCAATGAGGCTCAGGCGCGAGCTTGCGTCAAGCATCACTTCCATCGCGCGTCCACCAATCTGCGCAACCTGCTCCAAATCAAGTACCAGCTGAAACTGCCCTGTGGAGATGCATTCAGACAAGGTCAACTCAAGCTGGTTGCAGCTTTGCGTCGCAACGAGTGAGTCGTTGGGCACGAGGTAGGTCATGGTGCCCACCATGCTGCGGGAGATAAGGTCGCTCATGGTCAGCTTTCTTCACGACGGATGTTGAACCGCCTAAGCCATTCAGGCTCTTGTGACACGATGCCAACAAACGTCTTGACAATGGCTGGGTCCAGCTGTGTGCCCATGATACGGTCAATTTCGCGCATGGCCGTTTCGTGTGTACGACCGGCACGGTACGCGCGAGAACTGGTAATTGAGTCATAGGTATCTGCTACAGCGATGATCCGGGACAGGAGGGGAATGCGCTCGCCACGCAGGCCATGGGGGTAGCCATTGCCATCGAATTGCTCCTGATGGTGTCTGGCGGCGGTGGCTGCCATCTCGAGCTGCTTCATGTGTTTGAGGATGTCGTAGCTTCTTTCAGGGTGCACCTTGATAAAGGTGTACTCATCTCGCGTCAATGCAGAAGGCTTGCACAGTATGGCGTCAGGTATGCCAATTTTCCCTACGTCGTGTAACAAAGAACCCCATTGCAATTCGTCGAGTTCTTGCGCCGACAAATTCATCTCTTTGCCGATTTCGAGCGCGATAAAGTTGACCCGATCACTGTGGCCACGTGTGTAAGGATCTTTCGCTTCGACCGCTTCGATTAACGACCTGGCGATCTGCTCATTGAAATCCTTGAGTCTGCTGACCAGCAAGTAGGAACTACTGAGACTCGAAAGCTGGGTCGCAAGTACTTCAGCCAGTTTTCGGTCACTGTTGGTGAAGTCAGGTTTGTGTGCGTGGTTTAAAAACACTATCAAGGCATCTATCTTTTGTCCAGACATCACTGGACATGCGAGCACCTTATAGGGCATATCTGTAAATACGTATGCCCGACGAGGGTCGTCCTTACTGTTCAGTACCAGTGTCTCTCCAGCTGCCTGGACAAACCGAAAAAGGTCTCCTCGCATTTCAACCAGAACGAGGTCGAGGTTATGAATGGGTTGACTTAGCGATGTCGAATGCAAGCTTTGCCGCTCGTACGGCAGTACAAATGAGACGACGTCCACATTCAGGTGCTGCGCCGTTGAATCTAGCAAGCTCTGAAAAATCTGCTGGTAATCGCCTCCGTGGGTCTGGATATGCTGATCCACCGAATAAATGAGGTGAAGCTCCTCGTACCTTGCCCCAAGCTCCTCGGTCATTGCGTCAAGTTCTGCCCTGTGCTGCAAATCCTCGGACAGGGAATCGAGCATGTCCGTAAATGCTTCTGCCAGAGCATCCAGCCGTGAAGGCTCTGGGTCAAAGGGTCTTGGATCGAACTGAATACAGCCCCAACCCAGCAAATCACCCGATGCGATCAGCAATGCGCGACAGATCACAGACAGACCATCCACAAGGTGAATGAGGTGCAAAGAGTTGGCCTGCTCCCGGCTTAACTTTCCGAGCGCCTCTGGAAGGCCTGCAGGGATTGACTGCCCGTTTTGCCATATGCCTTCGCCTTCTGCATCCAGTACCAGGAAATGGGTCGTGTCGCCCATAGATCGGTCAAGCCAGCGCTGGTGACGAGCAAAGTCAATGTCACGGAGCGGATTTTGGCTCATGCCTTGTCTCCTCTTGACCTGATTTCATCGAAATATGCGCCAAGCTTTTGCAGGAGTATGCGCATGCTGAGCGGTTTTTCAAGGAAAAAGACATTGCTCAATGGTTCCACCCATTCCCGATGCTCTCGATCAGCCATCGAGGTCATGACATAGATTGGAAAATCCCTATCTGGCAGCTCATCCTTCAAAACATGGCATAACTCTTTGCCCGTCATTCTTGGCATTTGAATGTCAGTAACAAGGACGTCTGGGGACTTCTCGCGTATCGCATCCAGGGCATCAACCCCATCGGGACATACGATGACTTGATAGCCTGCGCGATCCAAAGCCAGCTTGAGCACACGGGTGATGTGTGATTCATCGTCAACGATGATGATGCGTCGCATCAGTGGCGTCCATCCTCAAGCGTCATGGGTTGTGCCCTGAGCGTGATTGACATGGTGGTGCCTTTGCCAAGCTCGCTTTCGACGCTCAGGCTTCCTTGGTGCAATTCAATGATTTGTTTCGCCAGGTAGAGCCCAAGCCCGTGGCCGCTGCGAGCAACAGTTTGTGCGTTGTCTGCGCGAAAATATTTATCGAAGATATGAGTAATATCTTCTTGGGTTATGCCGATACCTGTATCGGAAATGTCGATATGGATTTCATTTGTCTCCTGCAATTCTGCAGACATCGTGACCACATCGCCTGAATTGCTGTACTTGATCGCATTGCCCAGAAGATTGTCAATGGCAATCCGCAGCAATGCTTTGTCCAGGCGAGCGGAGCCAAGGTCAGGTGGAATCTGAAGTTTGAGGGAAACGCCCTGTTTGTCTGCAATCGCAACCGCAGAATCGTAAGCATCTTGAAGCAGATCGTGGATCTTGACCCGCTTGCGCGCAACCTGCAGCGTGCCAGCATCCAGTTTGGCAATATTGAGCAGATTATTAACCAGGTTGGCCATTCGACCTGCCTCATCGTGAATGACATTAACCGCATTCACAAGCTCCAGTTCATCAAGCGAGGTGTAGTCCAGAAGAAGTTCGCTATAGACCGCGAGGGTGTTCAACGGTGTCTTCAATTCATGCGAGACGTGTGACACAAATTCAGTTCCAGCTTGTCGAGCAAGATGCTCAGCGGTCATGTCCCTCATGAGAATAAGTCTGCCGAACAACGTAGTCCGGTCTCTTGGTGAAAACAGAGGAAGCGCGGTAACACAAATGCGTCGATCCCCATTGGGGTCAGGCGCATAGGTCATGCTGGAAAGGCTCAATGACGCAGGGCCATTGCGGGACCGCATAAGAAACGCAAGCACCTCCGCATTTTGACACCAGTCTCTCGCCTGATGTCCAATGATTTGGTCCAGCTTGGTGCCCAGAATGAACTCAGCCCTGGCATTGGCGAACGAAGGTACACAGTCCTCATCGACAACCAAGATCGCATCGGGAATCGCATGCAGTACCGATTCAGCCTTCTCCTGCTTGTAGGTAAGCATGTGCGTAGCCGTTTGTGCAGCCACGGATGCGTTCAAAGTCTGCCGGATCCAGGCCTGCACCACATCAATGAATTGCTCAAAGTGCTGCATAAAATCTGAAATGTTGGCGCCTTGGACGTTCAACAGCGGCACCGGCCCTATCGAGCGCGTTGTTTCAGAAATTCTGCCGCTCAGGCGGCCCAGCAGCCTGAGTTGATAGCGTCCGATCAAATAAGAGGCAAGCATCAACAAGGCCACTGGAAAGATCATCTTGGCAAGATCGGAGAGTTCCCCCAGCCAACCGCCGCCTGGAATATCGAAGTATCCGATTCTCACAAAACCTCTCAGGCTACCGTTTTGCATGAGGGGAGCATGAAACTCGAGGACATCCCTTTCAGGAGCAGTCAAAGCCACTTTGCGTTCGCCAAACCAAGCATGCGGTTCAGCCGGTAACTCGATCAAAGGTGCAACTGCAATGGGCCCTACCGAGTAGCGGATACGACCGTCGGGGTTGACCACCACGCCATAAGCAAAATCCTGATTGCCTTGGGCAGACACCATTCTCGCCAAAAGTCTCTTGCCCGTCATTTCTTCTGACAGCCATTCGTACTCCGTTGTTGAAAGTGCCCGCGTCAGAGCCTGCCCGAGCGTTTGGATCTTTTCCTGATGAAGTCGGTTTCGGTATTGATGGCCAACACCGCCAATGAAAGCCATCACCAGCAGGGTGACTGCAATGAGTACCAGCCCAAGTCTATCGATCTTCATTGAAGTGCTGCATTAGGTAAGATTGCTGAACTCGTAACGAGAGCATACACACAAAGACTTTCACCAGCATCCCCTTCAACAACCCCGACAAGGATCAGAAAATTAACCGAATAATTTCCAGGCTATAGCAACGAAGGCCACAAGGACCATCGCGATCAAAATGGCAAGAACTTGTCGAGAAAACCCCACATAACTTGGCCCATCAGAAATGGAATTACGGATTGCGCGTTGAAACAAAGACGCCGCTTTGGGAGTTCCAACTGTGCGCACCAAACCTTGCGGATCCAGTCTGGCGCCTGCCGTGAATGTTGACGCCACAAATTTACCCTCCATTTCGCGACTTTCCAAAAAGTCGGTCATTTGAGAATCTCGGAATGCTGAGTTTGCGAAAGGCCCGTCTTGATCTGTTGCCAAGACCGATCGCCTTTTCTTTGACTTGGGCCGCAAATCATGCTCAATCAACGTTACACCCAGAGTCCGCATTGCCCGGACAAGGGGGCTCCCCAATTCAGCCCGCCAATTAAACTGATCCATGTGTGCTACCGGGTGTAAGTCCATCATTCTTGCAAACGACGGGACATCCTGGGTTCGTTCTTCTGGCCGGATTACCAGGGCTGCATCGATCGCAGACACAAACACTGCCGAATACGCCACATGGAATTTTGCGTCGACAGACCGGACAACCGTTGCGAACGGAACCATCCGATCTTCAAGGCCGCGGTGAGTTGCTGGCGGCGTTGGCTTGCCTCCAACGCATTCGTAGATCACGGCAGCAAGTGCATAAAGATCGGTCCATGGACCTTGCAGCATCTGCTGGGAATCCCCGTACTGTTCAATAGGCGCGTAATTGACCTTCAGAATGGCTGTGTGCTTTTGCGTGTAATCCTGAATGGTGCGGCGTGCCGCACCAAGATCAAGCAACACCGGTGGCCCTTTGTCTTGCAGGAAGATGTTGTCGGGCGCAACATCCCGATGCATTGTTTGGCTTTCATGCAAAACGCTCAATGCCTCTGACACCGACCAAATAACCTGGCGCAGCCATGCTTCATGGGGAGGCGATTTCATGGTTTCGCGCGCCTGCTTGAGCGTCATCCCTTGATACAGCGGCATGACCATGTAGGCGGTGTTGTTGGCTTCCCAAATGCGAAACACTTTCACCAGTGAGGCATGCTCGAACTGCGCGAGAAGTTGCGCCTCGTCCACAAAAGACCGCAACCCCGCAGAAAAAACTGGCCTGTCTTCCGGCGAACGAACAAACACCTTGTGACGACCATTTCGCTCTGCCATCCCTGTCGGCATGAACTCCTTAATTGCCACGCTTCTGTGCAATGAGTGATCCCAAGCGCGATAAACAATGCCAAAGCCACCCACGCCAAGTAAACCTTGAATCTCAAATTCGGACAGCAACGTCCCGACTGCAAGCGCGTCACGATGACTTACTGGCGATTCTTCTGACGTGCGTACCATGGTTGTCAAAGTATAGACGTCGACCTGCGTATTCCTCGAGCCTCATTTGACTTGCTATCGACATGGCGCAACAAGCCAGTCCATACACCAGAGGTCAGCCAAAGAGACAAGAAACCCCACAAGACTTTCATCCTGTGGGGTTCAAGCTTGTAAGGGCCAGTTAGGCTAAGTTCAGTAAGCCTGACCCAACTGATCCAAAATGGCCGGATTTTCCAGCGTCGAAGTGTCTTGTGTCACCGCCTCGTTCTTGGCGATGGAACGCAGCAGACGGCGCATGATCTTGCCAGAGCGAGTTTTGGGCAGGTTTTCACCAAAACGGATGTCCTTCGGTTTGGCAATAGGGCCGATTTCCTTGGCAACCCAGTCACGCAGTTCCTTGGCAATGGCCTTGGCCTCGTCACCGCTTGGCACAGGGCGTTTTAGAACCACAAACGCACAAATCGCTTCGCCGGTCAAATCGTCTGGACGACCTACCACCGCAGCTTCGGCAACCAAATCAGCCTTACCGACCAAGGCAGATTCGATTTCCATGGTGCCCATGCGGTGGCCAGACACGTTCAACACGTCATCAATACGGCCGGTGATGCGGAAGTAGCCACGGTCAGCGCTGCGCACTGCGCCGTCGCCAGCCAAATACAGCTTGCCACCCATTTCTTCGGGGAAGTAGCTCTTCTTGAAACGCTCTGGATCGTTCCAGATAGTGCGAATCATCGAAGGCCATGGGCGCTTGACGACCAGAATACCGCCAGTACCGTTAGGGATGTCGTTGCCCACTTCGTCCACAATGGCGGCCATGATGCCGGGCAGTGGCAGTGTGCAGCTACCGGGAACCAATGGAGTTGCGCCTGGCAGCGGAGTCATCATGTGGCCGCCGGTTTCGGTTTGCCAGAAGGTGTCAACAATCGGGCAACGCTCGCCACCAATGTGCTTGTAATACCACATCCAGGCTTCGGGGTTGATTGGCTCGCCAACGCTGCCCAAGATTCGCAAGCTGCTCAGATCCCAGTTTTTGGGATGGACTTTTTCGTCGGTCTCAGCGGCTTTGATCAAAGATCGAATAGCTGTTGGCGCCGTGTAGAACACGGTGCACTTGTGCTTTTCGATCATCTGCCAGAAGCGGCCCGCGTTCGGGTAAGTCGGCACGCCTTCAAACACGATTTGCGTGGCACCTGCCACCAGCGGGCCGTAGGCCACATAGGTGTGACCCGTGATCCAGCCGATGTCGGCCGTACACCAGAACACATCGCTGTCTTTGATGTCAAAGGTCCAGTCCATGGTCATCTTGGCCCACAGCAAATACCCCCCGGTGCTGTGCTGTACGCCCTTGGGCTTACCAGTAGAGCCTGATGTGTAAAGGATGAACAGTGGGTGCTCTGCACCAACCGGCACCGGTGCGCACTCGGTGCTTTGACCCGCGAGCACTTCTTCAAATGTCTTGTCGCGTCCAGCGACCATGTTGCACGGGGTTGCAGTACGCGCGAACACCAGCACCGTCTTGAGCGTGTCGCAGCCTCCCATGGCAAGGCCTTCGTCCACGATGGCTTTCAGGGGCAGTTCCTTGCCGCCTCGCATTTGGCAGTTGGCTGTGATGACAGCCACGGCACCTGCGTCAATAATGCGCTCTTGCAGCGCCTTGGCCGAGAAACCACCGAACACCACCGAATGGGTGGCACCAATACGGGCGCAAGCCTGCATCGCTACCACGCCTTCGATGCCCATGGCCATGTAAATCAGGACGCGGTCACCTTTTTTGACGCCTTGCGCCTTGAGGGCATTGGCAAACTGGCTAACCTTGGCGAGCAACTCCTTGAACGTGACCTTGGTCACAGCACCGTCATCTGCTTCAAAGATGATGGCAGTTTTGTTCTCGTTGGGGGTTCCTATATGACGGTCCAGGCAATTCGCACTGGCATTCAGCTCGCCGTCGTCGAACCACTTGTAGAAGGGCGCATTGGACTCATCCAATGTTTTTGTAAATGCTTTGTCCCAATTCAGGTTTGCACGCGCGCGCTTGGCCCAAAAGCCTTCAAAATCAGCAGCGGCCTCGTCGCACAGAGCGTTGTAGCCAGCCATGCCCTGAACGCGGGCGGCCTTGACGGTGGCTTCACTGGGTTCGAAAACACGGTTTTCAACCAATGTCGATTCAATCTTTGCACTCATGAATTTGTCTCCTCAGACGACCGGGATGTGGGGGATTACGAAACGCAGAACTATCGTGCCTGGCTCTTACGGCCTACTGACTGACGCGAAGCTTTCGGGCTAGGATTTGTACTTAGGCAGCACTCGAAACGGTGTTCATCCATTCCAAAATCTACAATACCGCCATGTCCGCACCTACCCCACCCCAAGTCAAGATTCCGCCCAAGTCCAGTTTGCAGGCTCTACCCAACTTCATTTTCGCAAGTCGCTGGCTGCAATTGCCGCTTTACCTGGGACTGATTGCAGCGCAAGGCGTCTATGTGTTTCATTTCTGGGTGGAGCTGATTCACCTGGTAGAGGCTGCCTTTGGCAGCCAGACGGCGCTACAGGCGCTTGTCGCCAGCATTGGTTACAAGGACGGCACAGAGGTCATCCACCTGAATGAAACCATCATCATGCTGGTGGTGTTGGCTCTGATTGACGTCGTGATGATCTCCAACCTGCTTATCATGGTTATCGTGGGCGGCTATGAAACCTTTGTGAGCCGCATGAACCTGGAAGGACACCCTGATCAACCCGAGTGGCTCGATCATGTCAATGCGTCGGTGCTGAAGGTCAAGCTCGCCACTGCCATCATCGGCATCAGTTCCATCCATTTGCTCAAGACGTTTATCAACACTGCGAATTACGAAGAAAAGGTGCTGATGTGGCAAACGATCATCCACGTGATGTTTTTGCTCAGTGCCTTGGCCATTGCGCTGACGGATCGACTCTTGACAGCCTCGCATGCGGATCGGCAACACTGAACGCTCTCACTCCAGCCAACTTTGCTTATTTAGTATCCCCAGCCTGTCAAGTTGATGTCAAGGCCGGTCCCTAAACTTCTGACTGTCCGTAAGCGTCAACCCTTTCATTTCGTATCATGACCACCATCCGCCAAGCCGACCTGATCGAATCTGTTGCTGCAGCGCTGCAGTACATCAGTTATTACCACACGCCCGACTTCATTGCGCACCTGGCCAAGGCCTATGACCGCGAGCAAAGCCCTGCGGCCAAAGACGCCATTGCGCAGATTCTGACCAACAGTAAGATGAGCGCCATGGGTCACCGTCCAATTTGCCAGGACACAGGCATTGTCAATGTCTTTCTGAAAATTGGCATGGACGTGCGATGGGAAGGCTTCACCGGCGGACTGGATGACGCCATCAACCAAGGCGTGCGCCAGGGATACAACCATCCAGACAACATGCTGCGTGCCAGCGTCGTAGATGACCCTCAGTTTGCCCGAAAGAATACCAAGGACAACACCCCTGCGGTCATTTTCAGTGAGATGGTGCCCGGCGACAAACTCGAGGTAACCGTCGCAGCCAAAGGCGGCGGCAGCGAGAACAAGAGCAAGATGATCATGCTCAACCCGAGCGATTCCGTGGTGGACTGGGTACTCAAAACTGTCCCGACCATGGGGGCTGGTTGGTGCCCACCCGGCATGTTGGGCATCGGCATTGGCGGCACAGCCGAAAAAGCAGTGTTGATGGCCAAAGAAAGCCTGATGGACGACCTCGACATGCATGAACTGCTGGCCAAGGCAGGCAAGGGAGACAAGCTCAGTCAAGTCGAAGAGATGCGCCTAGAACTCTACGAAAAGGTCAATGCGCTGGGCATTGGTGCGCAGGGCTTAGGCGGTTTGACCACGGTGCTGGACATCAAAATCAAGATGTACCCGACCCATGCCGCCAGCAAGCCCGTGGCCATGATCCCCAACTGTGCCGCTACCCGTCATACCCATTTTGTGATGGACGGCAGCGGCCCTGTCTATGTGACGCCTCCAAGCCTGGACCTGTGGCCCAACGTGGCATGGGAGCCTGACTATCAAAAGAGCAAGAAGGTAGACCTCAACACACTCACCAAAGCGGAAGTGGCGAGCTGGAAGCCAGGCGACACCCTGCTGTTGTCGGGAAAAATGCTGACAGGTCGGGATGCTGCACACAAGCGCATTCAAGACATGCTGGCCAAGGGCGAAAAGCTACCCGTGGACTTCACCAACCGCGTCATTTATTACGTGGGTCCGGTTGATCCTGTACGCGATGAGGTGGTTGGCCCCGCTGGGCCCACAACAGCCACGCGCATGGACAAATTCACCGAGATGATGCTGGCTCAAACCGGCCTGATCGCCATGGTGGGCAAAGCGGAACGCGGCCCAAGCGCCATTGAAGCGATCAAAAACCACAAGAGTGCTTACCTGATGGCCGTGGGTGGCGCCGCTTACTTGGTGGCCAAAGCCATCAAGGGCGCCAAGGTCGTCGGTTTTGCAGACCTGGGCATGGAAGCGATTTACGAATTTGACCTCTCTGACATGCCCGTCACCGTGGCAGTGGATTCAGGCGGTACCAGCGCTCATATCACTGGTCCTGCAGAATGGGAAAAGCGCATTGCGACAGGTGAATTCAAGGGCATCAAGATTTCGTGAGTGGACTCAGGGAGCACGCGCTGAGGGTTCTGCTGTGTCCAGACGTTGACCGCAAGGCTGCGCTTGGGCGCATGCCAGCGACAGAACTGATCATTGAAACCTCACGTGCCAGCACCGTCCCGAACGGGATCCCTGGCCGTCCCGCGCGGCCTGTACTGGTTTCACATGCCGCAGTCAAATATGGTGCCGTTGCCACCATCGAGGGCCGCGCAGCTTTGCTGCATGCACTGGCACATATCGAACTCAATGCGATTGACCTGGCTGCAGACGCGGTTTGGCGATTTGACGATATGCCGCTGGGGTACTACCGAGACTGGGCTCAAGTCATGCAGGAAGAAGCGCTTCACTTTCAGTTGATACGCGACCATCTTGCCGCCCTTGGTCACGCCTATGGCGACTTCCCGGCACACCATTCGCTCTGGGAAATGGCGGAACGTACCCAGCATGACGTATTGGCTCGCATGGCACTTGTGCCCCGCACCCTTGAAGCACGCGGCCTCGACGCCTCGCCAGGCGTGCGCAACAAGTTGATGTCGGTCGGTGACAAATCAGGCGCGGCCATCATCGACATCATTTTGAGGGATGAAATCGGGCATGTTGCCATTGGCAACCGCTGGTTTGGCTGGCTTTGCGAACAGCGCGGGCTTGACCCGGTACAGACCTACAAAACCCTGGCGGAAAACCACCGAGCGCCAAGGCTAAAAGGGCCCTTTAATCTGCCAGCCCGACGTGCCGCCGGGTTCAGTGAGGCAGAGTTGGGTGCCCTCGCTGGTTAGTGACATGACCACTACAGGCTAGCCTGCGACGAAGTAGCGGCGTATAAATGCTACTATATATATAGCAAACTATCATTATATAGATTGGCATTGGCCAATGCGTATGCAGCTTAAATTACCTTCCGCCATTCAACCCGAGCCGAACAGGCCGATGAATGACGCCGTTGCGAACGACAGCCCATTCCCAGCGCGATTGTTGGTGGGCCTATTGAAGATCGTTATCGGTGTGCTTTTCGGCGGCGCTTTGGCATCTGCCATTGGGCTGCGTGCATTCGCGCCTGATCAGACATTTCGACTGATGGGCCCATTGTTCATGCTCACGCTGTCTTTGTCTGGCGCGTATTTCCTGTGGCGCAGACAAATTGTGGTGACTGTTCGTATCCTGGTTTTTGGGTCTTGGCTGTCGCTGACCTGCGTTTTACTGTTCACCGATGGGCTTCGAGCCCCTGCGGTCATAGCCTATCCACTTGTAATCATGATCACAGGCTGGCTGATCAATGCACGCGCCGCCATTATCAGCATGGCCGCAACCATTGCTGTCACGCTGCTGTTTGGAGTCCTCGACGCTAAGGGTATTTTTCCCCAAGGAGCTTCCTCGTCACCCTTGGTTAGGGTTGCCGACCAGGTTGTGATCTACCTCCTCTGCGGTGCTCTGGCTGCGTATTTCGTTCGCAACTTTCAACGGCAATTGCAACGCCACCGCAAGGTCAGTCGAGATCTGGCCAAACGCACCTCGGACCTGGAGGCCAAGACAACCGAGCTACAACGGGCGCAGGCAGTTGCCAAAGTCGGCAGTTGGGTATGCGACATTCACACCGGTTTGTTAGAGCTGTCCCCAGAGGCATGCCGAATCTTGAGCGTACCGGTGGGTACCGTCGAAACAATTCAAACCTTTTTTCTGCGGGTTCATCCAGACGACCGCGACACGATCCTGCGGGCCTGGCAAGACATGTTGTGCGGCAAACCTTTGCGCTGCGAACACAGACTCCTGGAGCGAGACAGCATCCGCTGGTTGCACCAACAGGCTGAACTGGAACATCATGCCGAAGAACGAGGTTTGCGCGCAGTCGGCATCTGTGAAGATGTGACGGATCGCAAGCTAGCCCAAATCGCCACCGAAGACAGTGAGCGGCGCTACCGCACCATGATCGAATGGACACCTGAAGCAATCGCCGTTCACCGCGATTGGACGCTTTTATACGTTAACCCTGCAGCAATCCGCACATTGGGCGCACGCACTTCAGAGGATCTAGTGGGCAGAAACATCATGGAGCTTGTTCACCCAGACTTTCATGAACGGGTACGCAAACGTGTTGAATACCAGCGGTCTGTCAACGCAAGCGTTCCCTTGATGCAAGAGAAATTCCTTCGCCTGGACGGCACTGAGATCGACGTTGAGGTTCAGGCTGCGTCCATTGTGTTTGGAGGGCAGCCTGCTATTCAAGTAGCGATGCACGACATCACAGAACGGGTCAAAGCAGAAAAAGAAATTCACGTCCTGGCCTTCTACGACCCTTTGACCCAATTGCCCAATCGACGGCTGTTAATGGACAGACTGAGCCAAGCGATCGCAATCAGTGCCAGTGCTAAACGCTTTGGCGCGATTTACCTGATTGACCTTGATGACTTCAAGGCGTTAAACGATACCCGAGGTCATGCCATGGGGGATCGCCTGCTGGTGCTTGTGGCCGAGCGACTCATTCAAAGCATGCGCCAGGCGGACACCGTGGCGCGTTTGGGTGGAGATGAATTTGTGATTCTGGTAGAAGGCCTGGGCGACAGCAAGGTAGAGTCACTGGCACAGGCGCAACTGCTGGGCGACAAGGTTTTGCTCGCGTTGAATCAACCGTACCAGTTGGACAACCAAGCCCAGCATTGCAGCACCAGCATTGGTGTGGCACTGTTTGACGAAGAAACTGCGTCCATTGACGAACTGCTTAAGTGCGCAGACTTGGCCATGTACCAAGCCAAGGCAGCGGGTCGAAACCGTCTGAGGTTTTTTAAGCCCGAGATGCAGGCTGACGTGTCCTCTCGCGTAGCGCTGGAAGCTGACCTGCGCCTCGCCATTGACCAAGGCCAGTTCATCCTTTACTACCAGGCTCAGGTCGTCGGGCTTGGCAGACTCACCGGTGCAGAGGTGCTAGTGCGGTGGCAACACCCGCAACGCGGACTGGTTTCACCCGCTGAATTCATTCGATTGGCCGAAGAAACCGGGCTTATCCTGCCCTTGGGCAACTGGGTTCTGGATCAAGCGTGTCAGCAGTTGGCCGTGTGGGCGTTAAGACCTGAGATGGCGCACTTGAAGATCGCCGTGAACGTGAGTATGCGCCAGTTTCACCAACCAGACTTTGCGCACCGGGTCCAAGATGCGTTGCGGCGTAGCGGCGCCGCGCCACAGAACTTGAAGCTGGAATTGACCGAAAGCTTGATGGTTGACAACGTGTTGGACGTTGTCAACAAAATGGCTGCACTGAAAGCCCAGGGACTTGGCTTTTCGCTCGATGATTTCGGAACGGGTTACTCATCGTTGGCCTACCTCAAAAGGTTGCCACTGGACCAACTCAAGATCGACCAGAGCTTTGTGCACAACATTCTCACGGACGGCAACGACGCTGCCATTGCCAAGATGGTGATCTCACTTGCCGATAGCCTGGGGCTGACTGTCATTGCCGAAGGCGTTGAACTGGAAGCCCAGCGAGCATTTTTGGCCGACCACGGGTGCCATGCCTATCAAGGGTACCTCTTCAGCAAGCCAGTGCCCCTGGTCGACTTTGAAACCTATGCCGCTCAGGCGCTGGGAGCCTGAGTACTTTCTGACTCTTTGAAATTTATTTATTGTCGTTGCTGAAGTGCAGCAGCGACATGGCATCCCCCGGCTGCAGCAAACCAACATGCGTGTAAGTTGCCAGCTTTTCACGCGTATCCACAATGTCCAGGTTACGCATGGTCAACTGACCGATGCGGTCTTGAGGTGAGAAAGGTGCATCCTCTACCTTCTCCATGCTCAATCTCTCGGGCTTGTAAGTAAGATTGGCAGATTCCGTGTTCAATAGCGAATAGTCATTTCCACGGCGCAACTCAATTGTCACTTCGCCAGTGATGGCGCGCGCTACCCAGCGCTGAGCCGTCTCGCGCAGCATGATGGCTTGTGGATCAAACCAGCGACCCTGGTACAGCAGTCGACCAAGGCGGCGACCATTGTCGCGGTACTGCTCAATGGTGTCTTCGTTGTGGATACCGGTGACCAAGCGCTCGTAAGCGATGAACAACAAGGCCAAGCCAGGTGCTTCGTAAATTCCGCGGCTCTTTGCCTCAATGATGCGGTTTTCGATCTGGTCGCTCATACCCAAACCGTGACGCCCGCCAATGCGATTGGCCTCCATGATCAGGTCCACCAGATTGTCATACTGTTGACCATTCAAGGCTACCGGGCGCCCCTCTTCAAAGCGCACTGTCACTTGTTCACGCTTGACCTCTACATCGTCACGCCAGAAGGCGACACCCATGATTGGATTAACGATCTTCATGCCGCTGCTGAGCAGTTCCAGGTCTTTGGCCTCGTGCGTGGCACCAAGCATGTTGGAGTCAGTGGAGTAGGCTTTTTCGGCCGACATCTTGTAGCCAAAGCCCGCCTTGGTCATGAAGGCGGACATTTCTGCACGGCCACCCAGCTCATCAATGAAAAGCTGATCGAGCCAAGGCTTGTAGATTTTGAGGGATGGGTTGGTCAGCAGACCATAGCGGTAAAAACGCTCAATGTCGTTGCCCTTGAAGGTGCTGCCATCACCCCAAATATTGACATCATCCTCCTTCATTGCGGCTACCAGCATCGTGCCGGTGACGGCACGACCTAATGGTGTGGTATTAAAGTAAGTGTTGCCTGCCGTGGTGATGTGAAAAGCACCGCTTTGCAAGGCCGCAATGCCTTCAGCTGCCAATTGCGTGCGGCAATCGATCAGCCGTGCATGCTCTGCGCCGTACTGCATGGCTTTGCGGGGGATTTCGTCATAGTCGGGCTCATCGGGCTGGCCCAAATTAGCGGTATAGGCGTAAGGAATGGCGCCTTTGTTACGCATCCAATGCAGTGCGGCGCTGGTGTCCAGGCCACCTGAAAAGGCGATGCCAACCTTTTGGCCGACGGGAAGATGTTGGAGGATGGTGCTCATGCGCCGATTTTAAGGCCTGACCTCTGCGCGGATTCAGGCAGATGCCTACAATGAAGCTGACACGTCAGCCAATCCTGGCGCCAATCTGATCACGAATGCAGTTTATCCATGGCCACCCCACCTGATTCCCCCGAAGCCGCCGCAGAAGCCCAAGTGGAAACGACCACCGCCTTGGCCCGTCAATCCATCCTGGATGAAAAGGGCGACGTATTTGGTTATGAACTGTTTGATCGTTCAACGCAAGGTCATCATCACAGTGCGCAAACCGATGCCACGGTACTGTTCCGGGTTCTGTCGAATGCAGGTGCAGACGCCCTGTTCGGTCGCAAGAATCTTTTCATTAATTGCACCCACGAAAGCCTGACTGGACTGCATCTGGAGCTGGTCAACCCAACCCAGGTAGTGCTGGAGGTGCCTCCTGTGGCCCTGCACGACCCCCTCTCGATCGAAACCCTTTCGGTCACGATGGCTGAGTTGCGCACTCGCGGATTTCGCCTCGCCTTTGATCACACTGCACTGACCAGACCCTATGCCTCCTGGCTGGCGCTGGCGTCCTTTGTGAAACTCGACCCAACACAGGTCAAACCTGAATTGCTGGAAACCCTGGTCAAGCATGCCCAGCGAAGTGGTAGCGTCAAATTGATTGCGGACAAGGTGGAGACCGCCGAACAGCAGGCCCTACTGAAAGGTTTTGGGGTCAAGCTGTTTCAGGGTTACTGGTTTTCTCGGCCGGTGAAAGTAACAGCCAAGCTGGTTTCACCAGCGCAAGCCACCATTGTCGAGCTGATTAACCTGGTTCGCAAGAATGCGGAGTCGTCTGATATTGAGGCACTGCTAAAGAAAGACCCTACCCTGTCCTTCAACCTGTTGCGGTTTATCAATTCATCCGGTTTTGGCCTGAATGTTGAAATCACTTCGTTTCGGCACGCCGTGATGATTCTGGGCATGAAGAAACTTTTCCGCTGGGCCGCCATGCTGCTGACCGCAGCGCGCAAAGACGGTACGCCATCGGCCCTTGGGCACATGGCAGTGCTGCGTGGAAGGTTGATGGAGAACCTGGTGGGAGACCTGCTCTCCAAAGAGGATGCAGACAACGCCTTTGTTGTGGGCGTGTTCTCTTTACTGGACGCGATGCTAGGCATGCCCATGGATCAGGCCCTGGAGTCACTGTCACTGCCAGAGCCGGTCACAGACGCGCTGCTGAACGACGCAGGCATATTCGCGCCATTCCTGCGGATGGCCAAGGTGTGCGAAACCAATTCAGAAGACGAAGTCAACGCAGCAGCCGATTCGTTGGCAATGACCAGTCACCAGGTCAACATGGCGCACCTTGAAGCCCTGGTGTGGACTGAAGAGTTACTCGGTGGGCAGATGACCTGAAGACATGCAGCCTCTGGCTGTTAGCCCCGAGGATGGTGATCGGCATGCAGCTTCTTCAGCCGCTCACGTGCCACATGGGTGTAGATGGTGGTGGTTGATATATCCGCATGCCCCAGCAACATTTGCACCGCACGCAGGTCAGCGCCGTGATTCAGAAGGTGCGTGGCAAAAGCATGCCTCAGGGTATGGGGTGAGAGTGGGCTGAAAATATGCGCGGCCAGCGCCTGCTTTTTCACGATCATCCAGAACATGACCCGCGTCATGCCGGAGCCGCGTTGCGTAACAAAAAGGTCTTCGGTCTGCTGACCGGCCAGAATCAGAGGCCTGGCGTCTGTCAAATACCGCATCAGCCACTCACGCGCCACCTGACCAAAAGGCACCAGACGCTCCTTGGCGCCTTTTCCAAATACGCGCAAAACGCCTTCATTCATGCCCAGGTTGGATACGCGTAAATCCACCAGTTCGCTTACCCGCAAACCACTTGCGTACATCAACTCGAGCATCGCACGGTCCCGCAAACCCAGCGGGGTATCGATCAGGGGCGCGCTTAGCAGGGCATCAACCTGCGCCTCGGTCAGGGTTTTCGGTACGCGCAAAGCTTGCTTGGCCGCCTGCAACTTGAGGGTGGGGTCGGCTTGAATCAATCGTTCACGCAGCGCCCAGCGGTAGTAGCGCTTGAATACCGTCAGCCGCCGGTTGGCGGTGGTGGCCTTAGTGCTCAGGTGTTTGGCAGAAAAATACGCGCTGATATCCCCTTCAGTCACATTCACCAGGGTTTGCTGGCGCTGTGAAAAAAGCCAAAGGGCAAACAGGTTCAAGTCTCGACGGTAAGCATCCAATGTGTTTTTGGATAAGCCCTCTTCAAGCCACAAACCATCGACAAAGCTGTCGACGGTGGCGTCAGTGCCCGGATCAGGCGCTGGGGTGGAATTCAATCTAGGCGAAGCTTCTGTTGATCAACGACCTTTTTATAGACATCGAACTCGGCCTTGATCTGTGCAGCAAATTGCTCGGGCGTATTGGCGACGATGATCGAGCCCGTGTCTTCAATGCGCTTGCGAACAGCAGGCTCTTCTAGCACCTTGCGTACAGCCGCATTGATTTTATCTACCACGTCTTTTGACAAACCCTTGGGACCATAAATGCCGTAATAGGCCATGCGATTGACGGGTTCCAATCCCACTTCCTTGAACGTCGGCACATTGGGCAGCTGGCTAAGGCGGCTGGGTGCCGCCACAATGATGGGGATAAGGCGGTTGTCCTTGATGAACGGCATGCTTGACGGCAGGTTGTCAAAAGTCATGGGTACCTGCCCCGCCACCGTGTCGTTCAAGGCTGGGCCAGCGCCGCGATACGGAATGTGCGTGATAAAGGTGCCGCTCAGGTTTTTGAACAACTCCATTTGCAAATGACCAATGCCGCCGGTACCCGACGAAGAGTATGAGTATTTGCCTGGCGACTTCTTGAGTTCTGCCAGGAAGCTTTTGTAGTCTTTAGCAGGAAAAGTGGGGTTAACGGCGATCACATTGGGTGTTGCCGCCACGTTGATGATGGGGGTAAAGTCTGTGAGCGGGTTGTACGGGATCTTGGGGTTGATCGCAGGATTGGCGGCCGTGGTCGAAACGGTGGCCATGCCCAGTGAATAGCCATCAGGCGCAGCACGGGATGTCTCCAGCGCACCAATCACGCCACCGCCACCGGCTTTGTTTTCGATCACCACGGTTTGCCCCAGGGCTTTGCCAAGCGGCTCTGAGATCGTGCGGGCAATGATGTCGGTGGTTCCGCCTGGTGCAAATGGCACCTGCAGCTTGATAGGTTTGGTTGGGTAACTCTGCGAATAGGCTACCCCCATAGGGATCAAAACAGAAACCGCAGTCATGCCAACCGCCATAGCAAAACGAACTTTCATTGCCGAACTCCTCTTAAAAATCTCGGACCGTTCCAGCGTGATGGTATCGCCTTTATGACTGTTCAAGCTTCATCGATGGACATTTCAAGCTGTTCGATCCGAAATCGCAGCCTGGATCACACGGGCAAGCTTTATGCTTGGCGGTGTGAACTACGCTCAACTTCTGATTCCAGACTTTTCCCTGATCCTTTGCGGCTACCTTGTCTGCCGCTACACCGCCTTGAACCGCACTGTCTGGGAGCAGGTGGAATCCCTCGTTTACTACTTCCTGTTCCCCGTCCTGCTATTTCACTCTATTGTCAAAAGCCCATTGGACCTGGTCTCGGCATCTCACCTGATCGCTGCGGGCGTCCTCATGGGTTTAACAGGCATCGCGGCGGCCTATCTGCTGCCCTTTTTGCCCTGGTTTTCCACTCACATTGAGCCGCGCGAGCATGCCGCCAGCGCTCAGGTGGCGTTTCGCTTTAATTCATTTGTGGCCCTGGCTTTGGCCGATAAGCTTGCAGGCGCGGAGGGCTTGTCGCTCATCGCCATCTTGATTGGCGTTTGCGTGCCGATGTTCAACATGGCGGCAGTCTGGCCCATGGCTCGGCACAGCGAACAGCACTTTCTCAGGGCAATGATGCGCAATCCGCTGGTCATTGCCACAGTGACTGGCTTGATTGCGAATTTATCCGGTTTTTCCATCCCCCTTTGGATAGACCCCACGGTCTCGCGCATTGGCGCCGCTTCTTTGGCACTGGGTCTCATGGCAGCGGGGGCGGGCATGGAGTTCTCGCACCTCGCCAGAGCCAAGGTACTGGGTGCGTCAGTCCTGGCAATCCGCCACCTGTTGCTGCCAGTGACCGCATGGTGCCTGTCAAATGCCTTCGGTCTGCCGCCGACGCAGCAGATCATTCTGCTGGTATTCAGCGCCATGCCCACGGCATCCAGCTGCTACGTTTTGGCCACAAAAATGGGCTATAGCGGGTCCTACGTGGCTGGGCTAGTCACTTTGTCCACCTTGCTGGCCATGTTCAGCTTGCCGTTTGCGTTGAGTCTTGGGCAATAACGCTGCTTTGTGCCAAGGCCCATTGGACATGCTCAACCACCAGCGTGCTGGAAGCATCCAGGCGCGCCGCCAGTGCAGTTTGAAGGGCTTTGGTATCTACACCTGCTTGCCTCAACGCATTGCCACAAGCGACTGCAACATTGCGAAGCCAACGCTCATGGCCAATCCGGCGAACCGGCCCCCCCTCGGTGTAACGTAAGAATTCATCTTCAGTCCAGGCCAGCAGCCGGGACAAACTTTGCCCAACCAAGCCGGGACGCTGATCAAAATCAGCAAGCGTTGAGTTCCGAGCAAACTTGTTCCATGGGCAGGCTAGCTGGCAGTCGTCGCAGCCATAGATATGGTTGCCCATCAGGGGCCGAAGTTCCAGGGGAATCGGGCCAGCGTGCTCGATCGTCAGGTAAGAAATACACCGTCTAGCATCCACTTTGTAGGGGGCCACGATCGCCTGGGTGGGGCAGATCTGCATGCATGCATCGCAACGGCCGCAATGTTCAGAAGTAATCGGCATGGTGGGCAGCGAACGGTTCACAAACAGCTCGCCCAGGAAAAACATCGAACCGGCCTCGCGGTTGAGCACCAGGCTGTGCTTGCCGCGCCAGCCTTGCCCACTTCGGGTGGCAAGTTCTGCCTCCATGACCGGAGCAGAATCGGTGAACGCTCGGTACGCCAATGGACCGATAGCCTCCTCCATCTTCGTCGCCAGAGCCTGCAAGCGGCTGCGCAGCACCCTGTGATAGTCACGACCACGGGCATAGATGGACACGACACCCTCGTCGTGCTGGTCCAGACGTTCAAATTCCACTTTTTGCCAACCCTCGGTCAGTGTGCGAGGCAGGTAATCCATGCGGACTGTAATGACGCTCATAGTCCCTGGAAACAGCTCCGCCGGACGCGCACGCTTAAGGCCGTGGGAGGCCATATAGGTCATGTCGCCATGGTATCCAGCGGCCAGCCAAGCGAGCAAACCAGGTTCGGCTGAAGATAAATTCACAGGTGCCACGCCAATTTGGGAGAATCCCAAAGTTCTCGCCTGAGTTTGAATGAAAGTAAGCAGTTGCCCGTTGTCCATGCTCCGTCCATTGTAGAAAGCCCACCCAAAGTCATCTCCATGCACTGGCGCGATGAGGGCGAAACGCGCGCGTTTGCGAAAAAGCTGGCTGCGCATCCTGGCGTTTCAGATGCTTACATTGAGCTTCAAGGTGATCTGGGCGCTGGCAAAACCAGCTTTGTACGCCATTTGTTGCGCTCACTCGGCGTAGAGGGGCGAATCAAAAGCCCAACCTATGCAGTGGTTGAGCCTTACGTCTTGCCTTCTGGCAGCAAACGCCAGCTGCTGAACATCTGGCATTTCGATTTTTACCGATTCAATGACCCTCGCGAGTGGGAGGAAGCGGGCTTTCGCGAACTGTTTGCGTCGCCAGGCCTGAAACTGGCCGAATGGGCAGACAAGGCACGCGGGATGCTGCCTCAAGCCGACCTCGTGATCCATCTGGCGGTATTGGACAACGATGTTCGTCAAGCGGAGGCAATTGCGCAAACACCCAAAGGCCGGGAGCTCTTGGCGTGAACACAACGCACCCTTGGCCTGTGCCTAAGATACAGTCGGACTCGTTGGTCAGCAGCCTGCAGGCGAGACTGAGCTTTCCACGAAATCGCCGCCAGGTCTTGCGGGAAGGCTTGGTGGTTCTGCTGCTGGGCAGCCACCACTTGGCGCAGGGTGCGCGCATTGTGGCCGTTCGCGTCTGGCCCGCCCAGGACTACACACGCATCACCATTGAGTCCGACACTGCGCTGACCGCGCGCAGCCAGTTTGTACCCGATCCTCCTCGGCTGGCGGTTGACATTGAGGGGTTGCATCTTGTGCCTGCGCTACGCGAATTGGTAGCCAAAATACGCACTGACGACCCTTTCATTGCAGGCGCACGCGTTGGACAGAACTCGCCCACCGTGGTGCGGATGGTCATCGACCTTAAACAGCCCGTAGCTCCCCAGGTCTTTGCACTGGAACCGGTTAACGCGGGTCCTGCGGCCACCTACGGGTATCGCCTGGTGTTTGACCTTTTTCCGGCTCAGGCAGTTGACCCGCTAGAGGCACTGATTGCCGAACGCCTGAAAGAGCAAAAGCCTCCGCCCCCCCCCAAAACCATTGATCCACTGGACGACTGGCTGGCGACCCAATTGCCACCCGCGCGAACCCCTGCCCCCCCCCGCTTGCCTCAAACGCGGCCACCGGTGGCCGCATCGTCATCACCCGCACCACCTCGAACCCACCAAACTGCTCCAGAAAATGTAGCAAACAATGATGCTGATATTGTCGATAAGACCAATTATGATCTAAGAAATTTGCGCCACACCGCCACAGATCGACTGATCATCATTGCGCTGGACCCAGGACATGGCGGAGAAGACCCTGGGGCCATTGGCCCTGGTGGCACGCGTGAAAAAGACGTGGTGCTGCAAATCGCTCAGCGGCTTAGAGATCGCATCAACCGGGCAGAAGTCACCCTCCAAGCTGGCAGCGGCACAGGCCAGGGGGGCCGAGCTTCCATGCGGGCATTTTTGACCCGGGATGCTGATTATTTTGTGCCTTTGCATGTTCGGGTTCAAAAAGCCCGTCGTGTGCAAGCAGACCTTTTTGTCAGTATTCACGCCGACGCATTCATGACGCCTACGGCCCGTGGTGCCAGCATTTTTGCGCTGAGTCAAAGTGGTGCATCCAGCACTGCCGCCCGGTGGATGGCTGACAAGGAAAATCAAGCAGACCAGGTCGGTGGCCTGAACATCAAAGCGGCAGACACCCAAGTGCAACGCGCGCTGCTGGACATGAGCACCACAGCCCAGATCAACGATAGCCTGAAGTTGGGCGTCAGCCTGCTGCGCGAGATCGGCAATTTGGGCAAACTGCACAAACCAAAAGTAGAACAAGCTGGTTTTGCCGTCCTAAAGGCACCCGATATTCCCAGCGTTTTGGTCGAAACAGCGTTCATCAGCAACCCGGAAGAAGAGTCCAGGCTCGGCAGCGAAGACTACCAGAACCAACTGGCCGACGCCATCATGCGTGGCATCGCGCGCTACTTTGCGCGCAATCCTCCGCTGGCGCACAACCGAATGCTGTAATTAATTACAGCCAGGTTTTCTGTGAATATTTCACACTCGCCGTCAACGGGCGACGAACGCTAGGCGTTGTAGGGCTGCCAGATCCCTGGCGTACCCCCTCCAAGAGGTTCGTCCCATGTTGAAGAAGTTTCTCACCGCTGGATGCTTTCTATTGGCGGCCATGTCCTACGCTGCAGTAGATGTCAACACAGCCACGCCAGCTGAGCTTGACAGTATCAAGGGCATTGGCCCAGGTGCCACCGCAACGATTTTGGCCGAGCGCAACAAAGGCCTCTTCAAGGATTGGGCTGACTTTGAAAGCCGAGTGAAGGGTGTCAAAGGTAAACGCGCTGCAAAGCTGTCAGACGCTGGTTTAACTGTCAGCGGTACAAGCTACGGGGCCAACCCTGCGACAGAAAAGTCTGCACTTTCGCCCACGGCATTTACCGCCAGCGGTGACACCAAAAAGTAATCGACTCACACAGGAACTCAACTCCATGTACGCACTGAACACCCTCGCCACTCGCCGTGCTACCCCGGATGACGACATGACCGTTGCTGCCCTTTGGCGCAAATCATGGGCCAGCGCGAACAGCTGGGCCACAGAGTTGGCACCGCTGGAAGTCTGGCTGGAACGCGTTCGCGCCGAGTTTCGAGCCCCTCCCAAAGAGATGGTTTTGAGCCTGGACGAACAAGGGGGGGTCAATGGCTTCATGGTGATTGATCTGTTACGCGGGTATGTGGACCAGCTGTTCATTGACACCGATTTCCAGGGCCATGGTCTGGGAGGCGCTTTACTGGATGTGGCCTGTCAGCGCATGCCGCATGGTTGGACTTTGCATGTGGGTCGCGCCAACATGGGGGCTCAACGTTTTTACGCTCAATATGGGCTGAGCCGTGGGGCATTGAGCCTAGATCCCAAATCAGGTCGCGAGCGGCTCGCCTACCGCTGGAACTCTGACAGCGAGTTCAAGTCGTTTTGATCATCAGTCAGCAATAAATGCCGCGAGCTGCGGCCAACTGCGAGCCAGCTTGGAGGCATCTGCCCCAGTTGGCTTCATCATTTCAAAGTCGGTAAATTCAAAGCCAGGCCCCACCGCACATGCTACCAATGTAAAGCCAGCCCCACGGGGTTCGCGCTGCGGCTGCGCTGCCTGCCATAGGCCTGAAGCGACTGTGTGCTGCGGTCGCACATGCGGACCGACTGGGCCAAGGTTGGTGCATTTCGCTACATTATTGGAAGCATCCCAGGTCCACAATTCGAGCGGATTTCCCTCTAAATGAATCCATACCTCATCGGACTGGACTTTGTGCCAAGCCGAACTGTGGCCAAGCTCAAGCAAAAAATAGATGGACGTCAGTGCAGAGCGCTCACCACGCGCATCGGATTGGGTCGTCACCCGCGCAATGGAGCGATGAACCTCGCTGAACCAACCACCCTCCGGATGGCGATGCATGTCAAGCATGGTCACAAGCTCATGAAGACGCGGATGGTGAGTGTTCATGGGTTTCCCGCCAGTGCAATCAGGTCCGTCGTCCCCACATCGACCCCAGCCTGCATCAGCAAGGTGGTGACTTGTCCCCGATGGTGGGTTTGGTGGTTGAAAAAATGGGCCATCGCTTGCCATACCGGGTGTTCGCGATGTACCCCTTTGGTATTGTTGTAACACATCGTACGCCGAGTAAAGTCCGGTGGCAAATCGGCTAGCCAGCAGTCAATGGCTTTGTCGATACATACCCGGCGAGATCGCAGAGCCGCAAAGTCATCAAACAGCACGGTTTCAAATCGAGCACCCTCCGGAAGCTGCAATAGCTCGGGGGTCAGGGCGGTTTGGCTGGCCGGGTCCTGTGCGAAAAACCGACCAAGCCACATGATGTCGCCCCACATCAGGTGATTCAATGTCAGATGAATCGAGCCAAAAAACGCGCCCCGGTCAAGCTTGCGGGCATCATCAGTCAGGGTGTCACAAGCGTCATACAAGCGCTCATTAAAGCTACGGTTGTATCGCGACAGGAAACGGTAGTTATCAAGCATACTTGGCAGCCTATGGATGGATGCGATCCTGGTGTCCATTACAGCAGCTAGCGTCTGCTGCGAGCATGGCGTTTTGGTGTATCGCATATGGATTTACCTGCGATAAACTGGTTCGACCCACCCGAAATTGGAGTCCATCAGCGATGATCATGAATATTCTCCTTATTCTGCTGCTCATTGTCATTGCCCTGCTAGGTTATGCGACAACGCGGCCAGACAAGTTTCACATTGAACGTAGCATCCTGATCAAGGCATCACCCGGCGACGTTTTTGCAGAAATTGAAGACTTCAAACGATGGACCGCGTGGTCGCCATGGGAGAAGATTGATCCAACCATGAAGCGTGGCTACAGTGGGGCATCGAAGGGTGTCGGCACCATCTACACCTGGGAAGGCGAAAGCAAGGTGGGCGCGGGACGCATGGAGATTGTGTCGGCTAGTCAAGCAAGCCAGGTCCAGATCAAGCTGGATTTCTTCAAACCGTTCCAAGCACACAACACGGCGACGTTCACCCTGTCGCCTGAAGGTGAACTTACCCAGGTCACCTGGGCCATGTTTGGGCCCAGCCCCTTATGTCCAAATTGATGGGTATCTTTTTCAGCATGGACAACATGATTGGCAAGGATTTTGAAGCAGGCCTGAGCAATTTAAAGGCCGTCTGCGAAAACTAGCATCGCTTCGGACTCAGCGTGTCATGTACCACTGGATGACAAATTTGGCCAAAAAACCAACCATGCCAAAAGCAAGCCCCAGGAACAACACAAAGGTCCCGAACTTTCCCACTTTGGAAGTCCACGCCAAGTTGCCGATGATGAACAACATGTACAGCATGAAGGCTGCCACACCAAAGGACAGGAAAAAGCCCGAGATTTGCTCTTCTGAATAGCCAAACATGAATGCTTACCCCCTGGCATCCGTTGGAGTGACAGGGTCTTCGCGAAGCTCCAGACCAGTCACATCGACCAGATCACGGTAAGCGTGCCAGCTGCCGTGTCCCAGCAAAGGCATGACGAGAATCAAGCCCAGCATGGCTGTGCCCATACCCAGCATGGTGAGGACCATGATCAATGCCGCCCAGACAGCCATTGGAACAGGGTTGGTCAAGACAGTTTGCCAACTGGTCAACACAGCCTGCGTCAGTGTGATGCGGCGGTCAAGCAAAAGCGGCATCGAGACAGCACTTGACGCAAAAATCGGCGCAGCCATCAAGCCCCCCAGCGCCAGCCAAACCTCAAATAGCCAGCCATTGCGGGCCAATACAACATGACGGACAAAATCTTCTGGCGAATTCACGGGCACAGGCGCAAGCAAAGTGATCAAGGCAGCAGATGTCAGCACCCAGCCGGTTGCAGCCACCCCCAGCAGGACGCCAAACTGCACCATGGCCCAATAATCGTTGCCAAACTTGTTGATGTGCTTGTCCTGCCAGTTCAACCAGGTCTTCAGCACCACAGCCATGTTGGCGGACCTGCCTTGCTCGATCGCCCGGCTCAGCGCGTACAGGCTGGTAGCCAGCACCGGCGCCACCACCATGAAGCCAGACACTGCACCAGCCAACAACCAGAACCGCTGGTGTGCCACTCCCACAATCAACCAACCAAACAGTGCAAGAGCCAGACCGTGAAGATAGCTGACCCATCCCGCGCGCACCATGTCCGCCCAGCCGCGCGCAAGCCAAGTTAACGGCTGCCGTAGATCAACTGTTTTGACTGTGGGATAGATGGCGATGGGTGTTGACATGCGCGGCGTCTGGTTTGAAGGGCGTCAGTGTAGGCAAGATGCCGTTCCACTGGCTTGATTATCGTCAAGTGTGGTAACACGCACCTGACGTTTTCAGCGTTCCCCACACACACTCTGCCGTCTTTGTCCAGTCAAGCAATTGAAGCGATGAACTGACTGATCAGATCCAGTTGGTCTGCGGTATTCAGAGCCGGCGCGTGACCGCACCCAGATATTTCGATGACACGCGCTTTGGGTCCGCGTCGCTGCATGGCGTCGGTGGTTTCCTTCAGGAGGAGGTCAGAATGCTCGCCGCGCAGACACAAAACAGGCAAGCTCAGGCTGTCATAAACGGGCCACAAATCGTAATCATGTGGGTGATGGATCAATTGCCCAGTGATCGCAGGGTCGTAGTGCGGTGTCACACGGCCATCCGGCAGACGCCGCGTGCTGGTTTCGGTTAGACGTGTCCACTGAGCATCGCTGAGCCATCCGAATGGCTTGTAGGCTGCACGCAAAAAGGCTTGCAATTCAGACACACGGTCGAACACGGGCGGGTTACCCGCGTAGGCCTTGATACGCTCAATGGCTGGTGCCGCCAGATCAGGACCATTGTCATTCAGTGTCAGGCTCAGGCATCTTCCGCGAAGTGCGCCAGCCGCCGCGACCGTGCCAATGGCCCCCCCCATGGAAGTGCCCACCCAATGAAAAGTCGCCAGATTCAACTGCTCAACCAAAGAAACCGCCAAGCGCGCATAAAACGACAACTGGTATTCGCTGATCGGGTCTGGACTCCACTGGCTCAAGCCACGACCAATGGTGTCTGGACAGATGACTCGGTAGCCGTGCTTCACCAAGTGCTCGGCCAGTTCGTCCATGTCGCGCCCTGTACGAGCCAATCCATGCCAGGCAATGACAGCAGGCGAATCTGCGCTACCCCAATCCATGAAATGGATTTCACGCCGCTCGCAAATCATGTAGCTAGATACGGGTTTCATGTTGCCCCCCTTGTTCAGCGCACTGGCGCGCAAGCGGCCCACGACACCGGTAGGAAAGTAATAGACCGACAGCACAAACAGAACGCCCAGCCATAAAAGCCAGCGGTCAGGAGATAGCAAGGCGGATAGCCAAGGCAAGCTTGTTGCCGCTTCGCTGCCCAGGCGCAGCAAATCTTGCAGGTAGCTTTGTGCAACCAGGAACAGCGACGCGCCAATCACCGCGCCATACAAAGTCCCCATGCCCCCAATCACCACAATCAGCAAGACATCCATCATGATCTCGAACGACAGCGAGGTATCGGGCCCGTTGTAACGCAACCAGAGCGCCAACATGGCACCGGCCAAACAGGCAAACAGCGCCGAAAGAATGGCCGACGTCGTCCGATACACCACCACTCGGTAACCAATGGCCTCGGCACGAAACTCATTCTCGCGAATGGCTTGCAGCACGCGGCCAAAGGGTGAGTTGACGATGCGCAGCAGCGCAAGGAACAAAATAACAGCCGTAAAGAACAGCAGGTAATAGCACAGTAGACGCCCATCCAGCGACACGCCCAGAAAAGGCGTCTCGCTGAATTCAAAGCTCGGAGACAGAATCTCTGGCACCTTGAAAGTGAGCCCGTCTTCGCCGCCGGTTATCTCATGCAACTGTGACGCGAGTGTGAGAAATGCCGAGGCCACTGCCAACGTGATCATCGCAAAAAAGATGGCGCGCACCCGCAGCGAGAACAACCCCACCAGCAGTGCCAGTGCAAACGACAATAGCAGTGCCGCCCCCACCCCTGCAGCCAGCGCCCCCCAAGTAGGTCCCATTGCTGTGGTGGCGATGGCAATGCCATAGGCACCAATGCCAAAGAACATGGTGTGCGCAAAACTGACGATGCCGGTGTAGCCCAACAACAGGTCAAAACTGGCCACCAGCACGATAAAGACCAACACCTTAGCCGCCACATTGAGCGCCTTGACGCCAGGGAAGATGAACGGTGTCAGCGCCAGCGCGGCCACCAGCAGTACCAGCAACAGGGCGAGCCAGCGGCAGCGCGGCAGGTCTGCGGAAAGAATTCGTTGCAACATGTTCGTGCCCTATCTGTTCGCTACGGGGTACACACCCTGAGGACGCCACATGAGGACGGCCACCATCAAGGCAATGTTGGAAAACAGCGCAACCTTGGGCGCGAGAAAGCCCGTGTAGTTAGCCATCAGGCCGACCAGCAAGGCACCGATGAGGGCACCGCCGGTAGAACCCAGTCCGCCAATGATGATGACAATGAAGATCAGCACATTGACTTGCGCACCCATCTGTGGCGTGACCGTCTGTTGGTACAACCCCCACATCACGCCGCCCAGCCCTGCCAGCGCACTACCCACCACAAACACACCAATGAACAGGCGCTTAATGCGGTAACCCAGTGATTCGACCATCTCACGGTCTTGCACACCGGCGCGAATCAACAGACCAATCTTGGTACGACTCAGTACCCAGGCCAATGCCCCAAATACGATCAGGCCCACCACCACCGCCATCAGGCGGTATTTCTCCACCGCAGCGTCCCCAAAATATAGTGAGCCACGCATGCCATCGGGCAGGGGCAGCGGTATTTGCGCAGGACCCCAAATCACCTTGATCAGTTCCTCCCCAATGATCATGCCGCCCATGGTGATGAGTATCTGCTTCAAGTGCTGGCCGTACACCGGGCGCACGATGAAACGCTCAAACGCCAGCCCTACCGCACCCGCCACCAGCATGGCTACCAGCATGGCCGGGAACACCGCCATCAGGTTGCGCCACAGTTCGGGCGAACCGGTCCAGTCGGACATGACCCCCATGGTAGTTGTGGCCACAAAAGCCCCCAGCGCGATGAACACGCCATGGCCAAAGTTGAGCACGTCCATCAGGCCAAATACCAGCGTCAAGCCCGAGGCGATGATGAAGATGATCATGCCCATCGCCAAGCCAGCAACCGTGAGTGTGACCCAGGTGGACAGTGAACCAATCAGCGGCATAACCAACATTGCCAGCACGGGCACCAATGCGACCGGCCTCCAGTCAAAGTCAATATTTCTCATATTGCCAACCCCAGCAGCGCGCGCTGCAGACCTTCGTCGTCGGCCAGTGCTTTCATGGTGCCTGCGTGAACCACGCGACCATCGTCCATCACGGCCACATGGTCACCCAGTCGTTTGGCAAAACTGATGTTTTGCTCCATCAGCAAAATGGTGGTGCCAGTGTTTTTGAGCTGTGCAAAAGCATTGATCATGTTGTTGATGATGGCTGGCGCCAGGCCCTTGCTAGGCTCGTCCACGATCAGCAATTGTCGGGGCTCTACAATGGCCCGGGCCACAGCCAGCATCTGTTTTTGCCCGCCGGACAATTTTCCAGCAGGGTGGTTCCAGAACTTCTCCACCGCCGGAAAAAGCGAAAAAATCCACTGCAGCCGGGTGCTGTCAATCTGCTCCGCACGGCTGACTGAGCGCGCCGCCAACACCATGTTTTCTTTGACAGTGAGGTCGGAAAAAATACCCATGTTTTCAGGCACATAGGCAATCCCTTGCGAAGCAATGTGTGGCGTCTCGGCTGCGCTAATGTCATGCCCGTTGAAATGCACCGTGCCCTTGGACGGATGCCACAAGCCCATGATGGTGCGCAGCGTGGTGGTCTTACCTGCGCCATTGCGCCCCAGCAACATGGTCAGCTGACCACGCGGCACCTCCAAATCCACCCCGTGCAGAATGTGGTACGCACCGATATGGGTATGCACGCCAGAGAGAGTGAGAAGCTTGTCGCTCATGCGCTCACCCCTTCTACAGTGGGAGCCACGCCAAGGTAAGCCTCTTGAACAACGGGTGATGCAATCACCGTAGCCGGGTCGCCATCGGCCACCAGCGCGCCGTTGTGCAAGACGATGATGCGGTCGGCCAGCTCACGCACCACGTCCATCTTATGCTCCACCAGCAGAATGGTTTTGGTCTTGTCTTTCTTGAGCGCGCGGATCAAGTTCAGTATGACTGGCGCCTCGTCGTGACTCATGCCTGCGGTAGGCTCGTCAAACATGTAAACCACCGGATCCAGCGCCATCAACAAGGCGACTTCGAGTTTGCGTTGGTCTCCGTGCGGCAGGCTGGCTACGGTTTGGCCTTGTTTATCGAGCATGGCTACCGTTTCCAAAATCGCGTGTGCACGGTCAGTTAAGGCGCTATGGTCGCTCCAAATACTCCAAAGGTTCAACCCTCTCAGATGCGCCCCACCCTGCGTAGCTTGCACTGCCAAGCGCACGTTTTCCAGCACCGACAAATTTGGGAACAAATTGGTCAACTGAAACGCGCGCCCCAGTCCAGCACGGGTACGTGCCGAAGGGCTTTGACCAGTAAGATTTTGACCATTCAAAAACACCTCTCCCACGCTGGCCCTGAGCTGGCCGGAGATCAGGTTGAAGTAAGTGGTTTTACCCGCGCCGTTGGGGCCAACAATGGCGGTCAAGGTGCCAGGTGCAAAAGTGCAGCTGACAGCATTCACCGCCACGTGTCCGCCGAAGCGGATCGTGAGATTTTTTGTTTCTAGCATTTTGTGTGGCCCCCTTGATCAGGGGAGCGGCGTAGCGAGCAGGCGCTAGGCTAGGCGGACGGAGCGCAGGAACCGGAACGTACTTGGTGTACGTGAGGATTCCGAGCACCGCCCAACGACGCATAGCGCCTGAGTAGTAGCCGAGCACCTGATCCATCAGCGTTTGTTCTTGATCGGAATATTCATATCTTCCGGCTTAATCTCGCGCACCAGTTCAGGCACACCCCATGCAAACGCAGGGTCTGCCTTGATCTTAAAGTGATACATGCTTTGCATGGCCTGGTGGTCTTCCTTGCGGAAGGTCATCTTGCCCTTGGGTGTGTCAAAGCTCATGCCCTCCATGGTCTTGATCAGCGTATTGGCAGAGGCATCGCCGTTGCTGGCTTTCAGCGCTGTGACCACCGCCATGGCGGCTGAAAAGCCACCGGCAGTAAAGAAGTCTGGTGGTGTCTTGAACTGGCTGTAGTGACGTGCCACCATGGCTTCGTTGATGGGGTTTTTGGGAATGCCGAAATAGTAATACAGCGCACCTTCCATGCCAGGGAACTGCTTGTACGCCACCATCGCGGGCAAGATGTTGCCGCCAGTGGCCAGTTCAATGCCATAGCGCTTTTTAGGTCCATATCAGCAATCTTGCTGAAAGGCGCAGGCGCACCCGACCACCCCACCGAGATGTACTTATTGCCTGGCTGGTCTTTGAGTTTGTCCACAATGCGCTGCAGGCCGGCAGTGAAATCAGTGGTGCCCACGGGCAAGTATTCCTCGTGCACGATCTTGGTGTGCTTGAGCGACTCGCGTGTGGCCTTCACGCCATCGCGGCCAAAGGCGTTGTCGTTGGCCAGTGTGGCAATCACGTTGCCGGGCTTATCCAACGCAGCGGCGTTGGCTGCCGCATCCTGGCTTGAATTGCGACCGGTGCGGAAGATGTACTTATTCCACTTGTCCCCAGTAATGGAATCGGCAACTGCAGGCTCTACCAGCAAGATTTTCTTGTATTCCTCAGCAACCGGCAGCATGGCCAGGGCGACGGGCGATGCCGTGGGGCCTACTGCCAAAGCCACCTTTTCGTCGCCATAGGCTGCAGCCAAGAGGCTTTTGCCAATGTCGGGCTTGCCCTGGTCATCTTTCTCAATCACCACGAGTTTTTTGCCAGCCACTGTCATAGTGCCGCCAGTCGCGTAGTCGAGCCCCATCATGAAACCCACAGCAGTTTGCTTGCCATAGGCTTCGAGCGGACCTGTCTTGCTGTAGATATGGGCAATTTTGATCTCACCGGGTTGCGCAAAAGCGCTCAGGGATACCAAGGCCAATGTGGCAAAAAGTGTGCGACGGAACATGGGATTTGTCTCCAGGATTGTGTATAACTTGGATAAAAAGCACTTATCGTGCCATCTATTAAGCCATTGATTTCATTGAGTTTAATTTGAGCTCAAAACATGAATGCATGAAATAAATGCACATATGCGTACAGTATTAATACACATGTTTGAAATTTATGCATTATTTTGAAGCCGCTCATAGAGCGTAGCGCGTGAGATTTCAAGCAATTTCGCAGCTGCCTGCTTGTTACCGCGAACGTGCAACATCGCTGCAGAAATAGCCCGCTGCTCCAGTTCCGCTACCTGGCTTGACAGCGGCCTCAACAAGGATTCCGGAGTCCGTGTAGCAATTTGCTCGGGTTTCAAGCTGGCCTCTACCTTTTCCACGCCGCTTTCTTCCAGAACTGCCTGGACCTGCTCAGCGCTGATCCAGGCAGATTCGCTTCTCATGACAACTTGCTCCAGCACATTCCGAAGTTCGCGGATGTTGCCACGCCAGACCTGCGCACAAAGCAGCGCTTGTGCCTCGCGTGACAATTCAGGGTTCGGGACGTTGGAATTCAACGCAAGTTCTTCGCCCAAAATTTCCAACAAGGCGGGAATATCTGAACGGCGCTCCCTCAACGGGGAACCCTGACGGGCAAGACGTTAAGACGGTAATATAGATCCTCCCGAAAGCGCCCTTCGCGCACCATGGCGCTCAAATCCCTGGAAGTCGCCGCAATGATTCGCACATCGATGGCAATCAACTGATTGGAGCCTAACGGCTCTATTTCACCCTCTTGGAGTGCGCGCAATAGTTTGGCTTGAAGCGCCGCGGGCATGTCACCGATTTCGTCCAGAAACAGCGTGCCACCATCGGCAATTTTGAACTTGCCTTCACGTCCCGTGCGATTTGCGCCGGTGAACGCCCCCGGCGCCACACCAAAGAATTCGGCTTCCAGCAAGGTGTCTGGCACAGCGGCAATATTGACGCTGACAAAAGCCTTATCCACCCGGGAGGACGCGGCATGAATCGCGTGTGCCAACAATTCCTTTCCGGTGCCCGTTTCTCCCAGCAACAGGACCGGACTATTCGATTGCGCAGCGCGCCGTGCCTGGCGTTTGACTTCGACAGCAGGCTCACTCGCACCAATGAAGCTCGCAAAGGTGTATTTGCTACGCCGCCCCGCTACACCCTTTTGCCCCGCCAACTCTCGGCGCAATGCGGCATGGGTTTGCCTGGCCTCATCGAGCTCGCGAGCGAGCCGGGTGAACTTGTCCATCAACGGCTGTAGCGTTGTCTCTGCATGGTCAAACAACACAATGCCCAACACACCGATGACACCACCTGAGTCATCGCGCAGCGGTATGCGGCTCACCACAAAGGTACCTGCACGGTTTGAAAGCAAATCAATCAGGATTGGCTTGCCGGTTCGCAGCACCTGGTGCATCTGGGTGTTTTGCACCACCGCAGCAACCGGTTGCCCAACGAAATCCTCTTCGCGCTCGAATCCAAGTGCCGGGAGAAACCGACGGTATTGGTCATTGATCCAAACGACTTTGCCCGCCCGATCAACCAGCATCATGCCCTCGCTCGCGCTGGCAAACAGATCAAACATGGATCGCGCAGCCAGCTCCAGAATACTTTGCGCGTCGCGTGGAAGGGCGTCGGTTTTGCTCATGACCGAATGGTAGCGCGCACTGGAATGGCAGCAAAGACGATGCGAGAATAGCTTGCAAGTTCTGCCTGCCGCAGACCCACAGGCCAACAACACACCAGCTGAACCAACCCATGCGCTTAGATAAATGGCTTTGGACCGCACGCCTCTTCAAAACCCGGACGTTGGCCACGGATGAGGTATCACACGGCAAAATACAAGTCAACGGTCAACTGGCCAAACCGGCCAGAGACATCAAACCGGGTGATATTCTGACGCTGCGGTACACCGCATTCAACGTGAACCTGACCCGTACATTGACGGTTTTGGGCCTGGCCGCCACGCGTGGCCCTGCCCCGCTTGCTCAGACTTTGTATGCTGAAACCCCCGAAAGCGTTCGGGCACGTGAGAAAGCCTATGCTGAGCGACAACTGCACAGTGAGCCAGCGCACAGCATCGTCGGCGGTCGCCCGTCCAAACGTGACCGACGTAATCTCGGAAGTTTGCACCATGTCAACCATCAGGGGTGGGATGACCGCTGGAGCGCATCTTTAGATTGACGTAACACGCACCACGGAAAACCAACAAAAGTTCGTGCGATAATCTATCTCTTCGGAGCGATGACCGAGTGGCCGAAGGTGCTCCCCTGCTAAGGGAGTATGGGGTGTAGAGCCTCATCGAGGGTTCGAATCCCTCTCGCTCCGCCAGAATCAAGCCTCTCAAGTTGTAAGACTTGGGAGGCTTATCTGTTTATGGCTTTGAAAACAGGCATTCCCGATGCGACCTATCGAACTGTCATACGCCCTGAAGAGCGGCTTCGAAAATAAAGGCTTGATTCGTAACGCCTTGATGGATTTGCTGCAGTCAGTCCGCAACGCCGGCTCGATCTCTGCCGCTGCCAAGGGCCTGAACCTCTCTTACCGTCATGTCTGGGGTGAACTCAAGCGCTGGGAGTCCGAATTGGGTCAAACCCTCATCATTTGGGACAAAGGACAGAAAGCTCGCCTGAGCCCATTTGGTGACAAACTGCTTTGGGCCGAGCGGCAAGCCCAAGCCCGCTTGGCCCCGCAAATTGAAGCCCTGCATGCAGACCTGGAGCGTGCCATTGCCTTGGCGTTTGATGACAATACCCAAGTACTGCCTTTTCATGCCAGCCACGACGACGCTCTGGCAATGCTCCGGAAATTCTGCGCACAATCGACCCCCCCTTTGCACCTGGACATTCAGTTCACGGGTAGCGTTGATGCCATTCGAGCCCTGAACCAGGGACGATGCACGATGGCAGGCTTTCACACACTGGTTCAGCCCGCCTTGGGCACGCTGGCTCAAAAAACCTACAAGCCTTTGTTAAAGCCCGGTTTACACAAGGTCATTGGATTTGCCAGCCGCTGGCAAGGGCTTATCGTCTCGACAGGCAACCCGCTGAAGATCAAGACCCTAGCCGACGCAAAAAATCACCGCTTTGTTAACCGTGAATCAGGTACTGGTACACGGGTGGTTCTGGATGAGTTAATGAATATGCAAGGACTTCATCCCAACGATTTCGTAGGCTATGACAGGACTGAGCCGTCTCATGCGGCAGTGGCACATGCAGTCGCAAGCGGACAGGCAGATGTCGGGCTTGGCCTGGGAAATGCAGCGCAAGCTTTGGGGCTGGAGTTTGTCCCGCTGGTGCAGGAACATTACCATTTAGTCTGCCTTAAAACCACGCTCAATACCCCTGCGACGCAAGCCCTGCTTGCCGTGTTGCAGCTGCCCTATTGGCAATCGGCGCTCAACGCCATGCCAGGTTACTGCGCTCAGGACAGCGGGCAAGTCCAATCTCTCAAACAGATTCTCCCTTGGTGGAATTTTAAGCAGGAAAAGACTGTTTCGGTAATCTAAACATGCATTGATTGCTATGGTTTTTGAACCAACTGCTTCACTAAATTCAATAGAATATAGACCTCCTCCAAACCAAGTGTTTACCCGTAGTCCAAGGGAATTTCAAAGCCTTCGTAAATAATTTCAGTCGTGAAAGTCCTGTGACCGAACTTAGAATCGGCAACCGTTTGCGGGGCTGTCACTTGAAAAGACTCCTCCTTGCCAGCGTTGCAGGGTATGTCCCTGCAAGCCAAACCATAGCAGCGACCCAAATAGCGCTCTGGCTTGGTACGATCAATGCCTTCGACTGAGAAGTTTCAGCAGCGGTCCAGAGTGCGGACCGGCAGTTCAATGATGAATGGAGACCAACGTGTCAGTACTACTTAAATTCGCTTTAGGCATTGACTGGGTGAATGAGCAATTCAGCAAAATTGCCTCTTGGGCCGTCTTGCTGGCAGCCTCCATTTGCGCCGGAAACGCATGTGTTCGCTATGGCCTGGACTGGAGCTCCAATGGATTGCTGGAAATCCAATGGTACCGTGTTTGCCCTACACCGTGATGATTGGCGCACCTTATGTGCTCAACCTGAACGAGCATGTCCGTGTTGATTTGATCTACGGCAAGCTTCGCAACAGGTTCCAAGTCTTTATAGATATCTTCGGCATCCTCTTTTTCTTGATGCCTGTGATTGGACTCTTGCGTGGCTGTCTTGGCCTTTCTTTCTGAAAGTGGCCACAACGGGTGAAATGAGTCAGAACGCTGGAGGCTTGATTCGCTGGCCAGCTGTGCTGGCTTTGCCGCTTGGATTTGCGCTGATGTGGCTTCAAGGTTTGTCGGAACTCATCAAGAGATTGGCTTACCTGTCCGGTATTTACGAGCTCGACATCCATTACGAAAAACCGCTGCAATAAGCACGACACAAAGATAACGAGGACTCATTATGCAGATGGAAAATTTCGCACCAGTCATGTTCGCGGGCCTGGTCGTCGTGATGCTGATTGGCTTTCCCGTCGCTTTCTCGCTGGCAGCGCTTGGCTTGGGTAGTGGCTTGTATGCGATTCAGATGGGTTGGTTGTCCTGCTCGGCGGGGCAACCTGCCCATCTCCTCTTCTCAATTTTTGAGCAATGACTTGCTGCTGCCCGCCATCCCATTCTTCACGTTCATGGGGACGATTCTGGAGAAGTGCGGGATTGGCAGAAGAAATGCTCGGACCCATGGGCCAGTTGTTCGGGCCGGTCAGAGGCGGCTTGGGTTACTCAGTGATCATTGTTGGTTTTATCCTCGGGGCCATCACGGGCACCGTTGCCGGCCAAGTGATTGCCATGGCATTGATTTCACTGCCTGTGATGATCCGTTACGGTTACAACATGCGCTATGCGACGGGTGTACTTGCTGCATCTGGCACCATTACCCAGTTGGTCCCGCCATCCCTGGTTTTGGTCGTACTCGCTGACCAGCTTGGCAAGCCCGTGGGTGATATGTACAAGGGTGCCTGGGGGCCATCTCTGATGCAGATTGCCATGTTCGCGCTATACACATTCTGCTGGTAGGCAGATCAAGCCAGACTATGTTCCCGGCGTCCCAAAAGGGCGCCGCGACGCTGAAGGGTAGCGGGCGCTTCAGTGCGCTCTGAAGGGCATCATCCCATCCATGGCATTGATCTTTACCGTGCTGGGTTCCATGGGTGGCTTGCCATTCCAGAGCCATGCCATGCCACACCAACCGAGGCAGGTGCGATGGGGGTGGTTGGCGCTTTGATCCTGGCTGCGATCAATAGGCGCTTGAGCTGGGCACTGACTTGGGAAGCATGCAAGGCACCATGCGTTTAACAGCCATGGTTGTTCATCCTGATTGCCGTCGCGTGTTCGGCCAGGTATTCCAGGGGTTGAGGGGACAAGCGGGTCGAACATTTGCTGACAGGCCTGCCCTGGCGGTCAGGCAGGCTTCCTGATCGTGGTGAACATCTTTGTGTTCTTTCTGGCGTTCTTCCTGGACTTCTTTGAGATAGCCTTCATCATCGTGCCCATGCTGGCACCTGCCGCCGACAAATTGGGTATCAACTTGATCTGGTTCGGCGTGATCTTGTGTGTGAATTTGCAGACCAGCTTCATGCATCCACCCTTCGGTTTTGCACTGTTTTACCTTTCGAGCCCGGGCGGGACACTTTTGCTCGCGACAAGCGTATTCCTGTTCCTGTTAAGTCCAATGACATTTACCTTGGCTCCATACCCTGGGTGATCATGCAGATCATGCTGGTGGTCATTGTGATTTTTGTGCCAGAGTCGGTGACTGCATTTCTGGACAAAGAGGTTGTGGCTTGATCAAGGTGACGATTGAAATCCCTGTTGAAGACCAAAAGGCAGGACTAGGATCAGCCGACGAAGAGCGGGCTAAACTGGATGAACTCTTCAAGGATGCGGCCAAGAAGGACGCGAAATAAACAACGTCAACTCGTTTGGGTTACTCAGGCCCCGCCTTGGCGGGGCTTTTTCTTGCAATCTGGCATTCGTTATCCATGACCTCAGACTCATACGCTCCGTTCTCACCACCTGGCATGAAGTTTCAACCGCGTCATGCCGTAGAGACAGGACCCGCTTTCAGCAAGCCTTTCAAGGCTTTGGCCTGTGTGCTTGTGTTTGGATGTTTGCTTTGGTTTTGGCTCCTTTATTCGCAAGGCTTGTTGACTTTCAGTTCCACAGCCGGCAGCTGGTTTTGCAGGAGGCGGGCTGGGTCTGATGCTTTACACCTTGGTTCACATTTTGACCAGTCAGACCAGCCTCAGCGCATTGAGCATTGAACAAACCTGGATTTGGAACAAAAGAATTGAAATCCGTGACCTAGCGTACGCTCGCTTAATCCGTATCAAAGGACTGGAATGGTTGATTGCACCACGTTTCTATACCAGAAGCCTCGCAGGAAAGATCATGGTTGTTTACGTGTCCAGCCCATCTCTCTGGACTGAACTTGAAAGACTCGCCAACGAGCTAACAGAGTTAAGGCGGCCCAAATGAAAAGGCCGCATTTCTGCGGCCTTTCTTAACGAGTCTAGTAAGGTCAATTACAGTTTTTGCGCCTGCATAAAATCGTCAAATGCAGCCTCGCAGAAACGGAACCAAAGATTGGAATCAGCACGGAACTTCGAGTAATCCTCGTACACTTTTTTCCAGGCTGGATTTTTAGCTGAAAGTTCGCTGTACAAGGCCATGGCTTCTTTGAACGCGGCGTCCATCACATCCTTGGGGAAGCGATGCAGCTTGGTTCCAGACCCACCAATTGCTTGAGCGCCGTCGGATTACGTGCATCGTACTTGGCCTGCATATCGGAGTGAGCCTGAGCGGCGGCGGCCTCAATGATTGCCTTGTATTCTGCCGACAAACCGTTGAACGCCTTGTCATTAATGTAGAAGTCCAGTTGTGGACCGCCTTCCCACCAACCAGGATAGTAATAGTGAGGCGCCACTTTGGCGAAACCGAGCTTTTGATCGTCGTAGGGGCCTACCCACTCTGCTGCATCAATGGTGCCTTTTTCAAGGGCCGAATAAATTTCACCGCCAGGAATATTCTGCGGAACACCGCCGATGCGCTCCAACACTTTTCCACCAAACCCCCAATGCGCATTTTCATGCCTTTGATATCGGCAAGGCTCTTGATTTCTTTGCGGTACCAGCCTCCCATTTGGGCACCCGTGTTGCCACCAGGAAAATGCACGATGTTGTACTTGGCATAGAACTCCCGCATAAGTTTCATGCCATTGCCTTCGAACATCCAGGCAGACATCTGACGGCTGTTCAGGCCAAAAGGGATCGCACAATCCAACGCAAAGGTAGGTCCTTACCAAAGAAATAATAGGGCGCAGTTTGGCCATCTCGACTAGAGCCCGTTTGACACGGCATCCACGACACCAAAAGCAGGCGTCATTTCGCCACCCGCGTGCATGGAAATCTGAACTTGCCACCAGATAATTCCTTGACCGCCTTGGCAAACACATCGGAAGCGCCAAACAGAGTATCTAACGCTTTCGGAAAACTGGACGACAAGCGCCAGCGAACGGCAGCTTGCGCATGCACAGCCGGTGCAACGCCGGCGGCCAAAACACCAGCGATGCCGGCATTCTTAATAAGTGAACGACGATCCATAAAAATACTCCATGGTTAGCAAACAATCTGTCCCTGGACGACTCTGGTTCATCGCAGGCAAGACCAGTGAATTCTAGGAAAACCAAGGGCGAAATCAGGAGGGGTTTACCCTTTCCAGCGCCTAATTTTCAAGGAAATTATTTCAAAGTTCACTTAACGGATTTCAGGCGACAACGGTCAGCAAGGGCGCCTGTGCTTGAACGAATCCACCCAGTTTTTCGCGAATGGTGTTGACAATCCCTGCGGTATCCAGCCCCTGCATCGCCAACAGCTTTGCGGGGTCACCGTGAGTCGTGAATGCGTCAGCAAGTCCAAGTTGAACCAGGGGCTTGAGTACGCCCGACTGCGCAAGGCACTCCCCCACTGCGCTGCCAGCGCCGCCCAAGATGGCACCCTCTTCAATGGTGACCAAGGCGTCGTGACTTGCTGCCACCTGCATCAGCAACGCCTGATCAAGGGGTTTGGCCCATCGCATGTTCACCACAGTGGCATTCAGTTGGTCGGCAGCAGCAATGGCGGGATACAGCAAAGTACCAAATGCCAGAATGGCGATGCCCTTGCCTTCGCGACGAATTTCACCCTTGCCCAACGGCAAAGGATCGAGGCTTGGCAACACTGTCACACCGGCCCCAGCCCCACGGGGGTAACGCACAGCAACACTATGGTCTTGGGCAAACGCGCTGCTAAGCAACTGCCGACATTCGTTTTCGTCCGCCGGGCAGGCAATGCTCACGTTGGGGATGCAGCGCAAGAACGGGATGTCGTAGGCACCCGCATGCGTGGCGCCATCCGCCCCCACCAGCCCAGCACGGTCAAGGGCAAACACCACAGGGAGGTTTTGCAGCGCCACATCGTGAATCAACTGGTCATAGGCACGCTGCAAGAAGGTCGAGTAAATCGCCACCACGGGTTTGAGCCCTTCGCATGCCAAGCCTGCGGCAAAGGTGACCGCGTGTTGCTCTGCAATGCCTACGTCGTAATAACGTCCGGGGAAGCGTTTCTCAAACTCGACCATGCCGGAGCCTTCGCGCATGGCCGGGGTAATGCCTACCAGGCGCTTGTCAACGGCAGCCATGTCGCACAACCACTGCCCAAACACTTGGGTGAACGTGGTTTTGGCAGGTACAGTGGATTTCTGCAGGCCGACAGCGGGGTCAAATTTGCCAGGACCGTGGTAGGCAACCGGGTCAGCCTCTGCCAGTTTGTAGCCTTGACCCTTCTTGGTGACCACGTGCAGAAACTGTGGACCTGACTTGTCTGCCAGCAAGTGCTTGATGTTTTCCAGCGTGGGGATCAATGAATCCAGATCATGCCCATCAATCGGACCGACATAGTTAAAGCCGAACTTCTCAAACAAAGTTGCTGGGACGACCATGCCCTTGGCATGTTCTTCAAAGCGTTTGGCGAGTTCAAACAGTGGCGGTGCCACCTGCAACACCTGTTTGCCTACATTTTTGGCAGCTGCATAGAACTGTCCACTCATCAGTTGCGCAAGGTAGCGGTTGAGCGCCCCAACGGGTGGGCTGATTGACATGTCGTTGTCGTTTAGCACCACCAGCAGCTTGCCACCGTCGTGCAACTGCACACCCGCATTGTTCAACGCTTCAAAGGCCATGCCAGCAGTCATGGCACCGTCACCAATCACAGCAACGGCATGACGGTTTTCACCCTTTTGCTTGGATGCAAGCGCCATGCCAAGGGCAGCCGATATGCTGGTTGAGGAGTGTGCGGTGCCAAATGAGTCGTAGGGACTCTCGGAGCGTTGTGGGAAGCCACTTAAACCGTCAAGCTGCCGCAGGGTGGGCATGCGCTCACGTCGACCAGTCAGTATCTTGTGTGGATAGGTCTGATGACCAACATCCCAGACGATGCGATCGTGAGGAGTATTGAACACATAGTGAAGCGCAATGGTGAGTTCTACCGTCCCTAGGTTGGAGCTCAGGTGTCCGCCTGTGGCAGCAACATTATTCAACACGCATGCACGCAATTCGTCAGCCAGTTTGCCCAATTGGGTTCGTGGCAGGCGGCGCAGGTCGGCCGGGTCGTTCACGCTTTCAAGCAGATTGCTCATTTCAAGTATTCCGGTTGACAACCATGTCTGCCAATGCCTCAAGGGCGCGCGTCTCAGAAAGCCCGGACGCACGAAGCGCCACCAGAGCCTGCTGCAAAAGAGCTTGCGCGTAATCGTGAGCGCCGTTCAAACCCATCAGCGACACATAGGTTGGTTTGTCATTGGCAGCATCTTTGCCCGCTGTTTTCCCCAGGGTGGCTGCATCCTGGGTGACGTCCAGAATGTCATCAACCACCTGAAATGCCAGACCCAATGCTGCGCCAAACGTCTTAAGACTGTCCCTGGCCCGTTGATCAGATTGCCCACATGCTGCGCCCATCATCACGCTGGCTTCCAGCAAAGCACCCGTTTTAAGCTGATGCATGTGCTGAAGTTGAGCCTGAGTCAGTTTGGCACCCACGCTTGCCAGATCGATGGCTTGCCCACCCGCCATGCCAGCCTGTCCGGCGGCGACTGCGAGCAAACGGCAAAGTCGAGCCTGAATCTCGAAGGGCACGGTGCCGACATCGGGCGCCAAAAGCTCAAATGCGAGCGCCTGCAAAGCGTCCCCTGCCAGCAATGCCTGAGCTTCACCAAAGGCCACATGCACCGTCGCCTTGCCTCTACGCAGCACATCGTTGTCCATACAGGGCAAATCATCGTGAACCAAGGAATACGCATGAATCAACTCAACAGCGCACGCAGCGCGCTGGGTCGCATCCAAGTTCCCCCCCACGGCCTCGCTGGCCGCCCAAACCAGCAAAGGCCGAAGCCGTTTGCCACCATCCAGTACCGCATAGCGCATGGCGGAGCCTAAATCGGCAGGTGCATCGGCTTTAACCCAATCCGACAACGATGCCTCGACCGCTGCCAGATGCGCAGCACTCCAGACCCGCAAATCGAAATTGAGCGCTCCGGCACTGCTGCTCATTCGGGTTTCCAGACAGTCGTCATCCCGTTGTCAAGCAAGCTGACTTGCTGCTCCACAGATGCAAGTCGATCACGGCATAGCGCCAGAAGCGCAGCACCGCGCTGATAGGAGGCCAGGAGCTTGTCCAGTGGCATCTGGCCTGATTCCAGGCCCATAACCAGTCCGTCAAGCTCCTTCAGTGCGGCCTCATAACTCTGGGGCAACTCAACGGGCGTGAGCGAATTGGCCGAAGCAGCAGCGGAATTGGACGAAGCCTTGGGCATGTAGGAGTTTTGGTTCTGTCAAACGAGTCCGCATTTTAAGGGGAGCACGGCCCGTTCAAGTGAGGGCATGTCCTCAAAAAGAGTAGGCCACGAAGGTACAATCCTGCCTTACTGTTCATTGCCAGTGCTACCGACTTAAGCAGTCGATCGGCACGGGTGTTCTTAATTTATCTCCTGTCCCTCGATGTGCGGGGGGGAGTCTTGGTCAGGATAACCATGTCTGATTTAAGTCTTCAACTGCAGCAGGCACGAAGCCAACTACCAGTTTCCAGCTACTTTGATGAGGCGCTCTATGCGCGTGAACTGGAAGTGATTTTTGAAGGCGGGCCCCGTTATGTGGGGCACCAACTGGCCGTGCCCAATGTGGGCGACTACTACGCTTTGCCTCATGAGGGTGAAGGCCGCGCTTTGATTCGCACGGCAGAAGGCCCCAATGGGGTTGAACTGATATCCAATGTTTGCCGCCACAGACAGGCCGTGATGCTGAAAGGCCGTGGTAGCTTGGTCAATATGGACGGTGGCAATGTGGTATGCCCACTGCATCGCTGGACGTACAACCGTCAGGGGCAGCTGATTGGTGCACCTCACTTTGCAAAAGATCCCTGCCTTAACCTGAAGAACTACCCACTTCAAGAATGGAACGGCCTGCTGTTTGAGACCAATGGTCGCAAGGTCATGGATGATCTGGCCGACATGGGGCCGAGGCAGACGCTGGATTTTTCTGGCTACGCACTTGACCGTGTTGAGCTTCATGAATGCAACTACAACTGGAAGACCTTTATCGAGGTCTACTTGGAAGACTACCATGTTGGGCCTTTTCATCCAGGCTTAGGCAGCTTCGTCACGTGCGATGACCTGCGCTGGGAATTTAAGAGAGATTACTCTGTCCAGACGGTGGGGTTACATCAAGGCATGCTCAACCGCCAGGGTCGGGCCGGGAGTCCTGTCTATCAGCGATGGCAAGACGTTTTGCAGGCATATTTGCGCGAGAACAAGTCCGATGCCATGCCCGCTCATGGCGCGATCTGGCTCACTTACTACCCCCACATCATGGTTGAGTGGTATCCCCATGTGTTGACGGTTTCGACGGTGCACCCGATCAGCACACAAAAGACGCTCAATATGGTGGAGTTCTACTACCCCGAAGAGATTGTGGCTTTTGAACGTGAATTCGTCGATGCGCAGCAGGCAGCCTATATGGAAACCTGCATTGAGGACGACGAAATCGGCGAACGGATGGACGCTGGCCGCAAAGCACTGCTGCAGCGCGGCGACAACGAGGTAGGGCCTTACCAGAGCCCGATGGAGGACGGCATGCAGCATTTTCACGAGTGGTACCGCCAAGTTCTCGGCTTTTGATGCTCTATTTTTTGCAGCAATAATCCTATATAAGTAAAGCCAAGAAGTCGTTTTTTGTCATCAACATCTTCCCTGCAAGCACTCTGGATGGTGCTGGCCTCCTTTTTGTTCGCAACCATGGGGGTATGCGTCAAACTCGCTTCCAGTGACTTCAACAGCGCCGAGATCGTTTTCTGGCGCGGTGTGATCGGCATCTTGTTCATGGGCGCCTACGCGCGCTCTCGAGACATTCCCCTCTCAACGACAGTCCCGTGGATGCACGCCTGGCGCAGCTTGATCGGTGTGGCGTCGCTCAGCGCCTGGTTCTATGCGCTGACCAAATTGCCACTGGCCACTGCCATGACGCTCAATTACATGAGCAGCGTTTGGATTGCCGCTTTTCTGGTGGGTGGTGCACTGATTTACAGGCAGGCCGAAAAACAGGGCACTTTGGTCATGACCGTGCTGGCTGGCTTTGCTGGCGTGGTCCTGATCCTGCGTCCAACCATTGAGCAAGACCAAATGTTTGCTGGCCTGATCGGCTTGTTATCGGGGCTGGGGGCGGCTCTTGCCTACATGCAGGTCATGGCCCTGTCGCGCATAGGTGAGCCCGAAGCAAGAGTTGTCTTCTACTTTGCTCTGGGCACCATTGTGGCGGGCGGGATGGCCATGGCGGTGACCGGCATTTCAACCATCGAACACTACACCGACTGGCGCACCGTGTTGTGGTTGCTGCCGGTCGGCATCCTGGCCTCGGTCGGGCAACTGTGCATGACGAGGGCCTACGCCTCGGGTGCCACGTTGGTTGTGGCCAACCTACAGTATTCAGGGATTGTGTTTGCCGCCATTTACAGCCTGGCTTTATTTGGCGATCAAATCCCCTGGCAAGGTTGGCTGGGCATTGCGCTGATCGTGGCCAGCGGCGTCACAGCCACCGTTCTTCGCTCCCGCGCAGCGCCAGACGCCCCCGCCGAAGAGCACTGAGCGATCAGGCTTTGACGCAGTCGGCGTAGAACCGAATCACGCCGTGCTCGTCGGCTTGCTCCACCAAGCCATGAATATCCGTCTCAAAGCCCGGGCACTCCTTGGCAAATTCTCGAGAGAACTTGAGGTAGTCCACGATCTTCTTGTTAAACACTTCACCTGGGATCAACAACGGGATACCCGGTGGATACGGTGTGATCATGCTGGTGGCGATACGGCCTTCCAGATGGTCGATCTCGACACGCTCAGTGCCGCGGTGCGCAATGTAGGCAAAGGCATCGCTGGGCTTCATGGCCGGAACGAGATCGCCCAGGTACATGTCGGTGGTCAAACGGGCAATGTCGTACTTGGCGTACATCTGATGCACATGCTGGCACAGGTCGGCCAGGCCCATGGCTTCATAACGAGGAAATTGCTGGCAAAACTCGGGCAGGATGCGCCACATGGGCTGGTTCTTGGCGTAATCGTCCTTGAACTGCTGCAAAGCAGTCAGCAAGGTATTCCAGCGCCCCTTGGTAATGCCGATGGTGAACATGATGAAGAAGCTGTACAGCCCCGTCTTCTCCACAATCACTCCGTGCTCGACCAGAAACTTGGTCACGATGCTGGCTGGAATGCCTGTCTTGGCAAATTTGCCATTTAAATCCAGGCCAGGCGTGACGATGGTGGACTTGATCGGGTCCAGCATGTTGAAGCCATCAGCCAAGTTGCCAAACCCGTGCCAATTGTTCGGGGGGTTCTTCGTGTTCTTGGCGGTGCGCTTCTCCCCTTTGATGATCCAGTCTTCCGCTCGGCCAATCCCCTCTTCCACGAGTTTGTCCGGTCCCCAGACTTTGAACCACCAGTCCTGACCGTACTCCTCGTCCACCTTGCGCATGGCACGGCGAAAATCGAGCGCCTCCATGATGCTCTCCTCCACCAGGGCAGTGCCACCAGGTGGTTCCATCATCGCTGCAGCCACGTCGCAACTAGCGATGATGGCGTACTGAGGGCTGGTGCTGGTATGCATCAGGTAAGCCTCGTTGAAGAGGTGTCGATCCAGCTTGCGGTTTTGTGAATCCTGAACCAACACATGGCTGGCCTGGCTGATGCCTGCCAACAGTTTGTGGGTGGACTGGGTTGAAAACACCAACGCCTCTTTGGGTCGTGCACGTTTTTTGCCCATTGCATGGTAAGGACCATAAAAGGGATGGAACGCCGCATGTGGCAACCAGGCTTCATCAAAATGCAAGGTATCTACATAGCCATCCAGCATGTTCTTGATGGTTTCAGTGTTGTAAATCACCCCGTCGTAAGTGCTTTGCGTCAGAGTCATGATGCGTGGTTTGACCTTGGACGGATCCACGCCTTTGAGCAGCGGGTTGGCCGCTATCTTGGCTCGAATGGCATCAGGTTCAAATTCACTCTTTGGTATAGGCCCGATGATCCCGAAATGGTTGCGCGTTGGCTTCATGAAGACCGGAATTGCCCCGGTCATGATGATGGCGTGCAGATTGGACTTGTGACAATTTCGGTCCACCACCACCACATCGCCTGGCGCCACCGTGTGATGCCAGACCATCTTGTTGCTGGTGCTGGTGCCATTGGTCACAAAAAAACAATGGTCGGCGTTGAAAATGCGCGCTGCGTTTCGCTCTGACGCCGCCACCGGGCCGGTATGGTCTAGCAACTGGCCCAGCTCCTCCACCGCGTTACACACGTCAGCACGCAACATGTTTTCGCCAAAGAACTGATGGAACATCTGCCCCACCGGACTCTTCAGAAAGGCCACACCGCCTGAATGACCCGGGCAATGCCAGGAGTAAGAGCCGTCTTCAGCATAATCCAGCAGCGCCTTGAAGAAAGGCGGCTGCACCCCCTCAAGATAGGCCTTAGCCTCCCGGATGATGTGTCGCGCTACAAACTCGGGGGTATCCTCAAACATGTGAATGAACCCATGCAGCTCACGCAGGATGTCATTGGGAATATGACGACTGGTCTTAGTCTCTCCATAAACATAAATGGGCACGTCCAGGTTCTTGCGCCGCACCTCCTCGATGAAATTGCGCAGATTCAGTACTGCCGGATCGAGGTCTGGCCCTGGTGTGAACTCCTCATCGTCAATTGAAAGGATAAAAGCACTGGCCCGACTTTGCTGCTGGGCAAACTGACTCAAATCACCATAGCTGGTCACACCCAGAATTTCAAATCCTTCTTTTTCAATGGCGTCCGCCAGCGCACGGATGCCCAAACCAGACGTATTGTCGGAGCGAAAATCTTCGTCAATGATGACGATGGGGAAACGGAATTTCATCAATAGCTCCACAAAAGGATCAGGTTTGCAATCAAGGGGCGAAGTGTAAGAAATAAATGTGTCTGCCCCCTTGCGCATACGGCCCATTGGCACAAAATGTCGTGCATTGTCCACAACTGGAGCCCTGGATGAGCATTTCAACGCTTTGGTGGATCGCCTGCGGTGCGGCCGTGGGGGTGGAACTGCTGACAGGCACGTTTTATCTGCTGATGCTCGCGCTGGGTCTGGCCGCCGCCGCCATGGCTGCACATTTTGACGCCGACACTGTCACACAGTTGACCAGTGCAGCTCTGGTAGGCGGCATTGGCATTGGCGCGCTTTATGCCAAGCGCAGCAAAGAGCCGATTGCATTGGGGGCCAGTACCAACAAGGATGTCAATCTGGACATTGGCGAGACAGTTCACGTCCTTGACTGGGACATCGAACGAAATTGCACCGTGCACTACCGGGGCGCCGACTGGCAAGCCAGTTTGGCAGAGGGTGCTACTGTTCAGTCTGGCTCACATCGAATTGTTGAGATGCTGGGCAGCCGATTGATTCTTCAACCCATTCAGTGAAAGTTCAGCATGGAAATCGCCCTGGTTCTTTTTGTCATTGTCGGCATATTCATCGTGCGTGCGCTTAAGGTTGTGCCCCAGCAGAATGCCTGGGTCGTGGAGCGCCTGGGTAAATACCACAGCACGCTCACGCCGGGTTTGAGCCTCTTGATTCCGTTCATTGACAACGTGGCATACAAGCATTCCCTTAAGGAGATTCCGCTTGATGTACCCAGCCAAGTTTGCATCACGCGTGACAACACCCAGTTGCAGGTAGACGGTATCCTGTATTTTCAGGTCACAGACCCGATGCGCGCCAGCTATGGGTCAAGCAACTACATCATGGCCATTTCGCAACTGGCACAAACCAGCCTCAGATCCGTGATCGGTAAGCTGGAGCTTGACAGGACATTTGAGGAACGGGCAACAATCAACCATTCTGTGGTTAGTGCAATTGATGAAGCAGCCCTAAACTGGGGGGTGAAGGTGCTCCGCTATGAAATCAAGGATCTCACGCCCCCAAAGGAAATCCTCCACGCTATGCAGCAGCAAATCACTGCTGAGCGCGAAAAGCGAGCTCTGATCGCGGCATCTGAAGGCCGCCGCCAGGAGCAGATCAATATCGCAACGGGTGAGCGGGAAGCCTCCATTGCCAGGTCCGAAGGCGAAAAACAAGCAGTGATCAACAAGGCGCAGGGCGAGGCAGCCTCCATTCTCGCGGTGGCCGATGCGAATGCGCAAGCCATTGAACGAGTTGCCTCAGCGATCCGTCAACCCGGTGGGGCTGATGCAGTGCAACTGAAAGTAGCGGAGAAAGCGGTCGAGGCCTATAGCCGTGTTGCCTCTGATGCATCAACCACGTTAATCGTGCCAAGTGACATGGGCCAAGTTGCAAGCCTGATTACATCCGCGATGAAGATGGTTCAAAATTCAAAGCAAACCTGATGGCAGTTGCGTCGGCCTGCTATAATCTAAGGCTACACCTAGGAGCGGTGGATGAGTGGTTTAAGTCGCACGCCTGGAAAGCGTGTGTGGGTTAATAGCCCACCGCGGGTTCGAATCCCGCCTGCTCCGCCAACGGAATGTTGTCCCGCATTCTGTCCATCACAAAACCCGCACTCAATTTTTGATCTGCGGGTTTTTTGTTGTCCACCATGTGCCTATTCAAGGCAGCTGAGTTGCATTGGTCGCTCGCGTCTGGGCCAGTGTGTTTTTCTCACGCTCCAGGTTGCGCTCCAGCTGGTTTTTCGCGGATAGGTATTGCTTGGGCCAAGCTTGCTCAAAGTAACCGATCTTGGCTGCCTCCATCATTGTCCAGGCCGGATTGGCCAAATGAGGACGCGCGACCGCGCACAAGTCAGCCCGTCCGGCGGCAATGATGCTGTTCACATGATCAGCCTCGGATATGGCGCCCACTGCAATAGTGGCGATTTCCGCTTCATTGCGCACACGGTCTGAAAATGGCGTTTGGAACATTCGCCCAAAAACGGGCTGCTCCAGTTTGCTGACCTGCCCTGAGGAGCAATCCACCATGTCGGCACCTGCCGCCTTGAAAGCGCGGCCGATTTGCACGGCATCGTCCGGTGTGATGCCACCTTCTACCCAGTCATGGGCAGAGATTCGCACTGACATCGGCAGCGTCGCAGGCCACGCTGCTCGCACAGCGCCGAATACTTCGAGTGGAAAACGCAAACGGTTCTCAAGCGAGCCGCCGTAGTCGTCTGTGCGCAGATTCGTGAGAGGCGATATGAATGAGGACAGCAAGTACCCATGCGCGCAGTGCAGTTCGAGCCAATCAAATCCCGCTGAAGCAGCCATGCCCGTTGCATGGACAAAGTCTTGCTTGATCCTATCCATATCGGCACGTGTCAATTCCCGAGAGAACTGACTAAGCGCCGGCACATACTGCTGCACAGACGCCGAGACCAAGGGCCAATTTCCTGTCGGCAGCGGATGATCAATGCCCTCCCAAGCGACACATGTGGACCCCTTGGCACCAGCGTGGCCGAGCTGCACGGCTATCTTGGCGTCGCTATAGGCATGTACGAAGTCGACAATGCGCTTCCAGCCATCGTGCTGAGCCTCGTTCCATAGACCTGGGCAGCCAGGAGTGATGCGTGCATCCGCCGAGGTGCAGGTCATTTCTGTCATGACCATGGCAGCGCCTCCCATGGCCCTTGCACCCAGGTGCATCAAGTGGTACTCGGCCGGCACACCTTCCACACACGAATACTGCGCCATCGGAGACACGACAACTCGGTTCTTCAACGTAACGCCTCGCACCGTATACGGCGTAAACATAGGGGATGGCTGGCTGGGTCGCTTCTCGCTCCAGACCTGCTTGAGTTGCGAACCATCTCTCAAACCCCTCAAGCCACGACTTGTCGCGCAAGCGAAGGTTTTCGTGGCTGATACGCTGGCTGCGTGTGAGCATGGAATACATGAATTGCTCGGGTGCCAAGGTATCGCAATACCGTCCGCCACAGACTTCAAACCATTCCATGGCGTTCCATGCCGCGTTTTGCAGACGCAAGACGTCCACGTTTCTAAGTTCTTGGTATCGAGCCAGCACCGCTGGAATGTTGTCCGGGCTGTCGCCCATTTCCTGAAACTGTCGGGTAAGTTCAATGGCGTCTTCAAAGGCGAGCTTGGTACCAGACCCAATGGCGAAATGTGCTGTATGAACCGCATCGCCCATCAGCACGACATGACTATGGCCATTGTGCAAAGACCACTGCTGGCATTTGACCTGCTGGAAGTAAAGCCAAGCCGACCCCCGCAAATGACGCGCATTGGTCATCAGCCTGTGACCTCCGAGGTGACGGGCAAACAGTTTTTCGCAAAAATCAACGGACTGAGCCTGATCGGCATGTTGCAGGCCGTGCGCCTCCCACACAGGTTCTGGGCATTCGACGATAAAGGTTGTGGTTTGGTCGTCAAACTTGTAGACGTGCGCCTGAAACCAACCGTGTTCTGTTTTTTCAAAAATGAAATTAAAGGCATCAAATAGCTTGTTTGTGCCAAGCCAGATGTAGCGATTCGGACGGCGAATCAGTTGCGGCCTGAATCGATCCTCATACCGCCCACGAATGGTTGAAAAAATACCATCGGATGCGATGATCAGGTCAGCATCTGGGAATTCGGTGTCGGATTTGACATCAGCATCAAACACGAGTCGGACATTCAACTGTTCACAACGTTCTTGCAGAATATTGAGCAATTTCTTGCGTCCGATGCCAACAAAACCATGGCCTCCGCTTCGAATACTGCGACCTTTGAAATGCAGTTCAATATCATCCCAATGGTTAAAAGCCACCTGGATGGCATCCGCACTGACCGGATCCCATTGCCGCATGTTGTCCATCGTAGCGTCCGAAAAGACCACGCCCCAGCCAAAGGTGTCGTAGGGCTTGTTGCGCTCGACCACAGTGATGTCGTGGGCTGGATTGCGCATTTTCATTAGCAATCCAAAGTAAAGACCAGCCGGGCCACCGCCAATGCAGACAATTTTCATGATGATCCATTCAGAGCAAATGTACATCACATAGTTTAAGCCTAAAGCTTTAAGTGTCAAATAGTTGAATACCCTAGAGTTTGGAAAAAAAAGCCACCCGAAGGTGGCCTTTAAATCAAGAAAGTGAATTAGTTCAGAGCACTCTTCTTGCCATCTTTGTAGACGTACAAAGTCATGGCTGGGTTCTTCAGCTCACCGTTGGATTCAAAAGAAATGGTCGAAGTCACACCTTTGAAGCTGGTTTCACCGAGCTTGGCGGTGTAGACCTTGGGATCGGTAGAACCCGCGCGCTTCATGGCATCTACCAGAACGAAGGTGGCGTCATAGGTGTAAGGGCTGTAAACCTGGAACTGGGCAGGGTATTTGGCGTCATACTTGGCCTTCCAGGCGGTACCACCCGGCATTTTGGCCAGAGATGCACCACCTTCTGCGCACACGACGTTGTCAAGTGTCTTGGCGCCACCGGACAGCTTCGCAATTTCAGAGGTGCAGATGCCGTCGCCGCCAAAGTACTTGACATTGGACAGACCGAGTTGCTCCATCTGACGGAGCATGGGGCCAGCTTGCGGGTCCATGCCACCGAAGAAAATGCCGTCTGGTCCCTTGGACTTGATGGCGGTCAAGATCGCCATGAAATCAGTGGCTTTATCGGTGGTGAACTGTTCGTCAACAATTTGAATGCCCTTGGAGGCGGCAATCTTCTTGAAAACGTCTGCGACGCCTTGGCCGTAAGCAGTGCGGTCATCAATGATGGCGATTTTTTTGAGCTTCAGGGCATCAGCCGCATACAAAGCCAGACCAGCGCCCAAGGCATTGTCGTTGGCAATGATGCGGTAGGTGGTCTTGTAACCCGGCTTGGTCAGGTTAGGGTTGGTTGCAGCGCCCGTCACGTGAGGAATACCGCAATCGTTGTATACCTTGGATGCGGGGATGGTCGTGCCTGAATTCAGGTGACCAACCACACCGGCGACCTTCGCGTCGCACAGTTTTTGTGCAGCAGCGGTGCCCTGTTTTGGATCTGCTGCATCATCTTCAGCCACGATCTCAAAACGGACTTTCTTGCCAGCAATAGTAATGCCCTGAGCATTCAGGTCTTCAATTGCCATGCGGACACCGTTCTCATTGTCCTTGCCATAGTGGGCCTGGGCACCCGACAGCGGGGCAACGTGGCCGATTTTGACCACTTGTACGTCTTGCGCAACGGCGGTACCTGCGACAGCAGCAACGGCTGCCAAAACGGTCAGTTTCAATTTAAATTGCATAAAAGCTCCAGAGGAAAGGACTGTCTTTAAATGATTGAGAAAACCTGAGGTTTCGCTCAACGCCCGAGACCATAACGCAAATTTCGAGCCCGGCACATAGGGAACACGCTAGTTTGCGCTAAATCAAGATCATTCTCCGTGCAACTCCTGGGCAACAGCGGCACTGACTGCGTCCCGGACCACCAGTTCTATTTCCTGGCGCAGCAATGGCTCAATGGACTGGGTATGCGAGACTACCAGTTCGGACAATGCCTCGCGCAAGCGCTGATTGAGGACAAGATCAACCCTCTGCAAAACCCGGTGAACCAGTTGTTCCTGCATTTCCGGGGTGAACTCAGGCTGAGCGAAAACAGACGGCTGCGGCTCAATGGGCACAACGACTTCGGTCAGCGTCGGTACGAACCTTGGCGGCATCCGGGCAGCCGGGATTGCCACGAGCTTGGATTCATCCAGATTTATCAATCTCAGGCTCCTTGCAACGCAATATCGTGTTTTGTCATGGTAAAGCCCAACTCGGTGTATCGTTTCCAGCGAGATCTCGCCTGCCCACGGTCGATCGCATCAAGACTGACAATCTCGATGACTCGCCTGAATCTGTCAAAGCCCGATGGTACTTCTGCCTGTAGATTCAGCATGACATCTTGATGCTTGGGTTGCACCGTTTCTTCGCAGAGGATAACAGGAGACAAGTCAAGCAAGTGCTGCGTGACACCCGGGTGACCCACCAGGCAATGCGGCATGAACTCTAACGGTGAAAAAGTCCACAACAAACGATCCAGTTGCCTAAGAATTTGGGCATCTGCCACCACCACAACGCGAGCCCGTGCAGCCACCGCCTTGCGCAGAAGGCGGCATGCGTAATGCAGCTTCTCGGCCTGAGCCTCGCCTACATTGAAATGAAAAGCGATTTCGGCCATGCCCATTCGCTCAGGCCGACGGCGCAAGATTTGCTCTAGCTCCAACTGGCTTAGACGCCCTGGGCTGTTTCGGCGTAGGCGTCTGCATGGATGACTGCGAGACAAGATAATCCAGCAAGAGTCCGACTGGACGGCCCGTAGCTCCCTTTGCCGCACCGCTTTTCCACGCCGTGCCCGCAATATCCAAGTGTGCCCAGGGAAATTTACTGGCAAAACGCTGCAGGAACTTGGCCGCAGTCACGGCGCCACCTGCTCTGCCACCCACATTGGCCACGTCCGCGAAATTCGATTTCAGGCCCTCCGCATAGTCTTCATCCAGCGGCAGGCGCCAGCACGGGTCCTGTGCAGATTCACCCGCAGCCTCCAGTGCCGCTGCAAGCTTATCGTCCGAAGCGAACAATCCGCTGCGAACACCGCCCAGCGCAACCACACACGCGCCTGTCAGCGTGGCAACGTCCACAACTGCCTTGGGTTTGAAACGCTCGGCAAAGGTCAGCGCGTCACACAGAATCAAACGCCCCTCAGCATCTGTGTTGAGTACTTCGATGGTCTGACCACTCATACTGGTGACGACATCACCCGGTTTCAAAGCCGTTCCATCGGGCATGTTTTCGCAAGCGGCAATCAAACCGATCACGTTGATTTTGGGTTTGGTCTGCGCCAAAGAAGCAAACACGCCAAGCACGCTGGCTGCACCGCACATGTCGAACTTCATTTCGTCCATCTCGGCACCCGGCTTCAAGGAAATACCACCGGTATCAAAGGTGATGCCTTTGCCTACCAAAACGACAGGCTCGTCAGCCGTTGCACCGCCCAGGTACTTCAAAACAATGAACCGCAAAGGCTCGGCGGAGCCGCGGGCCACCGCCATGAAGGCCCCCATCCGGAGTGCTGCCACTTGTTTGGGGCCAAGAACATCGCAGGAAAACCCAGATCGTTTTGCAATGGCTTGTGCCGCTTCAGCCAGCATTGTAGGCGTGGCATGGTTTGCGGGGCGATTGGCCCATTCCTTGGCCAATTCGACACCCGCGACCAGGGCTTTCGCATGCGCAAAATCTGCTTGAACAGCACTGACGTCTGGCACACCTAAAGTGACTGCTCGCAGCTTGCGTGGGTCGGCCTTGCTTTTCGTGCTGGTATAGACATAGCTTGCCTCGGCTGCCGCGGCCACGACGGCTTTGACCAGAGCCCCCAGGCTGTTTGCAGCCGCACCGTCCAGCAAAGCGTGGCTGATCACCATCTTCTTGGCGGTACCCGCGCGCACAATGCCAACAGCACTCAGTACAGCTTGGCGAACCTGGCGTGCATTCGCGCTGCCTGCACCGACCAGGATGACTTTGGTCGCCTCAAAAAGTGAATGCCGATACAGCTGTAGGCTCTTGCCCGCCTTCAGCTCCAAATCACCGGCTTTGATCGCCATGTCGATGAATTGCGAAACCTCGTCTTTGCCAGGCTTGAATTGCTCGCTTATGAGCAGAACCAGGGCATCGCATTTGGCAGACACACAGCCCCCCAGGCTCATGGATCGAAGGTCAAATTGAAGTGGGCTTGTCATAGGACTTAATTTAAGAGTGAGAGTCAGCGGTGCAACATGGTAAAGCCTGCGTGCTGGTGGACCACTTTCCAGCCGTCGAGTTGTCGGGGAGTCAACGCAGCAAGCCAGGGCTGCTCCAAAACGAGTGTGACATCCCCGGTCATTCCCATCACTTTGTCAAATTCAGCAGGATCCTGGACCAGGCGCGCCCTGCCTGCAGTATAGAAATTCGCAGACAATGGACGGACACCCAGGTAATAAAGGTCCGACTGCGGCTGCCAGACCTTCAGAAGCGACTTTTGAGACCGCTGCTCGGCAACTTCGGGAAACCCAATCAGCATCACGCTGGCCCAAAGTGGCATCAATACAGCCAACGACCAAGCGGCGTTAGCGATGGTTCTACGCTGAAAAGCAAGAAGCATCAAAATGGCAGCCAACAAGGAGAAGGCAGGCAAGCCAGGCAGCACATAAGCCTCAAGAATATTGCGCGCCAGGGTAAAAAAGGCAATGGGAGCCAGGGTCCAAGCCAGCAAATACTGCCATTCGCCAGGTAGCCAGCCCTCTTTAGCAGGGGCGTTGCATTCTGATTGTCCGAACCAACGCATCAGCCAGGCAACAATTGCCAGCGGGGTCCATGGCAAAAAGCCACCAAATCCAAACCACCAGATCAGGCCCCGAGGTTCAGCATGCCCTGCCCCATACAGATCCCCCGTCCAGCCGCTGACCAAGAACCGTTGCAGATGCTCACCCAAAATGAAATACGCCAGAAATCCGGGTGTGCGTTGCTCGGCCAGCAAATACCAGGGCAAGGTCAATACGACTGTCAACAAAAGGCCACGAACCCAGGGCAAAGCATGCAGCAGGGTTTTAATTCGCTGCATCGGCTGGCCGAGCACCCAACCTCCCAGCGCGATACCTGTAATGACGGTTGCCACAGGGCCCTTGGACAGCAACCCAATGGCCAGCCCTGCAAAAAACAGCCACCGCCAGGGGGTTTTACCCGCCGAATCATTCACAGCCACCCAAAAGCTCACCATTGACATGGCTGTGCCCAAGACCATGAACATGTCGGTCATCACAGCACCTGAGGCCACAAACCCAACCAGGCTGGACACCATGACCAACGCTGCCGCTGTCGGCAACGCGCGCTCAAAACGATCCACACGCGGCCAAGCCCAAAATAAAGCCGCGATCAAAATGGTAGCCAAAAATGGGGCAAGCCGGGCAGCAAATTCACTTACACCGAAGAGCTTCATGGTGGCCGCACTGCCCCAGAAAGACAGTGGGGGCTTACCCCAAAAAGGCACATCGTGATCGAACCACGGGGTGACCCAGTTCCCCGTTTCGAGCATCTTGCGGGCAATTTCAGCATACCGAGGCTCGGTGGTCGCAAAGAAGGGATAAGCGCCCAGGGTAACCAGTCTGACCAGCAGCACTAGGCCGAGCAGCAAGAAAATCCATCGCCGCAACTGAAAGGGCGAGCCAATTAAAGTAGGCACAAAACTGTTACCGATTGCAAAACAATCCGGCGATTTTCCTTCAAAATGCTGGTTCAACCTGCAACCACTGGCCCTCCGTGCTTTTTCAATCCACTTTACGCAAAGAACTTGCACGCAGTTTTGGTGCCACCCTGGTGGTTTTGCTGACCATTGTGATGACCATGATGCTGATCCGCGTGCTGGCCCAGACAACCAAAGGCGCAGTAAATCCTTCAGAAGTCATGATCGTGATGGGTTACACCGTGCTAGGCCAGCTCGCCACCATTTTGGCGCTGAGCCTCTTCATTTCCATAGTCAGCACCATTTCGCGCATGTACCGCGACAGTGAAATGGTGATCTGGTTCTCCAGCGGATTGGCCTGGCTGGTTTTGTACGGCCACTTTTCCGTTTTGCATGGCCTGTGCTGATGGTGATTGTAGTGCTCGCGTTGGTGATGTATCCCTGGACCAATCAACAAACCCAAGACATGAAAGAGCGCTACGAAAAGCGTGGCGACCTTGAGCGCGTGGCACCCGGACAATTCCAGGAGTCTGCAGCGGGCAACCGTGTCTTTTTCATTGACAAGGCTTCCCCCGACGAAAAGACCGGCAAGAATATTTTTATTGCCGCAAGCGAAGGTGGCAGGGAAGCCGTGACCAGTGCACAAAGTGGGCATATCGATTCCATTGCCGAATCACGCTTCTTGATGCTGCAAAACGGACAACGTTTGGAAAACAATCTCAATGACAGGCGCACGAAGATCAGTCATTTCGAAGAGTACGGGACGCGAATTGGCGCAAACTCTGCGTCTGAAAGTCCGCCGGCGCCTACCCACTCTCTGAGCACTCTGACGTTATTGAGAGATCCAAGCAAACCCAACATGGGCCAACTCGCTTGGCGCATCGGACTGGCACTGGCCGCCGTTAACTTCATTGGACTCGCGCTTGCAGCGTCCACCAGCAACCCACGGGTTGGCCGCAGTGGCAACCTGATGTTTGCGATTTTCGCTTTCATTCTGTATTACAACCTGCTGAATTTAGGCCAAACATGGATCGCGCTGGGTAAGGTCGAATTCGCCCGCCTGCTGCTAGGGTTGCACGGCTCAGTCTTTCTGATGGTGGCGCTGTGGGTCTGCAAGCTTCATTTCAACTGGTCATTGCGTTACCTGCTGCCGCGCCAGATGAGCGCCAAACCATGAAGACCATTCGCCGCCTGATTTACCGCGAGATCATTGGCTCGGTCGCCTTTGTGGCGATAGGCTTTCTGGCCTTGTTTTTCTTTTTCGACTTTGTGGACGACCTTCAACACATCGGAAAACACGGTGCCGCTGGTTACACATTGGGTGTATCAGTTTTTTATGTTGCGCTGCAAATTCCCAACCACCTGTACGAGTTGCTCCCGATCGCGGTCTTGATAGGGACCATTTTTGTCATGGCGCGTTTCGCCCAAAGTTCTGAATACACGATTCTTCGCACAAGCGGTCTGGGGCCGTGGCGAGCACTTGGAACCCTGCTGACACTGGGCCTGTTTTTCGTCGTACTGACCTTTACCTTTGGTGACTACATTGCCCCCATCAGCGACCGCGCGGCACAACTCCTGAAATCCCGCTACCAGGGCAACATTACCTCAGGACAAACCGGCGCGTGGCTGAAAGAGCGGCAGCAGTACCACGCCTACGCCGTCAACGTCACTGCCATTGCATCTGATGGCAGTTTGCGTGGTGTACGAATCTATGAATTTGACGCAAAAGGCGCCATGGTCTCCCAAACCCTTGCGCCAACTGCCAGATTTGCGCAAGACCAAGCATGGATTCTCGAACAGGCAGAACGCAGTGAATTCGGCACAATCGGCAAAAGCCAGTCAAAAGTGCCCTTACAAATCACAAGGACTGAATTGCCCGACTTCCGGTGGCCGACAGAAATCAGTGCAGAGATGGTCTCCACCGCACTCTTGAAGCCAGAGCGGATGGCGACGTATGACTTGTTTCAGTACATACAACATCTGGATGCGAACGGCCAAACATCACAACGCTACGAAATTGAGTTCTGGAAGAAAGTGTTCTACCCACTCGCCTGCCTTGTGATGGTGGTCCTCGCCTTGCCCTTTGCCTATCTGCATTTTCGTGCTGGCGGCATCACTTCATATGTCTTTGGTGGCGTGATGATCGGTATCAGCTTCTTTCTGGTTAACAATGTGTTCAGTCACGCAGGCAATCTACAAAACTGGTCCCCGTGGCTAACTGCCGCAGCGCCTGGATTGTTGTATTCGGTGCTTTCACTCGCTGCGTTCGGCTGGCTCGTACTACGGCGCTAAAGCACTTCCATGAAAATTGGCATCCTCGTTTTTGCACATGGTTCAAAAGACGCTCTTTGGCGTCAACCGGTTGAGGCGGTTGCTGCCAGCGCACAAGCATTGGCGCCGACAGCGCTTGTACGTTGCGCCTATCTCGAATGGACGGAGCCTAGTTTGATGAGTTCGGTCGCAGATCTGGTTTCGCAGGGCGTAACTTCGATTCGAATCCTGCCGATGTTTCTGGGCATAGGGAAGCACTTGCGCGAAGATTTACCCCTGCTGGTCGCGGATCTCGTCAATCAATTTCCAATGTTGGAAGTACGTGTTTTGCCCTCAGCGGGTGAAAATGTGCAACTCATCGACATGCTTGCGCGCATTGCTTTGGGGATCGAATCTATAGATGATTGAGGCATAATAAAACCCTTCTTAAGCTGAGATTCGTTATGAACCTGCATCAATTCCGGTTTGTTCAAGAGGCCGTACGCCGCAATCTCAACCTGACTGAAGCGGCGAAGGCCTTGCATACGTCACAGCCCGGCGTTTCTAAAGCCATCATCGAGTTCGAAGAAGAACTGGGCGTTGAAATCTTCAGCCGTCATGGCAAGCGTTTGAAGCGGGTGACCGAGCCTGGACAGCATGTATTGAAAAGCATTGACTTGATCATGCGCGAACTGGGCAATCTCAAACGCATCGGAGAGCAATACAGCGCCCAGGACAGTGGTACCTTTTCTATAGCGACCACGCATACCCAGGCCCGTTACGTACTCCCCGTTCATGTGGCGAAGCTACGCAAAGTATTCCCCAAAGTTAATGTCAGCCTGCATCAGGGCGCACCGGATCAAGTGGCAAAAATGGTGCTGGATGAAGTAGCTGAAATCGGAATTGCAACAGAGTCGCTCGCGGCTTACCCAGACCTTGTCACGCTTCCGTGCTACGAATGGCAGCATGTTCTGGTCATCCCCGGCGGCCACCCACTTGCTCAAAAGAGCGGATCACGCTAGAAGATATCGCCGCAGAACCCATCATCACCTACCATCCGTCATTCACAGGCAGAAGCCGTATTGATGCTGCCTTTGCACATAAGCATTTAGTACCCCGTATCGCCCTTGAGGCCATCGACTCGGATGTGATCAAGACCTATGTACGACTGGGTCTGGGTGTTGGCATCGTTGCAGAGATGGCCGTGCGAGAAAACCAGGCCGGAGACTTGAGCGGTGACGGGAAGGGCGACCTTGTTGTTCGACCAGCCGGAACACTTTTCGGGATGAATTTGGCCCGCGTGGCTTTCAAGCGCAGCGCGTACCTGCGTAATTTTGTTTACACCTTTGCAGAACTGCTTAGTGACAGACTAGACCGCCATTTGATCGCCAAAGCCATGTCCGGCACCAATACCGAGTATGAACTATGAAAACGACCGAGCGCACGCCCCCACTGGCTACCAAGCTACCCGCCGTTGGAACAACGATTTTCACGGTCATGTCAGCTTTGGCAGCCGAAACAGGTGCAGTGAACCTAGGGCAAGGTTTCCCTGACTTCAATTGCGATCCAGCGCTGGTGGATGAAGTCTCCAAAGCTATGAATGCGGGTCTGAACCAATACCCACCGATGCCAGGCATTTTGCCGCTACGGCAAGCCATTGGTACAAAAATAGAAGCAATGTATGGCCACCGGTATAGCCCAGACACAGAAATTACCGTCACGGCGGGTGCCACACAAGCCATCATCACCATCATCCTTGCAGTGGTGCGCCCAGGCGATGAAGTGATTGTGCTGGAGCCGTGTTACGACAGCTATGTGCCCAGCATTGACTTGGCAGGTGGAACTGTCGTTCGTGTTCCGCTCACCCCTGGCAGCTTCCGCCCCGATTTTGCCAAGATCAGCGCTGCCATCAACGCCAAAACACGCGCCATCCTCATCAACACCCCCCACAACCCCAGCGCGACAGTCTGGACAGACGCCGATATGCGCCAACTAGAAGATTTGCTGGCACCGACTGACGTTTTCCTCATCAGCGACGAAGTCTATGAGCACATGGTTTTCGATGGCGCCGAGCACCAAAGTGCAGCCCGCTTCCCAGGGCTGGCAGCCCGCGCCTTCATCGTGTCCAGCTTTGGTAAAACTTACCATGTCACCGGTTGGAAGGTGGGCTACGTTGCTGCCCCCGCACCATTGAGTCACGAGTTCCGTAAAGTTCACCAGTTCAACGTTTTTACGGTGAACACCCCCATGCAACATGCTCTAGCCGCTTTCATGGGCAATCCCAGACCCTACAGGGAGTTGCCCGCGTTCTATCAGCGCAAGCGCGACCTGTTCCGTCGTGGTTTGTCGGAAACTCATTTCAAACTGCTCCCCAGCACGGGAAGCTACTTTCAATGCGTGGACATTTCTGGTTTGAAAGTGCCCGAGCGCAACTTGCCGGAAGCCGATTTTTGCCAATGGCTGACGCGGGAAATAGGCGTGGCAGCGATCCCCCTGTCTGCCTTTTACGGCGACGGTTTTGATCAGCATGTGGTGCGTTTTTGCTTTGCTAAGAAAGACGAAACACTTCAAACTGCGCTGGAGCGCTTGGCCAAGCTCTGAGATCAGGGCAGCAACATCAGTTGCTGCACGCTTCGGTATAAGCGGTCTGATCCATTTTGGGTGTTGGACTCCCCAAGAAACGGCACTGTCGGCCCAGTGACAGCGTAAGGTCGATTGACCGGTCCACGACCTTCCAGAAAAAACGACAAGAATTGCGCGCCATTGTCACGGTGGCGATTAAACACGTCGCTTAATTCCATCGAACCCATTCCACGTAAAGGATGAAACTCTGTTACGCCGTATATGCCAGGACGCTTGCTCTGCTTCCAACCAAAGAAAGATTGACCATAGGTCGCCTCGCCATACAAGCTAACGCCTAAATGCAAGCCCCCGGGGTCGAGCAATGACGCATCGACTGCATACTTGTTTTCATCCCAACTTGGATTCGGATAGGGGAACAATTGATGAATGTACCGTGGAACGTCGCCTAAACAGCTATTCTTAAGGGGTTGCTCCATGAATTGCACATAGTCCACAACCTGTTGTGCCCGATACTTGTGCCAAAGTGCAGCCAGTGGGTTATAAAAGTAAAAGGCTTCAGATCGGGGATGATCAAAGCTCGCCAACTCCCCTTTGGGCAACACCTGCTGCGGCAGTCCAGCGATCGGCAAAACAGGTGGAGTTGACTGTTTTTTATCTATCAGTGAAATAGACTTTGTCCCGAGAAGAACAGGGAATCCAGATTTGGCCTCAGCGGAAGCACTCACTTGGTAGATGCCAGGTGGCAAAGCGTGGAAATCAAGGTCATAACGCCATCCGACATCAGCAGTGCCAATTTGCGGCAAATGATCTCGAACATCCTGCCGCCCTAGCCCTGCTTTGACGCGGGCGATAGGTACCCCATTGAGATAGATTTTGACCCATCCAGTGAGTCTCGGATTTGGAGCCAACCACCCTTCAACCGGGAAGCTGCCACCAGCATATGAATCAATATGCTCCCAGAAATGCTTCAACGTTTCTTGTCGAATATCTTTAGAGGGCGGAACCACCTCTTCAAAGCTTGCATAAGGTGCCCCCTCCAACGCCAGATTCAATGCACTCACATCCCGGAATTTTGACTTCAAAAACGCTCTGAATCCAGTAACAGACGCTGGCGAATAGTCGCTGACCAGGTACTTGCCTTCAAAACCCATTCCTGCCTCGAAATCAGGGAACATATGGTGGACTTCGCCCAACAGCGTTATGGCGGCAAGGTGGTCTCTGGTTGATACAGGTTGTGCACAGATTGCATCCATGAATGCCTGAATCACCTTCATCCGGGACTTGGTCAAAGAATTATCCGTTCGTGCAATCGACCATGGATAAACGTCCATGCCGTAGTGCTTGCCCAATGCAATAGAGCCTCGCGAAGACTGCGCTATGTTTGAAGGATCCGCCGCAAGCACTGGTTCAATGGGCGCAAATGCCGAAAAATGATTCGAAAACAAGTACAGCACCAAGCGCTTGTCGGACTGGGCAATCGTCCTGACCGTGCGATCAATTGCGGCCTGGTCAAGCGCCCACTGGCCATCCTGTAGAACCAGGTATTTCAGCAAGGGAACATTCAAGGTGTACCCCAGTTCGTATCGCCCATTGGTACTGATACGTGGCCCCAAAAGTGACAAGGTGTGATCAATGACCGACGCAGCCGAACCCGCATCACTGGCACAGGCAACAAATGCGGGATCAATCACATGTTCTGGCGGCAACGCCGTTTGACGCACGCAGGGTTCGATTTGCCCGATCATCGGCGCGAGCAACAACCGTCCTGATGGCTTGGACGGAACCACTACAAATACATAGGCAAAAAGCAGTGCGGATAAGACAATCAGTGCTGTACCGACGGCGAGAATTGGGTGGCGACCTCGTCGGCCAGTTGCATCAGATGGTGGTGTTTGTTGAACTTGCATGGGACGTTGACGATATTGTTATAGCAGCGTCAACTCAAACCCCTCCAGGACATTGACCGTATTCGACGCCAAGTGCACGCAAGCATACCCTCCTTCAAACACAAACACGCTGGAACGCTCTGTTTTTGCCAATCTCCGACCCAATATGCTGAAATCGTCCGGTTGAAGCGCAAACTTGGATATAGGGTCACCCGCAAACGTGTCCAAGCCCAGCGACACCACCAAAGCATCAGGCGCGTAAGCACTTATTCGAGCAAGAGCATGATCCAATGCCGCAAACCAATCCTCAACACTCGCACCGGCGGGCAAGGGTAAATTCACGTTGAATCCGGCTCCCTCGCCTTGCCCCGTTTCTTCAACATGACCCAGATAGAACGGATATTCAGTCAACGGATCTCCATGAATACTGACAAAAAGTACGTCTGATCGCTCATAGAAAATGCTTTGTGTACCGTTGCCATGGTGGTAGTCCACATCCAGAATGGCAACACGCTGGGCACCCTCATTCAGCAGGGTTTGAGCCGCAACGGCAGCGTTGTTGACAAAGCAATAGCCTCCCATGAAATCGGCACCTGCATGGTGACCCGGGGGGCGAGTCAGGGCAAAGGCCGAGGGGGCTTTGCAGTGGGCAACGGCCAACGCAGCAGCATGGGTCGCGTCTGCGCCGCCTTTCACCGCTTGCCAAGTGCCCGCCAGGATGGGCGCACCGTTATCCATGGAGTACAAGCCCAGCTTGGCCGTAAAGTTGTCGGGCTCCAAATCATCGCGCAGGGTCCGCACCGGCCAAACAGAAGGGAACGGGGCCAATTCAGCATTGCCCGGCGCTAGCGCCGTCCATTGCTGCCAGGCAGTGAACAGAAACCGCAAATAGCGTTCACTGTGCACTTGGCCCATGACCTGTAGCGCATCCACATCGGGGCTGTGAATCACGTGCCCACGCTCGCGCAAGCGCGATGCAACCCAGTCTGCTCTCTCGGGTTTTTCAAACGCGACCACTTTGTCACCACGAAAGTACTCATAGGGCGCAGCATGCAACACGTGGGCCTGATTGAAATAGGTCAGCATGGATTGGATAGATCAAAGGTTTAGTTGCGCCCACGCCTTTTCCAGCCGCTTGACACTGATCGACTGGGGTGTGCGTAACTCCTGAGCGAAGAAGCTCACACGCAGTTCCTCAAGCAACCAGCGAAACTCCATTGCCCGGTCATCCTGCACGCCTTTGCGCTCAGATACCAAGCGCCAATACTTTTGCTCCATTGGCCTTAACTCAGTCAACCTGGCTGCATCCCGAGCTGTATCAGAACGTGCCTTATCTAGACGTAAAGGAATGGCCTTCAGATAGCGGGGGAAATGCTGCAAAGGGCCCCACGCCGTTTGTGCCAGAAAGCGCTTGGGCATCAGGCGCTGCAACTGTTGTGTGCAGTCCAATGCTGCCTCGGCAAGTCCTTTACTGTCCTTGATTTTGCGTGTGGCAGCGGTGAACTCGGTGAGAATTGCGCTGCACAGGCGGGCGACTTCATTGGCAATCAGCGTCAGGCGTTGACGCCCTTCGTCGGTGCGGCGTTTGAAGTCCACCTCGTTTGCGGGCAGGGGCTCGGTCAGAAAGGCCCGCGCCAACGCTACACCGATGATCTGTTCGCGTAGCTCTTCAGCCGTGCCCAAAGCCATGTACTGCACGCTCATGGCTTGCAAGTCCGGGATGTTTTTCTCCAGGTACTTGAGGGCATCCTTGATCTGCAAGGCAAAAAGACGCGCCAGACCAAGGCGATGCTTTGCCGCCGCCACGTCGGGCTCATCAAACACCTCGATGCTGACCGCATCTTTTTGATCAATCAACGCGGGAAAGCCGATCATGCTTTGCTTGCCCTGCGTCAGCTCCATGAGTTCGGGCAACTCCCCAAAAGTCCAGTTGGTATAGCGTTGGCTCAGATCTGCCTGCTCAACGTCCTGCGTCGCCGGTACTTGTCGCTGCGTCGACTTGGCTGGTGAATGCTGCGGCTGCGCTTCCTGCTTCTGCTGATTTTCTTCAATCCGCAAAGCCGCCAGAGCCTGAAAAGCCCCTCTGGCCTGAGAGCCCCAATCCGCTTTGAGCGCGCTCAGATTTCGGCCCATGCCCAACTGACGCCCATGCTGGTCGACCACCCGGAAATTCATGAACAGGTGCGACTTGAGCATATCCAACTTAAAGTCTGTTCGCTTGATATCCAGACTTGTCTGCTTGCGCGCCAGTTGCAAAAGTGCGTCGGTCAAGCCCATGTTGGGCAGCACGCCCCCGGCGTCAGTTCATCCGCAAGGCGCGCCGCTGAATCAGGTAAGGGCACAAAGCGCGATCGGGGACGCTGCGGCAGGCTCTTGAGCAGGGCCAATATTTTGTCTTGCAACATGCCAGGCACGAGCCATTCGCACCGTTCCTCGCCAACTTGGTTCAAGGCGAACAGGGGCACCTCCACCGTCACCCCGTCTTTGGCGTCGCCGGGTTCATGGAGATAGATAGCTTTGCAATCGACTCCACCCAGCCGGATGGTGCGCGGAAATGTCTGTGCCGTGATACCGGCTGCCTCGTGCCTCATCAACTCGTCGCGGGTGAGAAACAAGAGTCGCGGCACAGCCTTAGAGGCCTCACGGTACCAGTTGTCCATCAGAATGCCGCTGCAAATTTCTGCCGGAATCTGCGCATCGTAATAGGCGTAAATCAACTCATCATCGACCAGCACATCCTGGCGGCGCGCTTTGTGTTCCAAATCTTCCACTTGCCCCACCAGCTTGTGATTCGCGGCCAAGAAAGGCAGCTTGCTGTCCCATTCACCCTCCACAAGCGCCTGCCGAATAAAGATCTCCCGCGCCCCGACCACGTCGACCCGACCATAATTGGTTTTCCGGTTGTTGTAGATCACCAAGCCATACAAGGTGGCTCGCTCAAGTGCCGTCACCTCTGCCGACTTCTTTTCCCAGTGCGGGTCCAACAACTGCTTCTTGAGAAGATGCGCCCCCACTTGCTCAAGCCAAACGGGATCGATGTTGGCGATGCCCCGTCCGAACAACCGCGTGGTCTCGACCAACTCTGCGCAGACGATCCAGCGACCGGGCTTCTTCTTCAGATGCGCACCAGGATGACGGTAAAACTTGATGGCACGCGCGCCCAGATAAGCCTCATCGTCCTCTGGCTTATAGCCAATGTTGCCAAGCAGGCCCGCCAGCATGGACATGTGCAACTGTTCGTAGCTGGCAGGGAGTGTGTTGATGCGCCACTTGTGCTCCGTCACGACCGTCAGCAACTGAGTGTGGGTGTCACGCCATTCGCGCACACGGCGAATATTGATGAAGTTTTGTCGCAGCAAAGACTCGTATTGACGATTGGACAGTTTGTGCTCATTTGTCGGCACGCCGGGTGCGGCTTTGTGTTTTCCACCCCTCGCCGTGCCCAGCCACCGCCACAACTGCAAGTACCCACTGAACTCGCTCTTTTCATCATCGAATTTGGCATGCGCCTGGTCCGCCTGTGCCTGCGCCTCCATTGGTCGGTCGCGTACATCTTGCACGCTCAGGGCACTGGCGATCACCAACACTTCGTCAAGCGCATCACGCTCGCGCGCCTCCAGGATCATGCGACCTACGCGCGGGTCCAGCGGCAACTTGGCCAGCTCGCGCCCCGTGGTGGTGAGCTCGTTCGACTCGTCCATCGCACCGAGCTCGGCCAGCAGCTGATACCCATCCGAAATCGCCTTGGGGCGCGGTGCCTCTAGAAACGGAAAGCGCTCCACATCGCCCAGATGCAAGGCCTTCATACGCAGAATTACACCGGCCAGTGAGGATCTCAGGATCTCGGGGTCGGTGAATCGTGGCCGGCTGTTGTAGTCTTTCTCGTCGTACAGGCGAATGCAGATCCCGTTGGCCACACGCCCGCATCGGCCTGCACGCTGGTTGGCGGCGGCTTGGCTGATAGGTTCGACCAGCAGTTGCTCCACTTTGCTTCTGAAACTGTAGCGCTTAACACGCGCCATGCCTGCGTCAATCACGTACCGAATGCCAGGCACCGTGAGCGAGGTCTCGGCCACATTGGTGGCTAGCACAATGCGCCGCCCGTGGTGACTGTCAAAAATCCGGTCTTGCTCTGCCTGGCTCAGGCGCGCAAACAGGGGCAACACCTCGGCATTGCGTAGCACAGGGCTATGGCTTAAGTGCTTGCGAATGTGGTCTGCAGCCTCCCGTATTTCGCGCTCGCCGGGCAGAAAGACCAGGATGTCACCCTGCTGAGATGGCTCCCGCCACAGCTCATCCACTGCATCGGCAATGGCAGAGTTCAGGTCATAGTCGCGGCTCTCTTCGTACGGACGGTACCGCTGCTCGACCGGAAAAGTGCGCCCAGACACCATGATGATGGGTGCGGGAACCGCTTGCTGACCAGCGCTTGCAAAGTGTTTTGCAAAGCGATCTGCATCAATCGTGGCCGAGGTCACCACCACCTTCAGGTCGGGCCTGCGGGGCAAAATCTCTCGCAAGTAGCCAAGCAAGAAATCGATGTTCAGGCTGCGCTCATGGGCTTCGTCAATGATGATGGTGTCGTAAGCTTTGAGCAGCGGGTCGGTCTGGGTCTCGGCCAGCAAAATGCCATCTGTCATCAGTTTGACCGAGGCGTCTCGACTCAGCCTGTCCTGAAAACGCACCTTGTAGCCGACCACCTCACCGAGCGGCGTATGCAGTTCCTCCGCAATCCGTTTGGCGACGCTACTGGCCGCAATGCGGCGAGGTTGGGTGTGCCCAATTAACTTGCGCAAATGCTGGGGTGTACCCTCGGGGGCATTGCACTTTCCACGACCCAGAGCGAGCGCGATTTTGGGTAGCTGAGTGGTCTTGCCTGAACCCGTTTCACCGCACACGATGATGACCTGGTGCGTCCGCATCGCCACCATGATGTCCTCGCGCCTAGCGGATACAGGCAGGGATTCGGGAAACTCAATCTTCAAAGGCATGGCGCAATTATCGACTGCGCCATGACCTGTTCCGGACACGCCGGAACACGCTCTCCCGGCCTGGATAGATCCAGAGGTTCAATACTTCAAAATGAGCTTGTCCAGTTGCTCTTTAGTGATGGCCGGTACATCACCTCTTGCAGCCATCCGGTTCAGGTTCCAACCACCATCGCCAACCCACGCTTTCAGCACGGTCAGGTTCGTCGCACGCTCAGCATCCGTTTCGCCCAGATACTTGTACATATTGCCGGGTTTACCACCAGAATAGAGGCTTGTGCCATCATCAAGGCGGCGCATGAATGCGCCCATCGACTTGCCATTGACCAACTGCAGCAGATGCTCAAAGGTATCCGTTAACGGCCCGACCTTGGCCTTTTTATACTTTTCCTGGTCCAGGTTGAATTCAGCCATGGACGGAGCATCCGCAGAAGATGAATGGCATTCAGCACAATACTTCTTGATCATGGGTGCGACATCTTTGCGATAGGTCACATCAGCTGCTGCGGCAGGCAGAACGATTGCAGCACACGCCGCCAAGGTCAATACAGTCAGTTTCATCTTATCTCCTAGGTTTGAAAACACAGTCGCCTCATTGCGGCTTGGCCCCCGAGGCACTGAACAATTCAGCAGGTCCAGGACCATCGGGTTCTTTGTGAGCAATTCCAAAATGACACTCAATGCAAGTCTTACCCTCGGCTTTGCCTTTGGCATGACGAGCCTGCGCTTTGGCAGACTGAAGTTCGACGTTCATCTTGTCGGCTCGGTGGCAGCTGCGACAGGTGTGGGAATCGTTCTCTTTCATGTCACGCCAGATTTTCTGCGCCATGGCCGCACGTTTGGCCTCGAACTTCTCAGGCGTATCTATCGAGGGTGAAATGTAGGTGTAATAAAGGTCCTTGGTTGCCTTGATCTTGGCCAGCACCAAAGGCCCCGGCTCGTGCGGCACATGGCAATTGGTGCAAATGGCGCGCACACCTGTTCGATTAGTGTCATGGATTGTGCCTTTGTATTCCACCTGGTTGTAGGTCATCTCGTGGCAACTGACACAAAACTCTTCTGTACTCGTGTACGCCAACACGTAAGCGCCCGATATGCCAACAGCGACAGAAAAGACCATCAACCCAGCAACCAAGGCGAGCGACAGCTTCCAATGCGCCCACATCCATCGAAAAAACGCTTTCATCAATGACTACCGCGTCAGGATGTACTGAACCAGATTCTTGATCGCCCCAGCGTCTTTGGTCTTGACAATCTGGTGCTCTTCTTCGACGCCGTCTATCTTGATCTTGGGACCGGTGGTAATTTGTTTGGTCAGCGTGGACTCCGCATCTGCCTTGCCTTTGTATTTGCCTGCGGTCTCCTTGAACGAAGGCCCGTCTTTCTTCTTATCAACAGAATGACATTTTGTGCAACTGCTGGACTTGGCCAGTGCCTCAGCGGCAGCCACATCCACGGTCTGTGCCTGACTGACAAAAGCACCCACCAGCAATCCACCAGCCAAAGAAAGCTTCATCATCCGTGCGCAAAGCAAACTTGTCGTCATCGTTGTTCCTTGAAATCATCGAATACCCATACTACAACCAAAGTTAAATAGGCTAACGACAAAGGGGATTGAGTTTGAGCGAGCTCAACTCATTCACAGGATTCATTTGCAAACAGGGACCTATGAATAGGCTCGCTGCAAAATTACATCAATTAGTTGACATAACAAGCGCATTTCGAGATCATCAATCGAACCGCCCTTATGACATGCGAGACTCCCATGACTAAGTACCCAAATCTCCTCAGAACCATTCAAGTCGCCGGTGTTCATCTCCCTAACCGCATGGTCATGGGTGCCATGCACACTCGCTTGGAAACAATGGATCAACCCTACCAGCGCCTGGCAGCGTTCTACGTTGCCCGAGCAAAGGGGGAAATCGGTTTAATCTTGACGGGTGGTTATGCACCGTGCCCAGAAGGCGTGATGGATGCAGGGGGCCTGGTCCTCAACAAATCAGAGCAATTGGACGAGCACAGATTGATAACGTCTGCCGTCAACAATTCAGGCGGTCGCATTGTGTTGCAGATCCTGCATGCTGGCCGCTATGCCAAGGTTCCGACTTGCGTAGCGCCTTCGCTGGGTAAGGCACGAATCAACGTCTACCCTCCTCGCTCGCTGACAACACAAGAGGTTTGGCAAACCATTCAGGATTTCGCCCACACGGCAGCACTGGCCGAAGCCGCAGGCTATGCAGGCGTGGAAATCATGGGCTCTGAGGGTTACCTGATCAATGAGTTCGCATCTGCACTCACCAACCAACGAGATGATGAATTTGGTGGTGACGTTGATCGACGCATGCGCTTCCCACTGGAGATCGTGAAAGCGGTACGTAGCCGCGTTCGCAAAGAGTTCATGATCATCTACCGGATATCGGCCATCGACTTGATGGATGGTGGCATGACAAGCGAGGAGGTCTGTGACCTTGCTCGTCATGTTGAAGCATCGGGTGCCGACTTGATCAACACGGGCATAGGCTGGCATGAATCAGGCGTCCCCACCATGGCAGCGCCGGTGCCACGAGCTGCCTGGATCGACGCCGTCCGCCACATCAAGCGCGCGGTCACCATACCGGTCATGGCATCGAACAGAATCAATACACCGGATGTGGCAGAGGACATCATTGCATCCGGCGCGGCTGACCTGGTGTCCATGGCACGCCCCCTGCTGGCAGACCCGGACTTTGCCAAAAGACACGCCAGAGCCGAGCAGATGAGATCAATACCTGCATCGCCTGCAACCAAGCCTGCCTTGACCGCATTTTTACCGACCGGGTCGCCACTTGCTTGGTAAACCCGCGCGCAGGCAGAGAGATCGAATTCAATGATCAAAAAACCGACGCACCCAAAAAATTCGCGGTGATTGGCGGCGGTCCCGCCGGAATGGCATTTGCAGTAAACGCAGCCCATCGAGGTCACGCTGTTACGCTGTTTGAAAGCTCCACCGAACTCGGTGGTCAGTTGAACATGGCAAAGAAGGTACCAGGAAAAAGCGAGTTTCATGAAATGCTCAGGTACTTCAGCGTCGCCTTGGACAGGGCAGGCGTTCGCGTACACCTTTCGACACGTCTAAGCGCTGCCGTTATAGCTGCCCGTATCGAATCAGGCGAATTCGATGAAGTCATCGTTGCCACTGGCGTGTTGCCACGCAGGCCAGAGATCAAAGGGCTGAAACATCCCAAGGTGGTGACTTACCTCGACGTCCTAGCAGATGATGCTCCTGTGGGTAAGAAAGTGGCCATCATCGGTGCAGGTGGCATCGGATTCGATGTCGCCGAGTACCTGGTGGGCGACCCCAAAGAGTCGTTGGACCCTAGAACATTCATGGATACCTGGGGCGTAGACACGCACATTAACTCACCTGGCGGGTTGAAATCCCCGGCAAAGCAAAACTTTGAACGCACCATTCACATGTTCCAGCGAAAACCTGAAACTCTAGGAAAGAATCTGGGCAAGTCAACCGGCTGGATACTGAAAGCCAAGCTCCGCAGGGCGGGCGTTGCCATGACTGCAGGTGTGAGCTATGACGCCATAGACGACCAGGGCCTGCACATCACAGTCAATGGAGACCATCAGGTGGTGAATGTCGACACGGTGGTACTTTGCTCAGGTCAAGTATCCAACCGCACGCTCTATGACGAGCTGATAGGCCATGGCATACCGACCCGCATCATCGGAGGCGCTGATGTCGCATCAGAGCTGGATGCACTTCGAGCGATTGAGCAAGCGACAAAGCTCGCAGTATCCCTTTAGGGACATTTGGATTTTCGGCACGTCGGCCAGACTCCAGTCTATTTGAATTCAGTACTCTTTACGGGTGATTCGCGCCTGTACCACTTCACTGCGCAACTCGCGCAAGGCGTCCGCCGCAATCCAGCGCGCGGACTTGCTGCCCTGTTGCTGAATCTTTAGCGCTGTCTCAACAGCCACCGCATTGAGCACCTGATTGCGCTTTCCGATGTTACGCAACGCCCAGTTGACAGCTTTTTTGACAAAATTGCGATCATCGCTGGCAGCTGGCTCCATCAGAGCCAGAGCCGCTAAGAATGGCCCATCGCCGGATTGCTTGTCATGCACTGCCAAAACGGCCAACAGCGAAAACGCCGCTCGGCGGACAAACTCACGCTCGCTCTGACTCCAAGCATGGACTTTGCCCCATGCCAATCGAGACCCGCGAAATGCGTTAAGACAGACCTGGTCACAAACATCCCAAGCCGCAAAACCTTTTGCCCAGTCGTCCATCTGGCGTGAGCTGAACTTGTCAGGTTCTGCTACCAAGCTGGCCACAATGCGCGCGTCAGGAATATTGGTATCCCACAACGCCTGGGCCAAGCTGTGATCTCGGCCCACGTGCTTGGCAATTTGACGCATGGATGGCACCGACAAACCCAGCCGCCTCTCGCCAGTAAGCCCAAAGCGGGCCATGCCTTCGAGCTCGGACGGGCGCGCTTGGCCATGGATAAGCGCCATCGCGGACGCCAATTTCGGATGTGCCGCCATTGGATGTGCCACGTCAAAGGTTTTGTTGAAGCGCCTTCTCAATCGCACCCACCAGTTCTGCACTTTCTGGCCTCACCTTCCTTGGATAGTGCGCCAACACCTGGCCTTGACGATTGATCAAATATTTATGAAAGTTCCAGGTCGGTGTCGTTTTTGTGGCGGTTGCCAGAGCCGCATAGAACACGTTTCGCTTAGGACCAGACACCACTGACTTGGCCATCATTGGAAACTTCACCCCGTAAGTGTTGTAGCAAAAGTCCGCGATTTCCTTGGCACTTCCAGGTTCCTGTTCCCCAAAATCGTTGGACGGAAAACCCAAGACCACCAAGCCCTTGTCCTGATAGCGAGAATGCAGCGTTTCCAAGCCTTCGTACTGTTTGGTAAAGCCACAGTAGCTTGCGGTGTTAACAACCAAAATCACCTTGCCCGCGTATTGGCAGAGGTTTTGTGGCGCATCATCCTGCAACCGGGGAAAGCTGTGCCTGAGCAATGCCGGACAAGTATTTGACGACGCGGCTTTGGCGCTCGGCACATCTGAAGCCCAGCTTGGCGGGCTGGCGAACAATACGGAGGCGGTGATCAGGCTTGCGAACAAAGTTTTCATCGTACGGACTTTCGGGGCTGACCGCCTGTCACGCAGGCAACTTGACGGTGTTTACACGCCAAGCAATCGGTGAACAATGCCGTGAGCCAACAGTTTAGGCCATTCAGGCACAAAGGAGACCCCATGACACTTACCCATTTTCGCCGCCCCATCATGCTCGGGGTGTTGTTGGCGGGCATGCTGAGCGTTCAACCGTGCTTTGCCCAGGCGCCTGTCTGGCCAAGCAAACCGGTCAAAATCGTGGTGACTTTTCCTCCAGGTGGTGCGCCCGATACTCTTGCACGCATCTTGGCCGACAAATGGGGCCAAACGCTGGGTCAGACCTTTACCGTGGACAACAAACCCGGTGCAGGTGGCAACATTGGCGCCGAGTTTGTGGCGAAATCTGCGAGCGACGGCAGCACGTTGATCATTGGCACGGTGGGCACGCACACGATCAACCCCGCGCTTTACCCGAACCTGCCCTACAACCCGGTCAAGGATTTCACCCCCATCACCTTCCTGGCGTCCACACCGAACCTGCTGGTTGTCAACAATAATGTCCCTGCCAAGAATGTCAAAGAACTCATTGATCTGGCCAAGAAACAGCCTTTGAACTTTGGATCATCCGGCAGCGGTACTTCGATTCATCTGTCCGGTGAATTGTTCAACACCCTGGCCAACATCAAGATGCAGCACATCCCCTATAAGGGACGCGCACAGGCCATTCCCGATCTGCTGGGTGGACGCATCCAGATGATTTTTGACAACATGCCCTCGGCCCTGCCACTGGTGAAGTCTGGCGAGCTGCGCGCCATAGGCGTGACCAGCACAACGCGATCCAGTGCCGCGCCCAACATCCCCACCATCGCAGAACAGGGCTTGGCAGGGTTTGACTCCACCTCCTGGTTTGCTCTGCTGGCACCTGCCGGTTTACCCAAAGACACGCAAATGCGCATCAATGCAGAGACCGCGCGCGTGCTCGCCTTGCCCGATGTCAAAGAAAAATTGGCGACCTTGGGCCTGGACGCAGCGCCTGGTACACCTGACGCGCTGGCCAACTTGATGCAGGCTGAACTCGTCAAGTGGGCCAAGGTGGTCAAGGAATCCGGTGCAAAAGCCGACTGACCCTATACAGAAAGAGAGCCCATCCATGACAGACCGCAAAGTTGCACTTATTACAGGCTCAGGCACAGGCGTCGGCGCCGCCACGGCCTTGCTGCTGGCGCAAAAGGGTTACAACATCGTTATCAATTACTCGCGCAGCGAGGCGGAGGCAAAAGCTTCAGAAGCAGCTTGTCAGCAATCGGGCGCTGCCACCTTGCTGCTTAAGGGTGATGTCGCACAAGACACTGACTGCAAGGCCATGACGCAGGCCACCATTGAGCGCTGGGGCCGCTTGGATGCATTGGTCAACAATGCAGGCATCACCACGTTCACCGGAGCGGGCAATTGGGACGCGTTGGATGCCGAGACTTTTCAGCGCATTTTCGGCGTCAATACAGTTGGCATGTTTCAGATGGTGCGAGCCTGCGCACCGCATTTGAAGGCCGCCAAGGGTTGTGTGGTCAATGTCTCATCGATTGCAGGTTCCTTGGGCATCGGGTCCTCCGTGCCCTACATCGCTTCCAAGGGCGCCATGAATTCGCTCACGCTCTATCTGGCACGCGCCCTTGCCCCTGATGTACGCGTCAATGCAGTATGCCCAGGCCTCATCACCTCCCGATGGTTTGTGGACGGACTCGGGCAAGAGGGATTTGAGAAGGTCAAGGCCATGACAGAACACAATACGCCGTTGGGGCGCGCCAGTGAGCCAACTGACGTAGCCGAAGCTATTGTCTGGCTGGTGACCAGTGCACGTACCGTCACCGGCGAGTTAATGCTGCTGGACGCCGGCACCCATTTAGGTGCGACGCGAATGCAGGTACCTGGAAAGACAGGATGAAAATCAGCTACGACGGCCTTAAGGGGCTCGGTGCAGGCGGGGAGCAGACAACAATGCCAGATTGTCATCTACCGCCACGTCCACATCTGGCCAGCGACCCACCAGTTGGTCTGAAATCATGGCAGATTGCAGCGCCTTGAGGTCTTTGACCGTGGGCGCCACCTTGATCTGAGCAATGGCAGCGCCACGGTTGTTTGATTTGGTCAAAGCCAAGATCTTTGAAGCCCATTCGTTGGGTCTGGCCATGGTGGTGTACTCACTGGAATTAAAGTCCGACTGTACAGGGGCTTTGGCCCACCTTCGGCCCAATGAAATATTTATCGCAAAAGGACAAGTATGACTCGACTCCCCAATATGCAACTTTGCGCTCTGCTTGTCTCACTGGGCATGGCGGGCGCTCAAGCGGCGGACATACGCGACACCGCGTGCAAGACCACGGCGCAGTGCCAGGCCGAGGCGAATGCCTTGAGCGGTCGGGTCACGAAGGATGCGACCAGCGCGCGAGCATTGGCGCAGGACCAGTTTTACTGGTTGGGCCGCATCAACATGGCGTCGACGACCATGTTGATGGAGGAAGGCATCATTGCCGCCCCTTTGGGCAAACCCATTGCCGAAGGCGTTCTGCACTCAATCCAGCAGGCCGATAGTCCCGGGGGCAAGCGTCCTAAAGATGTCTTGCAAATTGAGCGCATCATTTCTGAAAAGGCCGGGGCGCAGGCCACGCTGATTCACTCAGGCCGCAGCCGCCAGGACATGTTGGCCACCTACCGTGCGGCACACCTGCGCACTGCAGTGCTGGACACAGCAGACGCGATGCTGGAGGCTAGACAGACATTGATTGACTTTGCAGCGGCCAACGTCAATACCTATGTGCCTGCTTACACCAATGGAGTGCAAGCCCAGCCTGTGAGCTACGCGCATTACCTGTTGGCGTTCGCCGATTCATTTGCGCGAGATGGCCAACGATTGCGCGAGTTGTATGCGCGGCTGAATCTGAGCCCCATGGGAACAGCCGTACTGGCCAACTCCAGCTGGCCACTCAACCGCCAACGGCTGGCGAACTTACTCGGATTTGATGGTTTGGTCGTCAACTCCTACGACGCAGGCCAGGTGATCAGCTACGACGTGCCCATCGAGGCGGCCAACTTGGTGGGCTCGTCGGCGATTCGCGTGGGTGCCATGCTGGAAGACCTCCATACCCAGTACCACCAAAGCCGCCCGTGGATCCTGCTGGACACCAGCCAGACCTACACGAGCAGCGCCATGCCACAAAAGCAAAACCCCGGCATCATTCAGGGCGCTCGCATCAAAGCAACCGACGTGGTGGCGCTAGCGCATTGGGCCACGCTGCGTGCGCATAACGTGACGCCCGGAATGACCGACTACAAAGAAGAAGTGCCCCGAACCTATGTGTCAGCTGTGGAGATGTTCAACCAGTTTGTCACCGTGCTCAAGGCGCTGAAGGTGGACCCCAAGCGATCGCTGGAAGAACTCAACGGCGACTGGACTACGTCCATGGAACTGGCCGAAACCTTGCAGCGTCTTCACGGAGTGCCCTTTCGGGTTGGACACCACTTTGCGTCCGTTGTGGTTACGGATGCGCGCAAGAACAATTGGCGACCCAACCAGTTTTCCTACGCTCGAGCGACAGAGCTTTACGCAGAGGCTATCCGCCATGAAGGATTGAAAGATACTCAGTTTCCGCTGAGCGAACCGATTTTCAAGGCGACACTGGCACCCGATGACATGGTGCGCACGCGGGTTGGCATCGGTGGTCCGCAACCTGCGGAAGTCAACCGCATGCTCGGCCTGGCACGCGCAGCCCTTGCCAGCGACCGTGCGTGGCTTGCCGAGCGCAACGCACGTCTGATCGAAGCGCAGGCGCAGCTGAATCAGGCTTTCTTCAAACTCCTCGAAAAATAAGCATTCACCCCCCCGAAAAAGAGAACTGTATGAAATACCGCAATCTTGGCAAGAGCAACCTGAAAGTTTCCGCTTTGTGTCTGGGCACCATGATGTTTGGGGATCAGACGGCAGCAGACGAAGCCGGCTCCATCATTGCCCACGCTCGTGGCCAGGGCGTCAATTTCATTGACACGGCCGACGTTTACACCAGCGGTGCATCCGAAGCGATGCTGGGCAAGCTTCTCATAGGCCAGCGGCATGACTGGGTGTTGGCCACCAAACTCGGCAACAAAATGTCTGAGCGAATCAACGAAGGTCACTATTCACGCACCTGGATGTTGCGTGAAATTGATGCCAGCCTTGACCGATTACAAACTGATTTTGTCGACATCCTGTACCTTCACCGCGACTTCAATGGCGTAAATCTGGAGGAGCCTTTGCAAGCCATCGCCAGCATGCTGCAAAGCGGCAAAGTCAGGTACTGGGGCGCTTCCAACTTCCGGGGCTGGCGCCTTGCAGAGATGGTTCACTTGGCCAGGCAAATGGGCATGCCCGGCCCGGTGGTGTGCCAGCCCTACTACAACCTGCTAAACCGCATGCCCGAAGTAGAAGTATTGCCCGCCTGTGCCCACTATGGTATCGGCGTGGTGCCCTACAGCCCGGTTGCACGGGGTGTACTCACGGGCAAATACGCGCCTGGGCAGCCCCCCGTTGAAGGTAGCCGCGTATCGCGCGGTGACAAGCGCATTGCTGAAACAGAGTTCCGGGAAGAGTCTCTTGTCATTGCCCAACAGCTCAAAGCCCATGCCGACCAGTTGGGTATCACGCTTGCGCAGTGGGCCACGGCCTGGGTGCTGGCCAACCCAGTGGTCAGTTCCGTGATCGCCGGCCCACGCACCTTAAAGCAGTGGCAGGACTATGCCCCGGCGCTGGATTACGCTTGGACGGCAGCTGATGAAGCCTTGGTTGACAGTCTAGTCAAGCCGGGGCATCCGTCCACCCCTGGGTACACCGACCCGGCCTACCCTCTGAATGGCCGTATCTTGAAATAGCTGACCGTTAAACTCGGGCGGACTTTTCCCCACTTTGAGCACCATGTCCGCTGTTTTTAACTTTACTTTCGTCCCCTGGTTCCGCTCGGTTGCGCCCTACATCCACATGCACCGGGGCAAGACTTTTGTCGTCGGCATCGCCGGCGAGGCGATCGCAGCAGGAAAATTGCAACACATTGCGCAGGACTTGGCCTTGATTCAGAGCATGGGGGTCAAGATCGTCCTGGTGCATGGCTTTCGCCCCCAGGTCAACGAGCAGTTGCTGGCCAAGGGCCACACGGCCAAGTATTCACATGGAATGCGTATTACCGACGAGGTAGCGCTGGACTGTGCACAAGAAGCAGCAGGCCAGTTGCGTTACGAAATTGAGGCCGCTTTCAGCCAAGGCTTGCCCAATACCCCGATGGCGGGTTCTACAGTTCGGGTCATTTCAGGCAATTTCATCACCGCCCGACCAGTAGGCATCGTGGATGGGGTGGACTTCCAGCACAGCGGCTTGGTACGCAAGGTCGATGTGGCGGGTATCCAGCGCACGCTGGATTTCGGTGCCATGGTGCTGCTGTCTCCTTTCGGCTTCTCACCCACTGGCGAGGCATTTAACCTGACCATGGAAGAAGTCGCCACCAGCGTGGCAATTGCGTTGCAAGCCGACAAGCTGGTGTTCTTGACAGAGATACCCGGCATCCGGATTCATCCTGAGCAGCCAGAAGCTGAAGACAATCCGATCGACACCGAGCTACCCTTGGCCGCTGCAGAGAAACTGCTTGCTGGCCTGCCCAGCGCCAAAGACCCAACAGATACCGCGTTTTATTTGCAGCACTGTGTAAAGGCCTGCAAAGCTGGCGTCGAGCGCAGCCATATCCTGCCCTTCGCGCTGGACGGCTCGATCCTGCTGGAGATTTACGTACACGATGGCATCGGCACCATGGTGATTGATGAAAAGCTTGAATCCCTGCGAGAGGCCAGCAATGATGATGTAGGCGGCATACTGCAGCTGATTGAACCGTTCGAGAAAGACGGCACGCTGGTCAAACGTAGCCGCACCGAGATTGAGCGCGACGTAGACCACTACACCATCATTGAGCATGATGGAGTGATCTTTGCCTGTGCCGCGCTTTACCCCTACCCGGAAGGAAAAACCGCCGAGATGGCAGCACTCACCGTGTCACCGCAAAGCCAAGGTCAGGGTGACGGCGAGAGGGTACTCAAACGCATTGAGCAACGCGCCAAATCCATGGGTTTGGACAGCATTTTTGTGCTCACCACGCGCACCATGCACTGGTTCATCAAGCGTGGGTTTCAGCCCGCCGACCCGGAATGGCTACCCGAAGCACGCAAACGCAAATATAACTGGGACCGCCGCAGCCAGGTGCTGGTGAAAAAGCTGTAGCACTGGGCCAATCAGCGCTTGAAAAGACGTGTCAGCAGCCAGACGCTGAGCAAGCCAATGCAGGTGAAGCAGATGAAAGACCAGTTGGCAATCGACCCGCCCAGAAAAGTCCAGTCGATCTTGGTGCAGTCACCGCTGCCTCGAAAAATCATGGGAATAGCGCGTTGCAGCGGGAAAGTCTCAATCATCCCGTAGATATCGCGGCCACAGCTGGCGATCTCGGGCGGATACCACTGCAGCCAAGTCTGACGCGCCGCTACAAATGCCCCACCCAATGCAAACACCAGCACCAGCAAAATGCCAGCAATTTGCAGAGCTTTTTTGCCGCTAGAGGCAGCAACCACGCCAAAGATTGCTACCAAAACAAGAGCATAGCGCTGCACAATGCACATGGGACATGGCTCCAGGCCCACCACATGTTGCAAATACATCCCAAAACCAAGCATGCCAAGGCAAGCCAAGCTCATCAACGCCATCCACTGACGCGGGGAAAGATCTTTCAACAACTTCAACATTCACAACACTTTCAGGAACTCGACTTGATTGTCCCAGGGTTTGTTGACCTTGGCTCGGTTTAGTTCCCGCCTAGGTGTTTTGCCCCTGCTGGCGCCTATTGCGCTCCACCTCACTGTAGAAGCGTGTTTTTTCAGCATACATGGCCTGATCGGCCTGATGCAATGCCGCATCCACCTTGTCTGCAGAAGCGCAGGTTGCCACACCGATCGACATGGACAAGGTTTGCCCGGAGTAAAACTGGTTATTCAATGTCAGAATGGATTGAATGCGCTCAAGCGCAGCTTGCGCCGCACGCTCGTCCGCTCCAGGCAACAATACGGCGAATTCATCTCCCCCAATGCGTGCCGCACAGGCTGGTGCGTCAACCGCCTTGGAAAGCACTTCGCCCATGCGGCGCAAGATGGCGTCTCCGGCTGCGTGACCGAACTCATCGTTGATTCGCTTGAGGCCATTCAGGTCAATCACCACCACGCTCAAGGGCCATGGTCCGCGTCGTGAAAGGCGGTTCAATTCCTCCGTGTAAAACGCACGGTTTCGCAGTCGCGTCAGAACATCATGCTTACCCAGGTACTCCAGATAGGCCTCTGCTTTTTTTCGGGCGGTGATATCCACCAAAGAAACCAGCACCATGCGCCAGCTGTCGCGATGCGCCTCCAGCACCGAAAACTGCATGTGAATATTGAGCAACTCCCCCTGCAGGGTGTAGTTGATCACTTCGCGCTGCTGAGTCACCTGCCCGTTCCACAAATCGACCAACTGTTCGGTGAAGGGGCCAATCATTTCATCGCGAAACACGCGATCAAGCCCACCCATCAAATCTTCAAGGTCGCGGGCGCCAAACATCCGCAATGTTTCCTGGTTCACATCCAGCACCTTGATCTGCTGCATACAGCGGGTAACGAACTCTGGGTGCACATTCACAAACACCCGGAAATCACGGATGCCTTGCAGACGGACTTCATCCAGCAAGTATTTGACTTCTGAGAAATCCTCTACCCACAGCGAAACTGGAGAATGCTCAAACAGCCCACGTGCATAGCTTGCGCTATGCTGCAGGGCAAGCGTGTTTTGCTGCAGTGAGCTAATGTCTTCAATAGAGACCAGGACACGGTCCCAATCTTCTTCGTGCCCTTGCAACACGCTCGCATGGATCAGGACATCCAAACGTTTGCCGTCCAGCGAGTAATTCACAGTTTGGCTGTGAAACCCCGTTCCAGTGTCCCATAACTGAATCAACTCGCCCAACATCCGGGCAAACATGTCGCCCTTGAAGACTTCAGGAAGGCGGCCAAGCAGGTCGTCCTGACTCTTGGCTGCAAACAGATCGAGGGTTTTTTGATTGACCAGCAGGACCCTAAGGCTCGCTGCACACAGTTCTACCCGTGACGGTTCGGCTTCAAGGTGCGCACGCAAATCGGTCACGCCGTTGGCTCGCCAGTGGTCGAACAGCTTCTTCAGATTCGAATAATCTTCAAGCCAAAGCGACGCTGGCGCCACGCGAAACAATTGCTCGAATTCTGCGAGCGTGGGAACATAAGCCATGATGAGTTCTCCTCACCAGGATTATGTCCACTGGCCCAATGCCCTTGAAACGCAAAGGGCCTAAATCCCTTAATCAATCACCTGTTCGCTGGTGCAACTTCAGCGAGTGGGACGCGGTGCCGCACGCTTCTTGGCGGCGTCACGGGGAATGAACACCTTGGGTCCGCGGCTTAAAGTGCCTGCGGGGCGCGCACCACCTCCTGCGCCTGGACGGGGTGTACCCTGCCAGGCAGGTTTACCGGCATGAGCACCTGCAGGTGCACGTGAAGCATGATTCTCACCACTGAATCGGTCTCCACAGAAGCGATCGTTGGCGCCGCCGGCAAAGCGGTCGTTTCCACCCCGGTCATTGGAGGGCGCAAACCGATCATTGCCACGGTCATTGCCCGCAAACCGGCCACCACCACCAAAACCACCACTGCGGCCACCACCGCCAAACTTGCCACCACGCGGGCCGTAGTCCCGGCCACCGCCATCACGCCCACCCTCTCGGCCACCGCCTGTGCGCGCACGCGGCGCATCAGGAACGCGCTGCTGAGGCTCCAGGCCAGGAAGGATTTCGACCTTGATAGGCTGACGCGTATAGGCTTCGATGTCAAAAATCTTACGACGGTCACGGATTTCGGCGAAAGTGATCGCCAAACCATCACGCCCCGCACGACCAGTGCGGCCAATGCGGTGGGTGTAGTCTTCTGCCTTCATCGGCAAGCCAAAGTTGAATACGTGCGTGATGGTCGGCACGTCGATGCCTCGGGCGGCCACATCGGTTGCCACCAAAATCTGCACTTGACCTTGGCGTAGCGCCATCAAGCGACGGTTGCGCAACCCCTGGCTCAATGCACCATGCAAGGCAACGGCAGAGAAGCCATCCTGCTGCAAATCATTGGCCAAGCCGTCACATTCAACCTGGGTGCTTGCAAAAACAATGGCTTGATTGATGTTGGTGTCACGCAGCCAGTGGTCCAGCAACTTGCGCTTGTGGTGCGCATTGTCGGCCCAGAACAGTGACTGCTTGATGTTGACGTGCTTCTCCTGTGGGCTGTCGATCTGCACACGCTGTGGCTGACGCATCACTCGGGTGGCCAATTGCTGAATACGCGGCGCGAACGTGGCGCTGAACATCATGGTCTGATGACGCTCAATCGTCAGTTGGTTAATTTCGGCCAGATCGTCAGAAAAGCCCAGGTCCAGCATACGGTCGGCTTCGTCCACCACCAGAAACTGAACTTCGTCCAGCTTAATTTGCATGGAGCGTTGCAGGTCCAGCAGACGACCAGGCGTTGCCACCACGAGGTTGGCGTTTTGAAGCTTGGCAATTTGCATCTGATAAGGCATTCCACCCACCACGTTGGCGACGCGAATACCGCGGCAATGCTTGACCAAGTCAATCGCATCGTGCGCCACTTGCTGGGCCAACTCGCGGGTCGGGCAGAGAATCAGCGCGCCAGGGGCAGCCGCCTTGAAGTGGCGCGGGTTGGTGGGATCTTTGCGCTTGGCACGCTTGGGAGGTGCTTCACCCTTTGCTGCGGCCTCAGCCACTTGGCGATCCCAATCGGCACGGGCATCGGCCTCGGCCTTTTCCATTTGACGGATCAAGGTGTGGAGCACCGGCAACAAGAAAGCGGCCGTCTTGCCAGAGCCCGTCTGGCTGGACACCATCAGGTCGGTGTACTTGTGGTCTGCCGAATGGTCTTCAGTCGGCAAGGCTTTGGGGATCACAGCTTCCTGCACCGTGGTGGGCTGGGTAAAGCCCAGGTCTGCCACTGCAGCGATCAGTTCTTGGGCCAAGCCCAGCTTGATAAAGCCATTGGGCACGGCTGCCACAGCAACATCATCGCCAAAGGAATCAATAGCAGGCGCAAATTCGCCCTGCACTTCAAAAGTGTCGGTCATTTTTTTCTCACACGAAGCAAGGCTGTCCCGCGTCGGGCAACCCAGGTCCGTCAATGGTTAAAAAACATCAACCATCAAACGGATACTGCGCAACCTCAAAACTGCTTTAAGGGCGGAGGGCACATTTGGCGTGCCCGGTGTGTGAAGGGAGATGTACTACAAACGCTGTTTTTTTCAGCGTAGCCTGCGATTATGACATGCGTTCGGGTTTTTACCTAATTTTCGCATCCAACGTGGTTAGGCGCTCATTTTCAGGAAGTGCGCCCGGTAGTAGGCTAACTCGTCAATCGACTCATGCACATCTGCCAACGCGGTATGCGCCTGCGCCTTTTTGAAGCCCGCTGCCAACTCGGGCCGCCAACGCTTGGCCAGTTCCTTCAGGGTGCTCACATCGATGTTTCCGGTAGTGAAAAAACCCCTCCAGCTTGGGCATGTAGCGGACCAGAAACCGCCTGTCCTGCCCAATGCTGTTGCCGCACATCGGAGCGACACTTTTAGAGACGTATTTTTTCAGGAAGTCAACCAGAATGACCTCTGCCTGCGCCTCGGTCACCGTGGACGCCTTGACCTTGTCAATCAACCCACTGCGGCCATGCGTCCCTTTATTCCAGGCGTCCATCTTGTTCAGGGTTTCATCGCTTTGGTGAATCACCAGCACGGGGCCTTCGACGCGAATATCCAGGTTGGCATTGGTCACGATCACTGCAATTTCGAGCAAACGGTCGGTGTCAGGCTCCAGTCCCGACATTTCGCAATCAAGCCAGACCAGGTTCTGGTCAGATTTGGGCAGGCTGGGCGCTACCGCCATGGGTGCGTCTGGCGCACCGATTGATGTGATTTCGGTCATGCCTGCTATTTTCACTCAGCTTTTCAGTTCTCCCCCCTATTGACTTACGCTGCCATCTGATGCCAATCGCTGATGCGGCAGGCTTGGCTACACTTGCACGAACCATGTTCAATCACTTGTCCCCCTCTCTCGTACTCACGCTGGCATTTACGGCGGCACTCGTCCTCGGCATGCTAGTCAAGCTGTGGTTGGCCACGCGGCAGATTCGCCATGTCGCACGGCACCGTGCTGCAGTGCCCTCCCCTTTTGACCAGACCATCAGCCTGGCCGCTCACCAAAAAGCGGCTGACTACACCCTTGCCAAGTCCCGCCTGGGCCTGCTGGACATGGCGCTGGGCACTGCAGTGCTGCTGGGTTGGACACTGCTAGGCGGCCTGCAAGCCTTGAACGACCTGATTCAAGGCTGGATGCCAACCCAAGCTTCACCGCTTTGGGGGCAAATCGCGCTGCTGGTGGCCTTTGTGGCAGTGGGCGCTGTGATTGAGTTGCCCCTGTCGCTGTACCAAACATTTGTGATCGAAGAGCGCTTTGGTTTCAACAAGATGACTTGGCGCATGTGGCTGGTGGATGGCATCAAGGGCGTCGCGCTGGGCATCGTGATCGGCCTGCCGATTGCGGCGCTGATTCTTTGGCTGATGGGCGCCGCAGGCGATCTTTGGTGGTTCTGGGCCTGGAGCGTGTGGATGGGGTTTAACCTGCTCTTGATGTGGATATTTCCGACCTTCATCGCCCCGGTTTTCAACAAATTTCAGCCACTGGAAGATGAAACTCTCAAGACCCGTGTCACTGCTCTGATGCAGCGTTGCGGTTTCGCAGCCAAAGGCCTTTTTGTGATGGACGGAAGCAAGCGCAGTGCCCATGGCAACGCTTACTTTACCGGGTTTGGTGCGTCCAAACGCGTGGTGTTTTACGACACCTTGCTGGCCAAACTCAGCGCCCCTGAGGTCGATGCTGTGCTGGCGCATGAACTGGGACACTTCAAACACAAGCACATTGTGCAGCGCATGGTGCTGATGTTTGCCATGAGCTTTGCAGGATTTGCGTTGCTGGGTTGGCTGTCCAAGCAACTCTGGTTTTATGCCGGGCTGGGCGTGATGCCTTCGCTGGATAGCGCCAACAACGCACTGGCCTTGATCTTGTTCATGCTGGCGGTGCCCGTGTTCAGCTTTTTCATCTCGCCGCTGATGGCGCAGTTATCGCGCAAGCACGAGTTCCAGGCCGACGATTTCGCGATTGCCCAGACCAACGGCCAAGACCTGAGTGCCGCACTTCTCAAACTGTACGAGGACAATGCATCTACCCTGACGCCCGACCCATTGTTTGTGAAGTTCTACTATTCTCACCCGCCCGCGATTGAGCGCCTGCCCCGCATGACGGCCTGACCCCAAAACACAGCCAAAACCATGAGCACTGACCTGAAGAAGATTGACTGGAGCCAGCACCCCCGCCACGTGATGGGCCCCACAGCCCTGGTCACTGCACTGGCCAAACACACAGGCTGGGGTTTGGTGGGAGATGGTCCCGATGTAGCGATCGAAAAAACCTACCGGTTCGCCAATTACTACGAGACCATCTCATTTGTAAACGCCGTGGCCTTCATTGCCCACGCACAAGACCATCACCCCGATATGTCGGTGCACTACAACCGCTGTGTGGTGCGATTGAACACGCACGACGTGGGTGGCATTTCTCAAACCGACTTTGATTGCGCGGCCAAAATCGACGCACTGATTGCATGAACCTGTTTGTTGCTGCATGAGCATCGCGCTTGCCCCGGGTCGGGTGGTCGCAGCCCACGGACGCCACTGTGTGGTGGAAACCCCAGATGGCACACGGTTGATCTGTCACCCGCGCGGTAAGAAGAGCCAGGTGGTCGTGGGCGACCAAGTGATGTGGCTGGCCGCCAAGGCAGGCCAAGGCGACGAAGGCACAGTCGAGAAGGTGCTGGAGCGGCGCAACCTGTTTTACCGTCAGGACGAACTGCGCACCAAGTCCTTCGCCGCCAACCTGGACCAGGTGTTGATCCTGATTGCGGCAGAGCCCGAGTTTTCAGAAAGTCAATTGACCCGCGCACTGATCACAGCAGAGGCCACGGGCATCACCCCCTTGATTGCGCTCAACAAGCAGGACGTGCAGCCCCAGTTTGACCGAGCCTGGCAGCGGCTGGCACCTTACCGCGAGATGGGCTACACCGTCTTGCCACTGGCTCTCAAACCCAAAGGTGATGGCAAGGCATCCAGCGAGGTGCTGGACCAGCACTTGCACGGTAAGCACCCTGGTGCTCGGCCCATCAGGTGCGGGCAAGAGCACACTGATCAACCGCTACGTGCCCAGTGCTCAAGCGCTGACGAACGAAATATCCCTCGCGCTGAACTCAGGCAAGCACACCACCACCAGCACCAGTTGGTATTGGGTGGACCCACACGGCCATGCGCCCCGCACGGCTTTGATCGACTCCCCCGGTTTTCAAGAGTTCGGCCTGCACCACATTGACCCGGCGCAACTGGCTGCCTACATGCCAGATTTGCGTCCTCATGTGGCCAACTGCCGCTTTTACAACTGCACCCACTTGCACGAGCCGGGCTGTGGTGTGATTTCTCAGGTTAAAACAGCAATAACGGCAGGTCAAATAAGCGAATCACGCTACAGAATATATAGCGAATTATTTGCAGAATTGTCCCAAGAGCAACGCTATTGACCTCGACGCAAGGGCGCATAGTTCATCGCTCTGCGCATTGCCAATTTCAGCATTGTTGGAAATAACCGACACCACAGCCACCCAGCCGCCGCTATCTTCGCGGCATGAATCTGCCCACCCGACCCCAGCCAAGGCTTTGGGACATCTCAGCCCCTGTCGCCACGGGGAGTCCTGTTTTCCCTGGTGATACAGCCTATCAGCAGCAGTGGGGCGCCCAAATCAACGACACCTGCCCCGTGAATGTGGGCATGCTGACCCTGTCACCCCATGTCGGCACACATGCCGATGCACCGCTGCATTACGACCCAACCGGGCAAACCGTGGGTGAGGTTGATTTGGCCACTTACATTGGCCCGTGCCGCGTGATCCATGCCATCGGCTGTGGGCCCTTGATTCAGTGGCAACACCTGGTACACGCCATCGGCAGTGCCGCGACCAGCCTGCCCGCCCGTGTGCTCGTGCGCACCTATGCGAAAGCACCCATCGACCGATGGGACCCGGCGCTGACCGCTTTTTCCCCTGATACCGTGGAACACCTGGCCGAGCGCGGCGTGCGCTTGATCGGAATCGACACCGCCAGCATTGACCCCGCCGACAGCAAGACACTAGACAGTCACCAGGTCATACGCCACCACGACATGCGTGTACTGGAAAACCTGGTGCTAGACAACGTACCTGAAGGCGATTACGAACTCATCGCCCTGCCCTTGAAACTGATGCAAGCCGATGCCTCGCCCGTGCGCGCGGTACTTCGTTCTCTGCCAAGCCCCTTGAAAGCCTGACCCATGAACCTGACCGAATGCCAGCAACTCGATGCGCTAGACCCGTTGCGTACGCTCAAGAACCAATTCACCCTACCCCCCGGCGTCATTTACCTGGATGGCAACTCTCTCGGCGCCATGCCCAAAGCCGCCGCCGCACGTATCGCCAACGCCGTCCAGCAAGAATGGGGCACTGAATTGATCCGCGCTTGGAACAGCGCTGGTTGGTTTGAAGCCCCCCTGCGCCTGGGCAACCGTCTGGCTCCATGGATTGGTGCCGGGCAAAACGAAGTAGTGGTCACGGACACCACATCCACCAACCTCTACAAAACCCTTTTTGCTGCTATTTTGATAGCAAAGAAAGCCTATACAGATTGTGGAGTTAGCCCAAGAAGTACCAAGAACATCGTGCTGTCCGAGCGAAGCAACTTCCCCACCGACCTTTACATCGCCCAAGGCCTGTGCGCACAGCATGGGTTCGTGCTGAAACTCATCGAGCCCGAGGAATTGCCATCCGCCCTCACCGAGCAAGTAGCCGTGCTGATGCTGACGCACGTCAACTACCGTACAGGCGCCATGCACGACATGCCCAGCCTCACTGCCGCAGCCCATGCAGTGGGAGCCCTCGCCCTGTGGGACTTGGCTCACAGCGCGGGGGCCGTGCCTGTTGACTTAACCGCCGCCGATGCCGACTTTGCGGTGGGCTGTACCTACAAGTACCTGAATGGCGGTCCAGGCTCTCCCGCCTTTCTGTGGGTTCATCCGCGCCATGTAGACAGCTTCGAGCAACCCCTGTCTGGTTGGTGGGGTCATGCGAAACCCTTTGCCATGGCACCTGATTACGAAGCCGCCAAAGGCATCGCACGTTACCTGTGCGGTACCCAGCCGATCCTGAGCCTGACCGGCGTGGAATGCGGCCTGGACACCTTTGCCGCTGCGCAAGGCCTGGGGGGAATGGCCGCGCTGCGCAAGAAGTCACTCGCGCTGACCGATCTGTTCATCCAGCTTGTAGAAGAGCGCTGCGCCGGCTTTGGGTTTGGACTGGCTACCCCGCGCCACCATTCCCAACGCGGCTCCCAAGTCAGCCTGACGCGCACCGATCCGCAGGAACCCACCCGTAGCTCGGGCGCCTACGCGATCGTGCAAGCCCTGATCGCACGGGGTGTGATAGGCGACTACCGCAAAGGTGATGGCGCCCAGCATGCCGACATCCTTCGCTTTGGTTTTACACCCTTGTACATCGGTTTTGAGGACGTCTGGAACGCAGTGGAACACCTGCGCCAAGTGATGCTGACCGATGAGTGGCAACGCCCCGAATTCAACCAGACCCACGCCGTCACCTGACTCACCGCCTCAGTCAGAAGGAGAACAAAACATGGCAAACCAATCCGAACAAACCGTCATCGACGAAAAAGCCAAGCTCGACTTCAGCCAGTCTATGAGCTACGGCGACTACCTGCAGATTGACACCATCCTCTCTGCGCAAAAACCGCTCTCGCCCAACCACAATGAGATGCTGTTTATCGTCCAGCACCAGACCAGTGAACTGTGGATGAAGCTGATGCTGCACGAGATGGGCGCCGCCATCCAGTGCGTAGCCAACGACCAATTACCCACCGCCTTCAAAATGCTGGCGAGGGTCAGCAAAATCATGGAGCAGCTCGTCCACGCCTGGGACGTGCTGGCCACCATGACCCCGCCTGAGTACAGCGCCATTCGCCCATACCTGGGCCAGAGCAGCGGCTTCCAGAGCTTTCAATACCGCTGCATCGAATTCTCCCTGGGCAACAAGAACCCGGCCATGCTCAAGCCACACGCGCATCACCCCGATCGCCTCGCCCTGGTGCAAGCCGCCTATGACGCCCCCAGCCTGTACGACGAAACCCTGCGCCTGCTGGCCCGCCGTGGCCTGCCCGTGCCCACCAGCCACACACAGCGGGACTGGACCCAGCCCTATGCCGAGAGCGACGAGGTCGAACAAGCCTGGCTCACCGTCTACCGCAACCCCGAAAAGTACTGGGACTTGTATCAACTCGGCGAAGAACTCACCGATTTAGAAGACGCCTTTCGCCTCTGGCGTTTCCGGCACGTCACCACGGTGGAGCGGGTTATTGGCTTCAAGCGCGGCTCAGGCGGCACCAGCGGCGTGGGCTACCTGCGCAAGATGCTCGACGTGGTGCTGTTTCCAGAGATTTGGCGTCTGCGTACGGATTTGTAGCCAGCGCACAAAGCTATGTCAGGCTTGAGGTTTAGGAACCAGAACTGAAATTTGAAGCCCCGGCAAGCCAGCAAAATCACTGCCGTTGAGGGTCAACAGCGCATACCCGTATTCAATTGCCTGCGCGGCTAACCAAAGGTCGTTGTACCTTGGCCGGGGTGACCGCCCTGCCTGTTTGACTGCTGCAGCCAAAACGCCAAAAGCCGCGGCAGTGTGATGCGACACCGGCAAGATCGGACGACTCTCTATCTGCCGCAAGTAAGCTGCGCGCATCGCCCGCTGCGTCGGGTCTGCACAAGAATGCACACCAAAACTCAGTTCTCCCATCGAAATGACCGACGTGAAGACGGGGGCCTCACCGGCTGCCTCGGTGACTGTCATTGGATCAAGCTGGCCGTTGGCCAAGGCCACCCAAACACAGCTGTCAAAAATCATGCCCATGGGTCACGCACTGAATGGTCAAACTCTGCCTTGCTGTCACTCAACCATGCAGCACCCTGCGCGGGGGTCAATGTTGGCGTCAATCCAGCAAGCGCTTGTGCCGCAGTCATGCGCCTGACGGGCGGCATGATTTGCGCTATTTGCATCTGATTCCGCTCAACGGTAATGGTCTCGCCTTGGCCTGCGACCATGTCCAAAATCTCGCGCGTATTTCGGGCTAAATCAGTTGCGGTGATGATTCTTTGCATGATTATCAATCCATAAAATACATATTGATACGTATTTTAAGATAATTTATTCAAAAATGAAGCGAGTGAAGTACAGTGTCAGTGCCAACAACCTGACCTTCAAGAAACAACCCAATTGGGCATGCTTGTCCAAATCCATATCTTCGCTTTCGCGTATTTCAACACGCCCAGCGTTCGGGTAGTCGTCTCATAGACCATCGTGCATGAGTACCTTCTCAACCTTCGCAACACACTGTTGCGCCGTAAAAGCCAACGATGGCACAAACTCATGCCCCCCACGCAGAGCGCTTGCCAGAACGGCCAAGTCTTCAATGTATTCGTGCACCATTTGATTCCGCAGGCGGCGCATTTCAAGCCAACGGTCTACGGATTCGATCCAGCCAAATTTCTCGGCTTTGTCAAAGTTGTCAATGGCCGCGCCTGGTTGCTCTGCCAGTGCCTGCAGCAGGGCCGGGATCATTTTGTCGCCCAAGGTGTCCTGCAGGCGCCCGAACCGTGCCACAAAAGCATCCAGCTTTTCGGCCAGTGCGGGATCGTTCGCAAGGCCCGCCAGCCGCTCTGGCGTCATTGAAACGCTGAAGATGCCGCTGTCTGTCAATTGCAGATGCTGGCTTTCTTTGGCGACCACTCTGGCCAGAAAAGTCAGGCGCAAGGCCAGGGGGTTGTCAGGGCTCACAAAAGCACGCCTTCGCTCATTGCAACCCGGTGAATCGGCAGGGGTAGCAGGTTAGGCGCACGCACCACCACATCCACCTTGCGACCATGCACACCGCGAGATACAAAGCCTGCCAGCTTGGCGGCTACCTGGGCGGGCTCCTCCACGGGCGTGAGCAGATCCAGCAGCAGGTCAATGTCGCCACCGCGCTGGTCGTCATGGACGCGCGAGCCAAACAACCAGACTTTGGCCTGCGCACCGCCAAAGCGCAGCGCACCTTGCTGGATAAGCTTGATCTGGTCTGGGGCGAGTCGCATGGGTGGATTTTAGGGTCAGGCCAGTTCGTTCAGCAGCTCGGGGTGACGGCTGACCAGCGTGGTTAGATCTGACTTATGCAGCCACAGGCTCAGATTCGCGGATAAGTACCTCGGCAGGGATACGCAAGCCCTCACTCAGCCGACGGATCATGTTAAGAGATAAGGCGCGTTTGTGGGCCAGGACCTCGTACACACGATTGAGGGGGCCAATGTAGGGAACGAGGTCCTTTACGGTCATTCCAGATTGCTCCATACGAAACTTGATCGCATCGATGGGGTCGGGAGGATCGATTGGGTATTGCTTGGCTTCATACGCCTGTACAAGTGTGCCCAGAATATCAAGTCGCTCTCCTTCGGGGGAGTCAATCTCCGGATCAAGGTCGATCAGCGCGGATACCTCACGCAGTGCAGCGATGTAGTCGGCTTCGGTTCGGATAGCTTTGATTTCCATGATCAGACTCCTTGGAACTGGTCGACGACGGCGGCATCCACTTTGTCGTATTCGGCGTGGGTGCCTATGAACTTCACATATAAATACTGCATCTTGTAGGCGATGGCAACGATCAATCTGTAGTCGTTCCCCTTGATGTTGAAAACGACGCGGTTGTTGGCAATGATGCTGGCGTTTGCGTACTGATTTTTCACGTCTTGTGGGCAAGACCATTGTGCCAACTTCGCTTCAGCAAACCAGGCCTTCAGCGCCCCTGCCGAATCACCACGATTAGGTTGCTTCCAGTAGGACTCCAGATTTCGCAAGGCAACGATTTGCATCGCTGCATCTTAGTCCCAAAATGGTACCAATGCAAGTGATTCCAACCAAAGACACTCATTGCACAGGCACCTGCCTCAAAACACAAACCACTTCACCCCTGCCGTCACGCTGCTGCGCCACAGCATGCCGTATTCGGTTTGCGCACTGCCCCGGTTGGCGGTGATGGCAACAAAGCCAGACAACTTGGGCACAAAGTTCTTCTCCAGGTACACGGTGGCTTGGCCGCTGCGGTCTGTGATGTTTTGCGTCCAGCCCGCACGCCAGTAGAGGCCGGGTTCTTGTGGGTTGCTCTGCCAGTTAAGCCATACGTAGTCGCGCCCCAGCAGACGAGGGGCTGCGCCCAGGGCCTGGCCTAAAGCGGGGTAGCCCACAGCAGGCTGGGTTTGGGCCAAGGCGGCCGCATGGCGAGCCTGCGCAAAGTAATTGCTGAGTTGGTCTGGGCGATAGCCACCGGTGTTGTGCAGATACTCAGCGACGAGCGTGTGGCCGTTTTCCAGGGTGTAACTGGCACCTAGCAAGGCATTGACCGTGCGCGGGGCGGGTTGCTCAAAGCGGTAAAACGGCCCTGGCGTGCCGGGCTCGTTGGGCGTCATGGCGTAGGGCTGACGGGATGAGCCCATCTCGCCATACAGCAACCAGGCGTCGTCTGGCGTGAACTGCGCAAAGGCACCTGCAAAGGGTCTGGCGCCGCGCTGCTGACTGACGATCAGGCTGACGAGATGGCTGCTGCCTTGCTGGTCGATCTTGAGCAGGCTGGTGTGGGCCTGATCTTGTGCTGGCTGTAGTTGAGTGGTGGCAAACACGTGCGCAGCTGTCACCCGCACGCTGCCCAATGCCTGGGTCGCACGCACCAAATCAATGCCGGGTGTCGCGGCCAGCGGATTGGTGCGGCCCGCATCAAAATAAAACGGGCTGCTGGGCGAGCGGAAGTTACCCGGCCCCCACACAAACAGCTCGCGCCCCAGGGTGAGCGCGGTGTCTGCGGCTTTGTAGCGCACAAAGCCTTGGCCGAGTCGCCCTGCGCCAGTGCGGGTGAATGCATCACCCACCCCGCTTCGGGTCATTTGGTTTTGTTGCTCGGTCAGGCGCGGCGTAGCCAGCAATTGCATTGGGCCATTTTCGGCGCGCAGGTTCAGTCTGCCATCGAACCAAGCCGTGCTGTGGCTGAGGCGGGCGATGCGGTTGCCGGGGTTGAGAACTGCATCATCTGCAAGGGTATTGCGGGTGCCGTAGACCCAGGCCTCCAGGTTGGCGCTGGTGGTCCAGGTGTTGTCGTCCTCTGTGGACTCAGCCTGCGTCTGTGCCATGGCGAACCAGGGTGTGCTGGCCAGCGTGAGGCCCCAAACAAGGCGGGAGATCAGGCGGGGCACCAGGAGAGAAGCGAGGCCAGTCATTGCAGGTTACCTACATCAAAGTCTGACGAGGGCACGGGCTTGGCCTGCACCTTGGTGTACGTCATCACGGTCTTGGCATCGGTCAATGCGTCGGCGATGCTCATGCGGCTGACAAAGGCAATGCCCTTGCCTGCCACGGTGACCTTGTTACCGTATTCAAAGGTAGCGGACTTGAGCTTCTTGCCTGACAAGGACAAAAACTCTGCCTGCATCGCCAAGCCGCGCTTGACCGATACCCAATAGGTGATGCGGTCGTAGGTGCTTTGGCGGTTGTTGGATTTAAGGTCCAGCACATGGCAGGGCTCGTCGCCCACTTTTTCCTCTCGCAGGTAGGTGGCTGTGTAGTCCTTGGCATAGTTGGTGGCAGCCACGTCGCCGATGGAGGCTTGCCCCGTGAGGCGCTGGCGCGGCGAGATGGCCACGGGTTTTTTAAGACCGGGCTTGCTCAGCCACATGTTGCGGTCCACCTGCAAAATCTTGGAGCCCCGGCTGCTGGGTGGTTCCATCACCTCGGCCAGGCTGGCCTGGTCCACCGCCTTGATGCGCAGGGTCTGGTCCGGTTGGTCGTCGCCCGTGGTGCCGCTGGTGTGGGCATGAACCTCCCACACCAAGCCTGCCAGGCCGCCGCCTCGGGCTTGGTCAGCCAACTTCAGGATCTCCGTGGCATCGGGCTCTGCCGCCCTCGCCTGCCCATTCAACAAACCGCCCACTAGGGTGGCTTGGCCCAACAGGAGTGCGGTGGCAAAAAACTGTTTACGGGTGACTGTCATACGTGCCCCAAAGATTCGGTGATGGAATGGTGTGCAGCTCGGCGCGCTGGAAAGTAAGCAGCACCGACGGCGAGCACTGCGAGGACCACGCCAGCAATGGCCGTGCGTGCGGTGTCAAACCCAATGTAGATAGGCACACTGGTGGTGTTGCCGGGCGGCACATAGCGGATGTCTGCCAGGTTGACACCGTAGCGGGTGGCTGCGGTGAGGGCCAAGCCCACCACCGTGCCCACCACCACCAGCAACAAAGCCTCGCTGACAAAGAGCGCGGTGATGCCTGATCGGCGTACACCGATGGCGCGCAGAGTGCCAATCTCACGGGTGCGCTCCACCACAGCCATGCTCATGGCGTTGGCAATGGACAGCACCACAATGGCCAGCACCACGGTCAGCATCAGCGCAAAGATCATGTCGTACATGCCTTTGACCTGACGGAAGAAGGCCGACATTTGCTGCCAGGTGCGCACCTCCAAGTCCAGCCCCGCCTGTTTAAAGGCACCCATCAGCTGCTGGCGCAGCGCAGTGGACTGATCTTCACTGGGCGCCGCGCGGGTGTACATGTCGCGCATGCCGTCAGCCGCTGACATGCCAGAGGGCAGCAGCACCGTGAGCGCTTCGGCGCGGCCGGGGGCGTCCATCAGGCTTTGCGCCAGCCCGATGGGCATGATCATCATCTTGTCATTGGTCGCGCTGTTACCGGTATTCACGGCATCGGTGATGTCCACATCGGCGGCGTTGGCCTGCCCGTGGATGGTGCTGGCCAGCACAGAAGCTGAGTCGCCGACCTTGAAACCCAGCACATCGGCCAAGCCCTCAGCAGCGGTTACACCGCTGGGCTTGTCGTCGCTGAGTGCGCCGGGGGCATTGGCAAAGGGGCCGCGCAAGGCGGTCAAATCCTTGGGCGCAATGCCACTGGCGATGAAGATGGTACTGCTGCGCCCGTTGGACAACAAGCCGGATGCGCTCAGACGGGGCATCAGCTGCGCGCCCGGCAGCTCTTTGGCGACAATGGTTTGCACCTTGGCAATGTCGTCTGCGGTGAGCATGTATTTGTCCGGGTGCAGCTTGCCTTGGGTCTCCCAACCCGCGCGGTTGATGGTCAGGTGGCCAATCAACTCGCCGTGGATGGAAGCATTGCTCAGGCCCACATACACGGCGCTGGTGTAGCCGGCAAACAGCGCCACGGCCGCAAAGCCAAAGGCCAGGCTCAGGATGGTGACCAGGCTACGGCGGCGGTTACGCCACAGGTTGCGCCAGGCCAGGTTGAGTTGGTTAACGGCGTTCATGCTGCGGCCTTTGTCGTTGCGACTTGGGGTAAGTCTTCATAGGAGTCCGCCGAAATCAAGCCGTCTTGCAGCTTGAGCTGACGCGGCACACGGGCCAAAAGGCGCGGATCGTGCGTGGTGAAAATGCAGGTCACGCCGGTTTCCTGGTTCAGCTTTTCAATCAAGTCGATCACCTCGCGGCTGGTTTGCGAGTCGAGGTTGGCAGTGGGTTCATCGGCAATTAACAAGCTGGGGTTGATCACCAGGGCGCGGGCAATGGCCACGCGCTGGCGCTGCCCACCGCTCATGCGGTCGGGGCGGTGGTGCATGAACTGCCCCAGGCCCACACGCTCCAGCCCTTCTGCGGCGCGCTGGCGCACCTCGGCTGCCGGGCGGTTCTGCACTTGCAGCGGCAAGGCCACATTGTCCAGGGCTGTGAGCACGGGGATCAGGTTAAAGCTCTGGAACACAAAGCCAATGCGGTGGTTGCGGGTGTCAGACAAGGCGTTGTCGGACAGGCTGGCGACATCCTGACCATCGAACATCAGGCGGCCTTTGTCGGCGGTATCGATCAGGCCCAGTAGGTTCAGCAAGGTGGACTTGCCGCTACCCGATGGGCCCCAGATGGCCATGAATTCCCCTCGCTGAACTGTCAGGTCAATGCCGCGCAGGGCGTGGATGCGGGTTTCGCCCAGCGCAAAGCTACGCTCGACACCCGTCAGGGCAAGTAAAGGCGTGGTGCTCATACCGGTGACCTTACTTCACGCGCAGCGTCAGATTGACATTGTCTTTGCCGACTTCAAAGGCTGCGTCGTCAAAGCTGGGGGGGCCCATCTTGCCGCGTGCATCGCGCGAGAAACCGTAAGGCTCGGATGGAATGCCCACCATGTTGGAGTCCAGCCGCTGGTTGCCATTGACGTCGTGATAGACCGAGATCGCGTACTTGCCAGGTATCACGCCTGCGAACACGACTTTGACTGACCCCGGCGCTGCCGGCACCATGTTCGCCAGACTGAGCTTGCCTCGCGGGAACTCGCTGGCCTTGTCAAACAGCGCGATCATGACCTTGCCATCGGCATTAGCCACACCTTCGACGGTGAGGTGAATGTCGGCGCCATGGGCTGCGCTGGCAGCGAATGCAGTGGCGATCAAGCTGGCAAGGATGTGTGGGAATTTCATGGTGTCAAGCTCCGTTAGTGGTTGAGTTAAGGCAGTGTCTGGCTTTGGGCGCAAGCGCTCCAGCGCTTTGCGACGAAATGCAAATAGATGGTGCGAAATGCAGGCGCGCGTCGGTTTCGGTGTCGCCTTGTCAACCTATCGTCAAATCCATGCAGACCCAAAATAGGCATTAAAACTATTGATATGACAATACCCATATCAATAGTTTGCTATTATTTTTGACTTATGACCGTGTCACACAGCGACAAAGTCTTCTTCCTGCAAATGCCACAATGGTTGCTGAATCGTTTTTGCAGCCTAGGAGCACACGACCGTGTTTGACCCGTTGAGACCCAAACCCGCCCAGGCCGTGCGTACCCAGCCCGTGAGCATGGGCCGCGCGGTTACCTGGGCGACCTGCAAGGCCGCTTCTACCCGCACGGCCAATTGGGCCAAGGCCAAGCTGGAAGAGTCCGGCTTCACCCCCAGCGCGTTGGCCCTTTACAAGGCGCCAGTGGCATTTGACCTGGCGGGCCACGCGCCCGCGACGGGTCTGGTCATGCGCTTGCTCCAAAAAGACCTTTACCGTGATGGCGACTTCCATGCCAGCCCAACCGATCCAACCCCTTCCTATGGCCGTACCTACCGCAACGCTTGGCTGGCTTGGGGAGCGCAGCGGGTGGGCTCTTATGAGTTGTCCCAAGCCACGCTGAACAGGCTGGAGCGCGAACTTCACAAAGACATGTGGGGGGTGCCTGAGAATGATTCTGTCCCTGCCGACCAGCGCACCTATGACCTGGGCACCAACGCCAGTGTTCTTTGCGCCTTGTTGTCTGGCGGGCGACTGGCTACAGCCGAGAAAATTGGTGGCTTCATGGCCGGCATGGTGGTGCATCAGGCGATTGAATCCAAGCGCGTCTTGCTGGCCGCAGACGCCAAAGGGCGCCTGACTGAACCCGCAGACCCCGTGGACGTGAGCGACGCTGGCTTGGTGGTGTTTGACATTGGCGCCCCGGGCCAGGTCTACTGGCCCCTGGGCTTTGCACTGCGTGGCTTTGCTCAGCTTTACCGTGCCACCGGGCACGATACCTGGCTGGAACCTGCCGACCACATTGCAGCCTGGCTGGGGCGCTGCCATGAAGACCATCTGACCCAAATCACCAACGCCAAATTGGCCTGGGGCGCTGCCGAACTGTTTGCCGCCACAGGCAAAAGCAACTGGGCTGATCTGGCGCTGAAGATTCTGGGCCACATCCTGTCAACCCAAAACCCAGACGGCGTCTGGCTGCGCCCCGAATTTGCCAGCATTGATGCCCAGCCCATGCCCATTACCCTGGACACGGCGCTGGAACGCATGGCCTACCTGTCGGAAATCCCCCGGGCGTTGGCGATGGGTGGCAGACCGTTGCCATGACGGGCTCCTGATTCGGGCAACATGCCAAGCGGGTCAGTTGTGATTTGGCAACGTGACCCAATCCGTTTCAAGGAAAAACCTCAGGACACCACTTGGTAGTACAGGTTTTGCGGATGCCTCGCCTGTGCAAAAAAGAACCATCGCTCGGCAAGCAAGCCCAGGTACTGCACTGGCAAGGCTACCCAGATGAGGTGAATATCACCCCAGGTCAGGGCCCACACCAGACTGAAGGTGGGCACGGCAAAAGCCAGCACCACAAAACCAAGCTTGACTCGCTTGACCCCAGCCTGCGTGGCACGGTGAAAAAACTCCCGCGTATTGAATGCGCCGGCCGACATGCCCATGGACTTTTGCTCCAACTTTTGAGTTTGGATGCCTGTTGCCGATTGCAAGCTGGAAATGGGCTTCAGGCCCGCATTGCGTTGCAGCGCGACCATGCGCATGACCCAGGCCATCACCGTTGCAGCCAAAGCCCATGGCAGCAAGGTCCGGGCGAAATCGCTTTGCCCACACGCCAAGGCCATGCCTGTCGTCAATATCAAGCCCGAAGACAAACCCATCAGTACAAAGTTAAGCACCGTAATGGAATGAGCCCATTCCTGAATAAAGCGAATGCATGCGTAGATCATGCCAGTGCACAGCCATAACGCGAGTGCCAGGACGATGGCCAGGAGCGGGATCAGATTGCTACCGCCACCGCCGTGCCGGATCGACAACCACCAGAGCGCCACCACCACCATGAAGGCGGGCAAGGCAATCACCTCACGCGACAACCAGGATGTGCGCCACATCATGGCCGCGCGCCAAGCGCGCTCCGGGTGCCCAAGGTGGAAAAAGGACGCCACCAGTCCCGCCAGCAGCATAACCAGCGCCACCACCAGTGACGGGGCCAAGACGGCTGCGTCGCGCGATAGCCCACCCAGCAGGACGGCAGTCGCCAGGCACAAAACCATGCCTTGCGCCGCACCAGCCAGGGTAGTGAAAATGATCACAGAAAATGCGGGGTTCATGCGGAAGTCCCTCCTACTTCGGCACGAGGTGCACTCTGGTTTCGCCTGGGTAAATATCGATTGGACGGCTGAGTGTCCCACTCTGGCATCAGCGCGTAGCCGCCGCGCTCTCGGATGGCGACACTGACCTCGCTGTTCACATCGTTCACATCGCCAAACAGGCGTGCACTGGTCGGGCAGGCTTTCACGCAGGCTGGTTTGCGGTCTTCGGCTGGCATGGTTTCGTCATAGATGCGGTCCACACACAAAGTGCATTTGGTCATGACCTGGCGCTCTTCGTCCAGCTCGCGCGCGCCGTAGGGGCAAGCCCAGCTGCAGTACTTGCAGCCGATGCATTTGTCATAGTCCACCAGCACAATACCGTCTTCCTTTCGCTTATAGCTCGCACCGGTTGGACAAACCGGCACGCAGGGTGGCTCGGCACAGTGCAGACAACTCTTGGGGAAATGCACCGTGTCGGTGTTGGGGAAGCTGCCAGCCTCGTAGGTTTGCACACGGTTAAAGAAGGTGCCTGTGGGGTTGGCGTCGTAGGGCTGAGCATCCATCAAGGGGCCAGCTGCGCCCGAGGTGTTCCACTGCTTGCAACTGGTCACGCAGGCGTGGCAGCCCACACACACGTTCAGGTCAATCACCAAGGCCAACTGCTTGGCCAGGGTTTCGCCAACCTGGGCTCGGGACAAGCCGCTGGGGCTTTCTGACACCAGCGCGGCAGGACCCACGGGGTTGAGCAATTCTTTGAGCCACTTGATCATTTCTTGCTCCCGGCAAAGTACCGAAGCACTTGCTCAGTTTTTCCGCGCACGCCGGGGACTGAGGGCATGGCAGCTATTTGAGGGAACGACTCCTCGGGCCCGTCGGGTTCAGCAGGCCGAATTCGCACCCGCACGTCGTACCAACCCGCTTGGCCCGTGATGGGGTCTGAATTACTCACGCTGCCACTGGCCGTCCCCGCCAAGGGCAGCTCTTCGCTGATCAGATGATTCAGCAAGAAGCCTTTGCGCGATTCATCCGCGCCCGGTGCCAACTGCCAGGCCCCGCTGGCCTTGCCAATGGCGTTCCAGGTCCACACCGTGCCAGGCTCCACTGCCTCGCTGTAGCGCAGCATGCAGCGCACCTTGCCCCAGCGGCTTTCCACCCAGGCCCAGCCGCCATCGGCCACGCCGGCTTTTTGCGCGGTCAGCGGGTTTACATGCAGGTAGTTGTGGCTGTGGATTTGCCGCAGCCATGCGTTCTGCGAATCCCAGGAGTGGTACATGGCCATGGGCCTTTGCGTGGTGGCGGCCAGCGGGTAGGCGTCCATGTCGGTGCAAGCCTGCTCCAGCGGCGCGTACCAAAAAGGCAGCGGGTCAAAGTAGGTGTTGATGCGTTCGCGCAAATGCTCGGGCGGCTGGCGCCCCTCGGTCTTGCCCTGTGCGGCCAGGCGGAAGAACTGAAGCGTGTCGGAATACAGCGCCAGCTGGATCGGGTCATTGCGCTGGCGCCAGCCTTTGTCTTTGGAGAAGTCCAGGTAAGGCCGGTTCCAGTTGCGCATGTACTGCTGGTCTTTGGGCAGGTGGTACTGGAACACGCAGTTATTCTTTTCGTACATCTCCCACTGCTTGGGGTTGGGCGCGCCGCGCAGGTGATCTGTGCCGTCTTTGCCACGCCAGCCCATCAGGAAACCGATGCCGGGCTGCGGTTCAAAATTGACGATGAAGTCGGGGTAGCCCGTGAACTTGCGCCCGCCTTCTGCGGTGGTGAAGGCAGGAAACTTAAGGCGTGAGGCCAACTCGATCAGCACCTCCTGAAACGGTTTGCACTCGCCCAGCGGTGGCAGCACGGGCACACGCACAGAATCAACCGGGCCATCAAACTCGCTGATGGGGCGGTCCAGCATGCCCATCACGTCGTGGCGCTCCAGGTAGGTGGTATCCGGCAGCACCAAGTCAGCGAAGGCAACCATCTCGCTCTGGAAGGCGTCGCAGACCACCAAGAAGGGAATCTTGAATTCGCCGCTCTCTTCCTTGGCGTTCAGCATCTCGCGCACGCCAAGCGTGTTCATCGTGCTGTTCCAGGCCATATTGGCCATGAAGATCATCAGCGTGTCGATCTTGTACGGGTCGCCTTTGACTGCATTCGTGATCACGTTGTGCATCAGTCCATGGGCCGACAGCGGATGCTCCCAACTGAAGGCGTGGTCAATGCGGATGGGGGAGCCGTCCGGGTAAATCGCCAGTTCGTCCGGGTGCGCAGGAAAACCCAGCGGCGCGGCGTTGAGCGGCGTGTTGGGCTGGATCATGCCGGGGTCGTTGAAAGCGCGGTAATTGGGCACGATGTGGCGCGGGTACGGCGCTTTGTGCCGAAAGCCACCCGGCGCGTCGATGGTGCCCAGCACACTCATCAAAATAGCCAAGGCGCGCACGGTTTGAAAGCCATTGCTGTGCGCCGCCAGCCCGCGCATGGCATGAAACGCCACAGGCCGCGCCTGCGTGCTGGGGTGCTGCTTGCCCCAGGCGTCTGTCCAGGGGATGGGCAACTCGAAGGCCTGTTTGAATGCGGTGTCACCCATTTCAACGGCCAACTGGCGGATGCGGTCAGCACCTATGCCAGTGATGGCTTCGGCCCACTCGGGTGTGCAGGTGGCCACGCGGTCGCGCAGCAATTGAAACGATGGCGTGACGCGGGTGCCATCGGCCAGCATGTAGTGGCCTTCCAGCGCTGGGTCGCAACCCTCGGCGATGCCCTCGGGGTAAGCGTTCAAAATTTGCCCGCTGGTCTTGTCCCACACCAGCTTGTTGTGCGGGTTGCGGCCGTCGCCCGGTGGCCCCTTTTCAGGATTCGGGTCAAACGCAAACAGGCCTTCGCGTGCACCCTCGCCCAGCACTACCAGTTGCGGCGCATTGGTAAAGCGCTTGAGAAACGCATGGTCAAGGTTGTCGGTGCGAATCAGTTCATGCAACAGCGCCATGAACAGCGCGCCATCGGTGCCGGGGCGGATGGGAATCCATTCGTCCGCAATGGCCGAATAACCCGTGCGCACCGGGTTGATCGAGATGAACTTGCCCCCTGCCCGCTTGAATTTGCTGATGGCAATCTTCATCGGGTTGCTGTGGTGGTCCTCCGCCGTGCCGATCATCACAAACAGCTTGGCGTGATCCAGGTCTGGCCCGCCAAATTCCCAGAAGCTGCCACCAATGGTGTAAATCATGCCCGCCGCCATGTTGACCGAGCAAAACCCGCCATGCGCGGCGTAATTGGGTGTACCGAACTGGCGCGCAAACAGGCCCGTCAAGGCCTGCATCTGGTCGCGCCCGGTGAACAGGGCAAACTTCTTCGGATCAGTCGCGCGGATTTTGCCCAGGCGCTCGGTCAATATCTCAAAGGTGCGCTCCCAACTGATGGGCTCAAATTCGGCCGCGCCGCGCTCAGCACCCTGTTTACGCAGCAGTGGCTGGGTGAGTCGCGCCGGCGAATACTGCTTCATGATGCCAGAGCTGCCCTTGGCGCAGATCACACCCTGGTTCAATGGGTGCGCAGGGTTGCCATCGATGTAGCGCACCTCGGGGCCGTTGTCTCCTTCGCGCAAATGCACACGGATGCCACAGCGGCAGGCGCACATGTAGCAGGTGGTGCACTTAATCTCAGTTTTGGCCGTAGGGGTAGGCGAGGCAACCGGGTTGTGAAGTGGCTCTTTCGACAGGAACTTGTACATCTAGTGCCTCGTTATTTGCTTATGCCTCAGATGCTATAAAGCATTTTTGAAATAAAAAAGCGGATAATTTCATTTAATATGATCGATAAAATTGATCAATCAGTCCATTCCGCTCCCAGCGCGCGACTGCGCTATTCGCTGCGTCAACTGGAGGTGTTTGTGGCGATCGCACGCAGCGGATCAGCCCGCCACGCCGCTGGGCGGGTGGCGCGGTCTCAATCTGCCGCCAGTTCGGCACTGGCCGAGCTGGAATCGGCGCTAAGCACACCGCTGTTTGACCGTATCGGTCGCCGGCTTGTATTGAATGAAAACGGTCGTGCCTTGCTACCTGTATCCATCGCCTTGCTGGAACAAGCCAATGAACTGCAAGCCCTTTTGACTGATCAGCACGTAGCCCCTTTGCGGGTTGCCGCCAGCCTGACCATTGGCGAATACCTGCTACCCCGCCGGATCGCTAGCTGGCAGCAGCAGCACCCAGGCAGTGTGATTCGCCTGGCGATTGCGAACACCAGCGCCGTGGTCGCAGCGGTAGCCGGACTGGACGCAGACCTCGGCTTTATCGAGGGACCACAAACGCATCCTGATCTGGAAGTAAGACCTTGGCTGAGTGACGAGCTGGTGATCGTGGCAGCCTCCACTCACCCACTGGCCACTGGTCGTGCCAGCAAGAACGAACTGGCCGCAGCGACCTGGATCCTGCGCGAACTCGGCTCTGGCACGCGTCAAGCCACAGACGCTTGGCTCATCGAGCAACTCGGCCAGGTGAAGGTGGGCTTCGAATTGGGCAGTACCGAGGCCATCAAACAACTTGCAGCGGCAGGCACCGGGATAGCCTGCCTGTCCAGGCAGGCAGTTGCGGCCGACATTGCATCAGGGCGGCTTGTCGAGCTACAAACCACATTGCCGACAGCCAAACGCCGGCTCGCTATCGTGATGCGACGAGGCAAACTGCTCGGGCAGGCCACCCAGAATTTCATGGCGCATTGCCACATGCCTTGAGGCAATACCAGAGGCTTTTACGATACCGGCTCCGTCAAGCTGACGACAGGACGCTTCCTACCCATATGGGCTACGCCCAATCCTCCTTGAGGGTAATAGACGCTCCCAAGGCACTCCTTAAGAATGGGGCGACACAAGCTGCACATGCTTGGACATTGATTCGAACCCACGGAGACAAGACATGGAATTCAACAAAGAATACGACGCGTCAGGCTTGGCCTGCCCATTACCGATCGTCAAAACAAAAAAAGCGCTGTCAGACATGACGTCTGGCCAAGTGCTGAAAGTCACGACCACCGATCCCGGCTCGGTCTGCGACATGGCTGCCTTTGCCGAGCAAACAGGCAACGCCCTGATCGAGCAGGGCAATGAAGCCAGCAAATTTGTGTTTTACCTGCGTAAAGCCTGATCCCGCTGCATTTTTGCAACTTACCGGCATCTCGGGAACTTCAGGAAACTCACCATGGCAACCAAGAAAATGGCGCTGATCGCCACCAAGGGCACGCTGGACATGGCTTACCCGCCGTTCATCCTGGCATCGACTGCAGCGGCGCTGGGTTGGGAGGTACAGATTTTCTTTACCTTTTACGGCCTGACCCTTCTGAGACACGACATTTCCGACATCAAGATCAGCCCGCTGGCCAACCCGGCCATGCCCATGCCTGTTCCTATGCCGGTCCTGGTACAAGCCTTGCCAGGCATGGAGGCCATGGCCACCATGATGATGAAGCAGAAGATGAAGTCCAAGGGCGTTGCGTCGCTCAAAGAGCTGCGCGACCTTTGCCTGGAGGCTGAAGTCAAGTTCGTGGCGTGTCAGATGACGGTGGACCTGTTTGAGTTCAAGCAGACTGACTTCATCAAAGAGTTGGAATTTGGCGGTGCGGCAACCTTCATGAAGTTTGCCGGCGAATCGGACGTCTGCCTCTTCATCTGACGGCAGCGCACAAAAGGCACGTTGGTCAGCACAGGTGACTGTGCCCTTGCCTACCCCTGTCAAAACCATCCTTTCATCTGGAGTATGTGATGAACGAAGCCGTTAATCCGACCACGTTGGTTGTATGGGGCGGTTTTGCCCTTGCCTTTATCTTTGGCGCGGTGGCCAACAAAAGCAACTTCTGCACCATGGGTGCAATATCCGACATCGTCAACATGGGCCATTGGGGCCGCATGCGCATGTGGTTGTTGACCATTGCAGTGGCCATGATCGGGGCGAATCTGCTGTACTACTTTGGCTTGATAGATCTGTCCAAATCGGTCTATCAGCGCCCCGTTTTGCCCTGGCTTTCCATGGTGGTGGGTGGCTTTTTGTTTGGCATTGGCATGACCATTGCCGCCGGGTGCGCCAACAAGAACCTGGTGCGCCTGGGCGGTGGAAGTCTGCGCTCCCTGGTGGTGCTGGTGTTCATTGGCCTGGCGTCCTACATGACGCTCAAAGGTTTGTTCGCCCAGTGGCGCGCCAGCTTTCTGGACCCAGTCGCGCTGGACTTTTCAACGTTGGGCTTGGCAACGCAGAGTCTGCCGAAAATGCTGTCCAAAATAACAGGCTTGGCAGACAAGACGGCGCTGTTGATCCTGCCATTGGCTCTGGGCTTTGCGATATTGGCATTTGTGTTCAGTGACAAACGTTTTCGCGGCAATCTCGGTCACGTTGTCTCATCGCTGGTGCTCGGAGCGTTGATCGTCGCCGCTTGGTACCTGAGCGGCCACATCGGTTACGGCGAAAACCCTGACACACTGGAGACGGTGTACTTTGCCACCAACACCCGCACACTGGAATCAATGAGCTTTGTCGCACCGACAGCCTACACGCTCGAATTGTTGATGCTTTGGACTGACAAATCCCTGCAAATATCTTTTGGCATTGCCACTGTACTGGGTGTGGTGCTTGGCTCGTTCGCCTATGCCAGGGCAAGTGGCACTTTTCGCTGGGAGGGTTTTGCCTCTATCGACGACCTGCGCACCCAGTTGTTTGGGGCGGTGCTGATGGGCTTTGGCGGTGTGACCGCCATGGGCTGCACGATTGGTCAAGGCTTGAGTGGCTTGTCTACCCTGGCGTTGGGTTCTTTCATTGTGGTGGCAGCCATCATTGCAGGCTCTGCGATGACCATGAAGTGGCAGTTGCGCGACTGACCCAGGCCAAGCCCGGGAGGAGCTCACACATAAAACCTGGAGGCATTGCGCCGTCCAGGCAAGGCCTTCTGAATGATGACCCCACGGACAGCATTCAGGCTGGACAGCGGTGAATCGCCAAAAGCGGGGTTGAGCGCATGCAAGCACCAGCCTTCAGCCGTTTTCTGCAATTGGCGAAAGATCCATTCCCCCGCATGCCAAGCCAGGACGTAAGAGCCATCCTGGGCATCGCCACCTGGCTCAATGATGATGATTTCGCCTTCGTTGAACTCGGGCACCATGCTTTGACCCATCACCATCAGCGCGAACGATTCATTCCCTTCACAACCCGCACCCTCGCCGTCGACTGTCAACAGTGGCGGTGTCATGCAGCCTCCATGAGCTGAACACTGATTTGGGCTGCCGGCACACCACCGGCATTCAACTCCGCCGCCAGGGTCTGCACAAAACGTGCAGGACCTGCAAGGTAGAAGTCGCAATCGCTCACATCAAATAGATCCACCCGCATGGCATGCGCCACTTCGGCGGCGCCCGCTTCGGCATCGGCGTGGGTGATCAATTCGTACTCGAACTGATCAAGTGCTTCCGACCAGGCCCGGCACTGATTGGCATAAAAATGGCCGTCGCTTTGGGTAGCCAACCAGAACAAGGCCAGCGCTGGTGCAGCATCCAGCGACAAGGAATGCTCGATCAAACTTTTCACTGGCGCAAACCCCCCATCACACGCTGCAAAAACCTGAGGCCGGTGGCCGCCTTCGCGCAGCACAAATTCACCCGTTGGCCCGTAAACCGTGACCTGGCTGCCATAGGCCAGATTGCCTGCAAAAACCTGTCTTGCAAAACCGTCCTGCTGATCGCGATGCACAAAGAACAGCAAATTGCGGTCATCGCAGGGACAGCTGGCCACCGGGTAACTGCTGCGCACGTCGTCAAAACCGGCCTGAGCCCAGCCAAGTGAAACTGACTGCCCCGCCAGAAACCGCAGGCGATGCGTGCGCGGGGTCTGCAAATGCACAAGTCGCGTGTTGGGCGCAGGCTCACTCACGGCGCGTACCTGGGCGCCGATCTGCTGCAGTGGCATGTCCTGGGGACCAGAGGCTTCCAGCAGCTCCAGCGTCAGCTCGCTGCTGGCCGCCGTGTGGCAGCACATCAGTGCGTAGCCCTGCGCTTTTTCAGCCTCAGATAAGGGGTAGTCGGAATGTTGGGTGGGCGCCAAGTCACCAGAGATTACCCTGACCTTGCACATCCCGCAGCTGCCATTGCCGCAGCCGTAGTTCAGCTTGAGCCCGGCATGCAAGCCCGACTGCAGCAAATTGGCGTGACCCTCCACTGCAAACTGGTGTCCACTGGGTCGCACCGTGACCTGTGCAGTCATGATTTTGAGCATATCGTCCATCACCTCCAGCAAGCCCACCGATTCGGTGGCCAGGGCCTTGGCCAGGCCGCGTTTGATCTGTTTGTCCAGCGCTTGCCATTTCGCGTCTTCCGGTTGACCGGTGGCGACGGCACGAACGCTTTGCTGCAACTCAATCACCAAGGCGTGGTAGCGCTGCAAGTGCCGTCGGACATCGGCCAGCTCCTGGCTTTGCAGGAATACCCGTTGGGCCAGTACTTCCTGGCTGGGCAAAATGCGCTCACGCACCCGTTTGCCAAAGGCTTCGTCGCGTATCTGAACCACTCGCTCCAGCATGCCAGACTCTTCAAGCTGGACCGTAGGGTAGCAGCGCAGCAGTTCGTCTATGGCGACCAGACCGTCGCAGGTGGCCAAGGTGCCGTCGCGCACCTGCTGCTGCAAAACCCCTCTCGATACACCCACAAGCTGGGCGGCGCGCCAGATGCTGACATGGTGGGACATGATGATTGCTATCTTTTATATAGCTATAAAACTATGTAGTAAAAGCCGTAATGTCACTTTTCGACATGGAATCAGGGGCAGCAACCCGGTCCAGGTAGCGAGCCCGGTACAAAAGCCTTGTCTGGCCAGACTCGTCTGCAAATCCGGACCGATCATGCAGTACGTTGTTGCACACCAGCCCCATGCCTGGCTGTAGCGTCAGACGCAACACACAGGGGTTGTCTGAGGCCAGCAGCATTGCCAGGAAGGCAGCTGCGGCACGCGTGGTTGCATCGTCCCGCCAGTGGATGCTGCGGGTGCGGGCTGTGTATCGCATGTGCAGCACGCCTGTTTGGGCATCCACTGAAAACACCGGTCCACTCTGGGTTGCACGTGCTACGCCGTTCTCGTCAGTGCGCTGGGGAATGGTCATGGCATCGGGGGCCATCAGCGCAGCCAGCCAGTCTGGATTGGTGTCGCGCACCGCGATGTAAGCCATCTCAGGGTCCATCAAGGCGTTCTCGCCACCAGCCTGTGCGCTGCGAACGCAATGCAAAATCATGCCGCGTATGGTCCGCTCTACCGGGTAGTAATAGCCATCGGTGTGCCATTTGATGGCGCGATCGGTATACGGGATATAGGCACTGCGCTCACCCTGGCCGCTTGCAACGGCAATGAGTGAAATGCCTGAATCATCTGCCAGCCAGTTGCCATCCAGCCGGGTCAACCCCAGCTGAGCACCCAGCACACGCGGCAGGCTGCGGTCTTCATCTGTGAAGCTGCTGCGGTACACAGCCATGTTGGTATCGGCGCAGCGTGCCAAGATGGCCCTGCGCTCAGCATCGCTCAGATGACGCGGATCATTCACCTCAACGATCAGCTCATCCACATGCCTGGGATACTGGGCAACTTTGGCCTCACGCCAGATCTGGTACGCAGCCACGTCTTGTAAGTCAAACGGATTTTGCAGATGGCTTGGGGCAAGGCTTGGCATGCTCAGTCTCCAGAGGCCACCGACCTGGCCCGCCGCGCCGGGCGCGGCTCTTTGGACAGGACATCGGCCATGGCGCGGTCCAGCCACTGCACAGCGTCTGGCACTTCAGATGCCATGACTTGCTCGATCACCCACCGCTGGTCTTTTTGCGGCATGTGCGCCTCGATGCGGTGGCCCAGATAACGCACAAAGCCAAAATCCGGCCCCTCAGCGCTAAAACCAAACTCGGCGTAGTGATCCGCCAGTTCATTAAACAGCTCAACAAAGCTATCGAAGTGAGTCGGCTGGCCGGGCGCTGGCTCGCCCAGATAGCCGTCTTCGTTTTCTTGCAAGACTTCGGCGGTGCGGCGTACCAGTGCCTGTACAAACAGAAGCCGGTCGGCCTCGGGCATTCGTGCGTACGCCATGCGGTCAAGCACCTGGGCCAGAAAAACCAGCACCTCGCGGGTGAAGGCAAAGTACTGAGGGCCTATGTCAATGTCAAAGCCCGCCAGACGCATGCGCTTTAGCATGTTCTGTGCAATGCGCCAACTGATAAAAGCCATGGCACTGGCGATTTGCTCAGGCGTCTTGCTGGCACCGTTGCGAAACCACTGGCTCTTGATGCGGATGTTCATGCGCGCCTAGTCAGCACACAGGCGGAGCCCCCGGGCGAAGTGGCAAGCGTGGGGCCATCAGTACCCTCCCTTGCCCAGTGGTTGCGGCAGACCTGCCACTTTGGGGCCCTGCTTGGCTGGGCCGACAGGAAACAGGTCGTACAGGTACTTGCTGTCAACACCGGGGTGGATCTCGGAAAAGCCCTTCAGCATGTTGCGAAAATTTGGCGTGTGCCCGTGCTCACGGTATTCGTCACGCAAGTAGCGCACCACCTCCCAGTGCGCCTCCGTCAAACTGATGCCTTCGGCTTGGGCAATCACCTGGACCGCTTCGTCTTCAAATACAGGTTCAACCAGATAACCCTGATCGTCCGCTTCATGTTCAATGCCTTGAATGAGGTAGCTCATCTGTCTGTCTCCGTGTGAATTTTTACACTGCCGCTGCCGATTTGTGCGGCACAAAAATGCCACACCCGAGCAGGCGATGTGGCCCCAAACCCCTTGTCTGCAAGCGCAAAGACTGCGATGGCGTGAGCCCATGCAGCATCAAGCTGAATGCGTCCTGCCGCTGGCCATTCACCTCAATAGATTGGTGCAGCCCACACACGCGCTCGCAGGCAACACCCATCGCGGCAAGCGCCGCGTCCAACAAGGTCATCAACCCTTGTTCACCTGCTGCGCCAGAAATCACCCGGTGCGCATAAATCGTGCTGTGTGGAACCAGTTCACGCAGTCGAGGTAAGCCGAGGCGAACGCTGTTTCCGGCTACAAACAGTTCAGTTTGAGCCAACAGTTGCACAGCGTCTGCCCTGGCGCGTTGAATGCGCAGCAGCAAACGAGCGCGGTGCGGCACCAGTGCGATGCCTTCGTTGCCGGCCACCAGCTTCAAGGGATGGACACCAGAGCCTACGTCAGTGGCTAGCCAATGCAGATGCTCGCACAAGGCCTGGCTTAAGGCCTCGGCGCAGTGGAGCGAAAGGGCCTTGGCCTGCATGGGCAGGGCCACGTCCACCATGTCAGCCTCATCGACCACAGCGGCACTCAACCCTGTTCTCCAGAGACGGCCTGAGGCAACACGGACTCAGCGGGTTGCACCGCTTCGACGGGTTGACTGTTGGCCCATTGAATCAGCGCCTCACCCCATTGGCGTGCGGTCATAGGGTCTACTTCAAAAATTGTGAATCGGCTTTTCTCGCGTATGCGTGTGCGAAGCAGGCTGATACCCCCGCTGTCGTAATCCAGTTGCTGAAGCTCGATGACCTGCCCACCCAAAGGATTGGTCAGCGTTGTCAATGGCGTGAGGGTGGTCATGTGCGCTATTGGGCGCAATAGCAGCACCTGACGTCTATAGCCGGGAGGGAGGAGAGCATATAGCCCGGATGGGTAGCTCTGGATACTCAACGAGGGTGATAGCGCATGCGCTGGATCTGCCTCTACCATCGGCCACGAAGTTGAAATGCATGTGCACACAGAGGCCGCTTTCAACCCCTAGGTGGATGAGCTTTGGCAACTGACCGGGCTCGCAACAGGAGACAGCGATGAGCAAGAAACCGCACGATACGCCCATGTTGGATCAGCTTGAGAGTGGTCCATGGCCCAGCTTTGTGACCGGCCTCAAGCGCCTGGCCAAAGACAACGACTACATGACTGACCTGATGGGTCAGCTCGAACACTCTTACAAGACACGCAAAGGGTACTGGAAAGGCGGCACCGTAGGCGTGTTCGGCTACGGCGGTGGCGTGATTCCCCGCTTTTCTGAAGTGGCTGACATGTTCCCCGCCTCCAAAGAATTCCACACACTGCGGGTTCAGCCGCCTGCGGGCATGCACTACAACACCGAGGTGTTGCGCAAGATGTGCGACATCTGGGAGCGCCATGGCTCGGGGCTGATTGCGTTTCACGGCCAGTCGGGCGACATCATGTTCCAGGGCGCCAGCACCGCCAATGTGCAGGGTGCCTTTGATGAGATCAACGAACTGGGCTTTGACCTCGGCGGCGCTGGCCCCGCAGTACGTACCAGCATGTCTTGCGTGGGGGCGGCCCGCTGCGAGCAGAGTTGCTATGACGAGGCCAAGGCACAACGGGCGGTGGTCAATACTTTTCTGGATGACATGCACCGTCCGGCCCTGCCGTACAAATTCAAATTCAAGTTCTCGGGTTGCCCCAATGACTGCATGAATTCGATTCAACGTGCCGATATGGCCGTGATTGGCACCTGGCGCGACAACATCCGCACAGATGAGGCCATGGCACGCAAGTGGTTTGACAAGCATGGAATGACCGAACTGGTCAACGACGTGGTGAGCCGTTGCCCTACCAAGACCATCATGCTCAAGGAAATCAAGGACGTCAAAACCGGGCCCAAAATGTCCAGCGTGGCCGTGAGCGACACCCAATGCCTTGAAATCGACAACAGCAACTGCGTGCGCTGCATGCACTGCATCAACGTGATGACCGGTGCGCTGGCCACAGGCACTGACAAAGGCGTCACCATCTTGATGGGAGGCAAGCGCACCCTGAAGATCGGTGACCTGATGGGTACGGTGGTGGTGCCGTTCATGCCCATGAACGAAGAGAAGGATTACAAGGCGCTGGTTGAACTGGCCCAAAAGACCATCGACTTCTTTGCCGAAAACGCCCTGGAGCATGAGCGCACCGGCGAAATGATTGAGCGCATTGGATTGGTCAACTTCCTTGAAGGTATCGAACTCGAGATTGACCCCAACATGGTGGCTACACCTCGCACCAACCCCTATGTCCGCACCGATGGATGGGACGACGAAGTGGCCAAGATTGCCGCGCGTAAATCAGCGGCCTGACGCCAACAGATACCGAGCACAGGAGACAACCCATGGCAACGATGCGTTCCCCCATTGAGAGCGGCGTACCCGACAACAAGCAGTATCTGCATCCGCTGATGCTCAAGAACTACGGCAACTGGAAGTACCACGACCGGCCACGTCCGGGCGTGTTGCACCATGTGTCGCACACGGGCGACGAGATCTGGACGGTACGCGCAGGTACTCAGCGCCAGATGGACGTGTTCACCATCCGCAAGCTGTGCGACATTGCCGACACCTATGCCGATGGCCATGTGCGCTTCACGATACGCAGCAACATCGAATACATGGTGAGTGACTTCAACAAAGTGGCCCCTTTGATTGAGTCGCTGACCAGCAACGGGTTTCCGGTGGGTGGCACCGGCAATTCGGTGTCGTCGATTGCGCACACACAAGGCTGGCTGCACTGCGACATTCCGGGTACCGATGCCTCGGGTGCGGTCAAGGCCTTGATGGATGAACTGCATGAAGAGTTCGTCAAGGAAGACATGCCGAATCGAGTCCATCTGTCTACATCGTGCTGTGAGATCAACTGCGGCGGCCAGGCGGACATTGCCATCGTCGTGCAGCACACCAAGCCGCCCAAGATCAACCACGATCTGGTGGCCAATGTATGCGAGCGCCCCAGTGTGGTGGCCCGGTGCCCTGTGGCGGCCATCAGGCCTGCCATGGTCAATGGCAAGCCGTCGCTCGAAATTGACGAAACCAAATGCATGTGCTGCGGTGCCTGCTACCCACCCTGCCCCCCCATGCAGATCAACGACCCAGAGCACAGCAAACTGGCGATCTGGGTGGGCGGGAAAAATTCCAACGCCCGTGGCAAGCCCACCTTCATGAAAATGGTGGCCTCTGGCCTGCCCAACAACCCACCGCGCTGCGTGGAGGTCTCTGCCATGGTCAAGAAGATCCTGTACACCTACAAGGAAGACGCCCGCTCGTGGGAGCGCGTTTCTGACTGGATTGAGCGCATTGGTTGGCCCCAGTTCTTTGAGAAGTGCGACCTGCCCTTCACCAAGTACCTGATTGACGACTGGCGCGGTTCACGTGCCAGCCTCAACGCCTCGACGCACATCCGCTTCTAACGTCTTGCCGGAAAGCCAGCACCATGAAATTTGCACTCCTTGTGAGCGCTGGGCCTTATACCCACCAGGCGCCCGACACAGCTTATCAGTTTGCTGTGGCGGCGCTGGCTAAAGGCCATGAAATTCAGCGCGTCTTCTTCTACCACGACGGTGTCAACAACGCTACCCGCCTCACTGAGCCGCCCCAGGATGACCGCCACGTGGTGAACCGCTGGTCGGCCCTGGCGGCAGACCACAAGGTAGATCTGGTGGTCTGCGTGGCCGCAGCCCTGCGCCGGGGCATCAAGGACGAAGTGCTAGCGCCAGGCTTTCGCATCTCTGGACTTGGACAGTTGGTGGACAGCGGCATCAAGGCCGACCGCCTGCTGACCTTTGGCGATTGATCACGGAGATACCCATGAGCGAACTCACAACGAGCAGTGGACCGAAGGTCAAGAAATTCATGTTCGTCAACCGCAAGGCACCTTACGGCACGATCTACGCACTGGAGAGCCTGGAGGTGGTGCTGATCACGGCCACATTCGATCAAGACGTGAGCCTTGTCTTCATTGACGACGGTGTTTATGAACTGGTCAAAGGGCAGCAAACCAAAGGCATCGGCGTCAAGAATTTCTCACCCAGCTACCGCGCGCTGGACGGTTATGACGTCGAAAAGCTGTACGTGGACCAGGAATCTTTAAGCCAACGCGGCCTGAGCGAAAAAGACCTGCTGGTCCCTGTGGAAGTGCTGGATGCAAGCGCCATGGCCCAGTTGATGGCCGAACAGGACGTGGTCCTGAGCTTCTGAATACCTAGAGATCCAAGCCATGCTGCACATCATCAATAAATCGCCCTTTGAAAACCGCTCCCTGGAAAGCTGCCTCCGGTTCGCCCAGGCGGGCAGTGCCTTGCTGCTGACGGAGGATGCGATTTACGCTGCCACCGTAGACGGACCAGCCCATGCCAGCGTACGCCAGGCCTGTCACACGCTCAAGGTCTATGCCTTGCAACCCGACACCGACGCCCGCGGCGTCACAGCCAAAGTCATGGTCGGCGTCACCTTAGTGGACTACGGCGGCTTTGTTGACCTGGCGGCTGAGCACAGCAGCTCGCAGGCATGGCTCTGAGCCTCTTGATTTGACTTGTATCCCTTTTACCTGGAGAACCCCATGAGCTTTGAAATCGACGGCAAGACCTATGAGACCGATGAAGAAGGCTATCTGCTGAACCTCGCCGACTGGAATATTGACGCGGCTAACCACCTTGCTGCCGAAGAAAAAATCGAGATGGCGGACAACCACTGGGAAGTGATCAACTTTCTGCGTGAGTATTACAACGAGTACCAGATCGCGCCAGCTGTCCGTGTTTTGACCAAGGCCATTGGCAAACAATTTGGCGAGGAAAAAGGCAACAGCAAATACCTTTACGAGCTGTTTCCGTATGGCCCGTCCAAGCAGGCTTGCAAGATTGCCGGCTTGCCCAAGCCCACTGGCTGCATCTAACCCGCCAACGCGCTGGCCAGCCATGCTGACTGCCCTCTACGCCGCGCTGCTTTACGGTGCAACGCTGATGCTGGTGGTTGGCACAGCGCTTAAAGTCCGCCAGTACTTCCGGGCCCCTGCGCCGCTGAAAATCCCCACAACCCCTGCACCGTTGACCCAGAGCGGCGTCGCTTGGCGTATGGCGCGTGAGATCGTGGTTTTCGAGAGCCTTTTCAAGTCCAGCAAATGGACATGGCTGTTTGGCTGGTCATTTCACTTTGCGCTGCTGCTGGTCCTGATGCGACATGCGCGCTATTTTCAGTCGCCGGTGTGGGACATCGTCGTACTGATTCAACCCATTGGTACCTACGCGGGGTTTGTCATGTTGCTGGCACTTGGTGGCCTGTGGGCACGCCGCTGGCTGGTAGACCGTGTGCGCTATATCTCCACACCGTCCGATCACCTTATGTTGCTGCTCTTGCTATGCATAGCGGCAAGTGGCCTGGTGATGCGCTTTGTGGCCCACACCGACATCATCGCGGTGAAGGCCTTTGTGCTGGGTCTGTTACGGCTATCCCCAGAAGACCTGCCAGCTGACCCAGCACTGCTCGTGCATCTGGCGCTGGTGGCCTTACTGATGCTGGTCTTCCCAATCAGCAAACTGCTGCATGCACCGGGCATCTTCTTCAGCCCCACCCGGAACCAGGCAGACAACGCACGTGAAGCCCGACACATCAGCGCCTGGGCAAGCGCTTCGGACAAGCGCTGAAAAGCAAACACCATGGCCACAGCTGCATTCGACACACCCAAGCTCAAGGCGTATCCGGTGATCCCGCTGGTGCAGGTGGGAGCTACCTCGCATCTGAAACCGTTTGTGGCGGGTGCCCCCATCCAACAGGCAATTGGTTTTCCCGAAGCGCTGGTGGATGACTGGCAAGCGAAAGCCATTGCCAAAATGGGCGAGCTTCTGGGCAAGTACCGCTCCCTGCAGGTGTACATGGATGCCTGCGTGCACTGCGGTGCCTGTTCAGACAAATGTCACTATTTTCTGGGCACTGCCGACCCCAAGAACATGCCGGTGGCGCGCCAAGATTTGATGCGCAAGATCTACCGCCGCTACTTCACCTTTGCAGGCAAATATTTCCCTAAGCTGGTTGGGGCGGTCGATTTGACTCGCGAGGTGCTGGACGAGTGGTTCAGCTACTTCAATCAGTGCTCAGAGTGTCGCCGCTGCTCGGTATTTTGCCCCTATGGCATTGACACGGCCGAAGTGACCATGGCTGCCCGCGAGATCATGGACTCGGTAGGTTTGGGCCAGAAATATTCCAATGAAATCATTGGAAAAGTGCACCGCATCGGCAACAACCTGGGCATACCTGGACCTGCGCTTGAAAACACACTCGAAGGCCTGGAAGAAGACACCAAAGAAGAGACAGGCCTGGACATCAAGTTCCCGCTCGATGTCAAAGGTGCTGAAGTCTTGCTGATCACACCCTCGGCTGATTTCTTCTCCGAGCCTCATGTCGAAAGCCTGATTGGCTATGCTAAAGTCTTTCACGCCGCAGGCATCAGCTGGACGCTCAGCTCCCATGCATCGGAGGCAGGAAACTTTGGCATGTTCATCGGCAACTATGAGCAGATGCGCACGATTTCACTCCGCGTGCGCGACGCGGCCAAAGAGCTAGGTGTCAAGCGAATCGTGGTGGGCGAATGTGGTCACGCTTGGCGCGTAGCCTACAGCTTCTGGAATACGTTGATTGGTCCCTTTGACTACCTCGATTCGCGCTATCCAGTGCCCCAGCACATCTGCGAAGTCACAGACGACCTGATCCAGCGCGGCGCACTGCGCTTTGACAAATCGGCTAACGATGACCGGATCATCACGTTCCATGACTCCTGCAATGTGGCCCGGGCATCTCGCATGGGCAATATGCCGGGTGGCCAGTTTGTCATTCCTCGACGGATCATCACCACTGTGGCCAATCACTTTCATGACATGGCGCCCGGCACCATCCACGAAAGCACTTTCTGTTGCGGCGGCGGCGGCGGCCTGCTGACAGACGACTTGCTTGAGTTACGTGTCAAGGGCGCCCTGCCCCGCATGGAGGCATTGAACCAGGTAGTCAACGAACACGGCGTGAACTTCATGGCCACGATCTGTGCTATCTGCAAAGCCCAGTTCACCAAAGTGCTGCCAGCCTATGGCTTCAAGATGGGCATGGTTGGCGGCGTTCACCAGCTGGTCAGCAAAGCCATTCTGCTAGGCGACAAATAGCCCACAGCCCTCCAGTACAACACAGAAGAGACAAACAGCATGAGTGCAACACCAGATACCACTGCCGTCAAGCCGATTTCATTTCGTCGTTACAAGGATGGTGACCAAAAGGTGAAGTCCTGGCAAGAAGAATTTTTCGACGCGGGCCATTCGCACAAGTGTCCTACCTACATCCAAAGCACGCCACCCTGCCAGGGCAGTTGTCCAGCGGGGGAAGACATCCGCGGGTATCTGAACATTGTTCGCGGCGTCGAGAAACCGCCAACGGGTGTACCGTGGCAGGAGTACGCTTTCCGGCGCCTAACTGAGGCAAACCCTTTCCCTTCGGTCATGGGACGGGTCTGCCCAGCACCGTGTGAGTCAGGCTGCAACCGCAACCAAGTTGAAGATTTTGTGGGCATCAATTCGGTGGAACATTTTCTGGGGGAGTACGCCATCCAGAACCGCCTAGGATTCAACAAACCGGTACACACGACGGGCCGCCAGGTTGCCGTGATCGGTGGTGGGCCTGCAGGTTTGTCGGCGGCGTATCAATTGGCCTTGCGAGGACATACGGTCACGATTTTTGACGAACGCGCCGAGCTTGGGGGCATGATGCGCTATGGCATTCCAGGCTTTCGCACGCCGCGCGATGTGTTGGACGCAGAAATCCAGCGCATTCTGGATCTGGGTGTGCAAACAAGGATGAACTGCCGCATCGGCACGGACATCAGCATGGATGACATTCGGTCTTCACACGATGCGGTTTTCCTTGGACTGGGCGCGCAGTCGGGCCGCCCCTTGGCAGTAGACGGTGCACAGGCGCCAAATTGCGTCACGGCCACGGCTTTCCTGAAGGCGTTCAACGACGGTCGCTTGCAGCATGTCGGTCAGCGCGTCGTCATTGTGGGAGGGGGTGATACCTCAATTGACGTGGCCACAGTGGCACGTCGCCTGGGTCATATTGAAAAACACAGTGAGGCCGAGCGGCCCGAACAGGCCATTGGCGGTCAGCTCGCCCATGATGTTGCACAAGCCTCTTTACGCCAAGGCGCCGATGTCACATTGACTTCGATTTTTGGCATCGACAAGATGCAAGCCAGCAAGCACGAGGTTGAGCAGGCGCTTGCAGAAGGCATTGCCATCCGTGGCGGGCTGGCGCCCGTCGGCGTGGTGTGTGGCCCAGATGGACGTGCCATTGCGCTGCGCGTCGTCAAGTGCGAGGCCAAAATGCTCAATGGCCGCCTCGACATCAAAAACATAGAGGGCACCGAAGAAGACATTCCCGCCGACTTGATTGTGTCTGCGATTGGTCAGGCGGTTGACTTTACCGGGCTTGAGCAATTCAACAACGGCAAAGGTGCTGTGCCCTGCGACAAAAACTACCAAGTGCAAGGCCATGCTGGCGTATTTGTCGGTGGTGACGTGGTTCGACCGCACCTGCTGACCACAGCCATTGGCCATGGAGCCATTGCCGCTGACGGTATTGACCGCTATTTGCAAAATGAACCGCTTGAGAAACGCCCCAAAATTGACGTTCATGCTTTCGATCTCAAGCGCAAGATGCTGGAGAAAGGCTATGTCTTCAGCGAAGTGCACGAACCGATTCGCGGCACCTATACCAGCACAGCAGCAATTCACAACTTCGACAACCGTTCTGATCGGTACGTGATTTCACACAAAGAACTGTTTTTGGGGCACTTTGCGTATACGGAAAGACACCGGCGTGGCATTGTCACCCTGACAGCTGCTGAAGCACTCAACAATTTCGAAGAACGCCTACGCCCACTGCTGGAGGCACAGGCTGTTGCGGAGGCCAAGCGTTGCATGAGTTGCGGCCAGTGCTTTGAGTGTGACAACTGCGTGGTCTACTGCCCTCAGGTGGCCGTGTTCAAGGTGCCAAAAGCCAAATCCACCACCGGGCGCTACGTAGACACAAACTACAACAAGTGCATTGGCTGCCATATCTGTGCCGATGTATGCCCCACTGGTTATATCCAGATGGGCCTGGGAGACTGATCTGATGACCTGTCGCGTCATACGGCAGATGCTTGCTGGATTGATCAACGTGGTCGCCTTGGCCGCACTGGCATTCTTCGCGACGGGAACCGGAGCGCTGGCCGTTCCCAAGCCTGTGATTGAGCAAGCCAATGGTGGGCAGTGCGTGGCCGAACCAGCCTTCATGCGTCGCAATCACATGAAATTGCTCAAGCACCAGCGAGATGACACCTTGCGAGGTGGCGATCGATCAGGAGCCCACAGCCTGCAGGCTTGCATCACTTGCCACGCAAGCAAGGAGACCCACAGCGTGAACGCCAGTCCCACCAATTTTTGCCAAAGCTGCCACAGCTATGCAGCAGTGAAGATTGATTGCTTTGAATGCCATTCGAGCAAGCCCAAGGACGCCTTCAGCAAAGTGAAGGAGAAACCATGACACAAGCATCTCCAGGTCAATCACAAAGGGAAGCCAGTTCTTCACGCCGTGGATTTTTAGGTGTCGCTGCTGCTGGCATGACCAGCCTATTGATCGCCCCTGGCGTGCAGCTCATTCAGTTAGCCAGCGCATCGCCTGCGCAAGCAGGCAAATCAGCTGGCGCGAGCAGCCAAGTCCGTTGGGGCATGTTGATCGACACCAACCAATGCAAAACCGGCTGCACGGATTGTGTCAAGGCCTGCAACACTGAAAATGGCCTGTCTGGGGGCACCTTGCCCACCGACTCTCAATGGATTCGGAAGATCGAAATCAAAGAGATTCAGACCGGTCGAGCACAGTCGTTGCCCATGATGTGCCAGCATTGTGCCGAGCCACCCTGCGTCGATGTATGCCCAACCGGGGGATCGTTCAAGCGGGCAGACGGCATTGTCTTGGTGGACAAACATGCATGCATCGGATGCCGCTACTGCATGATGGCCTGCCCCTACAAAGCCAGGTCTTTTGTTCATGAACCGCTGGATCAGCAAAAGCAGGACATCCCCCGCGGCAAAGGCACCGTAGAAGCCTGCACCTTGTGCGTGCACCGAATTGACCGCGGCGATGGTCCTGCCTGCGCGGCAGCCTGCGCGGCTGGCGGCCACAAGGCCATGGTGTTTGGCGATCTCAACGATCCCCAAAGTGAGATTTCCATGCGGCTGGCCCAATACCCTTCGCGCCAGGTGCGCGAAGACTTGAACCTCAACACAGGTATTCGCTACAGCGGACTTTGACATGCCAAGCATGAAACCACCTCTGCGCACGATTCAACTGCTTGAGTTACACAGCAAGAGCCCCGCGTATTTTGTGCTGCTGGCAGCGTTGCTGCTGACCATTGGGGCGGCGGCCTGGTCAGTCCTCGCCATGGAACATGCAGGCCATGTCGTGACGGGCATGGACAACCAGATTGTCTGGGGCTTGCCTCATGTGTTCGCAGTTTTTCTGGTGGTTTCCGCTTCAGGTGCACTCAACGTGGCATCCATGGCGTCTGTGTTTGGCAAGACTGAGTTCAAGCCACTTGCACCACTGTCGGGTCTGTTAGCCATGTGCCTGCTACTCGGGGGCTTGATGATCCTGCTGTTGGATCTGGGGCGACCCGACAGACTGTTGGTCGCCATCACCCATTTCAACTTCAAATCGATTTTTGCCTGGAATATTTTCTTGTATTCCGGCTTTATTGGCTTGATCATTGCCTACCTGTGGACGCAGATGGAGCATGGCGTGTCTCGCTACACCCCTATGGCGGGGCTGTTCGCATTTGTGTGGCGCATGGCCCTGACCACCGGTACTGGCTCTATCTTTGGCTTCCTGGTCGCGCGGCAGTCGTTCGACTCGGCACTGTTCGCACCTCTTTTCATCGCCCTGTCGCTAAGCTACGGCTTGGCCATTTTTGTGCTTGTCCTGCTACTGGCAAGCTCGCATGCAGGCCGCCCTGTCGGTGATGGTTTGCTTGAGCGGTTCGCACGTCTGCAACTGATATTCATTGCATGCGGCCTGTATTTTGTGGTGGTTTACCACATGACCAATCTCTATTTCTCCAAACATATACCCTTTGAACGCTTCATCTTGATCGACGGTGGCATGTTCACAAAAATGTTCTGGCTGGGGCAAATTGCGTTGGGCAGCGTGTTGCCCATGGCGCTGCTGTTGATGCCTGGCTTGGCCAGTCTGAGGGCTCGGGTGGTCCTTTCGGCAAGCTTGGTTATTGCGGGTGGCCTGGCCCAGATGTACGTGACCATCGTCGGTGGTCAGGCCTACGGTCTCGTCCTGTTTCCTGGTCATGAGGTCAGCAGCAGCTTTTTCGACGGGGTTAACCATGACTACTCGCCCAGCAGCCTGGAATGGATGCTTGGGCTGGGCGGCGTCGCCGCAGCAGCTTTGCTTACTTTGCTGGGCTTGCGCTTGTTTGGCTTCTTACCAGACAAGCTGGACGATCAGGTCGGACACTGACTGGCAAGCACAGCATGACCGGCCTGCTCATATCGGCAGCACACAAATCCTCCGGCAAGACCACCGTCAGCGTCGGTCTGTGCGCTGCATTGGTCGGTCTTGGACAGGTGGTTCAGGCTTTCAAGAAAGGGCCAGACTACATCGACCCCATGTGGCTCAGCCGGGCGAGTGGTCGCGCCTGCTTTAACCTCGATTCCCACCTGAGCTCGGCTGCACAGGTACAGACCTGCTACTCCCGCCTGGCGGCGAAGGCCGACATCAGCATCGTCGAAGGCAATAAGGGCCTGTATGACGGTTTGGCACTCGATGGCGCCAACAGCAACGCCGCATTGGCGACGCTGCTGGGCCTGCCCGTTGTCCTGGTCATCGATGCCCGGGGCATGACGCGTGGCATTGCACCGCTGATCCTGGGTTACCAGGCGTTCGATCCTGGCGTGCGCATCGCCGGTGTCATTCTGAACCAGGTTGGCGGCAGTCGCCATGAGAACAAACTTCGGGCTGTGATCGAGCATTACACCCCTGTCAAGGTCTTGGGCGCCATCGCGCAGGACCCACATCTTGCGATGGTCGAGCGACACCTGGGGCTCGTGCCGCAGCATGAGGTGGACGATGCCCATCAACGCATTGAGCACATGGGGCGCGTCATTTCTGCGCAGGTGGATTTGCACCGGGTGATGGAGATTGCCCGGACTGCCACGCCCTTCACGCCGTCAGCACCCCCGGCCAAACCACCGAGCGCGTCAATGCTTGGCATCGCCAGCGGGCTTCGCGTTGGCATCGCCCAAGACAAGGCCTTTGGCTTTTACTACCCCGACGACCTTTGCGCGTTTGAACGCATGGGTGCTTCACTCCATCGCTTTGATTGCCTGAACGACAGCAGGCTGCCGGATGTCGATGCACTCTTCATAGGAGGCGGTTTTCCCGAAATGTTCATGGCAGAACTGGAAGCCAACTCCGCGATGCGTAGCAGCATTCGTGCGGCCATTGACAGTGGCATGCCCGTCTATGCGGAATGCGGCGGCCTGATGTACCTGGCCAGGCGGATTCGTTGGGGCGACCAATCGCATGACATGGTGGGGGCATTGCCAGTGGATGTGCGTATGCATTCAAGACCGGTTGGTCGCGGCTATGTTGAACTGACCCACACGCAAAACGCGCCGTGGACATCCCCAGCGGACGCGACCTCGTCAAGCCCCGTGGACGGACTCATCAGAGGTCATGAATTTCATCACTCCGCCATCGAGAACGCCCCAGCCGACCTGAAGTTTGCATATAGCGTCCAACGCGGACACGGCGTGGATGGCCAGCACGATGGCATTGTTCACCAGCAGGTACTGGCATCCTACGCACATCTGCGCACTCAGGCGGGCTCCACCTGGGTCAGCGACTTTGTCAAGTTTGCTCACAGCCGCAAGATCGCATCGACAGGGCTGTCCAAGCCTGGCGCGCGTCACGTCAAGGTGAATGGACATCCCGTGTGGACCGATGTGGAAGGCTATCTTCTCCGGATGGATGATTGGAGCGAAGGTTTTACACAAGCCCAAGCCCAGTCTGAAAACCTGCAGCTAACCGATGCGCATTGGGCCGTGATCAGGTTCTTGCGTCAGTATTTTGAAGAACATCGTGTGCAGGCGCAGGTCCGCACGATGATTTCGCACTTTTCCCGGTGCTGGGGCGCAGAGCTGGGTAGCAATCATCACCTGCATACCATGTTTCCCATGGGAGGCCCTCAGAAACAAGGCAATCGCCTCGCAGGCCTGTGGAAGACCAAGGGCGAGCACTGAACCACATCCGTATACCAGGAGAATGCCATGTTTTCAATTTCAGCAACTGCTGCGCAACAGATTCAGGATACAGCCCGCTCCAGTGGAGCCCACCACATGGCCCTGCGGGTAGCGGCCCGTGTGGAAGCAGATGGATCCATCGAATACGGCATGGGTTTCGATGAATCAGCCGACGAAGACCTCCGGCTCGACCTGCATGGCGTCGCGGTTGTGATTGGGGAGGCTCACCAGGCCCTACTGGAGCAGACCACGCTGGACTATGTCGAATTGGAACCCGGTCAGTTCCATTTCATATTCATGGATTCGCAGCAGGCTGGCGTCGCGCAAGGTGATCGAAAAAGTGGTTGCGCTTCTGGCGGTTGCGCAACGAGCGCATGTGGTTCTGGAGGTTGCCATTGAGGGGCGAACAGCAAGCAACGCCGACGCCTTTGGCGGCGGGATGCGTCTATCTGGTGGGTGCGGGGCCAGGGATCCCGACCTGTTGACCTTACGTGCCTTGCGGCTGCTGCAAACAGCAGAGGTCCTCGTTTATGACCATCTCGTTTCCCCGCAAGTGCTTGAATCGGTCTCGCCACAAGCAGTGCGCATTTTCGCGGGTAAGCGCCGCAATGAGCACACCCTGCGCCAGGAGCAAATCAACAGCTTACTGATTGAGCTGGCCCAGCAAGGCAAGCAGGTTGTTCGGCTCAAAGGGGGGGATCCCTTTATTTTCGGACGTGGCGGGGAGGAGTTGCAGGCCCTGGCTGCGCATGGCATTGCTTTTGAAGTGGTGCCAGGCATCACGGCTGCATCTGCCGTGTCGTGTTACGCAGGCATCCCGCTGACTCACCGCGACCATGCTCAACGATGCGTGTTTGTCACGGGCCATCTCAAAGATGGCAGTGCCGACCTGGATTGGCCTCTTCTCGTTCGCTCAGGCCAAACCGTGGTGATCTACATGGGATTGAGTGGCTTGCCATCGATTTCCCGGGAAATGATTGCAAACGGAGCAAGTCCTGATTGCCCGGTGGCGGTCGTTCAAGATGGAAGTTTAAGCACCCAGAAAACCGTGCTCGGAACGCTCAGCAACATTGCTCACAAAGTTGAACAGGCCAAGCTTCATTCACCTTGCCTGACCATCATTGGCGACGTCGTGTCACTTCAACACGAACTCACTTGGTTCGAGCACAAAGCCTGTGCTTGACAAAGCGGTTCAGGTCAGCTCAAAACCTGGCAGTCTTAGCGTCTGCTGCTGCCTTTTTTCCCTCATGCGACATCTGGTTTTCAAAGGCAAAGACTGCGGCCTCCACGCGCGATCTCAGCCCCAGCTTGTCCATGATATGCCGTACATGAAGTTTGACGGTGTTGTGACTGATGTCCAGCGCCTGAGCGATAACCTTGTTACTCTGGCCGCGCGCCACATGCTCGAGGACCTGGCGCTCACGCTCAGTCAATGAAGCCACAAGCGCGCCTTTCACAGGGCCATTGCTGCCCGCCTGAAGGACTTGTGCGAGCTTCAAGGTCATGGCCGATGCGACCACCAGTTCACCCCGGGCTACCCGGTTGATGGCGTCAATCACCTCCTCGGGTTCCATGTCTTTTAGCAGATACCCACGCACACCTGCTCGCAAAGCGCTAGCCATGTCTTCTTCACTGTCGCTCATGGTCAGCATCACCACGGGCGTTTCAATGCCCGCAGCCCGAACCTGACGCAACACGCTCAGGCCATCCGTGTCTCCAAGACGCATGTCCAGCACCAGAAGGTCAGGCTGCGTCTCACGAAGCTTGATCAGTGCCTTTACAGGTTCGCCCTCTGCAGCCACCACGGACATGTTGCCTCGGTGTTCAAGCAGTTCTGTCAGCCCACTGCGGCAAAGCGCATGGTCGTCCACCAACATTACGCGGGTTTTTCCGGTCATTGCACAACCTCTGGCGTCATCGCACTGATTGGGACAACAAGTCGCACCTGGGTGCCCCCCTCGTCGAGGGGCTTAAAGGTCAACTCCCCCCCCAGTCGTCGAGCACGATTTGCCATAATGCCCAGGCCTAGATGGCGGGAAGATCCATCAATTGCTTCGCTTTGCATCATGCCCTGACCGTTATCGTCGATCTGAAAAAGCCATTCAACCGGGGTCTTTTCAATGGTCAATCTTGCATTCGTTGCGCGGGAATGCTTGGCGATATTGGTCAACGCTTCCTGAACGATGTAGAAGACCTGGATCTCCTGGGCTTCACTCAAATTCAGAGGCTGGCTGGTTTTTCGGACTTCAAGCGGAATGCCTGTACGGTCAAAGTAAGCAATCGCGATGCTGTCAAGCGCGTGCAGCAGGCCGAGCGGATCCATTCTTGTCTTGAAACAGGTCATGACCTGACGAAGGCTGTCATGCGCATCAGACACCGCTTTTTTGACGTCAGCAAAAACGCGCAAGGCACGGTCCTCATCGTGCAGCGAAATGGCATCATTCAGCAAAGGCATCCTCATCTTGGCGTAAGCCAGGGTTTGGGCGATGGCATCGTGAAGCTCATTGACCAGCTCCTGCCGCTCATTCATGACAGTGACCCTCAAGCGCTCTCTTTCCTGCCTTGCGTTGTGTAAGGCAAGCCCCAACATCCGGCCAATCAGACGCAACATGGATTCAACCTGAGGGCTGATCTGCGGTGTTGCGCTGAAAAACAGGTTGTAAATACCCAGCACGTCTGACCCATTCGCCAAGGAAATGGCCAGAATATGCTGGCACTCAGCACCAAAGTACCCGGCATCCCCACGATGGTCACAAGTGGCCAAGTCGTCAACCCAGCCCAGGCCATCCGTGCATGACGCTATGCCGCACATGCCGCAATTGCGGTTAACCAGGCTCTCTTGCGCCACAACCTCCATTGGCAAACCCTGATGCGCAAGAAGACGCATTTGCAGTCCGTCGTCCGTCAACACGCGAACTGCGCCCGCCTGCGCGCCCGCCATGACCATGATCGAAACCAGAAACTGCTCAAGCAAGGCCTCCAGGTCATTGTCGCCTGCAAACACCGACGTCAGGCTTGGCATTGCGGCGCTGGCAAGCCGCCCTGGTTGGGAGGGAGCCTGACGTAACGGAATCGGGGATTTCATCTTGAAGGTCTGGCTGGTATCGCTTAATGCTAATACTAATACATAACCCACAATTGATATACATGACAAACCCGCAAGCAGGTGCGTTCCGACTACCCATTTGGGCTACGCCGAATCACCCGTGGCGGCTATAGACGGGATTGCGTGGTAATGCCTCTAATAGCAAGACCGTGCGCAGGCTTCGATGCTGGTTTTTATCCTGACCACCGAGCTTGCCATATCCACTTCACAGGCCGTGTGATCCATGAGCGATTCGTTGACCTACTTGATTCAGGCTCGGCCAGAGGCACTCAGCCACTATTTTGCGTTTCTGAAAGACGCCGGGAAATACCTGGACCCGAAAACACGGAACCTGATTTCCGTGATCACCAAGGTCCATGCCCAGACTGATCGCGGTTTTCGTCAGTACTTGCGGCGCGCACTACGCGAAGGCTGCACCGCAAAGGAGATTCTGGACGCGTTGCTCATGGCCTTCCCTGCGTTGGGGCTGGCCAGAATTGTCTGGGCAACCGACATCATCCTGGACATGAAAATACCAGAGTTTCAGATTGAGGCCCTCAAGGGCGAGCCGCGCTGGCACGATGTGATGGCAAGCAGCGAAGTCAGAGATGCGGAGGTCACACGTGCAGAGTGCGACGGACGCGGTCTTTTCGTTTATCGGAACAAAAGAAACTACAAGGTTTACGACAGCCGGTGCCCACACCAGTCATCTGATATCCCACTGAGTGCCCACCATGCAAACGGGACGCTCACCTGCCCCAAGCATGGGTGGTCCTTCGACATCCAGAGCGGCGACTGCATCAAAAAGGGCAAAACCCCGCTGACCCGACTGACATCCAAAGTGCTTAATGGCCGCTTGCTGGTCCATTGGTGACAGGCCAGACATCTTGGCGCACGCAATTTCTTTCCTGCTTTTAACAAACACATCTGGAGACAAACCATGACAAAGCTTCGCAACACGTTCCGACTGATTCCGGTTCTGGCCCTGCTCGCGGCGGGCTCGGCCAACGCCACCAACGGCTACTTCCCCCACGGGTATGGCATGAAGGCCAAGGGCATGGGGGGAGCTTCTGTTGCTTCGACTGATAACGCATTTGGCGGGGCCAATAACCCAGCAGCCTCTGCCTGGGCCGGCAACCGTTTTGACGCCGGCATTGACATCTTCATGCCGGTGCGCAGCGTCGAACGCAGCGGCAGCGCAGCCGGGTTGAATGGGGCAGTGGAAAGCGATGGCAAGAGTTTTCTGGTTCCCGAACTGGGCTACAACCGCGTCATCAACAACAAGATGGGCATAGGCGTCACCGTCTACGGCAATGGGGGAATGAACACAGATTTTGCGGGCGGACAGATTCCCGCCGGAAGTTGTGGCCCGGCCGCCGCCAATCTGCTTTGCGGTTCAGGGAAGGTGGGCATCGACATGATGCAGTTGATTGTGGCGCCCACCCTGGGTTACAAGCTAAGTGATGCGCACTCAGTGGGTGTCTCCCCGCTGATCATCCACCAAAGGTTCAAGGCCGACGGGCTTCAAATGTTCTCGTCCATGTCCGCCTCACCTGCCAATGTCAGCTCAAACGGCTACGACACTAGCAATGGCGTGGGGGTTCGGCTGGGATATCTGGGCAAGCTTGGCAGCGACCTGACAGTGGGCGCATCGTTTTCACCTCGAACCAAGATGTCCAAATTCTCGAAATACGCCGGACTGTTTGCCGACAGCGGCAGCTTTGACATACCCGCCAATTACACCCTGGGGGTGAACTGGCAGGCAAGCAGTGCGTTGAGCGTGGCAGTGGACTATGAGCGTATCCAGTATTCCGGTGTGAAGTCGGTCGGCAGCCCCAGCACCAATGCAGCGCCGCTGGGCAGCGCAGGAGGCCCTGGCTTTGGCTGGGCTGATGTGAACGTCTGGAAGATCGGCGCACAGTGGCAGATGAATCCGAAATGGGTTCTACGCGCAGGATTCAATGTCGGCAGCAATCCCGTGCAAAGCCGGGACGTCACGTTCAACATGGTTGCACCAGGCGTCATCACCAAGCAGTACACCATTGGCGGCACCTATGCCATGTCCCCCTCGACAGAACTCAGCTTCGCCTACATGCTGGCGCCCAGCAATTCGGTCTCTGGTTCATCCCTGTTCAACGGCTTCATGGGAGGCATGGCAGGTAACGAGACGGTGCGCATGAAGCAATCCTCTCTCGGGGTCGCCATGTCCTTCAAATTCTGATCTCACGCTTGAAAGTACCACCATGGCACACATCGTCATCATGGGAGCAGGCATTGGCGGCATGCCTGCAGCCTACGAAATGCGGGAGCAGCTCGGCCCAGAGCATCAGATCACCGTGGTCAGCGCGGTGGACTACTTTCAGTTCACGCCCTCCAACCCCTGGGTAGCCGTGGGCTGGCGTGACCGTGACGCCATCACCCTGAAGATCGCACCGCTGCTTGAGAAGAAAAACATCAATTTCATCGCCAAGCCAGTCACCCAAATCGATGCCGATGCCAATGCCATCGTGCTGGAGGGAGGGGATCGCCAGGCGTATGACTACCTGGTCATCACCACTGGGCCAAAGCTGTTTTTTGACGAAGTACCCGGTGCCGGCCCGCACGGTGGGCACACGCATTCGGTTTGCACGGTCGACCACGCGGAGCAGTTTTTCAAGGAGTATGAAACCTTCTTGCAAAACCCCGGCCCTGTGGTCATCGGCGCTATGCCGTTCGCCAGTTGCTTTGGGCCTGCTTATGAGTTTGCCTTCATCCTGGACACCGATCTACGTAAACGCAAATTGCGCCACAAGGTGCCCATCACTTTTGTGACCAGCGAGCCGTACATTGGCCACCTGGGCCTGGGTGGCGTTGGCGACTCCAAATCGATGCTGGAGTCTGAATTGCGCAGCCACGACATGAAGTGGATCACCAATGCCAAGACAACCAAAGTCGAGGCTGGAAAACTGTTTGTCACGCAGTTGGACGATCACGGTGCGGTCATCAAGGATGTCGAGGTGCCGTTCAAGCTGTCCATGATGCTGCCCGCCTTCAAGGGCGTGGATGCGGTGGCAGCAGTGCCAAATCTGTGCAACCCAAGGGGTTTTGTCATCATTGATGAATACCAGCGCAGCAAAGCCTACAAGAACATATTCTCTGCAGGTGTCTGCGTCGCCATCCCTCCCGTCGAAGCAACACCCGTTCCCACGGGTGCGCCCAAGACGGGTTACATGATCGAAACCATGGTCACGGCCATTGTGCATAACATCGCCGACGAACTGGCCAATCGGCCGGTCTCAACCAAGGCAACCTGGAACGCGATTTGCCTGGCCGACCTGGGCGATACCGGCGCAGCCTTTGTCGCCCTGCCCCAAATTCCACCGCGCAACGTCAACTGGTTCAAGAAGGGCAAATGGGTGCATTTCGCCAAAATCGCATTTGAAAAATACTTCCTCAACAAAATGAGAAAAGGCAATTCAGAGCCGGTCTTTGAAAAGTATGTGCTGGGGAAGCTGGGGATCGAGCGCACTGTGAAATAGGGCATTTGCTTCAATATTCGGTCATGTCCCTATGGGTGGCGTCAGTACTCCGCCTGGAACACGTCGCGAACAAGTTGCTCAGCGCATGTCGAAAAGCTCTTGATGAAAGTGCTTTGCGTCAAAGCCTTGCGCTATCAGCCCCTTGCGGAGCGCACTGCCAAAGCCTATGGGGCCGCAAAACCACACGCCAGCCTCGCGCCACTGGGGCACCAGGTCCATTAACCGCTTTGCTGACAGCAAGCCATCTCGCTCGTCCACTAACACCTGCAAATCAACATGAGCAGCCAGCGCATCAGCGCGCAGTTTGCCGATAGCAACATTGTCCAATTCGGCTGTGCAGTGAATCAGTGAGATTGGCTTGCTTCCCCGCTGGATGGACAACGCCTTCATTTGCGCAACAAAGGGCGTGATGCCAATTCCTGCCCCTATCCATATTTGCCGTCGTTGGGGCCCATCAAAATTAAACTTGCCGTAAGGGCCTTCAACTTCGGCAGATTGTCCCAGTTGCAACCGGCTTCCCAGACCCCGCGTGTAATCACCCAACTCCTTGATCAAGAACTGGACGTGCCCATCGCCGGTCCATGCTGACGCCATGGTGAATGGATGAGCGCCTTCCGAAGGGTCGAGCGTGACGAATGCGAACTGACCCGCATCATGACCGGGCCAGCGCCCGCCTAGAAGAATCCCCACCGACAGCGTATCCACCCCTGTAAACCGCTCTATCCTGTCCACCGTGCCCGTCACTTTTCGACGTTCACCCACCCGACGGATCAATACCACCCCAGCCGCGCCAGTGCCTGCCAACATAAGGGTCACCATCAACGGTGCCAGCCCTGTAGACCAATAGGTGAAGTTCATCAACACGATGGAGTGAAACTCCAGAACCAGATACACCACGGCCAGCAAACGGTGCGACAAGAAAAACCAGCGATAAGGGAAGCGTTTGATGAGTGCAATAGCAATCAAAACAACGGCAGCATAAAAAGCCCACTCGCCGACAGCTTCAGCGGCCCCGCGAAGGCTTTTCAACCATTGAAAAAAAGGCACGGTTTCAGACGCTGTTGGGTGCCGTCCACCAGGTAGGCGCGCCATCAGTCCAAGTTTGCTCGCCCATTTGGGTGCTTCAACCAGAAGCCAGTGCCCAATGGACGCAGACAGCGTGCCAATACCCAGCCACCTGTGCAGGCGGTACATTTTGTCCAACCCACCCAACTGCGACTCGAACCACACGGGCCTGACTGCCAAAACCATGGCCACACTCATCATGCCGATGGCAAGTAGGCCGGTGTAGTTAATCAATGAATTGCGGGTGCTGGCCAGCGTCCGGCCATCGGTCAGAACCGGATCGACCAACAGCCAGTATCCCGTCAAGCCCAGTACCAAAGCCAGTAACGCGCGTTGAATCTGCTTCATTGTTGTCCTTCCCTGCCTTCCAGCGCAGTGCTCCCATCAAGCGGCATCTCGTCGCCTGAGTAAAGCGCTCAAAGTCAACTGCTTGCGCTGGCGCAAGTAAAGGCTGATTCAGGCCAGTACCCAGCCTACTTCGTGCGCGGCTACACAGACAGGATTCTCGGCGCCATTCCCGCACACCCAAATGCCTCGTTGCGTGCAATGCAAATGTCTTTGGCCGCCGCAGTGGCTGCCTTCAAGAACTTGCGCGGGTCGAACTCTGAACGGTTCTCGGCCATCGACTTGCGCATGGCACCGGTCATGGCCAGGCGGATATCGGTGTCGATGTTGATTTTGCGCACACCGTAGCGGATGCCCTGCTGGATTTCTTCCACGGGAACGCCGTAGGTTTCCTTCATGTCGCCGCCAAATTCTCGGATCACGGCCAGCCATTCTTGCGGCACGCTGGAACTGCCGTGCATCACCAGATGAGTATTCGGAATGCTTTCGTGGATTTGACGGATGCGCTCAATCGCCAGGATGTCGCCCGTGGGTTTGCGGCTGAACTTGTAGGCACCGTGGCTGGTGCCAATGGCAATGGCCAGGGCGTCCACGCCGGTCTTGGCGACAAAGTCTGCGGCCTGCAACGGGTCGGTCAGCATCTGGTCATGGCTCAGGATACCCTCAGCGCCCACGCCGTCTTCTTCACCCGCTGTACCGGATTCGAGCGAACCCAGGCAGCCCAGCTCGCCTTCTACCGACACATCCACCGCGTGCGCCATCTCCACCACACGGCGGGTCACGTCCACGTTGTAGTCGTAGCTGGCGGGTGTTTTGGCATCTTCCATGAGGCTGCCGTCCATCATCACGCTGGAGAACCCAGAGCGGATGGACCGTATGCACACCGCCGGGCTGGCACCGTGGTCTTGGTGCATGACGATGGGCAGATGAGGATACATCTCGATCGCGGCCTCGACCATCTTGCGCAGAAAAGGCTCGCCCGCGTAAGAGCGCGCGCCCGCCGAAGCTTGCAGGATCACCGGGCTGTTGGTCTTGTCAGCCGCCTGCATGATGGCCTGGATTTGCTCCAGGTTGTTGACATTGAAAGCGGGCACGCCATAGCTGTGTTCAGCAGCGTGGTCTAGCACGTGGCGCAGGGAAACGAGTGCCATAAAGAGGTCTCCAGATGAACGTAGTCAAAGTAAACAAGAAAAATCTGAGATCAAACTATCCGGCTCGCTGGCAAGGATGGGTTGGCCCATGTTGTAGCCATAGGGCACCAGCCAAACAGGAACAGCGGCGGCGCGGGCGGTGGCCACATCGATGGACGAGTCGCCAATGAACAGCGCGCGATCGCGGTGCACGCCAAAGTGGTCCAGGCAATCGACGACGCCCGCCGGGTCTGGCTTTTTTTGGGGCAAGCTGTCACCCGATATCACACGGTCCAGCATGGGCAGCAGGCCATGTGCCGCCAGCACGCGCTGGGTGTAACGCGACTCTTTGTTCGTCACCACCGCCAGCTTGACGCCACGCGCCCGAAGCAGGTGCAAAGTCTCGATCACATGGGGGTACAAGCGGCTGCGCGTACCACAGCGTTGGATGTAGCAGCGCTCAAACTCCTCGCGAGCCAGCTGCAAAGATGACGCCGCGCGCACCACCGACACCGTTGTGCCGCCCTGTTGCGCCAGGGCCTGCACCAGCAGCTCTTGCGTGCCGTGGCCAATCCAGCGCTCTACCTGTGCCTGATTGCTTGGCGGCAGGTTGAATCGCCTCAGGGTGTCGTTCAGCGCATCGGTGATTTCTGGCGCCGTTTCGATCAAGGTACCGTCCAGGTCGAACAGCATCAGATCAAAGCGCCTCATCGTCGCATTCACTTCGGCGAGCTTTCCAACAGTTCGGCCACTGCCTGCACCACCGCATTGGCCGTGATGCCGAAATGCGCGTACAGGTCTTTGGCTGGCGCCGATTCACCAAAGCCTGGCATCCCAACTACCTTGCCGCTGCGCCCGACGTATTTGCGCCAGAAGTCTGGCTGCGCCGCCTCAATGGCCACGGCAGGTAGGCTCAGAGGAAGCACGTCGTTCTGATAGGCCACGCTTTGGCGGTCAAAGCGATTCGTGCATGGCATGGACACCACCCGTGTGGCAATGCCCAGTTTGGCCAGGTGAGCCTGCGCCTGCATCGCCAGTTCCAACTCAGACCCGGTAGACACAATGGCGGCTCGCGCCTGCGGCATGTCGAACAGCACATACCCGCCGCGGCGGATGCCCTCGACCTGATTCAACTTGGACATGGCGGGCAGGTTCTGGCGCGACAGGCACAGCGCGCTGGGGCCATCGTTGCGCTCCACTGCGCAAGCCCAGGCGACGGCCGTTTCCAGCCCGTCGGCCGGACGCCAGGTGTCCAGGTTCGGGATGATGCGCAGGCTGGGCACATGCTCCACACTCTGGTGGGTGGGGCCGTCTTCGCCAAGGCCAATGCTGTCATGGGTGAACACATGAATCACGCGCCGCTTCATGAGCGCTGCCATGCGGATCGCGTTGCGGCTGTAGTCGCTGAAGGTGAGGAAGGTGCCCCCAAAAGGGATAAATCCCCCATGCAAGGCTAGACCGTTCATGATGGCAGCCATGCCGAATTCGCGCACGCCGTAAGACAGGTAGTTGCCGCCCTGGAACTGGCCGTTTGCATCCACGCCTGCCTTGGTGCAGCCTTTGAAGTTGGTCAGGTTGGAACCCGTTAGGTCAGCCGAGCCACCCAGAAATTCGGGCAGCAGTGGACTGAGCATGTCCAGCGCATTCTGGCTGGCTTTGCGGGTGGCAACGGCGTCCGTCCTGGCCGAGACCGCCTCAAGGATGCCCGGCAATTTGTCGCCCAAGGCTGCAGGCAATTGCCCCGCCATGCGACGCTCTAGTTCCGCCGCCAGCGCTGGGTATTGGTCGCGGTAAGCCACACAGGCCTGATTCCACTCACTGTGCGCGCGTGCGCCGCGTGCCACAGCGCTCCAGGCCTGGGCGATGTCCGAAGGGATGACAAAAGGCGGCTCAGTCCAGCCCAGGTTTACACGCGTCGCAGCCACCTCGGCAGCACCCAGTGCTGCGCCGTGCACGTCATGCCCGCCTGCCTTGTTGGGCGAACCTTGGCCGATCACGGTTTTGCAGCAGATCAGCGTGGGCTTGCCGCTGGGCAATGCCGCTTGCGCTTTGGCTTGCTGGATGGCCGCATCCACGGCCAATGCGTTGTGGCCGTCAACACCTGCGATCACGTTCCAGCCGTAGGCCGCAAAGCGCGCGGGCGTGTCGTCGGTGAACCAGCCCTCAACATGGCCGTCAATCGATATACCGTTGTCGTCCCAAAACGCAATCAGCTTGGACAACTGCCAGGTGCCAGCCAGCGAGCAGGCTTCGTGGCTGATGCCCTCCATCAAGCAGCCGTCGCCCATGAAGGCATAGGTGAAGTGGTCCACCACCGCATGGTCTGGGCGGTTGAACTCTATCGCCAGCAGCTTCTCGGCCAGCGCCATGCCGACTGCATTGCTGATGCCCTGCCCCAGCGGGCCGGTGGTGGTCTCGACACCCGGCGTCACGTCTACCTCGGGGTGACCGGGGGTTTTGCTGTGAAGCTGGCGAAAGTTCTTCAGCTCGCTCATGGGTAACTCGTAGCCCGTGAGATGCAGCAGCGCATACAGCAGCATGGAGCCGTGGCCGTTGGACAGCACAAAGCGGTCGCGGTTATGCCACTGCGGATCACGCGGGTTGTGCTTGAGGTGGCGGTGCCACAGCACCTGGGCAATGTCTGCCATGCCCATGGGCGCGCCGGGGTGGCCGGACTTGGCCTGCTCTACAGCGTCCACCGCCAGCATGCGCACGGCATTGGCCATGCGGCGGTTGAGGTCGGGGGATTCGTGCGTTGAAATTGTCATGGTGTTCCCCTTGATCAGTTCAAACCCATGGCGCGTTTACGTCTTTCGACCATTCGCCAGATGAAGGGCGTGAAGATCAGCTGCATCGCCAGTTCCATCTTGCCGCCGGGCACCACGATGGTGTTGGCTCGGCTCATGAAGCTGTCGTGGATCATGCTGAGCAGGTACTGAAAATCAATGCCCTTGGGCTTGGCGAAGCGGATCACCACCATGCTCTCATCCGGCGACGGAATATCGCGCGAGATGAAGGGGTTGGACGTGTCCACCATGGGCACGCGCTGGAAGTTGACATGGGTGTGGTTGAACTGCGGGCAGATGTAGTTCACGTAATCGGGCATGCGGCGCAGGATGGTGTCGGTGACGGCCTCGGTGCTGTAGCCGCGCTTGGATTTGTCGCGGTAGAGCTTTTGAATCCACTCCAGGTTGATGACGGGCACCACGCCAATCAGCAAGTCGGGGTGCTGGGCGATGTTGACTTCGGGCGTCACCACCGCGCCGTGCAGGCCTTCGTAGAACAGCAGATCGGTGCCGTCGGGCACGGCCTCCCACGGCGTGAAGGTGCCGGGGTCTTGTTTGTAGGGGGCGGCCTCCTCCGCATCGTGCAGGTATTTGCGGCGTTGCCCGGTGCCGCTTTGGGCGTAGTCGCGAAACAGCGCCTCCAGTTCGGGGAACAGGTTGTTGTCTGGCCCGAAGTGGCTGAAGTGCTGGTTGCCTTGTGCCTCGGCTTCGGCAGCCTTGGTCTTCATGGCTTTGCGGTCGAAGCGGTGAAAGCTGTCGCCCTCGATCACGGCGGCGTTGACGCCTTCGCGGCGAAAGATGTTCTCGAAGGTGCGGGTCACCGAGGTGGTGCCCGCACCGCTGGAGCCGGTGATGGCGATGATGGGGTGGCGTTCAGACATGGTATGTCCCTCTGGAAGTAAAAAATCTTGCTATAAATGCCTTTTACGGCATATCTGTATTGCTTTGATAGCTATATCTTTGGTAGCAATACGAAGAAGCCAAAGCGGGCGAATCAATCCCGAAACAGGCTTCTCTCAGTAAACAGCGGGTTGTATTCGTCCTGGCGCTGGGGCTCTGCGTGGTAGCGCTCGATGCGCTCGACCTCGTTCTTGGAGCCAAACACCAGGCCAATGCGCTGGTGCAGCTGGGTGGGCTGCACGGTCAGCATGGGTTCGCGCCCGGTGCTGGCCCGCCCACCGGCTTGTTCGATGATGAAGCCGATGGGGTTGGCCTCGTACAGCAGCCGCAGGCGGCCGGGTTTGCTCGGGTCTTTGGTGTCGCGCGGGTACATGAACACACCGCCGCGCATGAGGATGCGGTGGGCTTCGGCCACCATGCTGGCGATCCAGCGCATGTTGAAGTCTTTGCCGCGTGTGCCAGGTTTGCCCGCCAGGCATTCGTCCACATAGCGCTTGACGGGTGCCTCCCAAAACCGGCTGTTGGACGCGTTGATGGCAAATTCTTGCGTGTCCTCAGGCACCTTCAGGGCCGGGTGGGTCAGCATGAACTGGCCCAGGTTCGGGTCCAGCGTGAATCCAGCGACGCCATTGCCCACGCTCAGCACAAACATGGTGGTGGGGCCATACAGGGCATAGCCCGCAGCCAACTGCTGGGTGCCGGGCTGCATAAAGTCGGCCTCGACCACATCGCGGCCAGAGTCGATCACGTCTTGCGGCGCACGCAAGATAGAGAAGATGGAGCCCACCGTCACGTTCACGTCGATATTGCTGGAGCCATCCAGCGGGTCAAACACCAGCAGGTATTTGCCGCGTTGCTGCGTGGCCGGGATCTGGTAGGGGTGGTCCATCTCCTCTGATGCCATGCCCGCCAGGTGACCGCCCCACTCTGTCATCTGGGTGAAGTATTCGTTGCTGATCACGTCCAGCTTCTTTTGCTGCTCGCCTTGCACATTGACGGTGGTAGCCACGTCAGGATCGCCCGCCGGGTTGCCCAGCACGCCGCCCAGCTCGCCAAAGGCCACCGAGCGTGCGATGGCCTTGCAGGCCAGGGCCACGTCGAGCAGCAAGGCGTTGAAGTCGCCACTGGCGCCGGGGAAGCGGCGGCGTTGTTCGATCAGGTATTGCGTCAGGGTGAAGCGGCGGCGCATGGTCATGGTGGGTCTCGCAGGAGTTTTGGTATTCAGGTTGATCAGAGTGACTGGGCCGCGGTGCGCAGGGCTTGCATCACGGTGCGGTAGCCCCCATCGGCATCGGGCGCGCCAAACACCGCGCTGCCGGCCACGCAGGTGTCAGCCCCGGCGGCGACGATGCGCGCGATGTTGTCGGTCTTGACGCCGCCGTCCACTTCCAGCCAGATGTCACGCCCCGTACTGGCACGGTAGGCGTCGATCTGCTGGCGCACCTGCCGCAGCTTGGGGATGGTGCTGTCGATAAACGCCTGCCCGCCAAAGCCGGGGTTCACGCTCATCAGCAGCACAATGTCCAGGCGGTCCCACACATGGTCCAGCACCGCCAGCGGCGTGGCGGGGTTGAGCACCAGCCCGGCCTTGCAGCCGTGGTCGCGGATCAATTGCAGCGTGCGGTCCACATGGCGCGAGGCCTCGGGGTGAAAGGTGATGAGGTTGGCCCCGGCCTTGGCAAACAAGGGGATCAACGCGTCCACGGGCTCCACCATCAAATGCACATCGATGGGGATCGTCACATGCGGCCGGATGGCCGCGCACACCTGGGGGCCGATGGTGAGGTTGGGCACATAGTGGTTGTCCATCACATCAAAGTGCACCAGGTCCGCACCCGCCGCCTCGATGGCGCGCACCTCTTCGCCCAGGCGGGCAAAGTCGGCAGACAGGATTGAAGGAGCAAGGCGTAGCGTGTTCATCGTGCGGCTTTCAAAGCAAGGGGTTTCTTGGCCTGCAGGTGTTGTGCATGCCACTGCATCAAGGTGTCTAAGTTGACCTGGCGCAGATCTGGCACCACACGCAGCGCCTGGGCAAAGTCGTGGTGCAGTGTGTAGTGCGTGGGCGTGAGGATGGTGGCAATGCCTGCCGCAGTGGCCGCCTGCAAGCCATTGCCCGAATCCTCAAAGGCTAGGCACTGGCTGGCACCCAGCTGCATGGCCTGCAGCATTTGCAGGTACACCTGGGGGTGCGGCTTTTTGATGGGCGCGGTGGAGGCATCCCCAATGGCGGTGAAATTGAGGCGCCAGTCTGGCCCCATGGCCTTGCGCAGCAAAGCGGCGATGTTGACCGGCGAGGTGGTGGTGGCAATGGCCAGTTGCAGGCCTTGGGCCAGTGCCTCGTGGATCAAGTCCAGCACCCCAGGGCGCAAGACCACACCGCCCGCGTTGACCGTGGCCTCGTAGTGAGCGGTCTTGAGTTCGTGGAGTTGGTTGATCGTGTCCTGCATGGCCTGACCGTCCAGCGCGCGCATGTCAGGTTGGGTCTGCAACCAGTAGTGGCGAATGCGCTCTTTGCCACCAGAAATCTCCAGCAGCTCGGTATAGAGCGCCTCGCTCCAGTGCCAGGCCAGGCCCAGTTCGGCAAAGGCATGGTTGAAGGCGGCCAGGTGCGCGCTTTCGGTGTCGGCCAGGGTGCCGTCCACATCAAAAATCAAGGCTTGTAGCGCGCTCGCGGTCATTCAGGTCTCTCCGTTTATGGTCCCGTTGTCGGGGTCTGGATTGACTTTAGGTTTTCGAACGTATAAATTCAAATCACGTTTATTTGAATAATCATCAGTTTTGTCTGATGACTTTTACCCACCATGCGCCCCTACACCTTCAAACAGATTCAGACCTTTATCGAAGTGGCGCGGCACAAGTCGGTGTCCAAGGCGGCAGAGCGTCTGTTTGTCACCCAGCCTGCGGTGTCCATGCAAATCAAGCAACTGGAAGACGCGTTTGGCCTGGCCTTGATCGAGCCCATGGGCCGCAACATTCGCCTGACGCATGCGGGCGAGGCGTTTTTGACGCATGCCATTTCTGCCATGGGCCAGTTCAAAGACCTGGAAGCCACCATGGCCGAGCATGTGGGCCTGAGCAAGGGCCGCATCGACCTGGCCGTGGTGAGCACCGCCAAATACTTCATGCCCATGCTGCTGGTGCACTTTGGCAAGCTGTTTCCGGGCATTGACATTCAGCTGAACATCGACAACCGCGAAAACGTGCTGGGCATGATGGCCCGCAACGAGGCCGACCTGGTGGTGATGGGCCGATCCCCCGCCAACATGGACTGCCAAGCCACCCCCTTTGCCACCAACCCCTTGGCCATCCTGTCAGCACCCGACCACGCCCTGGCGCGGCGCAAGCAACTGCCCTTCTCTGCGCTGGCCGACCACGGCTTTGTGGTGCGCGAGCAAGGATCAGGCACCCGCGCCGCCATGGAGCGCCTGTTTGCCGAGCACCAAACCAGCCTGAAGGTGGTGATGGAAATGCCCAGCAACGAAACCATCAAACAAGCCGTGATGGCCGGCATGGGCCTGAGCTTTTTATCCCTGCGCACCGTCCGCCACGAACTGGCCGGCGGCTACATCGCCCTGTTAGACATCCAGGGCCTGCCCCAGCAAGGCCACTGGTACATCACGCACCTGAGCCAAAAGAAACTGTCGCCAGCCGCGCAGGCGTTTCGGTCGTTCTTGATCGAGCAAGGCGGGGCGCTGATGGATTCTTGGAGTTGAGGGGGGCCGCGCCAACTGTCGAACGCCTGGGCGACATTTAGCCGAAGTCGCAAGATCAGCTTTGGGGTTTTCGCGCGCAATGGCCCGTCGCAGCAGCGTCCCGGATCTCGCTCCTCACTGATAGGGAGAAGTTGCCAGTGCACTTACTCTTGTTTTGGGGCGCCAATGGTGGTTGTGTGAAGACGAATTCTGCCGAGCCTTGAAGCACCACCCAAGGTGCAACGTGAGACCACCAAACACCCGTAGTTCGCCAATCATCGCCCACAAACCAGCGCCCATGTCGCGCTGCGAATGCCTTCGGCCAATAACAGCGGCTTCCTCGCGTCACTCGTCATATCCCGCCCGGTCATGGTGCCCAACACAGCGGCGCCATCAGGCAAGTGCTTCATCCAGGCTCATTGTGAGCGGGACATCAAAAGATATTTGCAGTGGGTCTGTTGACGTCGCCACCCAAACCCGGACTCGTCCAACAAACGGATCAGGTCGCGGCTGCGCGCTACCTATCCTTACTCGTTATGTTGCACGATGAAAGTATGCCAGCACGCCTTCTTCGAACATGCGCAGGAGTGTGGGAATTGAGATGTCGGTCACGGTCTCCGCAGTCTTATGCCGTGACATCACTGGAATGTTCGCAATGTCCAGCACAAACTCCCCTTCGTGGACGAACTTGCTGCGAAGGTTGTAGAGAAATTCGGCGACAGCTTTAATCTCAGGCACCGGTTTACCTCTTACCTTGAACCCTGCCCGGAGCTCTGCTTGCCGGGCAGGTGGAAGCCGCTCGAAGAATCTGACACACCGACGTATTGAGACGTATGTGTTTTTGTATTTTTCGTAGAGAGACTTTAGCTTGAGCTTGTCTGCTATCGGAAACGTATCGTCTTCTTGCTTTTGAAGCCAGTCGTAGAAGTCTTCGTGCTTCTCCGAAGATAGGGACTCAATCAGGGAGAACAATGAAACGAGCTTAAAGGAATTGGTGAAATAGTCTATGACAGGGTTGCAATCATCTATGTCAACATGCCAATCCCCGTGCTTAACCAGGAAAACGTACTTTGACGCGACGCCGAGGAATAAGTCTTTATCCTCATCCTTCAATCCACTGTAGAAGGTCTCAAATGCAGTCGCTCCGCCAAGGTGACTGGTGAATACTGCGACCGTGCGGCGAATATCTTCTCTCGATAAAGGTTGCGCAGCGGTCGGCGTGTTTTTGTGAGCTACCCATAGGCCTTAACCTGCAACATAACGTAGAGGTGAGGGGCGGCCGGAGCGAAGAAGCGCGGAGGGGACCTGCAGCGCCCTTGCAGGCCGTCCTCTCGACCGCCAGGTTGGGCGGCATTACGGCATGCCCTTTAGGCCTTGAAATTCTAAGGCAGCCAAGAAATTCTTGAGCATGCGCGCTTGCTCTTCTGGGCTGTTTCTCACTGATGAGTTGTCCCACCACTCGAACGCTCTTGGGTTGAAGTCGATCAAACCGTTTCCTCCACCCTCAACGTCAACCACGAGGTAGCGGGCTCCTTCGCGATACTCGGCCGTGAAGCGACCCGTGAATTGGACCTCGAAGCCGTCGCTGCTTCGAACCCCTTGCTTGTTTAGCCACGTGAACATCGTTCTATGCGGCCCAAATTAATGTAGACGACCGCCTATCCTGGCAATCCCAGTTTGGACGCCAACAATAAACTGGTGCTCTGAATTTCGGGGGCAACGCCACCTGCCTCACACCCTGCATTGATGCTTGATTTCAAGCTTTCCCGATCTTCCATTGCTCCCCCAAAAGTCAGTCGCCTATCTTACCCATGCACCCACAGCTTTCAACCGATCAGGCGGACGGGGTGCTCTGAACACGGAGGTAGAGGAGGAGCGCCGCGAGGCGCGGGGGACACGTAGTGGGCAGAGTACCCCGTTCGCCTGATCCCCCACGGCACCATGCACTCAAAGAACCAACTGAACTACAAATTCAATAGCACCAAACGCTTATCCAATATGCCGTAACAGGTGTTTTTATTGCAAAAATCAGCCACATTGCGGTTGACCACCGTCATGCGTGGCATGGCAAGTGCATCGGCAGTGCCTGGCTATCCAAGCAGCAGCTCTTTGTCATACAGTAAGTAGGCTTGTGATCCTGAGGAGGAGCCCATGAAACGTCGCCTATTCCAGACTGCCAGCCTTGGCTTGGCCATGTCTGCAGCCAGCCCGCTTTTACGCGCTGTGGTGCTGGCCAAAGACCCACCGGGTGGATCTCCGCCGATTGACTTTGTGCCTGACAACTCGACCGAGCCGATGCTGCAAACCCGCAACCTGACGGGTGGCGCGGTAGCGCTGCTGCCCGACAACTACGACGCCCGCAAAACTTACCCGGTGGTGGTGCTCTTTCCCTTTACCGGCGGGCGGGCCTCTACGCTTTACAACGAAGCCTTTGCCTTCAGCTTTAGAGGCAAGCAAGAGGTGCCCTACATCGTCGTGATCTTGCCCGACCTGGTGCGCGCATCCGACTACGCAACGGGCGCGGCGTGGTCAGCACTGATCTCCAGGCTTGAGGCCACCGTACAGTCGCTGGGTGCCAGCCTGCGCGAACAGCAATTGCAAATGAACAAGCTGATTTTGGCGGGCTACTCTGTGGGCGGGGACTTGAGCTGGGCGCTGATGCTGCGCAACCCGAGTTTGGTGGGCGGCGCCATCATCATGGCCAGCCGCTCGACCTACCGGGGCAGCGCCAAAGACCTGAAGACATTGGCAGACGCCAAAGCCAAAGTCGCCTTTGTCTGCGGCACAGCCGATGAACGCCTTGGCCCGCTGCGCGAAGCCGCCAACATGCTGCAAAAAAACCAGATTGCCAACCGCGTGGAAACCGTGGAAGGCGCTGACCATGTCAGCGTGGTGTCGCACCCCAGCTTTTCTGAGACCTTGAACCGTGGCGTTCAATTCATCACAAAAAACTGATTCGACATCTATTAAATTTGAATTTTCTTTATGAATAGGCCTGCGTACAGTCCGCCTCATCTAACCCCAACCGGAGATGAAGCATGGACCAATCGAACCGCTACGCCGACCTGAGCCTGACCGAAGAAGCCCTGATCAAGGGCGGCCAACATATTTTGGTGGCCTACAAAATGAAGCCCAAGGTAGGCCACGCCTACCTGGAGGCCGCCGCGCACTTTGCGGCAGAGTCGTCCACCGGCACCAATGTGGATGTGTCCACCACCGATGACTTCACCAAGGGCGTGGACGCGCTGGTGTACCACGTTGACGAAGCCACCGAGGACATGCGCATTGCCTACCCGCTGGAGCTGTTTGACCGCAATGTGATCGACGGCCGCTTCATGCTGGTGTCATTCTTGACGCTGACCATTGGCAACAACCAGGGCATGGGCGACATCGAGCACGCCAAGATGATCGACTTTTACATGCCCGACCGGGTGATCCAGATGTTCGATGGCCCGTCCAAAGACATCTCAGACCTGTGGCGCATTTTGGGCCGCCCGGTGAAGGACGGCGGCTACATCAGCGGCACCATCATCAAGCCCAAGCTCGGCCTGCGCCCCGAGCCCTTTGCCAAGGCGGCGTACGAATTTTGGCTGGGCGGTGACTTCATCAAGAATGACGAACCCCAGGGCAACCAGGTGTTTGCGCCGATCAAAAAGACGATTCCCCTGGTGTACGACGCCATGAAGCGCGCGCAGGACGAGACCGGCCAGGCCAAGCTGTTCTCGATGAACATCACCGCGGATGACCACTACGAGATGTGCGCCCGCGCCGACTTTGCGCTGGAGGTGTTTGGCCCCGACGCTGACAAGCTGGCCTTTTTGGTGGACGGCTATGTGGGCGGCCCCGGCATGGTGACCACCGCGCGGCGCCAATACCCCAACCAATACCTGCACTACCACCGCGCAGGCCACGGCGCCGTGACATCGCCCAGCGCCAAGCGGGGCTACACCGCCTTTGTGCTGGCCAAGATGAGCCGCTTGCAGGGCGCCAGCGGCATCCACGTGGGCACCATGGGCTACGGCAAGATGGAAGGCGAAGGTGACGACCGCATCATCGCCTACATGATCGAGCGCGACGAATGCCAGGGGCCGGTGTACTTTCAAAAATGGTTTGGCATGAAGCCCACCACGCCCATCATCTCGGGCGGCATGAACGCGCTGCGCCTGCCGGGCTTCTTCAAGAACTTAGGCCACGGCAATGTGGTGAACACGGCGGGTGGTGGCAGCTATGGCCATCTGGACAGCCCAGCGGCAGGTGCTATCTCGCTGCGCCAAGCCTATGAATGCTGGAAGGCGGGCGCCGATCCACTGGACTGGGCTAAAGAGCACCGCGAGTTTGCTCGGGCGTTTGAATCCTTCCCCAAAGACGCCGATGCACTGTATCCGGGGTGGCGTGAACGCATCCTCTAAGGCCCTCGCCCACCGCCACAGTGGCACTGCCGATCGCGGTAACGGTCAGGCCACCCGAGGTCTGGGGCCGTCATAGAGCCAGGGAACGTCGAGCAGGCGTTCGCCCAGCGCTCGCATCGCCAGGTTGCGGCCCAGGGACATGATGCCCCTGGAATGAAAGATCTGGCCATTGCGGGCTGAGCGCGCCTGCACCCTGGCATTGCGTTGCCAGCGCGCCTGTGCAAAAGCCTGCAATTGCTGCGGGACAGTTTGCCCCTGGTCCAACAAGCACGCGCCCAAGGTGGCAGCATCTTCAATGGCCATGCCTGCCCCTTGTGCCAAATACGGAAACATGGGGTGCGCGGCGTCCCCCAGCAAAGCCACCCTGCCACGGGCGTGCTCTGCCGCCGACTGCATGGGCAAGCGGCCGTGCAAGACCCAAAGCCGCCAATGGTCGATGGCATGGATCAAGTCTTGAACCGGGCGGCATGTGTGCGCCAAGTGGGTACGAATTGAATCGGCCTGGGCTGCATGGTCCCAGTCGGTCATGTCCCACGCTTTGCCCGCTGGCTCATGCACGATGGCAACCACGTTCAAATAGTCGCCACTCTGTACGGGGTATTGCACCATGTGCATGTTGGGGCCGAGCCATGCGGTGACATGCTGGCTGCGCAGTGATTCAGGCAGGTCTTTTGCGCGACCAGTGCGCGATACGCCAGGTGACCGGTGGGCACAGGCTTGCCATCTGCCAACAGCCATTCGCGCAACGCGCTCCAAACGCCATCGGCGCCCAGGAGCATGTCGCCCGGCCATTCGCGCCCTTGGGTTGAGGTGACCTGCACTGCGTCGGCGGTCTCTGTGTAGCCGCTCGCCGCAACGCCATGATGCAAAGCGATGTCCGGACAAAGCTTGACGGCGTCCAGCAAAACCTGGTGGGCGTCGCCCCGGTGAACGGTGGCATAGGGTGCCTCGTAGCGCTGCACCGCATGCTCACCCAAGCGCAGCCTGCCCAGTTCGGCACCGCTGATCGCATCGCGCACCTGCAATTGGCTCGGAAAAGCAGCCACTTCGGATAGGGCCCGGCCTAAACCCCAGGCTTGCAGGATACGCGTGACATTCGGCCCTAGCTGAATCCCCGCACCAATATGGCTGAACTGCTCTGCACGCTCGAGCACATCGACCTGCCAACCCGCACGCTGACACGCCAGCGCAGCTGCCAAGCCCCCGATACCTGCCCCGCAAATCACGACTTTTTGCTTTGTCATGACAGGGATTGTGCAGCGCAAAAGGAAGCCATGACATGGCTTGGCCGCGAATTGCGATGCCCATTGAGCAAGCATTGACATTTCACAAATCAGGGTTGATTGAACTGTGCTGGCGTGCGAAGAGGGACAATACGGGAATCATGCTCAAGACACCTGAACTCCTCCTGCCCGCTGGGTCCCTCGCCAAAATGCGCGCCGCCTACGACTTTGGCGCTGACGCGATCTATGCCGGGCAACCGCGCTACTCTTTGCGCGCCCGCAACAATGAATTCCGCCTGGAGCAAATCGGCCAGGGTATTGCCGAGGCGCACGAGCGCGGCAAAAAGTTTTTTGTCACCAGCAATTTGCTGCCGCACAACGACAAGGTGCGCACCTATATGCGTGACATTGAGCCGGTGATCGATTTAAAGCCCGACGCCTTGATCATGGCTGACCCTGGTTTGATCATGATGGTGCGCGAGAAGTGGCCTGAAGTTGCCATTCACCTTTCTGTGCAAGCCAATACCGTGAACTGGATGGCCGTCAAGTTCTGGCAAAAGGTCGGTGTGAAACGCATCATCTTGTCGCGCGAGCTGAGCCTGGACGAGGTGGAAAAGATCCGCCAAGAGTGTCCAGACATGGAGCTGGAAGTCTTCATCCACGGCGCGTTGTGCATTGCGTACTCTGGCCGCTGTCTGCTGTCGGGTTACTTCAACCGGCGCGACCCCAACCAGGGAACCTGTACCAATGCCTGCCGCTGGAACTACAAAACAACTGACGCCACCGAAGAAACGGACACGGGCGAAGCCGTGCCGGTCAAGATGGAGGGCGACTTTGACTTTGCCACGGCGCAAGCCGAAGAAGAAACCGCCTTTGCCGCCTGCGGTGGCAGCCAACGTCACCCTGCGGCAGACAAGGTGTACATGCTGGAAGAGAAAGGCCGCCCCGGCCAGCTGATGCCCATCATGGAGGACGAGCACGGCACCTACATCATGAACAGCAAAGACCTGCGCGCCATTGAGCACATCGAGCGCCTGGTCAAAATCGGCGTGGATTCGCTCAAGATCGAAGGCCGAACCAAGAGCCAGTATTACGTCTCGCGCACCGCCCAGGTGTATCGCAGGGCGATTGACGACGCGGCGGCTGGCAGGCCTTTCAACCCCGAACTGATCACCGAGCTGGAGGGTTTGTCTAACCGGGGTTACACCGCAGGCTTTCTGGAGCGCCGCCCCAGCCAGGATTACCAGAACTACGAAACGGGCACGTCAGAGGCCCACCGCAGCCAGTTTGTGGGCGAGGTCAAGTCCTTTGCCGATGGCTGGGCTGAGATTGAGACCAAAAACAAGTTCTCGGTGGGCGACACGCTGGAAATCATCCACCCCTCGGGCAACCGACGTGTCAAGCTGGAATCCATGCGCGACGCCAACGGCCTGGCCATCTCGGTGGCAAGCGGCAACCCGCTGCGTGTGCACATTCCTGTGGAAGGCCCCGTGGAAGGCGCCTTGATCACACGGATGCTGGCCTGATGACAACTTGACTTAGCCCAGATAGGCGGAAATGTCCACTTCGTCTATCAGCTCAACCGGCAGGTGTTTGCGTGCATAGCTGAGATGGATTCCGGATGTGAGGAACAGTTTGAAAAGGTCTGGGTCAATGTGATGGTCTTTGACCATGAAGCCCATGATCTTGATGGCCTCAGACAGTTTTTTACCTTTTTTGTAGGGACGGTCAGTTGCTGTCAGCGCCTCGAAAATATCCGCAATGGCCATGATGCGGGCTTCCACGCTCATCTGGTCTCGTTGCAGGCGCTTTGGGTAGCCTGATCCGTCCATTTTTTCATGGTGCCCACCAGCAATCTCCACTACCTGCTTAAGGTGACTGGGAAACGGCAGACGCGACAGCATGATGATGGACTGCACGATGTGGTCATTGATTTTGTAGCGCTCTTCTTCGGCCAAGGTGCCTCGCCCAATGGACAGGTTGTACAGCTCTCCCCTGTTGTACAGATGTTTTGGCACTTTCAGCTGAAACCCCCACGGGTTGTCTTGAGGCATCAGGTCTTTGGGCTCGCGCTCCAGAATATGCTCGGGCTTGTCGCTCAGGAGCGATTCCGTTACAGGCAGTTGCTGCGCTGGCTCACGCTCCATGCGTGATCGCTCTTCCCATGACACCCCCAGGCGGTTGTCCAGGGTGCGCTGCCAGGTGCGTTGCGCCAGCGTGTTGAGACGTGCCAGTTTGGCATCGGACATGAACTCCCCGCCCTCGTTGCAACTGGCTAGGAAAGCATAGTCATCATCGAGCTGACGCCACGCTTCGCGCAGGTCAATTTCATTCAATACTGCGTCGCCGCCGGCAGCGGTGGACCGAAGTGCAGCGATCTCGGCGTCTCGCTTAAGCACCTCTACGCGCATGCGCACTTCGTGGATGCGGTCATACAGTGTTTCCAGCTTGGTGGCTTTGTCCACCACATATTCAGGGGTGGTAACTTTGCCGCAATCGTGAAGCCAAGCTGCAATGCGGACCGCCTCCCATTGCTCGTCGCTGAGCGAGTAGTCAGCGAACGGGCCTTCGGTGACCTCGTGTGCAGCACGCGCCAGCATTTCGGTCAACTCAGGCACCCTCTGACAATGTCCACCGGTATAGGTGGATTTGGCATCAATTGCCCCCGCGACGAGCCCAATGAAAGCGTTAAGCAGGTTCTTTTGCGCCTGCAGCAATTGTTGCTGATCGATGGCGACCGCCGCCGCGCTCGCAAAAGCCTGCATCAGCGCCGTGCACTCGAGACTCGGGGCGGCCTTGTCTGGCGCAATGAAGTTGAAAAGAGTTCCAACCAGTGCGCCTGTGCGTCCTTGCAAGGGCACGGCAATGAGGGTCACAGCCTGCTCACCATACCTAGCATTCAGGTACCCTAAACCTGGTGGTCTGGGATATCCGATGTATTGAACGCCCTGGCTACTTGTCCGGTCAGCCACCGGCAGATCGGGGCAGGACTCTGGTGTTCGCCCATCTTGCGCCCAACGCTGTGAAATGAACTTGAGCGTACCCGTGGTTTCGTCATGCAGGTAAATAACACACCCGTCGCTGCCTGCTGCGTCCAGTACCTCCCGAAGCACACGCTCTATCAGGGCATCAAAACTCCTCTCGGACGCCAGGGCAATCGATACATCCAGAAACCGCTGGATGGTGTCTTTCATCTGGCCGACAGCACCCGCGAGCTGATGAATCTCCTCGACGCGGGTGCTGACTGGAAAGTCAGACTTAAAGTCGAACCTGCGAATGGCTGCTGTCTGCGCCATCAAGGCCCCCAGAGGAGCAGCAAGGCTTCGTGCCACCCACCACACCAACGGGACAACCAGCAGCATAAAGAGAACGTTCAGAAGTATCAGCCGCCGCTCGATGCCGACGGCCTCTGCCATCAATTCGTCCAGGGGTGTCGCAACAGCCAAGTAGTCCTGACTGGCCGAAGTAGCGAGTGGAATGACCTTGACAGCCCAATCCCGCGCCGCGCTCGTCACAATGCGCGTGCTGGCCAGGCTGTTGCGCTCTGTCCAAGCCATGGCCATCAAAGCAGATAGGTCTGCCAGAGTGGCAAGTTCACCCGTCCCAACGTCATTGGATTTCACCACTTTTTCTGGTTCTGAGAAAGCCAGCACGCGGCCGCCGTTGTCAAAAACGGCCAGTTCGGTTGATACCGTGACTCGACTACGACGCAGTGAGTTAGACAGGGTTCCCGTGAGCAGGTCTGCGCCAACTACCGCACGCCCTCCCTGAGCACGGCGCGAAACGGAGCGGCCCAATTTACCTGTCGTCGCAAAGACATAAGGTTCCGTTCTGACCACCGTATCAGTCTGCTGGGCCATTTGGTACCAGGGGCGCTTTCGTGGATCGAAGCTTTCCACCACGGGTTCCCACTCTCGCAAAACCTTGAGCGACTTGTCCAGTGCCACCCAACGCACGGATGCACCAGCCTGATCAATGCTTTGAACCAGGTAGGCAGACCCAACGGGTGCCCCCAGCCGCAAAAGCTCGGCGATGTCTGGCAAGCTGCGCGCCAGGAAGAAGTCGCCGTTGTCGTACCCTACGTAAACCGACGCTACCTGGGGAAGTTCTCTCAAGGTGGTTGTAAGTACGTCCACGCCCTCCATCCTCTGGGCATGGGTGGTCGCATCCATCAATGTCCTGGCGTGGGTGCTCAAGCCGACGGCTGTTTCAATGGGCCCGCGTAGCGCCTTCAACTCCAGGCGGGCTTCTCCAGCCACATGATCAAATGACGTATCTGCCGACCGCAGAATCAAAGCATGAGTTTCGTGCTGCGAAAGCAGCGTCATGCAGACCTGGACTGCGAGCATCAGCATCATGAACAGCGTGCCGATATGGATATAAAAAGGGTGAGAGCTAGCGAGTGTCTGGATGCGCCTGACCGGCGCACTCAACGCGTAGAGGATCTGCTGCATGCGGTTGATTCCTGTATTGACCTCATTGTCTCCCGACAATAAGGCGAAACTTGGAGCAGCGACCTACGCGAGGTTGAATTCAATAAATCACCGAGATTTCGCCAACCGAAATCCTTGCCCGAACCCACGGTAGCCAGCGTCTCCTTCAGCCACACGGTAGGTTAAACGAGCCGCCTCCGCCGGCCCATACCAAGCACCGCCTCGGGATACCCGCTGATAGCAGTGTCCAGTTTCTCGCGCCCGACCATCCTCAGGACCACCGGCGTGAGACGGATTCCAACAATCCTGGGTCCACTCCCAGACATTGCCATGCATGTCATGCAAACCAAACGCATTTGCGTCGAGACTACCCACTGGAAGGGTTTGAGCCTGGTAGTCAGCTTTCGGGCACCCGGCACCCGGATTGTTGCCGTCGTAATTGGCGTGCGATGTTGGCAGGCATTTGCCTGTATAGAAATTCCCCGCACGCCCGGCTCGGGCCGCATACTCCCACTCTGCTTCGCTTGGCAACCGAAACTGTTTGCGCGTTGACTTATTGAGCCAGACGATGAACTGCTGAACATCGACCCAAGACACATTGATGACTGGACGGGAACCCCTGCCCCACCCTTCGTCCCTGGGATAGTGATCACAGCCACCATTGCCCACACAGGCATCCCACTGGTCGAATGTGACTTCTGTCCTGCCCAATTCAAAAGCGCCGATCTGAACTGGACGCGCCGATATCTGGTCTTCACCCCCGTCGCCCCCCAACACAAAGCTGCCCGCTGGAATGGAGACCATTGCCACATCGGGTACCCGCCCACCGAATTTTTGCTTAAGCTGGGCGCGCAGAGCCACAGCAGGCGGTTCGGCTGATTTTTCAGCCACCACCTTGTGCTGGCCGCTTTCTGCACAAGCAAGTGAAGTGAAGAAATGAATCGCAAGCGTGCAAAAAACAGCTTTTAAAAGGGGTATGCATTGGCGATTTTTCATGACGCATCTTCTTTATGGCAATCGAAAAACATTCTGCCTTGTATTCAAGTTTTCGGGTGGGCCGCCAACGACAACATCACGAGTCCGGCCATCATAAGCAACCCATCCATCAGCAACCTGAACCGGTTGGCGTCCAGTTGGCGCACCCAACGCTTGGCGAAGAAGGAACCCACGGTGATGGATGAGCCGATGATCAAGCCTTTGAGGATGGCCTCCAGCGGCAATGCGCCCATCGTGCGGAAGGTGAGCGCTTTGGCCAGAAAAACGGCCAGTGAACCCATGGCCTCAGTCGAAAGGAACGGACCTTTGACCAGCCCATACATCACAAAGAAGGGCGTGTTGATGGGCCCGGTAGACACGGCAATGCCGGTGAGAAATCCCACACCGGCACCCGCCCCCGCCAGGTGCCACAGGCCCAGCTTCCAGTCTCTGGCCATCATCCATCGACGCACCAGAATCATGGAAATAAAAAACACGCCCATCACAGCCTCAATCACACCCGGTGGGAGTGTCAGCAGCGTGCGGGCACCCAGTGCAGCTGCAGGGACGCCTGTGGCGCTGTAAGCAGCCACAGCGCGCCAGTCAACCTCGCGCCACCAAGCGGCCACCCTTGAAGCATTGGCCATGATGCTGGCAATGGCCATGATGGGCACGGCCTCTCGCGGCCCGAACACCATCACCAAAGCTGGCATGAGCATGATGGAGGTGCCGAAACCCACAATGCCGCCCACCGTGCCGGCCACCAGCCCCAGCAACAGTACCCACGCAAAATCCACAGTCATTTAAATATCTGGCCCCACCCATGCAGCATTGACTTGTTGAAGGGCCAGCATGGATTTGAACGCATCCGCCGCAACCGGACGGCTGAGCAGGTAGCCTTGCAGGTAGTCGCATTCAACCGCCTGCAAAAAACTGCGCTGCTCTTCAGTTTCCACGCCTTCGGCCACGACTTTGAGTCCCAGGCTGTGAGCCAGACGGATCGTGCCCTCCACCACACGTGTGCTGTTACCAATTTTGGGGCAGTCTTCGATGAAACTTTTGTCCACCTTCAAAACGTCAAACGTGAATCGCTTGAGGTAGGACAGGGATGAATAGCCGGTTCCGAAATCGTCCAGCGCCAGTTCCAGCCCCATTTCGCGAAACTGGCGTAGCCGCTCCAGTACCACGGCGTTGCTCTCCATCAACACTGTTTCTGTGATCTCCAGTTGAATGCAGTTACTTCCCAGTGAAGCCGCAGCCATTTGCTCGCTCACCAGCTCAAGAAAGCTGCGCTTTCGCAATTGGGCGCCCGACACATTGATCGACAGGCGCAGAGGATCTGAAAACTCTGCCGCCCATGCTTGGCATTGGGTGATCGCCTGTCGGAACACCCATTCACCGATGGGGACGATCAGGCCCGTCTCTTCGGCCAGTGGAATGAACTCCATTGGAGACACCATGCCTTTGTGCGGATGCGCCCATCGCAACAAGGCTTCAGCACCTGAAACGCGGCCAGTACGGGCATCCACCACTGGTTGGTAATGAAGCACAAATTCACCATTGGCCAGGGCGGTATGAAGTTCTGCCTCCAGCGTCATTCGGCGGTTGGCTGCGTCTTGCATGCTGGACGCATAGAACCGGTACTGGTTCTTGCCCAGGCGTTTGCCTTGGTACATGGCCATGTCGGCATTGCGCAGCAAGGCTTCGACGGTTTCGCCGTCATCGGGACAAATGGTCAGCCCCACGCTGGCTGTCTGGTGACGCAAGGCGCCGCCTATCAGGATGGGTTCACGCATCAGATCTAGCACCTTGATCGCAAAATGGCGCAAGGTCTCGGCATCTTGGAGGTTCTCTATGACGATGGTGAATTCGTCTCCGCCCAACCTGGCCACCGTGTCCTGTTGGCGCACACATTTGCGCAGTCGCAGGGCAACGGCTTTGAGCAGTTCATCGCCCTCCACGTGCCCGAGGGAGTCATTGATCCACTTGAAGCCATCCAGATCAAGAAAAACCACCCCCACACGCTCCTTGTTTCTCTTGGCTCTGGCGATGGCCTGGTCCAGCCGGTCTTGAAACAGCTGCCGATTGGCCAAGCCAGTCAGCGTGTCAAAATTTGCCTGATTCCAGATGATGGCCTCGCGCTCTTTCTGGACTGAAACGTCCTGGAGCGTGCCCAACATTTCAAACTTGCCAGAGCTTGCATCAGGCGCCTGGATTTCGATCTGCTCAAATATCCACCGGTCTGCTGCACCGGCGACAGAAATACGGTATTCAAGCGCCCCACCCTCACCATTCAGAGCCAATTGCCAAGCACTGGCAACCTTGGCACAGTCTTCGGGGTGCACGCGCGCGAGCAAGGCGGTCAGTCCAAGCCGGTAGTTCGACGCCAGCCCAAACAGGACGCAGGCGTTGGGTGACAGCACCCGAGATGCCTGGTCACGATCAAAAACCCAGCTGCCCATCCCGGCCACTTCCTGCGCGCGCTGGAGTTCGGCTTCGCGCTGGGCCAATCGCTCGGTACGCTGCGAAACCACTGTCTCCAGCCCCTCGCGATGGGCGCGCAAGGTCGCCATCTCCAGAACCAGGCGTGCAAGTAAGGTGGCAAACAGGAAGCCCAGCAAACCCAGCACAAATAGCTCCTGGTGGTTTCGCCATCCGGCAATGGGCTTGACGGAAAGCATCCAGTCGCCATTGGTCATTCTGACGGGATGATCCACCCGGTCCATCGGTGGCGCCAACCCATCGCTCGAGCCCGCGATGATCTGAATCTCACCGCTGTCCGGATGTTTGCGCCAAAGCCAGTAGTCATATCCGCGCTCGCCAAGCTCATGCAGGCGAACTTCTTCAAGAATGTCCGGAAACCTCAGCACCACGGTCGTGAAGCCCCAAAAAAGCTTTTCGCCGCTCCCGTCATAGCTGTTCAGAAAAACGGGGTAGCGCCCAACAGCACCCAAGCCGCCTTGAAGCAGTTTGAAAGGCCCCGCCAGGGTCAGCTTTCCGGTATCGCGGGCCATCAGAGCCTCTCTGCTTCGGGCGGGGTCTGTCAAGAGATTGTGGCCCAGTGTTTTTTCGTTGCCCAGGATAGGGACGACCCGGCGAGTGACTCCGCTGGGTGCCAGTTGGAGAGCGGCTGCCCCAGGGTAGAGGGGCATCATCGCAGTACCGACCTCTTCAAAGGACGCCATCTCACCCTGACTTTGTACCACCAACGCACCCAGTGCCAGCGCAGCAGAAAGGCCGCGGTCGATGACTCGCTTGACGGCATCCCCCTTGTCGGTTGCCTGCACTAAGGCATTGCTTTTTTCTGCCTTGCCATGCGCAGAATCAACGCGGTACAGGCCAAACGCTGTACAGCAGGCGACCACGAGAAACGCCAGAAAGGGCCCCCACTGGCCCAATACCACAGCCGTCAGCCTGCTCTTGAAAGAGCGATCGTGATAGGTCATGAGGGCGATGGGAGACATCGCCAAAGATTATGGGCAAGTTTGATTCACCTGTGGAGAGCGGGGACATATGTCGCTTCTTGTTACATCTACGTCCCTCTCAAAAAAAAGCGGCCCGCAGGCCGCTTTTAAGATCTGATGATCTCTTTTCAGGCGCTCACGCCCGCTGCCACGTCTTTGTATTCCTGAATCTGGTCAAAGTTCAGGTACTGGTACACCTTGGAGCTGTCCTTGTTCAGACCAGCCATGTCGGACTGATATTCCGCCACGGTGGGGATGCGGCCTAGCTTGGACGCCACGGCTGCCAGTTCCGCAGAGGCCAGGAACACGTTGGTGTTCTTGCCCAGACGGTTCGGGAAGTTACGGGTCGACGTAGACACCACGGTCGCACCCTCACGTACTTGCGCCTGGTTACCCATGCACAGGCTGCAGCCTGGCATTTCGGTGCGAGCACCTGCAGCGCCAAACACGCCGTAATGGCCTTCAGCAGTAAGCTGCTGGGCGTCCATTTTCGTGGGTGGAGCCAGCCAGAGCTTGACAGGAATGTCGCGCTTGCCTTCGAGCAGTTTGGACGCTGCGCGGAAATGACCGATGTTGGTCATGCAAGAACCGATGAACACTTCGTCGATCTTGGTGCCAGCAACGTCAGACAAGAGCTTGGCGTCGTCTGGATCGTTCGGGCAGCACAGCACGGGCTCCTTGAGGTCAGCCAGATCAATCTCGATGACATGCGCGTATTCGGCGTTCTTGTCGGCTTCGAGCAAATTGGGAGCCGCCAGCCAGGCTTCAACCGCCTTGATGCGGCGCTCCAGCGTGCGCTTGTCGGCATAGCCGTCGGCGATCATGTTCTTCATCAGCGTGATGTTGCTGGTGAGGTATTCCTTGATCGGTGCGGGGTTGAGCTTGACGGTGCACCCGGCGGCAGAGCGCTCAGCAGAAGCGTCTGACAACTCAAAAGCCTGCTCAACCTTGAGGTCAGGCAGCCCTTCGATTTCGAGAATGCGGCCCGAGAACTCATTGACCTTGCCTTGCTTGGCCACGGTCAGCAAGCCTTGCTTGATGGCGTAGTAAGGAATGGCGTGCACGAGGTCGCGCAAGGTGATGCCAGGTTGCATCTGGCCTTTGAAGCGAACCAGGATGGATTCGGGCATGTCCAGCGGCATCACGCCGGTGGCAGCGCCAAACGCCACCAAGCCGGAACCTGCGGGAAAGCTGATGCCGATGGGAAAGCGCGTGTGGCTGTCGCCACCGGTACCCACGGTATCAGGCAGCAACAGGCGGTTGAGCCAGGAGTGGATGACACCGTCGCCCGGACGCAGGGCCACGCCGCCTCGGCTGCTGATGAAGGCAGGCAGTTCGCGGTGGGTCTTCACGTCCACAGGCTTTGGATAGGCTGCGGTGTGGCAGAAAGACTGCATCACCATGTCGGCGCTGAAGCCCAGGCAGGCCAGGTCTTTCAGTTCGTCGCGGGTCATGGGGCCCGTCGTGTCCTGGCTGCCTACGGTGGTCATCTTGGGTTCGCAGTAGGTGCCGGGGCGCACGCCCTGGCCTTCTGGCAAACCACAGGCCCGGCCCACCATCTTCTGTGCCAACGTGAAGCCCGCATTGGTGGAAGCGGGCGAAGTTGGCAAGCGGAAGATGGTACTGGCAGGCAAGCCCAGGAATTCACGTGCCTTGGCGGTGAGGCTACGGCCAATGATCAGGTTGATACGGCCACCCGCGCGCACTTCGTCAAACAGCACGTCGCTCTTGAGTTGGAAATTGGCAGCCACTTTGCCGTCTTTTTCTATCTTGCCGTCGTAGGGATAAACATCGATCACGTCCCCCATGTTGAAGGCAGATACATCCACCTCAATTGGCAAGGCGCCAGAGTCTTCCTGCGTGTTGAAGAAGATCGGGGCAATCTTGCCACCCAGCGTCACGCCGCCGAAACGCTTGTTGGGCACGAAGGGGATGTCTTCACCAAAACCCCAGATGATGCTGTTGGTGGCCGATTTGCGGCTGGAGCCAGTGCCCACCACGTCGCCAACGTACGCCACGAGATTGCCCTTTTGCTTGAGTTCCTCAATGAACTTCATAGGACCGCGCTTGCCGTCTTCTTCGGGTGTGATGCCAGGACGTGCGTTCTTCAGCATGGCCAAATAGTGCAAGGGGATATCGGGGCGGCTCCAGGCGTCAGGCGCGGGAGACAGATCATCGGTATTGGTTTCGCCAGTGACCTTGAACACGCTGACAGTGATCTTCTTGGCAACTTCAGGGCGGGTGGTGAACCACTCGGCATTGGCCCAGCTTTGCATCACATCCTTCGCAACGTCGCTGCCTGCCTTGGCTTTTTCTGCCACGTCGTGGAAGAAATCAAACATCAGCAGCGTCTTCTTTAGCGCGGCTGCCGCGACGGCTGCGACCTCTTTGTCGTCCAGCAAATCGATAAGGGGCTTGACGTTATAGCCACCCACCATGGTGCCCAGCAGCTCAGTGGCCTTGGCTTTGGACACCAGGCCGACGCTGATGTCGCCATGGGCGACCGCCGCCAGGAAGCTGGCCTTGACTTTGGCCGCATCGTCCACACCAGGGGGAACACGGTGGGTCAGCAAATCCATCAGGAAAGCATCTTCACCAGAGGGAGGCGTCTTGACCAGCTCGATCATCTCGGCAGTTTGCTGGGCAGACAGCGGCAATGGGGGAATACCGAGTGCAGCACGTTCAGCCACGTGGGCCCGGTAAGTGGTGAGGAATGAGGACATATTCGACTCCTGGTAACAAAAAAGAAAATAAATGGCAGGTGTAAACGACGGTGATCGCTAGGCCAAAAACGCCACTCTATCTGGCGGTTTTGGCCACCGTGGCCGAGGCTGGGGGATCCATGAAGCTCGGCGCAGGATTCAATTTCAGAGCCTCTGCGACAGCATGCTGTGCCGGGCTCATACATTCATCTGCCAGGCGCTGTCCCACACGCTGATTCATCAGCATGGATTTATTGGCCAACTGCAACCAGACAGCGCCAATTTTTTGATCTTCAAGGCGGATTGCACCTGTCGCAGTGACAACCGGGAACATACGGTACTTGCCAGCCTTGGTCTGGACATGAAAAAAGCCTGGTGCTTTGGGGTCAGCATCAATTTGCACATAACTGCCCATCTCACATGGCATGCGACCCAAATGAATCTGATCGGCGATCGTCATCTCTTCAGGCGTCAAGGCGTGATCTGCAGCGCTGGCACCCGCAGCCACCTGCTTGGCCTTGGACTTCAACTCCATGCGGCTTTCGCTCGGTGGAGACTTTTTGGGTGGGGTTTGCGCACCAACAAAAGTTGACATGCACATTGCCAATGCAGCCATAAGTAAGATTTTCATGGTGTGTCTCTTTCGTTGTTATGCAAAGTAAATCAATGCCTGCGCTGGCAATGGCTGCCCGGTTTGCCTAGCGCGCTCCAGTACCTGCCAAAAGTAACGGTAACTGGCACGGTCATGCAACTGTCCCGCATGACTGATGGGTGCCCAATCAGCAGCTTGAGCAGCCAGTACGATCTCACAGGCCTTTTCGATCTCGGCCTGCGTCGGGGCAAACGCCGCCAGGATGGGGCGGATCTGACTCGGGTGGATGCTCCACATGCGGGTAAAACCCAACTCGCTGGCAGCACGGTGCGCTGCCGACTGCATGGCAGCCATGTCGTTGAACTCGGTCACCACGCCGTGGGCTGGCACTTTGCCGTGAGCATGGCATGCAGATGCGATCTCAAGTTTGGCACGCAGTACCAAGGGGTGGCTGAACTGCCCTGCCAAGCCCATGCCTGCTGAGGGAATGGCCCCACCATGGGCAGAAACAAAGTCCATCAAACCGAAACTCATGGACTGCACACGCGGATGCGCAGCAATGTCAAAAGCACGATGGACTGCAGCAGGCGATTCAATCAAAACTTGTAGCGGCAGATGCCCTGCTGATGCGCCGATAAGGGCTTTTTCAGCAATGAAAACATCGTCAACGGATTCCACCTTGGGAATCATGATGTGGGCCAGGCAATGACCCGCCTGCCCGGCAATGGTGGCCATGTCGGCTTCAAAGGCGGGGTGATCCACCGGGTGAACACGCACGGCCACGCGTGCTTTGCCGCCCGAGTCATGTGCGGCTTGCTGCGCCATCGCAACCACCAGCGCGGCGTGATCAGCCTCGCCGCCCACAGGGGCACCGTCTTCACAGTCCAGCGACACGTCAAAAACGCAAGTGCCGAACTCTTCTGTCATTTCTGCCTGCAACTGCAGGCTCTTACGCATGCGCACCTCAACACCGCTGTAGTGGTCACAAACAGGCAGGAAGCCTGTTTGTGCTTGAGCGCCTAAAAGAACGTCTCTAGGATGCGCCATGTCAACGATTACAGAAGATGCTTGACGCCGTCTTGTTCGCCGGTCAGTTCGGCCAAAGTCTTGTCGATGCAGGTCTGGCTGAAAGCGTCGATGGGCAGGCCTTCAACGATTTTGTATTCACCGCCTTCGCAAGTGACAGGGAAGCCGAACATCACATCCTTGGGGATGCCGTATTGGCCGTCAGACGGGATGCCCATGGTGACCCACTTGCCGTTGGTACCCAGGGCCCAGTCGCGCATGTGATCAATCGCTGCATTTGCTGCGGAGGCAGCAGAGGACAAGCCGCGTGCTTCGATGATGGCGGCACCACGCTTGCCAACGGTTGGCAAGAAAGTGTTGGCATTCCATTCCTGGTCATTGATCATGGCTGCTACGCTTTCGCCATTGATCGTGGCAAAGCGGTAGTCTGCGTACATGGTAGGCGAATGGTTGCCCCAAACGGTCAGCTTTTCAATTGCGGCCACGGGCTTGCCGGTCTTGGCAGCGATTTGGCTGGCAGCACGGTTGTGGTCCAGACGCAACATGGCGGTGAAGTTCTTGCGTGGCAGATCTGGAGCGCTCTTCATGGCGATGTAGGCATTGGTATTGGCCGGGTTGCCAACCACCAACACCTTCACATTGCGGCTGGCCACTGCATTGAGCGCCTTGCCTTGGGCTGTGAAGATGGCGCCGTTGACGGCCAAAAGTTCAGCACGTTCCATGCCAGGGCCACGTGGACGAGAACCCACGAGCAGCGCGTAGTCTGCGTCCTTGAACGCAGTCATTGGATCGCCGTGGGCCTCCATGCCAACCAGCAGGGGGAAAGCGCAATCGTCAAGCTCCATCATCACGCCCTTGAGCGCCTTTTGTGGGCCTTCCACAGGCACCTCGAGCAATTGCAGGATCACAGGCTGGTCTTTACCCAGCATTTCGCCTGAAGCGATGCGGAACAGCAGTGCGTAACCAATTTGACCAGCTGCACCTGTAACGGCGACGCGGACGGGCTTTTTGCTCATGGAATTTCTCCGAAGGATAGTGATGAAAAATCAGTGGCAGTACGCGTTACAGCGAAGGCCCTGGGGGCCGATTTCCGCATTTGAACGCGCAGATCCTGCTTTGCAAACAGACATAGAGTTTACCCGTGATTTCGTCTTCTCGTCAATTTGTCTTATGTCTTATATAAGATATGATTCAGTCTGACACGAAGATTACTTTTCCGAGACAAATCCTGCACTATGTCAGCCGTTTTTTCCAAGATTGATGACACGCTGGCGAGCAGCGTGGACAGCTTCGCGGCAGGCGCCACTCCTGCCTTCAGCCCCCTGTACCAACAGATCAAAGGGTTGATTCTGCAAAGTCTGCACCACGGGGAATGGAAGCCTGGAGAAGCCATCCCAAGCGAAATGGATCTGGCTGCACGTTTCAAGGTTAGCCAGGGCACGGTGCGCAAAGCCATCGACGAACTGGCCGCCGAAAACCTGGTGGTGCGCCGCCAGGGCAAAGGCACTTACGTGGCCACGCATGCCGAGCAACAGATGCAGTATCGCTTCCTGAAACTGGTACCGGACAAGGGGGATGCCACCTCAGAAGGCCCAGCCCACCGTCAAATTGTGGATTGCAAACGCCAGCGCGCCAATGCAGAAACCGCCCGCGCGCTGGAGTTGCACACGGGTGACGCCGTGCTGCAGGCACGGCGAGTGCTGTCGTTTGCTGGCGTGCCGACGATTCTGGAAGATTTGTGGCTCCCCGCCGCACCGTTCAAAGGCCTGACAGCAGAGCGGCTGCGCGACTACCATGGCCCCATGTATGCGCTGTTCGAGGCGGAATTCTCGGTGCGCATGGTCCGTGCCTCTGAGAAAATCCGCGCGCTCATGCCCGACGCAGAGCAGTGCGAATTGCTTCAACTCGACCAGGGCATGCCACTACTGAGCGTAGAGCGTGTTGCCTATACCTACAACGACAAGCCCATGGAGTTGCGCCGTGGCCTGTATCGCACCGATACGCACCATTACCGCAACGAACTGAATTGACGAGCGGTGGCACGAGCGGGGGGCTATTTCAAGCACTGCAGCGGTTGGAGTTTGACGATCTGACTGGTTTTTGCTCGGCGCAACGCTGCTGCCAGCAACTTGTAAAGGTCTGCGTCAAAGTCAGGCCATGGGTTGCCCAGCACCTGCGCCAAGCCTTCCTCGTCTTTCGCTGTCCCCAAGTAGCGCCAGTGGTCCACCACATGCATATCACTGCCTTCGCTCAAACCCACCGGTCCGGCGTACGGCCATGTCGCCACTTTAAGGTGTGCCAAGGCATTCATCACGCTTAAGTTGTGGGCACGGGCGCTTTGCTGCCCGACGCAGGCGCCTGCACAGGTATGCACCTGAAAACCAAAACAGGGCTTGCCCTGGACCAGTGCCTCCAAACCCAACAGGCCTCGGCATAAGCGGCCTTCCTGCGCCAAGGCCTCCAGACCGGCTTTTGCGGCAGCACGGCTACGGAACACGCCGTAAAGGTGCGCATCTGCGCCCCAAGGCACGTCCTCCCCATGCACGAAATCGAGCAACCAGGGTTGATCGGGTGTTTCGTTCACGTGCAACTGCCATGCCCATAAATCGCGGTTGCGACGTAGCCGGACATTCAGGCAGGGAAGTTTTTCCTTGACGAGCTTGGCCTCAAGCAGCAGAGCGCCCAGTTCGCCCTCCGTGCGGATCCAGTCAATGCTGCGCACCTGCATCGTGAGTCGCATTTCTTTGGGCTTGCTGAGTGCCGCCGTGAAGTGTTGCAACACGCGGGTGCGAATGGCCTTACTCTTGCCGATGTAGAGCGGCTGACCGCGATCATCCAGAAAGAGATACACCCCGGGCAAGTCTGGCATATTGCGCAGGAGTTCAGGGTCTATGTTGGAGGGTAAGGCGTGGTTTTGCGTCAGCGTTTTGACGGTTTTTTCCAGGCTTTCGGCAGACTGGGTAAGCTCCAGATGCTTCCAAAATTGTAGCAATGCATCGGCATCGCTCATTGCGCGGTGGCGGTTGCTCACCGTCAGACCATGGGCAGCGACCACACTGTCAAGGTTGTGACGGGCCTGATGTGGAAACAACTTGCGCGACAGCTTGACCGTGCACAGCACGCGCGACGAATACTCAAAACCCGCGCGCTTGAATTCAGCGCGCAAAAAACCATAGTCAAATCGCGCGTTGTGGGCAACGAAAAGCTTGCCATCAAGTTGCGCCAGCAGTTCCTTTGCAATGTCGCCAAATGAGGGGGCGTCCCACACCATATCGTCAGAGATGCCGGTCAAACTTTGGATGAAGGCAGGAATCCGGGTCGCCGGGTTGACGAGCTTGGACCAGCGCTGAACCTGTCCATCTGCATAGCTGACAACCGCGACTTCTGTCACGCGGTCGCGCTCCGAATTGCCACCCGTTGTCTCGATGTCGACAAAAGCAAGGGGAGAAAAGGGTGTGAATAGCTGGGTCACGCAGCAATTGTGGAATAAGGAGCGTATAACAGCGCCTTCGCTGCCTCTAAGTTGAGCAAATTTAGCCCCCTTTCAAGCATCGCACATGAAAAATAGTGCGCTGTAAGCCTGATGGATGCTGCATTGCAATAGAATTTTAGGTTGTTTGGAAATTCATAGTTACCAACCAGTTACACCCAGATGAAAGCCTATCTATGACAGAAGCGGTCAAAAAAGCGCGGCCCGAGTTCCGCAACATCAATGTTTTCAATGATTTACCGGGCTATCGCCTGCCAGTCGCGGGCATCGTTTCCATTCTTCACCGCATCAGCGGCTTCATGATGTTTCTGCTGTTGCCGTTCATCGTCTGGATGCTGGACAAGTCCCTCTCCTCGGAATTCTCGTTCGCCAAATTTAAAAGTGCTTTCAACGTCGGCCTGGGATTTGCGCCTGGTTGGTTTCTCAAACTGGTTGCGCTGGCACTGATCTGGGCTTACCTGCATCATCTGATTGCAGGTGTACGCCACATCCGCATGGATTTGAACCATGACACCGTCACAAAAGAAACCGGCCGGGCATCCGCCATCCGTGTTCTCGTCGTGAGCATTGCGCTGACCGTCGCTCTTGGCGCCAAGCTGTTTGGCTTGTACTAAACCGATTCACCTTCAAGGAAACAGACAACATGGCAGTTAATTACGGTTCCAAGCGCGTTGTAACTGGCGCGCATTACGGTCTGAAAGACTGGATGGCCCAGCGCATTACGGGTGTTCTGATGGTGTTGTTCACGGTCATCGTCATTGCACAGGTTCTTATGGTCAGTGGCCCCATTGGCTACGAGTCATGGGCCGGCATCTTTGCTGCGCAATGGATGAAGTCGCTGACGTTTGCGGTCATTGTCGCGCTGGCGTATCACGTCTGGGTTGGTATGCGCGACATCTGGATGGATTACGTCACAGGTTCGGTGGGTCTTCGACTCACCTTGCAGGTTCTCACTATCGTTTGGCTGGTCGGCTGTGCAGGCTGGGCCATTCAGGTGCTCTGGCGCCTCTAATTTAAAGATCAAGGCCTCCACACAATGAGCTATACCCAAGCCAATATCACCAAACGCAAGTTTGACGTTGTCATCGTCGGTGCCGGCGGCTCCGGCATGCGCGCTTCCCTGCAACTCGCCCGCGCCGGGCTGAACGTTGCGGTGCTCTCCAAAGTCTTCCCCACCCGGTCGCATACGGTGGCGGCACAAGGTGGCATCGGTGCCTCTTTGGGCAACATGTCTGAAGACAACTGGCACTATCATTTTTATGACACCGTCAAGGGCTCCGACTGGCTCGGAGACCAGGACGCCATCGAATTCATGTGCCGCGAAGCGCCCAAGGTTGTGTATGACCTCGAGCACATGGGCATGCCGTTTGACCGTAATCCCGATGGCACGATCTACCAGCGTCCATTTGGTGGCCACACGGCCAACTATGGTGAAAAGCCCGTGCAACGTGCTTGTGCAGCCGCTGACCGCACAGGCCACGCCATGTTGCACACGCTGTACCAGCAGAACGTACAGGCCAAGACCGCCTTTTTCGTCGAGTGGATGGCCCTGGACTTGATCCGCGACGCCGAAGGCGATGTGGTGGGTGTGTCTGCGCTCGAGATGGAAACTGGCGATCTGCACATCCTGCATGCCAAGACCGTGCTCCTGGCCACGGGCGGCGCAGGACGGATATTCCAGGCCAGCACCAATGCTTTCATCAACACCGGCGACGGCCTGGGCATGGCCGCCCGCGCCGGCATCCCGCTGGAAGACATGGAGTTCTGGCAATTCCACCCCACTGGCGTGGCCGGTGCAGGCGTGTTGCTGACCGAAGGCTGCCGTGGCGAAGGCGCGATTTTGCTCAACAGCAATGGCGAGCGCTTCATGGAGCGCTATGCCCCCACATTGAAAGACCTTGCACCACGCGACTTTGTATCGCGTTGCATGGGACAGGAAATCCTGGAAGGCCGCGGCTGTGGCCCGAACAAGGATTACATCTTCCTGAAACTCGACCACCTGGGCGCCGACACGGTGCACAAACGTCTGCCGTCGGTGTACGAAATTGGCGTGAACTTCGCCAACGTCGATGTCACCCGTGAGCCCATCCCCGTCGTGCCCACCATTCACTACCAGATGGGCGGCATACCCACCAACATCCATGGTCAAGTGGTGGAACAGCGCAATGGTGACGACAACGCACCGCTCAACGGCCTGTACGCCGTGGGCGAATGCTCCTGCGTCAGCGTGCATGGCTCCAACCGCCTGGGCACCAACTCGCTGCTCGATTTGCTGGTGTTTGGTCGCGCTGCCGGTAACCACATTGTCGAATTCGCCAGCAAGACCAAGTCGCACAAAGACCTGCCAGCTGATGCAGCAGACCGTACCCTTGAACGCCTTAACCGCCTGGAAAACGCTGCCAACGGCGAATACGCTCAAGACGTGGCAAACGATCTGCGCCTGGCCATGCAAACCCATGCGGGCGTGTTCCGCTCACAAGAAAGCATGGACGAAGGCGTCAAGAAGATCGCTGCACTGCGCTCACGCGTCAATGCCACGGGTTTGAAGGACACCTCCAAGGTGTTCAACACGGCCCGTATTGAAGCCCTGGAAGTGGACAACCTGATCGAAGCAGCGCAAGCCACCATCGAAGGTGCTGCGGCCCGTCACGAATGCCGTGGCGCGCATTTGGTGCGCGACTATGAGCATGATGCCAATCACCCCACAGCCCCGCTGGGCCGTAACGACCCCGAGTGGATGAAACACACCCTCTGGTACAGCGCGGACAACCGCCTGTCGTACAAAGCGGTCAAGCTCCAGCCGCTCACGGTCGAATCTGTGCCACCCAAGGTTCGCACCTTCTGATCACGGTAGAAAATTAGGAAACCACCATGGAAACACGTACCTTCAAGATCTACCGCTACGACCCGGACAAAGATGCCAAGCCCTACATGCAGACCATCGAGATTGAACTCGACGGCCATGAGCGCATGTTGCTGGATGCCTTGATGAAGCTCAAGGCCAAGGACCCGACCCTGTCGTTCCGCCGTTCCTGCCGTGAAGGCGTCTGTGGCTCTGACGCCATGAACATCAATGGCAAAAACGGTTTGGCTTGCCTGACCAACATGCGCCAGCTCGAAGGTGTCATCACCCTAAAGCCCCTGCCCGGCCTGCCTGTGATCCGTGACCTGATCGTGGACATGACGCAGTTCTTCAAGCAATACAACTCGATCAAGCCCTACCTCATCAATGAGAGCATTCCGCCCGAGACAGAGGGCCTGCAGTCACCAGAAGAGCGTGAAGAGCTGAACGGCCTGTATGAATGCATTTTGTGCGCCAGCTGCTCGACAAGTTGTCCAAGCTTTTGGTGGAACCCAGACAAGTTCGTAGGTCCCGCTGGTTTGCTTCAGGCGTACCGCTTCCTGGCTGACAGCCGCGACCAAGCCACAGCTGAGCGTCTGGACAACCTGGAAGACCCATACCGACTGTTCCGCTGCCACACCATCATGAACTGTGTGGATGTGTGCCCCAAATCTCTGAACCCAACGAAAGCGATTGGGAAGATCAAAGAGATGATGGTGCTGAGAGCTGTATGACCCCCACTGAAGACCTGCTGGATGACAGGGCCAAAAGCAAGCTGCGGTGGCGTTGCCGCCGGGGCTTGCTCGAAAATGACCTGTTCATCGAGAAGTTCTTCACTAGGCATGAATCTGGCTTGACTGTGAGCCAGGCCAATGGCCTGAATGTATTGATGGATTTGGCAGACAACGATCTTCTGGACTTGCTCCTCAAACGTAAGGAACCAGAGGTCGATATAAATACAAGCGAAGTGCGAGAAGTGCTGGCGATGTTGCGTGCATAAGCCTTGAATTTCTGAAAAAATTTAAGGTAAATGTCAGGCATGCGCCGGATGATGGGCTTTAAGAAAACCAGGAACCTAAAACCATGAAACTTGCTGACACCAAAGCCACGCTGACTTTCAGCAACGGCTCCCCCGCCGTCGAACTGCCGGTCTACCAAGGCTCCATCGGGCCAGATGTCATTGACATCCGCAAGCTCTATGCCCAGACCGGTATGTTTACTTATGACCCGGGCTTCCTGTCCACAGCGTCATGTCAATCCGCCATCACCTACATTGATGGTGACAAAGGCGAATTGCTTTACCGTGGCTACCCCATCGAACAATTGGCAACGGGTGGTTGCGACTACCTAGACACCTGCTACTTGTTGCTGAATGGCGACTTGCCCAAAGAGCAAGAGCGCAAAGACTTCCACAAGCTCGTGATCAACCACACCATGGTGAACGAGCAGATGCAGTTCTTCCTGCGTGGCTTCCGTCGTGATGCCCACCCCATGGCGGTGTTGACCGGTCTGGTCGGCGCGCTGTCTGCCTTCTACCATGACAGCACGGACATCAACAACCCAGAGCACCGCAGCATCGCTGCGATCCGCCTGATTGCCAAGATGCCCACACTGGTGGCCATGGCGTACAAGTATGGTGTGGGCCAGCCCTTCATGTACCCCAAGAATGACCTGAGCTACTCCGGCAACTTCCTGCGCATGATGTTCGGCACCCCTTGCGAAGACTACAAGGTCAACCCTGTACTCGAACGCGCGCTGGACCGCATCTTCATCCTGCATGCTGACCACGAGCAAAACGCATCGACATCTACCGTCCGCCTGTGCGGCTCTTCTGGCACCAACCCGTTTGCAGCCATTGCGGCCGGCGTGGCTTGCCTGTGGGGTCCTGCCCACGGTGGCGCCAACGAAGCCTGCCTGAACATGCTGGAAGACATCCAGCGTCAAGGCGGCGTGGCCAAGGTGGGTCAGTTCATGGAGCAGGTCAAGGACAAAAACAGCGGCGTCAAGCTGATGGGCTTTGGCCACCGCGTGTACAAGAACTACGACCCCCGCGCCAAACTCATGCAAGAGACTTGCAATGAAGTTCTGGCCGAACTGGGCCTGGAAAACGACCCTCTGTTCAAGCTCGCCAAAGAACTGGAGAAGATTGCGCTGGAAGACGAATACTTCGTCTCCCGCAAGCTCTACCCCAATGTGGACTTCTATTCCGGTATCGTGCAACGCGCTATTGGCATCCCTGTTAACCTGTTCACCGGCATCTTCGCCTTGGCACGCACTGTGGGCTGGATTGCCCAACTGAACGAGATGATCAGCGACACTGAATACAAGATTGGTCGTCCACGCCAGCTGTTCACAGGCTCTGAGCGCCGTGATGTCAAGCCCGTGAGCCAACGCTAGAGCACCCGTCGGGACAAATAGCGTCCTGACACAAAACAAAAAGCCCGGTTGGAGCAATCCAGCCGGGCTTTTTTACGGGGTATGCAATGCTCAAGTAGCGGGTTTATCGCTCATGGCTTTCAGGTTGTCACGCAACTCCTTGGCCATGGGCAGATTCAGGTTCATGCCTTTGGGTGGAATGGGCGACATGAACCACTTGTTGTACATCTTCTCGAAAGCACCCGACTTCATCAGGTCTTTGAACGTGTTGTCCACCAACTGCTTGAAAGCCGGGTCGTCCTTGCGCAACATGCAGGCATAGGGCTCTACCTGGAGCGAATCGCCCACCACTTCGTAGTCGGCAGGGTTCTTGGCATTGGCCACCAGGCCAAACAGCAAGATGTCGTCCATGCCAAAGGCCACTGCACGGTCTTGCTCTACCAGCAGGAATGAATCCGAATGGTCTTTACCCATCACCAGATTCATGTCCAGCTTGTTCTCCTGGTTGTATTTGCGCAGCACCACCACGTTGGTGGTCCCGGTGGTACTGGCAACGGTTTTGCCTTTCAGATCTGCATAGTTCTTGATTTTGGAACTCTTCTTCACCACCAGGCGCGTACCGGTGTAAAAGTGGTTGATCGCAAAGGTCACGTCCTTGCCACGCAAACTGTTGTTGGTGGTGGAGCCACATTCCAGATCAATCGTGCCGTTTTGTAGCAAAGGGATGCGGTTAGCCGATGTCACGGCCTGGTGCTCCACCGTGACGATCTTGCCAATTTTTTCCTGCACCGCCTTGACGACTTGGGCCGTCAACTCTTCCGAAAACCCAATGGGCTTAACGCCATCCAGGTAGCTGAAAGGCACGGACGACTCGCGGTAAGCCACCACCATCTTGCCGGAATCGGCAATCTTTTTGAGGGTGTCATTGGATTGCGCTTGGACTGCAGCACAAAGGCCCAAGCAGGCCAGGGTCAACATTGCTTTTTTCACAGATAGCCTTTCAAATCAAACGCATGGAGAGATTCCCGCGAGCATGCATGCTAAAGCAATCCCCGTGCCGCAATCCTCAGTCTTTACCCCAAGCCACAACGCTTAAAATCACCCGCTTCACCGGGAACCCTCATGTCACGCACCCTTTACGACAAAATCTGGGACGAGCACGTCGTCCACACCGAAGAAGACGGCACCGCCGTGCTTTACATCGACCGCCACCTGGTCCACGAAGTCACCTCCCCGCAAGCCTTTGAGGGCCTGCGCCAGGCAGGCCGCCCTGTTTGGCGCACCAGCTCCATCGTGTCCACGGCCGACCACAACACCCCCACCACAGGTTGGGAGCTAGGCTACGACGGCATCACCGACCTGGTGGCCAAAGAGCAAATCACCACGCTGGACGCCAACATCAAAGAATACGGCGCAGCGGCTTACTTCCCCTTCATGTCCAAGCGTCAGGGCATCGTGCATGTGATTGGCCCTGAACACGGTGCCACCCTGCCCGGCATGACCGTGGTGTGCGGCGACTCCCACACATCCACCCATGGCGCCTTTGGTGCGTTGGCACATGGGATTGGCACCTCTGAGGTTGAGCATGTGATGGCCACGCAAACCCTGCTGGCCAAGAAGGCCAAGAACATGCTTGTCAAGGTGGAAGGCACGCTGCAACGCGGCTGTGGCGCCAAAGACATCGTGCTGGCCATCATCGGCAAGATCGGCACCGCCGGCGGTACGGGCTACACCATCGAATTTGCGGGCAGTGCCATCCGCGCCTTGAGCATGGAAGGCCGCATGACGGTCTGCAACATGGCCATTGAAGGCGGCGCACGTGCTGGCTTGGTGGCGGTGGATGAAAAAACCATCACCTACGTCAAAGGCCGCCCGCTCTCACCCACGGGAGTGGAATGGGACCACGCCGTCGCGTACTGGAAGACGCTGCATTCTGATGCCGACGCCAAGTTTGACGCGGTGGTCGAACTCGACGCGGCGCAGATCGTTCCGCAAGTCACGTGGGGCACCTCCCCCGAAATGGTGCTCGGCATTGACGGCCAGGTGCCCGACCCAGACCGCGAAAAAGACGCCAACAAGCGTGGCGCCATCGAACGCGCCCTGACCTACATGGCGCTCACCCCAGGCAAGAAGATCAACGACATTTTCGTGGACAAAATCTTCATCGGCTCGTGCACCAACAGCCGCATCGAAGATATGCGCGAAGCCGCTGCCATCGTCAAGAAACTGGGCCAAAAAGTGGCCAAAAACGTCAAGGTCGCCATGGTGGTGCCAGGCTCAGGCTTGGTCAAAGCACAGGCTGAAGCAGAAGGCCTGCACGACATCTTCAAGGCCGCAGGCTTTGAGTGGCGCGAACCCGGTTGCTCCATGTGTCTGGCGATGAATGCCGACCGACTGGATCCTGGCGAGCGCTGCGCCTCCACCAGCAACCGTAACTTTGAAGGCCGCCAGGGCGCGGGTGGCCGTACCCACCTGGTCAGCCCCGCCATGGCAGCAGCCGCGGCCGTTCACGGGCATTTTGTCGACGTTCGTCAGTTCGTTTGAAAGTCATTCCCATGAAACTCAGCTTCATCTCATTGATCACGGGCTTGATGCTCGTATTGGCTGGCTGCAATACCGTCAAAGGTGTGGGCCAGGACATTCAAAAGGCGGGCGAAAAAATCGAAGACGCCGCCAAAAAGAAGTGAGCCAGCACCATGAATAAATTCACCATCCTCCAAGGTCTGGTGGCCCCGATGGACCGCGAAAACGTGGACACCGACGCCATCATCCCCAAGCAGTTCCTCAAGTCCATCCACAAAAGTGGCTTTGGCCCTAACCTGTTTGACGAATGGCGTTACACCGACCCCGGCTTTCCCGGCCAGGACCACGCAACACGCAAACCAAACCCAGACTTTGTGCTAAACCAGCCGCGCTACCAAGGTGCGAGCATCTTGTTGGCACGCAAGAACTTTGGCTGTGGCTCGTCTCGCGAACACGCGCCTTGGGCGCTAGAACAATACGGCTTTCGCGCGCTGATTGCACCCAGCTACGCCGACATCTTTTTCAACAACAGCTTCAAGAACGGTTTGCTGCCCATCATCCTGCCCGAAGCAGTGGTGAACCAGCTGTTTGACGAAGTGCATGCCTTCCCTGGATACGCCCTCACCATCGATCTGGAGCGCCAGGTGATCGTGCGTCCACAGGGCGAAGAAATTCCATTCGACGTGCAGCCATTTCGCAAGTACTGTCTGCTCAATGGGTTTGATGACATTGGCCTGACCCTGCGCCACCGAGACAAGATCACAGCGTTTGAGGCCGAACGCTTGGCAACAAAACCTTGGTTGGCGCACACGATGGTCGGTGCCTGAGATGGCGCGCCACCCGAGCCGCCGCCAGTTCATGCTTGCGCTGGCCAGCGGTCCGGTGGCTGGATGGAGCAGCTTTGCTCAGGCGCAATCCGTCCCAAGCGCGACCCCATGGTCTGCGACCGAAAAGGCAGCCCGCGGCCAAACCGTTTACTTCAACGCCTGGGGCGGCAGCGCCCGCATCAATGATTACCTGAAATGGGCAGCCACAGAAGCCGCGCGCCTCTACGGCATCACCGTTGAACATGTCAAAGTAACTGACACGGCAGACGTGGTGAAACGCGTCCGCACCGAGAAGTCGGCGGGCAAGCTGCAAGGTGGCTCCGTCGACATGGTCTGGATCAATGGCGAGAATTTTCTGGCCATGAAACGCGAAGGCCTGCTGTTTGGCCCGTTTGCCGAAAGCCTGCCCAGCTACGCCTTGGTGGACACCACGGGCAAGCCCACAACGCGCATCGACTTCTCCGAGCCCGTCAACGGCATGGAAGCCCCTTGGGGCATGGCGCAGCTCACGTTTTATGCTGACAGCAGCCGCCTGCCCAAGCCCCCCACCAGCATGGCGGCTTTGCTGGACTATGCTCGTGCCAACCCGGGGCGCATCAGCTACCCGCGCCCGCCCGATTTCATAGGCACCACCTTCGTCAAGCAAGCCTGGCTGGAACGCATTGCCGACAAGTCCGCGCTGTACAAGCCTTTCAGCGCTGACAGCTTTGCCCAAACCACCGAAGGCCTTTGGCGTTTCCTGGATGAACTACATCCCCACCTGTGGCGCCAGGGCAAGCAGTTTCCCACCAACGCGGCAGCCGTCCGCCAGATGATGAACGATGGCGAGCTTCACTTGGGCCTGACCTTCAACCCCAATGAAGCCGCGAACGAAATAGCTGCAAACCGCATGTCCAGGAACGTTCGTAGCTATCAATTTGATACTGGAACGCTGGGCAATACGCATTTTCTGGCCATTCCTTTCAACGCCAATGCCCATGCTGGCGCCCAAGTGTTCATCAACTTTTTGCTGTCGCCTGCAGCCCAGGCCCGCAAAGCAGACATCAAGGTCTGGGGCGACCCGACCGTGCTGGCGCTGGACAAACTGCCCGCAGCAGAACGCGCCACCCTTACCCAAAGTCGACAACCGGGTCAGGTTGAAGTGCCCCGGCAGACCTTGCCTGAGCCGCACGGCAGCTGGGTGGACCCGCTGGAGAAAGAATGGCTGCGGCGCTACGGGCGGTGACGCTGTTTAGCACGCATCCAAGCTCATGTACCCCGGCGAAAAATTCAACAGTGTCACGCACCTGGTGGGGGCTGCTCTAGCCATTGCAGCCCTGTCCATCCTTGTCACCGTCGCTACCTTGCAAGGTGACGTCACCAAGGTGGTGAGCTTCAGCATTTACGGCAGCACCTTGGTGTTGTTGTATGGCTTCTCCACGATTTACCACAGCATTCGCAACCGGCGTGCCAAAGCCATCCTGCAAAAGCTGGATCACAACGCCATCTATTTGCTGATTGCTGGCACCTACACCCCCATCGCGCTGGTCACGCTAGAGGGCAGTTGGGGCTGGACTCTGTTTGGCGTCAGCTGGGCTTTGGCTCTGTTTGGCATTGCCCAGGAGTTAACTCTGGGGAAAAAAACCCGGCGTCTGTCGATGGTGCTGTACGTGTTGATGGGTTGGCTGGCGGTGGTGGCCATCAAGCCCCTGATCGTCGCCATGCCCTTACCCGGTTTGGCCTGGCTGGTGGGCGGCGGCATCGTCTACAGCGGCGGGATTTACTTTTACGCACTGGGCGACTACCGAAAGCACTTTCACGGCATCTGGCATTTGTTTGTGCTGGGCGGCAGCGTCTGCCATTTCTTTTGCATGCTGCTGTATGTGGCTTGATGCTGGGTGGCAGGCGCTCGCTGCGGATGCGCAGTGGCAAAGCGCCTTGGTGGCCAGTGTGATCACAGGCACGGCAGGCACCCTGCTCTCGCTGGCACTCAGTTTGTGGATCTTGTCTCGGGTCTTCGCCACATCCGCTTGGCCGTGGTCTGTGCGCGCGCTGCCCGCCATGCTGGCCCTGCCGCACGCGGCCTTCGCCATCGGCATAGTGGCACTCCTGGCCCCCACCGGCTGGTTGATGCGCTTGGCAGCACCCCTCTTCAATTGGCAGGAGCCTCCAGCCTGGCCAACGGTACAAGACCCTTGGGGCCTGAGTTTGGTCCTGGTGCTGGTGCTGAAGGAAACACCCTTTTTGCTGTGGGTGTGCACCAGCCAACTACAGCGCGATGACACCGGCCCCCGCCTGACGCGCGAGTTGACGCTTGCCTACACTTTGGGCCACAGCCCAGCGTCCGCCTGGTGGCGCGTTGCCGTACCGCAACTGTTGCCGCGCCTGAAGTGGCCGCTGCTGGCCGTGTTGGCCTATGCCTTGACCGTGGTGGATGTGGCGCAAGTTATTGGGCCTGGCTCACCACCCACCTTAAGCGTACTGGCCTGGCAGTGGCTGCAATCGGCTGACGCAAGGCAAATGGACCAAGGCACAGCCGCCGCTTGGCTGCTGACCTTGTGCTTGATGATCATGGCGGGCCTGTGCTGGGCAGTCACGCAAGGCGGCTGGCCGCGCTGGGTTCGGCGCTGGTGGACAAGTGGCGTGGTGCGCGCCCATACGCCGACTCGCCCATGGCCAGCAGTCACCGCGCTGGGCCTGCCTTACCTTGCCGTGGTACTGGCACTGCTGGTAGGCAGTGTCACCGGGGTTTGGCGCTTTCCTGAGCTGTGGCCGCAGGTCATGACACTGGAAGCCTGGTCCACGGTGCGCAGCAGCCCATCCGTGCTTTTCAACACGGTGAGCCTGGCAGCGGTTTCAGCCGCACTGAGCCTGTTGTTGGCAGTGGTCTGGCTAGAGCTGTTACCACCCCAATGGGATGCACGCTTGCGCCCCGTGGTCTACCTGCCTTTGGTCTTGCCTGCCGTCCTGTGGGTGGTGGGCATGCACGGCCTGGCACTGCGCATGGGGCTGGACAACCGCTGGCTGGGGGTGTTGATAGCCCACAGCGTGGCCGTGATGCCTTACACACTGATCGCACTCAGCCCCGCCTACCAGGGGTTTGATGTGCGCTTGTGGCACACCGCCAGCAGTCTGGGACATGAGCGATGGCGGTTCTTGTGGCGCATCAAATGGCCTTTGCTGCGCGCAGCGCTGTGGTCCGCCTTTGCGGTAGGTTTTGCGGTGAGCGTAGCGCAGTACCTGCCCACCTTGTATGTAGGTGGCGGACGTATCAGTACCGTCACGACCGAGGCCGTCACGCTGGCCAGCGGTGGGCAGCGCAGTTTAAGCGCCGCCTTTGCTTGGCTGCAATGGACGCTACCAGCCTTGGGCTTTGGCTTGGCTGCTTGGCTGGGTCGCCCCAGATGGAAAACTGTATGAGCCTGCAGATCAAACTCACCAGTTTGCGCATTGGCGAGCATCGCTTGCTGGAACAGTTACACATCGATTGCCCTGCTGCCAATATCACCACCCTGATGGGGCCTAGCGGCTCAGGCAAATCGACCTTGCTGGCTGCCGTGTGTGGCACGCTCGCACCCAACGTCCAGTTTGACGGCCAGGTGCTGCTCAACGGGCGCCAGATCGACGCCCTGCCCACGCAAGCCAGGCGCGTAGGCATCTTGTTTCAGGACGATTTGCTGTTCGCCCACATGAACGTCCTAGAGAACCTGCTGTTTGCTGTACCACGTGCGCTGGGGGCCAGTGCTCGCCAGCAACGTGAGCAGGCGAACGTCAAGGCGAGCCAGGCCCTGGCCGATGCCGAGCTGAGCGCCTTTGCCCAAGCCAACCCCGCCACCTTGTCGGGCGGACAACGCGCCCGCATCTCGCTGGTGCGTGCCTTGCTGGCCGAGCCTCAGGCGCTGCTGCTGGATGAACCTTTTTCGCGCCTGGACCAGTCGCTTCGAACGCGCTTCAAAGATTTTGTGTTCAACCAGTGCCGCGCCCGCCAGATTCCCACGCTGTTGGTCACGCACGATCCTGCTGACATTGCGGATGTAAGTCGCGTTATCACCCTGGGACGATCCTCAGATGCTTGACCGTCAAGTCACCCAACTCATCAAGCCTGCCATTGAGCGAGTTGCAACAGCTTTGCTCGCGTTTGGGTTCAGAGCCAATCAGGTCACGTTGGCAGGGTTCGGACTGGGGGTGTTGGCCGCTGGCGCCATTGCTGGGCAGCATTACCTGGTCGGCGCCGCGCTGATTCTGCTGTCACGCCTGTGCGACGGGCTGGACGGCGCGCTGGCGCGTTTGACCACCCCCACAGACCAAGGTGGATTCCTCGACATTGCGTTGGACTTCTTGTTTTATGCCCTGATTCCACTGGCCTTTGCGCTCGCCAACCCGCTAAATGCCTTGCCCGCTGCCGTGCTGCTGGCCGCCTTCATCGGTACGGGGTCAAGCTTTCTGGCGTTTGCGGTAATGGCCGCCAAGCGCGGTCTGGCCAACATGGCTTACCCCAACAAATCGTTCTACTTCCTGGGCGGTTTGACCGAGGCCACCGAAACACTTGCCTTCTTTGTGACCATGTGCCTGTGGCCACAGCAGTTCGCAGTACTGGCCTACTGCTTCGCAAGCCTTTGCGCCATCACCATCGTCACCCGCATTTGGTGGGGTTACCGGTCATTTGCTGATTGAACCAATAAAACTACTGTTTTTATAGCATCTAACCCTTATCTACCTTGCCAAAAGACCTATTCCATCCAATAAATTGCGGCGCCACACGTGCCACCACTGGACCGTTGAAATCCCAAGTCATGCACTTGCCCATGTAAAACGGTGGCTCGCCCTCTTCCAATCGGGGTTCACCCTTGGCTACACGCTGCACCTGCTGGTGGTGGGGAATGGTCTGAAACGCGGCCGTCGCAATGTTGAACAGCAGTTCCCTCAGGTGGGTGCAGCCCCCTGTACCGCCTATCGTGCGCTCAATCGTCTGCCGCCAGCCTGGCCCCATGCGCTTGCCCACCATTTCTTGCAGGGATTTGTCGGCTACTTTGCACTCGCCAAACGGCGTGTGCTGCATGCTGGATTCAATCGCGTGAATGCGGAAGTGCTCATCCAGCGTTACACGCAGGAACAGGTGATGAATCGGCGTACCCGCCGCCACTTCGCCCCGGTGGCTGGGATAGCTGTATTGCTTGGCATCATGCAGTTCGCCCTCCATGTCCCACAGGCCATCAGGCCGGGCAAATCCCCTGAAGGTGATCGTGCGGGTATGCAGTGGGGTTCGATTGGGCAGGTCTGACAGCATGGTGGCAAGCAATGGATTCGGACCGGCGATTGTGCCCGTGCCGCCTCATAATGCCTGTCACCCTTGATGCGACCGTGAACCAAGCACTTCCCACCACCCTGCTCGCCCTGGCTGTCGCTGGTGCGGCGCAATGCCTGGCTGGCCCGCCCTTGATCAGCGCCTTTGCCCCGTATTCATCCGAGGCGGCAGGCGGCGCGGCGGCAACTTGGCGGGCCGTGGGCTTGCCAGGAGGCAAAGTGCCACCTGCAGAACTGGAGGCCGTGGCGCTTGAGGGCAGCCAAGTCTTGCGCCTCAAAACCCACAAGTCCTATGGCACCTGGGCGCACCCCGTATCACCCTGGCTCCCCGAGCCAGACACCACGCTGCAATGGCGATGGCGGGTGGATCAGGCCTTGACCAACGCAGATTTGCGGCACAAGCAGGGTGATGACGCCGCCGTCAAGGTCTGCCTGATGTTTGACATGCCTCTACAGGCCGTGCCGTTTCTGGAGCGCAGCGTGCTTCGCATGGCACGCGCAGTGTCGGGTGAAGCACTGCCCGCCGCCACACTGTGCTACGTGTGGGACGCCACGCTGCCCACGGGCACGATACTGTCCAACGCTTATTCACGCCGCGTGCGCTTGATCGTGGCAGACGGGGCTGGCAGTCCACTGGGGCAATGGCGGACTCACGCGCCCAAGGTGCACGCAGATTTCTTGCGGGCTTTTGGGGATGAATCAGAGACTGTGCCACCGGTGACTGCCGTTGTGGTCGGGGCAGATGCCGACAACACCGGGGGCAGCAGCCTAGCCTATGTGGCTGACCTGCGCTGGGGGCAACAGTAACAAGTCTCAGTGGTACCGATCTGGGCTAATCAAACTTGAGCCGTCGGTCCTCGGCCACCATCTTTTCAAACTCAGCCACTGGCACCGGCGGGCTGAACAGGTAGCCTTGCAACTGGTCGCACCCCAGGCCTTTCAGGAACACCATCTGTTCGACGGTTTCAATGCCTTCGGCCACGATCTCCTGGCGCAATTGCCGTCCCATGGTGACAATGGCCTGGGCAATGGCGCAATCGTTTTCATCACCGGGCACACCAATCACGAACGAGCGGTCGATCTTCAGAGTGGTGATCGGGAACTTCTTCAAGTAAGCAAGGCTGCTGTAGCCGGTGCCAAAGTCATCCATGGCCAATGCAAGCCCCATGGCAACCAACTCGTTCATGATCGGCGTCACTTTGTCTGCACCGCGCACCAGCAGGCTTTCGGTGATCTCCAGCTTCAGCTTATTGGCAGGTACCTGGTGGCGCTCCAACGTCGCGACCATGCGCGTGGGCAGGAGTTTGTCAAACTGACGGGCTGACAAATTCACTGCCACCGGTGGCATGTTCAGCCCTGCATCTGCCCAAACCTTGATCTGGCGGCAGGCCTCCTCCAGCACCCAGTTGCCAATCTCCAGGATCAGCCCGGTTTCTTCAGCCACCGGAATAAACTTGCCCGGTGACACCATGCCGTTTTGCGGGTGCTTCCAGCGAACCAGGGCCTCGGCGCCAATGATCTTGCCTGTGCGCAAGCTCACCTTGGGCTGGTAAAACAGCAGCAGTTCTGGCACCGTCAATGCGTGGCGCAACTCACCCTCCAACTGCCAGCGCTCTTTGGCACGCTGGTTCATCTCGGGGCTGAAAAAGAGGTAGCCAGGTTCCACGTCGGGCTGGACCCTTTTCACCGCCACATCGGAATATTGCAAAAGTGCTGCCGTGTCCTGCCCATCCTCCGGAAACACCGAGATGCCAATTCGCGCCCCCACATGCACCACATGGGAGGCAATCAAGAAGGGCTCAGCCAACGCAGCCAGCAACTTTTGAGCGACCAGCCCGCTGTGCTCGCGCTTTTGAATGCTGAACAGCGCGGCGACAAACTCATCCCCTCCGCTGCGGGCCAGCACATCTTCGTCACGCAGCAAGCTGCGGAATCTTTGTGACACCTGGCGCAGCAACTCATCCCCCACCTCGTGACCCAGTGTGTCATTGATGGAGTTGAATCGCTTCAAGTTGATGGTCATCACCGCGCTGTAAGCGCTGTTGCGCTTGGCGGATGCAAGCCCCTGGTCAACCAACTGGTGAAAGAGATTGCGGTTGGGCAGCCCAGTCAGGTTGTCGTAGTTCACCAGACGTTGCATGCGGTTTTCGGTAGCCCGCAATACGCTGATGTCCGAGAAGATCGAAAAAGCGTTGGTCACCTCGCCCGCCTGGTTGCGCACCACGCTGATGGAGACCGATTGCGGGAACAACTCACCACTCTTTCGCTTGCCGACGATCTCGCCATGCCAGGGGCCAGAACCCGCAATGGCGGCCCGCACCTGAGTCCTGAAATCGGCGTCGTGCACACCCGAACCCAACAGGTCGATCGTCTCGCCAATGGCTTCGTTGGGTGAATAGCCCGTGATCTGCGAGAAGGCTGCGTTCACAGACACAATCCGCTCGTCAGCATCAGTGATCAAAATGCCTTGGTCGCTGTTTTCAATGATGCTGGCATGCAGTTGAAGCTGGTCGCTGGGTGACAGGCTTTCAAACACATCTGACAGGCGCGCCACCATGCCCACTTGGGTGCCGTCCACATCGTGTTGCAGGTCCAGCGTCAGGGTCGCCCAGAAGACCTGACCAGACTTCTTGCGCCTGCGGACTTTCACGGTGGAGCCACCTTGCCCAAGAAACAACTCAGGCATATCGCCTTCGCCCTCTCCAGGTTCGTCCGCATACAAGAACAACACATGCTGGCCAACGGCCTCGGCACGGGTATAGCCAAACAGGTTTTCAGCGCCAGCGCTCCAGTCGGTGACGTAGCCAGTCATGTCCAGCGAGATGACTGTTTCTCGCAAGTCTGGTGATCGCGTGTCAGTCATCGGATCCTTCCTGGCGCATCCCAAGCATCCATTGAACCGATTCCAGCAAAAGCCGGTTGAAAACGTCCGCATTCATTCCTACCGCCTCTAGCCATGCGCTCACAGCGGTTGAATCCATCCGCTCAGTGCATTCCAGCAGATGCAACATCTGGCCGATGGGGCCTTGATGCGTCAAAACGGCGGCTTGCAAGGCCTCATCGAGTTGCAGGGGCTTGAAGACCTCCTCCAGCGGCTGCCCGAAAAGCACACCCAGCATGGAGAACATGCCCGCCATGAACGCCAGTTCTTGCTGGGCTTTGTCACCACCGGTTTCTTGTGTGAGCAGCTCCATCATGCGGGCGCGAACCACCACTTGCCCCAGCAACATGGGCGCACGGGGATCATCTGCGCCAGAGGCAAACAGAATCAGGTTCAACCATCGCTTGAGCTGCTGGCGCCCCAACATCATGATGGCCTGTGAAAAGCTGGATATGCGCCTTCTGGCACCGAAAGCCAGTGAGTTCACCAGCCTCAACAGGTGATACGAAAGCGTGGGGTCCTGGCGGAACACATCTTCAATCTCGCGGGTATCCGCATCCACACTGACCAGTTGAACCAGCTTCAGCGCCATCACACGCGAGGCTGCCTGTGCAGCTTTTGCTTTCACTGGGGGGGCCAGGAACCAGTTGCCATCAATCCACTGATTCACTGCGCTTGGCGAGGGCGTGGCATCGTCACAGCGACAGACCGCATCGTCAGACATTGGTGTCAGGCCGAGTTGCACGGCCATCTCAAGCAACTCAGGCGGCACATGGCTCGCATCTCTGGCAGAAATCAGACAGGTGCTTTGTGCGGCCAGCACTTTAAACTTCTCTGACGACACCAGGGAGCGAAAGGACGCCTCGCTACCGGGTTCAATCACCCATTGCACGCCAAGCGGCTGCAGGGCTCGATCTGCCAGCAAATGAACAAAAATCAATCCAGACGGCGACCCCATACCAGGCCCTTAGAACAAGCTGTTTAACCGTGTGATCCTAGCCCGGAACGCCAAGGCATGTAGGGCAGTGCCAGAATGGACCACTAAGGTATGTGTGTATTGCATCAAGTGCTCGGCCAATACCCCTGCCGACTTTCTGCCATCCACCGCCAAGAAGACGTTACCCGTCCCACGCCCGCCGATCAGAAACCGGATGGGTCAAAGGATTGGCAGACAAAACGTGCCTGGGAAGGCTTGATTGACTGAGACAGCCGTGGTCAAGGTACGGTGACCCGCACCTGGAGGGTGCGACGAACCTCTGTACCAGTCTCACTGCCATAGCTGCCCTTTTGGGCAACGGCCCCCCCCGAGGAGGCAATGATGACCCAAATGCCCATAGGCGCAGTCACGGTGGTGGCCAGCTGGCTTTGGTTTTGCTGGGGCAGGCCTGAAGCCGCCTGATCGCCAAGCGCACTCGTCTGCACTTCGACCTCCAGGGCCACGTCACCCTTGCCCGACCAGCGCGGGGTTACGTTGATCGATTGGCCAGCATTCATCCAAGTCATGCCCTGGCTGATACTGCCGCCGCTGCTGCGCAGGTTGACGCCAGGTGCGGTCGCCCCCACGTTTTGTGCAGACACCGCCTGCACCCATTGCACCGGCATCGACTGCCCCATGCGCAAGCTGGCCTTTTCCCCGTTGCGCACGCGCACCCCCTGCGCAGGAAATGGGGCCGTCTGGGGCTGCGTCCCCACGGTGTAGCCACTTGAAGGGCCGTCATCCACCTGCCGCAATTCGACAGTCAGGTCTCGCTTAGGAAATTCAGGTTTCGCAGGTTCTACCTTGGGTTTGTCTTTGGCAGACACGGGCAAGAGCCCCCCAGCAAACACGACCATCGCCAGGCACGCCAAGGCACGCTGAACCGTTGAACGCCTGACATTGTTTCGCTTGCTCATGGTGGACTCCTGGTGGTATGGACGCAATGGCAAAGCGACCTAATGTCCATTCTTGCTGAAGTTTCCTGCCCCTGCATCTAGCAGGCCTAATTTGATTGGGTAACGGGCTCCAAAAACCTCGACCTTGCTGCGAGTTTGATCCAGGTCAAAGTGACTTGATTGAAAATGCATAAAAATGCATGTCACACATTTAATATGCATTTTACTGCTTTTCATTTTTTACCTAACCTTTCAGGAGACCCCATGAGCGAAGAAAACAGCGAAGCCATCCGCAGCGATGCTTTTGTCGAAGTGAGCTATGCGGACAGCATCCCCAACAACGTGAACCTGTCGTCAGACAAACAGTTGCTGCGCGCACTTGACGAATGGCATCCCAACTACTTGGAGTGGTGGAAAGACATGGGCCCCGAGGGCTTTCAGAACGCTGACGTATACCTTCGCACAGCCGTGGGCGTGGACCCGAGCGGCTGGGCCAAGTTTGGTCACGTCAAGATGCCCGATTACCGCTGGGGCATTTTGCTGGCGCCCAAGGAAGAAGGCCGCACCATTCCCTGTGGCCGTCACAAGGGCGAGCCCGCTTGGCAAGAGGTGCCCGGTGAATACCGCTCATTGCTGCGCCGCCTGATCGTGGTGCAGGGCGACACCGAGCCTGCATCGGTCGAGCAGCAACGCTTTCTGGGCGCCACCGCCCCCAGCCTGTATGACATGCGCAACCTGTTCCAGGTGAACGTGGAAGAAGGCCGCCACCTGTGGGCCATGGTGTACCTGCTGGTCAAACATTTTGGCCGCGACGGTCGCGAAGAAGCCCAGGCCCTGCTGGAGCGCCGCAGCGGCCAGGTGGACAACCCGCGCATTCTGGGCGCCTTCAACGAGCGCACGCCCGACTGGCTGAGCTTCTTCATGTTCACCTACTTCACCGACCGCGACGGCAAGATGCAACTTGCCGCCCTGGCGCAGTCGGGTTTTGACCCCCTTGAGCCGCAGTTGCCGCTTCATGTTGACCGAAGAAGCGCACCACCTGTTTGTTGGCGAGACCGGTGTGGGCCGCACGATCGAAGCCACCTGCAATGCGATGAAGGCCGCTGGCATCAGTGATCCGTTTGACAAAGCCGCCATCCGCAAGCTGGGTGTGGTGGATTTGCCCACATTGCAAAAGAAAGCCAACTTCCACATGTCCGTCACGCGCGACCTGTTTGGCTCGGAGATCTCCAGCAATGCGGCGGAAGCTTTCAGCTCTGGGCTCAAAGGCCGTTTCAATGAAACTGCCCTTACCGATGACCACCAGTTGGAGAACAGCACCTACCCTGTTTTGCGCGTGATCGATGGCCAATTTGTGACCGAAGACGTACCCGCCCTGCGCGCCATCAACAGCCGCCTGCTGGACGACTACATTGCCGACTGCCAGGGCGGCATTGACCGCTGGAACAAGGTGATTGAGAAATCAGGCATCAACTTCAAGTTCACCCAGCCGCACAAAGGCTTTAACCGCAAAATCGGTGAGTTCAACAAGGTGAACATTAACCCTGCCGGCGAGCTGATTTCAGCCGATGCCTGGGCTGCTGGCAAAGACGACTGGCTGGTCAATGCAGACGATTACGAGCACATCAATTCGTTGATGAAAGCCAGCTTCGAGCCGGGCAAATATGCCAGCTGGATTGCGCCACCGCGCGTGGGCATCAACAACCAGCCACAGGACTTTGAGTACGTCAAAATTGAGCATTCTTAAGGCTTTAACACCAGCTTGCCCAGGGCCTGACCGGAATCCAGCAGCTCATGCATGGCCTGCACATCTGCCAAGGGCATGGCCGTGACCGGTGGCACGCTGACATGGCCTTGCGCCACCAGCTGGATTGCGCTCTCCATCAAGCCCCGGCGCTGTCCGCGATCTTGGTCGAAGGTATGGATCGAGAAGGCGCGCACGGCCAAGCTACGGCTCAGCAAGTGGCGAAGCTCGGCAAACACATCGCTCGCAGGCGGACCTGTGATGATGTTGTAGGAGACCGCCGTGCCCAGAGGCGCCAGGCTGCGGATACAGGCCAGCAGCATGGCGCCCCCCAGGTGGTCAAACGCCATGTCAACACCGCGCCCTGCGGTGTGCGCCATCACCGCCGCAGGCAGGGCTGCCGCGTCGGGTTCAAACACGTGATGGACGCCGTTCGCCAGGGCGAAGTCGCGCTTCTCGGGTGTGGATGCGGTGCCCAACACCGTCATGCCATGGTGCCGGGCCAGTTGCGTCAAGGCGCCTGCCACACCGCCCGCGGCACCAGGCACCAGGATGCTTTTAACAGGCAGACCGCCATTGCAGCCTAGCAGCAGGGCCTGGGCCAATTGCACATTGCCCAGGCTCACAGCCGCTTCAAAGCTGATGCTGTCGGGCAAGGCGAAAGGCGCTTCCTCAGGCACGCAAATGGCCTCAGCGTAACAGCCGCCTCGATCCGGCAACTCACGCGAACTGATGAAGACGCGTTGCCCCAAGGACCATTTCGTCACACCGTCGCCCAGCGCATCGATGACGCCAGCCAACTCGTTACCTGGCACGGCAGGCAGCGGCGGCATCCACTTGTAGGTGCCTTTGCGGATCAAACGGTCAGGCCCACCTACCCCAATGGCGTGGGCTTGGACACGAACCTGCCCTGGCCCGGGTTCTGGCGTCGGCACATCGACGATGCGCAGCGCATCCGGGCCGCCTGGGGTGTGAATCTGTACGACCCGCATGTCAGCGTTGACCGTCGTGCACGCTGATGTTCTCTTGGGTCAACCCTCCCAAGCGCGAATGGATGCGACCACCCGTGCCCATCACCAAGGCATACAGGATTTCTTTGGGGCGGGGCGCGTCCTGGATGCCGATCTCCACGCTGTTGTAATGGCTGCGCACATAACAGGCATGGATGTTGTGCAAGGGCACCATCAAGCGGTAGCCGGTCGCTGCCACGGCCTTGGCCGCAGGCACGATGGCCTTGGGCTCACCCAGCACCGCACGCATGGCCCAACCGCCCGCTTCGTGCCAGACGGCAGCGTGCTCCAGCTCGCCATCTACACCAACGATGGCGGCCTTGCTGTAGACCTCCACGTTGTCTTTGCCCAGCGTTTCCACTAACTCGGTGGCCAGCAGGGTTCCTAGCGAGCGCAGTTCTGCCATGAAGGGCAGCAAATCTGGCTCGTAACGGCCAGCGTAAGGGTTGCGCACCACCGCGCAGGCGGCGGCAATGCGCAAGGGCGTGGCGGGCGCCGGGCCACCTTCGTGGTAAATCGTTTCAATGGTCAAGCTGCGCTTGCGGATTTCGATCAGGGACATGGATTGGCTTTCAGCTGTTGCTTGAATTCATTGTTTGGGGATGTTGGCGTCGGCCACCACCTGGCTCCAGCGCTGCACTTCAGAGGCCACCATGGCCTTCATCTCATCGGGCGTGCTGCCCCGCGCTTCGCCGCCCATTTCTTCAAGACGGGTTCGCACAGCAGGCAGTTGCAAGGCCTTAAGGGTTTCTGCGTTGAGCCGGTCCACCACAGCCCGGGGTGTGCCGGCTGGAGCCATCAGGCCTGCCCAGGAGCGCACGTCGTAGCCGCTGACACCCTGCTCCGCCACCGTGGGCACATCCGGCAGGCCAGGCCAGCGCTGATTGCCTGTCGTGGCAATGGCACGCAGCTTGCCCGCCTTGATGTTGCTGAGCACCGCAGTGGGTGGTGCAATGACCAAGGGGACATCGCCTGCCAGCAATGCCGTCAGCGACGCAGCATCACCCCGGTAAGGCACATGCAACATCTCTGCCTTGGCCATCTTGCTGAGCAGTTCACCTGCCAGATGGTGGGTGGAGCCGATGCCTGCAGAGCCAAACGCCACCGCTTTGGGTGCTGCACGCGCTGCCGTTAGCAAATCGGCAAAGCTGCGGTACTTGGAGTCAGCTTGCACGACCAGCAAGAAGGGGAAGAAAGTGATGGTGGAGACCATCTCAAAATCTGCCACAGTCTTGTAAGCCAAGGTGTTGTAGAGCGCCCCGGCTACCGCGTGGCCACCCGTGGCCAGCAGCAAGGTGTAGCCATCAGGTTTGGCCCGCGCCACGGAGCCCGCCGCGATGGTGCCGCCCGCACCGGCCTGGGTTTCGATGACGACCGACTGCGCCAAACCTTTGCTGATCTCCCCGCCAATCAAGCGGGCAATCGCGTCGGCATTGCCCCCTGCGGCAAAACCCTGGTAGATCTTGACGGCACGATCAGGGTAGGACTGACCCCAGGCCGTTAGCGCAGTACCGGCAAGGACCGCCGAACTTGTCTGGATGAAATGTCTGCGATTCATTTTTTGTCTCCGCTTGTTGTGGGTTTGGGTGTGTCAGCTCTGCGCAGTGATGGGGTTGCGCAGAATGCCGATGCCTTCGATTTCAACTTCGCAGACATCGCCCGGCTTCATGAAGCGGGGTGGCTTGCGGCTCCAACCCACGCCAGCGGGCGTGCCCGTGGCAATCACATCACCCGGCATCAGCGTGAAAATAGTGGAGGCGTAATTGATCAACGTGGCGATGTTGAAAATCATGTGGCCCGTGTGGCTGGACTGGATCGTCTCGCCATTCAAACGCACTTCCAGCTTCAGCTGGCGGTTGGGTGCAATCTCATCCGCCGTGACCATCCAAGGCCCAAAGCCACCGGTGGACTCGAAGCTCTTGCCCGAGGCACTTTGCTTGGCATGGAACTGCCACTCGCGAATGCTGCCATCGTTGTAGCAGGAATAGCCTGCCACGTGCTCAAACGCCTTATCTACCGGGATATTGCGACCGCTTTTGCCAATGATGACGGCGAGTTCGGCTTCCCAGTCCAGCGAATCCGACACATCGGGCTTGACGATGGGCTGGTTATGCGCACACTGTGAGCGCCACACGCGCAGAAAGATCGGGGGTTGCTCAGACAATTCCCGGTGCATGCCAGCGGCCAGCACCTCTTGGTGGTGGTCCATGTAGTTGCGCACGGCGCAGATGATTTTTTCAGGGCGAGGGATCACCGGCAGGTAGGTGATGTCGCTGAGCTTGGCATCTGCCGCACGGCCTTTGACATGCTCTGCCGCTTGCAGGTAGGCACCCGCTGCGATGTAGTCCGCCAGCGTGGCGTATTGCTGCATGGCTTTGCCCAGATCCACTACGCCGTCACCCACGACAGCGCCCCAGGTTTCACGGCCTTGGGCCAAAAAAGACAACAGTTTCATACGTACTCCATTGAAAAGAAAAAGAGGAAATTGGCGACTGCGTCAGTCGTTGAGGCCGGCTGCAGGCGCTCGACTCAGGAACTGCTGCTCCCACTGTGCGATGGGCTGGAAGCTGGGGTCAGCACGGCAAATCGCCTCAGTCTCGCGCATGAGTTCTTCATCACTGCGGGACAAATCGAGTGGGTCGCCATGCGGCTGGCTCACGTAAAAGGGCGTATCGATGTACACCTCTACGGTGTTGCCTTCAGGGTCCAGCATGTAAACCGACAAGGCATTGCCATGGTTCAGCCCACGGATGTGGGTAGCGCCGCGCGCTTCGGCCGCCTTCCAGGCATCGCGCAAATGCTGGATGCTGGGCACCGAGAAGGAAATCTGCATCACGGTGCTGAAGGTGGCCTCAGCCGGGCGACCTGACGCGATCACCAACTGGTGGTGCTGGTCTGGGCTGGCGCTCATGAACACCAGCGTGTTTTTGAAAGTTCGGCCCTCGCCACGGTCGGTGATAGTGAGTCCAAACACGTCGGTGTAGAAGCTGACCATGCGCTCCAGATCGGTGACGTAAATGCCGAAGTGCGAGGGTGTGGGGCGGGTAACTTTGAGCATGTGCGTTTACTTAGTCCTGATTGCGAATTCAATGCAGACCTGAGCTTCTTCAGAGGCTGCAGCCCGTTTTGGTCGGCGGTTGCACTGGCATATATGTAGCGGTCTGGGCGGGCGATCTAACGAATATCTCAACAGTCAAGCCCGCTTGACCTACCAAGCCAGCGTAAGTGATGTCAGGTGGGCCCATGCCCACCATGATCACATCGACATTCTTCATCGCGCGGTCTGCTTGAGTTTTTTGACAAAATCCTTTGACCATTCTTCAACCGGCTGATACGTAGGATCGGCCTTGACCACTTTTTCTGTTTGCGCCCAGATGTCAGCATCCGAGTCATCCAGATCGAGCGGGTCCCCATGCGGCTGGGCGACATACCAAGGGGTATCCAGATAGACCTCTACCAAGTTCTCTTCTGGGTCCATGAAGTAGATGGACAGCGCGTTGCCGTGGTTAAGCCCCCGCATTTTTGTAGCACCATCATTTAGCGCACGCCGTCTGGCTTCCCGCAGGTTGTCCAGTGTGTCGACCTTGAAGGAAAGCTGCATCACCGTGCTGACTGCCCCCGCTGGCCTGTTTTGGGAAAACGCCAGTTGGTGATGTTGGTCAGGGCTGCTGCTCAAGAAGGCCAACATAAAGGGAAACGTAAACCCCGGCCCTTTGTCTGTCACGTGCAACCCAAAGACCGACGTATAAAACTGAATCATCCGGTCGATGTCGAAACAGGCGACGCCAACATGAGAAAGGTTCGGGGCAAATGCGGTGCTCATGATTTCCTCAATGTGTGAAAGTGATTGCTTCAAGCATTGAAAGTATTTTTATGCATAAAATTCAATATTACACATAGAAGTTACCCTAATACCTGTGAGTCACTTTCATGCGTACCTTATGATTCACTTGATCTAACTTTGTCGCCGCAAAATGGACGCAGTCATTGAAGCTGAAATACCGCTCGCGGAACGCGCTTACCGCGATTTAAAACACGCCATCGTTCGTTGCGAATTTGAGCCAGGGGAACGCTTGCGTGTTGACGACTTAAGCAAGCGCCTGGATATCAGCAGCAGTCCCGTACGCGAGGCGTTAAGCCGCCTGTCCGAGCAAGGCCTGGTGCGGGCCCTGGACAAGCGCGGCTTTCGTGTCGCGCCGCTGACTGTCGAGGGTATTGCAGATCTGACGCGCGTTCGACTTCTGATCGAATGCGAGGCCCTGACCGACTCAATGGCAAATGGAGACGACGCCTGGGAAGCAGAGTTGGTGGCCGCATTTCATTCTTTGTCGCTGGTGGAACAGCGACTCGGAACTCAACCCGTTGCGTTAGACAACAATTGGTCCGAGCGGCACCGCGCCTTTCATCTCGCCACTTATGCGGCATGCAAGTCACCTTTGCTGAAAGAACTTGTTTCAGGTCTGTTTGACAATGCCGAGAGATACCGTCGTTACTCGGCCAGCCACAGAACAAGCGAAAAAAACAAACGCGACGAGCACCAAAAAATCCTGAAAAGTGTCTTGTCCCGAAACGCAGCCGAGGCCAGTGCGCTTTTTAGCAAACATATCCTGGCGACGCAAAACACGGTTTCCCAGGCGCTGTTGTCGCTTTCAGAAAAGAAATAGGGGCACAAAACTTATCGACCCGCTGCAGCCTTGTAGTGTCCATCCAGCAATTCAAAGCGCTCCCGATTGGGCTCTTCCCGGGCCACTATATTGGCCCCTAGCTCCATCACCTGCCCACCCTTACCGCCCTTGTAGATGGGCCACGCGGGCAAGCCGGGGCCGTTGGGGTCGCCGTTCTTGGCAAAATTAACCCAGTAGCTACCCATGGTGTCTGCGAGCTTACGGTCTGCGTCCTGCCAGCCCCAATCGGCCTGGACATGCAGATTATTGAAAACGTACTGCACCTCTGCAAAGTGGTAGACCCCTGGCGCGGCAAGCGGCTGGATGGACAGTGCTGGCGCCAAGGGGGGTCGACGGTTGAAGTAATAGCGGTAAACAGGTGCCTTGCCTTTGGTGGCCAGATTTTCTGCCCACGCCCAGGTGCCGTAGCCGATAATCTGATCACCCACCAGCGTGGTGTACGCGGCCTTCAAATCTTCCGGGGAACCGCCGCCACTGGCATACGCCTTTACAGCCTGCTCAGAGCGCATCTTGAACAGCCCCCCAAGCATGGCGACAAGAGAATGCGCGTCGACAGGCATCTTCATACGGGCTGCAAACAGTGTTCCTTCATCGGCATTCCAACCACCAAGAAATGGCAGGTCATTGTGTTTGCCCTTCGCATACAGATTGGCTGGATGCTCTGGAACCACATAGCCGTCAACAACGCCAAAGCCATAGGTGATTGGGGCCCTACCCACCGCCACTGAAATTTCTGCAGCAGTTTTCGCCCGCAGGTCAGCGACCGATTTGGCTTCAAGTGCCTGCGCCAACATGCGCCCGTCTTTTTCACCCGCCACTAGGGGTTTGGGCCCAAAAGGTAGAACTGGCGTCAACGCGCCGCCGCTCTGCCCAATCACTTTAGCAAACAGGCCCTTGGCCATGGGCGATGCCATCAACAAGGATATGTTCATTGCACCAGCGGATTCGCCAAACACGGTAACGTTTTTGGGGTCACCACCAAAAGCAGTGATGTTCTTTTGAACCCATTGCAAAGCCGCGATCTGGTCCAGCAAGCCATAGTTACCGGATGATTTGCCACCCGACTCGGCAGTCAAATCTGGATGCGCCAGGAATCCGAACACATCCAACCGGTAGTTGATCGTGACCAACACCACGCCTTTGCGGGCCAGTGCACTACCGTCGTACTCGGGTTGCGAGCCCGCGCCATTGGTATTGCTGCCCCCGTGGATCCAGATCATGACGGGAAGCGATTCAACCTCTGATTTTGCGGGCGTCCAGATGTTCAGATACAGGCAATCTTCGTCCATGCGTTTGTTCAGTGGGTCCAGATTGCCCAAACGGCTACTTTGCATGCAGCGGGGGCCCCATTCTTTGGCGCTGCGCTCACCCTCCCACCCTACGACTGATTGAGGCGCCTTCCAGCGCAAATTGCCTATCGGTGGCGCGGCAAAGGGAATGCCCTTGTATACGGTGACGCCGGTGGAATCTGGCGCTACAGATTCGATCACACCACCGTCCACTTTGGGGCCAGCAGCCGCCATTGCAGTAGATGTAAAGACGAAGCCGAGCAACGCCAGCAAGGCAGACCCGGCAGCCTGCCGAAAAACGGAGCAAAGTAAAAGCATAAAACTGGCCCTTCGAAATTGACATACCGCAAGCATATAAGGGTTTATGGGAGAAGCTGCCGTGCCGCAGGCCCTGCGTCAGACTTCGTAGCGATAATCGGCGCAACGCACCAGAAACCAGCAGAGGCATTGAAGGCCTGGCGCTTCGACGGTGTTTGTCAGTCTTTTTTCCGAATTAAGGTTTTAACTATGAAGTGCTTGGACGACTTCCGCTTGAAGCTCGGTCAGCGTGACTATGTGCCCATCATGATCGGTGGCATGGGCGTGGATATTTCGTCGGCTGCGCTGGCGCTGGAGGCTGCCCGCCTGGGTGGCATTGGGCATATCTCGGATGCCATGGCACCCACCGTGTCGGACAGGCGCTTCAAGACCAAGTTCACGCGGGACAAGTTTCAGACCTTCAAGTCCAACTTTTTCAATATGGACAAATCGTCCGTCCAGTTCGACTTGGGCCAGTTGGCTGAAGCCACGCTCAACCATGTGGGCAAAACGATGGAGGCCAAGAAAGGCGACGGCGCCATCTTCATTAACTGCATGGAAAAACTGACCATGAACGGCAGCCGCGAGACCCTGCGCGTACGTCTGAAGGCTGCGCTGGATGCAGGCATTGACGGCATCTCGCTTTCCGCTGGTCTGCACCTGGGCTCATTTGCCTTGATCGAAGACCATCCGCGTTTTCGAGATGCTCAGCTGGGCATCATTGTGTCGTCGCTGCGGGCACTGCAACTCTTTTTGCGCAAGAACGCTCGGCTGAACCGCCTACCTGACTTTGTGGTGGTCGAAGGCCCACTGGCTGGGGGGCACTTGGGCTTTGGCATGGACGACTGGGCCAAATACGACTTGGCCACCATTTGCAACGAAATTGTGGCGTGGCTCAAGGCCGAAGAACTCAATATTCCCATCATTGCCGCAGGTGGCATCTTCACAGGCAGTGACGCCACCCGCTTCATGGAAAACGGGTCTGGCGCGGTGCAGGTTGCCACTCGCTTCACTGTGTGTGAAGAATCCGGCCTGCCTGCCAAAGTGCGGTTGAAGTATTTTGAGGCGATGGAAGATGACATCGTGGTCAACGGGGTGTCGCCCACAGGCTACCCGATGCGCATGCTGAAGAACAGTCCGGCCATTGGCGACGGCATCCGCCCCAATTGCGAGTCGTATGGCTATTTGTTGGACGACAAAGGCAGCTGTGCCTATATCCAGGCTTTCACGCGCGAAGCCGAAAAAGCAGGTTCAGAAAAAGGGCTGAAGATCTTCGACAAAACCTGTCTGTGCACCCAGATGCATGATTTCAACCTATGGACCTGTGGCAGCAGCACCTACCGCCTCAAGGACACCACTAACCGCTTGGCCGACGGCAGCTACCAAATGCTGACCGCCGAGCATGTGTTCAAAGATTACCAGTTCAGCAAGAACGACGAGATTGCGCTGCCGTCACTCGTTTGAGCGATCTGGACGGCCAGCCATTCAAATCTTCGCCCTAAGCCTTGGTCAGATTGAATACCGCCACGGTCTGAACCAGGTCCTCGGACTGTGTCTGCAGTCCGCTGGCAGCGGCGGCAATCTGCTCAACCAGGGCGGCGTTTTGCTGGGTTGTGCGGTCCATTTGGGAAACGGATTCGCCCACCTGAGCCACACCGTCTGCTTGTGCTGAACTGGCTGAACTGATCTCGCCCATGATGTCGGTCACGCGCTGAATGCTGCTGACAACTTGTGTCATGGTCGCACCGGCCTTGTCAACCAGCAAGGTTCCCTGTTCAACACGCTCAACGCTCGCATTGATCAGCGATTTGATCTCTCTGGCTGCTTCAGCACTGCGCCCAGCCAAGCTGCGTACTTCGGTGGCAACGACTGCAAAACCCTTGCCCTGCTCCCCCGCTCTTGCTGCCTCAACTGCGGCGTTCAGCGCCAGAATATTGGTCTGAAATGCGATGCCATCGATCACGCTGATGATGTCGCCTATCCGCCTCGACGCGTCATTGATCCCCTTCATGGTTTCAACAACCTGCCCCACCACCTCACCACCGGACACAGCAACCATTGAGGCATTCATTGCGAGTTGATTGGCCTGGCTGGCCGAATCGGCGTTTTGCCTGACTGCCAAGCCGAGCGCCGCCATGCCAGACGCCGTCTGTTCCAGCGAACTGGATTGCTGCTCGGTGCGCATCGATAGATCATGGTTTCCGTGCGCGATCTCGGCACTGGCCGTCGCCACCCGCTCAGAGCCCTGGCGCACCTGATGCACGATGGACTTGAGCGTTTCCAGCATGTTCTTCAATGCATTGGCAAGACTTGCAGAGTCACTGTCCCCACTCGGAAACCGGCGCCCAAGATTGCCGTCTGCAATGCTTTGTGCCAACTCACGCGCCTCATTGAGCTCCATCCCCAACTGAGACGTAATGCTTCGCGCGACGACCAGGGTCAACCCAACCATCGCCGTTGCCCCGGCGAGGATGGACAAAAGAAGTTGCAGACGCACGGTGCTGGTAGCTTCACTGAAAGCGGCGTCGGCTTGCTTGGCATCGGCTTCGAGCAAGACGGCCAATTGGGTCAACGCAGCGTCATACTTATCGATCTCCTGGTCAATTTTTCCATCGACGACGGCGACCTCGTCTCGTGCCGCACCTTTCTTGGCAAGAACCAAGTATTGATCAACATAAAGTCCACGGATATTTTGACTGGCCAACTTGGCCGCTTGGAGCAGTGCCTTTTTTTCTGCTGTGTCAGACAGGTCTTCCGCCACTTTAAAAGCAGCGTCGGTTTCGGCAGTTACCTCAGTCCATTTTTTGCGCGCGTCATCAAAATCCTGGTTAATGAACGTATCCGCAACAATGCGATAGGCCTGGGCACCCAGGTTTGAATACTCTTTGACTTGGCCTGCACCGCGATTCTTTTCGTTTCCTACGTTTTGAAGCGAAGAAAGGCGACTGATCGCAAAAACATTGATCGCGGCCAACACAGCCATGATCAGGGCGGCCGCCGCGACGATCAGAAACAATCGGCTTGAAACTTTCAGGTTTTTCATAGGTCGCGCCGGGTCCGGTACAGACAGGAAAAAATTCGCCCCCCTGGGCCAGACCATCCTAGTCGACGCAGACTTTTCACCCGGTTAGACCTCCCACATGACCATGACTCTGGCAGGGACATGTGTTTGTCATATCTCACGCCCGTACCCGCTCAAAAGCAGCATCCGTTCACGCAGCCGCAATCACCCCCCGGCGAATCTGGTCGCGTTCCAGCGACTCAAACAGCGCCTTGAAGTTACCTTCGCCGAAGCCCTCGTCGGCACGGCGTTCGATGAACTCGAAGAACACCGGCCCAAGCAGGGTTTCTGAAAAAATCTGAAGCAGCAGTTTGTTCTGCCCCCCTTTTGTTGAACCATCGATCAAGATGCCACGCGCCTGCAAATCCGACACCGGCAGGCCGTGGCCTGGAAGCCGGGTATCCAGCATCTCGTAATACACATCATTGGGCGCGGTCATCAACGGCACACCGGCCATTTGCAGGCTGTCCACGGCGGTCTTCAGGTCATCGCACAGCAGCGCCACGTGCTGAATGCCTTCGCCGTTGAAGTGCATCAGGAATTCTTCGATCTGGCCACTGCCCTTGCCGGACTCTTCATTCAGGGGAATGCGGATCAAGCCGTCAGGAGCGGTCATGGCCTTGCTTGTAAGGCCGGTGTACTCCCCCTGAATATCAAAGTAGCGAATCTGGCGAAAGTTGAACAAGCGCTCATAAAACTTGCCCCAGAACTCCATGCGACCGCGGTAGACGTTGTGCGTCAGATGGTCGATCATGTAGAAGCCATGGCCTTTGGGGTGCCGGTCTACGCCAGGCAAGAAAGCAAAGTCGATGTCGTAGATCGACTGGCCGTCTTCAAAGCGGTCAATCAGATACAGCGGTGCCCCGCCAATGCCTTTGATGGCGGGCAACTTCAGCTCCATCGGGCCGGTCTGCATGTCCATGGGCTGGGCACCCAGCTCAATGGCACGGTTGTAAGCAAAATGGGAGTCCTTCACCCGAAACGCGAGCCCGCATGCACAGGGGCCGTGCTCTGCCGCAAAGTATGCAGCTGGACTTTTGGGTTCGCGGTTAACAATGAAGTTGGCTCCTCCCTGGCGGTACAGCACCACATCTTTCGACCGGTGTTTGGCAACCAGCGTAAAGCCCAGTTTTTCAAACAAGGGCTCGAGCACATTGGGCGTGGGGGATGCAAACTCGACGAATTCGAAGCCCATCAGGCCCATGGGGTTGTCAAACAGATCGGCCATTGTTTATCTCCTGAAATCTGACATAAAACTGCAATAAGAGCGCCGTAGACGCCGCAAGACCGCCATCATTACGGAAAATGCTCGCAACATTCGTGCGAATTTCACTCATTTATTGCAGCAAACCGCCAAACCCCAGTCAAAGGCTTCAGGTCTTACCTGCGCGGCGTCGGGCCTTTCGTACCTGCATGGCCTCGATCAAAGCCGTGTATACCTGCTTCAGGTAGCCTTGATCTGACGATGCCAAGGCACGCACGTCCTCATCATGGACTCTTAACAGCAAGACGTACTCCTGCTTGCGCGAGACGCAGTAGATGGCCGATATGGCAACCACCGTCAAACCCGCGTACAGAACAAAAGGCAACAAAAGCAAACCACCCACCAAGGCCAGCACACCATGGCGCGGAAGCCAGCGGCCCTTGATGACACTGGCCTCAGCTAAATGTGCAATGTCAAACGATGTCACCCCGTTAGTGAACCGGTCCTGCGTCACCCAGATGTTGGCTTCGTGGTAGTAAATATGCTCAGTTGCACCCTCGCTGGCATCAGTGCGATGGGGCATGACAGTCCTGCATTTTCAGAGATCTGTCGCCACTTACTGGGTGGATATGGGTTGAATGGGGGGTGATGAGGGCCATAAAACGGCAGCGTGTGTCCAGGACAAAATGGGGCAGGCCAACTTTAGCACCCAAACTAAGCAGGTCATCACTGTGCCCCCTAAATTGGGGGGGCACATCAGCTCAATGACAAAACCCGCTAGGCCACGATTTCTTTGGCCGTGATCTGATACTTGAACTGATCAGGTTCTAACGAATCCAGGCGCCCAGAGGCATTCTCAGCATTGGGGTACATGAAGAAACCCAGGCGCGGACCCTTAGAACCTGGCAAAGCCACATCGTGCGCGGTGTTGAAAGCCATCCAGTTGCCCTCCCATCCGCCAAACAAAGCCTTGTTAACCGGGGCTACCACGTTGTGCTTGGTGGTCTTCAGCCATTCAGGTGTTTCCAGTCGCATCACCTTGCCCACATCGGCCGGGTCCATGGCCACCCAGCCGTGCTGGGACAGGAATACCTCGGCACGACAGTGCTGGGCACGTGCCAAGTTGGCCGGGTTGCCTGACAGTTCCTTGTAGCCAAACTTGGAAGGTACCAGCCGGATGCCATACACATCACGTGCAGGAACTCCTACCGATCTGCACAGCCCCACAAACAAGGCATTGATGTCGCCACACTTGCCCCCCATGTTGCCGGTTTCCAGCATGGCCTTGATATCACCCACGCCGCAGCCACGCACTTTGGGTTCTCGGTGAGTGTTGTCCACCACCCAGTCAAACAGCATACGTGCCTTGTCGTAATCGGTCTTGGCACCCTTGGTGACATCTTGCGCCGTCTGCTTGACGATACCGTCCGTTGGCATTAGTTCGGTGGCCTGGGTCCAGTATTTGAGGGTGGCTGTGTCCTCCTTAACAGCCACTTTCTGTGCCCAATCAGTCGCACGGTTCTGAGTGCGCACGCGGCTGGTCAGCTCAACAAAGGGCTTGGATTCGGTGGGGGCAAAATCGGCAACCAGCATCTTGGCACCGTATTTGTCGTCCGACGCCATGCGCGCATTGGCAGCGTTGCCGCTCCAGGTGCTCTCCAGCGACTGTTGGTAGCTGGCATCGACCGAAGGGATCGGAAGCCACACCCGCGTAGTGCCCTCCGGCTTGAGGATTTCAACCCGTGTGGTGAACTCAAAGGTCCGCCATTCGCCGGGTTGAGGATTGAATCTGCGCTCTTGCGCCATGGCCAGTGGGCTGACAGCGGGCAACGCCAATGCAGCGCTGGTGGCAAGGAACTGGCGGCGTTGAATATCTGACATGGCTATTTCCTCAAAGGGTTGGGTGAAAGGGTGGGTGCGCTCAACAGGGGACGCAACAGCTGTTCAGCATCACGCCCGCTCCAGTCAAATTCACCCGTGATGGTAAACCGGGCCTGACCGCGTGCATCAATGACTACTGTGGTTGGAAAAATTCTTCGGGTCCAGGCCAAGGTGACCTGGCCATCGCGGTCCAGCAGCGCGGGCAGGCCGATGGCCGCGACGTCCAGGAAGCGGCGCACGCGCGATTCGCTCTCCTGGTAATTCACTGTCAGCACCTGAAGGGCATTGACCTGGCCGTCAAATGGGATTTTGGCCAGGCGTGCCAGCGTGGGCATCTCGTCCCGGCAGGGCTCACACCAACTGGCCCAAAAATTCAAGACAGTCACTTTGCCAGCCAAGTCAGTGGTACGCCAGGTCTTGCCGTCGAGGTCAGTCAAGTTGAGTGCAGGTGTAGGTTTTCGCGCTGGCCATGGTGTATTGACCGACGATGCCAGGGCGTCGGTCGTACCTAGTGCAGTGCAAAGCACACTGCACAGCACAAGGGTCGATATCAGCAAACGCGAATAAATTCTAGTTACCATGGCTTGTTTGAATCAGGCATGGATGGTACTTCCCCGCCGTGCTTTCTGACCACCCGTGAAACTCCCTGTAAGAAAACCCCGCGCCTCAGCGACCATTGCAACATGACCAAATTCAAGCTTTTGCTTCTTGTTGTCCTGGCTGGAGGGGTCGCCATCTTCTTCGCGCTGGACCTGGGCCGCTACTTTTCGCTGGCTTTTATCAAGGACAGCCAGCACAGCTTTGCGGCAGCCTACGATGCGAACCCATGGGGCGTGACGGCCGTGTACTTTGTGATCTACGTCTTGATCACAGCACTCTCATTGCCCGGTGCCGCGATCATGACGCTGGCGGGTGGGGCCAGCTTTGGCCTCGTGTGGGGAACGGTGGTGGTGTCCTTTGCGTCCACCCTGGGTGCAACCCTGGCCATGCTGGCCGCGCGGTACGTGCTGCGCGACAGCATTGAAAAGCGGTTTGGGGCCAAGCTGGCCGAAGTCAACAAGGGGATTGCCAAAGAAGGTGCTTTTTACCTCTTTACTCTGCGCCTGCTGCCCATCATTCCATTTTTTGCGCTCAACCTGCTGATGGGTTTGTCGCAGATGCGAACCTGGACTTATTTTTGGGTCAGCCAGGTAGGCATGTTTGCGGGCACCGTAGCCTATGTGAATGCGGGCACCGAGATCGCCAAAATTGATTCCTTGCGTTCCATTCTCAGCCCAGGGCTGCTGGCCTCGTTTGCGGCGCTGGGGCTGCTGCCACTCGCGTTCAAGAAAGGACTGGACATCTGGCGCGCAAGGCAGGTTTACGCGCCCTGGAAGTCACAAAAGCCCAAAACCTTTGACCGCAACCTGATTGTGATCGGCGCGGGCGCAGGAGGCTTGGTCACTGCCTACATTGCAGCAGCGGTCAAGGCCAAGGTCACGCTGGTTGAAGTGCACAAAATGGGGGGCGACTGCCTCAACTACGGTTGCGTGCCCAGCAAGGCACTGATCCGCTCGGCCAAGCTGGCCCACCAAATGCGCCATGCAGACCGCTATGGACTGAGCGCCACTGACCCACAATTCAGCTTCAAAGCCGTGATGCAGCGCGTGCATGAGGTAGTGGCTGCCATTGAGCCTCATGACAGCATCGAGCGCTACACGCAACTGGGCGTGGACGTGGTGCAAGGCTACGCGCAGCTCATCAACCCCTGGACGGTGGAGATCAAGCAACCCGATGGCAACACCCGGCGGCTGACCGCCCGCTCCGTCGTGCTGGCCACCGGTGCGGCCCCCATCGTGCCACCGCTGCCAGGCCTGGCCGACATTGGCGTGTTGACCAGCGACACACTTTGGGCGCACTTGGCCACGCTGAACATGCCTCCACCCCGGCTGGTGGTGCTGGGCGGTGGCCCCATTGGCTGCGAACTGGCTCAGGCCATGGCGCGCTTAGGGTCAGCCGTGACCCAGGTGGAGATGGCAGACCGCTTGCTTGTACGCGAGGATGCCGAGGTCAGCCAATTTGCCGCCGAGCGGCTGCGTGCAGACGGCGTCAAGCTGCTGCTTGGGCACCAGGCCCTGCGATTCGAACAAACGGAGCAAGTCAAGGTCCTGGTGGTCAGTCATCAAGGCACCGAGATCCGCATTGAGTTTGACGAGTTGATCTGCGCCGTGGGCCGGGCCGCAAGACTGAGCGGCTACGGGCTTGAAGCCCTGGCCATCCCCACCCAGCGCACCATCACCACCAACGAGCATCTGCAAACCCTCTTGCCCAACATCTACGCGGCTGGCGACGTTGCTGGCCCTTACCAGTTCACCCATGTGGCGGCGCACCAGGCCTGGTACGCGGCGGTGAACGCCCTGTTTGGCCAGTTCAAAAAGTTCAAAGTGGACTACCGCGTGATCCCCGCCGTGACCTTCATCGACCCGGAAGTCGCCCGCGTCGGCCTGAATGAAGCCGAGGCCACCGCCCAGAACTTGCCATATGAAGTCACCCACTATGGTATTGACGACCTGGACCGCGCCATTGCCGACAGTGAAGCCCACGGCTGGGTCAAGGTGTTAACCGTGCCTGGCAAAGACCAGATCCTGGGCGTCACCATCGTCGGCAGCCATGCGGGTGAGTTGCTGGCCGAATATGTGCTGGCCATGAAGCATGGGCTGGGTCTGAACAAAATCCTGGGCACCATTCACACCTACCCCACGTTTGCCGAGGCAAACAAATACGCAGCCGGTGAATGGAAGCGTGCCCACCAGCCCACACAACTGCTGAGCTGGGTAGCGAAGTACCACGACTGGATGAGGGCATGAGCACCATGAAGCGTCGATTTGCTATTCAATATATAGCTACACTGCCAATATGGATATGCCATACGACTGTTTTTTCTCAATCAAATGCAGCGTTTGATCACACTTACCCAGCTTGGGACGCTCTGCTGAAAAAGCACGTGCGCTGGCCAGCAGATGGCAAGCAGTCTCGCGTGGACTACAAAGCACTGTCTGCCGACCGCCCCGCCCTGCAAAAACTGCTGGCCGACTGGTCTGCAGTCAGTGCCACAGCGTTTGCCGCATTCAGCCGCGAGCAGCAAATGGCGTTTTTGATCAACGCCTACAACGGCTTCACACTGGAGCTGATCCTCAAGCAGTACCCGAACCTGAAATCCATCAAAGACCTTGGCAGCTTTGTGCAATCAGCCTGGAAGAAAAAGTTCTTCACCCTGCTGGGCGAGCAGCGTCACCTGGACTGGATAGAGCACGAGCAGCTTCGCCCCCAATACGCCGACTGGCGCGTGCACGCCGCCGTCAACTGTGCCAGCATTGGCTGCCCGGCACTGCGGCCTGAAGCCTTTGTGGCGGCCAAGCTGGACGCACAGCTGGACGACGGCATGCAACGCTTCATGGCCGACCGCTCCCGCAACCGTGTGGAGGTAGGCAAACTGCAGATCAGCATGATCTTCAAGTGGTTCCGCGAAGACTTTGAAAAAGGCCATCGCGGCATCAACAGCGTGGAGGAACTCGCCGCCCGCTATGCCAGCGCGCTGACCGACAGCGCCTCTGAGCAGGCGCAGATCAAAGCCCGGCAACTGCCCGTGACCCATCTCGACTACGACTGGAGCCTCAACGATGGCAAGTAGCAGCCAAGACAAGACTCTGGTGCTGTTCAACTACGACTGGGATCAGGCCGGATTTGCCGCGCAAGCCAAGACTTGGCCCCACCTCAATGACGGGTTTGACTTGTTCAGCTTTCCCAGCAACGCCCACTTGGCCTGGTTTGACATGGAGCGCTTTGTGGCGCGCTGGGCCAAGCGCGCTGCACGCACCGGTGTCATAGCGGTCGTGTCCAACCATGAGCAGTTTGGGGTGCTCGCCGCTGCCCTGCTGGCCGAGCGCATGGGCTGGCCTGGCACGCCCGTGAACGCGGTGCTGGCCTGCCAGCACAAGCTTTACGCCCGCGAGGTGCTGGACCGTGTCTGCCCAGAGGCCAACACACGCCACGCCAGACTGCAAGCAGCCTACGGCGAGGACGTGCCCACCGATTTGACGTATCCGCTGTTCGTCAAGCCGGTGAAAGCCGCTTTTTCTGTCCTGGCGCGCGAAGTGAACAGCACCTCAGAGCTCTACCAGCACACGCGCTTTGGCGCTTGGGAGCTGTGGGTCATCAGGCACCTCGTGGAGCCCTTTGAACGTGTGTGTGCCAAACGCCTGCCCACAGCGGGCACTGCCCATAGCCTGATGCTGGAACAGGCCGTGACCGCCCCCCAACACTGCCTGGACGGCTACGTGTACAACGGCAAGGTACATCGCCTGGGCGTGGTGGACGTGGAAATGTACCCCGGCACCCAAGCCTTCATGCGCTGGGACTACCCAAGCCGCCTGCCAAGCGCGGTACAAGACCAGGCCACCGGGGTAGCGGCGCGATTTTTGAAAGAAGTGGGCTTTACCCATGGCCTGTTCAACATGGAGTTTTTCCATGATCCTGTCACGGGCAAGCTGACCGTGATCGAGTTCAACCCTCGCCTGGCGTCGCAGTTTTCAGACCTGTACCAGCGGGTAGACGGCCTACAGCTCCATGCTTACGCATTGGCGCTGGCTCACGGTCAAGACCCAGCGACCGTGCCAAAACTGCGGCCTACCGCAGGCGCTGCGGCCAGCTTTGTCTACCGCCACTTTGACCCTGCGCGCCAGCCACATCTGCCAGACGAGCTGCAAACCCGCGTTTTCCATGAAGCCTACCCGGACGCGCTGCTGTTCACCTTCCCCAAATCCAAAGGCTCTGTTGCCCGAGACTACAAGTGGCTGGGCAGCTACCGCTATGGCATCGTCCACCTGGGGGGAGCCACGGCGCACGACCTGCGCCGCCGCTGCGAGGTGGCCAGTTCGCTCCTCGGTTGGTCAGCGCCATATGCCGATCTGCACCACGGTGCAGTGCCGAGCAGCCATCCACAAACAGAATCCATCAGTTGATACTTGTCATTTTTTCACCCTTCACTGGAGACCTTGCGTGAACATCAAATTCCTCTTCAAAACCCTGGCCATGCTGACCGTGGCAGCCGCACTGGCAGGCTGTGGCGCCATCGTGGCGCAAAACCCCTCGGGCAAAATCAAACCGGTGAACGCCGTGGCTGATAACCCCGAGCAGCGCCTGATGCTCAAGGGTGCCGACGTGGTGGCCTACTTCACGCAAAACAAGTATGTGCAGGGCAATGCCCAGTTCCGCAGCAGCTACGAGGGCGTGGACTTTCGCTTTGCCAGCGCCGAGCACAAAGCGCTGTTTGACCAGAGCCCCGAAAAATACCTGCCCGAATACGGCGGCTACTGCGCTAACGGCATTGTCTATGGCATCCCATGGGGTGGCGACGCAGATACCTGGAAGATGATCAACGGCAAGCTCTATATTTTTGGTGGCCAGGGCTCTAAAGACGCTTTTTTCATTGACGAACAGGCCAACCTCGCACTGGCCGAGAAATATTGGAAAGAAGAAGTGGCGGGCGGCAACAGCTTCATCCAGCGCAGCAAGCGCCTGGTCTTCAAGGTCCCGCATTACAAAACAGGCGAGCAATTGGCCGCGATGGTGGATGCAGCCAAAGCCAAAAAGTAAGCTTCCACTGGAAATCCCCGCCATGAAAAGCCCCCAGTTCATCCAGCTTTACCAGGCGGACCACGCAGCCATTCGGGCCGAACTGGCCAACGGCTTGCTGGCGAGCCCCGCCCACACTTCGCCCAAGTACCTGTACGACGCCTTGGGTTCGCGCTTGTTTGAAGCAATCACGGAGTTGCCCGAGTACTACCCCACGCGGGTGGAGGTCGGCATCTTTGCCAGCCACGGCGCGGACATGGCCAAGGCAATGCCTGCCGGAGCCACCTTGATCGACCTGGGCGCGGGCAACTGCAACAAGGCCGCCAGCCTGTTTGATCGATTCCGGCCCACACGCTATGTGGCGGTGGATATTTCGGTGGATTTTTTGCGCAATGCCCTGGCCTGCCTGCAGCGCCAGTACCCGGCGCTGGACATGGTGGGGGTAGGCATGGATTTCTGTGCCGGGCTGACCCTGCCCTCGGAGGCGGGCGACATGGCGGACACCCCCGCGTGATGTTCTACCCTGGTTCCAGCATCGGCAACTATTCACCTGCTGATGCGCTGGTATTTTTGAAAAGCGTGCATCAAGCCTGTGGGCCGCTGGCAGGTAGCGGGCTGCTGATTGGTGTGGACTTGGTCAAACAAACCGACGTGTTGCAAGCCGCCTATGACGACGCGCTGGGCGTGACCGCCGCCTTCAACCGCAACCTGTTGCTGCACATCAACCGGCTGCTGGGTGCTGACTTTCACTTGGGCCACTGGACGCATGTGGGTCTGTACAACGCAGCACTGTCACGCATCGAGATGCATCTGCAGGCCAGCCAGGCCGCCACCGTCCGCTGGCAGGCAGGCGAGCGGACATTTGCGCCAGGTGAGCGCATTCATACCGAGAATTCATACAAATGGACGGTGGAGGGCTTTGCTGCCCTGCTGCACGACGCGGGCTTTGCCGCCCCGGTGTGCTGGCAAGACCCGGGCAAACAGTTTGCTGTGATGTGGGCCGCTTGCTGAGTTCAATCATTATTTTGATAGCAATCTATCTATACCGCTATTGCCTAAAGTTTGTTTTTTATTCAATACCAACCGACCGGAAGCCCGCCAGAATGTCCTGCCGCTCCGGCGGGAAGTAATTGCGGTAGCGCGGATGGCACATCAAAGCCGCCGTGGCACAGCTGGCACCGCGCAACACCCTTCGGCTGCCAAACCAGGGCGCCGAGTAGTCGCGGTACGGATGGGCCGCAAAGCCTGGGTAGGGCTCGAAAGCGCTGGCGGTCCATTCCCACACACTGCCCCAGGTCAAGTTGGGCTGGGTCATGGCCACACATTCCCACTGCACTTCGGTCGGCAAGCGGCGGCCTGCCCATTCGCACCAGGCCTGCGCGTCGTGCCAAGTCAAATGAACGGCGGGACTGTCCAGATCCAACGCAGTCCACTCGCCAAAGCTTTGCTGCTGCCACTGGCCTGCAACCAGCTGACGCACATGCGGCGCAAGCGCCCGACCGGTGGCTTGCACAAAGGGCAAGTAGCGACGCCACGACACCGCTGTCTTGTCGATGACAAACGCATCCACCGCCACGTCGTACCCCCTCTGTTCGTTGTCAAACGCAAAGCCCGGCGCGCCGCCCCATCCCATGGCCCATGTTTGAGCCGGCACCCCGATCTGCTGTTCATTGCAGGCTTGCATGGGCCTTGCCCAGGCCAGGTCAGTCGGCACGGGCAGGCCCAGGTTTTGCGCCATGTAGACAGCGGCCTCGTTGTGCATGGCCTCATGCGCCAGTGCCAGCCGCCAGAAGTACAGGCTGGCATCATCCTCAGCAGCATGGGCCAGCAGGGCCAGCGATTCGGTCTGGGCCTGCGCCAGGTAGGTCAGCGTCTCGTCCAGGCCGGGCAGTGGCAAATGCCAGCGTGTGGTGTGAGGCACTTCGCTGGAGTTGTACCAGGCATCGGCCTGTGGCAGGCGCGACGCAGTCCGCCCCACCAGCGGATCGGCCGCAATACCCTGTGCGCGCTGAGGGTTGCGGGCGATCCACCAGTCTTGAAACCAGGCCACGTGGCCCCATTCCCAAAGGGGTGGGTTCAGCGCCTCGGCATAGCCGATGCGTAAGTCAGGGCAGGCCTTGAGCCAGGCCTGGACCAAGCCCAGCGTGCGCGCCCGGGTGGCTTGCATTTGGGTAGCAAGCGTTGCTGCATCGGCAAAACGGAAGTCCGAGTCCTGGGTTTGGTTAGGATGGCGCATGGAAAGCTTGAAATCCTGATGAAACGCTTGCAAACCGTCATCGTAAGCCCTGCCCTGGCAGACGCCAACAATGGCAATTGGCAAACGGCCCACCGCTGGCAGCAGATGCTGTCGCACAAACACAGGGCACGGGTGGTGCGTGCCTGGCCAGATGCACAGGCGGGCGGCGACGATGTGATGCTGGCACTGCATGCGCTGAAGTCAGCCGATGCCGTCCAGGCCTGGCACAGCCAGGTGGGTAGCCAGGGGCTTGGCGTGGTGCTGACAGGTACCGACCTGTACCGTGACCTGGCGCAATCCCCTCAAGCCCAGACCTCGGTGGCAGTGGCCGGTCGTCTGGTGTCCTTGCAAAGCCGTGCCATTGAAGCCCTGCCCGCTGACATGCGTCACAAAGCGGTGGTGATTTACCAGTCCACCCCCACGCGCCAGACACTGCCCAAAACGACCCGCCACTTGCGTGCCGTGATGGTGGGCCATCTGCGCGATGAGAAAGACCCGTTGACCCTGATGGCGGCGGCCAGGCACCTGGTGGGTGATGCGGGCATCCTGATCGACCATGTTGGCGAACCGCTCGTCGCGCAGCTTGGCGCTGCCGCGCAGGCCACCGCACAGGTCTGCCCAGGCTACCGCTGGCTGGGCGGCCAGCCGCATACAGCCACCTTGAAGCGCATTCAGCGTGCCCATGTACTGGTGCATACCAGTCGCATGGAAGGAGGAGCCCATGTGCTGATGGAAGCCATCTGCAGCGGCACGCCGGTGCTGGCGTCACGCATGCCGGGCAATGTGGGCATGCTGGGTGCAGACTACGCGGGCTACTTCGAGGTGGGTGACTCGGCGGGGCTAGCGACTTTGTTGCGCCTTTGCCAGAACCCGCACGGCAGCCCCTTGATGCAACAATTGCGGCACCAGTGCGCTGCGCGTGCACCCCTTTTTGCACCCCGCAATGAACAGCGGGCGCTGGAGCGCCTGGTTGAAGAACTTGGAAATCATTGAATGCAAACCCCCCAGAACACCGTGTTGCGTGACATCGTCTTGATCGGCGGTGGGCACAGCCATGTGGGCGTGCTCAAAAACTTTGGTATGAACCCCGAACCCGGCGTGCGACTGACGCTGATCTGCACAGACACGCACACGCCTTACTCAGGCATGCTGCCAGGCTATATATCAGGGCATTACAGCTACGACGACGTCCACATCGACCTGGGCCGTCTGGCTGCATTTGCGGGGGCTCGGCTGCTTCGAGATGAGGTGACAGGCATCGACCGCGACGCCAAGCGTGTAATCTGCCGACACCGCCCCCCTGTGGCTTATGACGTGGCGTCCATCAACATTGGCTCCACGCCCCAACTGGCCCAGGTGCCCGGCGCATCGGCCTACGCGGTGCCCGTCAAACCCATCCGCCAGTTCAACGAACGCTGGCTTGGGCTACTGGCGAGGGTACGGTCGCACCCCGGCACCACCACCATTGCCGTGGTAGGCGGGGGCGCAGGTGGCGTGGAAATGGTGTTGTCCATGCAGTACCGCCTGCGCAACGAACTCAAGGCCATGGGCCGCAACCCGGACGAGTTGCAGTTTCACCTGTTCACATCCAGCACTGAGCTTTTGCCAACCCACCCCGCATGGGTGCGCAGCAAATTTGTACAGGTGCTGGCCGAGCGCGGTATCACCGTCAACCACAACGCAGCGGTGCAACTGGTGTCCGAAGGTGGCCTGCTGGCCAGCAACGGCCGGGCCTTGATGACGGACGAGATATTGTGGGTAACGCAAGCAGGCGGAGCCGGCTGGCTGGAGACGACAGGGCTGGAACTGGATGAGCGCGGGTTTATCAAGGTCAACGACTGCCTGCAAACTCTGACTGACCCCGCCATTTTTGCTGCAGGTGACATTGCCTGCATGGTAAGCCGCCCACTGGAGAAGGCCGGTGTGTTTGCGGTGCGGCAGGGCAAACCGCTGGCGGACAACTTGCGACGCAGCACACGAGGCGAGCGCCTGCGCGCTTACCGCGCACAGCGCCACTGGCTGTCGCTGATCAGCACGGGCGACCAATACGCGGTAGCCTCTCGCGGCCCCTTTGGCTTGGCAGGTGAGTGGGTCTGGCGTTGGAAGGATTCGATAGACCGCACCTTCATGCAGCGCTTCAGCCAGTTTGATGCGATGCCCGCCACACCATCCCGCCAGGCAGCACCCCGATTGCAGCTGACGCCAGAGGAGTCGCTGCAAGCCATCTCGGCCATCGCCATGCGCTGCGGCGGCTGTGGCGCCAAGGTGGGCGCGGGAGTGTTGTCGCGCGCTTTAGGGGCACTCAAACCTGTCGAGCGCGATGATGTGTTGATTGGCCTGCATTCACCCGACGACGCCGCCATCGTGCGTGTGCCACCGGGCAAGGCCATGGTGCACACGGTGGACTTCTTCCGGTCTTTCGTTGACGACCCTTACCTCTTTGGCAAGGTGGCGGCCAACCATGCGCTGGGCGATATTTTTGCAATGGGTGGCGAGGCGCAGTCTGCCACGGCAATAGTCACCGTGCCGCCGGGGCTGGAAGCCAAGGTCGAAGACCTGTTGCTGCAGATGATGACCGGCGCCATCGAGGTGCTGAACGAGGCGGGCTGCGCCCTGGTGGGTGGTCACACCGGCGAAGGCCAAGAGCTGGCGCTGGGCTTTGCCATCAACGGCTTGGTCGACGAAGACATGCACCAGGTGATGCGCAAAGGCGGCATGCAGCCCGGCGATGCGCTCATCCTGACCAAGCCCATTGGCACGGGCACCCTGTTTGCCGCCCAGCCTCGCCTGATGGCCAAAGGCCGCTGGATTGACGCCGCGCTCAAATCCATGGTGCAAAGCAACCGCATTGGTGCGCAAATCTTGCAGGCACACGGCGCCACCGCCTGCACCGATTTGACCGGCTTTGGCCTGCTGGGGCATTTGGTGGAGATGACGCGCCCCTCTGGCGTGGATGCCAACATCAACCTGAGCGCCCTGCCCGTGCTGGACGGTGCCGAGGAATGCGTGGCCGCCGGCGTGCTCAGCTCGCTGCAGCCCGCCAATGTGCGCCTGCGCCGCGCTTTGCGCAACCAGGAGGAATTTGCCAGCCACCCACGGTACCCGCTGCTGTTTGACCCGCAAACCGCCGGTGGCCTGTTGGCCAGCGTGCCACCCGACAAGGTGGATGACTGCATTGCCGCGCTGCACGCCAGTGGTTACGACCAAGCTTGTGTGATTGGCGCCATCTTGCCGCAGGGCGAGGTACTGGAGCCGATTCACCTGAGTGCGCGCTGAGTTTTAGGCTGTGCTGGCCCAAACATTGCCTGCGCCATTAACATCTTGCATCCCCGCCGTATTTCATCAGGACACCAAAGCATGCCAACACTTACTCGTCGCCACATTTTGAGCGCCCTCTCTCTCACGGCATTGGCCAGTTGCGGCTTGTCGCAAGCCCAAAGCTGGCCTCAAAGCCCGATCACGATGGTGATGGGTTTCCCCGCCGGATCTGGTGTGGACGTGGTGGGGCGCGCAATTCAAGAGCCTTTGGGCAAGCTACTGGGCCAGCCCGTCATCATTGACTACAAGCCCGGTGCCGCAGGCAACCTGATGAGTGAACACGTTGCCCGAGCCAAACCCGATGGCTACACCCTGGCCTTTGGCACGGCCGCCACGCACGGCAGCAATGCAGCGCTGTACAAGAAACTGAGCTTTGACGTAGAGGCAGACTTTGTGCCCGTGGCCTTGATCCTGGACGTGAGCAATGTGCTGATGATCAACCCCGATGTGTTACCTGCCAAGACAATGGCCGAATTTGTGTCGATGGTGTCCACAAACCCGGGCAAGTACAACTTTGCATCCACGGGCAATGGCACAGGCACGCACATGGCCTTTGCCGAGCTGAACTCCCGCCTGGGACTGAACATGATCCATGTGCCCTACAAAGGCGGGCCAGACGCCATCACCTCGGTATTGAAGGGTGAGACCTGCTGCATGATGAGCCAGGTACAAACCGGCATGCCCCATTACAAGGCGGGCAAGGTGCGCTTTTTGGGGGTGACCACGGCCAAGCGCGTGGCCGCTGTGTCTGAGGTACCTGCGATTGCGGAATCTGGCCTGAGTGGCACAGCGGGATTTGACAGCTCGATCTGGTTTGGCATCTTTGCGCCGAAGGGAACCGATGCGCAGATCGTGGCCAAGATCAACAGCGCTGTGAAGGCCGTGCTGGAGCAGCCCGAGATTCGCAGCAAGTTTGAAGCGGGTGGCAACACGATCCGCATTGAGTCGCCTGAGCAGTTTCGCGCAACGGTGAAAGCCAACCGTGCCAAGTGGGCTGAGGTGGTGCGGGCGGCGAATGTGTCGATTGATTGATCTTTTGCCTGCGGTTTTGGGCTAGCGGGCTTCGGCAGGCACACCAGCCTCAAACCAGGTGCTCACCCAAGATTCATGCCTTGTCCCAAAGCAAATTCATACAGTAGCGATAAGTTTGTCTGTTTCTAGCTCAAAAATCCAATCGACATGCGACTATCAAGGCCATGCATAAGGCGCGTTTGTGCTTTACAGCCAGCAAGAGCAACTCAGCCCCCCCACGGATTGATCACCGTCACGCCCAGCCCGTCAAAGTCACGAACATTGCGTGTCACCAGGGCAAATTGATGCTGCAAGGCGGTCGCGGCCAGCAGCGCATCAATCGCTGGCAGGGGCCGACCTGGCTGTGCCGTCACGCGTCCCCACAGGTCTGCTGTGCTGGCGTCAACGGGCAGCAACCGACCCACAAAGTAATTTGGCAGTTCAACTTCCAGCCAGTCAAGCAGGGTAAAGCGGCGCTCAGCGTCTTGTAGCCGCTCTATGCCTTTTCTGATTTCGCCCAGCGTCAACACGCTCAAGTACAAAGACTGCCGCGGGCGCTCTCGCATCCAGGCCACGACTTGTGCATCAGGCTGCTTACGGCGCAACTCAGAGAGCACGTTGATGTCGATGAGGTAACTCACACTTATAAGCTCACTTCGCGCCCTGGGCTGGGGTCGCGCTCGAACACCAATTCATCTAGCCCCATCAAGGGTGAGGCCTGCATAAATTCAACAAGCGAGTCACCAGCGCCGCTCAGTTTGTCAAACAGCTCACGCGATACGACTACCGCCATGGATCGCCCATGCACCGTGATCTCCTGCGGCCCGTCATGGTTGGCGCGCTGCACCAAATCAGAAAACCGCGCTTTGGCGGTTTGCATCTGCCATGTCTGCATTTACTTGCCTCACTTTCTGAATTCGGCTGCATGGTCAAAATTCTGACCATACAAGTCAGATTGTGTTCAACCTCATTCGCTGGCAAACCACCGCGTATTCAGCAACTCCGCCTCACTGTGCGCCTGCAACGCCTGCCAGTGTGCGTTCGCATCTGTCACAAAGAAGTGTTGCAGCAAAGCCTGCGACAGCCGCCTTGCTCCCGTCGCCAGGCCAGGGATGTCGCCCGCCACAGCGCCGTGGCTCAGGGTGGAGCCCCAGTTGAACAAATGGATGTTGGCCAGTGCCTTGGCGTGCTCACCATCGGCAGACTTCAGTTCAAAGCCGTGCCCAAGGTACGGGAAGCCTGCTGCTTCTGTGCAGGCCGTTGCTTTGTCTGGGCCAACGTGCTTTGCCCAGGTGTCGATGTGAGCGCTGTAGCGGGCCATTTCGGGGCGCTCCAGCAGGTCCACGTCGAAGCCTGTAGCAAAAATGATAGCGTCAAAGCTATATGTTTCCTGCGGAGAGATCGCTTTGACGCCATCATCCCGAGCATGCACGTCGAGCCAAGTTTCACCCAGACGCAACTCGAAGCTTGCATGGGCGTCGCAGCGGCGCACGGTTTCCCAGGGTGGGGGAACTTGTTCTGAAAAGATGTACGAATAGATTTGCCATTTGCGCTCGTCGTCCAGCGCCTCAAAGCCTGCGAGGCAGCCGGGGAAGGCGGTCCATTTGCTTTTATTGACTTGCGGCAACTGGTCGCGGCGGCAGAACTGGGTGACTTTGGCACCGGCCTCAAGGGCACAGGCGGCGTTATCGAATGCAGATGCGCCCGCACCGAGCACGCCGATGTGCAGGCCTTTGAGTGCGTCAAAGTTGATCGGATCGGCACTGTGGAATACGCGTGAGTGACCTTGGGCCTGCAGCGCGTTCAAAGACGGAAAGCTGGGCCAGCGCGGTGCGCCAGAGCCGTCCCGCCCCAGGGCCAGCACCAGCTTGCGACACAGCAGAGTGCGCTGCCCGCTGGCGTCTTGTACCTTGGCAGAAATCAGGGTGCTGTCGCCTTCGCCGGGCAGGTCGGACACTTCCAGCAAACGGGTTTGGTTGGCTATGGGCAGATTCATCACATCGCGCACCCACAGCAGGTAGTCGCGCCAGTCCAAGCGGCCCACCTTGTGCAGGCCTGTCCAGCCGGGGGTGGCGGGGTGGAAATGGCTTTGCTCGCCCTCGCCGTGCTGGGCCTCGTACCAGGCGCGAAAGGTCATGGAGGGGACACCCAGGTCTGGCCCAGTCAGGTGCTTAGGGCTGCGCAATGTGAGCATGCGCGCGTAGGTGTCCCAGGGGCCCTCTTGGCCATAGGCGGCTTGGTCAATGGCCTGGATATTGCGGATTCCGTCTCGCATCAACGCCTGGGCCACCGTCTGCCCACACATGCCACCACCGGCAATGAGCACATCCAGCACGGGCTGGCCATCGGGACTGATGTGCGGGTTCACCCAATTGGCAGGGGGCACGTTCAGTCTTTCCAGGTCAACGCGCGCCTGCTGAGTCAGGGCCTGAAGTGCGAGCTGGTTTCTCTGCGATGCAATCAGTTGCAAGGGAACGGGCGACAAAGGGGTAGGCGACGAAGGGGTGGCAGTAGCGTTCATGGCTACACGATAATCCAATTTTTGAGCGGAACACCTCATGCACCAAGCTACCGTGGATTGCTACTACAGCCTGTCGTCGCCCTGGGCCTATCTGGGTGGTCCGCAAACGGCGGACATTGTTCAGCGCTACCACGTGAATCTGGTACTCAAACCCTATGATTTTCAGGCTGTGGTGCCGCACACCGGGGGCATTCCGCTGAAGACCCGGCCCGAAGCCAGGCGCACGTATCACGCGCTGGAGCTGGCGCGGTGGCGCGACTATTTGGGTTTGCCATTGAATCTGGAGCCAGCGCACTACCCCAAGGGTGTGGCGACCGACCCGAATTGGAACAAGTACGCGGGCTGGATGGTGATTGCAGCGCAGAACCTTTACCAGGCTGGGGCGGGGCCCAACCCGTTTGTGCTGTCACATGCGCTGCTGCGCGCGCTGTGGGCCGAAGAACGAGACACATCGCAGCCAGATGTTCGTGTGGCAGTTGCCAATGAAAATGGCTTTGATGGTGCCAGGCTGCTAGACATGGAAGCGGCAGGCAGCACACAGGCGATTTACCAGAGCTTTAGCCAGGACGCTATTGATGCAGGGGTGTTCGGCGCACCGATATTTGTTCTGAAGGGCGAGCGGTTTTGGGGGCAAGACCGCTTGATGTTCCTGGAACGTGCATTGGCAAAGGCAGCTGCGCGCTGAGATGTGAGCCTTGATCAGTTTGGCCGATCAAGGGGCAGTAGAACCGGCTTCGAGGATGCTAGTCTGGGCACGGTTACGGCCATTGTTCTTGGCAAGATACAGGTTCTGATCGGCAGACCGAAACAGCGCGCCAAGAAGGCCGTTGGCATGGGGCATGAAAGCCCCACCCACTGACGTGGTCACGATGCCCCAGTCGGCGTTTTTTTCATGGGGTACGGCACAGTTACGCACGGTGGTCACCACAGCCATGGCCAGCAGTTCAAAGTCTCCCCGCTTGACGTTCGGCAGGATGATGGCGAATTCTTCCCCGCCATAGCGCGCAGCAAAAGCACGGCTTAAGCCACTGTGACGCGCGGCATTGTCGATGGCGGTGGCAACTGAACGCAGACATTCATCGCCCATCTGGTGACCGTAGTGGTCGTTGTAGCGCTTGAAGTTGTCAATGTCGATCATCAGAACCGCAAAACTGCCCTGCACCTGGCAGGCATGTGCCCAGGCAGCGTCGGTTCTTTCATCCATGTGCCGACGATTGAGCAGGCCTGTCAGTCCGTCGCGGTTGGCCTGCTCCAGCAGGTTGGCATTGGCAGTGGCCAGCTTTTGGCGCAATCCTGCCACGCGCGCCATCGCCTTCATTTTGGCGCGTAGCACCGGCTCAGGCGCATTCTTGGCGATCAGATCATCGCCACCCGCCTCAATGGCGGTGACCAGGTTGTCAGTGGTGTCGGAGCCTGTCAAAAAGATGATGGGCGTCCAGGCCCATTCCTGCGAGGCCTCAAATTTGCGGATTAGGTCAGTGGCTTTAAACCCATCCATCACAGGCATCTGGATGTCCATCAGCACCAAATCCGGCGCAAATTCCCTGAAGCTGTCGACTGCAACAGCACCGTTTTCCGCCACGAGCACATGATGCCCGAACGACCTTAAACGGGATGTCAGAACCATCGCAACAGACTGTGCATCATCAACAAGCAGGATTTTCATGCGATCTTCCTCGGGCATGAAGTGTCGCTGATTCGCTGAGGCGTACCCGCAGCAATATGTAACAACCCTGAAACCATCAGGCCCAATCAAAAACACATCGGCTGCGGGATGGGCCGCAACATCAATCCAGCGCCGTCTGAGCATGCGAAAATATCTGGCTTCGCTCAACCCCACTTTAGATTCGTCATGAAAATTGCAGTCCTCCCCGGTGATGGCATCGGTACAGAAATCGTCGCAGAAGCCGTCAAGGTGCTCAATGTGCTGGATTTGCCTTTTGAAATGGAAACCGCCTTGGTGGGTGGCGCGGCATACGAGGCCCATGGGCACCCGCTGCCAGATTCCACATTGAAGCTGGCCAAAGAAGCCGACGCCGTGCTATTTGGCGCTGTGGGCGACTGGAAATATGACAAGCTGGACCGCCCCTTGCGTCCAGAACAGGCCATTTTGGGTTTGCGCAAGAACCTGGGCTTGTTTGCCAACTTTCGCCCTGCGATTTGCTACGAAGAGTTGGTTGGTGCGTCAAGCCTGAAGCCAGAACTGATTTCAGGCCTGGACATCTTGATCATCCGCGAGCTGACCGGCGACATTTATTTTGGTCAGCCACGCGGTCGCCGCACGGCGGTGGATGGGCACTTTCCTGGTACCGAAGAAGCCTTTGACACCATGCGTTACAGCAAGCCTGAGATTGAGCGCATCGCGCATGTGGCTTTTCAGGCGGCTCGCAAGCGCAGCAAGAAGGTCACCAGCGTTGATAAGGCCAATGTGTTGGAAACCTTCCAGTTCTGGAAAGACGTCGTCACCGAGGTGCATGCCCAGTACCCTGACGTAGAACTGCAACACATGTATGTGGATAACGCTGCCATGCAGCTCGTCAAGGCCCCCAAGGCGTTTGACGTGGTGGTCACCGGCAACATGTTTGGCGACATCCTGTCGGACGAGGCCTCGATGCTGACGGGCTCCATTGGCATGTTGCCATCTGCCAGCCTGAATTCGTCGAACCAAGGTTTGTACGAACCCAGCCACGGCAGTGCGCCGGACATTGCTGGTAAGAATATTGCAAACCCGTTGGCTACAATATTGTCTGCAGCCATGATGTTACGTTTCTCACTCAACCAGCCCGAAGCCGCCAACCGCATTGAAACTGCGGTCAAGACCGTGCTCGCGTCTGGATTGCGTACGGCGGATATCTGGTCCGAAGGCACAACCAAAGTCAACACCCAGCAAATGGGCGCGGCTGTGGTCGCAGCCATTACGAAAACAACCAAAGGCTGACCCAGCCCGGTTCGTCACGCGCCCTCCCCGGCCACGACGAGCCGGGGAACAAATCTCAAATCTTGATTTTTTGAAAGGCGTAGTGATGAGCAAAGTAGGTAATCTGGTCGGCTTGGTGGGCTGGCGCGGCATGGTGGGTTCGGTTCTGATGGACCGCATGGCAGCGGAGGGCGACTTTGCCCTGATTGAGCCAGTCTTCTTCTCCACCTCCAATGCTGGCGGCAAAGCACCCAGCTATGCCAAGAACGAAACCACGCTGAAAGACGCGCACGACATTGCAGCGCTGCAAAAGTGCGACATCATCATTACCGCGCAGGGTGGCGACTACACCACAGAGGTGTACCCCAAGCTGCGTGCAGCGGGCTGGAACGGCCACTGGATTGACGCGGCCTCCACCCTTCGCATGAAGGATGACGCCATCATCATCTTGGACCCGGTCAATCTGCCTGTGATCCAAAATTCCTTGTCCAAAGGTGGAAAGAACTGGATTGGTGGCAACTGCACTGTCAGTTGCATGCTAATGGGTGTAGGCGCACTTTACAAAGCCGGGCTTGTTGAGTGGATGAGCAGCATGACTTACCAGGCGGCATCTGGCGGTGGCGCGCAGCACATGCGTGAATTGCTGACCCAGTTTGGCACCTTGAATGGTGAAGTTCGCAGCCTGCTGGACGACCCTAAGAGCGCGATTTTGGAAATCGACCGCAAGGTACTGGCCAAGCAACAGGCACTCACTTTGGACGAAACCGCCAATTTTGGCGTGCCGCTGGGTGGCAGCCTGATTCCCTGGATCGACAAAGATTTGGGCAACGGCATGAGCCGTGAAGAGTGGAAGGCCGGAGCTGAGACCAACAAGATTTTGGGCATTGGCGAAGGCTTTGGCTCCGCTGCCATTCCAGTGGACGGTTTTTGCGTGCGTGTGGGTGCCATGCGTTGTCACAGTCAGGCATTGACCTTCAAGCTAAAGAAGGATGTGCCCGTCGCGGACATCGAGGCCATGATTGCCGCCGACAATGCATGGGTTAAAGTCGTGCCAAATAACAAGGAAGCAACCCTGAAGGATCTCACCCCTGTGGCCGTCACTGGTACCCTGGGCATCCCGGTGGGTCGCATTCGTAAACTGGCGATGGGACCGGAGTATGTAGGCGCTTACACGATTGGTGACCAGTTGCTGTGGGGGGCTGCAGAACCATTGCGTCGCATGTTGCGAATCCTGCTACAAGCTTGATGACGTTGTAGCCTGACAACATCAAAGAAGCAGCTTTGGCAGCTCTGAGATGGCCCTAAAGGTTAAGCGGTTTATCAGCTTGTCAGGCTAACACATTGATGTTATGGTCTATTTTGGATATGAGCATCGAGAATTTTGGTCCGCGTAATGACAATTAAACCGCTTGTTGAGCCTGACAGGGCAGCCGAACACCTGCAGCGACACTGTTCGCAGGGGTTTCCGTTTTCCCTGCGCACCTTGGCTGCATCGGTTGCACTCGCTTGCTGTGCCTTGACAGGCCAGTCTGCGTATGCCTTGGCGTTGGGTCGAATCACGGTTCAATCCGCCTTGGGAGAGCCATTGCGCGCCGAGATTGATATTCCTGATATCAACTCCGATGAAGCTTCCAGTTTGCGCGCCACAGTTGCCCAGCCAGAGGTATTCAAACGCGCAGGATTGGACTTCAATCCGATGCTTTCCAATACCCAGATATCGATGCAAAGACGCGCCAATGGGCGTGTCTATCTTTTGTTGACCAGTGACCGCGTGGTCAACGACCCTTTTCTTGATCTGATCCTTGAGGCCAACTGGTCCGCAGGACGCATCGTGCGCGATTACACGATGCTGTTTGATCCACCCGCTACGCGTCAACAGCTGACCGCGGCTGCCACTGTCGCCCCTCTCGCACCGGTGGTATCTCCCGTCGCAACAGAGACTGAAGCTCGTCCGGTGAGCGCTCCAGCACCAGTTCCTCAGGCGCCACCTGCAGCTGTTCGCGCACCTGCTTCGCCCAGAGCGCCCGTACAGGCAGCGCCAGTGGCAGCAGCGCCAAAACCCGTTACCACGCCACCTGCAGCAGTCAGTCAGTCGAACAGTGCGCCAGCAAACGGTCAACGCGTAACTGTTCGCCCAGGCGACACGGCGACCAAGATAGCCCTGGTGGCCAAACCGACGAAGGTCTCGCTCGACCAGATGCTGATCGCCATGCTGCGCAGCAATCCTGACGCCTTCATCGCCGGTAACGTGAATAGGCTGAAAGCTGGCGCCATACTTGACATGCCCTCGCAGAGCCAGTTTGATTCGATCGCAGACACTCAGGCCAGTCAGGAAGTTCTGGCCCAGAGCCGAGATTTCGACGATTTCCGTCGCAAGTTGGCCGATGGCGCACCCATAGTGGCCACCGAGACCTCCAAACGCGCCACGTCTGGCAAAGTTCAGACACAGGTCGAAGACAAGAAACCGGGCAATACGGCGACGGACAAACTCAGCTTGCAAAAAGCAACCGTTTCGAGCCAAGCTGACACCAAGGCACAAGACAAGGCTGCCAGTGACTTGGCTGCCAAAGATGCAGCATCCCGTCTTGCTGAGCTGAACAAGAATATTGCAGATCTGAACAAGCTCGCAGCGGCAAGTTCGACAGTCGCTGCACCCGTACCGCCCCCTGCTGTTAAGGCTAGCGAGCCAGCGACCGCACCCACGGTAACCATTCCTGTGACTGCGGCACCTGTACCAGAGCCTTTGGCATCTCAACCCGTTGCGGTGGCATCGGAACCTGCAGCCAGCCCAGCCCCGGCGGTTGCTGCAAGTGTTCCGTCCGCCCCGGTGGCCACAGTTCCTGCCCCTGTTGAAGAACCCGGATTCATGACTGAATTGCTGGACAACCCCATGGTGCCCGCAGGAGCGGGGGGCTTGGTTGCGTTGCTGGCGGGTTTGGCGCTTTATCGTTCGCGTCAGCGCAAGAAATCAGGCCAAGTCGACAGTTCGTTCATGGAAAGCCGCCTGCAGCCTGACTCCTTTTTTGGTGCCAGTGGTGGTCAGAAGATCGATACCGCAGAGGGAGAAACGGGCAACTCATCGCTTGCATATTCTCCGAGCCAACTTGACGCTGCGGGTGATGTAGATCCTGTGGCTGAGGCTGATGTTTATCTGGCCTATGGCCGCGACTTGCAAGCAGAAGAGATTCTCAAGGAAGCTGTTCGAACCAACCCGTCGCGGGCTGCTATTCATTTCAAGCTGTTGCAAATTTATGCAAAACGGCGTGACATCAAAGCTTATATCGCTGTTGCAACGGATGCCCATAAGCTTTCCCGTGGATTGGGGCCAGAGTGGGCACATGCAGCAGAAGTTGGTAGGGAACTGGATCCAACTCATCCGCTGTTCATGGCCGATGGTGATGCTGACTTAGCTGCCATTCATGCGGCAACTCAAGCCATGGCGGCAGAGCAAGGTGCTGTAGATTCCGGGTCTGGCTTTTTGGCTACTGATGTAGGGGCTGAGTCACCTGCACCAGTTGCAGCCAGTACCTTTGGCCCACTCGATTTAGACCTGGATTTCTCGGAAGAGCTTGGCGCCAACACTGCGGACAGTCATGCGAGTCAAGTCTCGAGAGATCAAAATTTGATGCCACCGACCATTGATTTTGATCCCGCATCCCCCATCGCTGCGGCACAAGCAGACAACGCCTCGATTGACTTTGACAGCTCTTCCATGGGGCTGGGCAATTTCCCCGAGTTGTCTCCTGCTGCTGATGATGCGGCCAACGCTGTAGCTTCATTCAACGATAACCTCGATAAAACTCAACCTGTCCCCTCGTCAGGTCCACCACCTCTTGAGTTTGATCTGGGTGGTTTGTCATTAGATCTTGACGCGCCCATGCCTCTTGAGAACGTTGCTCAGGCGGATGGTGCCCCCGTACCGGCTTCTCCACCTTCACCTGCTGGGCCTGTGTCTGCGCCTGCAGTGCTTGACTCCGTCTTCAATGACAGTGGACCTGACTCGCGCGGAGGCGAAGTTTCTGCAGACGAAGCACTCGCGACGAAGCTGGCTTTGGCCGAAGAATTCCAAGCCATTGGCGACGACGACGGTGCCCGCACGCTGGCGCAGGAAGTCGTTGACGCTGCAACTGGCAACCTTAAAGCCAAAGCGCAACGCTTTTTGGCCGAACTGGGCTAAACAATCCCCGTGCGCATTGCGCTAGGCGTCAGTTACGCTGGAACCGCTTACCATGGCTGGCAGAGCCAGCCGTCCGGGCAGACAGTTCAGGACAAACTCGAAGCCGCATTGGCCAAATTCTCTGCCACCCCCGTTTCCACGCTTTGTGCAGGGCGCACTGATGCAGGTGTTCATGGTCTGATGCAGGTGGTGCACTTTGACACCGAATTGGATCGCACGACTAATTCATGGGTACGTGGCACCAACACCTATTTGCCTTCAGACATTGCTGTGCAATGGGCTGCTGCGGTGCCCAACAGCTTTCATGCTCGTGCCAGCGCCCTGTCGCGCCGATATGTTTACAGCTTGCTGGAAGCCCGGGTGCGTCCCAGCGTGGAGAGCTCCCGCGTCGGTTGGACCTTCTCCAAACTTGATCATACGGCCATGCAGCAAGCCGCAGCGCTGCTTTTGGGTGAGCACGACTTCAGTTCTTTTCGCGCTGCCGCCTGTCAAGCGCTGAGTCCGGTCAAGACCATCTCGCGCATTGACATCAGCCAACAGGGAGCCTATTGGCGTTTCGAGTTCGAAGCAAACGCATTTTTGCATCACATGATTCGCAACATCATGGGCTGCTTGATCCTGGTGGGCCAAGGACACAAACCTCCCGCCTGGATGAGCGAAGTACTGGCGAGCAAAAATCGCGACGCAGCAGCGCCCACATTCTCGTCCAGCGGACTGTATTTCATGGGACCAGTCTACGCGCCTGACTGGGGTTTACCCGTCCAGACAGCTTCGTATGATTGGCTTCCATGAACACCCTCAATCTTCGCACCCGAATCAAGATTTGCGGAATCACCCGCGAGCAAGATCTGGATGCAGCCGTACAAGCAGGGGCGGACGCGGTGGGTTTTGTGCTCTATGACAAGAGCCCACGCTATGTCACGCCAGAACGTGCCAGCGAACTGGCCCAACGATTACCCCCTTTTGTCACCCCGGTGCTTCTTTTTGTCAACGAAGACCCAGCCAACATTGCAGCCGCATGTGCGACTGTACCCTCGGCATTGCTACAGTTTCATGGTGATGAAACGCCAGGCCAATGTTCAACCGCAGCCGCTTTGGCTGGGCGACGTTTTGTGCGCGCTGCGCGTATTCCGATTGGTAAAGCTGCAAGCTCGTTTGACGTCGTAAAATATGCTCAGGACTACTCAAACGCCCAGGCCATCCTGCTCGACGCTTTGGTCGATGGATACGGCGGCGGCGGGAAAACATTCAATTGGTCACTTCTTCCACCAAGCGTCAACTGTCAGCTCGTCTTGTCTGGTGGACTCGACGCTGCCAACGTGACCGCAGGCATTCACGCCTTGCGGTCGCGCTGTAAAGCGCTGGCCGTAGATGTCAGCTCTGGCGTAGAGATAGATGGCCCTGGTCACAAGGGCATCAAAAGCGCCGACAAGATTCACCAGTTCATCCAGGCAGTTCGCCACGCCGATGCACTTTAGAAATTGACCCGAAATCATGAAAACTTACAATCAACCCGATGCCAGTGGCCATTTTGGCCGGTATGGCGGGAGTTTTGCCTCCGAGACACTCACTCACGCCATCAGTGAATTGCGCGACGCCTACGCCAAATATCAGCATGATGCCGAGTTCATACGTGAATTCAAGTACGAACTGGCGCATTTTGTCGGGCGTCCATCGCCGATCTACCACGCCGCACGCATGTCGCACGAACAAGGTGGCGCTCAGATCTATCTCAAGCGTGAAGACCTGAATCACACCGGCGCGCACAAAATCAACAATACCATCGGCCAAGCCATGCTGGCTCGCCGCATGGGCAAGCCGCGCGTAATTGCCGAAACAGGGGCAGGACAGCATGGTGTTGCAACCGCCACCATCTGCGCCAGATACGGCCTGGAATGCGTGGTCTACATGGGCAGCGAAGACGTCAAGCGCCAAAGCCCCAACGTGTACCGAATGAACCTGCTAGGTGCGCGGGTGGTTCCAGTCGAATCAGGCAGCAAGACGCTAAAGGACGCACTGAACGAGGCAATGCGCGACTGGGTAGCCAATGTCGACAATACGTTTTACATCATCGGCACCGTGGCAGGACCTCATCCCTACCCCATGATGGTTCGCGACTTCCAGAGTGTGATTGGCAACGAATGCTTGACCCAGATGCCCGAGTTCACAGGCGGAACACAACCGGATGCGGTCGTTGCCTGCGTGGGTGGTGGTAGCAACGCCATGGGCATTTTTTACCCCTACATTGACCATGAAAAAACCCACCTGATTGGGGTTGAAGCGGCTGGGCATGGCCTTGACTCAGGCAAGCATTCCGCATCGTTGCAGCGCGGGGTACCGGGTGTGCTTCACGGCAACCGAACCTATGTTTTGCAGGACGATAACGGTCAAATCACAGAAACACACAGCATCAGCGCCGGTTTGGACTATCCGGGTGTTGGTCCAGAGCACGCTTGGCTGAAGGACATTGGCCGGGCCGAGTATGTTGGTATTACCGATGCAGAAGCGTTGGACGCTTTCCATTACCTCTGCCGCACAGAAGGCATCATCCCGGCACTGGAATCCAGCCACGCGGTCGCTCACGCCATGAAAATGGCCAAGACCATGCGACCGGATCAATCTATTCTGGTCTGCCTGTCCGGTCGAGGCGACAAAGACATCGGTACAGTGGCAGATTTGTCAGGAGCCGACTTTTATGACCGCCCATCCATGCGTGGTCTCTCTGTGAAAGCAGCGAAATGAGCCGGATCACCCCCACTTTAGACAAACTCAAGTATCAAGGCCGCAAGGCCCTGATTCCGTATGTAATGTCGGGCTTTCCCTACCCCGACAGCACGCCAGAGTTGATGCACGCCCTGGTGGCGGCGGGCTCCGACATCATTGAGTTGGGCGTACCGTTCAGCGACCCTATGGCCGATGGCCCCGTTATCCAGAAAGCGGGGGAAAAAGCGGTAGCTTTTGGCATTGGGATGACCCAAGTTTTTGCCATGGTGCGTACATTCCGCGAAAAAGATGCAAGCACTCCCGTTGTCCTGATGGGCTATGCCAATCCGGTCGAGTGTTATGACCTGAAACATGGCGAGAATGCATTTGTGCGCGATGCAGCGGCAGCAGGGGTGGATGGCATGCTGATTGTTGACTATCCGCCAGAAGAATGCATCGACTTTGCAGCCAGGCTCAAGAGCCATGGGCTTGACCTGATTTTCCTGCTTGCCCCCACCAGCACCGATGCACGCATGGCCCAGGTCGCTGCAGTGGCCAGCGGCTACGTGTACTACGTGTCGCTCAAAGGCGTGACGGGATCTGGAGCGTTGAACACCGATGCAGTTAAAGCCATGCTGCCACGCATTCGCAGCCACATCAGCATCCCCGTGGGCGTAGGCTTCGGCATCCGCGATGCAGTCACTGCCCGTGCCATTTCAGAAACAGCAGACGCTGTGGTGATTGGAACGAAAATCATCCAGGTAATTGAAGATCAACCTCGTGACAAGGTCTGCGAAGCGGTGTCTGCCTTCGTGCGTGAGATTCGCATCGCGCTAGACGCATAATCACCCAATACCTGCCTCATAGTGGAGTCGACATGTCCTGGCTTGAGAAACTGTTACCGCCCAAAATCCAGCACACAGATCCTGCTGATCGTCGCCAGGTGCCAGAGGGCCTCTGGATCAAATGCCCAAGCTGTGAAACGGTGCTGTATAAGACGGACCTGGAACAAAACCAGAATGTCTGTCCAAGCTGCAACCACCATCACCGCATTGGCGCTCGTGCCCGGTTGAACGCCTTCCTAGACAATGAAGGTCGTTACGAAATCGGGCAGGAGGTCGTGCCTGTAGACCCGCTGAAGTTCAAGGACAGTCGCAAGTACCCGGAGCGGATCAAAGAAGCCATGGAAAACACGGGCGAGACTGACGCCCTGGTGGTGATGGGTGGTGCTGTCCTTAACATCAATTTGGTCGCCGCATGCTTTGAATTTGATTTCATGGCTGGCAGCATGGGCTCTGTGGTCGGCGAGCGCTTTGTAAGGGGTGTAGAAGCCGCCATTGAGCAGAAGGTACCTTTTGTCTGTTTCACTGCGACGGGTGGCGCGCGCATGCAAGAGGGTTTGCTCAGCCTGATGCAGATGGCCAAAACAAATGCATCGCTCACGCGCTTAGCCAAGAAAGGCTTGCCCTATATCAGCGTTTTGACTGACCCCACCACGGGTGGTGTCAGTGCAAGCTTTGCGTTTGTGGGTGATGTCGTGATCGCCGAACCAAGGCATTGATTGGTTTTGCCGGCCCTCGCGTGATTGAGTCAACAGTCCGCGTTACGCTTCCGCAAGGATTCCAGCGCTCGGAATTCCTGCAAACCAAGGGTGCTGTGGACCTGATTTGTGACCGTCGAGAGTTGCGCAAAACGGTTGCCAACACCTTGGCTATGCTTCAGCGACAGCCTGCTGACGCTGTCTCGTGAAGTTGGGCCTTCAGTGCAACACGCCGTACTGCACTGAACCCAGGACCATTGCTGCGATCTGCAACAACACCAGCAGCACCAGTGGTGACAAATCGACACCACCGACCAAGGGCAGGTAACGCCGTATCGGCTCCAGCAAAGGCTGACACAGACGATCTAGGGTATGTGCCATAGGTGAACCACCAGGTTGAAACCAGGACAACACGGCGTAGACGATGAGCAGGCCAGTCAAGCCAGACACCGCCATGCGCAGCAACCCAAAAATGGCAAGAACAGGTAAGCTGAGGACGGCGCTTCCCGGCATGCCAGCCACCAGCCACAACAATACATATTGGGCTACCTCAATCAAGTAGGCTGCCAGCAGGCTGGCAATATCCCAGCCCAACCGAATCGGTATCAGTCTCCGAAGAGGCAAGACCAGCCAATTGCTGACCGCCATGACAAACTGACCAATCGGATTGGCAAAAGGCACACGGCGCCACTGCATGTACCAACGAAGCAAACAAGCCCCCCCGATCAGGCCAGCAATAACGTCCAGCAACAGAGAAAATATCGAATAGAGCATGGCAGGAATAGTGTGAAACAGAGTTGATGATACTGACATTGGCACTGAACTGAAATCAGCAGGTAGGCACTGCGCGAACACCTGGATCACACGACTGCGTAAACGCTGGTCAGCGCATCGGCTAGTTACAATCGGGCGTTATTTCTGGCGCGCCCAGGCGCCTTTCGCACAGACCGGTTTTGCTGAAATCCCTGTCATTTCCCTTGCCATACTGCCTCTGAATGCTGCGCTCACTTCTGGACTGGCCTCGCTCGCTCAAGCGCACCACTGTCATGGCGCTGGACGTGTGCCTGTGCCTGCTCGCGATGTGGTTGGCTTTTAGCCTTCGACTGGAAACTCTGCATCAACCGCAGGGAATGCAGTGGCTTGTCTACGCCTTGGCGCCTGCGCTGGCGCTGGCCATTTTCTTGCGCCTTGGCCTGTACCGCGCGATATTTCGACACACAGGCATTGAATCATTGGTTGCCACAGCGGGAGCAGGCGCAATTTATGGTTTGGTGCTTGAGATCATTCTGTTCAGTCTGCAATCGCGCGGACTCGACCACATGATGCCGCGCAGTATTGGTTTGTTGCAACCACTGATTTTTCTGCTGTTGGTTGTTACCAGCCGCGCGATGGCAAGGTCCTGGCTAGGCGGATCCGGCCCAGGCAACAAAACACCGAAAGCCCGGTTGTTGATCTACGGTGCAGGGGAAGCCGGCGTGCAAACAGCTGCAGGGATTGGCGCCAGCGGTCCGTTCATGGTGGCCGGTTTTGTCGATGATGACACTGCAAAGATAGGGAGAAGCATCAATCATTTGCGGGTTTATCCACCTCAAGCCATTGCTGAATTGGTTGAAACCCAAGGCATCACCGACATTTTGTTGGCCATGCCCAGTGTTTCACGTGAACGGCGCAACGCCATTATCCAGAGACTTAACAGCGTCCCCGTTCATGTGCGCACCCTGCCAGGACTCTCTGATCTGGCAAATGGACGGGTGAGCACACAAGACATTCGAGAGCTCGACATCGAAGACTTGCTTGGGCGCGAGCCAGTGGCCCCAAACCCTGATCTACTTGCCCGCAATCTGACCGGGAAAACGGTGCTTGTCACTGGCGCAGGTGGCAGCATTGGCAGCGAGCTGTGCAGACAAATCACATTGGAAAAGCCCCTCCAGCTCATTTTGCTGGACCACAGTGAATATGCGCTCTATGCGATACACGAGGCTCTTTTGCGCCTTTGTGCTTCTCGTGGACTTCAGATACAGTTGATCCCGTTGTTAGGCAGCATCACCAACGTCACTCGCATTAACGAGATTCTGGAAAGATATCGTCCGCAAACGGTTTACCACGCTGCCGCCTATAAACATGTTCCGATGGTGGAAAGCAATGTCGCTGAAGGTGTGCAGAACAATGTTTTCGGCACTTTGAATCTGGCGCTGGCGGCACAGTCAATCGGCTCTGCCCACTTTGTTCTGATATCCACCGACAAAGCCGTGCGCCCCACCAATGTGATGGGCGCTACCAAGCGGGTTTCTGAGCTGATCTTGCAGGCGCTGGCAGCGCAAACCACACCATGCCGAACACGGTTTTCTATGGTGCGTTTTGGCAATGTGCTCGGATCCAGCGGCAGTGTCGTGCCCGAATTTCGGCGGCAGCTCGCAGACGGAGGCCCACTGCGCGTCACGCATCCAGAGATCACCCGGTATTTCATGACCATTCCTGAGGCGGCGCAACTGGTTTTGCAAGCTGGCGCCATGTCCGTGGGCGGTGAAGTTTTCATTCTTGAGATGGGGCAACCGGTCAGAATCATTGACCTCGCCCGACGCATCATCACGCTCAGTGGGCTGCGTGTTCGTGAGCACGGCCATGACGGTGATGTAGAAATCGCCATCAGTGGATTGCGCCCTGGGGAGAAGCTTTACGAAGAATTGCTGACGGGTGATAACCCCAGCCCAACGGCACATGCCAGGATCATGAAGGCACGGGAAGGTTTTATGCCCTGGGACACATTGATCCAGCGGCTGGATGAACTTCAGTCAACAATCCAAACTCAAGACGTCAGCCAAATTGTCGACCTGCTCAAACAGCTTGTACCGGAATACACGCCCTCCAGTCATCTGTCTGACGTCGCTGGACGACTGAGTCAGACCCTATCAAGCACGGCAGAAGTCACGTGTTAAACCGTCGCCACTACCTGCACATTGCCTTGAACATCAGCTCCATGGTGCTGCCCATGGTTGCTGGTCTGCTCGTGGTGCCTGACCTGATCCAGCGCCTGGGAACAGACCGCTTTGGTGTCCTGTCCATCAGTTGGGTATTGGTAGGCTATTTTGGCTTGCTGGATCTTGGCTTGGCGCGTGGCTTGACGCAGTACCTAGCCAGTCAGAAAAGCCTGGGCCGCAGCGATGCAGAATGCGCCTACGCAGCGCGCAAGGTGCGCGGCTGGATGCTGGGCCTGGGCCTGCTCTGGTCCGTGATTCTTCTTGCGCTGACTGCCTGGGTCACGCAGACTGGTCTCAAAATGCCCGAGTCTCTGCGGCAAGAGGCCAGCGTAGGCTGGGTGTGCCTGTCCTTGTCCGTGCCGCCGTTGCTCTGGGCAGCCAGTAGCTTTGGTGTCATGGAAGCCAGCAGCCGCTTTTCGGCGGTGAATGCTGTTCGCCTGCCCCTGGGGGTCGCCAGCTTTGTCGTCCCATGGATAGTGGCCCAGTGGTCATCCCATCTGGGCTGGGTACTGGGTGGGTTAATGCTTGTTCGGATGCTGGCTGCACTGGTATTGGCGATGCTGAGTCGACGCCATTTTTCAGATCCCAGTCCGAGCCACTTCAGTTTGAGCCAGATTTTGAAATTTGGTGGTTGGTTGTCTGTCAGCAACATCGTGGGCCCATTTCTAAGCTATTTTGATCGCTTCGCGATTGGCGCGCTGGTATCAATTTCAGCCGTCACTTACTACACCGTACCGTTCGACGTTCTGATCCGCCTGCCAACCATCCCGATGGCCATGATGGCGGCACTCTTTCCCCTGCTCGCTCAGTCTCACGGGAGCACCCAACTGCACGATGGCCAGTTGCGAAATACGTTTGCTGCGGTTGGACACTTGCTCGTGAGTATTTGGCTACCAGGCATGCTTGTGTGCGGTTTAGTTGGAACGCTTGCACTGGAGTGGTGGATTGGGCCGGACATGGCGAACGCAGGTGGACCTGTGTGGGCATGGTTATCGCTGGGCATTTTGCTCAATGGTTTTGCCCATCTTCCCTACACCTTGCTGCACAGCGCCGGTCGTAGCGACATCACAGCCAAGTTTCACCTGGCCGAACTGGTGCCCTACCTTGCCCTTGTTTGGTGGGCTTTGCTGAATTTTGGTATCGAAGGAGCCGCAGCTGTGTGGGCCTTGCGGTGCGGCGTTGACACTGCCCTGCTTTATGCGGCCGTGGTGCGTCTAAGGCCAGGTTTGCGCCATACGGCTATCCAGGTTGCCGGCTGGGCGTTTTTTGGCTGTTTGGGACTGTGGATGATCCAGACAATGACATCTGGCCTGCAGCCCGCCTGGCCGCAGCCAGTAGACACTCTGTGGCTAGGAATGGCCGCACTGGGATGGACGGTTTGGCAAGGCAGAAAACTAAACGCATCGCAATGACATCAAAACCAACATGGGGCTTTCAATGAACCGCTTTAGGTCGTTTGCCAAAGCGGTCGTAATTCAAACTCTCAAGGCGTTTGGGCGGCCCTCCAGCGGCCTACGCTCCAACTGGGTGCGCATGCAGTTGGCCAAGAAACACCTCCGTGGCACAGGTATTGAGATAGGCGCCATGCACAACCCTCTGCGCGTGCCCAAGACCGCACGGGTTGAGTACCTTGATGTCACCACCCGTGAAGAAAACATCAGAAAGTTTCCGGACCTTGATCCACAGGCCCTGGTGAATGTCGATTACTTGGCCAATGGCTTCTTGATGGATGGCATTGCCTCATCAAGCTTTGACTTCGTGATCGCCAACCATGTACTCGAACATGCCTCCAATCCAGTCGGTGCTTTAGTGCAATGGTTCAGGGTACTCAAACCAGGGGGGATTTTGTACTGCGCACTGCCACGAATGGACATTACCTTTGACAAGGGCCGAAAGCTAACCACCGCCGCACACATGATGGAGGACTACCAGTTCTGTGGCGATCACAATCGTGCCCAAATGAGAGAACGCAACCTGGACCACTACCGTGAGTGGCTCAGCATTGCCATCCCGGCACACACAGGGCAACCGCCGCCGAAGCCTGACTTACTGGCAGTCCAAATAGGGGAGTACGCGGATCGCGAGGAAGAAATTCACTTCCATACCTTTACGATGGCGTCGGCACTTGAGCTTCTTCGAGAACTGGCCAAAAGCGTTCTTCCGCAAATGACCGTGGTGCAAGCATTGGACGCAAGGGCAGAGATCCTCTTGATCCTGAAGAAAAGTCCCACGCCGCAATGACGCTATTTTCATGATCCCCATTTTCGCAAACGCCACAGCACCCTCTATTGCTGACACACCCTGGCCTCAGGCTGATCTGCAAAGGCTGGGCCATTGCCCGGTGTGTCAAAGCACTTCACGCGCGCTGCGCTACGCCGATGTGACTGATCGCCTTTTTGGCTGTGCGCCGGGACACTGGCAAATTTACACCTGTATTGAATGTCAAACAGCGTATGTAGATTCACGTCCAACCGAGGGCAGCATCGGCCGAGCTTACGGCACCTATTTCACACACAACGACGGCAAGGCAGTTTCAGTATCCAGCGGCTTACGTGGAGGGGTAAAGGCCGCCCTGAACGGATTTCGCAAGAATCACTGGCAAATGCCTTTGAATCCTGCGAACACGGTCACTGGAAAGTTCATTGGCCTGATCTATCCTGTCCGAGAACTGGTCGTCGCACACATGCGCAACTTGCCAAGGCAATTGCCGCGCCCTGGCGCTTGTTTGCTGGACGTCGGTTGTGGCAACGGTCTGTACCTTGAACTTGCGCGCCAGGCAGGCTGGCAAGTCAAAGGTGTTGACTTCGATACACAAGCAGTGGCGAGCGCTCAAACACGTGGCCTGGATGTTCGTGTTGGTGGTTTGGAGCAGGTTCAGGATTTAGCCGGTAGTTTTGACCGGTTGACCTGCAGTCATGTCATTGAGCACGTGCATGAGCCACGGAAATGGCTGCAAAGCATGCATGCCATGCTGCGTCCCGGCGGCAGCCTTTGGCTGCAGACACCGAATGTAGACGCGCTCGGCCACAAGCGATTTGGCGCGGACTGGCTTGGGCTGGATCCGCCGCGCCATCTGACACTGATGAACCCGCGAACCCTGCGCAACTTGTTGGAGGAAAGCGGGTTTTCCGTGCGAATGCTTGCTTTGCCCGCACTGATGGCCTTGTCGGTCTATCAAGACAGCGACTGTATGGCCAAAGGATTGCCACAAATTGGCACGCGTCTTTCGTGGCGCAGTTTCGTCCAATGGAGTTGGCTGAAGGACGCATGGCGTCAATCGAACGACCTTTCCTATGCGGAGTTCATCACGGTGGAAGCGGTCAAGGTTTGAAGGTCGTTTCTGTCACGGTTTGCTATCAAGCCGACCTCCGGGCATTGGAGCGTCAGCTTGCAAGCCTGCGGCGCCAAGTTGATCAGATGCTCGTGTACGACAACGCACCACCGGATGAAGCACTGAGCAGCATATGCCGAGAACATGGCGCTTGGCTGGTCAGTCTGGGGGCCAACACAGGAATCGGTTTTGCACAGAACCGGGGTATCGAGCGAGCCATTGAATCAGGTGCAGAGGCCGTGCTTTTGATGGATCAGGACAGCGAACCCCAGCCCGATATGGTGGCGTTGCTGGTACAGGCTCTGCTGCAACATCCGCAGGCCGCAGCCACTGGCGCCAGCTCAATCGACATGCGCACCCAGCGCCAAAGTTACTTTGAATTTGACACGGGTGGTTGGCCGGGTCGCTGGACACCAGTGGGCAATACCGCTGGCCAAACAGTCAATGCCGCGTATTTAATTGCATCTGGCAGCCTTCTGCGCGTTGCGACCTTGCAAGCGATCGGCCTGATGCGTGAAGACTGGTTTATCGACCATGTGGATACGGAATGGTCACTGCGCGCACGCGCACAAGGCTGGCTCATGTTGGGCGTTGCAGATGCCCAATTGGGACACCGATTGGGCGACAAGGTAACGAAGATCTGGTTCGGACGCCCGCGACAAGTCCCACACCACAGCCCTCAGCGCAATTACTACATGTTTCGCAATGCTTTGCTGCTGCTGCGTGAGCCTTTTGTTGCGACAAATTGGCGTCGCTATCACCTCACCCGTCTGGTGCAACTCTTCTTCTTCTTCCTCGCATTTGCGCCACAGCGAGCATTGCGTTTTCGCCTGATGGTGCGCGGCTTGATCGACGGCATGCGCGGGCGTACTGGGCCCATGCCATGACCAGTAACAACATAGACGCAGCTTTGAGCCCACTTTCGCGCTCGCGCGAGTCTCGCGCACCGGTGTCTGTGTGCCTGGCCTGTTACAACGGCGAGCGCTACATCGCCGAGCAACTCAACTCCGTACTGGACCAGCTTTTGCCGTACGATGAAATCATTGTGTCTGACGACGCCTCAACCGATCAGACAGCTGCCGTCGTTCACGCCTTGAAGGACAACCGCATTCGATTTCACCAAAACGAGTGTGGCCTTGGCATTGTGCGTAATTTTGAGCAGGCGCTGGCGCATGCCAGAAACGACCTGATTTTCCTATGTGATCAGGACGACATCTGGTTGCCGGGCAAGGTAGACCGAATGGTGGCTTCGCTCAACAACGCCGTGATGGTCGTCAGCGATTGCCGCGTCGTCGATGCAAGCTTGGCAACTTTGTATCCGTCATTTTTTGCACGACTTGGGTCACGCCCAGGCATACTGCGCAACCTGTGGCGCAATACCTACCTGGGCTGTTGTATCGCTTTTCACCGCCGCCTGCTGAAGCGCGCGTTGCCCATTCCCACCAAGGTGCCTATGCATGACATGTGGCTTGGGCTGACGGCGCAAACGCTTGGACAGGTGATTTTTCTGCCAGAAGTACTGTCGCTGTATCGTCGCCATGGCGCTGCATCAAGCGATGGAGGACGCACCAGTACATCCAGCCGACTGCAGCAGCTGAAATGGCGCTGGCGGCTGGTGTCTGCCTTGGTAATTCGCTGGGGCTTTGGCCGATGAAAATCAGCATCATCACGGTTTGCTACAACAGTGCAAGCACCATTGAGCATTGCCTTGACTCTGTGGCGAGGCAGAGCTACCCCGATATTGAACACATCGTCATTGATGGCGCCTCGCCTGACGGCACCGCTGAGATCATCCAAACGCATGGCCAGCGCGTGGCATGTTTGGTGTCTGAGCCAGACCAAGGCATTTACGACGCGATGAACAAAGGCCTGGCCTTGGCTTGCGGCGACGTAATTGGCATCCTCAACGCAGATGACCGCTACGCCGACGACGATGCATTGACCCGCGTCGCGGCACAAATGACGGAGCGAAACCTGGACATTCTTTATGGCGATGTCGCCTTTTTCAAACCCGAAGCGCCCACCAAACTGGTGCGCCGATTCAGTTCTGCACGCTTTCGTCCTGAGAGAATCGCCTGGGGATGGATGCCTGCTCATCCAGCCTTGTTTATCAAGCGCGCCGTGTTTGACCAGATAGGAACGTACCAGACCGACTACCGCATCGCAGGCGACTACGAATGGGTGGCGCGGGCATTCTCCCGCGGCACCTGGCGGCATGCGTATTTGCCTGAGGTACTGGTTCATATGCAAATGGGGGGCATCAGCACCCGAAGCTGGCGAAGCACCCTTTTGCTGAACCGGGAAGTACTCCGTGCCTGCCGCACCAACGGGATTGCCACCAACTGGATCAAGATTCTTTCAAAGTACCCCTTGAAAGCGCTGGAGTTGATGCGTTCATGAACATACTTCTGACCGGTGCAAATGGGTTTGTCGGTCGGGCTACTCTGGCTTGTTTGCTTCAAACGCCCGATACCGCTGTCAGTCTGGCGCTCAGGACACCAATTGCAGGAATGTCTGCCCACTGCCAACACCCAATAGAAAGCATCAGTGGCAACACCCGTTGGTCCCATGCGCTGCATGGCGTCGACACCGTGATTCACCTCGCGGCGCGTGTGCATGTGATGAACGACCGCTCACCCGATCCCCTCGCCGAGTTTCGCACTGTGAACGTGGAAGGCTCACTCGCCCTGGCACGACAGGCAGCGAGTGCTGGCGTGCGCCGCTTCGTGTACATCAGCTCAATCAAGGTACTGGGCGAGTCCACGTTACCTGGGCAAACCTTCACAGAGGACAGTCCGGCTGAGCCGCGTGACCCCTACGGCATCAGCAAATGGGAGGCAGAGCAAGGCCTGCGCGATATCGCAGACCAAACCGGCCTGGAGGTCGTCATCTTGCGCCCACCTCTGGTTTACGGGCCAGGCGTTGGTGCCAATTTTCAGTCCTTGATGAGCGCTGTACGTCGCGGCTTTGTGCTGCCATTGGCAAGCGTGAAGAACAAAAGAAGTATGGTCTCCGTGGAAAATCTGGCCAATGCCATCTGCCTGTGCGCCCAGCATCCGGCTGCAGCAAACCAGACCTTTCTGGTGAGCGACCAAGAGGACTTGTCAACGCCGCAACTCGTTAGTGCACTGGCGAAGGCCATGAAGCGACCCGCACGCTTGCTGCCTGTCCCGGTCGGCATGCTGAAAACCATTGGACGCATCACCGGAAAGTCTGCCGCCATTGATCGCCTGTGCGGCAATCTGTGCATTGACAGCAGCAAAATCAGCCGGATGCTTGGGTGGCGCCCCATCTTGAGCGTGGCCGACGCGATGCAGCAAACCGTCGCAGGCGAGGGACTCACATGAAACGCTGCATGGACCTCAGCCTTTGCCTGGTGGCCGCATGGATTCTGCTGGTACCTTGCGTGTTCATTGCCCTGGCAGTCAGGCTCGGCTCACCGGGCCCGGCACTCTATTGGTCTGACCGCGTAGGTCGCCATAACAAGATTTTTCGGATGCCCAAATTTCGCAGCATGCGGATAGACACGCCGACCGTTGCCACGCATTTGCTGGAAGACCCCAAGGCCTGGCTGACCCCCGCAGGCGAGTTTCTGCGAAAAAGCAGTCTCGACGAGTTGCCCCAACTGTGGTGCATCCTGCTTGGAGAAATGAGTTTTGTCGGTCCACGGCCTGCCCTTTATAACCAGCACGACCTGATTGAAGCGCGAACATATCTGGGCATTCATACGCTGCGCCCCGGCCTGACCGGATGGGCGCAGGTCAATGGGCGTGATGAGCTACCTCAGGAAACCAAAGTCGCGCTGGATAAACACTACTTGACGCACCAATCCTTATTGCTGGACCTGAAAATTCTGCTTGCCACCTTTGTCAAAGTCCTGCGACGGGACGGTATTTCACATTGATTTCGTGGTTCCGGGCCTGGCACCATCCAAAATTACAATAGAGGGTTATCCCCTTAACACTACAACGCAATGTCCGACACCAACGCTCACGCTATCCCCCAAGACGAGAACCAACTGATTGCCGAGCGTCGGGAGAAGCTCAAAGCCATTCGGTCAGCACAAAATGAAGGCAAGGGCATTGCGTTTCCGAACGATTTCAAACCCAAGGACCATGCTCTGGCCCTGTTGGCCGCGCATGAAGCCAAAGACGTCGAAGCGTTGACGGCTGAGGCTGCGCACACCTCTGTGGCTGGTCGCATGATGCTCAAGCGAGTCATGGGCAAGGCCAGCTTTGCCACGTTGCAGGACAGCACAGGTCGCATCCAGGTTTACGTGACACGTGACGCCATCGGTGAAGAAAATTACGCGCTCTTCAAACATTGGGACCTGGGCGATATCGTTGCTGCTGAGGGCACAGTCTTCAAAACCAAGACGGGCGAACTGTCCATCCACGCCACCCGCGTACGCCTCCTCACCAAATCCCTGCGCCCCCTGCCAGACAAGTTCCACGGCATGCAGGATCAGGAGACCAAATACCGCCAGCGTTATGTGGACCTGATCACCGACGAAGCCGCTCGCAAGCGTTTCACGGCCCGCAGCAAAGCGGTGAGTGGCGTGCGTGACTTCATGGTCAAGCATGACTTTCTGGAAGTCGAAACCCCCATGCTGCACCCCATTCCAGGTGGAGCCAATGCCAAACCGTTTGTAACCCATCACAATGCGTTGGACCAGCAAATGTTCCTGCGCATAGCGCCCGAGCTTTACCTCAAGCGCCTGATCGTCGGGGGCTTTGACCGCGTGTTCGAGATCAACCGCAGCTTCCGCAATGAAGGCATCTCGGTGCGCCACAACCCCGAATTCACCATGATGGAGTTCTATGCGGCCTACTGGAACTACCTGGACCTGATGGACTTTACCGAGGCCCTGATCCGCGACGCAGCCATCAGGGCAACCGGTGGCCTGCAACTCACCTATGCGGGCAAAGAAGTTGATCTGAGCCAGCCGTTCAGGCGTCTGACCATCGTGCAAGCTATCCAGCAACACACCGATGCGGGCGAGCATGTCAGCAGCACGCAGTGGCTGATTGCCGCCCTGAAAAAACTCGGACTGAACGAACACAAAAACAAACTCTCCACACGCAGTTTGGCCAGTCTGCAGGTGATGTATTTCGAAGAAGCCGTGGAAGACAAGCTCTGGCAGCCCACCTTCATCATGGAACACCCGACCGAAATATCGCCCCTGGCACGCGCCAATGACAGCCGCCCGGAAGTGACCGAGCGCTTTGAGCTCTACATCACCGGACGAGAGTTTGGCAACGGCTTCTCTGAATTAAACGACGCAGAAGAGCAAGCCTCACGCTTTCATGCCCAGGTGGCAGCCAAAGACGAAGGCGACGACGAAGCCATGTATTACGACCACGACTTTGTGCGTGCGCTGGAATACGGCATGCCCCCACCGGTGGCTGCGGCATCGGTCTGGACCGCCTGATGATGCTGCTGACCGACAGCCCCAGCATCCGCGACGTGATCCTCTTCCCCGCGCTGCGCCGCGAAGCTTGAGGCGTGCTCTGTTGACGCAGATTCGGCCATGCCTGCGTCTTGCAGGCATTTGCGCCTTACTGTTGTGGCGCTCCTGTTCAGCGCACCAATCAGTGCACAAACCGCAGAACAATCAGCATCAATCGAGCGGCCTCAGTCCAATCCCAGCTTCGCTTTGTTTGGTTTGGACAACGCCCCTCCAGGGGTCGAATTTCAATTAGACCCTCCCCCATCGCCCATCAGCACCAGTACCCGGGGCGTGGCGTCTTGGTATGGCCGCCAGTTTCATGGGCGCCGCACCGCCAGCGGCGAGCGATTCAACATGTACGGCCTCACAGCCGCCCACAAAACCTTGCCACTGATGAGCTATGTGCGGGTGCGCAATCCGTCAAACGGCAAGAGCATTGTGGTCCGCGTCACAGACAGGGGGCCGTTTCATGGCAACCGCATGATTGATCTGAGCTACGGCGCGGCGCAAGAGCTTGACATTAATGGCTTGGGCGAGGTCGAGCTAGATGCTGTAGACCGTGCCGAGTACGAAGCACAGTCAGACCAAAACACCATCGAGCGTGATTTGCGGGAGGCCAGTTTTGTACCGGTGCCGACCAGGCAGACACCCAGAAAACCACCACCCCGCAAGCCCATCAGACGCTGAATGCGCCTTCAGGGCAAGAGTTCAAGCGCCCGGATATAACGCGGATCACGAACCAACACATCCCACGACAAGGGCTCCGTCTGAGGTAGCAAGGCCCGTCGACGTGCATCCGCGGCTTCGTCCAGCTGCCAGCCACCTTTTGCCCTGGCACCATCGAGCGCCTCCAGCATTTCATCCAGCACCAGACCACCGTTCAGACTCTGGTTGCACACCAAGGCCAGATCACACCCCGCCAGCGTGGCGGCCATCACGCTTTCGGCGTAACTCAGCGGTTTGCCGTCCAGCTCGCGGGCCGCAGTCATGGACAAGTCGTCGCTGATGATGGCCCCACCAAAGCCCAACTGCTCGCGCAAGGTGTCTTGCAACCAGCGCGCTGAAAAACCTGTGGGTCTGGCGTCTACCTTGGGGAAGATGACATGGGCGGGCATTACAGCCGTCAACTGATTGCCCAGCCAGCGGTAAGGGGAAGCATCGTCAGCCAGGATGGCTTTGAGGCTACGCGTGTCAGTGGCCACCGCATGGTGAGAGTCAGTCCGAATAAAACCGTGCCCCGGAAAGTGCTTGCCGCAGTGCGCCATCCCCGCCTGCAACAAGCCGTGCATCAGGTTTTGGGCCAACACGCTGACCACACGCGGGTCGCGGCTGAAAGCCCGGTCGCCAATCACGCCGCTCGCACCCCAGTCCAAATCCAGCACAGGAGCAAAGCTCAAGTCCACCCCACAAGCCCGCAACTCGGCACCCAGCACATAGCCACAAGCGTTGGCAGCCTGCATGGCGCGCAAAGCGCCACTGCCGTCGCCACTCACTTTGTCTTGCCCAAACAGCTGCCCCAGGGCGCGCATGGGCGGCAAATGGGTAAATCCATCCGTCTTGAAGCGCTGAACCCGACCACCTTCGTGATCCACGCAAATCAGGATGTCAGGCCGGATGGCCTTGATCTCGGCATTCAAGCTAAGCAACTGGTCCCGGTTTTGCCAGTGCCGCCCAAAGTGGACCACCCCCCCCACCAGCGGGTGCTTGAGGCGGCGACGGTCGGCTTTGGTGAGGACTGGGCCTTCCACGTCGATGATGAGTGGGGCGTGGGCGGTGTGAGGAGGGTTCTTGTTCTTCATTGCTCTGGTATTGATAGCTATAAAGGCTTATATGGTTTGCCAGAATCTGCTTTTACCTTAAAAATGCCATGACCTGGGATGGTTCGCGTAGGATAAAGCTCGAACACGGAGGTTGCCAGCTTGATGGCGGTCCATTGGATTGCTTGTTTACAAAGACAACAACTGCGGCACTGTACAAATCAGATGAGTTTGTGATCAATTAGGGCATCTTCCCACAGCGACTCTTTGTTATCACGAAAGAAATTTCTTAGCATTTCGACGGCCTCAGGCGTTTCTAAACAACCGCACCGAATGCACTCAATCAGTCGTTGAGACGTCTGATTTTCAAGTTTATTGGTTCCAGTCTTGTGGTTGGGGTAGCAACACCCATAGCCATCGAAGGAAATTCGAACGAGGTGGAGGCAGCCTTGGTGATCAACATCGAAGTCAGCAAATACGGAATCGTCCTGTAAAGCCAAGCAATATTTGCAAGGACGTGTTGGCATTGGCTCGCAAGATCGGATGTGCATCGGTTTCATTTGGACAGCGAATTCAATGTAGTCGGTATGCTCAAAAAATCTGCGGCTCTTATTACTCAAGTGGCAACAGAGCTCACCTGATCAGGCGGATGGGGTGCTCTGCGCACGGAGGTGAAGGGGGAAAGGCCGCGAGGCCTGGAGGACACGCAGTGCGCAGAGTACCGCGTCCGCCTGATCCCCCACCGACTCAATCGAAACATGGGTAGTTTCAAGGCCAAAGAGCATCAAAGTAACTCTATTTTTGATAGCTAAACATCCATACAGAATATGCCAAAAAGGCTATTTTTGTTCAATAACCACAAACGCAGCGGCGTAATCCACCTCGTCCGTCACCGTCACATGCGCTGACAGCCCCCGCGACTCAAACCAAGTCTTCAATTCCCCGTGCAAAACAATGCTCGGCTTACCACTCGTCAACTTGGCAATCTCACAGGCCCGCCAAGTCATCGGCATGCGCATGCCCATCCCAATCGCCTTGCTGAAAGCCTCTTTGGCCGAAAAACGGGTCGCCACATAGGCCACACCCCGCTCAGCAGATCGTTCAGCACGGGCCAGATAGGTGGCAAATTCAGCGGGCGCCATGATCCGCTCAGCAAAGCGGGGGCCAAACTTGTCCAGAGACGCCTTGATGCGGCGAATGTCACAAATATCCGTGCCGATACCGTAAATCATTCAGGCAACCCCTAAAAGCTCAGGCCGCCAACGCGATGCAGTACAGGTAGGCGTGAACAGTGGCACGGTAGCCCAACTCCAGCGCATCACCAATCAAGGCGTGCCCGATCGACACCTCCTGCACGCCCGGTACGGCGCGCAAAAAATCCGTCAGATTGGCGCGGTTCAAGTCATGCCCTGCATTCACCCCCAAGCCCAGCGCGCTGGCGGCGGTGGCCGTCTGGGCAAACCGTGCCAACTGCGCCGCTTGATCCGAGGCACCGTGCGCCGCTGCATAGGGCTCGGTGTACAACTCAATGCGATCCGCACCCGTGGCCTTAACCAAAGCCATGGCATCCGGCGATGGGTCCATGAACAAGCTGACACGCACACCCAAGGCCTTGGCCTGCGCGATCAGCGGCGCCAGGCGGGCGCTGTCTTCAGGCAAATTCCAACCATGGTCGCTGGTGAACTGGCCTTCGCTGTCCGGTACAAAAGTCACCTGCTGGGGCGGCGTGCCCCGGTCGCACAGGCTGCGCACCACGTCCATCAGGTTGTGAAACGGATTACCCTCGATGTTGTATTCGCGGCCCGGCCAGTCTTTGAGCACGTCCGCCAGTTCGGTGACGTCATGGGCGCGGATATGTCGGCCATCTGGCCGGGGGTGCACAGTGATGCCCTGGGCACCTGCCTGCAGGCACAGAGTGGCAGCTCGGGTCACACTGGGAATGCCCAGGTGACGCGTGTTGCGCACCAGCGCGACCTTGTTCAGGTTGACAGACAGGACCGTCGCAGTGTGCGACATCAACTTATCAGGGTATGCCATCGGTTTTGCAGGAAACGTCATAGGTTTTGCAGATCCATCATCAGTTGTCGGGTTTGCAGGCGGGGGGTGCCGCAATGGTAGTTCAGCAGGGTGCGCAGTTGAGGCTTGAGTTCGGTGAGCACCGCGCTACAGGCCAGTTCTGTCGCCCGAAACGAGGTGGAGTCATCGAGCGCGGCCTGCAAATCCAGCCACTGCTGCCCTGTGAGGGCACGGTCATTGGACGCCGCGTGCAACAGGCCACCTTCGGCAACCAAGGTATAGCGGGCGCCAAGTGTCAACTCTTCGAGGGTCAATGTCTGCAGGTCCAACTGCGGCAGCACACCCGTTTCGCGCAGCAGCAGCAACTCAAATGCGCGCAATGCCGCTTGCGGCGCTTCGGCTTGCGGGTCAGCCGTTTGTTCGGCAAGGGCTTTAACGGCCTGAGCGTAGTAGTCAAACAAGGCTGGGTGACCGTCTTCGCGCGGCAACAGACGCATCAAGAGCTCATTCAAGTACAGCCCTGAGAGCAGCGCTGCGCCTGTGGGCATCACATGCCCCCCCACCCAATCAGCGCTTTTCAGCGTTTTTATTTCACCTTCGCCGCCAAATGACACGTGAAGGGGCTGCAACGGCAGCAGGACAGGGCGAAAACTGGAACTGGGCCGTTTGGCACCCTTGGCCACCAAAGCGACCCGCCCACTGCTGCGGGTGAAAGCATCCAGTATCAGGCTGGATTCGCTCCAATCATAGCGATGCAGGATGTAGGCGGGCTCAGAAGGGTGACGCTTCAAGGGGACGGCTGGCACAGGCTAAGGGACATCATGTATGGACGCTGGGTTGCCGTATTGTCCCAGGTCCTTGCACCCCAGGACGAACTCAGTCTTTTGGTAAAGCCGCCGCGGCAAGGCTGGCGATGGTGGGTCGCGCGGGTTCTTGCTGCAATTTGACAAGATCGAGGTCATCCTTGAAACGCTCACGGATGTTGAGTACCTCGTCCCACGCATCGAAAAAGCAGTTGACGCAATCAGGGTCAAAATGGGTTCCACTTTCGCTCTTGATATGTTCAGTGGCACGTTCAAGCGTCCAGGCCTTCTTGTAAGGGCGCTCAGAGGTCAAGGCATCGAACACATCGGCCACAGCCACAATTCGGCTGAAGATGGGAATGTCCTTGCCTTTCAATCCCGCTGGGTAGCCCGAACCATCAAACTTTTCATGATGTGCCAGGGCAATGGCTGCCCCTGCCTGCAAAACTGCCGACGTGCTGTCCTTCAAAATCTCATAGCCATAGTCGGCATGCAGTTTCATGAGTGTGAACTCATCCGGCGTCAGGCGGCCAGGCTTGAGCAGGATATTGTCTGCAATACCCACTTTGCCAATGTCGTGCATAGGGGCGGCCTCCAGAAGCAGATTTTGATCTTCAGGGCTCAGACCCAGGCCCTTGGCAATCAGTGCCGAGTAATGGGCCATTCTCAGGATATGGGACCCCGTTTCTGGGTCTCGGTATTCAGCTGCGCGTGATAGGCGGAATACCGTTTCTCGTTCGCGGTTAACGATCTCACGCGTCGCCTTGGTCACTTCATCGGCAAGCCATGCCGCTTTATCCGCCAGTTTGCGCCTGACCTCGCTCAGCGCAAGCATGTTATTGGCTCGGGCCAAGAACTCGATCTTATCCACCGGTTTGGTCAGGAAGTCAGAGGCACCTGCATCCAGCGCCCTGTAGCGAACATGGGCCTGATCGTTGGCCGTCACCATCAGGATGGGCAGGCCATCTTTGGAGGAATCTTGACGCAAGCGGCTGATGAACTCAATGCCATCAAGCTCCGGCATCATGTAATCAACGATCACCAAGTCCAGGTCGTTGGACTGGGCCCAGGCCAATCCGTCAGGCGCACTGAAGAAGGTTTTGACATCGCAGTCGCCCAGCTTCTTGATAAGCGCCGCAAAGAGAACCACATTGATCTCTGTGTCGTCAACGATGAGTACCTTGCGTGGCATGCTTTCAGCCCTTCCCGAACGGTTTGTCAATTGTGCACTTCATTTTGCCGATTCGCGGTTGCACTTGCGGCCAGAGGGGCTTTTGCCTGATCAAGACTTCATTCTTTCAAGGGCTGCCAGCAGTTGCTTGACCTCTGCGGTCAGTGCCGAAACCAAGCTTGGCAGACGTTCAATCTGCCCATTCGCCGTATCTTCTTCAATTTGACGCGCCAATTCAGAGGCGGGTGCCGCCCCGAACATGGCCAGTGTCCCCTTGAGTGCATGAGAAACACGCCCAACAACGCCTAAGTCCTTGGACGCAAGGGCATGGGTCATTTTTTGCAAATCAATCGGCCACTGTTCGACAAAAGTGTCCGCAATGATGTCAACCATCTCTGCATCAGCCGCAGCCAATCCCCGGTCGTAATCAAAATCTGTCAATTCAGGCGCCATATCTGCTTCAAATCCTGGTGGCATACCAGCATCGGTCTGAGGTCCATACCTCACCAGCAGCGTCTGAAGCTCCTCCGGCTTGATAGGCTTTGAAATAAAGTCATCCATACCGACTGCAATGCAGGCATCTCGGTCAGATTGCATGGCATTGGCCGTCATTGCAATGATCGGCGTTCGCGTACCCACTTCTGAAGCCCTGAAACGGCGAGTGGCCTCCAGCCCGTCCATTACAGGCATCATCATGTCCATCAAAACCACATCGAATGCCTTTTGCGCAAGGTGGTCCAAGGCTTCCTGCCCATTCACCGCCAAAGTAATGTGGTGGCCCCATCGGTTCAACCAGGTCAAAGCCAGTTTCTGGTTGACGACATGATCCTCAACCAGCAGGATGTTCATGCCCGTCTGCTCGTCCTGAATCACGTGACGGGTGACAAACGGCTCGCCCTCGGCTTGCGCTTCACCTCTAACTCGCAAAATGATCTGAACAAGGTCTTCACGCGTGAAGGGCTTGCTAAGGTAGGCAGAAAAACCAGCATCACGCGACCGCTTGGCGTCCCCCTGCAGACCCGCGGAAGAGAGCATTACCAAGGTGAGGAGCTCGCAGTGCGGCAATTCACGGATTTTTTCAGCAGTTTCAAATCCGTCAAGTCCTGGCATTCGGGCGTCCAGCAAAACCAGATCACAGGGCACTTTGGCATTGCCCTCACTTTGCAGCCACGCCAGGGCATTCTGACCTGAGTCAACAGAGTGAACCAGGGCCCCCATGCCAGTGAGGGTATTTGACAGTACCATCCGGTTGGTCAGATGGTCGTCAGCGATCAACACCCGAAGTCCTTTGATTCCGCCAGGAGACAACACCGTTGCAGTGCCTTTGGGATCGTCGTCGAGTGGCAGGGTAAAGAAAAACTGACTTCCTTTGCCAGGTGAACTGGTGACATCGATGCGCCCACCCAGGGCCTCCACTAAACGCGCGGAGATTGACAGACCCAAACCTGTCCCACCGTAGCGACGGGTGATGGAACTGTCCTCCTGGGAAAACGCGTCGAAAATGCTGCCCAGCTTGGCACTTGGGATGCCAATCCCCGTGTCGCTGACACTGAATTTCACCCTGTTGGTTCCGTTTACGGCGTCTTCCATACTGACGCGAACCACCACATCACCTTTTTCGGTGAACTTGACTGCGTTACCCACCAAATTCATCAAAATTTGCCGCAGCCGCCCTGGGTCGCCCATGACAGACATGGGCACATCTGGCGCAATGTCGCAGACCAGATCCAGGCCCTTGGCATGCGCCCTGACCGCCTGCGCCTTGAGCGTTTGGCCGACTGTTCGCCCCAGATGAAAGGCAATTCGTTCTATCTCGAGCTTGCCCGCTTCGATCTTGGAGAAATCCAGAATATCGTTGATCACCTTCAGCAATGCCTCGGACGAGGATTTGATAATGCTTAAATATTCATGCTGTTCATCATTCAGCGGTGTGTCCAAGGCCAAGTCGGTCATGCCAATCACACCGTTCATGGGCGTCCGGATTTCATGGCTCATGTTGGCCAGGAATTCTGACTTGGCCCGGTTGGCAGCTTCTGCCCCTTCCTTGGCTCGCTTGAGCTCTTCAGATACCCTTTTGACGTCTGAAATATCCGCCAGGTAGCCGTTCCAAAGCGTACCGCCATCAGTTGCACGCCGGGGCTGGGCCTCGCCATGCACCCAAAGAATTTCTTTTGTCGCCCGGTGACGGACCCGAAAGTCCAAACTCCAAGGTTGACCTGTGATAGCTGAGTTGGAAATGGCATCCGACAAAGCCTCAGCATCGTCACGGTCCACGCGGTTAAGCGCAGCCGATGCGTCTGTTTTGATCTCGTCCGGATGGACACCGCAGATCCGGTCCATGGCGGGGCTGCAAAACGGAAATGAGATGCACCCGTCTGGCGCCAAGTGCGACTGGAACACAGCCACCGGGATGTTCTCTGTGACGTCGCGCAAACGCGCAGAGGCCTCCTTGATGGCTGTCACATCCTGCCAGATACCTGTGAAGATGGTGGCACCATCGGCACCCAACTCATCTTCTGGTCGGATGGAGCCCCGCAACCAACGCAGGGTTCCGTCAGGCATATTGATCCGGTAGTCGTCGATCCAGGAAGCCCTGTTCTTACCTGCCTCAATCACACCACGGACACATCGCTCCCTGTCTTGCTCATCGATTTGTGCAGCAGAAATTCCGCCATCTGCCATCAAGGCCTGTGCCGAAAATCCCCTGATCTCCTGAACCCGCTCGCTGACAAACGTGTACCGCGTCGTGCCATCTTTCACCTCGCACTGATACACGACACCAGGAACCGCATTGGTGATGCGAAGCAGCCTGGCCTCGGCGGACTTGATCTCGGCCTCCATTCGTTTACGTGCCGTGATATCGGTCGAAATCGAAATGAACTGCGAGGGCCCATCGCTGTAGCCTTTGCGAGGAACGATGGTGGTTTGTAACCAGAAAAGATCTCCACATTTGGCACGGTCACAAACCTCACCATGCCAGACATTGCCCGCGAGAATGACATCCCACATTGCGGAGAAATACCCGGGAGGGTGCATCTCTGAGCGCAAAAGCCGATGAGTCGAACCCACCAGTGTCTCGCGCGGATAACCGCTGATTTCGCAGAACTTGTCATTGGCGTAGATAATCAGGCCTTTTGCATCGGTGATGCTGACAATGCCATGCTGATCAAGCGCCAACTTCTGATCGGCCAAATCGTCAAGAGCAGTTTGAAGTTCGCGCTCAGCCTCTTCTCGCTTGCGCACCAAATCTGACATCAGGCCAGACAGGGTTTCGAGACTATCGTCTTGTGGAAAATCGGTTTCGCCGCCCGCCTGGCTCATCAAACGGTAGGCTGTTTTCCTGAGTAAATCTATGGCACGGGTGCGGCTAGCCAGTTCGTCACGCAGCCGTTCGTTGCTGGCAGTGAGTTCTGTTGAACTCAGTTCGAGGCTGCGTGTTTTGAGTTCCAGATCACGGTCACTTTGTTGGTAGGCTTCATCTACACGCCCCAGAAATGCATCCATCCCTGAAAGAAACGCACTGGTTGGCGCCGACACCTGTGATTTGGATGCGAGATCGATCAGCTCCTGCATCACGGTTTGCAGATGACCATGATCCCCGCCCAGCAAGCGCTTAAGTTGCCTCGTCAAAAGCTTATGCATGTCAGGGTGTAGCCTGCTGTGGGTTGGAACTTGCAGGTTTACATCTCTGCAATATGGGTAATGGTCATGGTTTGATTGTGAAGCTTACAAGGCGCATTGCCGGTAAATGGGCTGATTTCGCCATTGGAATAAAACCCCGTCAAAACGGCTTTCTGTCCAAAAACATCCCCCACAGCCTCAACCTCTTCGTCCACACGTCCACCCATGACAAGCTTGCGCCCAACGCAACTCACCAGGATAGCCAAGCTCGCGCCACTCCCAGCCCACATCTTTTGGGCTGCCTGCGCGGCGGACTCTGCTCCGTCCACCAAAGCATCTGTGCTGGCGTGCATCAATCGTAAATACCCGGCTGACTCGATGTCTCCTGCCAGCGTCATACTGCCAGCGACTTCGTCAACTCCCAAGATAGTGCGAATCAAACCGACTTCACTGTGATCGCTGCCAAGCATTGCAAAGGGAAACAACAGACCAGAGGCCGGCAAATCTTTGGCATGCTCACCTAAGTAGCGCTTGTAGACCTCAAGTGCCGGCTCACCGTCGAGCTCATACAAAATATTCTGCTCGCTACGGGTTACTTTGCGTGCGGGTCCAAAAGGCTGCCAGCCGCCAAACGAACCGTGGGCATAGCTCAACTTGTCGCCATACAGTCCAACACAGACCAGCTGATCATTGTGAACACCGTTTCCGTTCAGAACCCAAGACTCTTTGAATGCCGCAGCATCCCCTGCCAGGCCACCAGTGATCGGCACATCAGCGCCAAGCACCGATGCAAGGCCAGCAATCAACTCACTGCCGTTAATGGCCACGCCCTGCCCCAACACCAGCACGGCCTTAAGGTCTTTGGACGGCAGCTGCTGGCCCAAACGCTGCCCGGCAGCAAAGGAGTCTGCCATGCCATTCAATACAGTGCTGGACTCGACTACGTGACTGCTGTCAAAACGCACAGCAGTCACTACACAGGTACCGTCGGCAACACCTTGGCTTGAAATTTCACCTGCTGTCGTGCATCCAACACGCGTGACGGATGCAAAAGCGGTTGCTAGCGGCACTGCGACAGCCTTCAGCAAGGATTCAGCGCCAAATGCCAGCAGGAAATTGGGGCGAATTGACGCCAAGCCTTGAAGCTTCGCCGTCAGTTCGTCAGCACTGGTCAAGGTAACCTGGGTGACTTCCATGGAATATCCTCACGTTGGGTGATTTTGATTCCATCATAGCCAGAGTGGGCCGACCATGCGCATCAGGCAGCAATATCCCTCTTGGCTGGCAAACCTTTATGGCTTGTCGATCAAAGACCTTACTCGTAACCGAATGATTTGACCCTCGCTTCGTCGTCGGCCCATCCAGACCGCACTTTGACCCAAAGCTCAATGAAGACTTTGGCATCCATGAGTTTCTCCAGCTCCATGCGCGCCTCTGTCCCAATTCGTTTCAGCCGTTCACCTTTGTCGCCAATGACCATGGCCTTGTGGCCGTCACGCTCAACCACGATAGTGGCAGCAATCCGGACCATGCGTGCCACCGTTTTACCTGGCTCTTCCGTAAATTTGTCAATAATGACGGTGCTGGTGTACGGTAGCTCATCCCCCGTCAGGCGGAACAGTTTCTCGCGAACGATCTCACTGGCCAGGAATTTTTCACTGCGGTCGGTCAGTTCGTCCTCGCCATACCACCAAGCTTGCGCAGGAAGGTATTTTTCGCACACGCCAAGCAGACGTTGCACATCCTTGCTATTTTTAGCGGACAAAGGCATCAATTCCGCAAAATCATGTTTGGTTTGCATCTCCTGCAACCACACAGGTAACGCCGAGCGTTCCTTGACCGTATCCAACTTGTTCGCCAGCAGGATGACCGGCACACCCGGTTTGAGCAGTTTGAGCACGCGAGCGTCCGCCGGTGTAAAACTTCCCGCCTCTACCACAAAGATCACCAGATCAACGTCACCTACTGCGCCAAGAACTGTCTTGTTGAGCGACTTGTTCAGCGCTGTTGTATGGATCGTTTGAAAGCCCGGGGTATCCACAAAAACGAACTGACTACCGCCACCGGCTTCGTCCTTGACGGTTCGCATGCCCGTAATGCGGTGGCGCGTGGTTTGTGCTTTTCTAGAGGTGATGCTGATTTTTTGCCCCACCAGTGCATTGAGCAGAGTGGATTTACCCACATTGGGCTTGCCCACAATCGCTACTAGGCCACAACGCTGGTTCTGGCTGGCAGCATCAGTAGTATTTGCTATTATTTTTGTAGTATTCATGAATTTACTTTGCCTTGAGGTTGACCAGCATCGCTGCCGCTGCGGCCTGCTCACCGGCACGGCGCGAACCACCTATACCGCGTTCGCGCAGATTCATGGAGGGCACCTCGCACTCCACATCAAACGTCTGTTTGTGCGCGGCACCAACAGTAGCGACAACCTTGTAATTGGGAACAGGCAGCTTGCGCCCTTGAAGCAATTCCTGTAATTCGGTTTTGGGGTCTTTTCCGATGGCGGCCATCTGAGGCTGAATTTCCAACCCACTGAACAGACGCTGGACAAGCGCATCCGCCGCTGAAAATCCTGCATCCAGAAAGACTGCGCCAATGACGGCTTCAAGCGCATCCGCCAATATCGACGGGCGCTTGAAACCGCCCGATTTGGCCTCGCCCTCGCCGAGCAACAACACCTCGGAAATACGCAACCCGTTGGCCAATTGATGCAGCGTATCCTGTTTGACCAAATTTGCCCGCACACGAGACAGATCTCCTTCAGGAAGAGTCTTCAAGCGGTCAAAGAGCAGGGCGGCAACCGAGAGGTTAAGAACGGAGTCCCCCAGAAACTCAAGACGTTCATTGTGGTCCGACGAGTAACTGCGGTGCGTCAGCGCCCTCACCAACAATCCAGCATTTGAAAATATGTGGCCCAACCGCTCTTGCAAGACACGTAAGCGATCCGCAGAAGGATAACTCAAGCTGGACTCAGCCACGCCGTTCACCCATCACTTAGTGCGACCTTCGTACTTGAGCACGAGGTATGCGGGTCCAGCCAAATGAATTTCACGCTTCCAAGCATAAATGACCACAGCACGGTCACCCTCTTTGGTGATTTCGAGGTCTCTCCCTGTGATGGACTTGATGTCATCGATCTGTGCCGCCCTGTCAAAAATGGACCGAATATCGGTCACAGTTTGCCCTTCATGAGCAGCCTTGTGAGCTGCCTTTCGTACAGCCATGTATTCGATCACCGTAGGTGCTACCTGCGCCCCCACGACAAACAGGACGGCAATGACTCCGCCCCACAACAGCATGCCAAAAAGAGAAAACCCCGCCTGTTTGCGCCGCGCCATAGCCATTCCTCCTAGTCAAATGAACCGATGCGACTGATGTGCCCGAAATTCATCCATACAAAAAAGGCTTTGCCTACGATATTCTTGTCTGGAACAAACCCCCAGTAGCGGGAATCCAGCGAGTTATCACGGTTGTCGCCCATCATGAAGTACATGCCTTGCGGCACTTTGCAAGTCACACCCTCGACCGTATAAGTGCAATTCTGCTTGAAAGCAAAATCGTCTGCCCCTGTCACAAAGGCAGGTCGCTCATCGTCATTCAGGATGTTGTGGATTTTGTCGCCCGATTTTTCCTGAAACTGCTTGATGTAGCGCATCGAATCTTGTTCAAAAAAATCTGGCTGTGACTCTTTGACAAGCGGCTTGCCGTTGATGGTCAGTTTCTTGTTGAGGTAGGCTACCTCATCACCGGGTATACCCACAACTCGCTTGATGTAGTCAAGACTAGGTTTGGGTGGGTAACGAAACACCATCACATCCCCGCGCTGGACAGTCGCTCCGTCTGTCAGTTTGGTATTGATCACTGGCAAGCGAACACCGTAGTGAAATTTATTGACCAATATAAGGTCGCCCACCCACAAGGTCGGGTACATCGATCCTGATGGAATCTTGAAGGGTTCAAACAGAAAAGACCTAAGCAGAAAGACCACAACAATCACAGGAAACAGCCCTGCAGTCCAGTCAAGCCACCAAGGCTGGCGCAAAATCTGTTCACGCATTTCTGGGGAAACCTCTGACTCCAGACTGTTGTTCTGGTGGATCCCCATTTTGGCGAGAGACGCTTGCCGATCCTGCTTTTGGGCTATTTGATCTGCCAGCTCTTTCTGTCGTTTAGGCAGAAAGTAAAAACGCTCTGCGAGCCAATAGACGCCGGTAACCAAGGTTGCCAGGAACAACAAAAGCGCAAAGTTGCCTTCCAGAGCACCGGTATACCAAGCGCCGATGTACCCCAAAAATGTGGCCAGAATGATGGCCGTCAATACAGGCATCATCAGTCTTCCACCTGCAAAATAGCCAGGAAGGCCTCTTGTGGCACCTCAACCGATCCAATTTGTTTCATGCGTTTCTTACCTGCTTTTTGTTTCTCAAGGAGCTTGCGTTTGCGGCTAATGTCACCGCCGTAGCATTTTGCCAGCACGTTTTTGCGCAGTGCCTTGATCGTCTCGCGAGCAATGATGTTGGCGCCAATAGCCGCCTGGATCGCTACGTCATACATCTGGCGACTGATAATCTCGCGCATTTTGCCCACCACGGCTCGACCCCGGTACTGGCTCTGGCTACGGTGAACGATGATGGACAGGGCGTCCACTTTTTCACCATTGAGCAAGATATCCACCTTAACCACATCAGCTGCCCGGTACTCCTTGAACTCGTAGTCCATGGACGCATAGCCGCGACTCACGGACTTGAGTTTGTCAAAGAAGTCCAGAACGATTTCAGCCAAAGGCATCTCGTAAGTCAGCATCACCTGACGACCATGGTAGGCCATGTTCATTTGCACGCCACGTTTCTGGTTGGCCAGCGTCATTACCACGCCAACATAATCTTGCGGCATGTACAAGTGCACGGTAACGATAGGCTCACGGATTTCTTCCAGGCGTCCTTGGTCGGGCATCTTGGAAGGGTTCTCGACCATCTGCATGGTGCCGTCTGCCTTCACCACCTGGTACACCACGCTGGGCGCAGTGGTAATCAGGTCCTGGTCGAACTCGCGTTCGAGACGCTCTTGCACAATCTCCATGTGCAAAAGACCCAGGAAACCGCAGCGAAAGCCGAAGCCCAGCGCCTGAGACACCTCTGGCTCGTAATGCAAGGAAGCATCGTTGAGCTTGAGCTTTTCGAGCGAATCACGCAGCGAATCGTATTCGCTGGCTTCTGTTGGGTATAAGCCCGCAAATACCTGAGGCTGAATTTCCTTGAATCCAGGCAAGGCCTCTGTGGCGGTAAATGCAGCACCACCGGTACCGGGTTTGATCAACGTGACCGTATCGCCAACCTTGGCCGCCTGCAGTTCTTTGATACCTGCAATGATGAACCCCACTTCGCCCGCCTCCAGCGAATTCCGAGGCTCTGTGTGAGGCGTGAACACACCAAGGTTGTCCGCGTTGTAAGTAGCTTCAGTCGCCATCATCTTGATGCGCTCGCCTTTTGCAAGCCTGCCGTCTACCACGCGCACCAGCATCACCACACCGACATAAGAGTCAAACCAACTGTCGATGATCATCGCGCGCAACGGGCCTGCCGGATTGCCTCGCGGTGCAGGCACTTTGGCCACAATGGCCTCAAGGATTTCGTCGATGCCCATGCCGGTCTTGGCCGAACAGGGAATGGCGTCGGTCGCATCAATGCCAATCACGTCTTCGATTTCTGACTTGGCGTTGTCTGGATCCGCTTGCGGTAGGTCCATCTTGTTGAGTACCGGTACGACTTCCACTCCCAATTCCAGCGCGGTGTAACAGTTGGCAACGGTCTGCGCTTCAACCCCCTGACTGGCATCCACCACCAGCAACGCACCTTCACATGCAGAGAGGGAGCGAGAGACTTCATACGAGAAGTCAACGTGCCCTGGTGTGTCGATCAGATTGAGGTTGTAAACCTGTCCGTCGAGTGCTTTGTATTTGAGCGCAGCGGTCTGCGCCTTGATGGTTATCCCACGCTCTTTTTCGATATCCATCGAATCAAGAACCTGGGCAGACATTTCACGGTCCTGCAGGCCGCCACAACGCTGAATCAAGCGATCTGCGAGCGTTGATTTGCCGTGGTCAATGTGCGCAATGATGGAAAAATTTCTGATGTGATTCATCACAAAATGGCTTCAAGTATTTGAAATTAAATGCGCGCAAAAAATAAAAAAGGGCGCGTCAATTGGTGACGCGCCCTGAACCAACTATCTATGGCAACTGCGAAGGTTGGGCCTTCATTGTAGGCAAAAAGGACGCTAAGTACAGCCCCAACTGCCTCTCAAAACCCTCGTTGCGAGTCTGCAACGGAAAAGTTATACACAATTTATTCACAACTGAAAAGGCGATATTCTGGAAAACTTGTGGGTGATCTGTGGAGGACGCTGGGACATCTGACTGGAATCCCACATGGTGAAGTAACAATCCTTTGATATGCACGGAAAGCCACTTGCCAGGGCGCTATTCTATCCAATTTAATCGTAGGCGAAATTCATGTTAGCAATCACAAACATGTGTACATAGATAAACAATACAAAATATTTTTGATTAATCGCCTGGAGCATTTGTGAATTGAGCTAAAAAACCCGCAACCTGAGTAAGGGTTTGCGGGTTCATATCCGCCGACGAATCAGCCGAGCCAGCCCTACTTCACAGGACGAATCAGTGCGTACTGCGCCCATTCACCTCGGCGCACTAGCAAGTTCACTGCCTTCGACTTATCCACCTTGCTGATCACGGCGTCAAACTCTTTCACATTGTTCACTTCGGTATTGGCGATCGAGAGAATTACGTCCCCGTCGCGCAGACCCGCACGGGCCGCGGCTTCTGTAGCAGAGTCAACTTTGACACCACCTTTAAGTTTTAACTCTTTCTTCATGACTTCAGTCAGGTCACTGACAGTCAATCCGAGGGACTGCGCCGCTGCGGATGCCCTGGGTTTATCTTCCTTCTCAAGCTTCTTCCCGGCGAGTTTTTCGGCCTCGAACTCACCAATCGTGATTGTCACCTCTTTATTGCTGCCTCGACGGAAAATCGTCAAACTCGCTCGGGTACCCGGCTTGGTGGCACCGACCATGCGGGGCAAGTCACTGGACTTCTCAATAACCTTTCCTTCAAAACGAGTGATGATGTCCCCCGCCTCAATGCCTGCCTTGTCGGCAGGCGACCCCGATTCAACACCGCCCACCAAAGCACCCTGTGCTTTGCCCAGGCCAATGGATTCGGCAACGTCTTTCGTGACGGGACCAATTTGTACCCCAATACGGCCACGCACCACGCGCCCACCAGAACGCAGTTGCTCGCTAACACGAAGAGCCTCGTCCATGGGGATAGAAAAAGAGATGCCAGCAAAGCTCCCGGTGCGTGAATAGATCTGGCTGTTGATGCCCACCACCTCACCACGCATATTGATGAGTGGACCGCCAGAATTCCCGGGGTTAATGGCCACATCCGTCTGAATGAAGGACAAGTAGTCGCCCGTATCACGCTGCTTGGCACTGACGATTCCAGCCGTTACGGTATTGTCAAGGCCAAATGGCGATCCGATTGCCATGACCCATTCGCCGACTTTGAGGCGCGATACGTCGCCGGTTTTCACCGCTGGCAGCCCCGTAGCCTCGATCTTGACGACGGCCACATCGGTACGTTTGTCTGCACCAATCAGTTTCGCTTTGAACTCGCGTTTGTCTGTCAGTGTAACCAGCATTTCATCGGCACCATCCACCACGTGGGCGTTGGTCATGATGAAACCGTCGCTCGTCAGGATAAAACCCGACCCCACGCCACGGGGCTGCTCTTCTTCTTGCTGTGGGCGGTTTTGCCTAGGCCCCTGACGTGGTACACCTGGAATGTTGGGCATGGGCTGACCAAAAAACCGTTTAAGAAACTCCTGCATCTCTTCATCAGTACCGCCTCCCCCTGCCCCCCCAGTCCTGACCTTTTCCATCGTCCGGATGTTCACAACTGATGGCCCAACCTGCTCGACCAAATCAGTGAAGTCAGGCAATGCCCGGACAGCACTCTGTGCCTGCGCCTGGCCCAGCCTGAACGGTGTCACAACAAGGCTGCCGAACGCAACAGATGCGAGCAGAGCAGCCGCCAAAAACGGAGCACGCAACTTTTTCAACGCAATTTGCATCATGGATTCCCTTTCCAATTTGATCAATTTGAGATTCGTCGAAATCTCATCAGTTCCCTGGTTTACGCCAGGTTCACTTCTTGCGCTCCAGACTCTGCGCAAAACTCAGCAGGGTCTGGGTCGGCACCTCACCCATCACCGTTAGCCACCATTCGCCCGAAGCGTCGTGCAGGCGACGGGTCAGTGTCTGGGTTGCGCCCATTGAACGCAAAGACTCCTGTAGATGGCGCTGCCTGTCGAAATTTTCAACAAACAAAGACACAGATGCGAGTCCATCCGAAAAAATCCATTGCAGTGCACCCTCGCCCGCCAATTTGCCCTCTGGCATGCGCTTAAAACAGCTCACGGGTTTAAAACCACTGACTGCGGTTTTCAGTTGCCAGCCTTCAGCAGCAGCGGTGGTCTTAATCACTTCTGGTTTTTCAACGCGGTAGCCCTCCGTGTGATTCATCATCTGCACGAGCTTGTCCGCCTTCACTGCCACGTCCAATATCAGCTCCGAGAACGCTGATTGCTCTATCACATGGCCATTCAAGTCCAAGGTCTGCGCCTTGATGACCAATCCTGTCTTGCGCTCACTCCAGATTAGATAACCAAAGCGGAACTTATCCTTTGGCACAAACTGGACCACATCTGCCTCATGACCTGCGGTGCGGTCCAGAGCAATGGATTTGGCGCTATAGAACTCAGCCACAGATGCGCCATCCAGTTGATTTAAATTTGGAAATAGTCCCGAAGCTTCACGCTTTTCAACTCGGACCACCCTGGACAAAGGCTGAAATGTGATGACGTCATCGTTTCGGCGAAATGTGGAACGTGGAATTCCGGTCAGTGATTCAACCCGCTCCACTTGCTGCGTGCCGTCACACACGTGCCAAATCCGGGAACTGTAGAGACCGCCAGAGGAAGAAACAACAAAGGTACCCACGTAGCTACGGCGGCTGGTGGCACTTTGCATGCGCTGGAGCCACTCATCTGCCGTCTTTTCTGGAGGCCTGGCATCTGCCTTTTCTTGCCCTTGAGCTACCGCCCGAGCTGGCGCGGTCAATCCCAGGCCTGCCCCCAGTAGGAAAAAACCGGCAATCATCCAATGCGTGACAAAGGAGAGGCCAGAACCTACCCCAATTGAGTGCTCAGTCTTCACAATTTTCAACAGCCGCAGTGCAGATGAAAGCATCACCGCGCCGGCCCTTCAAAGGTTGCATTGCGCAGAAAACCGGTAGAGCCTTGAAGCGCACTGCCATTTCCGAATTGTTTGTGAGCCGCCAAAAGAGCATCCAAATGGGGATCGCGGATCATGACCCCAGAGGAAGTGTTATCAACGCTGGCCTGGCTGGTAGCGGGTCTGGCGCTAAACTGAAACTGACCAGGCAGTTGAAGTGATGGGGTAGAGGCAAGTGCCATCACAGGTTGAGCACCGCCGACGGGCCCGGCAGCGCCTAACAGGCTCCAGCCAATGGCACCAACAGCCACCATGGACGCAAACCCAGCCACAAGCTTCCAGCGGAAAGCCGGATCGTTGGCCGCATGAGACTGCGGGACTGGGACACTGGCCGATTTCGGCGTCGTCGGCTTCGCTTCAGGCATTTGAAACACACCTTCTTGCTGAAGCCTCGATTGCAAACGTGACACGAAGCCATCGCCCAGACGACAACGAGCCAAATCATTGGATCGCAAAACATCTCCTACCAAGTGGTAAGACTGCCAGGTTCTGCGTGCATCGTCATCACACTGCACAAGATCAACAGCATTTGCAAATGCTTCGCCTGTCAATTGTCCGTCGACTAATGCACAAATCGATTCGCGGTTGTTGTCCTGCTTGTTCATACCTTGCTCACACTCAGATCCTTCTTACCAACGTTTCCCAGACTGGTTCTCCAGCAAAGGTTTGACCTTGGCCGACACCGCCTCGCGAGCCCGAAAAATACGTGACCGAACCGTTCCAATCGGGCAATTCATCGTGGCAGCAATCTCTTCATAGGTCCATCCATCGATTTCGCGCAAAGTCAATGCCTGACGCAACTCTTCAGGCAACGATTGCATGGCGGCGTTGACGACATCGGCAATCTCCTTGGCCGCCATCACCATTTCTGGGGTTTCCGTGCTGGTTTGTTCTGTTCTCGGTCGATAAGTTTCATCTTCATCGTCTGAAGATGCCATCATGTTTTCAAAGACCAGTGGATCCTTCTTTAACTCCATCAAGGCTTTCTTGGCCGTGTTCACCGCAATGCGGTACAACCAGGTGTAAAACTGAGCCTCACCCCGAAAGCTTGGCAACGCTCTGTACGCCCGGATAAACGTTTCTTGTGCGATGTCTTCCACCAAATCGACGTCCCGCACCATGCGGGCAATCAGACGCTCAATCCGCCGCTGGTACTTGATCACCAGCAATTCAAACGCCCGTTGATCGCCCGCTACCGTGCGTTGCACCAGCATCAAATCGCTGTCGGTAGCCCCTGAAGGAGCTTGGTTGTCTGTGTTGTTGCTCATGCCAACTGCCTGCCCTTGTCAGCCGCCGTCGCATTCGACTGTCTGGCTCGCGAGAAAAGTGCACGCCGTGCATCCATCCACCGCATCGGATTCTGGCGGCGCTCCCACCAAACCCAATGCGCAAAACGATCATGGATTCCCCGAACAAGCAGGAGCACTCTGGATTGCAGGTCAAGATGGCACTCAAGCCTGACTGTTTCAAATGAAGAACCTCCCGGAGTTGTCCATGTCCAGGCCTGTCCATCCCATTCCAGCGTACCTTCAATCGAATGAAACCAGTCCCACCCAGCAACCACAGCGCTAACGGTTAATACCCCGGCGGCGGCGGCATGACGAAGGCCTACTGATTCCGACTGCAACACCCAAAAAAGCATCAGGCATGCTCCGCTCAACCAGACCGTTAGTAAAACGCAAGCAAAAAACGCAGAACGCCCCACCGGGAAACTGACCCGCGGGGCGTTATGGACATGCAACCCGGAAGATGGTTTCAAATGCGCTTGAACACCAGCGTACCGTTGGTGCCGCCGAATCCGAAGTTATTCTTGACAGCAACATTGATCTTCAAGTCGCGCGCTTCATTTGCGCAGTAGTCCAGATCGCAATCTGGATCTTGGTTGAAGATATTTGTGGTCGGTGGGCTCTTCTGATGGTGTAAAGCCAGCACCGTGAACACGCTCTCCACGCCACCCGCACCACCCAGCAGATGCCCGGTCATCGATTTAGTAGAGTTGACAACCAGTTTCTTCGCATGGTCCCCCATGGCGAGTTTGATGGCATTCGTTTCGTTCGCATCACCCAAAGGGGTTGAGGTACCGTGCGCATTGATGTATTGAACCGCATCAGCATTCACACTGGCATTCTTCAACGCCATCAGCATGGAACGTCTTGGCCCATCCACATTGGGCGCGGTCATGTGATAAGCGTCACCGCTCATGCCAAAACCAGCAATTTCTGCATAAATTCTGGCGCCGCGTGCCTTGGCGTGCTCATACTCCTCGACCACGACCACGCCTGCACCTTCACCCAAGACAAAACCATCCCGGTCTTTGTCCCAGGGGCGCGACGCGGTAGTAGGGTCGTCGTTGCGGGTGCTGAGTGCCTTGGCTGAAGCAAAACCGCCTACACCCAGGGGCGAGACGGAAGATTCAGCACCACCAGCCACCATCACATCGCAGTCGCCATATTCGATCATGCGTGCTGCCTGACCAATGGCGTGCAAACCCGTCGTGCACGCTGTCACGACGGAAATATTGGGGCCCTTGAAACCAAACTTGATCGACACATGACCGGAGATCATGTTGATGATGCTTGAGGGCACAAAGAAAGGCGAGATTCGCCGTGCACCACGGTTCATGAAATCACCGTGGGTCTGTTCAATCATGGGTAAGCCACCAATCCCTGCACCGATATTGCAACCGATGCGGGTAGCCTCCTCTTCGCCGAGTGCGTCACCAACCTTCAAGCCACTGTCTGCCACTGCCTGGCAGGCAGCTGCAAACCCCAGATGAATAAAGCGATCCATGTGGCGCGCTTCTTTTTCTGGCATGTAGTCGACAATGTTGAAGTTACGAACCTCCCCTGCAATCCGACAGGAAAAGGTACTGGCATCAAACTGGGTAATCGGGCCTATGCCCGATTTACCTGCCAACACATTGGCCCAGGATTCAGCAACCGTGTTTCCCACGGGGCTAACCATGCCTAAGCCGGTAACAACGACGCGGCGCCTGCTCATCACGCTTTCTGGTGCGTGTTGGCGTAGTCGATGGCGTTTTGCACCGTCGTAATCTTCTCTGCGTCTTCGTCAGGAATTTCGATGCCAAATTCGTCTTCGAGTGCCATCACCAGTTCGACCGTGTCGAGAGAGTCAGCACCCAGATCGGCCACAAAGGCTTTTTCGCTGGTGACTTGGGACTCTTCCACGCCGAGTTGTTCGGCAATGATTTTTTTGACACGGGCTTCGATATCGCTCATGGTTGACTCTTGGGGTTGTTAAAAACTTCGCTATTCTACTGTTTAGAGTGAGAGCTCCAGACAGCACCTGATCGCCTGGTGTTCAGGCCATGTACATACCACCGTTAACATGCAGTTCCTGCCCAGTCACGTAAGCTGCCATGGGTGACGCTAGGTAACTCACGGCATGTGCAATGTCTTGCGGTTTGCCAAGCTGCCCCAGGGGTATCTGGGTCAAAAGGGCCTTGTGTTGATCTTCTGACAATGCAGCGGTCATGTCAGTTGCGATGAACCCGGGGGCCACGCAGTTGACAGTGATGTTGCGGCTGCCCAGTTCGCGTGCCAGCGCGCGGGTCATGCCCGCCACGCCCGCCTTGGCTGCCGCGTAGTTCGCCTGACCAGGGTTGCCCGATGCACCCACCACGCTCGTGATGTTGATGATGCGGCCATAGCGTTGCTTCATCATGGGACGAATGACCGCCCGGCTCATGCGAAATACCGCTTTGAGGTTGGTGTCCAGCACCGCATCCCAATCATCGTCTTTCAAGCGCATGGCCAAGGTATCGCGGGTAATACCGGCATTGTTGACCAGCACATGCAATGAGCCATGCGCTTTGGTGATCTCGTCAATCAATGCCTCACCGGCACCGGCATCATTCACATCGAGTTTGGCGCCCCGGCAATCGGCAAAGCTTGCCAAAGCGGCTGAAATCTTGGCAGCACCGTCATCCGTCGTGGCTGTACCAACAACCTTCAGGCCTTGGGACGCCAGTTCAAGCGCAATGGCGGCACCAATACCGCGGGATGCACCGGTGACCAGCGCAACTTGGCCCTGAAATTTGACATCACTCATACCAATGCTCCCGTTAATTCTGCGAGTGTGGTTGGATCGTACATCGCCAGACCGGTCATTTCAGCATCGATTCGTTTGGTGAGCCCTGCAAGCACCTTGCCTGGACCACATTCAATCACCTGCAACAGACCACGCGCTTTGATGGCTTGGATGCACTCTACCCAGCGCACAGGACCTGACGCCTGCCTGAACAGTGCTTCCTTGATCAGCGCTGGGTCGGTTTGCACTGTCACGTCAATGTTGTTGATCACCGGGATGGTCGGCACAAGCAAATTCACTCGATCCAAGCGCTCGCGCAGCTTCAGCCCAGCAGGCACCATCAATTGGGAATGAAACGGAGCCGATACAGGCAGAAGCAAAGCACGCTTGGCGCCCATGCTCTTGATCAGCTCACATGCTTTATCCACAGCCGCCTTACTGCCAGAAATCACGGTTTGCGCTGGATCATTGAAATTGGCTGCCTGCACGGATTCTTTTGAGTCCGGCCCGAATCCGGCCGTCGCCTCGGCGCACCCCGCAATTACTTTTGCAGCATCCAGCCCTAAAATTGCCGCCATGGCGCCCGTCCCCACGGGTACGGCTTCCTGCATGGCAGCAGCACGAAAGCGCACCAGGGGGACGGCATCTGCCAACGTCAGCGCGCCAGCCGCCACCAAAGCACTGTATTCCCCCAGTGAATGTCCCGCCACCACAGAGGGCGCCACGCCAGTCTCAGCCATCCAGGCCCGGTACGCTGCGATGGCCGCAACCAGCATGACTGGCTGAGTATTCGTTGTCAAAGCCAGGGCTTCTTTGGGTCCTTCATGGATTAACTTACCTACATCTTCGCCAAGCGCGTCAGAGGCTTCGGCAGGCGTTTGGGCGACGACAGGATGATCCCCCCAGGCATCCAACATGCCGACAGCTTGGGAGCCTTGCCCCGGAAATACAAATGCAAATGGTTTCATGACGCTGCTCAAAATCAGAAATGAATCGCTTGACACTGCCGAAAGAAAAGCTCTAGCTTAAAGAGTCAGTAACACTGCGCCCCAGGTAAAGCCGCCACCCACACCCTCAAGCATGAGCGTTTCACCCGCCTTAACCTTGCCGCTCCGCACAGCGCTATCCAGAGCCAACGGGATAGACGCAGCTGGGGTATTGCCATGCTGATCAACGGTGACCACCACCTGGTCCATTGAGAGCTTGAGCCGCCTGGCCGTGCTTTGCATGATCCGGATGTTGGCCTGATGGGGAATCAGCCAATCAATATCCGCTTCGGTCAAATTCGCCTTGGCCAGCGTAGCGCGGGCCGCTTCTTCAAGCACGCCGACCGCAAGCTTGAACACAGCCTGACCATCCATTTTGAGGAGCGGGTCGCCAAGGATTTGACCACCCGAGACGTTGCCAGGGACACAAAGAATGCCCACATGCTTGCCATCCGCATGCAGATCACTGGCCAAAATGCCCGGTTTGTCACTGGCTTCCAGCACCACGGCCCCGGCACCATCCCCAAACAACACACAGGTGGTACGGTCCTTAAAATCCAGGATGCGCGAAAAAACTTCCGCGCCAATCACCAGTGCCTTGCTGGCAGCGCCGGTCTGGATCATTGAGTCAGCAATCGCCAGTGCATAAACAAAACCACTGCAAACCGCTTGAACGTCAAATGCAGCCCCCCCAGACGCACCCAACTTGTGCTGAATGATGCAGGCGGTACTGGGAAACACCATGTCAGGGGTCGAGGTGGCAACAATGATCAGGTCAATGTCTTTTGCCTCCACGCCGGCCGCTTGCAGCGCGTTTCTGGCCGCCTGTGTGCCCAGATCGCTGCTTCCGACATCGGCTGCTGCAAAGTGACGCGAGCGGATGCCGGTGCGCTCCACAATCCAGTCGTCAGAACTTTCGACGCCGTTAAGAGCCAACTCAGCCACCAAATCGGCATTGGTCAAGCGACGCGGCGGCAAGTAGCTGCCGGTACCAGTGATGCGGGAATAACGTCTCGTCATGCTTTAGTTCGATTCAACCGGTTCCGCCGCCGTCTCTGTGGCCTGCATCAACAAAGGTGCAGCATGGGCAATGCGTTGACGAACCCGGTCAAGCAGTTGATTTCGGGCTGCATCATACGCCCGGTTCATGGCCTGCTCGAACGAAAAGGCATCCGCCGATCCATGACTCTTGAACACCAGACCACGCAAGCCCAACAAGGCTGCCCCATTGAACCGGCGAGGGTCAAACCGCTTTTTAAAAGCAGAAAGCACCGGATAAGCACAAATAGCCGCAATTTTGGTAAAAATGTTACGGGAAAACTCTTGCCGCAAATTCCCAACAATGAGCGATCCCACGCCTTCGCTGGCTTTTAACTGAACATTTCCGACAAAGCCGTCGCAGACCACCACATCGGCCGTCCCCTTGTAAATATCATCACCTTCCACGTTGCCAAGGAAGTTCAAATCACCCGCTTTACCAGCAGATCGCAGAAGTTCGCCCGTTTTCTTGATGTTTTCGTTACCTTTGATGATTTCTTCACCAATATTGAGCAAGCCGACCGTCGGGTTCTCATTGCCACTCAATGCCGACACCAGAGCCGAGCCCATTACAGCAAACTGCAGCAGATGCTCTGGTCCGCAATCGACGTTTGCCCCCAGATCCAGCACCGTGGTAGACGAATCTTTGGCATTCGGCATGGCAGCAGCCAATGCAGGGCGATCGATACCCTCTAACGTCTTGAGCAGGTAGCGCGCCAAGGCCATCAATGCGCCGGTATTGCCGGCAGAAACAGCGACGTCGGCCGCACCATTCTTGACTTGCTGGATAGCTACACGCATAGAAGAATCCTTCTTCTTACGCATGGCAATCTCAATCGGATCATCCATCGCAACCACTTCGCTGGCAGGCACAATGGTCGCCCGAGGATGCGAGAACCCGTTCAATCGCTCAGGTAACCCGACCAACAGCAATTTGGCCTCTGGGTGGGCGTCCAGGAACTTGGCGCAGGCCACCAGCGTCACGCTGGGGCCGTGATCGCCACCCATGCAATCAATAGAAAGTGTAGTCATGCAATAAAAAAGCCCGCTGCTACCAAACTGGCAGCACCGGGCTGTTCATTCCAATCGGAAATCAGGCTTCAGACTTGGTCTTCAGCACCTTGCGACCACGGTAAAAACCGGTGGGGCTGATGTGGTGACGCAGGTGCGTTTCGCCCGTGGTAGGCTCAACAGCGATTCCGGGCACATTCAACGCATTGTGCGAACGGTGCATGCCACGCTTGGATGGGGACTTCTTGTTTTGCTGAACGGCCATGGTGGGCTCCTAAATCTGTAATGAATCAGTTGGAAGATACGCGCACCAATGAACGACTGCCTGCACCAAAGTACAGCGACCTACAGTCCATCAAACAGTGGCAGGCAGCTTGTTGTCCGCCTGCCGCAGCCATTCGTCCGCGCCAAACTCAGCATTCTAACCGAATTCGAGCACCGAAACCAGCAGCTGAGCTATCCTTGAGTGAAGGTCTGAAGGATGAGTCCGCGCAGCCACTGATGGGCAGTTTCTGCCTCCAGCCGTTTGGCCCAATGCAGCGACACCGAAAAATCTTGCAAAGGCAACGCAGGTTCAACCACCGCATAGCCGGCATCAAACCCCATCGCAATGGCCCGCGGCATGACAACAGCCAAATCAGTGGCCCGAACGATGGAGGGCAAAACAGTGAAATGCTCGGTCGTCAGGCGAATTTGGTCTTCAAGTTGCAGCCACTGCAAGATCCGCAGCGTATCGGTATGGCTTCGCACAGCCACGAACTCCAGATCACGCAAATGGTCTAGCAGGGCCTCAGGCGATATCTGCTTACTCAGGAACGGGTGGCCATGGCGAAGCAATACACAGTACTTGTCCTGCAGCAACTGCGCCCGCGCCAAGCCCGCGCCAAGTAAGTTTGGCAAAAAACCGAACGCGAAATCCACATGCCCGTTCGTTAGCGCCTGTGTCAGCTCTGCCGTTGGCAAGGACACCGTTTCCAAGCGCACACCTGGCGCAGCTCGGCTCAAGGCGCTCATCAAATCAGGCAGGAATCTGCCTTCGCCGATGTCGCTCATGTGCAGACGAAAGGTTCGGCGCGACTGGGTGGGGTCAAATGCCGTGGCCTCGTTGAAAGCACCTTCCAGCAAAGCTATGGCTTGGCGCACAGCATCCGCCAAGCGCTGCGCTTTGGGGGTGGGCCTAACGCCGCCCGCAGCGCGCTCAAAAGAGGGTCAACCAGCAAACGCCGCAGACGCATCAAGCCCTGGCTGGCAGCAGGTTGGGTCAAGCTCAACTCGGCCGCTGCCCGACTGACATTGCCTTGCCGGTACACCGCATCAAACAGGCGCAGCAGGTTCAGATCCATCTCATTGATATGCATAAATCTAATGTCATCTAGTTACTTTATTTTATTGATTTATAGACAAGGGCATAGCAGACTCCTTCTCCCCAACCGGAGACAAGATGGAAGTTTCATTCAGCACCGAGATCGAATCCCTGCGCCTGGGAAACGGCGACACCTTTCACGGGGAAGGCATCCTGGCCATCACCAAGGCGCTCCTGCAGTCCGGCGTGGCCTATGTGGGCGGCTACCAGGGCGCGCCCATCTCGCACTTGCTAGATGTGATGGTTCAGGCCAAGCCCTACATGGATGAATTGGGCGTACACGTGGAGGCCTGCGCCAATGAGGCCTCGGCTGCAGCCATGCTGGGGGCCAGTCTGCATTACCCCCTGCGCGGCGCAGTCACCTGGAAATCCATCGTCGGCACCAATGTAGCTTCAGATGCGCTTTCCAACTTGGCCTCACCCGGCGTGCTGGGTGGGGCGCTGATCGTGGTGGGCGAGGACTACGGCGAAGGTGCCTCGGTCATCCAGGAGCGCACGCACGCCTTCGCCCTAAAAAGCAGTCTGTGCCTGCTGGACCCGCGTCCTGACTTGCCCCAAATGGTGCGCATGGTCGAGCACGGCTTTGGCCTGTCTGAGGCGTCTAACATGCCCGCCATCCTGGAACTGCGCATCCGCGCCTGCCATGTGCGTGGCAGTTTTGAGGCCAAGGACAATGTCGCACCGCGCATCTCGACCCGCGCGCTGATGAATGAACCTGCCAGCTTCGATTACAACAAACTGGCCCACCCGCCCGTCACCTTCCGGCACGAAAAGCTCAAAAGTGACGAGCGCATCCCCGCTGCGCGCCGCTACATCGTTGAGCATGGCCTGAACGAGCTGATGCACGGTAAACACAACGACCTGGGCTTGATCGTGCAAGGCGGCCTCTACAACGCCTTGATCCGCAGCTTGCAGCAGCTCGGCCTGGCCGATGCCTTTGGCGAGAGCGCCATCCCTGTCCTGGTGCTTAACGTCACGTACCCGCTGGTGCCCGACCAGGTCGTGGATTTCTGCGCAGGCAAACGCGCTGTGATGGTGCTGGAAGAAGGCCAGCCCGAATACATTGAGCAAGACATCGCCACCACCTTGCGCCGCCGGGACATCCAGACGCGCTTGCATGGCAAAGACTGGCTCGCCAACGCTGGCGAATACAGCGTGGAGCTAATGGCCAGTGGCCTGTGCCGCTTTACGCAGAGCTATCTGCCCGACGGCGCCACGGCATCGGCAGCCAGCGTCGCAGCCGCACAATCCTGGCTGGCTGGCAACCAACAGCGCCGCGCTGGCATTGCCAAACAATTGCCTCAAGCCCTGCCCACCCGCCCACCCGGCTTTTGCATAGGCTGCCCCGAGCGCCCCGTATTCTCAGCGCTGAAACTGGTGCAGCAAGACGTGGGTGCATTGCACGTGTCGGCCGACATCGGCTGCCACGCCTTCGCCACCTTCGAGCCCTTCTCACAAGGCCATTCCATCCTGGGCTACGGCATGAGCCTGGCCAGCCGCGCAGGCGTGTCGCCCATGATGCAGCGGCGCACCCTGGCCATCATGGGCGACGGCGGTTTTTGGCACAACGGCTTGCTCACCGGCGTGCAAAGCGCCCTCTTCAATGGTGATGATGCGGTGTTGCTGATCTTCAAAAACGGCTACACCTCGGCCACCGGCACGCAAGACATCATCTCCACACCCACAGAAGCGGCCAAGAAACTCGCTGCTGACAAACGCGAGAGCTTGGCCCACACCAATCAAACCATAGAAACCACGCTCAAAGGCCTGGGTGTACGGTGGTTGCGCAGCGTGCACAGCTACGAGGTAGCCGCCATGCGCGACACCCTGAAAGAAGCCTTTACCAGCCCCTTCAACGGCCTGAAAGTGATCGTGGCTGAGGGCGAATGCCAGTTGGAGCGCCAGCGCCGCATCAAACCCTGGATCGCAGCGCTGCTCAAAGGCGGCGAACGGGTCGGGCGCGTCAAATACGGTGTAGACGAAGACGTCTGCACCGGCGACCACGCCTGCATACGCCTGTCCGGCTGCCCTACCCTCACGCTCAAAGACAACCCCGATCCGCTCAAGGTAGACCCCGTGGCCACGGTGATCGACGGCTGCGTGGGCTGCGGCCTGTGTGGCGCCAACGCCCACGCGGCCACCCTATGCCCCAGCTTCTACAGGGCCGAGGTGATCCAGAACCCACGCTGGCACGAGCGACTGCTTGCCTCCGTTAGAAATTCCATCATCAATGTCTTGAGGCCCGTATGACCCCCCCCACGCTTGCCACTTCGTGTGCTGCGCTGCCCCCCGAGGGGGTTCAGGCCTCCTTGGGGCGGCCCGGCGCTGGCCTGCAACAATCCATTTCCCTGCTGATCTGCGCCTTGGGCGGCGAAGGCGGCGGTGTGCTGACCGACTGGCTCATCGATATCGCCCGCCATGCAGGCTACGCAGCGCAAGCCACGTCCATCCCCGGCGTGGCCCAACGCACGGGGGCTACTACCTATTACGTCGAGGTGTTCCCCACACCCATCGCCCAACTGGGTGGCAAGCGCCCCGTTTTTTCGCTGAGCCCCGTGCCGGGCGCGCTGGACGCCATCGTGTCGTCTGAGTTGCTGGAAACCTCGCGCCAAATCGTCAACGGCATGGCCACGGCAGACCGCACCCGCATCTTCAGCAACACGGCACGCACCTTCACCACGGCAGAGCGCATGGTGCCAGGGGATGGCCGACTGGACGATGCCCCGTTGCTGGCCCTGGTGCGCGCCCATGCGCTGAACCATCATTTGCTAGACATGCAAGCCATGGCCCAGCAAACAGGCACCGTGGTCAGTGCCGTGATGCTGGGCGCCGTGGCGGGCAGTGGTTTGTTTCCGTTTCAGCGTGCAGACTTTGAGGCCGTGGTGGGGGCTGGCGGCGGCGCACCGGCTCAGGCCAGCTTGCGGGGCTTTGCGCTGGCGTTCGATGCCGTTCAGGGGCAAAGCGCACAGGCAGCACAACTGGTCTCATTGCTATCAATACAGGAGCTAAATGCCTATACAGATAATGCCGAAAGACGTACTTTTATTCAAAACTTTCCAGCTGAAACCCAAGAGGTACTGAGGCTGGGCCATGCCCGCGTGCTGGACTACCAAAATGCAGCGTATGCCAAGCTCTACCAAACCCGCATGCAGGCCGTGCTGGCGGCAGACCAGCAAAGCGATCCGTCGGCAGCTCAGGGCTTTGCCACCACGCAAGAGGTTGCCCGCTGGCTGGCGCTGTGGATGGCGTTTGACGACATTGTGCGCGTGGCCGATCTCAAAAGCCGGGCCAGCCGCTTGGCCCGCGTGCGGGCCGAAGCCAAAGCGCAGGGCTATGACCTGCTCAAAGTGTATGAACACTTCAAGCCCGGCGTGCCCGAGCTGGCTGGCCTGCTGCCCGAACCCCTGGCCAAACGCCTGCTGGCCTGGGATCGACAGCGCGTGGCCAAGGGACTCAGCCCATGGGCAGTGCCCTTGAAGATAGGCACCCACACCGTGCTGGGCATGATGGCGCTGCGCACCCTGGCAGCCTGCAAACCTCTGCGCACCATCGGTAGCCGGTACGCACACGAGCAGGCGCTGATCGAGGAGTGGCTGAACGCGATCCAGCAAGGTGCACAGCGGCACGCCAATCTGGGTCTGGAGATCGCCCGCTGCGGCCAGCTGATCAAAGGTTACGGCAGCACCAACGAGCGCGGCAAAGATCATCTGCTGCATGTCGTCCAGCACCTGGCCCATTTGCGGGATGCGCAAGCCGCTGCCGACGCTATTCGACAGGCGCGACAGGCCGCACTGACAGATGACAGCGGCAAGCTGCTGGACGGCGTGTTGCGTCAGCACGGTGCGGCGCCGCGCCCAATCAAAGAACAACCCATCCGCTGGATGCGCCGCCCAAGCGGCGCTTCGGCGGCAGTCCCCAAAACCTGACACCATCACACACCTATAGGAGACAAACATGCGTTCATTTTTCAAGTCAAAAACCCTTTTACGGCATATTTCATATACTTTTTTAGCTACTTCATTGATAGCAATCTCTGGCACCGCCCTGGCCCAGACCTGGCCCAACAAGCCGGTCAAGATCGTCGTCAACTTCCCGCCAGGTGGTGCTGCCGACCAGATCGCCCGCGCCGTGGCACAGCCACTGCAAGACGCCTTGGGTCAGCCGGTGGTGGTAGAAAACAAAGGTGGTGCGGGCGGCAACATTGGCGGCGAGGCAGTAGCCAAGGCCCCGGCCGATGGCTACACCCTGCTCATGAGTTCAGGCGGCATGGTGTCGATCAACCCGTTTTTGTACTCACGCATGCCGTTTGATCCGGTGAAAGACCTGACGCCTGTGGCATCCGCTGCACGGGTACTGGTGTTTCTGGAGATCAAACCCAGCCTGCCCGTCAACAACGCCCAGGAATTCTTAGCCTACCTCAAGGCCAACCCGGGGGGCCTGAGCTTTGGCTCCCCAGGCAACGGCAGCTCGCCCCACTTGGCGGCTGAAATGATGAAGGCCCAAACCAATGCGTTTGCCGTGCATGTGCCCTACCGAGGCGCCGCACCCGCCATGCAGGATTTGCTGGCAGGGCAACTTGACTTTATGTTTGACCCCGGCATCGGCCTGAACCAGGTGCGTGCGGGAAAGCTCAAGATGCTGGCGGTGGGCAGCCTCAAACGCTCCCCCCTGTTCCCCGACGTCCCCACCCTGGACGAGATCGGCTTGAAAGGCTTTGACGCCGACACTGTGTTTGGCTTTTACGCGCCCGCCGCCACGCCACCAGGCGTCATCACCAGACTGAACCAGGAAATCAACCGTATTCTGGGTACCCAAGCCGTCAAAGACCGCATCCAGGGACTGGGCGGAGAACCGATGCCACTGACGCCACAGGAATTTGCGGCCAAAGCGACGGAAGATGCGAAGCGTTTCGGCAGTCTCATCAAAGAACGCAAGATCACAGGCGACTGACAGCCGACTTGGCGACCTCTGGTCGCCAAAACCTGACTTGCAAGTGGGGACAACATAAATTTGCTATCTTTGCTAAATCTGATGAAGCATTTTGCCCACCACCTCAAGATTCTTGACTCGCTTCAGAATCGCTTGATTCTCCTGGCTGGTGTGAGCGCGATAGTCGGCATCTGGTTTCTGGCCAGTTTGTCCAGCAATGCCTACCAGAGTGATCTGGAGCACCAAGTCCTGGCCCAGCAATCTCAGACATTGAGCATCTTGGCCGCAGAAGTTGACCAGGAGGTAGAGGACCGGATCAAGATGCTGGAATCAACGGCGGCCAGGATAACGCCTTTGATGTTCACGCATCCGTCTGCTGCGCAGGCGCTCCTGAACGATCGCCATCACATGCCGCAACAGTTTCCAGGCGGCTACTACTTGGTGAATTCGGACGCTGTGATCGTGGCAAGTGTCCCAACATCCTTGGCCCAGGCGGGTTTGGCTTACCAGCCCGACAAAGCCATGCTGACCCAGTTGAGGGAAGGCAAATCCGTTGTCAGTAAGGCCGTCTACGGCAAGCGGCTGAATTCGGGTGTTTTTGGCATCGCCAGCCCGGTGCGCGATCAGCAAGGCAACACCATAGGGGCTCTGGTCGGCACCATGTCCCTGGGGCAAGGCAGTTTTCTAAACCGGGTGACAGCGTCCAGTCCCAACGCAGTCACTCGCTTTCGGCTGGTTTCGCCGTTGTATCGGCAAATCATCATGGCCACTGACCCGGTTCTGAACCTCCAAAAACTGCCCTCTGCAGGCGTCGATGCGGTTCTCGATCAGCTGCTAGATGGTTCCCTGAGCACTGTGCGCCTCCATGATGCCAATGGTCGGGAGATGCTGGTTTCAACGGCCAAAATTTCTTCAACAGGTTGGATTTTGGTCGGCGAACAGTCGGTCAGCGCCGCATTTTCTGCCAGTTCTCAACTCCGTTTAAAGGTCTGGTTTTGGGGCTTCTTGGTCGCCAGCCTTGTACTTGCCCTGAATACATGGTTTATCCGACGACAACTCTCTCCGATGAACCGGGCAGCAAAGGCACTACTGGAAGTCAAAAACAGAGGTCTCGGTTGGAGTCAGCTCCCTACGACCGACCGCAAGGACGAAGTAGCTCGTTTGATTTCCGGATTTAACGAGGTTTTAACTCACCTGTTTGAAAGGGAAACCGAGCTCAAAGAGAGCGAATACCGCTGGAGGTTTGCGATCGAGGGCTCTGGAGACGGGGTATGGGACTGCAATTTGGAGAACGGCAGCGTTTTCTTCAGCCGCCGATGGAAAGAACTGATTGGGTACGGGGAATTCGAAATCAGCGACAGCATTTCGGAGTGGAAAGAGCGCTTGCACCCAGATGACCGTACACACGCCCTGAGCAATTGGAATGACTATTTAAGTGGCGCAAAAGCAAGCTATTTATCGGTTCACCGACTGAGGGGCAAGGACGGCAATTACCGCTGGATTTTGTCACGCGGAATGACTGTGAAGCGCTCACCAGCCGGCGCTCCGAAACGGGTGATCGGCACCCATACCGACCTGACCGAGCGCAAGGAAGCAGAGATTGCATTGCGTGCATTGGCCACCAGTCTTGAAGAAGCTCAGCGAATTGCCAAGGTCGGTAGCTGGGAGTTAGATATCCCCACTGGCGCGCTGAAGTGGAGTGCTGAGATATTCAGGCTGTTTGAACTGGATCCATCGCAATTCGAAGCGACTTATGAAGGTTTTCTCAACGCGATTCATCCCGATGATCGGCAAAGCGTAAATTTGGCCTACGCACATTCTCTGGAACTGCGGACAAACTACGAAATCACCCATCGCCTTCTCATGCAAGATGGTCGCGTGAAATGGGTGCTGGAACGCTGTGTGACTGATTTTGATAAAAACGGGACTCCGCTTCGCTCTCGCGGCACAGTGCAAGACATCACGGCAAACCATCTCAAAGACAGGGAGCTTGAGGCTTCCCGCGATTTGCTGATGACGATTATCAATACAGTCCCCACGCGGGTTTTCTGGAAAGACCAAGACCTGGTCTATATGGGTTGCAACCAACGTTTTGCAGATGACGCTGGTAAGTTTTCGCCTGCGGATGTCGTGGGCAGAAATGACTTCGAAATGGGCTGGCAAGCCCAGGCCGAGTTGTACCGAGAAGATGACTTCAAAGTGCTCAGCTCAGGACGAGCCAAGTTAAGTTACGACGAACCCCAAAACACCCCAAACGGTCAGACCATCTGGCTACGCACATCAAAGGTACCGCTGCGAAACGCAGAAGGAGAAATCTTCGGCATTCTGGGTGTCTACGAAGACATCACAGCACGGAAAATGACGGAGCTCGACCTCAACAGGCATCGAGAGCAGCTTGAAGATCTGGTTCAACAAAAGACGGCTGCACTTGAGCGCAGTGCCAAGGAGACGCAGCAGGCGCTCGATTTGCTTAAGCAGCAGAAATATGTGCTTGACGAGCACACCATCGTCACCATGTCCGACATGACGGGTCGCATTACATACGCGAACCGCAAATTCTTTGAAGTATCCGGGTATACAGCAGCAGAAGTGATGGGAAAAGACCACTTCATCTTGAATTCTGGCGTTCACCCCAAGGGGTTCTTCAAAGACATGTTCGACACCGTTGCCACAGGCAAGCCGTGGCATGCAGAAGTGTGCAACAAGCGCAAAGACGGCAGCCTTTTCTGGGTTGATACGACTGTCGCCTTGTTCAATGACTCCAGTGGAAAGCCACTCGAATACATTGCGGTCAGAACAGACATCACGGTACGAAAGAATGCTGAGGAAGTCGCGTACGCAGCAAGCCGCGCCAAGACTGAGTTTCTGGCCAATATGAGCCATGAAATCCGCACGCCAATGAATGGCGTCTTGGGCATGGTAGATCAGCTCAAGCACACCCAGCTTAGTCACGAGCAGCGCGGAATGCTCAACACCATCAATCGTTCGTCGCTCGCACTGCTCAATATACTGAACGACATCCTTGACATTACCAAGATTGAGGCTGACCAGCTCAAGGTCGAGTTCATTCCGACCCACCTGCGCGATGTGGTGGAAAGCACGGTGTTGCTGATGAGAAGTACGCCGCAAAACAAAGAGGCGCAGGTATGCTTGTTCATCGACCCGACCATTCCAGACTGGATTCTTTCTGATCCCACACGGTTGCGGCAGATCCTGTTCAACCTGGTGGGAAATGCCTTTAAATTCACCGACAAGCAAAAGAGTCGAATCAAGATCGAGATAACGCCGCTACTCAAACCAGACGGCGTCACGCAGCTTGAAATCCGCATTGCAGACAACGGCATCGGAATGGACTCAGAGCTGATATCCAAGCTATTCAAGCCATTCACTCAAGGTGATGTCTCTACCGCGCGCAAATTCGGCGGAACCGGTCTTGGTTTGTCCATTACCCGCCATCTGGTGCATCTCTTGAACGGAGATATTCAGGTCTCAAGCGCCCTGGGAGAAGGCTCTGCTTTCACGATTCAACTGCCGCTGAATACGACCGACAAGCCTTTGACAGAAGAATTTGAAAATATGCCGAATTTGAGCGCAATCAGCGTCATTGCTGTTGTCACATCGCCGGACGTTTCTCGCGTGCTGTCGGCCTATTTGAGCAAAGCAGGCGCGAAGGTCATAACGGTTGGAGATATCGAACAGGCCGAGGCAGAACATCGACAAAACCCAGGGTCTATCCTGCTTTTTGATTGGTCTTTGAATGAAGACGATGCGGACGATCTGGATTTGCTTCCACGGTGGACAGCCGTTGTACCCAAAGTCTGCCTGATCAGCCGCAACCGCGCCATTGCAGGCCGGGGCGTGACCAGTGTACCGGCGAGCCCCTTGCTATTAGCTGATCTGGTGCACGCAATCGCGGTAGCTGCGGGCAAGCTTAAACGCGCCAGTGTGCCAGCCGATTTTGCAGACAGTTCGTCCGTGACCTTGCATCAGGCTCCCACTGTCGACGAAGCCCTTCGTGCGGGCCAGCTCATCTTGGTTGCGGAAGACAATGAAACCAACCGCGACGTGCTGCAAGCTCAACTCAAGCGCATTGGCTATGTGTGCGAACTTGCCCCTGACGGCGAGCAAGCATTGCAGATGTGGCGCAGTGGCCGTTACGCTCTGCTGCTCACAGACTGTCAAATGCCCAAGCTGGACGGCTTTGGCTTGACTGCCCAAATACGTGCAGAAGAAACACCAGGAAAGCACATGCCGATCGTGGCCGTCACCGCCTTCGCGATGGACGGTCAGTCCCAGCGTTGCCTGGACATGGGAATGGATGCGTACTTGTCCAAACCACTGTCCATGAGTGCACTTCAGGCCACCCTGAATCAATGGTTACCGCTAACTCAAGTGGACAAACTGCCCAACTGGGACAGCACCACGCTGACGAAACTGGTTGGCAATCAACCGCAATTGCATGAGCGTCTGCTGCGTAAGTTCATCCTCAATGCTGGCGAGCAAGTCCAGGCCTTGATCAGTGCGGCCAGTAGCGCCGACCTGATTACCGTACGCGACAAGGCGCATACGCTTAAATCAGCGGCCAGAAGTGTGGGCGCGTTGTGCTTTGGCGAACAATGCCAGGCCATGGAGCGCTTTGCCAGCGCCAGCAAGCTGGACGATTGCAATGCTGTCATGCCCGATTTACTCAGCGCCTTCGATGAAGCGAAATCTGCCATCGAACAACACTTGGCCTCAGCATGAACGGCCTGCCAGATCACATCCGCTTGCTCGTTGTGGATGACGAAGAATTGCAGCGCGACATCATCAGCGCGCAACTCGGCGCAATGGGCTTGACAGACATCTTGACGGCGGTCAACGGCGCTGACGCACTGCAGATCTTTGACAGCTCGGACCTTCACATTGACGTTGTCCTGTGTGACCTCTCCATGCCAGACATGGACGGCTTGGTACTGATGCGAAATTTAGCCCAACGCAAGGCACCACCCGCAGTGATCCTGGTATCTGGCAGTGACGAAGAGATCCTGCGCAGCGCTGAGGGGTTGGGACATGCTCACGGCCTGTCATTGCTCGGCGTGCTCACCAAGCCATGCGACCCCCATCGCCTCGCTGAGTTGATGCAAAGCTATCGCCCCCCGGATCGCGTACGCCGATCTGGTGGCGACAGAGGTCCGCTGACCCGGGCAGAGCTCATCTCTGCGCTGCAAGACAGTGAATTCATCCCCTGGTATCAGCCCAAGCTGGACCTGCTGAGCGGCAAAGCCATCGGAGTGGAAGCACTGGCACGCTGGAACCGTGCTGACACCCTCTCAATCGGCCCTGGGCAATTTGTCCCGGCGATGGAAGCCGAAGGCCTGGTGGACGAACTCTTCTTCCAGATTGCTGACCGTGCGGCAACACAACTCGCTGAGTGGCGTTCAATGGGCATTCAGTGCACGACGGCAATCAACTTGTCCATGGACACCGCAAGAAGGCTGGATTTACCTGAGCACCTGGAAAAGCTGGTGTTCGACAAAGGTCTGCAAAACGCTGACTTTGTGATCGAAGTGACTGAAAGCCGCCTTGCGGTTGACCGCTCGCTGACGATGGAAACCTTGACCCGGCTGTCGTTAATGGGATTCACGCTGTCCATCGACGATTTTGGAACGGGCTATTCCAGTCTGGTGCAGCTCATCGATCTGCCATTTCGTGAGCTCAAGATCGACGGAAGCTTTGTCCGGCGGGCAGACACCGAACGCAAAGCGCAGACTGTGCTGCAAATAGCACTCATGCTGGGCACACATCTGCAGATGAAGGTAATAGCCGAAGGCGTGGAAACCGCAGAGCAGCTAGAGCACCTGAAACTCTGGGGCGCCGACGCTGTTCAGGGCTATTACATCGCCAAGCCCATGCCCTTCGATGCATGCACTGAATGGCTAATGCTGCACGGCAACACCAGCACGTAACAAACTGAAGGAAACCGCCTTGACGAATATAGAAATGCAAGCCTTGACGGTGCTGGTCGTAGACGACGATGATCTGTCACAGTCGGTGCTCGAAGGTGTCTTGCGCAACATTGGATGCAAAACCATTTTGCTCGCGGACGATGCGAACACTGCCTTGCACCTCGCCAAGACACATCAACCAGACTTTGTCACCCTTGACATTTACATGCCTGACGTAGACGGCTGGGCCTTGCTGAAGCAGCTACGCCAGGCATCGCCCAAGACGCGGATCATCATGGTGACTGGCTCCAACCTGCCGATCGATTTTGAGAAATCCATGGACGCGCGCGCCGATGGCTATTGCATCAAACCCGTGTTACCGGATCTCATGAAAAAGGCCATGCGCAACGCCTTGAGCCGCCAGAAATAAGTTGGCCCAAAGCATTGAGCGCCAGGCATCATGGGTTAATTTTGGCCTTGTCTGCTTTGTCCGGTGAGCCCTCCAGCCCCGCCAGCAAGCCTCGGTTGTCACCCGGAATCACCATCTGGAACTGGTTGTCAACATAGGTGTAGTCAAAGTAGCCCATGCGCGCCAAGGGCTGGATCTTGAGTACATCAATCAAGCCATCGCCGTTGATCACCTGGTCATCGATGTGCACGGCAACCACTCGCCCAAAGACCACGTCAGCTGTGCCCATAGGGGGCACACCGGGAAACCGCAAGGTATTCAGGTAGACGCATTCAAACTGAATGGGTGAACCCGCCACCCGCATGGGCTTGACTTTGGTGGAGGGCAGCTTGGTCAGGCCCGCCCGTTCAAACTCGTCAACACCGTGCGGCAACTCCTGGGCGCTGATGTTGACAGCATCACGCAGTGCGTAGGTGGCCATGTTCCAGACGAACTCCCCCGTTTCTTCTGCGTTGACGACAGAATCTTTGCGCTTGCCCTTTGTTCTCTGATTGGCAGAGAACATGACAATCGGCGGATTAAAGGTGACGTTCTGAAACTGGCTGTAGGGCGCCAAATTGTGACGGCCTTCGCTGTCTACGGTGGATATCCACCCAATGGGCCGTGGCACCACACAGGATTTGAACGGGTCATGCGGCAGGCCATGCGGCGTCACGCCAGGTTCGTAATACATGCTTACTTCTTCCCCATGCCAAGTCGCTGCGCGCCCTCTGTGTAGAGCGAAACTTTTTCTTTCATGAAGGCTTCCATCTGGTCCAGGCCAATGTTGATCAGCTCAAGGCCGTTCCTGGCCGCCAGCTCTTTCATCTCGGGGTCGGTGTTGAGCGTCATCCACAGGTCAGACAGCCGTTTGCGCACCTCTGGTGGGGTGGACTTCGGCACGCCAATGCCACGGTAAGCGCCGTCCACCCAGTCCACACCCAGTTCCTTGAACGTAGGTACGTCTGGCAACAGCGGATGCCGCTTATCCATGGCCACGGCCAATGCTCGCACACGCCCTTTGTTGTTGATGGCAAAAGGGGTGTAGGTCATGGCGCCGTCGATCTGGGCGCCGATCACGGCGGTGGCCATGTCGCCCGTGCCCTTGTAGGGTATGTAATTGGTCTTGATCTTGAAGATCGCATTCAGGCGTTCATGCGCAGCATGGTTGGCTGAATTCAGACCCGATCCACCCAGACTCACCTTGCCAGGGTCGGCCTGAGCACCTTTGACGAAATCAGCAAATGTCTTGAACGGGCTGGACTCAGGCACCAGCAGGGCATCAGGCGTGTAGTGAAACCAGAAGACAGGCACTACGTCCTGCGTCTTGTATTGCACCTGCCCCTCCAGGGGCTGGAACACGATGTGTGGCAGATTGACGCCCACGACGTTCAGGCCGTCGCCGGGCAACTGGTTCATCTGGCCCCACATCAGGCCCCCGCCTGCACCTGCTTTGTACTGAATGATGGTGTCGATGGCAGCGCATTTCTTTTTCAGCACTACCTGTTGATGCCTGGCAGACAAATCGGATTCACCCCCTGGCGGAAACGCCTGCCAGTACAGCAGGTTTCTCTCAGGGCAAGTCTGGGCCATGCCCGCCGAAGTCATCAGGGCAAAACCCAGTGATAGGATGATTTTCTTCATGGTTTGTCTCCGTTGCGGTGAATGCAAGTGAAATCAGCCCAGTGCAGTCAGTACCGCCTGGGTCACTTGCACTGTAGTGGCTTTGCCCCCCAGGTCACCCGTGTGCAAACCCGGATTCGCGGTAATTTTTTCAATCGCCTGCATCAAGCGCGCAGCCGCAGAAGCCTCGCCAATGTGCTCCAGCAACATGACGCAGCTCCAGAAGGTGCCAATGGGATTGGCCAGTCCCTTACCCATGATGTCAAAAGCCGAGCCGTGGATGGGCTCAAACATGCTGGGGTAGCGGCGCTCGGGGTCAATATTGCCCGTGGGGGCAATGCCAAGGCTACCGGCCAGCGCAGCTGCCAGGTCGCTCAAAATATCGGCGTGCAGGTTGGTCGCCACCAGCGTGTCCAAGCTAGCCGGGCGGTTCACCATGCGGGCAGTGGCGGCGTCCACCAGTTCCTTGTCCCAGCGCACATCGGGGAATTCCTTGCTGATCTGCACAGCAATCTCGTCCCACATCACCATGGCGTGACGCTGGGCGTTCGACTTGGTCACCACGGTCAGCAACTTGCGCGGGCGGCTTTGCGCCAATTTGAAGGCGTAACGCAGAATGCGCTCCACCCCTACACGGGTCATGATGGATACATCCGTGGCGGCCTCGATCGGGTGACCCTGGTGCACCCGCCCACCCACACCCGAATATTCGCCTTCGGAGTTCTCTCGCACAATGACCCAGTCCAGGTCTTCGGGCTGGCAGCGCTTGAGTGGACCATCTATGCCTGGCAGGATGCGCGTGGGGCGCACATTGGCGTACTGGTCAAAGCCCTGGCAGATCTTCAGTCGCAAACCCCAGAGGGTGACATGGTCGGGTATGTGGGGGTCCCCCGCCGAACCAAACAGGATCGCGTCCTTGTGGCGCAAAGCGTCCAGCCCATCAGCGGGCATCATCACGCCATGCTGGCGGTAGTAGTCACCACCCCAATCAAAGCTTTCAAAATCAAAGGCAAAGCTGCCATCTGCGATGGCCAGTGCGGCCAGCACCTGCTGACCAGCGGGCACGACCTCTTTGCCAATGCCGTCACCAGGAATGTGGCAATGCGATAAGTCTTCATGATGTGTTCCTTGTGATCAAGGCGGCTATTTTGACGCGTCAGGCCTGTGGCACAAGAACCTGCGCCGCCAGATGGGTCAGCACAGCTGCCACGGCCTTACTGGCCTGCGTGAAGGGGCGTTGGCTGCTGGTGGCCAGCACCACATGCTGGCGAAAAACGCGTTCAGACAGCGGCACGGCGCAAAGTTCGCCATCACTCACCTCCTGCCTGACGGCATGGAAGGGCAATACGGTAACGCAGTCATGGTCCAGCACCATGCGCTTGATCACCACGGAAGAGCTGCCCTCCATCACCAGCGAGAGCTTGAGACCTTGCGCCAAAGCCACCTCATCGAGCAAATTGCGAATGGCGTTGGGTGGAACCGGTAGCACCAAGCCCATGCGCCCCAGCACGGTGGCTGTGGTCTTGATGGGGAGTTCGGCTGCGGGACCATCGGTGTCTACGTCGCCATTGACCAGCAGGCGCAACAGCACTGCGCGTCGCCCCACCAAGCACAGCGGCGCGTCAAAGAGCCGCCGGTAACTGTTGCTGCCCTTGGCCCGGTAGCGGTTGAGCACAGCCAGGTCGATTCGCCCCTGGCTCAAGGCCACCTCCATGTCGCCGCTGTAGCCTTCTAGAACGCGCAGGCGAATCAAGGGATAGCGCTTGGCGAGTTCGCCAAACAATGCGCTGGAAAGGGGCCCCGCCACACCGGGCACCAGACCCAGCGTGACCAACCCGGCGGGCGTGCTGGCCATATCGCGCGAACGCTGCACCAAGTCCTGCGCCTGCTGGATGAGGCGTTCCACACGTGGCAGCAGATCCAGGGCTAAATCGGTCGCCGCCACGCCGCGCCCGGTGCGGTGAAACAGCGCGCCGCCCAGCGCACGCTCCAGCTCGCTCACCTGTCGGCTGACGGCAGACTGGGCCAGACCCAGCGCCGCACTGGCACCCGTCAGGCTGCCTGCATGCGCCACGGCCACCAAGGTGCGCAGCGACTTCAGGGTCAACAGTTCCACCGGGTCGGCTGGCGTGCTCATGACATCCTCATTTGCTCTTGCCATCTATTTTTGAGATATCTGCTTTGCATCAATCAGCTTGTTTCCATTGTAGACCCCGGCTACAGTGCAAACAGCACATATTCACACTGGAGACAAGCCCCATGGCCGGACCCCTGACAGGTCTTAAGGTACTCGATATCGCCACCATCATTGCCGGGCCGTCTGCGGCAGCGTTGCTGGCAGATTACGGTGCCGATGTGGTCAAGCTTGAGCTACCCGGCGTGGGCGACGGCGCGCGGGGGTTTCCCCCATTCAAGGAAGGCAAGCCGCTCTGGTGGAAGGTTACCAACCGTGGCAAGCGATTTGTCACCCTGGATTTGCGCAAGCCCGAAGGCGCAGCACTGCTACTGCGCATGCTGCCCCAGTTCGATGTACTGATTGAAAACTTTCGGCCCGGCACGCTGGACAAGTGGGGGCTCGACAAAGCAGCCCTGTGGACAGCCCAGCCCAGTCTGGTGATCTTGCGTGCCACGGGGTTTGGCCAGACTGGCCCGTACAAACACCGCCCAGGTTTTGCCCGGGTGTTTGAGGCCATGGGCGGCCTGACCCATATCACCGGTGAGGCCGACGGCGAGCCCATGCACGCGGGCTACCCGGTGGCCGACAACGTGGGCGGACTGTTTGCCACCGTGGGCATCTTGGCGGCGCTGTGGGCACGCGCCAACAGGCCAGGCGCGCCCGGCGAGGAGATCGATTTATCGCTGACCGAGGCTACGCTCAAGCTGCTTGAATTTTTACCCATCGAGCACCAGCAACTGGGCAAAGTGCGCGAGCGCTCGGGCAATGCCAACCAGTATTCAGCTCCCGCTGCGGTGTACCGCACACGCGACGGACGCTGGGTGTCACTGGCAGGCAGCACCAACCCCCTGTTTGCCAACAATTGCCGCGCCATTGGGCGGCCTGATTTGGTCGCTGATCCTCGCTTTGCCAACAACGAGCAGCGCGTGGCACATGCCAAAGAACTCAACGCCTTGTTTGCCCACTGGTGCCTGGACCATGACCTATCTGAGGTACTGGCAGCGTTTGACGCGGCCCATGGCACCATCGCCCCGATTTACGGCATTGACCAGATAGAAGCCGACCCTCACCTGAGCGCCCGCCAAGCCATTTGCGACGTGCCCGACGCCGACTTCGGCAGCGTGCGCATGGCGAACGTGGTGCCACGCTTTGCCAGCGCGCCGTGCCAGATTCAACACAGTGGCGGTGACATCGGGCGAGACAATGAAGCGTTTTTTGCCACAGACATGGGGCTGACCGCTGAGCACATCGCAGCCCTGCGCGCCGCGCACATCATTTGATCACTGAAAGAACGAGCCCATGCCACTGAACCCCATTTCCCATCCGCTGGTGTCGCTGTCGCCTGCAGAAGCTGCCATGCTCGCCAAAGTGCGGGCACTGGTCGCTGAGCACATTGGCCCACGCGCTGAAGCCGTTGGCCAGACTGACGAATTCGCCTGGGACAACTTCCGCTTGCTGGCGCGCGAAGGCATCGTTGCCACCGCGTTCCCACGGGAATACGGTGGCAGCAACGCCAGCATGCTGCTGCGGGTGCGCATCATCGAAGAACTGGCCGGCGCCTGCACCACATCAGCCTCGATCATCACAGGCACCGATCTGTCGTCGCGGCCTATCGTTGCAGGTGCCTTGCCAAAGATTCAACAGGCGGTCATGCCCGATCTCGTCACAGGTGTCAGGCAATCGGCTTTTGCCCTCACCGAGCCTGGCGCGGGCAGTGATGTCGCCCGCTTGGCAACCGACTACGTGGTTCAGGCCGATGGCAGCTATCTGCTGAATGGGCACAAGAAGTTCATCACCCGTGCCAACGTGGCAGACATGTTTGTCGCCGTGGCGCGCTTGAAGGATGGGCCCGAGGGGGCGCGCGGTTTGAGTGCATTTTTGGTGCCGCGCGCAGCCAAGGGCATCCAGATTTCGCCCATCATCCCTAAGATGGGCTGGAACGGCGTGCCCATCTGCATGGTGGACTTTGAGAATGTAGAAATCCCCGCAGACCACCTGCTGGGCAAGGAAGGCCAGGGCATGGCCTTGGCGCAAGACACCTTGCTGCGCGCTCGCATAGGCCACGCTGCCATTGCACTTGGCCGCATGACGGGCGCATTGCAAATTGCCACCCAGTATGCGGGTCACCGCAAGGTGTTTGGCCACGCCATAGGCGACCACCAAGGCATTCAGTGGATGGTGGCCGACATGGCAGCCCAGATCGAAGCCGCCCGCTGCCTGGTGTACAGCACCGCTTTGCGCTATGACCGGGGCGACGCCGATGCACCAGTGCATGCGTCGATGGCCAAAATGCATGCCACCGACCTGTGCATGCGCCTGGTGGTGGATTGCCTGCAACTGCTGGGCGGCAACGGCTACTTGAAGGCTTACCCGCTGGAGCGCTTCATGCGCGACGCCAAGATGAACCAGATTGGCGAGGGAACCAGCGAGATTCACAAAAACCTGATCGGGCGGCATGTGCTGCGCATGGCGGCTGAAATGACACAACACCCCTGCCTCGATTTGGAACCTGACTTGTATGGCGCATGAACGGCACAGCCGCAGCACATGAGCAACCCACACACACTGACCAACGCCCTGTGCCGTCGCCTCGGCATCCAGGTACCCATCTTCGGTTTGGCTCACAGCATTGAAGTGGCGGCGGCCATCTCGCGCGCTGGCGGCCTGGGCGTTTACGCAGCCGCACGCGACGGTCCGAACGAGCTGGCTGCCAAGCTGCGCGCCTTGCGCAGGCTTTGCCCCAACCACCCCGTGGCAGTGGATTTGCTGCTACCCACTTCTTTGCCCGGGAGCAACACCCGCGCCTCTGTGGCTGCTGCGGTGCCGCCCGAGCATCAGAAATTTGTGCAAGGTCTGTTCAAGCGTTTTGGCGTCCCCCCGGCAACCCAGGGCAACTTCTTCTCGCAGTACGTGCGCTCGCAAGACCTGTTTGAAGAGCAGCTGGAGGCCGTGGTGCAAAGCGATGTGCAGGTGTTTGCCGCTGGCGTGGGCACCCCACCTGCCGTGCTGGCACGGGCCAAGGCCGCAGGCCAGCACACCATTGCCCTGGTGGGCACGCCACGCCATGCTGAAAAGGCCATGGCGGCGGGCGTGGACATCCTGGTGGCGCAAGGCTACGACGCGGGCGGCCACACGGGCCAGATCGGCACCTTCTCGCTGGTGCCGCAGATCGTTGCCTGTGCGGGGGGTCGCCCGGTGATTGCCGCTGGCGGCATTGGCGCCGGGGCACAGGTAGCAGCATCCTTTGCCCTGGGCGCACAGGGCGCCTGGCTGGGCACCTTGTGGCTGGGCACCCGCGAGCACGCCCTGCCCCCGGCCCTGGTCGCCAAGCTGATGGCAGCGGGCAGTGAGGACACGGTGATCACCCGCGCCCACAGTGGCAAACCATGCCGCGTGGTGCGCAGTGCGTTCTCAGATGCCTGGGCCGAGACAGGTGCCCCCGAGCCGCTGGACATGCCCTACCAACAAGCCCTGATCGGCGAACTGCTGGCAGCCGTAGAGCAGCACGAGGTGGCGCCCTTGCTGTACGAGGCCGCTGGGCAGAGCATTGCCTGGTTGACTAAGATTGAGCCGGTCGCCGAGGTGATGGCGCGGCTGGTCGCACAAACCGAAGCCACACTGGCATCTATGCGAGCTTTTCCTAACTGAGCAGGAGACACGATGAAACGTCGCCAATTCCAAATCCATGCACTGGCATCTGTGCTGGCTTCCACCTTTGCCGACCTGGCGCTGGCAGCCGACGTGCCGCCCGGCCCCGGCGGCTACCCCGACCGCCCGGTGCGTGTGGTGGTGCCCTACCCTGCTGGCGGCGTGGTAGATGCTGTCATCCGTGCAGTGGTGGAGCCGCTGTCTGGCGACATGCCGCAACGCCTGCTCACCGAGAACCGCACCGGCGCTGATGGCCGCATCGGGCTGGACGCTGTCGCAAGGCAGCGCCCGACGGCTACACCCTGCTGGCGGCCACGCCCCTGCTGTCGGTAGGCGAGCATTTAATGGCCGACATGAAGGGCAGATCGAAAGACTTTGTGGGTATTTGCGCCATTGCTGCTGCGCCTTCGGTATATGTCGTCACGGCGGGCCTGCCGGTCAAGTCACTGGCAGAATTCGTCACCCTGGCCCTGAGCAAACCAGGCGAGCTGAACGCCGCCAACCCCGGTACGGGCAGCTCGATCCACCTGGGGCAAGAGCTGCTGTTTGAGCGCACCGGCATGAAGCTGACCAACGTCAATTACAAAGGGCAGCCGCCTTCGTTGATTGACCTTGGCTCAGGGCAAGTTCACTTTGCTTTGATATCGCAAAACCTGGCTTTGCCGCTGATACAAAACGGCAAGCTTCGTGCGCTGGCCGTGAACGCCAGCAAACGCACGCGCTCCTTGCCCGATGTGCCCACCCTTGCCGAGGTTGGCTTAGCCGACGCCCTGGTGCAATCGTGGTACGGCATCGCCGCGCCGGCCAAAACACCGCCAGCCATCGTGACCTATTTGAGCCAGCAGTTCCAGCGCGCCCTGGCCAAGCCCGAAATCCGCGCCAAGCTGGAGGCCATGGACGCCGACATCATGGCGCTGGACGGCCCTCGGTTTGATGCCTTGATCGAGAGCGAATTCCGCCGCTGGGGAGAGCTGATCCGCGCACGCAAGATCAGCATTTGACGCACTGCCCCGCTGAGCCGCTCGCCATTGCCTTCCCAGTCAATACGACTTGGGCAAGCCCAACACTTTCTCGGCAATAAAGCACAGCACCAGCTGCGGACTGATGGGGGCGATGCGGGGGATCAGGCTCTCGCGCAAATATCGCTCTACGTGGTATTCCTTGGCATAGCCAAAGCCGCCGTGGGTCATCACGGCTTGCAGGCAGGCTTGGTAGCCGGCCTCTGCCCCCAGGTACTTGGCTGCATTGGCCTCGGCGCCACAAGGCTGACCCCGGTCAAACAGATCGGCCGCTTTGTACATCATGAGGTTGGCGGCTTCGAGTTGCATCCAGCATTCGGCCAGGGGGTGCTGGATGCCCTGGTTCTGGCCAATGGGGCGCTCAAACACGACGCGCTCGTTGGCGTATTGGGTGGCACGCTTTAAGGCGGCTTTGCCCAGGCCAATGGCCTCAGCAGCAATCAGGATGCGCTCAGGGTTCATGCCATGCAGGATGTATTTAAAGCCCTTGCCTTCTTCGCCAATACGGTCTTCCACCGGCACGCGCAGGCCATCGATGAACACCTGGTTGCTGTCCACGCATTTGCGGCCCATCTTGTCGATCTCGCGCACCTCGACAAAGCGGTGGTCCAGGTCGGTATAAAAAAGGCTCAGGCCGTCGGTATGGTTTTTGACCTCTTCCACGGGCGTGGTGCGCGCGAGGATCAGCATTTTCTCGGCCACCTGTGCGGTTGATATCCAGACCTTGGCACCGTTGATGACGTAGTGGTCACCCTGGCGTTCTGCGCGGGTTTTAAGCTGGGTGGTGTTCAGGCCTGTGTTGGGTTCTGTCACTGCAAAGCAGGCTTTCTCTTTGCCAGACACCAAGGGCGGCAGCATGCGCTGTTTTTGCTCTGGCGTGCCAAAGATCACCACAGGGCTAAGGCCAAAGATGTTCATGTGCACGGCCGACGCGCCTGACATGCCCGCGCCCGATTCACTGATGGTCTGCATCATCAGCGCCGCATCGCTGATGCCAAGCCCCGCGCCGCCATATTCTTCAGGGATGCAGATGCCCAGCCAGCCCGAACCGGCCAGTGCGCGATGTAGTTCGACTGGAAAGCCGCCCTCCTTGTCTTTGGCCAGCCAGTAGTCGTCACCAAACTGGCCGCAGATTTTGGCAACCGCGTCGCGCAGGGAGATTTGATCGGGGGAGAGGTCGAAATTCATGTCATGTCCATGGGTTGGATGTGTCGGAGATGCGCCCCAAGGCCGCATCCCAGTGCGGCACGCTCACGTCGTTTATCAGCTTTTTTGGCAATTAAAAACAGGATTTCGGCATTATCTATATGCATAGTTTGCTATGAATATAGGATTAAATTGGGGTTGCTAGATGTGTTGGGTGCTGAGGGTTCGTCTTATGCACGGTTCGGGGATTTTGGGTCTGGCAGATGATTTTCTCAGTTGCTGAGGCGACACACGGCGCCCGTTTGGCTGGCCTATGCGTGGTCCGGCAGGCACACCAGGATGGTCATTCTCCGGCCACGGTCGCGAACGGCGTTGTGGGTGTGCGTGCCCCGTCAAGCGTATGCCACCGCCGTCACGCGCCGCCCCATAAGCTCGCGCGAATCGGCCTGCGCCTGACCAGCCCAGCATGCCCGCCTCAGTGGGGTGGTTGAGGGCAAACATGGGAAGCGCTAGGGGTCGCGATGTTCGTTGAGGAGCCGATTTGCAGCGAGAGTGGACAGCAGCCAAGTGATGTTGCGCAACGGGTTTGGGCCAATTCTGTTGAAAAACTCGATTTGAAACATGGCGCCAAGGGGCGCTGCCATCGGCAAGACGGGTTTTTGCTGTTGTGATTTTCGTTTTGTGCGGCGAGTGCGTTACGCCCTCTGTTTCAAGCGTTCATCAATCCTGATTTTTCATTCACTGGCATCAACCACTTTGCCATTCTTCGCAAATTCTGCGCAGTTGCCGCCAACAAGAACTCGTCTTGGGCTCCGCTCAGTCCACGCAGCCGCAATCTGTCTAGTTTCAGGATGCGCTTGAGATGGGCAAACAGCATTTCTACCTTCTTGCGCTGTCGCCCAGATCTCTTAAACGCATCCGTTTCAGCGATCTTGCGTGCCGTGTCTCTTGCGTCTTCGTAGATGCTGCGTGTTACTTTGCGATGTGGCGTTTTAGGACAGCACTTCGACTTCTGTGGACAGGTTTCACAGTCTTTTGAGCTGGCTCGATACACGATGGTGTCGGCTTGCGTGATGTGGGTGCGTGGGTTCTTGAATGGTCGCCAATTGGATTTGGTGGCAATCCCTCCGGGCAGCGATATTCATTGGCTTTCTCATCCTAAACAAACGCGCCGCTGGAGAGTGTGTCATCTGTGCGCTGTGTCGTGTCCCATAGGCGCACATGGGGTTCGATCTGCTTCTCGTTAACCATCCAGTTGAGCATCGGTGCAGTGCCATACGCTGTGTCACCCACTAGGGCCTGTTAACACATCCGAAGTCCATCAGCGACGAGGACGAAGCTGATGAAGCCCAGGAACATGAGATCGAGTTTCTCGAAGCGCGAGAAGATCCGGCGATAACCCTTGAGCCTGCGAAACAGGCGCTCGACCTCATTGCGACGCTTGTACATCTCGCGGTCGTACTCCCAAGGTTCGATGCGCGTCTTTATCGGTGGCACCACTGGAATGAAACCCAGATCCAGTGCCAGTTGCCGTGTCTCGTTGCCTTCGTAGGCACGGTCCATCAACAAATGCACCGGCCTGCTGGTCGGCCCAAGACTGCTGAGCAGGCGCCGGCCTTCGGGTGCGTCGTGCGCCTGCCCAGGCGAGAGGCAGAACGTCACGGCCGTTCGAGCATCCGCGGCAACCATATGAATCTTGGTGTTCCATCCCCCTCGGGATTTTCCGATGGACTGCGGACCGTTTTTTTTAACGCCCCGGTGCCATCGGGATGGACCTTGATGCTCGTGGAGTCGAGCGAGACCGCTTCGATCTTGATGCGCACGACCTGCGCTCGCTGCAACTCCTCGAACATGCGATCAAGTACACCGGCCTTGGTCCAGCGGTTCATGCGCGTGTAGATGGTGTGCCAGTTGCCAAACCGCTTGGGCAGTCCGCGCCACTTGCAGCCATGCTCGGCCACATAGAGGATCGCATTGACCACCTGCAGGTTGCTCAGGCTGACGTTGCCACGCTGCTTGGGCAGGCAGTGCTCAATCGTGGCGAATTGCTCGGGTGTGATCTCCATGCCCCGGAGTATCCGCCGCAGTGGACGCAATCACCATTAGTGTTAACACGCCCTAGGCGCTTGGGCTTGATATCAAAGCGCTCTTCAACGCGCTGCACCATGGTCTTGGTGGACTCCACTTCCTGTGTTCGGTGTGCAGGCGTAGCTTCAACATCCATGATGATGCCGGCGTCTAGATCAATCAGGTAATTGGTGGAATAGGCAAAGAAGGCCGGGCCACCAGGTGCGGCTGTGTAGCGGGACTGCGGATCTGACAAGGAGACAACGCGTGGTGTTGCTGTCGGAGCAGCATCAGGTGGTATCGGGTTGTTCTCATCCAGTGCCGTCAGGTAGTCGCGCACAGCTCTACTTGGTGCATCACCACCAGGCCAGGCCTTTGGTAATTCCGGAGTACTCACATTGGCTCGGTTGGCATCTGCCTTGATGACGCTGGCATCCACAGCGAAACCCTCACCACCCACCAAACCCTCAGACATGCAACGACGCAGTACCGATTCAAAGACATGGCGAAACGTCTCGCTCTCGCGAAAACGGCCGTGGCGATTCTTGGAAAAGGTGGAGTGATCTGGGATCTTGTCTTCCAATCCGAGTTGACAGAACCAACGGTAAGCCAAGTTCAAGTGAACCTCCTCACATAGCCAGCGCTCCGAGCGGATGCCAAAGCAATATCCAATCACCAGCATGCGAATCATCAGCTCAGGATCAATGGAGGGACGCCCCGTATGGCTATAGAAAGGGGCCAAATGTTCACGAAGGCTTCCAAGGTCAAGGAATCTGTTTACGCCGCGAAGCAGGTGACCACGCGGAATGTGATCTTCAAGATTGAAGGCATAGAAGAGTTGATCTTGGTTCGCCGTCTGACCCATCATGATTCGCACCTCCATCGATGGAAAACGACATGCAAATCACGGACCAGTTTCAAGATTCAAGCCGAGTTTTTCAACAGAATTGGCTGCGTGCGGACATTCGGACGCAATGTCTGAGCGTTCGCTAAAGCGCTTCGAACGGTCGTTCGCAGATATTGCAGTTTGCATCGCCGCGTGATTCATCGAGGCCAGTTGGTGGAGGTCAAGGATCCGCGTAGTGGTTAACGAATGCAGACAGTCAAAAACCGTAAAGCCTTTTCGGGTAGTAGACACTTCTTGGGTCTTCTGTTGTACGCCTTTGTCCGCCCAGGTCGTGCGCAAAGCAGCGTTGAACTTCTAGGCCAGCGCTTTCGGAAGAGCCTTGAGAGCAAAAAATGCATTGAAGCTGTTCACGCAAACGCCCGGGTAGCCCTGCTTCGAAGGCGGGCACTTTGGGTATGAATGTCGAACGCTTGCTGCTGGAGACAATCAAAATGCGCACCTTGCTACACGTGAACATCTGCAGGCCTCCGAGCTCACCGGCCACACCGGTGGCCAGATGGCCGCCCACCAATTGAGGCATCAGCATCGCCAAACCCCTAAGGGCACGGCGGTCATTTGGATGCCGCCCTTGCGTGACAACGATGCGCCAATGATGTCCGGGACGCCACCTTTCAGAGGCACACCAAAGTTACCCAAGGTGGGCGCTTTTGAACCGCGTCCACGAACTTGTTCAAGGACTTGGCCGGACTGCTGAAAGGAACGGCAAACGTCCATTGGAAGCGAGCCAACCTGCCCCACCGCCACGAGGTCACGAGGTCACGAAGTCACGAAGTCACGAAGTCACGAAGGGCGTTGTACTCCCCAGACGGCGTCATCAATGGCACCACAATCACCGAGTGGTCAGGGACCAGCAGGACGGTCGAACCATCAGGGTAAGCCGCCTTCACCGCCGCCGTTCCCAGTTGGCCGCTGACTCCTGGCTTGTTTTCCACGATCACTGGTTGCCCCAGTTGCTTGACAAGGCCCCCGGGGCCAGTACACGCCTATCACGTCTGTTGCACCGCCCGCTCAGAAGGGGACCACGATCTTGATCTGACCTTTGATACCCTGCGACAGGCTCGATCCAAATAGGCACAGACCAGCGATCAGCGTGAGAGATGCTTGCTCATGTTGAGTCCGAAGCATGTAGATGAACGCCGCCAACGCTCACTGGGTCGTCACGCCTGTTTCGCGCACCACCTTGGCCCAGCGAGCGCCTTCGGCCTTCATGTAATCCACATACTGCTTCTGCGTACCTCCGAGCATCAGCGAGCCCTGTCCGGTCAGACGCTCGCGCAGCCCGGCATCCGCCAGCGTTTTCTGCAACGCACCTTGAAGTTTGTTGACCACATCAGATGGAGCTCCCTTGGGCAACATGAGACCTTGCCAAGCACCCATGTCCATGGTCGTTTCACCGGTCGATTCCCGAATGGTGGGCACGTCGGGCAGCAGTCCAGAGCGTTTGTCAGCGGTCACGGCAAGTGCTCGCAGGCCACCACTTTTAATATGCGGCATGGCTTCGTTGATGGGCAAGAACATGAAGTCGATCGAACCACCCAACAGATCCACGACCGCTGGAGCACTGCCCTTGTAGGCGACGTGGGTGGCTTTGAAGCCAACCTCTGACAAGAACAGTGCCCCGGCCAGATGCAGCAACGCACCTGCGCCTGACGATCCATAGTTAGCCTGCCCTTCGCGGCCCTTTCCCCACTTGATGAACTCTGTCACGGTCTTGGCAGGCAACTTTGGGTTGGTTGCCAGCACCAGCGGAATGGTGGCGGTCAACGAAATCGGAATGAAGTCGTTGTAAGGGTCAAACCCTGGATTGGAATACAGCGATGGGGCTAGCACAACAGCAGAGGTTGCATAAAAAAGGGTGTAGCCGTCGGGTGCCGCACGTTTTACCTCTTGTGCTCCGATATTTCCCCCCGCCCCACCTTTGTTCTCGACGACGATGGTGCCGCCCAGCTCCTTGGCCAATTGCTGCCCCACTGCACGGGCGTTGATGTCGGCGGACCCCCCTGCGGGGAACGCTACCACCATGCGGATGGGCTTGCTGGGGTAGGCGTCCTGAGCGAATGCGGGGTACTCCAGCGAGGGCAGCCACGGCAGCTACGGCAATGATGGGATTTAGAAAGTTGCGCATGAAGACTCCTGTTTTGGGGAATGGGTGGGTTGTTGTCGGTGAGCGTTCAAAGCAGGCCGAAGCGCTTGAGCGTGTCGCCTAGGTTGAGCAGTTCCACTGTGTTGGAGCTGCCCGCTTCAATAGCCCTGCGCTGTTGAATTTCTTTGTTTTCGCGGGAGATGCTGTTGGCAATCGCCAGGTCCACTTCGTCCTGCGCCACGACCACAAGACCGCCGCGGTCGCCAACGATGATGTCTCCAGGTTGGATCACTGCATCACCGATACAGATCGGTACATTGACCTTGCCCGGCTGGTTCTTGCCCGTGCCCTTTATGGATAGGCCTCGGCAGAACACCGGGAAACCAAGGTCGATGATCAGATTGGCGTCGCGCACACATCCACTGATGACCAGCCCTGCAATCCCCAGCTTCATCGCCTGAAGCGTCAATACATCGCCCCAGGGCCCGGCTTCCATGAACCCTTGGCATCGACCACCAGCACATCGCCCGGCTGTGCCTTGAGCACCGCGTGGTGGAGGATCAGGTTGTCAGCTGGGCGCGCGTCTACCGTCAAGGCAGGACCGGCCAAACGTACCGTGGGGTCGATCGGCTTGATGCCACTGTCGAGAGCGCCTTTGGCCCCTTGGGCTTCGTACACGGTGGCCGTGCCGAAGTCCCGCAGTTGGGCAAGTTTTTCTGAGGAGATCATCAGAGTTCCTATAAAGTGGTAGATGAATGAAGAGGGTCTTTGGTTGATGCAGGTTGTCTGTCGAGTAGCCACTGAAGTGCTTGACCCACATCGGGGTCGGCGGTATCCATCGGATGCGCTTGCAACTTGCTGGCCGTGTCGCGGAACCGTTGCTCCACCCCGGGCAACACGAGGGAAGTGATGCCCTGCTGGGCGAGCTCTCTGTTCGCGTCGTGCACCTCGTGTGCGCGGCGGCCGGCGTGAACCACGTGCGTGCGAACGAGCATGTCGATGAAGTCGCGTAACGGCGTCTGGTCGATGTCGCCGAGCTGGTCGTACAGTTTTTCGCGCACCCCTTGCTTCTCCGCGCTGACCAGTAGCTCAACGCAAAGTGCCTCCATCCCTTTGGTGAAAACGCTGCGCAGGATCTTTAGCGAGATCGCATCCCCAGCGCTCCCACCTTCGATCAGCTTCACCCGGCCACCAGCCTGCTCCATGCAACGTTTGAATTCATCGGCCCCTTCGCCGGCGGCCAGCAGGGGCGTGCGCACCCAGTTCAAGCTGATCGCACCCATGATGGCCGTGTCCACGTACCGCACTGAACGTGCCTTGGCGAGGAGGGCCGCTTGGCGTTTGACCTCTGGGCTTGCGGTCGTCAGGTCGGCCAGGCCGCTGCCAGTCTGCACACTGGCCAGTACCTGCTCGACCACCTGCAGGGCTTGGGCACCGGTCACACAAGAGAGGATCCAGTTCGCCGATGCAAGCCAGGCACCAGGTTTGTCGTGGAGGTGGAGATTCCACCGGGTCGCCAGTTCGGTGGCGGCTGGCGAGGGTCTTGACTCGCAAAGCATCAGTTCAAATCCGGCTTCAAGGAGGGGCTGCGCGTAACAACGTCCAACTTCTCCAAGGCCGATGATGGCAATGCGTGGTTTTGGTGTGTTCATGGGTACAAATAATACAAATAAAAAACAATATATTACTCATGACCTGGGTAAACACCTATAAATTAGGTCTTATAAGTACATTTTTAGTACATTTTAAAAAGCCATAGCATGTCCAAAAAGCAAGCCGCCTACAATTGAAAACATACAAACAACGGCATTGACAAGATGATGAGAAACGGCGCGGACAGGGCCTATGAGGTGTTGCGGCAACGTCTGGTCGGCGGCCACTACACGCCGGGAACACAACTCAAGGAAGAGCCTCTGGCTCAGGAATTTGGGCTGAGCCGTACGCCGGTGCGCACCGCACTGAAACGCTTGGTTGCGGATGGCCTGGCCACCGCAGATGCGGGACAGGGCATACAGGTCGCCCAATGGAGCGAGTGGGACATTGAGGAGACTTTTCAACTGCGCATGCTGCTGGAGCCCTATGCGGCCAGCTTGGCCGTTATGCGGGGCGGCGATGCGCTCGTCAACGAGTTGCAAGCCAGCAACGAGCTGATGGCTGTGGCCATCGCGGATGGAGGCGATACCTCAGTTGCTCGAATCCAGGCGGCCAATCGCGCCTTTCACCGGGCTTTGCTCGATGCCTCTGGCTCACCTCGTCTGCGCACGGTGCTGGAGACCATGATCGATATGCCCATCATCGTGCGGTCGTTCTACCTCGCGACGCATAGTGAACTCGAACAAAGCCTTCATCACCACCAGGACCTTACCGTGGCTGCCCAGGCTCAAGACAGCGAACTGGCTCGCCAGGTCATGCAACTGCACTTGCGCATGGCTTACCACCGGTTCATGCGACATCGCAACCTGATGCGCAAGAGCACTTAATCGGCCCCCCGGCAATGTCCGCTATGCGGCCGACACCGTGTGGCTAGATCCCGGAGCGGACAGGCCACTCACGCTGCAGAACGGTCATCCAGCTGAATCCTTTGGAAGACCGCAACGGGTCGGTGGACGAAACCGCTGCCGCGGTATTCCATCAGCGCGGGCAAGTGGTTTTTCGTAACTAGGCGCGTGTGTCGATGTTATGGATTGAGGCAATTGGCCTCGTCCACAACAGGAGTACCAACATGCAATCATCGATTTCAACCGTCTCCCCACTGCGTCAACGGATGGTGGAGGACATGCGAATGCGCAAGCTCGCACCAAAGACCCAGTCTGCCTACATCCGGGCTGTGCGCAAGTTCACCAAGTTCCTGGGCCATTCGCCTGACATCGCCACCGATGAAGACCTGCGCCGGTTTCAGTTGGATATGGTGGACAACGGCACGTCCCCCATCACGCTCAACGCAACCATTGTTGGCTTGAACTTTCTGTTCGAGGTCACCCTAGGCCGCCCAGAGGCTATGGCCAAGATGCAGTCGGTGCGCGTGCCGCTGAAGTTGCCCGTGGTTCTGAGCAAAGACGAGGTAACCCGGTTGCTCGGCTGTGTGTCCCACATCAAACACCAGACAGCGCTGTCTGTGGCGTATGGCACTGGGCTGCGGGTCAGCGAGGTGGTGGCGCTCAAGGTCACCGACATTGACAGCAAGCGTATGACGCTACGCGTGGAACAAGGCAAAGGCCGCAAGGACCGGTACGCCATGCTCTCTCCTGTGTTGCTGGAGCGCCTACGGGTATGGTGGCGGGTGGCACGCGCCCAGGGCAAGATGCTTGATAACGGCTGGTTGTTTCCGGGCCTTGATCCGCTTCAGTCTCTGGGCACACGTCAGCTCAACCGCGCCATCCATGACGCTGCGGCCCTGGCCCAGATCGATAAACGCGTTTCCATGCACACGCTTCGCCACTCCTTTGCCACCCACTTGCTGGAGCAGAAGGTGGACATTCGCGTGATCCAAGTGTTGCTGGGGCACCAGCGGCTCGACACCACTGCGCACTACGTTCAGGTGGCAACCGACCTCCTGCGGGAAGTCATCAGCCCGCTAGAGACAACGCGCACCCCGGTACATCAGCAGAGCGAACAAGCCGCATAGGCCGCCCTCGTGGGGCCTGGTGCCCTGGAGGTGGCGGACATCTTCCGCGCCCACGGGCCAGACTTTCGGGCTGCTCAGCGCTCACACCTGAGCCTGGGCCAACTCAAGGTCATGTCAGCAATCGAGCAGTGCCGCACCGCGGCGCTGGGGGGGCATGTTTTGCGCTGCCCGGGCTGCGAACACGATCAGGTGTCCTACAACTCCTGCCGTAACCGCCATTGCCCCAAGTGCCAAGCCGTTGCGGCCAAGCGTTGGCTGCAAGCACGTCAAGCCGATCTGCTACCGGTGGATTACTACCATGTGGTCTTCACACTACCAGCACCGATCAGCGATATTGCGTACTACAACAAGGCTGTGGTCTATGGTCTGTTGTTCGAGATCGCCGCTGAAACGCTGACCACCATTGCTGCTGACCCAAGGCACCTGGGTGCGCAGGTCGGAGTGACGCTGGTGTTGCACACATGGGGATCGGCGCTGACGCACCATCCCCATGTGCACGGCATCGTGCCGGGTGGTGGACTCTCGCCAGACGGCAAGCGCTGGGTGTCGTGCAAGCCTGGCTTCTTCCTGTCGGTACGGGTGCTCTCACGCCTGTTTCGGCGGCGCTTCCTAGAAGCGTTGGAGGAGGCACATCGCGCGGGTAAGTTGCAGTTCTTTGGTGAGCATGCGGGACTGGCCGATCCAAAGGCATTTGCCAGGTGGCTGGCGCCACTGCGCAAGATTGAGTGGGTGGTGTATGCCAAACGTCCGTTCGCGGGTCCCGAGGCGGTGCTGGCTTATCTGTCGCGCTACACGCACCGGGTGGCCATTGCCAATTCACGACTGGTGTCTATGGACGCGCGCGGTGTCACCTTCCGCTGGAAGGATTACCGGGACAAAGGGAAACCCTGACAAACCGCGGCACAAGACCATGACGCTCACAGCCGATGAGTTCATGCGTCGCTTCTTGCTGCATGTGCTGCCTATGGGCTTTCACCGTATCCGTCACTTTGGCTTGATTGCCAATAATGGGCGCAAAGAGAAGATTGCGCGTGCGCGCGAACTACTGAACGTGGTGCCTGCGGTCGCAGTCACCGAGACCACCGGTGATGATGCAATAGGTGAGCCAGCGCGTCCGACATTTGTCTGTGCGCACTGCGGCGCACAGATGATCGTTCTGGAAACCTTTTGCGTGGGCAATCGATCCGTGGCCCACCTCCTGAGCGAGGTGAATCGTGAAGCCACACTTTCAGAAATGGCTTACTGGCAAACTGACGTTGCTGCACGCAAGGTCGGGGGGTTGGCTTGGCCGTATCGCATCGGACCTGCAATTGTGGCCATTCATGGGTAGAAATTTACCGTATTCGACGCGAGCTTGTGGACGTCTCCACAACGAACAGACCGACAACACAGCCCGGGCAGACTTCGTGGTCGCACCACGCAACCTCAAATCCCCATAGCCGCACGATCTGAACTCGGGTCGCTTCCTGCCCCGCGGTTTCCTCCCTCGAGGTTTATACGACGCCCGCCCTTAGCGGTGATCGGGGCGGTATTGGTGCGCCAGCGCGGGAGGGCATCCTACAAACCTTAACGCCTACCGTCATTGAACAAGTAAAGCAGTTGGACCGCCCTGCATCCGCCAGTTGACATTCAGCATTCCTGAAGATGACGGAGTCCGACACTCTCAGGGGCGTATAAATGCGAGGAGCGCATGCAGACGCCCCATCAATTAACCGTATTTGACCTCCACCACCCCACTAAGGCGGGCATGCCAGGGTGGGCAGGCGCAGGCCGATTCGCGCGAGTTTATGGGTGGCGGCGTGATTGTGGTGCCATACGCTTGATGCGCCTCGCGAACCAGCACCGCTGTTCGCGAGCGTGGCCGGAGAATGGCCATCCTGGTGTGGCCGCCGATGCTCGCTACCCCAAAGACCTAGCCATTAGAAAAATTCCGTCAAATTGCCCGGCAAAATAGGCAGATGACTACCCTGCTGATCCACAACGCCGAAGCCGTCGCCACCTTTGACGATGCCCGCACCGAACTGCGCCAAGCCTCCGTCTTTATCCGGAACAACTTGATCGAAGCCATCGGAAACGCGGCCGACTTGCCGCAAACCGCCGATGAAGTCATTGACGCTCGCGGCCATGTGGTCATCCCTGGCCTGATCAACACGCACCACCACATGTACCAGTCGCTCACCCGGGCGATTCCGTCGGTGCAGAACGCTGAACTCTTCGGCTGGCTCAAGGGGCTGTACCCGATCTGGGCAGGCCTCACGCCCGACATGGTGCAGGTGTCTACCCAGGTCGCCATGGCAGAGCTGCTGCTGTCGGGCTGCACCACCAGCAGCGACCACCTCTACATCTACCCCAACGGGGTTCGACTGGACGACAGCATCGAAGCCGCCAGAGAAATTGGCATGCGCTTTACCGCCACGCGTGGCAGCATGAGCGTGGGCCAAAGCCAGGGTGGCTTGCCGCCAGACCGCGTGGTGGAAAAAGAAGACGCCATCCTCAAAGACACACAGCGCCTGATCGAACAACACCACAATGCCCGGCATGGCTCAATGACCCAGGTGGCAGTGGCGCCCTGCTCTCCCTTTAGCGTGAGCCGCGACCTGATGCGTGAATCGGCCAAGCTTGCTCGACACTACGGCGTGCGCCTGCATACCCACCTGGCCGAGAATGACCACGACATTGCCTACAGCCGCGAAAAGTTCAACTGCACGCCCACAGAATACGCACAAGACCTGGGCTGGCTGGGGCACGACGTGTGGCATGCCCACTGCGTCAAGTTGGATGACGACGGGATCAGCCTGTTTGCCGCCACCCGCACCGGTGTGGCGCATTGCCCTTGCAGCAACATGCGCCTGGCCAGCGGCATCGCGCCCATCCGCAAGATGCTGAACGCAGGCGTGCCGGTGGGCCTGGGCGTTGACGGCAGCGCCAGCAACGACGCCGCCCACATGCTGAACGAAGCGCGCCAGGCCCTGCTGCTGGCGCGCGTGGGTCGGTCACTGGACCCATTTGGTTGCGACCATGGCCCTGCCGAAATGACGGCGCGTGACGCCCTGGCCGTTGCCACGCGTGGCGGCGCTGAGGTGCTGGGCCGCCAAGACATTGGCCACCTGGCACCCGGCATGTGCGCCGACCTGGCCATGTTTGACCTGCGAACATTGGGTTTTGCAGGCGGCGCGGTGCATGACCCTGTGGGCAGCCTGCTGCTGTGCGCCAGCGCGCAGGCGGCTTACACAGTGGTCAACGGCAAAGTGGTGGTGCGCCAGGGCCAGGTGACCACGGTAGACCTGGGGCCGCTGGTGGAGCGGCATAACCAGCTGGCACGGCAACTGGCACAAGCAGCAAAAGGCGTTCAGGCATAAGATGTGCAGCCTCTCACGCCAATGGAGCATTCAATGAACAAACGCGATTTTCTGGCCGCCTCTGCACTTGGCGCTGCTCTGGTAGCGCCACCCGTGTTGGCACAAGGCAATCTCAAGGGGCCACCGCTTCTGACCGTGACCGGGCTGATCGGTGCTGGCAACCGCGGTGCCATGGACCCTGCACTGGACCAGTTGATGAGCAAGCAAAAAGTCGCCTTCGACAAAGCCTTTGTGTTCGACTTCGCCGCTTTGCAGGCCTTGCCCAAAATTCAGATCAAACCCACGATCGAATACGACGCCAAGCCTCACACCATCAGTGGGCCACTGCTCACCGATGTGGTACGCGCCGCTGGTGCGACGCCCAAGGCCTTGCATGTGTTCTTGCGCGCAGTCGATGGCTATGTGGTGCCACTGAGCTTGGCCGATGCTGCCAAGTACCGCTACATCGTTGCCACTGAACTTGATGGCAAGCCCATGCCGCTTGGCGGGCTTGGGCCACTGTGGGCCGTGTACGACGCAGACCGCTACCCCGACATGATGGCCAAGACCCTGGCGGAGCGGTACACGTTTTGCCCCTGGGGGCTGTTTCACATCGAGCTGCGCTCATCTGTTTGAGCAAGGTGTCAGCCCAAGCCCGCGGACACCTTGACTGCCCAACGGACTTAAGTCCCCGCGAGCGACAGCGCAATTGATTTCTTGAACGGGGTCAGTTTGTCGCCCAGCCGAAGAATCAGTTTGCGCGCCAGCTTGGCGGGTGGGGATTCGCGGGTGTAGATTTCGATGACCAACCGGGTCATCATGTACAGGGGCGCGTTGCACGGCGGTGAGTGGATTCAAAGCGGTAAAGAAGCTCACTGCTGGCGATGTCTGCCTGGCGCTGATGTGCGGCAATCACCTCTTTGGCCAAGGCCTCGACGCTTAGCAAGCCAAAGTTAAAGCCGTGCGCCGTGACGGGATGCATGCCCACCGCAGCGTCGCCCACAGTCGCAAAGCGGGTAGACACCATGCGGTTGGGGAACACCGATACCAGCGGGTACACATGGCGTGAGCTCACCAGGGCCATCGCGCCCAAGCGGTTCTTGAAGCGGCGTGCCACGTTCTGGTTGAATTCATCGCTGGCCATGTGCATCAGCTGATCAGATTCCTGGCTGGGCAAGGTGATGACCACAGACGAGCGGTGCATGCCGGTTGCAGGATCGGGGTTCATGGGCAGCAAGGCCAGGGTTTGGCCGTAGTCGAACCACTCCCAGGCAGCAAAGTCATGCGGGCCTTCGTGCGTCATGCAGCATACCACCATGTTCTTGCCAAAGTCGTGCATCTCGGCGGCAATGCCCATCATGCGGCGCGTCACCGAAAAACGGCTGTCGGCGGCCACCACCAGGCTGGCATGCAGCGACTTGCCGCTGGCCAGCTTGATGCTCGCCCGGGTGGGGGTGGCATGAATGTCTGTCAGTTTTTCACCTGTCAGCAGGGTGATGTCGCCATGCTGCTGTTTGGCGTGCTGCACCGACTCAAAGGCCGCCTTGCGAATCAGATGGTTAGAGACCAGCCAGCCCAATTCTGTGTGCTTGGCAAGCTGGTGGCCTATCACCATCGCAAAGGGGGATTCACCATCGATGATGCGTGCGTCCCGCAATTGCGCTTTGGAATGGGGTTCGATCCGGTCCCACAAATCCAGGCTCTTCATGACGGCTGCCGAATGTTGCGTCAGCGCGATTTCCCGCCCATCAAAAGCAGGATCGGAGATGCCAGCCTCGGCCTGTTGCTCAATCACAGTGATTTTCAGGCCCTGGCCGCTTAAGGCGCGTGCCAGGCAAAGACCCGCAGGCCCTGCGCCAATGATCAAGACATCCGCAACATCAGTGGCGGTCTGGGTGGATTGACCCGGCGCAGGTTGCGCTGTGGATGCATTTTGGGTGTACATGGGTGAGGCACCCATGGTTGTCCGGGCGCGTTGTTGACAAGGCGTGCCCAGAATAGCCATTGCCCAAATACCTGCGTTGACCTTCATCAACAAAGCCGCGACATGCGGGCATTGACCGTACTCCCATCAAAATGGTGCAATGCAACAAAACATGACATCCCTTTGACATGGCTCAAACAGGCAGGCTGGCTGCTGCCTAAACTGACGAAAACTTAATCAAAAAGGTTGCCCATGCGAGTCGCCCCACCTGAATCCAATCACTTTGAAGCCCTGGACGAATGCCATCGCCATATCCAGGCGCATCTGGACAAAATGACTCTTTTGATGGACCACATTGATGCCAAGGGCGTTGACCATCATGCGCAAGTGGAGGCCAAAGAGATTGAGCATTTCTTCTCCAGCACCGCGCGCAAGCACCATGCGGACGAGGAAAAAACCGTCTTTCCGCCGCTGCTGGACAGTGGCAACGAAGAGTTGGTCCATGCGGTGAAGACGCTTCAGCAAGACCACGCCTGGATTGAAGAAAACTGGATCGCCCTGAGCCCCCTGCTGAGTGCGGTGGCCGAAGGCAGCAATGTGGACGAGGCTGAGTTCCGTCACTATGTTGAGGTGTTTCTGGAGCTGAGCAACGGCCACATCGCTATGGAAGAAACGCTGATTTATCCAGAATCCAAAGCGCGCTGGGCACATGCCGTGATTGCACGTGCTGCCAGGCTCAAAAGCTGGGGCGTAGGCGACCTGCCAAAGATTGACAAGGCACACTGAGGCCTCAGGCGTGCTTGCGCGCCGTGACCTCGATCTCGATCTTCATCCGCTCATCCAGCAAACCCGCCACGATCATCATCGCGGCGGGCCGCACATCCCCCAGGTACTTGCGAAGTACCGGCCAGCAGGCTTCAAAGTCTGCCCGGTGCGGCAGCACGTAATTCACCCGCACGACATCGGCAAAACTGCTGCCAGCCTGCGACAGCGCATGGGCGATGTTCTGCATGCACTGCTCGGCCTGCTGAACCACATCATCAGAAATCGTCATCGTGCTGTAGTCGTAGCCTGTGGTGCCTGAGACAAACACCCAGTCGCCATCGACCACCGCGCGTGAATAGCCAATCTGCGCTTCAAAGGGAGATCCGGAGGAAATCAGTTCACGTGAAGTCATGGCGTGCTCAATCCTGATGCTTAGCTTGCAAAAAACGGGATTCAAATGCCGCGCAGAACTGGGCACTGCCAGAGAGGGACAGCGTCAGGTTGTGGCGAGGCATGCCCGGCGGGCCTGCTTGCATGCTGAACTGCTGCGTGGCCAGGTCATAGGCCATGCCTTCGTCAGCCGTCCATTCTTGCTGGCACTGGAGGTGATAGTCCCACTCACCACCGTCGTCCAGCGCTGCATGGGCGCCCGGAAACTGGGCGTCTGCCCAACTCAACACAGCCGCTACCTCTTCCAGCAAGGCCTGGCGCTGACCAGGCGAGACAGTGGCCATCGCATCAAAGTTGCCCGCGCCGTCTGCCGCCTGGCTGGCATCAAAGTCAAGAAAGCTCAGATTCATTGCCTTGACCGGCGTTTTGGCCTTGACGGGTGCGCACGCCGTTCTTGGGCAGCATCAGCACGCAGATGGCGTCGGCACCGCCTTTGGCCAATGTGTCGATCTGTCCGATCAAACTGCCAAAGTGCACCGCCTGCTGCGAGTCAGCGCTCAGGCCTAACTTGCAGTCAAAGTCCCAGTAGTCCACGCCCTCTGGCAGGGGCACGCGGCGCTGGCGGGCAACGTATTTGCGAATGTCGTGTTTAATGGCATCCAGCAGTCGGTCGCGGTTTTTGCCCTCTGTGTTCAGCGGGTAGGTTTTTTTCATGGGTGCCTTGTATCGAAGACATTGATTATCGTTTCCCCACTTTGCCCCCTACATTACCGTTGCTGAAAATCATGCCATTTACCCCCCTGGGCCTCAGCCCCGAGCTACTCAAGGCCCTGGCCGAGCGCCACTATGCCCAGCCCACCGCGATTCAGACCGCTGCCATACCGTCCATCCTGCAAGGGCGTGATGTGCGAGCCTGTGCGCAGACAGGCTCAGGTAAAACAGCCGCATTTGGTTTGCCATTGCTACATTTATTGCAGCAAAGAATGACAACTGTATTGGCGAAACAGGGTGTTTTGATCTTGGTACCGACGCGCGAGCTGGCTGCGCAAGTGGGCGGCACCTTGTTTGCGCTGGCAGCCCACTTTCCCAAGCGCCCGAAGATTTGCGCCGTGTTTGGTGGCGTGTCGATCAACCCGCAAATGATGCGCTTGCGCGGTGGTGCAGACGTGGTGGTGGCCACGCCCGGGCGCTTGCTGGATTTGGTGGCGCACAACGCCATCGAGCTTGGCAGCTTCGCCACCCTGGTACTGGACGAAGCAGACCGTCTGTTTGACCTGGGCTTTGCCGAAGAGCTGGAGCGCATCCTGGCCCTGTTGCCTGCCAAGCGACAGAACCTGTTTTTCTCGGCGACCTTCCCGCCCAAGGTGCAGGCTCTGGCCGACACCCTTTTGCACGACCCGGTGCGTATCGAACTGCCGCCCGATGACGCCCTGAAGCCCGCGATCACCCAGCGCGCCTTTCGCGTGGACGCCGACAAGCGCACCCGCTTGCTGCGCCATCTGATCAAGGAGCACGCCTGGAGCCGGGTACTGGTGTTTGTAGCGACCAAATTCGCCGCCGAAATCGTGGCAGACAAGCTGCGCAAGGACAGCATCAACGCCGAGCCGTTTCACGGTGTGCTGAGCCAGGGCAAGCGTACCCAGGTGTTGCAAGATTTCAAGGCTTCCCGCGTGAGCGTGGTGGTGGCCACCGACATGGCGGCGCGCGGCATCGACATTGCGGGGCTGCCCGTGGTGATGAACTACGACCTGCCACGCTCTGCGGTGGACTATGTGCACCGCATTGGCCGCACAGGCCGTGCCGGGCTGGAGGGGCTGGCGGTGAGCTTTATCACGGCGGACGCCGAGGCGCATTTCAAATTGATTGAGAAGCGGCAGGGAGTTACCGTTGCGCGCGAGGTGTTGGCAGGGTTTGAGCCAACAGAGGCGGCATTGCCAGCGGGCACGCCCGCACCTGGTGTGCATGTGCCGGGCGTCGGTGGGGTGAAGGGGAAGCGACCTAGCAAAAAGGACAAGCTGCGGGCTTTGGCCTTGGCTGAAGGTTCTGAGTTTTCTGAGGGCTGATGGGTTTAGGGTGACCTTCAGTGGTGATCATGCGGACACGGTACTCTGCGCACTGCGTGTCCTCCAGGCCTCGCGGCCTTTCCCCCTTGACCTTCGTGCGCAAAGCACCGCATCCACATGATCGCTGGCTGTGTTTGGCAATTAGAGTTGATTCAGTGTGGAGGTCGTGATGCATAACTTGTCGCGAAGTGCATGAGGGACGCAGCGTTATATGTTGCCGCCACCTGCAGCAGACCTTCATTTCCTCAATGCTATAGGGAGGCTGACGTAAGTGAAGACAGCATGACAGTTGGCACAAACTGGACGCAAATCTTCGATCGGGTCAATGACGTACTCCTCCCCGATTGATGCCAACGGCATCAAGTGATGAACGTGAGCATAGCCTTCAGCAGAACTGCCATAGGCGTTCCGAAATTTTGTGTGTGGCACCATGTCACCAAGGAGCATGTATGCCGAGCAACTGAAGGCTGCAGCCGCACAGGCGCTGCCAACCATACCCAAAGAACTCATTGACCAGTTTGTCAATGGCCCCAGAGCAGAGGCGGTAAATGCCGCCTCCATGGCATCAAGAAGGCACTGATTGAGCGTGCCCTAGGCGCTGAACTCACGCACCACCTGGGCTATGCACCTGGTGCTGACAAGCCCGAGGATGCGAGCAACCACCGCAATGGCGCCCTGCCAAAACCGTTCTGACCGAGGACGGGCCACTGCGCATCGAAGTCCCCCGCGACCGTGCTGGCAGTTTCGAGCCCTTGCTCATCCCCAAACACGAACGCCGTTTCACAGGCTTTGATGACAAGATCGTGGCCATGTACGCGCGCGGTATGACGGTACGCGAAATTCAGGGCTTCTTAGCCGAGCAGTACGCCACTGAAGTCTCGCCGGTTTCATCAGTTCGGTCACGGATGCTGTGATGTCTAGGTCACGGCCTGGCAGGCACCCCTGGAGCCCATGTATCCGGTGGTCTTCTTTGATGCTTTGCGTGTCAGTTCGGGAGGTGCGGGTGCGCAACAAGGCCTCTATCTGGCCCGGGTGTTCGCCAGACGGCAGGCGACATTCTGGGTCTGTGGATTGAGAACACCAAGGGGCCAAGTTCTGGATGAAGGTGTTCCGACCTCAAAACCCGTGGCGTCAAGACATTCTGATTGCCGTCACGACGGACTCAAGGGCATGCCAGGGCATTGAGCGGGTTCCCGGCCACCACCTTCAGACTTGCATTGTTCACCTGATTCGTAACAGCCTGGACTACGCCAGTTGGAAGACCGCAAAGCGCTGGCAGCAGCCATCAAGCCGATTTACACCGCAGCCAGTGCCAGGCTGCGTTGGTGGGTGGATGCGTTTGAGGCAGGCCAGTGGGGTGCCAAGTTCCCTCCGTAACGGCGGCCTAGGGCAACTGGGACAAGGTGATTCCGTTCTTTGCGTTCCCGGCGACATCCGGCGGGTGATCTACACCACCAATGCCATTGAAAGCGTGAATGCCAGACTGCGCAAGATCATCAAGACGCGGGTCACTTCCTTCTGATGATGCCGCTTCAAAATTGATTGTGCTTAGCTCTTCTTGAAACGACCAAGATCCTCGCCCAGCAATACCAAGCTCGTGTAGAGCTCCTATGACGGATGGCCGGAGGCGAAGCTCATACTAAGAACTAGGAGATTTGAAAAACTCAACGAGAACAGCCAGATTTGTTGCTGGAGCAACATTCATCTCGCCACAGAGCTTCCTGGCAAACTTTCCGTAGTGAAGATTCGCAGCGTTCCAGTTGGCAAAGCCGAGTGCAAGTGCAAGATGGCGGGCTGTAACTGTGTGATCCGGGGCTGCCAGATGGACGCACAACATCTCCAATTGGCGCTCTGTGGGCTCAATTCGCTTCAACGCGTCAACGTAGTCAGCGGGCGAAAGCAATTCAATCCGTTGCAAGGCATCAATCGACATCACGGCTCCTGCGATACATAGCCCAGCATGGGGCAACACCACTCTGTCGACCTATCTCGGCACTTGTACACGTAACATGCACACTTGATCCATCCGTTTCCGCACGCCAAATCGCACCTCTCATATACACCCTCGCTAAATAGCGCTTACATGAAACAATCAAATTCTGCAGCAGTCTTCTAATCCGTTATCGCACAACTACCGATGCTCACCCGATCGGGTTGATGGGTTGCTCTGCACACGGAGGTCAAGGAAGAGCCGAAGGCGGGGGACACGTAGTGTGCAGAGTGCCCCGTCGGCCTGATCACCCAACGGCTCGAACCGTCAACCTATAGAGCCAACAACAAAAGACAAATCAATCCAACGTCTGCCGATACCGTTTCAACGCCACAAACCCTGCCACCAGCACAAACGCCACCATCGGCCACAACTCAGGCAACACCTGCGCTGCTGTATTGCCCTTCAGCAAAATCCCCCGCACGATGCGCACAAAATGCGTCAGCGGCAAAATCTCGCCAATGTGCTGCGCCCACACGGGCATGCCTTTGAAGGGGAACATAAAGCCCGACAGCAAAATAGACGGCAGAAAGAAAAAGATCGTCATCTGCATCGCCTGCAACTGGTTGCGCGCAATGGTCGAGAAGGTGAAGCCCACCCCCAGGTTGGCCACAATGAACACGCCAATCATCGCCATCAGCAGGACAAAACTGCCTTCCATGGGCACCTCAAACAGCACAAAGGCAGCCACCAAAATCACCGCTAACTGCACATAGCCGATCAGCACATAGGGCAGGATCTTGCCCACCATCACCTCAGACGGCCGCACCGGTGTAGCAAGCAGGTTTTCCATGGTTCCGCGCTCCCGCTCGCGCGTCATCGCCAGGGCCGTGAGCATCACCATGGTCATCGTCAAAATCGTGCCAATCAAGCCCGGCACGATGTTGTAGCGCGACAACCCCTCGGGGTTGTACTGGCGGTGCACACGCACCTCAAACGGCGGCGGTGTCGGCTGCAAACTGCGCAGCGGGCCCACCAGATCCCAGCGCAAGGCTTGGCCTGCCACCATGTTCAGCGCCGCGATGGCGTTGCCGCTGGCGGTGGGGTCGGTGGCGTCCACCGACACCAGCAACGCCGGGCGTTCTCCCCGCAGCAGACGCTGCGAAAAGTTGGGAGGTATCACCACCAGAAACTGCACCGTGCCTGCCGCAATCAAGGCATTGCCCTCGGCCTCGCTGACGCCGCTGTGCGTGACCTTGAAGTAACCTGTGTTCTGCAACACCGCCACCAGGCTGCGCGACAACGGCGTGGCCTCGGCACTCACCACCGCCGTGGGCAAGCCCTTGGGGTCCGTGTTGATTGCATAGCCAAACAGCACCAACTGGATGATAGGCACGCCCACCGCCATGGCAAAGGTCATGCGGTCACGCATCATCTGCTGGAACTCTTTGATGAACACTGCCAACATACGGGCGAAAGAGAAATTCATGGCTTCGCCTCGACCACAAAATTGTCTTGGGCATTTGCAATCAAGCTCACGAAAACATCTTCCAGGTTCGGCGCGACAGGGCTGACCAGCAAGGCCGAGTTAGCCCGCAAAGGCGCCAAGGCCTGCGCCAGCAAAGCCGCGTCCAGCCCAGCCACATGCACCGCATTGCCAAATGCTGCCACGCTCAGCACGCCGGGGGCGGTCTTGAGCGGCGCCAACAACGCACCCACGCCCTGACCAGTCACCGACCACACCTTGAGGCCTGATCCATCAATGATTTCGCGCTCGGTGCCACGTGCCAACAACTTGCCGTAGGCGATGTACACCAACTCATGGCAGCGTTCTGCTTCGTCCATATAGTGGGTGGACACCAGCACGGTGATGCCCTGCGCCGCCAGCAGATGAATCTGATCCCAAAAGTCGCGGCGTGCTTTGGGGTCTACACCTGCGGTGGGTTCGTCCAATAGCAGCAGCTTGGGTTCATGGATCAGGCAGGCGGCCAGAGCCAGGCGCTGCTTCCAGCCGCCCGACAACGCTCCAGCCAGTTGCCCCTGGCGTGCCTGCAGGCCCAGCCGCTCCAGGGCCATGTCCACCGCCTGGCGGCGCCTGGGCAACTCGAACAGACGCGCAATGAAGTCCAGGTTTTCGCGGATGCTCAGATCGTCATACAGGCCAAACTTCTGAGTCATGTAGCCTACCTGGCGCTTGATGGCTGCGGCGTCCTTGATGATGTCCAGCCCCAGACAAGTGCCTTGCCCTGCATCGGGCGTGAGCAGACCGCACAGCATGCGGATGGTGGTCGTTTTGCCACTTCCGTTGGGGCCTAGGAAACCACAGATCCGCCCCTTGGCAACCTGCAGGTTTACTTGATCCACCACAGCACGCCCGCCGTAGTGTTTGCTTAATGCTCTGACATCAATGGCCAGTGCAGTCATGGGGCTGCGCGCACATCCAGGGGCTGCCCAGGGTGCAATTTCACAGCATCCAAAGGATCGGGGCGCGCCTCGACCATGAACACCAGTTTGGACCGTTGCGCGTTGGAATAAATCACTGGCGGCGTGTATTCGGCCTGGGTGGCAATGCGCGTGACCTTGGCGGCAATGGGGGCGACGCACCCATCGCAGTGCAATGCGACGGCCATGCCAGGTTGCATCTGCCCAATGTCGGCCTCGGGCACAAAGAAGCGGGCCTTGATGTTTTGTGGGGGCAGCAGGGACAACACCGGCTGGCCCGCAGGCACAAATTCGCCTTGGCGGAAGTACAAATCAGCCACCACGGCATCTGACGGTGCTATTTGCTTCTTTTGAGCTTCCCGCCACTGCGTCTGGCGCAAAACCTCGCCTGCCGCGCTGACGCTGCTATGGGAGGCTGCGCGTTCATCCGGCCGGGCAGGTAATCTGGCGACGCGCAGGGAAGCCGTCAGTTCGGCCACTTTGGCCTGTGCCTCGTTCAGAGCGGATAGCGAGTCTTCTGTTCTTGCCTTTGAAACAAAGCCTTGGACCACCAACTGCTGCTGTCGGGCCAAATCGGCCCGCATCAGCGTCGCATGTGCCTGTGCCTGCGCCAGTTGGGATTCGGCCACCGCAATTTCTTCCTGGCGACGGCCTTTGTCCAGGTTCCGCGCCTGGGCCTGTGCGGTGGCCAGGCGTGCGGCTGCTTCGTCGAGCGCAGCACGTTCGGCCTCAGCTTCCAATGTGAATAAAAGGTCACCTTCGCGCAGTTTCTGCCCTGCCTGAACACCCAACAGTTCCAGACGGCCAGCCAAAGGGGCAGCAACGTAGACATAGTCGCCTTCTGCATAGCCTGACCAAGCCGTGTCGGGCTTCGATCCGCTACACGCGACCAAGCTCAGACAAAACAGACCAACCCCCCCGCGCAATCCGCGAGCCCAATGTGCTTGAACCATAACCCTGGCATCCCGTCTTGGTGACCGACCGACCCGGCAAGACTTGAATTATCGCGCGCTGACTCATCGATCAGCGGCAACGCCTGGGCACTCTGTGCACGACTCTCTCAGAGGACCCACTAAAATGCATGGGTGACAAAGATCTTTAACGCCGACCTTCACTGCCATTCTGTCGTATCCGACGGTACTCTCACCCCTGAACTATTGGCCCAGCGTGCTGCGGTCAACGGCGTGGAGCTATGGGCCTTGACCGACCATGACGAAATTGGCGGTCAACACCGTGCTGCCGCAGCGGCAAAAGCAAACGGCATGCGTTACCTGACGGGAACCGAAATATCGGTGACATTCGCTGGCGAAACTGTTCACATTGTTGGCCTTGGGTTTGATCCAGATGACGCTCAGCTTTGCCAAGGCCTGCATGACACCCGTCATGGCCGCGGACCACGCGCGATGGAGATGTCAGATCAATTAGCCAAGGTGGGCATCCATGGCGCCTATGAGGGCGCCTTGAAATATGTGGGCAACCCTGAGCTCATTTCGCGTACTCATTTCGCGCGTTTTCTGGTTGAAACCGGGATTTGCAAAGACACCGCCGAGGTTTTCCGCAAGTACCTGACCGATGGCAAACCTGGTTTTGTGCCACACCGATGGGCGGCATTGGGCGACGCAGTCCGCTGGATCACTCAAGCTGGGGGCGCTGCGGTGGTGGCACACCCAGGACGCTACAAGTTCACTGCCAATGAAGAATATGCCTTGTTCACTGAATTCAAAGCCCATGGAGGCGTGGGCGTTGAAGTGGTCACAGGGAGCCATTCGCCTGCCGAGTTTGTGGAATACGCATCTCTTGCGAAAGAGTTAGGCCTTGTTGCATCACGCGGCAGTGATTTTCACAGTCCAGATGAGTCGCACACCGACCTGGGTAAGTTGCCATTTTTGTCTGATGAGCTAACGCCGGTCTGGGAGACCCTGGCCAACCGCATCCAGTGACGTCGCTGCCAGCCTCACGGAAATCGCACGGAATGGCTGGCATTGGCTATGTGCTGGCCGCCACACTTTGCTTTTCAGTTCTGGACACAACCACCAAAACGGTCGTGCCTTATGTGCCGCTGTTGATGGCGGTCTGGGCGCGCTATGTGGTGCAGGCGGTGCTGAGCACGGCCATTCTTTGGCCAGCCCAGGGAACAGCCCTTTGGCGCACTGCCAATCCCCGTTTGCAAATTGTGCGCGGCCTGATGCTGTTGACCAGCACCTTGTTCGCATTCAGCAGTCTGGCGTTTATCCCCGTGGGCGAGTTCACCGCCATTGTGATGATCACACCCTTGGCTATCACTGTGGTGGCATGCACCTTCCTGAAAGAACATGTCTCGCCATTGCGCTGGTTACTGGTCGCCCTGGGGTTCGCCGGTGCCATGCTGATTATTCAGCCTGGTGGGGATGGCTTCAGTTGGGCATGGCTGCTCCCCCTGGTGGTGGTTGCATCGAACACCTGGTTTCAGATACTGACAAGCAAGCTAGCCCACACTGACAGTCCGTCTACCACGCACTTTTACACGGGCTGGGTTGCAACGATTGTCAGCACCTTGGTTTTGCCTTTCGTCTGGGTCACGATCCCCGAATGGAGCCTGTGGCTAAGAATGTTGTTAATGGGCTGTTTTGGTGCCATAGGTCACTACTGGCTGACCCTGGCTTACTCGCGAGCACCTGCAACCGCGCTCACGCCCTTCCTTTACACACAGATCGGCACCTCCATGCTGCTGGGATGGCTGGTCTTTCAACATGTACCATCGCATTGGGGAATCATTGGCATGGTCATCATTGCCATCAGCGGGGCAAGCAGCGCGTGGTTGTCCGCGCTTGAAGCGCGCATACTCAAATCCTCTCGCTGATCGAGCGCACCATGGCACAGTTCTTACAAGTTCACCCTGACAACCCACAACCCCGTCTCTTAAAGCAAGCTGCTGCGCTGCTGGCCAAAGGCGGCATCATTGCTGTACCCACCGACTCCAGCTACGCGCTTGCCTGCCAGATTGATGACAAGGCCGCAGCTGACAAACTGCGAAGGATTCGTGGCGTTGATGAAAAGCACCACTTGACGCTGCTATGCCGCGATCTGAAGGAACTCGCCAGTTACGCCCTGGTGGACAACCGCCAATACCGCCTACTCAAGGCTGCTACACCCGGTGCTTACACCTTCATTCTGGAGGCGACCAAGGAAGTCCCGCGCCGCCTGAGCCACCCGCAGCGCAAGACCATTGGCTTGCGTGTGCCAGAGCATCGCGCCTTGCAGGAACTGTTGGAACTACTGGGTACCCCCTTGCTGGCGACCACACTCATTGCACCGAATGAAAAAGATCCTCTCAATGACGCGGCGGAGATCCGTGACCGCTACGAAAAGTTGATTGACGCCGTCATTGATGCAGGCGCCTGTGCATCTCAGCCCACTACCGTAGTGGACTTGAGCGCCATGGGACGAGGCGGCGACCCAGAATTGATTCGTGCGGGTCGGGGCGAGCTTGCTACCCTGGGCTTGTAAGGCAGTTCCGTAAGAGACAATAGCTTCTGTGGAAAACATCATTCAAACTGTCCTGATCTATGCCCTGCCCGTGCTCTTTGCCATCACGGTACATGAGGCTGCCCATGGCTATGCTGCACGCCATTTCGGTGACAACACGGCTTACATGCTGGGGCGGATCACACTGAATCCCATCAAACACATTGATCCGATGGGTACGATCGCCATGCCGTTGCTGCTTTACTTTGCAACTTCGGGTGCATTTCTGTTTGGCTATGCCAAGCCCGTTCCGGTCAACTTTGGCAACTTGCACCACCCGAAACGCGACATGGTCTGGGTTGCATTGGCAGGACCAGCCGTCAATTTGCTGCAGGCGCTGGTATGGGGAGTCCTGTTCTATCTGTTAGTCGGATCGGGGTTAACCGAACGGTTTTTCATCGAAATGTGCAAGGCAGGCATGATGGTGAATGTGGTGATGTTTGCTTTTAACCTTTTCCCCGTCCCCCCCTTGACGGTGGTCGTATTCTGGTGGGCCTCCTGCCTTTCAGGTTTGCAGTGATGGTGTCACGCATCGAACCCTGGGGCTTCTTTATCGTGATGGGCTTGGTCATTGCAAATGTTCTGAGCGCTATCTGGATGCGGCCAGTGATGGGCCTGACCTTTGGCTTGATTGATACCCTTTTGACGCCACTGGCGTGGTTGGTGAAATGATGAGCGAACAGCAAACGGCAAGCATTGCCAAACAACGTGTCCTGTCGGGTATGCGTCCGACAGGCGCCTTGCACCTGGGCCACTACCACGGCGCACTGAAAAATTGGGTGCGCCTGCAGCAAGAGATGGAGTGCTTCTACTTTGTGGCCGATTGGCACGCACTGACCACCCATTACGAAAGTCGCGACATCATCGAGAAAAACGTGTTTGAAATGGTGATTGACTGGCTGGCTGCCGGGTTGGACCCTAACCAGTGCACGATCTTTCTGCAAAGTCGGCTGCCCGAACATGCCGAACTCTTCACCCTGCTGGCCATGGGCACCCCGATTGGTTGGCTGGAACGTGTGCCCACCTACAAAGACCAGCAGCAGCAGTTGAAGGACAAAGACTTGTCTACCTATGGTTTTCTGGGCTACCCCTTACTGCAAGCGGCTGACATTCTGATCTACAAGGCCCATTACGTGCCCGTAGGGGAAGACCAGGCCAGCCATGTGGAGTTGACACGCGAGGCAGCTCGCCGCTTCAATCACCTTTATGGACGGGAAACTAACTTTGACGCGCTGGTGAAAGCCACACTCGAAAAAATTGGCAAGGACAGCACCAAACGCTTTGAAAAATCGCGCAAGGTGTACCAGGAGACGGGTGACACCAAGGCCATGGAAGGTGCCCTCGGCTTTGTGAACAGCAGCCCATTGCTGGATGACGCAGAACGCGAGCGTTTGAGCGCCTACTTCCGCGGTACGGGCCGCATGGTGCTGGTTGAACCACAAGTGCTGTTGACCGAATCCGCCAAACTGCCTGGCCTTGACGGCCGCAAGATGAGCAAGAGCTATGGCAACGGGATCGCCATGCGTGAAGACAAAGCAAGCATCGAACACAAAGTCAAAACCATGCCAACCGACCCTGCCCGCGTCAAACGCACAGATGCAGGCAACCCGGACAACTGCCCAGTCTGGCAATTCCACAAAATCTATTCTTCCAACGACACGCAGAACTGGGTGAGGCAAGGCTGCACCAGTGCGGGCATTGGCTGCCTTGAATGCAAGCGACCGGTGATCGATGGCATCCTGGCCGAGCAGCAGCCCATGCTGGCCCGTGCTGAGCCCTATGTGAAAAACCCAAAACTGGTACGGGAGATTGTGGACGCAGGCACAGACCGTGCACGCACCGTCGCACGTGCCACCATGCATGAGGTGCGCGGCGCCATGGGCCTGAACTACTGATCTGAAATGTTCTTTACGGTTTCTTTGACGGCATCGTCAACGGCTGCACTGACCAAGTCGTCAAACTGACCTGCTCGGAACAAACTCAGAAAAGTGTCCGCAATGTGGGGGTCGAAATGTGATCCGCGCCCAAGTTCAATTTGAGTGGCGGCTTTTTGAGCAGGCCAAGAGTCCTTGTAGGGCCTTTGACTGACCAACGCGTCAAAAACATCGACCACCGCCACAATCCGGGCGGCCAGAGGAATGTCCTCCCCCTGCAAACCATCAGGGTATCCGGCACCGTTCCATTTTTCATGGTGTGATTTGGCCACCAGACGTGCCACTGCAAGTCTTGGGCTGCGTTTGAGTACAGCGTCTCCTATGCGGGTGTGCTTTTGCATCACCGTAAATTCGTCAGCCGTGAGTTTGCCGGGTTTACGCAGTATCACATCGGGGATGCCGACCTTGCCCACATCGTGCAGACGGCTGGCCTTGGCAAAAATGCTGGCCTCTGTGGGACTGCAGCCCACTGCCAGCGCCACACGTCGGGTGTATTCCTGTATGCGTCGTATGTGCGTGCCTGTGGCGCTGTCCTTGAATTCGGCCACGTGGGCCAACATGTCAATGGATTCGTCATACGCGTCTTCCAGGCTGTGGTGCAGCCGGAAGTTGTCCAGCGCTGCCGCGCATTGATTGGCCATGACCTGGATCAACTCCCGATCCCCCGGCGAAAGCTCTGCCTGACTTTCCAGGTAAACAAAGCCCAGTACGTCGTGACCCACCCGCAATGGAACAATCACAGCGCCACGCCGGATCTCTTCGGGCACGTCTTGCCCGGTGACTGCGCGCGAACACAGTTCGACAATTTCTCCGCTGCGTGGATTTCCTGGACCGCTGAATTGACCGGTGCCCGCGCGCACCTGGATGTCTTTGCCTTCGAGCGTGAGCATCAAGCCATCAATGGTCGAAATCAATCCTGAGTGATCCAGATTGCAGATGCCTATGGTCTGCATCAACACACCCTGAAAATACTCTTCCAGCCCGTCGCGGTGCAAGTCATAGAGATCGGGCGCCACATTCAGAATCCGGGACAGGCCGACTCGGCTCGCCTCAATGGTCAGCAGATCGCGATAGCCCTTGAGCGCAGTACGCACTGTGGTGTAAAGGCGCTGTGCGGTCAATTCCGACTTGTCCTTATAGTCATCGATGTCGAAGTTATCGATCACATAACGTTCCGGCGCCACACCCGGCTGGCCGGTTCGGATGACCAGGCGAATCATGCGGTAGTCCAGGGTCTGGCGGATGTACTCCACCAACTTCAAACCTGCATCGTCGGTCTCCATCACCACATCGACCAGCGCCAGGGCGATGTCGGGGTTATTTTGAAGGATGGTCTGTGCCTGCGCAGCAGTACTTGCCTCGAGGAACTGCAAACTGCGACCGCCAAACTGGAACCCTCTCAAATTCAGAACAGTGACGCGCCGCACGTCAGGCTCGTCGTCAACGATCAATACCTTCCAGGGTTCGAGACGTGGTTGGCTGGCGGCAGGGTCGGTCGACTCCGGACGGCGAACGATTTTCATGGTTTGTCTGCCTTTTTGTATTGCAACGGGTCGGACGACCGATGCGGGTATTCGATTGTGAATCGGGTGCCAACGCCGACTGTACTTTCGCAGTGAATGGCACCATGCAAGACTTCGGTGACAACGTTGTAAGCAATGTAGAGCCCCAGGCCGCTGCCACCTTTGCCACGCCGCGTCGTGTAGAAGGGCTCAAACACGCGCTGCAGGGTGTCTGCCAACATCCCGACGCCATTGTCAGCGTAATCGATACGGACCTGCCCATCCCGCAGACGGGCAGCAACGGAGATGATGCCCGCACGTTTGCCCTCGTCAAAACCGTGAATCAGGCTGTTTTGCATGAGGTTTGTGAGCACTTGAACGACTGCACCTGCCTGACCAAACTGACGTTGCCCTGGTGCGCAGTCGATCCGGATCTCGATTGCAGTTCGCTTGAAAAGATTCCGCAGGCTTTTTTGAACATCCTCCAACACTTCAGCCAGGTCGTATTCGCGTTCCGCCTCCGACGTCTGGTCAACCGCAGTGCGTTTAAAGCTTTGGACCATACCCGATGCGCGCTGCAGATTGGCCAGAGAAAGCGATGAGGTCTCATCCAATATATCCAGACAGCCTAGCACCTGTTCCTCAGAAACCTCCTGTTGAGAAAGCATGATGCGCAATTCGGCAATGAGCTCGCGCAGTTGCGATGTGGCGCCCACGGCAACCCCCACGGGGGTGTTCATTTCATGGGCGAATCCTGCCACCATGCGCCCAAGCGAAGCCATTTTTTCAGCCTCAATCAACTGGGCCTGTTCGTCCTGAAGTTGCTCGTTAAGAGCTTGCAACTCAGCTGTTCGCTGACTGACCCGCTGTTCAAGTGTTGCATTCAGCTGCGACAGCGTGCCCTGCGTTGCCAACAGCGCTTCATTGCGCTCCACCAAATCGACATACAAGCGCCGCAAAGCAACCAGCAGGACATCGGTGCGTGGATCGCTCGATGCATGGTCTTCTTCAAATGCAAGTTTGGGCGTCTTGCCAGAACTGACGGCAAGCACCTGCCGCCCTAGAGACTGATCGTCGCCCATGATGTGAAAGATCAGCCAGTTGGCCAAAAACTCAAGCAGTTGCTGCAGCTCGATTCCTTCGCCTTTTTTTCTCCGCTCCAACCAGTTGGCTACTTGCTGGACAAAGCGGCGATGGGTTTCACGGTGGCGCTCGACGTAAACAGGCTCAAGACCATGCCGGTCCATGAACCCTTCCTCGCATTCAAAGTGGTAAACGGTGTACTTGACCAGTTCATCCAGTGTCTGGTCAATGTGCGACAGACTCGCGCTGTGAATATCTTTGCCGAGTTGATTCACCAGCGCGACAAGTCGCCTGTGCTGCTCATCCACTTCCGCGAGGCCCGTCTCAAAAAGATGGCTCCACTCAAAGGTATCCATGATGTTTCACTTCTAGTGTCCTGAGTACGGACACCCCATTGTTCACAAGAAGCTGCAGTTGTGCTGCGCCGTCCTATATGACCCGCTGATGGACTCAAGCTTCCTTCAGAAACCACCATACCCCTTCACTTGGGTTTGGAATTCGTCTGTCTGAGGTGCAAAAGAACTGGCAGGACTATCATGCCTGCATGAGCACCCCCGTCGACCGCCGTCAGCAGCATGAATTGCGAGCCATATTCCCTGCGGCATGTGAGGCATTGAAACCCTTTTTTGACCCAGGCAATCAATGGGCGGGTCATTCAACAGACCATTTGGCTTTGCGTGAACTCAAAGAGCAGTTTCCGTCGCTCAGTCCACAGGACTCTTTTCTGATCGTTGCCTTGGCCCGCAGACGCCTTTCAAGCACCTGAGACCCCGCTAACCTCCGCCGCGGTGCATGTAGAGATCAAAGCGCCTCATGAAAGCGTGGCGCTCGTCACTACTGAGACCGTCAAAGCAAAACGTCACCTGTAACCGAGGTAAACGAACCAGGCCAATCACGCGGGGGGACAAGGTTGTCCAGCAAACCGTGAGCTTGCCTGGTGCAAGCGTGACATTCAGCTGATTTTCAACGACACGCGATGCGTGTTCGCCGATAGCCGCCGGTAGCAGCCTGAGCCATTCAGCCTCAGTGCAACCCATCTCCCGTGTGAACTCCGCTGGGTAGCTGGCCTGCACTCAATTGCCCGCCTTATCCACCTGCAATTGGGGGCCAGATTGCCAAGGCATCGCCTCCGACCAAAAGATGGCTTCCCCGGTGCTCTGGCGCGACATACCGACCATTGACCAGTACCAAGTGGACCAGCTTGTCTGGTAAGTTAAAAGCCGCAATCACTTCAGCAACCCTGGTGCTGTCTGCGATCTCCAGGGCCAACTCGTTACCCTGGCTTTTGTCTTTCGGCAAATAGTCCGTGAGCGAGGCAAAAAGCTTGAGGGTAATTTTCATTTGCTGAAATTCACACCGCTTGCGCTTCAGCGGCGACGCTCATCATCGGCACCTTGCCAGTGCCCCTGCACCTGGACGGCATCGAGGTAAGCATCCATCAGTTTGGTTGGGTCTGCAAGCAGTTTTTCCTTCCATGGACCGAGGCTTACCTGGCCTTCGACCAACCCACGCATCACACCCACATGCTGAGTCCAACCCACGCAGTTACACCCCACAAGCACGTCGTCCTTGAACTGCAGGCTCAAGTGCCGTCCACCACCTGCTGCATCCCGATCTGTCAGTTCGACATGCTCCCCACCAGGTAGCCCACGCCATTGGCCAAAACTGGCAGAAATCAAACCCAGCGTGTCCAGCACATTGATCTGTGTCACACCGCGCAAGCTTGTCGTTTGTCCCAGCATGTTGAGTGCAGCGACGCGCGCCTGCTCAGCCGCGTTGGGCTGAATGGCGCTGACTATCGTGGTACCACTGACCTTGTCAAACGCCTCTGCACAGTCGCCTGCCGCATAGATGCCGGGCACACTGGTCTGAAGATGTTCATCGGTCAATACACCTTGAAGGCAGGTCACACCTGAATCCTTCAAGAATGCCATGTTGGGTTTAACACCTGTCGCACTGATCACCAAATCTGCTGGCAGCTTCTCGCCTGTGGAAAGGCGCACCGTCAGGGGGGCATCGGCGCCGACCCCACCTGGGACGATGGCCTCGACCTTGGCTTGGGTATAGACCTTGACGCCCTTGGCCTCGCACCAGTCGCGAATCATGCCTCCAGCCACGGGGCCCATCATGCGAGGCACCATGCGGTCCCCCATCTCCACCACACTCAAACTGACGCCACGAGCCGCCAGCGCTTCCATGATGATGCAGCCAATGAAGCCTGCTCCCATTTGAATCACCCGGGCACCCGGCTTCGCTTCGGCCATGATGGCATGGGCATCTTCAAGCGTCCAGCAACTGTGGACGCCCGGGCTGTCGATTCCCGGTACCGGCGCTCTGACAGGGCTGGAGCCAGTGGCAATCAGCAGGCGGTCAAAGGTCAGCGTTTCGCCGTTGTCCAGCATCACCTGGCGCTGTGCAGTCTGGACCGACAGCGCCTTGGCTTTCACCAATTTGATTTGCAAGCGATCAAAGTGGTCGGCCTGCTTGCGCAGATAGGTGCCCTTTTCATCGATATTGCCAATCAGCAAATACGGGATCGCCATGCGGGAGTAAGGCGCTTGCGGCTCATCCCCCACCAAGGTGATGGTGTCATTGGCGGCAAGCTTACGCAGAGTTTCAGCAGCAATCACACCCGCAGGGCCTGCGCCCAGAATCACATGGTGGGTCATGACCATCTGCCCTTACAAGCCCAGTCGCTCTTTGGTCGCTGCAGTTGGACGGCCTTCAGGGTCCCAGCCGCGTGCGGCATAGTACTTGGGCAACATCACCGGCAACATGCTGACTTTGCCTTTCGAGCCGCCGGTTTTGGCGGGTTCTGTAAGCAGGCGTTTGGGTAGGCTGTCGTCCTTGTGGGTAAAGCCTGCAGCGTTGTTGAACTCGCGCTCCATGTTCCAGATGCGCTCCCCGATTTTCTCAACTTCCTCGACCGTATAGGCCTCGTCGCAAGCAGCCTGCAACTGTGGCGCCAGATCTGGCAGGCTCCAGGCAAACGTGGTGAAGATGCACAGGCCAGACGAATCGAACGCCGCCGTTGCATCCTGGAAGGCCTTGACCAGTTCTGGCTTGCCTTCGTGCTCAGCTGGATCAGTCTTGACCGGAATGCCCAGCACTTCAGACGCGATGGTGTATCCACGCAGATGACAAGCGCCCCGGTTAGAAGTGGCATAGGCCAAACCAATCCCTTGAATCGCACGGCCATCGTAGGCGGGGAATTCTTGGCCTTTGACGCTCATGCTCAAGTCGGGATGACCGTACTTGGCCGTCAGTCGCTTGGAGCCTTGCCCTATCTCCACGCCAAAGCCCAGCCCATTGACCGTTTGCTCTGCAAAGAAGGCCAGCGCTTGCGCCGAGCCAAACTTGGCATCAATACCGAGTTGCTCTTTGGTCAGCACGCCCATCTCATACAACTCCATCACAGCGCCGACCGTGGCACCAAAGCTGATCGGGTCAATACCTTCTTCGTTGCAAAGCAAGTTGGCATACTGAAGGGCTTCCAAATCGTTCACGCCATTGGCCGCACCCAAAGCCCAGGCAGCTTCGTATTCCAGACCACCGGAAGCACCCCAGTATTGCGGCTTATTCTGTACAGTGAAGTGGGTTGCGTCCATTTTGCTGATGCGGCCACAGGCGATGGTGCAACCAAAGCAGGCCTGGTTGGTCACCAAATGCTTTTTGCCGTCGGTAGCGCGCGGTGTCGCCATGGCTTCAGCCGAAATGTCTTTGGCACCTTCAAATTGCACATCGCGGTGATTGCGAGTGGGCAACCCCCCGATTTCGTTGATCACGTTCATCAGTACCTGGGTGCCATAGGCTGGCAGGCCCTGACCCGTGACGCCGTTTTCAGCCAGTATTTTCTTCTTTTCGGCAGTGACCGTCATGAAAGCCTTGGGGTCACGGATGTTGCCAACACCCTTGGTGCCGCGCACTGCAATGGCCTTGAGGTTTTTGCTGCCCATGACCGCACCCACGCCAGAGCGGCCGGCTGCACGGTGCAAGTCGTTCACCACTGCGGCATATAACACTTTGTTTTCGCCGGCTTTGCCAATGGATGACACCCGGACCAGTGGGTCTTGCAGTTTGGTCTTGAGATGTGCTTCTGTCTTCCAGACGCTCATGCCCCAAATGTCGCTGGCGTCTCGCAGTTCGACCTGATCATCATTGATGTACAGGTACACCGGCTTGGGTGACTGGCCTTCACAAATGATCATGTCCCAGCCCGCCATCTTGAGCTCTGCGCCGAAATAGCCACCTGAGTTTGAGCAGGCTATTGCGCCCGTCAAGGGTCCCTTGGTAATGACCGTGTAGCGGCCGCCTGTGGAAGCCATCGTGCCCGTCAAGGGACCAGTGGCCCAAATCAGTTTGTTTTCTGCTGACAGTGGATCGACTTTAGGGTCAATCTCGCTGATCAGGTATTTCGAGCCCAGGCCTCGCGAACCGATATAGTCGCGCGCCCATTGCATGTTCAGCGGTTCAACGGCAACAGTCCCGGCGGTCAGATTGATACGGAGGATTTTTCCAGCCCATGACATAGTGATATCTCCTTGATTCAGATCAGGCGGCCGAGGCCTGGTTACCGAGCTTGTTCGCCCAACTCTTCATCTTGTCCATGCCAGTCCAGTTGGCATCAATGAAAGTGATGGCCCCCGTGGGGCAGGCAGTCGCGCAGGCAGGATCACCACCGCAAAGATCGCACTTCTGCACCTTGCCAGTTTCCTGCACGTAGTTAACTGTGCCGAATGGGCAGGCAATGGTGCAGACCTTGCAGCCAACGCAAGTCGCGTCATTGACGACTTTGGCGCCCGTCAGCTTGTCGACGGTGATGGCTTCTACTGGGCAGGCATGCAAGCACCAAGCCTCATCGCACTGGGTACAGGTGTAGGGGACCTTCTTGCCAGTCTCATGAAAGTCGAAAACTTTGATACGTGACTTGGACGGTGCAAACACACCGTAATTTTCAAATGAGCAAGCCATCTCGCATTGCAAGCAGCCTGTGCATTTCTCAGGATTAATGTGCAACACCTTTTGCATCTGTGTCTCCAGTTAGCTCAATCAATCCGGCGAGGTTGCCGGTGCTATGCAAGTATTTTCATATCGTTATGCAACTCAATGCATAGCAAATGACCGGGGTTTTCCCTTAAAACAGGTGCGCTGATTCAGATTTTCTCAATATGAGACACTCGATGAGACTCCCCAGAAAAAGGCAGAAACAAAAAACCCCCGTAACTCATTGAATGACGGGGGTTTTTATAGAGTTTTTGGACTTCTGTGGAGGTCTATAAACTCATCCTTGGCGGAGAGGGAGGGATTCGAACCCTCGGTAGGATCGCTCCTACGCCTGATTTCGAGTCAGGTACATTCGACCACTCTGCCACCTCTCCTAGGTAACCACAGCGCTTGGGCGAAGCCGCAATTCTATCAGGCCTTCAGTACCTCAATGCCTGCCATATAGGGCCGCAAGGCAGGCGGCACCGTGATGCTGCCGTCGGCGTTCTGGTAGTTCTCCAGCACCGCCACCAGCGTGCGCCCGACGGCCAGGCCGGATCCGTTCAGGGTGTGCACCAGTTCGTTTTTGCCCTGGGCGTTCTTGAACCGGGCCTGAAGGCGGCGCGCCTGGAAGGCCTCGCAATTGCTGACTGAGCTGATTTCGCGGTAGGTGTTCTGCGCAGGTAACCAGACTTCCAGGTCATAGGTTTTGGATGCACCAAAACCCATGTCGCCCGTGCAAAGCGCCATCACGCGATATGGCAAGGCGAGTTTCTGTAGGATGGCTTCGGCGTGGCCTGTCATTTCCTCCAGAGCTTCATAGCTTTTACTAGGATGTGTGATCTGCACCATCTCCACTTTGTCAAACTGGTGCTGGCGAATCATGCCGCGCGTGTCGCGTCCTGCGCTGCCTGCCTCGGAGCGAAAGCAGGCCGTGTGGGCGGTGAGCTTGATGGGCAAGGCAGACTCGACCACCACCTCGTCGCGCACGGTGTTGGTCAGGGTGACTTCCGAGGTTGGGATCAGGTAAAGCGCGGCATTGTCAGGCTGCTCTTCGCCGTCCTGGCCACCCTTTTTGGCAGCGAACAGGTCAGCTTCAAACTTGGGCAATTGACCGGTACCGCGCAGGGTTTCGGCGTTGACAATGACTGGCGTGTAGCACTCGGTGTAGCCATGCTCCTGCGTTTGCACGTCGAGCATGAACTGTGCAAGCGCCCGGTGCAGCTTGGCGACAGGGCCGCGCATGAAGGTAAGGCGCGAACCGGCCAGCTTGACGCCGGTATCAAAGTCCAAGCCCAAGGGCGTGCCAAGGTCCACATGGTCTTTGGGTTCGAAGCCAAGAGCTTTTGGCGTTCCCCATGTGCGCACCTGCACGTTACCGTGTTCGTCAGCACCCACAGGGACGCTCTCGTGAGGCAAGTTAGGTACGGCCAACAGAAGGGATTGCAGTTCGGCCTGAATCACCTCCAGGCGAACCGCAGAACCATCCAGCTCGGCTTTGGCCGCAGCCACGGCTGCCATGATGTCGTCCACTGATTCGCCCTTGGCCTTGCGCTGGCCAATTTGCTTGGACAAGCTGTTGCGTTGGGACTGAAGCTCCTCGGTACGGGTCTGTAGCGTCTTACGTTCAGACTCCAGCGCCGTGAAGGCGGTGACGTCCAGAAAAACTTGAGGGTTCTTGCGTGTCTGCAAGCGGGCAATGACCGAATCCAGGTCTTTGCGCAAAAGGGTAATGTCTAGCATGGGGCGATTTTACCGAGGCCCCAACGCCAAATCTGATTTCTGTGAATCAGTCGATGATTTCCAACTGGATGTCATCGGCCCAGAGGGTCCCGCCGCCCTCCAAAATAATACCCAGATTGAACTGAAAAGCCTGCGGTGGAATCTTTATTTCAACGGAATACTTCGCCCAAGCTTGGGTACCCATCAAACGCCGATCGCTCATGTGGTTGTAGGTCAACACGTCTTCGCCGCTAGTGCGCGTCTGAAGCAGAAGCCCCGCCCCAAAGCTGTCGGCACCTTCAGACTTCAATGATCCAGACAGCCTGGCTGTCTTGCCAATCCAAACAGTTTTAACGGGAAGCGTCTGTCGCAATAATCCCCAAGCCTCGTCCCCATATCGATTGATCCTGGCGCTGGCTGGTGCAGACACCATATTGCTCGCATCAGCCGTGAAGCTGAATGACTTTCCGCGACTGTGCTCATTGGCTTCCCAACCCGCCAGTGAACCGTCAGGCGTCAAATCAAATGAAGGATTCACGAGTGGCACCGCGCCATTGGACAGGCTAGGGGTTGTTGTTGGCACAGAACCGCCACAGGCCGACAAGCCAAGCACAACAAAACAGGAACCAACAAATTGCTTCATCCAACGTTGTCCATCCATTTTTAAAGTTGCCATTCTAGGAGCCAAAGGGGCGCAGGTTTACGCCAGCGTCCCTGGATCCACGTTCCCCCCGCACACCACCAGACACACGCGTCCATCCTGTGCTGGTGTGTACACACCTGTCTGTAGTGCCGCCAACGGCAGTGCGGCTGCGGGCTCCACGGCCAGGCGAAGCTCTTTCCACATCCATTTTTGTGCGGCAGAAATGGCGCTGTCTGACAGCAGCAGGGACTGATGCACATGGGCCTGGCTGACTTGCCAGGCAATGTCGCCAATGCGCTTGGCACCGAGAGAGTCCGCTGCCACACCGCTGACTGGCACATCCACTGGCCGCCCCGCCTGGCGGGCAGAGTGCAATGTGGGTGCGTTCTCGGGCTCAAGTGCAATGACTTGGGTCTTGCCTTCACCGAGGCCAGCAAAGCCCAGGGCCAGTCCAGCGACCAAGCCTCCACCGCCTACGCTGACCAATACCGCATCAGGCAAACCCTGGGCCTGCTCGGCAATCTCCAGTGCCAGAGTGCCTGCACCTGCCACCACCTCGGGCTGGTCGTAGGCATGGGTCATCAACGCGCCGGTTTGGGCTTGCCTTGCTAGGCAGGCCTGCAAGGCGTCTCCATAGGCGGCACCCGTGACCACCAGTTCAGCACCCAACTCACGCAGTTTGGCGCGTTTCGCCTCAGACGACACGGTAGGCACAAACACCTCACATCGCACACCCAGCGCCCTCGCTGCCGCGGCCGTGGCAATACCCGCATTGCCGCCCGAGGCCACAATGACTCCGCTGGCCGGGATGGAATGACTCATCAAACGGTTCATCATGCCGCGCGCCTTGAAGCTGCCACTTACCTGCAAATGCTCGAGCTTCAGCCAGACTTCTGCGCAATTCACGCCCAAAAGACTGCCAGGCAGTCGCCAAAGCGGAGTTTCACGCAAAAAAGGCCTTCCCGGTATATACAGTCTTGATTTTGCGCTATGTATTTCAGAGTAATTCATGGTTCCATTGGTGGCAAAAGTTCTTGAAGTGCTGGCAAAGCACGCAACGCATTGGCCGTAGTAGCCGTGGCCAGCGCCGAGGTCCCCATGGATCGTAACTCGGCCAGTTGGGCCGCAATTCGAGGCAGCTCGATCGGTGCGTTGCGGCCTTGTGGCGCACCGTCCTGGCGGTCGGACTGGGTACGGTAAAGCCACTGGGGGGGAATGTCGGGCGCATCGGTTTCCAGCACCAGCGCGCTCAAAGGCAGGCGGCTGGCCAGGCGACGCAATTGCAGCGCGCGCTCGAAAGTCAGGGCACCGCCAAAACCCAGCACAAAACCCAGGTTCACAAAGGCCTCGGCCTGCACATCGCTGCCGTTGAAAGCATGGGCAATGCCCTGCCACCCTTTTTGTGGCACCAGTTCACGCAAGCCCTTCAGCAAGCGATCTGCAGATTTGCGCACATGCAGGATCACGGGCAAGTCAAAACGCTTGGCCATCTTCAGTTGCGCCCTGTAAAAATACTCCTGCTTCAGAGTATCCAGCCCCGGCACAAAGTAGTCCAGCCCAATCTCGCCCACGGCCACCAGACGTGGGTCAGCCCGAAACTGAGTCAGCTGGGCTTCCAGCTCCTGCAAATCGGCATCAGATGCCGCAGGTGTGTAGAGCGGGTGAATCCCAAGCGCATAAGCGTCCCCCGTTTCATGGGCCAGCTGGCGAACCGTATCGAAGTTGCTTTGGCATACCGCCGGGTAAACACACAGGCAGACGCCCAGCTCACGCGCAGCCAGGCGCTGCTGCTGGCGGTCAGCATCAAACTCAGGCGCATCCAGATGGCAGTGGGTGTCGATCCAGACAGACATGCAGACATCATGCCGCAAATCGTGTTACCGTTATCCCAAACCACGCCTGTTTTCTATGCGCCGTCCCGCGATGTACAGCAGTTCCAAACCCTGGGTACCCAGCCGTGTGCCAGACATGGGTTTGAGCGAGGCCGTGCCAACGGACAAAGCGCAAACCACACCGGTCGGCTTGCGTCCGTGGCGCCAACTTGACCACAGCGACCCCCGTTGGCTGTGGGCCGCCATCGGCACTCTTTGCATTCTCAGCTTGGTCATGCTTGGCCTGCTTCTACAGGCGAGGCCAGCTGTCCTCACCCAAAAGCAAATTGATGCAGCGGTGCTGCACACACTCGAAAACGCCACATTGCCCTCGCCTGCAGTCAGGGCCTATGAAGCCATACTGCCATCCGTCGTGCGGGTGGTGAGTTACCGGACCGACCCCAAAACAAATAATGAAACGCAGTACGGCGTCGGGACCGGCGTCGTGATTGTGGACAAGGTGTGATCCTGACCAACCTCCACGTGGTTTACGGTGCGCAGCGCATCCAGGTCACCTTCATGGACGGGCTGGAGGCCGAGGCGGCCATCACCGGCGTTCAGGCCGAGAACGACCTGGCCGTGTTGCAGGCTCAAAAAATCCCAGATGACCTGTCTGCAGCCACCTTGCGGTCCACAGCAGACTTGGCGAGTGGCGACCAGGTACTGGCAGTTGGTTTTCCATTCGGCATCGGACCGTCCGCATCAGCGGGCATCGTGTCTGGGCTCAAGCGCGAGTTCAAATCACCTGAAGGCGGGCGCCAACTCACCAATTTGATCCAGTTTGACGCGGCCGCCAACCCTGGCAATTCGGGTGGCCCCCTGGTCACCATGGACGGTGAAGTGGTGGGTATCGTCACTGCCATCCTCAACCCGACCAAAGCCAGTACTTTTTTGGGTATTGGTTTCGCTGTACCCATCGAGAACGCTGCGTCTGCAGCTGGCATGCCACCGTTCTAACCTCTTTAGATAAAACACCATGACCTCATCCACAGACGCTCCCACCGCTGAACTGATGGAACGCATCCTGTTTGAGGTCAAGCGCGTCGTCGTGGGCCAGGACCGTTTTCTGGAACGTGTGATGGTTGCCGTGTTGGCCCAAGGCCACTTGCTGGTTGAAGGCGTTCCTGGACTGGCCAAGACCTTGACTGTCAAGACGCTGGCACATGCGGTCAAAGGCAGCTTCAAGCGCATACAGTTCACCCCCGATCTCGTGCCATCTGACCTGGTAGGCACCCGTATCTACAACCAGAAGACAGGCGACTTCAGCACCGCCTTGGGGCCCGTGTTTGCCAATTTGCTGCTGGCAGATGAAATCAACCGCGCACCGGCGAAAGTGCAAAGTGCGCTGCTGGAGGTCATGCAAGAGCGCCAGGTCACCATCGCTGGCGAGACGCACCCTGTTCCCAACCCCTTCCTGGTGATGGCCACACAAAATCCCATTGAAACCGAGGGAACCTACCCGCTACCCGAAGCGCAGGTAGACCGCTTCATGATGAAGGTGCTGGTGGACTATCCGAGCGATGACGAGGAATTCGTCATTGTGGACCGAGCCTTGAACCCACCTGCTGCCATACAGGCCGTGGCCAGTACTGAGCAGCTCGCTGCCTTGCAGGCCAGTTGCCGCACGGTGTATGTGGACCCATCGCTGATCCAGTACGCCGTGAAACTGGTGTCCGCCACGCGCCACCCGGCCAACCACGGCCTGGCCGAAACGGCCCGGTTCATCACTTTCGGTGCCAGCCCCGTGCCAGCATTGGCCTGACTGAAGGTACTCGCGCCTTGCCCCTGCTGCGCGGCCGCCAGTACGTGCTGCCTGAAGACATGCTTGACCTGGTGCCCGATGTGCTGCGTCACCGAATTGCCCTGAGCTATGAGGCTCTGGCCGAAGGCATCACCGCTGACAGTCTGATCACACGGATCACGCGCAAGCTGCCCGCGCCAACACCGCCTCTGCGACACGACCATGCCCAGCAAGCAAACTGAATCTGTGCCACCTCAGCGCCTGGCGAATGAAGGTGCCGAGGCCCTGCTGCGTCGCCTTGAATGGACGGTGCTGCGGCGGCTGGACGGCCTGGTGCAGGGAGACTACCGCACCGTGTTGCGCGGCACGGGCCTGACCTGGCGGACCTGCGCGAGTACCAGCACCACGACGACGTGCGCCACATGGATTGGAACGTCACGGCCCGGCTACAGCAGCCGCACGAGGGTGTTCACCGAAGACCGTGAAATGGCCGCCTGGTTCGTGCTGGACCTGTCAGGCTCTGTCAACTTTGGATCAGGCGACAAACGAAAGCGTCAGACAGCCACCGAGTTTGTCGCAGCCCTGTCCAGGCTGCTCACCCGCCACGGCAATCGGGTGGGGGCTGTGCTGTTTGGAGGCAACCCGAGAACCGGTGCCAAATCCCACGCGGCCGACGTGATGGTGCCACCGCGTGCCGACCGCCGCCATGTGCTTCACCTGCTGCATGTCATGCAAAGGCACAGGGCTGTCCAACAAGCGGATCAGGGCAGCTTTCAGGCGAAAGTGGTTGCGCCTGGCCGGCAGCACTTTGCATCGGCGGTCCACCGTCTTTGTGGTGTCAGATTTCATCAGCGATGGCGAATGGGCGGACTCACTCGGCGCACTGGCCCAACGCCACGATGTGATTGCAGTGCGCCTGTATGACCCACTCGAACACACTTTGCCTGATCTGGGGGAACTGAACTTTGAAGACGCTGAAACGGGCGAGCATTTGTGGGTAGACACCAGCGACAAAGCGTTCCGCCAGCGGTTTGAAGCCTTGGCTGCCGAGCGCGAAGCAGCCACACGTCAGGCCTTTGTGCGCTCAGGCGTAGACACCTTCGAGCTGTCCACCGACGACGACTTGCTGAACGCGCTGCTCCGGTTCACCCAGCTGCGTCGGCGCCGGGTAACAGACCCACGCCCAATTGATGAAGGTGGCCTGAGTGCATTTCATCTGGCCCACGCTCCTTTGGTTACTGATGGTCTTGCCTATGTTGGTGGGCACCTACCTCGGCTGCTTCACCGCAAGAAACGCAACACCGTGCCCTACACCTCGCTCAGCCTGCTGCGCCAAGCCATGGGTCCGCGCCAGCATTGGCGGCGTCACGTACCACCCGCCCTGATGCTGGCAGCTTTCACCTGCATGCTGCTGGCGGCTGCTCGCCCCGGTGGCCGTGCTGTCTCTTCCATCAGATCAACAAACCGTCATGCTGGCAATGGACGTTTCCGGCAGCATGCGCGCCACCGATGTACAGCCCAACCGCATGGTCGCAGCCCAGAGTGCGGCCAAAGCATTTCTGACGGAGTTACCACGCCAGGTCAAGGTGGGTATCGTGGCATTCGCTGGCTCGGCTCAGGTGGCACAGATACCCACCGTCAACCGTGAAGACCTGGTCTCGGCCATAGACCGCTTCCAGATGCAGCGGGGGCACGGCCATTGGCAATGGCATTGTGCTGTCACTGGCCACACTGTTCCCGGATGCGGGCATTGACTTGCAGCAACTCGGCCCCAACCGTGACCGCCCACGCGGCGCCGCATTGGGCTCACCTGGCAGCGAGCAAGCCAAGGAAAAACAGACATTCACCCCCATACCTCCTGGCTCCTATACCTCCGCAGCGATCATTTTGCTCACAGATGGACAGCGCACGACGGGCGTGGACCCGCTTGAAGCTGCCAAGATGGCTGCAGACAGGGGCATCAAGGTTTACACCGTAGGCATCGGCACCGTCAATGGCGAAACCATTGATTTGAAGGCTGGTCCATGCGCGTGCGCTTGGACGAAACCACACTGAAAGCCATCGCTGAGCGCACCGGTGCTGACTATTTTTATGCCGGGACTGCCAGCGATTTACAAAAGTCTACGAGCATCTCAGTTCACGGCTCAGCATCGAAAAGAAGGAAACCGAAGTATCTGGCCTGCTTGCCCTGCTGGCGGCGCTGCTGGCCATGTCGGCAACAGGTTTGTCCTTGTGGTGGTTCAGCCGGATACTTTGAAGCCAAGGGGCTCACATTGGGCTGCGCCTTGGCGAAAGCACTGTTTTCAGCCTGAAGCATGCCAAATCGCTACGAACTGTAAGGTGATTCGATTGCGCCTACCATCCGACGAGTACAGCGCGAACCATGGCCTATTCCTCACGACTCATTGCAGTCGTTCTATTTCTCAACCTGGCGGTGATCACCTCCGTCGGCTTGGTGCTGACCAAAAGCCACAGCAACCACCTCCAGATAGCAACGACCGCAGTTGAGAACCTGAGCGAATTGCTGATCCACGACATTGGGGCCACCTACGCCAGCACGGATGAAGTCCTCCAAGAACTGGTGGTCGAACACGCCTTGAGCTGGAACGGGCAAGCCCGATGACATGGCCATTTCCCGACACGTGGCCCGTCAGTTGGTGCGACATCCCAATTTGCATGGCATCAGCGTGGTGGGGCCGGACGGCATCCCCAGAGATCAATCCACCAGCACCCAGTTGACCAAAGACCGCAGCTTCGCCAGCAGCCCCAATTTCATGCATCACCAACGCACGGGAGATGCCGCGCTCTTCGTTTCCGAGCCCATGCGCGGTCGCATCAGCGCCCAAACGGTCATCAGCCTGTCACGCCAACTGGTCAATGGGGACGGCGAGTTTGATGGCATGGTGGTGGCCGAACTTGGGCTGACACCTTTCAACCCTCAATTCGCGCGTTTGAAAATCGGTGCCAAAGGCTCCATCTCGCTGCGCGACGCCGAGCTTCGGCCCATCTTGCGCTACCCGTCGCTGCCTGAATTGAAAAACGGCAAGAAACCCCAGTTGTCGGCTGATTTCAAGGCAGCCCTGGCGCAAAGCCCATTGGTTGGAACGTATGTCAGTGGCGCGACCAGCATTGACGGAGTCCGGCGAATTCACAGCTACAAGCGGCACCCAGATTTTCCTGTCTACTTGAATGTCGGTGTCTCGACGGATGATGCCTTTGGAGGCTGGTACAGCGAACTACTGCTCTCATTTTGCACTGGCTGCCTGATCTTCGTGCTCACGACAGGAACAGGCACCCTTGCATTGCTGCAACATCACCGGCGGGAGACATTGGCCAAAGACGCGCTGGCTAAAAGCGAAGCCCGACTCGTGCGCGCGGAGTTGGGCTCGAAATCGGGTAACTGGGAGTTGCATCTGGCAACGCAGGTGATCCGTCCATCAGAAGGCACTGCACAAATCTATGGTCTGAGCGAGAAAGATTTTCAACTCGCCACGGCCCAGGCCATGGTGCTGCCAGCATTTCGTCCGGCAATGGACAAGGCGCTGAAACGGTTGATAGAGAACAATGAACCCTATGCAGTGGAGTTCCAGATCATGCTGTCAGCCACCGGTGAGGTGAAAGACATCTTCTCCAAAGCCGAACTGGACCGCTCGCGTGGGATCGTGTTTGGCCTGATTCAAGACATCACCCAGCGCAAAGCCGATCAAAAGGCGCTCACCCAAAGCGAAGAAAGCCCGCGCCTGCTGGCCAACAATGCGACCGACGTCATCTGGACGCTGACACAGAAGGCCAATGTGACTTACATCAGTCCCTCGGTCGCCCGTCTGCGCGGTTACACGCCAGATGAGATCATTGGAAAAACATTCATTGAAGATATCTCTGCGTCGTCGCTCAACCCAGTGCTCAAGAGGTTCACGCTGGCCGTGAACGCCTTGAAGAGCGGCGAGCAAGTGAGCGACTATCACGCCGAGCTGGAATACCCCTGCAAAGGGACGGGTCCACCGTCTGGGTTGAAACAACGGCGTCAGCCATGCACAGCGCGGCAGGCGACTTCGTAGGTTTTGTCGGTGTGTCGCGCAACATCACCGAAAAACGCCAGGACCGTGAGCGCCTTCGCATGGCTGCGCGCGTGATTGAACACGCGCGCGAGGGCATCGTCATCACCGATGCTGTAGGCGACATGATCGAGGTGAATGACGCCTTTGTGCGCATCACCGGCTATGAACGCGCAGAGGTGCTGGGCAGGAACCCCCGCATCCTCAAGTCTGGCCGTCAGTCCACCAGTTTTTACCAGTGCATGTGGGAAGAAATCAACAGCAAAGGTCACTGGAGTGGTGAGGTCTGGAACCGGCGCAAAAACGGCGAGGTCTATGCCGCCTTGCAGACCGTCATTGCCTGACCGATGGCACAGGCGCCGTGAGCCAATACGTGTCGCTGTTCTCGGACATCACCCCCATGAAGGCACACCAGCAACAGCTGGAACACCTGGCCCAGTTTGACCCGCTGACTGACTTGCCCAACCGCGTGTTGCTGGCTGACCGCCTGCAGCAGGCGATTGCCCAGGCTGCCAGACACAAGCAGTCACTGGCCGTTGCGTACCTCGACCTGGATGGCTTCAAACAGATCAATGACGCCAAAGGGCATGGCATTGGTGATTCTTTTCTGATCGCTTTGTCGCGCCGGATGAACGCCGCCCTGCGCGAGGCAGACACGTTTGCCCGTGTGGGCGGTGACGAGTTTGTGGCGGTGTTGGTTGACCTGCCCACGCCCAATGATGGCGACCCGGTCTTGCGGCGCTTGCTGGACGCAGCAGCCAGCGAGATCGAAGTCGATGGCCATCGCCTGCAGGTATCAGCCAGCATTGGGGTCACGATTTACCCGCAGGATGCCGTCGTCGCAGATCAATTGGTGCGCCATGCTGACCAGGCCATATACCAGGCCAAACAGGCGGGCAAGAACCGCTACCACCTGTTTGACGTGATGCAGGACGCAGCACTCAACGCCCAGCGCGAAAGCCTGGACAACATCCGCCACGCCCTGGCATGTGGCGAATTTGTCCTGCACTACCAGCCCAAGGTCAACATGCGCTCGGGCGCTGTCGTGGGCGCCGAAGCCCTGGTCCGCTGGCAGCATCCTGAGAGGGGCCTGCTGCCGCCAAGCGCGTTTCTGCCCGTGATCGAGAACGATCCGACTGGCATTGACCTGGGCGAATGGGTCATCGAGGCTGTGTTGACCCAGATGGAGGCCTGGGCCGCCCAAGGCCTGCACCTGCCCGTCAGCGTCAACCTGAGCGCCCACCAGTTGCAGCACGCCAACTTCACCGAACGTCTGGGCGAGCTGCTGTCCCGACACCCACAAACGCCCCCCAAATGGCTTGAACTGGAGATCCTGGAGACAAGTGCCCTGAATGACTTGTCTGAAATTGCGAACGTCATCAAGGACTGCACAGAGCTCGGGGTGAGTTTTGCATTGGATGATTTTGGTACCGGGTATTCATCTCTTACCTACCTCAAACACCTGCGTGTCGGCATGCTCAAAATTGATCAGAGCTTTGTGCGCGACATGATGGATGACCCCGAAGACCGGGCCATTGTGGATGGTGTCATTCGCCTGTCAAACGCGTTCCATCTCAATGTGATCGCGGAGGGCGTTGAAACAGCTGCCCATGGCGCCATGCTGCTCGGCCTGGGCTGCGAACTGGCGCAAGGTTATGGGGTTGCGCGCCCCATGCCCGCAGACCTCATACCGGGCTGGATCCATTCCTGGGCACCCGACCCGATTTGGCAGGCAACATTGGCCATGTAAAAGACATGCTGGTAGATGAAGAAACCTGTGCAATTCTCTACCGCGTCGTTGACACATGCAACTCGTGGACTGGACACACGGTACTCATTGCTCCACCCTGGATCAAGGATGTTCGCTGGACGACCCGGACAGTTTCAGTTCACATGACTCGTGAACTGGTCAAAACTGCCCCCACCTTTGTTTCGACTGACGAGCTCAATCGTCTGAATGAAATCAGCTTGCATCGTCACTATGGACGGGATGGCTACTGGACAGAAGAAGCACACCTTACATCAGCGGCGTCCACACGTTAGGCTTTCGAGAAGGCTCAAACTGCAAGCGCTGGCGCCGCCTTGAAGAAAGCAACAGACTTCTGCAACTGCTCTGCCTGGCTGGTCAGGTCCTCGGCGGTTGCCGCCAACTGCTCTGAGGCGGCAGCGTTTTGCTGCGTGGCGTTTGTCAGTTTGCCCATGGCCGCGCTGATTTGATCCACCGACCCGCTCTGCTCTGCACTGGCAGTGGCGATTTCCTGCACCAGGTGGCTGGTTTTCTGGACGCTGGGAACAATTTCGTCCAGAAGCCCACCCGCGCGCTCAGCCATGCCAACGCTGCTCTCTGCGAGTTCCCCAATTTCTTTGGCGGCCAGTTGGCTGCGCTCGGCCAGCTTGCGAACCTCCATTGCCACCACGGCAAAGCCTTTGCCGTGTTCACCGGCACGCGCCGCCTCAATGGCAGCGTTCAGGGCCAGCAAATTGGTTTGGTAAGCAATGTCGTCGACGACACCGATTTTTGCGGCGATCGCCTTCATGGCCGATACCGTTGTCGTGACAGCGTGCCCCCCCTCAACCGCCTGGTCACTGCTCTTGCGCGCGATGGTTTCAGTGACTTTGGCGTTGTCGCTGTTCCGGTCAATAGACCCCTGCATATGCCCGATGGAAATGCTGGTCTGCTCCACACCCGATGCCTGCTCGCTGGCGGCCTGGGACAGGGATTGAGCGGTCGAGCTGACCTGGGCAGCGGCCTCGGAAAGCGCATGCGTTGTGTAGCGAACCTCACCGATGACACGCATCAGGTTGTCAGCCGTGGTGTTGACGCTGTCTTTTACCTTGCCAAACAATCCCCCGTAGTTCCCCTCCATGCCCTGGGTAAAGTCTCCATTGGCAAACGCAAGAAGCACCTCTGACACATTGCTCAAGCCGGAATCGCTGGTTTCCATGAGCTCATTGATATTGCCAGACAGGACCTCGAGGAATCCTGTTTTTCCCTGAAGGGACAGGCGCCGGCTGAAGTCGCCACTTGCCGCACCGGCCATGACTGAAGCGATCTCGGCTTCGATTCCGACCTCGGCAGTGCGATCCAACCATTCGATCACGGTTCCAACGCGTTGGCCGGATGCGTCCAAAATGGGATTGGCAATGAACCCAAAATGCAGCCCACCCACACTGATCTGCGCCCGGTGTGCCGAACGCAGTCCAGCAAGCGTCGCCCGTTGCTGCTCGGGATGGCGGTGAAAAACATCCATGTTTTGACCCAGCAATCTCGACGCGTCAAATTGAGGCAAGACCGTACGTAGCGCCGCCTCATTGCGCTGCATCATGGCAACGACGGTCTCGTTCATGTACACGATGTCATGGTTTGAGTTTGCGATCATCACATTGGTCGTGCACTTGTCGAGCGCCTGGCGGATTCGCAAATTTCTTCGGGCCTCAGCTTCGGCTGCGATTTCTTCTGCTCGGTCGCGCCATTCAACAATCACCCCCAATCGGTTTCCTGCGTCGTCAAACACCGGCGTCGCGACCAGACCAAAGATGCGCCCACCCATCTCGATGTCGGTCTTTTGAATGCCCTGTGCGCTGGCCATTGTGCTGTTCTGCAATGCCGGGACATGGAAAGCCTCCAGACTGCCACCCAGAACTGCCCCCGCCTTGAAACCGGGCACCTGCTTGCGGATGTCATCTTCTGCACCCTGCATCAAGGTGTTCATGGATGAATTGAGGTAAATGACCGTGCCCTGCGCGTCGGTGATCATCACGCAGGTTGAAGCGTTGTCCAGCGCTTTCTTGATCCGCATGGTTTCATCGGCAAGCTGGTTGACATTCAGACTGAGATCCTTGGCGAAACCTTGTTTGTCGTCAAGATCGATGCGCTTGGACAGGTCCCCCTGGGCTGATGCGGCGACCACCGCCTGCATTTCATCCACCACTTTTCGCAAACCGCTTTGCATGATGCTGACATTTGCCAGAAGGCTGGTGGAATCGCCTTTGCGGATTTTGATGTCGTTGTCCAGGTTTCCCTGGGTGATCTGGCCAAGGATTTGAATCACATAGTTCGGCTCACCACCCAGCTTGCGGATCACACTGCGGACGATCAATCCGATCACAAAAAAGAGGATGATTTGAATACCAATTTGACCCAGCCACATGAGGCCGTTGATCTTCTTGATTTTGGCGATGTCTTCGTTGATATCGACAGTGACACTGGCCATGCCAAGCACCGAGTTTTCAGGCACGACGTGACAGGTGAGGCAATCGGTTGAACGGAACTCCTTTTTCGCAATGAAGGGCAGCACAGCCCGCAGCGAGGTGCTCCCATCGGGATTCCGAAGGGTCAGGAATTCCTCTTTCCCCGTCGCAAGTGCACGGCGATCAATATCGTCGACGGCCTGCTCGGTGGGCAAGCCTGGGCCAAACTGGTCTGTGACCCCTTTGCCGCGAACCACCCGCAACTCCTTGATGTATTCAGAGGCACCCATCTTCTTGATGAAGATCGCCCTTGCCTCTGGGTCCACGATGGTCATTTTGGCCACCATCATGGTGTTCAAGCCGTTAATGGCACCATCCCCCACAGCGATGGTTCTCTCTTTGGCGGCATTCAACAGCTGATCTTCGATTTGGTTGGACAGCCAATGTTGGGCTGATACCAGGATGATGATCAATAGACCTTGAATCAGAAGCTGCAACCTCAGCTGGAGTCCGATCCGATTCCACAGTTTCATGGGAATTCTCTTAATGATTGATTCAAATCAGAACGGCTGCAACCTTACCTTCGCCTGGTGCGCACCAACACTCTCGACGTCCAGTTTCACGCCGCCAATTGAATTTTTGGGTCAATGGGCGGTCAAAGATGGTATTTTGAAACGCCTGAAATTTGTCTGCAATCAGCAAGACAAAATGACCCTATTTGCTGAGATCTGTTAAATGACGGCAGGCGCAATTGCATGCGCCTACAGCATTCACCCCCCCCTCGCGCTCAGGTCCAAGCGCGAGCTGTTGTCCAGGTTCACGACTTTCGCGAGCTTGTCACCAACAGGACCAGTCCGGCAGCGGCAGCCGCCAGCCCAACCCACAACGGGATATTGACGCGCTCCTTTTCGACCACCTCCAGGTGCAGCGGGCCAATGTTGGCCGCATGGGTTGCCTTGGTGTAGCTGAAGCCGCCATAGGCAGCGCCGAGTACACCCACGACGACGAGCAGGACACCGACAAGTTTGAACGGGTTCATGACATGCGCCGGTTAGAAGGATTTACGGCCGTTGATGACGCGCAGAAGGAACATGACCACTGCCACAACCAACAGAATGTGTATGAAGCCACCGATGGTGTACGAAGACACGACGCCCAGCAGCCACAAAATGAGCAGCACGATTGCAATGGTTTCAAGCATTTCAGATCCTCTTTGGTTTAAGACACGGCGATGAGGACCCAGTGTGCAGAGCTGTGCCTGAGTCGTCAGTGCGGCAGTACACCAACGACGGGACCGCTTTTCCAAGAGCTGGGTCTGCACCATGACGCACAGGGCGAGGCCCGCATTTCGAGCAGCGTCAGCCCCCCAAATTCACGGCATACTCCAAAAACACCCCAATTTAAGCCGTTGGCACCACTTGGATCACACTAGGCACATGCTGAAATACCTGACCGTCCCCGTCACCCCGTTTGAACAAAACTGCTCCCTCGTCTGGTGCAGCGACACCCTGGACGCCGCCGTCATCGACCCAGGCGGCGACCTGGATCGCATACAGGCCGCCGCCAAGAAACTGGGCATCACACTTAAAGCCATCTGGCTGACCCATGCCCACATCGACCATGCTGGCGGCACAGGCGTGCTGGCGCGAACGCTGAGCATCCCCATCATTGGGCCGCATGAGGGCGATCAGTTCTGGATCGACGGGTTGGCCGAGCAGAGCGCCCGCTTCGGTTTTGCCCATGCCGAGTGCTTTACACCAGACCAGTGGTTGCATGACGGCGACACTGTCGCCATTGGCAAATGCACGCTGCAAGTGCGGCACTGTCCAGGTCACACGCCAGGCCATGTGGTGTTCTACTCGCCAGATATTCAGCGCGCCTTTGTGGGCGATGTGCTGTTCGCGGGCAGCATTGGCCGCACCGACTTCCCGCAGGGCGACCATGCCACGCTGATCAACAGCATCACCCAGCGCCTGTGGCCCATGGGCAATGACACGGTATTCATCCCCGGCCACGGGCCTGAGAGCACTTTCGGGCGCGAGCGCCAGACCAACCCCTATGTCGGAGGCACCTGAACAGCAGGTCCGCCGCCGCTCAGTTCAGAACTTGTCTGCCAGTTGACCCCGCACCAGCCGTAACTGCCGGTCGCAACGCGCGGCCAAGGTCTCGTCGTGCGTGACAACCACAAAGGCGGTGCCATGGTCGCGCGCCAATTCCAGCATCAAGGCGAACACACCCTCTGCAGTGCCTCGGTCCAGGTTGCCGGTGGGCTCATCTGCCAGCACGCAAGCAGGCTGCGTCACCAGGGCACGTGCAATCGCCACGCGTTGACGTTCACCGCCTGACAACTCAGCAGGGCGATGCTGCACGCGGTCTGACAAGCCCACAGCAGCCAACATCCGGCCCGCTGTGGCGCCAGCCTCCACCTTGGTTTGGCGGCGAATCCACAGCGGCATGGCCACGTTTTCCAACGCACTGAATTCCGGCAGCAGGTGGTGAAATTGGTACACAAACCCCAGGAAGCGATTGCGTAACTCACCCTGAACAGCGGCAGACTGTTGCGCCAAATTTTGGCCGTGCAGCATCACCGTGCCACTGGTAGGTGCGTCCAGTCCACCCAGCAGATGCAGCAGCGTGCTCTTGCCAGAACCCGAAGCGCCCACGATGGCCACAGTTTCGCCCGCGTGAATCTGCAGATCGACACCTTGCAGGACGGTCACGTCCAGGCGGCCTTCGGTAAAGCGCTTGGTCAAACCCTCGCACTGTAGAACTGATTTATTCATAACGGAGCGCCTCCGCCGGGTTCACGCGGCTGGCGCGCCAGCTGGGATAGAGGGTGGCCACAAAGGCCAACACCAGCGAAATGATCGCTATCGGCACGATGTCGCCCGACTGCGGGTCACTCGGCATGCGGCTGATGATGTACACGTCGGCAGGCAAAAACCTGGCCTGCAACAGCCGCTCCAGCGCCGGGACGATCACGTCGATGTTGTAGGCCACCAGCATGCCCAAGCCTAAGCCGCTGAGCGTGCCAATCACCCCCACCATGGCACCCTGCACCACAAAAATACCCATGATGCTTCGCGGGCTGGACCCGAGCGTGCGCAGGATGGCGATGTCGGCGCGCTTGTCGGTCACCGTCATCACCAATGTGCTGACCAGGTTGAATGCGGCCACCGCCACGATCAGGGTCAGGATGATGAACATCATTCGTTTCTCTAACTGCACGGCGGCAAACCAGGTGCGGTTTTGCTGCGTCCAGTCCCGCACCACCACATCGTTACCAAGCGCTGCGGCTAGTTGCCGCGATACAGGCCGCACATCGCGCATGTGGGCAATCTTGATGCGGATGCCGCTGGGGCCTTCCAGCCTAAAAATACGCTGTGCGTCTTCAATGTGCAGCATGGCCAGGCTGCTGTCGTACTCAAAATGACCGCTGTCAAACAGGCCCACTACGGTCATCTGCTTGAGGCGTGGCACCACGCCTGCGGGTGTGACTTGCCCGCTGGGTGACACCAGCGTCACCTTGTCGCCCTGACGCACGCCCATGTTGCGCGCCAACTCCACGCCGAGCACGATGCCAAAGTCGCCCGGCACCAGGCGGGCCAAAGCCTCGCCTTGTGCGCCCAATGCGCTGTTCGTCAAATCGGTGACTTGCGGCTCTAACGCGGGGACGATGCCGCGCACCATCACGCCTTTCATATCCTCACCGCGCGCCAACAGGGCCTGGGATGCTACAAAAGGTGCAGCACCCAGCACCTCAGGGTTGCGCTTGACCTCGGCCATGCGCTGGTTCACATCGGGCATGGCACCACCACCGGGCGCATACAACTCGATGTGCGACACCACGGCCAGCATGCGGTCCAGCACTTCTTTCTGAAAGCCGTTCATGACTGACAGCACGATGATCAGCGCCGCCACCCCCAGCGCGATGCCGATCATGGACACGCCGGAAATGAAGGAGATGAACCCGTTGCGCCGGGTGGATCGGCCAGCACGGGTGTAGCGCCAGCCTAAGGTGAGTTCGTAGGGAATTTGCATTTGACCGTTAGTTTTCCTGCGGCGGCGACTGCCCCATTGATGAGCAATTGCCTGGGTGACTCTACCACCGCCTATTTTCACTCTGGGACGTCCTGCACACAGCAATCCTGTCAGAACCTTCTCTCGTCGCATACTTGAGCTCTTAAACAAACTGCCAACTCGATAGAACTTCACGTGACCGAACCTCAAGAAAAAATCCAGGAACCTCGCCTCTGGCGTGACAACGGCTGGACCGCACAGGTCATCAAGAACGACGATGACGACGGCTGGGCCGTGGCGATGTTCAAAGAGGGCGAATCCGAACCCGCCCTGGTGGGACCCTGGACCATGGGGCGCGACAAAAAGAACCCCAAGCCGTTGGACGTCAACGCCTTCAACACCTTGGTCAAAACCGCAAGCGAATTTGTGCGACGTAGCGAGCAGCAATTGCATGCCGAGTTGCATCAGCGCATCACCGTGACGGTGGGCACCGGCCGCGTGACCGTGTCGCTGGACATCGTGCCCGACGAAGAAAACCCTTACGCCACGCTGAGTGCGGTGGATGACTTTGGCGACAGCATGGCCGATGTGCGCGTGGCGTCCAATTTCAAGCTCAACCGCGCCAGCGCGATTGCCTGGGTAGAGGGTGGTTGCCAAAAACCACGAGAACATTAAAATGTACGATATTATGTACATTTAAGGAGCTTTTCATGGCATTCATGGTCAGTGACGTGATTCCCCTGTCGCATGCCAGGGCCCATTTGTCCGAACTGGCCGACCAAGCCAAAGCAGGCGCCGAGAAGATCGTCACCAAGAATGGCGAAAGCTATGTCGCACTGATAGACGCCCAGCGCTTGGACTATTACCACCAGCTAGAGCGCGCCCGCATCCACCTGCTGATGCTGGACGATGCCAAACTTGGCCTTGCTGATGTGGCCGCTGGCCGGGTGAGCCCCGCCAGAGCCAGCCTGCAAGCGTTGAAGGCGAAGCGAGCCACCTCACCGATCTGAGTGGTGGCATGAACTTAGCCACCGTTCACTTCACGGCTAACTTTGAAGCCAACCTGTCAGCGATTGAAGCCTTCTGGGCAGACAACGCCTGGCCTGCTGGCTTGGACAAACTGCTGGATGAACTGACAGACACCACTGTGCCCAACCTGGAGCGCTTTCCCCAAATGGGACGCAACTTTTTGCAACAGCGCCGCCCCACCTCCGTCGAAGCACTTACCCGGCAAGAAGCACTACAACAGCAGCTCGCACAGATAGCGGCGCAAGCCGAGTTGCGCGAATACCTGATGCAGGACTATCTGGTTTTGTACGCCTTGGTGCGAGACGATGTTTACCTGCTGTCTGTCCGCCACCACAAGCAACTGAGTTTTGATTTTGCACAGCACGGTGGAAGCTGACCTCATGTCCAAACCCGTCATGCCTGCACCGCTTCACCTCATCATCCCTGCTGCCACGCAGCTCGAAACCGGGCAACTCCCCGCCCACTTGGCAGCCCTTTTGCGCCTGCTGAAACCCACCCAACGTATCGATTGCGATGACGACTGCCCCGCCATGCCCTGCGAGCTGGCACTGGCACGCCTGAATCAGCTGCCCGGCACACCGGGCTTTACCCCCTGGGCCGCGTTTGAATCGGGCACCATGGGTGAGCCCTGCGCCTGGGTGAATCTCAGCCATTGGCAGATCGGCATGGGCGCGGTGACCATGACAGCGCCTGAAGCCCTGTCGCTGGACGAGGCCACCACGCAGCAATTCATGGCGGCCATGGCACCCTACTTTGCCGAAGACGGCATCACGCTCGCCTATTGGCAGCCTGGCGTGTTGCTGGCCAAGGGCGAAACCTTTCGCAGCCTTCGCTGCGTATCGATTGAGCGCGTGGTCGGCCAAAACATCCGCGACTGGCAAGCCCTGGGTGGCACGCCGGAAGAATCCAAACTGCGCCGCCTGCAAAACGAAATGCAGATGCTGCTGTACACCCTGCCTGCCAATGACGAGCGCGAAGCCAAAGGCCTGCCGCCCATCAACTCCTTCTGGGTGACTGGCGCAGGCGTGCTGGACGCAGCCAAACCATCCGCCGCTGGCGTGCAAGTTGAAACCCGCCTGCGCTTGGCCGGGGCAGACCCCGTTGCACGCGCCAAAGCCTGGGCAGAAGTGGATGCCGACGCTTGCCACCGCTTGGCGGATCAAGTGCGCAGTGGAATGCCAGCCAGCTTGACGCTGTGTGGCGACCGCGCTGCGCAAACCTTTGAACTGGTCAAACAGAGCTTCGCACAGAAAATTATGAATAAATTTAGCCATTCCGGCATATCAGTAATCATTAGTTCGCTATGAAAATTGAAGTAAGAGATGTGCCTCCCCGTGCCGTTTGGGCGCTGGAACAGGCTGGCGTACACCCGTTGCTGGCACGCCTGTTCGCCTCGCGTGGCGTCGCCCACCGAGACGAACTGGATGAAGGCCTGGCCAAGTTGTTGCCGCCCACGCAACTGCTGCACACCGATGCCGCCGCCCGCCTGCTGGCGGATGCCATCGCTGCCAACCTAAAGCTATGCATCGTGGCCGACTACGACTGCGACGGCGCCACCGCCTGCGCCGTGGCCGTGCGCGGCCTGCGCCTGCTGGGCGCACAGCATGTCAGCTACCTGGTGCCCGACCGCGTGGTGGATGGCTACGGCCTGACCGCCCCGATTGCCCAGCGCGTGAAAGACAGCGGCGCCGATGTATTGATCACCGTGGACAACGGCATTGCCAGCATCGAAGGCGTGGCGCATGCCAAGGCGCTGGGCCTGCAGGTGCTGGTGACGGATCACCACCTGCCCGGCCTGTTTGACGGCAACATCTTTTTGCCCGATGCCGATGTCATCGTCAACCCCAACCAGCCCGGTTGCCCGTTCGAGAGCAAGAGCATGGCAGGTGTGGGCGTGATGTTTTATGTGCTGCTGGCCTTGCGGGCCGAGCTGTGCGCGCGAGGTACTTTCAGTGCAGCAGAGCAACCCAAACTTGACGCCCTATTGCCCCTTGTGGCGCTAGGCACCGTGGCCGATGTGGTCAAGCTGGACGCCAACAACCGCCGGCTGGTCGCCCAAGGCCTCAAGCGCGTGCGCGCCGGTGCATTGCCCGCAGGCATGGCGGCGCTGTTCACGGCGGCAGGCCGCAAGGCCAATGCCGTCACCACCTTTGATTTTGGTTTTGCCCTGGGGCCGCGCATCAACGCCGCCGGGCGCCTGTCTGACATGACGCTGGGCATTGAATGCCTGCTGACCGACGACACAGCGCGCGCTGCCAACTTGGCCAAACAGCTCGACACCATCAACCGCGAACGCCGCGAGATCGAAGGCGACATGCGCGAGCAAGCCTTCGCCATCGCTGAGGGCCTGTTTGACGAAGGTGACGAGCCGCCTCCTGCCATCAGCGTGTTTGATCCAGACTTTCATGAAGGCGTGGTCGGCATTGTGGCCAGCCGCATCAAGGACAAATTGCATCGCCCCACCTTTGTGTTTGCCGCCAGCGCCGCGCCGGGCAAAGAGCATGAGCTGAAAGGCTCAGGCCGCTCCATCCCCGGCTTTCATCTGCGCGACGCGCTGGACATGGTGGCCAAGCGCCACCCCGGCGTGCTGCTGCGCTTTGGCGGCCACGCGATGGCTGCGGGCTGCACCATTGCCGAAGACAACTTTGACACCTTTGAGGCCGCCCTCGCCCAGGTCGCCCAGGAATGGCTGACCGCCGCCACACTCGCGCGTCGCCTGGAAACCGATGGCCCCTTGGCCACCGAATACCGCCGCGTGGACCTGGTCGACACCCTGCACAAAGAGGTATGGGGCCAAGGCTTTGCACCACCCGTTTTCAGCGAAGAGGTGGAAGTCTTGTCGCAGCGCCTGGTCGGCGAAAAGCATTTGTCGCTCAAGCTCAAGCACCAGAGCCAGCCGGTGGACGGCATCTGGTTTGGTCACACCGCCCCCTGCCAGCACGCGTCAAACTCGCCTTTCGCCTGGATGCGGAAGAATAGCAGGGTCAGCGCAAGGTCAAGTTTCTGATTGAAGGAGCCGAGCTGTGAGTGTCGCCAGCGGGCATCTGCCAAGCCCACGCCTTAACCTGCACAACTCCCCCGTCACCCTGCGCCAGATGCGCGCCTTTGTGGCTGTGGCGCAGGACGGCAGCATCACCCAGGCCGCCAAGCGTTTGCACCTGACCACCTCTGCGCTGTCGATGCTTGTCAGCAGCCTCGAGGGCGAACTGGGCGTGCGCCTGTTCGAGCGCACCACCCGCCGCCTGGTGCTGACCGCATCAGGCACCGAACTGCTGCCTGCGATTCAAAGCGTATTTGAGAAGCTGGACGATGCGTTTGAAGGCCTGCGCCAATCATCCGACCGCCGCAGCGGCCGCTTGTCACTGGCCACCTCCCCCCTGCTCGCCGCCACGCTGGTGCCATCGCTGCTCGCCAGTTTCTTGAAAGACCACGCTGCCGTGCGGGTGGAGCTGCTTGACCTGCCCGTCAACGCCATCGCAGAAGCAGTGCGCAGCGGCCAGGTGGACTTTGGCGTGTGCACCGCCGACGCCGATGTGCCCGACTTGGTGTCCACCTTGATGTACCAGGACAGCCTCATGCTCGCCTGCCTGCCCAGCCACCCGCTTGCCGCCCAGCGCGAGGTGCGCTGGACCGATCTGGTCGGTGAAAAACTGGCACTGCTGATGCGGGGCACAGGGCTGAGATCCTTGGTCGAACAAGGCTTTGCCGCGCACAGTGAAAGCATTGAGCCCGCGTTTGAGGTGTCCCAAGTGACCACCGCCGTCGGTCTGGTAGAAGCTGGTTTGGCAGTGTCCATCTTGCCGTCCTACGCACTCGCCAGCGCGCGCAGCGTCGGCGTGGTGCAAGTGCCTTTGGTGGACCCCGTGGTAGACCGCAACATCGTCGCGCTAACTGCACCGCAGCGCAAATTGACCCAGGCGAGTGCGGCGTTCTTGGGCCATTTCACCATCAGAATGGGAGAGCTGGCGAAAACGAAGTCCATGGTCTGATCGAACATGTCGCGTGTTAGTCGAGACCCTAGTTGACTTCTCGTGAAATGGAAAGCCCATTGGCATGGCTTGGGGCCTTCGTGGCAAGCGTTTGCAAGGTTCGATACACCCGCACCTCTGTAGGGAATAGGGATTCCGCAAACGACGAAGCGTGCGGTTTATCACGATAATGCGGGCCAACAAAGCTCACTTATGCTGATGTCACCGTCATCGCCAGCCGTTTTGCCCTTCAGCGCGCTGGCTGCGTTGGAGTGGACTGACACACCCATGTGGGTGTTTGACCTGAATGCCCGGTGTATGCGCTGGGCAAACCCCGCAGGACTGGTTTTCTGGAACGCGGGTTCGTTGGACGAGTTTCTGTCGCGCGACTTCTCCGCTCTTTCGCAAAGCACCATTTTTCGGAATCAGGCCCAGATGGAGGAGCACGCCAAAGGGCATTGCGGGCGCGACCAGTGGACCGTCTACCCGCTGGGACAACCCACCACCTTGAACGCCCACACCATCGGCATTGAGCTTGCTGACGGCAGCCTGGCCATTCTGTACGAAGCATCGCAAGCACCTACCATGCCGCACCCATCTGCTATCCGGGGGGTGGAGGCGGTGCAGCAAACTTCAGTAGTCATCGGCCTGTACAGGCTGGCCAACGGCCACGCTGTCATGCTGAATCCACCGGGTGTGCACAGCTTCGGCATCATTGACGAGTCATCTGAGCGCAATGATTTCGCTGCCCTGTTTGTTGACCAGGCCATGGTCGAAACGGCACTGAACCAGGTTCGCATCAAGCAACGCTACGTAGTTGAGGCCAAGCTGGCCACGCTGGAGGGCCCTTGCTGGTTCAGCCTGGACGTGCGGCCAGTGCTGGACCCAGTGACGGGTGAGCAGATGCTTCAGGTCAATGCACAGGACATCAGCCAGCGCAAGCAGGCCGAGGCCGAGAGCCAGCGTGTTTCGCAGCTGCTGCGTGCGGCGATTGACACGGTAGGCGAAGCCTTTGTGATCTATGACGCTGATGACAGATTGGTATTCTTCAACGAGAGATACCGCACTTTGTATGCCTCGTCAAGCGACCTGATCGTGGAGGGCGCCCGCTTTGAAGACATCATTCGCGGTGGGGCGCAGAGAGGCCAGTACCGTGAGGCAGAAGGTCGGGTTGACGAGTGGGTTGCTGAGCGGATGCGCGCCCACCGGGCCGGGAACATCAACCTGGTGCAGCACCTGGATGATGGCAGGACATTGCGCGTGATTGAGCGAAAGATGCCTGACGGACAGACGGTTGGGTTTCGCATTGACATCACCGAACTGATTCATGCCAAAGAAGTGGCAGAAGCGGCCAACATTGCAAAAAGCCGCTTTCTGGCCACCATGAGCCACGAGATACGAACCCCGATGAACGGCATTCTGGGGATGGCACAGCTACTGCTGCTATCAGACCTGCCGGAGAGGGTACGAAACGAATACACACGCACCATTTTGTCGAGCGGACAAACACTGCTGACTGTGCTGAACGACATTCTGGATCTGTCAAAAATCGAGTCCGGCAAGCTCCAGCTGGAGGAGTCGGCTTTCTCACCAGAGAACTTGCTTCAGGAGACCCGCAACCTGTTCGCAGGCGCGGGGCTGGCCAAAGGTATCCTGGTGGACATCGCTTGGGACGGTGCCGCCCACCAGCGCTTCTGGGGAGATGCCCAGCGACTGCGCCAGATGCTCTCCAACCTCGTGGGCAATGCCATCAAATTTACCCCCAGCGGCCGGGTGAAAATTGACGCCAAAGAAATCACCAGCGAAGGCAAACCCAGCTTGCTGGAGTTTGCGGTGAGCGATACGGGAATTGGTGTTCCAGCCAGCAAAATTGATCTGCTTTTCAAACCATTTTCTCAAGCGGACAATTCCATCACACGTGAATATGGTGGGTCTGGCCTGGGCTTGTCCATCGTGAGCAGTCTGGCGAAATCCATGGGCGGGGATGTCGGGGTCAGCAGCGAATTTGGCAAAGGTTCCCGATTTTGGTTTCGGGTGCCCGCACGCGGGGTGGGTGCGGGGAATGTCATCTGTCCATCTGAGCAACTTGGCGATGACCCTTCGATCTCCCCACGTGTGCGCGGGACTGTCCTGGTGGTGGAGGACAACCCAGTCAACAGCCAAGTGATTCAGTTGATGCTGAAAAAACTGGGGCTGAGCGTGTCTGCCGTTCATGACGGTCTGCTGGCGGTGAACGCCATGACGCAGCAGCCCCCTGGGGACAACAAGCGCCCTGCCCCAAGACCGGACCTGGTGTTGATGGATCTGCACATGCCTGTGATGGACGGGTACACCGCCACAGCGAAAATTCGGCAGTGGGAGACCGAAAACCAATTACCACGTGTGCCTATCGTCGCCTTGACGGCCGATGCCTTTGAAGAAGACCGCCTGCATTGCCTTGAGGTAGGCATGGATGATTTTCTGGTCAAACCGGTTGATATCGCCATCCTGAGGCAGGCACTCGCCAAGTGGCTGCGCGCCGGTTCGCAAATGCAGCCGCCAGGCCAAAATGAACCACTTCATCCATTGGACGTTGACACATTTGCCAGACTGACCGAAGAAATCTTGCCCTTGCTTGAGGAAAACAAATTTGCCGCCATTGCTTGCTTTCTAAAGCTGGAAAACCTGGTCGCCCAAACGCATCTGGCGAAAGACATAGAGGCCCTGAAGGTACCGCTGCAGGATATGCAGTTCAATCTCGTGCTGAGGCGCTTGAAGGATATCGTCCGGGTAGCAGCAACGCATCACCCGGCGGTGACACCATGACACTTGATCGAATCCGAATCCTCGCCATCGACGATGTTCCCGCCAACCTGCACACGCTGGGCGCAGCGCTGGAGGGAGAGTTTGAATTGCAGATTGCAACGTCTGGCCCTGCCGGCATAGCACTGGCGTTGAAGAATCCACCTGACCTGATACTGCTCGACGTGATGATGCCGGAGGTCGATGGCTTCGAGACCTTCAGGCGGATGGCGGCGCTACCGACGCTCAAACACATTCCGGTCGTTTTTGTGACGGCTTTGACTGATGCAGACTCGGAAGCAACGGGACTGTCGCTGGGGGGAGTTGACTACATCACCAAACCGATCAACGTCACCATCGCCCGCCACCGGATACGCAATCTTGTGGAGCGGGAGCAACTGCGAAAACAGCTGGAAGTTCAGCGTGACCAACTGGCCCTGGAGGTTGCCCGAAGAACAAAGTCTGAAGAGCGGATACGTGAAATGGCTTTTCATGACGAACTGACGGGGCTTCCGAATCGGCGAATGCTCAATGATCGACTGACCCAAGCGATCGCCTTGAGTAAACGAAATGGCCTCTACAGCGCATTGATGTTTCTGGACCTCGACAATTTCAAAGTTCTCAACGACACGCATGGGCACGAGGTAGGCGACCTGCTGTTGATTGAGGTATCGAAACGACTGACCGACTGTGTGCGTGCCACGGACACCGTTGCCCGGATTGGTGGTGACGAATTTGTGGTGATGCTGGGTGAACTGGATGCCGACAAGGCTGCATCCATGACGCAAGCATGGAGCGTTGCAGAAAAAATCCGTATCCACCTGGAAGCGCCGTATGCGTTGACCGTTGCGGGGGAAGGGGAAGAAAACCACACGGTACTGCACCGCTGCAGTGCCAGTATTGGGGTCGTCGTTTTCATGGACAACAAGAGCAGCAAACACGAGCTGCTGAAATGGGCCGACTCGACCATGTACCGGGCCAAGCAGGACGGTAGAAACCGGGTACGTTTCTTTGGCGAAGACCTTGGTTAAACGCCCAGGGTTTCGTGCAAGACCTCAGGCGCAGCCCGCAAACTCTCGGTGCTGCCCTGCCAAACGGTGCGCCCTTTTTCCAGGATGTTGTGGGTATCGGCCAGCCGCATCAGTGGGCCGATGTTTTTATCGATGATCAGCACAGAAATGCCTGTGCTGCGCAGCGACTCCAGGCAATGCCAGATCTCGGCGCGCACCAGCGGTGCCAGTCCCTCGGTGGCCTCGTCGAGCACCAGCAGGCGCGGGTTGGTCATCAGCGCGCGGCCTATGGCCAGCATTTGCTGTTCGCCCCCCGACAGGTTGCAGCCCAGGTTGCCTGCACGCTCTTTGAGGCGCGGAAACAAGCCATAGACGCGCTCTAGCGTCCACGGGTCTTTTTGGTCCAGGCGGTTGTGGGCGGTGGCTACCAGATTCTCAAACACCGTGAGGTTAGGGAACACCTGGCGTTGTTCAGGTACAAGGCCCAGACCTAACCTAGCCACGCGGTACGACGGCCATCCGGTCACGTTCTGCCCTGCAAAATGGATTTGCCCCGCGCGCGACGCACGGATGCCGCAGGCGGCGGTCACGGTAGTGGTCTTACCCATGCCGTTGCGACCCAGCAGCGTAGCGAATTCGCCCTGGGCGATGCTCAGCGTCGCGCCAAACAAAGCTTGCGCGTCGCCGTAGAAGACCTCCAGGTCAGTAACAGTCAGGATGTTTTTCATGAGGCCATGTCCTCGTCGCCCAGGTAGGCGGCTCGCACCTCGGGGTTGGCGCTGATCTCATCAGGTGTGCCGCAGGCAATGATCCGGCCATAGACCAGCACCGAGATTCGGTCGGCCAGCGAGAACACGGCGTCCATGTCGTGCTCGACCAGCAGCACGGTGTAGCGCCCTTTGAGGCTGCGCAGCAAGTCGACCACCTTGCCCGACTCCTGGTGGCTCATGCCGGCCATGGGCTCGTCCAGCAGCAGCAATTTGGGCTCGGCCACGAGCACCATGGCCATCTCAAGCTGGCGGCGCTCACCGTGCGCGAGTTCGGACACCAAGGAGCCGACACGGTGCGACAGACCCGCCTGTTCAATGGCACGCAAGGCGGGCTGCACCAGATCAGGTTGCTTGAGCATGGGCGTCCAAAAGCCAAAGCTGTGGCCCCGGTGGGCCTGCATGGCGAGCGTCACGTTTTGCAGCACCGTGAATTCGCTGAAAACTGAAGTGATCTGGTAGGAGCGGGCCAAGCCTTTGAGCGCACGCTTTGCTGGCGGTAGGGCCGAAATGTCCTGCCCTGCAAACTCGATCCGACCACTGTCGGGGCGCACCTCGCCACCCAGTTGCCCAATCAACGTGGACTTGCCTGCGCCATTGGGGCCGATGATGGCGTGCAGTTCGCCGGGCATCAAGCTCATCGACACGTGGTCGGTGGCCAGCAGACCACCATAGCGCTTAACCAGATCGGTGATCTTAAGGGTGGGCTGTGCCATTACTTGCCCCCCTGGTCAGCGCCGGTGGACCAAAGCCTTTCACGCCGTTCGCGCGCGGCGTCCCAGTCCAGCAAAAACCCGTACAGGCCTCGCTTGGCCAGCAGCACCACCAGCACAATCAGTGGTCCCAGCACAGCCATCCAGTGATCGGTGAGTGCCTTAAGGATTTCTTCGCTCAGCAGCAAGGTAAGCGCACCCACCAGCGGTCCAAAGACGGTACCCATACCGCCCAGTACCACCATCACGATCAGCTCACCAGACACCGTCCAAGCCAGGTAGGCGGGCGATGTAAAACCGGTGAGGTTTGCATACAACAGGCCAGATACGCCACACAGCATGCAAGACCACACATAAGCCAGCAGCTTGTAGCGCGTGGTGGCAAAACCCAGGGCGTTCATGCGGCGCTCATTCAGACGGCAGCCGCGCAGTACCATGCCGAAGCGGGCATCCACAGTGCGGGCGCTGACGTAAAGGGCAGACACCACCACCAGCAAAGCGACGTAATACAAAGTGATGGGCGAACTCAAGTCAAACAGCGCGAAGCCACTGCGCGTTTCCAGTGACATGCCATCGTCTCCGCCGTAGGGCTTGAGACTGACGAACAGGTAGTAAAACATCTGGGCAAAGGCCAGAGTGATCATGATGAAAGCTATGCCTGTCGTGCGAAGCGAAATCAAGCCCGTCAGCAACCCAACCAGTGCGCAGGCCAGCAAGGTCACACCCAGCTGAAGCCAGCCATTGGCCACACCGTGGCTCGCCATGATGCCCACGCAGTAAGCACCCAGGCCGATGTAGAGCGCATGCCCAAAACTCACCATGCCGCCGTAGCCCAGAATCATGTTGAGGCTGATGGCGGCAATCGCAAACACCAGAACCCGGCTGGTGAAAGTCATCAGGAACGGCTCTGACGCCAAGTTGGCATACAAAGGCACCAGCGCCAGCAGAACCAGCAGTGCCACGTTAAACCAGAAGGTAATGCGGTGAGTGGTCTTCATCCGTTCTTCACCGGAAAGAGCCCTTGCGGCTTGATGGCCAGCACGGCAGCCATGAACACGCAAATCAGCATGGAAGCGATCGCAGGGCCAGCAGCTTGCGCCATGCTGCGGTCCATGAATTCGCGCAACAACATGGGCATGAAGGCACGGCCAATGGTGTCGATCACACCCACAATCAAGGCCGAATAAAACGCGCCGCGCACAGAGCCTATGCCCCCAATCACGATGACAATCATGGCCAAAATCAAAATCGGTTCTCCCATGCCCGGCTGCACTGACAAGATCGGACCGCTCATCAACCCAGCCAGCCCCGCCATGGCGGTTCCCAGCGCAAAGATGGCTGCATTTAGCAAGCGGATGTTCACACCCAGCGCCGCCACGATAGTAGGGTTGCTGGAGCCAGCACGGATCAGCATGCCCACCCGGGTCTTGTTGATCAGCAGGTAGCTGCCCAGCGCCACACCCAGCCCCACCAGGATGATGACAAAGCGGTAAGCCGGGTAATTGACACCCAGTATCTGGATGGCGCCCGACAGGGCGTCGGGTACGTTCATATAGACCGGGGACGGTCCCCAGATCCAGCGCACGATTTCGTTGAAAAACAGGATCAGGCCAAAGGTGGCCAACACCTGGTCAAGGTGGTCGCGCCCATACAGGCGCGAGGCCACCACGCGCTCAACCGCAAAACCAAGCAAGCCCCCACCAGCCACCCCCGCGAGGCCCGCCAACAGGAACGAGCCTGTTTGCCCATACGCCCAGGCTGAAAAGTAGGCGCCCATCATGTACAGGCTGCCATGTGCCAAATTGACAAAGTTCATGATGCCAAAGACCAGCGTCAGGCCGGCAGACATCATGAACAGGAGCACCCCGAGCTGAAGCCCGTTGAGCATCTGGATCGCGAACAGAGACAGTGTCATGACAGTGGCCGGGTCGGACGCGCTACAGCAAACCGCCTACTTGATTGCGCATTCCTTGTAATAGGCGTCAGCATGGTCTTTGAGCGCCACACCTTTGTTGACCAGTGCCACGGCTCCGGATGCATCCTTGGCCACATCGACACGGTAAAAATGACGGATCGGGAACTGATTGGTGTTGAACTTGAAGGGGCCCGCCACAGACTTGAAATCAGCCGCTTTGAGTGCCGTGCGCAGGGCTTCGGTGTTGTCGGTCTTGCCCGCTGTTTTGGTGAGCGCCGAATTGATCAGCATCGCTGCGTCATAGCTCTGTGCAGCATAGAGCGAGGGCACGCGGTTGTACTTCTTCTGGAAGTCGGCCACAAACTTTTTGTTCTGCGGATTGTCAATATCGGCGCTATAGGGCGAACCAGTGATGGCCCCCAGGGCAATGTCCTTGAGTGCAGGCAACGTGGTGCCGTCAACCGTGGAGGTAGACAACATAGGCAGTTTGCCCAAGAGGCCTGCCTGCTGGTATTGCTTGACAAAGTTCACACCCATGCCACCGGGATAGAACACGTAGATAGCGTCGGGCTTGGCTGCCTGCAACTGGGCGATCTCTGCCGAATAGTCTGGTTGGTTGACCTGGGTATAGACCTCGTCCAGCACCTGGCCTTTGAAGTAGCGTTTGAAGCCCGAAATCGCGTCCTTGCCCGCCTGGTAGTTGGGGGCCATCAGGTAGACTTTTTTGTAGCCCGTGTCTTGCGCATACTGGCCCATGGACTCGTGCAGGGAATCGTTGTTCCAGGAAGTTGAGAAGTACAGTGGGCTGCAGCCTTTGCCGGTAATCGGTGTGGGGCCAGCGTTAGAGCCTACCAAGATCAGCCCAGCCGAGGTAATGGGCTTATGCACCGCCATCATCACATTGGAAAAAGTCACCCCGGTGATCAGGTTAACCTTGTCTTTTTCGATGAGCTTTTGGGCAAGCTGTACACCCAGGTCAGGCTTGAGTTGGTCGTCTTCTTTGACCACTTGCACAGTCGCACCGCCAAACTTGCCGCCCAGGTGTTCCACGCCCAGCATGAAGGCATCGTACTGGTCTTGCCCAAGCGCGCCAGCCGGGCCAGACAGCGTGCCCAGGAAGCCAATCTTGACGGTTTGTGCCTGCGCGCATGCACCCACCACCAGCATGCTGGCAGCCAACATCACGGAACTCAATTTGGGTTTCATCAAAATCTCCTAGGGGGTTGAATTTAATTTAAGCTTAAACGATATTGAATTCAAATCATCTCAGGATAACCCGAACATCAATTTAGCCAGACAAGCAAGGCCCAGGCCAGCAAAGTGACTACGCCGCCAAGCATCCACAGCAACCGAGTTGATCGTTTCTCTGACAATACGTCGGCTGCCATATTCTGAAGCGCTGCCTCTGAGGCCTTTGCCGCCTCTGCAGGTGACGCATTCAGGTAAGCCGCCAGCTTGGCGAAAAAGTCGTCGCTCATCTTGCGAACGGAGCCCTCGACCAAGCGCGACCCGATTTGAGCCAGTTTGCCGCCCACCTGCGCTTGCGCTGTCCAGTTCAGCTGGGTCTGGCCCGCTTCGGCCTGCACAAGTTGCAGCTTGGCAGTGCCTTTGCCAAAGCCCGCCACCCCACCTTGCCCAGAAAAATGGAGCGAGCACGATGTCGGCTCTACTAAATCGCTCAAACTGAGTTTGCTCGTAAAGCGTGCAGCCACGGGGCCGATGTTCACCTTAACGGTGCTTGAATAATCGTCACCACCGAGATGCTCAAACTTTTCGCACCCGGCGATGCATTGTTGGAGCACAGCCGGGTCCATCAACGCGCGCCAGACAGTTGGCGCCGGATGCTGGAGCAATTGAGAACCTTGAAAATCCATCTTTCAGTCGACCTGCTTCAGGTGCCGTTCAGTGTCATGGCCTGAGCCACCGCGCGACGCGCCAGGACACCGGCCAAATGGGCGCGGTACTGCGCAGACGCATGCAAGTCACCCGTGGCCAATTCAACATCCAGTTGGATTGCACTCAGCGACTTGGGCGCAAATTCTCTTGCCAATGCCTGCTCAGCTTCCGGCCAGCGGTTGGTGCCATGGCCCAGACCTGTGAGGCCAACCCGCACCGAGGCACCTTGCCGGGCCACTGCCACACCGACCATGGCAAAGCGCGAGGCAGGCTGTTCAAACTTCAGGTAGTGCGCTTGATCGGCAGGCGCAAACCGCACGCCCATCAGGAGCTCGTCTGGCTCCAGCGCTGTCGTGAACAGGCCGCAAAAATAATCGTCCGCCGCGATTTCACGCCGGTCGGTACAAATGACTCCACCCATCGCCAGCACACCCGCAGCCCAGCAGGCGGCCGGGTCTGCGTTGGCCAACGATCCCCCCATGGTTCCCCTGTTACGCACCTGCTGGTCGGCAATGCCCTGGGCCAGCCTGGCAATCATGGGCAGGCGTTTACGCACCAGGGGCGAGGCTGCGGCACTGGCATGGGTGCACATGGCGCCAATCCACACGCCTTGGCCATCCTCCCGAATCGCCTGCAGCTCTGGCATGCCCTGCAAATCGATCAACAAACTCGGGGCTGCGAGGCGCAGTTTGATCGCTGCAAGCAGGCTTTGGCCGCCTGCCAGCAATTTAGCATCCGGGTCTTCTCGCAACCAAGCTGTGGCCTGGGCAGCGCTGGTCGCGCGGCGGTAGTCAAAGCTGTTCATGCGGGCACACTTTGACTTGGGTTTGCACGCAGGGTTTGAAGCCCTTCGCACACGGCGCTCACGATGCCCTGGTAGCCCGTGCAGCGGCAGATATTGCCGCCCAGCGCATGGCGCACCGGCCCCTCTTCGGCGGGTACGTCTTCATTCACCATGGCAAGCGCTCGCATGACCATGCCGGGTGTGCAGTAGCCACATTGCAGCCCATGGTGCTTGCCAAACGCCTCTTGCATGGGATGTAGGGCTTGCGAAGTGGCCAAACCTTCTACCGTCCTGATGTGGCTGCCGTTGACCTGCACGACCAGCACGTTGCAAGATTTGACGGCCTTGCCATCTACCAGCACCGTGCAGGCGCCGCACTGGCTGGTATCGCAACCCTGGTGGGTGCCGGTCAGACCCAGGTCATCTCGCAAAAAGTCAATCAGCAGGCGCGAAGGCGCCATGTCGCGCTGGACCGTCGAGGCATTGACCTGCAAGGTGATGGGAAAGGACATGGGTCAAGCCTTTTTGGCCTGCATCAACTGGGCATGCCAGGCGGCATAGTCTTTGCCAGGATGCACGGTTCCGCAAGTCGGGCAGCGACGCTCTTCATCGCTCAAGGCATAGAAGATTTCATAAATCGCTGGCAAGTCGTCCACCAGGCTTTCCAGCTGCTTTTCTGCGCGCCATACCTGGGTCGCGCACTTGCCACAGTACCACTGCAGGGCATCCTTGTGGCCTTGCGGACGGGTCAACTCGATCAGCAGACACAGGCCAGGTTCTGGACGCTGGGGCGAATGAATTACATGGGCGGGTAGCAGAAAGAGCTCGCCTTCCTTGATGTCAATGCGATCAAACTGTCCGCGGTCCCAGATGTTCAGGTAGCAGTTTCCTTTGATCTGGTAAAAGATTTCCTCGGTTGGATTGTCATGAAAGTCAGTGCGAGCGTTAGGGCCGCCGACCATGTTCACGATGTAGTTGCCGTCTGGAAAGATGGCCGCATTGTTGACCGGTGGCTTGAGGCGCGCCTTGTTGTCGTCCACCCATTTCATCAGATTCAAAGGCAATCCGTATTGAAGTTCCATGGTGATCTCCTGTTGGTTGATAGGGGGTTAGCTCAATCGCAGACCGCTGCGCGCAAAGGCATCGCGGGTGGCGGCCTTTTCCGGCTCGGTCAATGACAGCAAAGGACGACGCACCGGACCGCCCACTTGGCCCAGCAACCCCATCCAATACTTGGTATAGGCCTGTGGCGTGCCCTTGGGGCGTGCATCCTTAAACGCCTGACGCGCAGGGTTCAGGCTGTCACGCACAGCACGTGCTTGGGTGTGCTTGCCGTCGAAGGCCAGCTGGGTGTATTCATTGATGCGTTGATCTACCGCCGTCTGCAGCAGGAACGGCGGGGTGGAGCACAGGTAGAGACGCCAGCCCAGTTCAATGATGTTGTCCAGCCATTCTTCTTCCGATGCAGTGCTCACCAAAATCTTGTCGCCTGCGATCTCGGTCAGGCGCTTGTACATAGTGCGGTCCACGCTGTACTTGATGGCCACAATATTGGGCAACTCGGCAATGCGTGCACACAACTCAGGGCTCATGAGGTAGCCGCAGTCTGGGTGGTTCCACAGGGCGATGCCGATATTGGTTTTCTCGCTCAGGTACCGGTAATACTCGTACACCGTGGCCTCGGGGTCATGGGCAAAGTGCAGTACAGGGCTGTGCACCACGATGTAATCCGCACCAATCGCCTCTGAGTGATGTGCCAGGTCAAGCACCACATCCAGATTGGTGTCTGAGCAAGACGTGACCACACCGCAGCGGCCATGGGCTTCTTCCACCGCCAACTCAAACGTGCGCTTGCGCTCTGCAACTGACATCGAGAAAAATTCCCCCTGCTTGCCAGACACAAACAGGCCGCCGAGCTTGAGCGTCTGAATCCAGTGTTTCAAATTGCTGCGAAAACCAGCCTCGTTCAGCGACAAGTCCTCGTTGAATGGCGTTGCAGTCGCTGCCCACACACCACGGAAGTGGGCGCGCGCATAGGCTTTGGCATCGGCTTTGGAATATTTCATGGTGATGTTTAAGGTGTTATTGAGAGCTCATCACGCGCCACAGGCGCTCGGATGTCAAAGGGAAATCAAGTTCGGCCTCACCCCAGGGTGACAGTGCATCGGCTGCTGCATTGAGCAGCGCTGCGGGCACGCCAATACAACCTGCTTCACCCACGCCTTTGGCACCCAGTAAGTTGGCTTGGGTCGGGCAATGCAAGCCCATCAGTTCAACAGGTGGCATGTCGTCAGCGCGCGGGACGGCGTAGTCCATCAGCGAGCCGGTTTGCAACTGCCCGTCCGCGTCATACACGATGCGCTCCAACATGGCCTGCCCCAACCCCTGCGCCATGCCACCCAGTAACTGGCCGTGGGCGAGTTGCGGAGAAATGATTCGCCCCGCGTCATCTGCCCACACCACGCGTTCAATGTTCGGCTTGCCTGTTTCACGGTCAATGACCATTTGAGCCATGACGCAGCCATAGCTCCAGGCTTCTGCGGGTGCGGTGTAGACCACGTCGGCACTGAGCGGCAGCGCTTCACCCGCATCGCGCTTGGCGATCACTTGCTGCGCCGCCTGTGCAATCGCGCTGCCGCCAATGGCAATGCTTCGGCTGGCCAGGGCACCGATGCCTTGCGGGCATGTGCGGGTATCGCCCTGAACCACGGTCACCTGATCTGTCGCACAGCCAATCACCTCGGCGGCAATCGTGGCAAAGCTGGTTTCATGCCCCTGCCCCTGACCCGATGAGCCGCTGTGCACCAGCACCTTGCCGTCCGCCTGAAGCGTGACGCGCGCGCTTTCCCAGCCCTGTCCGCAGGGCTCGATGTAAACCGCCATGCCAATACCGACGACCTCGCCAGCCATTCGTCGGCTGGCCTGTTTTTCGCGCGCGGCTGCGTAGCCCAGTTTCTCGCAGGCCTGGCGCAGCACCTGGGCATAGTCGCCAGCGTCCAGGGTTTCGCCGGTGGGCGTCTGGTAAGGCATGTCTTGCGCAGCAATCAAATTGCGCAGGCGAAGCTCCACCGGGTCGATCTTGGCGGCGCGGGCGGCGCGCTCCACCAAACGCTCCATCAGCAGCGCAGCCTCGGGTCGACCCGCGCCTCGGTAGATATTGACAGCAGCCGCATTGGACTGAAACGCCTGACCCTGAACATCAATCTGTTTGACTCGGTACGGCCCAGGCAGGATGCGGGTCGCATTGCGCATGGGCACGACTGCGCTGTAGGGCAACCAGGCGCCGAGCGGAAACTGCACCTTGGCCTCAAGCTGCGAAAACAGCCCCTGGCTGTCCAGAGACAAGGAGCCCGCCAACTGCGCCCCTCTGCCATGCATGCCAGCGGTGAACTCATCCGACCGCGAGGCCACCCATTTGATGCTGGTTTTGAGTTGCCTGGCAGCCCAAGCCACCACCAGGTCTTCTGGCGTCACTGACGCCTTGGCGCCAAATGCACCGCCAACATCGGGCGAGACCACATGAACCTTATCCAGCACCATACCCAGCGTCTTGGCAATGTCCGCACGCGCCCGGCTTGGCGCCTGCGTGGGCAAATACACCGTCAAACTGTCGCTGTCTGCATGCCACTGCGCGACCGCTCCGCGCGGCTCCAGCGACATGGCGACCAGCCTGGGTTGGCTATGCACCATGTGCACCGTGTGCGCAGTAGCACCCACACGCGAATCCCCACTGTCATGAACAAATTCGACCGAAGCAACTGCAGCCTCTGTCCCCGGAAAATCGGGCTGTGCGTCTTGGGTTTCGCAATCCACCATGACCAGTTCCGCAGCCATGTGTGCTGCAGACAGGCTGGTCGCAAGCACCAGCGCAATGGGCTGGCCGACATAGCTGATGTGAGCATGCGCAAGCAACGGCCCCCGCGAAGACTGGGTAACGGACAGCAATGGATTGATCTGCGGCATCTGGCACTGCGCCAATTGCTTGCCATCCAACACAGCCACCACGCCTTCATGATCCAGTGCAGCGCTGGCATCCACCTGCAGGGCCGCGGCCCGTGCATACATGCTGCGCACAAAAACGCCGTACAACATGCCGGCTACCTGCACGTCGTGGACATAGCGCCCCCGGCCCGTCAGCAAACGTGCATCTTCTCCACGGGCCAAGCCTTCGCGGATTGCGGTGGCGTTGCTGGAAGTAAGCTGGGATGACATGCGATCTCTGTCCGGGGGTTGTATGCAGATTGACCCCTCGATTTCATGTCATTTGCCGATGTCAGGCAATCAGTATCTTTTGAAGCATTGTTCAAAAAGCCTGAATCCTGTGCCTGAAACCCATTCTGATCAGGGCGTCAGCACGGCTTTCAGGAAACCGGCTGTCGCGTCCCTGGCAGCGGGCAGGTTCAGCAAGGTATGTGGCGCGCCAGGGATCAGCACCACGCTGGCGCGGGCAGTGTCCTTGAGTGCTTCTGCACAATGCCCTTTGGCCGTCGGGTTGCCAAGCCAAGCATTGGTGGGCGAGAAAAACGGATCGGTCTGGCTGATGATGTTCAGCACAGGCTGGGCCTTGTTGAACGCGTTGCGGGGTTCTTCAACAAAGTAATTGGTTTCGCAGCTCCAGGCAAACATCATGCGGGCCGCAAATTCGTTGCCCCCATAGCGCGCAACGGGCACCGCGCCTTCGCTGGTGCCCGCCAGCACCAGCTTGCCCATGTCTGCCCATGGCTTCGATTGAAGCGCCTGCAAGGCGGGTGCAATTTCAGAACCACGCAAAGCATGGATGCGCTCGTAATCTGCTTTGCCGATAGGCGACTTGTAGGTCACATGATCGGGCAGCGCAAACGAATCGGGGGCCACGCTTGCAATGCCCTGGCGGGCCAGCCACTGCTGCCATTCACCAATGGCTTTGAGCGCCAGACCCGACGAACCATGCAAAAACACCACGACCGGAACGCGCTTACCTGTCAACTGTGCTGGCGTGTCTTTCAGTTTGCCCGCAAACACGGCGCCGCCCGTGGCCTCACTGGGCAACACCACATCGGCCTGCTGCGCCGAGCCAGCCAAGCTGGTGGCCGTGTGCGCCCAGGCGCTGCCTTTGATTTCACCCGTGGGGGTGGCCGTCTGTGCCTGGGCCGACATGGCCGTCGCGGCTGCCCATGCCAACAGGGTCATTGTTTTCAGTTTCATTGTCATCCTCAGAACCAGGAATACCGGTTAAATAAAAAAACCAAACTCACCAGCAAGCTAAAGCCAGCGCACCACGCCAAAGCATCTTTGACCGAAGCCGGCAGGTCAAGCTGTTCCATCCACATGATGCGCAGGCCCCCTGCCAAGTGAAAGACCAGGAGAAAAACCAGCAACCACTCCGATATCTTGTAGAACGGGTTCTCCGACATTCGCATCACCCGACTCAAGGCACCCGCCCCCGCCAGGGCATGACTGAGCGCCCAGAAATGAAAAGGCAGGAAAAACGCAAGCACCAGGCCAGACAGGCGATGGGTCTGCTTGGCCCAGAACAAGGGCTGCCGGGCGGCCTCTTTGAGCTTGAGCAGACGGCTCATACAAACACCACCAGCGCGGTTCTGACACCCACCAGTGCCATGGCCAGGGCAATGACCAATGCAGCCCACTGAACCTTGGGGCCCTTCAAGCCAAACCAGTCCTCCACAATCCGCATCAGACCAATCGGCGCGTGCACTGCACACGCAAAGGCAAACACAACATAAAACGCCAGAAAGCCCCAGTTTCCCTGGGTACGGTCCATGATTTCAGTGGCGGTCAAGCCGCCGTTGACGGCATAAATCATGACCACCACGTGCGCGATCACACACAGTGCAAGCACACCAGCGCTGGTCCGTTGCACGGTCTGCAACATATCGTTCAAAGCCACCTGCCCGTCTGTCATTCGATCACCGCTCTGTCAAAGCCACAATTTTCCAGGATACACCAAGCCTTTCGCGTATCGTTCTCACTTTCCATCACAGGCGCTGCTCACATGCAATTCGGCTACACCATTCTTTACGTAGACAACGTACCCCAAACCTTGGCTTTTTTTGAAAAAGCCTTTGGCCTGAAGACGCGCTTTCTGCACGAGGGCGGAGACTACGGCGAACTGGAGACCGGTACCACAGCGTTGGCTTTTGCCGCCCGCAAATTCATGGCCAGTATTGGCAAGAACCCACAGACACCCGATGCCAAATCGCCTGTATTTGAAATTGCGTTATGCACCGCCGACGTGGACTCTGCCGTCGCACAGGCGCTAAAGAGTGGAGCCACCCTGGTCCAGGCCCCCAAAGAAATGCCCTGGGGCCAGACCGTCGCCTACGTGAGCGACCCGGATGGCTTTTTGATTGAGGTTTGCACGCCCATGGCATGACAGCCTTTCATTCATCGAAAGCAAAACATGAAGCTCACCGCCCTGTCCACCTGCTTCGTCACACCCAATGTGGCGATCTCCCGGGATCTTTATGTCACACAGTTCAAGGCGAACCTGTTTTTGACTGCGGCTGGTACGTCAGCCTTCAATTCACCGAGAAAATCATGACCCTTCAATTCATGCTGCCGCAAAAGGGTGGGCCATGCGCCAACCCGGTCGGTTTGACGATCAACTTTTGCGTCCCCGATGTAGACGCCACCCACCAGCGTCTTGTGGAAACGAGGCATACCATCACTCTGCCCATTGCCGATCACCCTTGGGGAGATCGAGGATTTTCCATCCAAGACCCCAACGGCATCGCCCTGTACATCTATTCCGAGCGTGAACCAAGCGTTGAATTCAAACCAATCATCCATTCCTGAACCCATGTCAAAGAACAATATCAAGGCTTTGCTGGACGATATCCGCTTCACGGACCCAGAGCGCTACCGCCTGGTCGAAGAAGTGAGAGCTTTGGTGCTGAAGCTGGATGACAGCGTGACCGAAGAACTCAAGTACGGTGGCTTGCTGTATTCAACTGGCAAAGCATTTTGCGGAATCTTCAGCTACAGCCAGCATGTTTCTCTGGAGTTCGGCGAAGGGGCGCAGTTGGGCGACATGTACCAAGTCTTGGAAGGCATAGGCAAGCACCGTCGGCACATTAAGTTGCGCTCACCCGATGACCTTGCCAACAAACGGGTCTCACACTACCTGGGACTGGCTTACCAGCGTGCAAATCAACCGTAACCCGACGCGGTGATCGCCGAAAACTGCGCGCTGCTTCGCCGGATTGCCCCTGAGCTGGAACCAAACCAACGCTGAAACTCGCGCCCCATGTGTGCCTGGTCGGTATAGGCACTGACCAGTGCAATGTCCCCTAGAGAGCAATGTAAATCGCCCAGGACTTTGCTCGCAGCCTACAGAGCTCGGGCCAACTGATGCTGTTCGTCCCGGGCATCGATGGATGCGACTGCTCGCAACAAAGCTCGCGTATCCAAAGCCCCAGGGGGCGCAAGTGAAATGCATCATGACGTTCGCAGAATCCGCGCACGACCCGCCTCCACCTCAAAAGCAGCCAGCGTCTCGATTTGAGTCTGCCGTTGGGTCACATCGTCCACCACTCGCAGTTGGGCCCTGAGTTGTTGATGCGTGATGTCGAGCAGGCCATAGCCTTTGCGCTCCACATCGGCAAACACAAAATGCGGGTTTTCTGCCATTACAGTGGGCAGGCGTTCATTGCTGCGGCCTGATTTACTGGTGATGCTGGTGCCACAGAACTCCACCGCCAGGGGCTCGGCATGGGCTTTGGCCTGCGTGGGCAACACATGGCCGACCCAGTTCTCATGCACATCGCCACCCAGAAAAACGGCGTTGGGAACCTGATGGTGTTGCAGGGCGTGCAGCAGGCGCTGGCGCGCGCTGGGGTAGCCGTCCCAGCCGTCGTTCCAGAAGAAGCGCTGCTGACCAGGGCGCAGGTCTCGGGGGCAAAACAGGGTTTGCTGACCAATCAGGTTCCAGCGCGGCGCGGTGGTCTGGCGGGTCTGGGCCAAACGTTGATAGAGCCATTGCTCTTGCGCGCTGCCCAGCAGGCTGCGGGTGGGGTCGTCCCACGCGGCGCACTGGTCAGGGTCCACCATGCCAGAGCCCCCCTTACCCTCTTTGGTGCACACCTGGACGTCGCGGTACTGGCGCGTGTCCAGCAGGCTCAGGCTGGCCAGATTACCCAAATGAATTTGTCCATGCATCTGCAAATGGCCCGTCTGGCCAGTCAGGAGCGAAGCCGCAAACTCCGGCGCGCGCACCGGCATGTGCTCGTAGTACGCCTGATAGGCCGACGCGCGGCGCTGGGCAAAGTCGATGATCTGCCAACCGGGTGGGCCGCCGTCGCCGGGCGTGGTACCCGCATAGTCGTTTTGTACTTCGTGATCGTCCCAGGTCACCCACCACGGGGCCGTCGCGTGCATGGCTTGCAGATGGGCATCGCCCTTGTACAGGGCGTGGCGGCGGCGGTACTCATCCAGCGTCTGCACCCAGCCACCGCCGGGCACGCGCACCTTGCTGCTGTTGCCGGGGTACTCGTAGAGGTAGTCACCCAGAAACACCACAGCGTCGGGGTTGTCGCGCTCCATGTGCTGGTACGCACTGAAATAGCCGTCCTCCCATTTCTGGCAGGACGCATAGGCCAGGCGCAATGCCTGGGTGGGTGCGCCAGGTGGCGCAAAGGTGCGGGTGCGGCCCGTGCGGCTGACTGCGTCCCCAGTGCGAAACCGGTAGAAATACCAGCGGTCGGGCGCCAGGCCGCGCACATCCACGTGCACACTGTGGGCCAACTCGGGCAATGCATTGACGGTGCCAGACTGGACCAGCTGGGTAAATTGCTCGTTGTGCGACACCTCCCAGCGCACCGCTTGCAGGCGCACCAGCCGCTCTCGGTCGTGCCAGTTGTCGGGGTACAGCCGGGTCCATAGCACCACGCTGTCGTGGGTGGCTGCGCCGCTGGCCACACCCAGAGAAAACACGCCAACGCCAGGCTTGGCTTGCTGCCAAGCCTTGGCGCCCAGGTGCTGGCCCGCAGCCGCCAGCGCCAGCCACCGAATCACTTGCCTGCGGTGCAGGTACCCAGGAAGCAGCTTTGTCATGCAATCGCCTTACATCTGGGCTATGGCTGCGCGTACCGCACTCAACTGCCGTCGTGACACGGCCAAGGCCTCGTCCACACCGTGCAGACGCAAGGCCCAGCCTTCGCCGTCCACCGCATCGTCGTGCCGCTCCAGCGCACGCATGGCACGACGCGACACCAGGGCATTGCGGTGGATACGCAAGAACTGGTCGCCAAAGCGTTGCTCCAGCTCGCTCAAGGAGGCTTCGTGGATATGCGCCTTGCTGGCGGTGCGCACGGTCACGTACTTCAGTTCAGCCTTGAAGTAGAGGACATCAGCCACCGGCAGACGCTCGGTTCGGCCCCGGTCTTGCAGGAGCAGAAAATGATGGTCTTTTTGAGGACTTCCGGCACGTCGGTATTCAATACTTCGCTCTGCTTTTTGTAGCGACTGTTGAAGGCGCTCAAGCCGCACAGGCTTGGTCAGGTAATCCAGCGCCTCCAGCTCAAAAGCCTGGAGAGCGTGTTCGGCATGGGCGGTGACAAACACTACGGCCGGCGGTTCGGGCAAGTCGCGCAGCAGCGCCGCTAGCGTCAGACCGTCCATACCCGGCATGTGGATGTCCAGCAGCACCAGGTCGCAGGCTTGCTCACGCAGGGCGATCAGTGCATCGCTGGCGCTGCTGGACTCGTCCACCTGCAGCACCAGGTCTTGGCCGCAGTCACCCAGCAGGGTACGCAGGCGTGAGCGCGCCAGCGCTTCGTCATCCACCACCAGCACGCGCAGCCCAGCACTAATTACGCACCCTCCTCTGCAGGAAACTCCAGCCGCACTTGGTACACACCGTCGGTCAATGCGCATTGAAAGCTCGCCTGCACGTCGTGCATCAGCCCCAGCCCGTTGCGCACGTTGTCCAGTGCCAGGCCCTGCCCCACCTCACCCGGCCCAGCGGGCACGGTGTTGGTGACCTTCAGCACCACCCGGTTGCCGCGCCTTTGGGTGCTGACTTTGAGCAGCGCGCCCGATTCGCTCGGCTCAACCCCATGGCGGACGGCGTTTTCCACCAGGGGTTGCAGCAGCAGCGGCGGCAGGCGGGCACCGTCAGCGGCAGGATCAATTGCCCATTCGATCTGCAAGCGCCCACCAAAGCGCACCTGCTCAATCGCCAGATAGCGCCGCGCCAGCAAAATCTCTTCGCCCAGGCGGGTGGATTCGGCCTGGTCTGCCAGCGCATGGCGAAAAAGATCGCTCAAGTCTTCCAGCAAGGCTTCGGCCTTGGCGGGCTCAGCCCGCACCAAGGCAATCGCGCTGTTCAGCGTATTGAACAAAAAGTGGGGCCGTATGCGCGCCTGCAAGTCGGCCAGGCGCGCGGCTGTGGTGGCCGGTGTGCGGCCTTTGGCGCGCAAAATCAGGGCTACCACCAGCACGCAGGCCAGCAGGGCACCTGCGCAGGCACTGGCGAACCAGGGCACGGGGTCGATCAAATTGGCCATGCCCAGCAGGCCGGCGCCGTAGCACGCCGCCAACGCCCCCAACAACGCACCCGCCAAGTATTGCCTGGTCGGCGAAATGCGGGCCAGCAGTTTCTTAAGACTGCAAGCAGCCAACAGCCAAGCCAGGGTGGCAGCCAGCGCACCACCCGTGACCAAGGCCATGGTGGACAGCCAATCTGCCGGGTTGGCCGACACAAACAGCGTGCCCACGGCAACCACCAGCTCGACAAACAGCACCGCGCGCAGCACCACCCCCACATGGCAGGCGTCAAACACCAGTGGGCTGGTTTGTGCGCCCGGCGTGCGATCTTTGTCGAGATCGGTCAGTGGTGGCTGGAAGGCCGATAAAATTTGCGAGTCTTTCATCTCATAGGTGCGCATCAGCGGCGCTCAACTTCATGTCCAGTTCTTCCCCCCAGCGTGCCACAGCCAAACAAGCCAAAACCGGGAAACCCGTCAAGACGGCCCAAGCAGTCTCTGACAACCAGCTGGCCACCAAATCGCAGGCTTGGTCGGCCTTGTTCTCCGAACCCATGAGCGATCTGGTCAAGCGTTATACCGCCAGCGTGTTCTTTGACAAACGCCTGTGGCAGGCTGACATTGTGGGCTCTTTGGCCCATGCTGAGATGCTGGCTGCCCAGAAAATCATCAGCAAAAAGGATTTTTCTGCCATCAAGTCAGGCATGGCCCAAATCCGCCAGCAAATCGAGTCAGGCCAGTTTGACTGGCAGCTGGATCTGGAGGATGTGCACCTCAACATCGAAGCCGCCTTGACGGCCCTGGTGGGCGATGCAGGCAAGCGACTGCACACGGGCCGCAGCCGAAACGACCAGGTAGCCACCGATGTACGCCTGTGGCTGCGTGGCGAGATTGACCTGATCAGCGCCCTGCTGAACGACCTGCAAAGGTCGCTGGTGGATGTGGCACAAAAGAACATGGACGTGATCCTGCCCGGTTTTACCCATCTGCAAGTGGCCCAACCGGTGAGCTTTGGCCACCACCTGCTGGCCTATGTGGAGATGTTTGCACGTGACGCCGAGCGCATGGCCGATGTACGCCGCCGGGTCAACCGCCTGCCGCTGGGCGCTGCCGCGCTGGCAGGTACCACCTACCCGCTGGACCGCGAACGCGTGGCCAAAACCCTGGGCATGGTCGATGACAAAGGCCAGCCCGCCGTCTGCCAGAACAGCCTGGACGCCGTGAGCGACCGGGACTTTGCGATTGAGTTCACCGCCAGTGCCAGCCTGGTGATGGTGCACATCAGCCGCCTGAGCGAAGAACTCATCTTGTGGATGAGCCAGAACTTTGGCTTTGTGCAGATTGCCGACCGTTTCACCACGGGCAGCTCCATCATGCCGCAGAAAAAAAACCCCGACGTGCCCGAACTGGCCCGTGGCAAGACGGGCCGCGTCGTGGGCCACCTGATGGCACTGATCACCCTGATGAAAGGCCAGCCCTTGGCCTACAACAAGGACAACCAGGAAGACAAAGAGCCCCTGTTTGACACCGTGGACACGCTCAAAGACACCCTGCGCATCTTCACTGAAATGGTAGGCGGCCAGGTGAACCCCAAAACCGGCAAGAAGGAAGGCGGCATTGCCGTTAAACCCGAAGCCATGGAGCGCGCTGCAAAGCGTGGTTACGCCACCGCGACCGATTTGGCCGATTACCTTGTCAAGAAAGGCCTACCCTTCCGCGACGCGCACGAGGTGGTGGCGCATGCCGTCAAGACCGCGATGGCCAAGGGCGTGGATTTGAGCGAACTGGCGCTGACCGACTTGCAAGCCTTCAACCCCAAAATTGGCCAGGACGTGTTTGAATGCCTGAGCCTGCAAGGCTCGCTGAAGGCGCGCAACACGCTGGGCGGCACCGCACCAGCCCAGGTGGCGCTGCAAATCAAGCGGCACAGGGCACGGCTGGGCAGTAAATAGGCTGATCCCACAACATCACATCAGGTAGGGTTTTTATGACAGCACTCGGCCAGAGACGCCCCTTCCACCGATCAGGCCTCATCAGTCTGATGGCCCTGATGCTCAGCCTGTCGGCACAGGCCCTGCAAATCACATCGCTTTCGCCCCAGGGCGAAGTCGCCCGTGTGAGCCAGTTGGTGGCCAAGTGGGATGAAGCTGCTGTCAATTGGGGGGACCCCAAAGCCCCACCGCCCCTGAGTGTCAGCTGCAACCAGGCGAATGCCGCACGCGGCTCGGGCCGCTGGACCAGTGACAAGGAATGGGTGTTCGACTTTGATGGCGATTTGCCACCCGGCTTGCGCTGTACGGCGCAAACCGTGCCCTCGTTCAAATCGCCCAAAGGCGCCGACATCAGCGGTAAAACCCGGTTCAGCTTTTCTACCGGTGGCCCTTTTGTGCAGGATGTGCAACCCTACGCTGGCGACACCATTGACGAGAACCAGCACTTTTTGCTGCGCCTGAACGGCCCAGCCGCGCCTGAGAGCGTGGCGGCCAACACCTGGTGTGTGGCGGAGGGCCTGGGCGAGCGCATCCCGGTGCAATTGATTGAGGGCAAAGAGCGCGCCGCCCTGCTTCAGGCCACCGGCCAGACCAGCTCTGCCGCTGCAGCGCCGCTGGCCTATGTCAGCCTGCAGTGCAAGCGCAAGCTGAGCCCAGGTGCCAAAGTGCAGTTGGTTTGGGGCAAAGGCATCCGCACGCCAACCACCGGCGGGCAAGCGGGCGTGGCCAACACGGTGGAGCGCCGCTTCCGCTTCAAGGTGCGCGACCCCTTTGCAGCGAGTTTTGCTTGCGAACGCGAAAACGCACAGTCGGGTTGCCTGCCGATCCGGCCCATGCGGTTGAACTTCAATGCAGGCATCAGCCGCCAACAGGCCAAGGAGATACGCCTGGTATCAGGCAAACAGACCTACCTGGCCAAACTGAACGAGGCCCAGTCAGATGAGGCCGAGATCAGCAGCGTGCAGTTTGACGCCCCGTTTGCCGAGGAAGCCGACTTCACACTGGATCTGCCCAAAGGCTTTGCCGACACCAGTGGCCGCCCCTTGAGCAACGCCACCAGCTTTCCGATGAAGCTGCGCACAGGTGCCCAACCACCGCTGGCCAAATTTGCAGCCAGCAGTTTTGGCGTGGTGGAGCGCTTGGCCGAGCCTGGCCCCAAGCCCGTTGCCCTGTTGCCCGTAACCCTGCGCAATGTCGAGCACGACTTGAAAGCCAAGAGCCTGCAACCCGGTGCCAAGGTGGCTGATTTAGCCATCAAAAATGACAGCGACATCATCAAGTGGTATCTGCGGGTACAGGCATTTAACAACACAAGCAATGAGTCGCGCGAGACACCCATCCTGGACAAGTCAGTCAGCACCCAGCAGCTCGATCTGCCGCCCAGCCCTGCTGCGCAGTCCCGCCCGTTTGAGGTGGTGGGCATTCCGCTCGCACCGGGCTTTCATGTGGTCGAGATTGCGTCGCAAAGGCTGGGGGCATCGCTGCTAGACCCCAAGCTGGGTCCCCAGCGCACCATGTACGTGCGCACCTCGGCCCTCGTCACCAACCTGGGCGTGCACTTCAAGCTGGGGCGCGAGAACGCCGCCGCCTGGGTCACTACGCTGGACAAAGGCCACGTGGTGGCCGGTGCCAGTGTGCGTGTGTCAGATTGCCGGGGCAAAGAACTGGCCGTGGCCCAAACCAATGCACAGGGCGTGGCCATGCTTGAAGGCCTGTCGCCAGAGCCCCCAAGCTGCAACGACAAGGACGGCAACAACGCATCGGCCTACTTTGTCAGTGCGCGCCACCAAGGCGCGGATGGCGTGGCCGACCTGGCCTTCACCTGGAGCGACTGGAACCGTGGCATCGAGGCCTGGCGCTTCAACGCCCCCACCAGCCGCGACCCCGAGCCCGACCTGCGTGCCCACACCGTGCTGGACCGCAGCCTGCTGCGCGCAGGCGAAACCGTGTCGATGAAGCACTACCTGCGGTCTGAGAGCCGCACCGGCTTTGGCCTGCCTGACGTCGGCCCAGGCACGATGATCATCACCCACGTGGGCAGCGGCCAGCAGTTCAAGCAAGCGCTGGTCTGGCGCAAGACAGGCACAGGCGGCTTCAATGCCGAGAGCGAATTCCAGATTCCCCCGGCCGCCAAGCTCGGGCAATACCAGATTGAGCTGAAGGACGTCATCGCCAAGCGTTACACGCCCAGCTTCAGTACCGCTTTTTTCCGGGTGGAAGAGTTTCGCCTGCCGGTTCTGCAAGGCCGGGTATCGCCCGTGCAGAAGACCCCGTTGGTCAAGCCCGGCAGCATCCCCACCGAGGTGCAGGTGAACTACGTGGCAGGCGGCCCGGCCACCAAGCTGCCGGTGCGCGTGTCGGCCCTGGTGCGCAGCAAATATGTGCAGTTTGACGACTACGACGCCTTCAGCTTCAACCCACCGCGTGACGCCAAGCGCAGCAGCCCAAACCAAGACGAAGAAGAGAGCAGCGCCAGCCAGGACCAGCGCGTGGTAGCCGACAAACTGCCCCTCACACTCGACCCAAACGGCACAGGCAAAGTCACCATCGATAAATTGCCGCCGAAGCTGCTGGACAAGCAGCCCAAAGAGCTGTTGCTGGAAGCCACCTATGCCGACCCCAATGGCGAAATCCAGACCCTGCGCAGCACCCACGCCTTGTGGCCTGCCGCCGTGATCGCTGGTATCAAGACCGAGGGCTGGGTGTCCAGCGCACAGAAGATCAAGTTTCAGGCCCTGGCGCTGGACCTTGCTGGCAAGCCCCAGGCCGACGTACCGCTGAGTGTGTCTGCCGTGGCACGCATCACCACCACCAGCCGCAAGCGCATGGTGGGCGGCTTTTACACCTACGACAACAAGACCGAGCTCAAAAACCTGGGCGAGGTGTGCTCAGGCAAAAGCGACAGCCGGGGCCTGCTGCTGTGCGAATCCAAGCTGAGCGAGGCCGGCGAGGTGGAACTGGTCGCCACCGCCAAAGACGCGCAGGGCAACAGCATCCAGGCGGCCAGCAGCGTCTGGGTCACGCGCCAGGGCGAACTGTGGTTTGGCGGCGAAGACCATGACCGCATGGACTTGCTGCCTGAAAAGAAGGCCTACCAGCCGGGCGAAACTGCCAAGCTGCAAGTGCGCATGCCTTTCCGCTTTGCGACGGCCCTGGTGGCCGTGGAGCGTGAAGGCGTTTTGAGTACCCAGGTGGTGCAGCTCAATGGGCAAGACCCCACCGTGCACCTGAAGATTGAAGAAGGCTGGGGCCCCAACGTGTACGTGAGCGTGCTGGCCCTGCGTGGCCGCCTGCGCGAGGTGCCGTGGTACAGCTTCTTCACCTGGGGTTTCAAGGCACCGCGTGAGTGGTGGACATCGTTCTGGTACGAGGGCCGTGAATATGTGGCCCCCACCGCCCTGGTGGATTTGAGCAAACCCGCCTATCGCCTGGGCATGGCCGAGCTGCGCGTGGGCACCCAGGCACATCAGCTCAATGTGAAGGTGGCCGCCGACAAAGAGATCTACCCGGTGCGCGGCAAAGCACAAGTCAGCATCAGTGTGACCCGCCCCGACGGCAAACCCGCCGCGGGGGCCGAAGTGGCCCTGGCCGCCGTCGACCAGGCCCTGCTGGAGCTGATGCCCAACAGCAGCTGGAACCTGCTGGACGCCATGCTGCAGCGCCGCGCCTGGGGCGTGGAGACCAGCACCGCGCAAATGGAGATCATTGGCCGGCGCCACTATGGCCGCAAGGCCGTGCCCGCAGGCGGCGGTGGTGGGCGCAGCAGCACCCGCGAGCTGCTGGACACCCTGCTGCTGTGGAACCCCAAGGTGGTGCTGGACGCCAATGGCAAAGCCAGCATCACCGTGCCACTCAACGATGCGCTGACCACCTTCAAGATCGTGGCCGTGGCCGACATGGGCACGGGCCTGTTTGGCACCGGCAGCACCAGCATCAAAGCCACGCAAGACCTGCAAATCATCAGCGGCCTGCCGCCACTGGTGCGTGAGGACGACCAGTTCCGCGCCCAGTTCACCCTGCGCAACACCACCAAAGCCGCCATGAAGGTGCAGGTGATGCCACGGGCAACGCTGATGAACTCGAGCGCAGCGCCGGGCCGCCCCAAGCAAGCGAGCGCCCCCTCGGGGGGCAGCGAAGCAAACGAAGTTGCGAGCGTAGGGGCAGAACTCTTTCAACAAACCATTGATATACCTGCCGGAGAGGCCAAAGAAGTGGCATGGAATGTGACCGCACCCGCCCAGCTGGGCCAAACCCGTGCTGAAGCCATCCTGTGGGAGATCGAAGCCAAAGACTCGGTCAGCGGCGCACGGGACGCACTCAAGGCGCGCCAACGCATCATCCCCGCCGTGCCGCTCACGGTTCAGCAAGCAACGCTGGTTCAAATCGATGGCCCCTTCAGCCTGGACGTGGCACCACCAGCAGACGCCATTGCCGGCCGTGGCGGTTTGCATCTGTCGCTGCAACCCAAGTTAGCCAATACGGGAGATGGTGGCATGCCAGCCATCCACGACTGGTTTGCCAACTACCCCTTTGCCTGCCTGGAGCAAAAGACCAGCAAGGCGGTCGGGTTGAGGGACGCCAAGCTCTGGCAAAGCGTGGCCGCCCAACTGCCCACCTACCTGGACAGCGACGGCTTGGTCAACTACTTCCCACCACGTGATGGCGAGGCCAGCCGGGGCAGCGACGCCCTGACCGCCTATCTGCTGGCCACCACGCACGAGGCTGCCAGCATCAACCCGGTCTTTGCCCTGACCGACGAACAACGCGCCCCGATGGAACGCGGCTTGACCGCCTTTGTGGAAGGCCGCATCCAGCGCGACCTCTGGAGCCCGCGCAAAGACTTGGACATGCGCAAAATCGCCGCGCTCGAGGCCTTGTCGCGTTACGGCAAAGCGCAGGCGCGCATGCTGGGTAGCATCACCATCGCCCCCAACCAGTGGCCTACCCACACGGTGATTGACTGGCTGGGCATCCTCAAGCGCATGCCGGATGTGCCAGACCGCGACAAGCGGATGGCCGAGGCCACGCAAATCCTGAAAAGCCGTCTGAGCTACCAGGGCACCAAACTGATCTTCAGCACCGAGCGTGACGACTACTGGTGGTGGCTGATGGTCAACGGCGACCTCAATACCGCCCGCCTGATGCTGACCGTGATGGACGACCCCACGTGGAAGGACGACATGGGCCGCTTGGCGAGCGGCTACATCGCCCGCCAGCAGCGCGGCATCTGGCTCACCACCACCGCCAACGTGTGGGGCGGCCTGGCGCTGGACAAGTTCAGTGCCAAATTTGAGTCCACACCCGTCAGCGGCGTCACCAACGCAAGCTTGGGCAGTCACAGTGCGCAGGTGGACTGGGCCAAGGCAGACCGCAAACTCTTCATGCCCTGGCACAAAGACGGCGCCAAGGAAACCCTCAGCATTACCCAGCAAGGCAGCGGCAAACCCTGGCTGACCGTACAGTCGATGGCTGCCGTTCAACTCAAAGCGCCTTTTGCTGCGGGTTACCAGATCAGCAAAACCATCACCCCGGTTGAGCAAGCCACCCCTGGCAAGTACACCCGGGGAGACGTACTGCGCATCAGCCTGGAGGTGACAGCCAGCGCGGAAATGACCTGGGTGGCCATCACCGACCCCGTACCCGGTGGTGCGACCATCCTGGGCGGCGGCCTGGGCCGCGACAGCGAGATCGCCAGTAGCGGCGAAAAACGCAGCGGCGCAGGCTGGCCCGCGTTTGAAGAGCGCAGCTTTGAGGCCTTCCGCAGCTATTACGACTACCTGCCCAAGGGCAAGGTCAAGATGGAATACACCGTGCGCTTGAACAACGTAGGCGACTTTGCGCTGCCACCCTCACGCGTGGAGGCCATGTACGCGCCAGAGATGTTTGGGGAGGCGCCGAATGGGAGGGTGAAGGTAGAGGCAGGACGATGACGAAAGTCGAAGTAACCGTGCGCAATGCGGTTGCGCATGCTCTTGCAAAAGCCTGGTCGCTGCTTCGCCCAGATTGATGACATTCAAGATCACCGCCTGCTGAGTGCGTTTGTCCGATATGAAAGTGGCTCTGTCTAAACCCTCCACATAGCTGCACGCAAGGAATGCGGCTTCTTGCATGTGCGTGAGGTAATCAGCAAGCCGATTGCTGCTCATACATCCACAAATCCGTCTGACGGCAGTTCAAAGCGAGACAAGGTCAAGGGAATCCAAGGCGCGGCTAAATAGTCACCGCCCGGCCAGTTTCTTCCCCAGCAACACCACGCCCAAGACCAAAGCCCCGGCCACCACCCCTGCCGCGGCACCGGCACCAGCAGAAATCAGGGCGCCTGACCAGCCTGGGGCAGCTGCCGCCCAGCCTTCCACGGTGTGATGAAGCACGGGCGCGCCGTGCACCAGAATGCCGCCGCCCACCATGAACATGGCCGCCGTGCCGACGACGGACAGGCTCTTCATCAGCCACGGCGCTGCTTTGAGCAACACATGGCCCGTGGCCTGGGCGGCGGCGGCGGACTGTTGGCTCAGGTACAGGCCCAGGTCGTCCAGCTTGACGATGCCTGCCACCAAGCCGTAGACGCCCACCGTCATGACCACGGCAATGGCCACCAGCACAATCAACTGCTGGCCCAGTGACGCTGCCGCCACCGTGCCCAGGCTGATGACGACGATTTCGGCCGAGAGGATAAAGTCGGTGCGGATCGCGCCTTTGATCTTGTCCTTTTCATAGGCCACCATGTCGATCACCGGGTCTGCCACTGCCTTGACATGCTCGGCATGGTGGGCGGCCTTGTCTTGGTGTGGTTGCAGCCAGCGGTGCGCGAGTTTTTCAAAACCTTCAAAGCACAGGTACGCACCGCCCAGCATCAGCAGCGGTGTGATGGCCCAGGCGGCCAGCGCACTGATGGCCATGGCGGCGGGGACCAAAATGGCTTTGTTGACCAGCGAACCTTTGGCCACGGCCCAGACCACGGGCAGTTCACGGTCGGCCTGCACCCCTGCGACTTGCTGCGCGTTCAGCGCCAGGTCATCCCCCAGCACACCCGCTGTTTTTTGGGCGGCAACTTTGGTCATGACAGAAATGTCGTCCAGCAAGGTGGCAATGTCGTCGATCAACGCGAACAGATTGGCTGCGGCCATGGGGTTCCTTCAGTGGGGGCAATCTCAAGCCCTGCATTTTCGCCGGGCCGTGCGTCACAATCTGCTGAGGCAGATATTGGTCAGTTGAAAGTATTATTTTTGATAGCAAACTATCTATTTCTGTATTGCTTAAACACTGTTTTTAATGCCGAATTCCTCAATCCACCAGACTGTTCACCAGCGCTTGGCTGCGGGGGTGCTTGCGCTGGTAGCCCCGGCTGCGATGGCACTGCCCGGTTTTGATGAGGTTCGCCGGGCACACCAACCGTCGGACACGCGGGTGGTGGACCGCCACGGCGAGGAGGTGCAGCGTATCCGGACCGATGCCAGCGTGCGGCGCGGCCAATGGGTTGGCCTGGCGGATGTGTCACCTGCCCTGCGCACGGCCCTGGTGCTGAGCGAAGACAAGCGTTTCCACGAGCACAGTGGCGTCGATTGGCAGGCGGTGTCTGCCGCTGCCTGGGGCAACCTGTGGAACCAGCGCACCCGGGGGGCTTCCACACTCAGCATGCAACTGGCGGGCTTGCTGGACGATGACTGGCGTTCCACGCCAGGCGGGCGCAGCGTGGGGCAAAAGCTGGGGCAGACCGTGGCGGCACAGGTGCTGGACAGGCGCTGGCGCAAAGATCAAATTTTGGAGGCATACCTGAACCTGGTGCCGTTTCGCGGCGAACTGGTGGGCGTGGACGCCTTGAGCCGCACCCCTGTTTGGCAAGGCGCCGCATGGCCTGGACCTGCGCGAGGCAGCCGTCGCTGCTGCGCTGCTGCGCGCCCAACGCCAAGCCCGCACAGGTCGCGCAGCGCGCCTGTGGCATTGAAAACGCGGTGCAACAGCGCAACAAGCCTTGCGATGTGCTGGACCTGTTTGTCACCGGCGCCTTGCAGCGCCGGGCGTTTGAGGCCAGTGCAGGCATGGCGCCGCATTTTGCAAGGCGGCTGCTGTCGCAGACGCCCAAGGGCCAATTGCCGGGGGCCAAGCTGCGAAGCAGCCTGGACGCCAGCCTGCAGCGATTTGCGCGCCAGAGCTTGGAGCAGCATTTGCGCGAGCTGCGCCAGCACCATGTGGAAGACGGCGCCGTGCTGGTGCTGGACAACCGCACGGGTGAAGTGCTGGCCTGGGTGGGTTCGTCTGGCGAGCTGAGCCTGGCCAGCGAAGTTGACGCGGTGCTGGCCTTGCGGCAGCCGGGGTCCACGCTGAAGCCTTTTTTGTATGCCCAGGCGCTGGCAGACGGGCGGCTGACGGCGGCGTCGTTGCTGGATGACGCGCCCACCCACATACCAACGGCCAGTGGGCTGTACATCCCGCAGAACTACGACCATCAGTTCAAGGGCTGGGTGTCGGTGCGTACCGCGCTGGCAGCGTCGCTGAACGTGCCCGCTGTGCGCACTTTGGTGATGGTGGGGCCCGAGCGGTTTCAGGCGCAGCTGAACCGCTTTGGCCTGGACATCAAACAGTCAGGGGACTATTACGGCTACAGCCTGGCGCTGGGCAGTGCCGAGGTGTCGCTGCTGAACCTGACCAACGCCTACCGGGCGCTGGCCAACGATGGTGCCTGGGGAGCCACCCAGATCACCCCTGGCAGCGGCGTAGCAGCCAGCCGGCCTGCCGTGATCGCCCCTGGTGCGGCGTTCATCGTCAGCAACATCTTGTCAGACCCCAACGCCCGCGCCCGCACCTTTGGCACAGACAGCCTGCTGGCCACCCGCTTTTGGTCTGCGGTGAAAACCGGCACCAGCAAGGACATGCGCGACAACTGGGCACTGGGTTTCTCGCGTCGCTATACCGTGGGGGTGTGGGTGGGCAATGCCAGCGGCGCAGCCATGCATGGGGTCAGTGGCACATCAGGCGCCGCGCCCGTGTGGGCGCAGGTGCTGGGGTATTTGCACCGCAACGCCCCGGCCAGCACCAGCCGCGAGCCGACAGCGCCGCCCGGTCTGATGCGACAGCAGGTCCGCTTTGGCGATGAGCTGGAGGCCCCACGCCAGGAATGGTTTTTGCCGGGCACGGCACAGGCGGTTTTTGCATCAGATTCGATAGCAAACAATGCTTACTTGGCAAGCCATAACAGTCATTTTGAAGCAAAAATTCTGTCCCCCGCCCCAGGCAGTGTGCTGGCACTGGACCCCGACATCCCCCCCAAGCGCCAGCGGGTGAGCTTGCAGGCCAGCGCCGTGAGTGCTTCGCAGGCTGCGCAGCTGCGCTGGTGGGTCGATGGCAAGCCGCTGGCAAGTGGGCCGTCAGCGCAGTGGCTGCCCTGGCCGGGTCGCCATGTGCTGCGACTGAGCACGGCCAACGGCACCAAGCTGGACGAAGTGAGGGTAGAGGTGCGTGGCGCGGGGGTCAGGGTCAAGGTGCCCGGCCCTTCGCCCGGCACTTGATACCTGCTCAGCCACCTGGCACGTGAGGAGGTTTGAGCTTGACGGGCTTGCCGCTTTTGCGGCGCAAGCGGATATTGAGCAATTCAACCCCCAGCGAGAACGCCATGCCGAAGTACACATACCCCTTGGGCACGTGGTGGCCAAAGCCTTCTGCCACCAACACCACGCCCACCACCACCAGGAAGGCCAGTGCCAGCATCTTGATGGTGGGGTGGTCTGACACAAAGCGGCCAATGGGGCCGGCAAACAGCATCATCAAGGCCACAGAGACGATCACCGCTGCGATCATGACCCGGACATCGTCCACCATGCCAACCGCCGTGATGATGGAATCCAGCGAGAACACCAGGTCGATCACCATGATCTGCAGGATGATGGCGGCAAAGCCAGCGCTGACCGCGCTGGTGGCTTGCTCTTCTTCGCCTTCGAGCGAGTGATGGATCTCACCCGTGCTCTTCCAGATCAGGAACAGGCCGCCCAGGATCAAGATCAAATCGCGGCCAGAAATGCCTTTGTCCATCACGGTGAAAAGTGGCTCCACCAAACCCACGATCCAGGCCAACACCAGCAGCAGGCCCACGCGCATGAACATGGCCATAAAAAGGCCCAGCCGCCGGGCTGACTCACGCTGGGCGGCTGGCAGTTTGTCTACCAGGATAGAAATGAAAATGATGTTGTCGATGCCCAGAACCAGCTCCAGCGCGGTCAGCGTGGCAAAGGCGATCCAGGCTTGGGGGTCAGAAAGCAGTTGCAGCACAGGAGGCCTCCGGTCAGTTAATTTTTCGACGCATAGCTGGGTAAATCCGTTCAGCGGATCGAGTAGCCGCTGAGCTTGGTTGAGCCCTGACCCGAGGTCACTTCGGTGCCCAGTTCTACCACGGCCAGGTAGTCGGAGGGTTTGAGGTAACCCCGTTTGAGCGAATCAGCCACAAAGTTCTTCATGTTGAAGCTGAACTGGGTGACGGTGCTTTCGGCTACATAGGCCACGTAGGTCCATGAGGCTGTGCCAGTGGGCGGCGTGACCTCGCCCTTGTACACCTCAAACTTCACACCGTCGATGCTGACCACCTCCACCAGCTTGCCGGCATTGCAGTGTTTGCAGGTGGCCTGCACCCAGACCATCACTTCGCCGGTGGGGGGCCAGGTGTCTGGCTTGGCGGTGTTGGAGAACAGCAGGTCAAACGCGGTGTTCATGACGCAATCTACACCGGGGGCGCACGTGGTCTCTACCTTGCCACTGGCGTGAATGTCGTCCAGCTTGTCCAGGGTCATGGGCAGCTTTTTGGTGGTACTGCCCTGGTTGGTACCCACACGCCAGCCGTAAGCGAAGTTGGGGTAGGCCAATACCTGGTTGTTGGAGCCTTGCACGTTCCAGGTGAGGTCTGCACTGATCAGGCCGGTCGCGTTGTCCAGCCGCGCCCGTATGCATTCGCTGAAAAATTCGGCAGCTGAGGGGTTCCACACATTGGTGGTGACCGTGTACTTGCCAAAGCTGGCCATGGCGTCGGTCTCATTGCCCTTGGCAGTGCAGGCGGAAAAGAAGCTGTGGCTGAGTGCCGTGGTATCAGCGGAGCCTCCGGTGCTGGAACCCCCGCCACACCCCCAAGGAGTGAAGCAGCAAGCGCAAGGAGGGTGAGGATTCGCATGGTTGGCAAGACAGTTGGGATGACGTGGACCGCAAGCCTGGCACCATGCCTGTCCTGCAGATGAGCAGCAGAGTGTAAGCGGCGCATGGTGCAAAATCGGCTTGAGATCGCGACAACCCTATGAACGAACAGACCACTTCCGCCTCTGAACTGCGCCTTGGCGACGCGCGAACCGATGCCACCCATCTGGAAATGCTGGAGATCGTGCGCGATGTCAGGCTGGCCACTGGCGCCGCCAAAGAGGCGCGCTACTTTGAGCTGGTGGCACACACTGCAGAACATTTTGCGCAGGAAGAGCGCTGGATGCTGGCAACAGGCATACAGGCAGGGCATTGCCACTTCAACCAGCATGCCGACGTGCTGCAGGTGCTGAAAGAGGTTGAACGGCTGGCCCGTGCGGGTGACGCCCAGTACATAGACCGTGCCACGGATGCGCTGCTGGAGTGGTTCATGCCCCACGCCATGAGCATGGACGCAGGGCTGGTGGCACATCTGCAGCAGCAGGGCTTTGACACAGCGACGGAAACCTTGGCCCAGGCGGTTCAGCCCACCGCCAGCGTCGCCTGAGCAGAATTTCAGGGCCGCAGAAAAATCTTCACACCAAGCCTGCAAGCTTGCAATTAAGCTTGAGCCCAAGCTACACAACACCAGGAGAGACAGCCCATGAGCGTTATCACTACCATTGAAGACCTGCGCGTTCTGGCCCAAAAGCGGGTGCCGCGCATGTTCTATGACTATGCCGACTCTGGCAGTTGGACGGAGAGCACGTACCGGGCAAATGAAGACGACTTCAAACGCATCAAGTTCCGCCAGCGCGTGGCCGTCAACATGGAAGGCCGCAGCACCGCGACCACCATGGTTGGGCAGAACGTGGCCATGCCGGTGGCGATTGCACCGACAGGCTTGACCGGCATGCAGCATGCCGATGGAGAGATCCTGGCAGCGCACGCAGCCAAGAAATTTGGAGTGCCCTTCACACTATCGACCATGAGCATTTGCTCGATCGAAGACGTGGCCAAGGAAACCGGCAACCACCCTTTCTGGTTTCAGCTGTATGTGATGCGCGACCGCGATTTCATTGAACGGCTGATCGATCGCGCCAAAGCAGCCAACTGCTCTGCCCTGGTGCTGACGCTGGATTTGCAGGTGCTGGGGCAGCGGCACAAGGACTTGAAGAATGGGCTGTCCGCCCCACCCAAACTGACCCTTGCCAACATGATCAATATGGCCACCAAGCCGCGCTGGTGCCTGGGGATGGCGGGCACCCGGCGCCGGGAGTTTGGCAACATCGTAGGTCATGTGAAGGGCGTGTCCAACATGGGTAGTTTGAGCGAATGGACAGCACAGCAGTTCGACCCGCGCCTGAACTGGGGCGATGTGGAATGGATCAAGAAACGCTGGGGCGGCAAGCTGATCATCAAGGGCATCATGGATGTGGAAGACGCCAAGCTGTGCGTGCAGGCGGGCGCCGATGCACTGATCGTCAGCAACCATGGTGGCCGGCAACTGGACGGCGCTGATTCATCGATCAACGCCCTGCCCGCCATCGTGGATGCGGTGGGTTCGCAAATTGAGGTGCACATTGATGGCGGCATCCGCTCGGGCCAGGACGTGCTGAAGGCCTATGCGCTTGGTGCCAAAGGCACCTACATTGGCCGCGCCTTTCTGTACGGTTTGGGTGCCATGGGTGAGGTGGGCGTGACCAAAGCGCTGGAGATCATCCACAAGGAACTGGATCTGTCGATGGCTTTTTGTGGGCGCACCCAGATGACGGCAGTGGACAAGAGCATCCTGTTGCCGGGCAGCTTTCCGACAGCCACGAGCTGAGCAACACTATTTCAGCGCGTCCCAGATCAGCTTGAGCCCAGTCAAAAACATGCCCAGGTACAGCAGGCGATAAAACAGGGTGGGCTGGATGTGGCGCGCAATGCGCACGCCCAGCCACACGCCCATCGGGGCGACAGGCAGCAAGACCAGCGAGGTGCTGAAGTTGCGCATGTCCAGCAAGCCCAGCCAGGCATACGGAATCCACTTGGCCAGGTTGATCACAAAGAAAAAGAAAGCCATGGTGGCCGTGAATTGCACCGGCGACAGACGCATCGGGATCACATAGGCATTGATCGGCGGGCCACCTGCATGCGCGATGAAACTGGTAAAGCCCGAGGTGGCGGTCAACAGTGCGCCCAGCCATGTCGGCGGCGGTGTGCTGCCGGGCTTGGGTGGAAACAGCAGACGCTGCGCCAGGAACAGCAGGGTGAATGCGCCCACAATGCCCGCCACGGTGCGAGCGTCCAGCGCCTTGAACAACAGGGTGCCGACCATGATGCCCACCAAGCCCCAGGGCAGCAAAAACCGGAGCAGTTTCAGGTCAAAGTCCTTGCGAAACGCAGCCATGCCCAGCAAGTCCATGAGCAGCAACACAGGCATCAGGATGGCAGCTGCTTCAGGCACAGTGACAGCCATGGCCATCATGGGTACGGCTAAAGAGCCAAAGCCTGCGCCAAAACCGCTTTTGCTGATACCAAGCAGTAAGACGGCAGGCACAGAGACTGCGTAAAAAACCGGGTCGGTGATCATTCGCTCGGCTTGATGCCGTCGGCATCCATGCTGTTGCGCATGGCCGTTTGGGTGACCGCATTGAGCGCGTTGTCCATCACATTGGCGGGCACCAGCAACTGAACATGGCCCTGCTTGATCAGGCGGTCAAGCGTACCCCGTGACATGGACTGATTGCGCCCCGTGGTGGTGGTGAACATGTACATGGTTTGCTCGGGGCTCACCCAGATCAACTCTGCCCGGGAAGCGGAGCCGCCCCGCAACATGTTGACCCAGTCCCCTTGATGCAACACGCTCGCATCCATGGACGGCTCCATGGCCATGGCCACCATGCCGCCGGACTCCACCGCGTTCAGATCCGGCGTGCCTGGCGTACCATGATCAACCACAGCGTCAAAACCTGCGAGTTGGCTTCCCGCGTGAACAGATTCATCATAGGCCATGACCTGTGTGGGTGGCTCCTGGACCGCAGAGAAGTCAATGCCCACATCCTCCAGATAGCCAGAAGACTGCGCCTCGGCCGGTGCCAGCCACAGGTTGGTAGACTCGATGTCGGCGGGTGTTTCTGCACGCTCTGCGCGCGCAGGGGAAACCGGTGGCAACTCACCCCACCCGCTGCGCTGGGCCGATGGTGCATTTTTCTGCAACGAGCGCTGGTGAAGCGTCATCAACTTGTCAAAGAATTCGTTGGCCTCTTTGGCGGGGTATTCAATGGTCTTGAGACCGGCACGCAAATTGTTCAGCAGGCCCGGAATCAGTCGCAGCAAGCGGTCAGTCTCGGTGCCAATCTTGGCCGGGCAAACGCTCCAGTAAAGATCGCCCACCAGTGCGGCATAGTCATTGGCCTGTTTCTTGAGCCGGGGAACGGCAGCGGGGGCGTCTTCTTCGGCCAGCTTGGCAAGCACCCGCACCTGAGCAATCACCTGCGCCCAGGGACCACTGGCAAAGGCCAGCACAGATTCGGGCACGTCGCCGGCATCCGGCCGAGCACGCAAGTGTGCACCCACAGCACCCGCTTCAATGTTGCGCTGTTCGGCATGCATCAGGGTTTTAACGGCCTCGGCGTGCTGGTCACGCTCACGCTGCTGCAGATCGTTCCAGATAGGCACCAGGAGGTCCAGCGTCAACGCAAAGGGTTCGGTACTCTCTATGGGCACATGCACCAACTCCTGCACAGCCTGGCGCAGGGGTTGGCAGAACGCGACGAACGCCGGGTTATCGGGGGAGTCATAGCCTGCACTGCGCGCGGCAATGGTGTCCAGCAAACGCCTGGCGGGGTGTTCCTTGTCGCTGAAAAACCGTTGATCCAACATCACCAGGCGCAGCAAGGGCGACTCCAGCATGGCAACAATCTCACGCACAGGCCCAAGCAGACGCAGATCGTTGACGATGTTTTCAATCATCAGGGCAACCACTTCCAGACCCAGCACCTGCCCAACTGATCGGGACTCGTGACGAAGGCGGGCATACAGCTCGGGCGTTGCCAGACGGGCCAATTCCGAGGGGTCAGAGCCTTCATCACCCACAGGCTCGGGCTCCACGCCCCGGTGCGGTTGCACAGCGGGTGCGCCGGTGGTCCCACCACGGCGGGCAAGTCGCTGCATGGCGTCTTCGACCTGGTGCATTTCTTCGAGCGTCTCCAGCGCGGCTGGAATCGTGTTTTCAAAGGCTTTGCCGCGCTGGCGACGGTCGCCGCTGGCGGGCACCATGCTCGGGTTGCCCTCGTCACCATCGCGACGCATGTCAAACTCGCCCATCACCAGCCGGCGTAATTGCTTGACAGTCAGCCGGGCATCCGCATAAGGGGTGGGGTCCAGCCCCTCGCTGTGTCGCGACTGGCCGGCGCTGCCGCCCACCGCCGTCACTTCGCGAGCCGATCCGCTGGCCAATGCGTAACTCGCCCCCTTGACGCCACCTGTCTTGAGCACGGTAATCCAGCGCACGTATTCATCGTTGAGGGCCCGGCCCAGATCGGGGCCCATGCATTGCAACCATTCAACCCGAACATCTGGCCCGACTTCACTTTGTTTGAAGAGTTCGATCAGCGCGTCCAGGTAAGACTCTGGACGCAGGGGGTTGCGTTCCGGCTGGATGGATTTATAGCCTTGAACTGTGCTCATGAGCGCAGTCAGCTGCTTCAGCTTGGCTTCTACCTCCGTGCTGACCGAACTAAGGGCACGGGCAAGCTCCATCTTCTCTTCCACCTGGGACTCGTTCATGAGTTCCAGCTGATCAAAACGCAATGACGCCAAACCAGCGGCAGCCGGCACTGGTTTGGATTTGGCCGAAAAAGCCCGGTTGAGGTGGGCCGGAAAACGCTCCCCCAATCCCACCGCCAAGCTGCGAAGCAGCCCCATGGAGTGGCTCAACCGCTCGCGCCTCGTCGCGTCAACCGAAGGCCGACCAGCGACCTGCTGGGCGCTGCTTACCAGCCGCTCCATCAACGGTTTTCCTGCCAGGGCGGCCTCTCTCAGGCACATCTCCAGCAGAGCCGCATTCTTGGCGGTGACAGGACCTGGCAGATCGGCTTCTGTCATTTAAGCGCTTTGTAACGCATGCGTTTCGGCTTGGCTCCCTCCTCGCCGAGGCGTTTTTTCTTGTCAGCTTCGTATTCCTGGTAGTTACCGTCAAAGTACACCCACTGGCTGTCGCCCTCGCAGGCGAGGATGTGGGTGGCGATACGGTCCAGAAACCAGCGGTCATGGCTGATCACCAGCATGGTGCCGGCAAATTCCAGCAGCGCGTCTTCCAGTGCCCGCAGGGTTTCGACGTCAAGGTCATTCGACGGTTCGTCCAGCATCAGCACATTGCCGCCGGCAATCAGTGTCTTGGCCAAGTGCAGGCGACCGCGCTCACCACCGGACAACATGCCGACCTTCTTCTGCTGGTCGCCGCCGTTGAAGTTGAAGCGGCCACAATAGGCGCGGCTGGCCATCTGGAACTTGCCCACGTTCAAGATGTCCAGACCGCCAGAGACGTCTTCCCACACGGTCTTGTCGTTGGCCAAGTCGTCACGGTGCTGGTCCACAAAGGCCATCTTCACGGTCTGGCCAATCTTGACGGTACCGGAATCGGGTTGCTCGCGACCGGCAATCAGCTTGAACAGGGTGGATTTACCCGCCCCGTTAGGCCCGATGATGCCAACAATGGCGCCTGCCGGAATCTTGAAGCTCAGGTTGTCAATCAGCAGGCGGTCGCCAAAGGATTTGGACACGCCCACGAACTCGATCACCTCATGGCCCAGACGATCAGCCACTGGGATGAAGATTTCGTTGGTTTCATTGCGCTTTTGGTATTCGTAGTCAGACAGCTCCTCGAAGCGGGCCAGGCGGGCCTTGCTCTTGGCTTGCCGGGCCTTGGGGTTCTGGCGCGACCATTCAAGCTCCTTCTTCAAGGCCTTGGCACGGGCTTCCTCGCCCTTTTGCTCGGCTTCGAGTCGGGCCTGCTTTTGTTGCAGCCAGTCGCTGTAGTTGCCTTTGTAGGGGATGCCAGAGCCGCGGTCCATCTCCAGAATCCATTCGGCGGCGTTGTCCAGGAAGTACCGATCGTGGGTAATAGCGACAACTGTGCCCGAATAGCGCTGCAGGAACTGCTCCAACCAGTCCACCGATTCGGCGTCCAGGTGGTTGGTGGGCTCGTCAAGCAGCAGCATGTCGGGCTTGGACAGCAGCAGGCGGCACAGCGCCACGCGGCGCTTTTCACCACCGGAAAGCACACCAATGTTGGCGTCCCACGGTGGCAGGCGCAGCGCATCGGCGGCGATTTCGAGCTGATGTTCGGAGTCGGTCCCTGCGGTGGCAATGATGGCCTCCAGCTCGGCCTGCTCGGCGGCGAGGGCGTCGAAGTCGGCATTTTCTTCGCCGTAAGCGGTGTAGACCTCTTCAAGACGTGCCTTGGCGGTAAACACTTTGCCCATGCCTGCCTCCACGCTTTCACGCACGGTTTGGGTGGGGTCAAGCTGGGGTTCCTGCGGCAGGTAGCCGATGTTCAGGCCCGCCATGGGAATGGCTTCGCCTTCGATTTCTTTGTCGAGGCCGGCCATGATCTTGAGCAAAGTGGATTTGCCGGAACCATTGGTGCCGAGCACCCCAATTTTGGCTCCCGGAAAGAAAGACAACGAGATGTCTTTAAGAATGTGGCGCTTGGGCGGCACGATCTTGCCGACGCGGTTCATGGAGAAGACGTATTGGGCCATTAGGGGTTATTCGTGAGGATTCAAAACATGCAATTATCGACGCATGCAATAATATGGGCGCTGTTGCCTCCAGTTGGCAGCACACCAGCGACCTGCTGGGGAGCCGATTCATCGCAATCTGCTCCATATTTTGAAGCTTTCAGCCCGCCCACTGGCGCGATTTGTCTGGTTACCAGACTCTGTCGCAGCAGGCCGATCCCCCAGCGTCCAGGACGGACGCACACACCATGACATTTGAAGAATTGAATCTGGCCCCGGCCATACTTAAAGCCGTACTCGAACAAGGCTACACCACGCCAACGCCCATTCAGGCTCAGGCCATTCCTGCGGTGCTCGCAGGGCAAGACTTGCTCGCTGGCGCCCAAACCGGTACCGGTAAAACCGCTGCCTTCATGCTGCCTCTGCTGCAAAAGCTGAGCCAGGGTGACAACACCACCAACAAGTTTGGCGGCAACGGCATCCGTGCCCTGGTGCTCACACCCACCCGTGAGCTGGCCGCCCAGGTGGAAGAATCCGTGCGCGAGTACGGTAAATACCTGGAGCTAAGTTCCACCGTCATTTTTGGCGGTGTGGGCATGAACCCGCAAATCAACCGCATCAAAAAAGGTGTGGACATTCTGGTGGCCACCCCCGGCCGCCTGTTGGACCTGGCCGGTCAGGGTTTTCTGGACCTTTCCACCGTCCAGATTCTGGTGCTGGACGAAGCCGACCGCATGCTCGACATGGGCTTCATCCATGACGTGAAGAAGATTTTGGCCATGGTGCCTGCCCAAAAGCAGAGCCTGCTGTTCTCGGCCACTTTCAGTGACGAGATCCGCGACCTGGCCAACGGTCTGCTGCGCAACCCGCAAAGCATTCAAGTCACACCGCGCAATACCACGGTGCAGCTCATCACCCAGGTGATCCACCCCGTGGGACGCAGCAAAAAGAAAGCCTTGCTGGCTCACATCATTCAGGAACACAACTGGAGCCAGGTGCTGGTGTTCACCCGCACCAAATTCGGCGCCAACAATGTGGCCGACTTTTTGACCAAGAACGGCATCAAGTCGATGGCTTTGCACGGCAACAAGAGCCAAAGCGCCCGCACCCAAGCCTTGGCCGAATTCAAGGCCGGTGAATTGCGCGCCCTGGTGGCGACCGACATTGCTGCGCGTGGCATCGACATTGACGACTTGCCACATGTGGTGAACTACGAAATCCCCAACGTCGCTGAAGACTATGTGCACCGCATCGGCCGCACAGGCCGTGCGGGCGCCAGCGGCGAGGCCGTGAGCCTTGTCTGCATGGACGAAGAAGGCTTCATGCAGGAGATTGAGCGCTTCACCAAGCAGGAAATCCAGGTACATGCCATTGAAGGCTTTGGACCCGAACCAGGCGAAAAGGCAGAGCCCATTGCCATGGGACGCCAGACCCTTTGGGGCGGTGCAGGCCGTCCGCCTAGCCGCGACGTGATGGCAGCGGCCGCCAAAGCTGCCCGCTCTGAAATGATGCAGCGCATCCGTGAAACCAAGGGCGACAAACCTGCCCGTGGACCCGGCGGCGGTGGGGGCAATCGCAACGGCGGCGGACGCGGCCCTGCGCGTGGCGAAGGCCAGCGCGACGGCCAGGCAAGCTTTGGCGCACCCGAGCGCGGCCCTGATGGTTTTGCTCGCCCGGATGGCGGCGGCCCACGTCGTGGCCCAGGTGGCGGCCCGCGTCGCAACAGCGGCGGCGCACCACGGCGCGATTTTGTGCCCGGCGCCCCCCCCATGGAGCGCGGTGACCGCGGTGACCGTGCCGAGCGCCAACCCCGTGAAGGCGCGCATCTTCACACCCAGAACAGTGCAGTCAACCGGTCTTTGCGTGCCGAGCAAGCCAAGGTTGGCCAGATGCGCGAGCCTGACCCCATGCGCACCAGTGTTGACATCATGGGTGCGGGTGCCCGTGGCCCAGGCCGAGGTGGCCGCAACTTTGGTGGTCCTCGAGGCGGTGGCGGTGGTTATGGCGGCGGCGGCGGCAACCGTGGCGGCAACCGCAGCGGTGGTGGTGGCTACGGTCGCTGATTTAGAACTCGGCGACTGAAATCCCCTGTGGCTGCGGGGTAACGCCAGCCCTGATACGATCATTCCCTGCCTGTGCAACAAGCTTGGCATACGGGAATGAGATGACTGGTTATCTGTTAATTGGTTTCGTGTTGATTTGCGTGCTGGTTTGGCTTGTTATTAGAAGCCGAGCCACCAAGGTAGCGCCGCCTGCGTCACGCCGGTTTTCCCAAGACGGCGGTGCAGGTGCGAAAGAAGAAGCCACACCAACCGCCAAATGGGTAGACACCATCCGACGTGATGGTGTGCCCTTGGTAGCAGACGATACCCGCAGCATCAGCACCCAGGTATTGGATCAATCCACTGTCAGGGAAGACGCGTCTGAGCGAGCCTGGTATCAATCGCAGGCCTTACTGGTTACGACTGAAATCACACCCAAACCAGCACCGATCAAGGCACCAGAACGCCCGGTATTGAGCACAGACCCCAGCGTCATCGACAATGAAATATCAGCGCTGCACAAAAAAGCCACCCAACTAAAGAGCAAAGACTGGTCGGGTGCCATTTCAGCGCTGGAGAAGGCAGCCATCCTGGATGCAGCGCACAATCGTTGGAACGACATGACCCGCATGGTGCGCCTGCCTACGTTCTTGCAGCAAGCAGGGCGTTTTGACGAAGCGATGGCCGAATTCGAGCGCTTGATTGAACGGGTCCCTATCTATGTCCAGGAGCATGCTGGCGCAGCCAATGAACTGAGCCGCAGCGCTACCCTGCACCGTGAATACGAAGTTCTTTACGACAAGATGCGCCTGGCCTGCAAACGGGAAAAACAACATGAACTGGCCGAAAAATACACCCAGAAATCAGCCGTTCATCGCGAGGCGCTGGGCGACCTGAAAGAACTGCGCAAGTCAAAACGAAATAAATAGCAGCTCAGGTAACATTATTTGCTGACAAAAGAGGCGGAAATTGCTTTCCGGAAAAATCACATATTCCGGATAGGCAACAACTTCAGGCTAGTGACTCCTATGCCTCTCCGATGCTGCTTGAAGAAGGACGCATCCGGTGGGATAACCCGGTCTAAACCTATTTGCCCGTTTCAAGCGCCTTGAAGGTGCTCAAATCATGATGATGCTGAATTCGCAAAAAAATGCGCGCTCTCTATTTGGGCGGCGGTGCGTGGCACTTTTCAGCCCAGATGGTAGGCATAGGTTATCTGCGCATCTCCTGCAGTGACACCCAAACCCCCGCCAATCTAGGTGCTGGGGGAATACCAGTCGGTCAACCTGGGCGTCTACGACAGTGACGCCGTACGCACAAACGGTGACATGATGACCAAGGCCAAAGCAACCACTGCTTCGGCCGGGGCGTAGAAGATGACCGCAGCAACACTCTCCAACGTATTGGTTTGGGTTTTGAGCGGCTCAGTGTGGAAAACAGTCATGAACCGCCACCTCTGCAATGGCTATTGCATCAGGTTTACCAAAACAGTAATCCAACAATAGCCCCTAATTTGCGGGGCTATTGGCTTGATCGGTGCAGGGTTTTTATCGTTATCGTATATTGAGTTTGAAGTCAACCAGCGGTTTCAACCAAAACGATAGCGGAGGCCCAGAAAATGATAGCCAATAACGAAGCGAACGGTCGCATTGGCCTGCCGGGCTACTGTGTTGCGGGGTCCAACCCATTGCGAAATGCAGTTCTATGAGCCGGCCGTACCAGCCTAGGCTGTCCCATCGATTTTTGAATCCAGGCGTTTCTTTGATGAAGCGCCTAGGCGCCAGATACAAATTCTGGAGCTTGCCTGCGCCCATTCTGGTCGCGCTTTGTACCGTTGTTTTCCTGCGCGTAAACACCCTGGTCGACGACTACCGATATGCAGCCAGCAGGCTTGATGCATCCCGCTTCATTTCTCTGGCGATCGACGCCATGATACCTCTGCAGGTGTTTGCAACCCAGGCCAGCCTTGTGCTGGACGGCGAATCGGGGCTTGGCAAAGACGCGATGGCGACAATCCAGCGTCTTAAGCCCGCGATGGAGGCATTGGACGCTTCCATTTCGGTAAACCCGACGTCCGCACTGGCGGAGCAGTGGTCTGCATTGAGGCCAAAACTCTCTACGCTGACCAGCACACCCATCGAAAGCTACAAGGACAGTGAAGCCGCTATTCGGCAAGTCAACGGCTTGACCTTTCAACTGGACGAATTAATTGACCAGAAGGCAGACTCATCCAAGCTCCTCCTTTCGCCGGAAGTCGCTGTTTACTACCTGACCATTCTGCAGGCAGAACGCTTCCCCGCCTGGGTGAGGCAACTTAGCCTGATCAGTGAAAAGGGCGGCGGCGTCTTGCTGGGTTCATCAAATCCCACGTCAGATCTGGCGAATTTGCGTTTAATGCTTGACCACCTGGGTGAGATGTCTGTCCATATCACCAAGAACCAAAAAATTCTTGCCGGATCAAACGGAGCAAGCTTGCCAGCCTGGACCAGAGCACTTGAAGATGGCCACAAATTAAAGTCTGCTACCGCTAATTTGCGAAGCATTCCCATCATGAGTGCCCTGAATTCCCTTTCAGGTGGGCTGACTTCGATTGAATCTGCCAACCTTGCCAGGCAAGAGGTAGCGCGTGAGTTGGATCGCATCTTGCTGGATCTGCAAAGTCAAATCCTGCTGCAAATTGCAGTGACCCTGATCGCGTCTGTACTGGCACTGCTTGTGTGGTGGTATCTGCTGATGAGCTTTTTCCACAGCACCACACTTGACCGTGCGCACACGGACGACATCATTGAGATTGCTGCGACGGGCGACCTGACACAGTCAGCGGCGTCAGGTATCCGCACCTTGGGGAATTTCGGACGCCATCTGGACATGATGTTGACCAAAATGTCTGCCATCGTGGCCAACATCCGGACTGCTGCTGTGTTGCTTGGTGAAACCGGCAAACGGCTGGTTGACGACACCCGGTCTCTGGCTGAGCGCGCTCATGCCCAGGGTGAGCATTTGCGCGAAACATCCATGCACGTCAAGCATGTGAGCGAAATGGTTGCCAGGAACGCCGCTGCTTCGCAGGAAATCAGCATGATGACCGACTGTCTTCACAAAGAAGCAGAAACAGCAGGCACACTCATGCAAAGTGCAATGGAAAGCATGGGGCCGCTCAAAACCACCTCTGGCCGCATGTCTGAAATCATTGGCACCATTGATGGCATAGCGTTTCAGACCAATTTGCTGGCTCTGAATGCGGCTGTGGAAGCTGCTCGTGCTGGCGAGCAGGGTCGTGGCTTTGCGGTGGTGGCCGCTGAGGTGCGCAACCTCGCAAAACGCAGCCAAACTGCTGCGGCTGAGGTACGCGGACTGATTGCTGAATCTGCCGAGCGTGTCAACACCACCGTCTCGGGTATTGAGGAAGTCAATACGCTCATGGTCAGTCTGGTCACCGGCATTGCGGAGATCTCGTCCAATGTGAACGTCATGGCCGAAGGCAGCGCCAGCCAGAGTGCGGCACTGGAAGAGGTTGTGAGCGCTGTGGGTGACCTTGACACCCTGACCATTGAAAATGCCACGCTGATCGATCGCGCCAGCCAGAACTCTGACCGGATGATTACCCAAGTGTCTGCCCTGGAGATTTCAGTGGGTGATTTCCAGCTGCGTCAAGGCACTGCAGATCAGGCACGGCAACTGGTATTTGACGCGATTGTTCATATCAACAAAGTGGGCCTGGCCGAGGCAAAGACCGCGTTTGAAGACCCCAACGGCCCCTTTATCGACCGCGACCTGTACATCTTTGTTTTGACAGGAACGGCTACTACAACATCCATGGTGCCATACCTACCAGGGATGGCACGAACCTGAATGAAATTGAGGGATTGGACGCAGCCCAACTGGTCGAGGACGCTTTCGGCGTGTGTGACGCCGATCGCGGCGGATGGGTGAAATACGCCATCACAAACCCAACGACGGGCACGGTTCAAGGCAAATCGTCCTATGTCGCCCCACTGAACGACAACCAGTTGATTGGATGTGGTTGTTACCTCAACGCCGATTGGTTGAAACTCTGAGGCACGAATTGAACTCATCCCAACCGCCTGCAAGCCCCGACACCCATTCAGCGGTTGTCGCATTGGCCGCCACTGTTCTGCCGGTGTGGATACGCCAGCTTTCAACCTCTCGCGCTCAATCTGAAGAAGCTGTGGCTGAAATGCTTTCTGCTTTTTCTGACATTGGCCCCGCGCTTAGGTGTGCAACAAAGACACAGAAACAAGACGGCCAGATTCAGTCTGCAGGCGAAGACGCCATCGAGCGCATGTTCATGGGCTCTCAATACCAGGATCGCATCAGCCAGATCATGGGGCTGCTGCTGGACGACATGCAACGCATGCTTGCCGTACTGGCGAACCCGGCGCAGCAATCTGCCGATGCAATTAACCAAGCCAACTGGCTTGAACGGCTGGAGTCCCAGTACGCCATGGCCGAACAGCGACGGGACCACTCGGCCAATGCATCCACCCACCCGGTCAATGGCGGCACTTCTGGCGGGAGCCCAGAGGGTGACACCGATTTTTTTTGATAGGAAATACCATGGCACAAACAATTTTGGTCGTTGACGATTCAGCCAGTCTCAGACAGGTGGTCAGCATGGCATTGAAAGACGCAGGTTATGAAGTCTTGCAAGCAGGCGACGGACAGGCTGCACTGGCATTTCTTGATGGGCGCAAGATTGGCATGGTCGTTTGCGATGTCAACATGCCCAAGATGAACGGCATTGAGTTCGTGCGTGCGGCAAAGGCGCTGCCAGCCTACCGCTTTTTGCCGATTCTGATGTTGACCACAGAAAACCAGGAATCCAAGAAAGAAGAAGGCAAAGCAGCGGGCGCCAAAGCCTGGATGTTGAAGCCATTCACACCCAGCGCACTGTTGAACGCTGTTTCCAAACTTTGCCTGCCTTGACGCGCCTTGCGCGGTTACATCTATTGAGCACGCCATGAGCACACCGTTTGACTTGCCAGCCGAGCTGACGATATACAGCGCCATTGATTCCCGGGACGCGTTGCTTGCCTGGGTGAGCGAGCAAACAACCAAAGGCAGCATGCAGCTTGAGGTGTCTGCCGGTCAAGTTGAAGAAGTTGACGGCTCTGGCCTGCAGTTACTCGCTGCTTTGTCCAATATGGGCGTGGCCTGGAAACTGGTGGATGCCAGTCCTGCCTTTTCCGATGCCTGTGCGACGCTTGGTCTGTCCCACTGGGTAGAGGGTTTGCCCGCTAGAGCCCAAAAAGAAGGAGCGGCGGTATGAGTTACGCTGGAAACGATGCCGACCAGGACTTCATCAGGACTGCGCTGCCCGCCTTCATCAGTGAGGCGGTAGAGCAAACCGAGGCCATCGAAACGCTGTTGCTCGAATTGGAAGAGCAGCCTGATGATCGTGAACTGCTGGATTCGCTTTTCAGATGCGCCCATACGGTCAAAGGCTCCGCCGGTATTTTTGGCCTGAACAAGGTGGTTGAATTCACTCCATCATGTTGAAACCCTGTTGGACCGCATGCGTGATGGTGTGATTGGCTTGACGCCGGACATCAGCACCTTGCTCTTGAAGTGCAACGACCAAATCAAGTTCCTTGTAGCCACGGCTTCTGATGAAAGCGCCGATACCCCAGACCAAAAAGAAGAACGCAATACCCTTGTGGGGCAGCTCAAGGCACTCACTGAAGGCGAGCCTGAGCCAGAAGTCGAACTCTTGCCTGATGCGCAGGACACCGCTGCCGTACCTGCTCAAAATGGCCCCATCAAGTGGACGATTTCAGCTCGCTTTGGACCTGGAAACCTTTCGCAATGGCATGGACCCTTTGTCCATTGCCCGCTACCTGGGCACGCTGGGCAAAGTCTTGAGCATGCACTGTGGGATCGACGAAGTGCCCAAGCTGGCCAATGTAGACCCTGAAACCTGCCACCTGAGTTTCGGCATGGAACTGGAATCTGCCGCCAGCCGTGAAGACATCGAAGGTGCTTTCAGTTTTGTGGCGGACGATTGTGAACTGGAGGTTCTCGCGCCGGAGACACCCGCGCAAAAGCTCGCGCGGCAGATAGAGGAAATGCCCGACGCCCCGCGCTTGGGTGAACTGTTGGTATCAGTGGGTGCGGTCAGCCAGAACAGCCTGGACCAGGTTCTCAGCACCCAACAGAATGCACGTAGCAGCCCCAAGACGGGTAAACCCAAGCTCGGTGATCTGTTGGAATCGCAAGCCAGTGCCCCGGAGGTCGTTGAAGCAGCGCTGGGTAAACAGCAGAAGTTGCGGGACACCACTGCCGGCGAAGAGCGCTATATCCGCGTGCAGGCCGACCGATTGGACGCTGTGATCAATTTGCTGGGAGAACTGGTGATAGCGGGTGCCGGTGCAACCCTGCTGGCCCGGGACACGCGTCAGACCGCGCTGGTTGAAGCCAACTTGCACATGAACGGACTCATTGAAGAGATCCGCAATGGCACGCTAGGCCTGCGCATGGTGCCAGTGGGTGAAACCTTCAGTCGCTTTCGCCGTGTGGTGCGCGATACCGCAGCCAGTCTTGGCAAAGAAGTGAATTTTGAGATCGTGGGTGGAGACGCCGAGCTTGATAAATCCATGGTGGAGAAAATTGCCGACCCGCTCATGCATCTGGTAAGAAACTCTCTTGACCACGGACTGGAGCCAGCATCAGAGCGCATTGCCGCTGGCAAGCCCGCAGCGGGAAAATTGATTTTGAGCGCCCGTCACGAAACGGGGGCAATTTTGATCCGCATCGAAGACGATGGCAGGGGCATCAACCGGGAGCGTGTGCTGCAGCGGGCCTGGAACCGGGGACTCATCGAACAGGGCGTCGTGCCCAGTGATGATGACATCAACATGATGATTTTTGAACCCGGCTTCTCAACGGCCGAGCAGGTCACCAACCTGTCCGGACGCGGCGTGGGCATGGACGTGGTCCGACGCAACATTGAAGCCCTGCGTGGTTCGATCAGACTGATCAGTAACCCAGGTAAAGGCTTACAGGTGGACATCCGTCTTCCGTTGACTTTAGCCATCATTGACGGGTTCCTGGTCGGCATTGGCAGCTCCAAATTTGTGCTCCCTCTGGAATCAGTGGTCGAGGTCATTGAGTCTGGCAGTCAGCATGTCAAGGTGGATGCATCCGGGCGTCATTGCGTTGAGCTTCGTGGTGCTGTGTTGCCCGTTGTGCAGCTTCGCACGCTCTATGCCATTGACTCATCGCGACCTGACAGGGTCAGCGTCGTGGTCGTCAATTCACATAAGGGCAAGTTTGGCATTGAGGTAGAAGTGCTACACGGTCAGAACCAGACAGTGATCAAACCCCTAGGGCGCCTCTTCAAGACACTGCGCGGCATATCGGGGTCGTCGGTTCTCGGTAGTGGTGAAGTCGCCTTGATTTTGGACGTACACACCTTGGCAGACCTGGCCATCCACCGCACAAATCAACACTTGTCGATAGCTGTCGGCGCTGCGGCGTAGCGCCCCCTGCACGCTGATTTCCTGGAATGAACCGCATGAATCCTAAGAACCTCTCGATCAAAGCCCGCATCATGCTGGGGTTTGCACTGCCCATCCTGCTGTTCGCGGGATTCTCGGTTTGGCTCAGTACGCAGTTAGCTGAAGTCAAGCAGGATTTGAACAAAGTCTCTGGACCGAGCATGGAGCATGCTTTACTGGCAACCCAGATGGACAAGTCCGTGGTTCAAATTCAGCAATACCTGCAGGATGTGTCCGCCACGCGCGCAAAGGACGGACTGGATGACGGGTTCAAGAATGCCAAGCAAAATTTCGACGCACTCAATAGTGCAATCGACACGTTCGAAAAACAATTTGTGGCGAGCAATGATGCGGCTGAACTCAATGGCATTCGCAGCATTCGCACCAGCGCCGCCTCCTATTTCGCAACCGGCATGACCATGGCAAAGCTTACGTTGATGGTGGTCCAGAGGCTGGCAACAAGATGATGGGAGAGTTTGACGGGGCCAGCGAAAAGCTTCAAAGGCACTGGCACCTTTTGTCGACAGTCAGATCCAGGGGATGAAAAAGGATTTAGGGCAAACAATCGAGCACGCTGAATTGATTTCCCGCAACGCCTTGATGATCAACCTGCTGGCGATGCTCGTAGCAGCAGTGGTGGCCTATGCAGTGATACGCAGCATCACCCAGCCCTTGAGTCGTGCATTGAGCGTGGCCCACGAAGTGGCTTCGGGAAATATCAATACCAGGATCGAGGCCGACAGCAGCGAGATTGGCCAATTGCTCGCACCGCTGGCGACCATGCAGAGTACGCTTCAACAGTTCGAAGCAGCGCAGCAGGAGTTGGCCGAGCAACATGCTCGGGGCATGCTCGATCACCGCATGCCTACAGAGCGGCTAGAGGGTTCGTACCGAAGCATGGGTGAGTCCATCAATGCGCTGGTTCAATCGCACATTGCCGATACACGGGAAGTGGTCAATGTTGTCAGTCAGTACGCAGTTGGCAATTTGACCCCCAAAATGCCGCGCCTTGCGGGACAAAAAGCCCAGATTTCTGAAGCCGTTGATCAGGTACAGGCCTCTTTGCAAGCAGCTGCCGACGCAGCGAGCAACAACACGCGCATCGCAAGTGCTTTGGCCAAGGCCAGCGCCAACATGATGATTGCGAACGCCAGCAACGAGATCGTGTTCATGAACGACACGGTATTGGCGATGCTTCAGCGCAACGAAGCAGAATTACGCAAGACCTTGCCACAGTTTGAGGTTCGTCACCTGCTTGGCAAGAACATTGATATCTTTCACAAGAATCCAGCGCATCAACGCAACCTGCTGGCGACACTGACCGCTGCCCACCACACACAGATACGCGTTGGGGAACTTCATTTTCGTTAACCGCCAACCCGATTATCGGCGCCAAAGGGGAGCGCCTTGGCACTGTGGTGGAATGGCTGGATCGAACAGCCGAAGTGCGCGTTGAACAGGAAGTAGCCAATGCCGTTGGGGCAGCCGCCCAAGGGGACTTTACGCAGCGTCTTTCACTGGACGGCAAGGTCGGCTTTTTCCATACCTTGAGCAATGGAATCAACGATTTGCTCTTTACCAGCGAGCGCGGACTGACTGAAATATCAGAGCTTCTGGAAGCGTTTGCGAGCGCTAACCTGACCAAACGCATTGATGGTGACTATGCCGGCCTTTTCGGAAAAGTCAGAGACAGCGGCAACAGCACGGCGACCAACCTCACCCGGGTGTTGCTTGAGGTAAGAGCTGCAGCGGATGCGTTGACGGGCGCGGCCAACCAGGTCAGCGCCACAGCGCAATCGCTGTCGCAGGCGGCCAGCGAACAGGCGGCCAGCGTAGAAGAAACCACTGCATCCATCGAGCACATGTCGGCCTCTATTGGCCAGAACAGCGACAACGCCAGGGTCACCGATGGCATGGCCACCAAAGCAAGCAAGGAAGCGACCGACGGCGGCGGCGCGGTGAGTGAAACCGTCAAGGCCATGAAGCAGATTGCTGCCAAGATTGGCATAGTGGACGACATTGCTTACCAGACCAATTTGTTGGCCTTGAATGCAGCCATTGAAGCAGCCCGTGCAGGCGAGCATGGCAAGGGATTTGCTGTGGTGGCTGCAGAAGTACGCAAACTGGCCGAGCGCAGCCAAGAGGCTGCCAAAGAGATTGGTGACTTGGCGAGTGCCAGTGTTTCCACGGCAGAGCGCGCGGGCAAATTGCTGGACGAGATTGTGCCGAGCATCCAGAAAACGTCGGAGCTGGTGCAGGAAATTGCGGCAGCCAGTTCCGAGCAGAGCGATTCTGTGACTCAGATCGGTGGTGCCATGGGACAGCTGTCCAAAGCCACGCAACAAAATGCATCTGCCTCGGAGGAGCTGGCCGCCACGAGCGAGGAATTGTCAGGTCAGGCAGAGCAACTGCAGCAGTCAGTCGCCTTCTTCAACATTGGGGATGACGCCACCGTGAGCCTGGGCGCCCAGTCACCCAGCGCGCGGCGCTTGCCCAGTCCGCGCAAGCTTGCCAGCGCCATCCCCTATGCACCCACGCGCAGCACTGGGAGCACCTCCAATTTCAAACCCTATTGAGGGGTCCTGACGTCCGCCGAAAGGAGAACCTATGAAAGACAAAAACATCGTACCCACCCAGCAGGAGCGCGTCATGCGCGAGGATGACTTCCTGGTGTCCAAAACCGACCTGAAAGACCAAGTTGGTTCATGTTTTGATTTATTGGCAAATCACCCAGCTGTGGCAGGGTTTGAAAGGTAGTCCGAATGACAGCCAAGCGCTCAACTTCTCATCAGGATCGTCGGGAAGCATCCAGCTCTATTGAGATTGGGGCTTTGTGGCGCGCTGGAGCCAAGTGGATGAGTTCGGTCAACTTCTCGACCAAGGCATTGATCATCAGCCTGATCTTCATGATCCCGGTCTTGATACTGGGCTACTTTTTCAGTTCGTCCCAATTGGAGCAAATTCGATTCAGCGAGAAAGAACGGGTGGGTACCGCCACTCTGAGGGAGTTCATTCCATTGCTCGGTGGAGTCTTGCAGACCCGCAATGCCACAAGGGCAAGCCTGGGGGGCTTCGAGGGGAGCAACGCCTACCAGAGCGGCCGTACCCAAACCGATAGCGCTATCAAGGCATTTGACGACTATTTGAAGACCAGCTCCGATGTGTTGGAGCTGCGCTCAGAGTTCGACAAGCTCAAAGGTGCCTGGGCCGAAACGGCCAAGTCGAACAAAGGCGTGGATGGCGAGGGTAGAACGGTTTTTGGCCCCGTGACGACATCCATTGTCAAGCTACTCAATTTGATTGGAGACAATTCCAATTTGGTGCTGGACCCAGACATTGACAGCTTTTACCTGATCAACAGTCTTGTGCTGGCCGTTCCCCAACTGGCGGAAGACATGGGGCAACTGTGGGGCTGGGGCACCTACGCCCTTGCCAAAGGCGGTCTGTCTGCGGCAGAGCAGAAACGCTATTCGGTATGGAATGCTGGCGTGGAGAATGGCCTGCGCCAGACACGCGGGTTTCTCGACCGATCCATTGCAGCCAATCCGGGCCTGAGCACACAACTGGAAATGGACATCTTCAAGCAGCTTGAAGAGTTTCACAAGATTGCCAAAGATCCAGAGCTGCTCGTTGCCCAAAAAACCCTTACTGATCAAAAGTACTTTGTCATGGGCTCAGATGCGGTTCGACGACTTGCCTCGTTTTACACCAAAGGCATACCCGCACTGGACTCTCTACTGGAGAACCGCATCAATACGATGCAAAAGCGGCTCCTATGGATCGGTGTTGTGGTGCTTGTGCTTTTGGTGCTGGCTGCGTACATGTTCTATTGCTTCTACTTGGTGACCAGCCGCGGTTTGCGATCTGTCAGCCAGCACCTCGAAGAAGTGGCACAAGGCAAGCTTAGCAACACGCCGTTACAACCTCAAGGTAGCGACGAAATCGCACAAGTGGTCAGGTCGCTGATCTCCATGCACGGAGTCTTGCAACAGTTTCAGTCCGAGCAGACAGAAATTGCCAGGCAACACGAGTTGGGTACGATCGACTACCGTATCCCCTCCAGCAACATGCCGGGCGCATATGGTGAAATGGCTGAGAGCATCAACACCCTGGTTGCAAGCCATATCACCGTCAAGATGCGCGTAGTCGAAGTCGTGTCTGGCTACTCAGATGGCAAGCTTGATGTGACCATGGATCGGCTTCCAGGCCAGAAAGCCCGGATCTCCGAGGCCATCGACAGAGTTCAGCAATCGTTGCAGGCGTCCCAGGATGCCGCAGTGGCCAATACCCGTGTGGTCAATGCTTTGAATCAGGCGAGTACCTGCGTCATGATTGCCGACGCCACCAACGACATCATTTTCATGAACGAAACCGTGTCGGCCATGATGCAACGCAATGAGGTCGAGCTTCGCAAGGTCTTGCCAAACTTCAATGCGCGTCAGTTGATGGGACAAAACATTGATTTGTTCCATAAGAATCCAGCCCACCAGCGCAGCATGCTGTCCAACTTGAGGACGAACTACAAAACCCAAATCAAGGTAGGAAGCCTTCACTTCGGCTTATCGGCCAGTCCCATCTTCGATGACAAGGGAACCCGACTGGGGACGGTGGTGGAATGGCTTGACCGTACGCTGGAGGTCGCCGCTGAAGGCGAAGTGGCATCGCTGGTTGAAGCGGCTTCGCAGGGCAACTTCAGCAAGCGGTTGACTTCAGACAACAAAACTGGATTCTTCGCAACCATCGCGACCGGCATGAATGAACTGATGGAAACCAGCGAAAGTGGTCTGACGGATATATCCAAAGCACTGTCCGCTTTTTCCAGAGGTGACCTGACACATCGTATCCAGAAAGACTATAGGGGTCTTTTTGGGGACCTCAAGGTCAATGCGAATTCAACTGCTGAAAACCTGACGCGGGTGTTGTCAGAGGTCCGCGGTGCTGCTGACGCCTTGCAGGGCGCGGCCAACCAGGTCAGCGCCACAGCGCAATCGCTGTCGCAGGCGGCCAGCGAACAGGCGGCCAGCGTAGAAGAAACCACTGCATCCATCGAGCACATGTCGGCCTCCATTGGCCAGAACAGCGACAACGCCAGAGTCACCGATGGCATGGCCACCAAAGCAAGCAAGGAAGCGACCGACGGCGGCGGCGCGGTGAGTGAAACCGTCAAGGCCATGAAGCAGATTGCTGCCAAGATTGGCATCGTGGACGACATTGCTTACCAGACCAATTTGTTGGCCTTGAATGCAGCCATTGAAGCAGCCCGTGCAGGCGAGCATGGCAAGGGATTTGCTGTGGTGGCTGCAGAAGTACGCAAACTGGCCGAGCGCAGCCAAGAGGCTGCCAAAGAGATTGGTGACTTGGCGAGTGCCAGTGTTTCCACGGCAGAGCGCGCGGGCAAATTGCTGGACGAGATTGTGCCGAGCATCCAGAAAACGTCGGAGCTGGTGCAGGAAATTGCGGCAGCCAGTTCCGAGCAGAGCGATTCTGTGACTCAGATCGGTGGTGCCATGGGACAGCTGTCCAAAGCCACGCAACAAAATGCATCTGCCTCGGAGGAGCTGGCCGCCACGAGCGAGGAATTGTCAGGTCAGGCAGAGCAACTGCAGCAGTCAGTCGCCTTCTTCAACATTGGGGATGACGCCACCGTGAGCCTGGGCGCCCAGTCACCCAGCGCGCGGCGCTTGCCCAGTCCGCGCAAGCTTGCCAGCGCCATCCCCCTATGCACCCACGCGCAGCACTGGGAGCACCTCCAATTTCAAACCCTATTGAGGGGTCCTGACGTCCGCCGAAAGGAGAACCTATGAAAGACAAAAACATCGTACCCACCCAGCAGGAGCGCGTCATGCGCGAGGATGACTTCCTGGTGTCCAAAACCGACCTGAAAGGCCGTGTGGTTTATGGCAACCAGATCTTCATCGAGTTCTCTGGCTACCAGGAGAAGGAGCTGCTGGGTCAGCAGCACAACATCGTGCGCCACCCCGACATGCCACGCGGTGTATTCAAGTTCTTGTGGGACACCATCCAGCAAAAGCAGGAATGTTTTGCCTATGTCAAGAACATGTCCAAAGATGGGGCGTACTACTGGGTGTTTGCCAATGTGACCCCCTCGTTCGACGCAAATGGGCAGGTGGAAGGCTATTTTTCTGTTCGGCGCAAGCCCAAAGCACAGGCAGTGCAAGTTGTCGCAGATCTGTATCGACAAATGCTCGATGCCGAGCGCCGAGCAGGTCCGAAGGACGCATGCGCTGCGTCTTTGGCATTGCTTACTGGTTTACTGGCTCAAAAGGGAGTGAGTTATGAGTCATTCATTCTTTCAATCTGAATCCGGCCGCTTTGCGGGCGGTGTTGGCCTTCTGCTTGGCCTGGGCGTCATTGCTCAGGTTTGGATGGGCGGCGGCAATTGGGCACTGCTGCTGCCGCTGGTTCCTGCGGTGGCGGTGCTCGCCTATTGGGCCAAGCGGCAACGCACCAACACCCGGTTGTTGGCAGATGTTCAAAACGTGGCTCACGAGGTGGCCCATGGCAAGCTCGATGGGCGTTTGACCAACATTCCAGCTGATTCCGAGTTTACTGACCTGTGCTGGAACATGAACGACATGCTGGATCAACTGGAAGCCTGCTTTCGGGAACAGGCCACGGCGCTGCAGTATGCATCCGAAGGCAAGTATTTCCGCAAAGCTCAAAGCACTGGGCTCCGCGGGACATTCCGTCAGTCGCAAGAGCGAACAAACTCCTCTTTGCAATCCCTGGAAGAAAAGGCCCTGGCTGAGGCCAGAGTCGCTGCAGACAAAGCGCTTTCGGTTGAGCGCGAACTGCGCGTTGCCGCAGAAAACATGCGGATCAAGGTCGCGCTGGACAGCCTGCCCGAATGTGTGACAGTGTCGAATGCGGAAGCGCTTTTTGTACATGCAACACCTGCGGCCAAGCTCTTGCTTCAAAAATTTGGTGGACCTGGATTTGATGTAGACAAGTTTTACGGCAACAAACTCAGCACCCTGTTCAAAGACCCCGACAGCGCGGCGCGCTTTGATCACGCTGTCGTTTCGGGCGAGTTGGTCGATGTTTTGATAGAAGGTCGCCATATCCGCCTGCTGGCCAAACCCATTGTTGACGCCAGTGGCACACGCCTTGGCCGTGTGACCCACTGGGTAGACCGAACCGAGGAAATTGCATCCGAAAAAGAGCTTGCCGACTTGGTCGAAGCTGCCGGCAATGGAGACTTCAGTAACCGGCTTTCTTTAGAGGGAAAAAATGGCTTTTTCGCTGCCATGTCGACGGGAATGAACCAGTTGATGAGCACGAGTGAGCAAGGCCTTGGTGATGTTGCCGAACTGTTGGGCGCATTCGAAAAGGGCGATTTGACTAAGCGCATTGACCGCGAATACTTTGGTTTGTTTGGGCAAGTCAAAGACAGTGCCAATGCCACCGCAGAAACGCTTGCCAGGGTGCTCGGGGAAGTTCGCGCCGCTGCTGACGCCTTGACCGGTGCAGCCAATCAGGTCAGCGCTACCGCCCAATCGCTGTCGCAGGCGGCCAGCGAACAAGCAGCAAGCGTTGAACAAACCACTGCATCTGTCGAGCACATGTCTGCTTCCATCAACCAGAACAGCGATAACGCCAAGGTAACCGATGGCATGGCCACCAAAGCCAGCCGCGAGGCTGCCGACGGAGGTGGCGCCGTGACGCAGACAGTGGCAGCCATGAAGCAGATTGCTACCAAGATCGGCATCGTGGACGACATCGCGTACCAGACTAATTTGCTGGCACTGAATGCCGCCATTGAGGCCGCCCGCGCAGGCGAGCATGGCAAGGGATTTGCCGTCGTTGCCGCTGAAGTACGCAAACTGGCTGAGCGTAGCCAAGAGGCAGCCAAAGAGATTGGCGATTTGGCCGGTGCCAGCGTATCCACTGCCGAGCGCGCCGGCAAGCTCCTGGACGAAATCGTGCCCAGCATTCAGAAAACCTCTGAGTTGGTGCAGGAAATCGCTGCTGCAAGTGCGGAGCAAAGCGAATCGGTCAACCAGATTGGTGGCGCGATGGGACAGCTCAGCAAAGCAACACAGCAGAATGCATCAGCTTCAGAAGAACTTGCTGCCACGAGCGAAGAGCTTTCTGGCCAGGCTGAGCAGTTACAGCAGTCTGTGTCGTTCTTCAACATTGGAGATGACGCCCCACCTGTCCCCAACCGCCATTCACCGCCAAGAGCTGATCGCAGGGCGTCCCAATTGCGTCTGGGCGCTACGCTGACACCTGCACCCGTGCGTGGCGGTGGTGGCAACTTCAAACCGTATTGACTCAAGGCTGCCCGTCATGATTTCTGAGCAGAATTTGCCGCCAGGTCTGGCGGCACCCAGCGAGTCGGCAGCGCAGTACCTGACTTTTACCCTTAGGGATGAAGTCTTTGCGATGGACATCCGCCGTGTTCGCGAAATCATCCAGTACAGCAGCATGACGGCAGTGCCGCACATGCCTGAATTTGTGCGTGGTGTGATTAATTTGCGCGGAGCTGTTGTTCCCGTGATTGACCTGCATTCCCGTTTTGGGCGTGGGCGATCTGACATTGGCAAGAAAACCTGCATCGTCATTTTTGATGGCAGTCGAGAGGGTGAAAAGCTGGAACTGGGCTTGATGGTGGATGCGGTGAGTGAGGTGATCGACATTTCGCAATCCATGATCGAACCAGCGCCTCAGTTTGGCGCATCCATCGCTCGCGACTACATCCATGGCATGGGCAAAGTCGGCTCCAAATTTGTTGTCATTCTGGAGCCAGACCGGGCGCTTGACATTGAAGACATGGCCAATCTGGTTGAACAGGCGCAAAGCGTCTGACGACGCCTTAGCAGACGTCTCACCAACCACCGTATTGAAAGACACACCCCTTGAAAACCGCTCAACAGGAAATCGACGAACGCACCAAGCTTGCGGGCAACAACAAATTTGAGTTGCTGTTGTTTCGCCTGGGTGAGTCTCCCTCTACGGGACGGCGTGAGTTGTTTGGCATCAATGTCTTCAAGGTACGCGAAGTCTTGGTCATGCCCACCATCACGGCACTGGCCAACTCACACGAACACCTGATGGGTGTAGCCAATATTCGCGGCCAAATTATCCCAGTCATCAATTTGTCTGCCGTCGTAGGCTGCCAGCCCAAGAAGGGGCACTCGATTCTGATGGTGACCGAGTTTGGTCGGACTATCCAGGCTTTGCGGTAGAGGATGTGAACGAAATTGTCCGTCTTGACTGGGACCAGGTGCTGCCCGCCGAAGGTAGTCATGCCGGTGCACTGATAACGGGCATTGCACGCATTGACGGAGCAAACCCAGACACCCGACTTGCCCAGGTGCTGGACGTTGAGCAGATTCTGCGCAATGTCATGCCGGTGAGTAAGGAGGAAATCAACCGGGAAGTGGTAGGACCTGAACTGTTGTTGCCACCAGGCACGTCGATATTGGTGGCGGACGACTCGGCCGTTGCGCGCTCAGTCATTGAACTAGGGCTCAAAGCCATGGGCGCACCCTACATCATGACTAAAACTGGCAAAGAAGCCTGGGAGCGGCTGCAGGCCATCGCCAAGCAGGCAGATGCCGATGGTCAACGCGTGCAGGACAAGATTGCCCTGGTGTTGACAGACCTGGAAATGCCGGAGATGGACGGTTTCACGTTGACACGGCATATCAAGCTCAACCCTCATTTCAAGAGCATTCCGGTTGTGATCCATTCCTCGCTGACTGGCACCACGAACGAGAACCACGTCAAGAGTGTGGGGGCCGACGCGTATGTGGCCAGGTTCGCTCCGCGCGAACTGGCGGCAACCATCCGGCGAGTACTACCCAAATCGTCAACGGACTAGTCTGCGACCTGATCATCACAAGAAATAGAGGGAGCCGCACGATGAAGAAGAACTCAAACCCACCCACCACGGCCTTGAGTAAGCTGTCCATTCGACTCAAGCTGAGTCTGATCACGCTCTTCAGTGCGCTGGTGTTGATTTTGCTGACCAGTTACATGCTTTGGCAGCAATACCATCAGGCGTATGACGCGCGTAAGGCGTCGATACGGCAGTCGGTTGAAGTAGCCACATCAATGGTTCAATGGGCTCACCAGCAGGAACTGTCTGGCGCAGTTTCCCGGGATCAGGCGCAGGCCATGGCAGTCAAGGCCGTCAACGACGCCCGTTATGACGGGAAAGAATATTTCTGGATCAACGACATGAATGTCAAGTTGATCACCCACCCGTTCAGGCCGGACTTGAATGGCAAGGACGTCAGCACGGTGAAGGACCCTGACGGCAACGCTGTATTCGTCCGTTTTGTCGATACAGTGAGAAAGGATGGTCAAGGATACGTTAGCTACCTGTGGCCCAAACCCGGTCTTGATAAACCGGTCGAAAAGGTTTCCTATGTCGTCGGGTTTAAGCCCTGGGGCTGGGTGATCGGTTCGGGGCTGTACATGGACGATCTGCGCAATGACTTTGTTTCTCAAATGATCAAGGACACAGTCGTCCTGGGATTGGCCATTGCACTGACTGTGTTAATTGCGCAAGCAGTCGCACGCATCATCATCCGGCCTCTGGACCGTGCCGTTTCTGTGGCCAAAGCCATTGCAGTAGGTCAACTGGACAATGACGTGACGTCCAACTCACCTGACGAGACGGGCCAGTTGTTGCGCAGCATGGCGGATATGCAATCGACACTCAAATCCTTTGAGCGAGCTCAGACAGAAATGGCACGACGCCACAGTGATCTGGGTGAGGTGAGCTACCAGATACCCGCAGAGAGTTTTCAAGGTGCATTTGGACAGATGGCCAGCAACGTCAATAGCATGGTGAACACTCAGGTTGAGCTGAACAACCGCGTAGTCAGCTTGATTGGAAAATACATACATGGCCAGTTCGACGATCGCATTGAGGAACTACCAGGCGAGCAACGAAAAATTACCGAGGCCACGGAAAGCGCCCGTCGGCAGATGTTGGAATCAGAAGCGGCAGCCAGTTACAACGCACGGGTCAAGGCGGCTTTGGATCATGTGAGCTTGCCTGTTCGCATCGCGGCGGATGACGGGACGGTCATCTACATCAACAATAGCCTGCGAGAGACCCTGCGCAAATACCAGGACGGATTTCGCAAGCAGATTCCAGGCTTTGATCCTGACAAGGTGGTCAATGGCAGCATTGGCATCTTTTATGCAGATCAGCAAGCCGCTCTGACAAGGCTACGCAACCTCACCAGCACCGTTCAGAGTCGTCTGGATTTGGGTGGCCGCATGTATGACCTGACCACCACGCCGGTGATTACGGACAAAGGCGAGCGCCTTGGGACCATTGGTCAGTGGGTTGACGTGACTGACCAGTTGGCTGCTGAAGCCGAAGTCGACAACATCGTGAAAGCGGCGGGGAAAGGCGATTTTGCACAACGCCTGTCAATGCAAGGCAAGTCTGGCTTTTTTGCCAACCTGAGTGCGGGTATGAATACCTTGCTGGGAACAAGCGAACAAGGTTTAAATGATGTGGCAACGGTGCTCGCAGCTTTTGCCGAAGGTGATCTCACGAAACGCATTGACCGTGACTACGAAGGCCTTTTTGGCAAAGTCAAAGACAGCGTCAATGACACCGCTAACAACTTAACTCGCGTGATGACAGACGTGCGCGCAGCTTCCGATGCATTGACCGGAGCCGCCAACCAGGTGAGCGCCACTGCACAGTCGCTGTCGCAGGCAGCCAGCGAGCAGGCCGCCAGTGTGGAGCAGACCACAGCATCCATCGACGTGATGTCGGCCTCGATCACCCAGAACAGCGACAACGCCAAAGTCACCGACGGCATGGCAACCAAAGCCGCCCGCGAGGCTGTGGACGGAGGAAGTGCGGTGACTCAAACGGTTACTGCCATGAAGCAGATCGCAGCCAAGATTGGCATTGTGGACGACATCGCCTATCAGACCAACCTGCTGGCCTTGAATGCGGCCATTGAAGCTGCCCGTGCAGGTGAACACGGCAAAGGCTTTGCCGTGGTGGCAGCAGAGGTTCGCAAGCTAGCCGAGCGCAGTCAGGAAGCTGCCAAAGAAATCGGTGAATTGGCAGCCAGCAGCGTCTCAACCGCTGAGCGTGCAGGCAAGTTGCTGAGTGAGATTGTTCCCAGCATTCAAAAGACATCTGAGCTGGTACAAGAGATCACGGCCTCCAGTACCGAGCAAAGTGAATCGATCGTCCAGATTGGAGGTGCCATGGGACAACTTAGCAAGGCCACACAGCAAAATGCGTCCGCCTCAGAGGAGTTGGCGGCCACCAGCGAGCAGTTGTCTGGGCAGGCCGAGCAGTTGCAGCAATCTGTTTCTTACTTCAACATAGGCACCGAAAGCACTCACGCCTTAAGCGTCCCAGCGACTAAAGCATTCGGACACGGTGAGCGTCGCCGTGGCCTCGCTACACCGCTGTTACGTGCACCCGTCAGAGCGTCGACGACCAACTTCAGGGCATATTAACCATGGCCACCATGCCATTCAGTGACCCGGCATTTCGGAAAATCAGCGAGATCATGTATGAAGCCGCCGGGCTGTCCTATAACGACTCCAAGAAGTCCTTGATCCAGTCGCGTCTCGCGCCACGTATCCAGCGATTGGGACTGGCGGGGTTTGAGGATTACATCGCTATTTTGGAAGACGAAACCCAGGCCGCCGAGTTTCAAATGGCGGTTGACTTGCTCACCACCAACGAGACCTATTTTTTTCGTGAACCCAAGCATTACGAGCTGCTGGAGCGCGAGATTGGCGCGCGCAAAAGCCGCGCACCGCTGGCGGTGTGGAGTGCGGCCTCGTCCTTTGGTGACGAGGCCTATAGCACCGCCATGTTGCTGGCTGACATGCAAACCGTCGGAAAGATCGGGCCTGACTGGACCATTCTGGCCACTGATATCAGCCACCGCGTCTTGTTGAGTGCCAAAGAGGCGGTGTACCCAGCAGACCGCCTCAGAGCCGTATCGCCTGATCGATTGCGCCGGTATTGCCTGCGCGGGGACGGCCCATCTGAGGGACAGATCATGGTGTCCGAAAAGATCCGCAAACACGTACAGTTTGGTCAGCTGAACCTGTGCAAACCGTTCAGCGGGCTTGGCCCTTTTGACGTGATTTTTTTGCGCAATGTGCTGATCTACTTTGACGCAGCGACCAAGCGTGAAGTGGTGGATCGGGTTTTGACGGCGCTGAAACCTGGTGGCCTTTTCTTTTTGGGAACGGCAGAGGGTCGCGTCCCATGCGAAACGCCTTTGTTGCCAGTTCAGCCCGGTGCATTCAGAAAGCCAGAATGACCAAAGCGCTCGAACTCATGCCTGGTGATGTGGCCTTAGGCCGCCAGGGCGACCGCCTAAAAACCCTGCTAGGTTCATGCATCAGCGTGATCTTGACAGACCCACGTCGCACCGTTGGCGCCATGTGCCACATCGTGCATGTGGGCAACCCCAATGCAGCCAATCAGCACAACACAGCCTATGGCATCGTCGCCATGGATGAAATGTTTCATCGCCTGCAAAGCGTCGGAATCACACCTCAGCAATGCGTGGCCTACGTACATGGAGGCGGGAATATGTTCCCCAACATCTGGAACAGACACCATGTTGGCGCCACCAATGCCAAATGGGTACTGCATTTTCTGGAAGAGCACCAGATCAATGTGGTTGAAAAGGATGTGGGCGGCAATGTGTACCGCAAGGTATCCTGGACGGTTGGCCTCGACCGTCCCCATGTTGACGCAGAAAAATCAGAATAAGGGAGTACGTCATGAGCATCAAGGTATTCGTTGTCGATGATTCGGCCATCGTTCGCCAGGCGCTGGCACACATGCTGTCCGGCAACCCGGAAGTCGAACTGATAGGCAGTGCGCCAAATCCTTTGCTGGCGATGGACGCCATGCGAAAGAACCCACCAGACGTGCTGCTTCTGGACATTGAAATGCCCGGCATGGATGGTCTGACGTTTCTGCGCCAGATCATGGCCGGCACGCCCATACCCACGGTGATCTGTTCCACCTTGTCCACCGAGGGGAGCAAGGTTGCGCTTGACGCCTTGAGCGCTGGTGCAGTTGCCGTGCTGGCAAAGCCAAAGCTGGGCCTGAAGCAGTTTCTGGACGATTCCCGGCGAGAGATGATTCAGACATTGAAAACCGCCGCAAAATCCAAACCACGCGCCCGCACAGCGCATGCCCCTGTGGTCAGCAAACCCCCGTCTTTCTCCGCCTCAGGCTTCTCTCACCCCGCACCGGTAGCCAGCACTGTTCACGCCTTTGCCATGAACAAGCCTGTAGTCATCGGCAGCTCGACAGGAGGCACTCAAGCATTGGAATACATGCTGACTGAATTACCCGCCGATGCCCCCGGTATTGCGATCACACAGCACATGCCCGAAAAATTTACCGCCATGTACGCCAAACGTCTGGACGGCATCTGCGCCATGAACGTACGTGAAGCCAAAGATGGTGATCGTCTTGAACGAGGCGTTGTGCTGATCGCACCAGGCGGCAAGCACATGCAGATGCGCAAAGCATCAGGCCAGTACTTTGTGTCAGTGGTCGATGGTCCGCCAGTCAATCGTCACAAGCCTTCTGTCGATGTTTTGTTTCGCTCTGCAGCTGAGTGTGCTGGCCGGGATATTCTCGGCATCATCCTGACCGGCATGGGTGACGATGGCGCGCGAGGCATGAAAATCCTGCATGACGGCGGCGCCCGCACCATTGCGCAAAACGAGGAAACCTGCGTCGTCTTTGGCATGCCCAAGGAAGCGATCAAACTGCAGGCTGTGGATGAAATCCTGCCGCTGGAGAGCATGGCCAGGGCAATTTTGCAGTTTGACTCCAGGGCTTGAGCTATACTATTTATAGCAATAAATCTTTACCAGTATTGCCTGAAAGACAAAACTAACCACAATACTTGGTCAGCAAAGCTTGCAAAGCGTCTGCACGCAAAGGCTTGGGCAAGAAATCGTCCATGCCAGCCTCCAGGCAAGCCGAGCGGTCAGCCTCCATCGCATTGGCCGTGACGGCAATGATGGGCACATGGCGACCTTTTGTTTCCGACGCACGAATCTGCCGCGCTGCATCCAAGCCACCCATGATGGGCATTTGCAGATCCATCAGCACAATGTCCCAATTGAATTGGGTCAATTTCTCTACTGCCTGAAGTCCGTTTTCAGCAAGCTCAACCGAGTGACCCCAGCGCTTGAGCAAGGTCAACGCCAGTAACTGATTGACCTTGTTGTCTTCAACAACCAGAACCTTCAGGACTTTCGTCTCGCTGGCTGTAGGCAATACGGCATCTTGCTCGAATGACACAACAAGCGTCGTTTGCGCGTTGGAAGGGCCTCCCACTTTCCCAAGACGCACCGTGAAGAAGAAACTTGTACCCTGCCCTGGCGAGCTGTCCAGCCAGATCCGACCTCCCATCAACTCGACCAAGCGCGCACAGATGGCCAAACCCAAGCCTGTGCCGCCATATTGGCGCGTAGTGGAAGCATCTCCTTGGTTAAATGCTTCAAAGACGGCCTGCTTCTGTCCATCAGAAATTCCGATCCCAGTGTCGACTACGCTGAAACGAACCTCGTAATGCGCATCGTCCAACGCCTGACAGTGCACAGCAAGCCGCACCGAGCCGTCGGAAGTGAACTTCAATGCGTTGTCGCAAAGGTTATTCAGGACCTGCCTCAGGCGGTTAGGGTCCCCTCGGAAGGGTTCTGGCAAATCCGTCGGTACCTCGCATTCAAAATGAACACCCTTCTTCTGCGCGCGCGCACTAAAGAAGGTGCGACACTCATTCATCATGGACTTCAGGGAGAAATCAACCGACTCGGTATCCAGTTTGCCGGCCTCAATCTTGGAAAAATCCAGCACATCGTTAAGCAAATCCATTAAGGACAGTGCCGAGTTTCTGACTGCATTCAGGTAGTCACGCTGGTTATCGTCAAGATCCGTTTCCAACGTCAGTTCAGTCAGGCCTATCACCCCGTTCATGGGGGTCCGGATTTCATGGCTCATGTTGGCCAAGAACTGACTTTTGGCGATGGTGGCCGCTTCAGCTCGGTCGCGCTCAAGCTCCAAAGCCCGCTGCATCAGTTTTTGCTCGCTGATATCGTGGCTTACGTTGATGTGGTGGGTAATGACGCCCAGCTCGTCCCGCAACGGAGCCAAAACGGCAAACACGGTGTACTCATGTCCGTCGCGATGCCTCAGCAGGAATTCACCGCTCCAGCGGTTGCCCGCATTCAGCTCTGAGACGATTTCTTCATAGGCTCGCGTGCTCGTCTTGCCGGCATCAAGCGCGTGAGGCGACCTACCTTTGACATCACTTTCCTTGAAGCCCGACATCCTGGTGAAGAAACGGTTGCAGTATTCGATCTCTCCCCGCGTATTGGTGATCAACACAGCGCCCGGGTTTTGTTCAATGGCCTGGGACAGGGTGTGAATGGTTCGCCGATGTTCCTTCTTTGCGAGCTCATTCTTCTGGATTCGCCGCATCATGGCCAAAGTGGCTGCCACCACAACCGTCAGCGCCAGCAAAGTACCCAACGCAATGATCTGGGCTCTTTGCAACCAGGCACTCAAGGCATCAGCCTGATTGATGTGCACAGCCACAAAAAAAGGATACCGTGCCGAATGACGAAAGGCGGTCAGCCGGTTGGCAACCAACCTCCCCTGGTCAATTCCGAACTCGTCACGCTGGGCAAGTTCCAGCAGCGGGGCAGGGCCAAAAGCCTTGCCCAAAGGCTCTTCCTGTGTGGTGACAAGTACTGAACCGTCCAGTCGAACTAGCTCGAAGTGATCTGTTGCAGACTGGCTGTAACGGCTATGCCGACCAATCAGATAGTCAGGATTAAGCGCTGCGATGACCCAGACCGGGTCCGCCATATTGCCCAGGCGCAAGGCCAGTGGGACAAAGTAGATTTGATCCCACTCGCCCATCTCTTGCGGCGTAACAGGGCGCCCGTCTGAAAGATCGCGCCCCAACCAAACTCGCCCAATCCGCAAAACCCTGGTGTCGCTGTTTTGCGTATCCAGTGGCAAGAAATCTTTCAGGTTCAGTTGCTTTCCAATATTTGCCGCATTTGAACTTGCCCGAACATTTCCTTGCAGAGTCACGATAGACAGGGAGCGTACCGCGGGTTGGCTGTGCAGCAGGCGCGAAAGCAACCGATGCAGTTCCTCAGGTTTGCTCTGGCTCAGGGGCACATCTGAAGTCTCTGGCAGGGTTCCGATCATGTTGTCGATCAGTTGCAGGGTCTGGCTGATTTGGTCCTCAAGAACCTGCGCATTCCCAGTTGCACGCTGGGTGTGCATGTCCTCCAGCGCCGCCCGGTCCCTAGAAATGGAATAGCCAGTCGCACCGATCACTGACAAGACAAAAAGCGCCAGGAAGACGTAGGCAAGCAAGGAATAGCTCCCTAAGCGCCTAGGCCTTGCCTGCGTTGCAGTGCGGTGCGCAGCATCGTCATGTGTTTATCACCAGCGCTATCCCCAGTCGCTCTCCAGATATCAGGGCTGATCGCCCGATATGGTCATCAGCCTTGGTGAAACCAGGCCGGTGCAGTGCGATCTTGGTGCTCGAATGTAACGGTTTTGGAATCTCCGTACGAACCAATAGCTTTCCCCTCTCTCTACACCCTGGTTCTCAATGCAACGCCTTAAAATGTGTGGTTCACTTCACATCTTCGCCAATCGACTGCTTGCCGTATGACTGAAAGCACATTCCCGCCGAATTCCAATCTGTCCATCAAGCAAGGTGAGCAGCTGTTTGATCCAGGCATTGGCATTGAGGCCATGGGATCGGACGAGTCGTTTCGACTTATTCTCGAAACAGTTCTGGAGAGTCTGGCTGGCAATTTGCCAGAAATCCGAAAAGCGTTGAATGCGGGCGATGCGAAAGCTGCCAGCGGGTTACTCCATGCGATCAAGGGTTACGTGCCCTTGATGTGCACAGATCGCGTGGTGGCACTGGTGACTCATGTCGAAGGCGTAAGCAAAACAGCAGGTGCGGAAGTTGTAATGCCTTTGTACGCTTCGCTGGAACCTGTGCTTGAGCAACTGCTCGTGGATATTCAGGCGTACATCGCTAACAATCAAAGTTGAAGAATATGGCTCTCGATAGTACAAAAGTTCTGTTGGTTGAAGATGACGAGGTCATGAGCACGTATGTGGTCAAGACGCTTGCCCGGCTGAATATCAACGATGTTCAAGTCTGTGTAGACGGCAACAGTGCTTTGAAAGCAATGGCTGGTTTTGTGCCCGATGTGGTCTTGACCGATGTTCACATGAGACCCGTGAATGGCATCGAATTTGTCCAGAAATTACGAGCAAGCGCCGATAGCAGGCTGCGCTCGACACCGGTCATTTTCATGAGCGGGGACTCTAGCCGGGAAACGCTGGGTAACACCATGGCGCTGGATTCAGTCGCCTACATCGTCAAGCCACCCAGACTTGAGGTACTCAGAGCCAAGCTGGAACAAGCCCTTCAAAGCCGGTTCTGACGCAAAGGCGAAGTCAACACTGCATTGCAGTGTGAGTTAGCAAGTTCAATCAAGACCGGGTCATCCCTGAGACTCCAGCATTGCAGACCTGTCGCACGTTCGACCTCGAGCTGATAGGGTGGCATGTTGGTACATTCGAGCACCAAATGCTTCAAACTAGGTGCTTTTCGGCTGAGTGCCAAAGCCGCTTCCACCACATTCTTTTGAGCTGCACCGAAGTCCATGGAACGCTGGTTACCCATGATCTTTTGCACAAATTCACTGTGAGGCGCTACGCCCTGAATAAGTACATCGGCCAGCCGCTCATTGGGCACACCAGCGGCAAGTAAATGCTCATACCCCAGTGCAGTCGCATCAATGGTCAGCACACCCACTTTCTCGTGCTCAGAGAGGAGTTTCGGCAACTGCAACAAGCTGGAAGTACGCACCGGTAAACCGGGCACTGAGGATTGCAACTCTGCTTGAATCAACACCAGGAATCCGCAGCTGCTGGCAATGGCCCAAACGCCCTGATCCGCTAAATCACGCGCCGCATCACAAAATGCGTCTACCAGTGTGCTGCCAGCCATGGCCGCTGCAGACCGAACGACTGCGGCAGGAATCGCGTGTGCAACTACCCGAGTCGTCACTGAAACCGCAAAGCTTTGCGGATTACCAATGTCCCCCTCCGGTCGAGGGAAGCATGTGTCGAGCATCAAAATACCCAGGCTAGATTTGCCCAAGCCGTTTCGGTTTACATTCATCAGCACTATTTTGCCGATACATCGCACTTCATGATTGCCATTTTTGCCATCAGCTTTGGGGCCGCTTTGGGCGCACTTGCACGCTGGGGACTGAGCTTGTGGCTGAATGCCAACGCGCTGGCGCCCCCGTTGATGCCGTGGGGAACACTCGCAGCCAATTTGATCGGTGGTTACTTGATTGGCATCGTGGTCGCTGTCTTGCAAGGCATGCCACAACTTGACCCGGCCTGGCGACTTGCGATCGTGACCGGTTTCTTGGGTGGTCTGACCACCTTTTCCAGTTTTTCTGCTGAAGTGGTCAGCATGCTTCAGCAGGAGCGCTACACCGTCGCCATCGGCACAGTGCTTGCACATGTCATGGGGTCGTTGGTGTTGACTGTGGCGGGCATGCGAACCGTAGGGTATTGGATGCGCTGACTTGCTCGATTGATGATGTAGGCGTATAAATGTACCGAACAGCGCCGAAATGCGGTAACTGAGGCAAGCGATGGTCCAACGCAACTACCCTATTCAGGATCTCCATTTTTGGGAGATGGATGTACGCGACCTGTTCAAACTTTGGTTTGCTGGCTTTTGGACGCTTACCCAGGTCATGATGCTGTTTTCAATGCTTGCCCTGCCTGTCATCATTCCTGGTTTGCTGATGTGGTTCTACCAGTACATGACTGGTACACCTTAACGCAAGATGCTCTTGGTGACTTGCGCGAAAATAGCGCGTTTCGACAATTCAATTCTTTGCCACCAGCACCATGACCGTCTACAACACACTTGCCAGCCTCCACATTACCTTGCCTGCCGTGGCAACACCTGCAGCCGCTTATGTGCCCTTCGTACAAACGGGTAAGTTGATATTTCTGAGCGGCCATGTCTCCAAGAAAAACGGAAAGCCTTGGGTTGCCCAATTTGGCAAGGACATGAGCACCGAGGAAGGAAAAGCTGCAGCGCGTGCAGTCGCCATTGACCTGATGGGCACGCTGGATGCTGCCTGCAAAGCAGCGGGAACTGATCTCAATGGCATCAAACGAATAGTGAAATTGATGAGCCTTGTCAACTCTACACCCGACTTTACGGAGCAACATCTGGTCACCAACGGTGCCAGCGAACTCATCGGTCAGGTTTTTGGCCCAGCAGGCGCGCACGCGCGCAGCGCTTTCGGCGTGGCTCAGTTGCCCTTTGGTTGCTGCGTTGAAATTGAGATGATCGCGGAATTGGCCTGACAGACAGGCACCCTTTACGTCCCAGTCGACAAGCTGGGATGAGTCCCCTCGACGGCCCTACTCAACACGCAAAACACTGACTGGTTTAAAGCCCAGATCGGCCTGTTTGCCTTTGCGAGCGCGTGCAGCACGTGCATTGTTGAGCGAGCGAATTTCGAGTGTTTCATCACGCTCCTTACCTCCGCGACCCAGACCTTCAATGCGAATGCTGCGTGTATAGGCAGCAGCACCCGCCAAAGTGTCCTTGCCCTCTAGATCAATCAGCAGCAAACCTCGGCCACCGTTGGTCATGGCTTTGAGTTCGGTAATCTCAAAGGTCAGAATCCGGCCACCGGTGCTAGCGCAGATGACATGGCTGGCGTCAGCGATGGGCGTCGAGGCAGCACTGCCACTGACATGGGAAGGGCGACAGATCACCTCGCCATCAGCCACGGTCATGAATGCCTTACCACCTTTTTGCCGAGAAATCATGTTTTCCACCGTGGCCAAGAAGCCATAGCCCCCAGAACTTGATAGCAGCAGAGTGGCATTTGCTGGCCCGGCGAAGGTATGCAGCAACTGAGTATTTGCCTCAAGCTCAATCATCGTGGTCAATGGTTGTCCATCGCCGCGCGCCCCTGGCAGCAAAGAAACTGCCACCGAATACACGCGTCCATTGCTGCCAAATGCCAAAAGAGTGTCAACCGATCGGCACTCAAAGGTCGCATACAAGCCATCGCCCGCCTTAAAAACGAAAGCGGAGGCTTCATGACCGTGTCCATTTCGGGCACGAACCCAGCCCTTTTGTGACACCACCACAGTGACGGGTTCATCCACCACCTTGACTTCAATGATGGCTTTTTTCTCTGCCTGTATCAAAGTCCGGCGCGGATCGGCAAACAGCTTGGCATCTGCCTCAATTTCTTTGACCATGAGACGTCGCAAACTGGCGGGACTTTCCAGAATGTCCTGAAGCTTGTTTTGGTCTTCGCGCAGGTTTTTGAGTTCCTGCTCGATTTTGATCGCCTCCAACCTTGCGAGTTGCCGCAGCCGGATCTCCAGGATGTCCTCGGCCTGTCGGTCGCTCAACTTGAACCGTTGAATCAAGGCCGCTTTTGGCTCTTCGCTTTCGCGGATCAGCGCGATGACCTCATCGATATTGAGTAGAACTAGCTGACGCCCCTCCAGGATATGAATGCGGTCCAGCACCTTATCGAGGCGATGTTGTGAACGCCGTTGGACTGTGGTCTGTCGAAAGCTGATCCACTCCTGCAGCATCTGACGCAATGATTTTTGCGTGGGGCGGCCATCCAGCCCAATCATGGTGAGATTGATTGAAGACGAGGTCTCAAGCGACGTGTGTGCCAACAAAGCGTTGATCAATTCCTGCTGCTCTATCCGACTGGTCTTGGGCTCAAACACCAATCTAACCGCCGCGTCTTTGCTGGATTCATCACGCACTGCGTCCAGTACGGCCAGCATGCTGGATTTGAGCTGATTTTGATCCAGCGTCAGCGCCTTCTTGCCAGTTTTAACCTTGGGATTGGTCAACTCCTCGATTTCCTGCAGCACACTCTGGCTGCTGACGCCTGGAGGAAGTTCCGTCACAACCAGTTGCCACTGGCCGCGGGCCAAGTCTTCAATCTTCCAGCGAGCACGCACTTTCAGACTGCCGCGGCCGGTGCGATAGGCATCAGTGATATCCGTGGCGGTGCTGATGATTTGCCCCCCACCCGAATAGTCTGGGCCAGGGATCTGGGCATACAGCTCGTCATCCGACATGGTTGGGTTTTTGATGAGCGCAACACAGGCGTCGGCTACTTCTCGCAGGTTGTGGCTCGGTATCTCCGTGGCCAGCCCGACAGCAATGCCACTGGCACCATTCAGTAGGTTGAACGGCAACCGTGCTGGCAATAGCGTGGGCTCTTCAAATGCACCGTCGTAATTGGGGCGGAAGTCGATCGTGCCTTCGTCCAGCTCATCCAGCAGCAAGGTGGTGATCTTGGACAGACGTGCCTCGGTGTACCGCATGGCAGCGGCACCGTCCCCATCACGACTGCCAAAATTGCCTTGTCCATCTATGAGTGGATAGCGCTGACTGAAATCCTGGGCCATGCGTACCATGGCATCGTAGGCGGCTTGATCCCCATGCGGATGGTATTTACCCAGCACATCGCCGACCACACGGGCGCTCTTGACTGGCTTGGCACCCGCGTTGCCGTTGGCGCCGCCAAACCCAAGGCCCATGCGTTGCATACTGAAAAGTATGCGGCGCTGAACCGGTTTCTGTCCATCGCATACATCGGGCAAGGCTCGCCCCTTGACCACACTCAGTGCGTATTCGAGGTAAGCACGCTGGGCATATTGGGCTAGGTTGAGACTGTCATCGCCTTGGGCGGGCGGCTCGTCTTGCAAAGGTGGGGTCAGGAGATCTGTCATGAGTCGATGCGCGTGACCGCTCAATGGGGCATTGAGGCGGACAGGTTGTAATCAATCGTAAAGGTAGAAAAGCGTGCAGTCACCAGAGGAGCCACCATGTTGCGCCGACCAACAGCCCCGCCCACCACATCATGGGCCGAAGCCAATGCAACGCGGGCGCGGGCCTCATCAATGGTTTGCACTGGCAATTTGACGGCTTTACGGGATTCAGCAATCAAGGCTGGTGGTTTGAGCCATGCATAGAGGTTGGTCACCGTCTTAACGTAATCCTGGGTTTCCTTGTAATCGGGAATTTTGTTGCCAGCACGGCGTACAGCACCCTCACCCGCGTTATACGCGGCCAGTGCCAAATCCAGTTTGCCAGAGAACATGTTGAGCAAATAGCGCAGGTAGCGTGTGCCAGCCTGAACGTTGGTTTTCGGGTCGTACAGCTTCTTTTCTAATGGCGTCAACGCGTCTGCCTGAACACCAAACCGCTGCGCTGTGGCTGGCATGAGTTGCATCAGCCCTGTGGCCCCTTTGGGAGAGACCGCCAGAGGGTCAAACCCAGATTCAGCGGCAATGATGGCCTGGAGAAGTTCAATATCGACGTTATAGGCGTTAGACGCTTCGCGCAAATGATGCTTGACTTGCTTGAATCTTGGAGAAACCTCGAAGAAAACTGTCAATTTGGGCGGTGCCGTCGGGACGGGCACCGGACGTGGGGTCGCCAGATCCTCGGGAGAGTCCAGCAGCGGCATGCCATTGCCTCGAAAAAATAGCTCATATCGCTCGTCAACTTTCTCGGCAGCAAACCGTGGAACACCGCGCTCGTCCAAAAAGCCCCACACATCGGCTTGCGCAGGAGATATCAAAATAGATAGCAACAAAAGACCACCAGTTATGCCGGTAGTCAGTTTTTTTATCTTACTCTTCGCAAGGAATAGCACTAGATATCCACCTCAACAGCGTCACCATAAATCTCCATCAACTCGCGTCGAGCGGCTGCCTCGCCCTTACCCATCAGTTGGGTAATGAGTGCTTGTGTAGCCATGAAATCACTGGACCCCAAAGCGACGGGAAGGAGGCGCCGGGTGTCTGGGTTGAGCGTGGTTTCCCACAACTGTTCGGCACTCATCTCACCCAAACCTTTGAAACGGCTGATACTCCATGCCCCCTCGCGCGCACCGTCCTTGCGTAGCTTATCAAGAATGGCCGTGAGCTCGCCTTCATCCAGCGCATACAACTTGGCTGCTGGTTTTTTTCCACGGGCAGGGGCATCAACTCGGTACAAGGGTGGGCGAGCGACATAGATGTGGCCGGCTTCAATCAGCTTAGGGAAGTGCCTAAAGAACAGCGTGAGGAGCAAAACCTGAATGTGTGAACCATCAACATCCGCATCACTCAAAATGCAAATTTTCCCGTAGCGCAAGCCAGTCAGGTCTGGACTATCGGTTGGGCCATGAGGATCGACACCAATGGCCACCGAAATGTCGTGGATTTCGTTGTTGGCAAAAAGGCGGTCACGCTCCACTTCCCAGGTGTTAAGCACTTTACCTCGCAGCGGCAGGATTGCCTGGTTTTCTTTGTCGCGCCCCATCTTGGCACTGCCACCTGCGCTGTCGCCCTCAACGAGAAAGACTTCATTGTGGCGGATATCGCGGCTTTCACAATCGGTCAGTTTGCCGGGCAATACGGCTACGCCTGAGCCTTTACGCTTCTCCACTTTCTGACCGGCTCGCTGGCGGGTCTGGGCAGCCTTGATGGCCAGTTCTGCCAGTTTTTTTCCGTACTCAACGTGCTGGTTAAGCCATAATTCCAAGGCGGGCCTGACAAAGCTGCTGACGAGACGAACCGCATCACGGCTGTTGAGACGCTCTTTGATCTGGCCCTGGAATTGTGGATCGAGTACTTTGGCCGACAGCACATAGCTGGCGCGCGCAAACACATCTTCAGGTAGCAGCTTGACCCCTTTTGGCAGCAAACTGTGCAACTCGATAAAGTTCTTGACCGCAGCGAAGAGGCCGTCGCGAAGACCGCTGTCATGCGTGCCGCCCGCGCTGGTTGGGATCAGGTTGACATAGCTTTCACGCACGGGCTGCCCGTCTTCGGTAAAGGCCACGCACCACTGTGCGCCTTCACCCTCGGCGAAGTTGTCAGACGCACTGTCTGCGAAGCCTTCACCTTCAAACAGCGGGATGACGGCTTCTCCGTGCAGTGTTTGATCGAGGTAATCGCGCAATCCACCTTTGTATTGCCAGGTCTGAATTTCTTTGGTTTTTTCGTTGGCGAGTGTCACCATCACGCCCGGCATCAGAACCGCCTTGGAGCGCAGCAAATGAGCAAGCTCCGCCATCGGTAGGTTGGGAGACTCAAAATACTTGGCATCCGGCCAGACACGAACCGTAGTGCCCTGTTTGCGGTCTCCCTCTGCAACGCCCGCTTGTGGTCGCGTGCGAAGAGGCTCGATCACGTCACCCGCAGAAAAAACCAGCTTAGCTACGCTGCTTTCACGGTAACTGGTCACTTCAAGCCGCTTGGCCAGCGCGTTGGTCACGCTGACGCCCACGCCGTGCAGCCCACCCGAGAAACTGTAGGCTCCCCCTTGCCCTTGTCGAACTTGCCGCCCGCATGAAGGCGGGTGAATACCAGTTCGAGAACAGGTGCATTTTCTTCAGGGTGCAAGCCAAAGGGAATGCCGCGTCCATCGTCCTCCACGGTGACAGATCCGTCGACCTGGAGCGTTACCTTGATTTTCTTGCCATGCCCTGCCAGGGCTTCATCGGCGGCATTGTCGAGCACCTCTTGAATGATGTGCAGGGGATTGTCGGTACGGGTGTACATCCCTGGGCGCTGCTTAACAGGCTCTAGGCCCTTGAGCACGCGGATCGACGATTCGGAATAGTCGCTATTCGGTTTGACTGCTGAGTTTGTTGCCATGGGAGCCAATTGTAGTCCTGCGCCAGGAAAATACTGTATAAATAAACATACTCAGACCCTACGCAGCCGGATATTTTCCACATTTGTGACCACGGGCCGGTGGTCATCTCGTTACAGTACTTTCCTATGTTGAAACCGTCCTTATCAGCGCCCCAAACTTTATCGTTAAATCAGCTTTTGATTTGTGGAGCGGCAATTGTCACACTGTCGATGGGCATCAGGCATGGTTTCGGACTCTGGTTACAGCCCATGACTCAGGCAAACAGCTGGAGCCGCGAATTGTTTTCGTTTGCAATTGCCATCCAGAACATCAGCTGGGGAATTGCCGGCATTTTCGCGGGCATGCTGGCTGATCGCTTTGGTGCCTTGAAAGTCATTTTGGCTGGTGCCATTTTTTATAGCCTGGGCTTGATTGGAATGGCGTATTCTTCTACGCCAACACTGTTTACAGGATCAGCAGGTGTACTGATAGGCATTGCACAGGCCGGTACCACCTACGCGGTCATTTATGGCGTGATAGGCCGAAATGTCGGCATCGACCAGCGTTCTTGGGCAATGGGCATTACGGCGGCGGCGGGCTCTTTTGGCCAGTTCTTGATGGTTCCAGTGGAGGGCTGGCTGATAAGCACCATGGGTTGGCAAACGTCTTTGGTGCTTTTGGGCCTTTCAGCCTTGTTGATCATGCCGTTGGCCATGGGACTCCGCGAACCAGGTTTTGCCAGCGGTATCAAAACTGTGCGACACCAGAGCATCGCGCATGCCCTGGCGGAAGCCTTCAGCTACCGGAGCTTTCAGTTGCTGATGGCGGGCTACTTTGTTTGTGGCTTTCAAGTGGTTTTCATTGGCGTACACATGCCCAGCTACTTGAAAGACCAAGGGCTTGAGCCGCAGGTGGCCAGTTATGCCCTGGCGTTGATCGGTCTGTTTAATGTGGTGGGCACCTACACAGCGGGGTTGCTCGGGCAACGCATGCCCAAGAAAAACATTCTGGCCTTTATTTACTTTGCCAGGGCTGTGGTGATCACACTTTTTTTGCTGGCGCCCTTGTCCCCCATGAGCGTCTATTTTTTTGCCGCCGCGATCGGCACTCTCTGGCTGTCAACCGTTCCGCCAACCAACGCAGTTGTCGCACAAATTTTTGGGGTAGCGCACCTTTCGATGCTCAGTGGTTTTGTGTTTTTCAGCCATCAGATGGGTTCATTCATGGGCGTTTGGTTGGGTGGATACCTGTATGACAAGACAGGCAGCTACAACATCGTCTGGTACATCGCCATCGCATTAGGTGTATTTGCCGGCATGATCAATTTGCCAGTCAAAGAAGCCGCCATCGAGCGTCCGGCCTTGCAGGAAGGCTGACAAAATGCGTCAGCGAAAACACAAAATGCTGCTTTACGCCATGCTGGCCGCTCTGCACGCTGGCATTTTCGCGTTGTATACCCAGCCAGAGTTTCTGGTTACGTTGGCAAATCAAGTTTGGGCATGCTTCTAAGTCATGACAGAACATTTTGCATCGATAAAAATGTCGCCCGCATCTGATTGGGTCACCCGGTGGGCACAGCTGCTTACGAAGGGCAGTACGGTTTTGGACGTGGCGTGCGGCCACGGCCGACACATGAAGTGGTTACGTGATCACGAATTCGAGGTTGTCGGCATTGACAGAGACCCAGAGGCCGCCGCCGCCTCATCTGCCTGGGGAAAAGTTCATCAGGTCGATATCGAAAACGGATACTGGCCTCTCGAAGAGGGGTCTGGACGTTTACGCAAATTTGGCGCTGTCGTGGTCACCAATTACCTTTGGCGCCCCTTGATCCCCACTTTGTTAAACAGTGTCGAAGAGGGGGGACTGTTGATTTACGAAACTTTTGGAATTGGAAACCAGGTTTTCGGAAAACCGAGCCGTCCCGACTTCCTGCTCCAACCAGGCGAACTGCTGGATATCTGCTCGCAGGAGAATGGCTTTCAAATTGTTGCGTATGAGAATGGCATCCTCAACAATCCTGATCGCTGCGTCCAGCGAGTAGTTGCGATCAAACAACATGCAATTGCAAAAATACAACAAGCTGAAGTTGTGCTACAACTGAACCCTTAGCATTGGATTGATTCAGAAAGTTCTCAAATCCAATCAAGACGAAATCGATTTCAGATATACCACTGTCTATTCAAAAAAACAGAATGGAATTTTGAATTTTTACTATCTAACTGAATTCAATTGACATAATGACATTGAACACGGTAAAAGATAAAATTATAGAAAAATAATATCCTTCAATATGTAAAAGCGGAACCCAAGTAATCAGGTGACGCCGCGCATCAAGAAGGCACGCTCGGTCGAGACAAGTTCCTGGGGGTTTTGGCGCTTCCTTACCCGGCGTCAGATCGATTTGTGATTTTATGCACTTGGATTTGACAAAAACACGTGATAATTAGTCAGGCATCACCTGAGTTGAACGGTTCAAACTACCATGACGCTATTTAAACCCAAACAAACCGAAGACATTGCAGCACCTTCCAGCAATTTGGATTTCTTGTTGCGCGAGCGAATTTCAAGTCAATGGACTGGATTCTTGCAAGCTTTGTCCGACGAACTGCTCAGCCAACTCACGCCACAGGAATGCCGTGAATTTTTGCGCAGTGTGGGATCCCGCCTCGCAAAAGCTACACCGGTTCCAGTTCAGGATACGGTGCCAGAACTGCAAACAGCCATCAACGAAAGGCTAAGAGCCCAGCGCTGGGGGCATGTTGAACTGATTGATACAGGTTCGCACTTGCAAATTCGCCACCACTTCTGCCCCTTACCAATGGCCCTCGGCATGGATGCCAATATTGCAGGAGGCCTGCTTGAAGGACTTTATGAGCTCTGGTTCCGATCAGTTGGCGCAGAAGAGGGTTTGAGCATCATCCAGACAGGCTCAAGTGCTGACGGCTCAGTGCTTGAGTTCAAGTTCGGGCAGAACTGAAAGATCACTATCAGCAGGTCAGTGTATTTTGACTCTCCTGCACTCACTAAGGATTCGACCGAATGACAACTTCTGAAGATGTCAAGACCCTCTTCCGGCGATTTGGCGGTCAACCGGAAACGTACCAGGAAGTGGTCAGGGAAGATCTGGCTGAGCATTCCCTGGGGAAATGGCCTATGCTGGGCCAAGTGAACCTTCAAAAAGTTGAATTTATTCCCGCCGCTAAACAAATCATCCAGACAGTCGCCACCCGACCTTACAGTGAAAGTCTGGCGATCGCGCAGGCTGGCCAGATCGCAGTTGCAGACTATGTGGCCAGTCACCGATATGTTGAGCCGATCAAAGAATCTCCGGCTCCTCGACAACAGATTGCGCCCCGTCATGACATGACCAGGATACGCCAAGAGCATGTGCCCCCCCCCGTGATTGACTTCCCTGCACACGCAGCACCTATCCAAGCGCCCCTTCCCTCATCAATCCAAGCACACCAAGGCCCTCACGTGGCAGGTTCGGCTGCAGTGCGCATCTCGACGTTGCCTTCCCCAGAATCCAATCAACACGTGTATGAACAGGCTGCCAAGGCCAATATGTCGACCCCGGCGCAACGTACAGAGCAGGCTGTTTCGGGGTTGGCCGCTCGGTTTCGTGCACAAACTGCGCCGACGCAAGTACCCGCACCGCAAACAGTAGAGCCACCTCCACCTCAAAGCTTGCACGGTCTTTTTGGCCGTTTGGCTCAGTCGCAAGTCAAAGCACAAGGTGCTGTCGGCTTGTTTAAACGGAAGCTAATCACGTGAATGTTCTTGCCATTGTTTCCGCGAAGGGCGGCGTAGGAAAAACAACCCTGACAGCAAACCTTGCTGCTGCATTGAATAACGATGGTCGCGTCGTTTGCGTCGATCTTGATCCACAGAATGCGCTTCGACTTCACCTTGGCGTTCAGATGGATGAGATGGATGGACTTGCACGTTGCACCCTTGAAGGACGCACCTGGAATACATCTTTGTTTCAGAGTCCGGGAAGTCCAGAAGTGTTGCCCTACGGCACCATCAATGAAACTGACAGGGACACGCTCGAAGTCTTTCTGGCTGAAAATACAAATTGGTTGTCTGGCGGATTGGCAACGCTTGGCGTTGGCAATAAGGATTTTGTTCTGATTGATACGCCACCTGGCCCTTCGTTGTACCTTCAACAAGTCTTGCGGATTGCCAATTTCGTTCTTGTGGTCGTGCATGCAGACGCAGCATCCTATGCAACGGTTCCAGCAATGGAAGGGCTGATCAAAAGCTATTGCCGTGAACGAACCGATTTTCTTGGATCTGCCTACATCATCAACTGTGTAAGCTCGGACAAAATACTTTCGCGAGACGTTGTGGAGGTTTTACGCTCCCGCTTAGGCGAGCGAGTCGTGCCATTTGTTATTCACCAAGACGAGGCCGTCCGTGAAGCATTGGCCAGTGATCAATTGCTGGCCAACTATGACCCTCATTGCGAGGCCACCTACGATGTTGCTAGCTGCGCACAGTGGGTGTCAGATCACATGCTCCGTCGTCATTCAGCTAAGGTGTAATTTGCCCATGCAAGAAAGCAAGAAGCCATGAACATCCGGCGCATGCGCAGAGCGCGCTTTGAAATGCGGTTGATAGGCCGCAAACGCTTGTTCTCCCCCTTGGTTCTTGCGGTCAGGCAATTAGCCAGCTGGAAAGGTTGGCAAAACGTGATCATTCAGCGAGCAACCATCCTTGCGTCGCTCTACATCATTTTTCTGGCAATCACAACACCTCTTTCCAACGAACAGCAGTTGATTTTTGGTGTGATCGGGTTGGCCAGTGCCATGGTGCTAGGACGCGTCCCAGGGCGACTGGTAACGCAGATATTGATCATCCTTTCCATTGTTTCGTCAACGCGCTACCTTTATTGGCGTCTCACGTCCACGTTGCTCTTGGACAACTGGATGGACTTTTTCTTCGGAACGGGCTTGTTTCTGGCAGAGTTGTACGCTTGGATTGTGCTGGCCATCGGCTTCTTTCAAACGGCTTGGCCGCTTGAACGCAAACCCATGCCCATGCCTCCGGACCGTGAAGAATGGCCGACGGTGGACGTCTTTATTCCAACCTATAACGAACCGATCAAAGTGGTCCGCCCAACGGTGTTGGCGGCACTCGCAATTGACTGGCCAGCAGACAAACTCAACATTTATATTCTGGACGATGGTCGGCGTACGGAGTTCTCAGAATTCGCTAAAGAAGTTGGCGTCAAGTACTTGACCCGACCGGATAACACCCACGCCAAAGCGGGCAATATCAATAACGCGTTGAAGTACACCAACGGCAAATACATCGCAATTTTTGACTGCGATCACATTCCAACCCGAACATTTTTGCAAGTCTGCATGGGCTGGTTTTACAAAGACAAGAAATTAGTCATGGTGCAAACACCGCACCACTTTTTCTCGCCTGACCCTTTTGAAAAAAATCTGGCTACGTTTCGTAAGGTCCCCAACGAAGGGGAGCTTTTTTATGGACTAGTCCAGGACGGTAATGACCTTTGGAATGCCACCTTTTTTTGTGGGTCTTGTGCTATTTTGGAACGCAAGGCTTTGCTGAAGATTGGGGGAATTGCAGTTGAGACTGTGACTGAAGATGCGCACAAGGCGCTCAAGCTCCATCGACTGGGCTACAGCACCGCCTACTTGGCGGTTCCACAAGCTGCTGGTTTCGCGACTGAATCACTTTCGGGGCATGTGGGACAGCGTATTCGATGGGCACGGGGAATGGCCCAGATTTTCCGGGTGGACAACCCAATGCTTGGACCTGGCCTGAAGTTATCTCAACGTCTTTGCTACCTGAACGCAATGCTGCACTTTTTTTACGGGTTGCCACGAATTGTGTTCTTGACTGCGCCCCTGGCATACCTGTTTTTTGGTGCGCACGTGATATTTGCATCAGCATTCACGATTGCCTTGTTTGCGTTACCGCACTTGATCCACTCAAGCATTACCAACTCACGAATGCAAGGTGAATTCAGACATTCGTTCTGGGCTGAGGTCTATGAATCCGTACTGGCGTGGTACATCCTCCGTCCAACTTTGGTAGCGGTATTGAATCCCAAGCTTGGAAAATTCAATGTGACGGCAAAAGGAGGACTTAATGCCAACTCATATTTCGATTGGGACATTTCCAAGCCTTATATTATTTTGTTGACATTGAATCTGGCCGGATTGCTTGTCGGTTTGGGACGCCTGCTCATCTGGATACCGGAAGAAACAGGCACTGTGCTGTTGAATCTGATTTGGACGGTCTATAACGTCATCATGTTGGGCGCGAGCCTCTCTGTGGCCAATGAAGCGAGGCAAGTGCGCGCGGCCCACCGCGTTCAGATGAAATTGCACGCTGGCTTACGCTTTAAAAGTGGGAGAACGGTTCGGTGTGTGACAAGCGACTACTCTGAGGGTGGTGTTGGTGTTCAGCTACCGACCGAAATGCCCATTGAAATTGGTGAACAAGTTCAGGTAACCATGTATCGCGGGAATTCAGAATACGTGTTTGAATCCAAGGTAACGATGCATAGCGGTAGACGTCTTGGTTTACAGTTTGATGAAATGTCTCTAGAGCAATCCATTAATTTTGTTCAATGCACTTTCGCCCGTGCTGATAGCTGGGCTGTTTGGGGTGATAAACGCGAACACGATACACCGCTGCGAGGTCTGGTAGAGGTTTTCTTTTTGGGATTGGGTGGGCTGAAAATGTTCGGTGGAATTATCGTGCGGGTATTGTTGCGTCGCGGGAATGAAGCACCGAAACCGGTTGCAGCGCCGAAACGTAAAAGTACTGGTACAGCCCGACCCGCTCTGAAGTCCTGAACGGATTTTGCATGGTATTGTTATGGTGTCGAGATAACCAATGCGTATTGTTATAGGGAAAGTGGTGATGTTTAAACGTAACTTGATTGCTGCATTGGTTGTTGGCGCTGTGCTGCCTGTTTGCTTGCACAGCACGGACGCCTTGTCTGCAACCAGCAAGAAGTCGAAAACAGAGCTGGTTGAAAAGGCGGATTCAGACATTCCCGTTTTTAATATCACTGTACCGAAGCAAGTCCCAGGTTCGAGCGAAATTGCTGCATCCCTTGGTGCAAACACTTTACGTAAATACACATTTACCTTGAAGCAATTGGGGGCGTATGACCCTCTGGCGCTGCGCGGTATCGACGCTGTTTTTTCACTGCCTTTCAGTGTTCCGGCGGATGAAGTTGTCACCGGTCTGAAACTGAAACTGGACTTTGCTTATTCGCCTTCGCTGATTACAAATCTTTCACACTTGAAGATTTTGGTCAATGGTGAGATTGCAGCAACAGTTGCGCTACCGAAAGAGCAAGCAGGCACCAATCTGATTCGAGAGGTGACCATTGACCCAAGACTGCTGACGGATTTCAACCGTTTCAACATGCAGTTCATTGGTCACTACACCCTTGACTGCGAAGACCCGTTTCACTCCAGCCTTTGGATGAACATCAGCAACTTGAGCACGCTCGAGTTCACTGTGACCCCCTTGTCAGTTCAAAATGACTTGGCCTTGTTGCCTGCACCATTCTTTGACCGACGGGATGGACGGCGCCTTGAGTTGCCCTTTGTCTTTGGTGGAACACCATCCTCGGGTGTACTTGAGGCTGCAGGGATCGTGTCCTCTTGGTTTGGTTCATTGGCGAGCTACCGTGGCGCCTGGTTTCCTTCGAGTCTGAATGCATTGCCCGCTGCTCACGCGGTTGTGTTTGCGACAAACGAAGAGCGCCCTCAGGGCATTAGCGTTCCCCCGATCAATGGGCCCACCCTGGCGGTGGCACCCCACCCCAGTGATCCCCGCTACAAAATGCTTTTCGTGCTTGGTCGTGATGCCAAAGAGTTGCGAACAGCTGCAACAGCCCTAGGTCTAGGTAGAAACACGTTTTCGGGTCAATCCGTGGCCATCACCGGGCTTGAAGGCCTAAAGGTACGTAAACCTTATGATGCACCAAACTGGGTTACCAGTGACCGCCCCGTCAAGATGGGTGAACTGGCATCCGTTGAAGAGATGAATGTGACCGGAATCAGGCCTGATCTGATTCGTGTCAATCTTCGTACAGCGCCAGATTTATTTGGTTGGCAAAGCAAAGGCGCTCCGTTTGACATGCGGTATCGCTATACCCCACGCGCAACCATTGACAAATCGACGTTGAACGTCAATGTCAATCGAAATTTCATTACAGCATATCCGCTGTTACCTTTCAGTGAAGGTCAACCCGGTGAAGCTATTCAGAAGAAGATCAACAATCTTCTTAACACCGATAAGCTGTTGCCAGCACGCGATGAATTTTTTATCCCGCTGTCCTTGATGCCTGCTCGCAGCCAGTTGCAGTTTCATTACCATTTTGACTACCCTAAGCAAGGGGCCTGTAAAGATGTCGAGATGAAAAATTACCAGGGTGCGATTGATCCTGAGTCAACACTGGATCTGACTTCGTTCCCGCATTACATTGAAATGCCAAACATTGCCGTTTTCGCCAATGCAGGCTTTCCTTTCACCCGCATGGCTGACCTCTCTGAAACAGCGGTCGTTATGCCCGATGCTCCAGGTGTCCCCGATATCAGCACCTATTTGACATTGATGGGGCGGATGGGTGAATCCACAGGGCTTCCAGCCTATGGCATATCCGTTGGCCGGGCAGGTGATGTTTCCCGCTACGCCGACAAGGATCTGCTTGTACTCGGCAGCTCGGCAAACCAGCCCATGCTGGGCCAATGGGCAAAACACATGCCTTTTTCAGTGGCAGGCCAAGCTCGAACGTTCTCTATTTCTGAATGGGTTCGCCGTCACCTGCCGTGGTACGAAACTGTCGGCACCGACCGATCGCCTGTTGTCAAACTTTCCGAAATCACGCTGAACCGAGAAGCTGTGGTGTTCGGATTTGAATCCCCACTGTCCAGTGGCAGAAGCGTAGTAGCTGTTGTCAGCGACAAAACGTCAGGCTTGGCGGATGTACTCAGCGCATTGATGGACGATGAGCTGATCGCCAAGATTCAAGGCTCACTGGCTGTGGTTCGAGGAAAAGAAGTTGAATCCATGACTGTGGGCAGTGCCTACACTGTCGGCAAACTACCGTTTGCACTCAAATCCCGCTGGCTGATATCGCAGAACTCCTGGATGCTGGCTCTGGCATTGATCGCCGGTGCTGTGCTTCTGGGTGCCGTGTTGTACACCCTTCTACGCCTTCGGGTGAATCGCAGAACAAAGGGTTAAGTTTTCATGGAAACCTCCCGCAACTGGCTTAGTCGATTTACTCGGACGACCATCGCTGTGGCAGTGCTCGGTGCCACGGTGCCAGCCATGGCAGCCAATGAGTTGGCCATCAAGACTTTATTGGATCAAGCCCAATACTGGCAATCGAAGGGCCGAGGAGATTTGTCGGCAGAGGCATGGAAGAAACTGTTACTCCTTGACCCCAATAATGTTGATGCACTCGCTTTGCTGGCGCAATTTGAGTTGGACAATAACCGCCCTGAGCAAGCCAAGCTCTACACCGACCGGTTAAAGACAGTGAAAGGTGGGGATGCAGCCGCGCGGCGTGTCGAAAGTGCAGTTGCGGCACGATCGGTTGACAATCGCCAGTTGGACGAAGCCCGTGCGCTTGCAAGAGGCGGGAAATCAGATGAGGCTGCCCGTGCATATCGTCAGGCCCTCGGTGGTAAAACGCCATCTGGCCCGTTGGCACTTGAGTATTACCAAACCATGGGCGGTAGCGAGGCTGGATGGGAGGAGGCACGTCAGGGTCTCGCGCGACTCAGTGCAGAAGACCCGAACAACAAGCAAATTTCGCTGGCCTACGGGCAACACCTGACCTACCGTGGCGCAACACGACGCGAAGGCATCCGAATTTTGAGCCAACTTTCGCGACTGCCGGAATTTACCAAAGTCGCAACTGAGGCTTGGCGCAAAGGACTTATTTGGCTGGAGGCATCCAAGAGCGATGTTCCTTTGTTCCAGTCTTTTCTGACCGCCGTACCGGGTGACGGCGCAATCAAAAGTCGTCTGGATACCTTGACCCGCGTGGATCCACCTGCAAAGCCTGACCCTAAGGTCATCGCTTTGCGAAATGGTTTTGCTGCATTGAATGCGGGTGATTTGGAGCAGGCTTCTGAACGTTTTGAGCGCTTGCTCGCAGAGAATGCCAATAATACAGATGCGCTTGGTGGACTAGGTGTCATCCGTTTGAAGCAGGAAAAATTTGCAGAAGCCGAGAGGTATTTATCCCAGGCAACTAAAGGACAACAAAACCTTGCAAAGTGGGGCACCGCACTCGCCAGCGCTCGGTTCTGGCTTGCCATGGATGCCGGGAATGCACATCGCGAAGCTGGCCAGCGTGACTTGGCCATTGCCCAGTTCACCCGTGCCCAGCGCTTAGACAGTACGCAATCTCTACCCGTTTTGGCACTGGCAGATTTGGCAGCAGAAGACGGCAAGCTGGCGGAGGCAGATCGCGCTTACCGTCAAGTGTTGGCCAAAGAACCCGATTCCCTTGACGCATTGCGTGGCTTGGTAAATGTGATGGCCCAGCAAGGTCAAATTGAAGAAGCAACTCGACTTGCAGATCGTCTTACACCTGAAATGCGAGAGAAGCTGGGAGGATATGGTCAGCTCAAAGGTGAACAATTACGCCGTGCAGCCACCAATGCTACCCAGCGCGGCGATCACGCGTCAGCCGTTCAGCTCCTTGAGGACGCACTGCTTTGGGATCCATCCAGCCCATGGCTTCGTCTTGAATTGGGTCGCCTATATCAAGCTGCCGGCTCGTTGAGTGACGCGCGTGCGGTGGTGGATGGACTCTTGGTGTCCAACCCAAATTTGCCCAGCGCCCTTTACGCCAGTGCACTGATGAGTGCTGATGCGCAAGATTGGCTGGCTGGCCTTGATCAATTGGAGCGAATTCCGCCTAACAGCCGCAATAAAGAGATGATGGCATTGCAGCGTCGTCTATGGGTGCGAGCACAAGCTGACCGTGCCTCTGTACTCGCACGCTCCGGACAAATCCCTGCTGCTAAACAGCTTTTGCGCCAAATTGAACCTTCCGCAGAGCGCGATGGAGAGCTTTTGTTGGCAGTGGCACAAGCGATGTCAGACGCGGGTGAAGATACAAGAGCACTGGCCATGATGCGAACGATGATTTCGCAAAACCGCCAGCCAGATCTTGGGATGATGGTTCAGTATTCTGCGATTCTTCTGAAAACGCGTCAGGATGCAGAATTGGCTGCTCAAATGCGCCATCTCTATACCCAGCCGTTGAATGAACAGCAACGTAACGACCTGGACAAAATACGTGTTGCGTATAGCTTGCGCCAATTCGACTCCTTGCGTGAGGCTGGAAACATTGCGACAGCCTACGAGGCCATCATGCCCTTGGTTGCTGAACGCCCAGACGATATTACTCTTCAACTGGCGTTGGCCCGCCTTTATGCCAGCGCCAAAGAATATAAAGATGCGTTGGCATGGTACGACTACGCACTGCAACGTGAACCTGACAACCTAGATGCGTTAGTGGCAGCCGCTGGAGCGGCATTGGCAGTCCCAAATCTCGACTATGCAGAGTCGGCCATCAATAACGCAGCGCAGATTGCCCCGGAGAATCCGGCCGTGTTGACCACTCTTGGCAAGCTTTACCGCGCTCAAGGCAAGACTCAGTTGGCCACTCAGACGTTTCAGCGTGCGCTGAGTGCAGAACAATCCGCCTCCCGCCAGTTGGTCAATGGCCCCTTGGGTATGCGTCTGATCAATTACACCCTGCCCACCGCCGATGGCCTTGGCGTCTCAGGTATTCCCAGCGCTCAAGGTTCGCCTGTGATTCCCAAAATTGCACCACCGCTGGCACCGAGGAGCATGAATGTTCCTGGTCGTAGTCCAGCTATGCGTCCAATCAGCAAATTGGACTCCTCTGCTGATACGCAATACACACAGGTCGCCCGGCTTGACCTGCCTTCGCCTTCGCCTTCGCCTGCGCCAAGCGTGCTGAATAAACCATCTGCACCATCAGCAAGCAGTGCGATGTCTACCGCAGAACAGATTGTTCCCGTTCAATATACCTATCCATCTGCAAATCAGGGTACGCGTGAGCCCATGGTGCCTCAACCTACTCAAATCATGCCCGTCCAAAGCCTGCAACAGTTGCCGTCGGCACGAATGACGGGCCAATTGCAACCGCTGCAGCTGATTCAACCAAATCAGGCACAGACCCTCGAAATCGTTTCTCCTGGTGCGTTACCGCTGCCTCCCTCACGCTCAAGCTATGTAGACCCGACTACGGGCAACATTGTCAGCAACATTTCTCGCAATGACCCATTGGTTGCCTCAAAGGATACCCTCGCGATCCGTGACGAAATAGAGGAATTGCGTGCACTGCGTTCGCCGTCTGTGGCGGGTGGTGGAATGTGGCGCAGTCGAAGTGGAGATAGTGGAACAAGCTCGCTGTCTGATTTCAGTGTCCCCATAGAGGGAAAGATGCCTGTTGGTGACGGCGGCCACATGGTACTCAGGGTCACCCCCGTTTTGCTCGACGCAGGTCAAATTAGCAAGAGCGACCTGAATACTGCTCAGCGTTTTGGCACCAATGCGTTCGCGTCTTCCAATACATTTACCAACAGCAACAGCAACCAGCAGGCGGCAGGGGTAGCTTTTGGTCTTGGCTATGAATCTTTGCGCCTGAAAGCAGACATCGCCAGTACGCCTATCGGCTTCAAGGTATCCACGGCGGTTGGTGGAGTCTCTTACGCTGATCGACTCGGCGATATGTCGATCAAATTAGATCTGTCAAGGCGTTCGGTGACAGACAGTTTGCTGTCCTATGCCGGTACTGTCGATGACCGCACTGGCACCATCTGGGGCGGTGTCACTGCGACTGGTGGACGCGCTGAGCTTGGTCTGGAGGACGGCAGATTTGGCGTGTTTGGCTACGGCAGTTACCATTATGTAGGAGGCAAAGGCGTCGTTGACAACAATCGGTACGAAGGCGGGGCTGGCGCTTACTACAAAGTCGCCCAAGATGCGAACATGGAATTAACTGCCGGCGTCAGCGTGACAGCGCTCGGCTACGACAAAAACTTACGCTACTTCACGCTGGGTCATGGTGGTTATTTCAGTCCTCAGCGCTACTTTGCGCTGAATTTCCCCGTCGAGTGGAGTGGCCGTACAGGTCAACTCTCTTACAAGCTTGAAGGATCTCTAGGTATCCAGAATTTCCGTGAAAATACTGCCGCGTATTTCCCCGGAAGCACTTCCTTGCAAACGGCATGGGAAACAGCAGCTGCTACCGCCAACTCTGCCGCCGGCGGCCCGGCGGGCGTCACCTGGAAAACAAGCTACCCTGGCCAAACAAAGACCGGTATGGGTTTCAGGTTGTCAAGCGCAGTGGAATACCGCCTTGCGCCAAAATGGGTGATTGGTGGTCGGCTCGCGCTGGACAATGCATCTGACTATTTTCAGTCTTCAGGTCTGCTGTACGTGCGCTATAGCTTTGAGCCAAACACCAGACCCGTCAACTTTCCGCCCAATACCTTGCGGGTGAATCAGCTATGAAGACCAAGCACCAATTCTCCAGGGCAGTTTTTCAAGGCCTTTTGGGTTGCACGGTCGTCATTGCCAGCCAGGCCCAGACCGCGTACAACCCAACCGACCGTGATGCTCTGGCACGTTCGGCTTATGCGCGGGGCGACATTCCCCGAGCAGCAGCGGCGTTGAATGAATCAGTTCGAGTGAACCCGTTTGACCCTGTCGCACTCAACAACCTTGCAGTCAACTATGCCGCGCAAGGCGACTACCAAAACGCCCTCTCCTTGCTCGAGCGCGCGTTGCGCATCGCACCCAACCGATCAGACATCATGAACAATCATGCCAATCTTCGTGCATGGATGTCACAAGAAAGTCAATTCGCAGTTGGAAGCCGCCCAACGAATACGCCTTTGAATTTTCCGCGTGCAGAAGACTCCCCTCAGGGATTCCCGCCTCTTTGGTCTCCACCACAGCAAATGCAAAATCCCCCTGTGGTGAGGTCTGGTCAGCAAAATTTGTTACCTCCCATTGGAAACCAAAGCGGCTATTCGACTTACCCAGCCCAGCAAGGCACGCAGGTGTACCCACAACAGATTCCAGGCTACAACACAGGGCTGCAAAACCAGCAAAGCAGCTACCCCAGTGCTTCTGCCTATCAAGGGGGTAATGTACAAATGCCGAGTTATCAGCAGACTGCCCCAACTCCACAAGCCATTTTGTATTCTCAACCACAGCAAACAGTCCCAGCAGCGCGTAAACAGACTACGCCGCAGCAGTCCGTCGCACCACAGTCAGCTCAGATAAACGTCGTTCGCAAGAAGAAACGTCCAGTTGCAGTGGATTGCAAAGTAGAGCCCTGAGCGGCTGGCAATGGCAAGCGCGCCCGTTTGCCACGGCGCTTGCTAGAATCCATTTTTCTTGCTTAATGCAGCACTCACCCTCATGACACCTATTGTTGGCAGCATTGTGGCGCTCGTCACACCCATGTTTGAAGACGGCTCAGTGGACTACCCCAGTCTGCGCAAACTCGTTGATTGGCATATCAATGAAGGCACAGACTGCCTGGGTGTTGTAGGTACGACGGGAGAGTCTCCGACTGTCAATGTCAGTGAACATTGCGAAATCATTCGCGTCACCGTTGAGCAAGCCCACAAACACCAGCGCCATGTTCCGGTGATGGCCGGTTGTGGCGCTAACTCCACATCGGAAGCCATTGAACTCGCCCGGTTTGCGAAAAAAGTAGGTGCAGACTGTCAGTTGCAAGTTGTGCCGTACTATAACAAGCCTACCCAGGAAGGCCAGTACCGGCATTTCAAGGCAATCGCTGAAGCAGTGGACCTCCCAACTGTTCTGTACAACGTCCCTGGTCGCTCCGTGGCAGACATGGCCCACGACACCGTTATGCGTTTGACGCAAGTTCCAGGTATTGTCGGCATCAAAGAAGCTACCGGCAACATAGAACGTGCGCAGTGGTTAATCAAGGAAGTTCCTGACCACTTCGCGGTCTACTCAGGCGATGACCCAACGGCCGTTGCGCTAATGCTTTGTGGCGGAAAGGGTAATGTCAGTGTCACCGCAAACGTAGCTCCTCGGTTAATGCATGAATTGTGTATGGCTGCCATTTCAGGCGATACCAAGGCAGCCATGGCTATACAGATGAAACTACTACCGTTGCACCGTCAACTGTTTGTTGAACCGAATCCCATCCCTGTGAAGTGGGCGATGGCTCGGATGGGACTGTGCGGCCCCACATTAAGGCTACCGTTGACCGAGCTAAGTACGGCCTGCCAGCCTACCGTCGAATCAGCTCTGAAGTCTGTCAAACTAGTCTGACACCGTCAGTGATAAGGAAAATTGTGTGATTCATTTAGTTCGACAAGTTACTTCGGGCGTAGCCCTTTTTCGCTTGAGCATTCTTGGTCTTGCGGTAGCACTGACTGCTTGCACTTCGCTTGAGGGTGACAAAGTCAACTACCGCAGTGCCACCAAAGCACCCACACTTGAGGTACCACCGGATTTGACTCAACTCTCCGCCAACTCCCGTTACGTGGTTCCAGGCAGTGCAGTCACAGCGTCTGGATATAAAGACACCCAGGCGAACCAGGCAGTAGTCGCCGTTGCAGCGCAAGCCATGGGAGATGCACACATTGAACGGATTGGCAATCGGCAATGGCTGGTTGTCAACCGTAAACCAGAAGTGCTTTGGGAAGCTGTACGGGATTTTTGGACACAATCCGGATTCGCGCTGACCACTGATCAAATGACACTGGGCCTGATGGAAACTGATTGGGCTGAAAATCGCGCCAAATTGCCACAAGTTTTAATCCGTAGCACCCTTGGGAAAGTGTTTGATGCACTCTATTCAACCGGTGAACAAGACCGATTCCGGACCCGGTTTGAGCGCAACGCCAGCGGAGGTACTGACATTTTCATCAGTCATCGCGGCATGATTGAGGTCTACACATCGCAGCAAAAAGAAAAGACTGTTTGGCAACCCCGCCCCGCTGATGCAGATCTTGAGGCAGAGTTTCTAAAACGATTGATGATGCGGTTGTCTGGCACCGCCGAAAGTTCCAAAACAGCAACGCTTGGCACGACCGATGTGATTGTTGCCGCAACGGCCCGTGCAACCCTATTAAACAACCACCCTGTTGTTCAACTCGATGACGGTTTTGACCGTGCCTGGCGACGTGTGGGTTTGAGCCTGGACCGTACTGGTTTTACGGTGGAAGACCGGGATCGTGCGAAGGGGATTTACTTTGTTCGGTATGTAGAGTCTGATCCGAAGAAGAAAGAAGAGCCGGGCTTCCTGGCGAAATTGCTGGGTAGCGCAAAACCACCTGCACCACCGATGAAGCTACGCGTAGTCTTGAGCAATTCAGCCAATGGACCAACTCTCGTGTCTGTCTTGAACGCTAGCGGTGCTCAAGAAACCTCGCCTGTATCTCAACGCATTGTTGACTTGTTAGCAGAAGATTTGAGGTAACCACACACAGCTGTGTGTTTGACCAAAAAAAACCCGCTAAAAAATTTTAGCGGGTTTTTTACTACTGCTGCACTGCATGCAGCAGAACAAGAAATTACTTCTTGGCAGCAGCAGCATCAGCTGCAGCTTTGGCTGCATCCACAGCGGAACCAGCAGCTGCCTTGGCAGCGTCAGCTGCAGCACCGGCAGCTGCAGAGGCGGCGGCACCAGCAGCAGCGCCAGCGTCCTTGGCTGCATCAACAGCAGAAGCTGCAGCAGCGGCCACAGGGGCAGATGCGTCAGCAGCAGGTGCTGGTGCAGCAACGGGAGCTGGTGCGGGTGCAGGAGCGGGCTCTTCTTTCTTACCGCAAGCGGCCAAAGCAGCAGCAGCAATCAAAGCGGCCAAGACGATCGACTTATTCATTTCAAGTATCCTTTTTGTTACAGGAGTATGGCGAGACAAAGAGAAGAAACAATTTCCGGAAATTGTCAACATAACGATTGAAACGAACATCTCACCCACATTCAGCTGAACTGCAACGTTTCAGGTCATCTTGACCGAGCGAAAGGACTCGAGCTCTTTCGACTCAACCTAAGATTATATGCTGGTTTTCCCTTAAAAACCGAATGCATCTGACTCTTTACTTACAGGGCAAGTGCAATAAATCACAAACCCAACACCGAAGCAGCAAGACCAGGGCTGCTTTGCTTCAGGCAATTGTTGAGTGACTCACGCAATTCTGCCCTTCGCAGGGCAGACTGGGTGCAATGTCCTGCGCAGGTTTCGATCACCTTGCGGTGCACCACCCAGTCTGGCGTCCAGACCACGCTGGGGACCGTCGATGTGCCTCCTGCTGCATTTCTATTCCCAAACTTTCGACAAGTCACGATGTGATCCCATCGACGGCGCCAATCAATCAGTCGTGCATGGTGGGACTGCACAAACTCATAACTGCTCGCCAGCAAGGTGATGCTACGCCCGCTCCTCAACCAGTCGTTCAAACACTTCACTACCGCATGCTCACCCAGCGGCCAGTCCGCAAAATCAGGATCACTCAGGACAATCACAGACCATTGCTGCAAAACTGCCAATGCCAAGACATCGCGCACATGCTGCTGGAAAACAGCGAGCCCTGAAAAGGCCCCAGCTTTCACCGCTGTTGGTTCACCTGCTGCACCAGACACTCTGCTCAATGTCATGAAGCTCGCCTGTCATTCAAGTTTTCGCAGTGAATCCATGGGCCCACCCCGCCTCACACCAACCTACCAGCAAGCTCCGTGCTTCCTCGCTGGCTTTTTGCATCGACGTGGCATCAATGCATCTCTTATCGGCCAGACTGCGCATCAACCGAGCATCAGCACCGGCAGCGCGGTAGCTTTCGCCATTAATGAATATGTATTTGGGGTCATAAAGCATACGGGTACGCTTGTCCAGCACGACGCCCGCACGGATATCCACCGCCTCAGCCCGCTGCTCAAACCAGACGGCTGCTTTGGGTTCCGTCAGATGCTCCCCAAGAATCTGGTTTTGCAAATCCACGTCTGCCAAGGCTGCCTTCAACTTGGAGCAAAGGGCTTCACGCGCAAACGCCTGCAAAGTTTCAGGCATCAGGGCAGGCGTGTCCATAGCGGGCTGCTTCGGGTCTCTATACAAGGTATCTGCTCCTGCACAATCTTCAGGATCATCGACCAAACGCTGCAGCAACTCCGTTCCCATTTGGTCGCGGGCCGGCACCTTGAACCCGATCGAATAGGTCATGCATTCACCCACGGCAATGCCATCATGCGCATACTTGGGCGGCAGGTAAAGCATATCGCCAGGTTCCAGCACATACTCAACCTCTGGCTGGAAATTGCTCAAAATTTTGAGGGGAACATCTTCCTCCAGCGATAAGTCTTTCTGACGCCCAATCCGCCAACGGCGCTGTCCGTGCGCCTGGAGTAGAAACACATCGTAGCTGTCAAAGTGGGGCCCCACGCCGCCGCCATCGGTGGCATAGCTGATCATCAGATCGTCCAGACGTGCGTCCGGCACAAACCTAAACTGTTGCATCAAGTCGTGAACGTTTTGATCATGCAAATCCACGCCCTGCACCAGGAAAGTCCACTTGGACTGTGCCAATGGCGGAAAAGCGCGGCGGGCAAACGGCCCATGCGAAAGGCGCCAACCCTTGGCACCATGCACCACCATGCGTGACTCCACGCCATCTTGTGAAGCCATCACCATCAATTGGGCACGGCTCAGCAGCGGCTTAAAGCCCGGTACAGCGTTTCGGATCAACAACGGCTTCTTTTGCCAGTAGCGTTGCATGAACTGCTGGGGAGTGATCCCGCCTAACAGGGTGAGCGGTAGAGAGGTATCCATGGGTCGAGCCTTCGCGTCAAACAAACTGCGACAATTCTCCTATGGAAATCAATCAACAATGCGTCGTGGCGCTCACCTGGACCTAGGCGACACGTTGGACGACACTTTGGACGTTCTGGACGATCCCGTCGAGTTCCTGATCGGTGGTGAAGATCTGTTCGCCATCATTGAGGAAGCCTTGCAAGGCCATGTTCCGGGTGACAAGGTGCAGCTGCAGTTAGAGCCCGAACAAGCCTTTGGCGACTACAACGAGGAACTCATTTTTCTGGAACGCCGGGAACTCTTTCCCCAGGAACTGGAAGAAGGTCACACCTTTGATGGCCATGCCCTGCCTGATGGCTGCAGCCCAGATGCCCTCAAAGATGCCCTGTACACAGTGACGGAAATTTACCCGGAACATGTGGTGCTGGACGGCAATCACCCGCTGGCGGGCATTGCGCTTCGCTTAAGCCTTCGGGTCAATTCAGTGCGGGATGCGACAGAAGAAGAAGTCGAGGCAGGCACAGCGATGGCACAGGCTTCTTTCGCATCCAACCCATCAGCCCCGGTAGTGGCTCCCTTCACTGACATGGCACTACGGACAAAGTTCGCCGTGCTATCAGCCTTTGCCTGTTGAGCCGTAGCCACCTTCACCACGCACGGTGGGTGGGAACTCGCTGACCACATTGAATTCCGCCTGTACCACCGGCACAATCATCAGTTAGGCGATGCGTTCCATCGGGTCAATGGTGAAGGTCACATCGCTGCGATTCCAGGCACTGACCATCAACTGCCCTGGTAGTCGCTGTCGATCAGCCCACCAGGTTCCCCAGAACAATCCCGTGCTTGTGGCCAAGCCTGATCGCGGCAGGATCAACGCCGCATACCTGGGATCAGCCAAATAAATCGCGATGCCCGTCGGCACCAGCTGCCAGGCATTGGGCGCAAGCGTCAGTGGCGCATCCAGACAAGCCCGCAAGTCCAGCCCTGCGCTGCCGGGGTGGCGTAACTCGGCAAGTGATTTTGAATCCTGCGGTCGATGATTTTGACGTCAATCTTCATGTTTACTTCTCGAATCATGCTTTACGGCTTATCCGACGAGCAATTTCAGCTACCAATTGAATAGCAAGATTGCGCTTGCTGGCATGCGGCAATTCCTTGGCACCGTCGGCATCCACCAGCAACAATGCATTGTCGTCCTGTCCAAACGTGGCAGGGCCAATATTGCCGACCAGCAGCGGCACGCCCTTGCGCAATCGCTTGGCAGTGGAATTGCTCAGCAGATCATGGCTTTCGGCGGCAAAGCCAACGCAGTACAGTTCGCCAGATTTCGCCCTCGGCAACTTCGCCACGCCTGCCAGGATGTCTGGATTTTCGGTAAATTGAAGTGTTGGCGTCTGCCCAGAGCCGTCTTTCTTGATCTTTTGCTCGGATGCCGTGGCCGGGCGCCAATCAGCAACAGCCGCCGCGGCGACCAACACAGTAGCCCCTGATACCTGGGCCATCACTGCTTTTTTTCCATGTCCAGGGCAGACTTCACATTGATCCGCTTCACACCGCGAGGGTAAGCAAGCCTGACCGGGCCAGCCACCAAAGTCACTTCTGCACCGGCGTCCTTAGCCGCCCGGGCACTTGAGAAACCCATCTTGCCGCTCGACAAGTTCGTGATGCCACGCACTGGGTCTATCGCTTCAAAAGTCGGCCCAGCGGTCACCAATACATGCTGCCCAGCCATGGTTTTGGGCCGAAAGAATGCGATCAGCTCCTCCAGCAACTCGGTGGGCTCCAGCATACGACCTTCACCCGTTTCGCCACAAGCCTGCTCGCCCGTGCCCACGCCCAATACAACTGCACCGTCAACTTGCGCCTGGGCCACATTGCGCTGAGTGGCCGGATGCGACCACATTTCCCGGTTCATCGCTGGCGCAAGAAGCAGCGGCACACTCTGCCTCGGACGAGCAAGGCACAACAGGCTAAGCAGCTCTGGCGTTGAGCCCAGAACCAGTTGCGCCACAAAATCTGCACTGCAAGGCGCAATGACGATGGCATCTGCCTCACGGCTCAAATTGATGTGAGGCATGTTGTTGGCTTCGCGCCCATCCCACTGAGATGTGTAGACCGGTCGACTGGACAGCGCTTGCATGGTCACCGGCGTGATGAACTGCGCTGCTGCCTCGGTCATCACCACCTGCACGGTAGCGCCAGCCTTCACCAGCGCCCGGCAGAATTCGGCCGCCTTGTAGCAGGCAATCCCCCCGGTGAGGCCCAAAAGAATGTGTTTTCCGCTCAACTCGTTCATATTTGGCAATGTAGCAGAGCGCCATGAGCATGGTCGAGCCACCCCTAGGCGCAAGGGCTCTGCAGGAACAGCGATCCGCAAAGCAACGGAGCGTGAGGGAAACGTATAATCTCGCTTTACCAGCTCCTCGGGCTTACCCCGAGTCCTGACATGACCAAATTTGTCTTCGTCACTGGCGGCGTGGTGTCTTCCCTGGGCAAGGGAATCGCCGCCGCCTCGCTTGCTGCGATCCTGGAATCGCGCGGCTTGACAGTCACCCTCATTAAACTGGACCCCTACATCAACGTAGACCCAGGCACCATGTCACCGTTTCAACACGGCGAGGTTTTCGTGACCGATGACGGCGCCGAAACCGACCTCGATTTAGGTCATTACGAGCGCTTTATCGACACGCGAATGCGTCGCACCAACAACTTCACCACGGGGCGGATTTACCAATCGGTGCTCGAAAAGGAGCGTCGCGGCGATTACCTGGGCAAGACGGTGCAGGTGATTCCCCACATCACCAACGAAATCCAGGAATACGTCAAACGTGGCGCGCGTTTTGGCGAACCCGATGCGGTGGATGTGGCCATCGTCGAAATTGGCGGTACGGTGGGTGACATTGAATCTCTGCCCTTCCTGGAAGCCGTTCGTCAACTCAGTCTGCGCCTTGGACCCAACAACACCGCATTTGTGCATCTCACCTATGTGCCATGGATAGCGGCGGCTGGTGAACTCAAGACCAAGCCTACGCAACACACCGTGCAGAAACTGCGCGAAATTGGCATCCAGCCGGATGCACTTCTGTGCCGTGCGGACCGGCGAATTCCTGATGAAGAGCGTGAAAAAATCTCGCTGTTCACCAACGTCAACGAATGTGGCGTAATCTCCATGTGGGATGTGGACACCATCTACAAAGTCCCCCGCATCCTGCACGAGCAAGGCCTGGACGGGCTGATCTGCGACAAGCTGCGTCTGAACACCCCCCCTGCCAACCTCAAACGCTGGGACGATCTGGTCTATGAAACCGAACACCCCAAAGGTGAAGTCAGCATCGCCATGGTCGGCAAATACGTGGATCTCAGCGATGCCTACAAGTCGCTAAATGAAGCACTCAAGCACGCAGGTATGAAAAACCATGTGCGTGTCAAGATTGAGTACGTCGATTCTGAAACGCTGGACAGTGGCAACATCAACCAGTTGGCACGTTTCGATGCCATCTTGGTGCCAGGCGGATTTGGCAAACGCGGCATCGAAGGCAAGATCAGTGCCGCCCGTTTTGCACGCGAAAACAAGGTTCCTTACCTGGGCATTTGTCTGGGGATGCAAGTAGCCACCATCGAGTTTGCACGCCATGTGGCGGGATTGATGGACGCAAACAGCACCGAGTTCGAACCCGAAACACCCCATCCGGTCATCGCCTTGATCACCGAGTGGAAAGACGCAGACGGCAGCATTCAGCAGCGCAGCGCCAATTCAGACCTGGGCGGCACCATGCGGCTGGGCGCCCAAAGCTCCGACGTGGCCCCTGGTACCCGCGCGCACGCCATTTACGGCGATGTGGTGACCGAGCGCCACCGCCACCGCTATGAAGCCAATGTGAATTACCTGGGCCAGCTGCGCAAGGCGGGTCTGGTGATCTCTGCTTTAACACAGCGTGAGCAATTGACCGAGATCGTGGAACTGCCGCACGCAGAACACCCTTGGTATGTTGGCGTGCAATTCCACCCCGAATTCAAATCAACGCCTTGGGACGGTCACCCCCTGTTCAATGCTTTCATCAAGGCGTCGCTTGACCATCAAGCCACTGGCAAGAATCTGAAAGCTGTGGCATGAAGCTCTGCGGATTTGACATTGGCCTGAATCAACCTTTTTTCTTGATTGCGGGCCCCTGTGTCGTCGAGTCCGAACAGCTTCAAATGGACACCGCTGGCACCTTGAAGGGAAATCACCGCTTCGCTCGGCATTCCTTTCATCTTCAAGAGCAGCTTTGACAAGGCCAACCGGTCCAGCGAAAAGGGCTTTCGCGGTCTGGGCATGGACAAGGGCCTGGAAATTTTGACCAAGGTCAAACGTGAACTGAACCTGCCGGTGATCACCGACGTGCACGACACCCACCACATTGCCGAGGTGTCCAAGGTAGTGGACGTGTTGCAGACCCCTGCGCTGCTTTGCCGCCAGACCGACTTCATCCACGCTGTAGCCACGAGCGGCCTGCCGGTCAACATCAAAAAGGGCCAATTCACTGCACCGCATGACATGAAGAACGTGCTCGACAAGGCCCGTACCGCCGCACGTGCTGCAGGCCTGAGCGAAGACCGATTCATGGCTTGTGAACGCGGTGTGAGCTTTGGCTACAACAACCTGGTTAGCGACATGCGCAGCCTGGCCATCATGCGCGAAACACAAGCGCCTGTCGTGTTCGACGCCACCCACAGCGTGCAACTCCCCGGCGGCATGGGTACCAGCAGCGGTGGCGAGCGCCAGTTTGTGCCGGTACTGGCGCGCGCGGCCGTGGCTGTGGGCGTGGCGGGGCTGTTCATGGAAACCCACCCCAACCCCGCTCAGGCCCTGTGCGACGGCCCCAATGCCGTGCCGCTCAAACACATGATGGCCTTGCTGGAGACTTTGCAGGCTTTGGACCGCGCGACCAAGTCCCGCCCGTTCCTGGAAGACAAATTCATGGAGGACATTCAATGAGCGCTGCCTACATCATTGCCGACGTCACTGTCACCAACCTCGACCAAATGGCCCAGTACCGCATCTGGAGCACCAAAGCCATGCAAGAGTTTGGTGCCGAAGTGCTGGTACGTGGCGGCGCCATCGAAGTCCTGGAAGGCCCTTGGCAACCCACACGCCTGGTGCTGCTCAAATTCCCGAGTATGGCGCAAGCCAAGGCCATGTACGGCAGCGAGACCTACACCCATGCACGCAAAGTCCGCGAAGGTGCGGGCATCATGCGCATGGTGGTGGTCGAGGGTGTGAACTGATTTTTAAACCTTGAAAGCAGAGTGAAACTTTATGAGCGCTATTGTTGACATCGTCGGACGTGAAATTCTGGACAGCCGTGGTAACCCTACGGTGGAATGTGATGTGCTGCTGGAATCCGGCACCATGGGCCGTGCAGCCGTGCCCAGTGGCGCGTCCACTGGCAGCCGCGAGGCCATCGAGCTGCGCGATGGCGACAAGAAGCGCTACCTGGGCAAGGGTGTGCTCAAGGCAGTTGAGCATATCAACACCGAAATCTCCGAAGCCGTTCTGGGTCTGGACGCTTCTGAGCAAGCCTTTCTCGACAAGACCCTGATTGACCTGGACGGCACTGAAAACAAATCCCGCTTGGGCGCCAACGCGATGCTGGCTGTTTCCATGGCCGTAGCCCGTGCTGCAGCAGAAGAATCTGGTCTGCCCTTGTACCGCTACTTTGGCGGCATGGGTGGCATGCAAATGCCTGTGCCCATGATGAACGTCATGAACGGCGGTGAGCACGCGAACAACAACCTTGACCTTCAAGAGTTGATGATCATCCCAGTGGGTGCCCCAAGCTTTCGCGAAGCCCTGCGCTACGGCGCCGAAGTATTCCATGCTCTCAAAAAGATCCTGCACGACAAGGGCATCAGCACGGCAGTGGGCGATGAAGGCGGCTTTGCTCCCAATGTGGCCAATCATGAAGCCGCCATCCAGATGATCCTGGAAGCGATTGAAAAGGCAGGCTATGTCGCCGGTGAGCAAATTGCCCTGGGCCTGGACTGCGCCGCCTCTGAGTTCTACAAGGACGGCAAGTACGTACTCGAAGGCGAAGGCCTGAGCCTCAACGCCGAAGAGTGGACCAACATCCTGGCCACCTGGGTGGATAAATACCCCATCATCAGCATTGAAGACGGCATGGCGGAGGGTGACTGGGACGGCTGGAAGCTGTTAACCGACCGTCTCGGCAAGAAGGTCCAGATCGTGGGTGACGACCTGTTCGTCACCAACACCAAGATCCTGAAAGAAGGCATTGACAAAGGCATCGCCAATTCGATCCTGATCAAGATCAACCAGATCGGCACGCTGACAGAGACCTTCGCAGCCATTGAGATGGCCAAACGCGCTGGTTATACCGCCGTGATCAGCCACCGGTCGGGTGAAACCGAGGACAGCACAATTGCCGACATCGCTGTGGGTTCAAACGCTGGCCAGATCAAGACCGGGTCATTGAGCCGATCCGACCGCATGGCCAAATACAACCAGCTTCTGCGCATTGAAGAAGACCTGGGCGACGTCGCCACTTACCCAGGGCGTGCAGCCTTTTACAACCTGCGTTAAAGTCTTGCCATGGCCGCACGCCTTGTCCCCTTGCTACTGATTGGATTGCTGGTTGCGTTCCACGCCCAATTGTGGGTAGGGCGTGGCAGCATTCCTGACGTTAACCAGCTCAGCGCCAAGCTGGTTGATCAGATTACCAAGAACAAAGAGTCCGCCCGCGTCAACGAGCGCATTGCCTCCGAGGTGCGGGATCTCAAAGAAGGCTTGGCCATGGTCGAAGAGCGTGCTCGATATGAGTTGGGCATGGTCAAGCCCAACGAGATCTTTGTTCAGGTCATGCGCTGATCCGCGTGCTGGACTTCCTCTTGGCGCCTGCCTTCAGCCTGTGGGGCAGCGACACCTCCTGGCTTGAAATCGTCGCCTTTTGCCTGGCTTTGATCATGGTGATTGGCAACATTTTTGAAAAGCTCTGGGCATGGCCGCTGGCCATCGTCAGTTCCTTGCTTTACTTTTCGCTGTTCTGGCGCAGCCGTCTTTACGGTGATGCTGCGCTCCAGGTCTTTTTTGCCATCTTGACTGGCTGGGGCTGGCTGCAATGGGCCCGTGGCGTGCGGCCGGACGGATCTGCGTTGCGGGTAAGCTGGCTGGATCGCAAAGGCACGCTTCACTGCCTGTTGGCCTGCGCGGTGCTGTGGCCACTGATAGGTCTGTTTCTCAAGACCTTTACCGATACGGATGTCCCCTGGTGGGACGCCTTCCCCACTGCGGTCAGCTTGGTGGGGCAGTACTTGCTGGCCCGCAAATACATCGAGAACTGGATCGCCTGGACCGTTGTGAACAGCGTGAGCATTGCCCTTTTTGCCTACAAAGGCCTGTGGCTGACGCTGGTGCTCTACGCACTGTTCATTGGTTTGAGTATCTGGGGATGGCTCGTGTGGAAACGCAGAGCCCCTCCCCTGCTGGTGGCACTGCCGTGATGAGCCTGCAAAAATGTGCGTGAAGATCGCGCTGCTGGGTGCTGAAAGCACAGGAAAAACTCAGCTTGCGACCGACCTCGTCGCGCACCTGCGGGCATGTGGCCTGTCCGCCCTTCAGGTGCCAGAGGTCTTGCGGGAATGGTGCGACGAGCAAGGCAGAACACCCCGGCCACACGAGCAAGCCTTCATCGCCCAGGCGCAGGCAGACAGGGTGAATTTGGCTGCAGGGTCAGCAGCTGCTGACTATTTGATCGCAGACACCACACCCATGATGACCGCCATCTACAGCCACAAATTGTTTGCTGACGCGTCGCTCTACCACTTTGCCCTGGCGCACCAGTCAAGCTACGATTTGACGCTGGTCACCGCCCTGGATTTGCCCTGGGTGGCAGATGGCCTGCAGCGCGACGGCGTCCATGTGCGCGAGCCTGTCGACGCCATGCTGCGACTCGCGCTTGAATCAGGGAAAATTCCTTATCAGGTCATCTACGGCAAAGGGCTCGACAGGCTTCAGAACAGCATAAACGCTATTAATTCAATAGCTAAAATCCCAATACCAGATTGCCGGAAATAGCTTGAAAATCCAATCAAAAAGAATGCGAAACTGGGTGTGTGAAAATGCAGTGATCCGGATTGCGAGCATGTGATTTTTCGGAATCTGCTCCAACAGCAGACTGGCTGACTCCTGAACTGCGGTCAGATACGTTCCGCTATTGCACCCCGGCACTCCCCGGTGCCCGCTTGTGCGCCTCGGTAAAGATCTGCGCCGCATCCACCGCGTCAAAGCGGTATTGCTGGCCGCAAAAATCGCATCCCACCTCAATGTCGTTGCGCTCCGCAAGGATGCTCTCAGCCTCCTGCACACCCAGCGACTCAATCATGCGTCGCACACGCTCTGCACTGCAACTACAGGCAAAGTGCGGCCCGCTCAGACCCACTTGTGGCTCATGGCGCAGCAGCTTTTCTTCCCAGAATAAACGGTGCAACACGTCCAGGGCAGGCAGGTTCAACAACTCATCCGGCGTGATGCTGCTGGTCAGGATGGAGATGCGGTTGAAATCCTCTGTCACGCCAATGCCCACCTCCAGCGCCTCGCGGTTCTTTTCGCCTTCCAGCGGCATGCGCTGGATCAGAATGCCTGCAGCTGTCTGGTCATTGGCGGCCAACACCAGATGGGTATCGAGTTGCTCAGACTGCAGCATGTAATGTTCAAGCACACTGCTTAAACGCTCCAGCTTTTCACGTTTGTCCCCAAACAGTGGCACCACACCTTGATAGGGCTGCTGGCCTGGCAAGCGGTCCTTCGGATCCAGGGTAATGGCACACTTGCCCTGGTTGAGCACGTTCACCATCTCGCTCAATGCTGCGCCCTCCCCTACCTCGCCTTGCACTGTGGCAGTACATCGAAAGCCCAGGTTGGGTTGAGCCTCAGCCACCGCCAGCTTGACCGGTCCGTCCCCCATGATCTGCAAGACCAGTGCCCCGTTGAACTTGATGTTGCTTTGCATCAGGAGGGCAGCGGCAGCCATTTCGCCCAGCAAGGCCCGCACGGGCGCAGGGTAAGCCCCCCCCCCGTTATTGCCCTTGCGACGGCTCAGCACTTCTTGCCAGCTATCGGTCAAACGCACAATGGCACCGCGAACGGGCAGGCCTTCAAACAAAAATCGGTGTAATTCAGACATCAGGCCAACATGGGGTCAAGAGATGCGTTTTAAACCTTTGGCAAATCGCTGGCTGTTTTGCGCGTAGTGTTCGGCACTTTGGCGCAGCTTGGTGGCCGCCGCGTCGTCCAGAATTCGCACCACCTTGGCAGGACTGCCAATGATGAGCGAATTGTCGGGAAACTCTTTGCCCTCAGTCACCACGCTGCCTGCCCCCACAATGCTGTTTTTACCAATCTTGGCGCCGTTCAGCACCACGGCCTGGATACCGATGAGCGAATTGTCGCCAACGGTGCACCCATGTAGCATGACCTGGTGGCCGACAGTGACATTGTCGCCAATGACGAGCGGCATGCCGTGGTCAGCATGCAGCACACTGAGGTCTTGGATGTTGCTGTTCTTGCCAATGATGATGTGCTCGGTGTCACCACGCACCACTGCACCGAACCACACGCTGGCATGGTCAGCTAACGTCACAGCACCGATCACCTGGGCACTGTCAGCCACCCAGGCGCCCGTACCGAGGTGGGGGACGGTTCCGTCCAGTTCATACACTGCCATGGTTGTCTCCTTCAAATCAATTGATCTCGTGTGTTTCTTAGGCCCCCACATGGGCTCATACGGTTTCGCGTAAGGCGGCTTCACGGCCGCGCTGCATGTCCACCGGCATCAGCAGTGCCAGGCCAACGATAAACAGCACGCTGGTGCTGAGAATTGCGATGCGCTGATTGCCGCCTGTGACCCATGTGATCAAGCCGTAGCTCAACGGGCCGAAAATGCTGGCCAAGCGGGTAGAGAAAGTCCACAACGCAAAAAATTCTGCCGTTTGTTTAGGTGGGGCAAACAGGCCTGCCATGGCGCGCCCCGCAGACTGACTGGCCCCCATGCTCACACCTGCAATGGCAGCAGCCCACCAAAACTGGTCTTTGCTTGTGGACCAAGCCGCGATCAGGCAGGTTAACACCCAGCAAATCAAGGTCAGGCCAAGCGCCAGCTTGTGGCCAATGCGGTCCTGCCAATGGCCAAATGTCATGGCGCCCACTGCAGCCGCGATGTTCAGGACAAAGATCAGCACCATGGTCTCTGTCGGTTGAAAACCAATCACCTGCTCGGCGTAAATGGCAGCCAAGGTGATTGCCACGGCCACACCACCCTGGTAGAACAAGGCGCAAGCCATCAGCCACATGAAGTCAGGAAAGCTGCGGGCACGGTGAAAGGTGTCGCGCAGCTGCGCAAATGCATCGGCCAAACCACCTCGTCCAACCGCACGGGGGTTGGGCACAGCGCGTTCCCCGAGCCAAGCAAAGGTGAAGCAGGCAGCCAGGCCGTACACCGAAGCGGTGATCAACATGGTGACTGGCACAAATTGGTCGGCCTTGATACCTTGACCCTGTGCCCACAGCACATACCCCAGGCTCAAACCCAGGGCGAGCATGCCACCGACATAGCCCAGGCACCAACCCCAGCCGCTGACGCGGCCCATGGCGTCACCCTTGGCCAGTTCTGGCAAGAAGGCAGCGATCAGCGATTCGCCGTACGAGTAAAACACGTTGGACAGCACAATCAGCCCCAGCGCTACCGCCACTTTGGCAGTGCCTGAGAACTGAGGCACCAGCGCAAGGCCAGCGGTGCAGATCACGCAGCTGAGGGTGCTGATGACCAGCAGGCGCTTTTTGGACGCATGGCGGTCAGCATAGGCGCCAATGGCGGGCATGGTCAGCATGACGATGCCGTATGACAAACTCAGCGCCAAGGTCCAGGCCAGCGTCGCCCATTCTGCTTTGCCGGCAACGCCAGCAACAAAATAGGCAGAAAAAACGGCCGTCAAGACGACCGTGGTGTAGCCTGAGTTGGCAAAGTCATACAGCGCCCAGCCCCAGACTTCGCGCGGCTTGACGCCAGGGTTCAGAGCGTCGCGGGTGAACAAAGCCATGGCGCTGCGCTCAATGCAGGTGGCGCGGACGACGGCCCCCGCCGCCATGGCCCGACCCACCGCTTGATCCCCTGGGGGGGCGCCCCAGGTCCATTGAGTTGGTTAACTCGTCATAGCGCTGTGCAAATAGCTTGTCAATCTCAGTCACCACCCCACCAAGCTCAGCGCCTTCAAAGTGGCGCTCCATCATGGTGACAACATCCTGCACCAGCAAGTCTCGCTGCACCTGCATGATGGCAGCGGGGTCGGGCCCGATGAACAACATCACAAAGTCGTCTCTTGACTCGGCGTCATCATCAGCTTCGTCATCGTCGTCAAACTCGGCGTCGTAGAAGGTAATTTCAACGGCTGCGCCTCGGGCTGACAATTCGTTCAGGCTCATGGCGACTTCATCCACCACCTGGCGGAAGTCTTCATCACCAGGCACTGTCCAGCACATTTGAAGCAGATGCTCGTCTTTGTCAAAGCGGATGCCGGGCTCTTCTTCGTAGGCGCTGGTGGCGCCGTCGGCCAGCGACTTGGCGCCAGCGTATTTCCACAGGGGTTTCAGGGCTTCCTGGAGTTGTTCAAAACTCACATCAGCGCGCAGAGGGACCTCGCCATGAACATGGATTTCCAGGGGTGCGTTGTAGCGTGTCATAGCGTCGTTCTCGGTTCAAACGGTATTTTCTCATGCTCGACTGGGTCACAATGGTGCCTGCTTTCTATGATGCGCACCATGCTGATCAAATTCCCAGGTATCACCGCCTCACTTTGTCTTTGTGCCTTGTCCTTGCTCTGGCCCTGGCATGCGGGCCATGCCTTCGATTTGCAAGGGCATCGCGGCGCTCGGGGTCTGGCACCAGAAAATACCTTGGCGGCTTTTGAACGTGCGCTGGAAATCGGCGTAACCACGCTGGAGCTGGACGTTGGCCTGACCGCTGATGGTGTCGTGGTGGTGTCGCATGACCCCTACCTGAACCCGAGCATTACCCGAACAGCCGATGGAAAGTGGCTCGAAAGCCGGGGACCGCTGATCAAGAACTTGACGTTCGCGGCAGTTCAACGCTACGACGTAGGGCGAATCCAGCCTGACAGCGCCTACGCCAGGACGTTTTCCAGGCAGCAGCCGCGCGATGGCGAACGCATTCCCGCGCTGGCCACCTTGTTTCAGTGGGTCAAATCCCGCGCAGCCCATGAGGTGCGCTTCAATATCGAGACCAAGCTTTTCCCGACCCAAGCTGAGGCCACAGCTGAGCCTCACGTCCTCACGCGGGCATTGCTGGACGTGATCCAACAGGAGGGCATGAGTGATCGTGTCAGCATCCAGAGTTTTGACTGGCGCAGCCTGCAACTTGTTCAAAAGTGGGCCCCCTCCATCCCCACCGTGTGCCTGAGTGTGCAGTCCGCGAGCGCTAACAATTTGATCGACGGACAATGGACGGCGGGCCTCAAACTGGCTGAGCATGCAACGCCTGCGCACATGGTAAAGGCCGCCGGTGGCAAGGTGTGGTCACCGAACTTCAATGACCTCAGCCAGTCCAGCGTGGCCCAAGCCCAGGGTTTGGGCCTGCAGGTGATCCCCTGGACGGTGAACAGCGAAGCAGATCTGAAGCGGATGATCGATTGGCGGGTGGACGGCATCATCACTGATTACCCAGACCGGCTTCGTGACCTCATGCGCGAGCGAGGCATGACGCTGCCCAAGGGGCAGACAAATTGATCTCGCCAAAAAGCCAGCCGCTGGCGAGTGCAGTCATCCAATTGGGTGCGAAAATTCGTTGCCTGCTGCTTTGACCATCAATCCGTTTCCAATTTTCCGGGAGAGATCAAATGCCTTTCAATAAATCCACCGGCAGCACCCGCCCAGCCGCGCTGCGGGTTGACCCGTCGTCATCTGATTCCGGCGCTTATCAGGCCAGGTCTGCCCACACACAAAACCGTCCAGAACCCCAAGAACAAAGCGAACAGCAAAAGGGCTTTATTTCCTCGCACTTTGGCAACCCTGAGCAAGTCCATGTCTACGGCGCCGGAAACGACTACGAAAGCGAAGAAGAGGTCAAAGAAGAAGAGAAGGCCGCCGCAGGCCAATTCATCTGGTACTTTGGCGCTTTGGTGTTGTTTCTCTTTGTGGGCTACATCCTGTTTGGTTTACGTCGCTAGCACCTAGAGATGCCGGGTTGCTGGCCCTGTCACGGGAGCCAAGTTGCCTTGGTCAGCGCGCTGGTGCAGCGCTTCAACCAGGCGGCAGATCGAGCCAGAGCCATCACAACAAGCGCGCAAGGCAAGCAGCTCACGTTCCAGTGCTTGCAATTCGGCGAGGCGTTCACGCACATGGTCGAGGTGCGCGTCCAGCGTGATTGCGGCAACTGTGCAGTCTGCCTTGTTGGAAATTCCCAGTCCCAGCAGGGTAGATACCTCGTCAAGCGACATGTCCATGCTTCGGCACAGACGGATGAATCTCAGGGTGTGGACATCTCTTTTGCTATATAAACGATAGCTAGAAGCGCTTCTGGCTTGGGCCGATATGAGCTTTTTTTCTTCATAAAACCGGATATTCGCTTGGTTCACGCCACTCATTTGTGCAGCTTGACCAATGCGAAACAGGGGCAGCGTGGAATCATCATCCATCATGGCGCTTGACTTTATAGTAACTTGAAGGTTTTAAATTCAGGTTGGATTGTCATTGATGTCTGACCATGCAACACCCTATCACGCTGCTTGTTTATTTTGTCGTCTTCTTTGCCCTTGCCTTTGTCTGGCGAACCTGGCTCGTCTACCGGCGCACGGGCATCCGTCCGCTGGTACTTCCGCGCAGCGACGACGCACAGGGCTATGTGGGTCGGGCGTTCAAGTGCCTGATTCTCGGTTTGGCCTGCTATGTGCTCTCGTTGACCGTGTCGCCCACCGCGTTTGCAGCATTGGGTTGCCTGGCGCTCGACGTACACCCGGTCGTGCGTCTGCTTGGCTGGGCAATGTTGCTCGCCGCCCTGGCTGTCGTTGGGTTGGCGCAACGTGATCTGGGTGATGCGTGGCGAATCGGCTTTGACGATCAGGCAGTCCCCCAACTGGTGCAGAACGGCATCTACAGCAAAAGCCGGAACCCCATATTCCTAGGCATGCGCATGGCGCTGCTTGGCCTGCTGTGCATCAGCCCTGACGCTGTCAGCCTGCTCATGGCCATGCTGGGCGAGGTGCTCATGCAGGTTCAAGTGCGGCTTGAAGAAGCCTATTTGCAACGCCATTGTGGACAGGCCTACGCGCGATATCGCGCGCGGGTAGCCCGATGGCTATAAAAGAGCAAAAAAGGAAGCCTGTCATGTCACATCACGGCCACACATGTCACACCGCCTGTGCCACACAAGCACCGCCAGGCTACCGGCGGATTCTGTGGATTGCACTGCTGGTCAATGCCACCATGTTTGGCATTGAATTGCTGGGTGGCGTGCATGCCGGGTCTGTTTCTTTGCTGGCTGACGCCATCGACTTCTTTGGCGATGCCAGCAATTACGCCGCGTCCCTCGCGGTGCTGACCCAAGCGCCCATCTGGCGAACACGCATGGCCCTTTTCAAGGCAAGCTGTATGGCAGGCTTTGGGCTGTTTGTTCTGGGCCATGCCGCTTGGTCGGTGTGGAGCGGCAGCACGCCCGACGCCAGCACAATGGGGCTGATTGGCAGCTTGGCGCTGTGCGCCAACGTGGGCGTAGCCGCGCTTTTGTACCGCTACCGCACGGGTGACGCCAACATGCGCAGTGTATGGCTTTGCTCACGCAACGACGCGCTGAGCAATCTGGCGGTGATGGCGGCTGCACTGGGCGTGTTTGGCACCCACAGCGCCTGGCCAGACCTGGCTGTTGCCCTGATGATGGGCTTGCTGGCCCTGTCTGCATCGGTACAGGTTGCGCATGCGGCGATGATGGAACTCAAGGCGCGGCCGCGCTGATTTGCACCGCCACTTTGCCAAACTGCTCGCCGCTTTCAAGGCGACTCAGCGCCGCATGAATCTGCGCCAGCGGGAAGTCTGAGTCAATCACCGGGCGCAGGCCGGTAGCTTCCACCAGTGCCAGCAAATCCGCAAATTCGTGCAGGTCCCCCAGGGTAGAGCCCAAAATCTGCAACTGTCGAATGAAGATACGGCGCAGGTCCGCCGGTGGCTGGTCACCGGTGGTGGCACCACAGGTGACCAGGCGGCCACCGCGCACCAATGACCTCATGGCGCTGGCCCACACGGCCTGGCCGACGTTTTCGATCACCAAATCCACACCGCGTCCATTGGTGAGCGCCATGATCTGTTTGTCCACACTTTGTCGGCTGCTGTCGATGGCATGGTCAGCCCCCAGGGCCAGGGCTTTGTCGAGCTTGCCCGCATGGCGTGAGGTGACGATGACACGGGCACCTGCCAATTTGGCCAATTGCAACGCCGCCAGCGACACCCCGCCGCCAATGCCAAAAATCAGCACGGTATGCCAAGCTTTGAGTTGGCCTTTGGTATGCAACATGCGCCAGGCGGTAAGGTGGTTGACACCCAGCGCAGCAGCCTGTGCAAAGCTCATGCCGTTGGGCATGGCAAACACATTGCGTGCAGGCAGGCTCACGTAGTCGGCCAAGGTGCCATCGCGGTGTTCGCCCAAATAGCCAATGCGGATACACAACACACCTTCGCCACGCAAACAAAATTCGCAGCGACCGCACGACACACCGGGGTGCAGCACCACACGCTGGCCAACGGCCAAGCGCGTTTCGCTCGCATCGACCTCGGCGACGATGCCCGCACCGTCCAGCCCCATGATCTGCGGCAAGGCATGGGTAATGCCTGCCCCACTGTCACGCATGTACAGGTCCACCCTGTTGAGCGTGGCGGCGTGCATGCGCACCAGCACGTCGCCCGCTTGGCGACGAGGTTGCGGTCGGTCGCCAAATTCAACCACGTCGTTGCCGCCGTGGCCCGTGATGTACGCTGCTTTCATGCTTTCCTTTCGTGACTGAGTTTGAACCTCTCAATGTCGGGCTTTCAACCACCGCTTGAGCCCTGGGGCATCATGGAGTGCAGCCAAGCCGATTCTTACTTCATCGAGCTTGAAGCGAGCCGCCTCAATGAGTTCTTCCATGCATGCCATGGCCGATTCTGCCGTGAGAACCACTGCCGGTGCGACCTGCAATTGATGCCGCACGGCGGACGCCATGTGTGCAATCTCCCGGTCTATCTCGACCAGTTGATCTCGGAGCAGTTGGTTGTAGTGCATCAGCCGCTGGTGCGACAGGGCAGTCAACTGCTCGGCGTCGATGTGGGCCAACTCCAGTTGCAGTGAAAGAAGCTGCAACAACTCCTTATTGGCATAGGCCTGGTTCACCCGCGCCATCAGTTCAGTTTTGCGGACACGCTGCTGATCATCGGGTTCCCGGTCCGGGTGCAAGGCGCTGGCCAGTTTGCGGTAAACCTCACGGATGGTTTGCTGAGTCTGGGCGGCACGCTGCTTTTGGGCCGCTTCTTTGGCCTGCTGTTCAGGTGGCAATTCGCGCGCTTGCAGGCGCTCTTTGCGTCGGTCTTTTCGTCGGGCAGCGCGGTCTTGCTCAAGCGCCATTTGCTGGCGGGCGTGGTCCAGCAAGTCTGCGCGCGTGCCGCCCTTGGCGTGCACCATGTTCAGGCCATAGACATCGCTCAGCAGGGCCTTGAACTGCGCCGCATCAGCCTGGACTTCATCGTCGTAATCCACACTGCTGTACTGGTTGTACAACGCTTTGATGTCGGCGTCCCCCGTCTGGGCAATCAGTGGCTTGGCCAGCTCGCACACCATGCGCTCCAGCAGACGGCGCTCGTTTCTGCTCCAGCTTGCATCGCCAGCAGGCTCGGTCAATTGCCCTGCCAGACCAGTCACCCATTGCATTTGCTGGTGGGTGGTTTCGCGCTGCAAAGGCGCCAGCACCTGCGCCGCTTGCTGGAGGCAATGTTGTTGGGCTTTCTGCCATTGGACCAAGCCGACGCGGCGCGCCTCCAGCGTCGCCACCAGTTCGTTGAGCTGGGTCTGAGCGGCAGAAAGTTCGGGAGCATCTTCAGGCCTGGCAATGCGGACAGGGGTAGTAAAGGGGACAAGCGACATGGCCGCTACTTTACTTGGGCCAAAATGCACGCACCATGAATGACTGCATGCCCTCTTCTTCAACTTTGCCACCTGTGCCTGCCCTACCACAGCGCTACCCTGGCCACATCACCGACGTGATGGGACTGGAGGTCGGCCACTTCACCGACAGCCGCCGCCCGACCGGATGCACCGTGGTGCTGGCACGCGGTGGTGCCGTGGGCGGGGCAGACGTGCGCGGCGCGGCGCCCGGTACCCGAGAGACCGACCTGTTAAACCCCAGCAACCTGGTGGACCAAGTCCACGCCATCCTGCTGGCCGGCGGCAGTGCCTATGGCCTGGACGCCGCTGGTGGTGCCATGCGCTGGCTGGAGGCGCGCGGCATTGGCATTGACGTGAAGGTCGCGCGGGTGCCCATCGTACCGTCTGCCGTGCTGTTTGATTTGCTGGTGGGTGACCCCAGTATTCGTCCCGATGCAAAGGCGGGCTTTGCGGCCTGCGAGGCCGCCAGCAGTGCCCCGCCCGAAGAGGGCAATGTGGGCGCTGGCACAGGCGCTTGCGTGGGCAAAGTATTTGGCATCGACCGCGCCATGAAGGGCGGCATCGGTTCTGCATCCCTGACGGTAGACGGCGTGACGGTGTCAGCCCTCATTGCCTGTAACGCCCTGGGCGATGTGATCCACCCCGAGACAGCACAGCCCATCGCGGGTGCACGTCAAAACCCAGACAGCCTCGCATTGCTGAACATTCGCACCGCGCTGATGCAAGGCCAACCCACCCGTGCCATCATCCCCGGCACCAACACCACCATTGGGGTGGTCGCCACCGATGCACAAATCAGCAAAACCCAGGCACACCGTCTGGCCGTGCTGGCTCATGACGGCCTGGCCCGCAGCATCAACCCAGTGCACACCGTGAGCGACGGGGACACCTTGTTCGCACTGGGAACCGGACAAAGCGGCAAGACGCTCGGCATGATGACGCTCGGGGCACTGGTGGCCGAGGTCACGGCCCGCGCGGTGGTCAATGCGGTGCTGGCATCAGCGGGTTTGCGCATAGATGCACTGTGGCTACCTGGCTTGGCCGACCGCGCATCAAAGCAGCCCTAGGAACGCCATGCTGCGCAACATGACCCAATCGCTTAAATACTCCTTGATTTCTGCCAAGGAAATGCTGCTTTCGGCAGGCCCACTGGCCTTGATAGCTGCATTATTGATAGCGTTTGCCTTTTGGAAACTCAACCCCACCCCCCCCAAGCAGGTCAGCCTGGCGACCGGCCCCGCACAGAGTGCCTATGAAGAATTTGGCAAACGTTATGCCCACCAGTTGAGGGCCAATGGGGTGGAGGTCAAACTGGTGCCCAGCGAAGGATCGCAAGCCAATCTTGCTTTGCTGAAAGAGCGCAAGGTTGATTTGGCCTTCGTGCAAGGCGGCAGCCTGGAAGCGGGCACGGTGGACGACTACGAACTGGAATCGCTTGGCAGCCTGTTTGTGGAGCCCGTCTGGCTGTTTTACCGCGACGAATCCGCCCGCCGAGCGGGCCGGGGCAAAGACGGCCGACTGGATTCGTTGGCTCAGCTGAGAGCCATGCGAATCAACATCGGCGCGGCAGGCAGCGGTGTGCCCAACCTGATGACGCGCCTGCTGGATGTCAACCACATTGACTCCAAGACTTTGAGCTTGAGCACTCTGGACCAAACCCCAGCCGTGGTGGCCTTGTTGGCAGGGGACCTCGACGCGGTGGTCTTCGCATCAGCACCCGAGGCTCCCATGGTGCAAATGCTGTTGCAGACTCCCGGCATACGCTTGTTGGATTTTCCGCAGAGTGAGGCCTATTCGCGCCGCTTTGAGTTCTTGACACCCGTGGTGCTGCCACGCGGCGTGGTGGATTTGGCTGCCAACGTGCCCACCCACAATGTACGCCTGATTGCCAGCACCACCACCTTGCTGGCGCAAGACGACACCCACCCCGCCGTCTTGCAGCTGTTCTCTGCTGCGGCTAAATCGCTGCATGGCGGGGCGGGCTGGTTCAACAAGGCGCGGGAGTTCCCCAAAGCAACGGTGGGCGACTTCCCCATGGCGCCCGAGGCTGAACGCTACATCCAGAACGGCGCGCCCTTGCTGCACCGCTTCCTGCCGTTTTGGCTGGCCAACCTGATCGAGCGCATGTGGCTGGCGCTGGGCATCATCCTGGCGGTGCTAATTCCCTTGAGCAAAATCGTTCCCCCGCTGTACCAGTTCAGAATCCGCCGCCGCGTGTTCCGCTGGTACGCCAAGTTGCGCGACATCGAGCAGCGGCTGGAAACACAACCCGATCAAAAGCAGGCTTTACTGACTGAGTTAAACGAGCTTGAACAGGTGGTGAGCAAAATCAACGTGCCCCTGTCTTACACCGACGAACAATATTCGCTGCTGGCCAACATCGGGCTGGTGCGCAAGAAAATGAGCCGAACATGACAAAAATTCTGGAAGGCGTGCGCGTGCTGGAGCTGGGGCAGGTGCTGGCCGGCCCTTTTGCTGGCGCGATTCTGGCCGACATGGGGGCCGACGTGATCAAGCTGGAGCGCCTGGACGGTGGCGACGACGCCCGTCGCATGGGCTTGGCGTTTCGGCATGGCGATGCGCTGAACTTTCATGTGTTCAACCGAGGCAAGCAGTCCGTCGCGCTGGATTTGAAGACGCCTGAGGGCAAAGCCAGCTTTGAACAGCTCGCGGCGGAAGCTGACATATTCATCCACAACCTGCGGCCAGGCGTGCCACAAGCTTTGGGCATCGACGGCCCTGCACTTTGTGCAAGGCACCCCCGTTTGATCTGCTGCGAGATTTCAGCCTTTGGCCACCTCGGCCCCATGGCCATGCAGCCTGGCTATGAGCCGTTGATTCAAGCCTTCAGTGGGCTGTCGAGCACCAACGGTGGGCCAGATGACCCACCCCTGCGCAGCGGCGCATCCGTCTGCGACCAGGGCACGGGCATGTGGGCGGTGATTGGCGCCTTGGGCATGCTACAACGCCGTCACCTCACCGGGAGAGGTGGTGTGGTCAGCGCATCTTTGCTGGAAACAGCTTTGGTGTGGAACGCGCAAAAAGCCGACTCGCACACAAACCAAGGCGAAATGCCGCCGCGTCACCGCTCTGGTCACCCCGGCTTTGTGCCCTATGAGGCTTTTGACACCGCAGATGGCCCCTTGCTGATCTGCTGTGGCAATGACCGCCTGTTTACCAAGCTGGCCCATGAACTGGGCCGCGCTGATTGGTTAAGCCACGAGCACTTTGCCACCAACTGGGCGAGGCTCAAAAACAAGGACGCACTGATGCAGCAACTGTGCCCCTTGCTTCTTGCCAAACCCCGTGCGGCGTGGACGGACCGCTTCAACCAAATCGGTGTGCCCTGCGCCCCGGTCAACACCGTGCCCGAAGCACTGGCAGACCCGCAAGTACAGGCGCTGGGCCTGCTACAGGATGTGCCGGGCGAGGACTTTCAGTTAACCGGCTTGCCGCTCTCATTTGACGGTGAACGGCCAGGCTTTCAGCGTGCGGCTCCCCGGCTGGGAAACCACAACGCAAAGGGATTCAAGCCACGACACTAGCCTCTGGCGCCACGGTGGCCAGTGCCTGGGCAAGTTGCCCAATCGTGCGGTCAACGTTGTGCCATTTTTCCAGGCCAAACAGGCCAATGCGGAAGGTGCGGAAGTCGGCTGGCTCGTCGCACTGCAGTGGCACGCCTGCGGCGGTTTGCAGGCCCGCTGCCAAGAACTTCTTGCTGGACTGGATCTCGGCGTCGTCTGTGTAGCTCACCACCACGCCAGGTGCCTGAAAGCCCTCGGCGGCCACGCTGGCAAAGCCATGGCCTTCAAGCAAGGCACGTACCTGGCGGCCCAGTTCGATCTGCTCATCACGCACCTTGGCAAAGCCATAGGCCTGCGTTTCTTTCATGGTGTCGCGCAGTCGCACCAGGGCGTCTGTGGGCAAGGTGGTGTGGTAAGCATGGCCACCCGATTCATAGGTTTCCATGATTTGCAGCCATTTGCGCAGGTCTGCTGCAAAGGTGGTGCTTTGGGTTTGGTCGATGGCTTTGCGGGCACGCTCGCTCAGCATCACCATGGCGCAGCAGGGGGAACTGCTCCATCCCTTTTGCGGTGCGCTGATCAAAATGTCCACGCCCGTGGCTTGCATGTCCACCCACAGCGCACCCGAGGCGATGCAGTCCAGCACCATCAGGCCACCTACCGCATGCACGGCTTCAGACAGCGCTTTGAGGTAGCCGTCGGGCAAGACCATGCCCGCAGCGGTTTCTACATGGGGTGCAAACACCAGCGCGGGCTTTTCGCGGGCGATGGTAGCCACGGCCTCTTCAATGGGCACAGGGGCCCAAGGCGCGGTGCTGCCGTCAGACTGGCGCCTGGCCTTCAACACGGTATGCGAGGCGGGGATCTTGCCCATGTCAAAAATTTGGGTCCAGCGGTAACTGAACCAGCCGTTGCGGATGACCAGCACATGCTTGTCACTGGCAAACTGGCGCGCCACCGACTCCATGCCAAAGGTGCCGCTGCCTGGGACCAGCGCGGCAGAATGCGCCCCGTAAACCGACTTGAGCATGCCCGAGATGTCCGTCATCACGCCCTGAAAACGCTTGGACATGTGGTTGAGCGCACGGTCGGTGTAGACCACCGAGAATTCAAGCAGGCCGTCAGGATCAATATTGGAAAGCAGACCGGGCATACAGACTCCAGAACAAAGCGCCATGGCTGGCGGGGACGTTAGCGTAGCATGACCGGACAGCCCTCAGCCCTGTCGGCAAAGCAGATTCACCCGCATGGGCCGCATAAAATACGCACCGGTCGGCGTCATGTGGGGCTCAAAGCGTTCACGCACCTTGGCCAGCGTCTGGCTGTCCAGGCGGTGGTCGACAAAGGTGACAGCGATCATGCGCTGCTCAAATTCAGCAAAGTCGCGGTAGTGCACGGGCATCTCAAAATGCTGCTCCACAACCTGATCCCATGCGCCACTGGCCACAGCCCGGCTCAGGGCGGCGATGGCCGCCGCGCGAACCAGCTCCTCGTCATGAAACAGGCGCATCACCTCGTTGAGTGGGCCAGCAAACACGGGTTCTGACACATACAACAAGCCGCCGGGCCGCAGCACCCTGTGCACCTGCCCCAGTGCCTGGTCCATCAAATCCAGGGGAACATGGTGCAGTGACTTGAGCATGATCGCCGCATCAAAACTGGCATCCGCCAACGGAATTGCCTGCGCACCCGCCTGCACAAAGCGCAGCCCTGGGGCGGGATTTTGCAGGTTTTTGGCATGTTGGCGCTCATCCACTTCCAGCGCGGTTACCGCGCAGCCAGGATGAGAGAGCAGCAGTTTGCGCGACACATGGGCCGCGCCGCAGCCTAGCTCAATGATGCTCGGGTGAGATGCCGGATCAATCCAAGCGGTCAGCAAGCTGAGTTCGTCTTCAATCAATGGTTTGTTCATGGCATGGCATTATGATTGCTTCTGTTTTTATAGCTAAATACGCTTAACTGTATTGCCGTCAGGAAGCATTTTTATTCGCTATTGCGACCAGCTGCCCGGACCATGTGGTGCGAAAGCGCATGCCCAGCGGGGAGCTTCACCTAACTGGGAGCTCCACCTAATTCACAGCTTGCCCTGTTAAGAGGGGCTCCTTAGAGTCAAGGCTTCCCTTGACCAGAGCCCCGACATGCCACAGACCCCCGCTGCCACTACCACCCAGTTTCCCATTCAGGCGCAAGACTGGCACGGGTTGACCCGCCTGGGTTTTGATGCGGCGTTGGGCATCACCCACCTGGTCGAGAACATGCATGAAACCATCTCGGCCCGAGCAGGGGTGCTGGGTGCGCAACGCACGCAACCCACCAGGGGTATCACCGGGCTGGTGTACCGGGCTGTGCGGGGGGGAACCCGGGTGGCCGGTCAGGGTGTGGGTGCGCTCACTGGCTTGCTGGCGCGTCTGCCCAACACCCGCACATCAACACCCGAGCGCGAGACCATGCTGGCCGTACTGAATGGCGTGTTTGGCGACCACCTCGCCGAAACGGGCAATCCACTCGCCATCAACATGCGCTTTCGCATCAACGGACAAGCCCTGGACTTGAATCAGGCCGCAATGAGCCAGCAGATCGAGAACCCGAGCGGCAAACTCTTGGTCCTGGTTCATGGGCTGTGCATGAACGATTTGCAGTGGTCGCGCCAAGGCCACGACCATGGCAAGGCGCTGTGCAAAGACCTGGGTTACACGCCGGTCTACCTGAACTACAACACGGGCAAGCATGTGTCAGAAAACGGACGGGACTTTTGCGCCGCGCTGGACCAGCTGATTGCCGTTTGGCCTGTTGCGCTGCAGGAACTGGTCATCGTGGGGCACAGCATGGGTGGGTTGGTTACGCGCAGTGCGTGCCATGTCGCCACAGAGCAGCAAAGCCCATGGCTTGCGCTGCTGCGCAAAGTCATCTTTCTGGGCACACCCCACCATGGGGCACCGATGGAGCGAGGGGGCCAGATGTTTGACTCGCTTCTTGGTCAGAGCCCGTATCTGGCGCCCTTTACCCGGCTGGGCAAGGCGCGCAGTTCTGGCATCACCGACCTGCGTTTTGGCAACCTGCAAGACGCTGACTGGCAAGGCCGCGACCGCCATGCCCAGAAAAAAGATGACCGAACCCCCACGCCGCTGCCCGAAGGCGTGGACACCTACTTGATTGCCGCAGTCAAGGCCAGCAAGCTCAATGACCCGCGCAACGCGGTGATAGGAGATGGCTTGGTGCCGCTGGCCAGCGCCTTGGGAAAACACCGCCAGCCCGAGCTCGCCCTGAGCATCCCCGCCACCCATCAATGGGTCGCGACCGAGGCAAATCACTGGGATTTGCTGAGTCGTCAGGACGTGTACCAGCACTTGCGGGCCTGGCTGGCCGATGACCAATCCTGAAAACTATAGTTTTTATAGCAAGCTATCCTTATTTGGAATGCCCAAATGGCACTTCATGGACCTCTTGCTACCACCAGACTGGCGAGCAACAGCAACGACACCACTGGCGCCCAGACCACCCGCTCCCAAACACTGGGTGTGGCGAGATTGGCGAGCACACCCAGCGCGCAATAGGCAACGACGCACCAGATGAGTTTGCGCATCCATGGCAGATGGCGCGACGGCGTGAGGCCTGCCCGGACCCTCACTACCCACACCATGCCCATCAGCAATAAACCTGAACCGAGAGACGCCCAGCGCATGGCCTCGGGCAAGACCCCTGGGTAAGCGCCACCCCAGGCCAATTCCCCCAGGGCAGGCCGGCTGCGAGGGCCCACTGAAACAAGACGGCGATGGCTGTCAGCCAGGTGAAGACTCGAGCCGCGCGGGCACTGCGCTTGGCGGGTGCAGAGCAATCCAAACTCATCCCACCCAACGCGTATGAAACTTGCCCGGGCGGTCCGTTCGCTGGTAAGTGTGAGCGCCAAAGTAATCGCGCTGTGCCTGCAGCAAATTAGCGGGCAGGCGGGCCGAGCGATAGGCGTCGTAGTAGGCCAGCGCACTCATGAAAGCAGGCACTGCCACGCCATTCAATGCTGCCATGGCCACCACCTCGCGCAGGTCTTGCTGGCAGTCGGCCATGACGTGGGCAAAGTGGGCGTCGACCAGCAAATTGTTCAAGTCAGGTGTGCGCACGAACGCAGCGCGGATGTCTTCCAGTAATTCGGCACGGATGATGCAGCCCGCCCGCCAGACAGACGCAATGGTGGCAAAAGGCAGCTGCCACTGATGCTCACGGTCGGCTGCCCTGAGCAGCTGAAACCCCTGCGCATAGGCGCAAATTTTGGCGGCAAGCAGGGCACGGCGAATCTTCTCGAGTACCGTGCCGCGTTCGCCTGTGGGCTGCTTGGCAGGCCCCGTCAGCACCTTGGCCGCGGCCACTCGCTCGGGTTGCTGCGCGCTGACGGTGCGGGCAAACACGGCGTCCGCAATGGTGGGCGCTGTCACGCCAAGGTCCAGCGCGACCTGGCTGGTCCACTTGCCCGTGCCTTTTTGCTCGGCCGTGTCCAGAATCAGATTGACCAGTGCGTCGCCCGTTTCCGGGTCGGTATGGGCCAGGATGTCGGCAGTGATGCCGATCAGGTAGCTGCTGAGGTCACCGTCGTTCCAGGTTCGGAACACCGTGCTCATCTCAGCTGGTGCCATTCCTTGCAGGTGATGCATGAGCCAGTAGGCTTCGCAGATCATTTGCATGTCGGCGTATTCAATGCCGTTGTGCACCATCTTGACGAAGTGGCCCGCACCACCCGCCCCCATCCATTCGCAGCAAGGCTGGCCATCGTCGGCTGTGGCGGCAATGGCTTGCAGCATAGGCTGGATCAGCGGCCAAGCCTCAGGGGCGCCCCCGGGCATGAGAGCCGGGCCGAGCAAGGCCCCCTCTTCGCCCCCGCTCACGCCAGCACCGACGAAGTGAATGCCTTTGCCTCCCAGCGCGGCAATGCGTCTTTGTGTGTCTGTGTACAGCGTGTTGCCGCCGTCAATGACAACGTCGCCACTTGACAGCAACGGTTGCAAATCTTCCAGCACAGCGTCGACTGCTGCACCCGCAGGCACCATCATCAGGATGCGGCGAGGCTGTTTCAGACTGGCGACCAGCACGGCCATCGAGTCTTTCGCCCCAGCACGCAGGCCTTGGGTCCGCGCATTGAAATTGTGACGCTTGCCAGCATCGAGGTCAAAGCCACTGACGGCGAAGCCGTTGCGCTCCAGATTCAGGGCCAGGTTTTCACCCATCACGCCCAGGCCCACGAGGCCAATATCCGCATCTTGCATGGTCAAAATTTTGGTGTGTTGTCTTCCAGGAGCCGATACCGACGCCCACATGAGCGCAGATTTTGCAACAGGGCCGCGCGGATTGATGTCGCACACCCGTTCGTGGTGTCTGTCCTTCAGGCTTTTAGCGTCGCAGTCAGCACGTAAAATCAAAGGCTTATCTCCAAAGCGCCTGCTCTGACCCCTCCGAGCCGGGCCACGCCTGAATCGATTCCAACATGTCTGAAGCCCCAAGCTCCCCCATTCACCAAGCTGGACTCGCCAGCCTGTCCAAATCTTTTGAACCTACGGCACTCGAAGCCCACTGGGGGCCGGAGTGGGAAAAACGCGGCTATGCCAAGGCTGGCTTTCGCGGCACAGGCGCGCCCGACATGGCGGCACACCAAGCCGGGCACGACTTCTCCATCCAGTTGCCACCCCCTAACGTGACCGGCACCTTGCACATGGGCCATGCGTTTAACCAGACGATCATGGACAGCTTGACCCGCTACCACCGCATGAAGGGCTTCAACACCCTCTGGGTACCCGGCACTGACCATGCTGGCATTGCGACGCAAATCGTGGTGGAACGCCAGCTGCAGGGCGAAGGCAAAACCCGCTACGACCTGGGCCGCAAAAACTTTGTATCGCGTGTGTGGGACTGGAAGCAGGAAAGCGGCAACACCATCACCAGCCAAATGCGCCGCATGGGTGCGAGCGTGGACTGGAGCCATGAATACTTCACCATGGACGACAAGCTCTCCAAGGTAGTGACTGAGACCTTTGTCAAGCTGTACCAACAGGGCCTGATCTATCGCGGCAAGCGCCTGGTCAACTGGGACCCGGTGCTCAAATCTGCGGTGAGCGACCTGGAGGTGGAAAGCACTGAGTCCGAAGGCCATATGTGGCATATCCGCTACCCCCTGGCCGATGGTTCCGCCAGCATCGTGGTCGCGACCACCCGCCCTGAGACCATGCTCGGCGACACCGCGGTGATGGTGCATCCTGAAGACGATCGCTACGCCGCCATCATCGGCAAGCAGGTCAAGTTGCCGCTCACGGGCCGCCTGGTGCCCGTGATTGCCGATGTCCATGTGGACAAAGACTTTGGCACTGGCGTGGTAAAGGTCACGCCCGCGCACGACTTCAACGACTACCAAGTCGGCCTGCGCCACAGCCTGCCGATGATCACCGTATTCACACTGGATGCCAAGGTCAACGAAGAAGGCCCTGCCGCCTACCAAGGACTGGACCGTTTTGAAGCGCGCAAACGCATCGTGGCAGACCTCGACGCCTTGGGCTTGTTGGTCGAGACCAAGAAACACAAGCTGATGTTGCCGATTTGCGCCCGCACTGGGCAGGTTGTGGAGCCCATGCTCACCGACCAATGGTTTGTGGCCATGAACAAAGCCCCCACGCTCGGCACTGGCGTGTCCTCGCTGCCCCCCGAGGGGGCGCAGCCTGGCTTGGGGCGGCCCGGCGCTGCGGCTGAAGCAACTGCATTGACACGCGCAGCATTGCGCAAAAGCAATTGATGCGGTTCAATCCGGCGAAGTACGCTTTGTGCCCGAGCAGTGGGTGAACACCTACAACCAGTGGATGAACAACATCCAGGACTGGTGCATCAGCCGCCAGTTGTGGTGGGGCCACCAGATTCCCGCCTGGTACGACGAGGACGGGAAGGTCTATGTGGCGCGCAACGAGGCCGAAGCCCAGGCGCAAGCCCCAGGTAAAACGCTGACACGCGACGAAGACGTACTGGACACCTGGTATTCCAGCGCCTTGGTTCCTTTCTCCACCTTAGGCTGGAACGGAACCGCCGCAGCAACGGCGGAAGGCGGGGGGTTTGCACGCAGCGATTTGGCTAGCGCAGCGCATATGAGCAAGGGCGAGCCCCCTGCCTCCCAGAGCGGGGCTATGGCTCAAAGCCTCACGGACTACGACCTCTACCTCCCCAGCAGTGTCCTGGTGACAGGCCACGACATCATCTTCTTCTGGGTCGCTCGCATGATCATGATGACATCGCACTTCACGGGCCAGGTGCCTTTCAAGCATGTCTACATCCATGGCCTGGTGCTGGACGCGCAGGGCAAGAAGATGAGCAAGTCCGAAGGCAATGTGCTGGACCCGGTCGATCTGATCGACGGTATCGCCCTCGCCCCACTGCTGGACAAACGCACCCAAGGCCTGCGCAAGCCCGAGACCGCGCCCAAAGTGCGCGAGAACACCAAAAAGGAATTCCCCGACGGGATTCCAGGCTACGGTGCCGATGCCCTGCGATTTACCTTTGCCGCGATGGCAACGCTGGGCCGCACAGTCAACTTTGACAGCAAACGCTGCGAGGGCTACCGCAACTTCTGTAACAAGCTGTGGAATGCCACTCGGTTCGTTCTGATGAACTGCGAAGGCCATGATTGCGGCTTGATGGAACACACCAAGGCTGATTGCAGCTTGGGCGGCAAGGCCCATGGCTACATGTCTTTCAGCCAGGCTGACCGGTGGATCAGCTCGGTACTGCAAAAGGTGGAAGCCGACGTGGCCAAGGGCTTCGAAGACTATCGCCTGGACAACGTTGCCAACACGATTTACGACTTTGTCTGGAACGAATTCTGCGACTGGTATCTGGAAATTGCCAAGGTTCAGATCAACACCGGTAGCGAGGCACAACAACGCGCCACGCGTCGCACCTTGATCCGCACACTGGAAACCATACTTCGCTTGGCGCATCCGGTGATTCCGTTCATCACAGAAGAGTTGTGGCAAAAGGTGGCGCCTGTGGCCGGTTTGGCTGGCGACTCGGTGAGCATCGCCCGCTATCCTCAAGCGCAACCAGAAAAGATCGACGAAGCGGCCATTGCGCATGTGGGCAAGCTCAAGGCACTGGTGGATGCCTGCCGCAACCTGCGCGGCGAAATGAATGTGTCGCCTGCGACCAAGCTGCCCTTATATGCACTGGGGGATGCTGACTTCATGCGTGACGTGGCCCCTGTGTTGCAGGCACTTGCCAAGCTGAACGAAGTCAAAGTGTTCGATGACGAGGCTGCCTGGGCCACTGCAGCGCAAGCAGCGCCCGTGGCCGTGGTGGGTGAGGCCCGGTTTTGCCTGTTCATGGAAATTGATGTCGATGCTGAAAAGGCGCGCCTGTCCAAAGAGGCTGCGCGACTGGAAGGTGAGATTGCCAAGGCCAACAGCAAGCTGTCGAACGAAGCCTTTGTGGGCAAAGCCCCTCCCGCAGTGATTGAGCAGGAACGCAAACGCGTGGCAGATTTCACGGCTACGTTGGCCAAAATTGCTGCACAGTTGCAGCGCCTGGGCTGATCGTCACAGGCAGCAGGCACAATAGCTTTTAGTATTCACGGAACCTGGAGATCTGAATGAACAAGATGGCTCGCGTCAATAAAGCGGTGTTTCCGGTAGCTGGCCTGGGCACCCGGTTTTTGCCCGCCACCAAAGCCAGCCCCAAAGAGATGTTGCCCATCGTAGACAAGCCGCTGATTCAGTACGCGGTGGAAGAGGCCTGGTCGGCAGGCATTCAGCAGATGATTTTTGTGACGGGTCGAAGCAAGCGCACGATTGAAGACCACTTTGACGTGGCATTTGAACTGGAAGCCGAGTTGATCAACGCCAACAAGACTGCATTGATCGAGTTGGTACGTTCCGTCGTGCCCAAAGGCATGAATTGCGCCTTTGTGCGCCAACCCAAGATGCTGGGGCTGGGCCATGCGGTGCTTTGCGCCGAGCATCTGGTCGGTGATGAGCCCTTTGCGGTGCTGTTGGCCGATGATTTGATGGTGGGCGAGCCCCCCATCATGGCGCAGATGGCAGAGCAGTTCCAGCGACTGGGGCGCTCCATCATCGCAGTTCAAGAAGTACCTCTTGAGCAGACCAAGCGCTATGGCATTGTGGCAGGCGACGCCACAGCCTCGGGTGTGATCCAGATCCGGGAAATTGTGGAAAAGCCTGCACCTGAAGTGGCACCATCCCGAATGGGTGTTGCAGGTCGCTACATCTTGACGCCCGGTATTTTTGATCAGATTCGTGCACAACCCAAAGGCGCTGGCGGTGAGATTCAACTCACCGATGGCATCTCTGGTTTATTGTCTCAGGAAGCGGTTTACGCTTACCAGTACAAAGGTAAGCGCTATGATTGTGGCAGCAAAGAAGGCTTTCTGGAAGCGACAGTTGAACTGGCGTTGCAGCACGCTGAAGTGGGTGAATCGTTCAGGACTTATTTGAAGACCCTGACGCTCTAAGGCTGACGCACTGGATAGCGCCCACCGCTTAGCGGCGCTTGAGAATATGGATAAAATCCGTGCCCGCTGTTTCCTGCTCTATCAGTACGTTCCCCGTCTGGCGGGCGAAGGCCTGAAAGTCCCGCACAGAACCTGCATCGGTGGCAACAACCTTCAAAGTCTGCCCCGTGGTCATCTCGTTCAGCGCTTTCTTGGCCTTCAAGATGGGCAACGGGCAATTCAAACCGCGGGTGTCGAGTTCTTTGTCAATCTGCATGGAATACTGCCTTTAAGATTGAGGGCATTTTAGACGGGTGCCAGACTCAATCCCGCTTTTTCAGTCCCGCTTTGCCCGTGCAGCCAAGGTGGCCGCGTCCATGAACTCGGGTGTGAACCCACGGCGCTTGAGGAACTCAGCCATGGCAAAGCCAGTCCCGGCAGGCCAGCATTTGATGTCTGCATAGTCGTACAGCCTGTAGTCGGCCAACTCTGGTGAAAGTTGGACATCACCATCAGCCACGACATGGTATGCAATGATCACCTGGTTCATTCGCTGAAAGTCCCATACGCCCAACAGGTTCACCTCGGACACGTCGAGGTTGGTTTCCTCCTTGACTTCGCGCGAGATACCGCCCTCAGGCGTTTCACCCGCTTCCATAAAGCCGGTAATCAACGCGTACATTTTCGGACCCCAAGCCGCATTGCGTGCCAGCAGGATCTGCCCATGGTATTGAACCACCGCCGCCAGCACCGGCGTAGGATTGTTCCAGTGGGTGTACTTGCAAACCGGGCAGCGCATGCGTGCTTTGTCACCACCGTCTTCAGCTTCAGTTATCAGCGCAAGTTCGGATGCACACTGGGGGCAATAGGTAAATCCTTGGGTCATGCGGGAAACACTCCAGTAGAAAGGTAGCGGTCGCCGCGGTCGCAGACGATAAACACGATGGTCGCGTTTTCCACCGATTTGGCAATCTCCTGCGCGACCCAGCAGGCACCTGCGGCAGAGATTCCGCCAAAAATTCCCTCCTCTCGCGCGAGACGACGGCACATGTCTTCGGCATTTTCCTGACTCACGTACATGAGTTCATCCACATTGGTGGGGTCGTAAATCTTGGGAAGGTATTCCTGGGGCCATTTTCGGATACCGGGGATGCGAGACCCATCCTGAGGTTGCGCACCGATGATCCGAATCGAAGGGTTCTTTTCTTTCAAAAAGCGTGCGACTCCGGTAATCGTGCCTGTCGTGCCCATGGCACTCACGAAGTGGGTGATGCGGCCGCCAGTGTCTTCCCAAATCTCGGGTCCTGTGGTTTCGTAGTGAATGCGAGGATTGTCTGCATTGGCAAACTGATCAAGCACGTGTCCCTTGCCTTCGCGTTGCATTTGCTCCGCCAGGTCACGCGCGTACTCCATGCCGCCACTCTTGGGCGTGAGCATGAGTTCTGCACCGAAGGCCTTCATGGTCTGGGCCCGCTCAACGGACAAGTCCTCCGGCATGATCAACACCATGCGGTACCCTTTGATGGCAGCGGCCATGGCCAGTGCAATGCCCGTGTTGCCAGAAGTTGCCTCCACCAGCGTGTCGCCGGGTTTGATTTCGCCGCGTTCTTCCGCACGGCGGATCATGGACAGGGCTGGGCGGTCCTTAACCGAACCCGCCGGGTTGTTGCCTTCGAGCTTGCCCAAAATGACATTGTCACGGGGTTTCCAGACAGCTGCTCCCATGCGCTGCAAGGCGACAAGCGGGGTACGCCCAACGGCGTCTTCAATGCTGAGATAGTTGGTAGCGTTCATGGTCATAAATGTGCCATAATAATGCTCTTTCCTGTCCTGCCCGGGTGGTGAAATTGGTAGACTCAGGGGACTCAAAATCCCCCGCCGCAAGGCGTGCCGGTTCGAGTCCGGCCCCGGGCACCACTTGCTTATGTTTTCTGAGGGGTATTCCGCATTTCTGCGGGGTTTCTTTCCCTAGCACACCGACCTGATTCCGGAGTCCATGCACAATGCAGCCATGGGTTTGGATTTTCAAGGGCTCTCTCAACGATTCAAGCGCGCTTGCCGCCTGACGCTGGCCAGGAACTCAGCGTTCGCAGGGACCATAGCACTTGGCAACATGACGCGACTGGCTTGGACTGCCATGGTGGTAGTTCCACTGAATCTGGTGCACATCGCGATTTTCTGGAGGTTGACGCCAACCCAGGGCGCGCCGCATGCCGAAAAATGGGCAAATACCTTAGGCTGGATACATGTGTGCATGGCCTTCGTCGTGCTTGCATTGGGCCTTTCAGCCAGACGCACCCTACAGGCAAATCGCGCAGGCAACACCACGGAGTGGATTTCAGTGCTGGCTGTGCTGATCGGGACGCTCTTTGCTGCGTGGGTCGTCGCAGTCGATCAACTTGTGACGACCAATATTTCTCCCTTTCTGATAGGGACGCTGCTCATGGGCGCCCTTTTTGGACTTCGCCCGCGCAATGCTGTCGTGATTTATGGAATGGCATTTGTGTTTTTCTCTTTGGGTTTGCGATGGGCACAAGCCGATCCGAACGTGTTGCTGACCAACACCTTGAATGGGCTCACGGCAGTTGCGGTGGGTCTGATTCTTTCACTGACCAATTGGTACAAGAATACGGAAAATCTGGACTTGCGACGCAAGTTGGCCCGCAGGCAGGCGATTTTGCAATCCAGATACAACCAGCTTGAGGTTCTGGCAACCCGTGACTCGTTAACTGGCCTGCACAACCGCAAGGAATTCATGCGGCTGGCGGATCTGGAACTCTCACGCGCGGCGCGCTATGGTTTTCCGGTCTGTATCGTGATTGCCGATGTGGACCACTTCAAGCGGGTCAACGATGAACTGGGTCATCCCATGGGAGACTTGGTGCTGCGACACATCGCCACCTTGCTGCGCAGCGCAATACGAACAACTGATCTCGTGGGTCGACTGGGCGGAGAGGAATTTATACTTCTTTTGCCCCTGACGACTCAGTATGAAGGTCTTCAGATGGCGGACAAATTGCGGATTCTGGTGGAAATGTCCCCCACGAAGATTCCACCCAATCGCCTTGGTCATACAAGAGTGCCCGCCACCCTCAGTATGGGTGTTGTGGGTCTTGCAGGCAGCGAGAGTGCGGATTTGATCTCCCTTTACTCCCAGGCGGACAAGGCTTTATACAGAGCCAAACATGAAGGACGAAATCGGGTTGAGGGAGCAACCCCCAAAGATGCCATTAGCCAGTTAGAAGCGTAAGCAGCCGCCCGACACCCAAGGGTCAACGTTTGACCAAATACTCTTCAAGCCTAGCAGCCATGGCCGTCATGGCCACTGCGGCCGGGCAGCCTGGCAAGGTCGTTAACAGCAACTGACGTTTGACAACGGCTTCACGAACTGCAATGTCGTTCGGTATATCACCCATGTGGGCAAGCTTGACTGTCATGCCGCCCGCGCCGCCGATAAAGCGGTCTAGCACGCGCTGCAACTGGGCGACGATCACCCTTCCGTCACCCAATTTCAGGGTTTGGTTAATGACAATGCGGATGTTGTACCGTTTTTGCTGTGCAGCCAGAACTTTGATGGTGGCGTACGCATCTGTCAACGAAGTCGGCTCAGGCGTTGCCACCACCAGGACCTCATCGGCCAACGAAACGGCGTAGAGCACCACATCCGAAATACCAGCTCCCGTGTCCAATATGATGACGTCATACATGGGACGGATGCTGCGCAACACCTTTGGAATTGCTCACGCACCTCCGCAGTAAGGCGCGAATACTCCACCATACCCGAACCTGCAAGCAACACACTGAAACCACCCGGTGCTGGCAGAATCGCTTCTTCCAGCTTGGCTTTACCGGTGAACACGTCATGCAAGGTGGTTTTGGGATACAGGTTCAAAACCACGTCAAGATTCGCCAGACCCAGGTCTGCATCCAGCACCAGAACCTTCAGGCCACGCTTGGCCATTGATGCGGCCAGATTGGCCGACACAAACGTCTTGCCCACGCCGCCCTTGCCACTGGTCACTGCAAGCACATTGGCGCCCGCTTTGGTGGCGCCCAGGCTTTCGGAAAGAGAAGTTGCTTGGTTCATCGCCGTTTACCCTTGTGTCAGATCACCCGGTACTGCTTCGATCGATTCTGGAAAATCATCGTTCAAGTTACCGAACAGCAATGTTTTTTCTTCTGCAGAAACTGTGCTCATGGGGGTCTGCTCCAGGATTGCGCGGTTGCGGCCCTGGGTTTTGGCACTGTAAAGCTGCAAATCAGCCCGTTCTACCCACAGCGCAGAGGATGAACGGATCCAGCCAGGCGCAAACGCACCGCCAATGCTGATGGTGCAATTCAAATCAACCCCGCTGGTAACTGTGAACGGATCGCGCTCGATGGCAACCCGGATCCGCTCGGTGACGACCGTCGCAAAAAAAGCCGGACAGTCTGGCAACACGACTGCGAACTCTTCGCCGCCATAGCGCGCAACCGTGTCCATGGGGCGCACGCATTGAAGCAATCGTTTGGCGACCTCCTGAATTACCACATCGCCAGCCGAGTGCCCATGTTCATCGTTGACCCTCTTGAAATGGTCAATATCGACCATCAACAGCAAGGCAGACTCACCAGAACGGGCTACCCGGTCAATTTCCCGGTCCAGCACACTGGCAAAGTAACGGCGATTGGCCAAACCGGTCAATGCATCACGCTGAGAAAGGTCGCAAAGCCCATCAATCAGCGCCTGCAACATCTCGACATTGGCGCCGCCCTTGAGCGATTGCACATTGCCGGACTGCTCCAGCAGCATGCGTGCATGATCCAGGCGCAGCATGCGCGTGTCCACCAGAGGGTTGAGTGCAGAAGATTCCACTACAGCTTTTTGTTGTCGTTCGGTCTAGTTTAGCCCAGCGACTTGGGGTCGACTGGTACTTGCCTAAACTTCATTCTCGCACCAAGGCAATGCTCGTGCAGACTGCGGGGTTATAGGGCCTTTGGCGCTTCAGGATGGGGGGAAAGTCAGTCACATCAAGCGTCAAATCCGCTCGATCAGGCCTTGTGCAACTGTGGGGTACCGCAGTTGCAGGCGCAAATCAAGCTTCAGACGCCCGTTGTCCATGCGTCTGGATTCACCCATGAAGCTGAGCGTCATCGGTGCCAGCTGATCTGCGGCCTCGGCTCTGCTTACTCGGGGTGGTCGTGGCAAGCCATACAAATCCGCCGCCAGATCAAAATAGTCTCCCATCTTCAGCTGTGTGTTGTCATTGACGTTGTAGGTTCTGCGCGCCTTGCAGCGCCAAAGTGCAATGACGCAGGCCCTTGCCAGATCATCAGCATGAATATGGTTGGTATACACATCGTCTGAAGACGTCAGTACTGGCGTGCCGCGCTCCAGCCGCGCTTTGGGGGTGCCACCGTCGCGGTCTGGTGCATAAATGCCTGGAATGCGCAATACGCACGTGCGGACACCGGTCGCCCGGCCAAAGCTGTTGACCAGATTCTCCGCGTCCACCCGCAAAACAGCCCGTGCAGTTTGTGGACGGGTTGGCTGCCTTTCATTGACCAACGCGCCGCCGCAATCCCCGTACACGCCACTGGTCGAACCATAAACAAGCGCCTGTGGAGCAGCACGTCTGCGCAGGGCGCGCAAGAACGCCTGTGTGCGCAGATCGATGACGCCCCTGCTGGCCAGGGGCGGCGCAAGGTGCAGGACATGAGTAGCCAGGCCTGAAAGACGGCTCAAGCTCGTGGCGTCGTCAAGATTGCCCAATAGGGGCACAACACCCAAAGCTCGCAATGCGAGGCGTTTGTCCGGGGACGATGTCAACGCCATCACGCGCGCGGTCTTGAGCAGCTTAACTGCACGCTGTCCAACGTCACCGCAGCCCGCGATCAGCACACGAGGGCGACGAAAGCGTGCAGGCAAAGAACCGAGAGGAGTTTGGATTGAGGGCAAAATCAGCCTTATTGATTCGATTGATCGAAGGATACCGAAGGATGAGCTTTCAGATTACCGTACAGCCCAGTGGCCGCAGTTTTCAGACCGCACCTGGCGAGGGGATTCTCGCTGCTGGCATCCGTCAGGGCATCGGTTTGCCATACGGCTGCAAAGACGGTGCCTGTGGGTCGTGCAAGTGCAGAATGCTAGAAGGAGTGGTGAATCACGGCCCCCACCAAGCCAAAGCGCTGAGCGAAGCCGAAGAGGCCCAAGGCTTGGTGCTAACTTGCTGCGCAATACCACAAAGTGACGTGACGCTGGAGTCTCGACAGGTCACTCAGGAAGGCGCTTTGCCCATCAAGAAGATGCCCGTACGGGTTATCAGCCTGGACAGGAAATCTGCTGACGTGATGCTGCTGCGACTGCAACTGCCAGCCAATGATGCTTTTTTGTTTCATGCGGGCCAGTATGTGGAGTTCCTCTTGCGGGACGGTGCAAGGCGCAGCTATTCCATGGCCAATGCGCCGCACACTCTGGTGGTTGCCCCTGCGGCGCTGGAACTGCATCTGCGGCACATGTCAGGTGGATTGTTCACCGACCAGGTATTCAGCAGTATGAAAGAGAAAGACATCCTGCGCATTGAAGGGCCTTACGGCAGCTTTTACCTGCGTGAAGAATCCGCCAAACCGCTGATCCTGCTGGCATCTGGCACCGGCTTTGCACCCATCAAATCCTTGATTGAGCACATGGCACACAAAGGTATTCAACGCCCTGCCACCTTGTACTGGGGTGGTCGAAGACCCGAGGACTTGTATTTGAACGACTGGGTTCAGACGCAATTGCAGCAAATGCCAAACCTGCGCTATGTCCCCGTGGTGTCTGACGCTTTGCCAGAAGATGCTTGGGCTGGGCGAACAGGATTTGTCCATCAAGCGGTACTTCAAGATTTTCCTGACTTAAGCGGCCACCAGGTCTATGCTTGTGGTGCTCCCGTTGTGGTGGATTCAGCACGGGCCGATTACACCCAAAAGGCAGGCCTACCGGATGACGAGTTTTTTGCCGATGCTTTCACATCCGAAGCGGACAAGTTGAAAAGCTGAGTGACTCATACCTAATATTTTTTTATAGCAAACTATTGTTTCCTGTATTGCTGAACGCCAACTAATTCAATCAAAAAAGGTTCTGTCATGTCTTTACGCCGCCGTCAAATCCTTACAGCCTTAGCCACAGCTTGCGCCTTGGCGAACCCAGCCCTGGCACAAACCTCACCGATCAAATTGGTGGTGCCGTACGCTCCTGGTGGCCCGATTGACGTTACCGCCAGGCTTCTGGCGCAAGCGGTGAAGGACACATTAGGAATTGTCGTGATCGAGAACAAGCCTGGTGCCGGCGGCAACATTGGCGCTGACGCTGTGGCCAAAGCACCCGCCGACGGATTGACCATCGGCATTGCAGCCACCGCCACACATGCCATCAACCCTTGGCTGTTCAGCAAAATGCCGTACAACGCGCTGACGGATTTTGCGCCGATCACGCAAATACTGAGGGTACCCAATGTGCTGGTGATGAATGCCGACACCGCCAAGCGACTGAAAATCGCTTCAGTCAAAGACTTGGTCGCGTATGCCAAGGTCAACCCGGGCAAGCTCAATTACGGTAGCGGCGGCAACGGAAGCGCCGGGCATCTAGCGGGTGAAATGTTCAAGGCGCAGGCGGGCATATTCGCAGTGCACATTCCTTACAACGGGGGCAACCCAGCCCAGTTGGCACTGTTGTCAGGCCAAGTGGATTTCAACATAGACAATCTGGCAACGGCCGCGCCCAACATCAAATCTGGCAAGCTCTTGGCTTTGGCCGTGACCAGTGCCCAGCGCAGTCCCGCCCTCCCCGAAGCGCCCACCATGGCTGAAACGCTGAAGGGTTTTGAGGTGGATACCTGGTGGGGTTTGGTCGCACCTGCTGGCACCCCTGCCGCCATTATTGACAAACTGAACGCCGCGTTTGTGACCGCGCTGAAGCTGCCAGACACCCGCACCCGGTTTGCCGGGCTGATGGCTGAACCCGTTGCAAATAGCCCCAAGGAATTTGCGGATTTCATCAAAGCGCAATATTCCCGTTATGAAGGCGCAGTCAAAGCCTCCGGCGCGAAAGTCGATTAGTCAATTTTCAGAAGGTGAACAGCATGGACGCCATGATCTACCAATGGTTTGTTGATCAGCTGAGCGAGTCCAATCTTCGGGCTAACTTGATCGTGTCGCTCAACCTGATTGGGGCGCTGGGACTGGGGTTTGTGGTGGGGTACGAACGCTCTTACCACGGGCGAGCGGCAGGCATGCGTACCTATGGCTTGATGTGCATGGCCTCTGCGGCTCTCACCATGGTGTCGGGTCACCCCGAGTTCTGGTACATGAGCCAGAAACTGGTCACCACGGCAGCGCCCGACCCAACGCGTGTCATTCAGGGCATCGTCACGGGGGTCGGCTTCCTGTGCGCAGGGGTCATCATGAAAGATGGGCTCAATATCAGTGGTTTAACGACCTCAGCGTCGATGTGGGTGGCTTCGGTGATTGGCATCATCTGGGGACTGGAGTTGTACGTCACCGCCGTGCTGCTCTCAGCCCTGTCTCTGATGTGCATGATGTGGGTGTCTCGACTCGAAAGCTGGCTGCCATCCAGACCAGCCATCGCAGTCTCCATGACCTTTGCGAAAGGTGTCAAGCCGGACATGGCCATCCTGCGCAAGGTAGCCAAGGAGCGTGGCTATGACGTGGCAGGTGGATCATTTACGGTGGAGTATGCCAACGGCTGCGAGGAATGGCGCTTTGTCGCCTTGGCCCATGGTCAGCGCAAGGGCGCGTCACTGACTGCACTGAGTGCAGATTTAAGCCAGTTTGATGGTGTTGAAAAATACCATTTCTCTCATGCCCGAAATTAACGATCCATGGGGCTCGGTGGTGTCCGCAGGGGATACCAGTGACTATATCGACCACATCAGTCAGTCTTCGCCCCCGCCTGAAACCAGGCGCCGATCAATGTGCGCTCGTCTTCAGAGATGTTGGTTGCGTTGTTCATGCGCATGATGCGCGTCACAACCACCTGTTGATACATGGCTTGGGCATGCTGTTTGACCCCTTCGGGGGAGTCCAGCCGGACGTTCTTCATCTGCACTGCGGCACCATGGCACATATAGCAGCGGGTTTCCAGCACTTTTTGTACATCTTTGTAGGCAATCGACCCATTCTGACCTGCTCTGTCTGCATTATTTGCTATGGATTTTGAAGCATCAGGTTTCAAGGCAATGATCACAGCCAGAATCACCAGCACCCCCACAACGGCATAGCCAAGCGGGTTTTTGTTACGGCCAAGACGGTAGCCATGCATCATCACGAAATACTGGCGGATCAAGGCGCCGGCCAGCATCATCATGATGAGAATGACCCAGTTGTGCGGGTTGCTGTAAGTAAAGCTGTAGTGGTTGCTGAGCATCGCAAACAGGACTGGCAGCGTGAAGTAGGTGTTGTGCACACTGCGCTGTTTGGCACGCTTGCCGTGTATCGGGTCAACCGCCTCGCCAGCGGCCATCTGGGCGATCACCTTGCGCTGGCCGGGAATGATCCAGAAGAACACGTTGGCACTCATGGCAGTGGCAATCATCGCTCCAGTGAGCAAAAATGCTGCACGACCTGCAAACCAGTGGCACGAGAGCCAGGCCGCAAAACAGATCACGACGAACAGCATGGCGCCCACAACGGCGTCACCATTCTTGCGAAAGCCAAACCATTGACAGATGCGGTCATAAATCAGCCAGAACACCACCAGAAAACCCAGGGCCACACCGATGGCCCCGGCTTGTGACCAATCCATCAGCGACTTGTCAATCAAGTAGGTGCCAGCGTTCCAGAGATAGGACACCGTGAACAGCGAGAAACCGGTGAGCCAGGTGGAATAGCTTTCCCAATAGAACCAGTGCAAGTGGGTGTGGATTTTCTTGGGGGCCACCATGTATTTTTGGGGGTTGTAAAACCCGCCGCCGTGCACCGCCCACAGGGCGCCATCAACGCCTTTTTCGAGCAAGTCAGGAGACTTCGGGCGGATCAGGTTGTTGTCCAGAAACACAAAGTAAAAGGACGACCCCACCCAGGCAATGGCAGTAATGACATGAACCCACCGCAACAGCAGATTGGCCCAGTCGAGAAGATAGCTTTCCATGGCTTTCAACCTCGCGGCATGCTGCCGCCAAAGAACTTGCTCACCACTGCGGGCTCTGTAAGCATTTTTCAGGGTCGCGAACTAGGGCCTGTTTCACTCTAACGCCCTGCTCCGCTGCGACTTGTCCACAAAGATTGTATACAGTTTAGTGATTTCAATCATTGAATCCATTCCTGGTGCTTACCCTGAAACCGGGAGTTGCAAGAGTTGTGCCGCCACAGCCACTGCAATAACCTCAGGCTCTTTGCCCACAATACCTGCAACGCCAATGGGGCAGGTCACGCCTGCCAGCTCTTGCGCAGTGAAGCCACGAGCCTCCAAACGATGGCGAAAGCTTGCCCATTTGGTCTTGCTGCCAATCAGGCCGACATAGGCCAAATCCCCCCGTTGGCGCTGGCGCAAGAGGCAGCTGGCCACGACATCCAGGTCTTCGGCATGGCTGAAGCTCATGATCAGCACCCGGCTTTGCGCCGGAATATCGCCGACGGCGGCGTGAACAGGGTCCGAATGCTCGCAGCGCACGTTGGCCGGCAGCTTCGTCGGGAAAATCTCGCCGCGACTGTCAACCCACAGCACGTCAAACGGCAAATGAGACAGAACCTGCACCAGCGCTTTACCGACATGCCCTCCACCAAACAGGGCGACGGGCTGGTGGTGGGTTTGCAGGCGCAGCCGCAACTCGCCGATGTCGTCCGCACAGACACGCTCAAACCTCAAATGCACCACGCCTCCGCAACACTGGCCCAGGCTGGGGCCCAAAGCAAAACGCTGCAGCTCATCGCCTCCAGGCTCGTTCAGGCGTTGCCTGGCCATGTCGATGGCCTGAAACTCAAGATGACCGCCACCAATGGTGCCCAGCACCTGATCAGCAAACACTGCCATCCACGCACCGCACTCCCTGGGCACGGACCCCTGAACTTCGGCCACACTGACCAGCACGCCAACCTGGCGCATCAGAAGATCAGCCAACAAATTCACTTGAGACACAAAGAATTGCCCTTACAGATTCGAGAAAATACCAGGCCCAGGTAGAAAGCAGAAATAATCCCGGGGAACTCTTTCAAGTATGCCCATGAAATCCAGAATTCTTGATCGTTTGTCGCTCGCCATGGCGGCGACCCTGGCCAGCCTGGCAGCTTTGCTGACGGCTTGTGGCACAAGGCCTTTGCCACCAGACCCTGCCCCGCCCATACGTCCCGTACAACCTGAGAGCTCGGGCGTGGAATCCCGGCCGGAGCAGCAAGCCACAGGGATTGGCCCCCCCAAGATCCCTCGCCCTTCAGGTGCCGACAATGCACGCGCCTACAGAAAGGACGCTGCAAGCCACCTGTACAGCCTGAACAACAAACGCATTTACAAAGGCAAGTTGCCACCTTTGTTGTATGCCATCGGCGTGCTCGACGTTGACATTGACGGTCAAGGGCGGGTCGCGCGCTTGAGCTGGAGGCGAGCACCCAATCAGGCGCCCGAGGTCATCGCAGAAATTGAACGAACTGTACGGCAGGCAGCCCCTTTTCCCGCACCATCACGCCTTGGCAGGGTCACCTACACGGATGTCTGGCTATGGGATGAAAGTGGACGCTTTCAACTGGACACGCTGACGGAAGGTCAGATGTAAACACTGACCTTCCGGACGGCTTGCAGTAGGCTTTCCGTAGGGTCAACTCAGCTGGTCGCGGCTCGCTTGGCCTCTTCGCAGGCCAGCAAAATCCGCTCTGGCGTTGCGGGCGCTTGCATGAACACCAGGGTTTTGTGGTCTGCACTGGCAGACACCGCATCCCGAATCGCAAAGTAGCTGGACAGCGCCAACATCAAGGGTGGCTCGCCCGTTGCCTTGCTGCGATTGGGTGTGCGGCGCATGTTCTGGTTGTCAAACAGCGCCACCTTGAAGTGCTCAGGCACATCACCCGCCACCGGAATCTTGTAGGTGCTGGGGCCGTGCGTTAGCAGCTTGCCTTTGGCATCCCATTTGCACTCTTCCATGGTTAACCAGCCCATACCCTGGATGTAGGCACCTTCGATCTGGCCTTTGTCCAAAGCGGGGTTGATGCTACGACCCACATCGTGCAGGATGTCTACCGCCTTGAGCCACCACTCCCCGGTGCGGGTGTCGATTTCGACTTCAGTCACCGCAGCGCCGTAGCAGTAGTAATAAAACGCTTTTCCTTGCAAAGTCTGGAAATCGTATTTGATCTCTGGCGTCATATAGAAGCCTGTCACACTCAAGCCCACCCGATCCATCCAGGCTTGCTTGACCAGGTCTTTCCAGGCAACTTGAGAACCAGAATGGCCATTTTGGCTTTTCGCACGGGCATATCCAGCTACGAATTCAATAGCACCAGCTTCACAACCAAGCATCCGCGCTGCCACTGCAGCCAAACGAACGCGCATCTGGTCGCAAGCGTTGTTGATAGCAGCGCCGTTGATGTCGGCACCGCTGGACGCTGAGGTGGCGCTCGCGTTGGGCACCTTCTGCGAATCAGTGGCTGTCACGCGCACCAGGCTGACCGGTATGCCCAGGCCATCGGCTGCAACCTGTGCCATCTTGGTGTTCAGACCCTGGCCCATTTCCGTGCCGCCATGGTTCACACTGACCGAGCCGTCCATGAAGATGACGAGTAAAGCACCGCCTTGGTTCAACATGGTGGCGGTGAAGCTGATGCCAAACTTGAGCGGCACCAGTGCGAGACCGCGCTTGCGGTTCTTGTTGGCCGCGTTAAACGCGTTCACTGAGGCGCGACGGGCGCGGTAGTCCGACTCTGTTTCGAGCTGGCCTATGAGTTTGTCTGCGACAAAGTCTTCGATCAACTGGCCGTATTGCGTGGTCATCGTTTCCGGGTTGCCCGAGGCAGCAGGATCCTGGTACAGATTGACTTTGCGCACATCCAGCGGGTCTTTTCCGAGCTTGTTGGCGATCTGCTCGATCACCGTCTCCACGCCGAACATGCCCTGTGGGCCACCAAAGCCACGGAATGCTGTGGCCGATTGGGTATTGGTTTTGCAGCGGTGGCTGATGATGTGCAGGTTGGGCAGGTAGTAGCAGTTGTCAATGTGCAGCACGGCTCGGTCGTTGACCGGGCCAGAGTAATCGGTGCTGTAGCCACAACGCGAGGCCAGCATCACGTCCAGGCCCAGGATGCGGCCATCGTTGTCAAAGCCAACTTCGTAGTCGATACGAAAATCATGACGCTTGCCGGTGATGATCATGTCGTCATCGCGGCCCACGCGCAGCTTGACCGGGCGCTGGAGTTTGAACGCAGCCAATGCAGCGCTCTGGCTGAAGATGCTGGCATTGCCCTCTTTGCCACCGAAGCCGCCGCCCATGCGGCGGCAGATCACTTCCACGTCGTTGGTGCTCAGGTTCAGCGCCGCAGCGGCTTCGCGCTGGTTGCCGTCGGGGTGCTGGGTGGACACGTACAGCGTCAGCTGGCCATCCTCACGCGGCACGGCGTAGGTGATCTGGCCTTCCATGTAGAACTGCTCTTGCTGCCCAGTTTCGGTGCGGCCCTTGAGCTTGTGCGGTGCCTTGGCAATTGCATCATGGGGCTCGCCTCGGGTGATCCCCTTGGGAGGCATCACAAAGCTCTGGTGGGCCATGGCATCGTCAATGCTGAGGATAGGCGTCAATTCCTTGAACAGCACCTTGGCTTTGGCTGCTGCCTCACGTGCATAGAGCATGTTGCGCGCCACCACCACCGCCACTGCTTGCCCCACAAACTCCACCTTGCCTGCTGCGAGGAAAGGGTCGTCATGGATGATGGGGCCACAGTTGTTTTCGCCAGGGATGTCTTTGGCTGTGAACACGGCCACCACGCCATGTGTTGCCAAGATGGCCGTGCGGTCAACGCCATCGCCAATGAGTTCGCCATGGGCGATGGGGGACTTGATGATGGCGGCATACAGCGTGCCTTGCAGTTCGGGCAAATCATCGGTAAACCGCGCCTCGCCAGTCACATGCAAATGGGCAGACTCATGCTGCAATTCGCGCCCCTGCTCGGCAGCAGGCATGAGTTCCTGAAGAGTGGTTGGCGCGTTCATGCTGGCTCCTTGGCATCGAGGGATTCTTCAACAAACTGAAGCACCAGGTTGCGGGCTACGAGGGAGCGATAGGCCCAGGTAGCGCGAAGCCCATCGCGCGCGACAAAGCTGGCGGCAATGGCGGCGTCCAGTGCGGCGGCGCTCACCTCGGCGGGCAATTTGCCTTCCAGCACGGCTTCCAGTTTGGGGGCGCGGCAGGGAGAGGGCGCCAGACCGTTGTAGGCCAGTTTCACATTCTTCAGCTTGCCTGCGGACAGTTCATAAACCAAAGCGCAGCAAGTCGCAGAGATGTCCTGCTCAAAACGCTTGCTGATCTTGTGGGCGCGGAACACCTGACCATCTTTGGGTTTAGGAATTTCCACAGCCTCCATGAATTCGCTGGGCTGCATCACGGTTGTCTTCTGACCGGTGTAGAACTTGTCCAGTGCAACCGCGCGTTTCTTGTCACCACGCCGCAAGTGCACCGTGGCACCCAGCGCCAGCAAGCAGGGCATGGTGTCGCCAATCGGTGAGCCGTTGGCTATATTGCCCGCCAGCGTTGCGGTGGAGCGGATGGGCGGCGACCCAAAACGGCAACACCTCGCCGAAGTCTGGGTAGGGCCGTTCGACCAGTTTCTCGACTTCTGCCAGGGACACTGCCGCGCCAATGCGCCAGGTCGGGCCTTTGTCTTCAATTTTCTTCAGTTCGGTGACATGACCCAGGTAAACAATGTGCTCAGGGCGAGAGAAGGCTTTGTTGACCTGTAAACCGATTTCGGTGCTACCCGCGAGCAAGGTGGCTTGGGGGTGCTCGATCAGGTATTCGGCCAACTCCACCAAGGTGGCAGGCGACACAAACTCACTGCCTTTGCGGGTACGCACCACAGGTTGAACCACGATGTCGCCTTCCAGGTTGTATACCGGCACCGTGGCACGCTTGATTTCTTTCAGTAAAGGGATGTCTGCTCGGTCATCGATTTTCAGATCCGTCGCAGGCGCCTCGCTGGCGCGAATGGCCGCCTCCACAATCGGTTTGTACCCGGTGCAACGGCACAAATTGCCGCTGAGCGAGTCATTGATTTGCTGCCGGGTAGGCGCCGTCCCTTGCGCTCGAATCTGCAAGTCCTGCATGAGGCTGGTCAGACTCATCACAATGCCTGGCGTGCAAAACCCGCACTGGGTACCATGGCAACTCGCCATTTCCTGCTGAACAGGGTGCAACGTGCCATCGGCCTTTTTCAAGCTCTCTACCGTCTTGACGGACTTGCCATCCAGCGAGGGCAGCAGCTGCAGGCAGCTGTTGACCGGGATGTAATTGACGCCCGTGCCCGCTGCATTGAGTTCACCCACCATCACCACGCAGGCGCCGCAATCGCCCTCCGCGCAGCCCTCCTTGGTGCCCGTGCGGTGAAGCTGCTCTCGGAGATAGTCGAGCACGGTGGTGGTACGGCGCTCGCCTTGGGCTTCAATGATCTTGCCGTCCAGCACAAAGCGGACGGTATTGGTGACTTCACTCATGGGTTGGTGATGGACAGGTGGACAAGATTTGAATGCGACATACGATTTTTAAATGCCACCCATATTCAAACACATCTGGGCGCGAATCTGCATCAGCCCGATGGTAGGTCGAGTAATTCCAAGGGCTGACGAGCAAAAGGCACGTGGTAATGCTGGTCAACGTGCGAATTACGGTTGAAGTCCAAAGTCACACGGTTTAGGAAGTGGGCTCGGGCAACTGCATGCCTTTCCACGAAGTAACCAGCCTCATCAAATACCAGGCGGGAAGCTGCCCTGTCTTCAAGCTGCTGTTGTCAGAAAGCGGGCCATCGCTGCCCGTCATGGTTGAGAACAAGCGGCGAACCAACGTCGCGACCTCACCGTCTGTAAAGAGCTCGTCGCCATGCCCGCTTCAGGGCACGCATTGGTGTCCAGCACATGCGTAGAAAGACCCATGAATTTCTCCTGAAATGGTTTTCGAGGAGATGAATCATTACCAGCCCGATAACTCTGCCCTTTGCCAATCTGCCTGGAGTTCACTTATAATCTCGCGCGGAGGAAAACGGGGCAATTTCTTGTACAACTCCTTTGGCTACAACGATAGCACTTCATCAAGCAGTCTTACTTAGCTCTACAAAATTTGTCCTGACAAATTCTCGCAAATGGGCAACCAGTGTTCTGGTCGCCGCCTCTATGGCTGTAGTAGGTACGGCCAGCGCTTTGGACGAAGCTTTGGTTGACGCCATGGCAGCTGACATCACGGCTGTCATGGTTGGCATGCCAATCAACGCGACCAACGATAAAAATAGCGGACATCAAAGCCATGATGGACAGCAAACCCGCCTACGCTGGCAAGATAGACGAGCTGATTCAGGCGTTTGCAGATGCCAGGGCTGTAGACGCAGTGGCTGTCAAAGTTGTCATGACAGCATCGGCCAATTTGCCGCCCGCGCCTCAACAAGATTTGTTGGTTATCGCGGCCCCCTGCAAAGGGGTGACGATTACTAGGAAAGTTCCAGCTTGGGAAGTGCAGTTGTCGAACAAATACAGCAAGGCGGCAGCCGCTAGATCACGCATCAGAAGCCAGGAGGGGCAGCATTACCGACCCGGTCACGGCTGCAGGGTCGTTTTTTGATGGGCGGAGTCAGAATTTTGGACAGCAACAACAAAGTCTGACAGGTGCAATTCAAGATCTGCAATCGCCAGTGAGTACCCCCATTTTTCAAACACCAATCGGTGGAATAGGTGGTTCGATAACCTCGAATACACCATCTAGCCAAGGCGCTGGCACGGGCGTCAGCCGCACTTGATAGTGAAATGACGGCGGCTGAGTTCGAAGAGTTTAAAGCGAATTCAAAGGGCTGCTAGATTGACTTACCAGGATGGTGGGCTCGAATCTGGCTTTCGTGTAGACAGGCAAGCCCAACTCAAGACCCCCGATAGGTCGAATAGCTCCAGGGGCTCACAAGCAGCGGCACGTGGTAGTGCTGGTCAGTATGGGCAATGCCAAAGTCCAGTGCCACCCGGTTCAAAAAGTTGGGCACTGGTAATTCCACGCCCTTGGCGGCAAAGTAACCAGCTACATCAAATACCAGGCGGTAAGTGCCCTTCTTCAAACTGTTGTTGTCATAGAGCGGGCCGTCGCTGCGCCCGTCATGGTTGAGAACAAAGCGGCGAACCAACGTCGCGACCTCACCGTCTGTGGTGTAAAGAGACACTGCCATGCCCGCTGCGGGGCAGCCGTGCATGGTGTCCAGCACATGCGTAGAAAGACCCATGAATTTCTCCTGAAATGGTTTTTACGTACATAAAGTGTATACACTTTTGGAAACAACGGTATCATGAGCACCATGGAATCCTCTGCCACCCTGACGATTGTCGAGGCCTTGACCAAAGCCATTGTTGAGCACCGCCTGCAACCCGGAGCCAAGCTGGCCGAGCAAAAGCTGGCAGATCACTTTGGCGTCTCTCGCACTCTGGTACGCCAAGCCTTGTACCAACTTGCACAAAACCGTCTGGTCAAACTGGAGCCCGCACGCGGCGCGTTTTGTGGCAGCGCCCACTGCGCTGGAGGCAAAACAGGTATTTGCGGTGCGCCGCATGCTCGAATCCGAAATGGTGCGCACATTTGTGCGTACCCAGACGCCAGCAAAACTCAAGGCACTGCGCGACCATGTCAAGCAGGAGAAAGCCGCACTTGCCTCACGCAATATGGCAGCTGGCAATGATTTGCTGAACGACTTTCATGTCCGCATGGCGGAACTCATGGGCAACGATGTACTCGCGCAGATTCTTGACGATCTGGTATCGCGCTGCGCACTGATCACGCTGATGTACCAGACAGACACCCACGCCTGCCACAACGCTGACGAGCATGACGACATCGTCAAAGCCATTGCTGCCCGGGACGAAGTTGAGGCAGCACGCATCATGGCCGAGCATCTGGAGCACGTGGAACATCATTTGACCTTTGACCGCAAGATTCCCAGCAGCGACATCGCCAAAGCCTTGTCCTGATCGTTTTTAAATTTGATACACCTCATGAATTACGACACCACCCTTCCCTATCCCCGTGACCTGCGCGGCTATGGCAAGAACGTACCTCATGCCCGCTGGCCGGGCCAGGCCCGGATTGCTGTGCAGTTTGTGCTTAACTACGAAGAAGGCGGCGAAAACAACCAGTTGCACGGAGACACAGCCTCTGAGACTTTCCTGTCTGAAATTGTGGGCGCTCAGGCCTTTGACAACCGCCACATGAGCATGGAATCCATGTACGAATATGGCTCTCGCGCGGGTGTCTGGCGCATCCTGCGCGAGTTTGAAAAACGCGGCTGGCCGCTGACCATTTTTGGTGTCTCCAGCGCGCTGGAGCGTCACCCCGACGTCACCCGTGCCATGGTTGAGCAAGGTCACGAAATTGCCTGTCACGGCATGAAGTGGATTCACTACCAGCACATGCCAGAGGCTACTGAGCGTGAGCACATGGCAGCGGCCACTGCATCGATTCGTAAACTCACCGACGGCCAGTGGCCGCTGGGTTGGTACACCGGGCGCGACAGCCCCATACACACCGCCTCGGTAATGGATCAAGGTGGCTATGAATACGATAGCGACTACTATGGTGACGATCTGCCGTTCTGGATGAAAGTTGCCAAATCCGACGGCAAGGTGGCCCCGCAATTGATCGTGCCCTACACGCTGGATTGCAATGACATGCGCTTTGCGGCGCCTCAAGGATTCAACACGGGCGAGCATTTCCTGCAATACCTCAAAGACAGCTTTGATGTGCTGTACGAAGAAGGGGACCCAGAGGGCCTGGACCGCCCCAAGATGATGAGCATCGGCATGCATTGCCGCCTGCTGGGCAAGCCTGGGCGCTTCAAGGCGCTGCAGAAGTTTCTGGACTATGTGCAATTACACGATCAGGTTTGGGTGGCGCGCCGCATCGACATCGCACGGCACTGGAAAGCCGTCCACCCTTACATGCCCTGAGCCCAAGGAATCATCATGGCAATGACTTTAGAACAACTGAACGCGACATCTGAATCACACGCCGCTGAAATGCTTGACGGTCTGTATGAGCATTCACCCTGGATCGCTCAAGCGGCTTTGGCAGCGCGCCCCTTTCGCTCGCTGTCACATTTGAAACATGAGATGGTGAAGGTCTTGCAAGACGCGGGGGTTGAAGCGCAGGTCAGTCTGATCCGTGCCCACCCCGAGTTGGCAGGCAAAGCCATGGTGTCCAACACGCTCACAGCCGAGTCCACCAACGAGCAAAGCAAAGCGGGGCTGACCCAGTGCACGCCAGCAGAATTTGCACATATTCAAAAGCTCAACACCGACTACAACGGCAAGTTCGGCTTTCCGTTTGTGCTGGCCGTGCGGGGCCCACGCGGCACGGGCTTGAACAAGCAGCAGATCATTGAAACCTTTGAGCGGCGCTTTGCCAACCCCGTGGACTATGAAAGGGATGAGTGCATTCGCAATATCCACCGCATTGTTGAAATTCGCTTGAACGACAAGTTTGGCGTCGAGCCCACCCTTGGCAACGATGTGTGGGATTGGCAGGAAAAGCTTGCACAGCACAGCGACCCGGGTTATGCAGAGTATGGCCAACTCACCGTCACCTATTTGACAGACGCCCACCGTGCCTGCGCCCAGCGCATTTCACACTGGATGCGTGACTGCGGTTTTGATGACATTGAAATCGATGCAGTGGGCAACGTCGTGGGTCGTTACCGTGCCATTTCCACCGACACTGCCACAGCGCAGGGCCGCCCCAAGCAAGGCGCGGCCCCCTCGGGGGGCAGCGCAGCACACGAAGTGGCAAGCGTGGGAGTCAAAACACTGCTAACAGGGTCCCACTACGACACCGTGCGCAATGGCGGCAAGTACGACGGGCGCCTGGGCATCTTTGTCCCCATGGCCTGTGTACGCGAACTTCATCGCCAAAACAAACGCCTGCCGTTTCACATCGAGGTGGTCGCCTTTGCCGAAGAAGAAGGCCAACGGTATAAGGCCACTTTCCTCGGCTCTGGCGCACTCACAGGGCATTTCGACAAATCATGGCTGGACCAAGAGGACGGTGATGGCATCACGATGCGCGCCGCCATGCAACACGCGGGGCTGTGCATTGATGACATTGCCAAGCTCAAGCGTGACCCTGCCAAGTATCTGGGCTTTATTGAAGTTCATATCGAGCAGGGCCCAGTGCTGAATGAACTGGACATTCCTTTGGGAATCGTCACTTCCATCAACGGTGGCAGGCGCTTTCAGTGTGAAGTGATGGCCATGGCAAGCCATGCGGGCACTACACCAATGAACCGTCGCCGAGACGCGGCGGCGGCAGCAGCAGAATTGCTGCTGTATGTCGAACAACGCTCTGCCAAGGACGGTGACTCTGTAGGCACAGTGGGCATGCTGAATGTGCCCAACGGTTCCATCAACGTGGTACCTGGTGCGTGTAAATTCAGTCTTGATTTGCGGGCGCCCAACGATGCCCAGCGTGACGCTTTGGTTGACGATGTGTTGGATCAGCTCAAACGCATCTGCCTTCGCCGGTCCGTATCGTTCACAGTGGAAGAAACCATGCGCGCCGCCGCAGCGCCAAGCGACAGTGAATGGCAGTTGCGATGGGAAAAGGCTGTCGATGCCCTGGGCGTGCCGCAGTACCGCATGCCCAGCGGCGCGGGCCACGACGCGATGAAGCTGCATGAAATCATGCCCCAGGCCATGCTTTTTGTGCGGGGCTTGAATGCTGGCATCAGTCACAACCCACTGGAATCCACCACCAGCGACGACATGCAGCTGGCCGTTGAAGCCACCACCCATTTGATTTACCAACTCGCGGATGAACTGACATGACAGCCCACACAGAAGCCTACGCCAAGCTGGATGCTTGGATTGATGCCCACTTTGACGAGCAGACCCGCTTTCTGCAGGAGTTGGTACGCGTCCCCACCGACACGCCCCCAGGCAACAATGCCCCGCATGCAGACCGCCTGGCAGATCTGCTCAAGCCCATGGGATTTGATGCCGAGAAATTCCCCATCCCCGCCGACGAAGTCAAAGCCTACGGATTGGAATCGCTTACCAACCTGATTGTTCGTCGCCACTACGGCGCCGGCAAAACCATTGCATTGAATGCCCACGGCGACGTGGTTCCGCCTGGCGAGGGCTGGTCCAAAGACCCTTATGGGGCAGAAATTGCCGATGGCAAGATGTATGGCCGTGCCACCGCTGTCAGCAAATGCGACATGTCCACCTTCACCTTTGCGGTGCGCGCACTTGAGTCGCTTGGCGCGACGCTCAAAGGCAATGTCGAACTCCACTTCACTTACGACGAAGAATACGGCGGTGAGAAAGGGCCAGGTTGGCTCTTGGCCAACGGCCATACCAAGCCTGACCTGATGATGGCCGCAGGCTTCAGCTACCAGGTGGTGACCGCCCACAATGGCTGTTTGCAAATGGAAGTGACCGTTCACGGCAAGTCCGGTCACGCCGCCGTACCCGACACCGGCATTGATGCCTTGCAGGCCGCTGTGCAAATCATGAACGCCCTGTACGCGCAAAACACGCTCTACAAATCGATGTTGTCCAAGGTGACAGGTATTACCCACCCGTACCTGAACATTGGGCAGATTGTGGGCGGCACCAACACAAACGTGATCCCAGGTCGCGTCAGCTTCAAGCTGGACCGCCGCATGATCCCGGAGGAAAACCCGACAGAAGTTGAAGCCAACATCCGCAAGGTCATTGCTGACGCAGCAGCAGGCTTCACCACTCAAACTGGCAAGCCCGTGCAAATTGACGTACAGCGTCTTTTGATGTGCCATGCCATGAAGCCACTGCCGGGCAACAAGCCTTTGGTGGATGCCCTGTGCAAGCATGGCACCGAAGTCTTTGGCGAGCCAATCCCTGCGGTTGGCACGCCCTTATACACCGATGTGCGTTTGTATGTTGAGAAGGGTATCCCTGGCGTGATTTATGGCGCTGGACCTCGTACCGTGGCGGAATCCAACGCCAAACGTGCAGACGAACGGATCGACCTGGAAGACCTTCGCCGCGCCACCAAAGTCGTCGCGCGAACCCTGTTGGATTTGTTGAAATAGGTTTTTTTCCAGGGTTAACCCCTGGCTTTCTCTATTCAAATTTTTGACTATTGTGTATACAATTTTTGTGTGCAAATTGGCACACAAGAATATTTGGGTGCGCCCAGAGGAGTACAACAATGTCTTCAGTTCATCCGGTTGATGAGCGTTTGCCCACAGGCAAGCTTGCCGCATTAGGTTTCCAACATGTCATGGTGATGTACGCAGGCGCAGTTGCCGTGCCGCTCATCGTTGGCCGAGCACTCAAGTTGCCGCCCGAGCAAGTTGCGATGCTGATTTCGGCAGACTTGTTTTGCTGTGGCATCGTGACCCTGATCCAGTCGCTGGGCGCGACGCAATGGTTTGGTATCCGCCTGCCTGTGATGATGGGCGTGACCTTTGCTTCTGTTGCGCCCATGGTCGCCATGGCCAACAAGACGCCGGGGGCAGAAGGAGCACAACTGATCTTCGGTGCGATCATTGGGGCAGGCATTATTTCGATCTTGATAGCGCCACTGGTCAGCCGCATGCTCAGGTTTTTCCCACCTGTGGTCACTGGCACCATCATTGCCGTGATTGGTATCAGCTTGATGCGAATTGGCATCAACTGGATCTTTGGCAACCCTTTTGGCCCTACCGCACCCAGCATCGTTAACCCGGAACATGCCAAGTGGTTGAGTGAGGTGGGCAGCATGGCCAATGCGGCAGTGACCCCGGTTGCAGGAGCCAGCGCACCGCTTGCCAATGCAGTCCCTGCAATACCCAAAGGCCTGGCGATTGTCGGCTCTGTTCCCAACCCCAAATATGCACCTTTGAACGGCGTCTTTGTGTCTTTTGTTGTACTGGTTTCGATCTTGATGATTGCCAAGTACACCAAAGGCTTTATCAGCAATATCTCTGTGCTTTTGGGCATCCTGATCGGTGGCGTCGTGGCCTACAGCATGGGCATGATGAACTTCGACAAAGTGGGCAAGGCCGCCTGGTTTGATTTTGTGGAACCCCTGCAGTTTGGCATGCCCGTGTTCGACCCCGTGTTGATTTTGACCATGACGCTGGTCATGATTGTGGTCATGATCGAGTCGACCGGCATGTTCCTGGCGCTCGGTGACATGACGGGTCGCAAGGTGGAGCAACAAGACCTGGCACGCGGCTTGCGCACCGATGGCCTGGGCACCTTGATTGGCGGCATATTCAACACCTTCCCCTACACCAGCTTCTCGCAAAACGTAGGCCTGGTGGGCGTCACGGGTGTGCGCAGCCGTTTCGTGTGCGTGGCAGGTGGGGTCATCATGATCGTGCTGGGTTTGATTCCCAAAATGGCTGCTTTGGTTGAGTCTCTTCCCACCGTGGTGCTGGGCGGTGCGGGTGTCGTGATGTTCGGCATGGTGGCCGCCACTGGCATCCGTATTTTGGGTACGGTTGACTTCAAGAACAACAAAAACAACGCCTTCATCGTGGCCGTGTCCATTGGCACCGGCATGATCCCATTGATTGCACCTAACTTCAAACAGTGGATGCCACACGACCTGCACCCACTGATTGAATCCGGCATCATGCTGGCGTCCATCGCAGCCGTGGCACTTAACCTGTTCTTCAACGGTGCCAAGGGCGGATCGGCTGAAGAAACCATTGCAGCCGCCAAGCAGGCCGACTCACATTAACATTCACGCGCATCAAGTTATGCGTTAAAAGCATCACTTGCGTATAACTACGCAAGTGATGCTTTTTTCATTTGGAGTAGCCTCCAAAGTCATAACATACCCTTTCCCTACGGAGATCCCATGGACAAGCATCTTTCCCCCGCCGAAGTGGCCTTGCGCGACGCCGCACGCGAGTACCACCGCAGCCCTACCCGAGGCAAGATTTCCGTTACGCCTACCAAGCCCCTGTCCAACCAACGCGATTTGTCTCTTGCCTACTCGCCCGGTGTGGCATACCCCTGCCTGGACATTCAGGCTGATCCGTCTTTGGCGGCTGAATTCACCTCACGTGGCAATCTGGTTGGCGTGATCACCAACGGCACGGCCGTGCTGGGCCTGGGCGACATAGGCCCGCTGGCTGGCAAACCTGTGATGGAGGGCAAAGGTTGTCTGTTCAAGAAGTTCGCAGGCATCGATGTCTTTGACATCGAACTGGCAGAGCGCGACCCCGACAAGCTGGTCGAGATCATCTCCGCGCTGGAGCCCACACTGGGCGGTATCAACCTTGAAGACATCAAGGCACCCGAATGCTTTTACATCGAGCAAAAGCTACGCGAACGCCTGAGCATCCCCGTCTTTCACGACGACCAGCATGGCACGGCCATCATCTCCAGCGCAGCGCTGATCAATGGCCTGGAACTGGTAGGCAAAAAGATTGACCAGGTACGGGTCGCCGTCTCTGGCGCTGGCGCCGCCGCCATCGCCTGCCTGGACCTGATGGTTGGCCTGGGTGTCAAGCGCGAAAACGTGTACGCCTGTGATTCCAAAGGCGTGATCTATGAAGGCCGCCCCGGCGGCTATGACGAGTCCAAGGCGCGCTACGCACAAAAAACTGACGCACGGACGCTGGCCGATGCTGTCAAAGGTGCCGACGTGTTTCTGGGCTGCTCTGCCGCAGGTGTTTTGACCCAGGCCATGGTCAAGACCATGGCCAAGCAGCCCATCATCCTGGCACTGGCCAACCCAGAACCAGAAATTCGCCCGGAGCTGGCCCTGGAAGCAGTGCCCGACTGCATCATTGCCACCGGGCGCTCAGACTACCCCAACCAGGTCAACAACGTCCTGTGCTTCCCCTACATCTTTCGTGGTGCGCTGGACTGTGGCGCCACCAAAATCAACGAGGCCATGAAGCTGGCCTGCGTGCACGAGATTGCGGCTCTTGCCAAGGCAGACATCAGCGAAGAAGTGGCCAGTGCTTATGCGGGCAAAGAACTGGTGTTTGGCCAGAACTACATCATCCCCACGCCGTTTGATACCCGGTTGATTCTGCGCATTGCCCCCGCTGTGGCCAAGGCCGCTGCAGACACTGGCGTGGCCACCCGCCCAATTGAAGACCTGGAGGCCTATCGCCAGCATCTGTCGCGCTTTGTTTACCAGACCGGCATGATCATGCGCCCCGTGTTTGCCACCGCCAAGAATGCCGAGTACAAGCGCGTTGCTTTCTGCGAGGCAGAAGAAGAGCGTGTGCTACGCGCGGTGCAGGTGGTGCTGGACGAGCAACTCGCCAAGCCCATCCTGATCGGCCGACCTGCCGTGATCGAAGCCCGCATCGCCAAGGCAGGGCTTCGCATGAAGCTCGGTATTGATGTCGACGTTTGCAACCCAGAAGACGATCCCCGTTTTCGCCAGTACTGGGAGACCTACCACCGCCTGATGGGCCGCAATGGTGTGACACCTGGCACCGCCAAGGCAGCTGTGCGACGCTCCAACACCCTGATCGGCAGCCTGATGCTCAACCTCGGCGATGCCGATGCCATGTTGTGCGGGCTGGTTGGCCAGTTCGACGCACACCTCAAGAACGTGCAGGACGTGATCGGCAAAGACAAAAATGCCACTGGCTTGGCTACGCTCAATGCCGTGATGACCGAGACCCAGACCCTGTTCATCGCTGACACCTACGTCAACGAAGACCCCGACGCCGACCTGCTGGCCAACATTGCCATGATGGCCGCTGATGAAGTCCGTCGTTTTGGCCTGCCGCCCAAGGTGGCTTTCTTGTCGCACAGCAACTACGGCTCCAGTAGCCGCGCCAGCGCCAAGAAAATGCGCCTGGCGCGTGACCTGTTTCGCCGCATGGCGCCAGACGTGGAATGCGACGGTGAACTGCAAGGCGACGCTGCCCTGAGCGAGGATGTGCGCAGCGCCAGCCTGATGGACAGCACCCTCACCGGCGAAGCCAACATCCTGATCTGCCCCAACCTGGACGCGGCCAACATCCTGTTCAATGTGATCAAGATCACAGCCAGCCACGGCGCGACCATTGGCCCGATCTTGCTCGGTGCTGCTGCCTCAGCGCATATCTTGACGCCATCTGCGACTGTGCGCCGGATTGTCAACATGACCGCGCTGGCGGTAGCCGACGCGGCAGCCAAGCGCAAGTAAATCGGCAAGCAAGTACGCAAGTTCGACGGGGGTGCAGGCAGAATAGGGCCACTTTCTTGCGGCACCGCCATGACCCCACACTGCACACTGCCTGATCCCCGCACTGCCCCGCGCGAATTCCTGACCCACCTGTACCAGGCGGCTGTCCAGCGCGCCCTGCCACTGCACAACACAGCGGCACATCTACCTCCCCCGCCCAAGGGCCGTACAGTGGTCATTGGCGCGGGTAAAGCAGGCGGTGCCATGGCACAAGCTGTCGAGGCCTTGTGGCCTGCGGATGCCCCCATGTGTGGCCTGGTCATCACCCGTTACCACCACATCCCCCCTCGCCCGACAGGCTTGCCGCAGCGCATTGAGGTGGTCGAAGCCTCGCACCCTGTGCCAGATGCGGCGGGCTTGGCTGCATCAGAGCGCATCTTGTCGCTGGTGCAGGGCCTGACGGCAAACGACCTGGTGCTGTGCTTGATCTCGGGGGGGGGCTCGGCCTTGTTAACCCTACCCGCCGATGGTCTGACGCTGGAAGACAAACAGGGCATCAACAAAGCCCTGCTGAACAGCGGAGCCAACATTGCTGAGATGAACTGCGTGCGCAAGCACCTGTCGCGCATCAAGGGCGGTCGCCTGGCCGCTGCCTGCGCTCCCGCACAAGTCATCACACTCACTATCAGCGACGTACCTGGGGATGAGCCCAGCACCATCGCCAGCGGCCCGACGGTGCCGGATTCATCTACCTGCGTTGAGGCGCTACAAATTTTGAAGCGATACAACATTGCTGTACCTGCCGAAATAGCCCAAAAACTCTCTGAAAACGCACTCGAAACACCAAAACCTGGCTCACCCGTTTTCGATGGCCACCAAGTCCACATGATGGCCACCCCCCAGCAGTCACTGGAAGCCGCCGCCACCCTGGCGCGGCAAGCGGGATTGAGCGCCTACATCCTCAGCGACGAGATCGAAGGCGAATCACGCGAGGTGGGCAAGGTGCATGCGGCACTCGCCCGCGCCGTGGCCAACCAGGGCCAACCGTTTGCCAAACCCTGCGTGATCCTGAGCGGAGGCGAGACCACCGTCACGGTTCGCCCCCAAGACCCTGGCACACCACGCGGACGCGGTGGCCGGGCGGGAGAGTTCTGCTTGGGCTTGGCATTGGGCCTGCAAGGCCAAAGTGGTGTCTGGGCCTTGGCGGCGGACACCGATGGCATCGATGGGATGGAGGACAACGCAGGTGCTTTCGTCAACCCTGACACACTGAAGCGTGCACAGTCTCACGGTATGAAAGTAGACGAGTACCTGGACCGCAACGACGCCTACGGCTACTTCTCGCCTCTGGGAGACCTGGTGATCACTGGGCCGACGCACACCAACGTGAACGACTTTCGCTGCTTGTTGGTCCTGTAACACTCACCAGGTCAGGTAAGTTCATATAGGCGTCAACGGATCAAACATCCGGTACGCATTGCGTCCACCCCTTTTTACCTGGTAAAGGCTCGCATCGGCATTGGCCAGGAGGGTATCTGCATCAAGGCCATGAACAGGGTACATGGCCACGCCAATGCTTGCCGACACTTGGCAAACAGCCTCGCCCAACTCAAAGGCCTGGGCAAGTTTTTCCACAATCCGGGCGGCCACTTCACCCACTTCCGACTGTGCCGAGAATTCCGAGAGAATCACGGAAAATTCATCGCCTCCCATACGCGCCACGGTGTCTGACCCCCGCACACACGCAAGCAAACGTTTGGCAGTTTCGACCAACAAGCGGTCTCCCACCGCATGGCCGTAGGTGTCATTGACCTGCTTGAAATAGTCAAGATCAAGGGCCATTACGGCAAACATGCGTTGGTGTCTAAGCGACTGGGTAATGGCCATTTGCAGCCGATCAGCAAACAATGCTCGGTTGGGTAAGCCAGTCAACACATCGTGTTGCGACAAATGACGCAGCTGCTCCTCCATGAGCTTGCGCTCAGAAATGTCAGACAGCGTCCCCACGTAGGTGCTGGGGTTTGATGCACCTACACCCGTGATCGAAAGCCATGCCGTGAAGGCTGCGCCAGTTTTTGAGCGGGTGGCGAGTTCGCCTTGCCACCGCCCGTCTTTGGCCAGTCCTTCCAGAATGACGGCCTGTAAATCTGCCGTGGACTGCTGGAGAAAAGAAATCCCCTGCCCCAAGGCTTCACTTTCAACATAACCCGTCAAGCGAGAAAAGGCCGGGTTCACCTGCCGGATCACGCCCTGCGTGTCAAGCACCACGATGCCTTCCGCAACATGATCGAATACAGTGGCCTGAACCTCACGCTGGGCCACCTCTGCCTCAAGCCGTTCGTTGGCCTGAGACAAGGAAGATGTCCGCTGCGCAATGGTCGTTTCCTGAACCAGGTTGATCTGCTGTAACTCTCGCAAATGGGTACGGGTGCGCGACATCAACAGCACCAACAGCCCCGACAGCAAGGCAAACACCAGCACATGTCCGCCAGCAGAGCGCCACCGGTGCCTGTCGCGCAGCGACAGCAACTCGGCAGCAGGCATTGTCACGGATATGCCCCCACGGATTTGCCCCACGTGATAACCCTGCTTTTCGTGACACGTCATGCAGGCAGGCTGCACCCTGAGCGGCGCCATATAGCGGTGAACCGGAACCACCCCAGCCACAAAATCGATGCTTTCGGAGAGCCCTTGCTCAAAGGCGTCCAGCGCGACCGATTCCCATTCAAGCGGCTTGTTGGCTGGCCTGATCGGCTTGCTGCTGGTCAGGTGAATGCGGATGCCATTGGCCGCTTCGGCAATGTCCGCAATCTGGCGGGTCATGAACGCTGGATTGATCATGGTCAGCGTCAAGCCATCGAGGGTTATGACGTCACGACGGGGATGCTCCAGGTAAGGATTGGGCTGGGTTTTCTCAGTGACCGGCACATACACACCACCGTGCCCCGCGTTCCAGCTTCGGGCCATCTCAACCAGCCTGAAAAGAGCCGCGCCTCGCTCCCTGGCAACGGACTGCATCTGCGCTTCGGACGCCTGCCAGTCCATGGCGAATGAAAACAGAACGCCCATACCGACCGCAAACACCAACCACCAAGCATTGGCTCGCTGTTCAATGAAGGCGGCAGGCGTCAAGTTCATTTTGGCGAACTATAGCGCCATGGCTTAAGGCCTTCACCGCCAAGGGCTAAAGCCCGAGCACAATGCTGCCCCTCTTCGCCCGCGAGCAGCAAGCCATCATCCGGCTGTTGGCGGCACGCTCCGCTTTGCTGAGCACCTTGTCGCGGTGATCTGCCGGACCGTCCACGATGCTGACCTCGCAGGTGCCGCACAGGCCCTCACCACAGTCACAGGGTACGTCGTAACCCGCAGCCTGCAGGGCTTGCAGCAGCGTCTGGTCGGCTGCCACCTGTACGGTGGTGTTGGAGTCCTTCAGCACCGCCTCAAAGGCATGTTCTTTGCTCGGGTCCAGGGTCGAGCCTTCGGCGCTGAAATGCTCGTAATGCAGCGTGCCCTCGGGCCAGTTCTCGGCCAGGCCTTCCAGAGCGTCGATCAAACGCGCAGGGCCGCAGGCGTAGACCTGGGTGCCATCCTTCAGTGGGGTCAGCATCGCCGCCAGCTGCATGCGTTGGCCTTCTTCAGCAACATGCAAGTGCAGATGCAGGCCATGGTCGCGCTGCACCCGCGCCAGCAGGGCCATGTGGGCTTTGGATCGCGCCGCGTAGTGCAGTTCATAGGATTTGCCCAGTGCCTTCAACCGGTCTGCCATGGCGAGGATGGGCGTGATGCCAATGCCGCCTGCAATCAACACCAGATGCTGTGCAGACTCGTCCAGACGGAACAGGTTCTTCGGACCTGCCAGGTGAATCTGGTCGCCCACTTTTACCTCATCACAAAAATAGCGTGACCCGCCCCTGCCGCTGGCTTCGCGCAGGATGACCACCTCCAAGCTGGACCTGTCATCTGACGGCCCACACAATGAATACTTACGCCGGTAAGCTCCACCGATCAAATCCACATGCGCCCCGGCCGTCCACGCAGGCAACGTGCGCCCGCGCGGGTCATTCAGCACCAGTCGGACAATGTTCTCGCCGTCCACATACCGCTCGCTCACAACGACCGTGCGCGCGATGTCGTCCTTGACCGGGGCACCGATCTTGAAGGACAGTTGCCGCTCCAATACGCCCTTGTCCGCACGCTCGGGGTTGCGCAGTGGGTCCCATTCCACCCACAACTCGGCAGGGCCACGGAAGGAGGTGTTCGACAGAAAATCGAACTTCTGATTCGGCACCAGCCGAATATGCGGTAGCCGCCGGGTGAACTCCTCCAGGAACACGCGCATCTCCATGCGACCAATGTTCTTGCCCATGCACTGGTGGGCGCCATAACCAAAGGTCAAGTGCTCGACCGAATTGTCGCGGTACAGGTCGATCTCTTGCGGATTCTCAAAATGCCGCTCATCAAAGTTGGCCGACGCCTGCACGATCAGCAGCTTGCCGCCCTGGGGAATAGCGACACCGCCCACCGTCGTGTCTGCCGTGGCGATGCGTCGCCAGGCGATGATGGAGCCTGCCACCCTCAGGCATTCCTCCACCGCGTTCGGAATCAGCGCCGGGTTCTCGCAAATATCTTCCCAAGCAGCACTGTGCGTTAGCAAAGTCATGAACGCATTGGCGGTCGCGTTGGAGGTGGTCTCGTGCGCAGCGGCGAGGATCGCCATCATCATGGAACGCAGATAAGACTCTGTCACGATGGCCGGGTGCTTGTGGTGCTGGCGGATGGTCTCGTACATCCAGCCCTGGCCATCGGGCTTGGCCATCATGTCGTCCAGGATCTTTTGCGCGGTCTGCCAAAAGCGCCCTACGTTTTCGGCCACAGCCAGTTGCTCCTGCGGCGTGGGCCGCCCCCAGGTGTTGAGGGTGTGGGCCACTGCAAATTTACGCAACTCTTCTGCTCCTTCATCAGGCACGCCCAGAAAGTGCAGCGCGATGGTGAGCGGGATTTCATAAAACATCTCCCCCACCAGATCGGCACGGCCTTTGTCGATAAAGCGGTCCATGTACTGGCGCGCCAGGGCACGCACGGCAGGCTCGTGCTTGGCCAGCGCTTCAGGCAAAAAGGCGTCCATCAACAAGCGGCGGCGCTCCATGTGGTCGGGCTCGTCCTCATTGACCATGGTGCGGTTCATGGCGTAGCCGTAACGCTTGAGAATCTCCGCCGCCTCTGGCGGCGCGGGTGTGATCTTCTCCAGCGCGATGGACGGTGAAAACAAAATGTTGTCGCGAAACACCGCCTTCACATCCTCGTAACGCGTCACCACCCAGTAAGCAAGCTCAGGGCTGTAGAAAACCGGCTCCTCATCGCGCGCCCATTTCAGGGTGGCAGCGGGGTCTTGCTGGTAAGCAGGTCCAAACGGGTTGAAGGCTGCTGCCTTGTATGAGATGGGGCAACCGGTGGGCGACTGGGCGGGGGCAGCGTGATTCACGGGGCAGGACATGGTTGGCATCCTTTGCTTGATGGCATATATTTACTAATAACGCACAAGTAGTATCATTATTGTGGCAGTTCATTCAAAAAATGACCACCATGAAACCCCTAATCCCCACCAAGACCAACACCCTTCAGACCTTGGACCGGGGCTTGCAGGCGCTGACCGTCGTCGCCACCCACACGGGGGGCATCAGCATTGCGCAATTGGCAGCTGAGTTGGAAGTGCACCGAGCCATCGCGTATCGGTTGGTCACCACGCTGGAGATGCATGGCCTGATCGCCCGCATGCAAGACGGGCGCATCGTCACGGGCGCGGGCGTGTTGCGCCTGAGCGCGACTTTTGAATCTCAGTTTCGCGCATTGGCCCAGCCCTATTTGATGCAACTGGCCCAAGAAGCCAGCGCCACGGCCTTCATCACCGTGGCGCAAGGGGATGAATGCACCGCCATACAGGTGTGCGAACCCCAAAGCCTGGACCTGCGCATGAGCTACCGGATTGGCAGCCGTCACGCCATCGACACGGGCGCGGCGGGCATCGCCATCCTGGCGGCACGGCCAGCATCTGCCGCTGATTTGCCTGCCGTCAAACAAGCCCGAAAACAGGGTTACAGCATCACGCATGGCGAACTGCAAAAAGGCGCCGTCGGCATTGCCTGTGCGATTCAGCAGGCAGGCGCACTGGGCAGCCGCTCTGCCTTTGAGGCCTGCGTGGGCGTGGTTGCCATGGAAGACCTGGACACCCCGGCCTGCGCCAAAAGGGTCATGGACTGTGCCAGCGAACTGGCCAAGGCCTTGTCATCCAGCTAATGCATCCAGACGCCCTGCGCGATAGCCTTAGCGTCACACCCGAGCGGGTATTGCCAAGCCCTGGATGACCGCTGGCCGAGCCACAAAGGCGGCGAGCGCACGCTGCACATGTACGAAAGTGTCGAAGCCAACCAATTCGCCAGCCTCATAGAAACCCACCAGATTGCGTACCCAAGGGAAGATGGCAATGTCGGCAATGGAATAGTCGTCGCCCATGATCCACGCTTGGACGGCCAGGCGCTGGTTCAGTACCGCCAACAGCCGCTTGCTTTCTACGACATATCGATCGCGTGGGCGCTTGTCTTCAAACGCCTTGCCCGCAAACTTGTGAAAGAAACCCAGTTGCCCAAACATGGGGCCGATACCGCCCATTTGAAACATCAGCCACTGCAGTGTCTCGTAGCGCTTTGCGGGGTCGGCGGGCAGCAGCTTGCCGGACTTCTCGGCCAAGTACAGCAGGATCGCACCCGATTCAAACATTGCCAGAGGCTTGCCGCCAGGGCCATTCGGGTCCAGGATGGCGGGGATTTTGTTGTTTGGGTTAAGCGACAGAAACTCGGGCGACATCTGATCGTTGGTTTCAAAGCTCACCAGATGGGCTTCATACGGCAGGCCAATCTCCTCCAGCATGATGGAAACCTTGACGCCATTGGGTGTGGGCAGGGAATACAACTGCAGCCGCTCTGGGTGCTTTGCAGGCCATTTGCGCGTGACAGGGAAGCTGGAAAGGTCGTTCATGGGAATCCTCTAGGCAATACGGTTTGGGCAAGATAAAATCCAAATATCTATTCAATAAATAATGTAAATATTTGATTTATTTAATATTTTTACAAATAAAATCTATTCATATTTTCAATCATGCCCACCACAACCTCGCTCGCAGAGAAAGTACTGCTTGCCCTTCGCCGTCAGGGCAGCGTGCTCAGCAGCGCCGATTTGCAGGCGCAGTTGGGCGTGAGCCAGCCCACAGTATCACGCGCGCTCGCACCCTTGATCCAGTCCGGCCAGGTGCAAAAGGTTGGTGCTGCCCGCACCCAGCGCTATGTGTTGCCACGCTCCGTGCCCGGTGTGGGGCGCGAGGTGCAGGTGATGCGTATAGACACCCAAGGCCAAGCGTCGCCCTTTGCGCGCCTGATCCCGCTGGAGGGCGGCGCTTTTTGGGTGGATGAGGCAGACGGGGTCAGCGCACAGCATGACGGCCTGCCCTGGTTTCTGGACGATATGCGGCCTCAGGGCTTCATGGGCCGCACTTTTGCGCATGCCCACCCCGAGTTGAACCTGGGCGGCGACCCACGCCATTGGAGCGATGACGACATGCTGCGCGCACTCACCCAGTTTGGCGACGATCTGCCAGGCAATCTGGTGATGGGCGAGGTGGCGTTTCAACGCTTTCACACATTGCCAGAACGCGCGTCCCGTGTGGCCTCTGCGGCAGACTACCCGGCTCTCGCCGACCAGGCCATGCAAGGCACACACCCCGGTTCTTCCGCCGGCGGCGAGCAGCCCAAGTTCTGCACCATCAACGCGGGGCGTCATGTGATCGTCAAATTCTCCCCCGCAGGCAACACAGCGGTGGACCAACGCACTCGCGATCTGCTGGTGTGCGAGCACCTGGCGCTGCTCACGCTGGCGCAGGCAGGCATCTCGGCGGCCAACACACAAATCTTCACCGGCGCAGGTCGGGTGTTCTTGGAGTCCGAACGCTTCGACCGCTGTGGCGAGCGCGGCCGCATTGGCATGGTGTCGCTACAGGTGTACGACGCCGAATACGTGGGCGAGATGGACAACTGGGCCGCCACCGCCAACCGCATGGCGGCACGCCAACTGCTGACGACTGACGATGCCCGAACCTTGAAGTTGCTGGAAGCTTACGGGCAGTTGATTGCCAATACCGACCGGCACTACGGCAACATCTCGCTGCTGCTGCCTGACGATGACTGGACACTCTCCCCCACTTACGACATGTTGCCCATGCTCTATGCACCCATCGCGGGCGAACTGGTCGAACGCGACTTTTCTGCCCGCCCCCTGCAGCCCAGCGCCGCCACGCTGCCTGAATGGGAGCGCGCCAAGGCGCTGGCGATCCGGTTTTGGGAAGTGGCGGCGGCAGATGCGCGCGTATCCAACGGGTTCAGGCAGATTGCGGAAGTCAATGCGTGGCATTTATTGGGTAAATAGACCTTTATGGCACATCTATATTTAAGTTATAGCTACTAAATCAGTAGCATCTAGCTAGCCAGCCGTTGCCATTCGTAGCCTGCGCGCCGCGTCTTCTGCCCTGGCGTCGTCAATCTCACGCATTACAGCACTCAAGTCCACATTGCTCTGGTTACGCACATAGCGGCCGGTCAGTGGTGTGTCATTGCTCAGCAGGCCTTTTTGATAGAGGCTCCAAATCTCCGGGCCGTATTCGGTTTTGCGCAGCTCGGGGGCAAACTGACCAAAGAAGTCGCGCAGATTGGCCACATCGCGCAGCAGCATGCGCTGGGCGTGGTTGTTGCCAGCGGCATCCACCGCTTGCGGTAGATCAATGATGACCGGGCCATCCACGCCGTCCACATGTGCAAGCAGGATGTTGAATTCAGACAAATCCCCATGCACGACACCTGCACACAACATGCGCACCACCTCGGCGATCAGGGTGGCGTGGTGGGCACGGGCCTGCTCGGGCGTGAAGGCCACATCGTTCAGGCGAGGGGCGGCGTCGCCATCGGCGTCTGTCACCAACTCCATGAGCAGCACGCCTTCAAAGAAGTTGAAGGGTTTGGGCACCCGCACGCCAGCATCTGCCAGGCGGTACAGCGCATCCACCTCGGCGCTTTGCCAGGCGGCCTCTTGGGCTTGGCGGCCAAACTTGGTGCCTTTGGCCATGGCGCGGGCCTGGCGGCTGTTTTTGACCTTGCGGTTTTCGGTGTAGTCCACCGCCTGGCGGAAGCTGCGGTTGGTCGCCTCTTTGTAGATCTTGGCGCAGCGGGTGTCATCCCCACAGCGAACCACAAACACCATGGCCTCTTTGCCACTCATGAGCTGGCGAACCACGCTGTCAATCAGCCCTTCGTCAATGAGTGTCTGGAGTCTGGCGGGAGCTTTCATTCCTGTGACTTTCGCACTGGCACGATGGACCACCCTGCATGCAGGTTGACCTTGTTGTTTTCGTAGTCCCAGCGGGTGCCACAGCGGTCACAGCGGTAGCGGGTCACGGTGACCTGGCCGTGCGCGCGCGGTTCTTTGCGATTGTCGCCCTGGATCAATTCTGCGTGCCCGGGCGCGCGGCGCCAGTTTTGCTGGATACCCGCGCAAGGCTCGCACAAATCACTGGGTTTGGCTTCTAAAGCTGTCATCTGGTCTTGGGACATGAGGCTATTGTCGTCGCACCTCAGGCAACAGGACCCTCGCACAGTTTTGAGCGATCAAGTCACAGGTGCCAACGCCATGTCCAGCGCAAACCGTGCCCCGCCGTCCACATTGACGACTGTCAGGCGTCCATTCATGTTGTTCTCCACAATCATCCGGGACAGGTACAGCCCAATGCCCGTGCCGATGTCGTCTTTCTTGGTGGTGAAATACGGCTCAAAAATCCTGTCGATAATGGCAGGGTCAACGCCTCCGCCGTTGTCCTGCACCTCAATGCGCACCCTGTCGCCGCAACGCATTGCCTTAACCCCAACCTGGGGAGAGTTCGGGCGATGCTCTTGGACTGCGTCATCGGCGTTGCTTAGCAGGTTCAGCATGACTTGCGAGAACTCGCCACGTACACCCACAAGCTCGATGGATTCCTCGCATTCAATCGTCAGTGTGATCGCATGGCTCGTGAAAGCACCGTCCATGATGTCTGCGGTGGTACGTATCGCATTCGCCAGGTTAAAGGCTTCAGCCCGCTTACCGGGTTTGAACAAATCGCGGAATTCGTCAATGGTGGACGACATTCTTTGCACCAGCTGCTCGGCTTTGTCTTGCATTCGGCCCATGGATTCATCCGTCAGTTTGCCGCTGCTGTGCTGTAGGCGCATGTTCTGCAGCACCAGGCTGATGGCGTTAAGCGGCTGGCGCCATTGGTGCGCAATGGCGCCAATCATTTCACCCATGGCAGCCAGGCGTGATTGGTGAATCAACAGACTTTCCTGCGCCTTGCGCTTGGCGATCTCGCCCTGTATGCGCTGGTCCAAGGTGTGGTTCAAATCATCCAGTTCGCGGGTACGCTCCAGAACCTTGACTTCCAGGTTGTCACTGTATTGCTGCAACCGGGCCTGGCTGATCTGCAGCTCCAGATCTGCCCGCTTTCGATCCGTTACATCCTGCGTGACACCTGTGGCCCAGACCGGCTTGCCGTCTGCATCAAACGCCATTTCTGCCGTCTGGCGGATCCAACGGATTTCACCCGCCACCATGATCCGGTGTTCCCGGTCAAAAACACCCCCTTTAGCCAGGCCAAGCCAGTCAACCCACACCACCGCACGGTCGTCCGGATGAATGTGCAACATGAAACTTTCACTGCTCCAGGTACTGCCCTCCGGTACGCCCAGGATCAGGCAATTGCGCGACGACGACCGCAAGGTGTCGCTTGCAACATCGTATGCCCAACTTCCAATTCTGGCCACCGCCTGCGCCCTTTCGAGTTCAGCCTGACTAGCCGCCAAGTCAGTCAATCGCCGGAGGTAAGCACCCACCAAGTACTGGATCAGCGTAGCCGACAGGACAAAAATAACGATCTGCAATACACCATGCATCGCCGGATGGGTGGACGCGGCCGTGGGGAGAAACCCCTTGGTCTCCGCCACCACAAAAATGACATTGACCATCACCGTAAGTACAGCCACCCAAACCGCCAGGCGTGTGCCGATCAGCCAACCAATCATCATGATGATGACAGGGTAAGCAATGATCATGGGGGCGCGCACGCCGCCTGTAAAAGTCGTGATGGCCACCGTGGCCAACCAGGTACCGACCGCCAGAACATGGAGCGTGGCTTTCAGGCGCCTGAGGCTCAACAAGGTCCAACTTAACAACACGACCCCGATCACAATCACGGGTCCGAGGTATCGCATCTTTTGCTCTGGGGAGACAAGGTAGAGCACCGCGATGAACCCGAGCGCGCCTGCCAAGAGCGCAAAAAGCGACAATCGCAGGAAGAAGATCGAAGGCTCCCACGCGATCCTTGGCGCAATGTCACCTACTCCGCGCCGCATTGTGACAAAGCGGTTGATGCTGTCAGAAAAGCGCGTGGACCTGGTGCTCATATTGACTGAGCCGCCAATAAATCCAGCGTAAAACGTGCACCCTTGCCCGTATTGGCCACGGTCAAGCGACCATTCATGTTGCCGTCCACAATCATTTTGGACATGTACAGGCCAATGCCAGTGCCTTTGCCTTCTTCCTTGGTGGTGAAGTAAGGCTCAAAGATTTTGCCGATGATCTGGGGGTCTATTCCACCACCGTTGTCTTCCACGTCGATGAGCACACGGGATCCAGCGCGTACAGCCCGCAGCTGGATTTCAGGCGATGGCTGCTTTGATTGAATCAACGCATCTTTGGCGTTGCTCAGCAAGTTCAACATGACTTGAGAAAACTCACCTTGCACGCCGAAGAGCTCCATGGCTTCGTCGCACTCCAGGGTGAGCGCAATCGCATGGTTCTTGAAGACACCGTCCATGATGTCGATGGAGGCGCGTATCGCATTGGCCAGATTAAAGGCTTCGGCGTGCTTGCCTGGCTTGAAGAAATTACGGAACTCATCGATGGTGGACGACATGCGGTTCACCAGCTGGTTGGATTTTTCCTGCATGCGGTCCATGGACTGATCGGTCAGCGTACCCATGCTGTGCTGCATTCGGATGTTTTGCATCACCAGGCTCAGGGCATTCAGGGGCTGGCGCCATTGGTGCGCGATGGCGCCAATCATCTCGCCCATGGCGGCCAGACGTGACTGATGAATCAGCAGGTTTTCCTGGGCCTTTCGTTGGAAGATTTCGTCACGAATGCGCTGGTCCAGGGTGCGATTGAGCTCATCCAGTTCGCGGGTTCGCTCGCTCACCTTGCGCTCGAGCTCCTGGTTGGAATCCTGGAGCTGGTCCCGGCTCTGCTGCAAGGCATCCACCATCTTGTTAAAGTTTTGTGAAAGCTGGCCAATTTCATCGTTGCGCTGGATAGTCACATGCGCAGCCAAATCACCGCTGGCCACGCGTGACGCTGCATCACTGATAGTGGCGATGGGTCGTGTCAGCCATCGTGCAAAGAAATACCCAACCGGCAAGATGGTTGTGACTACCAGCAGTGAGATCAACGTCAGATGCCGGTACATGTCAGCGATGTTTGCGTCGTATTCACTGGTGTTGAAGTCAATCTGCATGGCGCCCCACGGCACACCGCTGAATCGGATCGGCATCACGTAACGGTAATGCGATTGACCTTTGCCGTCGGTGACAAGGCCGAAGGTTTCGTTCTCGAAGGCCTCTTTCGGGGCCTTTTCACGGGAGTCTTCCAGCATGTCCCACCCGTTCGGTGCGATGCGCATGGCCGCCCCGCGCTTTGGGAAAATCACGACGGACTGGATACTTTGATTGCTTTGCAGGACCTGCAGGTTGTGCTCGACGATAAAACCAAAATCATCAGTCAGCATGGCATCGGAGCAAGCTTGAATGATGGAACGAGACACCGTCGCCGCCTGCGAATACATCACTTTCAGCAGTGAATCATGCTGTAAGGGAATGATCAACAGGCCATACAGAACGGTCATACCCAATAACAAGCTGCCGAACACGCCAAACACCCGCAAGAAGATGCGGTTGGTAGGCCGTATTCCGGCAGTCTGCAAAGGCATGTTCATTTGGTTGTGGCCTTCCTGGTGATCTGTGCCCGCAAGTCACGGTAGGTTTGATCCATCTGAATGAAAGGCTTCAACTCCTGCGAGTGCACGACCTCCAGGTGATCCATCTTGAACAGATCCAGCAATTGGCGCCCACGCGGATAGGTATTCATCATGGGAATCGCCTTGAGCGCCTGCTGCCTGTGCTCAGGCCTAACTTTGACACTGAAGAATGCATAGTAGACACCGCCCAGAGGTAACTCATCCACGACGCGACCCATCTTGGTTTCGAGTTGCGGATTCATTTCTCGCGCCACCTCGTAAGAGTACTTGTAGGCAAGGGTTAGGTCAGCTTTGCCAAAAAAGACGCGCATCAGCGTCTGGTTACTGCTCGGCAAGCGCTGGATTTCTGAAAAAACCTTGTTGCATTCCCGCGCATAGTGACGCAGGCACAGGGTTTCAAGATAAACAGTGCTGGTCAGGTCGTTTTCCAGGACGGCAATGCGCTTGCCAGCCAGGTCATTCACGGTTTGTACCTGGGAATCTCTCCCCGCCATCAGCAACATGTTCCAGCCATGCGGCACGGCTACCGAGTACCCTTCTGCCAATTCGGAAACCTTGAACCCTCGGGCCAGGGTCATGGCATCGGCACTCACACTGTTGATCTCACCCCGGTCAAAGGCCAGACGCATGCTGGCAATGTCCTCGTAAAAGAACACCTCCATCGGGAGCTTGAAGGCAACCGACAGCTCCTTTGTCCATAGCGTAAAAGCCTCACGCAAATCGACCCGAGACATCTCACGCAATGAACCTTGGTAAAACCCCATCCGCACAGTCTGGACATCCTCCGCATACGCATAGGGAAGCGTCCACCATACCAAGATGACAAGGATGAAGCGGAGCAGGAGGCTCATTTGCGCTTACCCTTACCCTGCTTTTCCAGACTGCGGTATTCCTGCAGCAAGGCCCAATACGGCTCCAGAGCTTCTGGGCCTTTGGGCTCGATGTAGTCAGTTTTAAACAGATCCAGCAATTGGCGGCCTCTCGGATTTCCGGGCGAGCCAAAATCCGTCTCCATGATCGTCTTTTTGAGCTTCGGATCGGCATGCAAGGTCAGCATACCGAACACAAGGGCGGTCGTCTTCCAGGTTTTAATCACCCGCAACCGTTGCAGTACCTGTGGGTTGAGTTCACCCGCCGCTTGCAGGGCCGAGAGCGTCAGCAGCGCCGCATCTGTCTTGCCAAAAAAAACGCTGTGCGCCATCTGCATCTCACGCTTTTCGTCTGACAAATTCAGGAAGTCATGACAATTGACACGCCCGTTCTTCAAGCACTGGGTTTCCAGGTACACATCTGACAAGCGATCCTTGCTCAAGCGCACCAGCCGCTTGCCGCGCAGGTCGGCAAATGACCGGATCGCAGAGGTTTGGGACGCCACCAGCACCAGACCCTCTTCTGCACCACGGATACGCCTGGCATAGCCGCCTTGAAGCTCACTGACGTTGAATATTTCAGCCAACTCCATGCCTGCGGCATTGATCATCTGCAGCTTCTCGCGATCAACGGCCTCCTTCAGCTCAGACAACTCCGAATAAGTGGACGTTTGAATCCGATACCCATAAGATCTGCCAAGTTCGTCGGCCCAGACTTGTAGACCGACTTTGACATCCGCCAAATTTGCGTCCCGAATGGTGGGCAGATAAAAGCCCAGCCGCAGCAGCGGCATGTCTGCCGCAGCCGCTGTCATGCAAGCGCACTGACCCCAAACAGTCAGCAACAGGACAAGCTTGGCAATCAAACGAAGAGCTCTCATCTGGCGACCTTTTTGGGTGCGGAACCCGCAGTTGCCTTAAGTACCCGATGCTGATTGAGCAATTCGCGGAAAGGATCCAGATCCTGAACCCGCGTGACCACCATTGAATCCGCGTTGTAGATGTCCAGCAACTGACGCCCCCGCGCAGTTTGCCCAAGTGTCAGAACGGATTTGGTGATGGCTTCTGCGTGCTGTGGCGCGACGCGAGAAGAGAACAGAGCGATGTGCGGTGACCTGCCCTTGAAGGTGTAGTCCTCCAGAACCATGACCTGTTTGCCCACCTGGGGATTCATGGCAACGGCCGCGTCATAGGTATTGCGTTTGACCAGCGCTGCATCAACCTGATTGAAGAACAGGTGATGCACCAGGGTGCTGGATCGCTTTTCGCGATGAATGCTGGCCAGGCGGGTTTCATCTGGTTTGGCCCAGGCTTTCATCAGCAAGACTTCCAGGTACACCTCGCTGAGCTCATCGCCGTCAAGCAATGCGATGCGTTTATCCGCCAGATCACCAGGGCGTTGAATGCCAGAAGCACGGCGCACCACCAGGAGAAGATGGTCTGGCTGGTTCTTCAACCCAGAAAACCCATCCCGTAGTTCTTCGTTGGGGAATATCTGGGCCACACCCATGGACGTTCCTACAATGAAATTGATCTCCCCGGCTTTGAGGTCCCTGCGCATGTCGGACAGACTGTCGTAAAACCGGATCGGCTTGAAGGGTACCTTGATCGATGCTCCAAGCTCATCTGCCCAAAACCGCAGGGTCACTTCCACATCCTTACGCGGCACGTCCCGAATCACCGGGTTATAAAACCCGATGGCAATCGGCGGTGGAGCATCTGCAAACGCCCCGTTCCTACTGCACAGCAGCAGCACAAAGGCCATCACCAGGCACCACCGGCAGCGCTTCATTTGCTCATGGCCTGGTTTGCAGCGCCCGGCCGACGCGGTAGTCCAGATCAGCCATGGCAGCCAGCAGGTCGTGGCGCGCGCGGAACAGGCTCGCTGTGGCAAAGCTTTCAACAATCTGGGACTCGATCACGTCTTTCGTTTCCACCATCTCTTCCTGGTACGCACGGACATGCAGCTTGCGGTTTTCTTCGGCAAAGCCTTGTGCCTTGATACTGTCCTCCAGTTGGGCACGTGAGCGCTGGATGCGCATGAAGTCATCTTTCACCTGCAGGGCTAAACCGTTGTCCAGCAAAACCCGTTGGGCATCCAGCTTGGTCTTTCCTGCCTGCGCGGCATCGACACCCGCACGGGTTAGGCCGCTGTCGAACAAATCCCACTTGAGGCCAACGCCAATGGTCCAACCCGTCCGGTTGGCGTCATTGAACAGGCCGCCCTTGTAGGAGTTCCAGACCTGGTAAGAGCTGGCCTCCATGCCCACCACGGGTAGCCCAGCACTCCTGGCCTCGTCAATGCGGTGGCTGGCCACTTGCACGGCCAGTTCGAGCCGCTGCTTGTCGGGGTTGAACTTCATGGCGTCTGCAATCAAGGTATCGAGATCAGCCGTAACGGACGGAATGGGCGCCTCGGGCGCCAGCGTCACGGCGGTGTTGAGCGGCATGCCCATGGCGTTGACCAGGGCTTCGCGCGTGAGCAGGCTGGCATAACTGGCTTCGCGCACCATAGAGCGGGTGATGGCCGTGGTGGTCTTGCTGCGAAGGTAATCGGTCTTCTTGACCTTGAGCGATGTGTTCTGGTACAGGCGGTCAGTCAAGTCTTCGAGCGCCTGAAAACGCTCAAGTGTGTCGCTGGCGAGCTTTTCCATTTGCAGGGCAAAGCGAGCACCGTTGTAGTACTTATGAACATCTCGCACTACCTCCAGTTCTGTTTTGCGCTTTTCCTCGCGGGCGATGTCAGCGCCTTTTCTGGCCATGCCGGAGACAGCCTCTTTCTTGCCACCGGTGTAAATGGGCCAAGTCAGGTTGATGCCCACTTTTGACACGTCGCGGTCAAACATTTTCACATCCAGATTGATGGGCAGAGGCTGGCCAGGGATGGGCACTACCGCTCCGCCGGGACCAATGGGCAGGCCCATGGAAGGGGTTTGCACAATGCCGTTGAACGTGAACGTGCGGTCCTGATCAGCACGCTGAAAGCCACCTTCCAGGTTGACTCGCGGGCCAAAGGCTGCCATCGCCTGCCGGTATTGGGCCTCGGCCATTTCCAGCGCAGCTTGTGACACCTGTACCGAGCGGTGGTTTTGCAGTGCAATCTGTACAGCTTGCTCCAGCGTCAATTTGTCAAGATTTGGCGCTGCGCCCACCGTCAGACTGGTGAGGAAGGAAAGAATAACAAATGTGCGTTTCATATTCATTCAATGCTTTGGTGTCAGCTCGCTGAAGCCTGACTGCGGAGTGATTTGATTTCCTCCCAGTTTTCCAGCAACAGGTCTATCAGATGCGGATCGAACTGATTCCCGCGTTCGGCCTTGAAATAGTCCAGGATGCGTTGTTCAGTCCAGGCGGTTTTGTAGACACGGGAACTGGCGAGCGCATCCAGCACGTCGGCAATGCCCACAATGCGCGCCTCGATAGCAATCTCTGCACCTTTGAGCCCACGGGGATACCCTTCGCCATCAAAGCGTTCATGATGTTCATGGGCAATGGAAGCTGCGATGCCGATGAGAGGGCGGTCAACCATCCCCAGGATATTGAAGCCAATGGTGGCGTGCTTTTTCATCTCTTCAAACTCGTCGGCATCCAGCTTGCCGGGTTTGTGCAGGATCGCGTCGGAGATACCGACCTTGCCCACATCATGCATGGGCGCCGCCATTTCGATCAGATCGGCCGACTCTTCGCTCAACCCTGCCTTGATTGCCAGGAACTTGGACACCTGCGCCACGCGGCGTATGTGCTGACCAGTTTCCTGGCTTCTAGACTCAACCACCTCACCCAGCATGTACAGCAGCTCCCGCTGTGTATCGGTGATTTCACGGGCCAGCCGGGTGGACTCCGTGATGTCCTGGCAGATCATGATGATCGATTCAACTTGGCCATCCAGGTCATGTACGCCAACAAAGCCCACACTGAACTGAAGCTCCTGCCCATCGCTACCGAGAAAGCGGCTGGTCCGGCAGGTGAAATGCTCGCGGTTAGCCTGTTGCACCTGATCAAGGCAGCGCTCGGCCATGGTGTCGGGCATGATCTCTTTGACAAACTTGCCCTTGAGAGCGTCTGAGCGATAGCCAATCAGCTTCTCAAAATGCTTGTTGACGCTGACAATCCTGTGCTCCCGGTCAACCACGCAGATGGATGAACCCAGCCCCACTGCGCGCTTGTATTCACTGTAAAAATGCCGTTGAGCCTCAAATGAACGGTTGCTCTGGCTCAAGGTCTGCACCAGGTTTTCATAAACCTCATAGTGCGCGGTCACGTCAAGGTCAAGCACCACGATTTCAGCCACAGCGCCAAGTTCGTCCAGTATGGGCACCACACTGCTCTCTACCAGATACAGACTACCGTCGTGTTTACGCCGCCGAACCATGTCAGCCCAGCGCTGACCGCCCCGCACACTCTCCAGCATGCCTTTGAATTTGTCTTCAGGTTCGCTACTGTGATTGAGTTCGGCTATGTCGCGCCCAATGAGTTCGGTAGGCAAATACCCACTGATTTCACACAGCTTGTCATTCACATAGGTGATCTCACCAACTGGCGAGAACTTGCAGACGATGGCGCTTTGATCGACCAGCGTGCGGTACTGGGCCAGCAAGGCCTGATTGCGCTCGCGCTCCTTCACAGCCAGAATGGTATTGGCCATGGTTGAAAGCTTTTTCAGCAGCAGCCCCACGTTTACAGGCTTGGTAATGTACTGGTCAATGCCAAGTTCAATCGCCTTGAACAGGTATTCCACGTCGTTGTAGGCACTGACCACCACGATAGGCTGGTCTGGCACCAGCGCCCGTATCTTGCCGCTCATCACCAAGCCGTTGATTTTGGGCATCTGGATGTCGGTGACCACGATATCCGGACGATTGGCCGTAAAAAGCGCAAGACCTTCCAGCCCGTCGGACGCCACATGAAGCTGCCCTACCCAGGGCTGGAGGATCATGGCAAGTTCCTCGCGGGTGGCCGCGTCGTCTTCCACATAGAGAAGACTGAGAGATTTCAGAACCTGAAATGCTTTGGTATCCATTGTGTCAAATCCAGGATTTCTCAAGCCGTAGGCATTCCCTCAAACCCCGGTGAACCTCTGAAAGACTGGCTTGTATGGCTGCAAGTATGTTCCTATGCTCCACCACCCGCAGGCTGGGGGCACAAATGCCCTTGACATCTATCGGAAATAGCGATTGCTGCGCAGGCTTGACAGAAATCGGCTAGGCCGATGAATGTCACTCGGCGAATGGCCGCCTGATTAACCTGCTCAAATGCTGATGTGCATACCCGTTCCAGTCAGGCGCGAGCTGGTGTTTGGCCTGCAAGTAGTGATGGGTGAAGACATCCAGATAGGCATTCAGGACTTTCGCCGCATGCGGTTCCCCGGCCAAGCCCAAGCACAGAGCCGCCACTTCCGACGTGCAGAGGTGCTGATCACAGCGGGAGCGACGCAGCTGATAGCGCGACAACTGCTCAGGCTGCAGGCTGAGCACGGGCAATCTGTCCAGGTAAGGGCTTTTGCGGAACATCTTGCGAGCCTCGGGCCAGGTGGCGTCCAGCAGCACAAACAGTGGGCGCTTGGAGGCTTGATCACTTTCAGCAGGCAGCAAACGCGTGCGCACCCGTTCGGCTTCGACAAATTCCCCCGGAAAAACCACATAAGGTTGCCACTGCGGGTCAGCCAGCAGCGCCAGCAGCGCTGGGTCCACCTCGGTGCGGGCCCAGCCAAAGGCAAAGGTGTCTGCCACCATGTCGGCAATCAGCCAGCCGGTGTTGCTGGGTTTGAGCGCCTCAATGTCGCCCATGATCAGGCAAAAACCCGCGTTGGTTGGCAACACCGGGCGCAGCATGCACAGGCAATGGCTTTGCACCATGCGGCAGCCCGCACAGCGCTGCAAGCGAGCGCCACCGCGCGCCAGAAAAGGCTTGGTGCTGCGGGCAATGCGGGCCGTGCGAAGGCGGGAAACAGCATGGGGAAGCACCGTCATCAACCCCCTTTTTCGCGCGGTGCGGCGCATTCCAGCGAGAACAGCGGCACGCCCGCTTGACGGCTGATCCACACGCCACCGCCGACTTCAATAAACCGCTCTGCCAAGCCACGTCGGTACAGCTCAGCCGGGTGCTTGTGCAGGCGTGCATCCGTCAATGTCGCATCCAGGTTGTCCTGCTCCCAATCTTCACGCGTCACAGCTTCCAGATACAGCGCACCCCGACACAGTCGCCCAAGGCGGTCCAGAGCGCGCGTCAGGTCATCTTCTGACAGGTAAGGCAACACACCCTGGCAAATCACCAGGTCAAAAGGCTTGCTGGCGCGGTAGTCCACCACCGAGCCCTGTTGCCAACCGAAGCGTTCGCACAGGTAGGGGCTGAACTCCACGCCCTGGTATTTGGCCTTGGGATAGTGCCGCAGCACCTGGTCACGCCACAGCCCAATACCACAGCCCATGTCCAGCACCTGCTTGACGGGCACGCGCAGGTATTTGAGGTAGCTGCAGACAAAGCTGCCCAGCCGGTCCACATGGTCAGGGTCCACGACGCTGGTTTTTTGTCGAAGTAATAGCGCTGGTAGTACGCCTCATCAAACAGACTTTCATTTGCAGACTTCACGCTGCCATCCTTTAGGTTTTTTGTCGAGCTTACAGGGTCTTGTGTGGGGCCTGGCGTGTCACCAAGCAGACTGTTCTCACTGGGGTAGCAGTTGAGAATTGCGCGCTTGAGCCACGGCTCGACGAATCAAACCCCTGAACGAGGACGACACCATGGACCTGAGTTACAGCGCCGAGGAACTGGCCTTTCGCGACGAAGTGCGCGACTGGCTGAACGCCAACCTGCCCACTGACATTCGCGACAAGGTCGTGAACTACCAGCACCTGTCCAAAGACGACTTCATGCGCTGGCACAAAATTCTGGCGGCCAAGGGCTGGTCGGTCCCGCATTGGCCCGTGGAATGGGGCGGCACGGGTTGGGACATTACCCAGCGCTACATCTACGAGGAAGTCTTTGGCCTGGCGGGCGCGCCCAATCTGCCACCGTTTGGCCCGGCCATGTGCGCGTCGGTCTTGCACCGCTTTGGCACGCCTGCGCAGAAAGAGCGCTTTTTGCCCCGCATCCGCGATGGCATTGACTTCTGGGTGCAAGGCTATTCCGAGCCCGGCGCAGGCTCCGACCTGGCCGCCGTCAAAACCCGGGCAGAGCGCCAGGGCGACCACTACATCGTCAACGGCCAGAAGATCTGGACCACACTCGGCCACTACGGCGACTGGATCTTCTGCCTGGTGCGCACCGACAGCCAGGCCGAGAAGCGCCAGGAAGGCATCAGCTTTTTGCTGATGGACATGACCACGCCCGGCATCACGGTGCGCCCCCTGATCCTGATGGACGGCGGCCACGAGGTGAACGAGATCTTCTTTGATAACGTCAAGGTGCCGGTCGAGAACCTGGTGTTTGAAGAGAACAAAGGCTGGACGGTGGCCAAGTACCTGCTGGGCCACGAGCGCATGGGCTCGGGCAGCGTGGGCGCCAGCAAGCGCGAACTGGGCGCCTTGAAAGACTTGGCCCAGCGCGAGATGAAGAACGGCCAGCCGCTGATGCAAGACCCACGCTTTCGCGACAAGCTCTCGCGTGCCGAGATTGAGCTGGACGCGCTGGAGATCACCTCGATGCGCTTTCTGGACAAGATGCGCCGCACCGGCCAGCCACCGGGCGCCGATGTGTCCATGCTGAAGATTCGCGGCACCGAGGTGCAGCAGATGATCACCGAGCTGATGATGCAAGCCGTGGGGCCACGCGCCCAGCCGTTCAAGGCCGTTGGCGCTGGCACTGTCGACCATTACACCTCGCGCCTGGCGCCGCGCTACTTCAACTACCGCAAGGCCAGCATCTACGCCGGGTCTAACGAGATCCAGCGCAACATCATCGCCAAGATGACCTTGGGCCTGTGAGGAAAGAACCATGAACTTTGACTACACCCCAGAACAGCAGCAGCTGGCCGACTCGGTCCAGAAATACCTGACCAACACCTACAGCTTTGAGCAGCGCAAGGCCATCATCCAATCAAACACAGGCATCAGCGAGCCAGCCTGGCAGGCCTTTGCCGAGATGGGTCTGACCGCGATTTGCCTGCCTGAGGCAGACGGTGGCTTTGGCGGCGGCGCGGCCGACCTGATGGCGGTAATGGAAGCCTTTGGCGAAGCCTTGGTGGTTGAGCCCCTGCTGGACAACGTCGCCTTGGCGGGGCGGTTGGTGGCCAAACTGGGCAGCGACGCCCAACGCGCCGCTTTGCTGCCGGGCCTGATTGACGGCAGCGTGCGGGTGGCCTTTGCTGGGCTAGAAAGCGGCAACCGCTATGACTTGGCGCCAACCCACACCACGGCAAAGCAAACCCCCAACGGCTGGCAAATCAACGGCGCCAAATGCGTGGTGATGGGCGCTGCGGCGGCTCACCATTTGGTCGTGTCTGCTATGACGCCAGCGGGTGTGAGCCTGTTTGTGGTGGATGCCAAGGCCAGCGGCGTGCAGCTGAACCCTTGCATGACAGTGGACGGCATGCGCGCGGCGGATGTGGTGTTTAACCAAGTGACCGTGCCGGGCGACGCCCTGCTGGGCGCTGACGGTGCAGCGCTGCCAGCCATTGAAGAAGCCACCGACTTTGCCACCGCCCTGCTCTGCGCCGACGCCATTGGCGCCATGAAAAGCGCTAACGACGCCACACTGGACTACATGAAGCAACGCAAGCAGTTTGGCGTGCCCATTGCGTCCTTCCAGGTGCTGCAGCACCGCATGGTAGAGATGTACATCTGCACCGAGCAAGCCCGCTCCATGGCCATCCTGGCAGCGGCCAAGGTGGACAGCGGCTGCGACGCTGTTGAACGCGCCCGCGCTGTTTCTGCCGCCAAAATCAAGATCGCCGACGCAGCGCGTCAAGTGAGCCAGGAATCCGTGCAACTGCACGGCGGCATGGGCATGACGGAAGAGTTAAAGGTCTCCCACACCTTCCGCCGCCTGACCATGATTGCCCAGCGCTTTGGCGATGCGGATCACCATTTGGAGCGCTACGCCGCACTCAGCTGAAAGCGACAAGAGAACATGACGCTACAACTCGAAGGCAAGGTCGCGATCATCACGGGCGCGGGATCGGGCATTGGCCGCGCTTCCGCCTTGCTGTTTGCGCAGCAGGGCGCGCGACTGGTGCTGGGCGACAAGACCGATGCAGTACACGCTACCGCCCAAGCGGTGCAAGCCGCAGGCGGCAGCGCCACAGCCATGCAAGTGGATGCAGGTGTCGAGGCCGACGTGGTGTCGCTGGTAGACACCGCGCTCAAGCAATACGGCCAGCTCGACGTGGCCTTTGCCAATGCAGGCATCTCCGGCGGGCGGGCCAGTGTGTTCGATTCCACGCCCGAGCTGTGGACCGAAGTGCTGCGCGTCAACCTGATCGGCCCCTGGCTGATGGTCAAGCACGCGGGCAAAGCCATGGTGGACGCAGGCCGGGGTGGATCCATCATTTGTACGGCATCGGTGGCCGGCATACGGTCTGGCGCGGGCGGCGCGCCCTATTCCGCCAGCAAAGCCGGGGTAATCAACTTGGCCATGGTGGCCGCCCAGCAGCTCAGTGAATCGGGTGTGCGCGTCAACGCCCTGTGCCCGGGCCTGACCGAAACCGGCATGACCAAGCCCACGTTTGACTACGCTAAGGACAAAGGTGTGGAACACAAGCTCGGCCGCCTGAACCCATTGCGCCGCGCCGGCCAGCCCGAAGAACTGGCTCAAGTGGCGCTGTTTTTGGCGTCCAGCCAAAGCAGCTATGTCAACGGCCAGGCGATTGCAGTGGATGGTGGGCTGTCCAGCTCTCACCCAGTGACTCGACAGATGCCGGGGCAGACGGCGGTTTAGCCAAACCCTCGCTCAGCGGTCCAGTCCCCCGTCATCACAACCCTGCGAATGGCGGGCGAAGGCCCAGGTGAACTGCCAGACCCGCTGCGAGCAGTAGCGAAGTTGCGACATCGACCGCCATGACCCGCGCAATGGCGCCATTGTGGGTTTGCCAAGTTGCCAGGAGCACGAAGCCCAACATGCTGACCAGGGCAGCCGCCCCAGCCGGAACCCGCCAAGCGTGGGATACCGTTGTCACGTAACAGGCTGCTGCCACCAGCCCAAACAACAGTGCCCTGTGCTGCATCAGGATGACCAAGTCTTGCCCCGGCCCCAAAGCCACACCGTAAGCCCGTTCCAGCCCAGATCGACCGAGAAGACCCGCCAGCGGCAGCAGGTGCACCACGCCCGCCGCGGCGAAAGCGAAGCGCACGAACCATTCGGTGGCGCCCGTGTTCATGCTTGGCGCTTGGCAGTGATGAAGTACAGCAACGGCCCAAACGAACCCACAACCAGGCAGAAAACAGCCCATGGCACAAACGGGCGGCCGCTGGCTTGTGCATCGCGCCGGATGAAGACCAAAAGCAAACACATGGTGATCACCAGGTCCGCAACAACCTGCCAACTTGCCGGGTCGCGTGTGTAAAACGCCAACCAAGCGAACAGCCCGCCGTAGTGCGCCAGCGTGTACCCGGTCAGGGCAGCAAAGACAATCAGTACGCCGATCAACAAAGCCTTGCTCATGGAAATTCCTTTTGTGTAGTGGTGTCGGCAACACACGCCGACCATGCAAGTGTGCTCAGCCCCTTGCGTAGGCGCAATTACGTCGAAGGTAATTGCCAATGCGCGGCCCTGTGATTCAATGGTCCCATGGAAACCAGCACCACCAGCCTGCCAGAGAGCCTGCAAACCACCCTGCAAACTGCGCGCAAGTCCAAGCGTTTGAGCCAACTGGAACTGGCCCTGCGCATGGGTGTGAGCCAGCGCCATGTAAGCTTTGTGGAAAGCGGCCGTGCCCAGCCCAGCCGCGAACTGCTGCTGAGCTGGCTGCACGAACTGCAAGCCCCTCTCGCGCTGCGCAATGTGGCACTGCAGCAGGCTGGGTTTGCGCCTGTCTACCGCGGTAGCGAACTGGCAGACGCCGTACTTGCCCCGGTGCGCGATGCACTGGGCCGGCTGCTGCAAGCGCACGACCCCCTGCCCGCCATGGTGATGGATGCGGCGTGGAACGTGCTGCACATGAACCACGGCGCACAGTGGCTGGCCACCACCCTCATGCCCTGGATGGCCGATTTGCCACCCGGCCAGAGCGTCAACATGATCGACGCTATGCTGCACCCCGAGGGCATGACGCAGCACATCACCAACCTGGAAGAAGTGGCCCCCGCCTTGCTGGCGCATATGCGCGATGACGCCAGCGTGGTACCCGAAATCTTGCCTCGCGTCGAGCAGCTGGCGCAGCACATGCAGCAGCGCCTGGGCAAGCGGCTGCTAACGCCCTGGCCGCGCCAGATGGCGCCCGTGCTGACCACCCGCTTTGCCACCCCACACGGCGAGCTGGCCTTCTTCAGTATGTTTTCGACGTTCGGTACACCGCAAGACATCACGCTGGCATCGCTGCGTGTGGAACATGTGTTTCCAGCAGATGAGGCGACGCGGGCTGTGTTGACGGCGCAGTTGGGCCAAAGTGCCGCCTAGCGCGTGTGGGATTTTCGCCGGAAGAAGCGCAGACCATAGGTGCTTCCAAGGTTGGCCCTCGGCGAAAGCCCTTTAAATGTGTGGGTAGGGAATGATTAGAAAGAAATCAAAAACTGAAATTTCAAATGTTGTAAGTTGTTGAATTTAAAATGTTTACGGTATGAAAAATAGTATTGCGGTAATATACCGAAATGCTAGAAATCAGCGCCACCATCGCACGCCAATACATTGATGCCGTCTCCACCTTCGAGGCTTTGGAAGAAGCCCAACAGGAAGCAGCCCACGTGCGCGGCGGCATGTACTGGCATGCCGGGCCAGCCTCATCACCTGATGCCAAATACTTGGTGCGTACGACACCCGCCGGGGCCGAGACAAGCCTCGGAGCCCGCACAGCCGAGACAGAAGCCATTTATGAGCGATTTACCAAGCGCAAGCGCGAAAGCGCTGAACGCGTGTCTGGCCTCAAAGCGGCCCTGGAACAACACCAGCGCCTCAACCGTGCCCTGCGCGTGGGCCGCGTGGACCCTCTGGTGGTGGCATTGCTGGGCCGCCTGGCCAGCACCCAACTGAGTCCGCATTTCAGGGTGGTGGGCACTCACGCGCTCTACGCCTACGAGGCCACTGCCGGGGTGCGGCTGGACTCTGACACACTGGCCACCCGCGACATGGACCTGCTGTGGGACACCCGCAAGCGCATCCTCTTCTCGACCCAGCTTGCCAAGGTAGACAGCTCCATGCTGGGCGTGCTGAAAAAGGTGGACAGCAGCTTTCGTATCCGCAAAAGCCGAAAATATACCGCCGTCAACAAAGACGGCTTTGAAGTCGACATCATCCGCCGCGAGCGAGCGGGCAACGACCCGCACCCCATCAAACTGAGCGATGAAGACGAAGACTTCTGGGTGGTGCAGGCACACCGCGCCAATGTGCTGCTGGACTCCCCCGCCTTTTCGGCCGTCATAGTGGCAACCAACGGCACCATGGCACGCATGAACACCGTGCACCCGGCCACCTTTGTCACGTTCAAGCGCTGGATGGCCAATCAGCCCGACCGCGATGCCCTAAAACGCCGTAGGGATGTGCTGCAAGCGGATGCAGTGCAGGAACTGGTGGATAAGTACTTGCCGTAGGTTTGAGCGTCAAAAACCCGCACCCCGGCTCATTCGCTCCCAGAAGCCCCAGCATTCTTGAGATCGGCAAACTTGGCTGCCATCGTCGGGTTGCCCCGCGTCAGCTTCTTGATCGTCACGTCTTGCGCCTTGTCGTTGGCAAGACGCAGGTTCCGGTCTGTGCCCAGCAGGGCGTCCTTGGTTTTTTGCAGGTGGTCGATGGACTTATCGATCTCATCGATGGCCTTTTTGAAGCTGTTGGAGGCCAGGTCGTAGTTGCGCGCGAATGCGGTTTTGAATATCTCCAAGTTGTTTTCAAAGTTGGTGATGTCAATGTTCTGCGCCTTGACCAGCGCCAGTTCTGATTTGTACTTGAGCGAGTTCATCGCCGCATTGCGCAGCAGCGTGATGATGGGCAGAAAGAACTGTGGGCGGACGACGTACATCTTGGGGAAGCGGTGGAACACATCCACGATGCCGGTGTTGTACAGCTCGCTGTCGGGCTCCAGCAGGGAGACCAGCACGGCATATTCGCAGCCCTTCTCGGTGCGGTCCTTGTCCAGCTCCTTCAAAAAATCTTCGTTCTTGTTTTTGGTGCTGGTGCGGTCGTTCTCATTCTTCATCTCAAACATGATCGAGACGATCTCGGTGCCCGACTCATCCAGATCGCGAAAAATGTAGTCGCCCTTGCTGCCGGTCCGAGCGTCGTTGTCTTTCTCAAAATAAGCCCGGGGAAACGCTGTGGCGCGAATGCGGTTGAACTCCGTCTCGCAGTGCTGTTCCAGCGTTTCGCCCACCATCTTGGTGGACAGGCGCGCCTTCATGTCGCGCAGGCGCTCAATTGCATCATCGCGATCCTTGATTTGCGTTTCGTACTTGTCTTTGAGCGATTTTTCGGCGAGTTGCTTTTCAAGCTCCGCCCGCGCCAGGCCATTCTTCAGCTCGTCGCGCTCCCGCTCGACCCCATTCACCGCCTCGGTGATCGCCAGCTTTCGCATCACCTCCGTGGCATCCAGCTTGGCCTTTAGCGCCTGGATTTCGGCGTCCTTGTCCGCAGCAGCTTGCTGTAGTCCGTTCACGAGCTTGGCCTCGGCCAGCTCTGCCGCAGTCACTCTGTCGCGCTTGGCCTGCTGAAGTTCGTTGGCCAGTGCGTCACGCTCCTTTTGCACGGCACCCAGGGCTTCAGTGATGGCCAGTTTGCGCGCCACCTCAGCCGCATCCAACCTGGCTTTCAGCTCCTGAATTTCGGAATCCTTGGCGACCGCAGACTTCTGCATTTCGCCAGCAGCTTTGGCCTGTGCAAGCTCGACGGCATTGCGCTTGTCTTGCTCGGCCAATTCAAGGCGCTCATGCAACTGTTGCTCGAACGCGCCGTCGCGAACTTGCTTCAGGATATCCGCGTACCCCGCCTCGTCGATTTTGAATGCTTTGCCGCAGTGGGGGCAGATGATTTCATGCATGGGGAATGGACCTCTTGTTGGTTGGACGGATATACACGTGAGCATATCGGCCCTTCTTTTGATGGGCTGGCGACCGTTCAAGGGGCAGCACTCGCCGAATAGCGAAGCTGCTTGCACCAGCGCGGAGTGCATCATCATCTTGAAATGGCCCCTTAGCGCTTATTCAGAAAGTTCTTGCAGCTATCAAATCAGAAGCAATTTGCAGTATCTCTCGGTCCGGCAAGCAGAATAAACCGCGCTTGGCCCTTTCACTAAAGGCAAATCAAAGCCCTGTGGCAGTCAATGACTTGAGGGAATGCAATCAGCTCGGCATAGTCAACTCGAAAGGCGCCCAAGGTATGGGACATCGTTGTGTACTTGTTAATGTACGCATATGGATTCCAACCCATGTCTTTTAAGTCGGAAACTACAAAGACAAATTCCAGCGCATCAGTCAGGAACCCAGTCGTGTCGGATTTCTGCCGATAGTCAATCTTTGATGGACTCCCATGGACATAATGATTCCTGCAGTCAACAGCCGCCACAAGAACCATCTCAAGTTCTCGAAATGTGTCGCTCATACCGTCAATTAGAAATCGCCCTCTGCTAAGAACCTTGTGTTTCAAAGAGGGTTTTCCTATGCGACCCAGTGCATTCAACATTGCTTCGCGCTCAAGAGACGCCGGTAATTTGCGAAACAACTCACGACATTGCCTTTTTGCATCGATCAGTTCAGGAGATAGCTCAACATCGACGGCGAATGCCGAAGCTGGCAATATGTCAAACATGTTTGCTGCACGTATCAATCGGTCGGTGTCGTACTCATTCTGGTTACGAAAAGATGTGAGAAGTCGACTGCGTGCATCTCCTCGCTCTTCGTCTGAGGCTAGCCAGTTTTGCATGACTTTTGCGAAGACATCAGGTTCGCTAATTGGGTTAAGTAGTACGTCAAATGAATGAGGAATTCTTCCTCCTTGCATTTGCCTCGAAGGTGGAAAAGTCCAACGAAACTCAAGCGGACGCGATCCGGCTTCTCTCAGTTGCAAATAAACGTTGGTCAACTCTTGCGCGCGACCAATTACCAGTTCCAAAAATCGAAGCAATTGGATCAGACGTTGAGTCGCCATTTCCACCGTGAGCAAGTTTTCAAAAGCAATACTTATGAAAATTGTGTTGTCGATCCGTATTCCGTGTGCGCCTCCCGTATCCCAGCCAGGACACCGTTTAACACACACGGTGCCATTCACAGTACTAACATCAGCGATTGAGGTTCTTCCGGTGAAGTAAACAATACGAGGGTCGTCGCCAGCAAGAGTGGCCTTACCTTTCTCGCCTATTCCTGCGACCTCTGCAATATGCTGCTTTGCGTTTCGATCAAAAACCAAAAGCCTTACGGTCGTGAAAAAGTGTCCATGCGTCTCCTATAGAAAACTGACGCTACTCACAGCTAGTTCTTCCGGGTGGACATGCCGGTCTCCCAGCAATACATAGTGCGGGACAATTGACGCATGATGACTAGATGACTTGTCTGCGATTTGACTGCACTTCCCATTTGAACGCAGTCGAGCAACGTCACCTTTCTGAAATCATTCAGCGTGCCATGGAGAAAGGTACGGTCAATGTCGGCCTCTGTGAAGGGGGTGTCATCTTGGAGTTCAAGTCTTGTGGTGTTTCCGGCATTTCATTGCCCGAACACTAGCTTTCGTTGGAAAGTTCGAATTTCCCAAAAGTCTCCAAATCTTTGTCATTCATTCCGATGGCTTTCAGTGAGCTTTCTTTTGTTAAAGCTAACAAGGAGGTTCAAAGAGCGTCGCCTAGCATTGTCCGAAAAGAGAACAACCCACAAGTTGCAGGTGCGCATAGCCGCCACATAAAACACCCGCGCGGCCGCTTGCTCGTCTTCGCCCTTGGCAGGCATGTGCCCCACGCCGGGCAGGGCCACCACGGGGAACTCCAGGCCTTTGCTGAACTTCATGTGTCCACTCATCATCCAAGTCCCCCAACAACACCCCGCGCCGTGCCAGCCGTTCCGCGCTTCCAGCAAAGCTGCATGCAGCTTTTGCTCCAGCTCCGCTTTGGGTGGCAGTTCGGTCCAGTACTCGGCCACGGTGATGCCGTCTTTGTGCATTTGCAGCAGTTCCACCTGTTCGCGGCTGGATTCGGCGCACAGGATGAGGCCGATGGGGGCCTCTTCGCCCGGCTGGCGCTCAAACTTGTCCAGCCATTTCAGATACAGCTCCATCTGGCCTTTGTGCGCGGCTTTGAAGCGGCCCAGCTTGAGTTCGATGGCCACAAGGCGGCGCAGGCGGCGGTGGTAGAAGAGCAAGTCCAGATAAAAGTCGTCGCCGTCGATGACCATGCGCTTTTGGCGCTCTACAAAGGCAAAGCCCCGGCCCAGCTCCAGGATGAAGGCTTCTAGCTGGCGCAGGATGGCGGCTTCCAGATCGGCCTCGTCGTGGCCTTGACGCAGGCCCAAGAAGTCGAGGAAGTACGGGTCTTTGAATACCAGGGCCGGGTTTGCGCTTGGGTCTACGACCGACTCAATCTGAACAGGGGCTGTCGCGTGCAAGGCGGCAAGCTCGGTGCGCTCAAAGGCCTTGCGTTCAATTAGGGTGTGTCAGCTCGCGCACGCTCCAGCCGTCTTGTGCAGCCTGGCTCGCGTAAAACTGGCGGACTTGCGGGGTTTTCAGCGCCACGATGGCGACCATGTGGCTCCAGCTCAATTGTGTCGACAGTGTTGACACAATTGCCGCATCGGGAAAGCTCTCGGCAAATTTCACCATGCGGCGCAGGTTGCGCGACTCAAATCCCCGGCCAAATTCTTGCGTCAGTTGTTGGCCCAGTTGGTCCAGCAGTTGGGCTCCATAGCTGGCGCTGCCTTCCCCAGCACTTCGGTGCGCAGCCTTTGGCCCACACTCCAATACAGCCGTGTCAGCTCCGCATTCACGGCACCCGCCAGCCGCTGGCGGCTGCTGGCAATCAGCGCGCGCAGTTCGGCGTGCAGTGCGTTCGGTACTAATTCACTCATGTCCCACCATGCCTTTCCTTCCAAGCTGCAAACACCAAAGGTCTGATGCCAAACCGCACCACGTTCCCGGGGTGCAAGGCAGCAAACTCTTGCAGCACCAGTTGAATAAAGTGTGCCTGATCAGTCGCGCGCTACCGTGGGCGGCAGCCGGTCATTCACGGTGGCAAGGGTCGCGGCCTCGTCGTTTTGAATGATGGCGGCCACCACGTCGCTCAAGGCTTGGCGATAACGCAGGCGAAAAATATCGGGCGGCACCAGGTTCTGCTTGACCGCCACGTATTGCTGGCATGAGCGCTCGTAGGCCCACACAAACACGTCACGCAGCAGCTCGATGCGATTAAAGTTCATACACGCCCATCATCGCGTCCCCCATAGGCCGCCCGCGGTACGTCAGAGAAGGACAGCAGAGACAGGTTTGACGAATGAGCGGTATGTTGGCCGCCAGTCTTGAGGTGCGCTTGTTCACATCTTCAAACGGCTGCAGATAGGGCAAATGCACCATCAGAAAAAATGCCTGCTCGAAGGGGTCGTCAATTTCCGCCGCCATCTGTACGACGATGCCAAACAGCTCCTCCAGTCGCTGCGGCAAGGCCACCGGCAAATAGACGCTGCCGTCCATCTCTACCGCACGCCGACGAAGGCGGCCCACTGCGGTGGGGTCGGCCATCAAGCCATCCGACAAAAACGCATGCAGCGCCACCATGCAATCGGGCGTGACTTCGGCGTGGCTTGGGTCGAGCACCAGGTATTCAATGGCCTGTTTGTGGTTCAGGATCATCTGGGTTTCCAGCGCGTCTTTGCCTTCGGCGGCTTGGCCGAATTCGATGAGCCGTTCGGTGTCGAGCCGGCTGTAGGTGTTGCCCTCCAGCATGGAGGAGGCCCAAGACAGGTCAATCAGCAAGCGGTTGAGAATGTCGCGCGCAAAGGTGCCCGCCGGTGTTTGCTCGGTGCGCGCTCTGCCCATGGTGTGCAACTGGTCGCGCAAACCTGGAGGCAGATAGGCGCTGTGGTTGGGGTGGTATTGCTCCAGAAATGCCAAGTTGTAGCCCACTGGCGCGCGCATGGCACGCGACTGGCGCACGTAGGCTTTGATCGCTTCACCTTCTGGCGACGTAGGGACGTAAACCTCGCCAGTCGCCTGCAACATGGGCACGGGTGCAGGCACGTACCGCACCGCCCTGGCCTCGCCCATCATCTGAATGCGGCCTTGCTTGGTCAACAAGGCCAATCGGCGCTGCAAGGTGCGGCGCGTCAAGTGCTTACCCTGCAATTTGGCGATGGCATCAATCCCCAGGCCGTCGGGTTGCGCAGCAATCAGCGCCGCCAGTTGGTCTAGCTCGGTTGAGGAGGTGAGGCTTGGCATGTGCTCAGGTTTCTGGGTGCAGGCCGCCAGTATTGCGACACACAAGTGGCGCGATATGCGCCTCACGCCATCAATGCCGGTTTGCAACAGCTTATCAAAAAAGTGAGCACTCTGGGCAGACAGGTTCTGCCCAAACGCCATTATTTGTTGATGAAACCACTTGCGATAGGGCCGACCATGCACTTGGTCGCTCAAACCCTTGCGACCATCATGCTTTGCAGATCGGCATCATCAAACAGGCTTGCTTGCTGGCCGGACATGGACTGCACGCGCACCTCGGGGAACATGATTCAGCGCACGCGGTCGGGCATGGGCAGGCTGATCACGCCGTGGGTGCATCACCACAAAGTCGGGGGGCACGTTTTTGGGGCCGATGGGCACGTCGTACCACAGCAGGTAGTCAGCATCCAGCTTGTCTTCCAGGCGCTGGGCCACGAGGCCGAATGCTAAGCAGCATACGTCGCATGGTGTCGGCAAATGCTCTAAATTCGCACCAAGACCCATGATTAAGGCCCTCAAACAGATGATCGGCCTTCGATTTGACGGAAAATGACGCCCAAGATGGTGCATTTAAACATTCAGGCACCGTTTTTGCTTCCCTCGTTTTGCAACAGACTTCACCCTTCCCGGAGCCCTCATGAAAAAACGCAACTTCCTTCAGTCCGCCCTTGCTGGTGCAGCCATTGCCCTGACCGGCCTGGCCGCGCAGGCGCAAGTCACGCCTATCAAATTTCAGCTGGACTGGCGTTTTGAGGGACCTTCATCCTTGTTTTTGCTGCCCGTCGCCAAGGGTTATTTCAAAGAGGCAGGCGTCGACGTGACGGTGGATGCCGGCAACGGCTCAGGTGGTGCTGTCACACGTGTAGCGTCTGGCACCTACGACATGGGATTTGCAGACTTGGCCGCCTTGATGGAATTCCACGCGAACAACCCGGATGCACCCAACAAGCCCGTGGCCGTGATGATGGTTTACAACAACACGCCAGCGTCCGTGATGGCGCTCAAGAAATCGGGCATCAAGACGCCAGCCGACTTGAGCGGCAAGAAACTGGGCGCGCCCGTATTTGACGCAGGCCGCCGAGCCTTCCCGATCTTTGCCAAGGCCAATAACGTCACGGGCGTGACCTGGACCGCCATGGACCCCCCGCTGCGCGAGACCATGCTGGCCCGTGGTGATGTGGACGCGATTACTGGCTTCACCTTTACATCGCTGCTGAATCTGGAGGCACGCGGCGTCAAGGCGGAAGACGTCACGGTGCTGCAGTACCCCGACTATGGCGTCAAGCTGTATGGCAACGCGATCATTGCCAGCCCGAAGCTGATCAAAGAAAACCCGGCGGCGGTCAAGGCATTCTTGAAAGCTTTTGCCAAGGGAATGAAGGATGTGATTGGTAAGCCTGGCGATGCGATCGAAACAGTGAAAGCACGGGACGGCATCATCAACGTCACCCTGGAAAAGCGCCGCCTGGAGCTGGCCATTGACACCGTGATCAACAGCGCTGACGCGCGCGCCGAAGGTTTTGGCCAAGTCAAAGGCCCACGCCTGTCGCTGATGGCCAGTCAGGTGTCTGATGCGTTTAACACCAAGACACGCGTGAATGCAGATGCAGTGTGGAACGGCAGCTTTTTGCCTTCTGCCGCAGAGCTGAACGTGCTGCCCGCCAAGAAGTAAAGCAAGCCCAATTTAATACTTATTTGATAGCAAACTTTCGGCATTAAATATGCCGAAAGCCTTTATTTGGACAAGAACCCATGCCTTTGAGTGCCAATCAGCCCTTTGTGGACTTCAGCGATGTCTGGCTCGCGTACAACGCCGAGTTGGCGGCGCAGAACCACTTTGCCGTGGAGGCGATTGATCTCAAGGTCAAGCTTGGCGAATTCATCGCCATCGTCGGGCCGTCGGGCTGCGGCAAGTCCACATTCATGAAGCTGACCACGGGGCTGCGTATGCCGACCCGTGGCCGCATATTGATCGATGGAGAGCCGGTGACTGGGCCGCTCAAGATCAGTGGCATGGCGTTTCAGGCGCCGTCGCTGCTGCCCTGGCGCACCACTTTGGACAACGTGCTGCTGCCGCTGGAGATTGTGGAGCCCTACCGCAGCCAGTTCAAGGATCGCAAGCGCGAGTTTGCCGAGCGCGCCAGCAAGCTGCTGGAGAGCGTGGGCCTGGGCGGCATGGAGAGCAAGTTCCCGTGGCAGTTGTCAGGTGGCATGCAGCAGCGCGCCAGCATCTGCCGCGCGCTGATCCATGAGCCCAAGATGCTGCTGCTGGACGAGCCCTTTGGCGCGCTGGACGCGTTCACACGTGAGGAGCTGTGGTGCACCCTGCGCGACCTGTGGCAGGTGCAGCGCTTTAACGTGATTCTGGTGACGCACGACTTGCGGGAGAGTGTGTTCCTGGCCGACACGGTGTATGTGATGAGCAAAGGGCCTGGTCGTTTTGTGGTGAAGAAGGAGATTGATTTGCCCCGCCCGCGTGACCTGGAGGTCACCTACACACCGGAATTTACCGACATTGTTCATGAGCTGCGGGGCCACATTGGCGCCATCAGAAAGACATCTTTGGAGGCTGCAGCATGAACCAAAAGCAACTTGAGACCTGGTCCCCGTGGATCTTGCTGGTGGCCTTTATCCTGCTGTGGCAGGGCATTTGCAGCGCGTTTGATGTATCGGAATTCATCTTCCCCAGCCCCTGGCGCATTTGGACGCAGTTTTGGGAATTCAAGGGCGTGATTGCAGGCCACGCCTGGCGCACCTATTGGGTGACGATGGCGGGGTTTGGCATTGCGATTGTGGTGGGTGTGTTGCTGGGCTTTGTGATTGGCAGTTCGCGCCTGGCGTATGCCGCCGTGTACCCGCTGATGACCGGCTTTAACGCGCTGCCCAAGGCGGCTTTTGTGCCGATTCTGGTGGTGTGGTTTGGCATTGGCGTGGGGCCGGCCATTCTGACGGCTTTCTTGATCAGTTTCTTCCCCATCATGGTGAACATTGCGACGGGCCTGGCCACGCTCGAACCCGAGCTGGAAGACGTGTTGCGCGTGCTGGGTGCCAAGCGCTGGGACGTGCTGGTAAAGGTGGGTTTGCCACGCTCCATGCCTTACTTTTATGGCTCACTCAAAGTGGCGATCACGCTGGCATTTGTGGGCACCACGGTGTCTGAGATGACAGCCGCCAATGAAGGCATTGGCTACCTGCTGATCTCGGCCGGGTCGGCCATGCAAATGGGCTTGGCCTTTGCGGGCCTGGTGGTGGTGGGTGCCATGGCCATGGTGATGTATGAGCTGTTCAGCTATGTGGAAAAGCACACCACGGCCTGGGCGCACCGGGGTTCACAAAACCATTGATCTTGTTAACGGTCACCGCGCCGACCAAACCGCCTTGCGAACACCGATGGCAGCAAACAAGCCATACGACGAGATACCCAGGGCCACACCGATGAAGTGGCCTTGCATGCCCAGGCCCAGGGTGTTAGCCAAAACATAGCCGCCGCCCACGGCCAGACCAAAGCGCGACAGTGCGGCCACAATGGGCCAGCCCATGCGGTGAGCACCCATCGCGGCGAAGTACATGGCCATGCCCAGGCAAAAGCCACCAAAGGCCGGGCCAATCACGGCCAGCGCCATGGCGGCGATCTTGGCGACTTCCGGATCAGGTGTGAACAGCGACACAAAGGCGAGCGGCGACCAAGCCGTGATGGCGCCAAACAGGCCAGTCACCAAAAAGGCAAGCCCGCCGCCCAGCCAGGCCGTGCGCCGCGCCCTCGGCCAGTTACCCGCCCCGGCGGCACCGCCGACCAATGAAGTCAAGGCTGCGCCAATGCCAAACGACAGCGGAATCATCATGAATTCCAGCCGGGCAGATATGCCATACGCCGCGACAGCCACCGTGCCATAAGCCTTAAGCTGCGCTGTCACCATGATGGTGGTCAGGTTGGCAATGGTGGCCAGAGCGCAGGCCACAGCCCCGACCGACAAAATGCGTTTGAACATGGCCCAAGACCACTGGCCGCCCAACTGCGGTTTGAAGCCAGCCCCGCCCATCGCCACCATGGCTGCCAGCACGGCGGTAGCGATCCATGACACCAGCGCAAAGGCAGCACCGATGCCTGCCATCCCCATGCCCCAGGGCTCAGCCATGGCCCAGGCCAGGGGCGGGTAAGCCAGCCACATGCCCAGCAAAGACCGTGCGGCTGTGGCATGCCGCCCTCCCCCTCGCAAAATAGACGCCAAAGTGTTGGTCAACCAGACCGGAATGGCCCCCACACCAAACAGCCACAAGGCGTAAGCGGTGGCGGCACTGGCAGCATCCGGCCCAGCCACCGCACTTAGCATGGCACCAGCGAACAGGGTCAACCCCAGCGCAAAAATCAGCCCGCCTGTTACGGCGATGGCAAGCGCATGCTTGACCAGCACTGCCGCCTCAGTGGGTTTGCCGCCGCCCAGCGCCCGCGCAATGGCAGCCACCACACCGCCACCCATGGCACCGGTGGACATTTGCTGCATCAACAAGGAAAAGGGCAGGATCACCGCCCACCCGGCCAGCGCAGCGGTGCCCTGGCGAGCGGCAATGGCAGTCTCAATGAACTGGGAACCCAGTTGCACGGCAGCCAGCAAGGTGGTGGGCGCAGCCAGCTTGCCGATGTCGCGCAGCAAGGCCAGGTTGCCAGGTTCTGCTGTGGTTACTGGCGCTGGGTTAGCCCGGGCGCCGGGGTGGGGGATTTTGTGCATGTGCCGGTCAATATAGTGCGCCACCAGCTGCGTGACTGGCACCAAGGTGTCAGCCGCGGTGCGACAACCAAGAGGCCTTGCCGTATAAATGATGCCATGACAAACCCAAAATATCCTCAACCTGTTGCCGTCGTCACCGGGGCCGCGCGCGGCATCGGCCTGGGCATTGCGCACTGGTTTCTGGCCCATGGCTATGCGGTGGCACTGCTTGACCGTGATGCTGCAGAACTAGCGCTGGCAGCCGCCACCCTCGGGCAAGCCGAGCGTGTGCAGGCACTGGTGTGCGATGTGTCAGACCCCAAGCAAGTGGCACAAGCAGCTCAACGCATTGAAGACCGTTTTGGCCGCGTAGATGCGCTGGTTAACAACGCGGGCGTGGCGATCTTCAAGACCATTGGACAAACCAGTTTTGCCGAATGGCGTGAAGTGCTTGCCACCAATTTGGACGGGCCCTTCATTTGCACGCAGGCTTTTGCGCCCATGATGCTGAAGGGCAGTGGTGGCAGCGTGGTGAACATTGCTTCTATTTCAGGGCTGCGCGCCAGCACCTTGCGTGTGGCCTATGGCACGAGTAAGGCCGCTCTGATTCACCTGACACGCCAGCAGGCCGTGGAGCTGGGCACCCAAGGCATCCGGGTGAATGCCATTGCGCCTGGCCCGGTCGATACCGACATGGCCAAACTGGTGCATACCCCGGCCATACGGGCTGATTACCATGACGTGATTCCGTTAAACCGCTATGGCACGGTGGAGGAAATCTCAGCGGCCGTGGGCTTTTTGTGCAGCCCTGCTGCCAGTTATGTCAATGGTCAAGTATTGGCCGTGGACGGCGGTTTTGACGCAGCAGGCGTTGGCTTGCCCACTTTGCGCAAAGAGGCTTGTTAGACGAGGGTCAAAACGCGCTGTTGAACTGGCTGTAGTAGCGCCTACCCAATGCATCAAGTGCAATCATCCACAGCTGGAACCCACTCGACGCGGTAGCCGTGGCGGGCAAGGTCAACGTTGTTGCAAAAGGGTTGGCCAAGGGATAGTCGGCGATCTGAGCGGTACCAGCCGGGCTTGTGGTGATCAGGCGCAGGCTCAACATGCGCATATCGGGGTTGGCGTTGGCCCAGTTGGCCCAGTTGACCGCACCACCAGCCACCATCGCTGCGGTGCTGAGCGATGCGTCAGGTTTGGGAAACAGGCTGGTGGACAAGTCCAGCGCCAGATCAGACATCAAGTAAGGCGTGACAGTATCGGTGGCAGTGCCCATCAGGGTAACTGACGCCACGAACTTGGCACCACGGGCAGCGTCCTGGCTACCGAGCCAGCCTGGCGCTGGTTTTTGAAGCTGGGTGTCTTTGAGCTCGCCCGTTGCCACCGGACTCAGGGAGGCATTGGGCGTGATGCACAGTTCTGCCATGCCACAGTATTTGTAAAGCACACTGTAGCCACTAGGCACTTGAATGACGGCACTTTGCACCGCCTGTGCAGATGCGCCAGCGTAGTCCACTGCCCGCGTCAGTACCTGGATGCCATTGGCTGGTGCCAGCGTGCCCACTTGGGCAACACCGTCCAGATTAAAGCTCGCCTGAGCCACTGAGTGGACCTTGACCAAGGCTGAACGGGCATTGCCCACAAAGACCCAACTCGGTGTCACTGACGCGTTATAGCCCACGGTATCCGCCAGCACGTCCACCACATTGCCCGATCTGTCTGAGACCAACGTGGAAACGCTCACTTTGGTGCAACCCGTCGTGGGTACAGGTAACTCCACACAACCCATTACCTGCCAACGCCCCAACTGGTTGTTGCGTGTGGCATAGCCCGCCAGTATGTCAGCAAGTGCCACCCGGCTTCGACCATCCTGAAACGTGTGTGAGGTCAAGACAGGCGACGCCAGGAATGTGGCCGCGTTCGCCCCTTGAGCAACCATCTTGTTCACGGCGGTGCTCAAGTCATCAAGTGTGGCCAGATTCGGCAAACCGGTCTTGTTAGGACTGGTGGTGACTTTGAGGGTGGAGCTGATGGCTTTGGTTACCACACCACTGGCCCCCTTGGCCAGTTCAGTTCTGGCAGTGGCCAAGTCGATCTTGACCTCGACCACACCCGGTGTCAGCAGTTTGTTGCCAAGTTGAAGCTGGTCGCGGCCAATACTGTCCTTGACAATCTGGATACGCAAGCCCTCCAGCGCTGCATCCAGACCCAACTTGTTGGCAAGGAAGGTCTCGTCCCGGAAAAAGTCAAGGTTCTTGGTATCGGAAATCTTGGCATCGGTCAAGTTGGCTGCTATTACCGTCTTGATCTGGTTGGAAGCACTTGTCACTGCCGTGGTGCTGCCCATCAAGGCCATGCTTGGCCAGACAGTGGCCGCATTGGCAAACACGCTGCGCGGCGAAGCGCCCAACACCTGGGCTACCACGGCCTCGGTTGCGGGGGTTACGTTCACAATTTGCGGCAGCGTCGTGGTGTTCAGTGTGGAATGAATCACCACGGGCGTGCCCGTTCCATCCACGCCAGCCACCTGCACCAACAAAGGGAGCGACGGGGTGGGGGTGGACAGTTGAAAGCGGAAGGAACCGTCGGCCGTGCTGGTGCGATAGCGGTCAACCAGGTTGCCCGCCCCGTCAATCATGTTGACCCGAATGCCGTTGGCGTCCACGATACGCACCATCGCCCCCAGCAAAGGAGCCCCTGCGGCGGCCACCCCAGACAGGGAGGGAATCACCACCGGTGGGACCGTGCTGGTCGTCGTAGCAGGGGTGCTGGCCGTCGAGGTGCCTGAACCGGTGCTGGTGGTTGGCGTGGTAACCGTCGTCGTCGTGGACGAACTCGTGGTGGTGGGTGTAGCTGAGCTTGTTGAAGTGGCCGCAGTACTGCTGCCGCCTCCACCGCAGCCGCCAGCCAGTGCGGACATCAACAGCAATCCCACCCATGAAACGCAAGTATTTTTCATTGAAACAGTATCCAGCGAGAAACTGAATGGTGGTCACAGGAAAAGGTACCAAAACCCAGCCCAGTTTCCCCCCTATCATTGCGGCCTGTTTTGCCTGTTTTTATGCCCTGGAACGCCAAGCTCAAACTGGACTATGCCTACGAAGGCCAGCGCTCTGTTGCCCGTTTTTTGCACAGTGGTCCGCTCCGTATCTTGCAGAGCCTTTACCCAGAAGGTGATGCCGTTTGCCACAACGTGCTGGTTCATCCACCAGGCGGCTTGGTAGGAGGTGACCAACTCGATATGACGGTCTGTGTAGGGCGACATGCGCATGGCTTGGTCACCACGCCAGGTGCTGCGCGGTTTTACCGCTCGGAAGGTGCGCATGCGTGCCAAAACCTGAGGGTAAAAATAGATGAAGGCGCCAGGCTGGAATGGCTGCCCCTGGAGACGCTGGCTTACTCAGGATGTCTGGCGACCAATCAGGCCGTGTTTGAACTGGCACCTGGCGCCGAGTTGATCACATGGGACGTGACGGCACTGGGGCTGCCTGCTGCGGGACAAGCTTTTGAGCGGGGATGCTTTTCGCAGCATCTGGAGATTGCTGGCGTTTGGCTGGAAAAAGGCTGTATTGACGCAGAGGATGACCGACTCATGAACGGCCCCCTGGGGCTGGCGGGCATGCGCTGCCTTTCTACGCTGGTCTTTGCAAGTGGCAGCCCAATCGCCAGACCCAGGCGCGACAAAGCGCTGGAGCTTGTGCGCACGCTGATCGATACCAGTCATTTGAAAGGCTCTGCGGGCGCGACATCACCACACCCGCAGGTCCTGGTTGTGCGGGTGCTCAGCCCCTTGGTGGAGCCCGCCATGGACCTTTTAAAGCAACTCTGGGCAACTTGGCGCACCGAACTATGGGGCATGACGCCACAACGGCCACGCAGCTGGAGCAGTTAGCGTTCGCGGTGTAAGTGGCGCGGCTCAGGCGTGGAGATTGACCAGCGTACCCATCACCTGGTTATTTGAGCGGAAAACCGCCAGATTGGCCAAAAATGCATTTTTAGCCTGCAATTGCTGCACCACATCCTGCACCAAGGCCTGTTGCTCGCCAGTGCTTCGCACAGTGGCGGTGCTAACACCGCCCATGGGGTCGGCTTGCTGAACCACCTCCTGGCGCTGATACCCGGTGCTCGCGCTGTTAGCGATGTTGTTGGCAGACGCAGACAACTGGGTCTGCGCCGCATTCATGCCTGAGAGAGAAATAGAAGAAAGTGAATTCATGGCGAGTACCTGCGCACAACTTTACACCTTCTTGCGCAATTCGTCACGCTCAGGCATGTTCCTGACTTGGCGTATCCAGCATTTGTAGGCTATCTGCTTTGAACATGGCACGGATGCCACGCACGGCCTGGCGGATTCGAGCCTCGTTCTCGATCAGCGCAAAGCGCACATGCTCATCCCCATGGTCGCCAAATCCAATGCCTGGAGAAACCGACACTTTGGCTTTATCAAGTAACAATTTGGAAAACTCCAAAGAGCCCATCGCACGGTACGCCTCGGGGACGCGTGCCCAGATGTACATGCTGGCCTTGGGCAAATCAACTGTCCAACCGGCCTCCATCAGCCCTTTGTAGAGCACATCGCGCCTGCGCTGGTAGGTGGCTGCGATTTCTGTCACGCAACTTTGATCCCCTTCCAGCGCAGCGATGGCCGCCACCTGCAGGGGGGTGAAGGTGCCGTAATCGTGATAGCTCTTGATGCGCGCCAGGGCAGCCACCAAATCGGGATTACCCACCATGAAGCCGATGCGCCAGCCCGCCATGTTGTAGCTTTTGGACAGGGTGAAAAACTCCACCGCGACGTCTTTGGCTCCCGGCACCTGCATGATGCTGGGTGCCCTCCAGCCATCAAACACGATGTCCGCGTAGGCCAGGTCATGCACGACGAAGATGTCGTGTTTTTTGGCCAGAGCAATCACACGCTCAAAAAAAGGCAACTCTACGCACTGGGCGGTCGGGTTGCTCGGAAAGCCCAACACCATCATCTTTGGCTTGGGGTAGCTACCACGAATGGTTTTCTCCAGCTCGGCAAAAAAATCCACGCCGTCCGTCAGCGGGATAGAGCGTATGTCGGCACCCGCTATCACTGCACCATAGATGTGGATCGGATAGCTCGGGTCTGGCACCAGCACGGTGTCGCCTCGGTCCAACGTGGCCAGCATCAGATGCGCGAGGCCTTCTTTGGAGCCAATGGTGACGATCGCTTCGGTATCCGGGTTAATGTCAACGGCGTAGCGGTCTTTGTACCAATGCGAGATGGCTCGGCGCAAGCGCGGAATACCTTTGCTGGCGCTGTAGCCATGGGTGTCTGGTCGCTGCGCGACTTCGGTCAGCTTGGCCACAATGTGCGCAGGCGTTGCACCATCTGGGTTGCCCATGCTCATGTCGATGATGTCTTCGCCACGTCGCCGAGCCGCCAGCTTGCGTTCGGCCGTGATGTTGAAAACATAGGGGGGAAGGCGGTCAATGCGCGCAAAACGGCGCTTGCCTGCAGAACTTGCAGTCATGTGGAACTTTCACGTAAGCGCCCGGAACCGTCCGAGCGACGTGCTTCACAATGGGGTGAAGCCGCGTGAATAATAGCGCATGAAAAACTCAATCATTGCAAGCGAAGTTGCCGACACGGTACAGGTGTTGGCTTTTGACATCTTCGGCACCGTGGTGGATTGGCACGGCAGCATCCAGGCCGAAGTGGAGTTGCTCTACCCCGGCGTAGACGGCGACGCGTTCGCCAATGCTTGGCGCATCGGGTACCGACCTGCCATGGCGCGTGTGGCCAGTGGCGAACTTGGCTGGACCTTGATTGATGACCTGCACCGCATGATCCTTGACCAAATCCTGCCGGACTTTGGGCTGAACCATTTGGATGAGCCTCAACGTCAGCATTTGAACGGCGTCTGGCACCGCTTGAATCCCTGGCAGGATTCGGTGGCGGGGCTGACGCGGCTCAAACGCAAGTTCACCATCACCACACTGTCCAACGGCAATATCGGCTTGCTGACCAACATGGCCAAACGCGCTGGCCTGCCCTGGGACTGTGTGTTATCGGCTGAGATATTTAAAGCTTACAAGCCTGACCCCGCGACCTACCTGGGCGTATCAAAGGTTTTCAACCTGAACCCAGTTCAAACCATGCTGGTAGCGGCCCACCACGATGACTTGGAAGGTGCACGTTCGTGCGGATTGCGCACGGCATACATCGAACGCTCCCTGGAATTCGGGGCGAAGCACGTCAAAAACGTGTCGCCCCACCCTGGCAATGACCTGCATTGCACCAGCCTGACTGACCTGGCAGATCAGCTAGGCCTGTGAACGGCGTCTGAGCCCGCTCTTTAGCCAAACTTGGCAAACAGCTTGCTGTAGGGTTGCTTGATTTTGGCAATGGCAGCTTTGGCTGCAGCAATGTCTTGAGCAAAGAGTGCCGTGGTTAACGCGCTGACCGACTGATTCACGGCTGCAGCCAAGGTCTTGAATTCTTCGTTGCCCTGCAGGTTGGCTGGCGCCTCCGATACCAGACGCAGGGCGAGATACTGGAGTGCGCCGGCTTTGGCCGTCAGTTGCTGCATTCCTTGGGGTTGGTCGAGCAATTTGGCCCCGTCGATCACCACGTGCTCCATTTCGGAGTGGTACGCATTCATGTGATCGCTGAACACCACAATTTGGTTGCGCGCGCGCAGCGCTGCCAGCGCGTCACGGGCGTCCTCCAGGGTGTTGTGAGCATCGGTCAGTTTGCCCGCCTTGACTTCGTCGTTGGCCTTGGCATAAATCCTGGCAACTTCTGTCAGTGTCGTCCCAAAGCTTTTGTCGCGGTCATAAGGCGGTGGTACTTGCGTGGCAAACTGAGCCTGCACTTTGGCCCACGCCGCCATGGTTTGCTGCATCGCCGCAAGTGCGTCTGGCTGCGAGGTTCCGTTGGTCTTGAACAATGCGGAGCGATAGGGCGCGTAGGCCTCCTGAAGCTGGTCAGTCACGGCATCTGACGCCATTGCGGGCATTGCATAAGCAATGACAAGCGCTACGCCAAGGTGTGACAATTTGGGGAATGCAAAACGGTTCATGGAGCGCTCCTGGTTGGTAAATCTTTATATCATTAATGATAAATATAAAGAAAACGTACCACTGCCTGTGTTTCGCCCCCGCAAAGAAATGTAAAACTCAAACATATGAAACATCTCTATATCCTCACCGGCGCCTCAAGAGGCATGGGTTTCGCCATTGCCGAACAACTGCTGAAACCCGACCACACGTTGCTCTGCATTTCACGGCAGACAAACCCCGTCCTAGCGACACAAGCGGCCAGTGCGGCTTGTCAACTCGAGCAGTGGCAACTCGATCTGGCCGATGCCACCATCGCATCTTCTCGCCTTGCTTACTGGCTGCGAACCACTGGTGGCGAATGGGCAAGCGCCACCTTGATCAACAATGCAGCCGCACTGCCGCGCATTGCTCCGCTGACGGCCATGGCGCTTGGTGACCATGCGCAAATGGCGAAGGCGCTTCGAGTGGGATTGGAAGCCCCGCTGCTGCTGACAAGCAGTTTTTTGCACGCAAGCGTTGGCTGGTCCTGCCCTCGCAGGGTCCTGAACATTTCATCAGGCAACGGGCGGCGCCCCATGGCCTCTCAGGCCACCTACAGCGCAGTCAAGGCCGGAATGGATCACTTCACCCGGTGCTTGGCGTTAGAGGAAGCCGCTCAAGCCAATGGAGCCAAGGTGTGTTCCCTGGCACCTGGCGTCATTGATACAGACATGCAAGTGCATCTGCGAGGCGCGTCGGCAGATGATTTCGCCGACCGCAATACGTTTGTGGGACTGAAGATGAATGGGCAACTGACGTCGCCCCATGACGCAGCTGCTCGGCTACTGGCCTATCTGGCTCGACCGGACTATGGCAGCAACCCGGTCGCCGACGTGCGGGATTGAGGCTCAGGCCTTGTTGAGCATCTGAACAATTTCGTCTTTGTCACGGAGTCGTTTCTTTTTCAGTACTTCGAGGGCGTGGTCAGACATGGCTGCGCCGCCGGTCTCAACCAGTGCAATCTGATGGTTCAATTCATCGTATTCGTTGTACAGCTTGGCAAAATGATGATGCGTGGTTTTCAGCGAGTGAATTTTGTCTTTCAGTTCTGGAAATTCGTTGACGATGTCATGTTTCAGAAGTTGCATTCATACCCTCCAGTATTCGGCGTTGAAAAGGCCAGTGTAGGCTGGGGCCGCTGCGAAAAAGCTGATCATAATCAACAAAAGCCCTTTGATGGCTTGTCAGGTCGGTGTTGCCATTGGGGCTGATACTGCGCGAGTTTTATTCAAACCAGGAGATATTCCATGACCCGTGAAGTTGTTGTTGTCAGCGGTGTTCGCACCGCAATTGGTACCTATGGCGGAAGCCTCAAGGACATTGCACCCACCGAACTGGCGGCCAACGTGGTACGTGAATCCCTGGCACGCGCCGGCGTGGAAGGCAAAGATGTTGGCCATGTCGTGTTTGGCCATGTGGTCAACACCGAACCCAAAGACATGTACCTGTCCCGCGTGGCAGCCATCAATGGCGGCTGCAGCGAGGGCACCCCGGCTTTCAATGTGAACCGTCTGTGCGGCTCAGGTCTGCAGGCCATCGTGTCTGCCAGCCAGGCCATCATGCTGGGCGACTGCGACATCGCCATCGGTGGTGGCGCGGAAAACATGAGCCGTGGTCCCTATGCCTCACTTACCGCCCGTTGGGGCGCCCGTATGGGTGACGCCAAGATGGTGGACATGGTGGTCGGCGCCTTGCACGACCCCTTCCACACCATCCACATGGGCGTGACCGCTGAAAACGTAGCAGCCAAGTTCGGCATTACCCGCGACATGCAGGACGCCTTGGCTGTTGAGAGCCATAACCGCGCCCAGCGTTCGACCGAAGCAGGTTACTTCAAAGACCAGATCCTGCCGACCATTCTGAAAAGCAAGAAGGGCGACGTGTCCTACGCCACAGACGAGCACTTCCGCCCCAACTGCTCGCTGGCTGACATGGCCAAGTTGAAACCTGTGTTCGTCAAGGAAAACGGAACGGTCACAGCAGGCAACGCCTCAGGCATCAATGACGCTGCTGCGGCGGTGGTACTGATGGAAGCCGGTGTCGCCAAAGTCCGTGGCGCCAAGCCATTGGCCCGCCTGGTGGCCTACGCCCACACGGGTCTGGACCCCAAGATCATGGGCATGGGCCCCGTGTCTGCGTCCCGCCTGGCGTTGCAAAAGGCAGGCCTTACAGTCAACGACATGGACGTGGTTGAGGCCAACGAAGCGTTTGCCGCTCAAGCCTGCGCTGTGGCCAAAGAGCTGAACCTGGACCCCGCCAAGGTCAACCCCAATGGCTCGGGCATTTCGCTGGGTCACCCCATCGGGGCGACGGGTGCACTGATCACCGTGAAGGCTTTGTATGAACTCCAACGCATTCAGGGCCGCTACGCCTTGGTGACCATGTGCATTGGCGGCGGCCAGGGCATTGCCGCCATTTTTGAACGCGCTTAAAAAAAGCCCCCACGCTCCGCCGCTACGCGGGTCGCTGCCCCCCGAGGGGGCCGGGCCTTGCCTGGGGCAGCCCGGCGCTGCGGCTGAGCCCTTATCCCCGTACCACCAACACCGGTACGGGGGATCTGCCCAGCACGCGCGTGGTCACGCTGCCCAGCAGCAGTTTTTCGAGGCCATGCCTTCCGTGTGAGCCCATCACGATCAGATCCACGCCCAGCTCCCTGGCTGTGTCGAGGATGCCTTCGTGAATCACGTGCTCTTCAATCACCCGTTTGTCACAGTTCATCCCCTGTGCCTGGATAGCGGCCGCTGCATTCTCCAGGGCGCTGTTCGCATTGGCCGTGGCGGCGGCCAGGTATTCCACTTGACCATAGGCAAAGTCTCCCCCCACACCGGTAAAAGGATAGTTGTCGATCACCGTCACCAAGGTTAATTTGGCTCCAAAAGCTCTGGCTTGGTCAATTGCTTTTTCAACGGCATTCGCTGCAGTGCTGGATCCATCCACGGGGACCAGAATGTGCTTGAACATGATGGGACTCCTAACTCAGTTGAATTGTTTTGGTTGTACGCCTGCACCAGCCAGGTGTCAATTCTGGATAATCCAGAGTATGACTTTGCTCAATCATCAGCTTGAATTGCTAAGCCCGGCGCGCGATGCCAACATCGGTATCGAGGCCATCAACCACGGGGCAGATGCTGTTTACATCGGTGGCCCAGGCTTTGGTGCACGGGCATCGGCGGGCAATGACATTCGCGAGATTGAGCAATTGTGTCGCCACGCGCACCGCTTCAACAGCCGCATCTTCATCACCCTGAACACTATCTTGCGCGACGACGAACTGGAGGGCGCACGCCAGATGGCCTGGGACGTCTACCACGCAGGCGCTGATGTGCTGATCGTGCAGGACATGGGTTTGCTGGAACTGGATTTGCCGCCCATCCAACTGCATGCCAGCACGCAGACCGATATCCGCACGGCTGAGAAAGCGCGCTTTTTGCAGGACGTGGGTTTCTCGCAGATGGTGCTGGCGCGTGAACTGACGATCGAGCAGATTGCAGCCATCCATGCCGAGCTGGACGGCGAGCGCAGCAAGCTCGAATACTTTATCCACGGCGCGCTGTGCGTTGCCTACAGCGGCCAGTGTTTTATCAGCCATGCCCACACCGGGCGCAGCGCAAACCGGGGCGATTGTTCACAGGCCTGCCGCCTGCCCTATGAGGTGAAGGACGCCCAGGGTCGCATCATTGCGCACGAAAAGCATGTGCTGTCCATGAAGGACAACAACCAGAGCGCCAACCTGGAAGCATTGATCAACGCTGGCGTTCGCAGCTTCAAGATTGAAGGCCGCTACAAGGACATGGCCTACGTGAAGAACATCACAGCCCACTACCGCAAGCTGCTGGACGGCGTCATCGAAGCGCGCGAGAGCAGCAACGGGGCATTGACCCCGCTGGCGCGTGCGTCCAGTGGGCACACCAGCTTCACGTTTGAACCCGACCCCAACCAGAACTTCAACCGCGAATTTACCGACTACTTTGCCAACGGCAGGCAGATCGACATTGGTGCCTTTGACAGCCCCAAGAACCCCGGCCAAGCCGATTGGCTGGGTCACGCAGATGGGCCCCAGCTGGCTGGAGCTGGAATGCAGCGACAAGACGACCGTGCTGCACAACGGCGACGGCCTGTGCTACTACAACCTGCAAAAGGAGCTGGTGGGTGTAGCCATCAACCGGGCCGAGGCCATGCCGGGCAAAAACAACGGCCGTTGGCGCGTGTTTCCCAAAGACCCCATGGCGGGCTTCAAGGATTTGCGCAAGGGCACCGAAATCAACCGCAACCGCGACATGGACTGGGTTCGCACGCTGGACAAAAAATCCAGCGACCGGCGCATCGACCTGTGGGCTCAGTTCAGCGAAACACCGCAAGGTTTTGCCCTGACGCTGACGGACGAAGACGGCCACAGTGCCTACGCCAAATTACGCCACGAGAAGGTCTTGGCCAAAGACACGGAACGCAATCAGCTCAGTCTGCGCGAGCACCTGGGCAAGTTCGGCGGCAGCTGCTTTGCGCTGCTGGACATCAGCATCGATCTGCCACAAGCCTGGTTTGTGCCCGCCTCCGCACTGAACCAGTTACGCCGCGATGCGCTGGAGGCTTTGGAACTTGAGCGTGCCCGTGCGTACCAGCGCCCAGTGCGGGCCAAGCCTGTTGAGCCTCCGGTGCCCTACCCCGAGGACGCACTCAGTTATCTGGCCAATGTGTACAACCACAAGGCGCACGATTTTTATGTGAAGCATGGCGTCAAGGTGATTGATGCAGCGTATGAAAGCCAGGAGGAGCTGGGCGAGGTGAGCTTGATGATCACCAAGCACTGTGTACGCTTCTCGATGAGCCTGTGCCCCAAACAGGCCAAGGGCGTGACGGGCGTACAAGGCACGGTGCGTGCCGAGCCACTGCAACTGGTCAACGGCAAAGAAAAGCTGACCCTGCGCTTTGACTGCAAGCCCTGCGAGATGCATGTGGTGGGGCGGATGAAGAAGTCAGTGCTGAATCAGCGGGGCAAAGAGGCTGATGAGGCCGACGGTGTGCCGATGCAGTTTTACCGGACAAAGCCCGTGGCTCTGAATTGAGAGATTTTTTGGCTGTTTCGGCAATACCCATAAGCGCTTATTGCTATCAAATTTGGATTTCTTGTGGCTTGATGGGCTTGAGTCGGAGGGGGATCAAGCGGACAGCATGCTCTGCGCAGTACGTGTCCCCCGCCGCCAGCTTGACGCTGGCGTCTTCTCGTTTACCTCCCTACGCAGAGCGCGCCATCCACATGATCTGGCGATGGCTAAAGAGGCGCATGTAGCGAACTGGGATTTCATTTGTCATATTGGCCGATGGCACTACGCCTACCAAGTTGCGAGCTCTAGTGAAGACATCTTTGAAGGAAGGTGCCACAAAACGAAACGGTTCCTGAATTTCTCAGCGCCTGAACAAATTCAAGCGACCATCGGCTGAACTTCGCTTTCAATTCGCTTGGCCAGCAAACGCTGCGCCGTCTTGATTTCAAACGCAGTCTGTAAGTTCATCCACGTTTGCACATCGCCACCAAAGTAGCGAACCAATCGCATCGCTGTATCGACCGTTACGCCACGGCGTTCCAGCACCACATCGTTGATGCGGGACGCCGGAACCTTTAACGCATTGGCCAACGCGTTGGCGCTCATTCCCATTGGCAACAAGTAGTCTTCTCTCAGCACTTCACCTGGATGCACAGGACGCATGCCATTTTTTGGGGCAATGATTGCCATGCTCTTTCCTTCAGTGGTAGTCCACAATTTGAACCAGTCGTACGCCATCTGGTTCCCACACAAAACACAAGCGAAACTGCTCATTGATACGTATGCTGTATTGGCCTTTACGGTCACCTTTCAATGCCTCTAAACGATTGCCCGGCGGCACCCGCAACGCATCCACTGAGGCAGCACTGTCGAGTTGCTGTAACTTACGCTCTGCCACGACTGCAATATTGGCAAATCGCTTGACCTTCTTCCCGGCAAACAAATCAGCAGTATCTTGATCTTCAAAGTCGAGAATCATGGCAGCCGAAATTTTATACCGTTTATCGGTAAGCAGCAAACCATCAATTGCCTCAGGCCTCGCCTTGAAATCCCGCAGCCCGGTAGGTGAGCACCAGCGTATCCCTGTAGCCGCCGTCACCTGTTGGCTGAATGGGCGTCGATTCATGGATCACACGTTCGTCGTCAATCAAGAGCAAGGACCAGGGTTCGGTCAGGGTAAATCGCTGACCCTTGGGTCCGTCGGCTTCAAACACGCGCGTTTCACCGCCTTTGATGCCCTGACGATTGATCAGGAAGACGGCAACATAGTCCACGCCGTCGCGGTGGGCGCCTTCGGGCGTGGGTCGGCCAATGCCGTCGGTGGTGTCGATGCGGAACTGATGGGCTTCGACATACCAGCGCGTGACGGGCTTGACGCCAGAGCAGATAGTGCCGACGGCTCCCATCACACTGGCCCACGCTGGCTGCGCAAGCGATGACGGCAGCATAGGTTCAAACAAGCGCTGCATGCCGCCGTGCAAGGCGTTGTATTCCACGGGCTGCCAGTGCGCTCGGTGCGGCACTTGCTCAACCTGGCCCTGGTCAACCACAAAGCAGGAATGGCGCCGCCGCCGGTAGTGGCCGCCGTCTTTCAGGTAATTGTCGGGTGGCAAACTGTCCCAGTCGGATATCAAGGCATCCAGTACTGGCAACGGGCAAGCACAAAGTGCGCTGACTGACGCGCGGTCAGCCACGGCAAAACCCTGGGCGTGCAAGACCGACGCCAGTTCCGGCGCCGGTGTCAATGGGGGTAGCAAAAGTGCGTGAGGCATGGGCCCTAGGTTACCAGCCAGAGCAATCGAAACCGGATCAAGCTCAAAGGCATTCCAGTTTCATCCCGGTGTCGCGCAAACGATTCACCAGCACCTGACCCAGTCCCGAGGCCGCGGTTAACACCCCACCGGCATCGGCCCCGCCTGGCAGTGTCTGCCTGTCGCCGGTAAAGGCGAGGGCCGCCTCGCACACCATCCGGGTGGTGACGCGGTTCCCGGGGTCGCCTTGACCGGACAAGCGGACTTTGACGGTCTTCCCGCGAGGGCTCTGCGCAACCAAATCGCAACGGAAGAAGCCATTGTTCATGCTGGCCTCACTCGGCCCCGTGCCAGGTGCGGGGGCAAAACGCTTTGCCATGCGCCTGACAGGACCAATGCGCATGGCGGCTGTGCCATTGGCCATCCCAAAACTGAGTGCAGCAGCACTCAGAGCGGCCACGGGGCCTTTGCCAAATCGCATGTATTCCTGGTAATGAAACGCGTCGCCATAGCCAAGCAAAGCAGCGCTGCGGCGCACCACGCGGGTATTGATGGGGCTCATGACAAAGGGAGCCAGCCAGGCGTCCAAGTCAGCATCGAAATGCGGCGCAAACGGGTCCGCATCTAGTGGGTGACCTGGCTTGCGAGTCTGTGGGTCCGGATTCAGCAAATAGGGATTAGCCATCTGGGCTTGCTGACCGGCTTCGATCATGTTCAGGGCGGACGCCAGGGTGCCACCGTTGAGACCGCCGCGCATCGAAAAGCTGGCCTTGACACTGGCACAGACCTCGCCATACCGTGCTTTCATCTCCTGCACAGCCAGCCAGGCGCCCAGGTCGGAAGGGACGGAATCAAAACCGCAGCAGGGAATGATGCGGGTACCGTCGCGCTTGGCCTTGGCGTGGTGCTGGTCGATCAATCCGCGCACCCAGGGTGTCTCGCCGGTGATGTCGACATAGTGCGTGCCGTTCTCCACACAGGCCGCGACCAAGGCACTGCCAAACAAGGCAAAGGGCCCGGCCGTGCTCAGCACCACGCGTGCGCTGGCAGCCAGGGCGGCCAAGGCAGCCTGGTCATCGGCTGCGGCAACCAGCAAACCTGCCTGGGCTGCGCCTGGGCCAGCGTCTTTGCGGATTGCCTCCAATTTGCTGGCGTTTCTACCCGCCAGCGCCCACCGAACATGGGTACCATGCGCCGCGAAATAGGCCACGGTCTGGCGGCCGACAAAACCCGTAGCGCCATAGAGGATGACGTCGTAGGGACGCGATGCTGAAGAAGATAAGGTCATGCGTTGGGTTCCCGTGGTTTACATCGCGCGACGGCCTAACCAGCCGCCCAGCAGGCGCACAGCCCACTTGGGTGTGCTTCGGCTGGCCAGCACAGTGGCCTGATTGGCCACGCCTGGCACACAGATCACCTGCCCTTTCATGCAGGCCTTGAAGCCTTGCTTGGCCACGTCGGCCGCACTGCCAACCAACACGCCCGGCAGTTTGGCAAGAGACGCGTCAGCGGCCATCGCCTGGGTCAGCATATGGGTGGCGGTGACGCCAGGGCACAGCGCGGTGATGGTGACTCCGGAGCCTTTCAATTCTTCTGACAGCGATTCGGTTAACGACAACACGTAGGCTTTGGTGGCCGCATAAGTCGCCAAAGCCGGCACAGGCTGAAACGATGCAATTGACGCCACATTCATCACTCGGCCCGAACCACGCTTCACCATGCCAGGCAAAAATGCGTTCAACATGGCAGTGAGGCCAGAGATGTTCAGATCAATCATGCCCTGCGCCGTGGCAGCTGGCATGGTGGCAAACGGCCCGTGCGACAGCACGCCTGCACAGTTAACCAACACATCCACGGTGCGGCGCTGACGCTTCAGGCGCGCAGCCAGCACTGAGGCAGCGGCGGGCTGCGACAAATCGGCAGGCTCGACCCAGGCCTTCACACCGTGCGCGCTGGCCAGGTCGCTCGCCAGGGCTTTGAGCTTGTCTGCGCTGCGGGCCACCAGCACCAGGTCGTGCCCCGCCTGGGCAAAGCATTTGGCCAGTTCCTCACCGATGCCAGAGGATGCGCCCGTGATCAGGGCAACGTGGGGGGTGCGGGCGTCGGGCATGCAGTGGTCTCCATTTCCAAAACGCGTATTGGAGCCGTATTCACGCGTCCAGACTAGGTGCAGCACTCCAAAAGCCTGTCACCCACGCAACCCTGCATGGCAGGCGCAGCCGCTACCATCCGGCCCACCTTTGACAACCACAGCACCGGAGACCTCCACGATGACAACCCTCACCAACCGCCAAGTCCGCCTGGCGAAACGTCCTGTTGGCACGCCTGGGCGCGAATGCTGGAGCTTTACCCACGAGCCCGTGGTGCAACCTGAAGACGGCGGCGTGTTGGTCAAAATCCTGGCCCTGTCGCTGGACCCAGCCATGCGAGGCTGGATGAACGAGGGCAAGAGCTACATCCCCCCCGTGGGCATTGGCGAGGTGATGCGCGCAGGCGGCGTGGGCACCGTGGTCGCGTCCAATAATCCGGCCTTTGCGGTGGGTGACACAGTCAACGCGGGCCTGGGGGTGCAGGAATATTGCTTGATCCCCGCCGCAGAACTTAAGGCCAGTGGCATCTTCAAGATTGACCTGCGTGTGGGCAGCGCCACGCAATGGCTCAACGTGTTGGGCATGCCGGGCATGACGGGCTACTTTGGCCTGATGGACGTGGGCATGCCCCAGCCAGGCGAGACGGTGGTGGTGTCTGGCGCGGCAGGTGCCGTAGGCCAAACCGTGGGCCAGATGGCCAAGATCAAAGGCTGCCGCGTGGTGGGCATCGCCGGTGGTGCTGCCAAGTGCGACTGGGTGGTGAAAGAACTGGGCTTTGATGCCTGCATCGACTACAAGGCCGGGCCTGGTGCAGTGCGTGCTGGTTTGAAAGAACACGCACCTAAGGGCGTAGACATTTATTTTGACAACGTGGGCGGTGAGATTCTGGACGACGTCCTGGCCAAGATCAACCGCAAGGCCCGCATCATCATCTGCGGTGCCATCAGCCAGTACAACAACACGGCCGCCGTGCAAGGCCCCAAAAACTACCTGAGCCTGCTGGTCAACCGCGCCCGCATGGAAGGCATCGTGGTGTTTGACTACGCCGACCGGTATCACCTGGCCGTGGCCGAGATGGCGGGCTACCTGAAGGATGGCCGCATGAAAAGCAAGGAAGACGTGGTCAAAGGCCTGGACACCTTCCCCGAGACACTGCTCAAGCTATTTAACGGTGAAAACTTTGGCAAGCTCGTGTTGCAGGTGGCAGAGAGTGAATGAAGGCGATTGAATTCACCACAGCGGACGGCACAGTTCTGTCTGCCAGACTGTTTGAGGGCAAAGCCACGCCCGGGGCCTTGCCGGTATTGATTGGCAGTGCCCTGGCAGTTCACCAGCGCTACTACGCTGCGTTTGCCCAGTGGTTGGCTGATCAGGGGCGTTGCGTGATGAGCTTTGACGTGCGTGGCCTGGGCGGGTCTTTGCCGCCGGGGATCAGCGTGCGCAACGTGCAAGGCGATATGCTGACCTGGGCGCAGCAGGACTTTGCTGCAGCGGTGCAGACTTTGTGCGATCACACCGGAGCAAGCCAAGTCAACGTGATCGCGCACAGCCTGGGCTCGCACCACCCGGCCATGTGTCTGCCACCAACACAAGCCCAAGTGGCCAAGCTCGTCTCAGTGGCTGCCGGTTCCGGTTACTGGCGCAACTGGTCTGCGCCTTCGCGCAGGCTGGCACCCTTGTTGCTGCATGTGGCGGTACCCGCGCTGACACCCCTGTTTGGCTACTTCCCAGGCAAGCGTCTGGGCATGGTGGGCGACCTGCCCCAGGGCATGATCAACCAGTGGGCTGGCTGGTGCCGTCACCCGGACTTTGCCTGGGGCAAGCAGCCTGAATTGATCCGCCCGCTGATGCAGGCCGCACGCTACCCGATCAGTGCTGTGAGCTTCAGCGATGACGAAGCCATGTCGGTGACCGCAACCGAGAAATACCTGGCCGCACTACCGAACGCACCGTCCACACTGGCACTGGTGACACCCGAACAAATGGGCGTCAAACGCATTGGCCATTTAGGAGCATTTCGTACAGAGCAGCAGGCCACGTTGTGGCCGCGTCTGGCCAGCCTGCTTGCTTGACTTTGACTTGAGCTCCGTCAGGGCGCCAACAAATCGTTGGCGATCAATTGCCAATGCGCTGGCGCCACCGGCATCACCGACAGGCGGTTGCCTTTGCGCAGCACCAGCATGTCACCTAAAGCGGGCAAAACACGCATCTCGGGCAAGCCCAGCAAACGCGTCTTGCGCACGGCCTGCACATCCAGCAGCAACCAGCGCGGCGCCTCTGGCTTGGCTGCCGCGTCAAAGTAGGGTGATGCGGCGTCGAATTGTGTCGGGTCGGGCCGGGTGATGGACGCCACACGGGCAATGCCCGCAATGCCTGGCTCGGCGCAACTCGAGTGATAAAACAAAACCCCGTCACCCACCGCCATGCCATCGCGCATGAAGTTGCGCGCCTGGTAGTTGCGCACACCGGTCCAGGCGACCGTGCAGTCAGGAGCTGAGAGTGCATCATCAATCGAGCATTCCTCAGGTTCGGATTTCATTAACCAGTAGTTCGCCATTGCGTGATTCTGCATGCACTTTGATGGGGGGGCATCGCGGGTTTTCGCCACCTCCAAACCAGGACAGCACTGCTAGACTGAAACCGTTTCAACCCATCACGGATCAGCCATGACGCACGCCTCCCGCCGACATTTTTTGTCAACCTCAGCAGCCCTGGGTGCCAGCAGCCTTGTGCCAGCAGCTTGGGCACAAAAGAAAGACGCCAAATGGCCCGCCAAACCTATCAAAATCATTGTGGCGTTTCCACCCGGTGGTCTGACAGATGCCTATGCCCGGTTGTATGCCGAGCAGTTGACTCAGGCACTCGGTGTTCCAGCCGTGGTCGAGAACAAACCCGGTGCAGGCGCCATCATTGGCATCGACGCGGTAGTCAAGTCCCCCGCCGATGGCTACACCCTGCTGATGACCACCTCCGGCACGGTCTGGCACAACCGGGTGCTCTACACCAAACTGCCCTACAACCTGGACAAGGATTTAACGCCGATTGCCAACTTCCCATCCGGTCCGCTGGTGGTCGGTGTGTCTGAAAAGGTGCCCGCCAAAAACATGAAAGAGTTCATCGAGTTCGCCAAGAACAACACCACCACCATGGGCAGCTACGCGCCTGGCGCCTACCCGCACATGGTGGCAGACCAGACCAACCGTACTGAGGGCACCAAGATTGTGACTGCCCACTACCGAGGCGAGTCACCCATGTGGGTGGATGTGGCGTCCGGCCAAGTGCAGATTGCCATCGGCAGTTACCAGGCCTTTGCCACCGTGGCAACGCGCGGGGTGCGCGCGATTGGTGTGACAGGCAACTACCGCTCACCCAAGCTACCCGATGTGCCCACGCTGGTCGAGCAAGGCATTCAGGGCAACCTTGTACCGCTGGAAGGTGGCCTGCCGCTGATGGCACCCGCAGGCACGCCAGAGGCTGTGCTGCAGATTCTGTCTAAAGTAGCGGTAGACGGCGCCAACTCCGAGCGAGCTGTGAAGCTGCGCGAGACCTTTGGTATCCCCAACAAGCCTCAAAACCTGGCAGCCACGCGAGCCGAATGGGAGCGCGTGGTGCCCATCTGGATCAAGCTGGCCGTGGACCTGGGCATCAAGCTGGATTGAGGCGGTTGGCCGCCGCACTCAATCCATCAAGCTCGCGTAAACCAGATTCCTGAACAGCGGACGGTAATAATCCCGCTGGTTGGGAGCCTGGATCATCATCATGGCGTACAGGTCTTCTGCGGGATCAACAAAGAAGGTGGTCCCCGCGATGCCGCCCCAGTAATACAGGCCAGCAGAGCCCGGCACGGGCGATATGCCCGTCGCAGTGCGCACGGCAAATCCAAGTCCAAACCCATGTCCTGGTGGCAGCAGGCTACCTGTCGCAGGAATGCTGCCCAGGTGGTCAGCCGTCATGAAATCCACAGTGCGCGAACCCAGCAGCCGCACACCGTTCAACTCTCCTTTGTTCAACATGAACTGCAAGAAGCGAGCGTAATCTGCTGCAGTGGACATCAAACCGCCGCCGCCCGCCTCCATGGCAGGCACATGGCGCGGATCAAATACGCGCATCGGAATCCCTCCATCGGGATCGTGAGCAAAGGGCTCAGCAATGCGATGATGATCTGCACTGGCGACTGAAAAATCCGTCTCGTACATACCCAGCGGATGGAGGATGGCACTGCGCAGATACTCACCCAAGGTCATGCCGGAAATGGCCTCTACCACGCAGCCAAGCACGTCGGTGGCTCGGCTGTACTCCCAAACCGAGCCAGGCTGGTACATCAAGGGAATGGCTGCCAGCCGACGGCTGAACTCTGCGTTGCTGAAGTCGCGAGAGTTGACCTTTGCCTGGGCATACTGCCGCTGCACTGGCGCTACGCCTAAAAACTCATAAGTCAACCCAGCCGTGTGGCGCAGCAAATCCTGCAAAGTGGCGGGCTGCTTGAGAGCTTGCAGGACAAGCTGACCATTGATCTCTTCGGCAACTTTTTGACCCGCAAACTCGGGCAGGTACTTCTCTACCGGGTCACTCAGCAGCAGTTGCCCCTGCTCCATGAGCATCATCGCAGCGACCGATACCAGTGGCTTGGTCATGGAATAGATGCGGAAGATCGAATCTTTGGCCATAGGCGCACCTGTGGCCGGATCTAAATGACCCAAGCTCTCAAACAGGGCAATTTTTCCGCGCCGGGCAATCAAGGCCACTGCGCCAGGCAGGCGCTGGGCATTGATTTCGTCTTGAAGCACATCCAGTAAGCGCTGGCAGCGTAACGGGTCAATACCGACATCCGCAGGATTGCAAACAGGCAAGGGACTGGGCTTGGCACTCATACGGATCCTATCTGACACAGATTATTTGTTCTTCTTAAGGTAGTCCACCATATAGCCAAATTCGTCGGCGCAGCCCTCTTCCACCTGGCCTTGGGCAAACTTGGCAATGGTGCCGCCCAGCAACGGTATGCTGCATTTGCATTTGTGGGTAATGACGTAAACGCAGCCTTTGCCTGACGGCTTGAGTTCAAATTCGGCGCTCATGGTGACAGGCTGGCCCACGGCTTCCATGGTCAGCGTGCCGGTGCGGCTGCCATCGTTGTCAGCGCTCCATTTTTCTTCAAATACCAGGTCAGATTCGGGTGGCATCACCTTGGCAACGATGGCGGGCAATTCGCGCTTCACACGGCGCTTCATGGTGATGGTGACGCCACCAGTTGCCTTCTTGGCTTTGACACTGGCGCTGAGCTCGCCAAGGGCCAGGCACCGCGCTTCGAGCCATTTCGGGTCGGTCAACAAGGCAAAGACCTTTTCGACGGATGCTGCGTATTTTTGTTCCATGTGGTTGCTCCTTTAGGGTTGTGATTACTTGGCCATGAAGGCCAGCATGCGGTCAGCGAACTTGCCATAGGGTGGCGCCATGAACTTGAGGGCACTGAAGCGTGCCTGGTAGAACACTGGGCGCAGTTTGGAGAACGTGATAAAGCCCTCATGCCCATGATAGTGACCCATGCCAGAGCCCCCCACACCACCAAAAGGCAGGTCGTGTTGAGCCACATGAAAGAGCGCATCGTTGACCGAAACACCGCCAGACATCACTCGGTCCAGCAGCATCTGAACCTTGCTGCTGTTATAGCTGAAAGGATAGATCGCCAGGGGCCGGGGGCCTGCATTGATTTGAGTGACCACCGTGTCAAGTTGGGTGAAGCCCCGCAGCGGCAGGATCGGGCCAAAGATCTCGCGCTGCAGCAATATGCTGTCTTGTGGGGCATTGAGCACGATGGTAGGGTTGATCTTTCGAGTTGCGGCGTCATAAGGTGCACCTGGCAGCAGGTTGATCAAAGTGGCACCACGCTCACGGGCATCGTCCAGAGCATGAATCAGGCGTTCAAAAGCGCGCTGGTCAATGATGGAGGTGTAGTCCACCGTCGCCATGTTGGCATACCGGGCAGGCACGATCTCTTTGGCCATTTGCACGAATTCATTGATCTTGTCCTCCGGCAACCAGGCATGGTCTACCGTGGTGCAAATCTGCCCGGCATTGAGCAGCTTCACGTACAAAATGCGCTCTGCTGCCTTTCGCAAAGGGAAGTCGTCCAGCACGATGGCTGGAGCCTTGCCACCCAACTCCAAAGTGACAGGGCACAGGTTTTGCGCAGCCGCCGCCATGACCGATCGACCAGTTTGGCCTGAGCCCGTAAACAGCAAATGGTCAAACGGCAATTTGGAGAACTCGATGCCAACGCCCCCTGTTTCGTCAAAAAACTGTAGCTTTTCTGGCGGGAAGTAGTTGGGCATCTTCTCAATCAGCAACCTGGCCAGATGACGTGAGTTCTCGCTCATCTTGACCATGGACCGATTACCCGCCGCCAAGATGTAACTCAGCGGCACCATGGTCAAGTTGACCGGAAAGTTCCATGGAACGATGACACCCACCACGCCCAATGGCTGCGGGATCACCTTGTTGCGTGCGCCGAAAAAATTTCGCAAATCGACAGAACGGCGCTGAGGCTTCATCCACTTTCGCAGGTGCTTGATCACATGGTCAATGCCGTCAATAGCGGGGAAGATTTCAGCCAAAAGCGTCTCATGTTTAGAGCGGTTACCGTAGTCAGCGCTGATGGCCTCACACAGGGCGGCTTTGTTCTCACGTATAAAACGTTGGAGCGTGCGAAGGTCAGCCTTACGCTCGTCGTAGCTGGGAACAGGATGGGCGAAGTAGGCAGCGCGTTGCGAGTCAAGCGCAGACTGCAACTGGGCCATCACAGGCAGATCAATAGGGTTCATGGCAGGGTCCTTTGCCGGAATATAAAGATCAGATAATGCACGCTGGCAGCCCTGCGCAATAGAGCTGCAGTCCTAATTCAGCGCCCACCCAGCGCCCGGGCTTCAGCACCGCAATCCACCGTCGGTCTTGCACCTTCAGCCCGTTTCGCGGCCACCTCCTTGCGCGCAGCGCCCAACTGTGCAACAAAGTCTGCATTGCCATGAAGCTGAGCGACGACCGCAGAGCCTACGACACGTCCGGCGTCCACATCACTTTGCCAGTGGACACCACATGCCACACGGCTTTGACCAAATGCATAGCCCCGCTGAGCCAATGCATCCGCACGGTCAGGTGACACCTCGGTCAGCACCAATCCCCAGGCCCAGCCGAGGGCGGCATGACCTGACGGAAATGAGCCGTCCTTGCGCAGCGAGGCTTCTTCAGCCGGAGTGCAGGTGGTGCCGTTTGCCTGCATGAAAGGTCGCTTGCGCGCATAGTGGTTCTTGGCCCGATAAGTTGCCAGGCCAGCATCGGCCAGTGTGCGGCGCATCAGCATGTTGAGGTGCGGAGTGCCTTCTGGCGTGATGGGCACACCCAGCGCGCACGAGAAGGCGGACGCTGCCTGCGGAAACCGCAGCTCGGCATCCCATGCTGCTTGCTGCCATCGCTCACTATGGATGCCTTGCCGGGACGCCGCGTAGGCTGCATCGTCCGCCGCCTGCGCTGCCGTACCCAAAGCAGGAGGCCCAGGTAACAGCAACAGGCTATTGACCAGATCACTTGGCGTCAAATAGCCCGGTACAAAACCCGGACGGAGGGCCTTCAGATCTGAATCCACTGTGGTCGGCAGTGGTGTACTGCATGCGCAGAGTACAGCAGCAGCAGCAGCCACCGCCGCCAGTCGAAGCGTGGACATTTCCATTCAACAGCTCATTTGATCGTTGGTTGTCGATGCAACACGCCGTGGTCAGCTCAGCATCAAGGCCGTAGCTTGGACGAGTTATGCGGGCGCGTCAACGGTGTATTCCACAGGAGCCAGCACCTCGGCGACAGCTGGCCAACAGGCCCCGTGTCTGCAAGCTCAGCGCAGTGGCTGGCTGAACTGGTCTGCAGCTTCAAAAGTCGGGGTGGTGCCTGCGCCGGGCTCTTGGGGCAAGACGAAATAGCCGTCCACGACCTCTGCCGGGTCGGTAAAGGCGTCCTTGATCCAGGGAATGTATTCCAGCACTTGGCAGGCAGGGTGCGCATAACTCAAATGCACATGGACTTGGCTCATGTCGCCGGCATGGGGAGCCACGGGCAATCGGTGGCTGTAGGCCATTTCGCAGACGCGCCAGACTTCAGTGATGCCGGCCATGCGGGTCACGTCGGGTTGCACCCAGTGAATGGCGTTTTGATGAAAAAATTCGGCGAACGCATCCTGGCTGTAAAGCTGCTCACCCAGCGCAATGGGAATTCGACTGGACTGGGCCAACTGGGCGTGGCCTTTAACATCGTCGTGCCACAGTGGCTCTTCAAACCAGAGCAGATCCAGACCCTCCGCACTCTTGCAAAAACGCATGCAAGTGGGTAAATCCCATTTACCGTTGCCGTCCACGGCCAGCGTCACATCGGGACCGATGGCGCGACGCACTGCTTCCAGACGACGTAAATCACGCTCCACCGTCGATCCTACTTTGACCTTGATGCCAGTAAAGCCCCCTTGCACGGCCCGCATGGCACCGTTGACCAGTTCTTTGTCATCAATGCTGAGCCAGCCGACGTCTGTGTTGTAGGCGCGAACCTTGTCGCGAACCTGCCCCCCAAGCAAGCTCCACAAAGGGCGCTCGACCGCCTTGGCCTTCAAGTCCCACAACGCAATGTCAATGGCGGCCATGGCCAGCGTGGTGATCCCCGCGCGTCCCACCCATTGCATGGCCGGGTGTCGAGTCATCTTGGCCCAAATGCGATTGACATCATTGAGGTCTTCGCCTTCCAGAAGCGGCGCGTAGCAAGTCTCAATGCACTGGGCGATCAGTTGATCGCTGGGCAGGTGCGCGTGCGTGCCCGTAAAACCATAGCCGCACAAACCGTTGCGTGTTTCAATTTCCAGGCCCACCACACCCCAGTGACTGATGGTGTGCGTGCTGTCTGCAATCTGGCTCCCGGTGACCGGAATGTGCATGATGAAAGGGTTGATGGCCTTGACGAGCACGCTGCACCTCTTACTTGCTGAAATTCAAAATAGATAGCTTGATTTGCCCACTGGGCCTTGCATATCAAGGAACGCGCCGCGCGAACCGACGCTCAAGCTGGAGAGCGTTGATTCTGATGGATTGACCTGTTCCTGACCAGCTTGAGGCCTCACCCTGGCCAAGTCAGTATCAATCACGCCACACTTATCCACAGCTTAGCGAAGATGGCAACAGCCAAACGGACGAAATGCAATGGGTTAGCGGCGCAAATCGATCACGCGCACCTTGACGCTGCGTTCGCGTTGTTCGTTTGGGTACAGGTTACGAACGACCGTCAACTCCAGTGTGTTGTTGATACCCACTCGGTCCATCTCACCCACCAAAGCGGTCATGGTACTAACGGGCCTGCCGTTGGCCGCGATGATCACGTCGCCCAACTCACCCGTGCGCTTATTGAAGGGCATCAATCCTGCCAAGGCGGCTGGGCTTTGCGCCTCTACATCGGCCAACACGACCCCACCGATACCTGCCCGCGTGGCAATGTCGGCGCGCAGTGGCGTCACACCAATCCCCGGCAAGGGGGCCCGCCCTTTGGCGATCAACTCGGGCACGATGCGGTTCACCATGTCCACCGGAATTGCAAAACTGATGCCGGCAAAGCCCGCCTGTGCACCGCCCTGCCCAGCCTTGATGGCGGCATTGACGCCTACCAAGCGCCCGGCGCTGTCGAGCAGCGGACCGCCCGAGTTGCCAGGGTTGATGGCAGCGTCGGTCTGGATCACGCCCACCACCTCGCGGTAGGTGGTGGTGGGCAGTTCGCGATCTAACGCACTGACAACACCCTGCGTCAGGGTACGCTGCAAGCCAAACGGGTTGCCAATGGCATACACCTTTTGTCCCACGCGAATGGTGTGGCTTTCACCCAGAGGAATTGGCTTCACATCACTGCCCGGCAAGCGGCTCAGCCGGATCACAGCCAAGTCATATTCAGGCGCCCGGCCAATGACGCTGGCCTCCAGCGGTTTACCCGCATCCATCTGCACAAAAATGCGGCGCGCGTTGTCCAGCACATGGTTGCTGGTGACGATATGGCCCAAAGCGTCCCACAAGAACCCACTGCCCGCCGCCTGGCTGGTTTCGCGTTCAAACAGGGCATTGGTCTGCACCAGTTCGGTGGTGATGTAAGCCACGGCAGGTGCCGCGTTTTCAAACAGACTGACCACGCGCTGCTCATCGGCAGGCAAGTCGCTTCGCGGCGTGACTGCGCGCACCTGCACAGGCGTTTCTGGCCGAGCAACGGTGCGGGACTCCTGGCGGATCGGCTCCGGTCGCGGCTCCAGGCGGGGCAACTGAACGACTTTGGGCTCGCGAAACTCGCGGGGAAACTCAGGCCGAACAGAAATTGGCTGAGCCCTGGCGCCTGGATAAGCAGTCGATGCAATCAAACAGCACACAGCAACGGTGCGCAATGTGGGGAAGGCCATCAGGTGTTCAGACAGGGGAGGACAAGGAGGAAAAGCCGCCAATGTTAGCGCCACCGCCCGAAATATCGCCAAACTCAGGCGTTCTGCCGCTCCTGCAGCGCCCGCCACATCACCTTGCCACTGCCGCTCTTGGGCAGCGCGTCCACAAATTCCACCATGCGCGGCACCTTGTAGACGGCCATGTGTTCGCGACACCAGTCGATGATGTCCTGCTCACTCACCTGCCCTGCGTGGCTGGCTCGCAGCACCACCACCGCCTTGACGGTTTCGCCGCGGTAATCGTCCTTGGCGCTGATGATGCACGCCTCTTGAATAGCCGGGTTGCGGAACATCAAGGCCTCGACTTCGGCGGGCCAGACCTTGAAACCGCTCGCATTGATCATGCGCTTGAGCCGGTCGGTCAGGAAGAAATAGCCGTCCTCGTCGATACGGCCCAGGTCGCCGGTGCGAAAGAACCGTTTGCCATCGCGCTCAAAAAACACGGCTGCTGTGGCCTCTGGGCATTTCCAGTAGCCGTTGAATACCTCTGGGCCGCAGACCACGATCTCGCCCTGCTCGCCTTGGGGTACATCCTGCAATGTGTCTGGGTCCACCACGCGCGCGTCGGTGCTCATGAACGGAATGCCCAGGCACTGCTGCTTGGGCGCATCGGGCGGGTTGTTGTGCGACGGAGCGGCGGTCTCTGTCAGGCCGTAGCCCTCGGCATACCGCAGACCGTACTGCTCGAACAGGCGCTGGGCAATGGCTTGCGGCATGGCCGCGCCGCCACCGCCAATGGCGACGATGCTGGACAGGTCGTAGCTCGCGAAGTTGGGCGAAGCCAGCAGGTCAATCACCATGGTGGGGATGTTGGCCCAGTGGGTAATTTTGTGCCGCGAGATCAAGCGCCCGGCCAGATCGCGGTCCCAGCGGGGCATCAACACCAACATGGCACCACCGTAGATGGCCGAGTGCATCACGCTGACCATGCCGGTGATGTGGAACATCGGCACCACGCACAGTGACCGGTTTTCTGCCGAGCCGTTGCCCCACAAACCACTGGCGACCGCGTTGTGCATCAGCGTGCGGTGCGGATGCATGCAGCCTTTGGGTAAACCGGTTGTGCCGCTGGTATAGGGCAAGACGGCCAGGTCGTCTGCACAGGCCGTGTGCGGTGCCACAGAACTCATGCACACCACGGCTTGCGCCCAGGCATGGGTCTGCGCACCAGCGGCGGTGGGCAAGGCATGCTGCTTTAACAGCCAGTCATGCCAGGCAGCGGGAATGTCGTCTTTGGCCTGACCATCGGCCATGCCGTCGGTGAACTGGGTCACGATGAGGTGCGAGAGACCGTCACCTGCGGGCAGCGCATCGCTTGCCTTGGCCAGTTCTGGCGCCAAGTCGCCGGTGGTGATGGCTACTTTGGCGTCGGGGTCTGTGATGTAGTGAGTCAGCTCGTCAGCCCGGTTCATGGGGTTCACCGGCACCACCACCGCGTCCGCGCGAAGGATGGCGAAGTGGGCGATCACAAGTTGCGGGCAGTTTTGCATGCACAGCACCACGCGATCGCCTTTTTTGACACCTATGGCTTGCAGGTAGGCACTCAATCGCTCTGCTTTTTGTAGCAATTCGGCATAGGTAAAGGTGCGATCAAAGAACTGGAGCGCGGTTTTTTGGGGATAGCGCATGGCGCTGATCGCCAGGTTCATCCACAGCGAAGTGTCAGGTGGCGTGATGGCATAGGGCAGGCGCTTGGGCCAAAACTTAAAGTGAGCTGGCGCGGCGGGGGCAGTAGACATGGGACGAAGAACTCCGCTGAGATAGGAACGGTCAAGACGGTGGCGATTGCGCTCTATCATGGCGCGTCAGACAACATCTTCATCACATGAAAACCCTGAAAACCCTTCGCATACTGTCACTTGGGTGTCTTGCCGCCCTGTCGCTCAATCTGGCTCATGCCGCCTTTCCTGACAAGCCCATCAAGATCGTGATGGGCTTCCCGGCGGGTGGTCCGCTCGACCAACACGCCCGGTTGTTGACCGACAAATTGCAAAGCGTGCTGGGGCAACCCATCATCGTGGATTACAAACCGGGCGCAGGCGGCTCCGTCGGCGCTGAGACTGTGGCCAAGAGCCCGGCAGATGGCTACACCCTGATGCTGGCCAATACCGGCGTGATGGTGATCAACCCGGCCCTGTACGGCAAGCTGCCCTACCAGACACTGAGAGACTTTGTCCCCATTGCCCGCACCGCCATGCAACCGCTGGCGCTGCTGGTGAACCCCAAAGTGCCGGTCAACAACCTGCAAGAGTTAGTGGAATACGCCCGCGCCCGCCCTGGCCAGATCAATTACGGCTCCGCTGGCAATGGCGGCATCAGCCACCTGGTGCCGGAAATGTTCAAGACAGCCACAGGCCTGTTCATGGTGCACATTCCTTACCGGGGCAGTGCACCCGCCTTCACCGACCTGATGGCCGGGCAAGTGCAGTTCATGGCGGAATCCATCCCACAAGCAGCCAATTACCACAAGCAGGGCAAAGTTAAGGCACTGGCCGTGACCAGTGGCGCCCGCAACCCAGCCCTGCCAGACACGCCCACGGTTATCGAGTCCGGCATCAAAGGCTTTGAGGTGGTCGGGTTTTATGGCTTTCTAGCTCCCGCCAACACGCCGCCCGACGTGAGCGCCAAGCTCAGCGACGCATTCAAACAGGTCATGGCATTGCCAGATGTTCGCAACCGCATGATCACGCAAGGCGCAGACCCCGCTTTCCTGGGGCGGGATGATTTTGCCAAGTTCCTGGCCGCCGAAATGCCCAAATGGGCCAAAGCGGTGCAGGCGTCTGGCGCCATGGTCGATTGATTACGGCACCAAATTCGGGTTTATCCGCCCAAATTGGTGCACCAATCTTGTATCCCAGTGGCATGGTTTCTGCTAAAACCAAGGCATGACCACTGCCGCTGACATCAGTAACCGCATCATCGAGGCCGTGATGGCCCAAAAACTCCCGCCAGGCTCCCGCCTGGGAGAGCAGCCCCTTGCCATGCTGTTTGACTGCAGCCGTACCATCGTGCGTGAAGCGCTGACCCGACTGGCAGCCCGCGGCATCGTGACCGTGAGCGCACGCCGTGGCTGGTATGTGATTGAGCCGTCGCAAGACGAAGCACGTGAAGCCTTTGAAGCCCGGCGAGTGATTGAGTTGGGTTTGATTCGGCAAGTGGCCGAGGGTGGCAAAGGGGTCAGCAAAGAGGCATTGAAGCAGCTTAAAAGCCACCTCAACCGCGAAAAAGCCGCAGTCAAAGGTACCGATGTGGGCGCACGTAGCTTTCTGCTAGGCGACTTTCATGTCTGCCTGGCCGAATGTCTGGGCAACAGCTTGCTGGCCGATGCCCTGCGCGACTTCACCGCCCGCACCACCCTGATCGCCATGCTGTACCAGTCGTCACACGACGCGGCACAGTCTTGCCAAGATCACGTGGAAATCGTCCGCGCGCTGGAGCTGGGCGAGATAAGCCGAGCCGAATCCCTGATGGCTGCTCACATTGGCACCGTCCAAGCCGCCCTGCGGGTGCAAGCCCCGAGCGACCCGTTGGCGCAATTGCGCGATGCATTGGCGCCCGTTGCTAAGGCACAAGTCTTGCATACAAGCCCCGTACCCCATTTACCCAAACAGCGCTCACCCAAGGGCGCAGACGACTCATCCACCTACCTAGGAGCCTTGTTATGAAACTCACCAAACGCCAATTTGCCTTTGCGCTGTCCGTGCTGGTCGCCAGTGCAACAAGCCATGCCCAAACCGCGCTGGACGACATCCTCAAGGCCAAGCTGCTCAAAGTGGCTGTGCCCACCGACTCTGCCCCCTACGGCTATGTGGGCACCGACCTGAAACCCATCGGGCTGGACATTGACATGGCCAACCTGATTGGCGCCAAGCTGGGCGTGCCGGTAGAACTGGTGGTCGTGACCAGTGCAAACCGCATCCCCGCCCTGCAAACCAAGAAGGCCGACCTGGTGATTTCTACCTTGGGCAAAAACGCCGAACGTGAAAAGGTCATCGACTTCACGGCTGCCTACTCACCCTTCTTCCAGGCCGTGTTCGGCGCCAAGACGGTGAGCGCCAAGAGCTTTGCTGATCTAGCGGGCAAAACCGTGGGCGTGACCCGTGGCGCCATGGAAGACCAGGAGCTGGGCAAGGTCGCCCCCGCCAACACCGACACCAAGCGCTTTGAAGACAACAACGCCACCATCGCTGCGTTCACGTCAGGCCAAGTACAGTTTGTGGCACTGGGCGCATCGGTGGCAGGCAACATGATGGCCAAGAACCCTCAGTTAGGCACAGAGTTCAAGCTGCTGCTGAAAGACAGCCCCAACTTCATCGGCGTGGCCAAGGGTGAAGACAAACTTCGCATGAAAGTTAACGACATCATTGCCGACGCCAAGAAATCTGGCGAACTGGATGCGATGGCGCGCAAATGGCTGGGCCGCCCGCTGGGTGAACTGCCCCTGTAATGAAAGTCCAGCTTGATTTCATGGCGGTGCTGTCGGAGTGGCCGCTGCTGCTCCACGGCGTGGGTTGGACGCTGGCACTGACCGCTGCTGCGGTAGTTGTCGGTAGCGTTTTGGCGACAGCCTGCGCCTGGGTTCGTGCCCGCGGTTTTGGCGATGCGCTGGCGCCTGCATGGCTCAAAGCACTGGTGGCAGGTTACGTGGAGCTGATCCGCAACACGCCCTTCATCGTGCAGCTGTTCTTCATCTTTTTTGGTTTGCCCGCTGCGGGCTTCAAACTGTCAGCCGAAGCTGCGTCTTTCATCGCCATGGTGATCAATCTGGGCGCCTACGCCACCGAGATCATCCGCGCAGGCCTGGAGGCCACGCCCAAAAGCCAGATCGAAGCAGCCATCAGCTTGGCGTTGAACCGCACGCAAACCTTTTTCCAGGTCGTTTTGCCGCCCGCACTCAAGAAAGTGTGGCCCGGCATGGTCAGCCAGATCATCATCGTGATGTTGGGCTCGTCGGTGTGCGGGCAGGTATCGACGCAAGAGTTGAGCTATGCGGCCGACTTGATCCAGAGTCGAAACTTCCGCTCGTTTGAGGCCTTCATCATCATTGGCGTCATGTACTTGTTGATCTCAATGGCGCTGCGCCACTTCCTCAACTGGTTCGGTGAGAACTTTCTGTTTGGAGGTCGCTGATGGTTGAATTCTCCCTCTGGGACATTCTGCGCAACTTGCTGTTGGCAGGTCGCTGGACGGTGTCTCTCTCACTGATAGCCTTCATTGGCGGTGGCGTCGTTGGCCTGCTGCTCTTGCTGGTCCGCCTGTCGCACAACCCCGCGGCGCGGATGGCTGTGGGCGCGTATGTTCAGCTTTTTCAGGGCGTGCCGCTGCTGGTGCAACTCTTCCTGGCTTATTACGGCATGGGCTTGCTGGGCATCAACACATCGGCCTGGGTAGCAGCAGCAGCGGGCCTCACGCTGTACACCAGCGCCTTTCTGACCGAAATCTGGCGCGGCTGTGTGGAGTCTGTGCCGCGCGGGCAGTGGGAGGCATCGCAAAGCCTGGCGCTCAACTTCAGGGAACAGGTGCGCTATGTGATCCTGCCGCAAGCGGTGCGCATGGCCATCCCGCCGACGGTGGGCTTTTTGGTGCAGGTGATCAAGGGCACAGCACTGGCATCCGTCATTGGGTTCATGGAACTCACCAAGGTGGGCAAAACCATCGCCAACGCCACATTCAACCCGTTCCTGGTGTTCAGCTGTGTTGCCCTGATGTACTTTGTGCTGTGCTACCCCGTGAGCCGTTACGCCAAATCGCTAGAAAGAAAAATGCATGTCGCTCGCCCCTAACATTCCTACCGACACCGGCGCCAAGACCATCGTCAACATCCAGGGCTTGCGCAAATCCTTTGGCAGCAATGAGGTGCTGAAGGGCATCGATCTGCAGGTGCAAGCAGGTGAAGTGATCGCCATCATTGGCAAGAGTGGGTCGGGCAAAAGCACGCTTCTGCGCTGCATCAACGGCCTGGAAGAATTCCAGAGCGGCAGCCTGACTGTCGACGGCAAGCCCCTGCTGCATAACGACCCCGTGGCCATGCGCGAGTTGCGCCAACATGTGGGCATGATCTTTCAGAGCTTCAACCTTTTCCCGCACCTGACCGTGGGCAAGAACATCATGCTGGCCCCGCGCCTGGTCAAAAAGGCCGACCCGACCACCAACGAAGAGCATGCACGCAAGTTGCTGGCACGCGTGGGACTGGCCGAAAAGTTTGACGCCTATGCAGACCAACTCTCTGGCGGCCAGCAGCAGCGCGTGGCCATCGCCCGTGCCCTGGCGATGGAGCCCGCGGTGCTGCTGTGCGACGAAATCACCAGCGCGCTGGACCCTGAACTTGTGGGTGAAGTGCTGCGCGTGGTGGAAAGCCTGGCTGACGAAGGCATGACCCTGCTGATGGTGACGCATGAGATGAGCTTCGCCCGCAAAGTGAGCAACCGCGTGATCTTCATGCACCAAGGCCGCGTGCATGAGATGGGGCCGCCAGCAGAGCTGTTCGGCAACCCGCAGACGCCGGAGCTCAAACAGTTTTTATCATCACTGCATGATTAGATAGAACAGTCACAAATGTTGCAACCGAAGGCTCCTCATCCACTTGATGACTCCTGATGACGGTCTTGATCTGGGTCAAGTATGGTTGGCAGTGATCGGGCGCAAGATGACGGTATCGACACTGCTGGAGTTCATCTGTGCGCAAGAAAACCCTTCTTCTCGTGGCTTTGCTGGGCGGAACCGTCATCGCGGCGGAAGATGTCCGTCAGCTCGCCAAACTACCCCCGCAAGCAGAGATCAACTTGCGCGAAGAAATGCGCGTCAGTTTGTTGCAACTCAACGAGGTCATCAGCTTGGTGGTCGCAGGCAAGGTAAAAGAAGCTGGTGAGTTAGCCGAAAAGGAACTGGGGATTTCAGCTATGGGAAAAAACCGGGCCCTTCCCTTGGAGGCACGCCCTGGCGCCAACATGCCGCCGGGAATGCACCAGATCGGTCAGGAAGGACACAAGGATGCCAGCGCTTTTGCCGCCATTGCCGCCACAGGCGACCGCGAAAAAGCCCTAGCCGCCATCCCTAAAATGACCGCATCTTGTATCGCTTGCCACTATTCGTACCGCATTCGATAACCAGTTGTTGAGACGACCTGCATACCCGAGTAAGCATCGATGTAGAGAAACCTCACGCGCGCACAAACGCCGTCACCAGCGGCTCATCCCCCACCTGACGACTCCAGTGCCCATGCACTGCAGCGTCAAAAGCAGTCCCCGCAGGCAAAGTGTCATTGGAATAAAACGCCTGCCCTGCCTTGAACACGCGGGTTGTGCCATCTTGCAGGCCAATCTCCATCTGGCCCTGCAACACAAACAACCACTGAGGCGTGGTGGTGCAATGAAACTGGCTGCGAAACCCGACAGGGCTTTGGCGAAACTGCAATCCCGCCGTGGGTGCCAAAGGCGACAACTGCGCAGCAGGCGTGCCCTCGCTCAAGGCCAAGGGTTGTTCGCGAAACTTGGCACGACCATCGGTGTCGGTAAACAGAATGACTTGGGTGTAGGTGCTCATTTGTATTTGCTCACGGTGCGCTTCGTTTGCACCAAATCGGGCTATTTTGACGCGTTGGAAGTCCGCACCACGGCGTCTGCCCGCTTGTGCAAATCGGGCAACAGCTCAATTCCCAAGCCGGGTTTGTCGTTTACGGAAATCATGCCCCGGTTGACCTGGGGCAGTTCGGTCACCAGCTCCCTGTACCAGCCGGTGTAAAACGCCCGAACCGATTCCTGAATAAGCGCATTGGGCGCGTGCAGACTCAGGTGCGTTGATGCAGCCCACACCACGGGGCCGGTGCAGTCATGCGGTGCCACGGGCAGCTGCCAGGCGTCGGCCATGGCTGCAATCTTGCGTGCCTCACTCAGCCCGCCGCACCAGCTCAGGTCCAGCATCACAATGCCTGCCACACCGGTTTGCAGATAGTCCTTAAAGCCCCATTTGTAAGCCAGCGTCTCACTGGCACAAACCAGGGCATCGCAATCTTTGGCGTAAGCCTTGAGCAGGTCCAGGCTGTCCATGCGGATCGCGTCTTCGTGCCAGAAGGTGTTGAACTCTTTCAATGCACGTGCAATTTTTTGAGCCATCGGCAAGCGCCACAGGCTGTGGAACTCCACCATGATGTCCATGTGCTGGCCCACGGCTTTGCGGATCTTGCGGAAAGGCTCCAGCGCCTTGTCCAGGTCGCCAGGGCTGATGTACTGCCCGTCAGACGCCTCTGCCGCCATGTCAAACGGCCAGATTTTCATGGCGGTGCAGCCTTCGCTCAGCAGCGACTCGGCCAACTCGTCAGCATGGTGCAAAAAGCCTTGCAGGTCTTCATAGTGCCCCTGCCCTTTGCCGACACCCCAGTTGCTGCTGGTTTGCGCTGCCGCACTGCGGATGTACTGATACCCGGCACAGGTGTTGTAGATGCGAATCTTGTCGCGGCTCGCGCCACCAAGCGCTGTGTGAACCGGCATGTTGGCGGCTTTGCCGAAGATGTCCCACAGGGCGATGTCAATGGCTGAGTTGCCGCGCGTCTCTACGCCGGATCCGCGCCACCCCAGGTAGCCCATGATCGACTTGTTGCGCGCCTCGATGGCCAGCGGGTTTTGCCCAAGCAGCTTGGGGGCCACCCACTCGTGCAGGTAGGCCTCTACGGCCTCGGCCCCCATGAAGGTTTCACCCAGCCCGACCAATCCATCGTCGGTGTGCAAGCGCACCCAGATGATGTTGGGGAACTCGCCCAGGCGGATGGTTTCTAGCTGGGTGATCTTCATAAAACTGATACCTCTACTGATCAGTGAGCGCCGCCGGGCCGCCCCAAGGCGCGAAGGCCCCCATTGGGGGGCAGCACAGCACACGCAGTGGCAAGCGTGGGGGCGGTGATTTATCCGCCTCGTGCTTTCTTGAGTGCATCCAAGACTTGGGTGACAGCCTCAGCGCCGATGGTGGGCACGTTTTTGTCATACACGGGCTTGACCTTGTCGAACATGCGCTTTTGCTCAGCGGCGGTGATCTCATTCACAGTCATGCCCTTGGCCTTGAGGGCGGCCAAAGCTTTGTCACTTTGGGCGCGGATGGTGGAGCGTTGCACCTTCTGGCCTTCCATGGCAGCCTCACGCAAGACAGCTTGCTCTTGCGCGCTCAACTGGTCCCACAGCTTTTTGCTGTACAGAATCAGGAAAGGCGTATAGGCATGGCGGGTGATGCTCAGGTACTTTTGCACCTCGTAGAACTTGGAAGTGTCAATGGTGACAAAGGGGTTCTCCTGGCCGTCGATGGTCTTGGTTTCCAGTGCAGTGAACACCTCGCCAAAAGCCATGGGCACAGCATTGGTTCCCAGCGTCTTGAAAGTGTCCAGGAAGATGTTGTTCTGCATCACGCGAACCTTGACGCCCTCAAAGTCCTCTGGCTTGGACACAGCGCGCTTGCTGTTGGTCAGGTTGCGAAAACCGTTCTCCCAGTAGGCCAGGTTGACCAAGCCTGCTTCTTCCAGCTTTTTGTTGAAGTACTGGCCAGCAGGGCCGTCGAGCACGGCGTCGGCTTCTTTTTCGTTGGCAAACAGGAAGGGCAAGTCAAATGCACCCAGTTCCTTGACGATGCCCACCAGGGGTGAGGTGCTGGTGCACACCATCTCTTGCGTGCCCGCGCGCAGGGCTTGGGTCGCAGGCAGGTCACCGCCCGCCGCGCCGCCCCAGAAGGCCACTATCTTGAGCTTGCCACCGGTCTTGGCGGCCAAGACTTCTTGCATCTTCTTGACGCCTGCACCCACTGGGTGGTCTTCGTTCACACCGTTGGTGAACTTGATGGTGCGGTCACTGAACTGCGCATACGCAGAAGTGACCATTCCGCATGTCAGTAGGGCACAGGTAGCTATTGATTTAAGAGCATTTCGTTTCAACACAGCAGTCTCCTTTGTAAAAAAAATATCAGCGCATCCACCACTTAAGGGGAACGAGCACCAAATCAGGGAAAATCACGAGCAGAAAGAGTACAGCCAGTTCGGCAAGTAAGAACGGCATGACGCCCTTGAATGCATCATCCATGTTGATCTTCGCCACACCACACACGACATTCAGCACGGTGCCGACTGGTGGCGTGATCAAGCCAATGGCGTTGTTCATGATGAACAGCACACCAAAGTAAACCGGATCGATACCCGCCTTGATAACGACAGGCATCAGCACCGGGGTGAGGATCAGCACTGTGGGGGCAAAGTCCAGCGCGGTGCCCACAATGACGATCAGCACCATCATCACAAACATCAGCAGCATCTTGTTACCCATGAAGGGCTCCATTAAGGCGGCGATTTCGGTCGGAATATTGGCGACAGTGATCAGCCAGGCACTGACCATGGCTGCGGCAACCAGAAACATCACCACCGATGTGGTCTTGCCTGCGGCCGCGATCAAGGCGTAGAGCTTGTTCCACTTGAGTTCGCGATAAACAAACATGCCCACCACAAAGCTGTAAACAGCAGCCACTACGGCTGCTTCGGTCGGTGTGAACACGCCGAACTTCATGCCCCCGATGATGACAATGGGCAGCGCCAACGCGAGCGAGCCATTGGCTGTGATCGTCAGGCGCTGCGCCATGGGCACGGGCGGAGCTGGTCGCACGTTTTCACGCTTGGCCACCCACCACCAAGTGATGCCAATGGCCAAACCCATCATGACGCCCGGCACGATGCCGGCCAGGAACAGCTTGGTGATGGACACATTGGCCGCAACGCCAAAAATGATGAAGCCAATGGAAGGCGGAATCACCGGCGCAATGATGCCGCCGGCAGCAATCAGCCCTGCCGAGCGGCCCACGTCATACCCTGCGGCCCGCATCATGGGAATGAGCAGTGCCGCCAGTGCTGCCGTGTCGGCCACCGCAGAGCCTGACAGCGATGCCATGATGATGGCGGCAATGACTGCCACAAAGCCCAAGCCACCGCGAAAGTGCCCTACCCAGGCCATGGCCAGATTCACGATGCGGCGGCTCAGCCCCCCAGCGTTCATGAATTCGCCAGCCAACAAGAAAAATGGCACCGCCAGCAATGGGAAATTGTCGGCACCATCCACAAAACGCTGCGCGAGGATCTGGCTGTCAAAGGCGGGCAAGCCACCGGTTGCAGCCAGAAAGGCCATCAGGCTGACGCCACACACCAGCAACGAATAGGCAATGGGCATGCCCAGCGCCATGGCCGCCAGCAGGCTGCCGATAAATACCAGTACCGTCATGCCTTGCCCCCGATGCCAGCAGGGGCCATTTCGGCTTGCTTGATGTTTTGTTCTGCTTCCTTCAGGCCTTCGGCTTCAACCACCATGACCATCTCGTCCTCACGCATCTGCCCAGTCAGCAAGCGGTAGAGAACATGCACATTGATTGCCCCCATCACCACACCGACGATGTAGCCCATACCGTAAATCCAGATCATCGAGATGCCAACGACGGGCGAAACGTTGGTTACCTGCAGTTCATGCATTTTCCAGGTGCCCAGCAAAAACAGGCCATTGCAAAACAGCATCAGACATTCGCTGGCAAACACGCAAAACTTTTTACCGCCGAGGGGTAGGTTCTTCACCAAGGTGTCCACCCCTAAGTGCCCTTTTTCATGCATGGCCACCATGGCCCCCAGATAGGTCAGCCAGATGAAGCAGTAGCGCGACATCTCTTCTGACACTGTGATGCCCGAATTGAAGACGTAGCGCATGACCACATTGCCAAACACCATGACGACCATGGCCACCAGGCAGGCAACGACACCAAACTCCAGCGTCTTGAAAAATCTGTCTACAAGTTTCTTCATACGTCTCCAGGTACCCAGAAGCCGTGCCTAGGCGGCTTTCTTCAGTTGTGACGCCATCTTGCGCAGGCTGGGCAAGCGTTTGCGCGAGGCCAGCACGAGCTCGATATCGTCCGCAGCACCATCAATTAATTTCAATATTGCCTTCTCAGCGCGATCCGGCTGGCGCGCGATCACGGCATCCAGCACCGCGCGGTGAAGAGGCAAAGAACTCTTAGGGCCATCAGGGCGTGAGGTGGATATCTCAAAGCTGGTGCGCAGCAGCGCGCTGAGCGCCTTGCTCATCTGCACCAGCATGCGGTTGCGGCAAGCACGGAGCAAGCCTTGGTGGAAACGCAGGTCGTGGGTGACGTAATCACCCCCGTCCTCAATGGCGGTTTTCATGCCTTGGTAGGCGGCTTCGATGGAATTAAGGTCTGCTGCGGTCGCACGTTCTGCCGCCAGCCGCACGGCAGCAGGCTCCACAGCGCGGCGCAGATACTGCAGATCACGCAAAAATTCAGGCGTCAACCCCGCCTTGCTTTGCCAGGCCACTACGTCCGGGTCAAACCAGTTCCAGTGCTCCTCGGCCAACACTTTGGTGCCCACCTTGGGGCCGGTACTGACCAAGCCCTTGGCAATCAATGACTTGACCGCCTCGCGCACCACCGTGCGACTGACACCCAGCTCACTACACAAGGCAGGCTCAGGTGGCAGACTGGCCCCGGCAGGGTAGCGCCCAGCGAGGATGGCCTCACCCAGGTGGTCTACCGTATTGCCGTGGACGTTTTTGATCATGGTTATTACTGAGTCGATGAATCCAATGGTATGACGATAATATGTTTAACCTTTTCCGGATTTACCCTATGACCGCCCCTAAAAAACCCGCACACGAACTCCGAAGCCAGCAGTGGTTTGGTCGTCAAGACCGAGACGGATTTGCCTACCGCTCATGGGTCAAAGGCAAGGGCGTGCCGCATGACCAGTTCGATGGCCGCCCCGTTATCGGCATCTGCAACACTTTCAGCGAGCTGACCCCCTGTAACAGCCACTTTCGCACCCTGGCAGAGCAGGTCAAGATTGGCGTGTACGAAGCTGGCGGGTTCCCGCTTGAGTTTCCGGTAATGAGCCTAGGCGAAACTCTGCTGCGTCCCACCGCCATGCTGTACCGCAACCTCGCCAGCATGGACGTGGAAGAAAGCATTCGTGGCAACCCCATCGACGGCGTGGTGCTGCTGATGGGTTGCGACAAGACCACGCCCTCGTTGCTGATGGGCGCGTCCAGCGTGGACCTGCCCACCATTGGTGTGAGCGGTGGCCCCATGCTCAACGGCAAATGGCGTGGGCAAGAACTGGGCAGCGGCACGGGCGTGTGGAGCATGAGCGAACAGGTGCGTGCGGGCACGCTCAAGCTGGCCGACTTTTTTGAAGCCGAAAGCTGCATGCATCGCAGCCACGGCCACTGCATGACCATGGGCACCGCCAGCACCATGGCCAGCATGGTCGAGGCTCTCGGCGTGGGCCTGCCCGGCAACGCCGCCTACCCTGCTGTGGATGGCCGCCGCAACGTGCTAGCTCGCAACGCTGGGCGTCGCATTGTGGACATGGTGCATGCCGACCAAAAGCTCTCTACCATCCTGACCCGCGAAGCCTTTGAGAACGCCATCAAGACGCTGGCTGCCATCGGCGGATCAACCAACGCGGTGATTCACCTGATTGCCATCGCGGGGCGTCTCGGCGTGAAACTGACGGTAGAAGACTTTGACCGCCTCGCCAGCGAACTGCCTTGCCTGCTGAACCTGCAACCCAGTGGCGAGCATTTGATGGAAGACTTCTGCTATGCGGGTGGCTTGCCCGTGGTGATGAAAGAAATCCTGCACCTGCTGCACAAAGACATCATCACCGCCAGTGGCAAGACCGTGGCCGAGAACGTGGCCGACGCGCAAAACTACGACCCACGCGTGATCAAAACCATGGCTGCACCGTTCAAGGACAAGGCCGGTATTGCCCTGCTCAAGGGCAACCTCGCCCCACGGGGCGCTGTCATCAAACCCAGCGCGGCCACGCCAGAACTGATGGTACACAAAGGCCGGGCCGTGGTGTTCGAGAACAAAGAAGACTTTGACCACCGCATCAATGACGAAAGCCTGGATGTGGATGAACACTGCATCCTGGTATTGAAGAACTGCGGCCCCAAGGGCTACCCCGGCATGGCCGAGGTAGGCAACATGCCGCTGCCACCTAAGGTTTTGCGCAAAGGTATTACAGATATGGTGCGCATCAGCGACGCTCGCATGAGCGGCACCGCCTATGGCACTGTGGTGCTGCATACCGCGCCAGAGGCCGCCGCCGGAGGCCCCCTGGCCGTGGTGCAAAACGGCGACATCATCGAGCTGAATGTGCCTCAGCGACTGCTGCATCTGCACATCAGCGAGGAAGAACTGTCTGCTCGTTTGGCCAAATGGCAGCAACCCAAGCCGCCAATGGATTCAGGCTACTGGAAGCTGTATGTCGACCATGTGTTGCAGGCTGACGAAGGCGCCGACCTGGACTTTCTCAAGGGCAAGCGCGGCGCCTTTGTACCCCGGGATAACCACTGATTTCGTCCGTCAAAAACAGGTGCTGATCGCACCGGTGACGGTCCAGTCGCTATCTGCAAGTGCCATCCAGCGCCATTTGTCAAACGTGGTGCAGGGGTGGGAGATGCCCAGGCCCACGCGGTCTCCGACCTTGACTGTGGCCTGCGCCGCATCAAACCGCAGGTAGGCGTGTTGATCGTTCAGGGCAGTGATCGCCCAGTCGCTGGGGATTGGCAATGTGCTCAAGCTGCCGATGGGCGCATGGTGTACCGGGATGGGCATGCGCTGGTCATAAGAAATATCCCGGCGCCCGCAGGTCAGCAAGGCCAGGCCTGGCTCGGGTACCGACTGCACCATCGTCCAGATGCACAGTGCTGGTTGCAGTGAGCTGGCAAGCTGTTCGCGTTGCTCTACCTGCTTCAAAAAGCCAGCGTAGTTGCCGTGGTCATGGGTCAGATAGCAGCCTGAGCGCAACACCCCACGCACGGACGGTGTCAGGCCTTGCACCTGCAAAAGAGGGATGACCAGGTCAAAAACGGCTGACCCGCCCGCTGTCACCATCACTTCATCGCGTGGCAACAGGCCCTCGGCATCACAGGCTTTCAAGCATTCGATGACCCGGCGGACCAGGCTGGTCACGGCTGCCGCATCGTGCTCACTGTTGCACTGCGCCAGCCCACCTTCATAGCATTCCACGCCGCCAAGCCGCACCACGTCTGACGCAGCCAAGGCGCGTGCAAGCTGCAGGGCCTCGTTTTGCGTGCGGCAGCCGGTGCGTTGGCCTGCGATGCCGATTTCCAGCAGCACATCCAATGGCGTTTGAAACTGCTTGCCCTTGGCCCAGTCTTCAATCAAGCTCAATTGGGCCAGGGAATCGACCAAGAACCAGATTCTGAGACCGGATTGGGCCTCGCGCATCGCGACCAATGCATTGAGATCAGCTTCGCAGACCACCTGGTTGGCAATGATGATGTGTGTCGCACCAGCCTGGACCCCCACTTGTGCCTGGAAGACGGTGGCAAAGGTAAGCCCCCAGGCGCCTGCCTGCAGCTGTCTGTGCGCGAGCTGTGGAGACAGCGGCGTCTTCGCGTGCGGCGCAAGCCACACGCCTTTGCGCTGTGCATAGGCCTGCATCCATTGCAGGTTGTGGGCCAAAGCATCCTCCCGTATCACTGCCAGCGGAAACGCAAAGTCATTGGCCAGCACGTTCCAGTCCTTGGCCCCCAACTGGCTGGCCAGACATTCACCCCGGTGCGCGGGGTAGCTCTTGTGGCGGTGATCCAGTGTGAAGTCGGTAGTCATGTCAAAGCCCTCAGCAAACGTGCTATTTTCAGCTACATGACGAACCGTCCAACTTCGGTTGAAATTGAACAAGCCACCCTTCTGGCACTGGACTGGGGCACCACTGCCTTGCGTGCTGCGCTGCTTGACGCGCGGGGCAATGTGCTGCACGAGCACAGCTCAGCCAACGGGATTCTGAGCATTTCAAGCAATGGTTTTGCTTCTTTTTTTGAAGCAAACTTTTCAGCCTGGATAAGCCATAAAGGTATTTTATGCTTGATTTCTGGGATGGCAGGCAGTCAGCAAGGCTGGGTGGAGGCCCCTTACTGCCCTTGCCCCGCTGGGTTTGGCGAACTTGCCACCCATTTGAAGTGGGTGGAGCCAGGCCGCATCGCCATCGTGCCGGGCTTGAGTTGCCTGCGCCCCGGTGTGCCCGCCAGCCTGTCGCTGAGCCAGATACCTGATGTGATGCGTGGCGAAGAGGTGCAAGTGTTTGGCGCCTTGCGAAGCCTCGGGTGTCAAGAAGCACTGGTGGTGCTGCCCGGTACGCACAGCAAATGGGTACAAGTGCGCGATGCACGCATTGACAGTTTTCAGACCTGCATGACAGGGGAATTGTTTGCCCTGCTGCGTCAGCATTCGATTTTGGCGCGAACCCTGCCCCCTTCGGGTGGCCCTGACGACGGCATGCTGGATGAAACCGCGTTTGATGAGGCAGTCGCCCTGGCCATGGTGTCGCCAGGACTGCTGTCAACTGCTTTCAGCACACGCAGTCTTGGGCTCTGGAAGGCCTTGTCACCTGCAGCACTGCTCAGCCACCTGTCGGGTTTGGTCATTGGCGAAGAACTGCGCTGCCAGCATTTGTCGCACGGCACCGAAGTCATCGTGATAGGGTCTGCTGTCTTGTGCCTGCGCTATGGCCGGGCGCTGCAGCAACTGGGCATGCGCGTGCGTTGCCTGGGTTCAGAAGCGACCTGGAACGGCCTGTTCTCGATTTACAAAACCATCAAACCATGAACCTCAGCGACAAATTCAACACTGCCATAGAGCAGTTGCCACTGATTGCCATCCTGCGTGGTCTTCTACCGAGCGAGGCCGAGTCCATCGGTCAGGCGCTCACGGACTGTCGGTGGCCATTGATCGAAGTGCCCCTCAACTCACCACAGCCACTCGACAGCATTGCCGTCTTGGTGGCGAGCCAGTCGCGGGCCATGATCGGTGCAGGCACCGTGCTGACCGTGGCCGATGTGCGAAACGTCCACGCCGCTGGTGGCCAGATGGTGGTGTCGCCCAACTTCAATGCTGACGTAGTACGGGAAACCCGACGGCTGGGCATGATCAGCTTGCCGGGTGTGATCACGCCCAGCGAGGCCTTTGCCGCCTTACAGGCGGGTGCAAGCGGATTGAAGCTTTTCCCGGCGGAGATGATCAGCCCGGCGGTGGTGAAAGCGCTGCGCGCCGTTTTGCATATCGACACTCTGCTGCTACCGGTCGGTGGCATCAGTGCCCACAACATGGGGGATTGGCGCGCGGCAGGGGCCAGTGGCTTCGGTATCGGCTCTAGCCTCTACAAACCAGGTATGAGTCCCCAGCAAGTCGGTCAAAACGCGATCCAGTTTGTGGCAAATTACACTGGCAGAACCCCAGTCTGAGCGTACATGGCATCACTACTGTCAAAGCGTTCGTCCCATTGCATGGGTGCATTTGATTTTGATGTATTTGAAGATGTCATCGGCCTTCACAATTGGCGACGGAGCCTGGGCAGGATCCTTGTAAATCATTCCAAGGCGTAGGGACTTTGACTCTGACCTTGTCAGGCTGACCGTCTCGTTGATACTCAGGCTCGTTCCCGGTAAGGTGAACTGAACCGTAAACACCAACGGATCATAGGTGCGATTTGTCACTGAGAGCCAATAGGTGGTCATCAAACCGGGGCTGCGTACCTCATTGGTCATCCACGCCTTATTGCCATTGAGGATACCCGCAACGCATAGGGGCCGACTGTCACTCTCAGTAGTCGATTCGTAAGCATTCCAAGCCTTGGCCGAATTCGCCATCAAACTGAGTGCAGCCATTGCCAAGGTTAGCAAAACGGTTTTGGTCAGATGAAAAATGGACACTTTTGAGTTTCGCATTTTCGGTAGTGCAATGATCGACAAGTATCATACTTAGATGAATATAGGATCAGCTCACGTCTCCTTTGGCTTGAAAGGGTGCGTATGCATCGTGACGGGTGGCGCTCGCGGAATCGGCGAAGCCTGCATTCGGCGCTTTGCTCGCGAAGGCGCTAAGACCGTCATCATTGACATGGACGACATCAATGGCAGGGCACTGGCAGCCAGCACGGACAGCCTCTACATCCCTTGCGATGTTGGAGACAAAACTCAGGTTGACGCCATGGTGGCTCAAACCCTTGAACACTTTGGTGGCATTGATGTACTCGTCAACAATGCTGGCATATTCAAAGCTGCCGATTTCCTGGACGTGACCGAGGCTGATTTTGACGCGGTGCTCAGGGTGAACCTGAAGGGCAGCTTTTTGGTTGGGCAGGCTGTTGCCCGTGAGATGGCAAAAGTTGGCCGAGGCAGCATCGTCAACATGAGCAGCGTCAACGGTGTCACGGCGATTCCCAGCATTGCCAGCTACAACGTGAGCAAAGGCGGCATCAACCAGCTGACCAGAGCCATGGCATTGGCGTTGGCGGACAAGGGCATCCGCGTGAATGCCGTCGCACCCGGGACGATTGCGACAGAACTGGCCGCTAAGGCCGTGTTGACCAGTGATGAAGCCAAGAACCGCATCCTTAGCCGTACACCGCTCAAGCGCCTGGGCGCGCCATCTGAAATAGCGGATGCCGTGGCATTCCTTGCCAGCGATGCCGCGAGCTACATAACCGGCGAAGTTCTGGTGGTAGACGGTGGCCGGATGGCGCTGAATTACACCGTGTCGGTGGAGTGACGCATCAGTGCGCGACGCTGTTCACGCAACTCGCGGCCTAGTTTGCGTGTCTTCTGGACACGGCGGTTGATGGCATTCGCGTAAAACATGCGCCGCACGCCTTGGAGGGTATCGTAGGCGAAGTTTTCTTTGAACTGCTGCTGTCGGAACTCGCTCGGATCGTTGTAGACACCCCAGTCCTCCAACGGTGTTCCGCCCTGCTGGTCAGGTGCAAATGAAATAAAGGCATCGCTCAAAGCGTTCCACGCCCTGGCGCCTTTGGCATGAATGCCGTAACCACTGCGCCAGCCGGCCTCCCTCAATTTGGACATGGCCCCCACCAGAAAACTGCCATCGTAAATATGCAGGTCTGTGCGTACCCATCTGCCACGCAGCCAGACTTCGACCAGCGCGTGATCAATGGCGGAGGTCATGGGCGCAAGTCCGCGCAGCAACTTACCATGCACCTGCACAAATCGCATGCGTGCAGGAATGCCCGAAGCCCGCAGCAACGCGACAAACAGGGTTGACTTGGCGTAAGCGTGTCCGCCGCGACGCTCCAACACCTGTCTCGCGGTCATGAGGCTGCTAAAGCCGGGCGGGAAATAGTGCAGGCTTTGCACATAGGCGAATATGGCCAGCACTTTGGCGCGGTTCGATTCAATGTGCTGCGTCAGCGTCTGAGCCCTCAGCCGAACTTTGTCATCGTCGAGGTTCAGATAAGGTGTGTCGCACATCCAGCGATCTGCAGGCATTTCGGTCTGCAGGAGTCCCAAGGCGGATGGCGTCACCAGATCGGGGTGGTGCGTCATGTGCATTCTGGATCGATTATTGCACGCGCTCATTGGGTTCACAATGCGTCATCTATATGAGTTTTCGAGGATGACATGAGCGTAACGAAAGAGAAACACGACCTGCTCAGCGCCTGGCTGACACAGGAGTCCGAGGTCGTGGCGCGACTTCAACAAGGCCCGGGGCCAGGCGTGGCCAGACCCGAACAACTCGCAGGCAAGACGGGGCTGGAGCTGATGCAAGGCATGCTCAGCGCTGAGATTCCCTATGCGGCCATCGCCAAGACGCTGGACTTCTGTTTGATCGAGGTTTCGGCAGGGGTGGCCATTTTTCAGGGCACGCCCGGCACTGCCCACCTGAATCCGATGGGAACGGTTCACGGTGGCTGGTACGCCACCTTGCTCGATTCAGCACTTGGATGTGCGGTGCACACGCTGATGCCTGCAGGGCGCGCTTACACCACGGCGGAGCTTAGCGTGAACATTGTGCGCGCCCTTCCGCTCAAGGTTCAGCGTGTCCGGGCAGAAGGCAAGGTGATCCATTGCGGGCGTCAACTGGCCACGGCTGATGCGCGTCTGGTTGGGCCAGACGGCACGCTGTATGCGCATGCGACCACCACCTGCTTGGTGTTTGACATTCCGGCACAATCCAGATCATGAGATTTCTTCACACCATGTTGCGCGTTGGCAATCTCCAGCGTTCCATTGATTTTTATACCCAGGCCATGGGCATGACGCTGTTGCGTACCACCGAGCGGCCCGAGCAGAAATACTCACTTGCCTTCGTCGGCTACGGCAGCAATCCGGATCAGGCTGAAATAGAGCTGACCTACAACCATGGCGTTGACAGTTACGAATTGGGCACCGCATTTGGGCATCTGGCACTGGGCGTGCCCGATGTGGTGGCCATGTGCGAAAAAATCCGCTCAGCGGGTGGGCAAATCACACGAGAGCCCGGCCCGGTCAAAGGTGGCACCACCATGATTGCTTTTGTGGCCGACCCTGACGGCTACAAGATCGAATTGATTCAACGCCCCTGAGTCACCGCGTTACCGCTGGATTGACGCTGCCTGGGCAGCCAGTGCGGTAATGCCTGCCCAGTCGCCCTGCTCCATCGCTGAGGAAGGCACGAGCCAGGAGCCACCCACACAGGCCACGTTGCTCAACGCCAGAAAATCGGGTGCGTTTTGTGCATTCACGCCACCGGTAGGGCAAAACCGCACATCGCCAAAGGGCCCGCTCCAGGCCTTGAGCATGGCCATGCCACCGGCTTGCATGGCTGGAAAAAACTTCAATTCTGAAAACCCATCGGCTTGAGCCATCATGATCTCGCTGCCAGTGGCTACACCTGGTAGCAAGGGCAAACCCATGTCCCGGCATGCCCGCCCAAGCTCGGTGATGTAACCAGGGCTAACGGCAAACCGCGCACCCGCCAGTTGCACAGCCTGGGCATCTGAAGCACTTCGGACGGTGCCAGCGCCGATGACCGCGTCGGGCACCTCCTTGGCAATAAGCTCAATGCATTGCAGGGCCACGGGCGTGCGCAAGGTCACCTCCAGCATTCGAATACCGCCTGCCACCAGAGCACGCGCCATGGGCACTGCGTGCGCCACGTCATTGAGCACGATCACCGGAATGACCGGTGCGTCCAGCATCACATCCATCGCACTCAAGGATACGGGCAAAGTCTTCAACGTCACAGCCATGTACATGCTCCCAGTTCTGCAGCTTGGGCATTGTGGCGCATGCCCGAAAACAGTTCGCGTCCCATGCCATGCGCATTGGCTTGGCGAAGCTCAGCAGGCATTTCCGCTGTGTTGCGGGCAGCCCATTCCAAGTCAGAGACCCATACTTGCAAAGTACCCTGGGTGGCATCCAGCCGGATGATATCGCCATCAAGCACCTTGGCCAGCGGCCCACCTGCCGAGGCTTCGGGCGACACATGAATCGCAGCGGGTATCTTGCCTGATGCGCCACTCATCCGACCATCGGTCACCAAGGCAACCCGATGCCCTTTGCCTTGCAGCACAGCCAGCGGTGGGGTGAGCTTATGAAGTTCGGGCATGCCATTGGCTTGTGGGCCCTGCCACCGCACCACGCAAATCACATCGCGGTCCAGCTCACCCGCCTTGAACGCCTGGTGTAATGCATCCTGTGAATCAAATACACGGGCTGGCGCCTGCACGACATGCCTGTCGTAGGGCACTGCAGACACCTTGATCACGCTCCTGCCAAGGTTACCCGTCAGCAGCTTGAGGCCCCCGGTTGGCGCAAACGGTTCAGACCATTTGCGCAGGATAGAAGCGTCCCCGCTGTCAGTGACAGGAGCCCAGCTCAGCGGGGCACCTGAGCAAGGCGAAGCGGCAAATTCGCGCAAGCCTCCCGCTCGAACGGTGAGCACGTCTTCGTGCATCAAACCGGCGTCCAGCAACTGCCCAATGACAAACCCTGGTCCACCCGCAGACTGGAACTGGTTCACGTCAGCAGCCCCGTTGGGGTACACACGGGCCAGCAGCGGCACCACGTCAGACAGGCTGGAAAAATCGTCCCAGTCAATCAATATGCCCGCTGCGCGCGCGACGGCCACCCAGTGAATCAGGTGATGGGTCGACCCACCTGTTGCAAGCAAGGCCACCATGGCGTTGACAATGCAACGTTCATCCACCAACTGGCCGATGGGGGCAGGCTTGAAGGCGACCCTGGCCCCTGTGCCCTGGCCCAACACCGTTCTGACGGCTTCGCGTGTCAACTCTTCCCGAACAGATGCGCCAGGATTGACAAACGCAGTGCCAGGTACATGCAGACCCATGGCCTCCAGCAACATCTGGTTGCTGTTTGCTGTGCCATAGAAAGTACATGTGCCACTCCCATGGTAAGCCGCGCTTTCTGCCTGCAAAAGAGCATCGCGCCCCACCAAACCAAGCGCTGCTTGCTCGCGGACCCGGGATTTTTCGTTGTTGGATAGACCGCTTGTCATGGGCCCAGCGGGGATAAATACCGTGGGCAAATGACCGAAGTGCAATGCGCCAATTAACAGACCAGGCACGATTTTGTCGCAAACACCCAGTAAAAGTGCCGCATCAAATACATCGTGACTGAGTGACACCGCAGTGGACATGGCGATCACGTCACGGCTGAACAAGCTCAGCTCCATACTGGCAGTGCCTTGGGTCACCCCGTCACACATGGCAGGTACACCGCCGGCCACTTGCGCGGTGGCACCCAACTTGCGCGCCTCGGCTTTAACAAGATCAGGATACGAGGCGTAGGGGCGTGTGCAGACAACAAATCGTTGTAGGCCGTGACAATCCCAATATTCGGAACACGATCAGCCACCACTCTGAGTTTGTCATTGGCAGGCAATGCTGCAAATGCATGTGCCACGTTGGCACAGCCTATGCGGTCAGCGCCGCGAGGGCGCTGCCGGTTCTGGTTCAGCTGGTGCAGATACGCGGTTCGGCTGGCTTGACTGCACTGCGCTATGCGCGCGGTCACTGCGGCCACGGTGGAATGAAGTGTCATAGGTTTGTAACAAAATTACAAACCTGATGGTAACCCCGAAACACGTTCAAAGACGCGCTGGGGTTACGAGCCGGTTACAGAATCAGTACTGCCACCGGACAACAGAAAATCAGTTGACGGTCACTTCCACTCGTCGTGCTTCAGCATTGCTGCCAGTGCCGGTCATCACTTCGGGCTTCTTGAGTTCGATCTTGTCTTCGGCCACACCCAGAGATTTGAGCGCGTCGCGCACAGCAAACGCACGCAGCTTGGCCAGTTCTTCATTCTTGGCCAGATCGCCTGTGGAATCGTGAAAACCGCTCACCAGTGCCTTTTTGCCCTCGGCCACGGCCATCACGACATGGCGCAGTGCTTCGTTTGCGCCAGAGGCAAGATCAGCCTTGGCTGTGGCGAAGTAAAACTTCACTACCCCGTTTTCCACGCGAATGCTGGTACCGTCAGCCACAACGTCAGCAACAGGTGCGGCCTTCGGTGCCGCCATTTGATTGGTTTTGTAAATACCCACACCAATGACCAGACCAATCACCAAAGCGATTACACCAAACAGGACACCAAGAACAACCCCTTGGTTGTCATCATCGTTAGAAAACATCGTTTGATACTCCAGAGAAAGTGAGGGAATTGTACGGTGTCGCCTTGACTGCCAACTAACAGCGGCGCCATGCAAGTAGCAGGCCCTACGCCGTCCTTGTGTATTGCCCGGTAAACTCCACTCAGGAACTTTTTTGGAAAAGCTGGACCTATTTCTTGTCCATTTACACCTGGAGATATTCATGAATTTACGTGTCACTGGTGCCGCTGCCATTGCTCTCTCGATCGGTCTGGTGGCCTGCAGCACGCCCAAACCTCCCCTGGCACCGCGAGCGGCCACTCATTTGAGCGCCCGCAGCAACACCAAAGTCAGCGGGACAGTGGAGTTCAAGCAGGTTGGCGACCAGGTTGAGGTCAAGGTAGTTGCCACCAACCTGAGCAGGAACCAGGAACATGGGTTTCATATTCACGAAAAAGGGGACTGCAACTCACCGGATGGCATGAGCGCAGGTGGACATTTCAACCCCACAAACAAACCGCATGGCCCGCATGATGCCGATCACCACCTAGGTGACATGCCCGCATTGAAGGCGGACGCCAACGGTCGCGCTGAAGCAAGCTTTGTACTCAAAGGTGTTACGCTCACTGAAGGGCCCGCAAGCATTACTGGACGCGCAGTCATCGTTCACCGTGACCCCGACGACTACAAGACTCAACCCACTGGCAACTCTGGCGCTCGGATCGCCTGTGGCGTTATTGACCGTCTCTGACCAAGAGCCCGCCAGATCGAAGCCTTTCGGACAGCTGCTCGAGCGCTTCGACCGTATCAACATCGGCGACAACGCCCGGATCATTCACGGGCAACTCCTTGCAATCAGCCTGGCGCAGTATCCCGACCGCGCCTTTGTCGCCTGACAGTGCCAGAAGTGCTTCCCGGTACTGGACCGGAAATCCGACTGGGTGGCCGCGTTCAGGCTTGGTGGCACAAGCATGAACAGGCACCACAATGCCCCCTGCTTTCAAGGCCGTCGCCACGGCAAAAAGGGTCTCAGGTTGCACGAGCGGCAAATCTCCCGGCAAAATCAACCAGCCGTTGGCACCGGATGTAGCGCGCACCGCCGCTGCAATGCTGTCTCCCATGCCGGGGTGACCGGCATCTTCCAGGTGCCAAGGCAAACCGCTGGCACGCACAGCGTCCAGCGTACGTTCCAGGACCGATTTGCCGTTAAGCAAGGCGTGCAGTTTGTGCCCTTGACCGCCAGACGCGAGGAACCGGGCCCCTTTGCCGGACGCCAGCACGAGAACCGTAGGTAATTGGTTGGGATCAGCGTCCAAACAGGCCCTTCAGCAACTTGACGCCACCCTCAACCGCATTGCCAATATCGGGAATAGGCGCACCACCCGACGGCGCTGTACTGCCTCGGGCAGGCGTTTCTATGGTCCTTGAGTCCTGACTTGGGACCTGCGAACGGCTTGGTCGCTGGCCAGATGTGCGTGCGCCGTCGGACAGGCCAGCGATGCTGTTCGTGTAGGAGCGCAGTCTCAGCTTGACGGCATATTCCTGATTCCAGTCGATTTTGGGGTCTTGTGGCCTTGGCGGGTAAACCACGTTCAATTCAGGCCCAAAACCGTTGAGGTTGAGCATCGTCATATTGCCGCCAGCCGCCTCCACCGCCTGCTTTGGAATGGCGCATTCTGTTTGGTTCTCGGGCATGACCACATGGTCTCGCTGTAGGCGGGCCACTTCTGCAGCTGGCAGGAAAGCCATCAGACGCTCGCCCCCCAGCATGCGCTTGGCGCTGGAATTCCACATCACCATGTCCATGGATTTCTCGGCTGTCTGGCGAAACCCCATTGCCGTTGAAAAGTAGCCAATGGCGGTAGGCACACTGTTCCATCGCAATTGAATTGCGCCAGACGGTAGCGCATCGCTTGACAAGCTCAGCCCCTCCATGAAGTCGTGCTTGCCCTGCACGCCAAAGCGGATCTCGGGTGACGCGTTGCCTCATGACCAGATGATCACCCACCATTGACGAAGTTGCCGGGACAGCCTGACTGTCCTTGCGGTTGGGCCAGGCCATGTAGCTGCGGTCGCGCCCAAACTGTGGCCCCGTCGGCCCCATGTTGACGTTGTAGGACGCCATGCTCGGTGGAAGCTTACCGTCCATGATCTGCTTCATATCGAGCACCACAGGTTGATCTGCGCCCGCGTTCTCACCACACCCCCAGAAAAACAGCATGCGTGCATTGCCTTCGGGTTGTTCACGCTGCTCGGGCACGTCTCGCTCGTCGCTGCGGCGCGCTTGTGGAGGCCCGCTGCGCTCTGGCGACAGCAGCGGCAAACTGGCTCCCATGCCCATCCCCCCTGGAATACTGTGGTCGCCCACAGGGTCTGCCGCACCGCCTACCGGGCCTTGCACTGAGCCGAGTTCCAGCAACAGATTGCGCCGAGATCCACCGCCCATCCCTGTCAGCGCACCCATCATCGCCCCCAAACCGCCACTGGAAGCGCCTGCGGCACCCAGTCCGGGCATGCCAGACGCAGTTTCTGCACTCAACCAATAGCGTGCCTTTGGCCCCGTTACCTTCTGGGTGATCTGCTGCGCCGAAGCACCAGCCGCCAAGCACAAGGCCAAAACACTCAGGAAAGGAACAGTGGCGCGACAGGGTTTCAAACACAAACGCATGGCACACTCCTTCAGCAGTACACAGAATCTGATCATGTTACCGCTGCGTGGACTCTGTGTGCAGTCTGCGGATTTGCCCCACATCAAAGGATGGCAGCAATTCACAGGTCAAGCGCACTGCGCTGCCTATACTCGTTGCCATGACATCCCTTTCCGACTTACGCAAAAGCTACGAGCGCGCCGAGCTTGACGAGTCCGCGTCCCATGGCGACCCCATGAAGCAGTTTGAGAAGTGGCTGAACGAAGCCATTCATGCCGAAGTACCCGAGCCCAACGCCATGACCCTGGCCACCGTCGGCAGTGACTTGCGTCCCAGCACCCGTGTGGTGCTGATCAAGGGGTTTGATGCGGACGGCATTGTCTGGTACACCAACTACGAAAGCCGCAAAGGCATCGAACTTTCTGGAAACCCCTTTGCTGCGCTGCAATTTCACTGGGTTGAACTGGAGCGCGTGGTTCGCATTGAGGGTCGCGTCGAAAAAGTCAGCGAAGAAGAAAGCGATGCGTACTTCAAGTCTCGTCCGCTTGACTCGCGCATCGGTGCCTGGGCCAGCCCGCAAAGTCAGGTCATTTCTGGTAGGGGTGTGCTGGTGGCCAATGCAGCCAAGTTCGGTGCCCAGTTCCTGCTGCAGCCACCTCGCCCGCCACACTGGGGTGGTTACCGCCTGGTGCCGGACGAATGGCAATTCTGGCAAGGGCGCAGAAGCCGCCTGCACGACCGTCTGCGTTACTCGCAGGACGGCAAAGGGGACTGGCGGCGGGAGCGGTTGGCGCCTTGATTCGTTGGAGCAGCTAGGTGAGCTTCCATGCGCAAAGCCACTGATCAATCCAGCCTGGTCATCTGAGAAACGTGACAGAGTGCTCGTGCTGCTACGCTACCATGCAGGCATGAAGCTGTTGTTGACTCCTTTGTTGCTGTTGGCGTCCCTGTGCCATGCGGGGCTGTGCGACAGCGGAAAGCGCCAGTCACCCATCGACATCACCAGCAGCCGCGTCCACGCCCTGCCTGTGCTGCAATTTGACTACCATGCTGTTCCCCTCAGGCTGGCTGTTGACGACCATACGGTACGGGTGCGCTTTGGCGCTGGGCAAGCATTGTTGATCGGAAAGGCGCGTTACACGCTGCAGCAGTTTCACTTTCACACGCCGGGCGGCGACCGCATCGCGGGTCAAGACTTCCCCATGGCCGCGCACCTGCTGCACAAGAGCAGTACAGGCCAGTTGCTGGCGGTGGTGGTATTGCTGCGCAAGGGAGCCGACAACCCGGTGCTTGACACCCTGCTGCCCCTGGTCCCTGCCAAGGCCGATGGTGACCACAGCCCTCCCAACGCTCGCATCGATCCCCGCCAACTGTTACCCGCCAAACTTGGCTACTACCGGTACAGCGGCTCTCTGACCGCCCCCCCCTGCACCGAAGGCTTCGACTGGATCGTGCTTAAACAGCCGGTGGAACTGTCTGAACGCCAGTTGGCCCGCTACCGGCAGCACTTTGCCGACAACGCACGCGCGGTCCAACCGCTGCACGGACGCGTCGTTCTCGAAAGCCCTTGATCGCCTCGCGCCTCGTTCTGGTGCTTTATTGCTACAGGTCAAGGTTTTTTTGTGGATGGCTTCGCAGAATGCCTGATGCAATTCAATTCACACTTTCAAACTCCTGTTTTTCGCTCAAGTCAATGCTTGAGCAGTTGGGTCATCACAGCGGCCATTGCTCTGCTGGCGAGTCAGGGCGCACTTGCCTCGCCTGTAACAACCAAGGGCGACAAGCCCGTGAAGCCTGCGGGCGTTGAGGTCAAGGTCACCTCCGAGATGACTGGCGCTGGCATCGTGTCCAGCGGTGCAGTTCTGCCTCCAATACCGCCTGTCACCGGCAACCGCCTGACGCCCGTGCCCTCCTGGGGCAAGCCTTTGCCGTATCCGATCATCATTGCGGATCGGCGCAACAACCGGTTGATTGAGGTTGCGCCAGACAAAAGCATCGTCTGGGAGTTCCCCTCGCCCAACCTCAAGGTTTACCGGGGCAATGAGGACGTGAATTTTTCTGCCGACGGCAAATTGCTGGCCGTGAGCGAGGAAGATAACTTTGACGTACACATCGTCGATTACGAGAAGAAAGTCCTGACCTGGACCTATGGCACACCCGACCACCGGGGCAGTGCCGACGGTTTTTTGAACTATCCGGACGACGCCCATCTGCTGGCCGATGGCAAGTTCATTACCGCAGACATACGCAACTGCCGGGTGTTGATCATCGACCCCGAGACCAATAAGCCCACCACCAAGTGGGGCAAACCCGGCAAGTGCAAGCACAACCCGCCGCATGAACTGGCTCACCCCAATGGGGCTACACCCATGGAGAATGGCGACATTTTGGTCACCGAGATTCAAGACGCCTGGATTTCGCGCATCACCCGCGAAGGCAAAGTCTTGTGGAGCGTGAAGGCGCCGAACATCCGTTACCCATCCGATGCATTTCCTACCTTGGACGGTAAACAGATCATCGTCGCCGACTTTTGGAAGCCTGGCCGTGTGGTAATTTTTGACCCGATGACCCGCAAGATCAGCTGGGAGTACTTCTTCAAAGACGGCGAAAAATCTCTGGACCATTCTTCAATAGCCCGCGAACTGCCCTACACCGGCGACATCCTCATCGTGGACGACCTGAACGACCGAGTGATCGTCGTGGATCGCAAGACCAAAGAAATCATCTGGCAATACGGCCAGAAGAACGTCAAAGGCTACAAACCCGGCCTATTGAACTACCCCGATGGCGTGGACATTGACGTGTTCCGCGACTGGAAGGCAGCCTTGCGCAAGTAAACGCAGCCTTAACGCGTCGGGGGCTTAATTTCTGACAAGGACACCCCGGCCAGCATCGCCCACCATCGAGCCAACTTTCTCAGTTGGTTTTCATGGCACAAACACCTCGTTTTCCGATTCCCGTCGGACCCGCCCCCGGCATTGGCGGCGGAGAACCGATCCGCAAACCCATTCACGAATCTCCCTGGCACCCGCGCTGGATCATCGCGGCGCCCCATCGACTTGGTTTTTTCGCCGCTGCCGTGATGATGGCTATCACCGCCCTGTGGTGGAGCCTGGCGCTATGGCTACCGACGCTTGGTTTGACGCTGAACTGGACAACATCCCCCGCAGCTGCCCACGCGCTGGTGATGAGCCAAGGCTTCATGCCACTGTTCATGGTTGGCTTCCTGTTCACGGCGGGACCGCGCTGGCTGGGCATGCCTGAGGTTGACGCAAAGTCGCTGCTTGTGCCCGTTGCCGCCATGCTGGCCGGCTGGGCTCTGACCATCACCGGGTTTCATACCCATCGGTGGATCACCAGCACAGGCTTGATGGGGGTGGCGTGGGGCTGGAGCGCGCTGGTGCTGCATTTCTGGAGTTTGGTTCGCACTAGCCGCGCCGGTGACAAGCTCCACGCCCAGTTGGTGTCAGTTTCGTGCAGCGTGGGCGCTTTGGTGCTGTGGGGAGCTGCCCTGGCCGTGGCGATTCAATGCACCGACTGTCTGCGCAGCCTGACGCTGATCGGCATCTGGTGTTTTTCGGCCAGCACCTTTGCCGTGGTGTCACATCGCATGCTGCCCTTCTTCACCGCTTCGGCTCTCCCTCTGGTGGAGGCTTGGCATCCCTTGTGGCTGCTGTGGACGCTTTTGGGTCTGCTATGGCTGCAAGCCCCTTTGGCGGCGCTGGAGATTTGGGTCTGGCCTTGGCCACCCGTCGTTCGTTGGCTGCAGGTGGCACTAGAACTCCCAGCAGCCGTTTTGCTGATTTGGTTGGCTGTGCGCTGGGGCCTGGTGCAAAGCATGCGCATCCGTCTGCTGGCCATGTTGCATGTGGCGCTGGTCTGGCTGGGCATATCCTTCGCGCTTTCCGCCCTATCGCATGCCCTGATGGCCCTGACAAACAGTGAAATATCGCTTGGCTTGGCGCCTACCCATGCACTGACCATGGGTTACCTGGGCGGCACCATGCTCGCGATGACCACCCGTGTGGCTTCTGGCCATAGTGGACGCCCACTTGCCGCTGACAACCCAGTTTGGGTGCTGTACTGGCTGCTGCATGCAGCTACACTTGGCCGGGTTGCTGCCGCCCTTTGGCCTGCTGCAGCCACTGTGCTTGTCCTGGGGACATCGCTGGTTTGGGCCACCGTCTGTGTGGGCTGGGCTCTGCGCTACGGCAACTGGTTTGGCCGCGTCCGACGTGACGGCAAACCCGGTTGAGATTTGCCCCAGATCTCAGAGCATTTTTGACGTTAACCAGCGCGTCGCACGTGCCCTCTCTCTGGCCGAAGCGCCCGAGCAGCGCGGCTTGTGGGAGCAGCGTTTCATGGAGGCACTGACCAGCGGCTTTGTGCCCGCCGGGCGCATCCAGTCCGCTGCGGGCACCAGTTTGGCCGCCACCCTGATCAACTGTTTTGTGCAGCCTGTGGGTGACTCCATCGCCCAGGACGACGAAGGCCACCCCGGCATCTACACCGCACTGACTGAAGCAGCAGAAACCATGCGCCGTGGAGGCGGCGTGGGCTATGACTTTTCACGCATACGACCACGCGGTGCCTGGGTAGGCAGCACCCAAAGCAGTGCGTCCGGCCCGGTCAGCTACATGCGCGTGTTTGACCGATCGTGCGAAACGGTGGAATCGGCCGGTGCACGCCGCGGTGCCCAGATGGGTGTGCTGCGCTGCGACCACCCAGATATTGAGGAATTCATCCATGCCAAAGACACGGGTGAACTGCGCAACTTCAATATCTCGGTAGGCGTGACCGACAGCTTCATGCAAGCAGTGCAGGACGGCGGCGAAGTTGCCCTGCAGCACAAAGCCGAGCCGGGCACCGCCCAGAAGAACGCAGGCGCTTACCTGCAAGGGGACGGCAACTGGATCTATCGCAAAGTACCCGCGCGCGACCTGTGGGATCAAATCATGCGGTCCACTTATGACCATGCCGAGCCCGGCGTGCTGTTTCTGGATCACATCAACCGCGACAACAACCTGTCGTATTGCGAGACCATCTCCAGCACCAACCCCTGTGCCGAACAACCCCTGCCACCTTATGGCTGCTGCTGCCTGGGCTCGGTCAACCTCACCCTCTTTGTGCGTGAGCCCTTCAGCGACAAAGCCAGCTTTGACGAAGCCGCTTTTGCCAAGGTTTGCAAAACCGCCACCCGCATGCTGGACAACGTGCTGGACGTGACCGTCTGGCCGCTGCCCCAGCAGCAGGAAGAAGCCCGCAGCAAGCGCCGTGTGGGCTTGGGCTTTACCGGCCTCGGCGACGCACTGGTGATGTTGAACCTGCGCTACGACACCGAAGAGGCCCGCGCCATGGCGCAGCGCATTTCTGAAGTGATGCGCGATGCAGCCTATGAGGCATCGAGTGACCTGGCCAAGGAGCGCGGCGCCTTCCCGCTGTTCAATGCCGATCTGTACCTGTCAGGCAGCAACTTTGCATCACGCCTGCCGCAAGCCTTGAAAGACCGCATCCGGGCGAGCGGCCTGCGCAACTCGCACCTGCTGTCCATCGCCCCCACTGGCACGATCAGCCTGGCTTTTGCGGACAATGCCAGCAATGGGATCGAGCCCGCCTTCAGCTGGAGCTACCAGCGCAAGAAGCGCATGCCCGATGGCAGCTTCAAGGAATACGCGGTCGAAGACCACGCTTGGCGCCTTTACCGTCACCTGAAGGGCGCCGATACGCCGCTGACACCAGCCTTCGTGTCGGCGCTGGAAATGAGCGCACAGGCCCATGCGGCCATGGTGGCAGTCGTCGCCCCGTACATCGACACCTCCATCAGCAAGACGGTGAACGTGCCTGCCGACTACCCCTATGAAGACTTCCAGCACCTGTACCTGCAGGCCTGGAAGGACGGCCTGAAAGGCCTGGCCACCTACCGACCCAATTCCGTCCTCGGCTCGGTCTTGAGCGTGTCGTCCAACACACCGCCAACGGCAACTGCTGCCCCCCTGCAAATTGACGGCGCCAACCGCCGCATGGCGCTGGAGCGCCTTCCCGCCCCGGTGCTGTCGTCCCTGCGCTGGCCCAGCCGTCCTGAGTTACCTGCAGGCAACGCCGCCTGGACCTTCATGGTGCACCACCCGTTTGGCGACTTTGCCCTTTTTGTGGGCGAACTGTCCCCCGAAGAAGGCGGCCCACCCCAGCCGTTTGAGGTCTGGGTCAACGGTACCGACGAGCCACGAGGCCTGGGCGCACTGGCCAAGACCTTGTCGATGGATTTGCGTGCCAACGACCCCGCCTGGCTACAGCTCAAACTGGATGTGCTGTCCACCGTGGCCGAGGAACACGCCTTTGACATGCCCTTCCCGCCGCACGGCGAGCGCCGCCTGTTCCCAGGCGTGGTAGCCGCCACCGCCGCCGTGATCCGCTGGCGCTGCGAGCAGCTCAAGGCCCTGCCCGGCCAGCAAGGCAAAACCGTGCCCACACCGGTGCTCGACGCCATGTTCAGCCGAGGCGAGCCCCACACCGGACCGTCAGGCACCTTGGCCTGGGCTGTGGACGTTGACAACCCCGCCACGGGCGAAGCCTTCACGCTCACCCTCAAAGAAATCACACTGCCCACGCCGGACGGCGGCACTGTCACCCGCCCCTGCGCGGTGGGTTTCTCGGGCAACTACCCCCGTGCGTTGGACGGCTTGGCGCGCATCCTGTCGCTGGACATGCGCGTGATCGACCCCGCCTGGATCGGCATGAAGCTGCGCAAGCTGCTCAACTACGCCGAGCCCCTGGGCAGCTTTATGGCCTTTGTACCTGGCCTGCCCAATGGAGAACGTCGCCAGCAAACCTGGCCATCCACCCCGCACCTAGGGTTCATGATGCGTTAAGGTTCTCGCCTTAAGCTGAGGTTTCCATCAAACGGACAGAAGTCACAATGGGATCCTCGGCAATTTTTGTAGCATTTGTGGTGACGACGGCCCAGACAATGCACGTCCGCTGTACCAATCACCGATTCGGCTGATGACATCAGTCTCATTGCTACTGTGGATTGTGGGTGGCGTTGCGCTTCAACTCGCTATCTTTCTGGGCATCAGTTTTTGGCAGCACTGGCAAGACTTCCGAATGCTGCGCAACGGCTTGGTAGTGGCATTGCCATCGTCGCTGCAGAGTTCGGACATCCCCCGTCTGGCTTGGCAAGGTCTTCGCGAATTCAAGGTCATCCAGAAAACCTTTGAGAATGCCGAGAAGGATATTTGCTCCTTTTACTTGGCACCGGCTGACGGCCAAGCCTTACCCGCGTTCTTGCCGGGTCAATTTTTGACTTTTAACTTAATCACGGGTTTGCAGGATGACAAGTCCGGTCGGTATTGGCATAACCCCCATGCTGAGCATGCTCAACTGGTGCATCGCCGAGCAGCCTGACCGAGAAGTGTGGCTGTTTTATGGCGTGCGAAACAGCCTGGAATTAATGGCCCAAGCGCACCTGCAGTCACTTTCAACAAATCATCCCCGTGTTCATCTTCGCCTTTGTTTCAGCAACCCAGACAACGCTGACGTGCTGGGACAAAACTACCACCATCGCGGTCGGGTCGATGTGGAGCTTCTGCGCAAGCAGTTGCCTCTGAAGCCCTATCACTTCTACCTTTGCGGTCCAACGCCAATGATGCAGAGCCTGGTCCCTGCACTCGATGACTGGGGTGTGCCTGATGCGCACATTCATTTTGAAGCTTTTGGTCCCGCATCCATCCCGCGCAAAGTACGACACGCCAGTCCAGAACCGCAGGTCAATCAAAGCCAAGCAAGCGAAATGCCTTTGGTGACATTTGCCAAGTCGGGTAAGCAAGTTCCCTGGAATGCAAGCTCAACCAGCCTGCTGGATCTGGCTGAGTCCCTTGGCATTGAGGTGAACTCAGGCTGCAGAGCAGGTGGATGTGGCACGTGTCAAACCACCCTACAGGCGGGCGAAGTGAGCTATCGCCAAACACCAGACTGTGACCCCGACCCCGGCAACTGCCTGCTGTGCGTGTGCGCCCCAAAAACCAACGTCACACTGGACCTGTAAATGAACCCATCGCTCTGGCGCCAGCACATCCTGCCATTCACAGCACTGTTTGGTCTCTTGGCCATCGCCACGGTGGCAGGGGACTACCTGTTGCATTGGTTCAAGCTGGTGTGGGTCGGGCGCTATCTGGGCATCCCTGGTACTTTATTGATCGTCGGTTCGCTCTATTACTCGCTTCGCAAGCGCAAATACGTGGAAGCAGGCAACCCCAAGGTTTTGCTGAAGGCCCATGAGTTCAGCGCCTGGCTGGGCTCGTTGATGGTGTTGCTTCATGCAGGTGTGCATTTCAATGCCATCCTGCCCTGGCTGGCAACCGTGGCCATGGGCATTAACGTGATCAGCGGGCTGGTTGGAAAAATGCTGCTGAACCGTTCCCGCCTGCATGTACAGGCACAACGCACCCAATTCCAGCTGAGGGGATTGGCCGGCCCTGAGCTGGAAAAAGCGGTATTCTGGGATTCGGTCACCGTCGACACCATGACCCGGTGGCGCAAGGTTCACATACCTATCTTCGTGGTTTTTGCGGTCCTGGCCGTCGGTCACATCGTGAGCGTCTTCCTGCTTTGGGGCTGGGTATGAGCCGCATTCTGAAACTGTTCCTGGTCGCCAATCTGGCAATCCTCGCTGCGCTGACCTTTGTTTACCCCGAGCTGATGGTCAGCCCTGGCAAGCTGGTGCCGGAACACAAGTCGCTTGAAGGCGATTGCTTTGCCTGCCATAGGCCGTTCACCGGGTCGCATGCGCAGCGATGTATCAGCTGCCACAAAACAGCTGACATTGGTGTTGTGACCACCAAGGGAGCCCCCCTGCTAAAGCCCGCCACCAAAGCAGCTTTTCACCAAGAGCTGACACAACAAGACTGCATCGCCTGCCACAGCGACCACGCAGGCGTGAAGCGGTTTGCCGGGCAGCGCCGATTCGATCATGCCTTGCTGAAAAAATCCACAAGCGACCAATGTGAGACCTGCCACAAGTCACCGACAGACTCGCTGCACAAACAGATCACGGGTAACTGCCTGAAATGCCACAGCCAGAACCGCTGGACACCGGCCACGTTCGATCACAAAGACTTCTTTGAGCTGGACGGTGACCACAACACCAGCTGTGTCACCTGCCATGTCCGCAATGACTATAGCCAGTTCACCTGCTACGGCTGCCATGAACACACGCCGTCGAACATACGCCGCAAGCACATCAAGGAAGGCATCAGCAAGTTCGACGACTGCGTCGAATGCCACCGCAACGCCGATGAACACGACATACGCATGCCGGGCACAGATCAACGCAAAAGGAAACGCGATAATTGAAGCCTGCCTGGCAGGCGTCACCCAAACGCTAGAAACTCGCCTGCAGGCCCACCCTCACACCCCGCCCCGGCAAGGGCACACGGTTTGGCGCCGTCTGCGTCAGCACCGAACTGGCGCTGTAGGCCAATTGGTTGCCGATGTTCTCCAAGCGCACAAACCACAGCAGGCTAGTTGGGCCTGCCGCCATGCGGTACGTTGCGTTGGCGTTCCAGAACGTATAGGCCGCCGTGCTACGGTCGCCTGCGGGTACCCGGTTTTGTGCGCTGTAGTGGTCCATGCCCAGACGCGCGCCCCAGGGGCCTTGCCTCCATTGCAGGGCAGCACCGACCCGCACGGGTGCGATGCGCGGCAAGGCCTGACCAGTGGTTTCGTTGGTCGCGCGGACCAGATCGCCTTTGATTTCCAGATCCAAGGTTTGGGCCGCTTTGGCGCCGCCGATCAAACGCGCACTGCCGTTGGCTTCCAACCCCACAAAGCGGGCCTTGACTTGGCGGAATGCGTACTCCGGCATCGCCGAGCCGTCCACATCCACCGTGTTCCCGGTGGATTCCAGACTGATGAAGTTGTTGAACTGATTCACAAAAGCGTTCAGGCCAAGGCGTTGGGCGCCCTGCTTCCAGGCCAGGCCCAGGTCAATGTTGGTAGACCGCTCCAGACCCAAATTGGCGTTGCCCACTTCATAGGCCCCGGTGGCCAGATGCGCCCCGTTGGCATACAACTCATAGTCCTTGGGTGCGCGTTGTGTGGCTGACAGATTACCTGTTGCCGTCCAGCCGCTGTTGGCACCACCCAGGTTGACCAAGCCACCCAAGGCATAGCTGCCGGGGTTGAAGGCGCGGCTGCCCACCACAAAACGGTCCAGCAAAGGGTTGCCTTGCGACTCGACTTTGACCGACTCCCGTCGTGCGCCAAAACTCAGCTTGCCCCAGCCGGTGCGCAGTTCCTCAAAGGCGAAAATCGCTTGGCTGGCACTGCGGGTATAGGGCACAAAGGCCTCTTCCCCGTCAGCAGAGAAACGGTTACCTTCCACCTGCAGGCCAACCACACCCTCCAGTGCGCCGAACTTGGTTTGACGCGCCTCCAGACGCAGTTCGTGGCCTTTGTTGCGAAACACCGTGCCTGCCGCGCCTGCGTCAAACTCGGTGTGCTGATAGTCGACCGCACTCCACTGCCCTTTGACGGATTGAAATGGCCCCGCGAAGCCACGCACCTCGCCTTGCAAGGCATAGCGGTTTTGCTTCATGCCGATGGTGACCGTGTCTTCGGCCACCGAGCCGTAATTTGTCTTGAAGGTTTCTACCGATGCCCCGAGGTAACCCCGGTCAAAGTAGGCCGTGCCACCGATAGCGCCACCTTGAGACTGGCTGGCCGAATTGCACAGACGCCTAGCGGTAACTGGCGTACCGGCCCCCCCCACATCACAAGCCAACTCCTGGGGTACGCGTACATCATGGGTCTTGCGGTCAAATGCGTCCACATGCAGGCCGAACTTGTCGGTACCCGTCTCCAGCAGGGCGCTGGCTGCACGCTCGCCATCAGCACCACCTGCGCGCAATTCCCCTCGACCCGTGATCCCCCCTTTGCCATCGAAGCTGGCTTCGGGCTGAATTCGGCTGTTGATCACATTCACCACGCCCCCCACAGCGCTTCCACCATACTGCAACGCACCAGGGCCACGCAGTACTTCGACGCGCTCAATCGTCAAGGGGTCAATGGGCACAGCATGGTCAAAACTCAGGCCCGAGGCGTCGGCACTGGCGCCGCCATTGTTCAGGATCCGGATGCGGTCACCGTCCAGGCCGCGCACGGTGGGGCGGCTGGCCACGGGACCAAAGTAGGTGCTGCTGACGCCAGGTAAGCCATCCAGCGTTTCGCCGAGTGAGCCTTGACGCTTTAAAAGCAGATTTTCGCCCGACAGTATTGTCGCAGGCGCTATCAAATCAGAAGCAGCGAGTGGATTGCCTGTGACCGTGACAGTGTCGAGTGTTGACGAGGGGGACTGCGACTGCGCGTGCAGGGGGCTGGAGAGGGTGACGAGGCAGCACAACAGGCTGGCTTGGCCAACCGGGATCAAAATCGGTTTCATGTTTCTTCGCATTCAAAAAAGCCGGAAAAGCCTGCACAAACGGGCCTGCCACGGTCAGCAGGCCCGCAAGCAGGCACAAGTTCAGCAGGAGAGCGAAGAAACGGGCGGCGCGCGGGCCTGAAACGCTGAGAAAGAAGCGTAGAAGATACGGGTGCCCAGCCATGCAATGACCGCATTGACCACCAGCCCCCCTGCCAAGGCTGGAAAGCCAGGGACCAAGGCATCGCCGGTACACAGGTGATCCAGCAGCCCGCACAGACTGGTGTCATGCCCCGGAAGCAGATTGCCAGCATGGACACCCACCGGGTGCTCAAGGGCCAGCTCAGAATGATCAGACTGCCAACTGGCTGACCCGGCATCGCCGAGGGGCAGATGTGCGTACCGGTGCAGCGTGCCCACTTGCTGCATCAGCAGCAAGGCCAGCATCAGCAGCAGTGGGCGAAGGGTACGCAGGATCAAATCGAACTCAGCGCGTTACTGCGCCTGCACTGCGTCAATCAGGCGGTAGTACAGGCCGTACTTGTCATCTTTGAGCACCACGAATCGGCCCTCAACCACCACGGGCTCCATGCTGTAGCGCACCGCTGTCTTGGTCTTGACCTCGACCATGCTCTCGGGTCCGCCAGGCACACAGAACGAGCAGGTCATGGGCACAGAGGTCAGCAGGAAGTGCTTTTGCTTTTCGCCCGGCTCCAGCGGCATCATGAAACCCTGCACACGCTGGGTCTTTTGGTCCAGCGCCAACTGCCCCGGGTTGAAGACAGGCTTCATGCCGTCTTTGGTGCTTTTCTGAACCACGCTGGTCAGAAGCTCCCACGACAGCACATCGCTGCGGGGTTTGAGCGGCGCAAACGGGCTGTCAGGGCTGTGCACCCCCGGGCCTGTGCCCGCCGCAATGGGGGAACTGAGTTGTGGCTGGGCAGACACGCCCAGGGCTGTGGCAAGCCCTAAAGTCAGTGTGAAAGCCAGCCCGAAAAGGCGGGGTCGTAACATTGTTTTCACCTCAGTGTTCGTGCTTCATGCCGCAGTATTTTCCGATACCCAGGCCCTTGCAGGCTGCCAGCAGCTCTTTTTGGCATTGCTCGGCAGGCTTCTTGGATTCCAGGCATTTGGCTGCCGACTCGTGCGCGGCGGCCATCGCTCGGTGGCGCTTGATGTCCTGCTGTGTCTCTTTCTCGCTTTCAGCTACAGAAAAAGAAGCTACAAACATAGATGCAATAAGCCATAACCAAGATTTTTTCATACCAACTCCTTTAGGATCGATTCAACAACTGTGCCACATCCACGCGGTAAGCGTGCCACACCGGAAGCAAGGCAGCCAGCACGGCGACGCCGAGCCCCACCAGCACCACCACACCCTCACCCTGCGCCCAATGCCAGGCACTTAAGGGTAAGGATTTTTGAGCGGCCAGCACCTGGCTGACAAATGCTGCCAGGCCATGCCCAAGCAGTAAACCCAGCGCACCTGCCAACGCTGCCAGCCACAAAGCCTCGGCCAGCACCAGGGCGGCCACCCGGCGCGGTGGTGCACCCAGCATGCGCAGCATGGCCAGATCGGCCTGGCGCTCCTTCACGGCGTTCCACAAAGCAATGAACACACTCAAGCCGGCCATCAGCAGGAGCACCCCCGCAAACCCGCGCAGCACGTCAGCGCCCACGCCCACCATGCGCAGCAAGCGGGTGATCTCAATGGCAGGCGCTGCCGCCTGCATGTCGGTGCTGCTGTTCACATAACGCGGAAAACTCACTGCAGCCAGAGGACTCTTGTACCGGATGAGGGCAACCGTGACCTCGCGTTCGGCTTGCAGGGCTTCGAGGTCGTCGGCGTCCACGGCCAAGTCTTTCTCATGAACCTGCCAGACAGATTCGAGGCTGGTGAGGATCAGCCGGTCCAACACACAGGCGCACGGCTGCATCACTCCGACCACGCGGTAAGGCTTGTCACCGTGCATGTGCCCCCCACCACCCAGACCATGAGAGCCCACAAACTGCGCGCCAACAGCCAAACCTGTGGACTGCGCTACCTGCGCACCGACCACCGCCTGCAGAGGCTGCGTCCAGTCCTGGCCTTGGGCAAAGCGGACCTCGTAATGCCGCAAATAGTCTGGTGTGGTGCCCACAATGCGAAAGCCCTGGTGGCTGTCGCCCAGGCTCAAGGGGATCAATTGCGCAACAGCCGGGTTCTTGGCCAGGGCCTGCACATCGGCCAATCGCACATTGCCCGCTGGCACATCGATGTGGAACACGCCCGACAAAATCAGCTGCATGGGGCTGCCCTTGGCTCCCACCACCAAGTCGATGCCGGCCAGATCGCGCTCAAAGGCCTGGTCAATCTGCTCGGCCATAAGCAGCACAAAGCTCGCCGACGCCAGCCCGAGTGACAACAGCAACACGTTGAGCACGGCTGCCAGCGGCCTGGCCCAGAGGTAGCGGAAAGCTAAAGCTATTGTTTTCATAGCTATAAAATCTTACTGGTATTGCCAATACTGCCAATAAAACACTGAATCGAGCTCGGCAAAGCCTGCGTGACACGGGCATCATGCGTAGCGATCACGAGCGTGGCACCCAGTTCTGCTGCAGTGGAGGTCAGCAAACCCAGCGCTGCTGCTGCTGCCGCATCATCCAAACTGGCGGTGGGTTCATCCGCCAGAATGACTTTGGGCTGAAGCAACACCGCGCGCGCCAGCGCCACGCGCTGGGCTTGGCCACCCGAGAGTTGGCTGGGGCGGCGATGAGCCAGATCAGCAACACCAAGCGCTGCCAGGCTTCGCCCAATGGCCGCGCGATCCGTCGGGACGCCCGCCGCAAAGTGCACCAAGGCAAGGTTTTCTGCCACCGTCAACGCGGCAGAAAGATGGAGCTTTTGCGGCAGAAAACCAATGGTCCGCGCGCGCCAGCCGTCGCGGGCCGACGCAGACAGCGCCGACAAGTCTTGCCCTGCCACACACAGTTCGCCCTGTGAAGCCGTGAGCAGGCCTGCGACCAGCGCCAGCCAGGTGGACTTGCCAGAACCTGAGTTCCCCCGCAAAACCAGGCTTTGGCCTGGTTCAAGCGCAACCGGCGGGAAATGCAGCAGCTCCCCGCCCGGATAGGCATAGGAAAGATCGATCGCTCGAATCATGGGCTCATCCCCGCTTCAAGCCTGTGCGGGGTGCACGCAGCCAGCGCACCGCCCTCTCACCGAAATGTCCACTTCACGCCCTACATGACCTAGACCTTCGAGGGCCTGCAACACCTGACGCGCTGTGGCCTGAACCTGAGCCGAACCATCGGTCAGGCGGAACTGCCGATGACACGACTCGCATTCAAAGCGCGGTGCCCAAGCACCTGTTTGTGCACCAACTATCGAAAAGTGCGTTACGCGGTGCATGTCCACGTGGCGCTGCAGCAATCCTGCCGCCACAAAACGGTCAAGGAGTCGATAGACCGTAACCCTGTTCACCTCAATGCCGGCGCTAGACAACGCCTTCTCGACCTCAGCTTGCGTCAGTGCATCGTCAGGATGGTCTTTGAACAAGGCAGTCAAGGCAACTGTGGCGCGGGTGCGCCGCATGGCGGCATTGGGTACCGAGGGGGAGCTTTCAGCTTCAGCGATGGAAGGGTCAGAATTTTTCATGGTTGGAGCTCCAATTGGGCCACAAACATTAATGCAACATTGTTGCGTTACAATATTAACGCAACTATTTTGCATTATCTACAGTTCAGTTCAATCAGTCCACCGGCATGCGCAAACTTCCCAGCAATCACAACGCACATCAACCGGCGCATGACCATCCCAACCAAAGAACGAATTGACGTCAAGTCTCATCCAACATGACCCTACTAGCTATCTTCCTGGCAACGCTATCTGGCGGCGTGCTTTCCGTCTTGCTTGCCGCAAGTCTCTCCATATCATGGCTATCGAGGTTTGCAGACAGGATGGTGGCATTTGCAGTGGGCGTGATGCTCTGTACGGCTTTGACCAATCTGATACCTGAAGCACTAGAGTCTGGATTGGATCCTCATGAAGCTGGTTTCGCAGTGCTTGTGGGGATGCTGGTTTTTTTTGGACTGGAGAAAGTCGCCTTATGGCGCCATGACCATGGCCATCGACATGCTGGCAAGGCACATCATTCGCCTCAACGCGCAGCCCCCCAAGTGGCGTTAATTGTCATTGGCGATGGGCTGCACAATTTGGTGGACGGCATCCTGATTGCCGCTGCCTTCTTGACAGACCCTGCGCTCGGTTGGGGCACCGCACTCGCCGTTTTAGCCCATGAAATCCCACAAGAACTCGGCGACTTTTTGGTCATGCTGGACGCTGGCCTGAGTCGCCAGCGCGCTTTGACGCTAAACGCTCTATCGGGCCTGACCATGCCCTTGGGGGGACTTCTTGGCTACCTGGGTCTGATTCGGTTGGAACCTTTGATACCGTATGTCCTGGCCTTGTCAGCAGCAAGCTTTCTCTACATTGCAGTCGCCGACTTGATCCCCGAGTTACACCAGCACCGCACTGCAAAAAACGGCTGGGTGCAGATCACCCTCTTGCTGCTTGGGGTTACAACAGTGACCTTGATCGGTATGACCCTGCCGCATGCACATTGATTCGATGCGATCACACTGAAAACGTCAGCGCCAGCACCTGCTTGCGGTCGTACTTGCCGTTGGGCGTGCGCGGGAACTCGCCGTCATAGGGCTTGAGCAGGCTGGGCACCATGTAGCTTGGCAACCGGGCTTGCAGGGCGGCGCGCACCTCGTCCACCGACAAACCGCTGCTGACCGAGTACAGCGCACCGATCTCGCCATCGGCACCGCTGGCGCCGCGCTGGTACACCACCACACCCTCTTCCACCCCGGCAATGGCGACCAGCTGTGCCTCAATCTCGCCCAGCTCAATGCGGTAGCCCAGGTGTTTGATCTGGTCATCGGCCCTGCCCAAAAAGTTGAATACACCTTCTGGCATCAGGCGCACCAGGTCACCGGTGCAATACAGCAGGTCATGAAAGTACGGGTTGTTCGGGTTCTGGATAAAGGCCTTGGCCGTGCGCTCGGGGTCGGCCAGGTAGCCATAGGCCACCGATGTGCCGCGCACCAGCAGCTCGCCCTCGGCGCCTTCGGCTTGGCTAAGCGTGCCGTCGGGCAGGCGCACAAACAGCTCCATGTTGCGGCGCGCCCTGCCAATGGGGATGGACAGCATGTCCTGCGGCGGCCTACCCTGCATCACGTGGTAGGTGCAGTCCACGGTGATTTCGGTGGGGCCATACATGTTGGTGAACTGGATGTGCGGGTAAATCGCCATCCATTCATCCAGCACGTCGCGTGGCAGCACCTCGCCGGCGGCCAACACATGGCGCAGCTTGGGGAAGCTGTCGGGCTTCAGGCGGCGCGAGCGCAACAGCAGGGTCAGCACCGAGGGCACGCAGAAGAACGTCGTCACCTCGCGCTCCTGCAACCACTTGACAAGGCGCGGCAGGATGGCGTTCAGCTCGTCGTGCACCAGGTGCAGCGTGGCCCCAGCCTTGAAGGCGCAGTAGATGTCGAAGGTGGAATTGTCAAAGTAAAGCGGCGCATGCTGCGAGACCACGTCGTCGCTGGTCAGCGCGTAAGTGTCCACGCACCAGTCGATGTAATCGATGATGGCTTTGTGGGGAATCATCACGCCTTTGGGGATGCCCGTGGAGCCTGAAGTAAACAGCACGTAGGCAATGTCAATCGACAAGTTCTTGGCTTCCAGCGGCGCGGAATCTGCCCCGCCTTGGGCCTTGAACTGGGCAACGTTCAGCAGCGTGGGCCGTTGATCCGCAGTTACCAGACTCTCAAACAGCGCCTGACTCTCATCGTCAACCACCACCACACTGGCCTTGGCCGCCAGCAAGATAGAAGCTAAACGCTGTGCGGGTGATTTGACATCGACGGGCACATAAGCGCAGTCGGCTTTCAGGATACTCAGGATCGAGAGCATCGAGTTGACGCTCTTGGCCATGAAGAAGGGCACCAGTTGCCCCCGCTGCGCACCTGCCGCCTTCAGGGCACGGGCAAAGGCATTGGTAAACGCCTCTGCCTCGCCAAAAGCCATGCTTTGCTGATCGCAGCACAGGGCAGGTTTGTCTGGGAAACGGGCAGCGGATTCGCTGAAGTACTGTTGAACGAGCGTAATCATGGAGCAAAAGCGTACCATGTTTACCCATGAATTCCATCCCTTCATCTCCAGCAGCATCCAGCAAAAACACCGCCCAGCGCCCGCTTGCTGGCGTGCGCGTGATTGATCTCAGCAGCGTGCTGATGGGGCCCCTGTGCACCCAGATCCTGGCCGACTACGGTGCCGACGTGATCAAAGTAGAGTCGCCCGAGGGTGACATCATGCGCCACGCCGGCCCACTCAAAAACCCGCAGATGGGGCCAATCTATCTGCACGTTAACCGCAACAAACGCAGCATCGTGCTGGACTTGAAGCAGGACGCCGCACGCGACGCCCTGCTGCGCCTGTGCGCCACGGCGGACCTGTTTATCCACAACATACGCCCTGCAGTGATGCGCCGCCTGCGCCTGAGCCATGAGGACATTCAGGCCGTCAAACCCGAGATCATTTACATCAGCTTGGTGGGTTTTGGCCAGGACGGCCCGTATGCGGACAAAACAGCGGTGGACGATGTGATCCAGGCCGGTTCTGGCATGCCCAGCCTGTTCCAGCAAACCCTGGGGGGTGAACCCGCGTATGTTCCTGGTGTGGTGGCAGACCGCATCGTAGGCATCAGCGCAGCACATGCGGCGTTGGCTGCACTTTTCATGCGCGAGCGTACGGGCGTTGGCCAAGCCATTGAGATCCCCATGTTCGAGACCATGGCGCAACTGGTGCTGGGCGACCACATGGCTGGCAAGAGCTATGACCCGCCCGTGGGCCCCATGGGCTACAGCCGTCTGCTCACGCCAAACCGCAAGCCATATCGCACGGTAGACGGCTATATCGGTGCAGTGGTCTACAACAACAAGCAGTGGAAGAGTTTTTTTGACGCCATTGGCCAGCCCGAGGTGTTTGAGAGCGACAAACGCTTCTCCGACGCTGCCGAGCGGGCCAAACACTACGACGAGGTGTACGGCGTGGTGGCTGAGCAATTCGCCACCAAAACCACCGCCGAATGGTTGGATTTGCTCAACGCCTACGATATCCCCTGCATGCCGCTGCACACGCTGGAGTCATTGATCGAAGACCCGCACATCCAGGCAGTTGGCTTGATCGAAGACCAGGTGCACCCCAGCGAAGGCAACATCAAGGTCATGCGGGTGCCCTCACGGTGGAGCAGCGCTGATTTGTCGCTGCGCCACCACGCTCCGCGCGTGGGCGAGCAGACGCGGGAGGTCTTGCTGGAGCACGGGTTCACTGACGAAGAAGCCACGACCATCCAGCGCGCCGGTGAGCAGCCAGTGGCTTAAACCTTGCTCAAGCTCGCAAACGTCTTGCGAAACTTGGCCACTTTGGGCGCAGCCACCATCATGCAGTAGCCCTGATGGGGGTTGCGGGCGAAAAAGTCTTGGTGGTAGTCCTCGGCGGGCCAGTAGTTGGTCAGTGGCTCGACCTCGGTCACGATGCGGTTGTCGTAGGCGCCATCACGGGCGAGTTCGGCAATCAGCTCACCTGCCACCTGCATTTGTTCTGGCGTGCTGTAGTAAATACCGCTACGGTATTGCGTGCCACGGTCATTTCCCTGCTGGTTAAGGGTGGTGGGGTCATGTACGACAAAAAATATCTCCAAAATCTGCCGGATGTTGATCTGGGCGGGGTCGTACACCAGCTTGACCACCTCGTTGCAACCGGTGCGCCCAGTGCAAACATCGTCATAGCTGGGCCTGTCGGACTGGCCGTTGCTGTAGCCGGACTCCACATCCACGATGCCGCGCACTGCGACATAGACGGCTTCGGTGCACCAGAAGCAGCCGCCGCCGAGAGTGATGGTTTGATAGGGGGTGTTTGCCACTGATAGCTCCTGAAGTCTGGGGGTAGTCGCCCGTCAAAGTGCAAAGCTTACAGGCCCGAACAAGAAATTGGGGGTTTGGATTGATTTGTTGTCATATGGGATTATTTCCCATATAATTGCTTCATGTCACCCTCTGACCTCTCCAATCCCAATCAGCGAGTGCTGGACCAGACGCTGCTGATCATGCAGCCACTGGTACGCTGGCTGTTGCGCTCTGGGGTGAGCTATGGCGACTTCAGTGCGGCGCTGAAGACTGTCTTCTTGACCGAGACCGAAGCTGAATTGCAGCGCATAGGCGGCAAGCGAACAGACTCCACTCGCAGCATGTTGTCGGGTTTGCACCGCAAGGATGTGCGCGTACTCTTGCCCAGGGTGCTGGAAAGCCTGGCCGAAGGCCACCCCCGTGCGGATGCGGTCAATAGCCGTCCCAGCACGGCTTCCAAGGTGGTGACTCGGTGGCTCGCTGATGAGCTGCCAGAATGCCTGCCCGTTACCGGTACAGAGCCCTCCTTTGACAGCCTGGCACGAACCGTGTCGGTGGATGTGCACCCCCGCGCGGTGCTGACAGAACTGGTCCGCCTGGGCGTGGTGACTGAAGACGCTGAAGGCGTGCACTTGCGCCGCGCTGCTTTTGAGCCTGACCCAGGGCAGGAGGAATTGCTGCGCATGGTGGCCAGCAGTGTGGCCGACCACCTGGCTGCAGGCGTCTCCAATGTCACGCGCGAGCGCGACCGCAGCTTTCTGGAGCAAAGCGTTTTTGCCGATGGTCTGCACCCGGCGTCGGTCGCCAAGCTGGAAACTTTGGCCGCCACCTTGTGGCCGCAAGTGATGAAGACCATGGTCAAGGCCGCCACGCCGCTTTATGAAAAAGATTCGCAGACCGGAGGCAACCAGCGCTTTCGGGTCGGCATGTTCAGCTACAGCGCACCCACCGAATCGGCAGGCGTGCCTGAGCCTGCCGCAGACGTGTCGCGCAACCCCAAAACAGGGCCCCAGCCATGAAACACATGTCCCCACCCATGTCCTCTTATCCGGCATACAAGCCGCTGTTCAAAACCGTGGTGACTTGGCTTTTGGCCTGTTGGATGCTGGCGGCGGCCCTGTTAAGCGCGTGTGGCGGCGGGGTTGGCAGTGGCGGGTCGGGCACGGGACTGGCATCGTACGCTGAAGGCGTGGTGAGTGGCTTTGGCAGCGTGATTGTGGACGGCACCGAGTTTGCCGATAGCCAGGCTGCCGTGCAGGTGCAAACCGCTGCGGGCGCCAGCGTCAATGCACAGGTCAAGCTGGGTCAGCGGGTGTTGGTGACCTATGACAGCAGCAACGCTGCGTCGGTGATACAAATCCTGCCTCAGCTGGCCGGTCCAGCCAGCGGCGCGCCCGATTCCTCAGGCTGGATAAAGGTTGCTGGGCAATGGGTCAAGTTGGTTGATTCGGCCAATGCCACGGCGTCACGACCGGCCACCATGGTGTCTGGTTACACCAGTTTGAGCGCAATCTTGGCTGCGGATGAAGTTGAAGTCCACGGCAACTGGGCGCTGGAAAGCACACTCAACGCCTGGGTACTGGTGGCCACCCGCCTTGAAAAACTCAGCGCACCCGGCGTAAGCGTATTGGTCAGCGGCATTGTCCATTCGTTGCCGAGCAGTACAACGGTACAGATCAACGCGTTTGACGGTTCTTTGCTTCAAACCAACAGCCTGCCAACCAATCTGAAGACGGGCCAACTGGTCAGCGCCTGGATTGCTCGCACGAACTGGGGGCCTTCGCCCCTCATCGCCACGCGCGTTGCTGTCCAGGGGATTGCCAGCCTGAGCAATGCCGGAGACAACTTGCGGGTAAGTGGTCTGGCGAGCGACTATGACGCCGCAACCCACACGGTCAGCATACAAGGGGTGCGCGTCAGCTTGCCAGTGGGCAGTGGAGCAGACCAGGCGGCGCTAAGTTCCGGCGCACTGGTCAGGGTTGATGGCAAGGGGGGCTCGTTCAGCGTGCAGGCCAGCAACGCCAGTGCGGCACAGGTCAAGCCTGGGAGTGCGACACCCCTGATCGAGCTCAAAGGTGTGCTCAACGGCATCAACTGGAACGCCAGTACGGTGAGTTTCAGCCTGCGTGACACGGTGGTCAACGCTACAAACGCCGTGATCGACAAGAGCTGCAGGCAAGCCTCAGCGGCGTCCAGTATTTATGTCGAAGTCGAAGGGCGCTTCGCGCTGCCAGACTCAGCGCTTCAGGCCACCAGCGTGAAATGCAATTCTTCGACACCGGGGGGTGCGACGATGCGCCGCAGCGGTACTTTGGTGAGCGTGAGCAACACAACGCTGAGCCTGCAACTGAGCAGCGGCACCGAGCAAATGCTGGTGGACGCCAATACCTATTTTGAACAACCCTCCGCAAGCCTGATCGACCAGCCAGTCGATGTCGAGGGGGTATTGATAACAGGCGGTTCGATGTTGCGGGCCAAAGCGGTCAAGCGGGCGCGTTAAGCCCCCAGGCCTTTCTCTTTGTCCAAACCGGAGTTTTCATCATGTCCATTACCAGCATCAACGGAGCTGCCCGGTCACGCCGGCTCAGCCTGTGGATCGCGGCGCTGACCGCACTTTTAGTCACGCAAATCACCGCTTGTGGCGGTGGCGGCGGTAGCAGCGGCGGGGCAAATACCGCCAGTACCAGCACATCCATCACGGAGGGTACCGTCAACGGCTTCGCTAGCGTCATCGTCGATGGCCAGGAGGTCGAAGACGCCACATCCACCACTCGGGTTGAAAACGCTGATGGCAGTTTCAGCAACGTGGCGCTCAAGCTAGGCCAGCGCGTCCACGTGACTCAAAGTGTGAGCGGCGCAGTCACCGGCACTACATCCATCCTGGTACAGGCTGCGCTGATCGGTTCCGTGAGCAACATCAACACCTCGGCAGGCGAGTTCAAAGCGGCTGGTCAGTGGGTCAAGACCAACACCGATTCCACGGCTGGGCCGTTGACGGTCTATGCTGGCGGATACAGCGGCCTGACCAGTCTGGCCGCCAACGACCTGGTCGAGGTACATGGCAGTGCCACTTACAGCACAGCCAAGGCTGCCTATGTGATTCAGGCCTCGCGCATTGACAAGCAGGCCAGCATCAGTGCCGTGCGCATCAACGGCAAAGTAGCCAGTCTGGACGCTACAGCCAAGACGTTTGCACTGAACGGCGTCACAGTCAATTATTCGGCGGCCACGATGGTGCCAACAGGCTCTACCCTTGCCAATGACCAGACCGTATTTGTCTGGGGGCCCAGCGGCAGTCTGACCGGTGGCAGCGCACCCGTGCTGGCCGCAACCCGCCTGCGCATCAACACCAGCACGACATCAACGACAGTTGTCTCGGGTACCGGCCAAATCAGCGGCCTGGCCAGCGCCTACAACTCGACAGCCAAGACATTTGAGATTGATGGCGTCGTCGTCAACGCTGCCACCGCCACCATGCTGCCCACCGGCGCCAGCCTGGCAAGCGGTGCCTACGTGAGCGTCAGCGGCACGTTTGGCAGCGGAGGCGTCTTGACAGCCACCAGCATTCGTGTGCGCCAGCAAGATACCAGCACGGCGCTGGCAAGCATCCGGCTGCATGGCGCCATCAGCAGCTATGTCAGCAATACTTCGTTTGTCGTGCGTGGCGTGCCAGTCGATGCCAGCGCCATTACCCTGGCCGCCGCATGCCCTGGCGTCACGCTGGCCAACGATGTGGTGGTGGACATCACTGCGACCCAGCAAACCGGTACCGATGTGCTGAAAGCCACGAGCCTGCGTTGCCAATCGAGCGTCAGCGGCTACACCATGCGCGCGCAACAGGGCACAGCGGGCACGGTAGACACCGCTGCCAAGACTTTTGTGCTGACAAAAACCAGCGGCACACAAAAAGTCCAGTGGAGTGACCAGACCGCGTGGGGAACCGGTGTCACGGCCAACACCTTGGCTACAGTCACCAGTACCGTGGTGGTGGAAGGCTACTTGGATACCAGCAACGTACTGGTGGCGCGCAGCGTCCGCCTGCTGGGCACATCTGACGTGGACCGCTACTCGCCCGATACCGGTCCGATCTACTGTGCCAGCACAACGGGCACCGGCGTGACGAGCAGCACCAGCACGACAACGACTGGCATCAGCAGCATTACCATGCCTTGCGGTAAAGCCAACGAGGGTTGGGACAACTACGACGCCACCTACCGGCCGGGCAAGAGATAAGTGATTCAGAAGTAAGCGCTCAAAACGACTCCTCCGAGGGCGCGCACTGGGCAAGTGCGCGTGGTGCGGAAGCTGACACATTCAAGGGTTCCGCAACTTGGCCGGGCAGGCAACTGCCCGGTTTTTTTTGGCAGGCACAATCCAGATGTCAAGGTCTTCTCCGATAGTCATGCCCCTCACCAACCACCCCTGCCTGACCTGCGGCGCCTGTTGCGCCTGCTACTCAGTGGACTTCTCTGTCTACGAGAACCAAAGCCATGGTGGCAAGGTGCCTGAAGGCTTGACCGTTGAAGTCACCCCCAGCACCTGCCGCATGCGTGGTACTGATCATGTGCCCGTGCGCTGTTCCGCACTCACGGGGACGGTGGGCGTCAAGGCGGCCTGCGGTATCTATGAATGGCGCCCGTCTCCTTGCCAGGAGCTGGAGATGGGCAGCCCAGCCTGTGAGCGGGCGCGGTCCCGGCACGGTTTACCGCCTGTGGCGCCAAACTCATTCTTGCCTTGCGGACCGCACTGTGTCTAAAAATGCCGCCATCGCCGCGTGGTCTCGGGCCTTCTTCCACAAGCAATAGGTTTCGTACGGTGTGCTGTCGCTGGCCAGGGGCACAAACACGGTGTCAGGCAGCCGAGACTGCTGCAATGCCTCGGGCACCAGGGCCACGCCCAGGCCTTGCGACACCAGCGACACCACGCTGAGCCAATGACGCAACTCGTAGCGGATGTCAGGATGAAAGCCCGCACCGGTACACAGCGAGATCAAGCGCTCGTGGTAGTCGGGCGACACCGCTCGTGACACCATCGCAAAAGGCTCCCCCTGCAAGTCTGCCAGGGCCACGCGGCGCTTTTTTGCCAGGCGGTGCGACACGGGCAAACAGCACACAAAGGGCTGGCTGGCCACCAGGATGCGCGACAGTTGAGGCGGTACGCGTGTGGTGTGGACAAAGCCCAGGTCCAGCCGGTCTTGCGTCAGCGCGATCAACTGGTCTTGCGAATTCAGCTCGTGCAGCGACACCTGTAGCGAGGGGTGATCCGCCTCAAACTGGCGCAGCATTTGCGGCAAGCCGCGGTACAACATGGCTCCCACAAATCCAATGTGCAGGTGCCCCACCAGTCCCTGCTGCACATCGCGCACATGCTGAGCCGCCTCGACCGCCTGATCCAGCAAGGCCCGCGCCTTGGGCACAAAGGCCTGACCTGCAGCAGTGAGGCGTACCTCGCGGCTGTTGCGAACAAAAAGCTGGGCACCCACGGAAGATTCCAACTGCTGAATATTCAAGCTCAAGGGCGGTTGAGAAATCGACAGCCGTTTGGCCGCCCGCCCAAAATGCAACTCTTCCGCCAGAGCCAGAAAGTAACGCAGGTGCCTGAATTCCATGATCTGATTATTGTATGGATAAAGACAGAATCAATATTGGACAGCTATGCAAGCAGAGCGCAACAATGCAGCCCATTGGAGACACACCATGCTGATGCAAGTTGCCAACATCCCTCAAACCGTGACTGCCGCGCCAACTGGCGCCGATGCCGTGCCCGACCAGCATGGCGTCAACCTGTACACCAGCGACCTGGCCCTGCACGAACTGCTGTCCGTCTATCTCCCCGCCGATTTGCTCGCCCACCTGACGCCGCAATTCACGCGCCTTGGCGCACTGGCTGGCGGCCCGCTGGACGACCTGGCCCTGACCGCCGATAAGCATCCGCCCGAGCTACAGCAGCGCAGTCGCCGTGGTCTGGATGACCAGCGCATCCTCAAGCACCCGGCCTATGTGGAGATGGAGCGCCTGGCTTTCAGCGAATTTGCGCTTGCCGCCATTTCGCATCGGAAAGATGTGCTGGGCTGGCAAGGGCAGATGCCGGCAACGGTCAAGTACGCGCTGACTTACCTGTTTGTGCAGGCTGAATTTGGCCTGTGCTGCCCGGTGTCGATGACCGATTCGCTGACGCGAACGCTCAAGAAGTACGGTACGCCCGAACTGATCGCACAGCACCTGCCCGCACTGACTGCGCTGAACCTGGACGACTTGGCTCAGGGCGCCATGTTCATGACCGAGCAAGGTGCGGGCTCGGACATTGCCAACACCACCACACTGGCCCGGCCTGACCCGGACCACCCTGGCGAATGGTTGCTGTCTGGAGAAAAATGGTTTTGCTCCAACCCCGATGCGGCCCTGGCCATGGTGCTGGCGCGAGTGGAGGGCAGCCCTGCAGGGATGAAAGGTGTGTCGCTGTTCCTGCTGCCACGCGATTTGCCAGACGGATCGCACAACAACTACCGTATTGTCCGCCTGAAAGAAAAACTGGGCACGCGGTCCATGGCCAGCGGCGAGATCCGCATGGAAGGCGCACGCGCCTGGCTGGTAGGCGAACAGGGCCGTGGCTTTGTGCAGATGGCCGACATGGTGAACAACTCACGCCTGTCCAATGGCGTGCGGGCTGCAGGCCTGATGCGACGGGCTCTGAGTGAAGCGCTGCATGTCAGCCGTGAACGTGTGGCCTTTGGCAAGCATTTGATTGACATGCCGCTGATGCGCCGCCAGTTGCTCAAGCTCTTGTTGCCTACCGAGCAGGCCCGCACCATGGTGTTCCAGACGGCTCAAGCTTTGCGCCGCGCCGACAGTGGCGATAAAGAAGCCTACAGCCTGGTGCGCATACTCACCCCACTAATCAAGTTCCGTGCCTGCCGCGATGCACGCAAGGTCACGGGTGACGCCATGGAGGTGCGTGGTGGCTGCGGCTACATCGAAGAATGGAGCGACCCGCGCCTGGTGCGCGACGCACATCTGGGGTCGATCTGGGAAGGTACCAGCAACATCGTTGCGCTGGACGTGATCCGGGCAATAAGGCGCGAGGGCTCGCTGAATGCGCTGAGCATCTATTTGCGCGGCTTGATGGCGGAGTCAGCTGCGGCGATGGATGTCGACTTGCGTGGTGAATTGGAATCTTCCTTGACGCGGGCGTCAGCCTTGGCATTGAAAGCGGCAGAGCCAGGTGCAGATGCACTTGCACGTCAGGCGTCGTCTGCGCTGTACCACATCACCACCGCGATTGCGATGGTGTGGGAAGCATCGCAACTTGGGTCGCCCAAACGAGCAGTCTTGGCAAGGCTGGTGCTGCGCTATCGCCTGGCGGCAAGAGATCCGATGGCAGTGGACGAGATGCCATCCGATGGCGTGATGGATGACTTGCTTCGTTGATGCTTTGCTGCCGAGATGCTTTTAACTGATGCAAGGCTCATTAGTCGATATATGAGCCGGGTTGCACCCCGGCCTATCAACACCCCCCCAGGAGACAAAAAAATGCAAACCAGAAGAACCACCCTCATTACGCTGGCCAGCCTGGCGACGGCTGCGAGCGCCCAGTCGCCCTTTCCGTCCAAACCACTGACCCTCGTCGTCCCCTTTGCCCCCGGTGGCCCCACCGATGCCATGGCGCGCACACTGGCCAATGCCATCAAACCCGTCCTCGGCCAGAACATGGTGGTCGACAACAAGGCCGGGGCTGGTGGCAACATTGGTGCAGAGTTTGTGGCCAAGGCACCGGCGGACGGACAAACGGTGCTGTTTGGCACCAGTGGCCCACTGGCCATTAACATCAGCCTTTTTAGCAAGCTGGGCTATGACCCCATCTCCAGCTTTGCGCCCGTCATCCAGATTGGGCACCTGCCCAATGTGCTGGTAGTCAACCCCAATGTGCCCGCAAGAACTGTGGCGGAGCTGGTTAGCTACGCTAAGGCCAATCCAGGCAAGCTGAGCTATGCGTCGTCGGGCAACGGCGCATCGTCTCACTTGGCGGGGGTGCTGTTCAATATGCGCACGGGCACCGACATCCAGCACATCCCCTACAAAGGCACAGGGCCCGCACTGAACGACTTGCTGGGTGGCCAGGTCACCATGTCATTCACCGATGTGCTGACCGCTCTGCCCCACATCAAGGCGGGCAAATTGCGCGTGCTAGGTGTCACTGCCGCCACGCGGTCGGCGGCACTGCCTGATACGCCCACGCTGATGGAGCAAGGACTGAAGGAGTTTGATGTGAGCGTATTCTTTGGCATCGTGGTACCAGCCGGCACCCATGCAGACGTTATCGCCAAGCTGAACTCTGCTTTTGTGCAGGTCCTTCAGCAACCCGATGTCAAACAAAACTTGGCCGCGCAAGGTCTTGAGCCCGCACAGAGGACCAGTCCGGCCGACCTCGGCAATTTCATGCGCCGCGAGATTGCCGTGTGGCGCGATGTGGTGAAGGCATCGGGCGCCAAGGTAGATTGAATACGCCTGCTAGCGCTCAGTGCGGCTTAAGCGCGACGCCTGTCTATCCAGGGTAGAAAATCTGCTGCAGGCATGGGGCGGGCAATGCCAAATCCCTGTACGCAGTCACACCCGAGTCGCTTTAGTTTTTCCATGTGGGCAGAAGTCTCAACGCCCTCTGCGATGACCTTGCGACGAAACGCCTTTGCCAGTGCAATGACACCCTTGACAATGGCCAGATCGTCACGGTCCGTCAGCATGTCGCGCACAAAACTCTTGTCAATTTTCAGTGTCTCAGCAGGCAACTGCTTGAGGTAGGTGAGAGACGAATAGCCTGTGCCGAAATCATCTAACGCAAATGCAATGCCCATGGCCTGACATTCGCGGATGACCCGTGAGACGCGCTGGGTATCGCCCAGGGCACTGGTTTCCAGAATCTCAAAAATCAATGCGCCGGGCTTAGGCAAAGGGCAAGCGGCCAGAAGTTCGCCAACCCTGACCACGAAGCGCTCGTGTTGCAAGTGGTAAGCCGCTATATTGACGCTGACCACCAGGTCGTGCCCAGAGCGCGTCCACGCTGCAAGTTGCGCCAACGCGCGAGCAATGACCCATTCGCCAAGCTGTACGCTTAAAGGCTGGTTCTCTATCGAAGGCAAAAAACTGTCGGGCTGTAACAGCCCGTCCTCAGGGTGCTGCCAACGGATCAGGGCTTCAGCACCGAACACGTAAGCATTGCGCATGTTGAGTTTGGGCTGGTAATAGAGCACAAACTCTGATTGAGCCAAGGCTTGCTGCAGGCGGTCAAGGGTTTGCCCCGCAGTTCTGACGGCCGTGTCATGTGCCACATCAAAAAAGTGATGACGGTTCTTGCCCATCTGTTTGGCCACATACATCGCCTGATCAGCATGCCGGATCAAGTGCTCGGCCCCTGCGTCATCCAGGGGGTAAACCGTGACACCAATACTTGCGGAAACCTGAAGCCATGAATCCCCAATCCGGACAGGTTCAGAAGCCACCTTCAACATGCGTTCGAGGACAGGAAGGCTCTGGGCAACATCATCCAGATCAACCAGAACCACCACAAATTCATCCCCGCCTATTCGGGCGATGGAGTCCCCGTCGCGTAAGGCCGTACGCAGCCCTTTGGCCACCGCTGCCAGAAGTTGATCCCCCACATCATGGCCGTGCAGGTCGTTAATGGCCTTGAAACCGTCCAGATCAAGAAAAGCGATGGCGAGCATGCACTGGTGCCGTTGGCAACTCGCCAATGCCTGTTCAATGCGGTCGGCCAGCAGGCTTCGGTTGGGCATTTTGGTCAGGATGTCGTAATGCGCCATGTATTCAAGCTGGTCTTGAACGCGCTTTTGTGCTGTGATGTCATGCAAAGCGCCTACATGCCCAAAGCTGATCTTGACGATAGAAAACTCCATCCAGATCACGCCGCCCGAGGCATGGACAAAACGGACGGGGGTTTTGCGTCCCTCCGGTTTGGCACTGGCGTTTCTTAACGCAGACGCAAAGCTGGCACGGTCATCTGGCAACAAATGCTTGGTGAACGTGTGGCCGATCATTTGCTCGATTTCCAAGCCAGTCAAGGTCGTCCAGGCAGGGTTCAGGTAGACGATCTGGCCTTTGGTGTCCAACTCAAATACCACCTCTGACAGCAATTCCAGGCGCCTGCGCATACGCCCTTCGCTTTCGACCAAAGCCTCAAGCAGCTGATGGGTCGCAGCGACCTGAAGGTCGTTTAAGAGAGATCCCGTGACCATGCAGACCAGTGATATGGGTTGACGCCAGGATCAGGATCTCATCGCAGTCAGGCCTACACCTGTGAACTGGAGATCACAGCACCGTAAAGAGGAAACACGCTGCTGCAAAAGTAAGACTGCTCAATCTGGGTGCGAGCCGATGTGCAGTCCGACAGCACGGTCACGCTGTAGCCGCGCTCGTAGGCAGCTCGCCCGGTCGAGTCGATGCAAAGGGATGTCACCATGCCGGCCAGCAACACCTGCTTGATGCTTTTGGCTTTGAGCACATCGTCCAGCAATGTGTCTGAGAATGCGTTAAAGCCGACCTTGCCTTTGACATATTGAATACGGTCTCCAAACGCCAACAACTCTGGAATATCTTGGGCGCCAAGTGTGCCTGCGGCAAAAGCACCCGACTCCTTGATCGTGTGCAGAATGCCAACCGGGCTGGCCAGTGCACGGTAGTCTGGCGTCAGCACAATCGGTGTCGAGATGATGCTGGCCTCGGTTCTTGCAAGGCGTGCGATCAGCGCCAAAGTGGTTTGCAACACCTCGTCTACCCGCCCAGGCTCCTCAACCACGCCACGCAGGATGCCGTTCTTCGCAAAATAGTCGTTCTGGTACCCCACCAAAATCAACGCGGTGTGCTTGTAGTCCATGAAATGACTCCTTTTAAGTGTTTCATCTCAGTTTCAGACACATTTTCTTGAAACACATTGTCATTGATCAACATGACAAAACTTCTCAGACTGACTTCACGCAAGACGCGTTTTAGTGCGAATGAATCTTAATCGAATCCAGCTCAAAAAAAGAATTACCTGCCACGAATCAATATGAATATCAAATCGTCGAACACTTAATCAATATTGGACAACTATGTGTAGGCTCACAACAATGCGGTCCTGGGCCATTGTCGTACTCTGCAAAATCCAAACCGAGGCTATTGAATGACGCTTAGCAACGCACAACCGGTGATCAAAGCCAATTTGGGCGCTCTGGCAGGCCTGAAGGTCGTCGACCTGTCCCGCATCCTGGGCGGACCCTACTGCGGCCAGATCCTGGGCGACCATGGCGCCGAAGTGATCAAGGTGGAGCCTCCACAGGGCGACGACACGCGAGCCTGGGGGCCACCGTATCAGAACGGCGTGGCATCCTACTTTCGTGGGCTGAACCGCAACAAGATTGGCATAACGCTGGACTTCAGTACCGCCGCTGGACGCGAGATGCTGATGGGCCTGCTGGAAGGCGCTGATGTGCTGATCGAGAACTTCAAGACTGGCACCATGGAACGCTGGGGCATGGGCTACGAGCAGCTGTCCCAGCGCTTTGCAGCCTTGGTGTACTGCCGGGTCAGCGGCTTCGGTGCCGATGGGCCACTGGGCGGACTGGCCGGGTACGACGCCGCACTGCAGGCACAGACAGGTCTGATGAGCGTCAATGGGGAAGTTGGCGGCGAACCATTGCGCGTAGGCCTGCCCATTATTGACATGGTGACAGGTCTTAACGCCGCTTTGGGCATCATGTTGGCCTTGCAAGAACGCAGCCGCAGCGGGCGGGGCCAGTTTGTGGAGTCCAGTCTGTACGACAGCGGCCTATCACTCCTGCACCCGCATGCACCCACCTGGTTTGAAGGCCACAAGTTGCCCCAGTTGACAGGCAACGCCCACCCGAACATCTACCCTTATGACGCCTTCAAAACTTGCAGTGTGCCGCTGTTTCTAGCGGTGGGCAACGACCGGCAGTTCCAGTTGCTGTGCAAGCACCTGAACGCCCCTGTACTGGCCACCGACGAGCGCTATGCAACAGCAGGCGGGAGATCAGTCAACCGCGTGCCGCTGCGCGCCAGTCTGGAGGCGCTCTTCGCATCCCTGGAGGGCAACACCCTGGCACAGAACCTGATGGCCATCGGCGTGCCCTGCGCGCCAGTGCTGAACGTGCAGCAAGCGCTGGAGCATCCCCACACAGCCCACCGGGAAATGGTGGTCAAGATTGGCGACAGCTACACGGGCCTTGGCTCACCGATCAAGCTCAGCCGCACACCCGCAACCTACCGCAGACCGCCGCCCGACTGAGAACTGCTGCCCTGTCGCACCGCTTTAAACTCAACCCATTGACATACGGAGAACCCTGAACATGAAACCCACATTCAACTGGCAAGACCCATTCATGCTGAGCGAGCAACTCAGCGACGATGAACGCGCCATCGTCGATGCTGCACACACCTTCTGCCAGGAAAAATTGCAGCCCCGTGTGTTGATGGCCGCCCGCCACGAAAAGTTTGACCGCGAAATCATGAACGAAGCCGGGGCCATGGGCTTTCTGGGATCTACCATTGAAGGCTATGGCTGCTCTGGCTTGAGCTACGTGGCCTATGGCTTGATAGCACGCGAAGTGGAGCGCGTGGACAGTGGCTATCGCAGCGCCGTCAGCGTGCAATCGTCTTTGGTCATGCACCCCATCAACGAATACGGCAGCGAAGCCCAGCGCCAAAAGTACCTGCCCAAGCTGGCCACCGGCGAATGGGTGGGCTGCTTTGGCCTGACCGAACCCAACCACGGCTCTGACCCTGCAAGCATGATCACCCGCGCCAAGCCTGTGGATGGTGGCTTTCTCATGAAGGGCGCCAAGATGTGGATCACTAACGCGCCCATTGCCGATGTGTTTGTGGTCTGGGCAAAGCTGGAAGGAGAAGGCAACGGCCAGAGTGCAATCCGTGGCTTCATTCTTGAGAAAGGCATGAAAGGCCTCACCGCCCCCAAGATCGAAGGCAAGATGAGCCTGCGCGCCAGCATCACCGGCGAGATTGTGATGGACGATGTGTTTGTGCCCGAAGAAAACATGCTGCCCAACGTGAGCGGCCTCAAAGGTCCGTTTGGTTGCCTGAACAAGGCCCGTTACGGCATCGCCTGGGGGGCGCTGGGTGCAGCAGAAGACTGCTGGCACCGTGCGCGTCAATACACGCTGGACCGTCAGCAGTTTGGTCGCCCGCTTGCGCAAAACCAGTTGATCCAGAAAAAGCTGGCCGACATGCAGACTGAAATCGCTTTGGGCCTGCAGGGCTGCCTGCGCGTGGGCCGCTTGATGGACGAAGGCAAGGCCGTTCCCGAGATGATCAGCCTGATCAAGCGTAACAGTTGTGGCAAATCGCTGGACATTGCCCGCCTGGCGCGCGACATGCATGGTGGCAATGGCATCCATGACGAATACCACGTCATCCGCCACATGATCAACCTGGAAACGGTGAACACCTACGAGGGTACGCATGACGTGCATGCACTGATTCTGGGCCGAGCCCAAACAGGCTTGCAGGCATTTTATTGAACCGCATCACATGAATATGTGATGTTGTGTGTAAATGTAAATAGATCACACCCTGAAACGCATCAAAACTCATAGCATGGGAACCTGATACAGGGGCGCTTCGCCTCGTGAGGTTCCCCATGGCACTGTTGCAACTGATCTTTCAAAGCACACTGATCAACGTCAATGAGCCCAGTCTTGCCCAGATATTCCACAGCGGTCGGATCAACAACAAGCTCAACGACATCACCGGGTTGATTATTTGTTCCGGCGCAAGCTTTTTCGAGATCATGGAAGGCGAAAAAGAGGTGGTGGAGCAAACCTATCAGCGCATTTGCGCCGACCGTCGTCACAGGGTAACCCACGCATGGGGAAACAGCGAAAGCGCCAAGCGGGAATTTCCGAAATGGGTTTCCGGCTTTCGAAGGGTCAGGCGCGGGGTATCACCTTCCGGCAAAATCCACGAGGCCTATTTTTTTGATGATTACGATATTTACAGCCTGGGAGAAGGCTGTGGCCTGATGCGTGACAAATTGCTGGCGTTTCACGCAAGCACAGTCAATGACGTTTTTCTGGCATCCACTTTTGCTTCACCACATGACTTGGATGTGATGGACGCGCAAACTGCATGACTGTCACCTGCGGCGCACCCACTTTATAGATAGACGCTGTTCAAACTGCCGCTTTGGGGCATCATGCACGGGAATATCGCTCATTCCCCTGAACAAAGGTGACCTCTGTCATGACCATCCCCTTCAACGGTGCGGACGCCATGGTGCGCATGCTGCAACTCAACGGCGTGAAGCACATCTTTGGCTTGTGCGGTGACACCAGCCTGCCTTTTTACGATGCCCTCGCCAGGTTGGACCATGGCATGGAGCACATCCTGACCCGGGACGAGCGCAGCGCTGGCTACATGGCTGACGGCTATGCAAGGGTCACCGGTAAAGTCGGCGTATGTGAGGGCCCCAGCGGCGGCGGCGCCACCTACTTGCTGCCAGGTCTTGTGGAGGCCAATGAATCATCGAACCCTGTGCTGGGCATCACGTCCGATGTATCTGTGGGCGCACGCGGCAAATTCCCTTTGACCGAACTTGACCAGCAGGCGCTGTACAAGCCCCTGACAAAATGGAACACGACTGTGGACCGTGTAGACCAGATCCCCGGTGCCGTGCGCGGGGCCTTTCGCGCCATGACCACGGGCCGACCAGGCGCTGCACACATCTGTCTGCCCTACGATCTGCAAAAACAGGCGATCAACCCTGCAGAGGTCTGGGCTCAGCCCGGGCATGACAAAGTGCCCGCTTACCGATCTGCCCCAGATCCGAGCGAGGTGGACCGGGCGGCAGACAAGCTGATGGCTGCACGCTCGCCTGTGATCATCTGTGGCGGTGGGGTGGTCATTGCAGGCGCGTGCGATGCGCTGGATGCCTTAGCCACCTTGCTTAAGGCTCCCGTCTGTACCACCGTCAGTGGTCAGGGTAGCCTGGCGGACACCCATCCTCTGAACGCTGGCGTGGTGGGTACCAATGGCGGGGTTGCATCCACGCGCGCGGTGGTGGCGCAGGCAGATCTGGTGCTGTTTGTGGGCTGCCGGGCTGGCTCCACTACCACCGAGCATTGGCAGATGCCTGCTCGCAGCGTCACGATCGTGCACCTGGATGTGGACGCGATGACGATTGGTACCAACTACCGAACCGACATCTCGCTGGTGGCCGATGCATTGCTGGGCCTGCGGGCATTGATACAGGCCATAGAGGAGCGCGGCGGCAAACGCCCTTGGGACGCCGTAGACGGCTATGTATTGACTGCCAAAGCGCGTGCAGAAAAGTGGGCTTTTTTTGCGCCGCTAGCAGCATCAACAGACAGGCCCATCAAGCCGGAGCGTGTGGTTGATGCACTCAACCGTCTGTTGCCTGCTCGCTCCGTCGTTGTGGCCGATCCAGGCACGCCTTGCCCATACCTGTCAGCCTATTTCAACGCACCGCAAGCGGGTCGCTATTTCATCACCAACCGGGCACACGGCGCGCTGGGCTATTCCATGGCTGCTGCCTTTGGGGCAGCCATCGGGCGGCCTGATTCGGTGGTGGTCTCCGTGATGGGTGACGGCAGTTTTGGGTTCACCTGCGGCGAGCTGGAAACCATTGTCCGGCGCAATGTGCCACTGAAAATGATTGTGTTTTCCAACTCGGTCTTTGGCTGGATCAAGGCGAGTCAGAAGACGGGCTACGACCAGCGCTATTTTTCAGTGGACTTCAACCGTACCCATCATGCCCGCGTGGCTGAGGCTTTTGGCGTCAAGGCCTGGCAGGTAGAAGATCCCTCCGAAATCGAAAATGCCCTGAAAGCGGCGCTGATGCATGACGGCCCAGCGCTGGTCGATGTCATCTCCCAGGAACTTCAAGATACAGCCGTCCCCGTCAGCCAGTGGATGGGATAAAGGAAATCAACCATGAACCATGCGAACTCACTCCCCCGCCGAACAGCCCTGTCGGCCATTGCAGCTTCTGCCCTTGGTGTCAGCTTTTCCAGCCACGCGCAGGCTGACACCACGATCAAACTGATCGTGACCTTTCCACCTGGAGGCAGCACCGACATTGCAGCCCGCATGATCCAGCCGCGCCTGGCCGAGAAAACAGGACGCGCTGTGGTGGTGGAAAACCGTCCAGGCGCAGCGAGCCAGGTGGCCACCCAGTTCGTGGCCAAATCTCCACCGGATGGGAACACCTTGCTGGTGAGTTTTGACTCTCATGCCATCAACCCGATTGCCAAGCCCAAGCTGCCCTACGATACCTTCAAGGACTTTGCAGGCATCACACTGGCGGTACGGTTTCCCTTGGTGATTGCAGCCTCTACTTCTGTCGAAGCCAACGATCTGCGTGGGTTTGTAGAACTGGCCCGCAAGTCGCCTGGCAAGTACAGCTACGCGTCCACGGGTGTGGGCTCCATGAACCAACTGGTGATGGAGGACATCAAACGCCGCGCAGGTATTTTCGTGCTGCACGTGCCCTTCGGCGGTGGTGGTCCGGCCGTCCAGGCTGTGCTGGGAGATGTCGCGAGCATGACTTTGCTGAGCTACGCTGCTTTGCGCAGCCAGATTGCGGCGGGCAAAGTCAAGCCACTGGCAGTCTCTGGTCCCAAACGCCTATTGGAACTGCCCCATGTACCGACAGTGGCAGAGTCAGGCTTTCCAGGGTTTGAAGCACACTCCTGGATCGGCATATTTGCGCCTGCAGCGACACCACCAGCCACACTTAAGCGCCTGACCGACGACTTTCAGGCCACGCTGAATTCGCCCGATATTCACAGCAAATTGACCCAAGCCGGATTTGAGGTAATGGCCACCGATGGTGCGGGTGTCGATAAGCATCTGCGTACCGAATACGAGCGGTGGAACACATTTGTGCAGGCCAATAAACTCAAACTGGAAGACTAGCCTTGAGCATGCCGCTGGACCATGTGGTCATCGCCGTCCATGACTTACCCCAAGCGATGGCGGATTACTGCCAACTCGGATTTCAGGTCTTGCCCGGTGGAAAACACCCTGGGCGCGAATCCAGCAATGCGCTGATTGTTTTCGCCGATGGTGCTTACCTGGAGCTGATTGCCTGGGCCGCTCCCAATGAAGAGCGCTGGTACAAGACGCTGCAGACCCATGGAGAAGGTCTGATGGACTTTGCCCTGCTGCCTCACGACACCATGGCGGTGCTAACCCAAGCACTGGCCAGAGGGCTGGACAGCCTGCATGGTCCGGTGGACGGTGGCCGTGTGCGACCTGACGGTCGGCAATTGCGCTGGCGTAGCGCCCGCTCCAGCACAGGTGACATGCCTTTCCTGTGTGGCGACATCACCCCCCGGCCCTGGCGCGTACCTGATGAGCATGAACTGTGCAAACACGCGAACGGCGCTCTAGGTATAGCAGGCCTGACGGTAAGGGTTGCTGACTTGCCCCGAAGCGTGGCGCGCTACCGTGCATTGGTCGGCGACAGTGCGGTAACGCAAACACCCGATCGACCGAACGAGGCACAGGTCAATTTACTTGGCGCTGTGATTCAGCTGGTGCAGCCGCCCGAAGAAAGCGATCGCCAACTGACAACGCCCCAACACCTCAGCTTGGAAGGACCACGTGAGCTGCGCCTGCGCAACGCAACACGAAGTCCGCATGGGCTGGACCCGCGCCTGACCCACAGCGCACGCATCAGGTGGCACTGATCTGGCTCATCTGACCAGTGCCAAATACGCCTGACGCGTCTCGGGCGACACCGCCGACAGCACTTGCTCGTAGCTCGTCTGGTGCCGTAGCTGCAGACGGGCTGACGCCACAGCCCTTGATTTGCAAAACCAGTGGCAGGTGTGCTGCATCAAGAACATTTCGGCTGACAACATGTAGGCCTTGGCCTTGGCGGGCAATTCTGCATGGCTGCCAGCCAACCGGTGAATGCCATGGGCATGAATGGCAAGCAGCTTACGCAGATCGAAGCTGGTTTTGGGCAAAATCTGATCCGCAAATGGGAAGGGCAACTTGCTGACCCGAGTGGTCACTTCAGGCTCTTTGGCAAAACCGGCCGCGAAGGCTTGAAACTGTTCATCCAGCACATCTTCGGTACTGGCCAGCAGATTCCATACCTGGGCGCGGCGCTCAGGGTCAACCTCACCCAGGGCACGCAGGTAGCCGTCTGCCAGCTGCTCCATCAGCTTTTCAACCTGATACTGCCGTAAATGGCTGCCCAGCAGGGCAATCCGCCGCTTCTGATCTTTGGACCGAAGCGCAAACGTGCCGAGCGCCATCAAAATGGCCAGTGCAAAAATGTCCATAAGTGTGAGAAACGACTGTTCAGCGAAGCTTTGTAGTGTATCCACCAGGATTTTATCGATCTACGGCAATACCACGCTCATTGTTTGCTTTTATTTTGATAGCAACCAGACTCGAACCGCATGTCTCTTGACGATTTCAAACCCCTGCTAACCGCATTGGCCCTGCCACCAGCGTCCGCGCTCCTATTAACGATGATGGGGGCACTGCTCTTCGGTCGGCAAAGTACGGGCGGGCGCGTGCTGCTCTGGACGGGTGTGTTGGCGGCCTGGATATTCAGCTGCAATGTCAGTGCGGTCTTTCTTTCAAGGGTCTTGTTGCCCCAAATCCCGCCCGCCAGCATTGCCCAAATCAAAGCTGGGCGTGTCCAGGCCATTGTGGTGCTGGGCGGTGGTATGCACCGCAGCTCCGTGGAATACGGTAGTCCCCAGCTCAGCGAGCCCAGCCTGGTACGGGTACGGTATGGTGCCTGGCTGGCTCGCCAGACTGGCTTGCCGCTGGCGTTCAGCGGTGGCGTGGGCTGGGCCAGCGCGGGCATGTCCACTGCAACAGAAGTCAGTGGTGCTCAGCAAGCCTTCAAGGAATTTGGCTTGAACCTGCGCTGGGCCGAAGACCAGGCGCGGGACACGGCAGAAAGTGCAGTCTTGACAAATCAGTTGCTAAAGAAGGATGGTGTCGACCGCATTGTCCTGGTCACCCACAGCTGGCATATGCCCAGATCGATCGCCGCCTTTGAGGCTGCAGGTTTGACGGTCATTCCTGCGCCAACCAGCTTCATTCAGCCCGTCTCACGCGAGCCACTGGAGTGGCTGCCCTCGGGTGAAGGCATTCGCAATAACCGCGTGGTACTGCGTGAATGGCTGGGAATACAGGTAAGCAAACTGAGAAACTGGCAGACTCGCTGAGCCATTCACAGTGAGGATGGCCAGTCACCCATATCTTGACGAAGATCGGGTTGATTGGTTACATTACTAACCAGTCAGTCATTAAACATGCAAACGCAAGATCACAACGGTACAGACGAGGTCCACGCCAAGCGCGCTCGCCGCAAGCAAGCCCGTCCGGGCGAACTGCTGGCTGCAGCCTTGGATCTGTTTGTCGAAAAGGGATTTGCCGCCACGCGGGCGGAAGAAGTGGCGGCCCATGCGGGCGTGTCCAAAGGGACCCTGTTCTTGTACTTCCAGAGCAAGGAAGAGCTTTTCAAGGCGGTTGTGCGCGAAACCCTCGCGGGACGCTTTGAAACTTGGTCAATCGAGATCAAGCTGTTTGAAGGCAGTACCGCCGATATGCTGCGTTACGCCATGAATGAATGGTGGAAGCACCTGGGTGCGACCAAAGCCTCTGGCATTTCCAAGTTGATGATGTCGGAAGCGTGCAATTTCCCTGAGCTGGCAGAGTTCTATCACCAGGAGGTGATTGTTCCTGGTCAAAAGCTCATTGAAACCATTTTGCAGCGCGGCATTGACCAGGGTGAGTTCACCGTGACAGACATGCGGTATGCCGTTCTGGGCGTGATGGCTCCCATGGTGTTCTTGATCAACTGGAAGCATTCGCTGGGCATGTGCACCGGGCTGAACTACCCCATCGACCCGGATCAATTTATCAATAACCAACTGCAGATCATGTTGCAGGGTTTGGTCAAGAGGACTCCATGAAAAGCTGGTTGAAATGGCTGTTGATTGGCCTGCTCATTGCAGGTGTGGGTTTAGGTGTGATGCGAGCCCTGAAAACCCGAAAAGACCAGCAGACGGCCGTGGCCGCCGCCAGCGCCAGCAAAACGCAAACTGTGGTGGAACTGGCCAGCACCGATTTGATCAGGGCCACGCAGCGCGAGCTGGGACAGGGAGTGTCGGTCACGGGGGCGCTCAAGGCCACCCACTCTGCCGTGATCAAAGCGCGTGTCGCGGGAGAATTACAGGGACTGACGGTACGAGAGGGTGACAGCGTCAAGGCGGGACAAGTGTTGGCGCGCATTGAGTCTGTCGAGTACGAGGCTCGCGTGAATCAGGCGCAGCGACAGGCCGAAGCGGCCAAGGCACAGATCGACATTGCCAGGCGCCAATTTGACAACAACAAGGCCCTGGTAGATCAAGGCTTCATATCCAAGACCGCACTGGACACGTCTGCCGCCACCCTCGACTCGGCCCAGGCCAGCTACAAAGCGGCCTTGGCCTCCACCGATGTCGCGCGCAAATCGCTGGACGACACGGTACTGCGCTCGCCCCTCAGCGGCACAGTAGCGCAACGCCTGGCGCAGCCCGGCGAGCGTGTGGGCGTTGACGCACGCATCCTGGAGGTCATGGATTTGCAGCGGCTGGAACTTGAAGCGAGTGCGAGCGCATCAGATGCGGTGTCCGTGCGCGTAGGCCAGCGCGCCCAGCTCACCGTAGAGGGCATGGCGGCGGCCGGTCGTGGACCCCTCATTGCCAAAGTTGCACGCATTAACCCAAGCACCCAGCCGGGTAGCCGGAGTGTGCTGATTTACCTGACGCTGGACAGCGCTGAAGGTCTTCGCCAAGGCTTGTATGCCGAAGGGCGCCTGGGGACCGGGCGCGTGAGCGCTGTGACCATTCCACTGACCTCGGTACGTACAGACAAGCCTGCGCCGTATGTGCAATTGCTGGTAAATGACAAGGTCGTGCACCGCGTGGTGAGCATCACTGCACGCGGCGAGGCAGCGGGTGTAAACGACTTGCTGGTCGCCGTGACAGGTCTGACTGAAGGCGAAACAGTGCTTGCCGGTTCGGTCGGGGCCCTGCGTGAAGACACGCCCGTCAAACTGACGGCAGGCAAGTAGGCTCACAGCATGTGGTTTACCCGCGTCAGTCTGAAAAACCCTGTTTTTGCCACCATGGTGATGATGGCCATTGTGGTGCTAGGCCTGTTTTCATATCAGCGCCTCAAAGTCGATCAATTCCCGAACATTGATTTTCCAGTAGTGGTCGTGACCGCCGACTATCCAGGCGCTGCCCCCGAAATAGTAGAGAGCGAAGTCACCAAGAAGCTGGAGGAAGGCGTCAATTCGATCGCCGGCATTAACGCCCTGACGTCGCGCTCTTACGAAGGCACGTCGGTCGTGATCATCGAGTTTCAGTTGCACATCGATGGCCGCAAGGCAGCCGAGGATGTGCGCGAAAAGGTGGCCGCCATCCGCCCGCTGTTCCGTACCGAAGTCAAGGAGCCACGCGTGCTGCGCTTTGACCCGGCCAGCAAGGCTGTGTGGTCTGTTGCAGTGATACCAGATGTGGCTGCGGCGGCTGCGGCACAAACGGCGGCAGCCCCCGATGCCGTGGCCTTGACCAACTGGGCAGATCAGGTCTTGAAAAAGCGACTGGAGAACGTTCGCGGTGTGGGCTCTGTGACCATCGTCGGTGGCACCAAACGCGAAATTAACATCTACCTGAACGCCCAGGCCATGGAGGCCAACGGCATCACTGCCGACCAGGTAGCCACCGCTGTGCGCAGCGAGAACCAGGATTTGCCTCTGGGCGCGATTCGCTCCCTGGCCCAAGAACGCGTGGTGCAGATTCAGGCCCGCATGGCAAGGCCAGAGGACTTCGCAAAGATCATCGTGGCGCGCAAGGGAGGCACCCCTGTGCGCATCGAAGATGTTGCGAGAGTGAACGATGGCGCACAGGAGATCGACACCCTGGCGCTGTATAACGGTCAGCGCACGCTGCTGCTATCGGTCCAAAAGTCGCAGGACGAAAACACCATCCAGGTGGTTGATGGACTTCAGAAGACCCTGGCCGAGATGAAATCGCAACTGCCGCCTGGTGTGCGACTGGAGCAAATCATTGACGGTTCTCGTCCCATTCGAGTGTCGGTGGAGAACGTGCGCCGCACCCTGTTTGAGGGGGCAACGCTCACCATTCTGATTGTGTTTTTGTTCTTGAACTCCTGGCGCTCCACCGTGATCACCGGCCTGACACTGCCCATTGCGTTGATCGGCACCTTTTTGTTCATGAACCTGTTTGGCTTCACCATCAACATGATCACCCTGATGGCGCTGAGCCTGTGCGTGGGCCTGTTGATTGACGACGCGATAGTGGTTCGCGAGAACATCGTTCGCCATGTTCAGATGGGCAAAGGACCTTACCAGGCCGCAATGGATGGCACCCAAGAGATTGGCCTCGCAGTGCTGGCCACCACCTTGTCCATCGTGGCGGTGTTTTTGCCCATTGGCTTCATGGGCGGCATCATTGGCAAGTTTTTCCACGAGTTTGGGGTCACCATCGTGGCGGCCGTCCTGATATCGATGTTTGTGAGCTTTACGCTTGATCCCATGCTATCGAGTATCTGGCACGACCCGAGCATTGAGCACCACGGTAAGCACAATGAGCACCCCACGACGCTGTACGACAAAACAATTGGCCGCGTGACGGGTTGGTTTGACGAGGCCACCGAAAGCCTGGCCGACGGTTACCAAGGCATCTTGAAGTGGTCGCTCGCGCACAAACTGGCCACGGTAGCACTGGCGGGTGTGGTGTTTGTGGTCAGCGTCGTGATGGTGCCGCTGCTCGGCACTGAGTTTGTGCCAAAAGCAGATTTCTCTGAAACCTCACTCAATTTTTATACACCGGTGGGTTCGTCACTGGAAGCCACTGAAACCAAGGCACATCAGGTAGAGAACATCGTGCGCGAGTTTCCAGAGGTGCGCTATACGCTCACTACCATCAACACGGGCACCGCAGCAGGCAAAATTTACGCCTCGATGTATGTGCGACTGGTAGACCGTAAGGACCGTAAACGCAGTGTGGATGAAATGTCAGCGGTGTTGCGGCAACGCTTGGCCAATGTGGCGGGCATCACGGTGACTCACGTCGGCTTGACAGACTCGGTAGGTGGCAATAAGCAAATTGAGTTTTCGCTGCAAGGGCCAGACCTGAAAGAACTGGAGCGTTTAAGCACCTTGGTGCGCAGCAAGATCAAGGACATTCCCGGTCTGGTGGACCTGGATTCAAGCGTCAAACCAGACAAGCCCACCATCGAGGTGCGTGTGCGCCGTGACGTGGCCAGCGACCTGGGCTTGAGCCTGGGACCTATTGGCAACCAGTTGCGCACCTTGGTGGCTGGTGTGACTGTGGGCAATTGGCGCGCCAGCGACGACCAGACCTATGACGTGAACGTGCGTCTGTCGCCTGAGGCCCGTAACTCGCCCCAGGACCTGGAGCGCCTGCCCTTTGTAGTCGGTGCTAACGCTGATGGCAGCGCGCGCATTGTCAGGTTGAACCAGCTGGCCACGATAGTGGAATCGACCGGCGCCAACCAGATCAACCGGCGCGACCTGACGCGGGAAGTGGCCGTTAACGCCAACGTATATGTACGCTCCGCAGGTGAGGTATCCAATGACATCAAGGCCGCACTTGATACCGTGAGCTTCCCGCCCGGCTACCGCTACCAGTTTGGTGGCTCCACCAAGAGCATGGCCGAGTCCTTCGATTACGCGATCTCGGCACTGGTCATGGCCATCATCTTCATCTACATGATTCTGGCCAGTCAGTTCAAGAGCTTTTTGCAACCACTGGCATTGATGACCGCCCTGCCGTTGACCTTGATTGGCGTGGTGCTGGCGCTGATGACCTTTGGTTCGACCTTGTCGATGTTCTCGATCATCGGCATTGTGATGTTGATGGGTTTGGTCACCAAGAACGCCATTTTGCTGGTCGACTTTGCCATTCGCTCACGCGAGGACAGCACCGATGCCCAGGGCCGCCCTGTGCCGGGACTGCCGCGCAACGAGGCATTGCTGCTCGCCGCGCGGGTGCGTTTGCGACCGATCTTAATGACGACTCTGGCCATGATCTTTGGCATGGTGCCGCTCGCTTTTGCACTGACCGAAGGCTCGGAGCAACGTGCCCCCATGGGCCAGGCCGTGATTGGCGGGGTGATCACATCTTCGCTGCTGACGCTGGTGGTGGTGCCAGTGGTGTACTGCTACATGGACGATTTATCCAACTGGCTCAAGCGCAAGTTGATGTCGGGCAGCGGACACGGCCACCCGCCTAAAATCAACGATTGAGCTCAAATTTCAGGAAATTCACCATGTCTACCCCCTTGAACATCGCCCAAGCCCGTTTCAACATGATCGAGCAGCAAATCCGCCCCTGGGATGTGCACGATCCCGTCGTCCTTGCCATGCTGGACCACGTCAAGCGCGAAGATTTTGTACCCGAAGCCCAGCGTGCGCTGGCCTTTGTCGACATGGAATTGCCACTGCCTGATGGCCAGACCATGTTGCAGCCCAAAGTGGTGGCGCGCCTGATGCAAGAACTTAAAGTTCAGCCCCACGAGCGGGTTCTGGAAATTGGCGCAGGCTCTGGCTACCTGACCGCCATGTTGGCCAGTTGCGCCAAGCAGGTGGTGTCTCTGGAAATCAGCCCCACCCTTGTTGCATTGACCCAGGCCAACCTGAAGCGTGCTGGTGTGTCAAACGTGGAAGTTCGCCAGGCAGACGGCTCCAAAGACCAAAGCGCATTGGGCGCATTTGATGTGATCGTGCTGAGTGGTTCTGTGGCCAGCGTCCCACCCGAGTTACTCAGTCAACTCAAGCAAGGTGGTCGTCTGGCCGCCATTGTGGGAGACGAACCCGTGATGCGCGCCACCATCGTGACCCACACCGGTGACAAACAGTTTTCCACCCGTCAACCCTGGGACGTACATGCCCCGCGACTGGTGAACTTTGCCGAAACGTCTGCATTCCAGTTTTGACCACCCATGATTGAACAGATCCGTCCTTCGCAGCTAGCCGCTTGGCTTCGAAACGCCAGCGCCAATGGCACGACCCCTGTCGTGCTCGATGTACGTGAAGCCTGGGAATTGCAGACCGCCAGTGTCAAGCCTCATGGGTTTACGCTGTTGCACATTCCCATGAACGCGATTCCGGCGCGCGCCAGTGAACTGAACCGCGACACCCCGATTGCCTGTTTGTGCCACCACGGCGGCCGTAGCCAGCAAGTCGCTAATTTTTTAGCGCAAAGCGGCTTTACCTCACTTGCCAACGTGGCCGGTGGCATCAATGCGTGGTCCGGCGAGCTGGACACCAGTGTTCCGCGCTATTGAAGCTCACCACTGATCGATTCACAAGGACACCCCATGCTTGGACAGCGATAACCCTGCGGCCATCCATCATCGCGACCGCCGTGATGGCTACCTTGCCCGCCTGGACCAGCGCCCAGAGCCTGGTTGACATGTATGAATCGGCACGAGCGTATGACGCCGCCTATCAGTCGGCGCGCAATTTGTTTGACGCCAACCAGACCAAGGCGGAACAAGCCCGCGCCGCGATCCTCCCAACCGCCAATTTGGCCGGATCTGCCCAACGTACCCAGATCAACGTGTTCCCTGATCTGGGTGGCGCCGCCGCCAATGTGGACCGAGTCTTTGGTGCAAAAAGCGCCACCGTCAGCGCCAGCCAGCCCTTGTACCGCCCCGCCAACCTGGCCAGCTACAAGCAAGGCATCAAACAGGTGGAACTGGCCAGTGCGCAGTGGCAGGCAGCCGAGCAGGATTTATTGATTCGCGTGAGCCAGGCCTACTTTGATGTCTTGGGCTCACAGGACAGTCTGACCTTCGTCAAAGCGCAAAAGGCAGCGGTGGCAGAGCAACTGGCCTTCGCCAAACGGAATTTTGAGGTTGGCACCTCCACCATCACTGATACCCGAGAAGCACAGGCGCGATTTGACTTGGTCACCGCGCAAGAAATTGCTGCCGAGAATGATTGGCGTGTCAAACGCATTGCACTGGACCAGCTGGTGGGCAAGACAGACACCCAGCCCAAGCCATTGGTCCCCGCCGTCAAGCTGCCAGAGCTGAAAGTCGAAGAAATCGGCCGATGGGTCAGCCTGTCTCAAGAAGAGCACCCCAGTATCAAGCAGGCCCGAATCGCCCTGGATGTGGCCCAACTGGAAACCGAAAAAGCCCAGTCAGGCCACAAACCCACGCTGGACCTGGTCGGCCAATATGCATACACCAGAAATGACAACGGCTCAGCCACCTCTGGCGCGTCCACCGTGGGTTCACGCGTGCGTCAAGGCACCGTCGCGCTTAACCTGAACATTCCCCTGTTCGCCGGTTTTGCAACCCAGGGCCGGATCAAGGAAACCCTGGCGCTGGAAGACAAAGCCCGTAACGACCTGGAAGGTGCCAAGCGTGCCGTCGCCCAGGGCACCCGTACCGCCTATTTTGGTGTGGTGTCTGGTCAAGGCCAAGTCAAGGCACTGGAAGCAGCAGAAACCTCAAGCCAGAGCGCCCTGGACGCCAACAAGCTGGGTTACCAGGTCGGCGTGCGCATCAACATCGATGTGCTGAATGCCCAAAGCCAGTTGTTCCAGACCAAGCGTGACTTGGCCAAGGCAAGGTATGACGTGCTGGTGGGCGGCCTCAAACTGCGCCAGGCCAATGGCACGCTGCGGGCGGAAGATTTGGCCGTGGTTAACAGCTTGTTGGTGAAGTAATCAACAGGGTTGTCATTTCGCCCCTGTTCGGGAAATTTGTCTTTTGTGTTTTCAGACGGAAGGGGATCAGGCCGGCGGGGCACTCTGCGCAGAGTAACCCCTCAACCTGATCAGATTCGCTGTGTTGCGGCGACTAATTCCATGTTCGGGCAACAGATTGCTATTGCTTCATATAGAGTTGGGCAACTGTGCGCTCATCGGCCACATTGAACAATTGAGTGTGCCTCTACATGCAGCATCAATCCAGTGAATCGAAGTCGGGTTTTGGCATCAAGCCCTTGAATCAAAACACGTCGAGCTAAAAAAAGTATCTGCCGCTCGCTCACAGGTCGTAAAAAGCATTTCAACAAGAGTGGCACGCCGAGCAATTGCAAACGCTGGGAAAAACGTTGCTTCTTACGCTGCCGAAGTCATACCAGTTGTTGGTGTAGCAGCAATTACGGCCTTAACCATCTCCGACATCTACGATGACTGCCAGACACTTAAGGACATCAACGAATTGAACGTTGCATTCGAGCACGAGACTACTGACGACAAAACTGTTTGCGGAATCAAGTTTCCTTGAACCACCTCCGGCCACGGTTCCTATGAAAGTAGGCGCTGGAGCGATGGAGGTCGCTTGCTTGATGCGATGATGGTTGGTCGCCTGTCCGAACGAACTCAAGCATCAAACTGCGGGTTCAATGCCCGCAGCCGGTTCATGGCCATGCCTGCCGCTGCGGTGCGCGTCTCTACCCCCAGCTTGGCAAACACCCGCTCCAGGTGCTTCTTGATGGTGGCGGGGCTGGCGCCCAGGATGTCGCCAATGTCGCGGTTGATCTTGCCTTTGACCACCCAGTACAGCACCTCGGCCTCGCGCGGCGTGAGCTTGAAGCGCAGGCTCATCGCGTCACTGGCGGCCACGTCTGAGCTTTCACGCATCACCAAGAGCCAGTCTCCCCCGCCTTCGCTGTCGCCTGCCTGTTCATGCAGGCGAAAGGTGAGGCGACGCGCGCCCTGCTCCACCACCATGCGCGGCGGCTCAGTGGAAACGGTCAACAGGTTTTTGCCCTTCAGCATGTCCAGCTGCCTGCGTAACCATTGCGTCACGGCGTCTGGTGCTGTCTGCAGCACAGGTATCGCAGGATCAAGTCCGCCAAAATAGCGGTGCAACAGGTCTCGCGCCAGCGGGGTTTGCCAGACTACACGGCCATCACGCAGGCGAACCATGATGCTGGCGTAGCCAAAGGCATCCAGCGCATTGCGGGCTTGCCGGGCCATTTGGGTTTGCTGTCGCGCCTGGCGTGCGCCCTGTAAGTGAACCGCCATGCGGGCAATCACTTCGCGGGTTTTGATGGGCTTGGTGATGTAGTCCACGCCCCTGCTTGCAGCGCCGCCTCCAGGTGCTCGGTCTCCGTCAAACCCGTCATGAAGACGATGGGAATGTGGGCGGTCAGTGCCAAACCTTTTAGCCGCCTGGCGACTTCAAAGCCGTCCATGCCGGGCATCATGGCGTCCAGCAAAATGATGTCAGGCTGTCCATGCGTTGCACGTTGCAGAGCGGCTTCACCGCTGCTGGCCACCAGCACCGTGTAGCCTGACTCGTCCAGTGCATCATGCAGCACTGACAGGTTGTCGGGCACATCGTCCACGATCAGCACCACATCGCTGTGCGCGCGGTCTGTGGTCAATTCATTGCTCATGGCGAAGTCTCCGTGACGGCCAGAACCTGGCACATGGTTTCAAACTGAAACTGCTGGGCCAGGCCGCACATTTGTTTGACAAAAACCTTGCACTCTGGCTCAGCCGATTCGATCTCCTTGAGCTTGTTCAGTATGCCCCTGTAGTAGCCCAGCGCGGCCAATTCAGCCAAGGCCTGGCGCCAAGGCTCAGACGGCAAGCACAGAGGAGAAGCCACTGGCGCAGACGCATCCAAAGTCGCATCCAGTGAGGCCTGCGCTACGGGCAAATCTGCCGCCTCGGGCTTGGCCTCCCACTTGAGGCATAAGCGCCGCTCCAGCCAGTCAAGCAGTTCACTGTGGCGCACGGGCTTGAGCACAAAGTCCTCGGGGCTTATGCCCACATCATTGTCCAGGCCTTTGTCAAAGGCATTGGCCGACACAATGGCCACGGGCACATTGACCAAGCCCATGGCCTTGACCCGGCGGATGGTTTCCCAGCCATCGATGCCCGGCATGGCCAGATCCATCAGAATCGCCTCGGGCGCGTATCCCGCAGCAAGCAGATCCAGCGCGTCATGCCCGTTGGCAGCCACACGCACCTGAAAGCCAAGGGGCTCCAGCACACGCACCAGCAGTTCGCGGTCGGGCTCCTCGTTGTCCACCACCAGCACACGCCGTCGTTGGCCTGCCAGGCTACGTCGTACGTGTGCAGGCACATCAGCAGGTACCGGCGCCAAGCTGGACTGCAGTTGTGGCAAAAACAACTTGACCTTGAACACAGCCCCTGAACCCGGTGTACTGCTGGCGGTCAGCTCCCCACCCATCAAGGCCGTGAGCATGTTGGAGATGGTCAGCCCCAGGCCAGCGCCCGCCACGCCAGCGCTGGTGCTGTGGCCTCGAGAAAAGGGTTCAAAGATCTGGGCCAGTTCATCGGCGCTTAGACCTGGCCCCGTATCGTGTACTTCCATGGAGGCCATTTCGGCGCCATACCGCACCCTCAAGGTGACCGATCCACTGCCAGTGAACTTGATGGCATTGGCCAGCAAGTTGATGAGGATCTGGCGCAGCCGCTTTTCGTCGGCACGCACCACCTCGGGCAAGTTGCCCGGTGCATCGAAATAGAACTGCAACCCTTTTGCCGTCGCCTGAAATTCAAACATGCTTGCCAGCTCCTGCATGCCGTCAGCAAAGCGCATCGGCTTGGGCTCCAGCGTGAGCTTGCCTGCCTCGATGCGGGCAATGTCCAGGGTGCCCTCAATCAACTGCAGCAAATGCTCGCCGCCGCGCTTGATCACATTCACGGCCTGCTTGCGGTGCAGCGGAATGGTGGGGTCCTCACCCATCAATTGCGCATAGCCCAGAATGCTGTTCAGCGGCGTGCGCAGTTCATGGCTGATGGCACTGATGTAGCGGCTCTTGGCCTGGTTGGCCTGCTCGGCTGCGAGCTTGGCGTCTTCGGCGACCTGCTTTGCACGCTGCAGAGCTTCATCGGTCTGTCGGTGCAAATCTACTTCGCGCTGTAGCGCCTGGGTTTGGCGATTGGATTCCTCCTGCGCCACCTGTCGGCTCTTGTGCGCCAGCACCAACCACCAAGCCACGATGCCCGACACCAGCAGCATGGCCAGGTAAGCTTTGGAAAAGCCCGAGCGCAGAACAAATCCTGGATGCGCCACATCTTCGGCCAACGTTCGCAATTCCTGGTGATAGAGCAATCCGAACGCCGCCGCAAGCACCGGTGAAATGACCAGCATCAGCAGCAGAAAATGCCCGAGACCCGTGTCCAGATAGGGCCAAACGCGGCGCGGCAACAACCAGCGCAATGCGGCTGACCATTGGTGGGCCAGCGACGCCTGAGGCTTGCAAAGGTCCCCACAGCGTGCATCCAGCGAACAGCAAAGCGAACAGATACGTCCCTGGTAGGCAGGGCAGTGTGCAGTATCGGGCTGCTCGTATTCGCGCTCGCACACCACGCAGCGATGCAGTTGCATGCTGAACAGTGCCTTATCCCTTCGCGGGTGCCTATCTGCCTCCGAAGGCAGACCAGGCAGCGGCTCGGGGCTTCTCGCCAGGTAGTAGCGCCCGCCAGTGCCCCAGGCAATCAGAGGGGCCGCGACCAAAGCCGTCACCAGGGCAATCACTGCCGAAAACGCTTGCGCGCTCACGCCAAACAAGCCCATGTGAGCAGTGACCGACAGGGCTGACGCCAGCAGCATGGCCCCCACACCCACCGGGTTCACATCGAACAAATGCGCGCGTTTGAACTCAATGCCTGGTGGCGACAGGCCCAGCGGCTTGTTGATAACCAAGTCTGCCACCACGGTCATGATCCAGGCGATGGCGATGTTGGCGTACAGGCCCAGCACGTCGCCCAGCGCCTCGAACACGTTCATCTCCATCAACATGAAGGCAATCAGGGTGTTGAATACCACCCACACGACGCGACCGGGGTGGCTGTGCGTCAGGCGCGAGAAAAAATTGGACCATGCCAGTGACCCCGCATACGCGTTGGTCACATTGATTTTGAGCTGTGAAACCACCACAAACAGCGCCGTGGCCGCCACTGCCCACGAATAGTTGGAAAACACATACTCATACGCCACCAAGTACATCTGGTTGGGGTCCACCGCACGGTCAGGCGGCACCGAGTGTTGAATGGCCAGATACGCCAGCAGTGCCCCACCCAACATTTTGGGCACACCCATCAGCACCCAGCCAGGTCCACCCGCAAACACTGCGGCGTACCAGCGCCAGGGCTTGGCCGGGTCTTGCCGAGGCATGAAGCGCAGGTAGTCGGCCTGCTCGCCCAGCTGGGTGATGAGTGCAATGCCTACCGTCAGTGCAGCACCAAACATGTGCACACTGAATTGTCCGCCTCGGCCATTGTCACCACCGTAGTGCATCAAGCCAGAAAACACACCAGGGTTGTGCATGAACACAAATGCAAATGGAACAACCAGCAAACACAACCACAGCGGCTGTGTCCACATTTGCAAGCGGCTGATGGCAGACACGCCGTGTGTGACCAAGGGGATCACAGCCAAGGCGCAGATCAAGTAGCCCCAGGCAGGGGGCACCCCCAAGGCCAGCTCCAACGCATAGGCCATGATGGCCGCCTCCAGCGCAAAAAAGATGAAGGTGAAGCTGGCGTAGATCAGCGATGTGATGGTGGAGCCGATGTAGCCAAAGCCCGCGCCACGGGTGAGCAAATCCATGTCCACACCAAAACGGGCGGCGTACAGGCTGATGGGCCAGCCTGCCAGGCAAATGATCAGCCCGGTGGCCAGGATGGCCCAGAAGGCGTTGATGAAACCGTATTGCACCAAGAGCGTGGCGCCCACCGCCTCCAACACCAAGAACGATGCTGCACCAAATGCCGTGTTGGCGACCCGGAACGCCGACCATTTGCGAAAGCGCTGCGGCGTGTAGCGCAGGGCGTAGTCTTCCAGCGTCTCGCTGCCCACCCAGGCGTTGTAGTCTCGCCTCACCTTGACGACTTGCTGGGGTGCTTCGCCTGTGGGCTCGGGTTTGGCTTCTGGCTGGATGGGGATGATGCGGTGCACTTTCCTTCGTTTGCAGGTTTTGTGCCATTGGTCTTTTGTGTGCTGGGTGGCGGTGGGGGATCAGGCGAACGGGGTACTCTGCCCACTGCGTGTCCCCCGAGCCTCGCGGCTCTCCTCCTTGACCTTCGTGGTCAGAGCACCCCATCCGCCTGATCGGGTGGCAGTCGTGGGGATGCGACAGACCGCTGGGTAACTGCTGCAGAATCTGGGACTGATATTTGGAGCGAGGAAATGAGCTGCGAAACCAGGAGAAGTAGCGCATGTGCCACTCGCTGTTGCCGACCACATCCACACTGTGCGGGTTCGCAGTAGACGGTTCAATCAAGTCAACTCTTCTGACAATGCTCTTGCTTTCGTTACCGTGTCACCTTGAGCCTTGCACCAGAGGGCTTTCGGTGTTTGTTCTGCACGCAAACCACACGGCGCCCGCAACAGAGCGGGTTGGGTAACTGGCGGAGCGAGGTAAAGGGGGAAAGGCCGCGAGGCCTGGAGGACACGAGCGCAGTCAGTTGCCCAAGCCGCGCTACCCCACCGGCCTCAACGAATGGATCAAGCCCTGCAAGAACACCAACATTCAGGCACGACCCTTGCAACATAATCCCGCGCGCACCTTAAAAAAGCACACCCCATGGAACTCACCCCCGCGAAAAAGACAAGTTGCTTATCTTCACCGCTGCGCTGCTGGCCGAGCGCCGCAAGGCCCGTGGACTGAAGCTCAATTACCCGGAGGCCATGGCCCTGATCAGCGCTGCCGTGATGGAAGGCGCGCGCGACGGCAAAAGCGTGGCGCAGTTGATGAGCGAGGGGCGAGCCGTGCTGACCCGTGCTGATGTAATGGACGGCATCGCCGAGATGATCCCGGACATCCAGGTGGAAGCCACCTTCCCTGACGGTACCAAGCTTGTGACAGTCCACCAGCCCATCGTTTAAGCCAAATTTCAAACTTTTTCGCCTGTTTTTGCATAACCCACCTCATAAGTTAGCTATGAAAAAAAGAGTAATCGCTTTCTTTGCATCAATCAGTACTATCGCCGCCCCCGCTTTCGCTCACGAAGGCCACGGGCTGGGCGGTGCGCACTGGCATGCCACCGACACGCTAGGCTTTGTGGCGGCAGGCGTAGCGATTGCCGTCGCTATTTATCTGGGCAAAGGCGGCAAGTGATGACACCCGGCGAACTGTTCACAGACGAAGGGGAACACGCCCTCAACACCGGACGGCGCACGCTCACTGTGGTGGTGCAAAACACCGCAGACCGGCCAATTCAGGTTGGCTCGCACTACCACTTTGCCGAAACCAACGGCGCCCTGGGCTTTGACCGTGACGCGGCACGCGGCATGCGGCTGAACATTGCCAGCGGCACTGCGGTTCGCTTTGAACCGGGCCAACAGCGCACGGTGGAACTCGTGGACTTTGCGGGTGAGCGTGCCATTTACGGCTTTCGCGGCCTTGTCCAAGGGAAACTCTAAACATGGCAACCATCAACAAACGCGCCTACGCCGAGATGTACGGCCCCACGGTGGGTGACCGTGTGCGCCTGGCTGACACGGACCTGATCATCGAGGTGGAGCAGGACTACACCCTGCGCGCTGGCAGCTATGGCGAAGAAGCCAAGTTTGGCGGCGGCAAGACAATTCGCGACGGCATGTCGCAATCGCAGCGCACGCGGCATGAGGGTGCGGTCGACACCGTGATGACCAACGCGCTGATCATCGACCACTGGGGCATCGTCAAGGCCGACATTGGCCTCAAGGGCGGACGGATTGTGGCCATTGGCAAAAGCGGTAACCCAGACACCCAACCGGGCATTGACATCATCATCGGCCCCGGCACCGAGGTGATCAGCTGCGAAGGCAACATCGTCACCGCAGGCGCTATCGACACGCACATTCACTTCATCTGCCCACAGCAGATCGAAGAAGCCTTGGCCAGTGGCGTCACCACCATGTTCGGTGGTGGCACCGGCCCTGCCACCGGCACCTTTGCCACCACTTGCACCCCAGGCGCCTGGCACATGGAGCGCATGCTGCAGGCGGCTGATGCTTTCCCCATGAACCTGGGCTTCATGGGGAAGGGCAATGCCAGCTTGCCAGAACCCCTGCGCGAGCAGGTGCAGGCCGGGGCCATTGGACTCAAGCTGCATGAGGACTGGGGCACCACGCCTTCTGCCATCAGCAACTGCCTGGACGTGGCCGAAGAGCTTGACGTGCAGGTGGCGATCCACTCCGACACCCTCAACGAATCCGGCTTTGTCGAGAACACCATTGCCGCGACAAAGAACGCTCAGGGGGAAGGCCGCACGCTTTGCGCTTTTCACACCGAAGGCGCGGGTGGAGGTCACGCACCGGACATCTTGCGCGTGGTGGGCGAAGCCAACTTTTTGCCTAGCTCCACCAACCCCACCATGCCCTATACCGTGAACACGCTGGACGAGCATGTGGACATGCTGATGGTGTGCCACCACCTGGACGCAGGCATCCCCGAAGACCTGGCCTTTGCCGAAAGCCGCATCCGCCGCGAGACCATTGCTGCCGAAGATGTACTGCACGACCTGGGTGCCATCAGCATGTTCAGCTCTGACAGCCAGGCCATGGGGCGTGTGGGCGAGGTGGTGATGCGCTGCTGGCAGACGGCACACAAGATGAAGGGCCAGCGCGGCAAGTTACCCGGTGACACCGATAGAAACGACAACGCCCGCGCCAAACGCTACATTGCCAAGCTGGGCATCAACCCCGCCATTTCGCATGGCATCAGCCACGAGGTAGGCAGCATAGAGGTGGGCAGATGGGCTGATCTGGTGGTGTGGAAGCCCGCTTTCTTTGGCGTCAAACCCGCGCTGATTTTGAAAGGTGGCTCCATCGCCCTGGCCGCCATGGGCGACCCGAATGCCAGCATCCCGACGCCGCAGCCAGTGCATTACCGGCCCATGTTTGGCGCGTTCGGCGGTGCGCTGGCTAAGGGCTCGATCACTTTTGTGTCGCAAGCCGGTTTGGCCGCAGGGATTGCGGATCGATTTGGCCTGCGCAAACAGTTAAGCGCCGTCAAAAACATCCGGCAAGTCAAAAAGCAGCACATGGTGCACAACAGCTACCTGCCCAAGATGGAGATCGATGCGCAGACCTATGCCGTGCGGGCAGATGGCATCTTGCTAACATGCGAGCCTGCCACTCAACTTCCGATGGCGCAAAGGTATTTTCTGTTCTGATGCTTCAAGTCTCCAAACTCATCAGCCAAGGCAAAGGCCTGGCCCCGGCCCTGCTCAAGCGCGCCGCCACGGTCGAACTGGACTGGGACGTTCGCCAGAAGAGCCGGTTCGAGACGACCGACAGCTCAGGCCGCAGTCTGGGCGTGTTCCTGCAGCGCGGCCAGGTGGTGCGCGGTGGCGACGTGCTGGTGGCGGAGGACGGCTCTCTAGTACAAGTGCTGGCAGCGCCGCAACCGGTGCTGGTCATCACCGCCTGCCAAGCCCATGGCAGCCCGTTTGACTTGACCCGCGCGGCCTATCACTTAGGCAACCGCCATGTACCGATTGAACTGCGCCCTGACCGTTTGTTGATCGAACCCGACCATGTGCTGGCCGACATGCTGCGCGCGATGCACCTGATCGTCAACGAAACGCAAGGCCCGTTCGAGCCCGAAAGCGGCGCCTATGCCCAGGGTGGGCATTCGCATGGGCACGAACGCGCGACTTATGGCCACCATGATCACGGCGACATTGTTCCCCAACCTGCAGCAGGCCTGGGGCCCCTACTGGGGCCGCTTGCCCATTCGCCAGGCGCGCACGTCGGTCACGGCCATGTGCATGGCCCTGGTTGCAAGCACGACCACTGAATGGCACTGCCCCCTGCGAGCCTGCTACATCTGATCTGGCTGGCATCTCCTTCGCTTCCAGTTGGCGGGTTTTCATACTCCGAAGGGCTGGAATCGGCAGTAGACGCTTCATTTGTTGCTACAGAAACAGAAGCGTTTGATTGGTTAAGTGGGCAATTGCACTTGACACTCGCGCGAGCCGACCTGGCCGTCATTGCACAGGCCATATCTGCTTGGCGCGCGAGTGACGTTGAGCACTTACAGCAATTGAACGATTGGGTGCTCCAAACCCGCGAGACCGCAGAGTTCCGTCTGCAAACCGAGCAAATGGGCCGCTCGCTGTTGGCCTGGCTGCAACTGCACCATGCTGACGCGGCAGCCCAATTTGCAGCACTGCCCTCTCCCACCTATCCGCTGGCGTTTGCGTTTGCGGCCTCGCGCACCGACGCCAGCGCGCAGGATGCCTGCCTGGCCTTTGCGTTCGGCTGGGCCGAGAACATGGTCGCAGCAGCAGTGAAGGCACTCCCCCTGGGGCAAAGTGCGGGACAGCGCATCCTGGCACGCTTGGTGCATGAAATCCCGGTGGCTGTTGACCATGCCTTGCAGGTGCAAGATGATGACCGACAAGCCTTTTCCCCCATGCTGGCGATTTTGTCGGCGCGGCATGAAACCCAGTATTCCCGACTCTTCAGAAGCTGATGACCTCTCACCTGCACAACATCAAGAACCGAAGCAAAACACTGCCGCCCCTTCGCGTGGGCATTGGTGGCCCCGTGGGTTCTGGTAAAACCACTTTGCTGGAGATGCTTTGCAAGGCCATGCGCGATGACTACGATCTGGTGGCCATCACCAATGACATCTACACCAAGGAAGACCAACGCCTGCTGACCGAGAGCGGCGCCCTGCCTGCTGAGCGCATCATGGGTGTGGAAACAGGCGGCTGTCCACACACAGCCATCCGTGAGGATGCCTCTATCAACCTGGAGGCCATTGACCGCATGCTGGTGGACTTTCCCGACGCTGATGTGGTGTTTGTGGAAAGTGGCGGTGACAATCTGGCAGCCACCTTCAGCCCAGAACTTTCTGATTTGACGATTTACGTGATCGACGTGGCTGCTGGCGAAAAGATCCCGCGCAAAGGTGGTCCAGGTATCACCAAGAGTGATTTGTTCGTGATCAACAAGATCGATCTGGCGCCATATGTGGGGGCAGATTTAGGTGTGATGGAGGCAGACACGCAGCGCATGCGCAAGTCACCCAAAGGTTGCAAACCTTATGTGATGACCAACCTCAAGACGCTGGCTGGCGTCAAAGAGGTGGTGACGTTCATTGAATCCAAGGGCATGCTGAGGACCTGAAGCGCTACGCAGTCGGTTACTGCTCGGCTGGGCCTTCTTGTGCCAGCCCCATGCGGATACACAGGGCATGGATGGTTTCTAACAGTTCCCGCAACTGAGTCGCAGCTTCCTGGCATTCGGTTTCGTTGAACTGCAAGCCACCGTGTTCCACCCGACCAGCCACCTGCGCAATGGCCTGCAGGCCCAGGTTGGACGAGGCCTGCTTGGCAGAGCCGCCAAGCACTTTGAGCGAAGGTAAATCACACGCATCGAGTGCGCCCAACAACTTGGTCATCACCTGGGCGTTGTCGGTGAAGAACGCATTCAACAGGGATCGGTAACCATCAAGTGACACTGCCACGCACACCTCTGCCACGACGGCCATGTCCATGTGGATGGATGCCTCGCCTGCACTGAACCGGCGGCGCACTACCTGTCGACGTTCCTCTTGCTGCAGGGACAACTCAGCAGGTTTTTTCTGCAGCATCGGTTGTGAAACTGCTGGCTTGACCGGCAAGGTATTCGCCGCCAATGCCAGTTCAACCGACGCAAATTCGCTGGGCACTGCTGAATCCTGCTCGCCCAGTACTTCTTTCAGCATGGCCTGAATCTGGTCTATGCGCACGGGCTTGGACAGGAATGCGTTCATCCCGGCCGCCAATGCGCGGTCGCGGGTTTCAGCAAAAGCGTCTGCCGTCAGGGCCACGATGGGCAGAACAGCAGCCGATCCAAATTCTTCGCGCAATACGCGTGTGGCCTGAAAACCATCCATCTCAGGCATGTGCAGATCCATCAACACAATATCGGGCATGCATCTGCGTACTTCGGTCACGGCCTGCTCGCCATCCTCGGCGAAGCGCGGGTGATGCCCAAGCTTGGTCAGCAAAGCCTGCATGTATTTGCGGTTCACCACGTGATCCTCAGCCACCAGGATGTCCAGCGCGCGCGCAGAAGATGTGGAAGGTCTGGAGGATTCAAAACCGCTGTCAGACGCCTGTTTCTGGGGAGCCTCCACGCAGCTAAGTGGCAGCACCAGCGTAAAACTGCTGCCAACGCCCTGCTCGCTTTGCACATGGATGTCGCCACCCATCAGTTTGGCAAGGTTGCGGGATATCTCAAGCCCCAGACCAGTTCCACCAAAGCGGCGCGAAATGCTGGCGTCTCCCTGGCTGAAGCGTCTGAAAAGCACAGCCAGGGTGTCCGCATCCATGCCAATGCCCTGGTCTGTGACGCGCACATTCAGGTTGAAGGTCTGCCCCGGCTGAAGGGGCACATCGTTGCTGGTTTGGGCGCTGATCTCAATCTTTCCCTCTTTGCTGAACTTGATGGCATTGGCCACCAGGTTCATCAGGATTTGCTTGATCCGGGTGTGATCAGCATGCACCCACTCTGGCATACCGTCAGACAGGCTGAGCTTGAACCCCAAACCCTTCTTGGACGCCAGTGGCCGCATCAACGCGTCCACGTCGTGCAACATCATGGGCAGATGGGTGGTGGTGGGACTCACATTCATGCGGCCAGACTCAAGCGCGGAAACATCCAGGATGTCATTCAACAAGGTCAGCAAGTGCCCGGCGGATTCGCGCGCAGTACGCACATAATCAGTTTGCTGCGGGTTCAGGCTGGTTCCCTCCAGCAGGCCTAGCATGCCCAGCATGCCGTTGAAGGGGGTGCGCAACTCATGGCTCATGGTCGCCAGGAACTGACTCTTGCCACGGTTGGCAGACTCTGCCAGCGCGTTGGCCTGCTGCAAATCATGCGTGAGCTTTTCAAGCGCCTTTTGCTCTTGCACTTGGCGCGACTGGCGCATCACGAGGGCGATAAAGGCAATCACCAACAGCAAGAGTTGTATCGCCGTAAGCCAGGTGATTTTCTCGTTCTGGCCAAGCATCACCTCTTCCTGACGTTCCAGCGTCCGCGACACCTGGGAGTTAGCCGCAAAACTCAGTGCCTGCACCTCGGGCCCCAATGTGGTGTAGTCGCCCAGCAAGGCTTTGAGCGCCTTGGTATCGGTGGGTGTTTGCGCCAGCACACGTTCAGTTTGCTCAATCAGTTTCTCCAGCGCGGGGACCACAGCGCTGTACTCTGCGCGTTCTTTGAGCAAGGCAATGGTAGGGTTGTCCTGCAACAGCGCCAGACGACTCACAAAAATATCAAAGCGCAATGCCAGGGCGTCCTGGTCCATGGGGCCACCCCGGTTGGCAGCCTGGTCTATGGACTGACGAAACCGGAGGTATTCGCGCTCCAACTGAAACGTCAGCGCCGCAATGGAATCCACGCGCAGACCGCTTGAGTGACGAATAGATTGCTTTTGAGTGAACTGCAATGCCAGCATGACGGCCAGGGCCACCGCCATGATGGCCGTGCCCAAGCCCAGCCACCAGACAAAGCGGTGATGCCGGTATTCGCGGGAGCCTGTCATGGCTATTCCACCTTGAGCAGCTTGAGTTGCCAGGCAGAGCGTTCGTAGTAGCGTGTTGACTGAAGCTCAGGTTTGGAGTCAAACGGGTACACGATGAAAAGTGGTCCCTTGGTTTTGACGGGAATAGGCTGATCATTCATTTCATACGCGATGATCATGTCGAAGCGTGTCGCGTCTTCGACCGGTATGTTGGTCTGATAGTCGTTCAGGGCCACCGCCTTCAGGGTGCTGCCATTGACCTTGGCAGCCGCAAGCACATCGCGCAGCAAAGCTCCCTTGAACTTGACAGGGGCCTTGTCCCACGGTGTTTTGGTGACAAAGCTTTGCACCGGCAGCTTTTCGAGCATGGCCAAGTCAAACTGCGCGCCCGCCTCGCTGTTCCGATCAGCCACCTTGCCGCTGATCGTCAGTATCACCTTGCCGGTGGGATCAGGCAATGCCATTGCCTCAAAATTGATAGCAATCGCAACAAAAGCAAACAAAAATCGAAATTTCAAGAAAAATCGCGCACTCATAAAATCATTTCAAACTGAATTATTTCAATTCTAGCCGAAATGATATTTTTGATGCAAGCAATTAATGATTGAAATGATATATCGATGGCTTAAGCATTGCTTCCCGTGCGTTCAGGCACACCAGGCGGAACAAGCCATTTGACGGTGCCTCGGTAGGCGTGCCAGCTTGCGTATCCGAGCCAAGGCCCCACCACGATCAGGCCAGCACCCCACAGCAGAACGCCACCCACCACCATGAAGGTGATGAGCAGCCCCCACAGGATCAGCACACCCATGTGTCCGAAAACCACCTGCAAACTGGTGATACCTGCAGAGATGGCATCAGTATCACGATCCAGAATCATGGGAATAGAAACGACACAGGTACCAAACACCAAACCTGCAAAAACGCTACCCACGACCATGTAAACCAGCACAAACTGCCAGTTGTCAGGATTAAAAATCGCCTGAACCACGCCGGCGGTAGACGGCATGCCTGTGTTGAAGAACACGGCAAACACCACCAGCGAAGCGCGGCCCCACAAAAGCTCCAGCACCATCAACACCAGCACCAACATGCCCATGCTACCCATATGCGACCGCCAGCAGACCAGTGATTGCCCAAGCTGCGGTTGAGTGCCCGACTCTCGTTGGCGGCTCACGTCATACAGACCCATGGCAAGAAAAGGGCCCACCAAAACGCAGCCGGAAATGATCGACATCACGTATTCGGGCTTGTTGCGAAACACAGCCCACATCACCAGCGCCATGCCCCAGAAGCACAGCCCATAAAACAGGGAAATGCCCAGATGGGCCAGCATGTCGTGCCAGCCAAGCCGAAGCCAGCCCACTGGGTCAGCCCAGCTTAGCGGGAGTATCTCTTTGGTAGGTGGTGGACTGGGCGGCGGCACATAGGGAGGCGGGCGCGAGGGGGTCGCAGCGACCACAGTTGGAGCTTGGTGTTTATCGGAATCCATGGCGTGTTGTCGACCGGTGCAGGCGTATTTCTGGGCTGGCACCGAGTATTGGGGACGCTAGCTGCGCAGTCAATCCGGGTATGTTCCAGGGATTGATATGCGTCAATGCCCCACAGCGCAATATGGAACACCATTGCGCCAAAGACTACAGGAGAACAGTTCATGAAGAACCAGGATTACAGCGCCCAGCACGCCCAACTAAGCACCCTGCGCAGTCAGTTGCTGGCGCAGATCGCGGCGCAGCGTGGAGGCACAGTAGGCCGTGCAGAGGCAGCGGCAGACCGGTTTGCACACCGTGAAGACTCAGACGCCCAAGTCGCCACCGAACGGGATTTGAGCTTTGCCATTGACGAGCATGAAACCAGCGAACTGATCGCCATTGACGCAGCACTGGCGCGTCTGGCAGAGGGCAGCTATGGCGAATGCACTGATTGCGGTTGCCGTATTCCGGTTGCACGTTTGCAGGCAAGCCCGGAAGCAGCACGTTGTGTACCGTGCCAAGAAAAGGTGGAGAAACACGCCAGAGGCCGCTAAAGGCCTGGCAAATTCAGCCGAGCAAAAGCGCCGTGCTGACGCGGCCCATTCAAACCTTTGCGACAGAGACTGGGACCCGCAAATCATCCAGGTAGTCGCGGGCAATGTCCACACTGGCCTTCACGCCGAGCTTGCTGAAATGCTTGCCAAGCCAAAGCTTGGCGCTGGCTTGGCCCAGGTCGCGCAAGGTGTGGATCAGTTTGGCATCAGTCGCCGTTTTGGTGGATGCGTGGAATGACTCCAGCACTTCCCCACCGTCAATGCGATGCATGCGTACATCCTTGTAGCGTTGCGCATCCAGCTTGCCATCAGCCAAAAGGCGTTTGACAAAGTCGATGGCACGCATTTCAGCGATCAAGGCCGAATTAAAGGTAATCTCGTTTACCCTATCCATGATGTCAGCTGCGGTGGTAGGCACCGTGTCGCGCTTGATCGGGTTGATCTGTACCAGCATGATGTCTGGCGTCTGGCAGTCATAAATCAATGGATGAATGGCCGGATTGCCAGAGAAACCACCGTCCCAGTAATGTTCACCTTCCACCTCCACAGCCTGGAACACAGTCGGCAGGCAGGCAGAGGCCATCACCGCTTTCGCGGTCAAACGCTTGCCAGAAAAAACCTCGGCTTTTCCCGTGGTGACACGGGTCGCCACCACAAATACTTTGGGTAGACCCGGTGCGGATAGACGCTCAAAGTCAATCTGGCGCTCCAGAAAGTCCTTGAGTGGATTGATGTCCAGCGGGTTGCTTTGGTAGGGTGACACCGAACTGGCCCAAAAACTGGTCATAGAGTCCATCAGCAACTGGCTGGCACTGGCTCCACCAAAGCCGCCAAACAGAATGTCAAACGGTGCGCGCTGGGCCTGTGAGATGGTTGAGCTCAAAGCCCCCATGGTCACGATGCCGTTCCAGAATGCGGCCAGAGATTCTCGAGCAGCCTGCCTTGCATCGACCTTGGGCTTGCCAAGCGCCAGGGCGAGGCCATGTGCCAGGGCGACGGCATTCATGGCACCAGCGCTGGTGCCGCTGATACCTTCAAAGGCAATACGGCCATCGTCAAGCAGCGTGTCCAGCACGCCCCAGGTAAAAGCGCCGTGCGATCCACCCCCTTGCAAGGCTAGGTTGATAACGGGATCGGTCGATTCAGGTAGTTGGGTCATGCGTTGAGGTTAACTTACCGAGCAGCCCAAATCGCTAAAACCCCAGGTTTGCGCCTGCGCCAAGCAAGGTGGCCAGGCCCAACAGTGCAAAAATGCCTGCCGCAATCGAGTGCACCAGCTTCATGGGAATTTTGTCAGCCAGTTTTTCACCCACGAACACGGCAGGAACATCGGCAATCAACATGCCAAGCGTGGTGCCAATGACCACCATCAGTGGAGAAGCGTAATGCGCTGCCATGGCGATGGTGGCAATCTGCGTTTTATCGCCCATCTCTGCCAAAAAGAACGTGATCAGGGTTGCGCCAAATACGCCAAAGCGCACGGCGACCTGCGTCTCTTCCTCTTCAATCTTGTCGGGAATCATGGTCCAGATGGCCATGCCAATGAATGACAGACCAAGGACCCAGCGCAGGACATCCGGACTGACGGTGGAAGTGATCCAGGCACCCAATGCACCAGCTAAACCATGGTTGATGATGGTCGCAATCAATATGCCCAGAATGATCGGCACAGGTTTTTTGAATCGGGCTGCCAGAATAAAAGCGAGCAACTGGGTTTTGTCGCCGATTTCGGCCAGGGCAACGACACCGGTGGAGACGAGAATGGATTCCATGCGAACTGAAAAAAAGAACGATTGGCGGAGTTGAACACGAAATAATGCCTTTGACCTGTGTCAACACCGGATTTTGACTTTTGACGACACTGTTCTGACAACGCCTCGCTAGCCAAGATTGATTCATCATGCACCTCCACAAACTCCTCTCAATCCTCAGCGTTGCCGCCTTCGTGGTGGCTTGCGGTGGAGGCAATGAACCCTTACCGGTTACGCATGAATACCATGCGCTTGGACAACCGGACGCTGAAGTCAGCGCCAGTCCACAGGCGGAGCCTTCTCTGGTCATCATGGGCGGAGGCCCCGATGTTGACAATGCGTTCGCCTGGATGATTGCCCGCGCTGGCGTTCGCCCAGGAACCGGGGGAAGGTTTGTGGTGATCCGTGCCACGGGAACTGACGCCTATAACCCTTACATCTACTTCAGCGACGACAAGGACAGCACATCCAGTCAAATTGCAGCCGATTGGGTAGGGGGCGCATCCATGGGGTTGAGTTCAGTTGAAACCTTGGTGATTCCTGACCGAAATGCGGCCAACCACCCGTTTGTGAACGCGGTCGTCGCACGCGCTCAGGCGGTGTTCATCGCTGGCGGAGATCAGAGCGACTACATCCGTTACTGGAAAGGCACCGCTCTTCATGCCACGCTGGACAACCTGATCGCGCAAAACGTGCCTGTGGGTGGAACCAGTGCAGGCTTGGCAGTGCTCGGGCAATTCGATTTTTCAGCCATGGTGGACTCAGTCTCGACTGCTGAGGCCTTGACAAACCCCTATAACGAATTCATGACGCTGGACCCTGACCCTTTGAGCCTGACAGGTGGATTTTTGACACCGGCTGCCTTTCGTAACACGATCCTGGACAGCCATCTGGATTCGCGAGACCGAATGGGTCGTCTAATGACCTTTGTATCCCGCCTGGTTGCCCCTTTGGGCAGCGCAGGGTGCAAGGGCGGGATTCTGGCGGCGGGCACATCAACGCTGCAAGGTGCACGCGGGATTGGTGTCGGTGTGGAAACGGCCTTGCTGGTACAGGGGGACGGCTTGATCACGCCGTTCACAGGCCAGCGAGTGACCAATCCCAACTCCACCACGGAAAGCGCTGTGTATTTTGTCCGGCCAATGGAAGTGCCCAAGGTTTGCAGCAGCGGTTTGCCGCTGACAGTGGGGCAAATGGAAGTACGCAAACTAAGCGACAGCAGTGTTTTCAATTTGAGCGATTGGGCCGGCAAACCCGCCCGTTATGTCGACGTCACTGCTGGGGTGCTTTCAAGCAGCCCTTACTGAGTTCAGTCCAGCTTGAAGCCAATTTCAGTCAACATTTTGGCGTCGCGCTCATAGGCCATACGGGCATAGGCGGTATACGCTTCGCCACTGATCACATTGGCCTGCAGGTCGTACATGTCCAGCAAATTCAGGTAAGCCGGATCGGTGGCCGCCTTTCGAAACGCAGCCCCCAGACGCGCAGCGATCTTGGCTTCCATCCCCTTGGGCGCAACCAGGCCCATGGGCGAATCGATGGACAGCTCGTAGCCCAGCTCCTTGACTGTGGGTACACCCGGGTAAGCACTCAGGCGCTCGTTGGTAAAGGTTGCCAGAAGCCTCGCCTTACCCCCTCGCACCTGAGCACCAAAACCTGGATCGCCATACACATCCAGGTGTCGACCAATCAGCGCCTGGAACGCTTCCGCACCGCCTTTGAAGGGCACCATGTTGAAGGAGGTTCCCGCAGAACGCGCCAGCCGCTCTGCCACGATGCGGTTGATGCTGATCGCCCCCACGGTGCCCCAGCTCACTGCCCCGGGTCGCTTCTTCGCATCTGCCATCAGTTCGGCAAATGTCTTCCAGGGTGCATCTGCTGCCACCGAAATGCCGGTGGTCAAGCCAAACAAGCCGATCAAATAGGTAAAGTCCTTCAAGGGGTCAAAGTTGACCTTTTGCACCAAGGGTGCACGGATCACTGAGTTGTGCATCACCGCAATGGTGTAGCCGTCCGACTCGGGCATGGTCGCCAGCGCCGCAGTTCCCATGATGCCACCCGCACCAGGCTTATGCATCAGGATGACCGGTTGGCCCAGGTCTTTGGACGCTGCCTCAGCCAGCGAGCGGAAAATAGGGTCCATCGAGCCACCGGGTGGGAACGGCAGTACCAACTGGATCGGCTTGGTTGGGAAGCCATCGGCCGGGCGAGTCTGCGCATGGGTGGTGGCCGCAAACAGGGCTGCTGCGGCCAGCAAAGCCTGACGGCGTGTGGAATCGAATGCCTTGCTTGTCATCTGTTATCTCCTGATATACCCGGAATCAATTCATGGGTTGCTTGCGCCTCACACCTTAAGGGCTCTGCCGTCATCCTCCTATGGCCAAAAACACCAAAATCGTTTGCAAATCCTGACACCACGATCATTCGCGCTTCTTTTTAGGAGTTGACCAGGGCTTTGCACACACGGTGGAACTTCTTTGCAAAGTTAGCTGAGAATCGACAAAAATTGCCAGCATCACTACCTGACGTCTTGAAACTGACATCAATCGCCCTTATCATTAGCACTCAACTCGAGCGAGTGCTAACAACACAACCCACTCAAGTTAAGAAGCGCTAACTTTAGCTCTTCAAGAATTCAACCCCTGTTTCTTTCTATTTAGGAGATCCTATGAACCTTCGTCCTCTCGGCGACCGCGTAATCGTTAAACGTGTCGAAAGCGAAACCAAAACTGCCTCTGGCATCGTGATTCCTGATGCAGCAGCTGAAAAACCCGATCAAGGTGAAGTCCTGGCAGTTGGCCCAGGCAAGCGCAATGACAAGGGCGAACTCAGCGCCATGGCCGTCAAGGTCGGTGACCGCGTTTTGTTCGGCAAATACAGCGGCCAAACCGTCAAGGTCGCTGGCGACGAACTGCTGGTCATGAAAGAAGACGACCTGTTTGCTGTTGTCGAGAAGTAATTCACTTCCCGTCATTAGCTCTCTAATTGATAGCTATAAAGGCATACAAAATATGCCTGAACAGTTGATTTAACCCTCAAATTTTTAGGAATCTGCATCATGGCAGCAAAAGACGTAGTTTTCGGCGGCGAAGCCCGCGCACGCATGGTTGAAGGCGTGAACATTTTGGCTAACGCAGTCAAAGTGACCCTGGGCCCCAAGGGCCGTAACGTGGTTCTGGAGCGCTCTTTCGGCGCCCCTACCGTGACCAAGGACGGTGTGTCCGTGGCCAAGGAAATCGAACTCAAAGACAAGCTGCAAAACATGGGCGCGCAGATGGTCAAGGAAGTCGCTTCCAAGACCTCTGACAACGCTGGTGACGGTACAACCACCGCAACCGTGTTGGCTCAAGCCATCGTTCGCGAAGGCATGAAGTACGTGGCCGCCGGCATGAACCCGATGGACCTGAAGCGCGGCATCGACAAGGCAGTGACTGCTTTGATCGCCGAGCTGAAGAAAGCATCGAAAGCCACCACCACTTCCAAGGAAATCGCTCAAGTTGGCTCCATCTCTGCCAACAGCGACTCCAGCATTGGCGAGATCATCGCCAAGGCCATGGACAAGGTTGGTAAAGAAGGCGTGATCACGGTTGAAGACGGCAAGTCCCTCGACAACGAACTCGACATCGTCGAAGGCATGCAGTTTGACCGCGGTTACCTGTCGCCCTACTTCATCAACAACCCAGAAAAGCAAGCCGCTTTGCTGGACAACCCGTTTGTTCTGCTGTTCGACAAGAAGATCAGCAACATCCGTGACCTGTTGCCTACCCTGGAACAAGTCGCCAAGGCTGGCCGTCCTCTGTTGATCATTGCTGAAGAAGTCGAAGGCGAAGCCCTGGCTACTTTGGTGGTCAACACCATTCGCGGCATCCTGAAGGTTGTGGCTGTCAAGGCTCCAGGCTTTGGCGACCGTCGCAAGGCCATGTTGGAAGACATCGCCATCCTGACCGGCGGCAAGGTTATCGCTGAAGAAGTTGGCCTGACCTTGGAAAAGGTGACTTTGGCTGACCTGGGTTCTGCCAAGCGCATCGAAGTGGGCAAAGAAAACACCATCATCATCGACGGTGCTGGTGCTGCTGCCGACATCGAAGCCCGCGTCAAGCAAGTTCGCGTGCAAATCGAAGAAGCCACTTCTGACTATGACCGCGAGAAGCTCCAAGAGCGCGTGGCCAAGTTGGCTGGCGGCGTTGCCGTGATCAAGGTTGGCGCTGCCACCGAAGTCGAAATGAAAGAGAAGAAAGCCCGCGTTGAAGACGCCCTGCACGCTACCCGCGCTGCTGTGGAAGAAGGCATCGTGGCTGGCGGCGGTGTGGCATTGCTGCGTGCACGTCAAGCTGCTGGTGTGGTCAAGGGTGACAACTCTGACCAAGACCACGGCATCGCTTTGGTGATGAAGGCTGTTGAGTCCCCACTGCGCGAAATCGTTTACAACGCTGGTGGCGAGCCATCGGTTGTCGTGAACGCAGTGTTGGCTGGCAAGGGCAACTACGGCTTCAACGCTGCCAACGACACCTACGGCGACATGATCGAAATGGGCATTCTGGACCCAACGAAAGTGACCCGCACCGCACTGCAAAACGCAGCTTCTGTGTCCAGCTTGATGCTGACGACAGAGTGCATGATTGCTGAAGCACCTAAGGATGAGTCCGGTGCTGGCGGCGGCATGGGCGGCGGCGGCATGGGCGGCATGGGTGGCATGGGCGACATGGGCATGTAATTCGGCGCCGCGAAATGGGCCGATAGCGGCGTTGCTTTGTTTGGCCGTGGCGCTGCCACTGTCTGCAACAAAGCGCCTTGCTCTCAGCCCATTGCGCAACGCCTCTCGCCTGTGGTTCATTCACAGTCAAAATCTAGAAACCCCGCTGGCTTGCGCCTCGCGGGGTTTTTTCATAGGGAGCTCTAAATGCATTTGAAGAAACTAAAAATCACAAACTACAAGAGCTTTCTTCACCCAACAGAATTTGCGTTTGAACCTGGCTTCAATGTATTGCTTGGTGCGAACTCAAGTGGCAAGACATCTGTGCTGGAAGCCATTGCCTACTACCAACTACAAAATATTCCGCATCGGTCTGTGTTAAATGTCCTTGACACGGAAACAATTTTGACGGATTCATCCACTACTGAAGTCGAATTCGAACTGGCGATTCATGATGTTTTCAAGCATCTACCGTCGGGCACGGAGGTCTTTATAGGAATTGGCGAGCAAGCGGGTCATTTTTACACCACCGATGCAAATACGGTTGAACGAAGGTTGAAGCAAGAATCAATTTCGCTGTCCATCAAGCACAACCCTCACCAGGGACAGTTTTCGCGGCTGCATTTTTCGAACTGGCCCTCCGATTGGCGTCCAGTGGGAGGAAATTCTACTTTCTCAGGTTTCCGACTCCAGCATGAAAACCCTTTGCAAATTCAGATTGCAAATTACTCCTCTGGGACGCCCGAGCTAACTCTTCTTAACAATCGTATCCAGCAAAAGATCTACCGCTTCTCCGCTGAGCGAGCCATTCGTCCAACCTCATCCGCTGGTGGTGACGAACTTCAGCCAGATTGTTCAAATCTCGCTTTTTGCATAAGCCAATTGCAGAATAGAGACCATGTCGCAGCAGACATCCTTATGCGACTGTTGAACCGTGTTTTTCCGAGCATTTATCGGGTGAGCGCCCCATCGAATTCCAACCATCTATTTGAATTGCGGGTTCAAACAACTCCAACTGATCTTCGACGAAGTGATTTGACAGTCCCAATCAATCAGGTGGGCACCGGAGTAGGCAATGCACTGGCAATGCTGTACGTAGCGCTAACGGCTCAATCGCAACGGTTCATTCTGCTGGAAGAGCCGAACTCCTTTTTGCATCCCCGCGCTTTGCGCGAGCTGCTTGCCATACTTGCAGAAATAGGTAGCAAACACCAATTCTTCATCACCACACATTCCAGTGACGTTCTGAGAACCGTCAAAGCGTCGACTGTCACTCTTCTTGAATACTTTGGACAACAGACCACAGTGAAACAGACCAGCGGTGGCAAACTGCATGAATTGCGAGCTGGATTGATTGACCTTGGAATTAGCTTTACTGATTTGCACGGTTGTGACAGGGTCCTTTGGGTCGAGGGTGAAACCGAGGCCGCAATATTCCCCCTTGTACTCCAGCATTTTTTTCCTGAGTTGGCTCAAGGGATCGCGGTACTACCGCTTCATGCGACCGGTGACTTTGAGTCGCGCAAATTTGAGCCTAAGAAAGTAGCCGCGATTTATAGAAAACTCAGCGAGGGCAGCTTTCTTGCGCCACCGATGGTGGGTATCACGCTAGATAGAGAAAAGAAATCTGACAGTCAAATTAAGCAAATTGAATCTGACTGTGATGGCGTGGTCCACTTCCTGCCCCGAACAATGCTTGAAGACTACTTGCTGGACGCAGAAGCAATTGCGAGTGTTCTTACAAGCATGGGTGGAAGTCAGATCACCGCCGTCCAAGTGGATAACCAGCTTCAAATACGTGCACCCGAGAATAATTCCTGCCTTTTGAATCCAGCAAATAGAACCAGCAAGACACTACATGCGGCAAAGGTCTTAGAGTTCGTCTTTACCGAGCTGAGTCAGCGAGAGTACCGAAAAACAGATCACGGCCCAAAACTTACACAATGGCTAATTGACAACAAACCGGAAGCGCTGGATGACTTGAAAGTTTGGTTCCAGACTTTCATCAATTCGGCTTAATGAATTCGGATTATTTAGCTGAATGCGTGGCAAGCCAGTGGTAATCTTTCGCTCGCTCGGCGCGTTTCCATATCGTCAATTACAAGCTCGATATGCCATGTAAGTACTGGCCTAGCCACTTGATTTCATCGCGCAGGGCTTGGGAGTCGATCACTTCAAAGCCAAAAGGCAGTCGGGCCAACTCTCTGGCAAACCAGCTCAGGCTATCGCTCTGCCCCAGCAGACGTACGCCATTGGCGTCGGGAATCAGCATGCCAAAAGTGTCGAACACTGCGGCTTGGGCGGTGGCCAAATCTGTTTTCAGCAGCACCTCCACCTGAAATTTTCTGGGCAGGCTGGCGATGCCGGGCCAGTTGGCGTACGGCATCAAAGTTGGCTGGTTTGCGAAACGTCGACCGGTCAACTCGGCTTGAACCATTCGGTCAAGGCGAAAGGTGCGCGGCTCGTGGCGCAAATGGCAGTGGCCCAACAGGTACCAATGGCCATCGCGAAAGACCAGGCCCCACGGGTCGATCAAACGCACTGTCAACTTGGTGCCCGTTGATCGGTAGCTCAGCCTGAGTTGCATGCCCGCTTGAACGGCCTGGCTGAGGTCATCAGCAGAGCGGCATTTGTTGGCGCGGTTGGGCTTGCGGATTTCAACCCGAATGCTGTGCTGGTCTTTAGCGCCTTCACTCTCTTCAGTAGGCCTGCGGGCATAACACGCTCCAGTTTGCCCTGCGCGCTGTCTGCCGCTCCTGTTACCGCCAAACCCAGCGCGTGCGCCTTGCAAGCCAGACACAAGGCAAGTGCCTCGTCGTCGGTGAACATCATGGGCGGCAGCTTGAATCCCGGCATCAGGCGGTAACCGCCATAGCGTCCGCGCTCGGTCAACACTGGAATGCCCAGGTCTTCCAGCTTACGCACATAGCGGCGCAGGCTACGCGCGTCCACCCCTAAGCGTTCAGCCAAATCAGGGCCACTGAGTTGGCCATGGGCTTGGAGCAGTTCCAGCAGGCTCAGCACGCGTGTGGTGGGTGAAAACATGGGTTGAAGTTTATTGACTTATCAGGACCGAAACTGTCCTGATATCCCATTACATTCTCGCCTCACGCACAACAACTCATTAGGGAAACCATGGACCACGGCAATCACCTGTGGCTATTCTTCACACTCGTTTTTGGCATCATCGCCTTACCCGGGATGGACATGGCGTTTGTGCTGTCTAACGCTTTGGCAGGTGGGCGCAAAAGTGGGCTCTTTGCCGTGGTAGGCATCGTAGTTGGCGGCATGTGCCATGTGCTGGCCGCAAGTCTGGGCGTCCATGGCTGATCAGCACCGTGCCTGGTTTGATGCAAGCCATGCTCCTGGCGGGAGCCGCTTATCTGGCGTGGATTGGCTGGAGCATCTGGCACAGCCACACCGCGATGGTAGATGTGCAGCAGGTGGCGCCGTCTGCGCCGCTGAAGGTGTTTCGCCAAGCCATGGTCACGTGCCTGTTGAACCCCAAAGCTTACCTGTTCATGCTGGCGGTTTTTCCGCAGTTTCTGCACCCCGATGATGGCGGGTTGCTGCTGCAAAGCACCGTGCTGGGCGGCATCATTGCTTTGACCCAATTGGGCATTTACGGCACCTTGGCATTGGCGGCTGCCAAGTCACGCCAATGGCTCATTGACAACCCTGGCGCATTGAGCCTTGCTGGGCGGGCGATTGGTGCCATGCTGATGATGGGAGCAGTTCTCACGGCGGCAACGCGCCTAAAAACAGTCAACACCGCTGACGTCGTACTGAATCTCAGCGTGCAATCTTTTTGCGCGCCAGCAGGGCGGCCTCGCGCACATGGCAGCCCTCTTGATGGTCATTGACCAGGCCCATGGCTTGCATGAAGGCATACATGGTGGTCGGGCCAACGAACTTCCAGCCGCGCTTTTTCAAATCTTTGGAAAGCGCGATGGATTGCGGTGATTGCGTCATTTCCGCAAGGCCTCGCGGGTGATCTGCGCCGGGCGCGAAGCGGCGTCAGGTTCAAACTGCAAAAATAGTCGCTGAGGATTTTTCAGTTTCCAGCAAACGCTCCGCACAGCGCGCGTTGTTGATGGCGGCTTCGATCTTGCCTCGGTGCCGCACGATGCCCGCATCTGCCATCAATCGTGCGATGTCTTTGTCGTCAAAACGGGCCACTTTCTCAATGTCGAAACCCGCAAACCCTGCGCGGAAATGCTCACGCTTGCGCAAAATGGTGATCCAACTCAGGCCTGACTGGAAGCCTTCCAGGCAGATTTTTTCGAAGAGGCGCGTGTCGTCTTGCACAGGAAAGCCCCACTCGGTATCGTGGTAGTGGCGGTACAGATCCGAGCTATCGCACCAAAAGCAGCGCTGGGGTTCGAAGGATGTTTCGGTTTTGGGCGATGACATCACCCAACTATACGACCGGCCTACTGGAGTGGCGCGGGTCGACTGACAAACGCCTCAAATTGATCGGCACCCAGCGGATGGCTGTAGTAATAGCCCTGCATCTCGGTACAACCTTGCTCACGCAGATATTCCATTTGACCGGGCGTTTCCACCCCTTCAGCAATGGTTTGCAAACCGAGGCTTTTGGCCATGCTGATGATCGCGCCCACAATCGCCTTGTCGTCGGCATCAATGGTGATATCCCGTGTAAACGACTGGTCTATCTTGAGTTTGTAAACCTGAAAACGCCTCAGGAAGCTGAGGGAGGAATAGTCTGTACCAAAGTCGTCAATCGATACCCGGATGCCCAGTCCATGCAACTCATTCATCACGGCGACCGCAGATGCTGGGTCTGTCATCGCGGCGCCTTCGGTTAACTCCAGCTCGATCAGATGAGGCGGTAGTCGATAGTCCTCAATGATTCGCCTCACCAACTTGGGAAGATCCGGGTTACGAAACTGCACCGCAGACAAATTGACAGCCATTGTGATGGGTTCGACCCCATGTGCCAGCCAATCCGCCAACTGCGCGGCTGCCGTACGAATGACCCATTCGCCAATCGGCAAAATTAAGCCCGTGCTTTCTGCAACGGGGATGAACTCTGCAGGCGATATGCTGCCAAGCGTGGGGTGGGTCCAGCGTAACAAGGCCTCCACCCCCACTGTCGCCCCAGTGATCAAGGACATCTGCGGCTGGTAATGCAATTCCAGCTCACCTTGCTCCAGGGCACGCCGCAAGGCATTTCCCAACAACAGCTTCCGGTCAGACCTGGCTTGCAGTTCTGGGGTAAAAAAACGGTACCCGTTGCGCCCACCCTCCTTGGCCTGGTACATCGCAGCGTCAGCACACCGAGACAAAGCGTCCAGATCACTCCCATCTTCCGGGAACAGAGCCACACCAATCGACGGTGTCACCGCAAGTTCGTGGGTCAGCACCGTAAAGAAAGGTGCCGTTGCCCGCAGCAGTTTGTCGGCAACCATCGCTGCGCCAGCCGCATCGGTCTCGGGCAAGAGCAAAATAAACTCATCGCCGCCCAGCCGTGCCACGGTGTCCTGGTCCCTCACTACCGATTTCAGGCGTGCAGCAAACTCAACGAGAACCTCGTCACCCACTTTGTGACCCAACGAATCATTGATGGTCTTGAAGTTATCCAAATCCAGAAACATCAGCGCAACATGCTGCTGGTTGCGCTGCGCCACACGGAGTGCATGGGTGCAGCGATCTGCCAGTAAAACGCGGTTAGGCAAACTGGTGAGTGCATCAAAATGCGCCATGTGCTGAATTCGGGATTCAGACTTCTCATGCTCAGCCGCTTTGCGCTCCAGTGCATACACCGTTTCAGCCAGTTCACGCGTGCGAAGCTCCACCTGTTTTTCCAGGTCAGCCTGAGCGCTCAGCAAAGCGGCCTCGGCCTGCTTGCGCGCCGTGATGTCCATCGCAATCCAGATAGAGCCCGCAGCAGGCTGCAAAGGGTCTATGGCCTTTGCACGGACATCACAATGAATAGGCGTGCCATCTTTCTTGCAAAGCAGCATCTCACCCACGAAGGTCAGTCCACGGTTCAGAGGCTCATAGCAGGCATGTCCTGCAGCCAGCCAATCCGTGTCATTCTGGTACCAGGCACGCGAAGACTTTCCCTTCAACTCCCCCGTTGCATAACCAAATGTCTGCTCGAACGACTCGTTACATCGGGTGACCGTGCGGTCTTGCAGGTAAACAATGCCTACCATGCAATTGGCCAACACCAGGTTCTGCTCAGCCAGCACAGTCTCTAGTTGGGCTCTGGCATGCTTTTGCTCGTCAATGTCGTCGATGATCCAGATGGACCCGCCTTCCGGATCGCCAGGACTCACCAAGGTACCCGTCAGATGGGTCCAGAACAGTCGTCCGTCCTTGCGGCGCATCTGCACTTCAGTTTTGAACGGTTTTCCGGATTGCATGACCGGATAGGCCTCCTCTCCCAGTGCCAGAAAAGCGGCGTGATCAGGGTACAGGGATTCCGTGCTGCAGCCAACGGCCTTCAAGGTACTGCCAAATCCGTAGATCTCGACAAAGCGTTGATTACAGCGCACGATGCAACGCGAGCGCATGAAAGCAATACCTGCCCCTGCATTGTCCAGAATCACCTGCTGCTCCCGGCATGCCAAATTCAGGCGGCCCCAGGCGTCTTGCGACATCCCGTCCGTAGCAGAACTCATCTCCAGCAAGGACATGCAAATCCAGTCTTCAATTGAACAGCGATAGAACCTGAAAACACTCAGGCGGAATAATTACAAATTGTCACATACTTATCGCCGTGAATTAATAGACAGTTTTACTCAAGAATCTCCTTAAATTTGATGAATTACCTTGATTTCCATTGATCTTTAAATGGCAACGAGTTGACGCACACCCTTGGCTTGCATTTCTGAGCCAGGTCCGCGGGCGATCACTTCACCGCGCTCCATCACCAGATAGTCGTCTGCCAGGGCTTCGGCAAAGTCGTAATACTGCTCACACAGCACAATGGCCATGGTGCCCCGATCAGCCAGCATGCGAATCACCCGCCCGATGTCCTTGATGATGCTGGGTTGGATGCCCTCGGTCGGCTCGTCCAAGATCAACAACGTCGGGCCTGCTGCCAGCGCCCGCGCAATGGCCAACTGCTGCTGCTGTCCGCCAGACAGATCGCCTCCCCGGCGATGCAGCATTTGCTTGAGCACCGGAAACAGCTCAAAAAGCTCTGGCGGAATCGGCGTGCTGGCGCTTTTGTAGGCGAGCCCCATGCGCAAGTTCTCTTCCACCGTAAGGCGGGCAAACACTTCGCGCCCTTGCGGCACAAAGCCGATGCCAGCGCGCGCGCGCTCATAAGGCGTGGCGTTTTGAATCGCCTTGCCATCGAACTCGATGCTGCCTGTTTTGATGGGGATCAGCCCCATCAAGGACTTCAGCAGCGTCGTCTTGCCCACGCCATTGCGCCCCAGCAGCACAGTGACTTTGCCCACGGCCGCGTCAAAGGACACGTCGCGCAAAATGTGCGAGCCGCCGTAATATTGGTTGATATTTTTGACGTTCAGCATGGCTTATCGACCTAAATAGACCTCAATGACACGCTCATCAGACTGCACTTGGTCCAGCGTGCCCTGCGCCAACACTGACCCGTCGCACAGCACGGTCACGATGTCGCTGATGGTGCGGATAAAGCTCATGTCATGCTCCACCACCATCAGGGAATGCTTGCCCTTGAGCGACAAAAACAACTCCGCCGTGCGCGCGGTTTCCTCATCTGTCATACCCGCCACGGGTTCGTCCAGCAGCAGCAGTTTGGGGTCCTGCATCAGCAGCATGCCAATCTCCAGCCACTGCTTTTGGCCGTGGCTGAGCGTGCCAGCCAGGCGGCTCACACTGTCAGCCAGGTGGATGGTGTGCAAGATGTCAGCCAAACGGTCGCCCTGTGCACTGTCGAGTTTGAACAGCATGGAGCGTTTGACCCCCTTGTCGGTCTTCAGCGCCAGCTCCAGGTTTTCAAACACGCTCAGGTGCTCAAACACGGTCGGCTTCTGAAACTTGCGGCCGATGCCCAGCTGTGCAATCTCGGCTTCTTTGTAGCGGAGCAAATCGATGGTGCTGCCAAAGAAGACTGTACCTTCGTCGGGCCGGGTCTTGCCGGTGATGATGTCCATCATCGTGGTCTTGCCCGCGCCGTTTGGGCCAATGATGCAGCGCAACTCACCCGGGGCGATATCCAGGTTCAGCTTGTTGATCGCCTTGAACCCATCAAAGCTCACGCTCACATCTTCCAGATACAGAATCCGGCCATGGGTCAGGTCCACCTCGCCGGGTGTTGCCAGGCGCGAGAAGCCCGCCTCACGCCCGCCCGATTCGGTCTTGCCTGATTCGACTTTCGTCAGGATTTTTTCGCGGCGCTTTGCGCCTTCTTCCATCAAGTCTGGCGTCATGGCTTGCTCCTCCTCAACTTCTTAACGAGGCCAACCACACCATCCGGCAGAAACAGCGTCACCCCAATGAACAGCGCGCCTAAAAAGTAAAGCCAAAACTCTGGGGCTGTCACGGTCAGCCAACTCTTCATGCCATTGACAATAAAGGCGCCCACAATCGGCCCGATCAAGGTAGCGCGCCCACCCACAGCCGCCCAGACGGCCATCTCAATCGAATTGGCGGGGCTCATTTCACTCGGGTTGATGATGCCTACCTGCGGCACATACAAGGCCCCGGCGATGCCGCACATCACCGCGCTGATGACCCAGATGCTCAACTTGTAGCCCAGTGGGTTGTAGCCCGAGAACATCACCCGCGTTTCGGCGTCGCGAATGGCCTGCAGCACGCGTCCGTACTTGCTGGCAATGAGCCAGCGCGCAAACACAAAACAGCCCAACAGCACCAAGCCCGTTAGCACAAACAGCGTCATGCGCATGGACGGGGTGGCAATCGGCAAACCCAGTATGCGCTTGAAATCGGTAAACCCGTTGTTGCCACCAAAACCGGTCTCGTTGCGAAAGAAGAGCAACATAGCGGCAAAAGTCATGGCCTGCGTGATGATGGAAAAGTACACCCCCTTGATGCGCGAGCGGAATGCAAAGAACCCAAACACCAGCGCCACCAGACCCGGTACGGCAACGATGAAGATCAGCGTGGCCAAGAAGCTGTCACTGAAGGTCCAATGCCAAGGCAATGTCTTCCAGTCCAGAAACACCATGAAGTCAGGCAGATCGCTTTTGTAATTACCGTCGCGTCCAATCTGACGCATCAAATACATGCCCATGGCATAGCCGCCCAAGGCGAAGAAGACACCATGGCCCAGGCTCAAAATGCCGGTGTAGCCCCAGATCAAGTCCATGGCCAGTGCGCAGATGGCGTAGCACATGATCTTGCCGATCAAGCCCACAGCGTAGTCGCTCAGGTGGAAGATGCTGTCAGTTGGGACGACCAAATTGAGCAAAGGCGCCAGGCCGCACACCACCACAAGGGCGAAAACAAAGGCGCTCCAGCCTGTGCGCGACAGCAAGGGGGCAGAGACCGGTAGTTGAAATTGTGTCGTTGTGGTCATGATCAAGCCTCTGCGCTTCTGCCCTTCATCGCAAAAATTCCCTGAGGTCGTTTTTGGATAAAGATGATGATGAACACCAGCACCGCAATCTTGGCCAGCACCGCACCAGCCCAGCCTTCTAAAAACTTGTTCAGCACGCCCAGGCCCAGCGCGGCGTAAACCGTGCCCGCCAACTGACCGACGCCGCCCAGCACAACCACCATGAACGAGTCCACGATGTAACCCTGGCCCAGGTCTGGCCCCACGTTGCCAATCTGGCTCAAGGCACACCCTGCCAGACCCGCAATGCCGGAGCCCAGCGCAAAAGCGTAGGTGTCAATGCGCGCCGTGTTCACACCCATGCAGGATGCAATCGGGCGGTTCTGCGTGACGCTGCGCACAAACAGGCCCAGACGTGTGCGGCCAATCAACCAGGCCATGCCTCCCAGCACCGCCAAGGCAAACGCGATGATGATGATGCGGTTCCAGGGCAATTGCAGATTGCCCATGAGCTGCACGCCACCACTCATCCAGCTGGGGTTCTCGACCCCCACGTTTTGCGCGCCAAACAGGCTGCGAACGCCTTGCTGCAGCATCAAACTGATGCCCCAGGTAGCCAGCAAGGTCTCCAGCGGGCGGCCATACAGAAAGCGGATCACCGAGCGCTCCAGTGCAGCGCCCATCAAGGCCGACGCCAGAAACGCGGCAGGCACCGCGGCGACCAAATACCAATCGAACATCGAAGCGGGCAGGTATTTCTGGAACAGCCCCTGCATCACGTAAGTGGCATAGGCACCGATCATCATCAGTTCGCCATGCGCCATGTTGATCACACCCATCAGGCCATAGGTGATCGCCAAGCCCAGCGCCACCAGCAACAAAATGGAGCCAAGGCTGATGCCGCTGAAGGCGGCGGCCAACTTGTCGCCCCAGGCCAGGGTGGACTCCAGGTTGCGCAGCGATGCACGCAGTGCGCCTTTGACATCTGGGTCCAGCTCCACGGCCAAGCGTTCGATCATCGCTGTTTTGGCGTTCGTGGTGGTGGCTGAGCCCAGCAGCGTCGCAGCATCCAGCCGCTTGGATTTGTCACTGCTACCCAGAAAAAGTGCCGCACGCACCAAGCCCAACTGGGTTTTGATATCGTCCACGGCTTCTGCTTGAAAAGCCTTGTCGATCAAGCTGAGCTTGGACGCGTCGGTTTCGGTCTGCAAGGCTTTCGCGGCCTCGCGGCGAACCTTATCGTCTTTGGAAAACAGCTTCAATGCCGAGGTAGCTGAATCCAACTCGCCCCTCAGCCGGTTATTCAACATGATTTCTTCTGCGCCTTCAGGCACCGGCATCTCGGTTCCGGTGACCGGGTCAACGGCCTTGTCCGCTTTAAGCACGAACACGGTGTCGCCCGCCACACGCACAGCGTCATCCGCAATCGCCTGAATAAAAGCTGCTGTCCTGTCGTCGGCAGCGGCCACTGCTTTGTTCAAGGCCTCAATGCGGGCATCAGATTCGCCCAACACAATGCCTTTTACCTCTTCACGGCTTAATGCATAAGCGTTTGCAGCTATCAATACAGAAGCAAAAACCACCAACGAACGATTCAAAAAGGACAAAATTTCCTCCAGCCCAACCACTGCCTCACGAAGAGGCCACGGAAATCCCACCAATCGCCGCGGAACTGGCTTGGCCAGGCCGCTGGCGATGCCCCCTTTCAAAGGGGGGAGGACGCTACACGCCAGTGAGCGTCAACAGGGGGTTACTTCTTTTCAGGCTCGTCCTTCTTCTTGTCGTTGCCTTCGATGTAGGGAGACCATGGCTTGGCCTTCACAGGCGCTGGTGTCTTCCAGACCACGCCGAACTGGCCGTCAGCCTTGACTTCGCCGATGAACACCGACTTGTGCAGGTGATGGTTCTTCTCATCCATCTTGCTCACGATGCCGCTGGGTGCCTTGAAGGTCTGACCCGCCATGGCAGCAATGACCTTATCGGTATCGGTGGACTTGGCCTTTTCAACCGCCTGCTTCCACATGTTGATGCCGATGTAAGTGGCTTCCATCGGGTCGTTGGTCAAAGGCTTGTCCATATGCCCGGCGATCTTCTTGGCCTTGGCGTAGGCGCTCCACTTCTTGATGAACTCATCGTTAGAAGGATTCTTGATGGACATGAAGTAGTTCCAGGCCGCCAGGTGGCCCACCAGCGGCTTGGTGTCCACACCGCGCAGTTCTTCTTCACCCACAGAGAAGGCCACCACGGGGACGTCTTTGGCCTTCAGACCAGCGTTGCCCAGCTCTTTGTAGAAAGGCACGTTGGAGTCACCGTTGATGGTGGACACCACGGCCGTCTTGCCACCAGCGGAAAACTTCTTCACGTCAGCCACGATGGTTTGGTAATCAGAGTGGCCAAACGGTGTGTACTTCTCGTCGATGTCGCTGTCTTTCACGCCCTTGCTCTTCAGGTAGGCGCGCAGGATTTTGTTGGTGGTGCGGGGGTAAACATAGTCAGTGCCCAGCAGCACCCAACGCTTGGCACCGCCACCGTCTTTGCTCATCAGGTAGTCAACAGCGGGAATGGCCTGCTGGTTGGGCGCAGCACCGGTGTAAAACACGTTCTTGGAGAGTTCTTCGCCCTCATACTGCACAGGGTAGAACAGCAGGCCGTTGAGTTCTTCAACGACTGGCAAGACTGATTTGCGCGACACAGACGTCCAGCAACCGAAGATGACAGAGACTTTGTCTTGCGTCAGCAATTGCTTGGTTTTTTCAGCAAACAAAGGCCAGTTGGAGGCGGGGTCGACAATCACAGGCTCCAGCTTTTTGCCGAGCACACCGCCCTTGGCGTTGATTTCGTCAATCGCCATCAAAACGGTGTCTTTCAACACGGTTTCAGAAATGGCCATGGTGCCAGACAAACTGTGCAGCACGCCCACCTTGATGGTGTCAGCAGCGTGGGCTGGCAAGGCAGACAGGCCAGCCAGGGTGGCGGCAGCGGCAAGGGCCTTGAGGGTCAGGCGACGGGGTTGAAAAGCTCGCATGGGTTCACTCCAGAGGGTGGTTGTTAGAGACAACCCGATGCTAGGGAGAACCCTGAAATCCGGCTATACGACGGATGGCGTATGTGGAGTGAAAGTATCCTATGGCGAGGCTTGAATCTGGGGCAGCGCTGCTCATCCCAGTGGGGTGGCGTACTCCGGCCACGCTCGCGAACGGTAGTTTTTGTTTATGGTCGCTTCTAAGCATATGCGACCATCATCACGCGGCAACCCATAAGCTCGCGCGAATCGGCCTGCGCCTGCCCACCCTGGCATGCCTGCCTTGTTGGGACGTTTACCGCCGATGGTTTCCTGCTGCGTTACCTTATTTTCAGAAAATCTGGTGGCGGCATAAGGCACGAAGCTGTCAACTAATCCGTGCCGTTGAAAAAGCAGGTATGTCACGTTTGCTGGCATTGGCGGTCGGCAGCAATTTGGAATTTCAGCGGAATGCCCATCACAAGTAGTGCGTGAAGTTCGTCAACGTGCCTATGGCTCCTCTAAATAACATTGAGCGATACTCTCTTGATGAACGCAATTCAGATAGATCTGAACACCTTACTGGTTGTTACGATCGCCAACATTACGGCACTGGCAATTGTTTCACCTGCCGTGATGGGATGGAAAATCAGCGTGGCGGCACGTTCAGCCCAACTGAGCCTTTTTTTCTACGCGATTAGTTGGATTCCCATGATTCTGTCCAACCTATGGCCAGGGACACTGGCGGATCGTTTTTTGTCCACTATATCGGTGGGTGGTTTTGCGGCAAGCAACTGGATGCTTTTCAAGGCAATGAGTCATTGGTTGGGGCCACGACGCTTTGAGCGTACGGTCAAACTGCTGATTTATCTCATCCCTGTAGGCTATTGCATCCTGTTTGACGACTATTCCATTCGGGTCGGCTGGGCAAATTTTCTGCTCGCGATCCAAATGTTTCTGTTGGCATTTGCGTGCTTGCGACCCGCTAAATCGGTGCACGGCGACTGGCGTATGGTGGTCGCATTCGGCATGTGTGCTATGGCTATCCTGACCCTCGGGCGCGGGTTACTCGGCGCCTTTACCGATTCCTATCCATCATTCCTGACGCCGCACCCTTGGAATGTTATTGCAATGTTCATGACCAGTTTGTTGCCCTTGATGGTCAACTATGCGCTACTTGGTGGTTGGCATGAGGAAGCGGAAATCGCCATGCACGATCAGGCAATTACTGATGCCATGACAGGCCTGTACAACCGTCGCGGCTGGGTTGAGATTGGGCAACCGCTGGTTGCCAATGCAAATCGTCAAAATGATTCCATGGCCTTGCTGATGTTCGATATTGACTATTTCAAAAAAATTAATGACACCCACGGCCACGACGCAGGTGACACGGCACTTCAGGCGTTGGGGGGCTTGTTGCTAGCCCATCGCCGGGAGAATGACGTTGCTGCCAGAGTGGGTGGCGAAGAGTTCTGCCTTCTTTTGCCCGGATGCACATTGGACTCAGCTATCCAGATAGAAAAACACTTGCGAGAACAACTGCTGCCACTGGCTACCCGGCTGGGCTTTCCAGTCAATTTCAGTTGTGGCCTGGCGATGCGGCAACCAGGAGAAACACTGGAGCGGATAATGAGGCGCGCCGATACCGCTATGTACAAGGCCAAGGAATGCGGTCGTGGCAGACTGGAAATCGCCCCGTAGAAACTGCTCATAAAGGGGAAATGTCGTGCAGAAATTTGCAGTCTCTTTACTGATAGCGGAAAGATCCTGCCAAGCAGAAGTCGAACGGCAGTCAACATAGTGGATCACCCAGTGGGTAAGCTGAAGTCAGCAGGGGGAATCAGTCTTGACATGACTACTTAATTGATTAAGTCGTGTGACTGCACTTGGTCAATTTGAGGCAAGTTTTTTTCTGGATTCGACACACTTTTCTGATCGCCAGTCCATATGGGCGAATACCCTGTTTTGAGAGGGAAAATCGGAAAGTCGTCTGATTTCCATCAGTCCATCAGAGACGCTCGACGTCGAATTTTCGGTGACCGCTTTCGCCCGCATTGCAGTCCGACAAACCATCGCCTAGCACTGGTGCAGAACAAGTGGTTTGAGCTTACCCCGATGTCTTTCCCGCGTAGTCCCCTCGCGCCACCATGCGGCGGCCTTGTTTGACGCGTGCCATGGCGGCATCGGCTTGTTTGATGATCTGGTCCACATGGCCATTGCCGCCTTGCACCACCTGAATGCCGATGCTGGCAGAGCACTGCACTTGTGCGTCGCCCAGTTTGAAGCTGCGGCCTTCCATCAGATCGAGAATTTTGTCAGCGACGGCGTTCGCCCTGTTGCGCGCATGAAACTCGTCTGAGCCCAGGTCTTCCAGCAACACGACAAATTCATCTGCCACCAGACGAGCCACGGTGTCTTTTTGCCGCACGGCGGCCATCAGACGCGCACCGACTTCGATCAGCAACTGGCTGCCCGCTTCAACGCCATGTTGGTCATTGACCGCCTTGAAATCGTCCAGATCGATATACAGCACTGCAAAGTAAGTGCGCTGGCGCCCACTGTGGAGCTGGGCGCGCCACAGGCGATCCCGCAAAAGGCGCCAATTGGGCAGGCCGGTCAGTGCGTCGTTGAACGACATGGACCGGATCAGTTCATCTGCAAGGTGCTGGCGCTGCGAGTCCCTCATCACGCAGCACATGCCAGCATGTTTGCCTTGCTCGTCCATGATGGCGGTATAGGTGGCGGTCACGGGAATAGCCACGCCTGCCCGGCTGACACGCGTGGTGGCCATGCTTTTGACCTGATCCGTCAGTTGGGAAAGTACCCGATCTTCCTGCCCGGCCTGCTCTGGCGGAATCAGGCATTGCCGGGTCCGCCCGCGCATTTCGTCGGCCGAATAACCAAACAGGGCCTGAGCACCAGGGCTCCAGTGGGTGATGCGGCCTTTTGAGTCCTCCAGGACAATGGCGTCCATGGAGCCGCGCATGACCGCTTGATATGAGCGTGCCATGACCAGCGTCTGACGGCGGATTTGCACGCACAGCCATACCGCATAGGCCACGACGCCACCGGATACCAAGCTCACCAGCAATACCCACCACTGCATACCGAACCTCTGCAAATTAGCGTTGGACTGCACTCATATTAGACAGCTGATCAGGTAGGCGTCACCGCACCATGGCAACAATCGCAGTCACCGTTTTGCTTGTGGCGCCTTGGTGTTGCTTCAAAAATGCACTTGCGGCAAACCTGCATTGGTTCATAAGCTCTGGTTTTTGTAGCATTTCGATGGCCGTGGTGACGCCCTCAGCCAAGTCAGCGACCTCAAACGCCGCCCCTGCCTGAGCGCTGTTGGTGGCAGCCTCGGCAAAGTTGAAGGTATGGGGCCCCATGATCACCGGGCAGCCACAGGCTGCTGCCTCAATCAGGTTTTGCCCCCCCAGGGGCAAGAAGCTGCCTCCCAAAAGCGCCAGATCAGCCATTGCGTAGTAGGCCGCCATCTCACCCAGGCTGTCACCTAGCCAGACGTCGGCGGTGACACCGGCAGGGCCCTTGGTGTCAGCTGGTGCATCCCATTGGCTGCGCCTTAGCAGGGTCAGTCCAGCGGACTCGATCAGGGCCGCCACCTCGTCGAAGCGCTGTGGGTGTCTGGGCACGATCAACCACTGCACCGCCTGGCGCTGTTCGGGCTGCATGTCAGCCAGCAGCTGGATGAACAAGGCCTCTTCACCCTCCCGTGAACTGGCAAAGATCACCACGCCTTTAGGTTGAGGCAGCTTCGCCTGCCAGCTCTTGCGCCATGACTGCCCCAGCTGCACCAGTTTGCGTGAAGGCCGCGCGTCAAACTTTAGATTGCCCAGCACATCGGCCACGCGCGCGCCCAATTGGGTCAGGCGCCCCGCGTCGGCATGGGTCTGCGCGTACACGGCGGTCAACGCCCGGTAGGCTGGCCGGGCCAGCCAGGCAAGGCGGCGTGCTTTTTTCAAAGATTTTTCGCTCAGGCGTGCGTTCACCAGTATCAGTGGCACCCGACTTTGCCTGCAAGCGGCCACCAGGTTCGGCCATACCTCGGTTTCGATCAATATGCCCATCTCAGGCTGGAACCGGCGCAGAAAACGATCCACCGCTGTTGGCGTGTCCCAGGGCAACCAGACCTGCCGGTCACCTTCTTGTATGAGGGACTTGCCCTCTGCGCGCCCAGTGGCCGTGCCGTGCGTCAGCAGCAAGCGCATGTCAGGCAGGGCAGACCTGAGTTCGCGCAGCAGCACGGCAGCCGCACGGGTCTCACCCAGAGACACGGCATGGATCCACACCGTTGGCCGGTAAGCAAGCGAGGACTCGTTCCAGACATGCGACGGTGCATGGCCTTCTTCTTGCAACTGGCTGTAGTCGCCCCAGCGCTCGCTCATGTTTGCCAGGTAACCTGGTTCCTGTTGGCCGCGCCGGTGTAGTTTGAATTTCAGCAGGGGCTGAAGCAGCGCCATGATGATGGAGTAAATCTCGCGCATCAGGCAGCCACCTCTTTCCACGCAGCCCAAACAGACTCAGCCGTAGGCACCGGTTTGCCGTAAACGCTGCGCTGGCGCTTCATTGCAGGCAATGGCCCGGTACGCCAGGCTGTGTCGAAGTTGTAGATCTGCACATGGGGCAAATCCAGCGCCACGGCCATGTGGCTTAAACCACTGTCCACGCCAATGACCCCGGCACAACCCCCCAGATGGTCCAGCAAATTGTCGAGTGCCAGGGAGGGCCAGACCGTGACTGGTGCGCCGTGGCCAAACCGGTAGGCCAGACGCTCGCTGCGCTCCAGTTCCTGTGGGTTGCCTTGCGGCAAGGCCAGCGTGTAGCCTTCTTGCATCAAGCGCTGGCCTATGGCCAGCCACAGCGGCTCGGGCCACAGTTTGTCGTCACGCGATGTGCCATGCACAAGGGCAACACAAGGCCGGGGCTTTTTATCAAAATCAATAGCAATAGGCTCTTTGCTGGCGGGCCGAGACAGCCCAAATTGAATCGAATGGTTGTCCAGCGCAAAGCCCAGCGCCTGTGCGCTCAGCAGGCGCGAGCGTTGCACTGCATGGGTGTGCGCAGGGAGGGTGATGGCCACGTCAGCCACCCAGCGGGTGGGCGCCTCGTAACTGGAGCCCTCCGTCTTGTTACCTAAGGCGTAGCGCTTGCCCCCGGTCGCAAGCCGGGCGGACCAGGCCACGACGGCAGATTTGGTCAGGCCTTGCAGATCGATGACGGCGTCATACGCCGTGGTTTGCAAATCGGCCTTGAAGGCATTCCACTCTGATCGCGTGCCGCCGGACAGCAAGGTTTTGCGCCAGCGCCGCATCGGGCATTCGATGGCGCGCCGAACGCCCTCGCACTGTCGCACCAGTGGGGCAAAGCCAGGCTCCACCACCCAGTCGATCTGCGCATCTGGCAGCGCACGGCGGATGTCCTGCACGGCCGGCATGGCATGCACCACGTCGCCAAGCGACGACAACTTAACCACAAGAATGTTCACGCGGGTGGTCTGGTCAGTGAGCCGCTTGAGCTACTTTTGCGTCAGGCTTCACTGAGCGTAGCAAGTCCATCATGGCGGTCTCAATCCGATGCAAGGCCTCGGGCGTCTGGCCTTCAAAGCGCAACACGAGCACTGGCGTGGTGTTGGACGCACGAACCAAGCCAAAACCGTCCGGCCAGTCAACGCGCAAGCCATCAATGTCCGAGATGACTGCAGGCGCAGGGAAAGTTGCAGCCGCCTTGGCCTGCAGTTCTGACGTCACGCGGTGGGGTTCACCCTCGGCGCAAGCGACATTCAACTCTGGTGTCGAAAAACTGGTGGGCAATGCATTCAGTACGGCATTGCCGTCAGGGTGCTTGCTCAAAATCTCCAGCAAGCGGCAGCCTGCGTAGGTGCCGTCGTCAAAGCCGTACCAGCGTTCCTTGAAGAAAATGTGACCGCTCATTTCACCGCCCAGCGGTGAATCGATCTCTTTCATCTTTGCTTTGACCAGCGAATGCCCGGTTTTGTACATCAGCGGCACGCCGCCTGCAGCCGCAATGGCGGGAGCCAAGCGCTGAGAACATTTCACATCAAACAAAATCGTGGCCCCTGGCACGCGCGAAAGCACGTCCTGTGCGAACAACATCATCTGGCGGTCGGGGTAAATGTTGTTGCCGTCATTGGTCACTATGCCCAGGCGGTCACCGTCACCGTCAAAGGCCAGCCCCAGTTCGGCGCCGGTGCTTTTGAGTGCGGCCATCAGGTCGCGCAGATTCTCTGGCTTGCTCGGGTCGGGGTGGTGATTGGGGAAGTTGCCGTCCACTTCGCTGAAAAGTTCAATCACCTCGCATCCCAGCGCCCGGAAGATGCCCGGCGCGGTGGCTCCTGCGACGCCATTGCCGGAGTCCACGACGATCTTGAACGGTCGGGCCAATTTGATGTCACCCACAATGCGTGACTGGTAAGCGGCCTCAATGTTCACCTGGCGCACGCTGCCACCCATCTGCAGTACCCAGCTTTCGGCCTCCATGGTGCGGCGCAAGCCTTGAATCTCATCCCCGTAAATCGCGCGCCCACCCAGCACCATCTTGAAACCGTTGTAGTCTTTAGGGTTGTGGCTGCCGGTCACCTGGATGCCGCTGCGGCACAGCGTATGTGCTGCAAAGTACAGCATGGGCGTAGTGACCATGCCCACATCAATCACCTCGATACCCGCCCCCATCAGACCCTTGATCAGCGCCGTGCTCAGGGCTGGCCCACTGAGGCGGCCGTCGCGCCCCACCGCCACCACGGTTTCCCCAGCGGCACGGGCAGCTGAGCCAAAGGCTTTGCCCAGCCCTTCGGCCACGGCTTCATTCAAAGTAGAGGGAACAACGCCACGAATATCGTAGGCCTTGAAAATCGAAGAGGACAACTGCATCGGAACACCCAAAATGACCTTATCCGGCCATTTTAGGTGGGTTGACGCGTAGGCACAGGCTTGGCTGATATCACCGACCACCTGACTGACGCGCTCCACACCGTGTCTACAAGCTTTCCGCAGAACATGGTTTTTGGCTCGATTTTCTTGGTTTCGGGGTTGGTGAACTTGTAGTCTTGCCTGAAATTGTCCTTGGTCTTGGCCCTTCACATCTTTGATGTTCAATGACATTTTTTCCCCACCATCTTGTCATTTGCCCCGTGACCACAGACAACGTCGTCCAGAGCTTTGGAAATCAGATCCAGGTCACATGTCCGAAAACGGCCAGTACCGGGTACCTATGCTGCGTATCATCGTCACATGAACTTCACTGCAGAGCAGCCATCAACACTCGCGTCTCCCGATATTTGCTACCGCGCCATGCAGGGCCGTGACGCACGGTTTGATGGCAGTTTTTTTGTCGGCGTATCGTCCACCGGCATTTACTGCCGCCCGGTTTGCCGTGTCAAACTGCCCAAGCTGCAAAACTGCCTGTTTTTTGGGTTGGCTGCGCAAGCCGAAAAAGCAGGATTTCGTCCCTGCCTGCGTTGTCGCCCCGAGCTGGCGCCGCCATTGATGGCGTGGTCCACTCAGGATGCATCTCAACTGCTTGCCAATCAAGCTGCGCGGATGCTCGATGAGCCTGACGGCTGGGGCGACGAGACACCCACAGTCGCCAAGCTGGCAGAGCGCCTGGGCGTGAGCGACCGCCATGTTCGCCGCCTGTTTGAAGCCCATTTTGGTGTGTCGCCCTTGCAGTACCTGCAGACCCGTCGACTTCTGGCTGCCAAGCAACTGTTGGCTGATACCGAGTTACCCGTCACCGACGTGGCGCTTGTCAGCGGTTTTGCCAGCGTCAGGCGCTTCAACGCGGCATTTGCGGCACATTACAGGCTCAACCCCAGCCAGTTGCGCCGATCTACCCGGGCCAATGTCGGCTTGACAGCCAGCCAGCCAGGGGTCGCGCCATCGCCCGGCATGGTGGTTCACCTGGGTTACCGTCCTCCCTACGACGTGGCCGCCATGCTGGCCTTCATGGCCAGGAGGGCGCTGGCATCGGTGGAACACGTTGACGCTGCCAGGGACGACCCACTTGATCACAGAACAGATTGTCCAAGCGATTACCCTGGCATTTGCCGTAGCTTTGCATTGCAGCGCGCAGGCACCGTCCACACAGGGTGGGTGCAGGCCCAGTTTGACGAAGACCGGTATCAAGTACGGCTCACAGTCGCACCGGGCCTGCGCGCCGTATTACCCGAGGTGATTCACCGGGTGCGGGCTTGGCTGGATTTGAACGCAGACCCCCAGGCCATCGACAGTGTGCTGGCTGCCGACTTCGCTGACACGCAAGGTCTGCGCGTGCCTGGCTGCCTGGACGGCTATGAGCTGGCCGTGCGGGCCGTGTTGGGTCAGCAAATCACGGTAGCCGCAGCCCGCACTTTGGCGCAGCGCTTGCTGGACCAGTTTGGCACCCCCATCGAGACACCCTGGCCTGAGATTTGCCGACTGTTCCCTGCACCAGCAGTGTTGGCCCAAGTAGGGGGTGAGGCGCTGGGCGCACTGGGCATTGTGCGGCAGCGCCAAGCCGCGATCATTTCCATTGCGCAGGCTGTCGCCGATGGTCGCCTGGCCCTGCATGGTGGCGTGCAGATTCATGAAACGGTCGAGGCGCTCAAGGCCCTGCCCGGCATTGGCGCCTGGACGGCGCAGTACATCGCCATGCGTGCGCTGCGCTGGCCTGATGCTTTTCCGGCGGGCGATGTGGCCTTGCACAGAGCGCTGGGGCTGCAAGGTGAAAAGAACCCAGCCAAGGCGGCCGAGCGGGCATCGCTGGCGTGGAAACCCTGGCGAAGCTATGCAGTGATGCGAGCCTGGCAGCGCCTTGAGAGAAAACAACTATAACTTTAATAGCAATGAATCCATATTAAATGTGCCAAAACCAAGGTTTTATATGAAATTTGATCCAAACACGGTTCACTCCCGTGTCAGCAGTCCGTTGGGTGTGTTGATTCTGGCTGCCACGCCGCGTGGTTTATCAGGCGTGTGGTTTGACGACCAGCAATACCTGCCGCCATGGGCTGCCTGGCCAACCGCAATAGATCACCCGGTGCTACTGGCCACAACGGCTTGGCTGTCGGCCTACTTTGAAGGGAGCCGACGGCCTTTTGACCAGCCGTTGGACCTGAGTGCGGGTACCGCGTTTCAGCAAAGCGTGTGGCAGGCACTGCTCAAGATCCCGCTGGGCCAATGCAGTACCTACGGCCAGATCAGCCAAGACATTGGCAATCCCAAGGCCGTGCGTGCAGTGGGCGGTGCGATTGGCCACAACCCGATTGGCATCATCGTGCCCTGCCACCGGGTGATCGGCAAAGACGGTACGCTCACGGGTTACGCTGGTGGTCTGGCGCGCAAGACGGAGCTGCTGGATCTGGAACTTGGAACCAAAGGTTTGTTTTGACGAAAGATGCTTCCCACCCGGCCTTGCGGCATGCCACACAGGCTTGGCTGATTGACTTTGTGCTGCTGGCCGCCATCTGGGGCGCTTCGTTTCTGTTCATGCGCCTGGCGGTGGTGGAGTTTGGCCCCTTTGCCACGGCGGGTGTTCGGGTACTGATTGCCTCGCTGTTTTTGCTGCCCATCATGCTATGGCGCGGGCATGGTGCCAACTTTCGCCAGCATTGGCGCCCCGTGCTGCTGGTGGGTATTGCCAACTCCGGCATTCCGTTTGCATGCTATTGCTTCGCGCTGGTCTTCATCACGACCGGACTGTCTGCCATCCTGAATGCCACTGTGCCCCTGTTTGGCGCCATCGTGGCATGGGTCTGGCTCAAAGACCGGCCCAGCCATTCACGCCTGGCGGGGCTGGCGATTGGCTTTGCAGGCGTCGCGCTGCTGGCAAGCGACAAGGCTGGCACACGCGCTGGCGATGGGCAAGACGGGCTGGGAGGTTGGGGGCCAACGCTTGCCGTTGCGGCTTGTCTGACAGCCACGGTGTGTTACGCCCTGTCTGCCAGTTTCACCAAACGTTACCTCGGAGGCATCCCCTCTCTGGTCACCGCAACTGGAAGCCAGATGGGCGCCACGCTGATTCTGCTGATACCCACGTTGGTATTTTGGCCTGCCACTTTGCCCGGTCTGCAGGCTTGGCTGTCACTGCTGGTCGTGGGAATTGTCTGCACGGGTCTGGCTTACGTGCTGTACTTTCGGATCATCGAACGCGCAGGCCCAGCCAAGGCGCTGGCCGTGACCTTTGTGGTGCCGGTGTTTGCCGTGTTTTACGGTGTCGTGTTCCTGGGCGAACAGGTCAGTCTGTGGATGCTGGGGTGCGCGCTGGTCATTGTGTGCGGCACCGCCCTGTCGACAGGCTTGGTCAGGCTGCCATCACGGTAACGCGGTCACGACCACCCGATTTGGATGCATACAGGGCACGGTCAGCACGGTCAATGAATTCACGTGCGTCTTCACCCATGCGGTAGAGCGTCACGCCCAGTGACATGGTCACACTGGCAATCACTTCCTGCGTGTCCTGACGCCGGATACGCGCTTTGGCCACAGCCAAGCGGATTTTTTCGGCAATTTGACGGGCGTCGTTCAGTTCGACTTCAGGTATCAGGATTGCAAATTCTTCGCCGCCTACGCGTGCGGCCATGCTATCGCCCGGGGTGCAGGCCTTGATGACCTGAGACACGGCGCGCAGCACCTGGTCCCCGAAACCATGACCAAAGGTGTCGTTGATGCGCTTGAAGTGATCAATGTCAGACGTCACCAGGCAAGCCGCACGTTGATTCGTGCCCGCCTCGGCCGGGGGCGCCATTTGCGCCGCAGCCAAGCAAACGGCCATTTGATGGTCAAAGGCTCGGCGGTTGGCCAGGCCCGTCAGCGCATCCTGCATGGATTCACGTCGTGCCTTGAGCACTTCTTCGCGTAGCACGTTGATTTGCTTTTGACTGTCATCCAGCTTGGCACGCAAGGTGGCCATGGCTTCGCTCATGTCTCGCGTGTCCTGCAACACTTCTGAGACCATGGACGATGGGTCGTCCTGGGTGCTGAGCTCAGAGCTGAGGCGCTCCAGTGCGTCGCCATACTTGGCGGTTTTGTCACCGGCCTGTGCAGCGCTGTCGGCCATGTTGGTCAAAATGCGCTGGAACCCGTCTGTCATGCGCTTGGCGGCAGCCGGGTCCATCTCGGCAATGTATTTTTGAAAAACGGCGTCGGTGCTGGCCTCGTCCAGTTGCCCATGTTTGGCCAGATGCGAATCAATGGCCCCCCGCAGGCTGGCCGTGCGGCCAGACACATAGTCATACCAGATGGCATAGCTCTTGGGATGCAATGCAGCAGCCTGCCGAGACATCATGGGTAATGCCAGGCGCAAGTATTCTGTGCTGCGTTCTACGGAATCAGGGTAATTCATTCACGTCTCCCCGCACGAAAAAGATCCGGGCGGCTCATCATTATTTGGGATAAGAATAAATTGAGGTGTAACACAATGTTTTGACCGACGGTCTGTAGGCCCATTCAAATGGCCTGGGTTTGCAAACCCAGGCCTCAGCCTTCGGCGTAGAGGCCGACAAACTGGTCACGCAGATTGCGCTTGAGGATTTTGCCGCTGGCGTTCTTGGGCAACGCATCGATCAGCACAAAGCGTTTGGGCGTCTTGAAGCCCGCCAGGCGTTCCAGGCAATGAATGCGCAGTTCTTCCTCTTTCACGGTTTGGCCCGGTTTGCACAGGTAGGCGGCGGTCACCGCCTCGATCCAGGTCGGATGGGTGACCCCAAAAACGGCCACCTCAGCCACAGCAGGATGCTGGTAGATGGCTTCCTCGACCTCGCGGCTGGCGACGTTTTCGCCGCCTGACTTGATCATGTCTTTCTTGCGATCCACCACGCTCAGGTAGCCATCTGCGTCCATGACGCCCAGGTCACCACTGTGGAACCAACCGTTGCGAAACGCTTCGGTGGTTTTCTCGGGATCGTTCCAATAGCCGAGCATCACATGGGGGCCACGGTGCACGATTTCACCGATGGTGCCCGCGGGCACTGGCTGGTCATTGTCGTCCACCACCCGGGTTTCCACATTGATCGCCGCGCGGCCTGCCGAGCCCAGCTTGCGCAGCTGGTCTTCGGGCTTGAGGATGGTGGCCACCGGGGACATCTCGGTCTGCCCGTAAAAGTTGTACAGCCGAATAGCGGGCAAGCGAGTGCTGAGTTCCTTGACCACCTCCATCGGCATGATGGACGCACCATAAAAGCCTTTTCTCAGGCTGGACAGGTTACGCCGGTCAAAGTCAGGGTGGCGCAGCAGGCCGATCCAGACCGTGGGTGGGCAAAAGAGTTTGGTTGCTCCTTCGGACTCCACGGCAGCCAGCATCGCGGTGGGGTCGGCTCCGTTCAACAAGATATTGGTCGCGCCCAGATACAGGCCTGGATTCATAAAGCAATGCAACTGAGCGCAGTGGAAGAGCGGCAGAGCATGCACCTCGACATCGTCGCCACTCATGTCGCCATCGACGATACAGCTTACATATTGGGCAACGAGATTGCGCACCGATAGCGTGGCGCCCTTGGGCCGGGATTCTGTTCCGCTGGTGTAAAGAATCTGGGCCGCTTCGTCGTCATCCACAGGTACATCGGGCGCGCGGGTGTCTGGGTGAGCCAGCCAGCGGGTCGTGTCCTCCCAACCGTCGGAATAACCCGCACCGTGATCGGGAATCACGCCACGCAAGCGCACGCTGTGCGGGCCGTGGGCCAAGGCTTCGTCCGCGACCGGCACCAGCATGTCTTCAGCCACCAGCGCAATCGCGCCACTGTGCTCCAGGATAAAGGCCACTTCAGAGGCCTTGAGCATGAAGTTGATGGGCACCATGATCGCTCCAGCCCTGGCCAGCGCAAACTGAAGCACGACAAAGCTGGCATTGTTGTGCGACAGCACTGCCACGCGCTCACCCTTGGCAACGCCCCGCTCGCGCAGGGCATTGGCCATGCGGTTGACGAGGGCGTCGAGTTCAGCGTAATTCCAGCGCTGGTCACGGTACACCAAGGCAGTCTTAGCTGGCACCCGTTGCGCGCTGCGCCACAGCAGTTCACCGAGACCATGGCGGCGTGTTCTGGCAATCTGGGCTTGAAGTGCTGCATCAAAATTCATAGCATCTCCGAGATAATGTGTTCTTGGCTAAGATCGTCCAGCGGCCACTTGGGCCGCTGAATTTTGGAGTACGGCAGGCTGTGCAGATCGTGCGTCACCGCGCCTGGGGCCTGGACATAAATGACCTTGGCCGCCAAGGGGGCAAATGAGGCATAAAAGTGTTGAGATGATTTCACGACCACCAGCTTGCACTGACTCAGCTCAATGCCCAGTTGCGTGAAGAGGTCGGTGTGCATGGCCTGGTTGCGCAAGCTGATCAGCACGACATCTACGCCTGCCGCACGCACCCAGGCGCAGTCGCCCAGGGGCGTGGGGGTGTTGGATAAGCCGGTCATCACCATGTCCTGATGCAAGGCCATGACCGTACACAGAACATCGAGGGGGTCACCTGAGAGCGGGCTGATCTTGCCGCCCAGCCGCATCGGCAACTGCGCACCGACACCAGCGTCAAACGCAATGCGAACGGCCACCGGGTCCCACATCGGGCCGAGCGCTGCTTGCCCGATGCCGCGCTCAAGCATGCGACGCAAGATGAACGTCGAATCGCAAGCAGCACCGCCACCGGGATTGTCGGCACCATCAGCCAGAACCACAGGCCCATTCGATACCGCAAGCGCCTCGTCCAGTGCCGCGTCTATGGGCGGCGTGGGAGCGGCCAAGGCTTCCCGCATGTGCACCAACTCAGCACAGAGGCTCTTTGCGAGAGACTGTGCTTTGGCAAATTCTCCGTCGGTGTAAACCAGCAGCTTGGTCCCCATGCCCGGCACGTTGCCCCACGGAAAACCATGCGCCACGGAGATAGACAGCACGCCGTCCTTTCCCTCCAGCGCCTGAATGCGATCGACAAAACCCCGCGCGGGTTGACGCGAGGTGTGCATCGTCACAATCATGTGGCAGTCCACTAGAGCGGCCGCAGGCTTCACGCGCCCCTCGGCTTGGGCCACGCACAGATCTACAAGTTCCAGGCCACGCTCCAGGACGTCGGTGTGCGGGTATTCCTTGAAGGCAACCAGCAAATCAGCCTGATCAACCATGCAAGGTGTCAGGTGTGAGTGTGGGTCCAGTTCTGCGCCGACCACCACATCCGGGCCAACCATGGCGCGCACACGGGTCAGCAGGTCTCCCTCACAGTCGTCATAACCGTCTGCCACCATGGCGCCGTGCAAGCCGAGCAAGACCACATCGACCGGCAGTGCTGCTTTCAGGTCAGCGAGCAATTCATCGCGTAGCGCCTCATAGCAGTGCCGCGTGGTGATACCGCTGGGTTGCGCCCCGGCGACCATGCCTTCGACCAAATCCCATCCCTTTTCTTTTCCGCGCAATCGCGCAGCCCATAAGGGGCCAGAAAAAAGCGTCATCTGATCAGGATGCCGACCGGCCGCAAAATAGCCCCTGTCATGAAAAGACGCCAGCCCGGTGGGCATCGGCGCAAAGGTGTTGGTTTCGGTCGCCAACGAACCGCTGAAGATGCGCATGGTGTATTTAGGTATCAGTTTTCGTAAGCCGCTTGGGGCTGAGCATCGCCTGAGTCAGACCAAAAGCAGCTATACGGTCAGGAACGGACTGGCCACGCGCCAGTGCAGCGCAGACCTCACCCATGGCTGGAGATGTTTGAATCCCGTATCCACCTTGCGCGGCGACCCAAAAGAAACCAGGCAACTGCGCATCAAAGCCGCCAACCAGGTCACCATCCGCCACAAACGAACGCAGCCCCGCCCAGGTGCGAGTGGGTCGACGGATGCTCAAGGTGGTCATCTCTTCCAAGTGGTAAATCGCCGTGGCAATGTCGAGTTCTTCGGGTTGAATGTCCTGCGGCTCCACCGGGTCTGCATTGGCGGGGGAACCCAGCAGCATGCCAGCATCGTGCTTGAAATACCAGTCTTCGGCAACCCCGATCGCCATAGGCCAGGCCGAAGAGTTGACGCCCGCAGGCGCCGCAAAGATCATGGCAGACCGACGTTTGGGTTGCAGCCCTAGCGGCAAGGCGCCAGCCAGTCGGCCAACCTGATCAGCCCAAGCACCTGCGGCATTCAGCACGACAGGCGCTCTGAAAGTTTTGCCACCTGCTTCGACCTGCCATGAGTCACTCGCGCGAGAGAGCTTGGTCACGCGCGCGTCGCAAAGCACCCACCCGCCAGCACGAGTGATGCCGCGCAAAAAGCCCTGATGGATAGCGTGCACATCCATGTCCATTGCGTCTGGTTCATACACGGCACCAATGAGCTTGTCCAGTCGCAGTACGGGCACCTTCTCGCAGGCTTCTTGTGCGCTCAACCGCTGGGCGTTGGGGGTCACCGCCCGCAACACATCCCAATGTTCGCGCAGCAAGTCTTCCTGGCCAGGGCTTGCCACCATCATGGCGCCACGGGGAGAAATCAAGGGCTGCTCGCAAAAGCCTGCAGGCGGCGATTCAAAGAACGCCCTGCTGGCCATGGTCAAGGCCCGCACCTGAGGTGTGCCATAACTCTCCATGAAGAGCGCTGCAGAGCGGCCAGTTGAGTGATAGCCAGGTTGTGACTCTGCCTCCAGCACGATCACCCGACCATGCGGCGCAAGCCAATAGCCTGCAGAGGCACCAGCCATGCCAGCACCGATGATGAGGAAGTCTGCGTGCTCCATGGGGATATGCATATAAGGATCGAGCTAGGATCCTCCAGTGTACGCATAGTCAATGACATAAAAGATCAACGAACACCCTGTGTTTTGAAGGAAGGCTGGTCAAGCACTTCAAGCGCTCAATTGGCAACTTTCACGCTGACAAAACCTGTCCCGTCAAGCCGCTACGCAGGCATCGCAGGTAAGCTAGGGCAACGTGCGCTCCGCTAACTGTCGGAAAACCAGGAAAAGCCGCACAGGCAGCCGCTGGAGTTCCTTCCACCAGACTCGGGCTCACGGCATTGAGCCGCAGACCGTTGCCCAACTCCGTCGCCGCAGCACGCACCCAGCATTCGAGTGCGCCATTGACCATGCTCAATGAAGAGCCGCCGATGATGGGCTCGCGACTCGTGGTGCCGGTGGTAAGCACAATCACGCCACCCGGCTTTAGCACAGCCCGCGCCGCCAACGCAAGGTTGACCTGTCCCATCAGTTTGTCATGCAGGCCCAAGGTATAGGCTGACTGCCCACTGTCTGCTGCGTCAATGTCTGACAGACGGACAAAGCGGGCGCGCCCTGCCGCACTGATGACCGCATCCAGGGGGCCCCCTTCGACGGTCACGGCCCTGAGCATGGACTCAATGGAATCCGTACTGGCCAGGTCAACCCGGTGTTGCGGGTCGTCCAGGCCGGCGGCAATCACCTCGCAGTCATCGGCAAGCGCCTGATGCACCCAGCGTCCAATCACACCGCTGGCACCTACGAGCAAGACACGCAAACGTGGCACGCTCATGGTTTTCGTCCTTTGTCAAACCCGGTGTTGGTATTGTTGGGCGGTGTGTCAAATACCCGGCCCGCTACGGCCCAGTCGCCGTGCGCAACGTCTTGAAACATCACGTAGATGTGGGCGGGATCGTTGCCCAGATGACGCGCCACGACGGTGGTGAGCTCCGCGGCCAGGGCCTGTTTAACTCCGTTTGGCCGTCCTGCCAGCAGTTCGACGCGAACAATGGGCATCAAAATTCTCCTTCCAAGGTGTTGAGCATGGTCTTTATCGCTGCAATGCGTAGTCAACTGCAGGCACAGCCGGGGTTTGACCGCTAATCTGGTCGGCCAGTAGCCGCGCTGAGCCGCAAGACAGCGTCCAGCCATACCCACCGTGGCCGACGTTCAGCCACAAACCATCAATGGTCGTTGCCGAAACAATGGGTGGACCATCGGGCGTGGTCGGTCGCAGGCCGCACCAGCCCAGCGTGGGGGCTTGCAGGGTTTGCGGGTACAACGCTTCGTAAGCAGACTTCAGTTGTGTCACCCGCTGGGGATCGATGCGCAAATCGACACCTACCAGTTCTGCTGTTCCTGCAAGCCGAATTCGCTGATCAAAACGAGCTACTGCCAGACGACTTGTTTCGTCCAGCAGCGCATGCCTTGGCGCGTTCGCTTCGTCAGACACCTGTGCAGTCAACGAATAACCCTTGACCGGTTGAATCGGCACTCTTAAATGGCCTTTGAGCACCTCTGGTGCAGCCACCCCGTTGGCAACCACCACAGCTTCGGCCGACCACCTCTGCCCTGTGACAGTTTGCACGCCCAACACCTTCTGGCCCGTGGAATCTAGCCACAAGCCGTTTACGCTTTGCGCTGGCTCAAAATCCACTCCCTGTTTTTGCAGCCATGCCAGCAATTCGTGACAAAATCTCGCACAATCTCCGCTGGCTTCGCTAACGACATGTAAAGCACCCGCCAACGGCACAGAAGAACGTGTCAGGCCTGGCTCCATCGCCATCACCTCGTCGCGCCTCAGCCAGCGGGTCGGAAATCCCTGGGCCGTGAAGGCTTCTGCCTGTTTCTCTGCCCGCGCCTGTTGCGCCGATTGCCTGATCAATTGCAGCACGCCAGTTTGGCGGTATTCAAACTCCACCCCGGTAGCCGCCACCAATTCTTTTAGGCAAGCTTGGCTGTAACAGCCCAGCCGCACAAACCGGTTCCGTGCATCAGTCGCGGCGGCGGGGCTGCAGCGCTTCCACAAAGCCCACAGCCATTGCCATTGGCCTAGCGTGCCATCTGGCCGAAACCGCATGGGTGATTGCGAATCAAAGAGGCTTTGCCAAGCTTGCCTTGGCAATTCAGGTGTTGCGAAGGGAACACTGTAGGCGGGTGACAAAAAGCCGCCGTTAGCTTTGCTGGTGCCGGTAGCGGGGCTGGCGGCGGCCTCCAGTACCGTGACCCGGTGGCCATCTGCGTGCAGGGCCTGGGCCGTGGTCAATCCGACCACACCAGCACCTATGACCAGGACGTCCATCGCAGCGGGGTGCGCAGACATGGCCACGCCTCAAGATGGCTTAAACTGATTCAACCAAGCCAAGCAAGATTGCGCCTGGTCAGCAGGCCACTGCACCTGCAGGCGACTGCCATCAGGACGTTGCCAGTCAACGACGATCATGTGGGCAGGTTCAGGGCCGAACAGGCGTTGCCACCATGAACGCCTTGCTGCTGGAGGGGTTTGTGCAAGCCGGGACTGCGAGGTTGTAGGCCCACGTGCAGCTTGAATACCTTGCGGTGCAGTCGACACAAGGGAAGCCACAGAGGATGTGGTGGCAGATGATGGAACGACTGCAGCGGGCGCAGGGGCCACCAGCGTGGGCGTAAGCGCGGCGCTCGCCGGGGATAGTCTGGTTTCTCCCTGCAAATGTTTGACCAGGTTCTGACCAAATTCATCCCACAAACGGTCGGCCTTGGTCTTGAGTGCGGACAGGCCAAAGGTGGCCAGGCGTCCCACGACATCAACTTTGACCTTGAGCTGCAGCTGCGACTGACCGTCCGGCAGTGCTTCCAGATGCATTTCTGTGGTTTGCTTCATCGAGCTGGCCACACTGCTGTCTTCGCCAGTGCCCTCGGCCTTGAGGTAGCGAGGCTCATCGCGCTCCACTATGCGCGTGCGCAGTTTCATGCGAGCCGTGATGAACGATACCTTGGTCACCATTTCGGCCGTGTATTCGTCAGGGCTGACCACCTTCACCGACTGCATGCCTGGCACACATTGGGCCATAGCTTGCGGGTCCAGCAACAGTGCCCACGCGCGCTCGGGGGAGACTGGCAAGATTAGCGTTTTGTCAATTTGCATGCGGGGCTCCAGCCGCGTCCAGCACGGCTTCAACAATTTGGGTATAGCCAGTGCAGCGGCACAGGTTGCCAGACAAGCCTTTGCGTACCTGATCCGCCGTGGGCCACGGGTTACGCTCCAGCAACGCGCAGGCTGCCATGAGCATCCCCGGCGTGCAATATCCGCACTGGAAGCCGCCACAACGCTCGAAACTGGCCTGCAGCGGGTGAAGCAGGATGCCATCCGCCTGACCCGCCGCAAGGCCTTCCACTGTCTGAATTTCCGCACCGTTGTGCTGCACCGCAAGACTCAGGCACGACTTGAGCGGGCGGCCATTAACGATAACGGTGCAAGCTCCGCATACCCCGGTTTCGCAGCCGCGTTTGGTACCGGTCAGATGCAGGTCGTCGCGCAAAAAGTCCGCCAACATGCGCCGGGCAGGCACATCCGCCTGGACAGCTTGGCCGTTGACTGTCACCGCAACGGGGTGCAGGCGTTGTGTTTGACTCACGGTCGGCCTCCTGTCATGCTGAAAGTGAAAGTGTTCATGGCGTCGTTCATTGCGCCCTATTGCGAATCCGGCAGTTCAAAAAGCGCCGACAACTCACGCCACACGGTGACCCGCACCATGGCGCGCCGGAATTCCGCGCTGCCCCGGGCATCGTCCAACGCGTCCAGTTCATTGGCAGCGGCGTCTGCCGCTTGTGCTACCAACGCTGCGGTGGGCACCCGTCCAGTCAAGACGTCTTCCGCAGTGGTGAGGCGACGCGGCACCACGCTGCTGGCGCCCACGGCCAGGCGCATTTCGTCACATTGCCCCTGATTGACAATCGCAACTGTGGCAACGGTGGCCAGGGGGCGGTGCTCCGCAGCAGTGCGCATATGCCGGGCATAACGGCTGCATGTGTATGCTGAGGGAGGCGGAAGGTGCACTGCAACCAGCAATTCATCGGGCGCGAGCGCCGTGGTGAAGTAGTCCACCAAAAAGTCGCGCAAAGGAAGACGGCGACTGCGCTGGGCGTTGGCGATTTCTACCTCTGCATTCCAGACCAGCAATCCCGTCGGGGGGTCTGTGGACGGGTCACCATAGCAAAGGTTGCCGCCCACAGTGCCTTGATGACGCACTTGTGGATTGGCCATGTGCCGTGCCAGATGGGTCAACATGGGGTAGTGGCTTGCCACCGCCGGATGCTGGGCCAGTTCGTCATGCAAAGTCAATGCGCCGATTCTCAGGCCCCTGGTGGCGTCCCAAGTCAACCCGCGCAATTCAGATATTCCCGCCAGCGATATCACTGCCTGTGGCGTCACCAGACGTTGGCGCAGGGCCAGCATCAGCGCTGTGCCACCGGCCATGAACCTTGCTTCTTCGCCATGCTGTGCCGCGAGCTGACAAGCCTCGGCCACGGTAGAAGGCGTGAGCCACTCAAAATCAAGCATGGTGGGCACCTCCGTGTGCGGTAGTGCCAAGAATCCGGTTTTGTTTTTGTGCTTCCAGCGCAGCCAGCACCTTTTCGGGGGTGATCGGTAGATTGGTGATCCGAACTCCCACCGCAGCAAACACCGCATTGGCAATTGCTGCAGCACCGGGGAGGATGGCGGTTTCGCTGGCACCCTTAGCGCCATAGGGGCCATTGGGGTCGTTGGATTCCACAATGCCGCTGCGCAACTCGGGCAGAGCATCGGCCGTAGGCATCGTGTAGTCGGCAAAATTGCCGTTAGACAAACGTCCCTGGTCCAACTGCATTTGCTCGTACAAGGTCCAGCCCACCGCCTGAGCCGCCGCACCATTGCTTTGCCCATGCACCGCCATGGGATTGAGCGCCTTGCCGCAGTCGTCGCTGACAAAACTTTGCACGAGTCGCACTGTTCCGGTTTCGGTGTCCACCTCCACCTCCACGGCCTGGGCGGCAAATGAATAAGCCGGTGCGATATTGCCGTACAGGTTTTTGTCAAACATCACCGTATCGGCATCCCAAGTGCCTTGCACCTGCAAACCCAGACCTCCGTGCCGCCAGATGTGCTGACGCACCACCTCGGCGCGTGTTTTACGCTGGCTGGGGTTGCTGCTGAGACACACCCCGCCTTCATCGAGCGTGCATTGGTCCGGCGTCGTGGCGAGCAGTTCGGCTGCTGCATCCAGCAACTGGTCTCGCGCTGACCGTGCCGCCACCAGGGCGGCATTACCCGCAACAACGGTGACACGTGAGGCCAAGGAACCAATCGCATACGGCGCAGCATCGGTATCTGGAGCCACCACCTGCACATGGTCAAGTGGCAATTTCAGTTCGTGCGCCACGAGCTGGCTCAGCATGGTTTGCGCACCTTGCCCCATATCGCCCTCTGCGGTGTGCAGGACGACGCGACCATCTTCATTGACCTTGAGCATCACGGTCGAGCCGTCCCAGTTACCAAGCGTGCGGTTTCCGCTCACATGCATGGCGGCAGCAACACCTTTGCCACGGCGCTTTGCCGGGTGAGATGAAGCAACAGGGGTTGTATTCCAGCCCACGGCGTGCGTGCATTGATCCAGGCATTCCAGCAGGCCAGTGCTACCGATCTTCCAGCCGTGCACCGATGTGTCACCCGCTTGGATGGCGTTTTTCTTGTGCACCTCCACCGGGTCCAGCCCGAGTTGGCGCGCCATGGCGTCGATGTGGCTGTTTAGCGCAAACAGCATCGGAGTTCCGCCAAAGCCGCGAAAAGCACCGTGCGGCGGATTGTTGGTATAGGACAGCGTGGCCTGGCAGCGCACGTTGTCCAGGCGGTGCATGTTGTCGCTGCGCATGGCGGTGACATGCATGATCTCCCCACACAGCCCGGCATAGGCGCCGCAGTCGGCCACGATGCGCACTTCCTTGGCCACGATGCGCCCATCGCGGCGCATACCCAGACGCAAGGTGATGGTCTCGGGTAGACTGGAGCAGGCGGACAGAAAGTCCTCCAAACGATTGTTGACCAGCCGAACAGCACGGCCGCTGCGCAGCGCCAGCAAGCCCGCCAGCAGCGTGTTGTCGTCTTCAATGATCTTGCCGCCGAATCCTCCACCCACGGTGGGCGCAATGACCCGCACCCTGGATACCGGCAATTCCAGCGCACCAGCCAGACGGCTGCGCGCTAAAAACACAGACTGGGTGCTGGTCCACACTTGCAAGCGGCCGTCTGCGTCCACTGTTGCCACCGTGCCCATGGGCTCCAGATAGCCAGGGTACTGCGCGTGGGTGCTGTAGGTGGCCTCATGCACCAAATCCGCCTGGGTAAAGCCCGCCTCCACATCGCCCCGATGAAAGCGGATTTCATGCGCCAGATTGTTCTGGCGCCCGGGGTGAATGTGGGGGGCTTCTTCGTCCATGGCCTCTTCGGGCGTCAGGACGGCTGGCAACTCTTCGTATTCGACGCGTATCAGGTCCAGCGCATCGCGGGCGATTTCTTCCGTATCGGCGGCCACGGCAGCCACTTCTTCACCGGCGAAACGCACGACACCATCGGCCAGAATGCGCCGCTCCTTGTGGCTCACACCCCAATTGGTGCGTGGCGCATCTGCCCCGGTGAGCACCACCCGCACACCCGGCAACGCGCAAGCGGCGGCGGTGTCGATGGACACAATGCGCGCGCTGGGGTAAGGGCTTCGCAACACCTTGCCATGCAACATGCCCGGCAGCTTGAGATCACCGGTGTACTCCGCGCGCCCGGTTACCTTGGCGCGCGCGCTGACCTGCGGCGTGTCCTGACCTAGGGTAGATGTACTCATCAACTGGCCTCGCTAAAAAGGGGAGGCACCCATCTGCAAGTGCAAACGAAGGTGCGATTCACCCTAGGCTTACTCCGCTGTGATCTTTAAGTCCGTGATGGTTTTGGTCAGGCGCGCATAGTCGTCCGCGTTGATTTTGGACAACGCTTCAGGCTTGCCACCCACGGGCCGGGCGCCGAATGAGGCCATTTTTTCCACCACATCGGGCATGCGAAGGACGTCATTCATGTGCGCATTCAGCGTCTGGATGACGTTAGCAGGTGTGCCTTTGGGCGCCATGATGCCGTGCCAAGCACCTTCCTTCACCGTTGGATAGCCTTGCTCCGCCACCGTGGGCACACCGGGGATCAAGGGACTACGCTCAGGATCCGTCAGTGCCACGGCCACCAATTTGCCTGCTGCGATGTGCTGCGACACTGGCCCGTAAGTGGTGTAACCCATCTGGACGCGGCCAGTCAGCATTTCAGGGATCATGGGACCAATGCCACGGAATGGTACGTGTTGAACCTCAATGCCCGCCGCCTTGTTCAGTAACTCTGCAGCAATGTGCATGGGCGAACCTGCGCCGGGACTAGCGTAGTTGAGTTGCTTGCCAGCCTTGGCAACGCTCACAAGTTCCTTGATCGATTTGAAACCTGCGTCTGGGTGGGCCACTAGCAGCACCGACTGAAGTCCCGTGAGGATGATCGGGTCAAAACTGGTCAGTGGGTCATAGCTTGCCGCTGGCGCAAGCTTAAGCAACATTGGCGCGGTCGTCATTGGGTTGGGTGTGAAAAGCAGGGTATAGCCGTCCGCTTTGGCCCGTGCGACGGCTGTGTTGCCTACCGTACCGCCAGCTCCAGCACGGTTATCCACCACCACGGTCTGCTTCAAACGTTGTGTCAGCTTTTCAGCGTACATGCGGGCCATGGCGTCGGTGTCTCCACCAGGCGGGTACGACACCACCATGGTAATGGCCCGGTCAGGTTGCCAAGTTTGGGCATGGGCGCTCACCATTGCACCCAGTGATAGCGCAGCGCAGGCGGCCATCCAGGTTCGACGGGAAATTTGCATCTTCAACTCTCCTACTCAGTGGGTTATGTCATCCAAACCGCCAACTTTGGCTGGGCGCATTGTGAAACCGGGGATTGGCAGCTCGGGCTACAGGTATCACCTGGTGAGCCTAGGGATTTCCCTATCTGATCTACACTCCGCCCAACATGAAGACTGTCAACGCCCTGGAAAGGGGGCTGGAAGTGCTGCTCGCCATCGACAGCAGTTCAGCCGCCACACTGACCGAGCTGCACCGCCAAACCGGTATCCCCAAAGCATCTTTGCAACGTATCCTGAAAACCTTGCGCGAAGCGGGTTGGATAGAGCGCAACGAGCTCGAGGCCCGCTATGTGCGTTCGGCAGCACCGGGTGCGTCCGACCCGCAAATGAAGTGGCGCGCCCAAGTGTCTTCTGTGTCCGCACCGTTACGCTCCGCCTTGCAGAAGCGAATTCCGTGGCCTCTGGACATCGCTGTGCGCGACGGTACTTGCATGCTGATTTTGGATGCCCATCGGCCCTCGAATGGACTCTCGGTCAACTACCGCGTGCTGGGCTTTCGTCCGCACATGTTGGTGTCGTCACTGGGACGCTGTTACCTTGCCCATTGCCCCGACGGTGAACGGCAATCCATCGTGGTATCGCTGGCTCGGTCTAAGCGTCCCTTCGACCAGTTGGCCAATGAACCCGCGGCCCTGCACCGTATGGTGACTGAAAGCCGCCGCATGGGCTATGCCACGCGGACACCCACAGTCACCGGTGCCGATTCACCCGAAAATTTTGGGGCCTTGGCGGTACCCATATTCAGCGGAGACATCCTGGTGGCCAGTTTGAGTTGCTCGTGGCTGCCCGGAGTCGCGCGAGAAGTTGACATTTCAAACACGTACCTTTCCAGTTTACGAATGACAGCAGATGCAATTGGAAAACGTCTGCAAGCAGCTCAAGTCAGTGCACCACCTGCGCGAAGCTTTTGAATCAATTTAACTGAGACCGAACCAGCAATCGTCCAATAGGGTCGGCAAGCCCAGCAAAATAACCCCATAACATTAAGGGTTTTATTTGACTGAAATTTTGATTTAGCGAATACTAGTTCTCCATTGAATCAGCGTTTCTTTTATGAAACAATATATAGCCAAGGAGTTTCTTGAATGAGCCATGCCGTTGAGGGAATCCCCGCTATCGAATTCATCGGCGTTGACAAACGCTTTGGCGCGCCAGGCAGCGCCACAGAGGTCGCTGCCGCAAGCAACGTGAACTTTGCGGTTAAGACTGGTGAGGTTGTCTCGATCATTGGACCATCAGGTTGTGGCAAGAGCACGATGTTGAACATGGGCGCAGGCCTTTATGCACCCAGCGCAGGGGTCGTTAAGGTGGCCGGTGAAGTAGTACAAGGGCCCAATTCACACGTCGCGTTCATGTTGCAAAAGGACTTGTTGATGCCTTGGCGAACGATCAACGAAAACATCGAATTCGGCCTTGAACTTCGCGGGACGAGTGCATCTGAGCGACGCCAAACTTCCCAACGTCTTTTGAAGGCATGCCACCTGGACAAGTTTGGCAACCACTACCCACATCAGTTGTCGGGAGGCATGCGCCAACGCGCGGCTATGGCACGCACGCTGGCTGTGGACCCTTTGGTCTTACTCATGGATGAGCCCTTCTCTGCGCTGGATGCTCAGACCAAGATGATCCTTCAGCAGGACTTGGCGCGCACTGTATCCGACGAAAAGAAAACTGTGCTTTTCATCACACATGACCTGGCTGAAGCCGTGGCACTGTCTGACCGGATACTGGTGATGAGCGAGCGCCCTGGCACCATCGTCGAAGAGGTGATTGTGGACATCCCTGGACGCAACAACCCCATGACTCGACGCAAGCATGAATCCGTTGGCCGCTACGTCGCGATGCTCATGGACATGCTCAAACTAGACGCCAATGCAGATGTGCATTAAGCAGCCATCGTACCCATCCAGCAGACCTGATTTTCAATAAGGAGACCCCGTGATGAATCATTTACGCACCTTGCCCCGTCGCCAACTGCTCGCCCTGTTTGCCACCACACTGCTGAGTCTGCCCATGACTGCCAGTGCTCAGGGCAAGCTGGAAGAAGTCACCTACTTGCTGCCTGCCCCTGGCACCCTTCCTGCCTTCGGTCCATGGATGCTGGCGCAGGCGAAGGGCTATTACGCGGCTGAAGGCCTTGATGTGAAGTTCGTCACTGGGCGCGGTGGCGTGGATGTGGCCAAGCAGGTGGGTGCGGGCAATGCCGTCATCGGTGGCGCTTTAGGCGACACATCCATCATCGCGCGTGGGCAAGGTGTTCCGGTCAAGACGGTCGCCGTTCTGGGCAGCGGCTCCATGATGCAACTGGTCACGCACAAAGACGAAAAAATCGAAAGCCCACGCGAACTCAAGGGTAAGACCATCACGGTCATTGCCTATACCGATACCACTTATTACGCGCTGTTGGGCATGCTCAGCAAGGTGGGCCTGACGAAGAACGACGTCAACATCCAGGCCGCTGGGCCAGCTGGCGTGTGGCAGCAGTTTGCAGCCAAGAAGGCGTCGGGCATGGCCGCTGTGCCTGACTGGACCGTGACCGCCACCGAAGCCGGTGCCAAGGTAGATATTCTGCCCTCTGACGTCTACTTTAAGAGCATGGCTCAAGGCATCCTGGCGTCAGACGACACCATTGCCAAGAACCCACAGCTGGTTCAAAAGCTGGTGAGGGCCACGCTCAAAGGCATGAAGGACATCATGACAGACCCCAAGGCCGCTTCGATTGCCTACGCTGCCCACGTGCCCGCACACAAGGGCAAAGAAGCCAATATCCAGCAGGTTTTTGAGATGTACAACAAGTATGTCTATGCGGGCCAAAAAGTCCCCGGGCAGATGGATGAGGCTCGCCTGAGCGATTTGCAAAAGTTTTATGTCAGCAACGGCGTGGTGCAGTCGGCAGCTCCCTTGAAAGACCTGTACACCAATCAGTTTACGCAGGCACGCTGATACTGCTTGCCCAGGAACACTCATGAAACGCGAATCCCTAGTCACCACCGCCTGGAGCGCACTGGTTGCAGTAATCTTTGTGGCCACGTGGGAGTTTGTCCCTGGGCTGCTTCATGTCCCTGAATTTGTGCTGCCCAGCTTTAGCAAAGTGTTTGTCGAAGGGGCCCGCATGTGGGAGCCAGAACGCATCTGGTGGCACTCGGGCATCACGGCCATGGAAGTGGTGGTGGGATTTGTGTTGGGGTCGGTGCTCGGCGCGCTGATTGGCTATGCGCTCGGTCTTTCGCCGAGGGTAGAGGCCGTTTTCTCGCCTTACTTGCTGGCCCTGCAGATTGCGCCCAAAGTGGCGTTCGCGCCGCTGTTTGTGATGTGGCTTGGCTACACCGTTTACCCCAAAATTTTGGTAGCGGTTTTGATCGTGTTCTTTCCGGTGCTCATCAACGTGCTTTCCGCCATGCGCACCATGGATTACGACATGATCAATCTGGCACGCTCTTTTTCGGCCACGCGGTTACAAGTCTTTCGCATGGTCGAATTCCCCACTACCTTGCCCGCACTGTTCTCGGGCCTGCGCATCGCCAGCACGCTGGCGGTGATTGGTGTCGTTGTGGGCGAACTGGTCGGGGGGAACATGGGCCTGGGCTATCTACTGGTGTTTTTTGAAGGTCAAGGCAACACCGCCGGGGTGTTTGTAGTGATTGGCGCCCTCACGGTGATTGGCGTGGTTGCTTACTACGCCGTGGTGCTGGCCGAACGCAAGGTGCTGCATTACCTGCCCAGCGCAGAACGTCGCTCCGCCTGAACCATGAATCAACCAACAACGTCAGCGCCAGAGATCTCCCTGCATGGCCGCCGCGTGCTGGTCACCGGCAGCGCGCGTGGCCTGGGTGAGGCTTTTGTACGTGCTTTAGTGGAAGCCGGGGCACGTGTAGTGATCAGCGATGTACTGCATGAGCGCGGTCAGGCGCTGGCCGCTGAGCTGGGCTCTGCGACTTGCTATGTCCCGATGGATTTGAGCGACCCCGCTTCGATCGAAGCAGGCGTGGCGCAAGCCGCCAGCCAATGGGACGGGCTGGACGGGCTGGTCAACAACGCAGCCATCACCAACTCCGGCGGCAAAGCCATGCACGAGCTGGGCGTGGACATGTGGGACCGCGTCATGCAGGTCAATGTGCGTGGCACATGGCTGGCCACGGTCGCCGTACAAAAGCACCTTACCGCTTCGCAAAGCGGACGCATTGTCAACATCGCATCCGATACCGCGCTTTGGGGAGCGCCCAAACTGTTGGCGTACGTTGCCAGCAAAGGGGCTGTCATTTCAATGACGCGCTCGATGGCGCGGGAGCTAGGGCCTGACGGCATCACAGTCAATGCTGTGGCACCCGGCCTTACCCTCGTGGAAGCCACCGAATACATACCGGCTGCGCGCCACCAGTATTACCAACAAGGTCGTGCCATCGGACGCGCCCAGGTACCCAGCGATGTCACGGCCACCGTCTTGTTTTTGCTGTCCCGTGGCAGCGGCTACGTGACTGGCCAGGTGCTGCCCGTCAATGGCGGCTTTGTGATGAATTGAGTCTGTGATGACCGGCACATCCCTTGTTCAGCGTCTGGCGCATTTCCCACCCCGCGCAGTGTCAACGGCACTGGGTAATGTGCAATTCCGCCAGTCTGGTGCAAGCACAGGTGACACAACACACGTGCTTCTGCACGGTATTGGATCCGGTTCCGCGAGTTGGTTGGCGCAACTGGAAGCGGCGCAAGTCAGCCCCCCCGCCCGCACGGTACTGGCGTGGGAAGCGCCCGGCTACGCGGACAGTACGCCCGTTGGTCCCGAATCGCCTCTAGCCCAAGACTACGCCGAGCGAGTGTGGGCATGGCTGGATGCGCTGGCTGTCAAACAGCCCGTCACTCTGGTGGGACATTCTCTGGGCGCCTTGATGGCCACGCGCGCTGCCGTGCTACAGCCGGGTCGGGTCAACGCGCTGGTGTTGCTATCCCCAGCACAAGGCTATGCACGCGCAACGCCACAAGAGCGGGACAAGAAACTCAGTGACCGCTTGGCAAACCTCGCAGAGCTCGGCCCCTTGGGCATGGCCGCCAAACGCGGTGCCGCCATGCTGTCAACACAAGCCTCTGCGCCGCAGATCAGCTACATCCAGGGCGTGATGGCACAAATTCGCCCAGCAGGCTATACCCAAGCAGCCAAGCTGCTGGCGCAGGGTGATTTACTGACCGATCTGTCACAGATCAAAGTCCCCTTGACAGTGGCTAGCGGCAACGCGGACGTCATCACCCCTCGGGCGGGTTGCCAAGCTGTTGCTGCGCACGGGCAGGTCACCTGGGTGGACTTGGGGCCTGTCGGCCACGCCTGTGCGCTGGAAGGCGCTGACGCGGTGAATACACTTCTGGGCCTCAGTTCGTCAAGAACTCTTGCCTAGACCTCGACTGGAATTTCCCCATGAGCACAACCGCTGACGACAAATACATTGTTCCCGCCTTGCAACGTGGACTGGAGTTGCTCGGAACCTTCAACCGCGACGCCCAGGAACAAAATGGCGCAGACCTCGCCCGCAAGCTGGATCTGCCCAGAGCGTCAGTTTTTCGGATGTTGCACACGCTGGAGCGCGCCGGCTTTGTGGAACGTGTAGGGGACACGGCCAACTACCGGCTGGGTCTGGGCGTGCTCCGCCTGGGCTTTGAATACCTGGCCAGCATGGAACTGACCGAACATGGCAGACCCGTGATTGAGGAGCTGCGCGACGCCACAGGCTATTCCGCGCATCTGGTGGTGCGCGACAAGCAGCAGGTGGTCTTTATCGCCAAAGCTGCTGGGCGCAGCGCACTTTTCCACTCCATTCAAGTGGGTGCGCGTCTGCCAGCCCACGCGACTGTATTGGGTCGGATGCTGATGGCCGATCTGGACAAAAAGGCCTTGACTGAGTTGTACCCCGAGACACCTCTTCCCAAGTTCACGGAACGGACTCCCACCACGCTGGCGCAGCTCAAGGCAATGATCGACGCCGAGCGTGCCCAGGGGTACGCCATCAGCCAGGGGGGGTTTGAGACCGGCATTTCGACCATTGCTGCGCCTGTATTCAACGATCGACACGAAGTGGTTGCAGCCGTCAGCATCACTGTACCCGCCCAGCAGGTACCCATGGAACAGGCCCAACTGCTGGTCCCCCAGGTTCAGCAGGCCGCACAACTTTTGACTAACCGCATCAGCCATCTGCCGCAGCGCAGCGCTTAAGCATCGACATCGGAACACATCAAGCATGAGTACCACCACCCCGACCCGCATCACCGTGGGCGAACTTGCCGCCCGTTTTCTGGAGGAATGCGGCGTACGGTCAGCCTTTGGCGTGATTTCGCTCCACAACATGCCGATCCTGGACGCCTTTCATCGGCGCCAGAAAATCCGGTTTGTTTCTGCGCGGGGCGAGGCAGGCGCTTGCAACATGGCCGATGCCTATGCCCGCGTGACCGGGGTGATTGGTGTGTGTGTCACCAGTACTGGCACGGGTGCGGGCAATGCAGCGGGCGCACTGATCGAGGCTTTGACTGCAGGAACGCCCATGCTGCACCTGACAGGGCAAATTGAATCTGACTATCTGGACCGCGACCTGGGCTTCATCCACGAAGCCCCTGCACAGGTGGCCATGTTGCAGTCGGTTGGCAAGGCAGCCTTTCGAGTACGCAACCCGGAGACAGCGCTGGCCACCTTGCGAGAAGCCCACCGGCTGGCCTTTACCGCACCCTGTGGGCCCGTCAGTGTCGAGATCCCGATTGACATTCAAAAGAAACTGCTTGATTTGCCAGCCGAGATCCAGCCCCTGCTGGCGCCCCCGGTTCTGCCAGACGCTGCGGCAGTGCGTGGATTGGCAGAGCGTCTGTCCACGGCCAAGCGCCCACTACTGTGGCTGGGTGGTGGCGCACGCGGCGCGCGTGCGGCGGCTGAACGCTTCGTCAAAATGGGTTGGGGTATCGTGACTTCGGTACAAGGACGCGGCATCATCCCTGAAGACCATCCGGCCAACTTGGGCTCGTATAACCTGCAAAAGCCAGCCGAGGACTTGTACCAGACCTGCGATGCACTCCTGGTGGTGGGGTCGCGTCTGCGCTCTAACGAAACACTGAGCTATAAGCTCAAGCTGCCCAAAGTCATCTACCGCATCGATGCCAATGCGCTTGCGCATAACCGTGGCTACAACAGCGACTATTTTGTGCACGGTGACGCCCTGGCCACCCTACATGCCCTGGCTGACCAGCTGGAAGGCAGGACGCAGGTGGATCCCAAGCTGCAGGCTGACGTGAAGAACGCGCACGACCAGGCCGTGTACTACGTCAACAGCACCCTAGGCGCCTACCTGACGCTCAAAGACGAACTGACAAAAGCTGCTGGCAAAGCGTTTTGGTGGGTGCGTGACATCACCTTGTCCAATAGCATGTGGGGCAACCGTGCCCCCAGTTTGGACGACCCACGCGCAGGCGTGCACGCTCTCGGCGGCGGCATCGGCCAAGGCTTGGCCATGGCCATTGGCACGGCTGTGGCCGATGTGGAGCACGGCCTGGGCCGCCAGACCGTGGCACTGGTGGGAGATGGTGGATTCATGCTGAACGTCGGGGAACTCGCCTGCGCCGTGCAAGAAAGCCAACATCGTGTTGCTGCTGATGAACGACAGCCGCTACGGCGTGATCCGTAACATCCAGGACGACATTTACGGCAGCCGCCACTGCTATGTGGACTTGCATACGCCCGACTTTGCGCAGTTTTGCGCGAGCCTGAAGGTGTCTCACTTCAAGCTGGATGAGCCAGATCAAACCGCCGACACCTTAGCCAAGGCATTTGCCACCCGAGGCACCGTGGTCGTTGAAGAGGACATGAACGCCTGGGGCTCGTTTGCTGCCAAGTTTGCTGGCCCCATCGTCAAGAAGGATTGAGCGAATGAGTAAGTCTATGCAAGCAGTAACGCTGGTGGGCTTCGGCGCCATTGGCCGCTCTATTTTCCAACGCATGGCCAAGCACGAGGGCGTTCGGATCAGCCATGTGGTGGTGTCAGAATCCTCACTCGCTGCGGCGAAAAGCGTGGTGGGTGATGCCGCCATCGTCTGCACACAGGTACCGGCCAGTGCTGAACTCGTACTGGAATGCGCAGGCCATTCAGCCTTGACCCAGCATGTTTTGCCTGCCTTGCTGGCAGGTTCCGAGGTGGCGGTGCTGTCAATTGGTGCACTGTCAGAAGTTGGGCTGGCAGAGAAGCTGGCTGATGCGGCCAAACAGGGCAAGACCCAACTGCATTTGCTGGCAGGTGCAGTGGGCGGTGTTGATGCTATTTCTGCAGCCCGTATCGCCGGGTTGGACAGCGTGACTTACACCGGACGAAAACCCCCGCTGGGCTGGAAAGGCTCGCCCGCCGAGAAAGTGGCAGACCTGGATCAGCTGAAGGAAGCCACCGTCATTCTGGAAGCAACGGCGCGCGAAGCTGCCCACCTGTACCCCAAGAACGCCAACGTAGCGGCCACCATTTCGCTGGCGGGCCTGGGGCTGGATGCGACCCGGGTGCGCTTGATTGCAGACCCGAACGTGACAGAAAACATTCACGAAATCGAGGCACGTGGCGCGTTTGGCCAGATCAACATCACCATGCGTGGAAAACCCTTAGCCGACAACCCCAAAACCTCGGCGCTAACCGTTTTGTCTGCCCTGCGTTTTCTGCACAACCGAACCTCCCCTGTTACCGTCTGAAACCATGCCTGTCAGAACCTACGACTGTCTCCATGACTGCACCCATTGAAACCTTGATCGCAGGCCAATGGCGCCATGCCTCGGGCCCCGAGTACACCACCGAGTACCCCCACGACGGCAGCACCGTAGCCAGCCTGCACGCGGCCACCGCAGCCGATGTGGACGAAGCCGTGCAGGCCGCCGAAGTGGCGCGTCACCGCTCCAACTGGGCGGGGCTGAAGCGCCACGAGCGCGCAGGCATCCTGCACCGCATTGCCACAGGCATCCGTGAACGCGGCGAAGAGCTTGCCCAACTGCAGCGCCTGGACAATGGCAAGCCCATCAAGGAAACCCGCGCTCTGGTTGCCAGCGCGGCGGGTACGTTTCAGTTTTTTGCCGCAGCCTGCGAAACCTGGGAAGACCAGGTGACGCCTGCGCGTGGCGACTTCTTGACCATGAGTTTGCACGAACCCCTGGGCGTGGTCGGTGCCATCACGCCGTGGAACTCCCCCATCGCAAGCGAGGCCCAGAAGCTGGCCCCCGCCTTGGCCGCAGGCTGCGCGATGGTGTTCAAACCCGCCGAGATCACACCCCGCATGGCGATTGAACTGGCGCACATTGCGCAGAAGGCTGGCGTGCCTGACGGCATCATCAGCGTGCTGCCGGGCAAGGGCTCTGTCGTAGGTGACGCCATCGTCAAGCACCCGCTCATCAAGCGCATTGCCTTCACAGGTGGCACGAATGTGGGCATGGGCATTCAACGCCTGGCCGCTGAAAAGCTGATGCCCACCTCGCTGGAGCTGGGTGGCAAATCCCCCACCATCGTTTGTGCTGACGCCGATCTGGACCACGCCGTGGCAGGCGTGCTGTACGGCATCTTTAGCTCCTCGGGCGAATCCTGCATTGCCGGGTCACGCGCTTTTGTGCACGCGAGCGTATACGACGAATTCAAGCGTCGCCTGCTGGTGGGCACGCAGAAGCTGCGCGTGGGCGACCCGAGCAGCGAGGCCACGCAAATGGGCCCGTTGGTCAATCTGGGGCACCGTGCGTCAGTGGAGCGCTATGTGCAACTGGGCCTGGACGAAGGTGGCCAAGTGCTGTCCGGTGGCAAGCGCCCCCAAGGCGCCCTGTACGACCAAGGCAGCTACTACCTGCCCACCATCATCGAAGGACTGCCCAACAGTGCGCGCATGTGCCAGGAAGAAATTTTTGGCCCGGTGCTGGCGCTGCTGCCCTGGAGCGACGAAGCTGACCTGCTGGCCCAGTGCAATGACAACGTCTATGGCCTGGCCTCGGGCATCTGGACGCGCGACTACAAAACCGCCTGGCGGATTGGCAGCGCGCTGCAAACTGGCACGGTCTGGGTCAACACGTACAAGATGTTCTCGGTCAGCACGCCGTTTGGCGGCGTCAAACTGAGCGGCACCGGGCGCGAAAAAGGCAGACTTGGCATACTGGAGTACACCACCCAAAAGAGTTTCTATTGGGGCTTGAACGATTCCCCCATGCCTTGGGCCACCAGCTGACACCATGACCTCCACCACCGCCATTCACACCACTCGCCGGCTGGCCATTGCTGCGCTTTCGATAGCACTTTTTGATACCAGCATTGCCCAAACGGTTCAAAACGCCACAGAAAAGCTGTTGGCGCAAGAGCGCTTTGCCATCGTGGCGCCCTTCCCGCCTGGTGGGCCGGTTGATACCCTGTCGCGCATCCTGGCCGAGGGCCTGCAAAAGCGCTATGGCCAGCCCGCCGTGGTCGAGAACCTGGCAGGTGGCGCAGGCAATATCGGTATGGACAAAGTGCGCAAGGCCAAGCCCGATGGCCACACCCTGCTGGTGGTGCCCGCAGGCAACCTCACCATCAACCCCACGCTGATGCCGAACTTTCCGTTCAACGTAGACAAGGACTTCGCCCCCATCACCATGCTGGCCAAAGCACCCAACGTGCTGGTGGCCAGCAGCGCCAGCAGCATCAAGAACGTGAAAGACCTGATCGCCGCAGCCAAGGCCAAGCCAGATTCGCTGTCTTACGCCTCACCCGGCGTGGGCAGTGGCCTGCACCTGGCCGGTGAACTGTTCAAAGCGCAAACCGGTACCGACATCCTGCACGTGCCCTACAAAGGCACAGGCCCGGCGCTGAACGATGTGCTGGGCGGCACGGTGCCACTGATGTTCAGCAACCTGCCCGCCACACTGGGCCATATCCGCGGTGGCAAGCTCGTCGCGCTGGGCATCACAGACGGCGCACGCACGGCGGTGGCACCAGACATCCCCACGCTGGCCGAGCAAGGCGTGTCTGGCGTGCTTGTCACCTCGTGGTACGGCTTGCTGGCCCCAGCGGGCACACCCGCTGCCATCACAGAGCAACTGGCCAAAGACGCAGCCGACATCCTGGCGCAACCCGTTGTGCGCGATCAACTCAAAGCCCAGGGCTTAAGCGACGCCACGCAAAAACCGGCAGAGTTTGGTGCCCACATCCGGCAGGAAACCGCCACCTGGGCACGCATCATCAAAGCGCGCAACATCAGCGCCGATTAAAACTGAGCACGGATCAAACATGGATTTAGGCATTGCCGGAAAAAAGGCACTCGTCTGCGGCGCCAGTGCAGGCTTGGGCTACGCCTGCGCCGAAGCCCTGGCACGCGAAGGCGTGGAAGTGGTCATCGTCGCCCGTACCGAAGGCCCGCTGTTGGTCGCAGTTAAAAATCTGCTTACCTTTGGCAAAGCGCATTGCGTGGCCGCCGACGTGACCAGTGCGCAAGGCCGCGCCAGGATATTTGCCGCGCACCCACAGTTCGACATCATCGTCACCAACGCCGGTGGTCCGCCCCCAGGCGACTTCCGTCAGTGGGATCAAGACGTCTGGCAAAAAGCGCTCAATGCCAACATGCTGACCCCGATTGAGCTGATCAAAGCCACGGTGGACGGCATGATGGCACGCGGCTTTGGCCGGATCATCAACATCACCTCCAGCGCGGTGAAGTCGCCCGTCGACGGACTGGGCCTGTCCAACGGCGCGCGCAGCGGCTTAACCGGCTTTGTGGCTGGCTTGGCACGCACCACGGTGGCCAAGGGCGTGACCATTAACAACATCTTGCCCGGCACCTTTGACACCGCGCGGCTGGCAGGTAACTTTGCCGCTCAGGCACAGCGCGAAGGCAAAAGCGTGGACGAGGTGCGCCATGCCCGCCTGGTCAAACACCCGGCGCACCGGTTTGGCCAACCGAGTGAACTGGGACGTACCTGTGCCTTCTTGTGCAGCGTTCACGCGGGCTACATCAATGGGCAGAACGTGCTGCTGGATGGCGGCTCGTTTACCGGGGTGTTCTGATTGCTAAACGCCAGCGGACATTGATATTGTTGGCGGGAATGATAGGGCTACTGGATGTAGGGCGTGCCAAGAGGCTCGTTTGAGCAGGGAAGTTGCAGTCGGTCACCCTGGGAACAAAGCCAGATTTGATTGAGCACAAAAAAAGGGCTCTCGAAAGAGAGCCCCAATTAGAGAAGTTCGCAATAAACCGAAGGTGACGCGTGTCACCTGCCAGAACGCTATCAGAAGAAGTGCCGAATACCGATATCCACACCGCTGGCGCTACCGCCGAGAGAGGTACCTGTTGCAGTCATGCCTTGCGGAGCGATGGATTTTTGTGCGCCATCTTTGTTGCTGATGCGTGCAATGGCGCCGTAGACTTGAGTGCGTTTCGACAGGTTGTATCCATACCCAATGGCCAGTTTGCTCCAGTCTGCATTGTTGGTGGATGTGTCGTACTTGCCGTAGGAAGCGCGCAATTGACCTGCACCCATTGGGGCGGTGAAGCCAAACTGCATGGCCGAGATCTTGACGGAATTCACTTTTTCGCTGGCGTACAGGAACATGGGTTTGACAACCCCAAAATCATATGACGCGCCAAAGTTCGCAATATCGTTGTCGGCGGCAGCGGTTGCACCATTCATTTTTGCAGCTGCTATTGCGAGATTCAGCGCCCCAGTGCGATAGCCAGCACGCAACCCAGCGTAGTTGCCGGCCTTGTTATAGGCAGCGTTCGATGCCGCCTCACCAAAGCCGTATTGAAGCTGGCCGTAGAACCCACCCAAATTCTGAGGGGTGTGGTAGCCAACAGTGTTGCTGTATTGAATGGGCGCACCCGGCGCGCCAGGAATGCCTTGCATGGCGAAAGCCATCGTGCCGCCCACGCCGTTGGTCAGGAAGGGATCAAAAATCAGGGTACTAAGAAATGTAGGCGTATCATCCCGGCCCAGGCGGATTTCACCAAAACCACCCATCACGCTCACCGTGGAGCGGCGGTTAAAGCTCAAACCACCGACACCGGCCGTCTTGCCTTGCCCGCTGTCCACATCCATCCCTGCCTCAAGCCAGAAGCCTGCTTTCAGGCCGCCACCCATGTCTTCAGTGCCCCGAAAACCCAATCGGCTGATGTTGGCGCCACCGGTAGACACCCCCGTTTTGGAAACACCGTTGCCTGACAACCGCGCAAAGCCAGCGTCGACCGTGCCAAAAATTTCGACCGATTGCGCAGATACGCCCACGGCGGCTGTGACCATGCATAAACCCAATAGTTGCTTTTTCACAAGTACTTCCTTTTAAAAATATGCCAGCAGGACTGGCGGCTTACAAAATCAAATGTCCAGCGTGAGTGATTCGCTCTTGCAACCGGAAACACAAATCATCATGGACTTGCTCGCGGCTTTTTCGGCTGGACTCAGTACCGAATCACGATGATCAGGCACGCCCGCCAACACCTGGGTCTCACATGCGCCGCAAACGCCTTCCTCACAGCTGCTGGGCACATTGCAGCCAGCAGCTTTGAGGGCTTTGAGCAGGCTCAGTTCTGGCGTAACAACGATGTCACGGCCAGAGCGCTGCAGGTGCACGGTGTAGGTGCTGCATGCGTCTTTGGCGGCCGCCACTTCGACTGGGCTGAAACGCTCAACATGTGCCTGCGTGTAACCGAGTTCGGCGCAGCATTTTTCAAACGCATCCAGCATCACGGCGGGGCCGCAGGCGTAGTAATGCGCCTGCGCTTTGACGGCGCGGCTCGCCAACAAGGCTTTGATATCAGGCGGGCCACCGGCTTGCTCGTCAAAATGCCAATGAACCGGGATGCCCAGTGCATTGATATCGTCGATAAAGGCAGCGTGCTTGCGGGTGCGCGCAAAGTAAAGCAGCTCGACGGATCGCCCCAGCGACCTCAGGCGCCGCGCCATGCACAGCAGTGGCGTGATGCCAATGCCCCCCGCCACAAGCACCGTGTGCGCCGCTTCCTCGTGGAGTTTGAACGCATTGCGGGGTGCCCCGATCTTGATGACTGAACCCACGCGCAACTGTTCATGAACATAGCGCGAGCCACCGCGACTGGCGCGGTCTTTCAGCACGGCCACCACATACCGATGACGCTCCCTGGCATCGTTCAGCAAGGAATAGCTTCGAACCAAGCCATTGGGTAAATGCAGATCGATATGGGCACCAGCTTCAAAAGCTGGAAATTCGCCCCCATCGACCGGGCGCAGTTCAATGCTGAAAGTGGCCTCCGCCTCGTAGCGAAGGGTGTGAACCAGAGCGTTCAAGGTGTTGGTCATAGGCAGCAGTCGTGATCAGGCTTTGGCGACAGCGGCTTCCAGTTGCTGCTTGGCCAGGGCGTTCCAGATCCGGCGAACGCGAACCAGGCCCATGTCGTGCGAGTACAGGAATTCACGCTGGTTGGCATCGGGCTCCATTGCCTCAACGGCCACGCGGTCTTGCTCCAGCACATTCCAGTGACGCTGCTCCAGACGGTTCTTGTAGAGAAAACGGTAGGTATCGCGCTGCCAGCCAGACAGTTTGCGGCAACGCCAGAAGTACACACCCGAGACATTCTTGGCAATCGGCACACAGGCACCAATGATGGTGAAGTTGCCACCAGGTCCGCCAGTCTTCGGATAGGGGATTTCCAGGCGCATCAGGTGGATGCCGGTGTCGATCCATTCAGACCAGTCGAAGTTGACGTCGCGCTGGCCCTTCTTCTCGAAGATGTAACCCGTATCGGTGTCGCGCAATTGGAATTCGGCGGAGATGTCGCCTTCCGACATGGTGTGCGACTGCTTGTGCAGGTAAGCGCCATGCATGGGGTCCATCACGTTTTCGATCACATAGCGGTAATCGCAACCCCATTCCACGTAGCAGAGGAAGGAATTCCACTCAGGCGAGGTCAACTGCTCGGGCAGGTTCAGCGGCGGCGGCGTATCGATGTTCACATCGCTGTTGTAGATGAAGATGGCACCATTGCTTTCGGTCACGTGAAAGCCGAGCGTGGCGCGCGAGCCTTCGAGCTTGCAACCAGGGCTGCCAGGCACGCGCGTGGTGGTACCGTCGCAGCGAACTTCTACGCCATGGTAGGGGCAGCCGAGGCGGTCACCCAAGATCACACCCAGCGACAGCGGTGCACCACGGTGCGGGCAGTGATCTTCCAGTGCGTGCACTACGCCGGACTGGTCGCGCCAGACAGCAATCTTCTTGCCCAGACGGCGCAAGGAGACGGGCTTTTCCTTGACAAAGGACGATGGGCACAGGGGGAACCAATAGTTTTGCAGGCCGTTTGCCAGAACTTGCTCCACCGGGTTGCTGGGCATGTTGATAACAGATGTGTTCATGAGCGTTTCTCCGTTGCGGTGTCTGATCAAGCGCCCAGGCGCGCCATTTCTTTCTTGAACGTCTCGCCCGTCCAAGGCTCGCCATTAGGGGCTGGGGGGCCTGCCTGGTTGAGGTAGTTCACCAGGGCCTCAAGGTCGTGGATACCTTGGGCATAGGCACGTTCAATGGAGTCACCGAGCAGGCTCTCATGGGCGGTAGGCTCGTTGCTGCGGGTTTGATGGGTTTCGTTGTAAAGTGTGCCGGGATGCATGACTGTCCTTTGCATTGAGGGTTGAACAGAATTCAGGTTTTGTCGGTTAAGAATTTGCCAGTGGGGGCTGCTGCGTCTTTTTGGCGGCGGGTGTTACCGTCGATGCCACCCTTGATCGCCCATTCGGCAAACACGGTAGGCCCGGGCGTGAAGTCTCGCGGCTGCCAGTCGGCAGTGAGTTCGTCTTCGTCGGTGTAGTACTCGGCCAGGGCACCAGCGGGGTTGTTGAAGTACCAGAACAAGGCAGACGAAATCGGGTGGCGGCCAGGGCCCAAATCCGTGGCCCAGCCTTTGCGCGACATGTGCATACCACCACCCACGACCTCGTGCAAATCGCGCACTGTGAAGGCAACATGGTTGAGCCCAGCCTTGGGCGTGGGCAGTTGCAGCAAGAACATGTCGTGGTGCCCGCCCTCTGGGGCGCAGCGCATGAAATGGCCACGACCGGGATAGCGGTCGGACACCTGAAATCCCAGAACATCCTTATAAAAGACGGTGGCAGCATTCAAGTCCAGCACAAAGAACACCACATGCCCGACTTCAACTGGTGTCGCTCGGTCGTAGGCTGGTGCGGGCTGGTTCACGCGACCGCGTTCAGACCAGGTATTGGTCTTGGCGCAGGGTAAATCGAGCTTGCGTTTTACCGATACCTGCACGCGAACCGACAGTCCGTTGGGGTCCAGGCAACCGACGCGAACTCCACCGTCCTGAAAGCCTGGTTGGGACGCCATGCGGCTTCGGTACAGGTCCAGGTCTGACTGGGATTCAACGCCCCATACGACTTCGCGCAGCGTCGGATCAGGCTCGATGCCTTGTGGCAACCCCGGTTTGTCGCTGTGCGCCACTCGCACGCGGCAACCGTTGAGGGACTCGAATACCAATTCCTGCGCAGCCTCGTCAACCAGGGTCAAGCCCCAGTCGTCAAAGAAGCGGCGGCAGGTCGGCAGATCGCTTGACCCAAATGTGATTTCGTCAATTCCAGAGACAGACATGTATCTTCCCGGTGGCTGATTTCTGGTTACGAGCGCTTGACCTTGGACAGAGGGTGCGAAGGCGGATAGGTCGGGTTGGTGGGCTTGGCTGTTCCCACAATCACACACATCAATGCCTCTTCGTCACCAATGTTGATCACGCCGCGGTAAACGCCGACAGGCCACGAAATCAAGTCACGTGGGCCAGCTTCTTGCTCCCAGGTCTCGCCGTTCAACTCTGCAATCAATTTGACGCGACCGCTCATCACGAAGAACACCTCTTCGGCGTCGGTGTGCCAATGCAAGGGGCCTTCTGCGCCTGCGGGCAAGATCATGGTGGAGAAGGTGAAGTGCTCGGACTGCACCGTGTTGGCGTCTTCCGCTACACCCGTGGCGCCGGTGCCAACGTAGCGCATCTGCGCACGGCGGTACTTGGGATCGTAATCGGCCTGAAACTTCAAAGCGCCCCAGTCGTAGCTGCGCGTGGCACGGGTGGCCAAGCGGCTCGTCATCCACTGAGCGAGAGTCATGCCTGCTGGCGGCTTAAAGTTGGCTGCGGGATCGGTCTGGGTTGACATCTTGAACTCCTTTTAGTTTGTTACGTATATAAAACATCGTTTCTCATCTGAATCGAATGAATTCTTCCAAAACCAGCATCATTTGTCAAGCTTAGGAAAACCCGTAGCGCTTTTGTCGGGTATGAAACAGGTTCAGCGCTGTCCTATGGTCACGTCGCCAAACAGACCACTCAGGCCACGCGGCTGCGAGCGCCAATACTGGCGCGGTGCCACTACTTGCGCACCGAGTGCAGCGGCCGCCTGCCATGGCCAATGGGGGTTGTACAGAATGCCGCGCGCGATGGCGATCATGTCAGCGCGACCTTGGGCCACAATGTCGTGCGCCTGCTGCGGTTCCGTGATCAAGCCAACCGCCATGGTGGGAAGGCCGGTTTCGTTGCGTACTTGCTCCGCCAGGTGAACTTGGTAGCCGGGGCCGATGGGGATTTGCTGCTTGGGCGAAATCCCACCGCTGGACACATGCATGAAGACACAGTTGCGCAGTGCCAAAGCGTGCCCCAATGCAATGCTTTGAGCGATGTCCCAGCCACCCTCAACCCAATCGGTGCCGGAGATGCGCACGCCTACGGCGACCTCAGCTGGGACAGCGGCGCGCACAGCGTCAAACACCTCCAGTGGAAAGCGTAGGCGGTTCTGAAGGCTGCCGCCGTAATCATCATTGCGCTGATTGGAGACAGGCGAGAGAAACTGGTGCAGCAAATACCCATGTGCCATGTGCAGTTCGATGACACGTATGCCCGCGCGGTAAGCACGTTGAGCCGCATCAGCAAAGGCTTGAGCGATGCGGCGCAAGTCTGCTAGCTCCATGGCTTTGGGCGGCGGCTCACCCGCCGCGTGCTCGATGGCCGACGGTCCTGAAGGCACCCATCCCCCCTCAGACGGTAACACCAGTTGACCGCCATCCCACGGCGCGCGGCTGGAGGCTTTGCGCCCCGCGTGGCTGAGTTGAATCCCCAAAGGCATGGCGGAATGTTGCTGGATTGAGCCAATGACCCGGGCCAACGCGGCCTCGCAGGCGTCAGACCAGAGTCCGAGATCTGCGCTGGTGATGCGGCCCTCTGCCTCGACGGCCGTAGCTTCGAGGATCAGCAACCCGGCCCCCGACAACGCGAGCTGCCCAAGGTGAATCAAATGCCAGTCATTGGCCAAGCCGTTGGTTGACGAGTACTGGCACATAGGTGCGATCACGATGCGGTTCGGCAGCTTGACTAGACCCAGTTCAATAGAAGAGAAAAGTTGGCTCATGGAGGTGGCTTGGGTTATGTGTGGTGTTGCAAAGGTTTGTGAGAGAGGGCCAGCCGGACATCATCGGGCTCTACGCTTCTGGCCGAGCCAAAGCCTGCAATCTGACGGGCACCCACTGGGTCCAGGGCGACAAACATGAAGTCACCCAGCTGGGTCATGGGCTGCGCATCCGGAAACCGCTGCAAATAAGCATCGCGGCAAGCAAGCCAATTTGCACTGTTGCGCTCCAACACGCGTGCCGTGGCTTCCAGCGTAACGCGAGGCAAGGCATGAACAGGGTCACCCACTCGCTCAGCCTGCATCACCAATAGTGAAACTTGGGGATGCGCGATCATGTTAGCCGCATGGGCGGCCAAACCACTGACATGCAGGACCAGACAAGCCAAGCTGGATTCGATGGCATAGGGCACCATGGACACAAAGGGTTGGCCCTCGCTGTCCAGCGTCCCCAGCGCAGCCACACGGTGGGCGTGCAGCAATTTGGCGAATTCCAGTGTCAATCTTGGAATGTGAGGCATGGTGACGATTGATTCGGGTCTATGAACCCATTTTTATTGAGTGTATCAACCAGGCCATACGTTGCCTGATGCGCTATTGCCATCCGGGTTGCTTGAACGCATCCACGAGGAAATCGACCATGGCGCGCACTTTGCTTGGCAAGTATCGCTGACTGGGGTAGACCGCATAGATGTCGACCGTCGGCCCTGCCCAGCCAGGCAAAACTTCTTGCAGTAAGCCCGTGCGAATATCTGCCCCAACCAGAAAGCCCGGTTGGAAGATGACGCCTTGCTCAGCCAGCGCAGCCGCACGACATGTGTCGCCGCTGTTGGTACGCAGACGAGGATGAACGCTCACACTTTGTGGCTCTCCACTATCCAGGCTTTCAAATGCCCAGGTGTCGCCACCTGACCACCAAGAATAGGCCGCGACATTGTGGTTCGCTAAGTCCTGCACCTCAAGAATGGGCTGGCTGCGCTTCAAGTAACCGGGGGAGGCACAGACGCGCATGCGGTCACTGCCCAATTTGCGTGCGATCAACTGGCTATCAGCCAAACGGGTAATACGCACCGCCAGGTCATAACCCTCATCCACCAGATCCAAAACCCGGTCGGTCAGGGTGATGTCCAGCTCCACTTGGGGATGAAGCCGCAGAAATTCTCCCCATAGCGGTGCCAGATGCAAATTGCCAAAAGTCAGCGGTGCGTTGATCTTGAGTCGTCCATTCACCTGCTGGGTGGTGGCACTGGCCATGCTGTTCGCCTCGCGTACATCGTCCAAGATCTGGCGACAACGAATAAGGTAATCTGCACCAGTCGCCGTGAGGGAAAGTCGGCGGGTGGTGCGGTTCAGCAAACGCGCACCCAGGTTCTTCTCAAGATCCATGACGAGTGTGGACAGCACACCTTTAGCACAACCCATCCGATCTGCGGCCCTCACAAAACTGCCCGTGTCCACCACAGACACAAAAGCTTGCATTTGACGCAGTTGATCCATAACTATTTAATTGTTCTTAAATTTAGAACAATTAAACCATTTATTGAATATTTATTAAATCAAAAAGTCCTAATACATTGCCCTATCACGATCAGAAAGCACGGCATGACGACCTCATCCCCCTTGATTCCCAGCCTGTTTGTTTCCCATGGCGCTCCCCTTTTCGCCGTGGACGCAGGCGAAACAGGCCCAGCCCTCAAGGCATGGGCACATAAGCTCGCAGCCAATGCGCCTTTGCGAGGCGTGGTCGTGTTGTCACCGCACTGGATGGCGCGCGAGTTGGCCGTCATGACCACACCATCGCCGGAAACTTGGCACGATTTCGGCGGCTTTCCGCCCGCGCTCTATCAATTGCAGTACCCAGCTCCTGGGGATGCTGCACTGAGCCACGAAGTGATTGGCTTGCTCGAAGCAGCGAGTCTGCCCGCCAGGGCAGACGCAGCAAGGCCGCTGGACCACGGGGCCTGGGTTCCGCTGATGCACTTGTTGCCAGAAGCGAACGTACCGGTTGTGCAAGTTGCGCTGCCCTTGCGCTGGGGTCCTAAAGAGGTCTATCAATTAGGTGCAGCCCTCGCTTCGCTTCGCGCCAGCGGCGTATTGATTTTGGGCTCGGGCAGTATGACCCACAACCTAGCCGAGTTCTTTGGCGGTGAGCGCGCACCCGCACCCTATGTCATTGAATTCAGCCGCTGGATCGAAGCAGCGATCACCGAGGGGCGTTTGGACGATTTGTTTAATTACAGGGTTCTTGCCCCGCACGCTGCGCGCGCTCATCCAACGGAAGACCACTTTTTGCCGTTGTTTTTTGCACTGGGTGCAGCAGGTGCAGACGCCAAACCTGACTACATCAGCCGTGAAGTGATGTACAGCATGCTGGCGATGGATGCTTTTGCCATGAAATCAACCCCTGCTTGATTTGCCACTGCCCCATCTCCACCGCCCTGCGCCCCCCCCCAAACAGCCAAGACCTGGTTGCTGTTCTCGATGGTCGAATCCCAGCTCACCCTACCAACACAACTGCGCGGCAAGCAGCTTTGGGTCAGCCATGGCATTGGTGATACCGTGATCCCCATTGGGCGTGCGCAGGCCATACGGAAAAAGCTTCCCGTGGATTTGACGCATCAGATGCTTCCATGGGGTCACGAGATTCGCCCGGCAGAGTGGGCAGCGGTGCTGGAATGGCCGACCACCCTGCCTTCCACGAAACAAATCTTTACCCTTTGACTATCGGGTCGATTGAACTAATTGCTTAGCACTCTGTCATAGAGAGTGCTAACATTTGGGCTTGTGAAAGGAAATTGGCATATGAGCAACCCTTCTGGTGTTTCTTCTTCGGCCGTGGCGCTGGCCAATCCATGGAGCGTGATACCCGCATTGGGGAATCTGGACGCCTATATTTCGGCGGTCAACCGCCTGCCAATGCTGACACTTGAGCAAGAGCAGGAATACGCACGCAAGCTGCGTGACAACGCTGATCTTGAGTCAGCCGGTAAGTTAGTGCTATCTCACTTGCGTTTGGTGGTCTCTGTGGCACGCCAGTACCTGGGCTATGGCCTGCCTCATGGCGACTTGATTCAGGAAGGCAATGTAGGCCTGATGAAGGCAGTTAAACGCTTTGACCCCGATCAAGGCGTGCGCCTTGTCAGCTATGCCCTGCATTGGATCAAGGCCGAGATTCACGAGTACATCTTGAAGAACTGGCGCATGGTCAAGGTGGCGACTACGAAAGCTCAGCGCAAGCTGTTCTTTAACCTGCGCTCCATGAAGCAAGGCTTCAAAGCCGATGCGGCAGACGAAGGCGCTGCCACTCACCGAGACACATTGAGCAAGACCGAAATCGACACCATGGCGCGCACGCTGAACGTGGACCGCTCCGACGTGATTGAGATGGAGACCCGTCTGTCGGGCGGTGACGTAATGCTGGACCCCGGACCAAGCGATGACGGTGAAGACAGTTTTGGCCCGATCACCTACTTGAGTGACGCCAGCCACGAGCCGACCGCGCTGATTGAATCGCGCCAGCGTGACTATTTAGCCAGCGACGGCATTACCAGCGCCCTGGCAGAGTTGGATGAGCGCAGCCGCCGTATCGTGGAAGAGCGTTGGCTCAAGGTCAATGACGACGGCTCGGGCGGCATGACGTTGCATGAGCTGGCTGCGGTCTATGGCGTCAGCGCTGAACGCATCCGCCAGATTGAAACTGCTGCCATGAAGAAGATGAAGAAGACACTGGCGGCTTACGCTTGATCCAGCTCCCATGAAAACGCACGGCCTGCTGGCGACAGCTGACCGTGCGTTTTGCTTCTATAGGGTCTCGGGTTTATTCAAGGCACGCAGCGTACGCTTGACGATATAGCCTGTGGCAGCATCCAGATCGGCCACCAGGTCATCACGCACCGCCATCCAGGCAATTTCACGTGCACCAAAATGCGGATCGGTCGCAAAACGGCTCAGCGTGAGGCAGGGCAGCCGTGAGGTCATACCGCGCACGGGCAATGTGCAGATGACGCTTCATGGGCTTGAAGGCACCGAGCATCGCGAAGGTGACTTGCAAGCGCTCGGACTGTGGGCCAAGTCCAATTTGCCGAGCTACATTGACCGTCAACTCTGTGAGATCAACCGCCAGGAACTCGTTGAGACTGAGGGTGGGGATTTGCCCTGCGTTCAGGGCAGCCAAGACTTCACCGGGAATCAACGCTATTTTGGCTGCACCTTTGCGCACGACCAAATGATCAAAGGCGCTCATCCCCCGGATTTAAGCAGCAATGCGATATCACTGGCCAAAGCCGCTGCGCCGCTGCCGTAGCGGGTGAACAAGCGCACACGCCCCTGGGGGTCGTACACGTAGCTGCCTGCCGAGTGGTCCATGGTGTAACTGGTTGGCGTTTTACCTTCAACTTTTTTGTAATAAATCTTGAAGTGCTTGGCAATGGGTTCGAGCTTGGCTGATTCTGCGCGCAAGGCGAGGAAGGTCGGATCAAAATTACCCATGTAAGCCTTCAGCATTTCAGCTGTATCACGCTCAGGATCAACAGTAACGAACAGACCTTGAAGTTTGTCGCCATCGCTTCCCAGTAGTTTTTTGACCTCAGCCAACTCGGTCATGCTCGTTGGACACACATCAGGGCATTGGGTGTAGCCAAAAAAGATAACGACGATCTTGCCTTTGAAATCCGCCATCGTGCGAGTCTGACCATTGTGGTCAGTCAGCACAAAGTCTTTGGCAAAGTCGGCACCAGTCACATCGATTGCTTTGAATTGCGGCTTACTCTCCGAGCAGGCTGAAACACCACCCAAAACACTAGCTACGGCATTAGCCATAACAAAGTTAGCTATATTTTTTGAAGCAATTCGTCGATTCATGGCATCACACTATGTAGTGGTCCAGTAGCAAGGCAGCAAACAACAGACTCAAGTGAATCAGAGAGAACCGGAAGGCTTTGCGGGCCAACGCATCAGAATAGTCGCGCCACAGCCAGTATCCATACAGGCAAAATCCAAAACTCAATCCAAGAGCTGCCAACAGGTAAATCCAGCCACTCATGCCATAGATATACGGCATCATGCACGCTGCAGCCAACAACAAGGTGTACAAGAAGACCTGCAAGCGGGTGAACTCATTGCCGTGGGTAACTGGCAGCATGGGCAAGCCAGCCTTACGGTAGTCTTCCACCCGGTACAAGGCCAATGCCCAGAAATGCGGTGGCGTCCACACGAAAATAATCAGAAAAAGGATCAGCGCCTCCGGACTGACTTCGCCCATCATCGCAGCCCAGCCCAGTACAGGCGGCATGGCGCCAGACGCACCACCAATCACGATGTTTTGCGGTGTCATGGGCTTCAGCACGACGGTATAAATCACCGCATAGCCAACAAAGGTAGCCAGGGTGAGCCACATGGTCAGTGGATTGACCCATACGTAGAGCACAGCGCAACCTAACGAGCAAAGGACTGTCGAGAAACTCAGGGTTTGCGTATCGCTCAACTCACCTTTCGCTGTGGGTCGCCACGCCGTACGTTTCATCCGGGAATCGATGCCTTTTTCAACCAGGCAATTAAAAGCAGCAGCAGCCCCTGCCACCAACCAGATTCCCAGACAAGCCAGGGCAGCCAAACGCACGTCCGCCCAAGACGGACGGCCTGGCACTGCCAACACCATGCCTATCAAGGCGCAGAAAACAATCAGCTGAATGACACGCGGCTTGGCCAGCACGTAATATTGCCGGAACACTTGAAGGATTGTCATGCCGCCTCCTTCTGAGCTATCAGCGATGTCAATACCATGACCAACGCGCCAGCGCCACCGGTATGCAATAGGGCAGCGAGCATGGGCCAGCCGAGAATGACATTGCTGATTCCTGTCAGGAGTTGGGCCCCAGTCAAAACAGCCAACCACGTTGCTGGCTTGTGCAAACCGCTTTGCCACAGACGACGCACCAGATTGACCAAAACAACCAGCACAACCAAAGCAAACAGGCGATGAACCATGTGAATGGCTGTCAGAGCGGCAAATGGCAGCATGTCGCCGCCGACCGATTGCCCTAGCTCACGCCAAAGACTGAAGCCCGATATGAAATCCATGACTGGCCAGACTTGATCCTGGCACAAGGGAAAAGTGTCACAGGCCAGCACGGCATAGTTGGAGCTGACCCAAGCGCCAAGTGCTGCCTGCAGCATAACAACCGTCAAACCTGAAACAAGCCACATACGGGGCACAGGACTGATTCTCACGGGTTTTCCGTCCATCGCATCAGCTCGCACCTGAAGGGTAAGCAGTGCCAGCAAACCCAGACCGCCCAACAGGTGCAATGTAACGATCAAAGGAAACAGTTTCATAGTGACGGTCAGCGCACCAAAAGCACCCTGCATGCAGACCCAAAACACGCTCAGCAAGGGCACCCAAGACGGTGCCACGGAGGGCGATGCACGCTTGCGCAGCCATGCGTGCATAAGCGCCAACAGCGTGATCAAGGCACCAACACCTGTTGCCATGTAGCGGTGCACCATCTCTATCCATGCTTTACCATGGGTGACTGGGCCAGTGGGCATGCCGCTTTGAGCTGAACTGATGTCGGCGTGGGCGGCCAGAGGGTTTGATTGGCCATAACATCCCGGCCAGTCCGGGCAACCCAGACCAGAGTCGGAGAGCCGCGTAAACGCACCGAACAGAACCAGATCAAAGGTCAGGAACAGCGTCAGCACAGCCAGTGCGCGGTAACGTCCAGCTGCAGTCGGCTGACGCTTGAGTACCCACCATGCGGGCATAAGTGCAAGAAACAGTCCTAGCAAGAGAATGTTTCCTGCGGGGGCCAAGTTGTAAGCAACGGGCATTGGCATGGCGATGCGGGTTCAGCGCCCTGGACCGTCCCAAGCGACCGATGCACGCAGCAGGCGCTCGAGATCACGGCGAATTTTGGCTGCACCTGAGGAGTCAAATTTGGCAGGAAACCTCATCATCAGATTACCCAGAGGATCTACCAAAAACAAGTACTCAGTTGTTGGTGCTCCTGGCATCGAAGTCAGCCATGCGGTCAATTGCCCGCCATCGTCTTGCAAGACAACCAAATCACCCGACTGCTCACGCAAGGGCGCAGCAAGCGCCCCCCCGCCTTGAATCAGAAGGACTCGGTCTACACGCTCACGCTCTTTACCCAGGGTTTCCCGCAGTTGGCGCTGAAGGAATACACGCTGGGCACACTCCTCTAGGCATGCACTATTGCCCACACTCACCAGCAACCACTGCCCTTTCAGAGATGTGAGGGGCAACGGTTTTCCGTCCTTTCCGAGCAAATTTGCATCCGGCATTGGCTGGATTGGGTGAATGAGCTCACCCCCCATCGCCTGTCCGCTGGGTTTAACGTAACGATAGGCCAGAAACGATACCAGCATTGGCAAAATACATAGCAGTATGACAACCAAGAGCTTGCCACGCCCTGATGGAGGCGCTGCATCTGTCTGTGGGTGACTGGGATCGGGCAATGAATACACCATCAAATCCAATGGATCCTGTGTTGGTGCAGAAACGCCTGACTGCGGTAAGGTGGGATGTGACAATTTCTAGAGCTAGAACGGGGATGCGTGAAGTCTAGCCTTTTGTACGGCGGGAACTGACAATGCCATAGAAAACGAGAAGAGCCAATGCCATGCCAAACCACTGGACGGCATAGCCCTTGTGCATTTGCACTTTGTCCGGCGGCGCCGGCCATTCGCGAAGCAATGTCGCACCCGCCCCATCGCTAGGCGTCTGAGATTCAAGCTGGATGATGACGGCTTGCGTGACAAAACCGCTTTGATTTGTGTATCGCTTCATGTCCAGGCGCGACCACAGATTCGGGAACGCATCTGCGTGCTTGGGCATGAGAAAAAAGTCTTTTTGTGACGGCATTACCGCGACACCCGACACCTCTACAGGTCCGTGAGGTACTGCCACTACGGGCAAGACCCGCCGCGACGCCCCCCAACCTGTCCAGCCACGGTTGACCAGCACACGCGTCTGACTGTTTTCAATGCGAAGCGGGGTAATGACATGCACACCCGGCTGGCCTTTGTGCTGCCTGTTGTCTAGGTAGAACTGATCGCCCGCATCGTATTCACCTCTGACCTTGACCCGCGAGTCCAGCACGACAGCCGCGTCCACAGGGGTACGCCCCATCAGGGTGGCTTCTTGCAGCCCACGCACTTGGCGCTGAGCAAGATCGGCCTGCAAACGTTCGCCTTTATGTTGCTGCCACAGGCCCAGATAGACAAAGAGCGCCAGCAGAAATGCTGTCCCTAGGCTGGGAATCAGCGTGGGTTGAAATCGCAAGGAAGAGTTAATGGTGCTCACGTGGGTAACGCAACGGCCTAGGTCAAGGATAATGCTGCAAACCGCCCCAAGCCAACATACTCATGACCACCAAGCTCATCATTCTCACCTTTCTGGCCCTGATTGTCGGCAGCCTGTTCAGCGCTTTGTATCTGTTGTTTAAGCGTGGGGAAGACACATCCAAAGTCGCAAGAGCCCTGACCGTGCGGATTTCGCTATCAATGCTTTTGTTTGTATTGCTGATCGCGGGCTTCTACTTTGGCATCATCCCCGCTCAAGGAAATCGCTAAGTAAGAATCAAGTCAGAACGGGTAAATTCTGAACAAGCCAGAGGCAGAGCAAAACCCTGTGAGACTGATTTTGTCAGACGTCTGGGCAGCTTTTTAGAGCTCAAAGCGGCTCTACGCGATGAGCCACCCGCAGCTGATGAGGGTTACAGCCAGTAAACAAACACAAACAGAATCAGCCAAACCACGTCCACAAAGTGCCAGTACCACGCAACGGCCTCAAAAGCAAAGTGGTTTTCATGGCTGAAATGCCCTGTCATACCACGACCAAGCATGACCATCAGCATGATGGTACCTAGCGTCACATGCATGCCATGAAACCCAGTCAAGATGAAAAAGGTCGCGCCATAAACCCCTGCTTCCAGCGTCAAGCCCAGCTCGTGGTAAGCGTGCATGTATTCAACTACCTGAAAAGCCAGGAACGTAACGCCCAAGGCGATTGTCAAGAACAGACCGATATTCAGTTGTTTGCGGTTACCTTTGATCAGCCCCCAATGTGCCCAGGTCAAGGTTGCGCCGGAAGTCAACAAAAGCAAGGTGTTGAAGGCGGGAATTCCCCAGGCACCCATAGGAGTGAACTTATCGCCCATGGGCCCACTGCTGGGCCAAACCCCATCGAATTTGCCAAAAGGTGAATACATCTCTTCAAACCCGGCCAGTTCTGGCAGGGAAATGCGGCGGATATAGTAAAGAACGCCAAAGAATGCAGCGAAGAACATGACTTCAGAGAAAATGAACCAGACCATGCCAATACGGTAAGAACGGTCCTCCCAGAACGTATATTTACCCGCTAGGCTTTCGCGGATGACTTCACCAAACCAGCCAACGATTACATAAATGATTTGGGCGGCTCCCAGCAACATGCTCCAGTTACCCATGGCCACGCCATTGAGTTTGAAAATAAAGCCCATCGCCAGCATGAAAATGCCAGCAGACAGGATGGTCGAATAATGGCTGCCTGCCGGTACGTAGTAATGCCCTTTGGCTTCGGAAACCTGGCTGTGGTTCATGGTTCTATCTTTCAACTAAGGGAGTCTGAATGAATCGGGTCAGCACTTCAAGTCGGCGTCCTGGGTGCTTCAAAAAAGGTGTAAGACAAGGTGACCGTGGAGTAATTGCTGTCAATCGCAGGGTTAACGACAAACACCACCGGCATGCTGCGAACCTCGCCAGGTGCAAATGTTTGTTGGGTGAAGCAAAAACATTCAATTTTGTTGAAGTACTGCGCGGCTACCGCAGGTGTCACCGCAGGAATGGCCTGGCCTACGAAGGTTTGCGACGATGTGTTGCGGACGGTGTAGGACGTGTGCATCACTGCACCCGGATGAACCTGCATGGTGAACTGGTCTGGCTTGAACTCCAGACCAACGCCTGGCATGACGTGGCTCAAAAACTCAACCTTGACCCATCGTGCTTCGTCCACCTGTGTATTGGTTGCAGGCGCCATGGCCGTGGCATTCGTTCGACCACTGACACCCAATGCACGGCAAATCACGTCGTAAAGAGGTACCAATGCAAAACCAAATCCGACAAAAGCAATTGCCACCAAACCCAGTTTGATGGCTAGCTTGCGATTGTCTTTATCGCGAACAGTCAGTAGAGCGGTGGTCACAGCGGGCGGTATTTCCACAAGGCAATGACAAACACCATCAGGACAAAACCCACCATGCCCCAGGCAAGACGGACATTGCCCGCACGGCGCTGCGCCCAGACATCTTCATCCCGCACCGACACTTGCGTGGCGGTCTGAGATGCCGACTCGGGTTGAGCTGCTTTATTCATGGCGTGCATGCAAGCGATCAAGCCTTACTTGATGATTGGCTGGGTTTCAAAGGTATGGTAAGGCGCCGGCGAGGGCACGGTCCACTCCAGTCCTTCGGCACCTTCCCAAGCCTTGGCTTCCGCCTTCTTACCGCCGCGCACGCAGGCCATGACGTTGTAGATGAAGATCAGGTGCGAAGCGCCCAGAATGAAGGCACCCACTGTCGACAACATGTTCCACTCAGTGAACATCAAGGGATAGTCGGGGATGCGACGTGGCATACCAGCCAGTCCCACCATGAACTGGGGAATGAAAGTCAGGTTAAAACCGATCATCACAACCCAGAAGTGCAGGCGCCCCATACGCTCATTCAGCATATGGCCTGTCCATTTCGGTAGCCAGTAATAGATGGCCGCCATTGCACCCATCACGGTCGTGGGATACAGCGCATAGTGGAAGTGCGCCACGAGGAAGTAGGCATTGTGATACTGAGGATCCGCCGCAGCGTCAGCAAGCACCAAACCCGTCAAACCTCCCCAACCGAACAACACGATAAATCCGACGGCAAACAACATGGGGGTCTCAAACGAAAGCGAGCCACGCCAGATGGTTGCAATCCAACAGAAGAACAGTACCGCTAACGGTAACGAAATCAACATGGTGCTGTACATGAAATACAACTGACCACCCACAGACATACCACTGGTGAACATATGGTGAGCCCAGACCACCATGGCCAGAACGCCAATAGCCCACATCGAGTAAACCTGCGCCTTGTAGCCATATGTCGGCTTGCGGGCAAATGCTTGCAGCACGTGAGGTACCATGCCGCAGATTGGCAGCAACAGCACATACACCTCAGGGTGGCCCATGAACCAGAAAATGTGTTGCCACAGGACGGGATCGCCACCACCGGATGCCGCGAAGAAATGGGTACCGAAATGGCGATCCATCAGCACCATGGTCACGCCACCAGCGAACACGGGCATGATCGTGATCAACAAAATCGCTGTTACCAAGAAACCGTGTGCAAACAAAGGCATTTTGAACAGCGTCATACCAGGCGCACGCATATTCAGAATCGTGACGATCACATTGATGGAGCCCAGAATGGATGAAACACCCAGCATGTGAACCGCAAAAATTGCAAAGTCCATGCCCCAACCGCTTTGAACGGACAAGGGGGCATACATGGTCCAGCCCGTGTCAACCGCACCAGGTCCAATGCCCATCAGGCCCAAAAAGAATGGCAAAGTCAGCATCAAGGCAGCTGGAGGCAGAATCCAAAAGCCCCAGTTGTTCAGTCGAGGCAAGGCCATGTCAGGTGCGCCAATGAGCAAAGGCAACATGTAATTTGCCAAACCGGTTGCTGCAGGCATGGCAAAGCCGAACACCATGATCAGACCATGTAGGGTGATCAACTGGTTAAACAATTCTGGCTGGATCAACTGAAGGCCAGGCTGAAACAGCTCGGCACGCACAGCGAGAATCATCGACCCACCAATCAAGAGCATGACGATCGCAAAGATCAGGTACATAACCCCGATATCTTTGTGATTTGTGGTCTCGATCCAACGCAAAAACCCGCCAGGATAGTGCGCGTGATGCTCGTCCCCGTGAGGGATGTCATGTGCCATTTCATGTGCCATTGGCAACTCCTTGAATACTGCGGATAGGTTGGATTCGGTTATTTCGCGGCGGCAACTTTGACTGGCTTGGCCAGTTCAACAGCTGAAGTCTTGACAGGCTCGGCCGCGACAGGTGCCGCGCTGGCGGCGGGGGACACAGCAGGCTTGTTCTTGGCGACCCAGGCAGCAAATTCTTCTTTAGGGACCACATTCACGACAACGGGCATGAAGCCGTGCTCTTTGCCACACAACTCTGAACACTGACCACGGTAAGTGCCAGGCGTGTCTATGTTGGCCCAGAACTCACGCAGAAAACCCGGCACAGCGTCACGCTTCACGCCAAACGCAGGCACCCACCAACTGTGAATCACATCGTTCGATGTCGTGATGAAGCGAACTTTGACGCCAGCGGGTAACACCAAGGGGTTGTCCACCTCTAACAAATAGTGCTCGCCCTTGGGTTCCTGATTATTGATCTGAGCACGCGGAGTCGTCATCTGGCTCGTGAACTTGATGCCTTCTGAGGGGTATTCATACTGCCACATCCACTGGCTGCCAGTCACCTTGACAACCAGCTCAGCCGCTGTTTTGCTGTCTTCGTACATTTTCACGGCATGGTAGGCGGGTATGCCAAACACACCATAGTCAAGAATCAAAAGTGCGGCAAACGGTGCCAGTGTCCACATCCACTGCTTTGTGGATTTTGGAGCCACAAAGTCTGCAGCCTTGTGGCCCGTGGACTTACGGTGCTTCCAGAATGAGTAGAGCATCAGCGCCAACACGCCGAAAAACAGCGTCAGCGCAATTGCCATGAACAGGTTGTGCACATGCAGAGTTTCATGTGCAATGGGCGTTACCGGCGTCGGAAAGTTGTATTTGTAGTCTGCCAACGCAGCCGCACTACCCATGGCGGCCATTGCACCCAGACCCGCTCTGAACAAACCTCTCATGTCAGCTTCCTATATTGCATGCAACAGCCCGTTCACAGGTGAACTGGCAGAAAATCAGTTTGCCGCGGCCAATGCCAGCGCGCACAAAACTGTCGAATCAAACACTCTGATCGATACACCAACAACCTAGCGGTTCATCAGAACCCGGGTTGTCGGCAACACCATCAGTACAACAATCAGGAAAGGTGCCAGTGCCCAGCAAAGCTCCACTGCCACCGAGGCATGGAAATTTTCTGTTTCACCCGAGCGATGATGTCGCCAAATAGACACAAACATCACCACAAACACCACGGCAAATATGGCCAAGCTGGCGATCATCAAAAACCAACGCAGTTCTTGAAGAAAACCGCCAATCACATCCCTACTCCTGCTTATTTATTGACAATTATCAATTGAGCAGCCCGAATTCTAGCTGACCTGCCGGGCCGATCATGCCGAACGCAGGGCAGTCCGTATTTCTCGCGCAAGAACAACCCGATGTTCTGGGCGCACATAACGACCAATCTGAATCCGGCGCCCCTGCCCAGACAACTCAATCAATGACCCATCCGCCGTTTGAGGCTCAACACGCACCCAATCGCGTTTAAAAGCCGAACGCACGCAACGACCCGCGTGATCCCACTCCACGATCAACTCGGCTCCTTGAAGAGAGATTTTTTCACCATCGGTTGCATGCCGGGCGTAAAAAGTGAAGGCGATGGCAACTACAACCAGTTCAATCAAGGCGAAGGGCATGATCAAACTGGCCCCCTGTATCCAAAAATACAGGCTGACCAAAAGCGACAACATGCACAGTGAGGCAAACATGCCCAGCAGCTGAGCAGGTGACGCAGAGCAGTTTCGGCGCAAAAACCACTGGACCGACTGGTCTGTGACAGTCGCAAATCGAAAAGCCGGGTTAGGCAAGGTTGTCACTCACTGGGATGGGTGGATAAATTGAACCACAAGCGGTTCACATGTTGAAACATTGTAGCCATCACGTGAGCCCAGCTATGGCAGGAAAACCCCTGTAGCGGCCGGGCTTATCGCCCTTGGCGAAGCATGCTGCGCATGGTGTCCAGCGACACCGCGCTCTCTTTTTCTACAGCAACGCGGGGAGCAGGCTTAACAGCGTGACCGTAGATCACCTCAAAACTCAGTGACATGGCTGAGCCAGCCCCCATTGAGGGTAAAACTTCTTCCAGCCTGGCGCGCCATCGCGGTGTGCGCAATCCTGCAAACCGGTTGATGTGCAGGTTTCGCCCTAATTCACGCAGTTCAGCCAGCAATCTTGCTGGCGTCTCGTAGGTGAGCGCAATCCGCTCCACATCCATCACTGGCTCTGCAAATCCCGCCTCCACCAGCATATCGCCCAGGTCATGCATGTCTGTCAGGTCGTGGGCGGGTGCTGGCCATCCCATGGCCGCATACAAAGCGCGCAATTCCTTTAAGGTGTCTGGACCAAGACAGGAAAACATCAGGAATCCGTCCTTAGCCAAAATCTGATGCCAATGCCGAATCAGGGCCTGCGGGTCCTTTTGCATATGCAATGACATGTTAGACCACAGCATTTGCATGCTGTCTGGTGCTGGCACCCCGAAAACAGTGGCTTTGTCGCCCCAGCGCGAGGGATTCCACCACGGGTCACCAAGCTTCATTCTTGCCAGCGCTTGATGGGCTGGCGACAACTCAACCACATGCGATCGTGCCTTCGGGTACTGGTTCTCGACCAGCCCATGCCCCGCCAAGCCGCCCCGCACAGCCTCCCAGTGTGCCCAGGTCTGAGGTTGGAGCTTGATCCATTGCAGACGCTCGCTCATCCGCCGGGCGACTTCTTCATGCAACCAGGGCGACTGAGCAGGTGCACACCAGGCCCAGCGAGTCGCGGCCTTGGGGTCAAGTGTGGGGGGAAGATTTTGGTTCATGGCAGGATTGGGCAAGTATATTGACCCCATGCGGATCCAACTGCCCAGTCGATGTTTCGTTTGCCACACATGGCCCAGCACGCCCGTGTGCAACGCCTGCGTGGCGCGATTTGCCCAGGTACAAGCCCGCTGCCAACGTTGCGCGTTGCCCATGACCGGGCCTGCCATGGTTTGCGGCTCCTGCCTCATTGATCCGCCACCGCTGGACGCCTGCTTTGCAGCCGTGCCCTACACCTACCCATGGTCAGGTTTGGTTACTGTTTTTAAATTTCAGCAAGAAGCCGGATGGGCAGGCCAATTCGCTCAAATGATGCGCAGCATGCCCTGGGTAGAACCTGCACTGGACCAGGTGGATTGGGTCATTCCCATGCCACTGTCAGATCAACGTCTCCGAGAGCGCGGGTATAACCAAGCCTGGGAACTGGCCAAGCAACTGACTGGACGCGGTTTGCGGCATAAACTCAGGTCAGATCTGCTCTTTCGCATCGCCCATACGCCACCCCAACCAGGATTGCCACGCGCGCAACGCATCCGCAATCTCAGCCAAGCCTTTGCAGTTAATCCGATGCTCATCGAGCAAGTCGCGTCGCGCCGGATAGCCCTGGTTGACGACGTGATGACGACCGGCGCATCTCTCTTCAGTGCTGCATCCACCTTGCGCCGCGCGGGGGCAGTACACATCACAGGATTGGTACTGGCACGGACTGACGTGGTCAGCAGCGTCCACAATTCAGACTAAATTCAGCACACTTGCCTACAAATCCATGTTTCATATTGTTCTTGTAGAACCCCAAATTCCACCCAACACGGGCAATGTGATCCGTCTGGCCGCCAACACCGGTTGCACCTTGCATTTGGTGGAGCCCCTGGGGTTTTCGATGGAGGACAAGCACATGCGCCGCGCTGGCCTGGATTACCACGAGTACGCCAATGTGCTCCGTCACGCCAGTTGGCCGGCTTTCCTGAATGACGCCCAACCCGCCCCACTGCGGATGTTTGCTTTGAGCACACGCGGCACCCAGCGCGTACATGACTGCCAGTTTCAGCATGGCGATTGGCTGGTCTTTGGTAACGAAACCCGCGGCCTGACGCCTGCGCTGCGGGGCAGCTTTCCGGCGTCGCAATGCCTGCGCCTGCCGATGCGGGAGGGGCAGCGCAGCTTGAACTTATCAAATGCAGTCGCAGTCACCGTTTTCGAGGCTTGGCGACAAAACGGCTTTGTCGTCGGCCCTCCAGCGACCGTATAGGACGACCTCGGGTGGGTTCGTCAGGGATAGCGGCGGGCGATGGATTCCGCTACACACGCAGGCTTGGTGCCGCCTTCGATCTCGACCGTGACCTCCCAGGTCATTTGCTGACCGTTGTTGTCAATCGGGTCTGACTTAAGCAGCTTGAGTCGCCCACGCACTTTGCTGCCCACGGGCACGGGCGCCATGAAGCGCACGCGATTCAACCCATAGTTCACCCCCATGCCGACTTGCTCGACGCGCAGGGCCGAATCAAAGAACTTGGGCAATAGCGACAGCGTGAGGTAGCCATGCGCAATCGGAGCGCCAAAGGGCCCTTTTTTGGCACGCTCCACATCGACATGAATCCACTGGTGGTCACCCGTGGCTTCGGCGAACTGGTTCACCTGCTCCTGTGTGATTGTGATCCAGTCGCTCACAGCGACTTCCTGCCCGACCAGGGCTGCCATATCGGCGAGGGTTTTAAAGGTTTTCATGAGCGCGAAGCTTGCAACAAAACCTTCCGCCTAACTGTCTAACCAGTGACAGATGGGCAGCCATTGAGCCAAATCCTTGGCCACACGACTTGGCGCCACGTCAAAGAGGGTCAACCCGCTGGCCGCCAGATGCACATAGTTCTGCGTGTCACGCAGATACCCCAGCACCGGCAATCCAAGCGTATCCACATATTTATGCAGGTTGTTTGCTGCGATCGTTCGTTCGTCCACCCGCATCCCCACCAGTCCGATGGAAACCTCCTTGCCGTGCCGGGTTTCGGCCAGTAAACGCAAAAAATCACGGGTGGCATAAATGTCAAAAATGCTGGGCTGCAAGGGGATCAGTACCTTGTCGGCCATCTTCAGAACATCCTTAAAGCGCCAGCCATGCAATCCAGCAGGGGTATCCAGCACCGCATGGGTCACGCCCTTGGGCACCTTGACAACGCGGTCATCCCCCGTCTCCCAGCTTGCAATGGCACGCGCTTGCACGGGACGCAGACCCAGCCACAGTCTTGATGATTGCTGGCGATCCACATCACCCAGCATCACCGTATGGCCGCGCGAGGCAAAGTAACCCGCCACGTGGGTCGACAGCGTGGACTTCCCCACGCCCCCCTTAGGATTGGCAACCACCACCACCGGCATGATCAGCTCCAGTTCGAATCTGTCCAGGTATGCGCTATGGTAACGGCATGTCTGACATTTACGTACTCGCTGCCCACCCCGATTGGCGCGCCTCCCGCGTCAACCGCCAGCTGCTGGCTGCTGCCCGCCGTACAGGTGTGACCGTTACCGATCTCTACAGCCAGTATCCCGATTACTTCATCGATGTGGCGACAGAGCAAGCGCGGCTCACAGCAGCCAAGCTCGTGGTCTTAATGCATCCCATCCACTGGTATTCCATGCCCCCGCTCCAAAAGCTATGGCTGGACGACGTACTGACCTATGGCTGGGCTTATGGCACCGCTGGTGCCGGTCATCCAGGCCACGGCCGCGCGCTGGCAGGCAAGGACCTGTGGCTGGTCGCGACCACTGGAGGGTCAGAGGAAACTTACCACCCCGAAGGCTACAACCGCTACTTCTTTGACGCCTTTTTGCCCCCCTATGAGCAAACTGCCGCCCTGTGTGGCATGCGCTTTTTGCCACCGCTGATACTGCACGGAGCGCATGCCCAGTCTGCCGATGTGGTAACGGATCATGTCAAGGTTTTTGCCAACCGACTGGCCAGCTACCCCAATTGGCCCGAACTGGACGACCTGGAACAGTGCCCCGCTTGCGACGTACCCGTGCATGCACGTCCTGACGAAAAGCAGACCCAGAGGGAGACTTGATCATGGAGCACGCACCCGCCTGGCTCACCAGCAGCCTGATTTACCTGAGCGCTGCCGTTTTGGTCGTACCGCTGTCTAAAGCCTTGGGGCTGGGTGCCATCATCGGCTACCTGGCCGCAGGCATTGCCATTGGTCCCTGGGGGCTAGGGCTGGTCACCCATGTGGAGGAAATTCTGCACTTTGCCGAATTCGGCGTGGTGCTGATGCTGTTTCTGGTGGGCCTGGAACTGGAGCCACGTCGCCTGTGGTCGCTGCGTCGGCCCATCTTTGGCTGGGGCAGCGCCCAGGTACTGGGCTGTGCGGTGGCCATCCTGGCTGTTGCCGTGGCTGCGGGCGTGCCCTGGCGCATGGCACTGGTTGGGGCGCTGGGACTGGCCCTATCCTCCACCGCCATTGCGCTACAGGTGATGGGTGAACGCAACCTGCTGCCCACCCCCAGTGGTCAGGCGGGGTTTTCCATCCTGCTGTTTCAGGACGTGGCAGCCATCCCCATCTTGGCCTTGCTTCCGCTGCTGGGTTCGGTGTCTGATGACGCCGTTGCGGCCGATGGCACGGGCTTTGAAGCTCTCAAAATCGTAGCAGTCATCGCCAGCATCATCATTGGCGGGCGATTGCTTGTGCGCCCGCTCCTGCGCTGGATTGCCCGCAGCGACACACCGGAAATCTTCACTGCCGCCTCACTTTTGCTGGTGGTAGCCATTGCGGCCCTGATGCAGTTGGTGGGTTTGTCCATGGCCTTGGGCGCCTTTCTGGCGGGCGTGCTGCTCGCCGAAAGTGAATACCGGCGCGAACTCGAAACCGACATTGAGCCTTTCAAGGGCTTGTTGCTGGGTCTGTTCTTTATCGCGGTCGGTATGAGCATCGACTTTGGCGTACTGCTGGCGTCCCCTGGCCGCATGGCCTTGGTGGTACTCGGGTTTTTGGTGGTCAAAGGCGCCGTGATCTATGCCCTGGCCAAAGGCATGGGCATCCCTTACCAAGAGCGACCGGTGTTCACCCTGCTGCTGGCACAGGGCGGTGAGTTCGCGTTTGTCGTGTTCCAGGCAGCTGCTGGGGCCAAGGTCTTCAGCGCGGAAACCGCGTCGCTGCTGATCGGCGCGGTGGCCGTGTCGATGCTGGTGTCCCCGTTGCTGCTGGTGCTGATCGACAAAATTCTCCTGCCCCGCTACGCCAAGTGCAGCAGTACCAGCACGCTGGAAGAAATCGCCGAACAGCAGGACGCACCCGTCATCGTGCTGGGCTTTGGCCGCTATGGCCAGATCGTCGCCCGCATGATGCTGTCGCAAGGCATCGGCTGCACCGTGCTGGACCACGATGTGGAGATGATCGAAACCGCACGTAAATTTGGCTACCGCGTGTTTTACGGCGATGCGTCGCGCCTGGATTTGCTGCGCATTGCGGGTGCGGGAGATGCCAGCATTGTGGTGGTGGCCGTAGACGATGTGGACCAAAGCATGGAAATTGTCGAAACCCTGCAAACCCATTTCCCTCAACTGAAAATCGTTGCCCGCGCACGAGATGTCACCCACTGGAACCGCCTGCGCGAGTGCGGCGTCACTCATGTGGAGCGCGAACTGTTTGAAAGCAGCGTGCGCAGCGGACGTAGCGTGCTGGAGATGCTCGGGCACCCCCCATTCGAGGCGCGCTCGATTGCCCAGAAATTCCGCCAGCACAACATCGAGTTGGTGGACAAGATGTTCCCGCATTTCAAGGACCAGAACAAACTCATCGCGGTGGCCAAAGAAGCCCGCTCGCAACTCGAAAGCCAGATGGCCCAGGAGCGTGCCGAGCGTGAAAAGCATGGCTTGCAGCCCAAGGGTTGGGAGCAGTAAACGCCTTGAGCTCAAGTCCCGAAGCAGCCCCGATCCGGCGGATTGCCCACCTGGACATGGACGCGTTCTACGCGTCGGTGGAGTTGCTGCGCTACCCGCAGCTCAAAGGGCTGCCAGTGGTTATCGGCGGCGGTCGCAGGCGGCTGGACGATGCGCTGCGTGAGCGCTATGGCGACACACCGTTGGACCAAATCCCGCCCGAGGTATTCCCGGTACTCAAAGACTACGTGGGGCGCGGTGTCATCACCACCGCCACCTACGCGGCACGCGCTTTTGGAGTGGGCTCCGCCATGGGCATGATGAAGGCAGCCAAACTTTGCCCCCAAGCGCTGCTGCTGCCGGTGGACTTTGCACAGTACAAGCATTACTCGCGCCTTTTCAAAGGCATCATCACCGACATCGCCCCCGTGATGGAAGACCGTGGCGTGGACGAGGTCTACATCGATTTCACCCATGTGCCCGGTGGTCAGCGCGAGGGCGGGCGTGTGCTCGCACGCCTGCTGCAAAAAAGCATTCATGACGCCACTGGACTCAGCTGCTCCATCGGGGTGGCCCCCAACAAGCTGATTGCCAAGATGGCCAGCGAGTTCAACAAGCCACAGGGCATCTCTGTCATTTATGCATCGGACCTGCAGGCCAAGATCTGGCCACTGGCTTGCAAGAAGGTCAACGGCATTGGCCCCAAAGCCAACGCCAAGCTTGAAAGCATGGGAATCCACACCATTGGCGAACTGGCGCAGACAGACCTGCAATTGCTGCTCGACCGCTTTGGTCAGCGCACAGGCATGTGGATGCACAACGCCGCCTGGGGACGCGATGACCGCCCCTTGGTAACCGACAGCGAGCCGGTCAGCATGAGCCGTGAAACCACCTTTGACCGCGATTTGCACGCGGTGCGAGACAAGGCAGAACTCGGCGCCATCTTCACCGATCTGTGCGAACGTGTGGCTGACGACCTGCAGCGCAAAGGCTATGTGGGCAAGACCATCGGCATCAAACTGCGCTACGACGACTTCAAAATAGCCACCCGCGACCTGACCATCGACCACCCCATCAACGACGCCAAAGCCATCCGCCAAGCCGCTGGCCAGTGCCTCAAACGCGTGCCGCTGGACAAACGCCTGCGATTGCTCGGGGTACGGGTAGGATCATTGCAGAAATCGGCTTTACGGCAATCTGTTGTTACGTTAAATGCTATCAATACAGAAGCAAAATCTGATTTATTTTCTTGTTAACCTCAAGGCCAACCAGCCCACATCACCATGACAACCACACCCTGCTTCACGCTCCAAACCGCCGATCATGTTGCCCATCTGGTGCTCAGCCGCCCTGGCGTCATGAACACCATGAACCCACAGTTCTGGCGCGAACTGGACGAGCTGTTGGTGACGCTACACAAAGACAACAGCGCCCGTGCCCTGGTCATCTCCAGCACCGGCAAGCATTTCAGCGCAGGCATGGCGCTGGAGACCTTTGGTGGCGGCATCCAGATGAACGACCAAAGCCCCGAAGGCAGGGCCGCCATTTTCGACCTGCTCACCGACATGCAAGACACCTTCAGCAAAATCGAGCGCCTGCGCATCCCGGTCATCTTCGCCATTCAGGGTGGCTGCATCGGCGGCGCGGTGGATATGGTCACATGCGGCTGCGTGCGCTATGCGTCCAGCGATGCCTTCTTCTGCATTCAGGAGATCAACATCGGCATGGTGGCGGATGTGGGCACGTTGCAGCGCCTGCCCAAACTCATCCCCGAACCCATCGCCAAGGAATACGCCTACACTGGCCGTCGCATGCCTGCCGCCAAGGCCTTGACCTATGGCCTGGTCAACGAGGTGTTTGACACACCTGAGGCCTGCGTGGCCGCCGCCTTGCAGTGCGCCAAAGAAATTGCCAGCAAACCCCCAATTGCAATCTGGGGCACCAAGCAGGCCATTCACTACACACGCGACCATTCCACCGAAGACGCCTTGAAGCAAATGGGCTGGCTGCAGGCCGCCATCTGGAGCAACCAGCACGTGCGCGAAGCGGTCACGGCAATGAAGCAAAAAACGCGCCGGGGACTTCACCCCCTGGCAGTTCTGGGCGGCTTCAAGGAAACCTGAAGGTCCTGGAAGCAGTAGTCAATGCCCCCCAGAAATAGCGCACCAGGGACATCGCAAAACCAAAGTACACACCGTAGGCAAAGGTGTCCAGCCGCATGATGGCCTGCCCATTTTTGCGCCGCCATGCGCCCAAGGCTGCCATGCTCGCACCGGTCAGCACGGCAGACACCACGACATTCACCATGCGAAGCACGGGCGACTGGATCATCAAACTTGGAAAAACCAGCAGGCTGACAACACCCATGATGGCGCCAAACAAAGCATAGCCAAGCGCCGCCCACCACGGGTGAACCGATTGAAAGTCTGCTGTTGGCTTCTTTAGCACCCGGCCCAGTACCTCGCCCAGCGCGCCTGCACCGCCTTGAAGCAAAACCTCCAGCAACACCTCTAACACCCACAGGGCGACCTGCAGCAGGATTTCGGCAATGATTTCCATGGTGGCGTGAGGTACCTCAAGGCAAGGACAGGTCAAAATAGGGCATTTTCTTATGCTTTCGGTATATTCAGTCAAAAGTTCAAGCTACATATTCAATAGCAAACAGTCTTTAGAGGCCCCATGAAATTCAAGATGTCGGAGAATTCGCTGTTTGCGGTACTGCTGCGTGCGCCCTGGTGGATCAGCTTTGTGGTCATGCTCGTATTTGCGCTGGCTGCCAGTGCTTTGCTACCAAGGGAATACGTGCCCTTCGGCGTCATGGGCGCCTTCCCTTCCTGGTGATTGGGTGCATTGCCGCCTGGCGGCAGTGGCACGCCCCAGCACGGTCGCACTTGAGCAGATGCTGGCAAGCATTGCGCAATATGCCGTGGCGCGACTTTGCCGACACCGTCGAAAAAGCCTGCCAAGCCAAGGGCTACACCATGGTGCGGCTGAACGGTCAAGCCGCAGACTTCAGGCTTGAGAAGGCAGGAAAAACCACACTGCTGAGCGCCAAACGATGGAAAGCCGCCAATCAAGGGGTCGATGCCTTACGGGATTTGGTGGCTGCCATGCAGTCGCAAGACATCAGCTCGGCCATGTTCATCAGCTTGGGACCTTTGTCGCAAGCCGCGCAGCAACTGGCCAAAACCGAGGGCGTTGCCCTGCTGTCGGGCGCTGCACTGGCGCAGTGGTTGCTCACCTGAAGTGCCCAGCTGGCGGCGCCTCATCTCGGCCCAGCCTGTATCAGAGCAAGACGAAGCTGCAACGATACCGATGATTGAGAAATGGAACGGGATTCCTCGTTTGCTGTCAAGCTTTGAGCCGAGCCTCGAACTCGGCCACGGGTACCGGTCGCCCGAGCAGGTAGCCCTGAAAATGCTCGCAGCCGCAGGACTTCAACATGGTTTTTGATCTGCGGTCTCCACCCCCTCGGCAATGGTGCTCAACTGAAGGCTTTGCGCCATGGCCACGATGGTGCGGACAATGGCCTGGTCGCTGCTGTCGGTGGCGATATCACGCACAAAGGATTGATCGATCTTGATCTGGTCAAGTGGCAAGCGCTTGAGGTATTGCAGTGATGAATACCCCGTGCCAAAGTCGTCAATCGAAGCTCACTCCCAGCCCTTTGATCTGACGCATGGTGCTGATGGCTTTCTCCACGTCGTCCAGCAGCATGCTCTCGGTGATCTCCAGCTTCAACAAATGCGGCTCAATACCCGTGGCGAAAAGCTGCTCCTCGATCTGCCTGACCAGCAGCCCTGCCTTGAACTGATGCGCACTGACGTTGACGCCCAGCACAAGATGGCGGGTGGCATCGTCCTCAGACCAACGCTTGATCTGCCTGCACGCTTCCTGCAACACCCACTCACCAATAGGCAGGATCAAGCGGGTTTCCTCCGCCTGCGTGATAAAGGCCGCCGGGCTTAGCAGTCCCTTTGTCGGGTGATTCCATCGGATGAGTGCTTCCGCCCCACGGCCCTTCCCTCAGAATCGGTCTGCACTTGGTAAAAAGGACAAATTGCTCATCCCGAATCGCCTGGCGCAAGTCAAGCTCAAGGGCAGAACGTTCCTCAATGGCTTTTTGCATCGCGGGGTCAAAAAGCGCACCTCATCGCGTCCGTCTGCCTTGGCCTGATACATGGCCGTGTCGGCATACTTCAGCAGTTCGTCCACCGAGTGCTCTGCGCTGAACAGGCTGATGCCCATGCTGCAGGTGCTGCTACAGGGCAAGCCTTTGAGCGTGTAGGGCCGACGCAATGACTGCTGAAGCTTGTCAGCGACCGCGCTGGCCTGTGAGGCAGCCAGCTCCAGGTTGTCCGGCAACCTGTCGAGCATCACCGCAAACTCATCCCCGCTCAGCCGCCCCACCAGGTCAAACTGACGGGTGGCGCCCTGGATTCGCCTGGCAATATCCACCAAGAGCAAGTCACCCAGATCGTGTCCATTGACATCGTTGACGGTCTTGAAGTTGTCTACATCAATGAACAGCAGCGCAGCGTTTGCCACCATCGCGCTCCTGCCTGGCTTTGGCGTGCTGCAACCGGTCCATAATCTGGCGCCGGTTAGGCAAACCGGTCAATGGATCAAAAAAGGCCAGTTGGTAGATGTCAGCCTCGCTCTTCTTTCGCGCACTGATGTCACTGAAGGTGGCCACGTAGTGGCTCACGACGTTCACGTCATCCTCTGGGCAGACGCTGCGGTGATCGTCAGCCATTCTGGATATACCTCGCCGCTTTTGCGGCGGTTCCACACCTCGCCCTTGCCACCTGCCGCTTTCTCGAATGGTTCTCCACATCGCAGCATAAAAATCCGGGCCATGCCGGCCAGACTGCAGCAGGCGTGGGTTGTGGCCAATTACTTCAGCCCGCGAGTAGCCTGTGACGGTCGTGAACGCACTATTGACGTCCAGAATCGTGCCATCAAGGTCGGTGATCGTGATGCCCTCAGACGCATTGGCAAACACGCTGGCTGACAACTTGAGTCGCTGGGACTGGGCACGCAACTGAAGCAACACCCTCACCACCAGGATGATCAATGCCAGCGAAACCACCAGCAAGAACGTGCGAAAAGCCGTCGCACGTGACTGCTGGCGCGTCAAACAGCTGACCATAGGCACGCTGCAATCCACCAAACTCATTGCGGCTCTTGATCTGGCTGACCAGCGTGGGCATCTCTTTCTCGTAGACATCAATTTGCCGGACATGGCCCAGGATGTTGAGCAGCTTTCTTTGCACTGCACCGCTTCGCTTGGCGATTTCTTTTTGCAAAATGGCGATCTTGCCTTCCACCACGTCAGTGTCAGTGGCCAAGCCTTGCACCCTGTTGAGCAGCACCAGTTCAACCAGTTCATCCAGCGTCTCGTGAACGACCGATCCGGGCGGCAAATCTTTCAAAGGTCATCCCTCGCGCGGCGCAGGTAAATCAGCGAATTCTTGAGAACTGCATTGCGCGACTTGAATGCCTCCAGCGCATCCATCTTGGTCTTCAATGCACGGTCCAGACTTTCCAGTTCTATGCGAAAGGCCTCGTCCTTGCGCAGTTCACTTGCCAGGTCACCGCGCTGCAGTGCCTGGGTGGTGCGCGCAGCTCACTGGAGATGGCAGAGACCTCGTCATAGCTGTTGGACAGGCTGAAGTTCAACTGCAAGACCGCCTCACCGAGCCGCGCATCATTGCTTTGAAGACTGTTGAACTGCTGTACCAGAGCGTTATGCCGGGCCAGATCCAGCGGACGAGTGACGAAGAACAGGGCCACCAGAAGACCGGATACCAGCACGCCCACCACCACGCTGAAGCGTTGAGTTTGCGCTGGTCGAGCTTGTGGCTGTTCACTGGAGCACCCGACCCTGGTATTCCCCGGTCAAGGTCTTCAAAATGCCACCAGTTGCGCCACCTCGCCCGGACTGGTCTCCCGGCCCAACTGATAGCGCGCCATGATGCCTGACGGTTTCCTCCAGCGTCGGCGCTGTGCCGTCGTGCAGGTAGGGCCCGGTCAACGCCACATTGCGCAGGCCAGGTACTTTGAAGAAATGGCGGTCTGATTCACGTTGGGTGATGTTGTAGCGCCCAAGGTCCCCTGGCTTGACTGTCTTTCATCGGAAAAATACGTCTCAAAAACACCCAGCTTTTGGTACATGTTGCCCCAAGGTTAACGCCCTGGTGGCAACTGATGCATCCAATTTCCTTAAAAGTTGAAGCCCCGCCCGCTCCTGGTCATTGAGTGCGCTGGCGTCTCCGCGCAGATAGCCGTCAAACCGCGAGTTGGGATGATGAACGAACGCTCAAACGTTGCGATTGCATCCTTGACGCTTTGCCGGGTCACGCCACCTGGAGTAGAGTGCCTTGAACTGAAGTCGGTAAACGGCGTCAGAGTTCAGAAAAATCCAGGTACGGTCCCAACTCGGCCATCTCCGCCGGATGCCAGCAAAGGGCCGTCTATTTGGTCTTCCAGCGTTTCGGCCCGACCGTCCCAAAATTGCCGGAAATTAAAGCCACTGTTAAAAACTGTGGGGGCATTGGCGCTGCCTTGCGCACCCCAACGCCGCGCGAGACAGGCCGACGATCCACGCCGCCCATGTCAAAGCGGTGGCAATGGGCACTGGAGATGGTGGCGTCTCTGGACAGGCGGACTTCGTTGAACAGCTGATTACCCAGTGCGACCTTGCTGGCGTTCAGTGGCAGGCTCTGCGGCAAGGCGACAAAAGGGCTCACCGAGTTGAGCACCAGGTAAAAAAGGGTGGACTGTCATTGGGCGCAGACATACGGCCCTGTTCAAAGGCAAACCAGAGCAGGACCGCGCCGAGCACCGTCGCAAAGGCTGTCACATAAAAAGAAGCGCCGCTGGTCTTCGAAGATTTCCACTCCCTGCTGCCATTGTCGCGTTCCAAGTCAAGACCCCTTTGTCGTCATGGGGTATTACCCAGCCCATGAACTGGCGTGACCCACCACCAGGATAATCCCCTATGTATGTAATGTTTAAGAAAGCGGCAAGTTCTTAGCTGGCCGCATCCTGTCTGAAGCCGAGTCTTCAGCCCAAGTGGAGCTTGACGGCGGGAAACGGGTCAAGGTGAAAGGGGCCAGCCTGCTGCTCAGAAGTTTGAAAACCCGCACCCGTTGAATTTCTGGCACAAGCGCAGGGGATAGCCCAGGGCATTGAGCTGGACTTAGCCTGGGAGTTCGCCCCGAGGACGAATTTGGCTTCGGTGATCTGGCGCGTGAGTATTTCAGTGACAAAGCCAGCTTGCTTTGCAGGCCGGTGCCTTGTTGCGCCTGTACGACGCACCGCACTACTTCCGCCGGGCGGGCAAAGGGTCGCTTTAAAAGGCGGCCCCGAGATATTGCAGCAAGCCCTGGCGGCCATTGAGAAGAAAAAGCTGATCACCCAGCAAAATGCAGACTGGGCCGAGCTGGGCCAAGGCGTGGCGTTGAGCCAATCCGCGAACAGCTTTACAAACTGCTGTTCAAGCCCGACAAGAACGCGCCCGAGTACAAAGCCGTGGTGGATGCATCCCGCGCCACGCAGACTGCACCACTCACGCTGCTGCAAAAGGCCGGGGGCGATTGAGTCGTCTTACCCAGTTCCACTGGAAGCGCTTTCGTTTGACCGCTTTCCCAAGGGCACGGGCTTCCCCAAGCTGGATGCCCGCTTATCAGGACGAGCTGCCGCTGGCCGAAGTACAGGCGTATTCAATTGACGACAGCCAGACGACTGAGATTGACGACGCCTTGTCTGTGACGGGCCTGGGCGCCGGCACTGTCACCCTGGGGGGGGGCGCATTGCTGCGCCCGGCTTGGCGATTCAGCCCGGCAGCCCGATTGACCAAGTGGGCAGACACCGTCTGTCCACCGTCTGCATGCCGGGCTACAAGATCACCATGCTGCCAGACGAAGTGGTGCAAAAGCTACGCTCAGCGAAGGCCGCGCCCGCCCAGCCGTGTCGCTGTACGTAACCCTGGACGAAGCCACACTCGCCATCCAGTCCAGTCTGACCAAGCTGGAGCGCGTGCCACTGCCGCCAACCTGCGCCATGACCAGCTGGACTGCTATCACCCGGGCGTAGGCTGGAAGGCCCTGCTTTGAGCACCAAAACACCACTTTGGCATAGCCATTGGACGTGACACGCTATCATTTTTATATCGCCTGGCCAAAGACTTGAAGGCCAAACGCGAGGTGGTGCGCGGCAAGCCCGAGAACTTCAACCGCCCGGATTACAACTTCGCATCCCAGGCCTGGACGGTGCCGAGCCCACGGGCAACGAAAGGTGGAAATTTCGGTGCGCCAGCGTGGCTCGCCCTGGATTTGATCGTGGCCGAGGGCCATGATCCTGGCCAACAGCACCTGGGGCCAGTGGCTGGCCGAGCACGGCGTGCCCGGCATTTACCGCAGCCAGGCCAGCATGGCACCAGGTGTGAAAGTGCGCATGGGCACGAAGGCGCTGCCACACGCGGGCATTGGCGTACCGGCATGCCTGGAGCACCTCCCCGCTGCGCCGCTATGCCGATCTGGTTACCAGTGGCAGATCATTGCCGTGGCGCGCCACGGCAAGACGGCCACATTGGCAGCCGTTCAAGCCCAAAGACGCCGAGCTGTTCTCGATCATTCCGGGCTTCGACGCGGCATGACAGCGCCTACAACAGCTACCAGCAAGGCATGGAGCGCTTCTGGACGCTCAAATACATCCAGCAGAACCACATCACCGAGCTGACCGGTGGCCTGTTCCGTGAAGGCCTGATCCGTGCGGAAGGGTTGCCGCTGGTGCCCGTGATGGGCGCGGGACGCCACGCGGCGCGCGCCTGCGTGTCAAGCTGGGACAGATTGACGAGATCACGCTGGACGTGGCGGGCACAGTGCTGGAGCGCCTGGACACCGAGCCCGATGTGAGCGACATTGAATTTGGCGCAGACGACGACGACAGCGCGGTTGGCCCATTTCCATTGCCGTGGATGTCGCCGACGCCGACCCCGTCGTGCAGGAAACCGCAAGGGTCGTGATGGAGGCCTGTCCGTTCTGAGCAAACTCCGTGGGGTAAAGCACCCTCCATTGGGCGCTCGGGGTTTCTGTGGGGATTCACGCCGCCTTGCTCACCTTCCGGTTTGTGGACCCGGAGACTGCTTTAACCGGGTCATGCAGGACACCCGCTGGAGGTGATCCTGGTCAATGCCAAGAACCAGGAAAAGCCCACCCAAAGCCCAGGCCGTCGCCCAGACCATTTGGCAGGCGGTGGCGACGCAGACAAAGGCCGCGCCACCTCACCCCTGCCGCCATCGATGCAGATGTCCAACGGCGACTCGCTGGAAGACTCCCAGCGCAAGGTCGAGGCACTGCAAATGCGCAATCCATGCCGCTTGCGCAACTGCGAAAAGAGCTGGCCACCTTGCCAACGCCTGACCCCAAGCAGGCCAGCGAATCCTCACAAACAGCACGCGAAGAAAAGCGCCGCCAGTTAATGCGTACCCTGGCCGGGATTGAAAAGCGTGTCAACGAAGAAAACTCGCGCCCCAAGAAGCGCTACATCAGCCCTTCGACGCGCGAAGAGGTTTACGCGCTATATTGACTCGATGCGTCGCCGCATTGAAGACAGCGGCACCAACAACTTTCGGAGCTGGGAGGGTCAAGCTCTACGGCGAGCTGACCATGACGCTGACCATCAACCATGACGGTCGGGTGCTTGAGACAGAAGTCATTGAAACCTCAGGCAACCGCACACTGGACTAAACGCGCCCAGGTCATCGCGCGCCAGGCAGGCCCGTTTGAGCCGTTCAATCCGTCGATGCGCCAAAAGGCCGACCAACTGGTGCTGGTGGCGCGCTTCAGGTTCACGCGTGAGGAAACACTGGAAACCAAACTCGCGTCCCCAAGATGGAAACACCTGCATGGGCTCGCTCGCTCTTCACGCTCAATAGACAACACATGACAAACACAATGGACAAATACTGCCTGTTTGGCAACCCGGTGGAGCACAGCAAATCTCCCGCATCCACATGCGCTTTGCCGAGCTGACCGGTCAGCGCCTGGTCTACGACCAGGTCTGCGCGCCGGTGGATGGCTTTGCCAACGCTGTGGCCGACTTTCGCGCTGCGGGAAGACGCGGCTACAACATCACCGTGCCCTTCAAGCTTCAAGTGGCTGCATTGGCGACCGTGGTCACCCAGCGCGCCCGACTCGCCGGTGCGTGCAATGTACTGAAGTTTGACGGCGACACCGTGCTCGCCGACAACAGCGACGCCAGGGTCTGGTGCGCGATATCACCCTGAACGCGGGCTTTGATATCAGGGCCGATGTGTGCTGCTGATCGGCGGTGGCGGCGCGGCAGCGGCGTGCCTGGACCCCTGGTGGCGTGCAACCCGCGCCGCGTTCTGGTGGCCAACCGTACCCTGTCAAAGGCAGAGCACATTGTCAGATTCATGCCTGACTTTCGGCACAGCATCAGGTTGCCGTCACGGCCTCTGTGACCTGAACTCCATCGCTGACTAGCTTTGACCTGGTGATCAACTCCACCTCAGCCAGCCTGACCGGCGGCGGTGTTCCCGTGCCAGCCAGCGTCCTGAGCCCTGGTTCCCTGGCGGTGGACTTGATGTATGGCCCTGCATCGCAAGGCTTCATGCAATGGGCCCAAGACAACGGCGCCCGCGCCATTGACGGCCTGGGTATGCTGGTGGAACAGGCGCCGAGGCCTTCTATGTGTGGCGTGGCGTGATGCCGTTACGCCAGTGTCGTCATGGCCGAACTGAGCCGCGCTCGACGGGTCGTACCCCCGAGGGGCGTCGGCCCGGCGGCGGTCTGGAGCTGCATGTGCGAAGGCAATCGCGCGTTGGCTGATGCTGGTGGCGCGTTGCTGGCGCTGCGCAGCTGTTCTTTGTCGGCCGCATTGCCGCGATGGCCTGGGTCAATCCTGAATCCACCACATTCGAGCGGTCTGAAGCCTGGCGACTGCTCGGCACCAAAGGCCGCGTTCCCTGGCGCCAGCAGTGCCGTACAGCGATATTTCCCCATGCACTCAAGCGTGCTGTGATCACGTCCGAAGATGACGCGTTCGTCAACCACAGCGGCGTCGAGTGGGACGCCATTGAAGCCGCCTGGAAGAAAAACGCCAAGGCCGAGGCCGCAGCCCAGCTCAAGCCTGGCAGAAAGCCACCCAAGATAGTGGGCGGCTCCACCATTACCCAGCAACTGGCCAGAACCTACTGCTATCAGGCGAACGCACCCTGCTACGCAAGGCCAGGAGTTTGTGCTGACCAGGCGCTGGAACTGCTGCTGACCAAACGCCGCATTCTGGAAATTTACCTGAACCATGTGGAATGGGGCGAAGGCATCTTTGGTGCAGAAGCCGCAGCGCGTCATTATTTTGGTAAGAGCGCCGCAGGCTGGGTGCCTCGAAGCCGCCCGACTGGCCGTGATGCTGCCTCGGCCCAAGTTCTTTGAAGCTGCCTAATTCGTCCTATGTGGCAGGACGGGCCGTGACAATCGTGGCGAGGATGCAGAACGCGGAACTGCTTGAGTTCCCTGACGTGATTCGGACGTCACAAAATCACGTGGCGGTTGAGCTCGCACTTAGGAACAGGCAACTCGAGAAACGCACCAAAAAAAGTCCCAGTGGTGCCGCGTTGCTTTGCCTCGCATTGAATGTCGTCGCCGAGCCTCTACAGTTACGGTGAGACCGCCAGCCACTGCACCAACACCAGAACTGCACGGGTGCAATGAGGCACCCTATAGTTCGCCTGTACTCAACGCCAATAGCCCTACACACTGGTGGAGGTTTTTCAGAATCAAATGGAGCATGTGAACAAAATCTAAAATTGTTACAAAATGCGCATTAACTCCAAAAACAGCAGTAGGCTTGTGGTTCAAGCCCTGCTGTTTTAAGCACACCATGACTTCGGCCAGCCCAGACGGCACTCTCTTTGCAGCCAACGATTCTGCTTGTCGATGACACCAAGGAGAACCTGACAGTCATTGGTCAGATTCTTCGCGCAAGTTACCGCATCCGCGTTGCCAACTCCGGGCACCGGGCCTGCAGGCGGTACAGACCACCCCGCGACCTGATCTGATTTTGCTTGACGTGATGATGCCCGACATGGACGGTTATGCCGTTCTCCAGGCATTGCGTGCCCAGCCTCATCTGCGCGACATTCCGGTGATTTTCGTCACCGCACTCAGTGCCGAAGACGATGAAGAACGCGGTTTGTCGCTGGGTGCGGTGGACTATGTCACCAAGCCCATCAAACCTGCATTGCTGCTGGCGCGGGTTCACGCCCAGATTGAACTCAAGCAGGCACGCGACCTTTTATCCAACCAGAATGCGTTTCTGGATGCGGAGGTCCGTCGCCGCATGGCAGAGAACGAACTGATCAGGACCTGAGCCTGTTTGCGCTGGCCACCCTGGCAGAAAAGCGGGACAACGAGACGGGTAACCACCTGCACCGCACGCAGGCTTCATCACCGTTTTGATGGATTTCTCAGAACTACGCCCCGGTTTGAGCGTGAGTTGGCCGACCCGGATGTCCGCTCACGATAAAGGCGGCCCCTTTGCACGATATCGGCAAGGTGGGTATCCCCGACGCGATCTTGCTCAAGCCAGGTAAATTAACGGCTGAAGAGTTTGAGGTTATGAAAACGCACGCCATCATTGGTGCAGATGCGATCGACGAGTCCATTCGACGCCAAGTCCATGCCCGGTGCTGCGAACGCGGCCATACAGCCCCAGGAAGCGACGCTTTCGCTGGATTTTCTGGAAACAGCGCAGCAAATTGCGGGCGGACACCATGAAAAATGGGATGGAACAGGCTACCCCAAAGGCCTCAAAGGTGAGGAGATTCCGCTGCCGGCGCGCTTGATGGCGATTGCCGATGTGTTTGACGCCTTGATCTCCAGGCGCCATTACAAGGATGCTTTCCCGATCGAGCGGACCGTGCAAATCATCTCCGACGGACGGGGGACGCATTTCGATCCTGACATCGTGGATGCGTTTCTGGCCCACATACCTGATTTCACCGCCATCGCAGGCCGATATGTGGATGCGGATTGAGACCCTTCACCGGACCAGCGCCATGACACGACATTCCATTTTTATGATTCCCTTGTTTCTTCTGGTGGGTGGCGCAGCGTTTGCTCAAACCGTGGCTGCAGAGCCTCTTTTCAAGAAAAATGGCTGATCGTGAGTTGTTAAAAAGCATTCAGCGCGGCGGGTTTGTGCTTTACATGCGGCATGGAACAACCGACAACAGCCGCGCCGACCGCATTCCCAAGGTTGACCTGAATGATTGCTCCACCCAGCGGGTGCTGAACGAGGAGGGCCGCAGCGTGGCGGTTTCTGTAGGCAAGGCGTTTCAGTTGGCCCGCATCCCGGTCGGCGAGATTCACTACAGTCCGCTTTGCCGAACGACAGAGACGGTGAAGCTCGCGTTTCCTGACTTTGCTGGCCCTGCCAAAGTTGACAATGACCTGATGTACACGGCCAACCTCACCAGTGAGTGAAAGAAGCCCGTGATTGCCGCCACACGCCGCTTGGTGTCGACAGCCGTACCGCCGGGAACCAATCGCCTGATCGTTGCACACGCGCCGAACATGGCAGACCTGATGGGTTACTTCGTGAAGCCTGAAGGCACCGTGGTAGTGATCCGCCCCAAGGGGGTCGACAAGTTTGAATACTTGGCCAGCATTCCGCCGACCTTGTGGCAACAGCTGCTTAAATAAGCACGCGGGGAGCGATTCATGGCCGAGCGACAGCTGATGAAGCGGACCCGGTTTCTACTGCTGTTCTTCGTTCCCGTTGCGATGGCACTTCTGTGCGGCACGGCGTTCAATTTCCTCATTGAATACAAGCTGCGTCTGGAAAGAGCTTTACTCGACAAAGAGCAGAGGACTCACCTGCAAATTGCGCTTGACGCTTCGACCATCAGCTTTCAATCGCTCATGGTTCAGCGCGATCTGACCTTTGCGCTGAGCCAGGCAAAGGCGGTTTGATAGGGGATGCAGAGATCTACAAGCTGCACTCGCAGATTGTGGACAGGCTGGCGAATTTTGAACAAAGACTGGGCCAGTTGGTCATTGACGAGGACGCTGACCGAACGGGTATCAAGCTGGAGGTGCCATCCCAGGCCTTTGCAGAGTTCAAGCAATTTGTGTTGATGAGCACTGACATGGCAGCCATTGACCCATCGCTGGCCAACCAGTACCTGGCCAAGGCCAGCGAGCCCTACTCGGCGTTTGCGATGCAACTGCACAAGATTGACGAGGTGATGACCCAGCATGCGCTGACCCGCCACATTGAAGTGGGTCGAGAACTCTCTGCATTTGGTGACCGCATGAGGGCGTTGGGCCTGCTCGGCACGTTGGGGCTGATTGCTCTCTGGCTGTTCATTGCCAATCGCCTTGCCCGACGCCTTGATATGCTCAGCGCCAGTCTGGTGGCCCTTGCTGCGAACGACGACCAGACGCTCGCACCGCTGTTTGCCCAGGTTAACATCATGGCAGCACAGCAGGGTTCGCTGTTAGGTGACATGGCGATGGCTGTCATGGCCTTCAGGCAGACCCGTGAGGATCGCAGAACAGTACAGGCCGCACTGGTGGCAGAGCGCGAGCACCTGGATGCGCTGATACAGGGCATGCCTGACCTCGTCTGGCTCAAGGACAGTGAGGGAAAGTACCAAATCTTCAATCAGCGCTTTTTTGCAACAGGCCGGCAAGGCAGTTGAAGCGCTGCGCGGGCTGACCGATGCCGATTTGTTCAGCCCGGATGAAGCAAATCTGTACCGCGATGGCGACAAGGCCGCCATCGAAACGGGGCGCTTCACCTTGCCACCCCACTGGCGGCAATTTGCCGATGGTCACCTGGAATTGATCACGGCCATCAAGACGCCTATTTATGGACCCGACGGCGAGTTATGGGGCGTGCTGGGCGTAGGGCGTGACATCACAGATCTGCAATTGGCGCAGGATGCCCTTCGCGAACAGGAGCAGCAGTTCTCGATGATCGTCAGCCAGGCTCCCATCGGTATCCTGCTGGTGGACCGCCAGACGCTTGGGTTTCTGAGCTTCAATGATGCTGCCTGCGACGCGCTGGGTTACACCAGGGCAGAATTTTCTGAACTCACCGTTTACGACCTTCAGGTCAAAATGACGGGGACAGAGGTAGATGTCCGCATTGAAGAGATCATTGACCAAGGCGGCATGGAGTTTGAAAACCAGCGTCGTACCAAGCAGGGGGAGTTACGGGACTTCTGGATTTCAATGCGTCCGCTCACTCTGAAGGGTAGAGAATGTCTGACAGGTATCTGGATAGACATCACAGATCGCAAGCGCAACGAACGCGACCTTCAACGCTACCGTAGCGATCTGGAGCAGCTCGTGGCCGAGCGCACGGTCCGCCTGGAAGAAGCCACGCGGGACCTGTCACGGCAGGCAGTCGAACTGGAGTCAGCCAATGGGGAGCTGCGTGCTATTTTTGACTGCGCCACGGTTGGCATCGTGATCATCAAAGACCGCAAGATCCTGCGCTGCAACCGGAAACTGGACGACCTGTTTGGCTTTCCCGAAGGGGGAATGGTCAATCAGTACACCCGGGCATGGTATGGCAGTGACGCGGAGTATGAATCACAAGGCAGCGACCAAGTCTACAAATCCATCTCGGCAGGCAATGTCTACCACTATTCACAGGAGCTTTACCGCCGCGATGGCACGCGCTTCTGGGCGCGGCTGACTGCCGCGAGGATTGACACCATCGAAGTCAAGGATGCGGTCATCTGCATTGTGGAAGATGTCACTGAGGAACACCGCGTTGCGGCAGAGCTGAAGCTGGCCAAAGACATGGCTGAAAGCGCCAACCGGGCCAAGAGCTCTTTCCTGGCCAACATGAGCCATGAAATACGTACGCCCATGAACGCCATCATCGGGTTGGCACACCTGATCCGACGCGATCCGCTGAGCGACAGGCAAACCCATCAGCTCGACAAAGTAGCGGCTGCTGCCATGCATTTGTTGGCGGTGATCAACGATATCCTGGATTTTTCAAAAATTGAAGCAGGCAAGATGACGCTTGACCCGACAGACTTTCAGCTGGAGAGAGTCGTATCCAACGTGTTTGCCTTGATTGCAGACAAGGCAGAGGACAAGAACCTGGAACTGATCGCAGAAATCGCCAACGTGCCCCAGGTTCTGCATGGAGATGGTGTGCGGCTGGGGCAGGTACTGCTGAACTTTGCGAGCAATGCCGTCAAGTTCACCGACAGTGGGAGCGTGCAGCTTCGCTGCTCCGAGACCCGCAGTGAGGGTGGTGTTCACTGGCTGAAATTTGAAGTCCGCGACACAGGTATTGGCTTGACCGAGGAACAACAATCCAGGCTCTTTGCTGCCTTCCAGCAGGCAGATGTTTCTACCACGCGCGTGTATGGCGGCACAGGATTGGGGCTGGCTATTTCCCGGCGGCTGGCTGACCTGATGGGGGGCCATGTGGGTGTGGAAAGCCGGCCAGGCAAAGGCAGCACCTTCTGGCTGGAGGCCCCCTTTGGCATTGGCGTGAACCCGGCGGGTGCTGGCGAAGAACTGCTCCCCCCTCGTACCCGTGTGCTGGTACTCGACGACATGGAGGAAGCGCGTGAAACCCTTGCCGACATGCTCGTTGCGCTCGGCGCGCGTGCAGACAAAGTGGCGTCAGGCACCGAAGCGCTTCAGCAGGTTGCCAGCGCTGACGCAGATGGTGACCCTTACCAGATGGTGTTTTCAGACTGGCAGATGCCAGGGCTAAATGGCACAGAGACCTGTGAGCGCATCCGGCAGCTACCGCTGCGCATGCAGCCGGTGTGCATTCTGGTCAGCGGGAGCAGTGGCTGCCCTCGAGAGGACCAGGAGCACAGCACGTTTTCAGCCTTCATCGCCAAACCGGTGTTGCCTGCCATGCTGGCAAATACCATTGCCCGAACATCTGGCTTGGCCAGAACCAGTACCTTGGTGGATACCGGCAGGCAGGCCGTACCCAGTTTCGAGCCGGGACACCGTCTGCTGTTGGCAGAGGACAACCCCATGAACCAGGAGGTCGCCATCGAGTTGCTGTCGGACCTGGGCTTTGCGGTTGACCTGGCGCATGACGGTGCGCAGGCCGTAAGCCTGGCACAGCAGCACGCCTATGAGCTGATCTTGATGGACATCCAGATGCCTGTCATGGACGGCCTTGAAGCCACCCGACAGATTCGCCAGATTCCCCTTCATCAGCTGACACCGGTATTGGCCATGACGGCCAACGCCTTTGCTGAAGACCGCGCTACCGCGCTCTCCGCGGGCATGAACGACCATGTGCCCAAACCGGTTGACCCCGCCCAGCTTTGTCATGCGCTGGCCAAATGGCTGCCAGATGCTGTTGCAGCGAACACCGAAACGCCAGTCGAGGCAATGCCAGCGAAATCAAATGACGAAGCCTTGCGCCAGCACCTGTCTCAAATCCCCACTTTGCACCTGGAATCCGGGCTTCGCTCCGTGCGCGGCAGTGCGCTCAAACTCGCTGACATGCTGTACCGGTTCGGCCGTGAACATGCCGATGACGTCACCACAATCACCACCGACCTGCAACTGAACGACAAGACTTCTGCCCAACGTGGTGCCCATTCGCTCAAAGGGGTGGCTGGCCTTCTGGGCCTGGAGCAATTGCAGCAACTCGCGCAGCACACAGAGAGCGCAATCAAGTTTGACGCTGAGGGGGCCGACTTGAGGGCCTCGTTGAACAGGTTGGAGGCCGCACTTTCGCTTGCCTGCGAGGCCACCGATTCGCTGGCGGTGTTTCTGCCTTCCGACAAAGTTTTGCCTGAAAGCGAACTCGTGGTTCCTGCCGACCTTCAGGAAAAACTGCAGGCATTGCGGAATTTGCTGGCGTCAGATGACCTGGACGCAACCGACACCTACAACGGCCTTCGAGCCGTCATCACGGCGCTGTACCCGGCCCAGGCGCAGCCCCTGCGCCGGGCGATTGACGAATTCGATTTCGTCGAGGCAAGGCAGCTGTTGGACCAAATCATCAAACACTGAAACATTCCGAAACAAAGCGATACCGCGCGGTGATGAAACTCTGACCCACCGACGGCACCATTACATCCATGTTCAACAAGCCCATCACACCAGGGCACTGAAAGGAAGATGAAATGAAACGCTGGATCAAACGCACCCTCTTTGGCCTCTTTGGCGCTACGCTGATCATTGGCTCATTGAGCGCATGCAGTGGCCACCATGGCCATCAAGGCTGGAACATGAGCGCTGAAGATCAGGCCAAGTTCAAAACCAAAATGGTGGACCGGATCAGTGGCAAGCTGGACCTGAACGAAGACCAGAAAAAACGGCTGGTTGTGGTGGCCGACAAAATGCAGGAGCAACGCCTGGCCCTGATGGGCAAATCCACAGACCCACGTGCCGATTTGCAGGCTCTGATTGCAGGCCCCAAGTTTGACGTGGAAAAAGCGCAGGGCCTGATCAATGACAAGGCAGGTGCGGTCACCGCCAAAAGCCCCGAAGTGCTTGCCGCATTTGGGGACTTTTACGACCACCTGACGCCCGAGCAGCAAACCAAAGTTCGCGACTTCATGAACAGGCGCCGTGGCTGGGGCAACCGGGGCTGACACTGACACGGCCACGACGAGTTGACCTGGACGAGGGCACCCTGCTGACAGGGTGCCCAGGCCGTGGACAATGCTGACCATGCCACGCATTCTGCTCATTGACGACGACGACCAGTTGGGACCGCCCCTGGCCACCTACTTTGCCCGCTTTGAGCTGCAACTGGTGCAGGCCACAAGGCCCAGCGCGGGTTTGGCCTTGTTGCGCCAGGGCGGCTTTGATGCGGCCATTCTGGACGTGATGCTGCCCGAGATGGACGGCTTTGAGTTGTGCCGCACCCTGCGCAAAGAAAGCGACATCCCGGTTCTGATGCTGACTGCACGCGGTGACGTGATGGACCGCGTGGTGGGGCTGGAGTTGGGCGCTGACGACTACCTGCCCAAACCCTTTGAGCCGCGTGAACTGGTGGCCCGAATTCAGACCGTGCTGCGCAGACGCGTGGCAACGCCCAAGGTCAACACGGATGACACGCTGCGCTTTGAGGGCTTGCAAGTTGACCCAGTGACACGCTCAGTGCAGTGCCTGGGCAAAGCGGTGGACCTGACCAGCACCGAATTTGACCTGCTCTACATGCTGGCACGTGAGCGTGGCAAGGTGTTCAGCCGGGACGATATCCTGAACCAGCTGCGTGGTCACGAGGCCGACCTGTTCACCCGCGCGGTGGACATTGTGATCAGCCGCCTGCGCAAAAAGCTGGAGCCGCTGGACCCGATCAAGACCTTGCGAAATGCGGGCTATTCGCTGGCCCTGCCCTATGCCTCTGACGCCCATGCACCCCAAAATTAGGCAGCGCTGGCACCAGCGCGCACGCCAGCGCATCAGCCACTCGTTGCGAGCCCGGCTGGTGCTGGTGTTCCTGCTGCTGGCACTGGCCATGGTGGCCATTTTTCTGGGTGGCATGCAACGTGCCCTGAGCGTGGGCTGGCGCGAAGCAGCTCGGCCCTTGATCGCAGACTATGTGGACCGCATCGCCGCCGACATCACGGCCAACATGAGCGCACCACCGAGCATTGAACGCGCCTTGGCCTTGACCGAGAAATTGCCCATCAGCGTGCGCATCAGTGGCCCACTGGTCAACTGGCGTAGCACGGTGCCGTCGGTCGAGGAAACCTACTACCGCGAAGAAAACGACAGTTACAGCGACAGCAAGGGCTGGCGCCGTGCCGAAGCCAGGCTGCTGGAACGCAGCACGGCAGATGGCCACAAGATTGTGCTGGGCCTGAGCCTTCAGAACTGGCATGACCGACCGCGCTCTGTCGGTTGGGTCACCCTGGCCTTGCTGCTGGGGCTGACCGCTGCGGCCTACACCTATGTTCGTCGCCTGTTGCGCCCGCTGGACGATATCCGTGACGGTGCTCTGCGCTATGGCTCGGGCAATTTCGGGACACCCATTCCGATTCGCAGGCAAGACGAGCTGGGTCAACTGGCCATCAACGTCAACACCATGGCCACGGACATCCACCAGATGCTGGAGGCTAAAAGAGGCCTGTTGCTGGCGATCAGCCATGAACTGCGCAGCCCCTTGACCCGTGCGCGGCTCAACGCAGAACTTCTGCCAGATACCGATGCCGTCACGCCCCAGCGAGAGGCGCTGCTGCGCGACCTGAATGAAATGCGGGATTTGATCACCGATTTGCTCGAGAGCGAGCGGCTGGGCGCAGGCCATTCGGCCTTGCAAACCGAGCCGACCGATCTGGCTGCTTTGGTACGGGAAGTCGCGACAGCGCTGTCTCCCAACACGGGTATCCAACTGGAGCTCAGCCCCAAGCTGCCAGTGCTGGACTTGGACCGCACCCGCATGCGGCTGGTGGTACGCAACCTGATCAGCAATGCCTTGCGCCATGGCGCAGAAGCAGAACAGGCACCCCACATCAGGCTGAAGGCAACCCAACATCAGGTCTTGTTGACAGTGCGCGATCACGGTTGCGGGGTGGACGAGGCAGCGTTGCCGCATCTGGCCGAGCCGTTTTACCGGCCTGACAGTGCGCGAACACGTGCCAGTGGCGGTGTGGGGCTGGGCCTGCACCTGTGCAAACTGGTCGCATTGGCTCACGGGGGTACACTGACTTTGCGTAATGCATCGCCTGGTCTGGAGGTACAGATCAGTCTGCCAATAAACGCATCAGCAACCCCACAGTCCGGTCACACAAAGGCCGTATCATGACTGTCCATGCTTGCCAAGATATTTGGGTTCCTGCTGCTGGGTTTTGTCCGCGCACTGACGGGTGCGCAGGCCCGCTGGCATGGATGCCCGCCAAAGGCTGAGCAGCGGATTTACTTTGCCAACCACCAAAGCCACGCTGACCTGGTGATGATCTGGGCTGCATTGCCCGAAGAGCTGCGCGGCATCACACGCCCGATAGCCGCCAAAGATTACTGGACAGCATCCCCCTTCAAGCAGTGGATCACCACCGAGGTGTTTCACGCGGTGTATGTGGACCGTCAGCGCGTAGGCGACGCCGACCCCCTGGAACCCTTGATGGAGGCCCTGGGCCAGGGAGACTCCATCATCCTTTTCCCCGAAGGCACACGGGGGCACGCAGATGAACCGCAGGATTTCAAGGCCGGGCTCTATAACCTGGCGCTGAAGTTCCCCCACGTGGTGTTGGTGCCCGCCTGGATCAACAACATCCAGCGCGTCATGCCCAAGGGCGAAGTGGTGCCCGTTCCCTTGTTGTGCTCGGTCACCTTTGGCACGCCTATGCAGTTGTTGCCAGGCGAAGAGCGAAAAGCCTTTTTGGCCCGGGCACGGGATGCAGTGATCGCACTGAGAGAGGTTTAGGCGCATATGAACCAATACCTTTTGCACATGACGGTATCTCAGCAGGTCGGTGCCCTTTTCATACTGGTATTTGGTGCTTTGTTGATCGCCAGTGTCACTGTGTTTGTGCTGTCGATCCGTGAATTTGAGGAGGGAGACCCTGTCGGCGTAGCCCACCGTCAAGCCCTGAAAGAATACAACAGCGTACTCAATGCCTCCTGGCTGATGATGGGGGTGTTCTGGGTGGCCTGGGCGGCGGGGGACACGGTGGCCACCGTGCTGTTCGGTCTGGTCGCATTTTTTACACTGCGCGAATTCATCACGCTCTCGCCGACCCGGCGTGGCGACCACCGCAGCCTGCTGCTGGCATTTTTCGTGGTGCTGCCCATTCAGTTTGCCTTGGTGGCGTGGCGGCGATTTGACCTGTTCAGCGTGTTCATTCCGGTCTACGTGTTCTTATTGATTCCGGTGGTCAGCGCCCTGGCTGACGATCCGCACCGTTTTCTGGAGCGCAACGCCAAACTCCAGTGGGGCATCATGGTGTGCGTGTATGGCCTGAGCCACGTGCCAGCGTTGCTGCTCCTTGAGTTTCCGCATCGCGAATCATTCGCTGGGCGCAATGCATTTTTGGTGTTCTTTTTAGTGCTGTCGGTGCAGATCTGCATGGTGGTGCAGCACTTTGCGTCGATCCAGCTCAAGGCCAAGCCCACCGCACCGAACATCAGCAAGAGCTTTACCTGGCGAGCCTGGCTCACAGGCGTGCTGGCCGGCGGCATGCTGGGCGGTTTGTTTGCGGGCATCACCCCATTTGCACCGGGCCAGGCCATGGCCATGGCCTTGATTGCCTGTGCAGCGGGCTCACTGGGCCACCTGGTAATGAAGGCACTTAAGCGCGACCGTGGCGTGATCCATTGGGGCGCTGAAGGCAAATCGGTGACGGGCGCAGGCGGCCTGCTGGACCGGGTGGACGCGCTGTGTTTTGCTGCGCCTGTGTTTTTTCATTCGGTACGCTGGTATTTTGGACTCTAATAACGGTTTTTGGCAAACTCCATATAGTTTTATTGCTATGATTTTTACAGTATGCGGGTATTAGGCATCGACCCAGGCCTACGCACCACTGGCTTTGGCGTGGTGGACATTGAAGGCTCCAGGCTCAGCTACGTGGCCAGTGGCACCATCAGCACCATGCACCTGGACAAAGGCGAACTGCCCGCACGCCTGAAGGTGCTGTTTGACGGCATCACCGAGGTGGTGGCTCGCTATGAACCTGATTCGGCCTCGGTCGAAATCGTGTTTGTCAACGTCAACCCCCAAGCCACCCTGCTGCTGGGCCAGGCACGTGGTGTTTGCGTGACGGCCCTGGTGGTGTCCAATCTGCCGGTTTCAGAATACACGGCCCTGCAAATGAAAAAAGCCGTGGCCGGCCACGGGCGTGCCGCCAAGCCTCAGGTACAAGCCATGGTGCAGCGCCTGCTGCAGTTGCCAGGGCTACCTGGCCCAGATGCCGCAGATGCGCTCGGTTTGGCCATTACCCATGCGCACGCCAACGTGTCCATGGCCCGGCTGGCAGCCAGCAGCCCGCTTCAGCGCAGAGCTAGTGCAATGTACCGGGGTGGCAGGAGCTATTGACGGTGCTCAGCCGTCAGGCAATGCGTTCAAGCACCAACACCAGGAAGAAGCCTGCGGCGGCAAGCAGAGTCCATTTCAGGACGATGATCCCCCACCGTTTGAACCGTGCCTGCCCTGTGGTGGCGTAGAAGGCGAACGACACGCCAGCACTCAGGAGAAGAAAGAAAACCAACCAGCGAAACAGCAGCATTACCAGGCCCGAGCGGGTTTGGCAAAACCCTGTGGGGCCGCCTTTTCGTCTTCAAACGTGACGATGTCATACGCGTCTGGGCGACTCAGCAGTTCGCGCAGCAGCCGGTTATTGAGCGCATGACCTGAGCGGAAAGCACTGTAGGCAGCCAAGTAAGGCTTGCCGATGACATGCAAGTCACCCATGGCGTCCAGAATCTTGTGTTTGACAAACTCGTCGTCGTAACGCAATGCCTCGGCATTGAGCATTTTGTAGTCATCCATCACGATGGCATTGTCCAGCCCACCGCCCAACGCAAGACCGTTGCGGCGCATGGTTTCCAGGTCTTTGGTAAAGCCAAAAGTCCGGGCGCGGGCGATGTCGCGGCTGTAGTTGCCGGTGGACAAGTCAAACTCGGCGCACTGCCCAGTCGAGTCCACGGTGGGGTGGTCAAAGCTGATTTCAAAACGCAGCTTGTAGCCGTGGTAAGGCGTGAACCGCGCCCATTTCAGGTTCTGACCTTCGCCATCGCGCACCTCAACCGGCTGGCGCACACGGATAAATTGCTTGGGTGCATGTTGCAAGGCGATGCCTGAGGTTTGCAGCAGGAACACAAACGACGCGGATGAGCCATCCAGAATCGGCAACTCTTCAGCGGTGATGTCCACATACAGGTTGTCAATGCCCAGGCCTGCACAGGCCGACATCAGGTGCTCAATGGTTTGCACCGCTGCGCCCTGCGCAGAAATGGTGGTGGCCATGCGCGTGTCGGTGACGGCCACCGGGTTGACCGGAATGTCCACCGGATCGGACAAATCCACCCGGCGAAACACGATGCCGGTGTTGGGCTGAGCCGGCCGCAGCGTCAACTCTACCCGCTGGCCACTGTGCAAGCCAACGCCAACAGCGCGGGTGAGGGTTTGAAGGGTGCGTTGCTGGATCACAGCCCCGATTTTACAGGTCAGTCTGCGTACACACCTGCGGCTTTGATGACGGGCGCCCATTTCGCCATTTCTGCCAGCACGAAGGCTTTGTGCCCGGCGGGTTCAACACGCGCATCCGTGATGCCATGGTTTAGGTGCCGCCTGAGACGATGGTGCCCTTGGCGTCATGGGTGTAAGCCGTGTACTGAACCACCACCTGGGGATTTGCATTAGCGTTAGGACTGAGGATTTGACGGGCCTGGATGACCCGGCCTTGGGCGTCGTAGGCGTAACTGGTGCTGCCCTCAGGGAAGGTGATGCTGGTCAGACGGCCAATGCCGTGGCTGAACATCCCCCCTGTCTGGTCATAGGTCCAGGTGTAGGCCTGGTTGGCTTGGCCGGACTTGCTGAGGGTGGCAGCGGTCAGGCGGTTCAGGGCTGTGTGGAGGCGTGAGCGCTTGAATGTATGCCTGAAATGACGGTTTCGGCAGGACAGGTAAGCGAAGTTTGCTATCAACTTGAGACTATTTTGAGGTGCAAAGACAACCATCACCAAGAGTACCCATACGAATCAATTTCTTGCACCTGCATAACTTTGCCAACACAAGCGAGCAATTCGGCTTGCTCATCTTCGGGTAAATCGTGCAACAGCCAGCTTGGCAAGCCCAGTAACCGAACGGCATCTCCTGCCTTGGGTCCGCTCTCCATATCAGCACCCTCCTGAATATTGCTCGCCTTTCGGACCAGTACATTTACATGACACATGCTTCGGTTGGCATTGCAGATTTGACGTGGCATTGGCTTTTGCGATGTTGCGCGTCGTCCCCAAATCACTCGCATCTCCGCCACCAAATGCAAATCTTCGCTTCGGGTCATCAGGGCAATTGCCGGGAATATTGTCATTGCAATCGGCACGTGCTTTGCACGACCACTGTCCAGCGTTTCGCCCTGGCCACCATATATCGCGGGGTATGCTAGGGAATGTCAGATCGGTGTAAATGCAAGCCCCTGGAGGTCCGCAGGATGGAATCGAGTAGGACGACCGGAGGAATGATGCCGCATTTGCAACCCATCCGGATCTACGTTGGCGATGGGGTTAGCCGCCGTGTAGCTATAGGTATTGATCCCGCCTTTCAACCCAATAGGATCAGACTGCGCATACCGTCCAATCCCCGGAATGTAATCCCGCTGGTAGTTGTGCATCATGCCTGACTCAGCGTCATAGAACTGCCCCGGAAACCGCAGATTGAACGTCAGCGCAGCCTGCCCAGCAGGAGAAGTCTCCGGCGCAGTCGTCCCAAACGGCTCGCTCATCCAGCGCCAACGCATCGTGTTCGTCTTGTCCACCAAGACTCTCGGCGTGTTCAGGTGATCCGCATGGATGTAATACACCAGCGGCGCAGCCATATTGGCATTGGCCCCTTGTGCCGGGTCTGGCATGAACATCGCCACAGGCATGTTTCCGAGCCAAACGTATTCACGTATCGCTTGGCCCACGCTGTCGTACTCGCCCAGCAACTGGCCAGAGAGGTCATACACAAAGATCACCGTGCTGCCCGTGCCAGCGTTCTTGGCTTTGCGTACCCGCTGACCCGCGTTGTCATAGGCGTAGGTGGTGGTGTTTCCCCCTTGGGCGGCAGTCGTCAAGCGCCCGCGCAGGTCATACCCCATCGTGTAAGTCCCATCCGACACGATGTTGCCCATCGCGTCATGGGTCAAGGTGATGGCTGGGGTGGCCAGCTCCGTCAGGCGGTTACTGGCCGGGTCTACGGTGTAGGTGTTGGGTGTGCCGTTGTTCACCGCCACACTGGTGCGGTTGCCATTGACGTCATAGGTGTAGGCCCAAGTCGCTTGCGAGGTGGTCGCCTGGGTCAGTCGGCTTAAGGCGTCATACGCAAACTGCTGGTCTTGCACCGGGGCGGTGGAACCTGTGGCTGCGCCTGACGCTGCAATGTAGTGCTTGTAGCCCGTGATGCGGTTGGCTGCGTCATACGTCACATCGCGCAAATGCTCACCCAGCGGGTAGCTTGTCAAGCGACCACTGGTGTCAAAGCTGCGACGTCTTAACAACAAAAACCCCCGCTTGTGGCAATACCCACGGTGCTTTTTAGCTATCAAATCAGAAGCTTAAGCCATCTCAACCCATTCTAGCCAAGTCCATCCGCGCCCTAGGCGCGCTACTGTTAGACCAGCAACAACAGAACCCGGTAATTACCTCAATTACCGCGAGAGATTGTGTCGGCCATAGTAAAAACACCATGTCGTCAATAAAGCCACTCAACGTGATTGATGTCCGTTGCTCAAATGAAGACGGTGGCCAAGTTAGCCAGCGAACAAAAGGACCAACGAAACCCATCAGACCGAACAGCAATGTCGTCATCCCTAGACCGGCAGTGGTCTTCATTTCTTGCCCTTAAGAACTTGAAAGAATGGATTCGGCCTGGGACCAGAATAATTCCCCGCAGGCAAACCGCATTCCTTGAGGCAGTCCCGCACGAAGCTCGTGCATTGCCGACTGGTGAGACTGTAGTTTCCAGGGTTCGCATCCCGTCGTGCACGACACTTCAGCATGCATTGGTCTTTGTCTGGCGGTGAATCAATAACTTTGCAATGTTGCTCCCTTTGTGTGTCGGGTTTGACATGCCCAGTACTGCTCAGGGGATTGCCGGTGGGATAGGAAGGTGATCCGCATGGATGTAATACACCAGCGGCGCAGCCATATTGGCATTGGCCCCTTGTGCCGGGTCCGGCATGAACATCGCCACAGGCATATTCCCCAGCCAGACATATTCCCGAATCGCCTTGCCTGTGCTGTCGTACTCGCCCAGCAACTGCCCTTGCAGGTCATACACAAAGATAACGGTATCGCTGCTGCCAGAATTCTTGGCCTTTCTGACCCGCTGGCCCGCGTGGTCATACGCATAGGTGGTGGTGTTGCCCCCTTGGGCAGCAGACGTCAAGCGCCCGCGCAAGTCATACCCCATGGCGTAAGTCCCATCCGACACGATGTTGCCCATCGCGTCATGGGTCAAGGTGATGGCTGGGAGCCCGCCAGCGTTACCGTCAGGCGGTTACTGGCCGGGTCTACGGTGTAGGTGTTGGGTGTGCCGTTGTTCACCGCCACACTGGTGGGGTTGCCAGCACCGTCATAGGCATAGGCCGTGTAATGCACCACCGCAGAAGGATTGGCCGCCGCGTTAGGACTGAGGATTTGACGCGCCTGGATGACCCGGCCTTGGGCGTCGTAGGCGTAGCTGGTGCTGCCCTCAGGGAAGGTGATGCTGGTGAGGCGGCCAATGCCGTGGCTGAACATCCCCCCTGTCTGGTCATAGGTCCAGGTGTAGGCCTGGTTGGCTTGGCCGGACTTGCTGAGGGTGGCACCGGTCAGGCGGTTCAGGGCCGTGTGGAGGCGTGAACGGCCGATGCATGCCTGAAATGGCGGTTTCGGCAGTATGGATAAGCGAAGTTTGCTATCAATTTCAATGCGAATTGAGTTCAGCAGAAAATCCGAAAAGGTCCGAATCACAATTTAGTACTAGGGATGGTGTCCAAAACTCATTTCAAAACGATCTCGGCGAAATGATCATCGCGGCATGAAGAGTTCATTCGCTTTGAAGCACTCCGGCTTGACTGCGCATCCCCATTTCGAGCGGCAATCGGCACAAAAGCCGCCGTTTTCTGGAGTGCAGGCGTACTCACGCCATGGATCCGCAAAACTCGTTTCCTGCTCATCCACAAGTTGCTCAGAGCAAACAATGTCGTGAGCTGCGCAGTGTTTTTGGCCAAGCCCCGGTAGCGCACCTTGGTGTACCCAAATTGCCGCTTGATCACGCGAAACGGATGCTCCACCTTGGCGCGAATGCTGGCCTTGACGCGCTCAAGTTTGTCCAGCAGATCCCCCATCGGGTTGCTCCTGTCCAGCGCTTTGCGTTTGCCCGGGCGCATGGCCACATGCCACCTGACTTCGATGTCTTGGGTTTCTTCTCGCTTTTCCACGCCTTGGTAGCCGGCGTCGGCAAACACATCGGTTTCCTCGCCATGCACAAGCCTATGCGCCTGGGTCACGTCGTTCACGCTGGCCGCCGTCCCCACCACGCTGTCGCAGGCCACTGTCGGCATCAATGCCGATGTGACTCTTCATCCCGTGGTACCACTGGTTTCCTTTTTTGGTCTGGTGCATTTGCGGGTCGCGCGTGCCGGTGCTGTTCTTGGTCGAGGTGGGCGCCGCGATCAGCGTGGCGTCAATGGCCGTCCCGCTCTTGAGCATCAGGCCTTTGGCGCTCAGTGTGGCGTTCACCGTTGCCAGAATTTGCAGGGCCAGTTCGTGCTCTTCAAGCAAGTGCCTAAAGCGCAGAATGCTGACCCGATCAGGCAGGCGTTCTGCGTTGCCCAGCCCCGCAAACGTGCGGTACAAGGGCACGTCAAACAGGGCCTCTTCCATGGCCAGGTCGCTCAGGCCAAACCACTGCTGAAGGAAATGCAGGCGCAACATCGTGTCGTGCGCAAATGGTGGCCGTCCAGTGGCTTTGGGCGGCGCAACCTGCGTGACCAGCGCCACCAGTTCGCGCCAGGGCACGACCAGTTCCATCTCGTCGAGGAACTCCGCCTTGCGCGTGCGGCGAGTGCTCAAGTTCAGGCCAAGGTCTTGTTGCTTCATGCCGTTATTGTTCCTGCGCCGGACCACTCACACCATCCGGGGGTGCTCGGAGTTTTGAACATATTCCCTAGCAGTTCTGATAGGAAGGGGGTTAAAACGCCCCCATTTGTAGTAAGTTTTGAAACTTGTCGTGGCCGAACGCCAAAAAAGGCCCACCCAGCAAAGCCAGGTGGGCCAACTTGTAACTCGCTTTTTTTTTCTTGGAATCAGTCAGCTTGCTTGCGCAGGAAGGCGGGGATTTCAAAGTCATCCATGCCGCCACTCGACAAGGCGTCCCACTTTGGCAGCGGCTTGCGTGCGGTTGGTGTGCCAGACGCGCGGGGCGTTGATGGCAACGCCGCTGTAGTCGGGCGTGGCCGTTGCGCCGGTGGAGGTGCCACCCAGTTGCGCGCCCGTGCTCAAAGGCGTGCCTGCAGGAAACTGCACTCCGCTGTCGGTGCCCGTGCGCAGGGTGGGGATCACTTGCAGCGGAGGCGCCGTGCGGCGGGTCGCGCCTTGGCGGCTCAGGCCGGTGGCGACCACGGTCACGCGGATTTTGTCGCCCAGCTTGTCGTCGTAGGCCGTGCCGTAGATCACGTGCGCACCTTCGGACGCATAGGCACGGATGGTGTTCATGGCCAGTTTGGATTCGCTCAGCTTCAGCGAGCCCTTGGCGGCCGAGATCAACACCAGCACGCCCTTGGCACCCGATAAATCAATACCGTCGAGCAATGGGCAGGCCACGGCTTGTTCGGCGGCGATACCGGGCGCGGTCTGGCCGCTCGGCCATGGCGGTGCCCATCATGGCTTTGCCGGGTTCACCCATCACAGTGCGCACGTCCTCAAAGTCGACGTTCACATGGCCGGGCACATTGATGATTTCGGCAATGCCACCCACGGCGTTTTTCAGCACGTCGTTGGCCATGGCGAAGGCATCTTCCTGCGTTGCGTCCTCGCCTGCTTCTTCGAGCAGCTTTCCGTTCAACACCACGATCAGGGAGTCGACATTGGCTTCCAGCTCAATCAGGCCCGCATCGGCGTTGGTCATGCGGCGACCGCCTTCAAACTCGAAGGGTTTGGTGACCACACCCACCGTCAGGATGCCCATGTCTTTCGCGGTGCGCGCGATCACCGGGGCGGCACCGGTGCCGGTGCCGCCGCCCATGCCGGCGGTGATGAACAGCATGTGAGCGCCGTCGATGGCGTTGCGGATGCCGTCTTCGGCTGCATCTGCGGCTTCACGGCCCTTTTCGGGTTTGCTGCCAGCGCCCAGGCCCGAGCCGCCAAGCTGGATGGTGCGGTGGGCCGAACAATTGGCCAGTGCCTGTGCGTCAGTGTTGGCGCAGATGAATTCCACGCCCTGCACTTCGCGCTGGATCATGTGTTCTACCGCATTGCCGCCGCCGCCGCCGACGCCGATCACCTTGATCTGGGTGCCCTGGTTGAATTCGGAAATTTCGATCATTTCAATGGCCATGATGTGCTCCTGAAAAATTGCAATAAATGAGTCTGGTAAATGTTTTGAATACGGCTTCATGAAGGCGGCCCCAGGTAATGCGGACATCGCCATCGGTCAGGCCCACATCGGGCTGGCGGGGGACCTAGACACAGCGGAGCAAGGCTTGTGTTCATGTTTTAGAAGTTCCCCAAAAACCAGTCTTTGACACCACCCAGGGCCGTCTTGACTGAACCACTCTTTTGCGCCACACGCTGACCGCGCATGCGCGCCCTGGAGGCTTCTTCGAGCAGGCCCATCACGGTCGCGGCATGCGGCTTGGCTACCATGTCGTGCAAGGCATTGTTGTATTTGGGAACGCCACGGCGCACGGGCTTGAGGAAGATGTCCTCGCCCAGTTCCACCATGCCGGGCATGACGGCACTGCCGCCGGTCAGCACAATGCCTGATGAGAGCACTTCTTCAAACCCGCTCTCGCGTACAACCTGCTGGGCGAGTGAGAAGATTTCCTCGACGCGAGGCTCAATCACCCCAGCCAGTGCCTGGCGGCTCAGCATGCGTGGGGATCTGTCACCAAGACCGGGCACTTCGACCTGTGTATCTGGATCTGCCAGCAGTTGCTTGGCGTAACCGTTTTCTACCTTGATGTCTTCGGCATCTTTGGTGGGGGTGCGCAGGGCCATGGCAATGTCACTGGTAATCAGGTCGCCTGCAATCGGGATCACGGCGGTGTGTCGGATTGCACCATTGGCAAAAATAGCCACGTCTGTCGTGCCCGCACCAATGTCCACCAGCGCGACGCCCAGCTCGCACTCGTCCAGCGTCAGCACTGAGTGGCTGGACGCCATGGGGTTGAGCATCAGGTGCTCCACCTCCAGGCCGCAGCGGCGCACGCATTTGATGATGTTTTCAGCGGCGCTCTGTGACCCCGTGACGATGTGGACCTTGGCCTCTAAGCGGATACCGCTCATGCCAATCGGGTCCTTGACATCGTGCCCGTCAATCACGAACTCCTGCGGCTGTACCAGCAACAGGCGCTGGTCTGTGGAGATGTTGATGGCGCGCGCGGTTTCCAGCACACGGGCAACGTCCTGCGCGCTGACCTCTCGGTCCTTGATCGCCACCATGCCACTGGAGTTGATGCCGCGAATGTGGCTGCCGGTGATGCCTGTGTAGACCCGCGTGATCTTGCAGTCGGCCATCAGCTCGGCCTCTTTCAGCGCCTGCTGGATGCTCTGCACGGTTGCGTCAATGTTGACCACCACGCCGCGCTTGAGGCCATGGCTGGGTGCCATGCCAAAGCCTGCCAGCTTGAGCTCGCCGCCGGCCAGAACCTCGGCCACCACAACCATGACCTTGGCGGTACCAATGTCCACGCCGACCACCAAGTCTTTGTAATCTTTTGCCATAACTTAACCCCTTGTCCTCATCGTTTCGTCGTGCTCTGCGCGAGCGCATCTGCCGTAACTGTTCCAATACCGCGCAAGCGCAGCGAGTAACCCTGCGGGTAACGCAAATCTGCCGCCTGCAGTGCGTCTGCATGCAAGCCATACTTGCTGCTGACTTGCGTAAATGTGCTGACAAACCGTTGCACACGCCGCACGATTTCCTCGTTGTTGCCTGTGCCAACTTCAATCACGGCACCGGAATCTAGACCCACACGCCAGCTGCCACGGGAAGAAAGCTCCAGTTCTTCCATGCTGACGTCCAGGCCCCCAATAGGCCACGCCCTGATGCTCCTGCAGGACCACCTTCAGCCGATTGGGAAATTCACGCCGGACCAGTGAACGGCGTACCCAGGGCACGGCCTCGAATGCGGCCCGTGCCTGTGCCAGATCGAGCGTATAAAAATTACCTTTGAGCTTGGGCGCCACGTTGGCCTGAATGGTCACCGTGTTGTTGTGGGCAACATCGCCCACCACGGTGATATGCGTCAGCGCAAACACGGGACGCTTGAAGAACCATGTCGCTGCATAGGCGATAGCCCCCAGCGTTGCCATCGTCATGATGGCAACGCTCAACCTGTTCATCCAGCGAACATCGGCAGGTAAGGAGGGGTAGCGCAATGCTGCATTCATGGGTTGAGTTCACCCCCAGGTTTGTCGCTCTGGGCATAGTCAAGCGTGGCCATGCTCAAGAGCTGCAAACACAAATCTTCGTAACTGATACCAGCCGCCTTGGCCGACATAGGCACCAGCGAATGCCCGGTCATACCTGGCGAGGTGTTGATTTCCAGCAGGTAGGGCTTGCGAGTGGCGGCGTCGATCATCACATCCAGACGTCCCCACCCCCGGCAACCCAGTACCCGGTAGGCTTTCAGGACGATGGCCTGGATCGCCTGCTCTTCTTCGGCGGACAAGCCACTGGGGACGAGGTATTGGGTTGTGTCTGTGAAGTATTTGTTCTGGTAGTCGTACTTGCCTTCAGGCGCCACAATACGGATCACCGGCAACGCACGGGCGCTGTCCCCTGTTCCTATCACCGGGCAGGTGACTTCGTCGCCACTGATGAATTGTTCGCACAACACGTCGGCGTCCAGCGCCGCAGCCTGAGTGACTGCGGCGCTCATCTGCGCATATCCAGCTACCTTGCTGACGCCGATAGAAGAGCCTTCGCGTGCGGGCTTGACGATCATGGGCAGGCCGAGCTCGTCAGATACCGCCTTGAGTACATCGGCTGTCGCGTTGTTGCCGTTCAGTGGTGGTAGCGCGGCGTGAGGCAAACCTCGGCCAGCCACGCGCTTGGTCATGGTCTTGTCGATGGCGATGCTGGATGCCATGACACCAGAACCCGTGTAGGGAATGCCCAGCAGTTCGAGTGCTCCTTGCACGGTACCGTCTTCACCAAAGCGGCCATGCAAGGCGATGAAGCAGCGCGTGAAGCCTTCGATCAACAAACCAGAAAGTTCACGCTCGGCCGGGTCAAAGGCATGGGCGTCCACGCCTTTGGCGCGCAAGGCCGCGAGAACGCCGTGGCCAGACATGAGCGACACTTCACGCTCGGCAGAGCGTCCACCCATCAGCACAGCAACCTTGCTCATGGCTTTGCCCCCGTGCTGACCAGCATGTCCACCAGCTTGCCCGGCACTGCGCCAATCGAGCCGGCGCCCATGCAGAGCACGACATCGCCAGCGCGGGCGTTGTCCAGGATGGCCTGCGGCATGGCATGGATGTCATCTACAAACACGGGTTCCACCTTGCCGCCTACGCGCAGGGCACGGGTGAGTGCACGGCCATCGGCTGCCACGATAGGTGCTTCGCCAGCGGCATAGACCTCAGCCAGCAGGACCGCATCAGCCCCGCCTATGACCTTGACGAAATCTTCAAAGCAGTCTCGCGTACGGGTGTAGCGATGCGGTTGAAAAGCCAGTACCAGACGTCGCCCTGGGAAGGCGCCACGCGCAGCAGCCAAGGTAGCGGCCATTTCAACCGGATGGTGACCATAATCGTCGATCACAGTGAAATGGCCGCCCCCGTTTTCAGCTTTCGCGGGCACATCGCCATAGGGTTGAAATCGGCGCCCCACGCCTTTGAATTCAGCCAAGGCTTTCTGGACGGCCTCGTCCGGCACATTCAACTCAACCGCCACCGCAATGGCTGACAGCGCGTTCAATACGTTGTGACGACCTGCCAGGTTCAGGACCACTGGCAGGTCTGGCAACGTGACCCCATTTCGCCGCTGCGCCGTGAAATGCATTTGCCCACCCACAGCGCGAACATCTATTGCCCGCACCTGGGCACCTTCGTCAAATCCGTAGCTCGTGACCGGGCACGACACCTGGGGAACAATCTCGCGTACGGCAGGGTCGTCGGTGCACAAAATGGCTGTGCCATAAAACGGCATGCGATGCAGGAAATCGACAAACGCCTTCTTTAGGTTGTTGAAGTCGTGGCCATAGGTCTCCATGTGATCGGCGTCGATGTTGGTCACCACGGCCATCACGGGAAGCAGGTTCAGGAAGGACGCGTCTGACTCGTCAGCCTCCACCACGATGTAGTCGCCTTGGCCCAGCTTGGCATTGGCCCCTGCGCTGTTAAGGCGACCGCCAATCACAAAAGTTGGGTCCAGCCCTGCAACAGCCAGCACACTGGCCACCAGACTCGTAGTGGTGGTTTTGCCATGGGTGCCTGCAATGGCAATGCCCTGTTTCAGGCGCATCAACTCGGCCAGCATCAGGGCACGCGGCACGATGGGGATGCCTTTGGCGCGTGCTGCCAGCACCTCGGGGTTATCAGCCTTGACCGCTGTCGAGGTGACCACTGCGTCTGCACCGTGGATATTGGCCGCCTCGTGGCCTACGCAGGTCTGGATGCCCAGTGCGGCCAGCCGCAACAAAGTGGGACTGTTGGCGAGATCCGACCCCGAGATGATGTAGCCCAGGTTGAGCAGGACTTCTGCAATGCCGGACATGCCCGAGCCGCCCACGCCGACAAAATGAATATGACGAACTGCGTGTTTCATGCGCTTAACTCCTCGCAAGCAGCAACCAATTGTTCGGTCGCCTGCATTTTTTTCATCTTCTGGGCCTTTTCGGCAATATTCATCAGCGTTGTTCGCTCTGTTTTTTGAAGCAAATCAGCTAACCACTGAGGCGTGAAATCTTGTTGCTGAACCAGCCATCCAGCGCCCTGGTCCACCAAAAAGCTCGCGTTGATGGTCTGGTGGTCATCGACCGCAAACGGGAACGGCACAAATACAGCGGCAGCCCCCACGGCTGCGATCTCAGTCACGGTGCTTGCACCGGCACGGCAGACGATGATGTCTGCGTCGGCAAAGGCCCTGGCGGTGTCGTCAATAAAGGGCGTCAATTCTGCAACGACGCCAGCATTGGCGTAATTTGTTCGGAGTTCGTCGATCTGCTTGGCACCACTTTGATGGACAACCTGCGGACGAATGCCTTCTGGCACCAATGCAAGGGCCTGCGGCACGATGTCGTTCAAGGCCTTGGCCCCCAGACTTCCCCCCACTACCAGCAGCTTGAGCGGACCGCTGCGTCCAGCAAATCGCTCTGCTGGCGAAGCTTGCTGCGTAAACGCTTGCCGAAGCGGATTTCCCACCCACTGCGCTTTCTTGAACACATCAGGAAATGCTGTAAACACCTTGTCGGCCATGGAGGCCAGGACCTTGTTGGCCATGCCAGCAACCGAATTCTGCTCATGCAAGACCAGAGGCTTGCCACAGGCCACGCTCATCAAGCCGCCGGGAAAGCTGATGTAGCCACCCAAGCCCACCACCACCTGAGGCTTGACCCTGCGAACAATGCTCACGGCCTGCCAGAAGGCGCGAAGCAGTCGAACAGGCAGCAGCACCAGGGTTTTGAAGCCCTTGCCACGCACACCTGAAAAGTCGAGCAGCTCAAAAGCAAACCCACGGGGTGGAATCAGTTGGCTCTCCATGCTGTTGGGGCCACCCAGCCAATGCACCTTCCAGCCCTTGACGCGCAAGGCTTCCGCGACGGCCAAGCCCGGGAAGATGTGCCCACCTGTGCCACCCGCCATGATGAGAGCTACTCGAGCCCCCACGCATGTCACGTCGTGCACGTCGCTGCCCCCCGAGGGGTTCGGGCCTTGCTTGGGTCGGCCCGGCGCAGCGGCAATGGCGTTGGAGAGATTCATGGCCTGACCCCCCGCATGAGCTGTTTGCTTTCAACATCGATGCGCAAAACCACAGCAATTGCGACCACATTCATGATGATGGCCGAGCCCCCGTAGCTCATCAGCGGCAGTGTGAGCCCCTTAGTCGGCAAAGCACCCAGGTTCACGCCCATGTTGATAAATGTCTGAAACCCGATCCAGATGCCGATGCCCTGGGCCACCAGACCTTCAAAGACACGGTCCAGCGCAATGGCCTGACGGCCGATGTGCATGATGCGGCGAGTAAGCCACAGGAACATGCCAATCACGGACAGCACGCCAAGCAGACCAAATTCCTCACCAATCACGGCCAGCAGGAAGTCGGTGTGCGCTTCGGGCAACCAGTTGAGTTTTTCGACACTGCCGCCGAGGCCCACGCCAAAAATCTCACCGCGACCAATGGCAATCAACGAATGCGACAGCTGATAGCCCTTGCCCAAGGCGTGCTTTTCGCTCCAGGGGTCTAGATAGGCAAAGATCCGCTCGCGCCGCCATTCCGAGAATGCAATCATCATGCTGAACGCCAGAACCAGCACGAAAGCGATCAGGAAGAACATGCGGGCATTGACACCCCCCAAAAACAGAATGCCCATGGCGATCACCGCGATCACCATGAAGGCACCCATGTCGGGTTCAGCCAGCAGCAACAGGCCCACGACAGCCACGGCGGCACCCATGGGCAACACGGCGCGAAAGAAGCGCTCCTTCACCTCCATCTTGCGCACCATGTAGTCAGCGGCATACAGCAGCACGGCAAACTTGGCGAGCTCTGAGGGCTGAAAGCCGATCGGGCCGAAAGAAATCCAGCGCCTCGCGCCATAGACCACTTTGCCAATGAAAGGCAGGAGCACCGCAATCAGCAACATCAAGGAGCCCACGAACAGCCAGGGCGCCCAGCGCTCCCACTTGGCCATCGGAACTTGAAAGGTGACCAGACCCATCACACAAGCCAAACACAGGTACAACGAATGTCGTGACAGGAAATAGGTGTGTGTGTACTTGGCAAAGCGGGGGTTGTCCGGCAGGGCAATGGACGCTGAATACACCATGATCAAACCGAACACCATCAACGCGACCGTGACCCACAGCAACTGCTGATCCAGCCCCAGCAAGCGCGTGTTGATAACAGATGAGCTGCTCCCGCCATAGTGGCTGGTGTCCACGCCCATGGTGGGCGGCATGCGAACGGGCGAGTTGTCGCCTTCATCGCCTTTGCCTAACCACCCGCGAACCGTCTGGAAAAGCGCGCTCATGGAGACATCTCCACGCCCGCATCGTCAGCGATCGATTGAACTGCCTGTCTGAAGACCTCGGCACGGTGTTCATAGTTGTTGAACATGTCAAAGCTGGCGCACGCCGGTGACATCAATACCGCATCCCCCGGTTGGCGCGCGCCGCAGCGCTTGCAACAGCCTGTGCCATGCTGTCGGCATCCAGCAGGCTGACGCCAGTTGTGGCCAAGGCCTCGCGTATCAAAGGTGCATCGCGCCCGATCAGAATAACGGCGCGTGCAAATTGACTGACTGGCGGGGCCAGTGGGCTGAAGTCTTGCCCCTTACCCTCACCACCCAGAATAACCACCACGCGCCGCTCGGCACCCAGGCCTTTCAGGGCAGCCACCGTGGCACCGACATTGGTGCCCTTGCTGTCATCAAAATATTCAACGTCATCGATGATGGCCACCGGCTCTACACGGTGCGGCTCACCCATGTAGTCGCGCAAGGCATAAAGTACCGGGCCGAGCGCACACCCTGCGCTGCTGGACAGCGCCAAGGCGGCCAACGCATTCACCGCATTGTGCCGCCCCCGGATACGCAAGGCGTCCGCGGGCATCAAGCGTTGAATGTGAATTTCCTCTTCCTCGGCCACACTTCCGCGCTTTTTGACTCGGCGGGTTTCGTCGGCCTCATGCGCACGCACCAGCCATGCCATGCCGTTGACCACCTCGATGCCAAAATCGCCCGGGCGCTGAGGCATGTCCGCGCCAAACGTCAACATGCTGTGTGTGGGCTTGAGTTTCTTTTTGACTTCTTCTGCGCTGGGCGCCATGGCCATGACGGCCAGGTCTTCGCGGTTCAGGATCATGAGGGTTTGCCGACCAAATACCGCTGACTTGGCTTGCGCATAGGCTGACATGCTGCCGTGCCAATCAAGATGGTCTTGCGTGATGTTCAACACCGTCGCTGCCGTTGGCTCAAAGCCCGTCACACCATCCAGCTGAAAACTGGAGAGTTCAAGCACCCACACCTCAGGCAACGTGCACTGGTAAATACGCTCGGCCAGGGTGTCTAACAGAGTGGGTCCAATGTTGCCAGCAACAGCCACGGATTTGCCACTTCGCGCGACCAGCTGGCCAGTTAACGACGTCACCGTGGTTTTGCCATTGGTGCCCGTGATCGCCAACACTTTGGGTTCGTAGGCCTGGTCCTCTTTCAGGTCTTTCAGCGCCGCCGAAAACAGGCTCAACTCACCACCGGTCCACAGGCCCATCGCAGTGGCTGCGCTCCATACTGGCGCAACCGCCTCGGGCGACAGGCCCGGGCTCTTGAAGACGGCCCGGATGGCTGTACCTTCCACCAGGCTGGGCACCATGTCGCTGCAAACGAAAGTCACGTCCGGCAGCTGCTCACGCAGCGTGCCAAGTGAAGGTGGCTCGGCCCGTGTATCTGCCACCGTGACCAAAGCACCACAACGCACACACCAACGCACCATCGCCAGGCCGGACGCGCCGAGACCCAGAATGAGAACGGGTTGGTTTCTGAGTTGCTTCATCTCAACGTAATTTCAGGGTTGACAGTCCCACCAGGCACAGCAGCATGGTGATGATCCAGAAGCGCACAACCACTTGGGTCTCCTTCCAGCCGCTCTTTTCAAAATGGTGATGCAAGGGTGCCATCTTGAGGATCCGCCTGCCCTCGCCGTATTTCTTTTTGGTGTATTTGAAGTACGTGACTTGCAGCATCACTGACAGTGCCTCAGCCACAAAGATGCCCCCCATGATGGAAAGCACAATCTCCTGGCGGACAATGACAGCAATGGTGCCCAGTGCCCCGCCCAGCGCCAGGGCACCCACATCGCCCATGAAAACCTGCGCCGGGTAGGTGTTGAACCACAGAAAGGCAAGACCAGCGCCTGCCATGGCGGAGCAGAACACCAGCAATTCGCCTGAGCCGGGAATGTACGGAAAGAACAGGTATTTGGAATACACCGAGCTGCCCGTCACGTAGGCAAACACACCCAGCGATCCCCCCACCAGCACCACGGGCATGATGGCCAGACCGTCGAGGCCATCGGTCAAATTGACGGCATTGCTGGACCCCACTATCACCAGGTACGTCATGATCACAAAGCCAAACACGCCCAAGGGGTAACTCACCTCTTTGAAAAAAGGAAGCATCAGGCCGGCTTTGGGTGGCAGGTTCACATCAAAGCCAGAACGCACCCAGGTAAAAAACAGTTCCAGCACCTTGAGGTTCGAGCTTTCAGAAATACTGAATACCAGATAAAGGGCGGCCAGCAGGCCGATCAGGGATTGCCAGAAGTACTTCTCGCGTGAGCGCATGCCTTCGGGGTCTTTGTGTACCACTTTGCGCCAGTCGTCTGCCCAGCCAATCGCACCAAACCCCAGGGTGACGATCATCACGATCCAGACAAAGCGGTTGGTCCAGTCAAACCAGAGCAGGGTTGAGATCGCCATGGACAAAAGGATCAGTACGCCACCCATGGTGGGAGTGCCTTTTTTGCTGAGATGGCTTTCCATGCCGTAACCGCGGATGGGCTGACCAATCTTAAGTTCAGTCAGGCGGCGGATCACAAACGGCCCGGCAATCAGACCGATCAGCAACGATGTCATTGCAGCGAGCACCGCACGGAAAGTGAGGTACTGAAACACCCTGAAAAACCCAAAATCGGGTGACAAGGTCTGGAGCCATGCGGCAAGGCTGACTAGCATGTGGCCCTCTCGATCTTTTGGGGTGAGTTCTGGATGGCTTGCACCACGCGCTCCATCTTCATGAAGCGGGAGCCTTTGACCAGTGCGCTGCTGCTCAGCGTCAAGGCCTGTTTTGTACTGCCAATCAAGGTGTCAATGTCTGCAAAGTGGCGCGCACCCGGGCAGGCCTGGGCGGTATGGCGAGCCAACTCACCGAGGCACAGCACTTCCTCGATACGCCGCTCGTTCGCATACGCGCCGATTTCCGTGTGAAACGCAGGGCCCTGGTCACCGACCTCGCCCATGTCACCCAGCACCAGCAGGCGCGGTCCCGGCAACTCGGCCAACACGTCGATGGCGGCGCGCACGAAGTCAGGATTGGCGTTGTAGGTGTCGTCTACCACGGTGACACTTCGACCCGACCACGCTATCGTCAAGGCACGAGACCTTCCCTTTACCGGTTCAAAGTCTGACAAACCCTTCACCACGGCGTCCAGTGGTATGCCTGCTGACAGTGCACAAGCCACTGCAGCCAGCGAGTTACCGACGTTGTGCCGCCCCGCGATGTGCAGGCGGTAAGCAATCGGACCCAGCGGCGTCTTTGCCTGGACCTGCCAGGCAGCATCGTTCCAGTCCGCCTGGATCAGGCCAACCTGCGCTTGCGGAGGACCAAACATGCAAACCTGGTGGCCCTTGGCAAGGTTTGCCCACAGACTGCTGTAAGCATCCTCGGCAGGGAAGACGGCACACCCTCTTGTACCCAGCGCGGCCATCACGCTGCCGTTTTCGCGCGCCACCGCCTCAACCGTGTGCATGAACTCCAGGTGCTCACGTTGAGCGTTATTGATCAGCGCGACACTCGGCTGAACCAGGCTGGCCAGGTAGGCGATCTCTCCCGGATGGTTCATGCCAAGTTCCAGCACGGCGATCCGGTGGCTGGCGCGCAGACGCAACAGCGTGAGCGGCACCCCAATGTCATTGTTGAAGTTGCCTGCGGTAGACAAGGCCTGCTCACCATGGGCAGCACGAAGAATGCTGGCCGTCATCTGGGTGACAGTGGTTTTTCCGTTGCTGCCGGTGACTGCAATGATGGGCAGATCAAACTGCTGACGCCATCCCGCAGCCAAGGCCCCCAGACCCAAGGTGGAGTTGGGCACCTCGATGCCAGCAAAACCTGCAGGGGCTAAGCCACTACGAGCCACCGCTGCCTGAGCGCCACTGGCTTTCGCCTGTGGCAGAAAATCATTGGCATCAAACCGTTCGCCCTTCAACGCGACAAAAAGATCACCCGCTTCCAGACTGCGACTGTCGGTGTGAACCCTCATGACCGGGATGGCCGCATCGCCAATCAACCGGGCTTCTGGGATTCGCGCCTGGATCCAGGCGTGGGCTTGTCCAAGCGTCATCAATGGGGTGGCGGTCATGCAAGCTCCTCGCGGGCAGCCAGCGCCTGACGGGCATGGGCCTGATCACTGAACGGATGACGCACACCCGCAATTTCCTGGTAGTCCTCATGACCTTTACCCGCAATCAGCACCACGTCGGCAGGTGCTGCAGCGATGAGCGCGTGACGGATAGCCTCTGCCCGTTGCAACTCGACATGAAGATGCCCTTCAAGTTGCTGGCTTTGGCTCATGCCCAGCAAAATCTGGCTGATGATGGCTTCGGGCTTCTCTTCGCGTGGGTTGTCACTGGTCACCACGACCAGATCTGCCCTGCATTCGGCCACAGCACCCATAGCGGGGCGCTTGGCTGCGTCACGGTTACCCCCGCAACCAAACACGCACCACAATTTGCCTCCCCGTTGTTTCGCCAGCGGCAGCAATCCGGCAAGTGCTTTGTCCAGTGCATCTGGGGTATGGGCGTAGTCCACAACAGCCATGGGCTTGCCCTGACCGGAAATGCACTCCATCCGCCCCGGAACTGCGCTGACGCAGCCACAGGCTTTGACGGTTTCAGCCAGCGTAAAGCCAAGCGCCCTCAATGCGCCAATCACACCCAGCAGATTCGACACGTTGTATTGCCCGATCAGCGAGGTTTGCAGCGTGTGGGCTTCATCTCCTTCGCATACCTCAAACACCAGGCCGCAAGCATTGCCGTGCGCCTGGTAACGCACAGACCGTGCAAGCAAGCGGGGCTTGAACGTGCTGTCGAGTCCGTGCGTCCAGACATCCACCTCACTGCCCTGTAGGCTGTCTGTCAGGACAAGGCCTTGGGGGTCATCCACATTGATCACTGCAGAGCGCAGGCCTGGCCAGCGAAACAGCTCAGCCTTGGCCTGCCAATAGGCGGCCATGTCACCGTGGTAATCAAGGTGATCATGGGTCAGGTTGGTGAATAAGGCCACACGGATCCGGGTTCCGTCCAGGCGGCGCTCGGCAATGCCGATGCTGGACGCTTCGATCGCACAGTAGTTGACGCCCTGCGTCACAAAATGGCGCAACTGCTGCTGGAGCAGGACAGGGTCAGGCGTCGTCAGACCGTTGTAGTCGAGGTGAGGGACGATTCCAGTACCCAAAGTACCTATCACGGCGCACCGGATCGGATTTTGTTGCTCTATTTGCTGAAGCGATTGTGCGATCCACCAGCTTGTAGATGTCTTGCCGTTGGTGCCAGTCACAGCGAGCAGGTTGAGGGATTGACTGGGGTGACCGTAGTACTCTGCCGCGATTCGACCTGTCGCAGCCTTCAGCTTGGCATAACTGGCAATGCCATCACCTTCCAACGCCCAAGCCTCCAAGCCATCGTGCTCGACCAAGCATGCAGTCGCACCCACCTGTTTGGCTTTGCCGACAAACTGCCGTCCATCCACAGCAGCCCCTGGCCATGCGATGAACCCATCTCCTGACTGCACTTGGCGGCTGTCAACCCGAAGCTCGCCCGTGACATGCTGCTTGAGCCAGTCAGACGCTTGCCGTGGATTGTGAAAAGTGGTCATGCCGCTCACAACGACTCCTCTGCTGGAGCCGACACGATTTGCGGCTTGACTGCCATGTCTGGCTGTACACCCATCATGCGCAGGGTCTGCTGCACCACTTCACTGAAGACAGGAGCCGCTACCTCGCCACCATAGTAAACACCGGTACTGGGCTCGTCGATCATCACCGCCACGATGATGCGAGGCTTATCGATGGGCGCCATACCGGTGAACCAGGCCCGGTATTTGTTGGTCGCATAGGATTTGCCGATTTGCTTGCGCGCGGTGCCGGATTTACCGCCCACTGAATAACCAATGGTCTGCGCCTTTTGACCCGTGCCGCCTGGGCCTGCAGCCATTTGCAGCATCACCCGAACCTGGCTTGCGGTTTTCTCGCTGAAGACCTGCACCCCGGTGGCAGGTTCGTCTGTGCGGAGCATGGTGGCCGGGATGATTTGGCCGTTGTGAGCAAATACAGTGTAGGAGCGGGCCATCTGGAACAACGAACCTGACAGGCCATACCCGTAAGACATGGTGGCCTGCTCGATAGGCCGCCATGTCTTGTATGGGCGCAGGCGACCACTTGCCGCACCTGGAAAGGCAATCTGAGGCTTCTGCCCAAATCCGGCGGCTGTAAATGTCTCCCACATTTCGCGGGCAGGCATCTGCATGGCGATTTTGGTGGTACCGACGTTGCTGGATTCCTTGATCACGCCTTCAACAGTCAGCACGCCGTGGTTACGCGTGTCACCAATCGTGGAGCCCGTGATCGTGATCTTGCCAGGGTTGGTGTCAATGATGGTGCCCGGTTTGACCCGCCCAGAGTTCAAAGCAAGACCAATGGTGAACGGTTTCATGGTCGAGCCGGGCTCAAACATGTCAGTAATGGCGCGGTTGCGCAGCTGCTCACCCGTGAGGTTTTGCCGCTTGTCAGGTACGTAACTGGGGTAGTTGGCCAACGCCAGCAACTCACCTGTGATGGAATCGATCACGACCACGCTGCCCGCCTTGGCCTTGTGTTGCTGGACGGCGTCACGCAACTTCTGGTAGGCAAAGAATTGGACTTTGCTGTCCACGCTCAACTGTATGTCTTTGCCGTCTACGGGGGGGACTTGCTCGCCCACGTCTTCAATGACGCGGCCGAAGCGATCCTTGATCACACGACGAGAACCAACCTTGCCAGCGAGCTGCTTTTGGAAGGTGAGTTCAACGCCTTCCTGCCCCTTGTCTTCGACATTGGTGAAGCCCACCACATGTGCAATGGCCTCACCTTCAGGGTATTTGCGTTTGTATTCCTTGCGGCTGTAGATGCCCTTGATTTGCAGGGCTTCAATGGCCTTGGCGACGGGCTCCTCCAATTGACGCTTGAGCCAGACAAAGGTCTTGTCCTCATCTTGAAGCTTCTTTTGGAGGTCAGTCAGGGGCATCTCTAGCAACCTGGCCAGCGCCTTGAGTTTGACTGGATCGCGGTCCACGTCCTCGGGAATCGCCCAGATGCTGGGAGCAGGCACGCTGGACGCCAGGATCAGTCCATTGCGATCCAGGATTCGCCCCCGGTTGGCAGGCAACTCCAGCGTTCGAGCAAATCTCACGGCTCCCTGGCGCTTGAAGAAGTCATTGTTAACGACTTGGATGTAAAACGCGCGACCAGCCAGGCCCGCAAACGCCAGCGCCATCATGGCCACGATAAACTTGCTGCGCCACACGGGCGTCTTGCTGGCCAGCAAGGGACTGGAGTGGTACTGGACGCTGTGGCGGCTCATCTGGAGATTGCCCCCACGTTCGCGGCTTCGCGTGCTGCACTGCCCCCCGGGGGGGCTTTCGCACCTACGGGCGGCCTGTCGGTGCTCAATGCCCCCACGCTTGCCGTTGCAGGCTCGCTGTAAGTCACATACTGCGTAATGGCGGGCGTGGCCGTGCGCATCTGCAGTTTTTCTTTGGCCAGTTTTTCCACTCGCAGGGGCGTGGCCTGAGCGCGTTGCTGAATTTGCAACCCGTCGTGCTCTACGTCAAGCCGGTGCGCCTCGGCTTTGGCGCGTTCGTATTCGACAAACAAACGGCGTGATTCATACTGTGTGCGCACCAGGTAAAGGGCACTCGCCAACACGGCCAGCAACAGCACAAGGTTCAGCCGGGTCACCTTAAGACCCCTAAACCAGTCACGTTGGGAGCCGAGCCGTTCATACCAGAGTCCTCTCGGCAACCCGCATCACGGCACTTCGGGACCTGGGGTTGGATGCGATCTCTGCATCAGTCGGTTTGACCCGCTCAAGCGCATTCAGCTTCATCTGAGGTGCCCGGTTCAACATCCAGCCGGGCGAGCGACGATCAACCACCTCGCGTGAATGCTTGGCGATGAATTGTTTGACCATGCGGTCTTCCAGCGAATGGAAACTGATCACGACCAGGCGGCCTCCAGGTTGAAGCACATCAAGGCTGGCCTCTAGCGCCTGGCCGAGCTCTTCAAGCTCCCCGTTGATGAAAATCCGAAAAGCCTGAAATGTGCGCGTTGCAGGGTCCTTGCCCGGCTCGCGGGTTTTGACCGCGTTAGCCACGACCTCGGCCAGTCCAAGGGTGCTGGAAGGCAGGCGCCCCGCCTGTCGGCTAGCAACAATCGCCTTTGCAATCGGAACAGCAAACCGTTCTTCGCCATAGTCACGTATCACCTCCGCTATCTGGGTAAGTTCGGCCGTTGCCAGCCACTCGCAAACACTTTGACCGCGGGTGGTATCCATCCGCATGTCCAGAGGACCGTCGTTGCGAAAAGAGAAACCGCGCTCGGCCTGGTCGATCTGGGGTGAACTGACGCCCAGATCCATCAACACGCCAGAGACGGTGCGAGGAGGCAGATCCCCTAAATGTGCAAAACCCTGATGGCGGATGTTGAAACGACTGTCGCCAATCGATTGCGCCGCTGCAACGGCTTGTGGGTCCTTGTCGAACGCAATCAGCCGTCCCGCTGGGCCTAGACGCGACAGAATCAGGCGCGAATGCCCTCCACGGCCAAAGGTCGCATCGACATAGGTCTGGTCGGGCTGGGTCAGTAGGGAATCGACTGCTTCGCTCAACAAGACGGTGGTGTGTTGCCATGGAGTGTCCACCGTGCGCGCTCTAAAAAGAAAATTCCTTGAACACGTCCGGCATGGGCCCCTGCATGGCCTTGGCCTCGTTCGCGTCATAGGTTGCCTTGTCCCACAACTCGAAATGCGCGCCCATGCCGAGCATGATCACCTCTTTGGTGATGCCTGCGGCCTCGCGCAATTCGGGAGAAACGAGCACGCGACCCGTCCCATCAAGCTCCACATCCATCGCGTTGCCCAGGAAGATGCGCTTCCACCATTGGGCGTCCATTGGCAAGGTGGCAATGCGTTCAGCGAACCGGTCCCATGCAGGACGCGGGAACAGCAAAAGGCAACCGTGAGGGTGTTTGGTGATCGTCAACTGGCCTTCTGCATTGGCCACCAGCACGTCACGGTGCCTGGAAGGCACCGAAAGCCTTCCTTTGGCATCTAAACTGATGGACGAAGCCCCTTTGAACACGGCGATTGAACCTGCTTGATTTCCGGTGGTGGTGACTGCGCAAATTCGATGATTGAAGAAAAATCGTTTTCACCACAAAAACGACCACTTTCAACCACCAAATTGCACTTTTTTGCACTTTAACAGGAAATAGCAAGCTTGCAAGCGCATGACTTGCGAATTTCTCCAATGAAATCAAGGACTTAGAAGAGATTTTAAACAAGAATTTTGAAAAAATCTGTTTAAAACAAAGAACTTAGAGGCCGCTTTGAAAGTGACGCTTTAGCATTTTCAACTCACCGCATTTTTCCTGCGACAAGTGGGGTTCGTCACAGTATGTAACGCGAAAGATCTTCGTCATTGCTCAGTTCGCCGAGCCTGAGATCCACATAGGCGGCGTCGATGGTGACGACCTGGCCTGCCATTTTGGTCGCATCAAAACTGACATCATCCAGGAGTCGCTCCATCACAGTGGAGAGCCGTCTGGCCCCAATGTTTTCAGTGCGTTCATTCACGTCATATGCAATGTGTGCCAGACGCTTGATCCCATCTGGATCAAACTTCAAGGCCACATCTTCTGTGGCCAGCAAGGCCTGGTACTGACGCACCAGCGACGCATGGGTTTGAGTAAGGATGGCCTCAAAATCTCCGACGTTCAGTGACTGCAACTCAACCCGGATGGGGAACCGTCCTTGCAATTCAGGAATCAGGTCGCTTGGCTTGCTTAAATGGAAAGCACCACTCGCGATGAACAGGATGTGGTCTGTCTTGATAGGGCCATATTTGGTCGACACAGTGGTGCCCTCTACCAGGGGCAGCAGATCGCGTTGCACTCCCTGGCGCGAGACATCTGTTCCACCTTGCTCAGCGCGTGAAGCTACCTTGTCAATTTCGTCGATGAAGACAATGCCATTTTGTTCAGCCGAGTGAAGTGCCTGGGTCTTGACTTCCTCGTCATTGATGAGCTTGGCAGCCTCTTCGTCCGTCAACTGCTTCAACGCATCACTGATCTTTATGCGACGAACTTTGCACTTTTCCTTACCCAGCTGACTGAACATGCCCCGCAATTGCTCGGTCATTTCTTCCATGCCCGCTGGTCCCATGATCTCAAGCTGTGTCTTGGCTTGCTCGACATCAATTTCAATTTGCTTGTCGTCCAAAAGCCCTTCACGCAGTTTCTTGCGAAATACCTGCCTGGCCGTGCTGTCAGGCACAGGCGCATCCGACGCATCAGATTCAGACCCACGCGGCGGCGGCACCAATACATCAAGGATGCGGTCTTCTGCTGCGTCTTGAGCCCGGGTACGAACCATCCGCATCGCAACTTCGCGAGCCTGCTTGACGGCCACGTCGGCCAAGTCCCGAATGATGGCGTCAACATCCTTGCCGACATAGCCGACTTCGGTGAACTTGGTTGCCTCGACCTTGATGAAAGGCGCATCTGCCAGCTTGGCCAGACGCCGGGCAATTTCTGTCTTGCCAACGCCCGTCGGACCAATCATCAAGATGTTCTTGGGTGTGATTTCGGGTCGCAGCGCTTCGTCGACCTGCTGGCGCCGCCAGCGATTGCGCAGGGCAATGGCCACCGCTCGCTTGGCTTGATTTTGTCCAACAATGTGCTTGTCAAGTTCAGAAACGATTTCCTGGGGAGTCATGGACGACATAAATTTTGCTGGCAGCCTTAAAGGGTTTCAATGGTGTGGTGCATGTTGGTGTAGATGCACAGGTCAGCCGCGATGGTGAGGGATTTCCTGACAATCTCTTCAGCACTCAATTCGGTGTTATCCAGCAACGCTTTGGCCGCCGACTGGGCAAATGCACCACCGGACCCAATCGCGATCACACCGTGCTCGGGTTCGAGCACATCACCATTGCCGGTGATGATGAGAGACGCCTCTTTGTCCGCCACAGCCAGCATGGCCTCAAGGCGCCGCAAGACGCGGTCTGTTCGCCAATCTTTGGTTAACTCGATGGCTGATCTAACCAGATGTCCCTGGTGCTTCTCCAACTTGGCCTCAAAGCGCTCAAACAGCGTAAAAGCGTCAGCCGTCGCCCCTGCAAAACCAGCGATCATTTTTGATGCTTTCTGTTTCGCACAGCCTCCGAGGTGGTGTCGAAAGCCGCTTTTCTCAAGTGAGGACCGTCGAAGTCAGTCCGTTCGGACGATCAGTTTGGCATGCTCGTTGATGCCAATGACATTGAAAAAGACGGCCACGAGGCGGTGCAAGTCTTTGAACTGAACCTGACGACCTTCACTCTGCTGGGACGTGACCCAGTTCAGCAAGGTCCCGGCAGCAAGGAAATCCAGCCGGATCAGACGCGAACAAACCACCACAATCAAATCCGTGTTTTCGAGCTTCGAGTTCAGCACATCCAGCATTTCGACAGCATCGCCCATGATATGGCCTGACAGGTCCACTGCACTGACATGCGAGCCCAGCGCTCCTAACATGGAGCGCTCAGTTTCCGAGAAGTCCTCAGGTGGCAAGGACGACTGCATGCCATCCATGACTGATTCGCCTAGCAAAGTCGGTGCGGTGTTCAATGGTGCGTTGGTGCCGTCCATGGACTTGAAGGTACACATGGCCGCTTCCCATGAAGGCGGAGACACCTCGTACGTCACGCAATAGTCCAGTGCAACCACGTCAAAGTCCTGGGAATTTTGAACGATGCGAAGCATCTCCATTCGAATTCGCCACCAAATCGGGTTCACAGCACCCTCCCCTGACGGCGTGCCGGTCTCAAGTACCGACAACAGCTGATCGACACCGAAGAACCGCAATTTGACCGAGTGATCGGCCCAATAGCTGAATATTTTGAGCAAGGGCTCTAATGCCGCTTCTTCAATCGTATTGAAAATGGTCCAGCTGAGACACCACGGCTCTGCCACCCGATCCAGCGTCTCGTTCAATGCTTTGACCGCCTGCAGGTCAATGGTTGCCGGACTGTTCCAATGCGGTTTGACCTCAGACGGTCCATCCAGCCCAGAGCTCATGTAGCTGGTCTGGAACTGCTGGTGTTTCTTGGCACTTGCGGGAAACGAGACCCACATGGGCGCCGAACGGCCAAAACGGTTGGCAAAATCCAACGCTGCGTTTTCGAACCGCTCTTGTTGGTCCGTAGCGCGGTAAAGGTCAAACAGCGTGAGCCAAAGTACCTGATTACCACTGACTTCGGGGTCTTCGCTGCGCAATGCCTCCAGCAACGCCGCTTCTGCGCCGTCATCGTCACCATTGGCAAACCGGATTGCAGCCTCTTCCAGTTGCGGATCGTGAACAAACTCGGCCACATGCACAGCACCCAGCTTAGATGCAGTGAAGCCTGTTTCCTTGCCGTCGTAGCTGCCAGCCAACCCACCAATCTGGGACGCAGTAAGCGCCTTCATCCGTGGATCTGTATTGGTCGTTGCAAAATCAGTCCGCTGCTTTTCCGCTGGAACGACGCCCAGACTACCTGTGTCGCGCGCTGATTTGCCTCTTTGTTTCAGAGCCCCCAGATCGGTCGTTGCGTCCACGTTACCCTGAAATGACTGCAAAAAATCGGTGTTCGGGCCATCGTCCAGGATGTTGGTATCTTCAGACCCGCCAGTTTTGGTCTTCCACCACTGCTGCGACATCTGAGCTTCGATTTCATCAATCTTCTTGATCGTCTTGGCACGTTCGTCTGGCTTGGCGTTGGTATTGCTGCTGGATTGAAAAAACGAAGGTTTGGCGCCAGCCTCCTGCTGCGCAGCATTGGCACGGCGGATCTTGCGCAACATGTCGAACTCTCGCTTGCGCACAAAGTCGTTGCGGCGCCGACGCTCAATCATGTCCTTGAGCATCTGCTTGCTGTAGCGGCTCTCTCCATCCAGATCAGAATGGTCCAGATCGGACCAACTGACCGTTGGATTACGGACAAACTTCACCATGCGAGACAACAGGCCGCTGTCTTCTTCCTTGCTCATGGCGTCAGTGTGTCAGAAAAATGATGACTTCAAAGCAATCGCAGCTCAATCCCCAAACATTTTTTGCTTGAGTTCACGGCGCTGCTGCGCCTCCAAGGACAAATTGGCCGTTGGTCGCGCCAGCAAACGGCCAACGCCAATGGGCTCTCCCGTTTCGTCGCAATAACCGTAGTCGCCTGCATCAATACGGGCGATAGATTGCTCAATCTTTTTCAAGAGCTTGCGCTCACGGTCACGTGTGCGTAATTCCAGTGCATGCTCTTCTTCGATGGTTGCACGATCAGCTGGGTCCGGAACAACCACAGTGTCTTCGCGCAAGTGCTCGGTGGTTTCACCCGCACTGCTTAGGATATCTTGCTTCAAGTGATTCAGCTTGAGCTTGAAAAACGCCATCTGGGCATCGTTCATGTAGTCATCATCGGCCATGGCCAACACTTCTGCATCAGTCAGTTGGTCAACCGGTTTGGTCTTCCAGTTGTTGGCAAGTTTGGGATCTTTTTTTGTAGGAGCTGACACGGCAAAAACAGGTGAGGGCATAACAGGAAATGAACTGGCTTTATAGCTGGATTTGGCAGCCGTTGAAGCCACAGTGGGGTTCAGGTCAGACGCCATTGAAGGCGCTACCTTGGCGTTGGTCTTGCCAACAGTACGGATCGAAGTGGGCACTTTGCTCCTGGCAGAGGTTGCAGATACCGGAACAGCCGCGAGTTTAGCGGCAACCGCTGGCGTTGCTTTGACCGGTACGACAGGCGCAGCCGCTGCTTTGGGGGTCAAGGTTTTGGCCGACACTGGCTTGACCGCTGGCTTGGGCACAACGGAGGGTGCCGACACCTTGGCTTTAGCGTCTGCTTTTTTCACCGACTGGGCGACAGGCTTGACGGTGGGCTTTACCGCTGTTTTGGAAACGGTCTTGGTCACGGCTTTGGGCGAAGAAGGCTTGGCACTGGTAACCGGTTTGGCAGCGACTGCCTTGGCACTGGGTTTGGCTGGCATTTCGAATGCTGGTTTGGCTGCTAATTTGACAGGCAGCTTAGGGGAAGATTTGACGGTTGAAAGTTTTTTAACCACAGCTTTCGCCCCTTTGACAGCAACAGACGTCGATTTAGCACCGGATTTGGTCTGAGCCGCCTGCGGCTTGACCTCGCGACCACCAGGGGGATGAGCAGGCTCAGGCTTCGGAGCGGCGGCTCCAAAACCCATTAATTGCAGTATCGAGACAATCATTTCGCTTCCCGTTCCCAAGGATTTCAACCCGGCAGTCAATCTGTCCAACCCGGGATTAAACCAGACATTGCTCAAGACCTTGCATCAAGATGTCTTTCGGCAAATCGATACCAATGAACACCATTTTGCTGAGTCGTTCTTCGCCCGGCGCCCATTGTGGGCCCAGGTCACTGCCCATCAACTGGTGGACACCCTGAAAAATCACCTTTCGCTCCGTCCCCTTCATATTGAGCACTCCCTTATAGCGCAACATGCGGGGACCATAAATATTGACGATCGCGCCCAGGAAGTCCTCCAATTTGGCTGGATCAAACTGCTTAGCCGACTTAAACACAAAGCTTTTGACATCGTCATCCTGCGCATGATGATGCCCGTGGCCTTCATGCTGATGTGACGGGTGATCACAATGCTCACCATGGGCGTGGTCATGATGCTCGTGGCTTGTATCGTCCTTCAAGAAATCGGGATCAATGTCGAGCTTGGCGTTCAGGTTGAACCCTTTCAGGTCAAACACATCGGCTAAGGCCACTTCCCCAAAGTGCACCACTTTTTGCGGCGCCCGTGGGTTCATATGCTTGATGCGGTGCAGCAGCGCGTCCACCTCAGCAGGGGTCGACAAATCCGCTTTGCTCAAGAATATTTGATCAGCAAAGCCAATCTGGCGGCGGGCTTCCTGGCGGTCATTGAGTTGCTGGACAGCATGTTTGGCGTCCACCAGAGTCAGGATGGAGTCCAGCAGGTAACTCTCGGCCACTTCGTCGTCCATGAAGAACGTTTGCGCCACCGGGCCAGGATCAGCCAAACCAGTGGTTTCAATCACGACGCGGTCAAAACTCAGCTCGCCTTTGCGACGTTTTTCTGCCAAATCACGCAAGGTGGAGCGCAAATCCTCGCGGATGGTGCAACAGACACAGCCGTTGCTCATCTGGATGATGTTTTCTTGGGTGTTCGTAACCAGAATGTCGCCGTCGATGTTTTCTTCGCCAAATTCGTTTTCGATGACAGCAATTTTCTGGCCGTGCGCCTCTGTCAGTACCCGCTTAAGCAACGTGGTTTTGCCTGAACCCAGAAAGCCGGTCAGGATGGTGGCGGGGATGAGACTCATGGTTTTCCTAGGAAATCTTGGGTTGCACTGGCGCCAGCCACTGGCCAGCAAAACCCCAAAAATCAGCAGGGTGGGAGTGTAGCGGTGTTAACCAGGACATGGGCGCCTTTTTCGGCAAAAAACCCCACAATATCCGCGCGCTCCTCACTTCAGCGCCTGACCCGCTGAGTTTTGTACCTACTTTTTGACAACAACCAAGCCCTTGAGGTACTCCCCTTCAGGGAAATTCAGAGTCATTGGATGGTCTGGTGCCGCCCCCATGCGCTCGACGATGTAACCGTCCACCCCCGCATCGATCCCAGCAGACGCCACAATCTTATGGAACAGATCCGCACTGATTCCCCCTGAGCAGGAGTAAGTGAACAGCACGCCCCCCGGTAACAGCAACTTGAGCGCCAGGCGGTTGATGTCTTTGTAAGCCCGCGCCGCTCGCTCTGCGTGTGCCACGGTGGGTGCAAATTTGGGCGGATCCAGCACAATCGCGTCAAAACTTTGCCCGGCATCGATGAATTTGCGCAGCGATGCATTCACATCGGCGTCCATGAATTCCGTGCGAGCCAAATCAAACCCGTTGAGTTCAACGTTTTCCCGCGCCTTGGCAATCGCCGGTCCAGACGAATCAATGGAGGTGACATGGGCCGCGCCACCCGACAGGGCAGCCACTGTGAAGCCCCCGGTATAGCAATAGGTATTGAGAACCCGCTGGAACTTGCGGCGCCGCGCGTAATCTGCAAAACGCTTGCGGCTGTCGCGCTGGTCCAGGTAAAAGCCGGTTTTGTGCCCTTCTGCCACATCCAGCCTCAGTCGCCAGCCATGCTCACGGATTTCAAGGGCAGTACCCTCGCTTCCACTCGCGTTGCGCAACCAGCCTGTGACAGGCTGCAGGCCATCAAGTTCACGGCTCGAGGCATCAGACCGTTCATACAGCCTGGCAGCGCCAGTGTGAACCATCAGCGCATCCGCGATCACGTCTTTGAACCGCTCTACACCGCATGCCAGAAACTGCGCCACCAGCGTGTCGCCATACCGGTCCACGATCAGGCCTGGCAGGCCATCCGATTCACCATGAATCAGGCGCAGGCCATCACTTTCAATACCAAAACCAGCTCTTGCGTCAATAGCACGAACAATGTTAGCTATCAAAAACGCAGCATCAATTCGCTGCTTTTCGTCAAAACTCCAGACCCGCGCCCGAATTTTGGATTGAGGGCTGACCGCCGCCCACCCCAGAAACTGCCCGGTAGCCGACTCTACCCGCACGGTTTCACCAGCGTCGCCACCGCCTTTGGCAATAGCGGACTCAAATATCCAAGGGTGATGACGCAGCAAAGAACGTTCTTTGCCATCGCGCAGTCTGAGGGTTTTCATTTGTTCTTGCTATGCGCCCGTGGATGGGCGGCGTCATATACCTGGGCCAAGTGCTGAAAATCCAGCCGCGTGTACACCTGGGTGGTGCTGATGTTGGCATGACCCAGCAACTCCTGGACCGCACGCAGGTCACCACTGGATTGCAGCACATGGCTGGCAAAGGAATGCCGCAGCATGTGCGGGTGCACGGGCGCGGACATGCCCGCCTGGCGGCTGCGCTTTTGCAGGCGTTGCCAGACTGATTGCGCACTCAAACGCGTGCCATGCCGTCCAGGGAACAAAGCAGAGGATGCAGCCGCGGCACTTGGCCCCATCGCACGCACATCCAGCCAGCGTCGCAAGGCCTGCATCGCCTTGCTGCCCACAGGCACGCTACGCCGCTTGGCACCTTTGCCCAGCACATGAACCTCGGCCCCGTCCAGATCTAGCCAGCCGCGCGCCGTGGCGCTGGCCTGCAAATCGAGCCCGGTCAATTCAGCCACGCGCAAGCCACTGCTGTACATCAGTTCGACCATGGCACTGTCGCGCGCCTCTAACCAGGGGTCGGCGCCTTCCGTCTCTTGGCTTGCGTCAAAGCTAACCAACTGGACGGCGTCGTCCACGCCCAACGCTTTGGGGACAGGCTTGGGCGACTTGGGCGTGCGAACGTCCTGCACCGGGTTGCTGGTGACCAGGCCTTCACGCCCTGCCCAGGCATAAAACCCACGCCACCCTGACAAAATCAAGGCGATGCCGCGGCCACTGCGGCCACCGGCGTGCATTTGCATGACCCAGCGGCGGATATGGGTGTTTTGTACAGCCAGCAGATTGACCTTGGCTTCGTCTGCGCTGGCTTTGAGGCGAGTCAAGTCCAGCGAATACAACTCAACCGTGCGCAATGCCAGCCTCTTCTCAACCCGGGCATGTTCCAAGTAGGCTTCGATGAGATTGACCCCGAAGCTCCTGCACTTCGTGTCGTCCCTGCCCCCAGCTGGGGAAGGTGCCCCGGATTCACCGGGCCCGGGGGCCGCGCCTTGCTTGGGGCGGTTCGGCACGGGGGCAGCATCGTCAGCCATTCACTTTCAGCGCAAGCGCGATAAAGCAGCACTCGACAATTCAGCGATGCGCTCCAGAAAGTCGGTACCCATTCCGTTGTGAAAGCGCTGTGGATCGGGCGATGCCAGTACCAGCATGCCAAACGCGGGGGTAGCGCTGTTCACCGCGCCTTGCCGCAACGGAATCAGTGCCAGTGACAAAGCGGCGACTGGGTCTTGCAGCCAGGACACCGACTCAAATCCGACATTCACGCCGCAATACGGCGATGTCAGCGAAGAAGCAAAGGTCTTGGCATCGTTCGACAATCCAGTGGCAAAAGGCATCTCTGCATACGCTGCTGCCACATCCCACACCTTGATGCCCACCTGGGGCACTGCAAACTGTGTTTGCAGTTCACCACAAATCGTTTCCGGCAAGGCCTCGGCATCAGTCGTCAGCAGCAAATGACACGCCCAGCGCAACAGCTTGTCAGCAATCAGCACGTTCTCATTGCCGTTGCGCACCATTTCCATGATGCGGTGCTCCACCACCTTGATCTTTTCGCGCAACATCTCTGCCTGGCGTTCCTGCAGACTCACCGCGCGCGAACCATGGGGACTGTTCAGCTGCACGGTGGCAAGCAATTCGGCATGGCGCTCAAAAAAACCCGGCGTATTGGCCAGGTAATTGGCGATGTCGTCTTCGGTAATGGGGTTCATGGGTTGATCGTTCATAGCTGCTCTGGAATTTCAATGACACCTTCAAACACGGTCACGGCGGGGCCAGTCATCATGACAGAAGCACCAGCGCCAGCCCACTCGATTCGCAGACGCCCGCCACGGGTGTGCACGTCCACCGCATTGTCAAGCATTCCTTGCTGGATGCCAGCGACCACCGCTGCGCACGCGCCACTGCCACAGGCCAGGGTTTCGCCAGTACCGCGCTCGTAGACGCGCAGACGCACGCTGGAACGAGACTGCACCTGCAAAAAACCCACGTTCACGCCCTTGGGGAAGGCACCTTGGGCTTGTACCGCTGGGCCTAAACCTTGCACAGGCGTAGTGTCCACATCGTCCACCGTCAGAACGGCATGGGGGTTGCCCATGGACACAACCGCTACTGAATACGTAGCATCCCGATCAAGCAGGGAGAGCGGAAACTGCCATAAACGCGTTGAACCATGCAGGCACAGATGTCAACCCTGTCGAATCAAATGGAATGGCTGGCAAATCAAACACGGGCTTGCCCATGTCCACCGTCACGTCGCCGCCCTCAGCCAGCCGCGGCTCCAACACCCCACCCAAGGTTTGCACCTTGATGCGTTGTTTGTTGGTGAGGCCCTTGTCCACCACATAGCGCACAAAGCAGCGCGAGCCATTGCCGCACTGCTCGACCTGGCCGCCGTCGGCGTTGTGGATCACGTACTCAAAATCGACTTCAGCGTTGGGTGCAGCGCGCACCGTGAGGATCTGGTCGGCCCCCACGCCAAAGTGGCGGTCTGCCAGGTAACGATATTCCCCAGGCGTCAAGCCCAGGCTGCTCTTGGTTTCGTCCAGCACCACAAAGTCATTGCCCGCACCTTGCATCTTGGTGAAATGAACACGCTTGTGCTTGGTGTGGCTGGGTGTCACAGGATCGATCTGGGTTTGGCATGCGCTAGATTATCCCTGTTCCAACTACCTGAAAAAGCCCACCATGCGCATCCCCGACTGGACTCCTGAAGCTCACCCTCAACCGAAGGAACTGGTTGATGCCATCCTGGCGCGCCGAGGTGGCTCCCTGATCAACCTGGACAAAGCCTTGCTCTGGAGTGAACCCCTGGCACGCGGCTGGAACGTCTACCTGAAAGCCGTGCGCAGCGAAATGCCTACCAGCCGCAAACTGCGTGAACTGGGCATCTGCACTGTGGCTCTGCTGACCGGCGCAGCATATGAATACCACCACCACGCGCCTGACTTTTTGACGGCTGGCGGCACCCAGGCTGAGCTGGACGCATTGAACCGGGTTGTACAAGCCAACCCCCGCGCATCAGCTGCAGACACGGCCTTGGGCGCTATCGAATCGCTAGTCATCCAGTACGCCGCCCAGATGACGCTGGACGTCAAAGTGAGCGACGAGGTCTTCAACGCCCTGCGCGATCACTTTGACACGACACAACTGGTCGAACTGACCAGCGCCATTGCCACTTACAACATGGTGGCGCGGTTCTTGGTGGCGCTGGGCGTGTCGCCAGAGGTTTGATCACTCGGCCTTGATGTTGTTCTCTTTCACCACCTTGGCCCAGATGTCCATTTGTTTTTCGATGAACAGCTTGGCTGCCTCAGGCGCTCCGCCCACCACATCGATGCCTTGCGCATCCAGCTTTTTGGCGATGTCAGGGGCCTTCAGTGCCTTGTTCAATTCTTCGTTCAAGCGCTTCAAAATCTCGGGCGGCGTCTTGGCAGGGGCAATCACGGCCCACCAGGCGGGGGCTTCAAAGCCTGGGAAGCCGCTTTCGGCCACGGTGGGTACGTCTGGCAGGTCTGGGCTGCGTTTGGGTGATGTCACCGCCAGCGGGCGCATGCGCTTGCTGTCGATGTGTGGCTTGGTCACAAAGACAGAACCAATCGACAGCGGCACATGGCCCGCCACCGCGTCGCTCATCAGTGGGCCGCCCCCTTTGTAGGGCACATGCGGCCATTCCAGGCCGCCGTTTTTGCCCAATAAGGACATCGCCAGATGCCCTAGACTGCCTGAACCAATCGTGCCGTAGCTCACGTTCTTTTTGGCCTTGGCAGCAGCCACCACGTCAGCGAAGGTCTTGTATTCAGATCCCACATGCGTGGCCAGCACCATGGCTGATGTACCAATCAGCACGACCGGGTAGATGTCCTTCTTGCTGTCAAAAGGCATGTTGGGGATAAGACTGGGGTTGACACCGTGGGTGTCAAACACCACGCCAAACGTGTAGCCGTCGGGCGCTGCGGCCGCCACAGCCGCTGTGCCAATCGAGCCCGAAGCGCCACCTTTGTTTTCCACAATGATGTTTTGGCCCAGTTGCTGGCCCAATGGAACAGCCAGGATGCGCGCGACCTGATCCACCGATCCACCGGGTGGAAAAACGGCAATCAAGCGGATGGGCTTGCTGGGCCAGCTTTGTGCATAGACCGCACTCACAAGTCCCAGCATCACAAGGCCAGCACACACCACACGGCGGGTTTGTCTCAGAATTTTCATGGTTTACCCTAAACAGAAGGTGACAGCGCTTCACGGTAGCACAACCGTATGATCCTCGCATGGTTCGCTCCACCCAACTCATCCACCCTCCCCGCGAAGCCGCGCCTTTGCGCCCCGCTGCCACCGTCTTGCTGCTGCGCGACACGCCGCATGGCCCCGAGGTGCTGATGACGCGCCGCAGCATGACCGCCAGTTTTGCCCCAGGCGCCTATGTGTTTCCGGGCGGCGGAATCGACAAGGCCGACGCACTGGCGCACCCCATCGCCAAACGTCGCACCACACAGCACGACAGTCTGTTGACCGAGGCCATTGCTGCCATTCGCGAAAGCTTTGAAGAACTGGGCGTTCTACTGGCGTATGACCAGCACGGCCAACTGGTGCGCAGCGCCGATTTTGCCGATCTGTCTCGCCACGCCAGCCTCACGGAGCAATGCCAAGCAAGAGGCTGGGCGCTGGCCGCTGATCAGGTTTTTTGCTTGGCGCACTGGATCACCGACCGCGACTTGCCCCGCCGTTTTGATGTGCCCTTTTTGATCGCGCGCATGCCCGTTGACCAGGAACCCGTGGCCGACGAGCAAGAGCAATTTGAGCCCACCTGGGTCAGCCCAGCACAGGCGCTGGAGCGCCATGCGACGGGCGACTTCTTTATGATCTTCCCCACCATCCGCACGCTGGAGCGCCTGAAGGCCTTCAACTCGGTGGATGCCATTTTGGATGCTTGCTGTCCTGCCAACGGCGACGAGAAACCCCTGTGGACCAGTTGTCCGCGTGCCGGATTGCTTGGTGGCGCCGAAGCACGTTACATGGAAAGTGACATGCCCTTTGGCGAACTGGAACTGGTCTGCCCCGACGGGCAGATTGTGCATGAGCTGGGCTGGCAAAGCACTGCGCCCGTGCGGCTACTGAAAAATGTGCAGCGACTGACGGCCCCCAACCCCAGCGCCATGACGGGCCCGGGCACCAACAGCTATGTCATCGGCGACGTGCACACCGGCCACATCGTGATCGACCCCGGCCCCTATGGTGGGGAGCGGGACATGCCGCATATCCAGCGCCTTTTTGATGCGGCGGGCGGGGACATCCGCGCCATCATCTGCACCCATTCTCACCAGGACCATTCGCCCGGAGCTAGACCTTTGCAAGACCTGTGTGCCAAAGCGGGCAAACAGGTGCCTGTTCTGGGCCTGCCATCGGCCAGCACCGCACGCAAAGGCTGCGAGTTCACACCCGACAAAACGCTACAAAATAGAGAGCAAATAACACTTACTGGATATGCCGAACCAGGTGTATTAATTCATACACTGGAGGTTATTTACACGCCAGGCCACGCCGCCAATCACTTGTGCCTGATGTTGCAGGAAGACGGACTGCTGTTCAGCGGCGACCACATACTGAACGGCAGCACCACGGTGATTGATCCGCCCGATGGCGACATGAGTTTGTACCTGGACAGCCTGGACCAACTGAGCGCCGCCTGCCATGCGCACCACCTGGACTTCATCCTGCCCGCGCACGGTTGGGTTCTGCACCGGCCGTTGACGGTCATCTCCCATCTGAAAGCCCACCGCCTCGCCCGCGAGGCCAAAGTAGCTGCGGCCATGAAAGCCAAGCCCGATGGCAGTCTGCAGGACTGGGTGGCGCTGGCTTATGCCGACACACCGCAAAAGCTGTGGCCCGTAGCGATGCGCTCGTTGACCGCGCATGTGGAGCGATTGCAATCGCTTGCCGATAAAAAAGTGTGAAGCCCACCTATAAGCCGGATTCTGTGCGTTGAGGTTTCCCTCAACGTGACCGCCATTACTCTGGGCTGGGGGTCACCCCACCAGCTCGATGCTACCTACCCGCCAACTCCGGGGGCCCCATCAACGTTGGCCTACTTGGTATTGCTGCGCGTAGAGATTGCCCGTTTCACCCAGATCGGACGATGTCCGATCTGACTCGTCTCTGTTGCTCTGATCCTCACCTTAGGGCACTGCGCTTGCGCACAATGCTTGTCAGTGGACAGCCGTTAGCTGCTACGCTGCCCTGTACAGTCCGGACGTTCCTCCAGTGCTTGGTTTCCCAAATTGCACCAGCGGCGGTCTGGCAGGCTTCACGGGTGGAATTATCCGATATATCCATATTGCCCAAGGTCATGACAGTCGGGCCACAATGTCATATTCGTTCACCCCTCCCGGAATCCGCGCATGAAAGCTGACAACATCCTCGCCACCATTGGCAATACGCCTGCAGTCCGCATCAACCGTCTGTTTGGCAACAGCCACCAGGTCTGGATCAAATCCGAGCGCGGCAATCCGGGTGGCTCGATCAAAGACCGCATTGCGCTGGCCATGGTGGAAGACGCCGAAAAATCTGGAGCGCTCAAACCTGGTGGCACGATTGTGGAGCCGACCTCTGGCAACACGGGTATCGGTTTGGCCATGGTGGCCGCTGTCAAGGGATACAAGCTGATTTTGGTGATGCCCGACAGCATGTCGGTTGAGCGTCGCCGCCTGATGCTGGCCTATGGCGCAAGTTTTGACCTGACGCCCCGCGAGAAAGGCATGAAAGGCTCCATCGCCCGTGCCGAAGAAATCGTGGCGGCCACGCCCGGTGCCTGGATGCCTCAGCAGTTTGAGAACCCCGCCAACGTCGAGGTGCACACCCGCACCACAGCGCAAGAAATCATCGCTGACTTTCCCAACGGCGTGGACGTGCTGATCACCGGCGTGGGTACGGGTGGGCACCTGAGCGGCTGCGCCAAGGTCCTCAAGGCTAAATGGCCTGGCTTGATGGTGTTTGCCGTTGAGCCGCAAGCCTCGCCGGTCATCTCCGGTGGCGCACCCGCTCCCCACCCTATCCAGGGCATCGGTGCTGGCTTCATCCCCAAGAATTTAGACACCAAGCTGCTAGACGGCGTGATTCAGGTCGATGCCGAGCCAGCACGCGAAATGGCCCGCCGCAGCGCGCGGGAAGAAGGCATGTTGGTGGGTATTTCGTCGGGCGCAACCCTGGCAGCGATTGCACAGAAGCTGCCCGGCCTGCCAGCAGGCGCCACCGTGCTGGGCTTCAACTACGACACGGGTGAGCGCTATTTGTCGATTGAGGGCTTCCTGCCAGCGTGATAGCTGGTGAAAATCAGGAACCGTATCATTGGGGCCTCTGCTTGATCAACACAAGCCTGCCTCACCATGTTACGAATTTCTGAAATCAAACTCCCCCTGTCAGATGCCGATGCGTCTGACGCTACGCTGAAAGCTGCCGCTGCGCCATTGATGGGCGTGGCCGTTGGCGATATCAGCGCCCTGAAGGTATTTAAACGCAGTTTTGATGCGCGCAAGGCCAATCTGCAAGTGGTCTACATCGTGGACTTGGCTCTCAAGTCTGCCGAGGCCGAAGCCGCCGTTCTGCGCGCCCACCCTGACCACCCGCATATTCGCCCGAGCCCCGACATGGTTTGGCATGCACCTGTCCACGCGCCCACATCTTGGGGCATGGATTGGCCCGCAGAGAAATCGCGCCCCGTTGTGGTGGGCTTTGGCCCCTGCGGCATTTTTGCCGCGCTGTGCTTGGCGCAAATGGGACTGAAACCGATTGTGCTGGAGCGTGGCCGCAAGGTACGCGAGCGTACGCAAGACACCTGGGGGTTGTGGCGCAAGAAGGTGCTGAACCCAGAGAGCAATGTGCAGTTTGGCGAAGGCGGTGCCGGCACCTTCTCTGACGGAAAGTTGTACAGCCAGATCAAAGACCCGCGCTTTCTGGGCCGCAAGGTGATGGAGGAATTCGTCAAGGCGGGTGCACCGCCGGAAATATTGACCGAGGCGCACCCCCACATTGGCACCTTCAAGCTGGTCAAGGTGGTGGAGAACCTGCGCGAGCAAATCATCGCCATGGGCGGAGAAATCCGATTTGAACAGCGCGTGACCGATGTGCTTATTGAGGGCAGTGATGGCAACAGAAAAGTGCGTGGCCTGACGGTACTGGACCAGGCCACGGGCCAGAGCACCGAACTGCGCGCCGATCAGGTGGTGCTGGCGCTGGGGCATAGCTCGCGCGACACCTTCACCATGCTGCATGCGCGCGGTGTGGACATGGTGGCCAAGCCCTTCAGCGTGGGCTTTCGCATCGAGCACCCGCAGGGCATGATCGACCGCGCCCGCTGGGGCCGCCATGCGGGACATCCTTTGTTGGGAGCGGCCGATTACAAGCTCGTGCACCATGCCGTGAACGGGGAAGGTAAGGGTCGCACCGTTTACAGCTTTTGCATGTGCCCCGGTGGCACCGTGGTGGCGGCCACATCCGAGCCGAACCGCGTTGTCACCAACGGCATGAGCCAGTACAGCCGCAACGAGCGCAATGCCAACGCGGGAATCGTGGTCGGTATTGAGCCCGCCGACTACCCCACTCTGGCAAATTCGCCCGAGGCATTTGCTTCTACTTTAGGAGCAAACTTTGATGACAGATATGCCGAAAAAGGTGTTTTTCATCCGCTTGCAGGCGTGGTATTACAGCGCCAACTCGAAGGCCACGCCTATGTATTGGGTGGCAGCACCTACGAGGCACCGGGTCAATTGGTCGGTGACTTCATCGCTGCGCGCGCATCTACCCAATTTGGCGAGGTGGTGCCCTCGTACAAACCAGGTGTGCATTTGACAGACCTGGCCTGTGCCTTGCCCAGTTATGCGATTGAAGCCATGCGCGAGGCACTGCCTGCCTTCGGCAAAAAGATCAAGGGCTTTGACCGCCCAGACGCTGTGCTGACGGGTGTGGAGACACGTACCTCGTCGCCGGTGAACATCCGCCGTGGGGATGATTTTCAGAGCCTGAATGTGCGCGGTCTGTACCCTGCCGGTGAAGGCGCTGGCTACGCTGGCGGGATTTTGTCCGCTGGCGTAGACGGCATCAAGGTTGCTGAGTCGCTGGCACGATCAGTTTGCGCCTGAGGTGTTGAGCGCGCGGATGCGCTCTTCAATCGGCGGATGGGTGCTGAAGAGTTTGCCGATCCCACCCGTGATGCCCATGGCAGCGACGCTCTTGGGCAATTCGCCAGGTGTCAAACCACCCAGGCGAGCCAAGGCGTTCACCATGGGTTGCTTGCGGCCCATGAGTTGCGCAGCGCCAGCATCCGCGCGGAATTCGCGGTGACGGCTGAACCAGGCCACCACCATAGAGCCCAGGAAACCCAGCACCAAGTCCAGCACAAAAGTGGTCACCATGTAACCAATGCCAGGGCCACTGCTGCGGTCGTCCCCTTTGCGCAGGAAGCTGTCGACCGCATAGCCAATGACACGGCTCAGGAACACGACAAAGGTGTTCATGACGCCTTGTACCAGTGTCATGGTGACCATGTCGCCATTGGCCACGTGCGCCACTTCGTGGCCGATCACGGCCTCAATTTCTTCGTGCGTCATGCTTTGCAGCAAACCGGTGGAAACGGCCACCAAAGCCGAATTCTTGAAAGCGCCGGTGGCAAAGGCATTGGGCTCACCGTCAAAAATACCGACCTCGGGCATGCCAATGCCAGCCTTGTCAGCCAGCTTTTTCACGGTATCCACAATCCAGGCTTCGTCAGCATTGCTGGGCTGATTGATGACCCGCACGCCAGACGACCACTTGGCCACTGGCTTGCTGATCAGCAAAGAGATAATCGCACCGCCAAAGCCCATGAGCAGGGCGTAACCCATGAGCAAGCCCAGGTTCAGGCCAGAGCCGGTAAGGTAGCGGTTGACGCCCAGAAGGCTACCCATGACGCCTAATACCAGCACCACGGCCAGATTGGTCAATACGAACAACGCTATGCGTTTCATGTGAGTCAAATTGTAGCCCCAACCACCGGTGCCGATGCGCGAATATTAGGGGCAGTTTGCGAAATATCAATATGCAAATGCATCGCTACCGACGAAAAACCGACCGATCTTCGTAAAACAAGGGATCCTTGTTTTCTGAGCACCATCCTGGCACGCCCATGAGGGGCAATGGCGCAAAAGGCTTGCTTGCCAGATGGGCTGAATCCAAATCGTTGGCCAATGCCTGGTCCAATTCCTCCATTGACATTGCAGCGAAATTGATAGCAAACTTTGGCCGATAGACATGCGACACCATGGGTTTTCGGGGCGAAATCAGTCGCTCCAGACTGGCATGACCAAACAGCAGCAGTCTGGTCTCTCTCCAGCGCGGTCGCAAGGTAATGAAGAGGCGATGCCAGTCTTTGGCGTACAAGGCTTGCCACAGAGGTTCTGGCGCACTGAGCAATGCTGCGCTTTCATCTAACAGAGTGATGGCGTCTCGCACCGGCCCACGCCGGGCCTGAATGCCATCACGCTGGATTTGCGCTGACTGCAACTGGTTCAAGCGTTTCTTGGTCCGCGGAAATTTGAGCCAGCAAAGACCGTTGAAGTAGTCGTGCAATCCATCGCGTGTAGGGCACTCCCACTTCGTGGCGACATGGCTTTCGTAGGCTTGTCCTTTGACCAGTGCAGACTGCGGCACAAACTGCGGGCAATCCACCTGCCTTGCCTGCGCAACCTGGTTCAGGGCCAAATGCAAGGGGTGGTTGCACGTCACTGTGTGAGCCACTTCTTGTCCCACATCAGCCCATGGTCGGTACCAAGCTCGCCCCCAATCTATCGCGCTAAAGTAATTCACCAGATGTCAAACCAGGCGCCATGGCAAGGCCTCGCCTGAGCGAAGCGGCTTCAACTCTGCGTCGCCAAACGCAAAGGACTCTGGCGGCGTCCAGCTTTGTCGTTGCAGTGTGATGCTGCCGGTGTTGCGTGGCAAACCATAAAAGGCCGGACCATTGAAGGCGGCAAAAGCTTCAAGCTTGTCGAGGGCGCCCGACGCATCAAAGGCCTCGGCGTACAGCTCCATCGCGGCGTGGGCGGTATAGCAACCCGCGCAGCCGGTGGCATGCTCCTTGAGGTGCGCCGGATGTGGCGCACTGTCGGTGCCCAGGAAGAACTTGGCACTGCCACTGGTGACGGCCTGAATAAGGGCCTGCCGATGAGTCTCGCGTTTGAGCACAGGCAGACAGTAGTAGTGCGGTCGAATGCCGCCCATGAAAATGGCATTTCGGTTGTATAACAGGTGATGCGCGGTCACGGTTGCAGCGGTGAACGAATCTGCGCTGGCCACATACTGCGCTGCCTCCCGGGTGGTGATGTGCTCCATCACGATCTTCAGGCCTGGGAAGTCACGTCGCAAGGGAATCAGCTGCTGATCAATGAAAACTGCTTCCCGGTCGAACAAGTCAATATCTGGTGACGTCACCTCACCATGCACCAGCAAGGGCAAGCCTTCTCGCTGCATGGCTTCCAGGGTGGCGTAAGTCTTGCGTAGGTCGCTCACACCGGCATCGCTGTTGGTGGTGGCACCAGCGGGATAGAGTTTGAGCGCCACCACGCCCGCCTCTTTCGCACGTTGAATCTCATCGGGTGGCAAATTGTCCGTGAGGTACAGGGTCATCAACGGCTCAAACTCAGTGCCAGTCGGAGTGGCTGCCAGGATACGCGCCTTGTATTCCAACGCCTGCGCGGCGCTGGTCACTGGCGGCTTGAGGTTGGGCATGATGATCGCGCGGCCAAACTGAGCGGCCGTGTGTGGCACCACAGTCTGTAAGGCAGCGCCGTCCCGCACGTGCAGGTGCCAGTCGTCAGGGCGGGTCAATGTAATGGAAGATGTCTTGTCTTTGCTCATGCCTGAATTGTCCCCGAACCTGAAAAAGGCAGCCGAAGCTGCCTTTGTTTGGTGGCGACATCAACGCGCCGACACAGATCAGTGCTGCAATATCTTGTTCAAGAAATCCTTGGTGCGGGGTTTGCGTTCTTCTGGTTTGCCAAAGAAATCCTCTTTGGAGCAGTCTTCCAGGATATGCCCACCCACATCAATAAAGATCACACGGCTGGCCACCTTGCGTGCAAAGCCCATTTCATGCGTGACACACATCATGGTCATGCCCTCGCCTGCCAGCCTGACCATCACGTCCAGCACTTCACCCACCATCTCAGGGTCGAGGGCAGACGTAGGTTCATCAAACAACATCACCATGGGGTCCATGCTGAGTGCGCGCGCAATGGCCACACGCTGCTGCTGCCCGCCTGAAAGCTGACCAGGGAACTTGTCCTTGTGTGCCATCAGGCCCACACGGTCGAGCATCTTCAAGCCACGTACTTTGGCATCGTCCAAACTACGGCCCAACACCTTGATCTGGGCAATCGTCAGGTTCTCGGTAACACTGAGATGCGGGAACAGCTCAAAGTGCTGGAACACCATGCCCACATGGCTGCGCAGCTTGGGCAGATCGGTTTGAGGGGCATGCAAGGGCGTGCCATTGACATAGATTTCGCCTTTCTGGAAAGGCTCCAATGCGTTCACTGTTTTGATCAGCGTGGATTTGCCGGAGCCCGATGGTCCGCACACCACCACCACATCGCCCTTTTGAATGCTGACCGAACAGTCGTTCAGCACCTGAACCGGACCATACCATTTGGATACGTTCTTGATTTGAATCATTGGGAATTCTCACTTGTACTGAAGGTGAAACAAGCATCGCGCACATGCACAACCAGTCCGCCGCTGGGCTGCCCCAAGGTGGACAATGCCCACTCGTGTGACAGCGCATAGACGATGTGGTCAGCTTGGGAGTTCATATCAGCGAATAATCGCGACTTTTTGCTGCACATGGCGCGCAATGCGGGAGAGGCTGAAGCAGATGATGAAGTACACCACAGCAGCCAGCAGATAGGTCTCAATGGGGCGGCCATAGTTCTTGCCAGCAGTCTCAAAACCCTTGAGCATGTCATACGCGCCAATGGCGTAGACCAGCGATGTATCCTGAAACAAAATGATGGTTTGCGTCAAAAAGATCGGCAGCATGTTTCGAAAAGCCTGCGGCAAGATCACGTACTTCATGTTCTGACCATAGGTAAAACCCACTGCCTGCCCGGCGTGCACTTGGCCGCGAGGAATGGACTGTATGCCAGCACGAACAATCTCACTAAAGTAGGCCGCCTCAAACGCGATGAATGTGACGATGGCAGATTGCTCTGCTCCAATGGAGCGCCCGATCAGGAACGGTACCAGCAGGAAGAACCACAGTATCACCATCACCAGCGGCACGCTGCGCATACCGTTGACGTAAGCAGTGGCAGGTAGTTCCAACACTTTTTTACCCGACAGTCGCATGAGCGCCAGGATGGTGCCAAAAGCGATACCGCCCAAGGTCGCAACTACTGTCAAGAAGACGCTGAAGTAAAAGCCCTTCAGCACGAACTTGCTGATCAGATCCCAGCTGTAAAAGGAAAGGTCTAAGTTCATGCTGACCTCCGCAGGGCCGCCCCAAGGCAGGCCAGGGCCTCCCGTCCAAGCAAAGCGCAGGATTGACCTGCGCTGGGACGCAGCGCATTACACATCGTGAGAAGCATGGGAGTCGTCATGTCAATGCCCTCCCCCACCTGCGCTGGCGATGAAGCCGGGCACGCGTGTTTTCTTCTCGATGAAAGCCATGATCCGGTTGATCGTCATGGCCGAAATCACGTACAACACGGTCACACCAAAGTAGATTTCCATGCCGCGTGTGGACTCTTCAGAAGCCTGAATGGCGAACATGGTCAGCTCTGCAATGGACACCGCAAACGCGACAGAGGAGTTCTTGAAAATATTCATCGACTCTGAGGTCAGCGGCGGAATGATGATGCGGTACGCCATGGGCAACAGCACGTAGCGGTAATACTGAACCGTGGTAAAGCCCATGGCCATACCGGCATAGCGTTGGCCCTTGGGCAATGCCTGGATACCGGCACGGAGCTGCTCCGCAATGCGTGACGAGGTAAAGAATCCGAGTGCCAGTACCACCATCACAAAACCGGGCACGTCTTTCAGCGCAGGAAAGATCGCAGGCAAGACGTAGTACCAAAGAAATATCTGCACCAGCAGGGGAATGTTGCGAAACAGCTCTACCCATGCATTGCCAAACTTGACCCACCCAGGGCTATTGGGCAACGTACGGATGATGCCAATCACCGAGCCAAACGTTAGCGCCACAATCAATGCACACAGGGAGACCGACAGGGTCCAGCCCCAAGCAGACATCATCCACTGCCAGTAGGGTAAATCTGCCCCTTCCGGTGTTTTAAGGAACACCTGCCATTGCCAATCCATGGCCATCGCTCATCTCCTTTGTTTTACAAAAACAAAGCCCGCCCCGAGTGCTGACCCTGGGCGGGCTGCGAACTCTATCTGCGCTTACTTTTTGGCGTAGGTTTCCATGGGGTTGTCGTTGGGGTTGGCAATGAGTGCCTTCAGCGTGTCGCCCATGGCCAGATTCAGATTGCTGTTCTTGGGTGGAATGGGGCTGGTGTACCACTTGGCATACAGCTTGGCCAAATCGCCCGATTTCATCATGCCGCGAATCTGGTCGTCCACCGCCTTCTTGAAGGCGGGGTCGTCTTTGCGGAACATGATGGCGATGGGTTCGACATTCAACACTTCACCCGCCAGCTTGAAGTCAGCTGGGTTTTTGGAGTTGGCAATGTTGCCAGCCAGAATGTTGTCGTCCATCACGAACGCATCGGCACGGCCAGCTTCAAGCAGCAAGAAGCTGTCGGAGTGGTCTTTGCCATAAATCTCCTTGAAATCAATGCCATTGGCTTTTTCGTTCTTGCGCAGGGTCTGCACCGAGGTAGTGCCCGTGGTGGTGGCTACGTTTTTGCCATTGAGCTGGGTAATGGACGTGATGCCTGAATTGGCACGAACAGCCATGCGGACTTCGGTAACCAGAGTGGTCAATGCGAAGCTCACCTGCTCTTTACGGGCCGTATTGTTGGTGGTGGTGCCGCACTCAATGTCCACGGTGCCGTTTTGCACCAAAGGGATGCGGTTGGCAGATGTCACCACGGTGTATTCCACCTTGGCAGTGGGCACCACCGCCTTGAGAATGCGTTCGCACAGTTCCACATGGTAGCCAGCGTACTTGTTGTCGCCGAGTGCGTAGGAGGTGCCCACGGAGGAGTCACGAACACCCATCACGACTTTGCCCGAACCCTTGATCTTGGCAAGGGTGTCATTGGCTTGACCAAATGCAAAACCTGTGAGGGCCAAACCGGCCAATGCGACGATTGCTTTCTTCATCTTCATTCCTTTGACTACGCTAAATTGCAACGCGAGAGCTTGCGATTGATAAACAGTCCATTGTAAGTTTCTGGGGCACAGGGACGTACCCGGAGAATCCCTTGCGCTTTGCCTTAAACAAACGAGACTTTGTGCTCATTTGTCTCACGCAATATTCAGGCCATCGGAAGACTGGGCTGTGTAAGTCTTTCGGGCACCAACAAGGCTTCCAGTTCAGCACAGGTCATGATGCCCAAGGATTCAGCCACTTCGCCGATGGGCTTGCCTGTTGCCATGGCGGTCTTGGCAATCAGCGCCGATTTTTCATAGCCGATCAGTGGGTTCAATGCGGTGACGAGGGTGACAGATTCACGCACCCGCTTAGCCAGAAGATCGTGGTTGGCTTCAATGCCTTCCACGCAATTCACCAGCAAGGTGTTGCAGGCCGTGGTCAGGTGATTAATACTCTTGAACAGGCTCCAGCCCATGATGGGCTCAAAGGCATTGAGTTGCAACTGTCCCGCCTCGGACGCCATGGTGATCGTGACGTCGTTGCCAATCACTTCAAACGCGACCTGGTTCACAACCTCTGGAATCACCGGATTGACCTTGCCCGGCATGATGCTCGACCCCGCTTGACGAGCTGGTAACTTGATGTCTCCAAATCCGGCCTGCGGCCCGCTCGACAGGAGGCGTAAATCGTTGCAGGTTTTACTGAGTTTGCTGGCGACACGTTTAAGCACGCCAGACAATTGCACAAATGCACCCGTGTCCTGTGTTGCCTCGATCAGGTTGCTCGCCCGTTTGACCGGCACGCCACTTTCGACTGCCAGATACCGGCAAGCTTTGGCAGAGTAGCCAATCGGTGCATTGATACCTGTGCCAATGGCGGTGGCTCCCAGGTTGATTTCTTCAATCAGGGCGCGTGCTTCCCGCACGCGCAGAATATCCTCTTCAAGCATCACGGCGTAGGTGGAGAACTCTTGCCCCAGCGTCATCGGCACAGCGTCCTGTAACTGGGTTCGCCCGATTTTCAGTACGCTTTTGAACTCGAACGCCTTGTGCTCAAAACCCTTGCGCAAAGACTCCATCGCGTCGATCAGGCGGTCCAGTGCAAACCATAAGGAAACACGTACCGCTGTGGGATACACATCGTTGGTACTTTGGGAGGCATTCACGTGGTCATTCGGATGCAATACGTCGTAATTTCCCTTGGCCTGCCCCAGCTTCTCCAGGGCGATATTGGCGATCACTTCATTCGCGTTCATGTTGGTGGACGTGCCCGCACCGCCCTGAATAACGTCAACTACAAATTCGCCGTGATGTTTGCCAGCGACCAGATCGTCGCAAGCAAACACGATGGCATCTGCCCTTTCTTTGGTGAGGATGCCCATTTCCAGATTGGCACGGGCCGCGGCTTTCTTCACGTAGGCTAATGCACGAATCAAATCCGGCATCGCAGAAATACGGGTCCCGCTGATGGGAAAATTCTCCACCGCTCGAGCAGTATGCACTCCCCAATAAGCATTGAATGGAATCTGCTTTTCGCCCAGAAAATCGCGCTCTGTTCGGCTTGTCTCGGTCATTGAATTACCTGGTTGTGGTGACGGACCTGACTTTAGTGACGACACCCGGAAATGACCAATGCTGTTTGCGCGAAAAACTATGCATTTTTCTTATAGTTACACATTTGTCAACACAACCATTGCACCAAACGTTTCAGACACCAAGTGTGGAAGTGCTGCGAAAGCAGGCGCATTCACACACCACAACCTGGATAATCCAAGCTCATGATCCACATACGCTTAGCAATCGCGCTGCTGCTGTCCACCCAAGTCACCCTGAGCCATGCCGATGGACTGGACAGCCTGGAAGCGTTTGTCAAATCCACCCGCAACGGGCGCGCAGACTTCACGCAAGTTGTCACCGCCCCCGGCAAGGATGGACAAGCTGCGAAGAGCAAGACATCCAGCGGCAGCTTTGAATTCCTGCGACCCGGTCGCTTTCGCTTTCAATACAAGAAACCGTTTGAGCAGACCATCGTGGCAGACGGTCAAACACTTTGGCTTTATGACCCGGATTTGAATCAGGTCACTGCGCGCAAGCAGGCTCAAGCCCTGGGCTCAACACCAGCAGCGCTGATTGCTTCAGCCCCTGACCTGAAAGCATTACAAGCTGAGTTCAGCCTGCAATCGGCCCCTGACAAGGACGGGTTACAGTGGGTCAGCGCGACACCCAAAACCAGAGATGGTCAGCTTGCCAACATCCGCATCGGACTCAAGGGAACAGAATTGGCTGCACTCGAAATTGAAGACAGTTTTGGTCAGCGATCGGTGCTGAGTTTCAGTCACCTGCAAAGCAACGTCACGATGGGTGCAGATACCTTCGCGTTCAAACCACCTGTGGGTGCGGACGTGATCCGTCCGTGAAAACAGCCTCCTATGCCTGACCTGTTCGCACAAACTCCCGTCGCGCCGCTGGCTGAAGCCCTGCGACCCAAGACGCTGGACGATGTGGTCGGGCAGGCACATTTGCTGGGTGAAGGTAAACCTTTGCGGCTTGCGTTTCAATCTGGCAAAGCCCATTCAATGATTTTCTGGGGTCCGCCGGGCGTTGGCAAGACAACACTTGCCAGACTCACGGCTCATGCCTTTGCTTGTGAGTTCATCGCACTCTCGGCAGTGTTCTCTGGTGTCAAGGACATCCGGGCCGCGATGGAGCAAGCACAGCAGTACCTTTCACAGGGCAAACACACCATCTTGTTCGTGGATGAGATTCACCGGTTCAACAAGTCTCAGCAGGATGCCCTGCTGCCGCATGTGGAATCTGGGCTCTTCACCTTCATCGGCGCCACAACCGAGAATCCATCTTTTGAAGTGAATTCGGCTTTGCTGTCGCGTGCTCAGGTCTATGTCTTGAAGTCGCTGACAGACGACGAACTGAAACTGCTGCTTGTTCGTGCTCAAGACATTGCCCTTGGCCAGCTTCAGTTTGACGACTTGGCTAGGGACACCATCATTGGCTATGCAGACGGTGACGCCAGAAGATTCCTGAACCTGCTGGAACAGACGAGCACAGCAGCCAACGCTTCTGGAATCACGGCGATCACGGCTGACTTCTTGCAGAATGCCTTGACCTTGAACAGTCGTCGCTTTGACAAAAGCGGGGACAACTTCTATGACCAGATTTCAGCCCTGCACAAGTCGGTGCGTGGCTCCCATCCTGATGCTGCCCTTTACTGGCTGACACGCATGTTGGACGGTGGTGCTGATGCTCGCTATCTAGCCCGGCGCATTGTTCGGATGGCTTGGGAAGACATTGGACTTGCTGATCCAAGGGCCATGCAGATAGCTAACGATGCTGCCTTGACCTATGAACGGTTGGGCAGTCCTGAAGGTGAACTGGCTCTTGGTCAAGCTGTCATCTATCTGGCTGTAGCAGCCAAGAGCAATGCGGGCTACAACGCCTACAACCTTGCCAAAGCCTTTGTGAAGCAGGACAAGAGCCGGGAGGTTCCTGTTCATCTTCGCAACGCGCCCACAAAACTGATGAAAGACCTGGGTTATGGGCATGAGTACCGATATGCTCATGATGAACCCAATGCCTATGCTGCTGGTGAAAACTATCTTCCTGAAGGTATAGAGGAACCGGGTTGGTACCAACCCGTTCCCAGAGGGCTTGAATCCAAAATTGCTGAGAAGATGGCTTTTCTCAAAAAGCTGGATGATGAAGCGCTTGACCGCTCTGTTTGACAACCGTCAAGTAAACCCAGTAGGCATTGCGCCTGGATGACTTATCCGGCATAAGCTCATGCATTGCCCGTATCGGCAGGGTAAACACCGGTCTGGGGCGTCCCAATCCATATCGGTGCATGGCTACAATCGCGTCCACCCGCCGCGCGGCCAACTGATCGGGCGCGCTTTTTGCAAACAGCCAAACGTCGCCCACAAGGCCGTCAGCATGTGTTGTGCAAACAACCACCTGCGTAGCTCATGCGGCAAAAACCCGGATAAGAATCGGAGAACTTTATGGAAATCTTGCTTCAGCAGATCATCAATGGTCTGGTACTGGGCAGCATGTATGCACTGGTGGCCCTTGGCTACACCATGGTGTACGGCATCATCAACCTCATCAACTTTGCCCATGGCGAAGTGCTCATGGTGGGGGCTTTAACCAGTTGGTCCATCATCGGCTTGATGCAAGAGAGCATGCCCGGCACACCCGGGTGGATCATTCTCTTCATATCGATGATCATTGCCTGCGTGGTGGCGGCCACACTCAATTTCGTCATTGAAAAAGTCGCTTACCGACCCTTGCGCAACAGCCCCAAACTGGCCCCGCTGATCACAGCCATCGGCATGTCGATTCTGCTGCAGACGCTGGCCATGATCATCTGGAAGCCCAACTACAAGCCTTTTCCGACCCTGCTGCCCGCAGCGCCTTTCAATGTGGGCGGGGCTGTGATCACGCCAACGCAATGCCTGATTTTGGGCCTGACCGCTGTATCGCTGGCGATCCTGATGTACTTGGTGAACTACACCAAGCTGGGTCGGGCGATGCGTGCCACAGCCGAGAACCCCCGCGTGGCGGGCCTAATGGGGGTGAAGCCAGACATGGTCATCTCTGCCACCTTCATCATAGGTGCGGTGCTGGCTGCCATTGCCGGGATCATGTGGGCAGCCAACTATGGCACCGCTCAGCACACCATGGGCTTCCTGCCTGGCTTGAAGGCTTTTACCGCAGCCGTGTTTGGCGGCATTGGCAATCTGGCTGGTGCAGTGGTGGGTGGCATTCTGCTCGGTTTGATCGAGTCCATCGGCGCAGGCTATATCGGCGCCTTGACCGGCGGCGTTCTGGGCAGCCACTACTCCGACATTTTTGCCTTTGTGGTGCTGATTTTCACCTTGACCATCCGTCCTTCAGGGCTGCTGGGTGAACGTGTGGCCGACCGCGCCTAAGAGAGGAGATCACCATGCAAAACAACAAATACATCCGTTACGCCCTGATCGGCGCAGCACTGATCGTTCTGCCTCTGTTGTTGCAGATAGCGGGCAATGCCTGGGTTCGGATCGCCGACATGGCATTGCTCTACGTGCTGCTGGCTCTGGGCTTGAACATCGTGGTGGGCTATGCAGGCCTGCTGGATCTGGGCTACGTGGCCTTCTTCGCAGTGGGTGCCTATATGTATGGCCTGCTGGCGTCGCCACATCTAACCGACACTTTTGCCAGCATCGGGGCGCTGTTTCCGGGTGGCCTGCATACCCCCTTGTGGATCGTGATACCTATTGGTGCGGGGCTTGCAGGACTGTTCGGCGTGATGCTGGGCGCTCCCACCCTCAAGCTGCGTGGCGACTACCTCGCTATCGTCACCTTAGGTTTTGGTGAAATCATTCGGGTGTTCATGAACAACCTGGATCATCCTGTCAACATCACCAATGGTCCCAAGGGTCTGAACCAGATTGACTCGGTCAAATTCTTTGGTCTGGACCTGGGCAAGGGTGTTGACTTCCTGGGCATCAGCTTTCCATCAGTCACGTTGTATTACTACCTGTTCCTGGTGCTGGTGCTGTTCAGCATATTGATCTGCTACCGCCTGGAGCTCTCCCGCATCGGTCGTGCCTGGATGGCGATCCGCGAGGACGAAATCGCCGCCAAGGCCATGGGCATCAATACTCGAAATCTGAAACTGTTGGCCTTCGGTATGGGCGCCACATTTGGTGGCGTATCGGGAGCCATGTTCGGTGCCTTCCAGGGTTTTGTCTCACCTGAATCGTTCAGCCTGATGGAGTCTGTGATGATCATCGCCATGGTGGTGCTGGGTGGCATTGGCCACCTACCGGGTGTGATCCTGGGTGCTGTGTTGCTGTCGGCCTTGCCCGAAGTCTTGCGCTACGTCGCAGGCCCCTTACAGGCGCTAACAGGCGGACGCCTGGACGCCTCCATCCTGCGCCAGTTGCTGATCGCGCTGGCCATGATCACCGTGATGCTGATGCGTCCACGGGGTTTGTGGCCATCGCCTGATCATGGCAAGTCTTTGACCACCAAGCCGTAAGCAGGAGCATCACATGTCAGAAACGATTTTGAAAGTCGCGGGCATCTCCAAACGCTTTGGTGGCCTGCAAGCCTTGTCCGATGTGGGCATCACCATCGAGCGTGGTCAGGTTTATGGCCTGATCGGTCCAAACGGTGCGGGTAAAACCACCTTCTTCAATGTGATCACCGGGCTCTACACACCCGACAGTGGCACTTTTGAGCTGGCCGGTAAACCCTATACACCGACCGCCGTGCACGAAGTAGCCAAAGCAGGTATTGCCCGCACTTTCCAGAACATCCGGCGCTTTGCTGAAATGACTGCACTCGAAAACGTCATGGTCGGACGCCATATCCGCACGAACTCAGGCTTGATGGGTGCCATCTTCCATACGGGCAACTTAAATGCAGAAGAAGCGGCCATCGCAAAGCGCGGGCATGAACTGCTGGAATACGTGGGCATTGGCAAATACGCCGACTACAAAGCACGCACCCTCAGCTACGGCGACCAACGCCGACTGGAAATCGCCCGCGCACTGGCCACCGACCCCAAACTGATTGCCCTGGACGAACCTGCAGCGGGTATGAATGCCACCGAAAAACTGCAATTGCGCGAACTGATCGACCAGATCCGCAAGGACAACCGCACCATCTTGTTGATCGAACACGATGTCAAGTTGGTCATGGGTCTGTGTGACCGCGTGACCGTGCTCGACTACGGCAAGCAAATTGCCGAAGGCACGCCTGCCACGGTGCAGAAAGACCAAAAAGTGATTGAGGCCTACCTGGGCACCGGAGGACATTGAGATGAGTGGCATTCCAAACACAAAAACCCTGCTGAAGGTCACGGGTCTGAAGGTCTCCTACGGCGGTATTCAGGCCGTGAAAGGCGTTGACTTTGAAGTGCGTGAGGGTGAACTCGTCTCGTTGATTGGCTCCAACGGTGCTGGCAAAACGACAACCATGAAGGCCATCACTGGCACCCTCGGCCTGAACGCGGGCGACATTGAATACATGGGCCATAGCATCAAGGGTAAGGGTGCCTGGGACTTGGTCAAAGAAGGCTTGGTCATGGTGCCCGAAGGCCGCGGTGTGTTCACCCGCATGACCATCACCGAAAACCTGCAAATGGGCGCATACATCCGTGACGACAAAGACGGCATAGCTGCTGACATCGAAAAGATGTTCAATCTGTTCCCGCGCCTGCGTGAGCGCAAGGACCAACTGGCTGGCACCATGTCGGGTGGTGAACAGCAGATGCTGGCCATGGGACGTGCACTGATGTCGCAACCCAAGGTATTGTTGCTGGACGAGCCTTCCATGGGACTTTCACCCATCATGGTAGACAAGATTTTTGAAGTGGTTCGCGACGTCTATGCACAGGGCGTGACCGTGCTATTAGTAGAACAAAATGCCAGTCGAGCACTTGCCATTGCCAACCGTGGCTATGTGATGGAGTCCGGCATCATCACCATGTCAGGTGAAGGCAAGGACATGCTGAACGACCCGAAGGTCAGAGCAGCCTACCTGGGTGAATAAGATAGGTGCATAAGCTTTTTTGCTCTCAACAAAAAAGCCTGCTGACAGCAACGTCAGCAGGCTTTTAAGGGTTAAGCCAAAAGCGATTAAAACGCAGCCTGACCACCCAGGACAAGGGTGGTGACGTTGCCTGACGAGCCAGGCACCTTGACCTTTTGGGTGTCAACTTCGGCGCGCAGCGCCACACTGGGGGTCAATGCATAAGTCACCCCCGCACCGAGAATCAAACCCCAGCCCTTTTCCGAGGCAGAGCTACCGGCAACGCTCGCTTTAGCGCTGGTATAGGCCAAGCCACCTTTCACAAAGAAGCCCAGGTTGCTCTTGGGACTGCCGAATCGATAAATTCCGGAAATATCCGTGCTACTGCCCTTGAGGCCAACACCGACGCCAGCCACGGACGCACTGGGGATCCAAGCGAGGAATAGGTCATCTCTACTGCGACGTTGGGAGACAGGTTCACACCGCCAAACACCCGGGCCGAGCCGGGATTTTTCTTGCAGTCAGTTGTGCCAGCACAGTCCATGTTCCAGGCAGAAAACCCACCCGCCACACCGAGGTAAGGCGTCATTTTGAGATTTTGAGCGGAGGCAGCACCCACCGTGGCAAAAGCGAGAATTCCCAGAACGGAAACTATGGATTTTTTCATGTGTGTAATGCTGCTGATGCAGTCCGTTGATGTTGATCCTGCTCTCATTCTACGCACGAATACGTGCATTCAACAGCGCCTTGTCGGAAGTTCTCCGTCGCTCGGGTTAACCCGTATTCCGCAAGCCTGCCGCAATGCCATTAATCGAAATGTGAATACCCGTCTGCACCCGTTCATCGCCCTGCCCTGCCCGGTACCGGCGAACCAGTTCCACCTGCAAATGGTGCAGCGGGTCGATGTAGGGGAAACGGTGCCGCATGGACCGTTGCAATGCAGCGTTTTCGGCCAGTCGCTGCTTTTCGCCTGTGATCTGCGCCAACGCCTGGGCTGTGCGATGCCACTCGGCCTCGACCGTCGCAAAAATGCGTTTGCGCAGACGCGCATCGGTCACCATCTCGGCATAGCGTGCCGCCAACGCCAGGTCGCTCTTGGCCAGCACCATGTCCATGTTGGACAGCAGCGTGCGAAAGAAGGGCCAGTCTCGGTACATTTTTTGTAGCAGAAAAAGCCCACCAGATTTGCCGGAAGGGGCTTTTTTTTCATTATTTTCAGTCATGAAGGCTTCGACTGCGCTACCAAAACCGTACCAGCCCGGCAGCGTCAGTCGGCACTGCCCCCAGCTAAAGCCCCAGGGAATCGCACGCAGGTCCTCGATGCGTTGACTGGCCTTGCGGGAGGCCGGACGCGAGCCGATGTTCAACTCGGCGATTTCCCGGATGGGCGTGGAGCCAAAGAAGTATTCGGTGAACCCTGGCGTTTCGTACACCAATGCGCGGTAGGCGCTCATGCTGGCGCGCGAGAGCTTTTCTGCCGCTTGCAAAAATTCAGGCGTGGCCGGTTTGGTGGGCTGCAACAGGGTTGCCTCTAGCGTGGCCGCGACCAGGGTTTCCAGGTTGCGCCGCCCGATCTCGGCATTGGCGTATTTGGAGCCAATCACCTCGCCCTGTTCGGTCAACCGGATTTGGCCGCGCACGGTACCAGGGGGTTGCGCCAAAATGGCTTGATAGCTGGGGCCGCCGCCGCGCCCCACCGTGCCGCCCCGGCCATGGAACATGCGCAGCTGGATGTTGTGCGAATTGGCCAGCTCATCAAACAAACTGACCAGTGATATCTCTGCTTGGTACAGCTCCCAGTTGCTGGTGAAGATGCCGCCGTCTTTGTTGCTGTCGCTGTAGCCCAGCATCACATCTTGCTCACCCCGCTGCGCTGAATCATGGCTGCAACGCCTGGCAGCGAATAGAAGGCACGCATGATAGGCGCAGCGTTGCGCAGGTCTTCGATGGTTTCAAACAGGGGCACAACGATCAACTCGTTGACGGCTTTGGCGTCCAGTGTGCCCTGCATCAGGCCCACTTCTTTTTGCAGGACCAGCACTTCCAGCAGGTCACTCACCGTCTCGGTGTGGCTGATGATGTAGTGGCGGATCGCTTGGCGGCCATAGCGCTGGATCGCGCTGTGGGCCGCTTCAAAGATGGCCAGTTCCTTGCCAGTGTGCTCGCTGTAGTCGGCACCCACCACACGAAGCGACCGCGCGTCGTTCAGCAGGCCCAGCAACAGAGTTTGTTTGGCGGCCTCATCCAGCGCGCTGTAGTTGCCTTCCAGACGTGCGGTGGCCAGCAGTTCGGCCACTACTTCTTCATGCTTGTCCGAGCTTTGGCGCAAATCCACGGTGGCCAGGTGAAAGCCGAACACCTCCACGGCCCGGATCAAGGTGCGCAGACGCAAAGACGCCAGTGCCTCACCATGGTGCAGCCGCAATGAAGCATCAATGGTGCGCAAATCGGCCAGCAGGGCCTGCGCTGTGGCATAGGCGTTTTGCGGTGCCACCGCATGGCGTGCAGCCTCGCCCCCCGTCAGATGCTTGAGGGTCGCGGCCAAACGCGCGTAAATACCAATCAATGCTCGGCGATAAGGTTCGTCCGCTCGGTGAGCGCTGGCATCAGGTGATGCGTCTGACAAGGCCTGCATTTCAGGCGAGACCTCTGACAGCCCGAAGGACATGGACAACTCAGCGCCCAGGTAATGCACTTCGGTCAGATGATGGCGAATGGCCACTTCTGACTGGCGCTTGAGCGCGTATTCGAGTGTTTCGGCGCTCACGTTGGGGTTGCCGTCGCGGTCACCGCCAATCCATTGGCCCATGCGCAAAAGCTGGCCACCGGGTGATTTCCCAGTTCCGCCTCCAGCGACGCATACAGCTTGGGAATCTCGCGCAAAAAGTGGCTTCGTAATAGCTGAGTGCAGTTTCCACTTCGTCCGCCACGCTCAACTTGGTGCGTCGCAACAACCGGGTTTGCCATAACTGCACCACGCGTGCACGAATTTGAGCTTCATTGGCAGCCAGCTCCTTGGGGGCCAGAGCGTCTTTCTCACCCGACTGAATGCGTGCACGCACTTCGTCGCGCTGGGTCAGCAGGTGAGCTATGCCACGTTCAGCATCCAGAATACTCTTGCGTTGCACCTCGGTGGGGTGCGCGGTCAATACTGGCGAAACATGCGCATTGGCCAGGGTGTTGGCAATGGTATTGGGCGTGATGCCCGCCCAGCGCAGCCGCGACAAGGCCACCTCGATGCTGCCTTCTTGCGTGTCGCCGGCGCGCTCGTGAATGGTGCGGCGGCGGATGTGGTGACGGTCTTCGGCCAAGTTGGCCAGGTGGCTGAAATAGGTGAAGGCGCGAATCACGCTCACGGTTTGGTCGCCGGTCAGGCCTTTGAGCAGCTTCTTGAGCGCCTTGTCGGCCTCGTGATCGGCGTCGCGCCGGAAAGCGACTGACAGCTTTCGTATCTGCTCAATCAACTCAAACGCTTCGACGCCCTCCTGCTCGCGGATCACGTCCCCCAGCAGACGCCCCAGCAGCCGGATATCGTCGATCAAAGGCTGGTCTTTGCGCTGTTCGCGCTTGGGGCCAATAGGTTTGATCGCAACAGCGGTTAAGGGAGTGTTTGACGTTGATCGTGTAGAGGTCATGATGAACAGTGTCCTAGCAAGGGCCATGCTAGCATCAGGCAACACCTTTGAATTACTAGCAGGTTACGTTTTGAAAATCGTCATTGCCACCCGTGAAAGTCGGCTTGCCCTCTGGCAGGCAGAGCATGTCAAAGCCCGGCTCGAAGCCCTGGGCCACAGCGTCAGCCTGCTGGGCATGACCACTCAAGGCGACCAGATCCTGGATCGCGCGCTGAGCAAGGTCGGTGGCAAAGGCCTGTTTGTCAAAGAGCTGGAAGTTGCGATAGAAGAAGGTCGGGCCGACATTGCCGTGCATTCCCTCAAAGACGTGCCCATGGAGCTGCCCGCAGGCTTTGCCCTGGCCTGCGTGATGGAGCGCGAAGACCCGCGCGACGCCTGGGTGTCGCCGCACTGCGCTTCGCTTGCAGATTTGCCGCAGGGTGCCATCGTCGGCACGTCCAGCCTGCGCCGCACGGTGTTGCTGCAGGCGCGCTTTGCAGAATTGGGCCGCTCCGACATTCCGGATCGAGCCGCTGCGTGGCAACCTGGACACCCGGTTGCGCAAGCTCGACGAAGGCCAGTACGTGGGCATTGTGCTGGCCGCTGCTGGCCTAAGCGCCTGGGCCTTGGCGAACGCATCCGCCAGGTGTTTCGAGCCCGAGGCCATGCTGCCAGCCGCTGGCCAGGGCGCACTGGGCCTGGAAGTGCGATCAGACCGTCAGGACTTGATAGACGCACTCGCGCCGCTGGCCCATCAACCCACCTGGGCCGCTGTGAGGGCCGAGCGCGCCGTGAGCCGCGCCATGGGGGGCAGTTGCTCCATGCCGCTGGCAGCGTTTGCGGTCTGGCGGGACGGTCAGCACGGCAGGCAACTGCAATTGCGCGCCGCCTGGGGGGACCCGGAGAAACCTGGCAAGCTGATCACCACCGAAGAAGGACGCGCCGTCACCAGCCTGAGCGACGCAGCCGCCATGGGCGACCAGGGTAGCCCATACGCTGCGCGGCGCAGGCGCGCATTGACGTGACGCCCACCATCGTCACACGGCCTGCGCCAGAGGCGCAGTTGTGGGTCGATGCGATGCAAGTGCAAGGCATTCGGGCTGTGGCCTTGCCCTTGATTGACATACGCCCAGCACCCGACCCACAAACCATCCGCAAGGCCCAGCGCCAATTGGCGGGGGAGCCTGTTGAATTTCAGGCCGTGATGTTTGTCAGCGCGGCAGCTGTTAGTCATTTTTTTATAGCAAACCTTGCAGATGCAGATTGCCGAAATGGCTTAAAAAGCTTTGAAATGGGCCGGGTGCAAAGCTTGGGCGACTGGCCAGGGCACGGTTCGCGCTGCTGGCGGCTGGGGTGCCTGCGGCCCAGATCGACTCCCTGGCGCTGACAGCGCCCAGTGGGATCCGAATCACTTTGGGCTCAGGTCAGCCAGCGGCTGGGTGGCATTCGCCACGTGCTGATCGCGCGGGGGCCGACGCCCAAGGGCAGCTGCAAGGGCGCGACTGGCTGTCCCAGCAACTGGTGGCCCAAGGCATCGCCGTGCAACAGGTGGCGGCGTATCAGCGACACCTGCCGGTTTGGACAACAGATCAACAAGCGCTGGCAAGCCAGGCAGCCCAGTCCGGGCTGTGGGTGTTCAGCGCCTCGGAGGCGGTTGCCAACTTGCAGCAATTGATGCCGAGCTGCGTCGTGGCGGTCGGCACGGGCACTGGCTACCCATCCCCGCATTGCCCAAGCCGCCAAAGATGCAGGCTTTGGTGTTGTTTGCGAGTCACTGCCAGGGCTGCCCCCAGGTGATGGCGTCGATAAAATCGCTGCAATGACTTCTGAAGCGCCCGACACCGGCCCCACCTACCCCCGCCGAGCCGACTCTCCTGGGTCGCCATTGGCATTGCCTGACCGCCCTGTTGGTCAGTGGCCTGCTGTGGCAAAAGCTGGCCAACATCCAGGAGCAGTTGGCCCGCCAAAGCGCCGACGCCCGCCAGCAAGCCACAGAAGCGCGCACCATCGCCAAGAGTCGCAGGAGCTGGTGCGTGAAACGGCCGCGCGCATGGCGATGTCTGAAGCCCGTCTGAGGCGAAGTCGCCCTGCAGCGCAGCCAGCTCGAAGAGCTGATGCAAAGCCTGTCGCGCTCGCGTGACGAAAACCTGGTGGTCGACATTGAATCTGCCTTGCGCCTGGCCCTGCAGCAGGCCCAACTGGCGGGCAGTGTGGAGCCCATCCTGGCAACGCTCAAGTCGGCCGAACTGCGGGTTACCCGGGCCCCGCGCAGCCCCGCTTGGCCCCGGTGCGCGCCATTGCCAGGACATGGCCCGCGTCAAGGCATCGACCGTGTCGGACACCGGTAACCTGCTGGCCCGCCTGGATGAACTGGTACGCATGGCTGACGAACTGCCCTTGTCCAACGCTGTGGGCCCGCAGGCTGGCCCGGCGGCCAGCGGCAAGTCAGCCGCCTCAGCCACGCCGCCAAGCTGGTGGGAGGCCGCTTTGAGCCGCGCCTGGGCCGAGGCCCGCGGGCTGATCCGCATCAGCCACATCAACACGCCAGAAGCCGCCTTGCTGGCACCCGAACAGGCTTTTTTTGTGCGCGAAAACCTCAAGCTCAAGCTGCTCAACGCCCGGCTGGGCCTGCTGGCGCGCCAGCTGGACTCATCGCGGGCCGACTTGGCCACCGCGTCACTGCCGATCACCCGCTACTTTGACGTCCAGTGCCCGCCGCACGCAAACCGCGGCCAACCTGCTGTTGCAGGTGCAAAGCCAGATGAAAACCGTGGAGCTCCACGGGTAGATGAAACCCTGACCGCGCTGAGCACAGCCGCGTCGGGCCGCTGATCAGGGTCTGGACCATGCGCGCAGCACTCTGGTTTCTGGCCCTGTTTGGCATCGCGGTTGCCATCGCCCTCTTTGCTGGTAACAACCAGGGCACGGTCACGATCTTTCTGGCCGCCACACCGGGTCGATTTGTCCCTCAACCTGGTGTTGCTGCTCAGTCTTCTGGCCATGCTTGTGATCTACTTGGCCCTGCGTGCACTCAGCAGTCTGCTGGATTTGCCCCGCCAGGCTCGTCAGTGGCGCGCCCAGCAGAAAGAACGCGCCATGCATGCCGCTTTGCTGGACAGCATGTCCTATCTGGTGGCCGGTCGTTTCCCTGCGCGCGCGCAAGGCGGCAGAGTCTGCGCTGAACCAGCAGCAGTCGCTGTCAGCGAGCGCAGTGTTACCCGCTCACGCAACCCATTTGGCAGCACTCGCCCACCTGCTGGCGGCTGAAAGTGCCCAGGCCTTGGGACAAAACCTCACGTGATCTGCACTTGCAGCAGGCGTTGGATTCACCCACACACGGCGGCGTCAGCCAGGAAACCCGCGAAGGCGCCCAGTTACGCCGCGCGCTGGGCGCTGGAAGACCGCAATGCACCAACCGCGTTTCGCCTGCTGTCTGAGTTACCCAAGGCGTGGCGCGTCGCACAGTGGCTTTGAGACTGCGGCTACGAGCTGCCCGCTTGTCGGGACAACATCAGCAGGCATTGGAAACAGCCCGCCTGTTTGGCCAAACACCGGGCGTTTTCTACGCTGGCGGCTCAATCCTTGCTGCGCAGTCTTGCGACCGTGTTGATCAACAATGCCCACGATGACAACCAAGTTATCAGGGCTTGGGCTCATCTGGACGGGAATGAGCGGCAGATGCCGAAATTGCCGTGTTGGCTGCGCAGCGGCTGTTGAGCCACGGGGGCGATGCGGCTGTAGCTCGTAGCTGGTTGTTGCCGGCATGGGAGCGCATGGCCGAGCAGCCAGCTGCGTTCGTGCAAAGTCATGGCGAAATCTGGCGAGTGCGATTGGTACGTGCCTTGGAGGCCAGCCTGGATTCGCTTGACGCCTTGGCTCGCCCGGCTGGAGGCGCTGCAAATCAAACACCCCGCATTGCAGAACTCAGTACCTGGTGGCCATGGCCTGCATGAAACGCCAACTCTGGGGTAAAGCCCAGCAATTGATGGGGCAGGCGGTTCCGCCTTGGCGACCCAGCACTTTTACGAAGCGGTTGGCGCGTATTGGCCAAGCTGGCAGAGCAACGAGGCGACCACCATGCTGCCCTGCACGCGTGGCAAAAAGCGGCTCAAGAAGACGAGGGCTAACAAGACCCTTTGCTTGACCGGGTTAGCCCGTAGTGCGGATACTGACACCCAGAGCAACTCAGGCACACGCAGCAGAATCTTAATGGTTGATCCCACGCCGCCGACTCCGCCCAATGCGGGGAGCAGTGCGCGCATCATGACACCCTTGCGCGACCTCAGCGTCTGGGTTCACCATTTTCTGCAGGCAGAGATCCCGGTGCTGGCCAGTAGCGCACAGGCGTTGGAGGCATTGCGGGCGGTTGAAGACGATGTAGACGCCAACACACTGGCCAAAGTGATCGATGCCGACCCTCTGCTCAGCATCAAGTACCTGGCCCATGCGGCCAACCGACGCCGCGTCAGTGACTCTACCGATACCGAGACGGTACTCAGCTCGCTGGTGATGACCGGTGTCTTGCCGTTTTTCAACCACTTTGGCCCACAGCCTACGGTTGAAGATCGTCGATGGACTTGCCCCTTGCGCTGGAAGCCTTGCAGCGCTTGATGCACCGCGCCACTCGGGCGGGCAATTTTGCCCTGGCTTTTGCCGTTCACCGAGGTAGCACTGATGCTGCAGTCATACATCAGGCTGCGTTTTTGCACGACTTTGCTGAGATGCTGATGCTGTGTCACGCCCCCACCATGGAGCTGCAAATCCAGGGTGCGATGAGGGCGGACCCCACATTGCGCACTGCCAAAGCGCAGCGCGACGTCCTGAACATTGAACTGGATGACTTGCGCCAGGAGCTCTTCAAGCGTTGGCACTTACCCCAGTTGCTGGTGCGTATCAGTGACGACAAGCATTTGGACCACAGCAACGTGTTGTGTGCGCAGCTTGCAGTCCGACTGGCACGGCACACCATGGAAGACTGGGACAATGCTGCCATTCCCGACGACATTGAAGCCATTGCCAAACTATTGAATGCGGCGCCGCGTGTTGCGTTGGCATTTGCCAAAAAAGTGGACCTTCAATGCCTCTGAACAAACCCACTGGCCAAAGCATGTGGTTTGTTCAAGGTCAAGGCAAGTTCAAGTGCCTTCTCTAAAATGAATTCGGCCTGGGCTGTGTCAGCCCGGTTTCAGAGGAGAAAACATGAAAGTTGAAGACCTGATCCTTTCCGCCCATGTGCGTGAGTTGGCGGCTGAGCTTAGGCAGCACGGCTACGCCACCAAAAAAGCCATGGAGGCACGCCTGCCTGCAGACAAGCACGAGACAATTGAAGATTTCATGGAGAAATACCGCGCCGCACACCCTGTCACCAAATTTGTGCCGGAAGCCATGCAAAAACTGGAGAAGGTGTCTGAAGTGATTCAGGACTACCTCAAAGCCCAGAGCAAGTCACCGCATTGAGCTGGGGAATCGGATAAAACGCAATGGCAGATCAAGTCCAGTTACATTTGCGTCTGTCCGCCGCGTTGGTGACTCTTTTGGATCTGTAGAAATGAGCTCAAAGTCAATTGCAAGAATGGGTTTGATGACCGTAGTGATTGCGGGGCTGTGCTTGATGCAGGTGGGATGCATTGGTAACTGTACAGACCCCCATCGGAGTTTTCCTGCAAGGATCTTGAAGAAAAAGACCACAATGTCTACCTGACCTTTGCCGACAAAAACAATGGCAAGCTCCTGGGCGTGACCAAAGGTGTCGCTGCTTGCCGTAGCATGGCCTATAAACATGCCAACTCAATCAACCTGAGTAAAGAGTCTGGCTGGAGCTATATTTGCTGCACCAAGACAGCTGACTCGGATTGCGCTGAAAAGCATTGGTGATTCATGCAGAACGTCCAGGCGTACTTAGAAATTTCCTGATCTCCTCAAAAGCCTGCCTGGATTCGGTCAGTTGCGGATAGAAAATATGCCAGGCGTGCATCACATGCTGCCAAGTTTGCAGTGTGACGTCTGAGCCCGCGCCAGCAGCCTTGTTGGCATAGCGAACGCTGTCGCCCAACAACATTTCGCAGTCGCTTGCATGAATCAACAGCCGGGGAAGCCCCGACAGATCACCAAAGACGGGCGAAACAACCGGGTTGCAAGGCCGCATCCGGTTCTGAAACAAGGCGGTCCACAGCAGAACGGGGCGTGGAATCGCCGCCAGTCGCCCGAACAACGGACCCAGCATGGCGTCGGTTGCCAGGTTGGTTTTCAAAGTTGGACTGCCCAAGGTGGCGTCGGTCGCAGGAGACAATGCAACAGCCGCATCAGGGGCACGAAGCCGCTGGTCACGCACCCAGGCAATCAGGGACAAGGTCAGGTTGCCGCCCGCTGAATCACCGGCCACATAAACCGCAGCGGCCGGTGCAGGGCCTTCAGGGCCGTTGCCCAGCATCCATTGGTACGCCGTGCGGCAGTCTTCAATCCCGGCCAGGCGGCTGTGTTCTGGCATCAGTCTGTAGTCAATCGCCAGGACTGCACCGCCCGTGATCTCAGAAAACCGGGTGGTGACGACACGGTGGCTGCGTGGGCTGCCCATCATCCAGGCCCCCCCGTGGATGTAAAGTGTTCTGCGGTTGGCGTCCACACCCGGCGCCAATGCCCATTCGGCCGATACTCCGCCAGCATCCACGGAGACAAACTGCGCCGCCAGCGCCAGGTCAGTCGTCATGTCGTCCATGTAGGCCCGCAACAAACCAAGATGCCGCCTGCGGGGGTGTTCTTGAGGATGTCGTTGATGCCGCTGAGCGACTTCATCACGGCGCGGTGCTCGTGGTTAGCACAGGGCCCGTGCTGAACTGCTGCCGCACTGGCTCTGCTGAACCACTGCGAGGCTTGTCATGCACACTGAGGTCTTCTCCACGCAAAGCCGGGTTGCACCCCAGGCGACAATGGCAAACACACCCCTGACAAAATCAATGCGATCAACATGGGATACCCCGCAAGTCCAAAAAATAATCAGATGGCGCTTAGGCATCATCTCAAACTATCGTAACGGACGATCACCTAACGGACAATTCCATCGCCAGATGGTCATATCTGCCGTACCATTGCTCCTGTATTTGATCCCTCTTTAAGGAAACCCCATGTCTAAACTGGCCTTACTCCTGATTTCCAGTCTTTTTGCTGCCACTTCTGCGTTTGCCCAAGCCCCAGCTGCTGACAGTTGCGAAGCCAAAGCCGTCAGCAAAGAGGCAAGCCACTGGCAGGCGCGGCCAAGGCCGCATCAATCAAGAAATGCGAGGCAGACAGCAAGGGGGCCGCACCCAACTGCGAAGCCAAAGCAGTGAGCAAAGAAGGCAAGCCGCTGGCCGGTGCGGCCAAAACGGCCTCTATCAAGAAGTGCGAGGCTGATGCCAAGGCTGCCAAGTAAGCAGCCATTGGTCTAGCGACAGCTTGCCCGGCCCGTAAGCGGTCAGGTACAGCAGCACCGCCGCCCAGGTTCCGGGGGTGGGGTAGGCATCTGGGTAAACCAGCAGCTGGATGACAATCGTCATCGCCAGCAATGACAATGCAGACATGAGGGTGGCCAGCCCCAGCAGGATCAACACAGAAACAGATGCTCGCCAATCGCCGCCATCGTCGCGGCGAGGTCTGCTGGAATCAGAGGCAGACGGTATTCGTCTTTGAACAATCCGACTGCAGAATCCGACAAGCGTGGCCAACCCAGGACGAACTCTCCATTCACCATGTCGATCGCCAAGCCTTGAATCTTGGTTTGGCCAGATTTCCAGAACACGGCCGCGATGGAGAATCTCGCGATCAAGGCGATGAAGGTCACTGGAATCCGCCTGCACAAATCGATGAACTGCTTGATCCGGTTCGCCGCCCTTTGGGCAATCGGTTGTGTGTGGTCAATGTACGGGTTCATGGCATTCGTCTGGAGTGAAAAGTGGGGTGAAAAGCTGCAGGCGAAGCAGCGTCGCCAAACACCGGGGCAAATCAAAATCAGGCCATGCGCTGCAGGCTGAAACGGTGGCGTTCAACAAGGTGTGTCTGTTTTGCAATGCACTGACCCAGTGTGCGTCACCTGCGCAAAGTAGCAGCATGTCCACGTGCAGGCGGTTTCTGAACACCATCACATGCTGGGGCAGATCCGGATCAAAGCCACCGCTATCAAGCGGCTCGTGGTGCGCAGTCCAAATGTCGCCAACGGCAAAGTCCGAGCTGACGACCTGGACCGAAGGGTGAAGCGCCAGTTGCAAACACCTCTGCTCAGCGGGGTTGCCCAAAGCAGCTTGAAGCATGGCTGCGTCAATGGGCTCGGCATCTGCGGCGTGATATGCCCGTACCCGCGCCATCTCCAGCCTGGCCACATCGGCCAAATAAGGCACAGAAGCGGCAGGGGGGAAGGCCGCGATGAACCTGGGGAAGTCTTGACCGTAATACGCCATGATGCGTGAGCAAGGCGGGTGGCCTTGCACAAAGACCCGGGCCATGGCGCGGAAGAACGCCTCACCCACCAGCGCCTGAGTAACAGCAAAGGTTTCGGCCAAAGCGTCCACCAAGGACACCATGACGTTGTTGCGGTACACATCAAACCGCTTGCCTGGGTCGGACCCATTCCACGTGCTCAGCCCACCAGGACAAGGCAACTCGGCATGGAACAAAGCGTCGGCAAAGGCGGTTTGACTGTTCATGCTGCCGCCTCATGCGCAGCCCATAGAGCGTTCTCGGCAAGATGGGCCTCGGCACACAAAATGGATAAAGAGGGAATGTCGTTGTCGCGCTCGAGCAGGGTCGCCACAGGCCCAGTCCGGTCGAGCGTGAATGCATACAGGTCCCATACCGCCTGAGCCACGGGGGTACCATGACTGTCGATCAGCAAAGGCTCTCCTGCAGCGTCCATCGCCTGTGCAAAGCCCGCGAGATGGATTTCACCGACGGCGGCCAAGGGCAACGAGCGAATGACATCGTGCGCATTGCGCCGGTGATTGACACTGCTGACGTGCACATTGCTCACATCCAGCAACAACCCGCAGCCAGTGCGACGAATCACTTCCGACAAAAACGCAGCTTCGTCCCAGGTGGACGCTGCAAACTCGATGTAAGTGGCGGGGTTTTCCAGCAACATGCGGCACCCCAGGTGGGATTGCACTTGATCAATATGACCACACACGCGCTGCAGGGTGGCCGTGTTGTAAGGCAGCGGCAGCAAGTCGTTCAAGAAAACACCTCCGTGGGTAGACCAGGCCAGGTGCTCTGAAAATGATTGTGGTTGGTAGCGCGCCAACAGGCCAGCCAGCGCCTCAAGGTGCGCCTTGTCCAGGGGGGCATCTGCCCCGATGGACAGGCCCACACCATGAATAGACAGCGGGTAGTGCTCGCGGATGAGGCTCAGGTAATGGTGAAACGGCCCACCCGGCACCATGTAGTTTTCGGCGTGAACCTCAAAGAAGCCAATATCGGGCAAGCTCGTCAAGACTTCTTCAAAATGCCCCGGCTTCAAGCCCACGCCAGCACGCCCGGGCAGGCATGGACTTGAAGGGTTCGCCGCGAACTGCATTTGTGTTGTCGTGTGATTTGACGTGTCTGGCGCAACACCTGTTTGGCCAACCAGGCCCATCAGGCCTTGACATCCTTGAACTGCTTCATTTGCCCAAAGCCCGTGGGCGATGTTTTTGACACGGTTTTTCGCAAGTGCCCTTGGGGACCAGGGTCCAGGCATTTCCCTGGTAGTCAACCTTGGATGTGCCCGCACAGGTGGTACCTGGGCCTGCCGCGCAATCGTTTTTGCCTTTAAGTGAAACACCAAAGCATTTTTCGGTGTCGGCAGCTTGCGCAACGGCGGGCGTGGCTGCGATCGCTAAGGCCGCACTCATGGCCAGTGCGAGACCGGCAACAGTGGTGTAACGAGAAGGTGTCGATGGGGATGTCATTGGAAGCTCCTGGATAGGGTTAACTTGGTTCAAGGGTTGTGTCAGGGCAGCAGGGGATGCATGGCGCATCCCCTGCTGCTGAGGTAGTCGCAACAACAGCCACTTTCTTACACGAAGAACCCCTCAAGCCCGCTTTTTTTCTCCCTTCAGGTACAGTTATCCCAAGGCATCAAATGAACCCCGTCGAATGACCAAGCCAAGAATCCTCATCGTTGAAGACGAAGCGATCATCGCGCTGGACATTGGGCAGCAACTCGCCCGTCTGGGCTATGAGACCGTCGGCCATGCCAGCGAAGGCGAAGAGGCCGTCCGCATGGCAGGCGAAAGCCGACCGGACCTGGTTTTGATGGACATCCAGTTGGGTGGCGACATGGACGGCATTGCCGCAGCGAAGTTGATTCGCGAGCGGCATCGCTTGCCCATTGTGTTCCTGACAGCCTTTGCTGCCGACGATATCCTGGCTCGCGCCAAATTGATCGAACCGTTTGGGTACATCCTCAAGCCTTTTTCAGAACGCGAACTGCGTACCGTCCTGGAAATGGCCCTGTACAAGCACCAGGCCGACCAAAGCTTGATTGAGGCGGCCGACCATACCCGAATGATTCTGGACAACATGCTGGACGGTGTGATTACCATCGACCCTGAGGGCAGGATTGCGTCTTTGAACCAGGCGGCCTGCCGCCTGTTTGGCTACGAGCGCGAGGAAGTGCTGGGGCACAACGTCACGATGCTCATCCCCGAGCCACACAAGCGCCATCACGACGGTTACCTCAGAATTTACCGTGACACCGGCGAGGCGCGCATGATTGGAATGCCCCGGGAAGTCGAAGGCCTGCACCGAGACGGAAGCCTGATCCCCCTGAGCCTGGCGGTGTCCAAAATGGAGCACCTGGGGCAAACCAGCTTCATTGGCGTGGTGCGTGACACCACGCAGCGACGCAACGACATGGAGAAAATCCGTCAGCTGGCGTTTTATGACCACCTCACTGGCCTGCCCAACCGGCGCCTGCTGATGGACAGGCTTCGTCACGCCATGGCCTCATCCGATCGCACAGGGCACCAGTGCGCCCTGATGTTTCTTGACCTCGATCATTTCAAGCTGCTGAACGACACCATGGGTCACGAGATGGGTGACTTGTTGCTGCAACAGGTTGCAAGCCGGTTGGGCACCTGCGTAAGCGATCGGGACGCCGTTGCCCGGCTGGGCGGAGATGAATTTGTCTTGCTGCTCGAAACCCTGGGCACCTCCGTGCGCGAGGCAGCTGCCCTGGCAGAGGCCATTGCCAAACAGGTGTTGAGCACCCTGGGAAAGCCATACACCTTGCGCGACATCACCTACAACATGACGCCCAGCATCGGGATTGTGATGTTCGGGGGAGGACAAATTGCCCTGAACGAACTGCTCAAACGAGCCGATGTCGCCATGTACCAGGCCAAGGCAGCGGGTCGCAACGGTGCCTGTTTCTATGACCCCGCCATACAGGCTGCAGCCACAGAACGCGCCCAGCTGGTGGTAGAGATGCGCCGGGGTCTGGAATGTGGCGAGTTCATGCTGTACTACCAGCCACAGGTGGATCGCACAGGCCGTGTCATCGGCGCCGAGGCCCTTGTGCGGTGGAACCATCCCGCCAACGGCACGATGTTGCCTGAAGAGTTCATCTCGCTGGCGGAAGAAACCAGCATGATTCTGCCTTTGGGTCAGTGGGTGCTGGAGACGGCCTGCGCCCAACTGGTCGTGTTGGCACGCCACCCCGAGACGGCCGATTGGAGCATCGCCATCAATGTCAGCGCCCTGCAATTCGCGCAGGCCAATTTTGTAGCCCAAGTCGACAAAGCACTGAAATCCACGGGGGCAAACCCGACACGCCTGAAGCTCGAACTGACCGAGAGCATGCTGGCGGTCAACATGGATGACATCATTGCCAAGATGAAAGCCATCAATTCCTGGGGCGGGGTTTTTTCTCTGGACGACTTTGGCACAGGGTACTCATCGCTGTCTTACTTAAAGAGCCTGCCACTGGCCCAGCTCAAAATTGACCAGTCGTTTGTCCGCGATTTGCTCACCGACCCCAGCGACGCCGTGATTGCACGCACCATTGTGGCATTGGGGCATAGCCTGGGCCTGGCGGTTATTGCCGAAGGTGTTGAAACCCGCGAGCAGCGCGATTTGCTCATCGACATGGATTGCGACGCTTTTCAGGGCAACTACTTTGGCCGCCCCGGCCCTGTCAGCCTTTTAACAGGACATGAATAGCCTTTTAGGCAATAAAGATAAAAACATATAGCTATAAATATAGGAGCATGATCGTTTGACGATAGCCCAAATCCCCTTGATGGAATCCCTGCGTATCGCACGTTTGCGGCTCCACCGCAGCATTTTTTTGACCTCGGTTGGGCTGACCGCCTTGCTTGGTGCGGTGATGCTGGTCGCCCTGTGGGCCAGCAGGGACCACGCCCTGTTGGGGTGGTGGGCTGCCAGCTTGGCTGCAGTACTTGCCCTCAGGATCGGAGTGGCTTGGGCTCACGGCAAATCAAAACCTGACAGTGCCACGACCAACGCCACCTGGCTGCTGCGCTATCGGCTTTGTTATGCCGCCCATGGCCTGGTTTGGGGTGCGGCAGGCTGGGTGCTGCAGGACGCCTCTGGCCCGGCCCAGTTTTCACTGCTCACGATCGGGATCATCGCCATCGCTGCCGGGTCGCTGAACTCGACTACCTTTGACCTGTCTGCCGGGCTTGCCTTTGTGGGCGCAGCACTCTCGCCTATGGTGCTCTCAGTCTATCTGTCAGACGACAGTGCCGCCAACATCCGTGCCCTGATCATGCTGACCTTCATGCTTGCCACCTATATCGGGGCAAGGAGAGCTGAAAAAATCTTCGTCGAAGCAGAAAGCCTGCGGGTGGCTGAAGCTGCCCGCGCCGAAGAAGCCCGCCAAAACGCGCGAGCGGCCGAAGTCGCCCGCAAGGAACTTGCTGAAAAGAACTACCTGCTGCCGCTGTTGCTGCGCACCACTCGGCAGGGTTTCTGGTTTGTCGACAACGACGGCATCACGCTGGACCTGAACCCCGCCATGTACGAGTTACTGGGCCGTACAAAAGAGGAGGTGGTAGGCCGCACAGTCTTCGATTTGTTCAGTGGTGGCGATCTTGCAGTGATGCGCCGCGAGATTGCTGCGCGCCAACACGGCGCACCCGGCAACTATGAGATAACCATCCGCCGACCGGACGGAACGCTGCGGCACTGCGTGAACAATGCCACTCCCATGCACGATGCCAGTGGCCGACAAACAGGTTCTGTCGGCATCTGGACTGACATTACCGCACGCAGAGAAAGCGAAACCGTCCTGCGCACCTATGAACTGGTGGCCAACTCCATCACAGACTCGGTGAGCGCAGTAGGAGAAGACCTGCGCTACCGAATGGTCAATGACGCCTGGTGCCGAATGACAGGGCGCACCCGCGAGGAAGCCATAGGTGGCACCACATCGCATGTACTGTCGGCCATCTCCAACGCGATTCGCAAGAAGGCGCTGCAGGAATGCATCGAAGAACAAGAAGTTCGCGTGGTGCGTGATCAACTGCAGTTCCCGGGCCAAGCCCCCTTTCATGCCGAGACAACCTATTTCCCCTATGCGAGCTCTCAGTCAAGCACCGACGAAAGCGCCCGTTGCGTGGTCATGGTGACTCGGGACATATCGGCTCAGGAACATGCGCGCCAGCAACTTGCCGAAAGCGCTGAATACCTGCAGCGGACTTTGAATGCGACCGGCGATGCGATCTTTGCCTCCGACGCAGAAGACCCTCATGAACCCGTGCGTTTCGTCAACATCCAGATGCTTGACATGTGGGGAATTCCGCACGACAAGATGAAGACACTGTCGCCCGTGGACATCATGGCGTACGCCACGCCACGCTTTCAAGAACCCGAACTCGAAAGCCGTCGTGTGGCTGACATCATCGCGACCAACAAGCAGGATGAATCCCGCGTGCATCTGCGCGATGGCCGGGTGCTCTTGCGGCGCTGCATCCCGGCACGTCTGGGCGAAAAGACGCTGCGCGTCTGGAGTTTTCGCGACATTACCGCAGAATCCAACGTCCTGGAAACTATGCGCCGCAGCGAAGCGAGCCAGCGAGCACTGTTGGACGCGTTTCCGGGCTTCATCACCCAGACCGATGAGAATTTCGTTTATACCTATGTCAATCAGCGCGTCGCAGACAGGCTTGGCAAGTCGCGGGCAGACATGATCGGTCGCACATTAAATGCCGCATTGGACGATGAGACGGCCACCTGGCTAAAAGGGCTGGTCGCTCAGCTCATGAAGGGAGGAGAGCCTGTGACGTATGAGCGGCACCATCCGCGAGATGATGGGTTTGGCCTGTACGATCAAGTGACGATTGCGCTGGGTATAGATGCCCAAACCGGAGGCAAGGTGATTTGTTCTTTTGGCATAGACGTCACCGAGCGCAAGCGCGTTGAACAACATCTGGCGTCAGTCAGCTAGTCACTGATGAACCGCACCGAGGAACTTCAACTGACGCTGGAAAGCATTGACCAGGGTATCGTGAGCTTTGACAAGGCAGGCAAGGTGGGCATCCACAACATCCGCGCCTTGAGCCTGATGGACTTGCCACCAGACCTGTTTGACAATCTGAACACCTATGACGACATCGTGCGCTATCAGGTTCAACGCGGCGACCTTGCAGGAGATGCCAGCTTCGTGGATGTTTACGGCCAGTACCAATACTTCAAAGGTGGGCGTGCCAATTCACCCGACCTGTACATCCGCCGCAATGCGTCTGGCGCCACCATTGAAGTACGAACCCGGCATCTGGCCAATGGCGGTATGGTTCGCACTTTTGCAGATGTCACGGGCTACTTTGAGGCGCAGCAGGCTGTGCGCGAGAGTGAAGCCGAGTTGCGTGACCTGCTGGGTGCTTTCCCTGGCTACATCGTTGCGACCGACGAGCATCTTTGTTACACCTATGCCAATGAACGGATTGCCACGCTGTTGGGGCACACGCCGCAAGACATCATTGGCCGGGAGGTACAGGAAATCCTGGGCAAGCAGCGGGCAGACGCCATTCAGCAAGAAATCCTGGCCATCAAAGCAGGGCAGGCTTCTGTCGGGATCAGCAGTTACCCAGCCACTGCAACGCGAGCTCGCCTGGATCTGGAAGTGACCCATGTCCCGGGGCGGCTCAAAGCCAATGGTGCGCAAACTGTTTACGTCTTCGGCATCGATGTGACGGCACGACGCCTGGCCGAGGAAGCTCTTATCGCAGCACGCGACGCCGCAGAGTCCTCCAGCCGCGCCAAGAGCGACTTTCTGTCGCACATGAGCCATGAGCTGCGTACCCCCCTGAATGCCATCCTGGGATTCGGCCAGTTACTGGAGCTTGAGCATCAGTCCGATCAAGATCGCCTGGTTTGGGGACGCGAAGTGGTCAAAGGCGGTCGCCATTTGCTGGAGTTGATCAACGAGGTGCTGGACTTGGCTCGAGTTGAATCCGGCAAGATGGCGGTGCAACTGGAGCCAATGGCACTCAGGCCTGTGCTCGAAGACTGCCTGACCCTGATGCGTCAGCAAGCCAGTGCACGCAGCATCACCATGAGTCTGCATCTTCATCCGCAAGGCCTGGCTGTGCTGGCGGATCGCACCCGGCTCAAACAGACCATGCTCAACCTCCTGGCCAATGCCGTCAAATACAACACCGAGGCCGGCACCGTAACCGTGGTGTGCGAGCTCACCACGGGCACTAAGCAAGGCAAGGGCGACCAAGGTGTTCGCATCAACATCACAGACACGGGTAAAGGCCTCACACCGACCCAAACTGCCAGACTGTTCCAGCCCTTTGAGCGGCTGGACGCGAACCTGGCGCACATTGAAGGTACCGGTATTGGACTGGCACTGACCAAGCGCCTGGTTGAACTGATGCATGGGCACATTGGTGTAGACAGCACACCAGGCCAGGGCAGCACGTTCTGGATCACCCTGCCGCTGGCTGGCTGACACTCACCTGAAACTGCCACATGCAAGACATCACACCCTCCCCCCAGGTCGCCTCAGCCCGCATTCTGATGGTGGATGACGAGCCCACCAACCTGCGCCTGGCAGATGCGATGCTGCGCACTGCGGGTTACCAGAACCTGGTCATGGTGCAGGACCCGCGCACCGCGCTGGCGCGCTACGCCGAGGCGCCGGTAGACCTGATCGTGCTGGACCTGAACATGCCAGAGCTGGACGGTTACGCACTGATGGACCTGTTCAAGGCGCTCGCAGATCCCTTGATACCCCCCATCCTGGTGCTGACTGCCCAGGGGAGCCGTGAGCACCTGCTGCGTGCGCTGCAGGCTGGCGCGCGGGACTTCGTGTCCAAGCCTTTTGACCGGATCGAGCTGCTGATGCGGGTGCGAAACCTGATCGAGGCGCAGCTGGCGCACCGCGACCTCTTCATGCAGCGGGATGAACTGGAAGAGCGCGTGGTAGCCAGAACACAGGAGTTGCAAGACGAAATGGACCGCAGGCAACTTGCCCAACAGGCGCAATACAGCTTGCTGCAAGAGAAAGAAGGGCTTTTGCACGAAGTGCACCACCGGGTTAAAAACAACCTGCAGGTGATCGTCAGCCTGTTGCGGCTGGAAGGCAACCGCAACACAGACACAGGCACCACCGCCGTGTTACACGACATGCAGGGCCGGATTCGCGCCATGGCACTGCTGCATGAATCACTGTACCGCTCGGGCACTACCGCCAGCCTGGACCTGGGGGCTTACCTGAAGCTGGTGGCCACACAGTCGTTTCGGGCCAGCGCACCGGGCGATGGTTCGATCAGGCTGGAGCTGGCGCTGGTCACCGCGCCACTCAGCATGGACCAGGCCAGCCCCTGCGGCTTGCTGGTCAACGAACTCGTATCAAACGCCCTGAAACACGGCTTCCCGAAAGGCCTCAGCGGCGAAGTGAGGGTTCAGCTTACGGCGGACGAGGGCAGCGGCCTGTTGACCTTGCAAGTAAGTGACAACGGCATTGGGCTGCCCGATGATTTCGAGCTGAAGCGAAAACACTCGCTGGGCTTGGTGCTCGCCGGTGATCTGGCGCGCCAGATTGGCGGCAAACTGGCACTTGGTCCATCACCGGCGGCCATGTTCAGTGTGCAGTTTCGGCCTGTATGAAACTCATTGGCCTGGCGACCCCGCATGACATGCTGGACTCCGCCAGAACGGAGGACAAATCCGCGGTTAAACCCGGTTTGCCGGACAACCCAGATCTGCCAGAGCCAACTGTCAGCACCATCCTGTCGAAGTCGCCCCCTTTGGCAGGAGGTTTTGTCTATGAAGATCCGCAAAAAGCCTTGGTGCAGGCACAGGTCAGCCAGAACGTGCTGATCGAGCCCGCGCTGTCGCCCGAGAAAAGGGCGTCAGAGGCACTGTCGAACTATGCGTATTTCCAGACACTGCACAAAACACTGCCCGACATTCCCGGCTCGGTCTATGCGGCCATCCACGGGCCACCAGGCCAAGCAGAGCCAGACCCAACTTTGATCTGCCCAACTTGTCACGCAGACCGGTTAAAGCAAGCCTGCCAAGGCGACCCCCGCCACTGCACGCTGGAGAAGATGCACCCCGGACATGTGCTGATGGTTTCACCCAGTCAACTGCAAAAATGAGACCCAAGGCTGGCGCACCTCACGGACTCGATTGCTGAAAAGACCCCACGGTCAATCCCCCTGTTGGCAAGCTTGGTAAGCTTCAGTCAGTGGGAGCAGTTCATTCAGCCGCTCAAGGCTGGAGGCTGGCCAAAGTGCCTCTCGGTCATAGTACGCCTCGAAGGTCGGCGTATCGACAGGAAGAACAACCCAGGCTTGCTTTGACGCCGTGAAAATATGAACGTCTGGGGGCAGTACATCAGGATTGTCCAAAGTACCGATCCGAACGAACTTCGTGATGTGTCCTGTCCCCGCATAGTGACTCCATATGGCTACTCGGCACTTGGGGCAACGTGCAATTTTCTGCCCCAAACCACTGTTGGAAGGCGTGTCAACAATCTCGGGTTCAGCGCCAAGACTTGTGACCCTGTCCGCCTCGATCATCGCGTTCAGCGCAAAGGCTGCCCCAGACTCGCGCTGGCACCAGCGACAGTGACAACAATGGACGAAAAGCGGGGCAGATTCCATGCGGTAGCGGACGAAGCGGCAGTCGCAACCACCCTCGGTGGGGAAGGATGTGCTCATGGCGTGTAGAGGTAGTGTGTCATGCCGAATGTTTGAGTTAAGACCGCAGCCCGTCAAGGATGTCCATTCAGTGTCAAAGCGTTAAGCGCCGTCATCACCACGAATCGCTTGTTCAATCGCACCAACGTCTATTTTCCCCATCATCATGGCATCAAAGGCTCTTTTGGCAAAAGCAGGATTGGGGTCATTGACTGCTTTGACTGAAACAACGGGGGATATTTGCCAGGACACCCCCCCGATTCAAACTCGACGCCTTGCTCTCTGTATACGCGGCACAAACCAAAAAGCCCACAGTCGCAAAACTGTGGGCTTTAATTTTGGTGGTGATAGGTGGACTTGAACCACCGACATCAGCATTATGAATGCTGCGCTCTAACCAACTGAGCTATATCACCGAAGTCCAAAATTATACACAAATCTGCTCAGTCCCTGGTTGAGCACCCCAACGCTCATCATTGAACCGGTTTCCAGGCAAATCTGGCTTGAGGCCGAGCCCGGTTCACCAGAGGGACTGCCCAGCTGGCCAGAAACAGCACAACGATCAGGCCGTGTGGCTTGAAGAGCAGGTACTGCCAGACGAACGCCCCCAAGGCCACGACCACCGCGTAGACGATGCGTGCCCTGCGCTGCTGGGGTGTGGTCATCGGGTCTGAGATCATGAAGAAGGCAAACAGCAGCACGCTGCCGTTGCTAAGCTGTTGCAGCCACATGGCGGCACCTGGGTCCCAGGCGTAACCCAAGCCCCATAGGCGCACGGCCAGCAGCGCGCCCCAGGCACCCAGAAAGCTCAAAGACACATCCCAACGGCTGACTCGCTGCGTGACCAGGCCCCCGAGCGCAATGAACCACAACGCGGCCAGGCTGGTTGAACCCCATTGCCCCGGGCTAAGCCAAGCACCAGGCGCCCAGGCCCACGCGGCAAAAGCGGCGAAGTTGGCGGGGTTGAGCACATGGCTTTTGCAGGTGGGAGGCCCCATGCGGATCAGGTATTTGCTGCTCATGGCTAAACTGGCCAGCAGAGGGTGCACCCAGGCGCTGTCGGCACGCACCAAGATGCTGATGCCGAGCGACGATACCAGCGCACTGGTATAGCCGCTCCACTGCCGGCGACTGGGCAGCGCCAGGCCCCATTGCCAGGCGGCTTGAGTGCCAAGAGCGCTGACAAGTGTCAACAAGACTTGCCACGGCGTAAGCGCAAAATCACGTGCCATCGCCCCCAGGGTCAAGAAACTCGCCAGAAAGAGCAGTTGGAACCAGCGTGCGTCGCAACACCGCCAAAACGAAGCGGTCATGGTACGTTCTTGCTGCCGCTAAAGAGCCTTTCCCACCACGGCGCAGCCGCTGGGGCGCTGCCATTGACAGGCGCGACAAGCATGTCAGCGCCCAGGTACTTGCGCGCATCGGGCATGGCGTCGATGTCGCTCATCTTCCAGCCCGTGAGCTTGGCCAGGGTTTGCTTTTCTCCATTCAACCGTGTGGGCAAATCGCTCTGGTAATAGCGGCTTGCCGATGCGATGCCGTTTTGCTTGGACACTACACAGGCAGCCACGCAGTCGCGCTGCAAGGCAATCGGGTCTTTGTCTTTGTAGATTTGCTTTTGGCCGTCCCACGCCGGGGCAGACAACACCTGTGCCACCCGAGGTTTGCACATCGCCTCGCAATCCATCTCGGCCACCCGCGCACTGCAAGCAGCGACGTTGCTGTCATACGGCTGCTGGATGACGTAGCGGGTCTGCCAGTTCTGGCGGTCTTTGGTCTGCGTAAACATCAGGTCTTCTGGGAAGGTGTTGGCGGTGTAGCGCACGTGCATGCGGGTCAACACCACTGGTTGGGCGCCGCCAGCGAAGCCGCCTCCAGATGGACGCGGCATGATGCGCTTTGGCGTGGCACTGGACGGGGCTGTCATGCTCGAAAAGTTGTCATCTGCATTGCCGTCCAGCCAGAACACCCCTGCCTTGCGCAGCTCGTCAGGACTGAGAGGGTTGGCCGCGCAGGGGTCACACCAGGCCATGTCCCAAAAATATTCGGTGAACACCACACGGTGGTCCTCCTTCTTGGACTCTGTACTAAACATGGCTTTGTAAAAGTCCTGGAATTTGGGCTTCACAAAGAAAGGCAGGTTCATGTTGGCGGGCAGCTTGACGGTGCGGTAGTTGCTGCTCTCCACCCGGCCCTCTTTGCTCAGCATGTAGATGATCAAATCCTGGGGCTTGTCGGGTGGTGCATTCAGCATGCCCAGACGCATGGGCAGCATGAACTTTTCGCTCTCAAACGCAAACTGCAGCGGGCGCAGTGTGGTGTAGCCCGTCTTGAGCTGTTCCTTGAGGTTGACCTTGGCCACAAAGAACTTCATGCCCTGGTTGATGTAGGGCTTTAGTGCCGCACTGGCCCCTTTGGGGATCTTGTAGCCGTTTTCGGTGAGCCAGGTTTCAAGGCCATCGGACTGTGTGGCTGACAGGCTCACGATATCGTATTCCTCCAGCGTGTACTGGGCTTCCACCGTCACGCCCAGGGCTTTGTCGCGAGAGGCTTCGGCATTGGACCGCATGGCCGCAGGCGCAGCCATGGTCGTGGGCATGCTTTTGTACATGGGACGCCGATCATCACCCCAAGTCAGGTTGACCTGGCAGGGGTCGTTGTCATGGTACTCCGCCAGACGTGGGCTGCTGTAGGCATCGAGCCGCTCAAAGCTAAGCTTTTCGGCCACCCGTACTTGGCCTTTTTGCAACGTGGTGGGTGTGGGTACCACCAGGGCAAATTCACTCAAGGGGCCTTTGTAGTCATTGAGCATGGACAGCACGGTGCGCTTGCCATCACGCACCATCACCACCTGGCTGGCCTCGTTGAACAAATTGGCGTCGGCCTTGCCAGCATAAAAACCGCAAAAGGCATGGGCGGGCAGTGGTACCGCCACAAGCAGCGCAGCACTGGCCAACAGGGGAGAAAGCTTTTTCATCTGGTCCTTTCCAGGTATTGGTGCAGCTTATACGGACGGGGCGCACGTATGGGGTTAAACAATTCGCAAATTATTTGCAAATCTTTGACCCCAAGCCCGACATTGCGCCGTACAAGCAGGGTGACAATCCCGACATGCCCCTCTCCTCCATGAGCGACGAACAGTTGATGCAAGACTATGCATCCGGCAGCGCCGCAGCATTTGACGCGTTGTACGCCCGGCATGAGGGCGCGATGTTCCGGTTTGTGCGCCGAGTGCTGGGACAGGCCTTGGCGGCGCAGGCCGATGAAGTCTTTCAGGACTGCTGGCTGCGCATCGTGAACGCGCGTGAAAGTTTTGACCCGAAAAGTGGCCACTGGAAAACCTGGGCCTTTACCATTGCCCACAACCTGTGTCTGGACCGCCTGCGCTTGACGGGACGAGAGCGCAGCCTGGAAGCGTTATCCGATGACGCGACGGGGGCCGACCCGGCTGCCTGGGTGCAGCACGCCCTGGTCAGCGGACAGCCTGGGCCGGAAGACCAGACCCATTGGCGCGCGGCGGGCAAGCAACTGCTTAAGTGCCTGGACGCCCTGCCCGCCGCCCAGCGCGCTGCCTTTTTGCTGCATCACGAGGACGGACACAGCGTAGAAGAACTTGCGCGGGTCCTGGCGCTTAGCTTTGAAACCGCCAAGAGCCGTTTGCGCTACGCCCTGCAAAAACTGCGCGGCTGTATGCAGGCCTATTTGCAGGCCGGGGAGGCTGCGTGAACAGCCCCGCTTCACCACCCAAAGCCGGCACGCATCTGCGCGATGCACGTCTGCACATGGCTTTGACCCATGCGCCAGACGCGCATGATTTGCCAGAGGCAAGCACCAAAATAGCTATACAAAACATAGCAATAAAATCAATACAGGTAAGCCATAAATACCAAAATTCAAACAAATTTCGATGGTGGCAGCATCTGTGGAACAGCTGGGGCCGTCAACATTCGCCGCGGGGTGCTGTCTTGGCCACCCTCTTGCTGGGCGGCATCATTACCCTGCTGTGGCATGGCCAGGAAATTCCAGGCACCACGCCCAAACTGACTCAGCCCGAGAAGGCACAGCCAGCACAGTCCCGTGCCAAAGCCAAACCAACGGAACCCGCCCGCAGCGAGGAAAAACTGTATTCGGCTGCCACCGAGGCGCCAGCAGCCAAGGACATTTCCGCAACGCCATTGCCCAAGGCCCTGCCCCTGCCAACAACACCCACCGCATCGCCCGTGGCGGCGCCCACAACCGCAGCGCCGAGCGTTGCCATGCGGCGTCAATCGGCCAACGATGTGGAATTGCCCCACTGGAACGGCGCCACTGTCAAGGCGAATGGCAAAACAGTGACGCTCAGCGGGGCACAGCTTCGCCCGCTGACAAATGCCGTGACCCAGCTGATCCAGCGCAGCCTCCAAGTCGCTGAGGGCTTGCCACCTGAACCTGCCACGCTGCACATGACCCTCTTGACCTCGACAGGTGAGCAAAGCGTGTTGGACCTGTGGCCACAAGTCCTGCGCTGGCAAACCGGCGGCCAAGACGCGCAGCTTCGGCTTGCAGACGAAGCCAGCGCGCAAGCATTGCGCTCAGAGGCTGCTCGCCTGCTTGCCCCTTGATGTCAGCGATGAAGCTTGAAACCACTGCCCAAGCTGTCGCCCAGTTTGAGCCGCAAAAAACTGCTGGAGGTGTAGCGACGCACCTCGCTGTAGTGCGCGTCTGACACGGTCTTGACCATCGCCACATAGGCGTCGTGCAACTCGGGCGGCAGCGTGAAGCGCTCGTAGTTGACCACCGCCACCATGCGCTGGCCCGCTGCCTTCGCGTGCGTCAAAACGATCTGGCGGATTTCTTCGATTTCCTCTGCCCGGTGCAGGCGCAGCCCTTCAAAGTTAATGAAAAACCGCCGACTGTTCGGCTCGTAACTGAAGCGCTCTTGCAAGGGCACATGCACCAGGTCTTCGCGCAAGCCCATGGGCGCGTCGCGGAAGATGCGGTCGTCCATCAGTGGCACATGGCCGTCCGGTGGTAACACGGGAGTGAAATCCATGTACGCCAGGATGTCGTTCTGTAAATCGACACCCGGCGCAATCTCGCGCAGAGTCAGACCCACAGCGGTCAGCTCAAACACGCACCGCTCAGTGATGTACAGCACGGGCGTCTTGCGCTTCAAGGCCTGCGTAGCACTGAAGGTGCAGTGCTCGACCTGTTGCACAAACTTACGCACCGGCTTGACACCTTCACCCGCCACAAAGCTACCGACGAACACCACCTTCTTGGCGTTCTGGCTGATATTGATAAAGCCCCCAGCCCCGGCCAGGCGGGGGCCGAATTTAGACACGTTCAGGTTGCCCTGCGCATCGGCCTGGGCCAGACCCAGAAAGGCGATGTCCAGCCCACCACCATCGTAAAAGTCGAACTGGCTGGGCTGGTCGATGATGGCCTGGGTATTGACCGCTGCGCCAAAGTTCAGCCCGCCTGCAGGTAGCCCGCCAATCACACCGGGCTCGGCTGTCAGCGTGAACAAGTCCAGCACTTTTTCTTCGTGCGCCACCTGGGCAATGCCTTCGGGCATGCCAATGCCCAGATTCACCACGGTGTTGGGCAACAGCTCCATCGCGGCGCGGCGTGCAATGACCTTGCGCTCGCTCATGGGCATGGGCGCCACGCTGGACATGGGTACACGAATTTCTCCTGCGAAAGCAGGGCTGTATTGCTCCACAAAGGTTTGCATGTGGTGCTCGGGTTTTTCAGCCACCACCACACAGTCCACCAACACACCCGGCACCTTGACTTGACGTGCATTGAGCGAGCCTCGCTCTGCAATCCGCTCAACCTGGGCGATCACAATGCCGCCACTGTTGTGTGCCGCCATGGCAATGGCCTGCGCCTCCAGCGTCAACGCCTCACGCTCCATGGTGATGTTGCCGTCCGCGTCAGCGGTCGTGCCCCGGATGATGCCCACATGAATGGGGAAGGCTTTGTAGAGCAGGTAGTCCTCGCCATCGATAGGCATGAGATGAACCAGGTCGTCGGTGGTACGGGCATTGAGCTTGCCGCCGCCCATACGCGGGTCAACAAAGGTGCCCAGGCCTACACGCGTCAGCGTGCCGGGCTTGCCTGCCGCGATGTCGCGGAACAAATGCGATATCACCCCTTGCGGCAGGTTGTAGGCCTCGATCACGTTGTTGACCGCCATGGCCTGCAGCTTGGGCACCAGGCCCCAATGGCCACCGATGACCCGCTTGACCAGGCCAGGGTGCGCCATGTGGTTCAGACCCCGGTCCTGCCCATCACCCTGCCCCCCGGCATAGACCAGGGTCAGGTTCTTGGGGGCATGCTCGGCATCGGTCAGCACCCAATCTTCAAGTGCCACCGCGATGCCTTCCGGAAAGCCAATCCCCACGAAGCCGCCCGTGGCGATGGTGTCACCGTCACGGATCAGATGAACAGCATCGTGGGCAGAAACGATCTTGCCATCTTCAGGGTGGTGGCGCAGTGCAGCGGCGGCCAGGCGGGAATGGGGCATGGCTTGGCCCTCGGGTTTAACGGTTCGTGAAATTGGCTTTGCGCTTGTTCACAAAAGCGTCCATGCCTTCCTTTTGGTCAGCCGTGGCAAAGAGGGCGTGGAACAGGCGGCGCTCGAACATGATGCCGTCCGACAGACCACTCTCAAACGCGCGGTTGATCGACTCTTTGGCTGCCATCACGCTGGGCTGGCCATAGTCACAAATCATCAGGGCTGCACCCAGCACCTCGTCCATCAGCTTGTCCAGTGGCACGACACGGCTGACGAGGCCAGCGCGCTCGGCCTCGGTGGCATCCATCATGCGGCCCGTGAGCGCCAAGTCCATGGCCTTGGCTTTGCCCACTGCACGCGGCAGGCGCTGCGTGCCACCGGCGCCGGGAATGATCCCCAGCTTGATCTCAGGCTGACCAAAGCGGGCGTTATCTGCCGCGATGATGAAGTCGCACATCATGGCCAGCTCACAGCCGCCACCGAGCGCGAAGCCGCTGACGGCTGCGATCACCGGTTTGCGGATGCTGCGAATGGTTTCCCAGTTGCGGGTGATGTAGTCGCCCTTGTACACGTCCGAGAACGTGTAAGTGGCCATGGCGCCAATGTCGGCGCCAGCAGCAAAGGCCTTCTCACTGCCGGTGATCACCATGCAGCCAATTTTTTCGTCGGCGTCAAAGGACTTGAGGGCAGCGCCCAATTCGTCCATCAAGTCGCCATTCAGGGCATTGAGCTGCTTGGGGCGGTTCAGGGTGATGATGCCGACTTTGTCGGCTTCGGTGCGTACGGTGATGAGTTGGTAGGTCAAGGCTTTTCTCCAGAGGAACCAGGGTTACTAAGCGACAACTGTAAACCGATTTTTCCCTGATCAAATCACGGCTTTGTCGCTCATGTGCTTCTGGAAAAACCTGACTGTGACGCGCAACCTGCGCTTAACCCTACTGCATGCTGGGTTACTGACAAACTTCTTTTGAATCATGGGTCGCGTGATGAGAATGCGGATGCGTCCCAAACCAGAGACAGGCTCAAGCAAAGGATCCGTATGAAACTGCATCGTTCTTCCGACCGGCCGCATTGGCTGAAAAAAGCCCTGATCACTGGGCTAGCCTTGTCGCTGTCTGCACCTGCGCCATTTACCGCACTGGCTGCCAACCATCCACTGACAGCGGTGGCCGACGTCAATACCATCGACTATGTGGTCAATGTTGACTGGGATTACGACAGTCCGCCCACGCAGGCCACCAACCCCAACCAGGTCTTGGACCGGGCGTACATCACCAGTGTGATCCGGGTACTTGCTCAGAGCATATTCACCATGACGGAAGGCCGCCATAAACTGGGGAATGTATTTGTGTATCGCAACAAGACCTTCAGCACCAATGTGGATATCCAGCTCATCAACACCAATGACCGCTCATCGGCCAACGTCGCTGGCTGGGCGGTCCGAAACAGTTCCAGCTTCAATCACCTGGCTTTTGAAAATACGGCTGAGTCCATCGACGCGATGGGCAAAGTCATTGCGCATGAACTCGGTCATTACACCTACGGTCTGTTCGATGAGTACGTCGAAGCTGGCAAGGCGCTTGACCTCAACGACCCCGGATCGCCGTCGGGCGTGGACAACGCAAAAACGACGATCATGAACAACCATCTGGCGTCGCCATCGCTGTCTACGCCAGCTGATTACGCAGACTCCAGCCAGCGCCAGACAGCACAGTCTCGCATGATGGCCACGGGGACGGCTTTGTCGGGTGGGAGTGCTTGGGAGACCCTGGTCAGAACCACAGATCAAGACCCCGTGGCCGCCAGAAGCTTGGGACGTACATTCTTTGAAGCCTTCAGGGGCATTAACCCAGCCACACTGCAACTGACAAGGCCAGTCGCCGGATTTGATTCGAAGCTCAACATCGTATTTGCCCCTTCGCCCGTGTTTCGGGATGTGATCGTGGTAGACCGAACCTTACCCGCTGCGCGGCTGGCGGAGCTTGTCCAGTCAGCCAAGGCTTTGGTCTCTCAGGCCGGTGCAAACACCGAATACGCCATCGTCACATCGCCAGCATCAGGCACCGGTCCTTTGCTCAACTACACCAGGTCAAGCATCGAAGGCAAACAGGCCCTGTCTGCAGCGCTGGACAGCATCCAGCCCGTCGCCAGCGGCAGCTTTGACAGCCTTGCCGCCTTCACGCAGGGTTTCCAGTTGCTGGCCAATGCCCGCAAGGCAGGGGATACCTCGACTTTTCACATGCTCACCGGCAATGAAACCGCCGTGCCTGCCGAAGCAGCGACCACAGCCCGCATCGCAAGGGTCTCTGTCAACGCGCTGGGCCTGACAGGCGCTACACCAGAACAGCGGCAGGGCGTCCGGGAAAAAGCTCGTACCCAATCTGCGTCAGGGACATCGATCAGCCTGGCTCAGCTTGCTCAGCAAACCGGTGGCAGTTTCAATTCAGCCAAAACAGGCACGGAGGGCGCAAAGAACATCATCCGGGGCGAAAAAGAGGCCCATGCGGCTGCGTTTGCGGTACTTTCATTTGATGCTTCTACTGCATTGAGTACGGGCGGGCGGTTCGACTCAGAGTTCCGTGTTGCCAGTCAGACCACTGACGGTGACGTGGAGGTGGAGCTCACCTTTGACCCCGCAGACGCCAGCAAGCTCAGCTTCAGTCTTGTCGCACCTGATGGCACCGTTCACGCCAGTTCCGCCCTGCCTGACGGCATCACGTTTACCAACAATGCAACGGAAGGTCTGGTCAGCTTCGCGATCGGGTCTGGGTTCGCGGCACGCACAGGTTCATGGAAAGCAAGGGTCAACGCCAGCGCCATCATGACCGAAGGCATTGGACTTGCCGTATCGACCAACACCCTTCTGGCCTTGTCTGCTGACGTTGAAGGCGGCGCCGTTGGCAGTGCCAGTGGCCCCGTCCTGAAAGCAAGTCTGGGTGCAGAAAAACGGATCAAAGGCGCCAGCGTCACGGCGGCCATCTACGATGCCGACGGCAATCTGGTACTGGATAACCTGGTGCTTCGCGACGATGGCATCAGCCCCGACCTGCGCGGTGGTGATGGCCAGTACGTTGCTGATCTGTCCGGCAAGCTCGCACCCGGCGAGTACTACGCGTTGCTGGTGGGGCAGACGAGCGACAGTTCACGCATTGCGAGTCTCGGGGCGCTGATCAAAGGCGCACGCAACGAGGAATCACCGGTCGAGCTTCTGACCCGCATGGCCGAGGTGGGCTTTGCCCTGGAGAGTGGCGCCACCGGCGTGACTGCGGCCGCCTCACCCACTCCTTCAACGTCTGTCACCACGCCATCGGTCAGCCTGACAGATTCGGGCGGTTGTACGGTCAATGCCAATGGCCGCGATGCGGGCTTGGTGTTACTGCTGGCAAGTGCCATGACCGGGCTGTTCTTGCGTCGGCGTGCGCGTCGGCAACGTGTTGACTAGTCCGGCCATTCAGCAGCCAACCAACTTCCACATGGCCCCCATGGGGGGCGTGATGGCAGCAACCCTGCCAGTTACGTGGCTCGCGTCCCAAGCGTTTGGACTGACACTGCGAATCGACTCGCTGCCTCAGGCGGCGTGGGTCTTGGCGCTGGCTCCGCTGCTGGAGGAAGCTGCGTTCCGGCCTTTGCTTCAACGTGGCCTGCATGAAACCCTCGAAGCGTGGACGAAGCAAGCAGGCCACCTGGCGAACCTGCTCACGGCATTGGCGTTTGCGGCCAGCCACCTTCCAGCGCAAGGCGTCATGGCTTTGCTTTGGCTCGTTCCTGCAGCGGCGGTGGGGGAAATCTGGCGTAGATCAGGGCGACTTTGGCAATGCGTTTTGTTACACGCCTGGTGTAATGCTTGCCTGGCATTTTTAAGCCCATGATTGGCACCTTGCCAATCACGCATGCAGTAAATCCAGGAACGCCTGGGTCACCACATTGGGTGGGCGATCGCGGTGCATCAGACTGCCCCAGGCCGTGAGACTCTGGTTGATGGGGTACGGCAGTATTTTCAGCAAACCATGCGCCTGGTAGCGACTGGCGATGGTTTGGGGTATCACCGCAATCATGTCGCTGCGAGCAATCAGGTTGGTCGTCGTGAGGGTGGAGGCTAAGTGAGGCAGAAATGAACAGGTGGCAGAAACCACCTGGTTGCACGCACAACACGCCCAGCCCGGGTTTCCGCATCCGGTGGTGGACCATGTGCGGCTGGACCGACCCGAAACTGTAGAGCGCTTGCTGTCACAGTTGCAGTTCCCATAGGCGCGCGGCATCCAAAGCAAGCCAGCCAGCGCAGCACGATGCAGGACTTTGCGGCCTAGCGCTGTTGGATCAGTACGGATTGAGTTGGGACTTGCACGCGCCACACTGGCATTTGACCGAAGCGGCCATGGCAGACCGAAGACAGGTCAGACCTTCTTCAAGAACGCCGCCTTCAGCATGAAGCTGCCCGCGTCCATCTTGCAATCGACCTCATGGTCGCCGCCCACCAAGCGGATGCTTTTGACCTTGGTGCCCATTTTGAGCGTGGTGGAACTGCCCTTGACCTTCAGGTCCTTGATCAGCACCACCGAGTCGCCGTCTTTTAATATGTTCCCGTTGCTGTCTTTGACGGCAGCCTCTGCGTCATCATCAGCGACAGAATTTGCAGCTACCAATTGAGGCCACTCATGCCCACAGTCGGCACAGACATAGTTGTCCCCGTCAGGGTAGGTGTTTTCAAGGGTGCACTGGGGGCAGGCGGGCAGGTTGGCTGACATGGCGGGGTTCACGTGGATGGGGCCTGAAGTCTATCCTGCGCCACGATCCGTGTTTTCTGCGCCCCAGGCCCAGGCCTCGTCACCAAGTTCCAACACCCGTTGGGCACCGCCAAACTGATCGGCAACAGCGTTCTCACCGTCCACCTCCTGGGCCTCGATCTGCATGGCCATCTGCAGGTAGACATGCCATGGGCCGCTGGCTTCCAGCAAGGCTTGCCGAGCCGCTTCGGGCAGCTTGAGGGTATCGACCACATCGGTCTGGCTCATCTTAAGTATCACACCCAGCATGGATGCCAGCCCCAGGGTAAAAAGCTGCTCGGGATGAGCCTCAGCACGCTCTTTGGCCAAAAGCTCCATCAAGCGGGACCGCCACAGCGCCACCTCTTGCAGTGCAGAAGACGCCTTGCGGCTGACCGCAAACTGCATCAACAACAACGACAGCCAGCGATACAACTCATTACGACCTAACAGCATCACCGCCTGGTCAATGCTGACAACCGGGTTCTGTTGCCCAAAGCTGGCGCTGTTCAGCCGTTTAAGCAACCGGTAGGACAGGCTCACGTCCCCTTTGATTTCGCGAACAATGGAGCCCGTCTCAGCGCCCGTCACCAAGAGGTTCAACAATTGGCCAATGCGGCGCGATTCTGGCGACACAGGCAGGGCTTCTGCAGGTTCCAGTACCTGCCCGTTGGGTGCCAGGGCACCACAAGCCCATTGCACACCCTGCTGCAACGCAGCTTCCAGGTCTTCGACAGAAGCAATGTCACACGCAACCACGGGCAAGGCCTGGATCTCGGCGGACCACCGCTGGATGCTGCCCAGCAACTCGGCCATCGGGGTACTGCCCTGTCGCGCCAGCACAAAGTCGGGCTCACCATCCAGGTCCAGCGTGCGCTCCCAGCCCACCTCGGCCCCCAGTTCGCGCAGGCGGTTGGCCGTTTTGGAATAGGCGACCCTAAGCTCGGCACTCAAGTGCAAAGCATCTGCTGTTTGCAGCGCCACCATGGCTCCCCCCATGGAATCTGCGCTTGTATTGCGGTGTACCCAGGCATTTGCCCAGGTAATGGGTAAGCGCGCCAAGCCCATGCGACCTGTCTGCATGGTCAGTCGGGCAGACGCCAGCGCGGCTGCCACATGCGCACTTTGAGCAACAGGGTCGTCTCGCTTTTGAAGACGGCGATACACGTCGTCCGATACGCGGAACTCAAACCCTGCAATGTCTCCCTGAGTCGAAATCAAGGGGCGTTTCGCACCCACCGTCTTGACGATTTGCCGGACATCTGCCGCAGCAGTCACAGCTTGCATGGGTGTGCCCGTGGGTCGCGACGGGGCCGCGACGGGCGCCTGCAACTCAGCCTGGGGGGATTTGTTGCCGAAAACGCTGGGCATGACCCGCTGGAGAAAAGACTTCACTTCCCTGCCTCCTGAATTGCTTGCAGACCGGCCCTTGGCCGCACCGGAAAAAAGTATCTTAGCCCTTTCAGGCTTGCTCGGCAGGTACCCGGCATTGATCCTGTACATGGCGAAATGTTATTCAAAATTTTTGAATTCTGGATTGAAGTAGTGTGAATGAATTTGTCGATACGCCTCCTAGACTTGCTTCTGTTCCAACTCAATCGGCGTCGATGGCGACCGACCCTTACCCAAATGCCCTCTGCTGCTTCAACCGCTTCGGCACCCAACCGCTACACCCTGATGGCCGTTGCTCTTCACTGGGTCCTGGCACTTGGCTTGGTTGGCCTGTTTGCGCTGGGTCTCTACATGCACGAATTGCCTTTTTCGCTGCAGCGGCTCAAGCTCTATAACTGGCACAAATGGGCGGGCACCACATTTTTGCTGCTTTCCGTCTTGCGCCTGGTCTGGCGCATCACGCACCGCCCACCGGCACTGCCAAGCACCATTGAGGACGCCATGCCCGCCTGGCAACGCATGGCCCATCACGGCACACATCATGCCCTGTACCTGCTGTTCTTTCTGGTTCCCCTGATCGGCTGGGCCTACAGTTCAGCGGCGGGCTTCCCCATTGTGTGGTTTGGCGTATTGCCCCTGCCAGATTTCGTGCCTGCTGACAAAGCCCTGGCAGAGCTCATCAAGCCCCTGCATGCCGTGAGTGCTTTTGCATTGGCTGGACTTGCCCTGCTGCACATCGCCGCCGCACTCAAACACCAATGGATTGACCGCGACAACCTGGTTGCCCGCATGCTGCCTGGCAAATCCCTCTGACCCATTACCTAACCAAGCCCACACCATGTCCCGTCTGACCTCTGCCCTTTTCGCTGCGCTTTTGTCCTTGACCGCCGCCGCTGGTCATGCCCAGCAAAAACTGCTGCCCAACCAAAGCGAAATCATCTTCGTCAGCAAGCAAATGGGGGTACCCGTGGAAGGCCGCTTCAAGAAGTTTGACGCCCAAATCAGCTTTGACAGTACCAAGCTGGCCACCAGCAAAGTCAGCTTTACCGTGGATATTGGCAGCGCCACCCTGGGTGCACCTGAGGCCGATGCCGAACTGCCTAAACCCGTATGGTTCAACGTTGCCAAGTTTCCGCAAGCCAGCTTTACCTCCAGCGCCATCAAGGCCTTGGGGGGCGGCAAATTTGAGGTAGCAGGCAAGCTGGCCATTAAAGGCCAAAGCCGCGACGTCACGGTACCGGTGAGCATGGTGCAAAGCGGTGCAGTAACAACCGCCAGCGGCACGCTGCCCATCAAACGCCTGGCCTACCTGATTGGCGAAGGCGAATGGTCAGACACCTCCACCGTGGCAGACGACGTGTTGATCAAGTTCAAGTTCGCCCTGAACGGCATCGGCAAGCTGTAAGCGGCCCTTTTGAGCATTGCCATTTTTCTCTCACCACCTCCCCTCCTCACCTCTAAAGAAAGTTATCCATGAAGAAGTCACTCCTCACCCTGGCCGCCATCGCGGCAATGGCTGCAGCATCGGTTGCCCAGGCAGCCCCTGCGACCTACGCCGTTGACCCCACCCACACCTTTGCAACTTTCGAGATCAATCACTTTGGTGCTTCTATCAACCGTGGGCGTTTTGACAAGAAGTCCGGAACTATCCAGTTGGACAAAGCCGCCAAGACTGGCAAAGTAGAGTTGACGATTGACGCCACCTCCATCAACTCGGGCACCCCGGCCTTCGACAAGCACCTGCAAAGCGCAGACCTGTTTGACGCTGCCAAGTACCCAACCATCACCTTTGCGGCAGACAAGTTCGTCTTCAACGGCGACAAAGTGTCTGAAGTCACAGGCACCCTGACCCTGCTGGGCAAGACCAATCCCGTCACCTTGAAGGCCAACCAGTTCAACTGCTACGAAAGCCCTATGCTCAAGCGCGAAGTGTGCGGTGGCGACTTTGAAACCACACTCCAGCGCAGCCAGTGGGGCATGGGCTACGGCTTGCAATGGGGTTTCCCAGACAACGTGCGCCTGGTGGTGCAAGTTGAGGCTGTCAAGCAATAAGCCTTTGGGCTAGCGGCTGACTTTCCCCTGGTCCGCTGAGGGGAACTTGTCAGCCAGGGCGTCACATCGCCCGTAACACGCTATATTTTCTGTTGGCACAGCCCTTCAGTAGGGTTGTGAGTACGCTCGCCAAGCAAAACAACAGGGGATAGCATGTTTCAAAACCTCAAGATCACTCAGCGGTTTCTCGTGGTGATCGTCATTTATTCCATTGCCTTGGTGGCCGTGATCGGCGTCAGCCTTTGGGGAATGATGTCGGCTCGTGACGGGCTCAAGACAGTTCATGACAAGGCCTTGCTGCCCGCCCTGATGGCAGACGAATCCATCAGCAAAATAATGTCCAACCGAATGCAGGTGCTGCTGGCCTTCCAGCATGCGCCGGGCGGCGCCCTGGCTGCCATTCATACCCACCCGACCAGCCAGCACATTGACGCCATTGTGGCCAATCGCACTGAAGCAAACCGCATCTTCAAGGCGATGGAGGCATTGGCCATCAGCCCAGAAGACAAAGCCATTCTGGACGCCACTCAAAGCAGCCGTGCCGCCTGGCGAGTCAAGCTGGATTTGGCTGTCAATGCGATCAAGGCCGAAGATTTCAGCCCCGACACCATGGCCGCATTTTTGCAGGCCGGGCGCGAAGAAGGTGAAGCCGCCATCAAAACCATGGTGAACTACCGTGACGCCCAGGTCAAGCGCGCCAGTGACGCTTACCGCAGCAGAAAACCGCTACCAGACCGCGCTGGCGGTGTTCATTGCCGCCGTGCTGCTGGGCGGCTTACCAGCCATCGTGATGACGCTGGTGTTGCTGCGCCACTTACGCAGCGGGTTCCAGCTGGCCGATGAAACCGCAACAGCCATTGCTGCGGGCAATTTGTCTCAGGTGGTGCCGCATACGGGCACCGACGAAATCGGTCACCTGCTCGGACAAATGGAATCGATGCGCAGCAATCTGAACCATGTCATAGGCCAGGTCCGCCACGGCTCAGACGCCATTGCCAGCGCAGCCAGCGAAGTGGCGAACGGCACGCTGGACTTGTCGAACCGAACTGAACAGCAGGCCAGTTCACTGGAGCAAACCGCGTCAGCGTCTGAAGAACTCACTGGCACCGTACAGCAAAATGCAGACAACGCCAGCCAAGCCAACCAGTTGGCCATGTCGGCCAGCACCTTGGCCACGCGGGGCGGGGCGGTTGTGTCGCAAGTGGTCCGCACCATGGAGACCATCAACACATCGTCGCGCAAGATATCCGACATCATTTCCGTGATCGACGGCATCGCATTCAGACCAACATCCTGGCGCTGAACGCCGCTGTCGAAGCTGCCCGGGCTGGAGAGCAAGGTCGCGGCTTTGCGGTGGTGGCGTCTGAAGTGCGCAACCTGGCGCAGCGAAGCGCCGATGCCGCCAAAGAAATCAAAGGCCTGATCTCTGCATCGGTCGAAAACGTGAGCCTGGGCACCACACAGGTTGCCGAGGCGGGCAGCACCATGGAAGAGATCGGTACCGGCATCAAACGCGTGGCCGACATTGTGGGAGAGATCGCCTCTGCCAGCCGGGAGCAATCCTCCGGCATCGCCCAGATCAATCAGGCCGTGACCGAGCTTGACGGCGTGACCCAACAAAATGCAGCACTGGTAGAGCAAACCTCTGCCGCTTCCAGTGCGCTGCAGGAACAGGCCCGTGATCTGGCCAACCCTGGCCGCTTCGTTCACCCTCTCAAGTCAGGGCGGCGGCAAACAGTCCCCATGGTCGCGCTAACGCCCGCATCCACAAGGCAAGTACCCCGCTGAACAGCAAAGCCACCTAAAACGCATACCCCGCGCTGAGCTTGACCAGTGGGTACACCACCAGCTTGTTGGCACTCTGATTGAATTTCTGGCTCTGCGCCGCCAGGTCAGACGCAAAAACAGGATCAGCCATCAAGCCAGGCGTGGCCGAGAGGCTGCCACGGGCACGCCCAATATTGACCCCCAGGTCAACCCCAAACTTCCAGCCAGGGCTCTTACGCAAGTCACCCATCCCCCATCCAATGCCGATGTAAGGCATGGCCTTGGGGTAGTCCAGCGAAGCCGCCAGGCCTTCGCCCGCTGGGACCACGTAGTTGACCCCGTTTACCGTCAGCGTGCTGCCCCGTGTCACCGCGCTCAGTGCCGCCCGGTGGCGCCCCAGGTCCAGCCCCTGTGGTGATGCGGAAGTACCCGTCCCAAAGGTGGTAATCCACCAGCACAGCCGCCGTGGCCACCTTGACCTGGCCACGGAAATCAATGTCATTGTTCACAGGCGCGTAGTTGCGCCCCATTCCGGCAAACTCGCCCCGAATCACCAAGCGGTCCGTCATCTGCAGCCCTAAACCCAGACCCAAACCACCCGATCCAGCAACACCGTAGACAAGCACACCAGCCCCCTCGTTGGCGGCAATGGCGTGGGGTAAGGCAGTGACAGCAAAGGTCAATGCCACGAAGGCGGGCTTGATCAATCGGCTCATGTGGGGCTCCTGGAAAACAGCGGGAACATCGCCCAAATCTACTACGTTTTTTGCGCCAATGATCGCGTCAAGCCGACAACATCCGCAACAAAGCCCTTGGCAACAGGCGTTTGAAGTCTTTGTCAAACGCCACAAACGGCTCGCTCAAACTCAAGGCCAGCGACGCCAGCCAGGCGTCGGGCACTTGATTGGCCACCAGGTTTTTCTCCAGCATCAGTTTGCGCAGACGCGGCCATTCGGCGGCGATGTCCTGCAGGCGAACATGGGGGCTTTCCAGCAACCAGTCAACAAAATCAACCGCCTGCTCGGTGGTAGATGGAGTCAGAAAAATCCGACCGTTGGTCACCAAGCGCAAAAACCCGCTGATCACTGGCATGGGCAACACCAGCGTGTCTTGTGCACTGGGCGCCTGTTGCAGCCACTGCGCTGCAACAGCATGGTGAGGGTGACCCGAGTGGTGCGCAGCCACCAGCACATTGACATCAGGCAGCATCGCCACCTGCCGCGTCGGCAGCACGATCGTCCGCCGCGTCCATCAGTTCTCGCGTGCTCAAGCCGCTCAAACCCGGCAGCATCCCGCCCGCTCCTTGACTGACAGGCATGGCCCGGCGCTTGACAGCGGGCGCAATCTCTGCCCCGCGCAGGCGCATGCGCAGGCCTTCCTCGATCAAGCGCGTCAAGCTCACGCGCTGCCCAGCCGCAAAAGCCTTGGCTTCGGCCAATAGCTCGTCGTGGAGGTTGAGAGTGGTTTTCATGAAAATAATTGTACAGATTTCTGTATTTAATTTAGTTAATTCTAAAGATGCTCTTAAAGGCGTAAGCTTTGGTTTGCTATCTATTTCGGACTTTATTGAGCTCAAATTCAGAGGGCAAGAAGGCCGAACCCACGGAAGCGATCCGCCCTTTTCAACCCGTCCCGGATGCCATGCCTGACACGCCTGACCCATTGATTCCATCTGGCCGCTTTTGCTACCGGCTAGAACCCATCACCCCTGGTGAAGTCATGGCAAATGACCTTGAACGCTATGGCAAGGATTTGCGCGAACACAGCTATGGCGGCGGAATGAAGCAGGTGCTATGCCCTTACTGGATCAGGACCGATCACGGAACCGTGCGCTGCGAAAAAATGAACCGGTAGGTTTTTGAATTTGCGATATCGCGATAACTGAAGACTGGGAAGTGGACGACCCTGTCGATTGATGCTGACAGTCAAGCCAGGTCTCTGCGCCCCCGACCAAAACGTCCGAAACGAACCGCAACAAACATGCGGGAGCCGATACAGCGCAGAGGGTGGTCATCCTAACCCTTGCGCAAGTCATTCCACAAGTCGAATCTCATCAACTGCACGTATCGCGTCCCAGGCGGCTTTTTCGTAGAACACGACTGCGCTCTCCCCCAACAACGCCTTGACCATCTCTGCCAGCGCCATCCCCGTTTGGTTGAACTGATCCCAGTCCATGCGCATGTCAGCCTTCACGCTTTTGCATGCGGCACAGGCTTGATCGTAAAACCATGCCCAAGCATGCAAGGCTTTCGCAAGCGCCATCGCGGCGGGTGTGTTGAGCACCTCGTCTTCCAGGGAAAGGCCCTCACCGTGCTCGCCCCAAAGGTAAAAACCATCCAGATCAGCGCTGACGCTGAAGCGTGGCGGCTTGAGCCCTGGCCCCTCTTGCCAGTCGATGAACGCAGATTCACCATCGCCTCGCAAAGAGCCTTGCCAGGACTGCACTGCCACCACCTCGCCATGCGGCAACTCCAGCGACTTCACCGCGCGCAGCACGGATTGAGTCAACTCGAAGTCGGAAGATCAGCCCACTCAGGGGCCTGCTGACGAAGGCTCTCCCATGTCGGGGTCGGCGGCCACTTGGTCAAGGCGCTCGCCGTTAGCACAACGGTGTCACGGGTCAAGTCCTGTATGTCCAGGCGGTAGCTCATGGCATTCCATTTATGAGGTGATTCATTCCAGCCAATAGGCCTCGACCAGCTGCTCGCCATCCATCAGCCACCACTCGCCGCCTACTTTTGTATCTGCAAAAAACAGGTAGTCACCCGGTCTGGCATCGCGGGCAATTTGCGCTCGGATGGGCTGTGGGATTCGCAAATCATCAACGTCAAATTGCATACCATCCCACTCTGGCTCGCCGCAACGCCCCTTGATCGAACCTGTGGCGTCAGGAAATCAAAAAGCCCATGTGAACTCAATCTTTGATTGCAGGTGTTTTATCTCTTCACCGCGAGGCAAACAGTCCGCAGTACGCAACCACGCAGCCAGCCAGGGCAACCCAGAACCCCAGTTTGACGGCACCCAGCAATGCCAGGATAAAGGCCAAGCCCAGCAAGGTGGGCCAACTCAGGATGATCAGTTTAAACATGGTGGGTGCAGTGTGTCATGGCTGCTGATTCAGGAAATGTGATCTTTCAGCGTGACTGAAAGTGCGCTTGGCTGCGGACTCCCATCCCCACACTTACCACACACGAACCATTGCTGGAACAGGTGACGGCCGAGAGCTTCACCGTGTCGGCCAAGCGCTTTCAAAGCATAAAGTAAACGGATCAAAGTAGCAACGACCAAACGGCAACCAGGTATTGCTCCTCGGTGCTCAGATGCTGGTTCACTCGATCAATGATGGGGCTTCCACGCTGGATTGCCGCATCGAGTAGAAGACTCAGCGATGAACCACCGCCCTCACCCGGTCAGGCTGAAGAGGTACTCTGCTCAGGGAGGTTAAGAAGGAGCGCCGCGAGGCTGGGTGACACGTACTGCGCAGAGTACCCCGTCGGCCTGATCGCCCACCGGCCTCAAAACAGTCCAAAACCAAAATTTAGATGGATGGAAAACCCTTGAAGCGATTCCGGAAATCATCGTTTCGCATGAAGACCGACGCTTTGGTTGAGCCATCGACATTACAAAACTCAATCATCACCGCTGGTTCTGGCTGGCTTAGAAAATCGACAACCGCGCCAACCTCCCCAGATTGCAAACCATATTCAGGCATCGGTCTGCACAGGGTGACCGTGTCAAACATCTGGACTTTAAGCACGCCATAGGCCTTCTGTGTACCGCGCCCGCCCCAGTGCGGCCAGGGTGTCCAGGATGCGGCGAAGGCTTTTCTTCCAGGTGCCTCGGCCTTTGAAGGCGGCTTCGATTTGCGCCAACGTCAAGCCGTCTGGCGCAGCGCTGAGGGCATCGGCCACGGCGCGGACCTGGGCGGGCAGCTCGGCGGGCCAGGCTTGCGCCTCGGCTGATGCGGTTGACCCGGCGGAGGCAGCAGATGCAGCAGAGGCGGCTGACGTGGCAGAGGTGGCGGCGGCTGCTTCAGCGCCTAAATCCAAAGGTTTCTGAGCACTTTCGGCATACCCTGATTCAATAGTTTGCTCTGAATTTGTGAGTGATTTTTGCTGAAATTCAGATCGCAACCAACGGATTTGGCCCTGTGCCTCTTCGGCGGCGCGCTGGGCATTGAGGGCGACCAGCTTGCTTAACCACTGGTCGGCGGGCACATCGGCCCAGCCGTAGGCCTGCAGCACAGCGGCGTCCAGCTCGTCGTGCAGCTCTTTCAGGATGGCCACCAAGCCCTGGGTGTGGATGGTTTTCTCTTTGTCGCTGAGCGCGCGGCCAGCTCTGAGCGCCTCCAGCACGTTGTACATGCCCGTGAGCGTGAGACCGGGGTGGGCAGCCTGTTGGCGTTTGCGGTGCGCGTCGATCTGCTCGGCAGTGTCAGCAATGCGCTGGCGCAACTCGGGCGTGAGGCCGGTGTCGTCGTCGGGGAAGGGGAAGGTTTCGAAGCAGCGGGATTTGATGTAGCGGGGATCATTCCCCACACCAAGCCGCCCGCCAGTCGCCAACGCCCAAATGATATGAAGGCCACTCGACAGCACACCATGATCGTATGCATCTGCACTGGCTACCGCGATCAACATGTTGTCCGGCAGGATGGAGGCATCCAAAAACTGGAACGTGCGGTGCTTGGCGGTTTCGACAGTGGCGATGTACCGGGGCAAGCCTGCGATAGCAGGGCGCAAATCACGGCGCGGTTCGCCAAAAATCCACCAACTCTCTCGATAAATAGCTCGGTTATTCTGATCACGCTCAGGCTTGACGCGTTCTACCAGCCATTGGTACACCGCTGGGTATTGGCCGCGCACTTGTTCCGCAGTCAACCCAAACAGATCAATTACCTTCACACCACGTGGGCTGTCGGTCAAATCGCGCCCGTTGCGGTAGTCGCGGATGTGGCGCTCCAACCCCAGCACAGTGCCCAGACCCAAGTCTGCCGCCTCCTCCGGTGTCACGATAAAGCCCGCGCCATGTAACTTCACGCCTGGCGACGACACGTTGCCATTGGCCCGCAGCGCCACCGCACTCGCCACATTCGCCCCCACACTCAAATCCGCATGGATCTGGCCCTGCACCTCTGCCAGGGTCACGTTCACCTCGCCGTGCTCTCCGGTTTGCTCGCTCGTCACGCTCAGCAATCGCCCGGGCGCTTGCCGCGCTGGCCTACCGTCATGGCAATGCGCACGGCAGCGCCGTTGGCGCTGTCTACCCAGGGGTGGTCGGGTATCGCAAAGCTCAGGCTCAGGGGTTTGCCAGGCGTTGCCTTGCTGGCGGCGGCTTTGCCTGCGCCCGCTTTGGCGCTGGTGGCTTTGGCCATGGCGGCTTCGACCACGCGGCGGTTAAAGGTCTGGCGCAGGCTGTTGGTGGTGATCAGGCCAAAGCTGCGGGTCGCGCCGCTGCGCACGGCCTGCGCGGCGTGGTGCCACCAGTACATGACAAAGTCGGCACTCTCGGGCACGTCTGGCCAGGTGCTGCGCAGGGTTTGCACATAGCCGTCTCCCAGGGCTGCACGCAGGGTAGATGCCCCAATGAAGGGCGGGTTGCCCACAACAAAGTCGGCCTTGGGCCACTTGGCTTTGCGGGGGTGGATGTAGCGCCACTGCGGCACCTGGGCGGATTCGTCGGGCACGCTGAGGCCCGTGACGGGTGGGCTTGTAGCTTTTGCCGTCCCAGCGGGTCAGCAGCACGCCGCCCGCGTCGTGGGCGGGTTCGGCGTCGTCCCATGCCAGGACGGCGTCACGGCATTCGATGTTGCCGTAGTTGTGCACCACCGGCTCGGCCACGGCCTTGTTGCCACGGGTGCGAATGTGCCACTGCAGGTAACCAATCCACAGCACCAGCTCAGCCAGGGCGGCGGCGCGGTCGTTGATCTCCAGGCCCAGCAGCTGCTGCGGGGTGACGGTTTCGCCGTCCAGGCCCAGGCGGTCTTGTGTCTCGCCCAGGGCTTCGAGCTGGTTGATGACCTCGCCCTCCAGGCGCTTCAGGTGTTCCAGCGTCACATACAAAAGTTGCCGCTGCCGCAGGCGGGGTCCAGCACGCGGGTATTGCACAACTGGTGCAAAAACTGGCGCACGGTGGCCACGGCTTCGGCTAACTTTGATTCGGCGGCTTTGCTGTTTCCTTTGCCATGAAGCTGGTCAGACTCTGCCACCAGCAGCAGCGTGGCAGCTTGGGTATTGGCCCAGTCGGTGCGCAGCGGCTCGATGACGGTGGGCAGCACCAGGCGCTCGACATACGCGCGCGGGGTGTAGTGGGCACCCAGGGCGTGGCGCTCGGTGGGGGCCAGGGCGCGTTCAAGCAAGGTGCCAAAGATGGCGGGCTCGACTTCGCGCCAATTGCTCTTGGCGGCGGTGATGAGCAGGTCGATTTGCTCTGCATTTAATAGCAAAGAATACCCATCAGACGTGCCGTGCTTGAACAATTTGCCATTAAAACGCAGCACCTGCTGGGCCAGCGCGCTGCTGAAGCCGCCACGGTCCATGTCCATCCACAAGGCGCGCAGCATCTGGGCCAAGTGTCTGGCGCGGCGCGGTGGGTTTTGCAGCAGGCCCAGGAAGCTGCCTTTGGGCAGCAACTCCACGTCTTCGGCAAACATCGAGAACAGGCAGCGCGTCAGGTCCGCGGCCACATGGTCGGCCCGGTGGCCGCTGCGCTCCATGGCTGTGGCCAAGGTCGCCAAGTGTGCCGCCACCTCGCGCGTGACGCGGGCGCTGGCGGGCGGGGTTGAGGCTTTCGGGGTCCAGCCAAATCTGGCGCAGGCGCTGGCGCACCTCAGGCAGGGCCAGGTCGGCCAGGCGAATGCGGTGGTTGCGCGGGTCAGGAAAAGGCGTGTAGGTGGCACCGCTTTGCTGAATTCGGCGTACAGCTCGATCACGTTGCCCACGTCGGCCACGATCAGGAAAGGTGGGCGGCCCTCTGACACGGCCAGGGCCCGGGCATAGCTTTGGGCTTGGCCGTGCGCCTCGATCAGGGCGGAGTCAAAGCGCTTGCTGCCCACGCGCAGGCTGCGCAGCTTTTTGCTTTCCCAAACGAAAGCGCCTTTCTTGTAACAGTCGATGCGCCCGGGCTGGGTGCTGCCGTCGCTGTTGATGAAGGTGATGGGCCGCTCAAACTGGTAGTCCTGCGCGGCATTGGCCAGCGGCCGCAGCACGCCCAGCAGGTCGCACAGCTCAATGACAAAGGTTTGGGAAACAGACAGCTCGGTGGCGTCGGTGAGTTGGACGTCGGCCCAGCGCTGGATGAAGGCGGCAGCCTGTTCAGTTGTGGCGTGGTCAGAGGCTGATGAATCGGCTCGCAGCGGTGTGGTGTCTACCATGCGGGGGATGATAGCGGGGCGGGGTTAGACCTGCTGACAGTACACACAGATGAAGGGAGTTGAGATATTCAAAGAGGGAACGGCGCGATAAATCGGGATTTTTGGAAACGTAGACGGCAAATATCGGGATGGGCTAAAAAAATAGCTTTTCTGTCAGGAAACAACAACCGAATTCACTTTATCCCCGAAACAAGCCACTCATTCAAAGTCGCCAAGATGGCGGCTTTCTCCTCTGGATAGAGTGTGCCATCAACGTGTACTGGCAAAAATGGGCGTGCAGGGATCGTAACTTTATGCCCCCGTCCAGCCTGGCCACCAAACTGCTGGATAGCTGCATATTTGGGCGTGCTGCTAACCGTCACAGCTGACCCAGACGCCACAGCAACAATTTGTTGGCGCAGAAACCCAGAATCCCCAATCAGCGGCTTCTTATTCGCCCAGCGCACGCAGTCCCTGCGCGTTCAATCCACCGTTCTTTTTCAGATTGCTGGAGTACTTACCAATCCGCTCAGCCACCATCGCCAGTGTTGCGAGCGAGTTGGGCTTCAAGCCTGCCCATCCGGCCCAGTGCTTGTGTCAAAACGGTGCTTTGCACGCTCAACAATGTCATCCCCAACCGCCTGTAACAAGGGTTGCATATTGTTCACTCGGTCAGCCAGAGCCTTCAGCGCCGATTGGACGCCTTGATCGTCAACCGTCAATTCAAACGAGCTCATGCCATTCTCCTGGACATAAAAAAGCCCGATCGCGTCGGGCTGGTGGTTTGAGCATACAAACTTCAAGGACCATCAGCGGCCTGCGGTGGATGCCCAGCAACGTGTGCATCAAAATCGGCCTGTGCTTGTTCGCCTGCACAAGCGCCTGAGGTGATGACGCCATAGCTAATTTCTGGGGGGTTGCCCGCCAAATCGGGATCGATACCGTGCGCGAACGATGCGTGCGAGTTCAACTGCCGCACGTCTTGGTTGCGGGTTGTTGCAGGATTCGGCCCAGCATTCAGCGATGAACTCTTTGATATTTTTGTCAGCATAGCCAGAAACCTCAGATTTGAGACCCTTCAGTTTGCAATCTTAATAGGCCTGTACGACCTCGGTGTCAATATGCAGGCTCAGTAAGTCGTCCAACTGGTGCGCCAGCTCGTGATCCACCACGCTGCGTACCGTGTCGCAGCCGATCGGATGCCCTGATTTGCCACATCGTTCTGAAGCTTTTGGTAAATGTACCTGAGATCAGCGCCAAACTTCTTGTTCACGGCCGTTCCAGAAACAGACGGTTCACTCCATGAATGGGCATAGCTGTTGCCACTGACCTTGCGCGGCAAAACCTTTCTTTCAGCCCAGTAACGAGCGTTGTCTTCGGTATAGCCCCGGCTCACCAAATCTTTTGCGTATTTTTCGCGGGTGAGAACTAACCACCGCGCAACACAGAGCATTGACAATTTATCAATGTATTTATATATTTCAACCATAAAAGACCTCAAATTCGTCGGCAATAGCTTGAGGGACTTGGCAACTTTCCCGGACATTGCCAGGCGTGAGGCTGGGTTTGAGTTGTGGCAAGTGCAACTGGGCTTGATGCCCAGTGACTTCAAACCCATGCCAACGGTTGGTGTGGGCGCCTACGAGATTCGCATCAAATTGCAAGGTCAATGGCGTGTGATCTATGTCGCCAAGAAAGCGGATGCAGTCTACGTTTTGCATTGCTTTCACAAAACCACCCAGAAAACGGCCAAAGCCGACATTGAACTGCCGCTGCCCGCACAAACTGATTGGAGATTAATGATGGACGCTGACAACACGACCGTATCCAGTGGCAACGTGTTCACCGATTTGGGTTTTGCCCCAGGCGAGGCAGCAGTGCTGGCGCTTCGGGCTGACTTGATGGGGCGTTTACGCTTGCTGGTGCAGTCCAAGGCTGGACTCCAGGCGCAAGCGGCAGAGCGCTTTGGGATTGCCCAGTCACGGGTGAGCGACCTTCTGCGCGGTAAATGGGACAAATTTCAGCCTGGACATGCCATCACCTTGGCTGCACGCGCAGGGCGTAAGGTAGAGCTCGCGATGTCCAGTTAGCCAGACCAAAGTGGTCAAGGTCAACACCCAGCGCACACACTATTTAACCGGTATCACCGTCCCCGCAGGCATGGCCACTGCGGTCACGCTGTTTTGCGGTGAGCCTTCAATCAGCCGGTCGGAATAGGTCAGATACACCAGGGTGTTGCGCTTGGCGTCCACCATACGTATCACGCGCAGCTTTTTAAAAACCAGGGAGATGCGTTCGTTGAACATCTCTTCCTGCTTGTCCAGCGGTTTGTCGCCAAAGACAATAGGGCCGGTCTGGCGGCAGGCAATCGAGGCCTCAGATTTGTCCTCTGCAAAGCCCAAAGCGCCTTGTAACCGCCAGTTTTGGCGCGCGACACATAGCACTGCAGGTGATACCGCCCACCTTGGGTCATCGTAGGCCCTCGACAACAATTTTGTCGTTGGGGACAGCAGTTTGAAGACGGTGCCGACTGCGCTAATCTCTTCGCCGCTGGCGAGGCCGCAGGCGCTAAGGACAAAGGCGATGCTGAGGAGGATGGCAGGTTTTTTCATGGCGTGGTGGGCCTGAATCGGTGAAAAAGGAGGTTGATCAGCGTTTGCTGTCGTGGTGGGTGTCTTCGGTGATGGCGGTGGATTGCACGCGCCAGTCGGCGTTAAAGATCACATTGAACATCTTGGCCTGGTTGTTGGTGCTGAAGCGCCAGTCCCAGTGGGTTTCACCGGGCTTGAGCGCAAACTGGCTGACCTTGGCCTGGCTTGCCCAGCATTTTGCGCACATCTTCCATCATCATGCCCGGGATGATTTTTTCGAAGTTCTGTTGGGTAAGCACCTGGCGCAGGGCGTTCATCTTGCCATCTGTCCCGATGGAGATCATGTAATTGGTGGCACCTTCGGGCTGGCGGTTGTATTCGAGAATGCGGGCACCGCCCTGGCTGTCCCAGATCTTTTCGGGCTCGCCAAACTGGGCGCGCACCTGTGCTTCTGGTGGAAACACCCTCTTCCAGTTTTTCGATTCTTTGCCGATCGCAGCCAAATAAGGAAAAATGCCCAGCGACTGACCATGGTCCACCCCTTGAAACGCGTTTGATATCCATTGCCGAACCTCTTGTATTGAATGACCTGTCGAAGCGTAACGCCTGAGCCCGGTAAAATAGCGACAAAGGTCCAACACCATGTCATTTTTACGTGCCATATTCTCCGTCCTGACTACCGCTCGGACGCTACCCAGTTTTTGAATCAACTCAAGGCAGCCAAGCCTGAATTGGATGCCAAGCAACAGGCTGGACGCGCCTTGCTGTGGGAAAGGTCACTTAACCGCAAGGAAGAGGCTGATTTCGCTGAGGGCAAAGTGCCCCAAAAGCCCTACGTCTACCAGACCAACGCTTAATTGCACGGTGTGGGCATGCCGGGGGTAGTCGCCGCCGACGATCCAAAGCGGGACGATAACGGTGCTGTGCTGGTAGCCGCTATGCCGGATGTGGTGGACCAGGTGGCCTTGGCCCGCCTGTATGGCGAGCCACTGTTTGCGCTACCGAACGATCTCTATATTCCCCCCGATGCACTCGAAGTCTTTCTGGAGGCCTTTGAGGGCCCGCTGGATTTGCTGCTGTACCTGATCCGACGGCAGAACTTCAACATTCTTGACATCCCCATGGCCGGCTTGACGCGCCAGTACCTGAGCTACGTGGACGAGATTCGCACGCGCAACCTGGAGCTGGCCGCCGAATATCTGCTGATGGCGGCGATGCTGATCGAGATCAAATCCCGCATGCTGCTACCGCCCAAGAAGGCAGCAGAGGGAGAAGAGCCCGAAGACCCGCGCGCCGAACTGGTTCGCCGCCTGCTCGAATACGAACAGATGAAGCAGGCTGCCGCACGCATCAATTCACACCCGCTGTTTGGTCGCGATTTCCTGAAAGCTCAGGTCTACATCGAGCAATCGATGCACCCGCGCTTTCCAGAGGTCCATCTCGCAGATTTACAGGAGGCCTGGGCGTCCATCCTGAAGCGTGCCAACCTGGTTCAGCACCACAAGATCACCCGTGAAGAACTGAGCGTGCGCGAGCACATGAGCATCGTGCTTCGTATCCTCCAAGGCCGCAAGTTTGTGGAGTTCGAAAATTTGTTTGACGCAAGCGCTGGCGCCCTGTGCTGGTGGTGACCTTCATTGCGCTGCTGGAACTGGCCAAGGAAACACTGGTCGAGATCACGCAGGCCGAGGCATTTGCACCCATTTACGTGCGGCTGGCATATTCGACCGCCTGATTGCCGACCTAGAAAAAGTCGACCTCTTTGATGTCGTCCGCCAGCTCGGTGAGCTTGCCGTCCCGGACCAACGCGTCAAATTCACACACCTGATTGCGCCCATGCCCCTTGGCGTAATAGACCGCTTTGTCGGCCCGGTCAAAGGCATTGCTGGGCGTGTCGTCCAGACGGACCCGAGAGAACCCAATGCTGACGGTGATGGTGCCAACCTGGGGAAAGGAGTGCTCTTGCACCTGCTCTCGAAACCGGGCCATGGCCTGGGCAGCGTCTGAGGGCTGATGGCAGCGCATCAACACCACAAATTCCTCACCCCCAAAGCGGTACAAGCGGTCTTGAATGCGGAAGTTGATGCGCATCAGGCGCGCCATCAGCAGCAAGACCTCGTCCCCAATCAGGTGGCCAAAGTTGTCGTTCACCCGTTTGAAGTAGTCAATGTCAATCACTGCGAGCCAGTAGCTGTCGGAAACACTGCTGCCTCGGCGGTCAGCGGCCGACGCTACGCTCGTTGCGGTTGAGCTCAATGGCGGCCTTGAAGAAAGCGTCGTCAAAGGTCTTGCGATTGAGCAGTTCTGTCAGCGTATCTTTTCACCGTAGTCCAGCAGACCTTGCAGGTTCTGGTAAATCTTCAGAATGCCTGCCACCGAGTGCAGGGTTTTACGGGCCAGGCGGCGCGGCGTCAGCAATTCCAGCACACCCACGGTTCCCTGGGCGGTCGAACCATAGGGCAACACCGTGGCATACGGGCCGATCCCGACTTCGTTGATTTTGCCCGGTTGACAGGGCGTGCTGCCAGTAACCGACCGAGGACAACAGCGGCAATGCAGTCAAATCCACACCCACGGTGTCGCGAACGGGCAACTGCTCGCGGCTATCCTGGCGACAGCAGGTCAACCAGCGGGCATTCTCTTCTTCGCCCACCACGCAGGCAAGGCGAATGGCACATTGCTGCTGCCCACACAGCCGCATGACCAGGCTCACCAGGTCAATGTCCAGCTGGTCACGGTTTCGCAACGCGGACAGGTCTGCCAAAGCGCCGACGACATCAATCATGGTCAGAGTCTAAAGCTCCTGGAAAGACCCTTGTGTTCCCTTGCCCATTGGGACTGTCCTTGTGCCGGGCATGCCGGACAGGTCTGGGGGTGCTATGGTAACGCCCCATGAGACTGCTTCTTGTTGAAGACGACCCTGCCATGCAAACCACGCTGCAACGCACCCTGAAGCGGCGCGGCTTTGAGGTCAATCCCTGCATTGATGGCTCGCAAGCCCTGGCGCTGTGGACTGAATCAATGCCGGACATCGTGGTGCTGGATTTGAGTCTGCCGGGGATCGACGGCCTGGACGTGCTGACCCAGGCCCGTCAGTCGGGCTTGCGCACGCCCGTACTGATCCTGACCGCGCGCGGCACGGTGGGCGACAGGGTGCTGGGTCTGAACGCAGGTGCAGACGATTACCTGCCCAAGCCTTTTGACCTGGATGAACTAGAGGCCAGACTGAAAGCACTTTACCGTCGGCATGTCACCGTCGATGGCAAAGGCTCTTTGTTACCAAGCGAAGCAAAAACAGGTTTTACGGCGCACCATACGGGCGATTTTCGCTATGAAAAAGAGAGTGGCGCCTCAGCTGTTGCTGGGCCTGCTGATACCCATCGTTGTGTTGATCGGTTTTAACGCGGTCAGCCTCTATAGCCAGGCCCTGCAGGCCATCAACACGGCGTACGACCGGACCTTGCTGGCCTCGGCCAAATCCATTGGCGAACAGCTGAATGTGCGCGGGTACGAACAGCAGGCCGAGTTGATCGCGACGGTGCCCCATGCCCGTGCGCGTGGCCGTGCTGTTACAGCCCGTCGCAGGGACGGACGGGCGGGGCATGGCCGTGATCCAGGTGGCAGAAACCCTTGAGTTGCGCCTGCGGCTGGCAAAGCAAATTCTGCTGGACACGGTCTGGCGGCAAGCCATTCTGGTCTTGTTGCTGGCCACCGCCGTGGTGCTGGTGGTCCAGCGCGCCACCCAGCCGGTGCGGACCTTGAGCGAAAATCTACAGGCGCGGCAAAGTCAGACCTGTCGCCGGTTGCAACTGACCATGCCCCGCATGAACTGCGCCCCCTGCTGGACGCAACCAACCAGGTGATGGCCCGGCTGGCTAGGCTGCTGGCACACCAGAAGCGTTTCGTGCGGGACAGCTCGCACCAGTTGCGCACGCCACTGGCGGTGCTGAAGGCGCAAATTCAGTCAGCCCTGCGCGGGGACATTGCACCGCGTGACGCCCTGTTGGAGATCAATGACACAGTGGAGCGCGCCACCCGGCTGGCCAACCAGATGCTGTCGCTGGCCAAGGTAGAACAGCTGCACCAGCAGGGTGAGCACGGACCCCATGACCTGACGCTGATCGTGCGTGAAGTTGCGCTGGATTTAGCCCCGCTGATTGCCGACAAGTCACTGGACTTTGACATCCACACCGAGCCAACCTGGGTCGCTGCTCACGACTGGATGCTGCGCGAACTCAGTCGCAACCTGCTGCACAACGCCATCAAGGCGTTGCCGCCAGGTGGGCGACTCACCGTGACCTTGACCCATGGGGCAGTGAGGCCGTGCTGCGCATTACCGACAACGGGCCGGGTATCGCCGCCGACTTGCAGGACCGGCTGTTTCAACCCTTTGCGACGGGCAATACCCCGTCTGTCTCGGGCAACTCCCCCAGGGCTTTGGCTTGGGCTTGACGATTTGCCACGAAATTGCGCAGGTACTGGGCGGAAACTTGCGCCTGGACAACCGCCTTGTGGACGGGGCCGTTCAAGGGGTTGATGCGGTCTTCACGCTGCCGGTATCACCACCCCCAGATCAGCCAGCGCTCTGACCAGCTGGGCGGCGTTCTGGAAGCGAATGGCAGACCAGCCAAATGCTCGGGCCGCGTCGACATTGGCCGGCAAATCATCGATGAACACCGTGCGATGCGCTGGCAAGGCGTGGCGCTTACCCAGCATGTCGAATATCGCTGGATCAGGTTTGATCAACTTGACATCCCCCGAGTAGATGCCGCCGTCAAACCACTGCAAAAATTCGTGCCGCTGCGCCAGCACCCGCGCGTAGGGCGAGGGCATGTTGGACAGGTAGTAGAGTTGAAACGGTACACCACGAAGCAACGTTTTTGCGTCCCGCAAGACACGCAAGCCCTGGAGCACGGCCAGCGTTTCAGGGATGGGCGTCAGGCGCTCGCCAATGTGGCTGACCAACTCCACCACCTGCGCCTCGGGCAAAGCCAGGCGTCCCACGGTGCGCTTAATCACCTCTTGCTGGTCAAGCAACCCCTGGTCAAAGGCATGCCAGTCAGCGTGTCGAAAAATGTTGGCCGCCAGGGCATTGGCAGCCTGTGTATGCGGTGCATGGTCCGGAAAGTGTTGACGCACCAGCTCTGCAGGCTGCCAGTCAAACAGCACCGCGCCAAAGTCAAACACCACATTCATCGCAAGCGGTACAGCAGCGTGGCCGTCGAAGCGTCCAGCCCAGTCACATCCCCTGACGCCAGTCGTGGTTCAATGTCTTTGGCCAGTACCTTACCCAGCTCGACGCCCCACTGGTCGAAACTGTTGATGCCCCAGATCGCACCACTGACAAACACCCGGTGCTCGTACATCGCCAAGAAGGCTCCCAGGGTGGTGGGGCTCAACTCGTCCAGCACAAAGAAGCTGCTGGGGCGGTTACCCGGAAAGTTCTTGTGCCCAGCCTGGTCACTCTGCCCCTGCAACAAGGCTTGCGCCTGCGCCAGCGCATTGGCAAGCAGCTTGGGGTGGTGACCCGGCAAATCGTGCGCTGCTGACTTGACCGCCAGGAACTCCACGGGCACCACATCTGTGCCCTGGTGCAGCATCTGGAAATAGGCATGCTGGCCGTTGGTGCCGGGTTCACCCCAGAGAACGGGTGAGGTGCCGTAGCTCAAAGGCTTGCCATTCAAGTCCACCTGTTTGCCATTGCTTTCCATCTCCAGCTGTTGAAAGTAGGCAGGCAAACGCCGCAAAGCTGCGTGATAGGGTGCAATGCACCGACTGGTAAAGCCATGAAAGTTGCGGTACCAGACATCGAGCAGGCCCAGCCGCACCGGCAAGTTTTGTGCAAGCGGTGCTGTACGAAAATGCTCATCCATGGCGTGAGCACCGGCCAGCATATGCCTGAAGCCCCCTGCGCCAATCGCAATGGCAACGGGCAGGCCGATTGCAGACCAGATCGAATAGCGCCCACCCACCCAGTCCCAAAAACCGAAGGTGGTGTTGATTCCAAATGTTTTGGCAGCTGCGACATTGGTGGTGAGTGCCACGAAATGCCTGGCCGTATCCTGACCACCGTTGGCCACAAACCAGGCCTTGGCTGATTCGGCGTTGGTCATGGTCTCAGTGGTGGTGAAGGTCTTGGACGCGATCAGGAACAGGGTGTTCCGCGGGTTCAGGTCTTTCAGCGTCGCAGCCAGTTCATGACCGTCCACATTGGACACAAAGTGAAAGCGCTTGCCAGGAACACGGTACGCATCCAGCGCAAGCACCGCCATCTGCGGCCCCAGGTCTGAGCCACCGATGCCGATGTTGACAATATCCGTGATCTGCACATCAGACCGCACGGTTTCTGCAAACGCCAGCATGGCATCCAACGTGGAGTGGACAGCCTGCAGTTCAAACGCTACATTTTCAATAGCTAAATCTATATATCCGTCCTGCCTTAAAGCCGGTTTCCTTAGCAAAAAATGCATCACAGCACGTTGCTCGGTGCTGTTGATGGCCTCTCCCGCGAACATGGCATCGCGCCGTTGCGTGACACCGCACTGTTCGGCCAGTTTCAGCAGCAGCGCCTCGGTGTCCGCATCGATCAAGTTCTTCGACAACTCGGCGTACACATGCGGCGCCTGCATGTTCCAGTACGGCACACGTCGCGGATCGTCCTTCAGCGCCTGTCTGGCATCAAAGGTTTTGCCAGACTCATGAAAATGAGCACGCAGCGCGGCCCAGGCGGGTGTTTGATCGCATCGCATGGTGTGCATCCCCCTTGTGTTGAAGTCTTATGCCGCCAGCAGCAGTTGGTCCAGCTTGGCCGCATCGACGGCAAACGCGCGGATACCCTCGGCAAGCTTTTCGGTGGCCATGGCGTCGTCATTCAATGCATAACGAAAGCCTGGTTCGTCATAGTTGACTATGGGCAGGTCCAACGCTTTGGCGGCGACGGCATCCAGCGCTGCAGGCAGTGGCGCATCGGCCGCAGCCAGCTGAGCCAGCAACTCAGGCGCGATGGTCAGCAGATCACAGCCCGCCAGCGCGGTAATCTGCCCAATGTTGCGAAAGCTCGCCCCATGACTTCAGTGGCAACCCCAAACTTCTTGTAGTGGTTGTAGATCGCACGCACGGATTTGACGCCTGGGTCGTTGGCGCCCGTGTTGGCGGCTTCGTCCCATGCAGCACCAGCAGATTTTTTGTACCAGTCGTAAATGCGGCCCACAAAGGGTGAGATCAATTGCACCTTGGCCTGGCCGCAGGCCACTGCCTGCGCAAATGAAAACAGCAGCGTCAAGTTGGTGTGAATGCCCTTGCGCTCCAGGGCCTGCGCGGCTTGGATGCCTTCCCAGGTGGCGGCGATCTTGATCAGGATGCGGTCGGTCGCAATGCCCTCAGCCTGGTACAACTCGATCAGCCGTTCGGCGCGGGTAAGGGTGGCATTGGTGTCAAAGGACAACCGGGCATCAACCTCGGTGGAAACACGGCCCGGGATCAGAGACAAAATCTCGCAACCAAAGCGCACCAGTAGGCGGTCCATGATTTCGTCCAAGGGCTTGCCTTTGAATTTGGCCACTGCCTCGCTGAGCAGGGGGGCGTAGTCCGGCTTTTGCACCGCCTTGAGGATCAGGGATGGATTGGTCGTCGCGTCAGTCGGCTGAAACTGGCTGAGCAGTTTGAAGTCACCCGTGTCAGCAACCACGGTGGTAAGGGTCTTGAGTACTTGGAGTTGGTTCATGCCCACCATTATCTGGCGTTGCAGTTACATACCTGGAACAAGTTGCTAGCCCCACGCGAGGGCCATCACTCCGAGCGCAATGGCACCAGCGCCCAGCACGCGGGAGCCACGGTCACCCTCGCTGAGCAAATGTCCGCCAATCAGCGCGGCAAACAACATACTGACCTCGCGCGCAGGTGCCACATGACTGATTGGCGCCAGACGCACAGCATAGAGCACACAGACATAGGCAACGGGGCTGAAGACAGCAACAACCAGCGCATAGCGCCATTGCAATGACCACAGCCGCCGCGCTTCAGCCCGGTCTCGCAAAACTGAGACGGCGGCAAACGGCAAGCGCAGCAGGTTGCACCAGTAGTCAAACAGAATCGGTGAGATGGCAATAACCTTGACGGCGTAGCTGTCCATCACCGTGTAGGCGGCGATCAAGGCGCCTGTGAGCGTGCCCCAGAACACACCCGCTTTTACACGCTGACGCTGTGCTGGGTCGTGTGCTGCCTTGAAGAGCCCAGGGCCTCCGGCGATGAGGAACACGCCAACCACCACCCCCACAATACCCGCAGCCCCGAGGGCTGACAGTTGCTCACCAAACACCAGCACCGCCATGGTGGAGGACAGCAAGGGCGCGCTCCCACGCGCCAGGATACACCACCGTCAAATCACTCTTGCGGTAGCCCGTCAGCAGGCAGACAAAGTACACCCAATGCACAAAACCACTGGCCGCCATCAAGGCCCATTCGGTGAACCCCCAGGTGGGCACCACATCCCACCCCAGCCACAGGGCCAAGGGCGTCCACACCGCGGCCATGAGCACACTGCTGAAGAAGGTAAAGCGGGTATCGCCCTGCGCTTTTTTGGCAACGACGTTCCAGCCAGCGTGGATCACCGCCCCCAGAAGAATCAGCGCAATCGCCGTTAACGGCACACCCTATCGCCGTTCATTCACTGCGCCTTGACCACCGACACACCGTGGTCGGCCAGATCCAGTACCACCTCAGTGCCAACGCTTAACACATCAGTCAAATCTGGCGACACCACAAAGATGCTGCCCAGTTCGGTGTCAAAGGTGTATTCGTAAAAGCTGCCCAGGTAGGACGACTTCTTCAGGGTAGCGGCCAAGCCAGCACCGTCGCGGTGGATGTGCCAGGCTTCGGGCCGCACAGCCACTTTGACCTGGCCTTGTGGCGCACTTTGGCGCGGTGTAAGCCGCAGCGGCCCCAGCGCAACCGAGCCATCAGCTTGCGCCTGCGCGGGAAAGAGCATGGCCTCGCCCATGAAGCCTGCGACGAATTCGCTTTGCGGTCGTTCGTACATGTCTTGCGGCGTGCCGCTTTGGGCGATCAGGCCAGCGTTCATCACGATGATCTGGTCGCTAACGGCCAACGCTTCGCTCTGGTCATGCGTGACATAGGCGACAGTGAGTTGCAGCCGCTGCTGGATGGCGCGGATTTCTTCGCGCATCTCGCGGCGAAGGCGCGCATCCAGGTTCGACAGTGGCTCGTCAAACAACAGCACGCCGGGCTCCAGTACCAGAGCGCGGGCCAGGGCCACACGTTGCTGCTGGCCGCCTGACAACTCGGATGGCAGGCGTTCGTTGTAGCCAACCAGACCTACATTCTTGAGCGCTTCGGCTGCTCGGCTGTGGGCTGAATCTTTGGCCACACCCGACATCTTGAGTCCGTACTGCACGTTCTCGATCACGCTCATGTGCGGAAACAGTGCATAGCTCTGAAACATCATGCTGACATTGCGCTCTGCCGGGCCGAGCGTGGTCACGTCTTTGCCGTTCATGATGATCTGGCCCGAGGTGCACGACTCCAGGCCCGCGATCATGCGCAGCAATGTGGTCTTGCCACAGCCTGAAGGGCCCAGGATGGTGGTGAGAGAGCCTTGCTCCACTTCAAACGACACCCCTTTGACCACCAGCGGAGCCGAACTGTCGGTGCCATAGCGCTTGGTGATGTTGACAAATTCGATGCCCTTGCTCATGCCAGACCTTCCATTTTGTGGTGCCCCTGATGTTCAGATGTGCCTGCCGTGCGCCGCCCCAGTTTTCGTTCACCCACCAGGAACTGGATCAGCGCTGTCGCCGCAGACATCAGGATGATCAGCACCGTGCAGTAAGCCAAAGCCACGCCGTAGTCGCCATTGCCCACGCGGCCAATGATGTAGGTGGTTGCCAGTTCATTTTCTGCCGTCACCAAAAAGATCACCGCTGACACGGTGGTCATGGCGCGAACAAAGCTGTAAACCAGGGCTGCCACCAGCGCGGGTTTGAGCAGCGGCAGCACCACATGAAAGAGCGTTTGCAGAGTGGACGCCCTCAACATCAGGGAGGCCTCGTCCAGTGATTTGTCAAGTTGCTTGAACGCCGCCGTGCCTGCGCGTACGCCCACAGGCAGGTTGCGGAACATGAAGCACAGCACAATGATCAATCCGGTGCCAGTCAGTTCCAGCGGTGGTACGTTAAAGGCCAGGATGTAGCTCACACCCAGCACCGTGCCGGGTATGGCGAAGGCGAGAAGCGCTGCAAACTCAAACATGCCCTGTCCCTTGAACTCGGTGCGCGCGAGCAGGTAGGCGATGAGCAGTCCCACACCTGCGGTCATTGGGGCAGAGGCAGCTGCCAGCTTGATGGTGGTGAAAAGCGAGTTCCATGCTGTGCCTGCCAGCACCAGACCAAACTCGCCCCACTGCAGATCAAAGGCGGTTTTGAAGTGCGCCAGCGTGGGGGTGTAGTCCCGGCCCCAGGTCTGCACAAATCCACCCGCAAACGCAAACAGGTAAACGATCACCGTAAAGGCCATCCAGGGCAACACCACGGCGTAAATGAGCTTGCGCACCTTGTCAGGTAAAGGCAGCGCAATGCCGGCATCGCCTTTGCCACTGACTGTGGTGTAGTTTTGCTTGCCAAGCAAACCACGTTGAATCGCGAACACCGCCAGGGCAAACAAGGTGAGTATCCAGGCCAGCGAGGCAGCGCGGCCCTGGTCGTACTGAGCACCCACAATCGCAAAGAAGATCTCGGTGGAAAGCACCGAGAACTGCCCACCCACCACGATGGGGTTGCCAAAGTCAGCAATGCTCTCGATGAAGCCCACCAAAAAGGCATTGGCCAAGCCAGGTTTGAGCAGCGGTAGGGTGACAGTCATGAAGGTGCGCATGCGGTCTGCTCGCAGCATCACGGCGGCCTCTTCGAGTGAGGGCGCGACGCCTTGCACCACACCACGCATGATCATGAAAGCAATGGGCGTGAAGGCAAACAACTGCGCGATCCACACGCCAAACATACCGTAAAACCAGCGCGTGGGCGTGACATCAAAACCCCATTCCAGCAGCTGATTGACCACACCCGCGCGGCCAAACAGCAAAATCAGGCCCAGACCAACCACAAAGGGCGGGGTGATGATGGGTAGCATGGCAATGATCTTGAGCGGACCTTGAAACCGCGCTGCCGACCCGCGCTCGGCCAGCAGGGCCATCATGGTGCCCATGATCGTCGTCCCGGTGGCCGTTAGCAGAGCCAAGCCAAGCGTGTTCCAGGCCACGCCGCAGCGCGAACCACTGAGGCATCCCAGGCTCCAGACCCGCTCATTGCCCACGCGCTCAAAAATCGCTGTCAATGACCAGCGGCCTTCGTCGTTAAGGAAGGCGCCGTACAAAGCCTTGGTGACCGGGTAAGCAATGAACAGAATAAGCAAGACGCCGCAGCCCACTACACTGGCAGCCACAAACAGATCACCACGAAAGTAGCCCAGCCGCGCAATGCCAAAAGCAGCCAGCACGACCAACGCCAACACCGCCAGAAAGCCACCCATACCAATGCCAAACTGGTTGAGCGCAAGCTCGCCAAAGGACAAATTGAAGGCCTCGAATGCCCAGCCCTTGGCGCCTATGGCAAAGCCCGTGAACGCGAGGCCCAGAGCGCCCACCGCCCCTCCAGCAAGCAACCAGCCACCCTGCTGGCGCCCTGGCGGCATGCCAAGACCCACCGTAGCCAACATGAGCCCGGCCATGCCCAGCAACAGCCATTTGCGCCCATGGACAAGCGCTTGCGTCATGCCATTGGAGGTTTCAGCGCCTCCAAAAACTTGTGACCAGACGGTGTACCAAGCAGCGTCCTGGTTTGCGTACCAGGGGAATGCGACGTAGGCCAGCAGACCCACCACGATCCACCACCGAATGGCGGCGTTGGGATTTTTGTTCATGTGAAGCCTGCCATCGAAAGCGGGGGAATTCGTACGCACGGTTGACAATAGCGCGCTACGTTGCGCGCTTGGCGTTTACTTGGGCAGCGAGTTGACTTCTTTTTCCCATCGGGTAATCAAGCGGCGGCGCTCGGTGCTGGCACCGTACTTGGCGTAGTCGTAATTGATGAACTTGATTTTTTTGAAGTCTGGAATGCTGGGGTGGAGCTTGGCGTTTTTGTTGCTGGGCAACTGAAACTGCTTGGCAGCTGCCCCCATTTCCTGCGCAGAAGGGGTCAGCGCCCATTCATAGAACTTCTTGGCCGCGTCCAGGTTGCGCGCGCCTTTGATGAGGCTCATCGAGCCAATTTCAGCACCCGTCCCATCAGTGGGGGTGATGGTTTCGATGGGGAAACCCTGCATCTTTTCACCTGGGCCGTCGTGCACAAAACTGATCGAAATCGCCGTTTCGCCACGGGCCGCCGCCTTGATTGGGCCGGTACCGGAACGGGTATAGGTGCTGACGTTCTTGTGCAGGCCCTTGAGGTAGTCGAAGGCTTTGTCTTCGCCCATCAATTGCACCAGCGTGGCGATCATGGTGTAAGCCGTGCCGCTGGACGCCGGGTTGGCTACCTGGATATCACCCTTGTATTCGGGTTTAAGCAAATCGGCCCAGGTTTTGGGCACAGCCATTTTCTTCTTGGCCAGCAGTTCGGTGTTGTAGCCAAAACCCAGAGGGCCTGAGTAGATGCCCACCGTTTTGTAGCCCGACTGCTGCGCCTGTTGCTGAGCCCAGAGGTGCAACTGCGCCAGGCTGGGCGACTTGTATTCGAGACTTAAACCTTGCTCGGCAGCTTGGAGATGAGGGTCACCCGTGCCACCGAACCAGACATCAGTTTTGGGATTGTCTTTTTCGGCAATCAATTGCGCCAGCGATTCGCCAGAGCCTTTGAGCGACATGTTGACTTTGGTGCCTGTGGTTTTTGCATACACAGTGGCGATCATGTTGCACCACTCTGCCTGAACCGAGCAAATGATGTTGACTTGCTGAGCCGCAGCCCCTTGGCTCATCAACCCACCCAAAATGCCCACCAGGGCACCAACGACCGACTTACGCATGATTTTTCCTCGTAATTTGATTACTGCCCAAGTTTATCGGATGCACTCCATTGCTTGAACAGGGAAAACGCCGAGGCAAAGAAAGCCAAGAGCAGGCTCAAATCAATTACACATGAGGACCCAAACTATGAAACTAAGTTACATTTCAGACACAACACGTTACGCGAAAAAGCGGCCAAAGGATATTGATGAGTTGCGATTTGGTTCTGTTCGGCGGCACCGGAGATCTGGTTTGGCGAAAGCTCTTACCAGCCTTGTTCCAGGCTTTCCGGCATGGCACACTGCCTGCCGATGTGCGCATCATTGGCATTGCACGGGATGAGTTGTCTGATGAACAATACCGCGATTTGATCCGGCAGCGTTTCGCCAACGTGGAATTGGCCAAACGTCCAACACAAGAGGAGTTTGAACGCTTCGCGGCCACACTGCACTATCTGCGCATGGACTTGTCACAGGCCGCCTCGTATCAGGCCCTGGCAGGCTGGCTGAATGTCCGCACAGCAGACACGGTTGTCATGTATGTGGCCACTGCACCCAGCCTGTTCACCGTGACCTGCGAACAGTTAGCAGCCCACGGGCTCAACGCACCCCATGTCCGCATCGTCCTGGAGAAGCCCCTGGGTCATGATCTGGCCTCCAACCGTGCCATCAACGAATCGGTGCTGCGCGGCTTCAGTGAACGCCAGGTATTCCGTATTGACCATTACCTCGGTAAGCCATCTGTCCAAAACCTGTTCGCCATGCGTTTTGGCAATGCCCTGTTCGAGCCCTTGTGGCGCCGCGAACACATTGCCAATATCCAGATCACGATTGCGGAAGAGCTGGGCGTTGAAAAACGAGGCAGCTTTTACGACCATACCGGTGCCCTGCGTGACATGGTGCAAAACCATGCGCTGCAAATGCTGTGCGCCTTGGCCATGGAACCCCCCATCAACTCCCATGCTGACGCGATTCGAGACGAAAAACTCAAGGTGCTTCGATCCCTCAAACCCTGGACACCTGAGACCCTGGCGCAGCAGGTAATTCGTGGGCAGTATGCAGGGGGTGCGATTGATGGTATTGCTGTGCCCGGCTACCGCCAGGAAGCTGGCGTGAACCCAGAGAGCACCACGGAGACTTTTGTGGCGCTTCGCACCGAAATCGCCAACTGGCGCTGGGCCGGTGTGCCTTTTTACATCCGTACCGGCAAGCGTCTGGCCGAGCGGGACGCGCACATCGAGGTGAACTTTCGGCCTACCCCGCACGCGATATTTAAAACGCCGGCAGGCAGCGCCAATAAACTGGTGATCAATCTACAGCCCAAAGATGGGCTAGAACTGCATTTGCTGGCGGTCGGGTCAGACAACCGCCGACTGCAACATCAGTCCTTGAGTACGGTACAACTTGATCTGGACTTTGACAAACGCTTTGGCGAAAACAGGGTCGGCGCATATGAGCGATTGCTGCTGGACGTGATTGATGGCAGATTGAACCTGTTTGTTCGCAGCGATGAACAAGAAGAAGCCTGGCGCTGGGTTGAGCCCATTGTGGATGCATGGGAAGCGGACACTGCGGGTCCAAGACCGTATGCGTCCGGCAGTTGGGGCCCCAGTGCATCCAGCGCCATGATCGCTCGTGACGGTTATTGCTGGAGTGAAGAAACCTGATGTTAGACAGAATCCGCGCATCCCTCCCATCCCTAGCACCAGCGGAGCAACGCGTTGGCAAGCTTGTGCTGCAAGATCCCCGCGCCTTTGCCAATCTGCCCGTCAGCCAATTGGCGGACCGTGCCCATGTCAGCAAGCCGACTGTGGTGCGGTTTTGCAGAAGCATTGGCTATGACGGACTTTCAGACTTCAAACTCAAACTTGCAGGCAGCGTGAGCGAAGGTGTGCCCTTTATCCATCGCAGTGTAGACATGGATGACAAGACAGGCGATGTGCTGGTCAAGGTAGTGGACAACACCGTGGCCGCCATGCTCAAGTACCGCAACGACGCATCCACCAACGCGCTTGACCGGGCCGCAGCAGCCCTGGCAGACACCTATCAGACAGGTAAGCGTATTGAGTTTTATGGCGTGGGCAACTCTGGCATCGTCGCGCAAGATGCTCAGCACAAGTTCTTCCGGCTTGGGGTCAACTCCATTGCCTACAGCGACGGACACATGCAGGTCATGAGTGCATCCATGCGCGGTCCAGGTGACTGCATCGTGGTCATCTCCAACTCTGGGCGCACCCGCGACCTGATGGACGCTTGCGATATCGCCCGCAAGAATGGCGTGACCACCATCGTGATCACCGTCACCGGCTCACCACTGGCCTCTGCTGGGCAAATTCATCTGGCCGCAGACCATCCTGAAGGCTACGACCGCTACAGCCCCATGGTGTCGCGCTTGCTGCATTTGATGATCATTGATGTGCTAGCCACCTGCGTTGCGTTGCGTCTGGGCGGTGGGCGTTTGCAGCCGCTGCTGCAGGAAATGAAGAACAACCTGCGCAACAAACGATACGCCTGAACCTTTTCCTGCAGGCGTGCACGTGACTCAAACAAAACCCGGTGATCGGAACGGGTTTTCCGACAGGTACCGACCTGTGAGCAGCGAATTCGGTCTAATTTGCGCTCATGAGGCTTGGACATTTCTCTGTTGTCCAGCCACCAATCCATCGGATCATGCAACGCTACACATTAACCAGTCACGACGAAGCCACGGCGACAACGCGAGCGGTCTATGACGAGTTCATGAGACTCAGTGGCGCACAAGAGCCCCCGCTGTGGATGACCAGCCTTGGGGACAATCCGACGCTGGTCAAGGCTTATTGGGAGAAGACCCGTGGCTGCCTGCTGGAAGGCAGCTTGCCTCTATTGCTTAAGGAAATGGTGATGTTTGTCGTTTCTCGTGAAAACGAGGCGGAATATGACCAACATTACCACGCACATGTGGTGCTGCAGCTTGATCCATCACTCAGCTACGAACAGCTTCTCAGCATTCTGGACCCTCACGGCATGGTGCCTATTGCGGTGTCACACAAGGTTGCATTGAATTTTTCTGCCCGTATGGCTCATGACGCCAAAGCTGTGACCGACGATGATTTCGATCTGTTGTCCCAGGTGGGATTTTCACCGAGCGAGATCAAGGAACTTCTGGGCGTGATTGACCTCGCCATGATGTTCAACTGCTACACCAACGCGCTGCGCTTGCCTGTTGACCCACTGTTCAAGGCCTCCACGGCACATTGAGTACCGGACAATACCGACTCATGCGCTTGTGCGCCCTTCTTCAACCGCATGGCAAGCGATGATCGCGCCATCATGCATATGCAGAACTGGCCGCTCCTGCTTACACCGCTGATTGGCGAGTGGGCAACGAGGATGAAAGGTACAACCCGCGGGTGGGTTCAGCGGATTCGGAACCTCCCCCTGAACTGGCGTACGTGAACGCCCCGTCTTGCGAATCTCGGGGATCGCATCGAGCAGCATGCGCGTGTAGGGATGGCGAGCATCGTCAAACAGTCGATGTTTGTCGGCCAGTTCCACCAGACGCCCCAAGTACATCACGCCCACCTGGTCGCTCACATGCCGAACGACCGCGAGGTTGTGCGAGATAAAGAGATAGGTCAGGCCGCGCTCACGCTGCAGGTCTTTCATGATGTTCAGCACTTGAGCCTGAACAGACACATCGAGTGCAGAAGTTGGCTCGTCGCACACCAGGAATTCTGGCTCAGTCGCGAGCGCGCGGGCAATGGATATCCGCTGACGCTGTCCACCCGAGAACTGATGCGGGTATTTCACACAGTCCAAAGGATTCAGCCCTACAGAACTCAGCAAGCTCCCCACCTTGGCGCGAAGCTCGGCCTTATCGGAAATCATGCCGTGCTCGCTCAGTGGCTCACCCACGATGGCTTCCACCGTCCAGCGTGGGTTCAGGCTCGCATACGGATCTTGAAAGATCATCTGGATGCGGCGGCGCAAATCACGCCCGTCAGGCGCCTTGAACCCGGCATGCACATCTTTGCCGTCAAATGTGACGCTGCCACGGGTAGGTTCGTACAACCCGACCAGCAAACGCGCAACCGTGCTTTTGCCACAGCCTGATTCACCCACCAAGGCCAGCGTAGTACCCTTGGCGATGTCAAAACTGACACCATCCACTGCGTGTAAATGCAGGCGAGGCTTTCGCTCAATCACGCGATTGAGCCAAGGCGGCGATACATCAAACGTTTTGGCCAGGTCTTTGACATGGACCAGAGGTTGGCTGGTCATGGTCATCGCCCTTCCTCGTGAAGCCAGCATGCGGCGCGGGTGACTCCGGCGCCCATCAAGTCAGGTCGCAGGGTGCGGCATTTGTCCATGGTTTTCAGGCAGCGCGGGTTGTAAGCGCAGCCAACGGGAATCGCATTCAGTCGTGGCATGCTGCCGTCAATCTGGAAGAGTCTTTCACGGTCCACACTCATGTCGGGAATAGCAGCCATCAAGCCGGCCGTGTAAGGGTGCGCAGAATGGTTGATGACCTCGTGCACCGGGCCAATCTCTGCGATGCGCCCAGCGTACATGACGGCAACACGGTCACAAGTTTCGGCAATGACACCCATGTCATGGGTGATTAACATAACGGCAGCGCCGTGCTCGCGGCAGACCCGTTTTAATAGGCTGATGATCTGTGCCTGGATGGAAACATCGAGCGCAGTCGTTGGTTCATCGGCCACAATCAGTTTAGGTTCAGCCGCCAGTGCCAATGCAATCACCACCCGCTGACGCATACCGCCCGAGAACTGGTGTGGGTAGTGGTCAATCCGTTGCCCCGCAGCCGGTATACCCGTGTCCTCAAGCAAGGCTATCGCACGCTTCTTGGCCTCGGCAAAGGTCACGGGCAAATGGGTTTGGATGGTCTCGATCAGCTGCTGACCGACGGTATAGAGCGGGTTTAACGAGGTAAGCGGGTCCTGAAACACGGCACCGATTTTTCGGCCCCGGATATGGCGCATCTGTTCATAGGGTAAGTGATCAATCCGCTGACCTTCTAGCACAATTTGCCCACTGGCAATGCGACCTGGGGGGTCCAGCAGACCGATGATGGATGCACCAGTCAACGATTTACCCGCACCCGACTCACCCACTACACCCAGCACTTCGCCAGGGGCAATGGAAAAAGAAATATCGTCCAATGCCCGGAGCGTGCCGCGTCGGCCTGGAAACTCCACCACGAGATTTTTAACTTCAAGCAAGGACATCAGTTCAGCCTTGGATTCAATGCGTCACGCAGCCAGTCGCCTAAAAGGTTGACGCTCAAGGCGATCACGACCAGCATCAGGCCGGGGAACACGGTAATCCACCATTCACCAGAGAACAGGTAATCGTTGCCCACGCGGATCAGTGTCCCAAGAGACGGTGATGTGGGCGGTGCCCCAACCCCCAGAAAAGACAACGTGGCTTCGGTAATGATGGCAGTAGCGACCTGAATGGTCGCCAGTACCAGCACGGGGCCGAGCACATTGGGCAGCACATGTTTACGCATGATGCGCATGGGTGCGACACCTGTGACGCGGGCAGCCTGCACGTATTCCTTGTTGCGCTCCACCATGGTGGAGCCGCGCACCGTGCGCGCATATTGCACCCACCCGGTGAGCGAAATCGACACGATCAACACGCCAAAGGCCAGACCCTCATTGGCATTGGGGAACAGCGCGCGCCCAACCCCGGCGATCAGCAAGGCCACCAAAATGGCTGGAAAGGACAGCATCACATCGCACAAACGCATGATCAACGCATCAATCTTGCCACCCCAGAAACCCGCCAGCAGCCCAAGTGCCACGCCAACGGTCACCGACAGGAGTACCGAGGCAATGCCCACGGCCAACGAGATTCGTGCCCCAAACATCAGGGCAGACAAGATGTCACGGCCCTGATCGTCAGTACCCAACAGGTACTTGGACTGCCCCTCTGCGTACCAGGCAGGGGGCAAACGGGCATCGCTTAATTCAAGGGTGGCAAGATCGAAAGGGTTGTGGGGCGCCACCCAATTGGCAAAGCCCGCACACACCAAGCAAACCAGCGCAACCACAGCAGCGACCACGGCGACTGGCGAGTGACGGAAGCTGTAGCCCAGATCGCTGTCCCAGGCGCGATGAAAAAACCCCGTCATAGTTACTTCACGGTGATCCACTTCCAGGGCATGCCGTTATCAGGCCACTGTACAAGCTGGATATTTTTCTTCGCAGACCAATTGATCGCCTGCTGATGAAGCGGGATGTGGCCCACGTCATCTTGGTGGATCTTCATGGCTTCGGCAATCATCGCGCTGCGCTTGGTGTCATCGGTCTCGGAGCCAACCTTGTCAGTCAACTCGTCCACCTTGGCATTGCTGTAAGAGCCCAGGTTGAACTGACCACGCCCTCCGGCACCTGGAGTGCTGATGATGGGATACAGCATGCCATGAGCGTCAACGGTGCTGGAAGTCCAGCCCAGCATGTAAAAACTGGTGTTGCGGCTCAAGATCTTCGGGAAGTAGTTGTTCTTGGTTTCGGCTTCCAGGTTGACTTTGACATTGATGCGCGCTAGGTTCGCAGCGACTGCCTGGCAGATCTCGCTGTCGTTCACGTAGCGGTCATTCGGGCAGTTCATCTTCAGTTCAAACCCATTGGGGTAGCCCGCGTCTGCCAGCAACTTCTTGGCAGCTTCAACATCGTAGGGAAGGCGCTTGGTCAAGTCTGGGGCATAACCACGGATTTGAGGCGTGATCATTTGAGCAATAGGCGTGGACGCACCGCGCATGACACGCGACTTGATGGTGTCAATGTCGATCGCCTGGTAGAAGGCTTTGCGGACACGGACGTCCTTGAACGGGTTCTTGCCTTTCACGTTGGAGAACAGCAGTTCATCGCGCTTTTGGTCCATACCCAGAAAGATCACACGCAGTTCAGGGCCTTGCAACACCTGAAGGTTGCTGTTGGCCTTGATGCGCTCAACGTCTTGCACAGGCACTGGTTCCATCACATCTACTTCACCAGACAACAGTGCGGCCACGCGAGTGGAATCGTTGCCAATGGGCGTGAAGACCACTTCATCCACATTGCCCTCTACCTTACCCCAGTAGTTGCCATTGCGCGAAAACACTGTCCGCACATTGGGTTGGCGCTCACGCACACGGTAGGGGCCCGTGCCATTTGCACGGAAAGAAGCGGCATTCTCGATGCCTTTGCGACGATCCACCGGCTTGGTCGCCTGATTGTCTTCACACCATTTCTTGCTCATCATGTCCCAGTGCGTAAAGGTTTCGGGCAGGATGGGGAAGGGCTGATTGGTGATGATGTCGATGGCGTGATCGTTGATCTTCTTGATTTCCTTGATTTGACCCACATAGGCCTTCATGTCAGATCCATCGGCCTTGGCACGTTCATAGCTGAAGATAACGTCATCGGCCGTAAACGGCGTGCCATCATGAAACTGCACTCCTTTGCGGAGATTAAAACGCCATGTAGTGGGATTGGTGGCTTTCCAGTCAGTCGCCAAAGCGGGCGTCAACTTGAAGTTCTTGTCGCGCCAGATCAAGGGCTCATACACGTTTTCATTTAGCGTGATCTGCAGGGACTCATTCAGCGAATGCGGATCCAGCGACATGGCATCACCCTGATTGGCAATGCGCAGGGTCACGGCACCTGCAAAACCGCTGCCAAGCAGCATGGCACCACCAAAAGCCAGGCTCGCGGCTTGCATCAATACGTTGGATTTGAACTTCATGTATGAACTCCAGTAAAAGAAAAGCGTCGTCAATCAAATAAAAAGAACCTGCTGCTATGCCAAGGGCATGGCTCGCTCGACCAAGCCCACATGCAGGGCGGCACCCAGTGGCAAGATATCGTCGTTAAAGTCGTACCGGCTGTTGTGCAAAAAGCTGCCCTCGGCACCACCTTGACCTACGCGGATGTACGCGCCTGGTATTTCCTGCAGCATGAAAGAAAAATCTTCCCCCCCCATGCTCGGCGTCATGTCCCGCATGACATGGGCCTCGCCCACGAGTTCTGCCGCCACGTCAGACGCAAAAGTCGCCTCTGGCACGGTATTGATCGTCGCGGGGTAAACTCGGTCATAAACCAAATGGGCACTGGCACCAAAGCCCATGGCAATCGATTCGCAAAGCGCACGCAATCGGTGCTCAACCATGTCCTGTATCGCAGGGCGATAGGTTCGTACGGTGCCTACCAAGGTGACCTGACCAGGAATCACGCTCATGGCCCCAGGGTGACCTGCCTGCACCGAACAAATACTGACCACCACTTCGTCCAGAGCCGACACGTTACGCGATGCAATGCTTTGGGCTGCGGTGATGATATGGGCCGCCACCAGAACCGGATCAATGCAATTTTGCGGACGGGCGCCATGCCCACCTTTGCCAGTGACCACAATTTCAATGCGGTCTACCGCCGCCTGCATAGGACCTGGGGTGATGCCAATGATGCCCGTGTCGTACTCGGGCGAATTGTGAATGGCATAGATCTGGTCGCAAGGAAAGCGCTTGAACAAGCCATCTTGCATCATGGCGCGAGCGCCTGCATAGCCCTCCTCACCTGGCTGAAAAATCAGCACTGCTGTGCCGGCAAAATTGCGCGTCTCGGCCAAGTACCGTGCCGCACCGACCAGCATAGCGGTATGGCCGTCATGACCACATCCGTGCATCAAGCCAGGTTTGCAGGATTTCCAGGCAAAGCTGTTGTGCTCGGCCATAGGCAGGGCGTCCATGTCTGCCCGCAGGCCAACCGACCGAACAGCGCCATGCTTAGTGCTCGCAGGTGCCTTGCCTTTAATGATGCCCACCACGCCGGTTTTGCCGATACCTGTGTGGATCTCGTCCACCCCACACGCCTTCAGGGAGGCTTCCACACGTGCGGCGGTATACACCTCTTCAAATCCCAACTCCGGATTGAGATGCAGGTCCCGTCGAAAAGCCGTTAATTCAGGATGAAATCCGGCAATCTGGGCAAAGGCCCGTCCATTGACTGACAAAGGTTTCATTAATGACCTCCGCCTTTGCTCATGCGCAGTCGCGGATCGACCGCAAAATACAACAAATCAACCGTCAGGTTAATGACCACAAAGATCAGTCCGATCAGACACAGGTAAGCCGCCATCACCGGGATATCCGCAAAGGTCACGGCCTGAATGAACAGCAAGCCCATGCCCGGCCACTGAAACACCGTCTCGGTAATGATGGAAAAGGCTATCAAAGTGCCGAGTTGCAAACCCGTGATAGTGATGACGGGGACCAAGGTGTTCTTGAGCGCATGCCCAAAATGGATGGCACGATTTGACAACCCGCGCGCACGGGCGAACTTGATGTAGTCGGTACGCAAAACCTCAAGCATCTCGGCACGCACCAGTCGCATGATCAACGTCAACTGGAACGCCGCCAAGGTAATGGCTGGCAACACCACGTGGTGCCAGCCTTGCGCGGTGAGCAAGCCCGTGCTCCACCAGCCAATCTGCACAACTTCCCCGCGTCCGAAACTTGGGAACCAACCCAACCCAACCGAGAAGGTCAGGATCAGCAAAATACCAATCAGGAAAGTCGGCAAGGACACGCCCAGCAGCGACACCGTCATGAACACCTGGCTCAAGAAACTTCCGCGCCGCAAGGCCGAATACACCCCCATGGGAATGCCAATGGCAAGCGCCAGAAAGGCGGCCACCAAAGCCAGTTCCAGCGTGGCCGGGAATCGCTCAGCAATCAAACGAGAGACCTTCGCCCCCTGGCGCAGAGACAAACCAAACTCACCCTGCACTGCATTGGAGATGAAATGCCAGAACTGAACGATAAAGGGCTGGTCCAGCCCCAAATCGGCGCGCAACTGGCGAATCTGTTCCGGGGTCGCATCCTGACCCAGCAAGAAGACGATGGGGTCGCCCACATACTGAAACAGCATGAAAGCGATCAAGGCGACCGACACCATGACGATCACGGCCTGGAACAAGCGGTTTAGGACAAAGGCAAACATGCAATCGACAGGGAGGATTTGGCACCAAACATGGGATTGATGCTAACAGAGCAAAACCCGGGCCTGACCCGGGGTTTACTCGTGCAACCAATCAATTGACCTTGATCAAGCGCCAGTCGAGCCGGTTATCAGCTCGATGGACCAAATCGATGTTCTTCTTCATCGCCCAGGGGATGATCTGGTTATGCAGCGGAATGTGCGCCACCGTGTCATTTTGCAACTGCAACGCCTCTGTCAGCATGCGATTGCGAACCGGCAAATCGGTTTCTGATTTGACGCGGTCAACCAAATAATCCATCCGCTGGTTACTGTAACGCCCCACGTTGTAATTGCCGTCACCTCCCGTGCCCACGGTGCGGACCAGAGACTGTAGGCTGTAAAGCGAGTCAAAGGTGGGTACGCCCCAGCCCAACATGTAAATACTGGCTTCGTAGCGCTGGATCATGGGGAAGTACGTCACCAGCGGAAGTGTTCGTAATTTGGCCTTCACCCCTGCCTTGGCCCACATGGCGGTAATGGCCTGGCAGATTTCCTCGTCATTGATATAGCGGTTGTTCGGGCAGGCAAAGTCAACCTCAAAACCCTGCGGATAACCGGCCTCAGCCAAGAGTTTTTTGGCAGCGTCCAGATCGTACGGATGTCGCTTGTGGACGGCTTCCGTCCATCCATTGACCTGGGGCGCAACCAGAGCGCCCGTGACCTGGCTCAGGTTACGCATCGTGACCTTATGGATATTCTCGATGTCAATCGCCTGATACAAGGCCTTGCGGACCTTGACATCTTTAAGCGGGTTCTTGCCCTTCACATTGGAACCTGGCAACTCGTCACGGAATTGATCCAAGCCTAAAAAGATGGTCCTGTTCTCGACACCATCAATCACCTTGAGCGTGGGCGTTGCACGCAAGCGGACCAGGTCTTGAGGACTAGGATCAAGGATGAAGTCAATCTCGCCCGACAGCATGGCAGCAGTTCGGGTGTTTTCCTGCTTGATGGGGGTATAGACAATCTCGGTCACGTTGGTGGGTGCAGAACTGGCCCCCCCACCAGTTGGGGTTACGAACCATCACCAATTTCTGGTCTGGCTGCCATTCTTTGACCATAAATGGACCGGTTCCCATCGAATTACGGTGTGCAAAACTTTCTTCTTTGGTCTTGATGTCTTTGGGCTCGACAGACTTATTCTTTTCTGCCCAAGCCTTGTTCATGATCCTCAGTTCAGTCAATTGATTGAGCAAGACGGGGTTGGGGCCCTTGAGCATGATGTCTACGGTGCTGTCATTGACTTTGACAACTTTATCTATTCCCTGGGTATAGACAGCATAGTTGGACGTTCTTGACATTGCACGGTGCAACGAAAACACAACATCGTCAGCCGTCAGCGTGGAGCCGTCGCTGAACTTGACACCACTGCGCAAAGTAAAGCGCATTTGATTTGGTCCCATTTCCCGCCAACTGGCCGCAAGAAGGGGTTCGACCTTGAACGTGGTGCTGTTGTAGTACACAAGAGACTCATACACTGCTGCGTGTACGCCATTGCCCAACGCATTGTTTTGGGAATGGATATCCAGTGTGGGGATATCACTGGCGCTAGACCATTTAAAAGTCTTGGCCTCCCCAATCAACGGGGTGAGTGCCACCATCACAGCCAGCGCCGACAGGCTTTTGCGAAAAATCATGGGATAGCTCCGTTTGAGTAAAGCGTGAATATGCATCAATCTGCAAAACGCCGTCAAAAGGGTTATCCGCCATATCAAGGGGTTTTCAACGAAATCGTCAGAGGACCGTAGTGGCTTTGCACAGTACTTTGGGTATTGTCAGTATCCGTCATGATCCCAATCCCCACCAAGTTGCCTGCAGGTTCATGAAATGCAGTTTCAAAATCCGCCTTCAAATCCCGTTCATAAACGCGCCATTCATTCAAATGCTGCGAACCAGATTCAATGACGATTTTCCTGATCCGATCTGTGCGCGGACTGTGTATGACCGTCCCTATCGGACGAGTTTTACTCCATACATACATCAACACGGCATAGGGCATTGGTTCTCCCGTCAGCGAATGAGAAAGTTCGCTCATTAAGGTGTTTTTGAGTGAAAAAAGCGAGCGATCACCGTCAAAGGCAAACACAGTACGCACGGGCGCATCATCTTTTTCGCGGTCACCCATATCAGCACTGACCACCAAGTCCTGCACTTTCCAGGAAAACCGTACCCGTCCAATGTCAGTGGCGAGTACCTTAACCCGAAGACGCAGCATGCTAGCCGCAGACTGTGCATGCGCCTTGATGGCTATTCTGCCCTCAGATTGCGTGGCTGGTAAGTAGTGTGTTGCCCGTTTTCCAGGCAAATGAAAATTCTGCCATTGAGGTTGTGGCAGCAAACCTTCGTGTGCGATAACGCCCGAGGCTTTTGCCCAGTTGGTGCTATTGATGTCAACAGCATGATCTGCCAGGTCAGGAGTGATAGGCGCCACAGACGCACAAGCGCCAAGAGCCCCCATGACAAGACATGCAATGATTGATTTGAATTGATTCACAGCGTCAACAAGCCATCTCACAATCGACCCGCACATAAAAAAACCGCCAAGTCCTAAAACTTGGCGGTTTTTACTTTTCTATTCAAACCGGCTCACGCCGGCGTTGAATTAGAAGGAGTGACGCAGGCCCAGATCGAAACCGCTGGAGTTAGAGTTAGCTGCAGTGGTAGCGCCGTTCAGAGCTTGCGAAGCGCCACCGGAGTTGGTCACGCGAGCATAAGTCGTGTAAACAGCCGTACGCTTAGACAGGTTGTGCACATAGCCCAGAGCGAACTTGTTGGACTTGGCGCTGCCAGCAGCGTTGGTCTTGCTGGTCGACAGAGAACCGCGCAACTCACCAGCACCCATGGGAGCGTTAGCACCTAACATGTAACCGGTTTGGTTAGCACCGTTCTGCACTTTATCTTGGTTGTACAAAGCGGCCAGCTTGACAGCGCCCAGATTGTAAGAACCGCCGATGTTGGTGGTGGTGATGTTGCCTGTAGCAAACTTGGTCTGACCCATGGCCAGAGCAACGCTCAGAGGACCTTGGTCGTAGCTGATACGGCCAGAAGTACCGGAACCGTCGTTTTTGGTGTTGCCAGCTGCATTGGATGCGTTTTCACCCATGTAGTGCTGAACAAACAGGCCCAGACCGCTGCCGATCAAGGAATTGCCATTGAAAGAACCTGGGTTGTACAGGTATGCAATGCTGTTGGAAGCGCGAACAGTGGTCGTGCCAGCAGTGGAGGAGTTCAGAGTCTGGTGGTGCCCACGCCGTTTGTGCCAAACGGATCATAAACAGTCTGAGTCCAGAAATGGGGAGTGTAGTCACGGCCCAAACGAACTTCACCAAAGCCGCCGCCAACGCTGACGGTAGAACGACGGTTGAAGGTCATGCCGCCGCCGCCAGTAGCGCCAGTAGCTTGGTTGTTGGTGCTGCTGGTACCGAAGGAACCGTTGTCATTGTTGACGCCAGCTTCGAGCCAGAAGCCACCCTTCAGGCCACCGCCGAGGTCTTCAACACCACGGAAACCCAGACGGCTGCCGTTGTAGCCAGAGTTAGTCAATTGAGTCTTGTTAGCGACGGAACCAGAGCCTTGAGCCAAGGTAGCGTCAACGATACCGAACAAAGTTACGGAAGATTGTGCAGAAGCAGCACCGGCAGCAGCCAGAACGGCCAAAGCGACGAGGGATTTTTTCATTGCGAGTTACTCCAAGGTTAAACATAGGGCTCCGGTTGAAACGCGTCACGAGGAGTAAAAGTTGCCTTAGCAACTTGCTTACTCACCGGATTCCCGGGCCAACCTCCGATTAGGGAAGTTGTATGTATTGCACCAGACCAGAGGCCGAAGTGCAAAGATTTCTGTGAAAAAGAACCCAAATCACCGGGATCGCGTTGCAGTCTTGCAACAAAATCGAGGGCACTGCAGTTTTAACCAGTGTTTGCGATACTTGGGGCATGAACCACGCCTCCACTCTTAATCCGATGGATCTGATTTTGGCAACTGCGGATGCCGCCTTGAAGACCGTCTTTGCCCCTGCGACCGCTTCGCGCCCCTGCCCCACTTTGCCAGAACGCGCCGACACAGACTCTGTCAAAGAACTGTCAGCGTATGACAAAACCGAGTCTGGCGCTTTGATGCGCGTCAATCATGTGGGTGAAGTCTGTGCCCAGGCCCTGTACACCGCTCAGTCGCTTGCAACCCGCGACCCAGTCTTACGGGCACACCTGCTGGCAGCCTCAGCAGAAGAGACCGACCACTTGGCCTGGACAGAACAACGCCTGGCAGAACTCGGGGCACGACCATCGCTACTGAATCCGCTTTGGTATGCCGGTGCATTTGGCATCGGCTTCTTGGCGGGCAAGTTGGGCGGTGACCTGGTCAGCCTTGGCTTTGTGGTCGAAACCGAAAATCAGGTGGAGGCACATCTGCAAAGTCATCTGGACCGTCTGCCTGCCAACGACCTTGCATCCAAAGCCATCGTGGCCCAGATGAAAGCCGATGAAGCCAGGCACGCCAAAGAAGCGCAACACGCGGGTGCCATCACCCTGCCGACGCCAGTACAGGGCCTGATGCGCATGGCAGCCAAGGTCATGACCACGGTAGCACACCGGATATAGATCAAATCAAGGTCTGCACGCCGGTCAAGCAGTGAAAACCGTCAACACCCCGGTATAGCCATACAGATGGTGGCGGGCAATCTCACCTCCGGCAAAAAAACCCACCAATGGCACATCCCCTAGCGCGTGGCGAACAATCTGCAGTTCGGCACTTGGGCCACCAAAATGGGCTCCCCCTCGACCCGAGCAACTGATGTATACCGCCCCCAGCATGACTTTGGGGGTCGCAGACTCATCTTGCACTTCTACCGGGGACAACTCTTCGCGAATCTCAGCGCAAATACGGATCAAGTCTGCTCGCGCTGCCGCCGCGTTTCGCTGGCAAAACACCAACTGAGCGCCGACCTCCACACTTTCTGCGATCGCAACCCCTTCGCGCTTAGGGTCCAGACCAATGATGTGGCGCACCCGTGTATCCGTGCCAAAGTTGCCCGTGTGCGCCAAGGCCAGATCTTTGGCATCGGTCACACCCACCAGGGTGGCGCGGACAGCCTCCAGCGCCTCACGTGGCTGGTCCAGCGACACTTTCAGGTCATGCAGCAGCACACCCAGCGCAGGCTCTCCGTCCAGAGACAACACCAGGTTGCCATCCACCGCCGACACGCGGCGCACGCCCAGACTGGACAGGGGCGATACAGCGCCCGCCGCCACTGGCAGGCAGCCTTGCGTGACACGGGAAACCAGATTCACCCCTGCACCAAAGGCCACACCGCTGATACCGCCCTCAAACACACCCGTGGCACGTCCCTGCCCTTGTATGTTGCCACTTCCACTGACCGCAAATTGCACGCTGCGACCACGACTGGCGCTCAAGCCCCCAAACAAATAGCCTGTGGTTGTGCGTTCAGCCATTTCGGCAATCAATTCGGTCACGTCAGGCGCACTCGCATCAACCTGCACCAGCGCGGTGTGGGCCAGAAAAGCACCCGCATTGCCACCCGTGCCCCCAGTCACCAGGGGAGCCACCCCAGAAAACACACGGTAATGGTCGCAAGGAATGTCGCAAAGCATCACCGCCAATGCGGGTTCATCGAAGTACTCGGCATTGGTACAGGCCACACCGACGCCTACCGTACCCGACCAGTCTGTCACCTCGGGCAGCGCCTCACGCAGGCAATCCAGAATGTCCTCGGCATGCTTGGCGTAATGGTCGGTGATGTAAAGCAGCGCCAGGCTGGGCGTACCCGATTCAGGATCGGACTCCAGTTGGGCACGCAGTTGGGCCAACACCAGCCCTGCGGCCATGCGCCACTGCGGATGCGTGGCATGCCCGTAGGGAAACCGTCTCACCCGATCAGCGCGCGGATTTACGGGCAACTTTTTTCGCAGCAGCCTTGACAGGAGGCTTGGTCACCTTTTTGGCCGGTGACTTGCCACCCGTCACTGACTTGGTCATACCAGAGGCCATCCCCGTTGCCATGCCCGTGGCCGTTTTGATGGCCTCTTTCGCCAGCCCGGTTGCCAGGTTCCTCGTGGTGTCAATGGCCGTCTGTTGCGCGGCGTCTTTCATGGCATTGGCGGCGATTTGCTGAAATTGCTGCGTCAGCGCCCCCCACCACTGGGCTGGATCCACCATGCCAGAGGTTGCATCTTTGCCTTTAGGCGATGCCTTCTTTTTAGGTTCGGGCTCTGCATCCGCCTGCGTGGCTGCAGAGACAGTGGCCGCCACGCCCGAAGCGGTTTCACCCACCTTCTCAGTCACGGTGCTGACCGCGTTGGCCACGGTTTCGGTCGCCTTGATCTTGAACGCATTGGCCACGTCGCCCATGTTGAAATTCATGCCCTTGAATGTGGCCAGGGTCATTTTCTGGACCTCCAGTGCCTGGATAGTGGCCTTGAGCGCCATGGCATTCTGATCCAGCCAGAACTGCACGGCCTTCAGCTCTTCAATGCGCTTGTCCAACTCCTCCACATTGAGGGTAGGTGCCACCCAATTGCCGAGGTTAGGCAACTGCGGAATGCTGGTAGACGCCCCCTTGACCGCCGAGTTGGCCAGGTTCTGCAAAAAATCAAAGCCAGGCACGTATTTGCCAAAGCCGAAGGGTGAGTTGTCGCTCATAGCAGCTCCTTGAAAGAGGGGAATCTTTGTCTCTGGCGACAGCTTACTCCATTTGCTCCCAAATTAGCCTTACTGGGCTCCTCAATGGAAAGGTCTGTCAAGCGGAACCAAGCCCAGACACAATCACAATCGGACGGGCATCGCAATGCGCACGCTCCACCACAGCCTCTACGCCGAACGTTTCTCCCAAGGTCTCCTGGGTCAGTACCGCCTCAGGTTGACCGCACTGCACCGACCTACCTGCTTTCATGACCAGCATGCGGTCAGCATACCTGGCGGCCAGATTCAGGTCATGCAATACAGCGAGCACCGAGCATCCACGCCCCACCCAGACCCGTGCCAGATCCAGCACCTGCTTTTGCTGGGCCAGGTCCAAGGCTGAAGTGGGTTCATCCAGCAACAGCAAACTGGGGGCTTCGGCATCCCACAACTGGGCAAGCACCCTCGCGTACTGAACCCGCTGTCTTTCCCCGCCTGACAAGCTGGTGAATGTCCTGTCACGAAAAGCGTCCAGGCCCAGCGCATCGATCACGCCATCCACAGCCTGGCGATTCAGACTCGGTGCCTTGAGGCGATGGGGCAGCCGTCCCATTTCCACAACGTCCTGAACTGAGAAGTCGAACTGCAGGTGCGACTGCTGCGGCATGACCGCCATCCGCTGGGCCAAATCGCGCCTGGACCACCGAGACAGTGGTTTGCCCAGAACCTCCAGCCGCCCAGACGTGTGCCATTCGCCTGTCAGCGTGCGCAACAATGTCGATTTGCCCGCGCCATTCGGCCCGACCACTGCCAGGATCTCCCCCTCCATCAGCTCGAGAGAGGTCAGATCCAGAAGCTGCCTCCCTCCCCGCAAGATGCTCAGTTGGCTCGCCAGAATGACCGGGTTCACTGTGTGCTCCTTCGACGCTGTCGCAAGAGCCACAAGAAGAAGGGTGCACCGATCAGCGCCGTCAGGATACCAATGGGCAGCTCTGCAGGACGCACTGCGGTGCGCGCGATCAAGTCCCCTGCCGTCAACAAAATCGCCCCCAGCATGGCAGACAATGGAAACACATAGCGATGGTCAGGGCCTACCAGGATGCGCGCCATGTGCGGAGCGACCAGCCCAACAAACCCGATGATGCCGCACACAGCCACCAATGAGCCCGCCGTCGCAGCAGTCAAGCAAAGCAGCACCCGCTTTAGCCGCTCTACAGCAACCCCCAGATGCAGCGCCTCGGACTCTCCAAGCAACAAGGCGTTCAGGCTGTTGGCAAGTTTGGGCGCCATTGCCACCATCAACAAGACCGCAGGCGCGGCACCATAGACAGCACCCCATGTCGCTGAACCAAGGCTACCCAGACTCCAGAATGTCAGGTTGCGCAGTTGCTCATCGGTCGCCAGGTAAGTCAGAAGGCCGATGCCAGCACCCGCCAATGCGTTGATTGCAATGCCGCAAAGCAACAAGGTGCTCGCATCCAGCATACCTTCATTGCGCGCCAGCTGGAACACCAGCAAAGCCGTCAGCAAAGCACCCACAAATGCCGCAACGGGCAGGGTCCAGACCCCCAGCACCCTGGAAATACCCTGCAAGACGGTAGCCCCCAGCACAATGACCGCTACCGCGCCCAGCGCAGCCCCCGCTGACACGCCAATCAAGGCGGGGTCGGCAAGCGGGTTGCGAAACAGGGCCTGCATCAACACGCCAGATCCTGCCAGGCCAGCACCGGCCAGCAAGCCAAGTGCGACCCTGGGGACACGGACGCCCCAGACCACCACACGCTGTGCCTCACTGATGCTGGCGTCCTCCTGCCCCAGCAAGATGGCGAGCACCTTCCCCGGCGCTATGGCCACGGCACCGTTTCCCACAGCCACAACAATCATCACACCCAGCAACGCAAAGGCGGCTAGCAGAACCAACCATCGGTAGCTGGATTTTCCTGGCCTCCTCATCATGGCAATTGCGGATGCATTTTCCGGACCAGAACGCCGACGCCCTCGGGCGTCAGAATACCCATGCCCTGAAGGTACTGCCCGGGAATGGTGATCAAGCGCCCAGCCTTGCCTGCGGGCGTGGCCATGGCACCCGGCGCGCGCAACGCCACGGGAACGCCATCATTGGGAACTGTGCCGTCCTGATTGGTCAGGATGACATCGGGGGCCGCTTCAATCATGGACTCGGCACTCATGACCTTGAAGCCTTCAATCCCTTGCGCCACGTTGATGGCCCCCGACATATCCAGCAAGGCCGCCACATTGCTACCCCGGCCGCCCACAAGCGTTGGGCGATTCCCTCCCGCCAATACAAACAGCGCACGAAGTTTGGGCTTGGCCCGGGCTGCCAATGCCAGGGCGTCAGCGAGTTCGCGTTTGAACTTTGCGACCAGCGACTCACCCTGGGCCACCTTGCCCAGCAGTTTCGCCACCAGCCGGATCCGCCTTTCGACCCCTTCGGGCGTCTGGTCTGCGTCCAGCACAGTCACTTGCACGCCGGCCGCGCGCAATTGGTCAAGTGTTTGTGGCACCGTCCATTCATTGCTGATCACCACGCGCTGCGGCGACAGCGCCAGCATGGGCTCTGCAGACACCTGCCTGAAGCCCGGCAAGCGTGGGACCGCCTTGAGCTCGACAATGTGGTCCGCCCCTCCCCCAACGGCAACGATCTGGCTGGCCGATCCCAGCGCCACGACTATTTCAGCAACATAGCTGTTCGCCACGATCCAGCGCTCGGTTGCAGCATGTGCACCCGCCCCTGTGCCCATCAACAGCGTCGCCAGCAGACCCAGACTTGTTCGACGGCTAACGCTCCTCATCATGTTCGCACCTTTGTTATCCAATGCTTGCCGTCAGTCTCGGGCAGCAGGTCAAGCGCGCCACCCTGTGCATCGCAAAGACGCAAGCCAACAGGCGCACTGCGCTCTGACAGCGACCATTTGCAGCCCCACACGCTGACAACTTGACGTGGCTGCAGATGCAGCTTGCACCCAGCGTCGGCGGCATGCACACCGCCTCCTGCTTCGCTGGTCTTGGACAGCGGCCCGACATAGCTTTGGCATGCCCCTGGGCCTTGCATATTGACCCGGATCACGCCAGCCTCGGCACATGCCAGGACAGCACGCGCAGCCAACGCTGCTGCATCCTTGCCATGTGCGCAAAGCCCCGTCACCTGGACCAGAGGATTGCCCGTCATGGTGGGTGCAGGCAAGTCTTCAGGCGTCCAGAACCGCCCTTTAGGATGGGACAAGGTCAAAGACTCCAGTTGCGGCAACACCAACTCCCTGCCAGATTTAGCCATCAGGAACAGCCTGCCAATCACGTCACCGGCCCCGTCAAACCAGTTCAAACTGACGGTGTGACCATGTGAGTCGTGGTTCTCAAGCAGATACATCCGTGCAATGCCTTGGGTTGACAACAAAGCGCTGTAGCCCGGGCCCACCAGTCGCACGCCCGCATCTTCTGGCACCGCGGCGTCCAGGTTTTGAACGGCAAGGCTGACGCCGATGCCATTGCGAACAGCCACCAGCACTTTGCCCCATGAGGACACTGGAGCGGCAAGCCCGCAAAGCAATGTCTTGAGGTCAGGGCGCAGCAAACTTGTGCCATGACCAAACCGGCTGGCGATCATGGCGGCTTCAGGCACACCCAGGTGCGCTGCCGCCTGGGGCCCGTGCATATGGGGATGCTCTGAATTCAAGCGGTCCCACGCCATGCGCAAAGCATCCGCATCGTCAAGGAGATGGCTCATCTTGTGGTCCTCAGAAACGGTAGCGCGCACCCACGTAGATGAAGCGTGAGGGGGATCCTGGACAGAACCTGTCGCAGAATAATTGCTGGGCTGGCGCCGATTCAACAGGTTGTCCACCCCGGCGCTGAGGCTTAGGGCTTTGCTGTACGCATAGTCAAGCTTGATGTCAGCCGTGCCAAAGTTGGTATCAATGGGAGTCGGCGTCGGTGTGGGGGGTGTGACCGCATTGCTGGCGTAGTAGCCCTTCAGGTAGCGGGCTTTGGCGTCAAAACGCCAGGGCCCCTGCTCAAACCGTCCGCCAAACCGGACCGTATGCCGGGCACGCTGAGTCAAGCGAGCACCTGTTGCAGCATCGGTCGCGTCCAAATAGTCCCACCCGGCCAGCAGATCCCAGGACTTGGCCACCCGAAAACCCATGTTCAGCTCAGAGCCCTTCAAGTTGGCACGCCCCACATTGGAATAGACGCTACGGGTTGTCACGCCTGCCGGGTCGCCTGCCACGCTGGGTCTTTGAACCGACTGGATCAGGTTGGTCACCTTGGAGCTAAACAGCGTCCACTCCGCCGTCATGGCGTCCGTGCGGTAGGCACTGGAGAGTTCCCAGCTCTTGTTGGTCTCGGGCTGAATGTCGGCGTTGCCCAGAATCAGGAACCTGCCCCGCACAAAACGCGAATACTGCTCCAAGGCCGCCGGAGCCCGGAAGGCCTCGCCATAGCCCACACGGAATGACCAGGGCCCCACCGGCTTGAAACCCAGACTGATGCGCGGCGTGGTGGCACTGCCAAAGGTTGAAAAGTCGTCATGACGCAGGCCCGCGAGCAACTTCCAGTGTTTGGTGATGCGCCATTCGTCCTGCACCATCACATGGCGGTTGGTCGTCTTCGCCACCGCAGGAACGATACTGACATTCAGTTCATCCTGCGTGGTGCCGACACCGGCGACGACAGTGTGCCCGTCCAGTTCCTGCGTGTAGCGGGCGTTCAGTTGGGTTTGCGTGTAGTCGGTGGTCTCAATGGTTGGGAAGCTGCGGGTCGTCGACGCCTTGGCATTGCCCCGGGCAAGGTCCACATTGAGCAAGCCAGGGCCCACATCCCCCGCATATTGCAGGCTCAGGTTAGAGCGCTTCTCGCGCTCGTATCCGGTAAAGGCCGCTTTGGCAGATGTCAAGCCTGGTGAGGTGTCATCCTGGTCCACATACTCGACTCCCCAGCGCAGGCGCTGACCGGGCGCCAGCACGGCCACGCCGTCGTAGTTCAGGTAACTTTCGTCGAGCTCACTCAAATCCGCCGTGGGCGTGGACTTGTTGTAGCGGAACAATCCCTTGTTGCGCTGTTCGAGCGTCAGGCGATGCCCTGTGGTTTCGGTGCCCAGGTTCAAATTGGCACCCAATATGCTGGTGTTGCGCTGACCATCGGTAGTGCGGCCAGCGGTGGCATAAACGCTGCCACCCAACGGTGCGCCAAGAGTCGGCACCTTGGTGATGATGTTGATCACCCCGCCCGTTGCATCCGCCCCGTACAGCGCAGACATCGGGCCCCGAACCACTTCAATGCGCTCCACAGATTCCAGGCCCATCAGGTTCAGCCCCAAGGCGCCGTATTTGCCAGTCCGCCGCAAACCATCCACCAGAATCAGCACCGGGGACCCGGCATTCGAGATAAAGCCGCGAATCGCCACAAACGCACTCGTCCCATTCGGCCGGGCGTCCACTCCCGTCGCCAGCTTGAGCGCCTCAGTGACGCTGGTGCCAGCAAAGGCCTTCAGGTCTTTCGCGGTGATGACCTCCACCGAAGCTTGCACATCGATGATGGGCTGCTCTTTGCTGGTGGCGGTCACCGTCACGGGCGCCAGTTGCCGGTTGACTGGCGCGCTTTGGGCTTGAGCCTGGACACATGCCAGAGGCAGTGCGGCGCCTGCAATGGCACAGACGACTTGGGATCTTTTGAACATAGTGCACTCAATAGACTGAAAGGTTGAATAGAGGATTGCCTCAGGCCGCGATCTGGCGCAGTGGCCTGGGCCTGCGCTTGGCAGCGGTATCGACCTCGCGGTTGAACGACACCAACTTCAATGTGGTGGGTGCGCGCTTGGGTCTGGCAGGCAGCAGACGGTTCATCTCGCGACAAACGGTTTCCACCGCCGTATCAATGATCTCTGCCGTCTGTTTCAGACGTGGCATGTCCTTGCGACAGAGCGAAGCCGCTTCGCCTTCACAGCGCCTGGCCAGCAGCGCCAGCAGGTGGGCCAGACGCGACACCACCGTGCCACTGCGCAGCGGTGCCATGTCCCTCATCTGGCGCTGCTGCTGACGCAGCACAGCAGCAAGTGCCTCCATGCGCGGCAGGTTGACCATGGCTTCGGCCTGAACTTCGCTGTCCACCAGCGCGGTCGCGGTGTAGGTGTACGGCAGGCCGCACAAAGCCTCAACGCCCATCCAGTCGCCAGGCAGCGCCAGATGAATCAGACTCGTACCCGAATCGGTCTCGCAGTCGAGCCGGAAGGCACCTTTGAGCACGCGCCATACGGACCCGGTACTGTCAGCGACAAGAAAAACATCGCCACGCTGGACCTCAACACCAGAGGACAGCGACGACGAATCAGTAACAGAAATGACCTGCATCCCAATCTCCATCAAGAACAAACGACAACGGTCGGCTCCCGCCGACGTTGGCGGGTTCAGACCAGGAATGTGATGACTTGGAAGGCAGGTGGCCCACGCACGGGTGGACGAAACTCAAGAAGGGTGACTGGGGAAAACGTCAAGGGGCGAGCCGCCAAAGCCGCTGGCAGGCATACCCCCGTCCAGGTAAAAGGCGCAGTGGTGAGCGTCAGTTTGTCCAAACTGAGTGCACACAAGGGGCAGTGGTTCAGCGCGCGGTGCAAACGGCCCGCACCGTCAGACTCTTTGCCAGACGTTCCCGCTTGGGGGCCGTTTGCTGTGCTGCAGATCTCTGTCCAGGCAGCCGCATCTGCCGACCGCGCTGCCAAGGCCTGCGACACCGCAGGCGCAAGCAGCGCCCATGCCATCGCCATCAAGGCGATCCAGGCATGCAAGCGGTTAACGCGCGAACGGTTCATGGCAGCTCAGCAGGCAGCAGACGAAGAACAAACTCAGTGCTTCATACCAGCATGCCCACCAGCCGCAGCCGGGGCTGCCATGTTGACGGGCATCTTGACTTCCTGCTTGCTCTCCATGCCCTTAGCGTCTTTGAAAACCAAAGTCACGTCCACCATGGTGTCTTTGACCAGCGGCGCCTTCAGGTCCATCAGCATGACATGGTAACCACCGGGCTTGAGCTCCACCGTTTTGCCGGCGGGCAAGTCGAGGCCGGGAATGGCACGCATTTTCATGACATCGCCTTCCATCTTCATTTCATGCACCTCGGTCACACCCGCAGCAGGCGACGATGCGCTTACCAGTTTGCTGCCATCCTTGGCGGTGAGTTTCATGAACGCGCCGGTGGCCTTTTGACCCGGTACGGTGGCGCGTGCCCAAGCGTCTTTGACGTCCACTTGAGCAAAGGCGGCCGTTGCGCTGAACGCAAACAAGGCAGTCAGGGTTTTTAGCTTCATGGTTTTTCCTATCTAGGGTTGAGGTAACGAAAACAACAGTCAAAATCAGTTCTTCGGCAATATCAATAACAGGTTAAAGCTATCATTTTTGATGATGCTCATGCATGGCCTTGCCACCCTGGGCCTTGTCTTGAACCCACATCTCAATGCGCACATCACCCGCACGGGCGAACTTCAACGTGACCGGAATTTTGTCGCCCACCTTAAAAGGTGCTTTGAGCGACATCAACATCAGGTGCAATCCGCTGTCTGCCATGCGCACAGTCTGCCCCGGGGCAATCGTGACGCTGGTCAGTTCACGCATGCGCATCACAGCGCCGTCCATCTTCATCTCGTGGATTTCAACGCGCTGTGCAGCGGGCGTGCTGACGCCCATCAAGCTGTCAGAAACAGCACCCCGGTTCGTGAAGTCCACAAACCCCTGGCCATTGGCCACGCCTGCAAGGCTGGGCACGGCATAGGGGTGCACCACACGAATGTCACCCGCCTTGAACTCGTGCGACTCAGCAATGCTGCCCAGCAGGGCCAAGGCCAGTGCCCATAGTCTGTTCTTCATTTTGAAAAGCTCCGGTCCCATTGCAGGACTAAACGCAGCGCTGCAAAGCGCGCTGCTGTCACGCTGGCGCTGTCCCGACCCAGCTCCAGCCGCAGATCAGCCCAGGGCGCAAGGGCATAGCCCGCCATGGCGATCTGGCGCTGCAGGCGCGAGTAGTTGCCAAAGCCCCCCTCGCTCGCGACCAGACTGGCTCCCGCACCCATCAGGCTTTGATCAGCCTTCAAGCGCTCCAGTCGCACCCCCACATCCCAAGCTGGGGCCATTCGCCAGACGGCCTGCAGCCATTCACCCCGGTTGCGGCCATCGTATTGGCCTTGCCCATTGCGTGATATCAAGCTGCCCTGCTCATTGCGCCAGAGCATCGCACCCGTCACGGTGACGGGCAGCGTGCGCCCTTCCCACTGGGCGCTGACGCCCCACAGGCGGGATCGGCCCTCAAAGCAGACCACGCCATTCAAGCTGGCGTCGCAAACCGGCGCTGCGTGCGTGTGGGCACCCGTGGCGTTGAAGATTCGGCTACCGCGCGCCTGAGGTTTGAGCTGCGCCACGAAAGCATCTACAGCCCACTCACCCGCATCGTGGTGGCCAACCGCGCCTAGGTGAACGGCAGGGTTGGCAGACGAAGCCGCCCGGCCCGGAAAGCTGCGACCACGCCAGACACCCGCGTCCAGCGTCCAGTCCAAGCCTGCCATCTGCCGTTTGAGCGAGGCTTCCAGGCCGTCCTCAATCCAGTCGCCATCGGTCAGCGCCTGCTTGGCCAGGGGCATCAGGCCAAAGCTGTCCAGGTGCCCCGTGCGTGTCATGACCTTGCCCAGGCTGGGGCGTTGACGACCCACGCCGACCGTCCAGTCCATCGACGGGCTGAAACCACGCGCCTGGAGCCAGGCCGCTTCCACATGGAGTGGGTCTTTCCCATGCGCACCAATGGCCAACTGCGCGCCCAGCGTCTGGTCAAACCGGTAGCCCAATTGGGCAACACCATGCTCCAGTTGGATACCTCGGCGATCAATGCCCACGTCACCTTTGATCAGATACCCCGGCATGGCCTGAGACGGTAATTTGTCCTTGGCAGACAAAGAACTCACAGCGGCTGCCAGGCTGGCCTTGACACCTGGCGCGTCAGGAATCGCCTCATCGGCATCTGTGTGGGCCAGTGCCGCACCACCTAAGAACATGGTGCAAACCAGGACCAGGGTGTGTCTATTTGAATGGGTCTGCATGTTTCGCCGATGTCAGGAATTCATCGTCCGTCAGGGTTTTCAAGAAAGCAATCAGGTCGGATTTCTCTTGCGCATCCAGATTGATCAGGTTCACCAAATCACTCTTGAGCGGGTTGCGTCGTCCGTCACCCGCGTGAGCGCCCGAGGTGATATTGCGTCCGCCTGCGGCGTAAAAGTCGAGCACGTCCTCCAGCGTGGCGATACTGCCATCATGCATATAGGGTGCTGTCTTCGCTACGTTGCGCAAGCTGGGGGCTCGGAACATGCCCATGTCTTTGGGCAGGCCAGACAACTCAAAGACACCCCGGTTTGGCTCAGGGAAGGCGCCCGTCCCACCGAGGTTGTAAAGCCCCGTGTTATGAAAGGGCTTCTCCAGCACGCGGGTCGAGGCGTGGACAAACTGGTCGTTGAAGTTTGGGCTGCCATGGCAGTGAAAACACTCGGCCTTTTCGCCAAAAAACAGGTTCATCCCGCGTATCTCGGTCGGCGTCAATGCGCCTTTGCCCGATACAAACTGGTCGTATCGGCTGTTGCCTGAGATCAGCGAACGCTGAAAGCTGGCTATCGCCTTGATGACGTTCGCCCAGCTCAAGCCATCGGCCTGGCCAGGAAAAGCAGCAGCAAACTTTTGCTGGTACAGCGGCAAGGAAGAAAACCGCGCAAGCACGGTCGCCTTGTTGCTGTCGTTGATGCCCATCTCGATGGGGCTTTCGCCAAAGAGTGGCACCTCCATCTGCTTTTCCAAGGTCAGCAGCGATGGGTTGGCCCAGGTCAGCGTCGGGTGGTAGGCCGAATTGGCAAGGTGTTGTGAACTGCGCGCAGTGAATTCGCCCGTGGCGCCTTTGCCTGCTTTGCCACCGTCGGTAAACGCCAAGTCTTGGCGGTGACAACCGGCACAGGCCAACGCACCGTTGCCCGACAGCCGTTTGTCGTAGAACAAAAAACGCCCCAGGTCCACTTTGGCTTGGGACATCGGGTTATCAGCAGGCACAGCGGGGATAGGAAAGCCAGCAGGCAGTGACCAAACCCAGTCACCGCTCGCGGTGCCTGGCGAACCAGCCGCCGTCTCGATCACGGTGACGCCGCCGCTGCCGCCGCCGCAAGCAACCAGCACCGCCCCCAGGCCCAGTGCACCCAAGAGTGCACCAGCCAGGGCGCCCAGCACTGAGGATTTCAGAACCAAGCGCCGCTTCATCACTTGGCTGCTGCCTTGAAGATCTTCTGCGCTATGCCGCCGTTGATCGGCTGGCCAGTTGAGCCACTGCCAAAGCTCACCTGCAACTCAGTGAACATGGTGGGGCACTCTGGATCGGTCGCGCCAGACATGCAGCCTGCGGCCCCGCCGTTTTCCTGGGTGATATTGGTGGTGCCAAAAAGTTGCCCCACATCCAGCACCACTTTTTGCGTGCTGGCGTCAAATGCAGCCAAGCTGAAGTCCATTGCATTCGGGTTGGAGCAGGTGTACACCGCATTGCCTGCCGCGTCCTTCACGGCCACGCCCGCCGCATCGGTCTTGGCAACGCAGCCTGTAGAGCCGAGGTGGAAGTTGAAGGTTGAGATAGTTTTGGTGGTGGCGGGTGTGGTGCCCGTTGCAGCCACGGTTTGCAGCACGCCGCCGACGGGGTTGAGCTCAACCTTGGCGAACTTTCGGCCCGACTGCCAGGACCAGGCCATGGCGGCGTTGTCCAGTGGCGCCACGCCACCTGCAATGGCGGAATGGTTCAGGGTATCGGGCACGCCCATCGTGGCCTTCAGTCCCACATAAGTACCGTCGGGCACGGTCCCGGTGATCACGGCATTGGTGGCCGTGGTGTTGGTGGGCGTGCTGCAGGTGCCGGTGGCGTCTTCAAGGTCAATCAGAGACACCGTTTCGCTGCCTTGTGTCAACTGCCAGGTATTGGCATTCAGCTTGACGGGCACCGCTTGGCCGGCACTGTTCACCAGTGACAGGTTGGTGATGTAAAAGCGCAGGTCTTGCACGTTGGCAGAGACCTTGGTGCTCCCCATGCCCGCGAGAGCAGTACCGCACGCCACTGGTGTGCTGCCATTTTGAGCCGCAAATGTGATGGTGACGGCTTTGTCGGGCGCAGTACCGCCACCGCCGCAAGCCACCAAAGCAGCGCCAACCAGGGAAAGCAAAGGAATGAGTATCTTTTTCATAGCAATAAAATGATGTGAGGCGTGCCAAAACCAATGTTTTGACAAAAACTTTTGATCTTTAGCCAAGGCGCAGCGTGCGCAGGCTAGGCCAACGAAAACAAGCAGGCGCTTGATAGACGCATCAAATGCGCCAAATCACCGGCCCGCCAACAGGCTTCAGATTGAGGAAGGCGGCCCACGGGCCGGAAGAGGCGCACCCGTCAGGGCGGCAATGCGTGCAGCAGGAAAGGGCTGCAGCGCGTAGGAAAGCGGTGATGGCGCTGACACCCGGCCGGTGTTCATCGGGGCTGGCGCAAACATCGTGGCGCAAAGTGGACAGTCCAGGGTATGGGCGCTTGCCTCTTTGACGCCATCATCGGTCTTGACCAGGACCTTCATGACCCCTGTTCCCGAACAGATCAACTCCATGGACTGGGGATTGACCAGGGGCGATGCCAAAGCCGCGCCGATGGACAGCGCAAACCACACAAGCACGAAGCGTGCAAGCAGATGGGCGTGGCGGAGTCGGTGCAACATGGTGGCCCTATTATCTGCTACTTGCATGCGCCTGCATGTCAGTCCAGGCACGAGTGGTCCGTCAGGAACTATTTCAAGCGCATGCTCTCCAATGACAATCCCTGCGTTTGATCTGGCTTAAGGCTGGCTTCATGCTTGGCCTGCTAGGATACCGACCCACCTTTCCTGGCTTTCTGAACCCAGGTTTAACTTGCCGGGCCTTGGGGCAAATTGGCCCGTCTGATGACTTTGCATGCTGTCTGTTTCTGATCTTTCCTGTGTCCGCGGTGACAAACGTCTTTTTTCTGGCGTGAGCTTTTCGCTCAAGGCCGGGGAATGGCTGCACCTGCAGGGTGACAACGGTACAGGCAAGACCAGTCTGCTGCGCATCGTGTGCGGCCTGGCGCATGCGCATGGTGGGGTCATTTCCTGGCAAGGACAGCCGATTGCGGAGGACGCAGACAGTTTTCGCGCAGCGCTGGCCTACTTGGGACACAACCTGGCCTTGAAAGAAGAGCTTTCCGCCCTGGAAAACCTGCAAGCGGATGCCGCGATAGCAGGACGCCATCTGAACCGTACCCAAGCCCTCAGCGCGCTGGCACAACTGGGCTTGCGCGGGCGAGAACATTTGACTGTGCGTGTGTTGTCGCAAGGTCAGAAGCGCCGTGCAGCGCTCGCCCGGATGATTGCCAGCCATGCTGCCTTGTGGGTACTGGACGAACCCTTTGTGGCGCTGGACAAGCACGCGCAGGACGTGCTCGCCTCCATCATCTCCGATCACGTGGCTCGGGGTGGCATGGCTCTGTTCACCAGCCATCAGCCGGTCGACATGGCCGGCCACGGCTTGCACTACAGGCTGCAGGCATGAGTGCGTTCATGGCCCTGCTGCGCCGCGACCTGCTGCTGGCGGTTCGCCGAAAAAGCGAAGTGATGACCGCCGTCATCTTCTTTGTGGTGGTGGCTGCGCTCTTCCCCTTAGGCATCAGCCCCGAGCGTGACATGCTGCGGCTGATCGCGCCAGGCATCTTGTGGGTAGGCGCCCTGCTGTCCAGCATGTTGTCGCTTGGCCGCCTGTTTGCGTCTGACTACCAGGACGGCACCCTGGAGCAAATGGCCTTGTCCCCACAGGCTTTGCCAGTACTCGTTGATGCGAAAATAGCTGCACACTGACTGCTATCAGGTTTGCCCTTGGTGGTGCTGTCTCCTTTGCTGGGTATTCAGTTTGATCTGGACGCTCAGGCGCTGGGGGTGCTGGTTTTGTCTTTGCTGATCGGAACCCCGTTGTTGTCGTTGGTGGGCGCTGTGGGCGCCGCCCTGACACTGGGGGTACGCGGAGGCAATGTACTGGTGGCGCTGCTGGTGCTGCCTCTTTACATTCCAGCGCTGGTATTTGGTGCCGGTGCAGTACAGGCTCAGGTCAGTGGATTGGGTGCCACAGCGCATCTGTCCATTTTGGCGGCCATGCTGGTGCTGGCTGCTTTTTTCAGCCCCTGGACTTGTTCAGCGGCGTTGCGGATATCGCTTGAATAAATGAACAACAAATTCATTCACTGGTTTCACTTTGCGTCACCGCAAACCTTTTATCCGCTGGCAGGAAAGCTGTGGCCATGGTTCGCCGGCGTTGCAACACTGCTCGGCCTGGCCGGGCTTTGGATTGGTTTTTTCGTCGCGCCCACTGACTTCCAGCAGGGTGAGGGCTACCGGATCATCTTTGTGCATGTGCCTGCGTCGTGGATGTCCATGATCATTTACCTGGCCATGGCCTTCTGGGCCTTGCTGGGCCTGACGCTGAACACCCGGCTGTCTGGCATGATGACCAAGGCGCTGGCGCCCACAGGGGCCTTGTTTGCATTTTTGTCGCTCTGGACGGGGGCTTTATGGGGCAAGCCCATGTGGGGCGCATGGTGGGTGTGGGACGCACGCCTTACGTCAGAGCTGATTCTGTTCTTTTTGTACCTGGGTTACATCGCACTCACATCCGCGATTGACGACCCGCGCCGGGCCGACAAGGCCGGTGGCCTGTTGGCCTTGGTAGGGGCAATCAACGTACCCATCATTTATTTTTCGGTCAAATGGTGGAACACGCTGCACCAGGGCGCGTCCGTCTCCATGACCCAGGCACCGAGCATGGCCAAGCTGATGCTGTGGGGCATGTTGCTGATGGCCTTGTCGTGCTGGGCCTATGCCATCGCCATTTGCCTGTACCGCGTGCGCAGCATCATTTTGGTCCGTGAGCGGCATGCACAGTGGGTCGCCGAACTTCCCGAGGTGAAAGCATGATCTGGAACAGCGCCAGCGATTTCTGGCACATGGGTGGCTACGGCCTGTATGTGTGGGGCAGCATGGGCGTCACTGCCGCAGGCTTGGTCATCGAAGTCTGGTTATCCAGGCGCGGTCGCCAAGAGGCCATTCAGCAAGTCAAAGACGCATTGCAAGCCCAGGGAAACACCGAAGATTGGGTGAAGGACTAGTATTGATATGAAGCCACGTCACAAACGATTGATGTTCATTCTGGGCGGCTTGTCCGTCCTGGCGGTTGCGGCCGCACTGGTTTTGAACGCGTTCCAGAGCAATCTGGTCTTCTTTTTCACACCAACTCAGGTCGCCAACGGCGAAGCGCCCAAGAACCGCACTTTCCGGGTCGGTGGCATGGTCAAAGAAGGTAGCCTCAAACGCAACGCCATGGTGGTCAACTTTGCAGTGACTGACACCGCCAAGGAGATCACTGTCAGCTATCAGGGCATGCTGCCAGACCTCTTTAAAGAGGGCAAAGGCGTGGTAGCCCAAGGCAAGATCGATGCGAATGGCCAGTTTGTGGCCGACGAAGTGCTGGCCAAACACGATGAAAACTACATGCCGCCAGAAGCGAAGCACGCGCTGGACCAAGCTGCGGCTGCCAAAACGGCCCAATCCGTCAAACCTTAGTGCCCCGCTGAAAGCCACCCCATGATTGTTGAACTTGGGCACTACGCCCTGATACTGGCCTTGTTGGTGGCCTTGCTCCAGGGCACGATGCCCCTGATGGGCACACTGCATGACAATGCCTTGTGGCAGTCACTTGCCCGTCCTGTGGCCAGCCTGCAATTTGCACTGGTCACACTGGCGTTTGCGTCGCTTTTCTACGCCTTCCTGGGCAACGATTTTTCTGTGGTTTACGTTGCTCAGCACTCCAACAGTAAGCTGCCCGCAATTTACCGCTTTGCCGCCGTCTGGGGTGGCCACGAAGGCTCGCTGCTTTTGTGGGTCTGGCTTCTGGCCTTGTGGACAGTGGCGGTTGCAGGTTTCTCGCGCAGCCTACCGCTCTACATGGTGGCAAGGGTCATCAGCGTGCTGGGTCTGTTGTCGTCTGGCTTTTTGCTGTTTGTGCTGACCACATCAAACCCCTTCCTGCGCCTGCTGCCCGCCGCTGAAGATGGCCGTGACCTGAACCCCTTGCTGCAAGACCCTGGGTTAATCATTCACCCCCCCATGCTGTACATGGGCTACGTGGGTTTCTCGGTCGCCTTTGCGTTCGCCATTGCGGCATTGATGTCGGGCCGTCTGGACGCTGCCTGGGCCCGCTGGTCTCGCCCATGGACGATCATCGCCTGGGTATTCCTGACTTTCGGCATCGGCCTGGGTTCATGGTGGGCGTATTACGAACTGGGCTGGGGCGGCTGGTGGTTTTGGGACCCGGTAGAAAACGCATCCCTCATGCCCTGGCTGTGTGGCACCGCGCTGATTCATTCGCTGATGGTGACCGAAAAGCGCGGCGGCTTCAAAGCCTGGACCGTGCTGCTGGCCATTGGGGCTTTTTCGCTCTCGCTGCTGGGCACCTTCTTGGTCCGCTCGGGCGTATTGAATTCAGTGCATGCGTTTGCGTCAGATCCCAAGCGCGGCATCTTCATTCTGATCTTTCTGGCACTGGTGGTGGGGGCGTCGCTCACCCTGTTTGCCTGGCGGGCGCCCAAGGTCAGCATCGGGGGGGCTATTGGTTTGGTGTCGCGTGAATCCATGTTGCTGGCTAACAGCGTGTTGCTGGTGGTGGCCTGTGGCGCGGTGCTGCTGGGCACGATTTACCCGCTGGTCATTGATGCGCTAAACCTGGGCAAACTCTCGGTGGGCGCGCCTTACTTCAACGCGGTATTTGTACCCTTGCTGGTTCCCGTGCTGTTCCTGATCATTCCAGGCACCGTATCTCACTGGAAAGAATCCCGCATAGCAGACATTGCCAAGCGGGTCCGCCTGCCTGCCGTGGGTGCAGTGGTAGTGGCCATCGTTGGTCCGTTTGTCATGGGAGGCTGGTCCTGGGGGGCTGCGATGGGCCTGTTGCTGGCTTCTTGGGTGGCACTGGGCACCGCCATGCAAATCATTGAGCGCCTGCGCAAGCCAGGGCGCATACCCAGTTCGTTTTACGGCATGCACCTGGCCCACCTGGGCATGGCTGTTGCGGTGACGGGCATCACGCTGGTCAAGGCCTATGAGGTAGAGCGCGATGTACGCATGGGTTTGGGGGACACGGTGGCGATTGGGCAGTACACCTTCAAATTGCGTGACGTCAGCCAAGTGCCAGGGCCCAATTACAAAGCCATGCGTGGCGACTTTGAGGTCACCCAAAACGGTGTCGCTGTGACCACACTGCAGCCAGAAAAACGGGCTTACTTTTCGTCCACCATGCCCATGACCGAAGCAGCCATCGATTCTGGCGCTCTGCGGGATTTGTATGTATCGCTGGGTGAAGAGATTGACGGTGAACCACGCTCATGGAGCGTGCGGGTTTATTACAAACCCTTTATAGGCTGGCTGTGGTCGGGCGTTCTTTTGATGGTAGCGGGCGGTTTGATGGCGGCCGCAGACCGCCGCTATCGGCGCAAGACACAGGCCACACAGGCTTTCCAGAAATTGCAGCAGGCTTAAACGAAAACGAAGCATTTCATGAAGAAGTTTTTAATTCCCTTGGCCCTGTTCATGGGTTTGGTGGTGTTCCTGGCCATCGGCCTGAAACGAGACCCACGCGAAATTCCGTCGCCGCTGGTCAACAAGCAGGCCCCTGATTTTTCTTTGCCTACGCTCAACCCTGACGCACCCAAGTTTTCGCCCAAAGAGATGCTGGGCAAAGTCTGGATGCTGAACGTGTGGGCAACATGGTGCGTGGCCTGCCGGGCAGAGCATCCCGTGCTGGTGTCGTTCGCCAAGGCAAACGGCGTGCCCATTGTGGGCCTGAGCTACAAAGAAATCCAGGCGCAGGAGGAACCCAAGGGCCAGAAGATGTCACCCGAGGACAAGCTTGCCTGGGCACGCAAGCGCGGAAGTGCCTGGCTACGCACGTATGGCGACCCGTATGTAGTGTCTGTCTTTGACATGGACGGCCGGGTCGGTATTGATTACGGTGTGTACGGCGTTCCAGAGTCTTATGTCATCGACAAGGCTGGGGTCATTCGCTTCAAGCAGATCGGTGAAGTCACGCCCGAAGTACTGTCAAAAACCGTCCTGCCTTTGATCCAGCAACTCAACAAAACATAAACTCATGAATACCCGCTGGATCACAGCCCTGTTGGTGGGCATGGGCTTCGCCCTGATGGGCTCACTGACCTACGCCAAAGAAGCCGTTCCCATGGCCGAAAACCCGGTGGTTGAAGCCCGCCTGGTCAAGATTTCTGAAGAGTTGCGCTGCCTGGTCTGCCAAAACGAATCTCTGGCCTCTTCACGCGCTGAACTGGCAAACGATTTGCGCGAAGAAGTGCGTGGGCTTATTCGCCAGAACAAGTCGGACGCTGACATCAAGGAATTTCTGGTCAGCCGGTACGGTGACTTTGTGCTCTACCGCCCAGAAATCAAACCCCTGACATGGCTCTTGTGGTTTGGACCTTTTGTGCTGCTTTTGATAGCCGTTTTGGGCACGATGCGCTACTTGCGCCTGCGTGGAAAAACCTTACCTGATCAAACCCTGAGTGATGCCGACCGCCTGCGAGCCGAGCAACTGCTGCAAAGCGGAGACAAGCCATGAACACCACCCTTGTTTTTGTGATTGCCGCTCTGGTGCTCACAGCGCTGGTCAGCAGCGTGATCTTGTGGACACTTTTGCGCCAGCGGATTGAACCTGTGGTGACGAACCAGGCGCAAGCCAATGCCGCCATTTACCGCGACCAGCTTGCCGAGCTGGACAATGAGTTCGCGCAAGGCACACTGGACGATACTGGGTTGGCCTATGCCAGGGATGAACTCAAGCGCCGTCTGCTGGAAGACACACCCGTCAGTGATCCCGTCCAACCACGGCAGATGCAGCGCTCAGTCAGCCTGGCAGTGGCATTGGCTGTGCTGTTTCCGATCCTGGGTCTATCGACCTATGTGGCGCTTGGCAACCCGCAAGCCATGGACCCACAAGTTCGACACGGCGCTGCATCTCAGGACGGCAATCGTCCCGACATGAGTCAACTGGCCGATATGCTGGCCAAGAAGCTTGAGGCCAACCCCAACAATGCCGAAGGCTGGGTGATGCTGGGCCGCACCTACCGCAGCCTGCAGCGCGGTGATGAGGCGCTGAAGGCGTTTGACAAGGCGGCTGCGCTGGACCCCGACGACGAAATTGCCCTGGAGCGGGTTGAACTGTTGGCAGACATGCGTGGCGGCAGTTTTGACGGTGAGCCCTGGCGCGTGATTCAAGGTATTTTGAAGAAAGACGCCAAACACTACAGCGCCCTGCTGCTGGCCGGTGGCGCGTCTTTCACCGAGCGCAAGTACGCCGACGCCCTGCGCTATTGGGGGCAGGCCCGCGCCCAGTTGGCCCCAGGCGAAAAGGATGCCGATGGTCTGGACAAGGCCATGGCCCAGGCTCGCGAGCAGTTGGGCCAACAATCCCCTCCGGCGAAAGCAGCAAAATCTGCACCCAGCGGCAATGTCTCTGCGGCGCCCAGCCAGGGCACCAGCGTGGCAGGGAAAGTAGAACTGGCTGCCGCACTCAGAGACAAGGTATCTCCCAACGACACCGTCTTCATCTACGCAACACCCGCCAATGGCGAGCGGGTACCGCTGGCCATCGTCCGCACCACGGTGGGCAAACTGCCCATGAACTTTACGCTGGACGACAGCACCGCGATGAACCCACAACGCAAACTGTCGGGTGAGACACAGGTGACACTCAAGGCACGGGTGTCCAAGTCAGGCAATGCCATGACTCAGCCGGGTGATTTGACCGGCTCGCTGAGTTCTATCAAGGTAGGTAGCCGCGACGTGACGCTCACGATCAATGAAGCCGTGAAGTAGGCACAAAACGATGGAAATCTATCCATCCGGATTAACTGATAAAAGCTTGATCCTGATCAGTCTCTGAAGGTGTCTGTTACGGTTTTGCCATTGCGCGCAACCACCAGGGTTTTCATAATGGTCATATGCGCCCCAAACGCCTTCAGCGGCTCACCGGGGCATTGAAAGGCAAGCATGGAAACCGTTCAATTTGATGTCGCTATCGTAGGCGCTGGGGGAGCGGGCCTGCGGGCCGCCATCGCGTTGGCGCAGACAGACCCGAAACTGCGCATTGCACTGATCTCCAAGGTCTACCCCATGCGCAGCCACACCTGCGCAGCAGAGGGCGGCGCCGCAGGCGTGATCAAGGCTGACGACAGCTTTGACATGCACTTTGACGACACGGTGGGTGGAGGTGACTGGTTGTCGGACCAGGACTGCGTTGAATACTTCGTGAAAGAAGCGCCTAAAGAGTTGACCCAACTGGAGCACTGGGGCTGCCCCTGGAACCGCGAGCCCGATGGTTCGGTCGCGGTCAGGCCTTTTGGCGGCATGAAAAAGCAACGCACTTGGTTTGCGGCTGACAAATCCGGCTTTCACATTCTGCACACGCTGTTCCAGACCACACTGCAGTTTCCCTCCATCACCCGGTTCGACGAGTACTTTGCGCTTGATCTGCTGGTGGACGATGGCCGCTGTCAGGGCCTGACTGCCATGGAAATGCGCAGCGGCATGATCAAGCAGTTCAGCGCCAAGGCCGTCATCATCTGCGGCGGCGGGGCGGGGCGTATGTTTCCGTTCAGCACCAATGGCGCCATCAAGACCGGTGACGGCATGGCCCTGGCTTACCGGGCGGGTGTACCGCTCAAGGACATGGAGTTCGTTCAATACCATCCCACTGGCCTGCCCAATACCGGCAGCCTGCTCACCGAAGCCTGCCGTGGCGAAGGTGGGGTGTTGCTTAACAAGCATGGTCGACGCTACCTGCAAGACTATGGCATGGGCCCCGAGACGCCGCTGGGCAAACCGCAGCTCAAGACCATGGAGCTTGGCCCCCGAGACCGTGTCAGCCAGGCCTATTGGCATGAGGTGCAAAAGGGCAACACCGTGACCACCGAATGGGGTGAATGCGTTCTGTTGGACATGCGCCACCTCGGTGAGAAATACATCGACGAGCGCTTGCCGCTGGTGCGCGAACTGGCGATTGCCTATCTGGGGGTGGACATCGTCAAGGATGCCGTCCCCATCCGACCCGTGGTGCACTACATGATGGGTGGCATCTCCACCAATACCGAGGCAGCCACCACGCTACCGGGTCTGTTTGCAGCCGGAGAATGCGCCTGCGTCAGCTTAAACGGCGCCAACAGGCTGGGGTCCAATTCGCTGGTGGAGTTGCTGGTGTTCGGCAAAAGTGCCGCCATGTCAGCGATCAAACACCTGCAGAATCTTCCACCGGCCAATGCGGCCGCTCTGGAGGCTCGCGCCCAAGAATCCCAGGCACGCATCCGTGGCCTTTTCTCACGCACCGACGGCACCGAATCCATGTCGGGCCTGCGCAAGGAAATGATGGACACCATGGAAACCCATGCGGGCATTTACCGCACCGAAGCAGGCTTGCAAGAAGCGGTAGACAAGATTGCCGAGTTACGCCATCGCTATCAGAAGGTGGTGTTGCACGACCGCAGCAATGTCTTCAACACGGACCTGTTCCAGGTGCTTGAACTTGGCTCCATGCTGGACTGCGCCTCAGCGCTGACCGTGGGGGCTTTGGCCCGCAAGGAAAGCCGTGGCGCCCACCAGCGGCTGGACTACGTTGAGCGTGACGACAACAACTTCCTGCGCCACAGCATGGTTTATCACCAGGGGCTGGACGCACCCCGTGTGGACTACCTTGACGTGGTGATCACCCGTTCACCGCCGGGCGTGCGTGACTATTCGGGAGGCCACAAATGAAAGAACGTCTGGTCCAACTGGAGGTGCTGCGCTTCAACCCGGAAACGGACTCTGAGCCTCACTACCAGCGCTACGAAGTCATGTGTAAGGAAGAATGGGTGGTGCTGGATGCGCTCAATGCGGTCAAGGAGAGCATTGACCCCACGCTCAATTACCGTTGGTCATGCCACATGGCCGTGTGCGGCAGCTGCGGCATGATGATCAATGGCGAACCCAAGCTGTCTTGCCACGCTTTTTTGCGCCACTACGAAGGCCTTATCCGGGTTGAACCTTTAGCTAACTTCCCGATTGAGCGCGACCTGGTAACCGTCGCAGACGACTTCATCGACAAACTTAAGCGGGTCAAGCCGTACTTGATACCGAAGGAAAAGAAAACGATTGAGCAAGGCGAGTTCAAGCAGACCCCTGCCCAACTCATGAAGTACCGCCAGTTCTCGATGTGCATCAACTGCATGCTGTGCTACGCGGCCTGTCCACAGTACAGCCTGCAGCCGAAGTTCATTGGTCCGGCCGCGATCACCCTGGCGCACCGCTACAACCAGGATTCACGCGATGCAGGCCGTGATGAGCGCCAGGAGGTGATTGCCACCAATGAAGGCGTGTGGGAGTGTTCATTTGTCGGCGCCTGCTCCGAGGTATGCCCCAAAGCCGTGGACCCGGCAGGCGCGCTGCAGCAGGTCAAGGTGGCCAGCACCATAGACTGGTTCAAGGAACACCTGTTACCCGGAGGCAAAAAATGAACACCCGTAAACCCTATGTGCGACCGGTGTCATACACCACCTGGTACTTCAAACACCCGCGCTATCTGCGCTACATGTCCCGCGAGGTCACCTGCATCTTCATTGGCGCACTGGCTTTGCTGATGGTTTGCCTGCTAGAGCGACTGTCAGCTGGGCAAGCAGCTTATGAGCATTTTCTCGGCGCGCTACGCGGTCCTTTAAGCATCATCGGTCTGGTGCTGATCTTGGTCTTTGCCGTGCACAACGCCACCAGTTGGTTCAACGTCACGCCAAAGGCTTTGCCTGTGCAGATAGGCGAAGAATTTCTGGACGGCAAATACATAGTGGCTGCTCACTACGCAGGCTGGGCAGTGGCCAGCATCCTTGTACTGGTTTTTGCGGGAGCGTTCTGACCATGGCCAAATCGAACAAGCCGATTTTCTGGAGCCTTTTCGCCGCAGGCGGCACCCTGGCGGCATTTCTGGCACCCGTGCTCACCGTGCTTTTTTTGATGGTTGCGCTGGGACATCCCCCTACCCTGCTCGGGTATCAACCGATGCTGGCCTTCGTCGGGCATTGGCTCGGTAAACTGATTCTCTTTGGCACGATTGCACTGTTCCTGTGGCATGCGGCGCACCGCCTTCGCGTGACCTTGCATGACTTTGGTCTGCACAGGGATGCCCTGATTGCACCCCTGGTTTATCTGGTGGCAGCAGCAGCTACCGTGCTGTCAGCAATCTATCTTCTGCGTATTTAAGAACTCCTGACGTCAACCACCTATCCACCGCCTTCGCATGTGTATCAAGGTCATCGTGCGCAAGCCAATCAAGGGCCCTTTGTGAATTTTCAAGATCCTGTCACTGCATCCCCACTGGGCATGAGTCCTGTTGCGATCCCTCCCTATTTGCAGAACACGTACTGGTGGGCTTACCTGCACCCCCGGGCAGTACAGCTTTTTGAACGTCAATGGCTCGTCAACCTGATCCTCTGGGGCAATTTCGCGAGACTGCGGGACTTGGCCTTGGCAGAACTGGGTGAAACGATTGACGAAAAGGTATTGCAGGTGGCCTGCGTCTACGGTGATTTCACCGAAAAACTGGCCCAACGGCTCGGAACCAAGGGCAGCCTTGACGTCATCGACGTGGCGCCCATCCAGATCCAGAACCTGGACAAAAAACTGATCAGCAAACGCGGCGTCAAAACTCATCTGCAGGACTCCACGCATTTGAAGTTTGAGGACAATGACTTCGGCAGCACTGTGCTGTTCTTTCTGCTGCATGAGCAACCAGAAGAGGTGAGGAAAAAGACGATTGCCGAGGCCTTGCGGGTCACACGACCGGGCGGCAAGGTGGTGATCGTCGATTACCACCGACCTGTGGCTACCAGCCCGTTCCGTTACCTGATGATGGCCATCCTCGGCACGCTGGAGCCTTTTGCCATGGACTTGTGGAAGAACGAGATCAGCCACTGGCTGCCCGAGGGCTGCACACCTGCCCACGTTGACAAGCAGACCTATTTTGGCGATCTGTACCAGAAGGTGGTCATCACCCGGTCAACCACGCAAGATCAACTCGCCATTTGAACTTTATCCCGGCCATTGTCCTTGGCCTGGTACATGGCTTCGTCGGCGCGCCGGGTCAGTGTGAGCTCATCGGCGCCGTCCTCCGGATACACCGCCACACCCAGGCTGCATGAAACAATCAACTCGCGCCCCGCATCCACTTTGTACGGAAGCCCGACTTCCTGTCTGAGCCGCTCAGCAAGTGCCAGAACGGTCTCGGTTTCAGTACCAATCAAGTCACCGAGCAGCACCACAAATTCATCACCGCCCACGCGGCCCACGGAATCTGAGGACCGCAAGACCCTTTGAAGACGCCTGGCTGCTTCTTGAAGCACCAGGTCTCCGACCGCATGGCCGTAGTTGTCGTTGATGGGCTTGAAGTTGTCCAGGTCCATAAAGACCAGGGCAAAGCGTCTGCCGTGACGTTTGGCAGCGGCCAGTTCCTGCTGAACCCGGTCGTGGAAAAGCGCTCGGTTGGGCAAGCCGGTCAGCACGTCGTGCTGTGCCATGTGGCGAAGTTCGTCCGTCATGTCAGCGGCGAGCCGCAAGGCGCGGGCCCGACCATTGACCATGAACCAGCTGAGCAATGCCAAACACAAACTCAGCCCCATGCCCGCAACACCAATGACCCTGACCATGTCCCGGCTCTGTCTGGCCTCAAACTCATCGAGTGTGGACAGCACGAGCGTCCATGTATGTCCTGCCACCACCATGTATTCGTTTGCACTTAAGCTTGCTTGAGCACTCGTGGCGCGGCGACCTTTGGCTCCCCCGGCACGGTACATCAGCGCCTCGTCCCGTGGGTCGGCTCCGTCGTAGATGGCAAACGCCAGCCCGGACGCGGGCTTTACGTAAAGGCTGGCCATGAATTCGTTCATCCGGAAGGCGGCGTATACCCACCCAATCAGGTGCGCGCGGCGCTGACTGACGGTCGCCCGAGACCCGTCATTCGCAAAAATCGGCAGGTACATGATGAAACCCGGGGACGGTTCCGCATCTTTGTCAACAACCAGTTGCACCGCACCAGTGATGGCCGGCATACCAGAGTCCCGTGCTTTCTCCATGGCCTGCCGTCGCGCAGCGTTGCCCCATATGTCTATACCGATAGGTGCCCGGTTACGACCAATATAAGGTTCGCGCTGGACAATGGGCGTGTAAAGCTGACGCTCGCCCTCTGGTTCGATTCGGTAATCGGCGAAACCTTTGCGTCGAAGCGCAGCCACGTGCGATGCCTTTTGCGCTTTTGTCACCTGCGCCACAATCCCAATGGCCTGAATGCCTGAAAAATTGGCATCCAGCTGCAGAGTGTCAACGTAGTCACGAAACGCGCTGCGATCGTCCAGGCCGGTCGTGGCGAACAAACCCTGCACACCCCTTAGCATCTGTTCATATGCGGCTACCCGTTGCTCAATGCCACTCACCGAATCGCGCAGGGCAAAATCAAAGCGAGACTGCAACTCTTTGCGGGCACTTTCACGTTCATGGTCCCACACCAACCAGGTCACCGCCAGCGCAGCCATCAGCACGAGCCAGGGCAGCGGACTCAGAGACAGCGCAGATGCGGGAGCGGTATGAGGGCGCACGGGCGACTGGCCGGAGCGCGGCTAAAAATCCACCAGGGCCGAAGCCATTTCTGGTGTGAAATATTTCTGGAAGATGCGGCGCATGGTGCCATCGCGTCGCATATCACTCACCAAAGCGCGCCACTTGTCTTGCTCGGCAAGTGACAGTGCTTTCTTGGACATGATCAGCCCGTGTGGAACCGAGGCATCGTTGAACTCAATGATTGAGGTGACGTCGCGGATTTTCTTTTCTTCAAGCGTAGGGTAATCAAAAGGCTCAATGATCATGCCCTGGACGTGGTTAAGCATCAGCGCTTGGTAAAGCGGCGACAACCCGCCCGCCTGGCTGACACGGTTGGCTGCCTGCATCTTGTCCACCAATTGGTTGGCCGACGCGCTGTAACGAAAACTCCGAATCACGCCCAACTGAAGCTTGTCGTGACGGGCAAAGTCCGCTTGTGACGCTACCCCCGCATCCTGACGGACCAGCAAGTAGTATTTGTTGCTGAAGTACCAGGCAAACCCGGCAAATTTATCCCGCTCTGCATTTGAGATGCCGGACAGACTAAAGTCCAGTGCGCCAGATTCAATCAACTGCCAGATTCGGGCACGCGCCATCAGGCTGATGGTGAGTCTGCATCCGCTGCGACGGCTTAACTCATCAGCCACATCTTTGTCTATACCTGTGTCGGTCTCTGCCGAATACAGCAAGCCGTGGTCATGCAGGGCCAGTGTAAAAGGACGTGAGCAGTCTGGGCCTACCGCATGCGCCGAGCCAAGGTGACCGAGCACAAGCAGAAGGGCCAGGCAAAGGCGGGTGATCATGGGTGGTTTCCATACTGAAAGCAGAGCGCCTTCCTGTGGCCCCCATGTTACCCAAAAGGACCGGCGCTTGCAGAGCGGCGCCGAATCCCCTATTGCGCTCAGGCAGTTGACGCGTTCACCACTTCCTGCTCGATAGCACCGAACACACTTTGACCGTCTTTGCCCTTCATCTCGATTTTGATGGTGTCACCGAACTTCATATAGTCGGTAATCGGCTTGCCAGTCTGAATGGTTTCAATCGCGCGCTTTTCGGCGATGCAGCTATAGCCTTTGGTCCATTCTTTTTTGCCGTCGGTTTCCGTGGCCCTGTTGCTCACGGTGCCAGATCCAACGATGCTGCCCGCGCGCACATTGCGGGTCTTGCAGATATGGGCGATCAGTTGGCCAAAGTGGAACGTCATTTCTTGCCCCGCATCGCACATGCCGACTGTCCGGCCGTTCCAGGCACTTTGTATGGTCAGGCTCAGACGCCCTTGGTTCCAGGCGTCACCCAGCTCATCCAGCGTCACAGCAACCGGGCTGAAGGCTGTCGCCGGCTTGCTCTGGAAGAAACCGAAGCTCTTGGCCAGCTCGTCCGGGATCAGGTGGCGCAAAGACCAGTCGTTCGCCAGCATCACCAGGCGGATACCGTCCAGGGCTTGCTCCGGCGTGCTGCCCATCTTGACATCGCCAGTGACCACAGCCACCTCGGCCTCAAAGTCAATGCCAAAGGCTTCACTCATGCAGGGCGAGTTGTCGCAAGGGCCGAGGAAGTCGTCGCTGCCGCCCTGGTACATCAAGGGTTCGGTGTAGTAATTGGCAGGCACTTCGGAATTGCGTGCCAGACGCACCAGTTCCACATGGTTGATATAGGCCGAGCCATCTGCCCACTGGTAGGCGCGTGGCAGCGGTGCCATGCATTGTTTCGCGTCAAACGGAAACGCGTGCCTCGCTTTACCCTGGTTCAAGGTGTCGTAAAGGTCTTGCAATTGGGGGCTGATGAAGCCCCAATCGTCCAGCGCCTGCTGCAGCTTGTTGGCGATGCCCGTCGCATAATGGGCTGTGCTCAGGTCGCGGGAGACGACCACCAGTTGCCCGTCGCGGGAGCCGTCTTTGTAGGTTGCAAGCTTCATGGTGTTGAATGGCGTTAAATTACGAATTATAAAATTGATTTAACTAAACGAAATAGAATGAAAATTTTAGCAGATGAAGTCAAGCATGGAATCCAAACAAGAACGGGCAGGCATTCAGTCGGTCGAAGTCGGGTTTGCGCTGCTGGACGCCTTGTCCGCTGGCACAGGCCCCATGATGCTGCGGGATCTGGCGGCGGCGGCTGGCATGAGCGCAGCCAAGGCACACCGCTACTTGGTCAGTTACCAGCGACTCGGTCTGGTTACACAGGATGCGGGTGACACACGCTACGACCTGGGCCCCGCTGCACTCAAGCTGGGCTTGGCTACCCTGGCGCGCCAGGATGCCATCCGCATGGCACGAGAACGTGTGCCGACGCTGCTGCAGACCGTCGGGCACACTGTCGCCCTGGCCGTCTGGGGCAACCATGGCCCCACCATGGTGCATTGGGCTGAAACGCCCACCACCATCACGACCACCTTGCGCCTGGGCGATGTCATGCCCTTGCTGACATCGGCCACTGGACTGTGCTTTGCTGCTCATCTGCCGTACCAGGCGGTGGCTGTTCAGCTGCAAAACGAACTCGCTCAGGAACAGAAACTCAAGCGCCCCAAGGTTCCCCAATCGCAGGCAGAGCTGGACACTCTTCTGGCGGATGTGCGCCAGCGTGGCCTGGCCCGCGTGGCCAACACATTGGTGCCCGGCGTAGCAGGGTTTTGCGCGCCGGTGTTTGATGCTGATAAACACATGGTGCTGGGTATGGTGGTGCTGGGTTCCAACGCCACACTGCCTTGTACCTGGGACAGCCCTGCACCCAAGGCCTTGTCGGCAGCGGCCAGACAGCTCTCTGCCGACCTCGGCTACCAGGCCTGAACCTGAATGCAAGAGCGGGGCCACCTGGTCAGTCTGATTGCTATTGTTTTGATAGCTCACTTATGGCTGCTGCAAAGCCACAAGAGCGATATTCATCTTGAAAAATCAATCGCCACCAGCACATTCAGCACCCGGCAGGTAAAAGTGCGGCAACCTGCTGCACAACCAGGCACCCTTGCCACCGTCGAGCGTGCGCCAGCGCGCACACCGCGAAAGCTCACCCCACAACCAGGCAGAGCCGAGGATCTACGCCCAGTGGCACCCGCACAGCCAGCGCCAGACACGGGGGGGCAGGCCAGTGCGCCCGTTGCGTCCACTCTCACCGTCAATGTCCCTGTGGCGCCCCCGCTTTTGAAGCAGACGCTGCCGAGGCGCCAGCGGCGGCAGAACCCATTTCCACCGCAGCCAACCCACGCCTGCGCTTACAGGTACCCGGATCTCGGCGCCTGAAATACGCCGCGACCGGTGAAGCCCGCAAGATGCGATACGGTGCCGATGCCGAATTACTGTGGCTGCACGACGGCGTCAGCTATGCCGCCCGGCTGGAAGTAGGCGCCTTTTTGCTCGGCAAGCGGGTACAGACCAGCGCTGGCAGCGTGGGTGAGGACGGGCTTGAGCCCAAACGCTTCAGCGACAAAACACGGTCAGAAGTGGCTGCCCACTTTGAACGAGCCAAAGGTGTGGTGGTGTTCAGCGCCAATACGCCTGACGCGGAACTGCAGTCTGGCGCGCAAGACAGGCTGAGCGTGCTGCTGCAGCTGTCTGCCCTGTTGGCCGGTGCGCCGGAGCGCTACTTCGCAGGAACCCAGCTTGTCATCCAGACCATTGGGCCGCGAGAAGCCGAATCCTGGCAATTTGTGGTGGGAAACGACGAAACCCTGAATCTAAAGGAGGGTGCTCTGACCGCGCGCAAACTGCTGCGCCTGCCTCAGCGCGACTTCGACCTGAAAGTAGAGGTCTGGCTGGCCCAGAGCATTGATTGGTTGCCCGCACAGGTCAGGCTGACCCAGGCCAACGGTGACTTTGTTCAACTCGCGCTGGAAAGCGTAGAAAAGCCCTGAGCCACAAATACTTTGCCACCCGTTTTAGCGCATACTGAGGGCTTGAAATTTGCATGTTTTGTGCTTATCTCAAATGCATCAACCAGATTTCAAGGAGTTCCGATCACCATGCAAATGCTTTACGACTCAGAGTCTTTTGTGGTTGTGCACATGCAGACAGCCATGGCGCCTGAGGAGCAGCCTGATGGTGCATCCCGCCGCGAACTTCCCCGCATGCCCCGTCATGGGTTCGAAATCGTGGACAAACGCAACGGCAAAGAGCTGTATCTGGACGGCTCCTGGGCGGAGCTGTTCCAGGAGCAGATCGTGGCCTGGCAGAAAAACACCCCTACCCAGGAAGAGGTAGAGGACACCCTGGAGCGTTACGCCGAATTGGCCCAAAACCCAGTGGTGATGCACTGAACTTGGGCATGGCTGACAGATTTTCAGCTTAGCTGGCGGGTTTGCCCCAGCCAGGCAGGATCTCTTTTCCAGGACTTGATCCATCCAGGAATTTCGTTCGCAGGCATGGGCCGCGAAATGAAGTAGCCCTGACCAAAATCACACCCTAGTTGCATCAATGCAACACCGTGTTCGGCGGTCTCAACACCTTCGGCAATCACCTCTTGCTGGAACGCCACCGCAAGCCCCATGACGGCACGCAAAATCGCCATGTCTTCCTTGTCGGCCAGCATGTCATGCACAAAACTTTGATCAATTTTGAGTTGCGAAACGGGTAAACGCTTGACATACGCAAGAGACGAGTAACCCGTCCCAAAGTCATCCAGGGAAAACGTCAAACCCAGTTCCCGGCCAGCCTGCATGGACTGCGAGACCCGGTCCATGTCCTGCAGGGCGCTGGTCTCCAGTACTTCCAACTCTATATTTTGCGGGTCAACCCCAGGGTGGACTGCGAGAATGGCCTGAATCCGTTGGACAAAATCATGCTGCTGCAGCAGGCGTGCGCCCAGATTGATGCTCACCCGCAGCGGCAATCCCGCATCTTGCCACGCCTGCATCTGACTCAAGGCTGCATCGATCACCCATTCATCCAGATCGATGGCCATCGCCTGGTTTTCGATGATGGGCAAGAACACGCCTGGCGCCAGCATTCCCCGATCAGGATGCTGCCAACGGATCAAGGCTTCAACCCCCACCACCTTACCTGTGCGCATGTTCACTTTGGGTTGGTAGAGCAGCACCATTTCGCCACCGGCCAATCCCGCACGAACCCGCTCAAGGCTTTCATGATGGTCACGCACGCTGCGGTCATGTATGGCATCAAAAAAGTGGTAGCGGTTCTTGCCAGAGACCTTGGCCTGGTACATGGCTTGATCAGCTTGCCTCTGCAACTGGTCGGCATCGAGCTCTTCCTCCTGCGGATACAAGGTCACACCCAGACTGGCAGAGACTTGGAGATCAACACCGTTTAAATGAACAGGCGCACTCGCCGCACTGAGCAGCCGGTTGAGCATGGGCATGCTCTCGGTCGCATCCCTCAGATCAACCAGTACCGCCACAAACTCGTCGCCGCCGATGCGCGCCAGGGTATCTCCTTCACGCAAGGCGTCCTTCATGCGGATGGCCAGCGCCATCAACAGCTGGTCACCTGCCTCATGCCCATGGGTATCGTTCACCATCTTGAAACCGTCAAGGTCCAGAAACACGACCGCCAGCCGCTGTGCACGCCGCTCAGCTTGAAGCATGGCCTGCTTCAGCCGGTCGGCCAGCAGCACGCGGTTTGGCAGGTTGGTCAGTGCGTCGAAGTGTGCGATGTGCTCAAGCTGCTGCTCATGCTGCTTGGTTTTAGTGATGTCTGAAAACAGAGCAACGTAATGTTGTGCCTGTCCCTGTGCGTCACGCACCGTGCTGATGGTGATCATCTCGGCATAGACCTCTCCGTCCTTACGCCGGTTCCATATCTCGCCGTACCAATGTCCTTTTTCGACCACACTGCGCCACAAGGCTTGGTAGTAGTCCTGGGTGTGTCTGCCAGAAGACAAAATGCGGGGGTTCCTTCCAAGGACCTCGTCCCGGCTGTAGCCCGTGATCTGGGTAAAGGCCTCGTTGACATCCACAATGGTGCCATCGGTCCGGGTGATGGTGATCCCCTCCCGTGAGGTATGAAACACGCTGGCCGCAAGCTCCAGCTTTTCCTCATTCAACTTGTGCACGGTCACGTCGCGGCTGATGCCAAACAGGCCGGGGGCCCCCTTGTTGTTTTCTGCGGGGGGGGGGGGGGAATTTCCCCCCGGGGGCCCCCCCGGGGGAAAAAAAATTTTGGGGGGGGGGGGGGGGGGGGGTTTTTGGGGGGGGGGGGGGGGGGGGGGGGGGGGGGGGGGGGGGGGGGGGGGGGGCGGGGGGGGGGGGGGCCCCCCCTTGGGGGGGGGGGGGGGCGGCGGGGGGGGGGGGGGGGGGGCCCCGCGGGGGGGGGGGGGGCGGCGCCCGGCGGGGGGGGCCCGCCCCGGGGCCGGGGGGGCCCGGGGGGCCCCCCCCCCCGGGGCCCCGGGGGGGGGGGGGGGGGGCCGGGGGCCCGGGGGGGGGGGGGGGGGGGGGGGGGGGGGGGCCCCTGGGGGCGGGCGGGGGGGGGGGGGGGGGGGGGGGGGGGGGGGGGGGGGGGGGGGGGGCCCCCCCCCCTGGGCCGGGCCCGGGGGGGGGGCCGGGGGGGGGGCGCCCCCCCGGCGGCGCCCCCCCGGGGGGCGGCCTTTCCTGGGTTGGGGGTCGGGGCCCCCCGCGCCGGGGGGGCCCCCGCCGCCGCCCCTGGGGGGGGGGGGGGGGGGGGGGGGGGGGGGGGGGGGCCGGCCCGGGGGGGGGGGCCGGGGGGGGGGGGGGGGGCCCGGCGGCGGGCCGGCCGCCCCCCGGGGGGGGGGGGGGCCCCCCGGGGGGGGGGGGGGGGGGGGGGGGGGGGGGGGGGGGGGGGGGGGGGGGGGGCCCCTCCCCCCCCGGGGGGGGGGGCCGGGGGGGGGGGGGGGGGGGGGGGGGGGGGGGGGGGGGGGGGCGGGGGGGGGGGGGCCCCGGCGGGGGGGGGGGGGGGGCCCGGGGGGGGGCCGGGGGGGCCGGCCGCGGGCGGGGGGGGGGGGGGGGGGGCCGGGGCGGGGGGGCGCCCGGGGCGGCCCCCCCCGGGGGGGGGCCGCCCCCGGGGGCCCGCGGGGGGGGTGGCGGCCGGCCCCGCCCCGCGGGGGGGGGGGGGGCCGGGCGGGGCGGGGGGGCCCCCCCCGCGGGGGGGGGGGGGGGGGGGGGGGGGGGGGGGGGGGGGGGGGGGGGGGGGCCCCCGCCCCCGGGGGGGGGGGGCCGGGGGGGGGGGGGGGGGGGGGCGCCGGGGCCCCCCCCCGGTCCCGGCGCCCCCCCGGGGCGGGGGGGGGGCTTCGACCTTGCCATCCGGATCGAACAATGGCCAATTGTTGGTGCTGACCCATCCCTTGTTGCCATCCGCATCAAAGTACGGGTCTACCTTGTTGAGCAGTGGGGTTCCATTCTGAAAGATAGGACGCTCTTCTTCTTCGTAGATCCTGGCGGTTTGCGCCGGAAACACCTCACGGTCATGCTTGCCGATCATGTCGCGCCAATGAACATGACCTGTGATGTTGGCCAGCGTCTGGCTGGCGAAACGAAAGCGACTGTCGCGATCTTTAAAGTAGATGAAGTCGCTGGTATTTTCCAAGAAGGAAACAAAGTCGCGGTTGAGCTCCATCACGATGGATTCGCTGTGTTTGCGCTCGGTGATATCAGAAACAATGCCATGCCAGAGAACTGAGCCATCGGCGTCGCGCTCGGGGATGGAGCTCCCGAGCAGCCAGCGCTCGTCACCCTTCTTTGTTTTTAGGCGGTATTCCTGATGCCATGGCGTCAACTCTTTCGCAGACTTCTGTATGGAAGCAGCCACCGCTTCCATATCATCCGGGTGAATCAACTCGAACACACGGGACGCATCTTCCAGCACATCGGCTGGTTGTATTCGACCGCCATACATGGCCGTGATCGCATCACTGGTATACGGAAATGCGCTCTTGCCATCGGGATAAAGCCGGAACTCGAACAACACGCCCGGCACCCTACTCGCAATCCGTGTGAGACGGTTCAATGCCTCATCACGTGCAAAACGTGCGGCCTTGTGCTCGGTGATGTCTGCGATGACACCCACGTAGTGCTGCAGTTGGCCATGCCGATCCCGGGATGTGCTGACTGACAGATGTGCATCAAACCGGGTGCCGTCTTTGCGGTGGTTGATGACCTCGCCAGACCAAGCACCGCCAGTCAGTATCTGGGACCACATGTCAGCGTAGAAAGCCTCACCATGAACACCCGACGCTAACAAGCGAGGGTTGCGTCCTATTACCTCCTGTTCGGTGTAGCCTGTGATACGTGTAAATGCTCCATTTGCAGAAATGATGTTGGCACTGGCATCAGTGATCAAGATGGCTTCTGAACTGGTATCAAACACCGTGGCGTTGATCCTGAGGAGACGCTCTGCTTCAGCGCGTTGCCTGGCTCCTTCCATCAGGCGGCGATAGAAGGCGGTGGCCATCAACACAATGGCAAGCAAGGTGGGGGTCAACACCCCGATCAGTGCACGAGCCTCGGTTCGCCATTGCGCCAGCGCAAGATCCCGGTCGAGCCGGGTGATCACGACAAAGGGATAAAGCCTGGACACCCGAAAGGCAGTCAACGAAGCTGCCGTGCCCGTTTCGGTTTGCTCAAAATTTCCCGATTCGCGGGTGCCCAACTGCAGATTCTTAACCAGCTTTTCGTAGGATGTACCCGCTCGAGTGTTGGCGGCAGTGCCCATCAACAGGACACCGTCATAACGCAAGACATCGACCTGATCGCTTTCGCTGTCCAGTGCCTCCACAAGGGTATTGATGAAGTAATCTGGATTGATCGCAATCAGCAGTGACAGCGCCTGCCCGCCTGCCCCCACTGAGCGGGTTAAGGGAATGAATCCCTGGGCATCTGCCTCAACTGGATTCGAGGGCGTCGCCAATCGTCCATTGCTGAAGTCACGGCCACGCCAGGGTTGTCCTATGCGAAGAATCTCTGCCGCCTGCCCTGCGATGGGCAGGTAGTCCTGCGTCACCACCGTGATACCGATATTCGCCGGGTTGGAACTTGCCATGATGCGGCCACTTGCGTCTTGCAAGGACATTGAGCGCAAGAATGGTGTCTGACGCAGCGCTGTGGTGAACGTCGCTTCCAGACGCTCCAGGCTGACACGGTCTGTTCCCATGACAGTGATATTCGAGGCAGACTGTTCTGCGACCCGCAGACTTTGAGTCAAGAAATTCTCGAAACTCCGCGAATGCAGGGCGGCAACCTGAAGACTGTCGGCAATGGCTTCGGCGCGAAGCCGCCACAGCGAGTAGCCCGACAAACTGACAACGCTGACCAGGAACAGCGCGAATCCACCAACGAAAGCCTGCCGAAGCTGGCGCCCGCGGTCTGTCATGGGGCCACAATGGGATCAAGACGGTGGCGCTTGGCTGCAGCCATCAGGCGACCGTCTTGTTTGACGGTTGCGACAAAACCGTTCAACCGGGCCAGCCAAGCCTCATCACCGGGCGCGACTGCATAAGCGTAGGGGGTCACATGGTAGACACCGGGGGGTGACACCAGGCGCGCCCAGTCTGCATTGGCGAGAAAGCGCTGGCTGTAGGGGTAGTCGGTCATGAAGACATCGGCGCGCCCGGCCTGGACTTCCTGCTCCCTGGCAAAGGGCGTGTCCAGCACCAACAATTTGGCCGCCTTGAGCTTGTCCCGCATCACCGGTTCATGCAAGGTGCCTTTAGCCACCGCGACGACAGACTCGGATTTGTCAATGTCCCCCCATTCTTTGATCCGCCGGTTTGTCTTGCTGACCACCGCATAAATGTCACTTGCCAGATGGGGACGGGTAAATCGAAGCTTTTCCTGCCTCGCGAGCGTGACGCCGATGGCAAACATGGCCACATCGCAGCGGCCCTGGGTCAGATCATCAATCAGTTTGGCAAAAGAGCTGTCCACGAATTGAACAGCGACCCCCAAGTCCTTGCCCAACTCGTTTGCCAGATCAATATCGATGCCACTCAACGCCAAAGTCTTGGGGTTGCGGTAAGTAATGCCGTAATAGTCGGGCCAGATGCAGACTCGAACCGATTTGACTGTCTGGATCTGGGAAAGACGGTTGGCAGGCTTGTCCTGCGCGGTGACAAGCAAAGACATAAACGTCAACACGCACAACGTCAACCAGTTAGCGAACTTCATGGGCTCACCTCGCGTGAAAAAAGACGGACCATTGTCTTCCTAAACGGGAACCCGCGCCTGAGCGTAGGTTAATGACCGCTTGCTTGACCTCAAACCTTGAGCGGTTTCAGGTACCGCAGCCGGTACAAAGGTTCCGTCAGCGTCAACACCGCCACCAAGCGTGTCACCTGAAACGCCGTGACCACAGGCACGCCCAGCTGCAGCACCTTGGCCGTGATGGCCATTTCGGCGATGCCGCCGGGCGCCGTTGACAACAGCAGCGTGGCCGGGTGAAGACCGCTGACCCCAGTCAATCCCCAGGCAAACAAGGCACTCGCACTCAGCATGACCAGCGTCGCCAAGGCCACCGAACCCAGCCAACGCGGGGCATGGCGGAAAAATTCCCTGGTAAACCGGACACCGAGGCTGATGCCAATCACCAGTTGCGCAGCTCCGGTAAGCCAAAGAGGTACGGCGGACAGCTCATACCCCCAGGCCGTCACGGCAATGGACACAAGCAGCGGCCCGATGAACCAGGGGTTGGTTCGCTTGAGCTTCACCATGACCCAGCACCCTGCACCAGTGAGCATACCCAGCAGCAACAAACCGCTCCAATCCAGGCCCCTGGGTCCACTGACACTGATGTCGATACCGTGCCAGCCGGACCATTGGAGGCCAAAAGGCACGATCAGCGTCACCAGCAACACGCGAAGGCTGTGGGCTGCGGCCACCAGCTCGGGTTGGGCGCCGTGTTTTTCGGCCATCAGTGTCATCTCGGATGCAGCGCCGATAGCGCTGGCGGAGTACGCCGTTTTGCGGCTGACGCCAGACGATGAATGAAAGTGATACAGGTAAGCCGAAAAAACCGCCGCCAGGGCAAAGGCCCAGAGGACACCCAGGCCAATCACCCACCACAAGCCCAGCAACAAACCCACCACCTGCGGAGTGAAGTAAAGACCTAGCGCCGCACCAATCACCCATTGCCCCGCGTTGCGCAAAGAAACCAGGCCCTCGGTCGGCAGACCCGCCATGGAGGCCAATGCGGTTGCCAGCATGGGGCCAATCATCCAGGGCAAAGGCGTGCGCAGGTAAACGCACAGCAAAGCGGCCAGTACAGCCAGAACAAGCGTGCCTGCTACCCGTATGAAGGATTGACGGGAAGTGGGATGGATATTGTCGAAGGCCATTGATGCATTGAAAGTAGACGCTAGTATCCTGCCATGCACCCGCGCCGAACTGTCACCCATTTGCTGCTGTGCGCCACGCTGGCGATTGCCGGCTGCTCGACCAGCACCCGATCACCCCAGAACCTTTCGCAACGCTGGATACAGGCCAGCTACTGGTTGCTGGGTGAACGCCACGATGCGCCCGAGCACCAACAACTGGCCGCAGACACCCTTCAGACACTGGCTCAATCTGGCCGCCTGCGCGCTCTGGTACTTGAGATGGCCGAACGTGGACGCAGTACCGAGGGACTGCCTGCCAATGCGCAGGAGGGTATGGTCCGCGCTGCCTTGCTGTGGAACGAGGCGAGCTGGCCATGGGCAGCTTACAGCGCCCCGATCATGACGGCCGTTCGGGCCGGTATCCCTGTTGCAGGCGCCAATTTGTCACGCACACAAATGCACGACGCTATGAAAAATGAAGCAATAGATGCCACCGTTACTGGCTTAACCCGCGAAATGCACATGAAGAACGTGCGCGATGGCCATTGCAATCTGCTGCCTGAAGCGCAAATCGGCCCCATGGCCCGGGTACAGATTGCGCGCGACCAGTCCATGGCCAGCACCTTGCAAAAGTTTCAGGAAAGCGCGGGGCCTGGACAGGTTACGGTGTTGCTGGCGGGCAGTGTCCATGTTGACAACACGGTGGGCGTGCCGATGCACTTACCCAGTGGCAGTGCCATCTCTGTTCTGATGCTGGCAGGGGGTGCAGATGTGCCTGATCGCCTGGCACCGCCTGGCTACGACGCCGTCTGGCCAACACCGCCAGTCCCTGACAAAGACTATTGCGCGGGCATTCCGATGAAGAACAAAGAGCCGATCAAGCCGCCAACTTGAGTAGCGGGTCAAGCGTGGCAGGAGGTAAATCGATGCCCTGCGCCATTGCCCTGGAAGCCAGCCCATGGCGGCGGTCACCGGGAACACGCACCCCCTCATCTGACAGCATTGCGGTCAACACGGCCTCCACCCGTTCGTGGTAAACCGCCGTGCCACCGAGCGCTGCTGGGTCAATCACGATAAAGGCCTGGCCGATTTTGGGTTGGTTGCCCTGCTCTTCAAAGAACGAATCCGCCTCCATGCCAAACCTTGCACCGGTCAGCGACGTGACCATCAGCTCCACCATCAGGGCCAGCATGGCACCTTTGACGCCTCCGCCGCCCGACCCAAACGCAAGCATGGAGCCTGCAAGGCCTGCCACAGGATCGCTTGTGGGTTGCCCATTTTTGTCCAACGCCCAACCCAGTGGAATGGCCTCGCCTTTCTTGGCGGCCATCATCAGCTTGCCACGCGCAACCTCAGACAGCGACATGTCGATCATGACCGGGGCTCCTGCCTCGCGTGGAAAAGCCGCTGCCAGCGGGTTGGTGCCGAAAATGGCGCGCTTGCCACCTGCGGCAGGCATGGCCGCAGGTGAATTGCCCATGGCCATACCCACCAACCCAGCTTTGGCCACGACCTCCAGGTGATAGGCAGCTACGCCAAAGTGATGGCTATTGGTCACTGCAGCCATGGCAATGCCTGTCGCTTTGGCTTTCTCAATGGCCAATCCAATGGCCAGTTCGCACGCTGGAAAGGCAAACCCGTCGCCCGCGTCCACCAGCACGGCACTGGCTTTTTGGGCGATCACTTGGGGCACGGCCTTGCCGATCACGCGCCCCGCTCGCAAGTGCCCTGCATACATCGGAACACGAGACACCCCGTGGGATGCCAGGCCCTGCATCTCAGCAGCCAACAAGGCACGCGCCGTGGCATCGGCCTGGATAACTGATGCACCCGCGTTTTGCAACGCCCGGTTGATCAAGGACTGGATTTCTGCCGGCTTCATCTGTCCGTGAAGTGAGTAAACAAAGACAGGTGTGGGTTACGCGCTCTCGAAAAGGCGCGTCAGCACAAACTCACGGTGCCCCAAGGCCTCGGCTGCGGTAAAGCGTCCGTTGACGGTGCGCATCATCACCTCCAGCAACTGATCGCCCGTTTGGTCCATGGTGCGCTCGCGCTGAAGCAGTCCCGAGCAGTCCACGTCAATGTGTTCACTCATGGTACGCACGGTACGTGGATTGGCGCAGATCTTGATGACGGGCACGATGGCATTGCCAATCACATTGCCCTGCCCTGTTGGGAAGAAGTGCACCACAAAGCCCGAGGCTGCGCACAACGTCACCATCTCGGCCGCAGCAGAGGACGAATCCATGAACCACAGGCCCGGATGTGTGGGCACTTCGGCCTTATCCAACACGCCATCCACCGTGCAGGTCTTGCCAATTTTCTGGATGTTGCCGAGAGCTTTTTCTTCGATCGTGGTCAGGCCACCCGCGATATTGCCCTTGGTAGGCTGCGATTCGGACAAGTCGGTCGTCTTGTTGCGGTTGATCATGTCCTGATAGCGATTGAACATGCCCATGAACTGGTCACGCACTTCGGGTGTCTTGCAGCGTGCCGCCACGATGTGTTCGCCACCGGTGATTTCAGAGGTTTCGCCAAACACCAGCGTGGTACCCAGTGGATGCAGTTTGTCAAATGCGTTTCCGCAGGTGGGGTTGGCACCGCAGCCTGAGGTGGTGTCGGATTCACCGCACTTGGTGGAGACCCACAGGTCGCTTATCGGGCATTCCACTCGGTGTTTTTCGGTGGCCCACTGCACGTATTCCTTGGCGGCCCGGCTTGCGCGCATGATGGTTTCGTGATCACCATGGCCTTCAATGCCAAAGCCCACCACGGGCTTGCCGGTCTTGGCAATGCCATCGACCACCTTCTTGGTCCATCCATCTTCAATGCCGATCACGACCACAGCAGCCACGTTGGGGTTGCTACCGGCACCAATCAGTGTTGCAAAGTGCAGATCCAGGTCGGCACCAAACTGCAAGCGACCATACGGGTGGGGAATGGCCATGGTCCCCTTGATGGCGTAGGCAACCGCCTCGGCTGCTGCGTTGGACAAATCGTCCAGCGGCAAGATGATGACGTGGTTGCGCACGCCCACGCGACCATTCTCACGGGGGTAGCCCCAGAAGGTGGTGTCTTTGGTGATGATAGACATGGGTGTTCCTTCGCTACCAGCGTTTCGTTTTGATGTTGTGGACATGGGCGTGATCGCCCACCTGGATGGCAGCCACCACCCTGCCAATGTCAACACCGTACTTGATCACGGTGTCGCCCACGGCCAGGGATTTCATGGCCACCTTGTGGCCCAGCGGAATGTCTGCAGCACAAGGCACCTGGATGGTGCGGTCTTCATCAAGGATCAGGGCCGTCAGTTGTTGACCAGCCTTGACGCCCTCGGTGACCACAACGGCTACGCTGTCATTGGGGTCGTGCAATACGCAATGGATCATGAGCTCTCCAGGATCGGTGGGGGGTTAATTCAACTGTATCATCTAGATGACTTGGTCGCAAGACAGATCTTGCAGACCTGAAAAGGCACCATCAGCAGCAGGCCTGTCCCGAACACGGCCATCCACTGCCACACAGACAAGGCGTCAAAACAAAACACCTGAGACAGAAATGGAAGCATCGTGACGAGTGCCAGGGCCAACACAGTACCACCCAGCACCCAAGCGCTGGCTGTTGTGAGGGGATGCACCAAGCTTCGCCAAGTCAGCAGATTGGAACGACTGCTCAGGACCAGCGCCACGTTAGCAGCCACCAGCATCACAAATGCGGCTGAACGCGCCATTTCTACCCGGATGCCGCTGTCCAAGGCAAAAGCGTACAAGCCCATCACTGCGGCGCTGACAAGTCCTCCTTGTGCCAGGCTGAGCCAGATGCTGGCGGATGGCAATAGCGCCTGCGCAGCGGAGCGAGGCGGCTTTTCCATCAAATCCTGTGAGCCAGGTTCAGCTTCAAACACAATGGAACAGGCCGGGTCGATGATCAGTTCGAGAAATGCGATGTGCAAGGGCGCCAGAATCAAAGGTAGCCCCAGCATCACAGGCAGAACCGTCAAGCCAATGATGGGCACATGCACAGCCAGGGTGTAGGTCAACGCCTGGCGCAAGTTAGTGAAGATCCGACGCCCCATTTCGATGGAACGCACAATCGACGAAAAATCATCCTGTAGCAACACCAACGATGCGGCCTCTCGCGCCACATCGGTGCCGCGTTGCCCCATGGCAATGCCAATGTGAGCAGCCTTCAGCGCAGGGGCATCGTTGACGCCGTCGCCCGTCATCGCAACAACTTCGCCCTGCGCTTTCAGAGCCTCCACCAGTTTGAGTTTTTGCGCTGGCTTGACCCGTGCAAACACATTCACGCTGGCAATGCGGTGACCCAAGGCTGTTGAGTCCCATTGGTCCATGTCCTGCCCAGTCAAGATCTCCGTCGCATCGATACCCGCCTGCCGTGCAATTGCCCTGGCCGTGTTGGGGTGATCGCCGGTGATCATGACCACTCGGATGCCTGCACGCCTGCATTGTGCGATGGCTGTAGTCACCTCAGGCCGCAAAGGGTCAGCCAAGCCCAGCAGACCCAGCCATTCCAGGTCAAAGTCATGCTGGATGGCGGGCCACCTAGATGCAGCCTGATGCCTGGCCTTGGCCACACCGAGCACCCGCAAACCCTGTTCTGCCAGATGCGCCACCTGCACAGAGATGGCGGCACGCTCCGCATCACCCAGATGGCATAAATCCGCAATGGCTTCTGGCGCACCTTTGGTCGCCACCACCACAGGCTTATCAGCGCTGCTGCGCCACAGATGGCTCATGGCCAGCAGTTGAGGGGTCAGTTCGTATTCGTGTTCAAGCGTCCATTGCGCATGCAGGTGTTCTGTGCCCTTGAGTTGTGCAACGGCCAATTTATGTACGGCTGTCTCCATCGGGTCGTTGGGATCAATCTCACTGGCCAGCAGCGCGTATTCCAGCAGTTCGTGGTATGCCTCGGGCAGCTCCCCCTCTGGTAACGCCGTCACGTCCAGATCGACGCCACCCACACTCAAGTGCACCAGGGCCATGCGGTTCTGGGTGAGCGTGCCCGTCTTGTCAACACAGAGCACTGTGGTTTCACCCAAGACCTCAATGGCGTTGAGGCGACGGGTCAGCACCTGATGCATCGCCATGCGCCGTGCACCCAGAGCCATGAAAACAATCAGGATGACCGGAAACTCTTGCGGCAGGATCCCCATGGCCAGGGTGATGCCGGCTAAAAAAGCATGAAGCAGGTCACCACGCAAGGCCCAAAAAAGCAGTACCAACACAAAACACAACCCGGCCCCCACTGCCAGCAATCGTTGTGTCAGCTCGGAAACCTCTGCACGCAAGGGGGACGATTCCATCGAAATATCACCCAGCGAGCGGCCGATTTTGCCCAGCTCGGTCTGGTTGCCAATGGCCTCGACCGCCACAATCCCTTGCCCACGTACCACCATCGTCCCGGCGAAGACCCGGTCGGCAGGCGCTTGCTTGTTCACCTCGACCGATTCCCCCGTGAGCATGGATTCGTCCGTAGCCAGCTCATGTGACTCCAACACCCGGCCATCCGCCGGAATCCGGTCGCCCTCGGCCAGCAAGAGAATGTCCTCTCGGACAACTTCTGCACCTGGAATGCGGCAAACCTCCCCCCCACGAACAACCTTGGCCCTGGGGCTTGACAGATCGCGCAGCCTGTTAAGCGTGTTGTCGGTGCGGCGTTCCTGAAAGACCGTGATTCCCATGATGAGCACCACAAAGCCGAGCAAGATGGCTGCCTCGCCTGGGGTCACCCAGCACCAGGTAGATAGCGCCTGCCCCGATCAGCAGCAGAAACATGGGCTCGCGCACGACCTCCCAGACGATGTCCAGCGACGATCTGCGCTGGCTGACCGACAGTTCGTTGCTACCCTCTTCCTTCAATCGCCTGGCAGCAAGTTCAGCGGACAGGCCCTGCATGGATTGGATGGCCATTCAACTCCTCATATGGCGATTGACACGGTGTGCGACTGGAACGGGCACTGGCCCGAAGCAAGAGCGCGCTGACGCCTGCTGATGCCATGGATTGGATTCGCTGTTTCATGATGCACCTTTTCTGTTGATTTGCTGAGCCGATAAGGTATTGAACCTGTCTGACCTGAATCGAACATGAACCCATGGCGGTCGGTCCCCATGGCCATCACAAGCGCCAGCGCAGTCACCAAGAATGCACAGTCCGGGGAGTGGATACAAGAGAAGAGTCATGTTGTCGCCTTTACTGTCAATGAAACACATAAAGGGCGACGCAATACGGAAGCCGGCATGCAGCCGATCCCCGGCGGCCCCGCTGGCGTAAGACTCAAAGTCTTGTAGCCGGAAGCTTTGCGTCCTTGGCTTTCACCAAGTTTGCCCCGTCAGCCTCAAGCCCTAGCGGACCCTAAAACCGACTACTTGAGCAAGCCAACGCCTGTGGTTGCTTGCCTGAAGCCACTGTGCGGAACATGTCGGCCCAAAGCAATCAGCGCAGGTAACAACCTGTAAAGCACTCGGGAATACACCTCAGGAAGAGAAATCCAAAACCGTGCTCAAACCCCTGCCATTCAAGGAAAAAGTGACAAGCGGCGCAGATCGGCTTGGATGAATAAGCCCCACAGATGCGCTCTGTGCCCAAACGCGCAACAATAGGGAACAGATGCGATTTTTGATTCTCCAAGACTGTTGCAGGCCCCCCTGCGCCAACTCATGAGCCTTCGCGCACGCATTCTTCTGCTGGTACTGGCTGCCTCGCTGCTGCCAGTGCTGGCCATGCTCTGGGCTTTGCTGGAAAGTCGGTCCAATACGATTGCGATGGCCCAACAGCAGTTGGGTGTTCGGGCTCATGCCATCGCCAGTGAGCTTGACGACAAAATTGCTGGCACAGCGCAGTTGCTGTTTGGCCTCTCTAGAGTGCCCCTCATTGACAGCCAGGACCAAACTGCTTGTTCCGGTTTTCTGGCGCAGGTGCTCAGCGAGCACCCTCAGTACACGGGCTTGTTGACCATTCTCCCAAATGGACAGTTACATTGCGACTCACTGCGCAGCGGACGGCGACTCGATCTGACAGATCGCAACTACTTTCAAAAGGCCATCAAGGGGAGGCAGCATGTGGTTGAACCCGCCATCGGCCGCTTGACAGGCAAAGGCGTCCTTCAGATCGCCTATCCCGCGCGCGACGGCAAAGGCGCACTTCGCCACGTGCTTCTTGCATCGCTGAACATGGAGGAATATGGCCGATCAGTTGCCCACACCTTGCCATATCAAAACATGAGCATCCAGGTCTGGAACGCTGACGGCGAAGCGGTCATGAACACATCGCCCACAGGCGGTCCAGCCAGGCTGATGGAAGCCCACGACAAAGCGCACCTGTTGTCACTGCCATCAGGAAGCACCGTCACACTTGGCAAGGGTCAGGAGGCACGTACCTGGGTGCTGGTTGGCTTGCCAAGGGCCAACGCAGGTGTCAACGTCGTTCTGAGCGTGCCAGAAACAGACCTCTATGCCGAGGTGGATTCGCAGTTCAAGCGCGCCATCTTGGGACTGATCGCACTCGCTGTGCTGAGCGTTCTGGGCGCAGCCATGCTCGGCGAATTTGCACTGCAACGCCAGACCGGGCGCATCATGGATGCCATCACAAGACTGGACCAGGGTGACTTCAAACACCCCATTGGTGCGCCCTATCCACGCGGGGAACTGGGCGAAGTGATGGGCCTGATTGACCGCATGGGCGGATCACTGGCGCGGCAGCAGGAGGTCATCAGGCTCAACACAGCGGCGCTGGAGCGGCAGGCCAATTTTGATGCCCTGACAGGCCTGGCCAACCGCCACTTGCTGACCGACCGCCTCAAGCAGGCACTGATTTACGCCCACCGCGCCAATCGTGTCGCAGGCGTATTGGTACTGGACCTGGACCGCTTCAAGACGGTGAACGACAGCCTGGGCCACAGCCAGGGTGATGTTCTCCTGAAAGTAGTGGCAAAAAGGCTGACCGCCTGCGTGCGTGAAGGAGACACGGTCGCCCGCTTAGGCGGCGACGAATTTGTGGTGCTGCTGTCCGACATGGCGGAGGTCAGTGACATCATCCCGCTGGCACAGAAGATTCTGAGCTCATTGCTGCAAACCGAGAAACTGGAAGGGCAAGAGGTATCTGCCAGTACCAGCATGGGGATCAGTGTATCCCCGAGACGGTGAATCTGCAGATGTTTTGCTGATGCACGCAGACACGGCCATGTACCGCTCCAAAGCCCAGGGCGGAAACACCATGGCGTTTTTCACGCCAGAGATGAACCAGGAAACACAGGAACGATTGCGCATTGAAGCGGGTCTGACCAAAGCGCTGGAAAACAACGAGTTGCGTGTTCACTTCCAGCCCATCCTCGATATTCAAAGTCAGCGGATCGTCTCAGCAGAGGCGCTTGTGAGGTGGCAGCATCCCGAGCGGGGATTGGTTCCACCGGCACAGTTCATTGCCATTGCGGAGGAAACCGGCCTGATCGTACCCATGGGAGACTGGGTCTTGCGAGAGGCTTGCGCCCAGGCCAAGGCCTGGCATGACCTGGGGCTGGGTGATGTAACGGTGGCCGTCAACCTGTCGGCGAGACAGTTCAGTTCGCCGTCGCTTGAAACATCTGTGGAGCTTGCTTTGGCAGAGACTGGATGCCCTGCGGGTTTGCTGCAGCTCGAAATCACCGAAAGCATGCTCATGGAGCAGGCCGACGAGTCGTTAGAGACCATGCGCCAGCTTCGGTCGATTGGCGTGAAACTGAGCATCGACGACTTTGGCACGGGCTATTCATCACTGAGCTACCTCAAACGATTCCCGGTATCCAAGCTCAAGATTGACCGATCTTTTGTCAACGACATCACCGTCGACTCAACCGATGCTGCCATCGTCGACACCATCCTGTCACTGGCCTTGAAGCTGGGCTTGCGCACAGTGGCAGAAGGCGTCGAAACGCCCGAGCAACTGGCAAGCCTGAAACAAATGGGCTGCACCGAATACCAGGGTTACCTTGTTCTCGCGCCCTTGCCCGTCAGAGGCGTTCATCCAGCTGCTGAAAGACGGACAAACCTTTTCGCGGCCAAGCTAGCAGATCCGTTCGAGACAGGCACCCCGGCGTCCACAAACACCTTGGTACGCGTGGGTGTCACCACCAGCGTGTCACCTTCGACAAAACCTTGGCTGCGATACAACTGGGCCGGAATCTGCGCCTCAATCAACTGGCTGTCATTGCCCGACCCGGTTCCGGCACGGGTATCCAGTTCCAGCCGCGCAATTGGCCCGACCACAATGGCACGAGACAAGGTGGCCACGATGCCACTGGCCCCTGGTGTGTAGCGTTGCACGTCCAGGTCGTGTGGGCGCACATAGGCAAAGGCCTTGGCATCCTGCGCGGCGTGATGCTCGGGTGAATCCACCTGAAACCCCTGCAGCTGTACCTGACCTTCGTGGGCACGCCCATGGAACAGGTTCACGTCGCCCAGAAACCCGTAAACAAACGGGCTGGCGGGATGGTCCCACACGTCTTGCGGAGAGCCAATCTGCTCGATCTGCCCCTGGTTCATCAGCACCACGCGGTCGGCCACTTCCAGGGCTTCTTCTTGATCATGCGTCACGAAGATGCGGGTGACATGCAGATCGTCGTGCAGGCGACGCAACCAGCGGCGCAGTTCCTTGCGTACCTTGGCGTCGAGCGCGCCAAAGGGCTCGTCCAGCAGCAACACCTGAGGCTCCACCGCCAGGGCACGTGCCAGGGCAATGCGCTGGCGCTGCCCACCAGAGAGCTGCGCCGGGTAGCGGTCGGCCAGCCAGTCGAGTTGAACGAGATTCAGCAAGGCATGCACCTTTTCGGCAATCACCGCCTCACTAGGCCGTATGGCCTTGGGTCGCATCCGCAGGCCGAATGCCACGTTGTCAAACACGCTCATGTGTTTGAACAGGGCGTAGTGCTGGAACACAAACCCGACTTGGCGCTCTCGCACATGCTTGTGGGTGGCATCTTCGCCAGAGAAAGCAATGCTGCCCGCGTCAGCCGACTCCAGGCCAGCGATGATGCGCAGCAATGTGGTCTTGCCGCAGCCGGATGGCCCCAGCAGCGCGACCAGCTCGCCCGGCTCAATATCCAGGTCAACGCCTTTGAGCGCCTGGAAGCTGCCAAAGCGTTTGGTAATGTTTCGTATTTCGATGCTCATATCAGTGCGGCGGTTGGGGCGTAAACAGGATAGACAGATTCATGCAGGTAAGACTTGTCAGCTAACGCCACGACAGGGACATCCTTAGACATCTCGACCGAACCAAGCGCACTTGTCCGCTCACGGGCCTGGCGCCACTCCACGATCTGCTTGAGGCCCAGCGTGACCAGCGCGAGCAGGGCCAGCAATGAGGCCACCGCGAACGAGGCTGCGAACTGGTATTCGTTGTACAGAATTTCCACATGCAGCGGAATGGTGTTGGTCATGCCACGGATATGGCCAGACACCACCGACACGGCGCCAAACTCACCCATGGCACGGGCGTTACACAGGATCACGCCGTACAGCAGGCCCCATTTCACATTGGGCAGCGTCACATACCAAAAGGTTTGCCAACCGCTCGCGCCCAGCACCAAAGCGGCTTGCTCTTCTTCGGTGCCCTGCGACTGCATCAGCGGGATCAATTCGCGTGCGACAAATGGGAAGGTGACAAACACCGTGGCCAACACGATGCCGGGGATGGCGAAAATGATCTTCAGATCCCATCCCTGCAATGTGGGGCCAAGCCAGCCTTGCAGGCCAAACACCAACACATAGATCAGACCCGCCACGACCGGCGAAACAGAAAACGGCAGGTCAATCAGAGTGATCAGAAAGTTCTTGCCCTTGAACTCAAACTTGGCGATGGCCCAGGCAGCAGCCACCCCAAACACCAAATTCAAGGGAACCGAAATTGCGGCGGCAATCAATGTCAGGCGAATCGCCGAAATGGCATCCGAATCTGCCAGCGACTCCAGGTACACCTCGCCTCCTTTGCGGAAAGCCTCAAAAAAACAGTCACCAGCGGCAGGATCAGGAACAGGCCGACGAAGGCCAATGCGATGGTCAACAGCGTGGCACGAACCCAGGCGGGTTCGCGCAGAGTGCCGTTGCTTGTGGAAAGTGAACTCATGGCAATTGCTTTCAAGCGGTGCGGCGGCGTTGCCAGCCTTGCAGACCATTGATGGCCAGTATCAAGACAAAAGACATCAGCAGCATGCTGACCGCGATGGCCGTCGCCCCCGCGTAGTCGTATTGCTCCAGCTTGGTGATGATCAGCAGTGGCGTGATCTCGCTCACCATGGGCATGTTGCCGGCAATAAAAATGACGGAGCCATATTCACCAATCGCACGGGCAAACGCCAAGGTAAATCCGGTCAGCAGCGCAGGCAGGATGGTCGGCAGAATGACATGACGAAAGGTCTGCCAGCGCGATGCACCCAGGCAGGTGGCAGCCTCTTCCAGCTCGCGCTCCATTTCTTCCAGCACCGGCTGCACCGTGCGCACCACAAACGGAAACCCAATGAAGATCAGCGCCAGCACCACCCCCAGCGGTGTAAACGCCAGCTTGATGCCAAAAGGCTCAAACCATTGCCCCACCCAGCCATTGGGCGCGTAGAGCGATGCCAGCGCAATGCCTGCAACTGCTGTTGGCAACGCAAAGGGCAGGTCCACCAGTGCATCGACAATTTTCTTGCCGAAGAACTCATAGCGCACCAGCACCCAGGCCAGCACCAGACCAAAGAACAGATTGATCATCGCGGCCAGCAGCGACGCGCCAAAGGTCAGACGGTAAGACGCCATCACACGGGGCGAGGCGATGGCAGCCCAAATCTGGTCCAGGCTCAGAGTCGCCGTCTTGAAGAACATGGCCGACAGCGGGATCAACACGATCAGGCTGAGATAAAAAATCGTAAAGCCCAGGCTCAGGCCAAAGCCGGGGATCACCCGCGGCATCAGCGCTGAAGTTATCAATCTGCTCATGGGGCGCGATTGTGGGCGGCCCATCGCCTATCGCCAACGAAGCTTTTGCAACTTGCTTATGCGAATTCCGTTACTTGGCCTGACCGTGCGACTTGGCTGCTTTCTTGCTAGCGACCTTGGCGCTGGCCTTGGCCAAGTTCTGCTGAACGCGCAGGCGCGTGATCCGCTCAATCAGCTCATACGGGATGGGCTGGCTGTACGAAAAACGCAGGTTGCCTTTCTCGCCCGAGTAGGGCGCAATGTCTTGCGCCAGTTGGGCGTCTCCCTTTACCGGTGGGTAAAAGCCAAGGTGCTTCTTGAAGGCGGCAAAGTACACCAGGATTCCCGCCTGCCGGTAGGCGGAATCTGGTAGCTGATGACTTCCTCTGCGTCTGGCGCGGCGCGGCGCACCACTTGGCGCGCAGCCTGCAACATACGCTGCACCTCTGGCGAAAAGCCAGCGATGTAATCATCGACAGATGCGGGCGTAGGGCGCTCGTTTGTCAAGCCAGCGCAGGCTTGGCAATCCGTGCCTCTTTGATGGGTAGATTGATCAGTGCAGCCATTCCCGACAACGCGATGTCTGCCCACCACATCCACTGGTAGTTGCCTTGGGAATCAAAGGCCAACCCGCCAAGATACGCGCCCAAAAGCCCCTATCTGATGAGAGAGCAGCGTCAAGCCAAACAGCGTTGCCAAATAGCGTATGCCAAACAGTTTGCCCACCAAAGCAGCCGTGGGCGGCACCGTCGCCAGCCAAGTAAATCCAAGACCGACGGCAAACGCATAGAAAGTCCACTCCGTTTTTGGTGCGGCCAATACAAAGCGATCAGCACCGCGCGTGAGCCGTACATGACGGCAAGAACGTACTTGCTTCTGAAAATATTGACAAACGAGCCTGCACACAGGCTGCCCAAGATATTGGCCAAGCCAATGAGCGCCAAAGACCAACTGGCCACCGCAGGTGTCAGCCCGCACAAGCCCACTTCAGTGGGCAGGTGGGTGACCAGGAACGCGATGTGAAAGCCACAGGTGAAGAAGCCCAAATGCAGCAACAAATAACTTGGGTTGCGCATGGCATCCCTGACTGCCTTCTTCATGCCACCTTCAGGATCAGGCGCCTTGGCGGGGGCATGGGTTTCGCTGGTCAAGCGGTTAAGCAGCGGTATCGCCATCAAAGTGAGGGCTGCAATCGTCCACATGGACCCCATCCAACCCAGCCACTGAATCAGCTTTTGAATGATGGGGGCAAAGACAAACTGACCAAGCGATCCGCCCGCATTGATCACGCCCGAGGCCATGCCACGCGATTCGGTGGGCATGCGCCTGCCGCAGCGCCCAGCAACACAGAAAAGCTGCAGGCACCCGCACCCATGGCTGTCATCACGCCCAGCGTCACAACCAGACCCAGACTGCTGCTCACCAGCGGGGTGAGTGCAGAACCAATCACCAAGATCAGCAAGCCATACAGCAACACAGGACGCGGACCGTACTTGTCAGCAAATGCACCTGCAATGGGCTGAATAGCGCCCCACACAAATTGACCCACCGCCATGGCCAGGCTGATGGTCACGATGCCAAGACCTGTGCTGGTGTTGAGGGGGCTCACATACAAACCCATGGACTGTCGAGCCCCCATGGTGATCATGAGAATGGCCGCTGCCATGAGGGTGGTTGCCCACACGCCACGGTGGTTCATGCTGGGAAACAGTGACATATTTCTATGGTGTAACGGTAGATGCAAATACCGTGCAAGTTGATATGGACGAAAAGAAATCTGCAACTGGCTAGTCAACGCATGGTCGATTCTGATAGGAAGCGCCCTTCCAGACAATCGAGTAATTCTTATCCATGACATAGAATTACTTCACCATGACCGCGACGCTTCCCATCAAAACCCTGCTGGTATTTGATGCAGCCATGAAGCACAGCAGCTTTACCCTGGCCGCCAGAGAATTGCATGTGACACCTGGCGCGGTGGGTCAGCAAATTGGACGACTGGAAGAGTGGCTAGGAACTACCCTTTTCACGCGATCAGTCCGGCAGGTAAGGCCAACGCCTGAGGCGCTGAACTACTGGGCGACGGTACAACCTGCCTTGTCACGGATCTTGCAAGCAAGTGATGCCTTGCGCCAGAGGCAATCCAACGAGGTATGGCTTTCTATGCCGCCCACCATGGCTGCGAAATGGTTCGCGCCACGCATGGCTGATTTCTTAAGCAAGCATCCAGATATTTCACTTCATCTGGACACGTCGACTGCACTGGCTGATTTCAGTCGGGACCGCGTAGATTTGGCCATTCGTTACTTCGACGGTGCCGACCCCGAGCTTGAAGCGGAACTGCTGTACCGGGATGAGGCGCGTTTGTACTGTTCGCCCGCGTATGTCAAGAAATTGAAACTTAGAACGCCCGATGACCTCAAGCGGGCCATGCTGATTCACACCACATTTCACCCCCATTGGAATCAGTGGATGGAGCGGTTTAGCCATCTGAGTGCAGCACAGGTGAAATCGATCCCTGGCCTACACCTGGACCAAGCTCTTATGGCCATTGAAGCGGCGCGCCACGGCCAAGGCGCGGTACTCTGCAGTGCTTTGCTCACCGAGGTCGAGATCAGGGACGGTTCACTTATCGAGCCTTTTACTGGGCGGCTTGAACTTTCTAAAGCGTTTTACGTCACGCATCACAAGGCCACGGTATTGCGTCCAGCGGCGTTGTCGCTGAAGAAATGGTTGCTTTCCCTGCCTGCAGACTGAAGCCAACGACGCTTCGCCCTAGGGAACATTTGCACAAATCGCCGCCTCATCTGCTCAGGTGGAGAGAAGCACTGAGAATATAAAAATCAAGAAACAAGCCGATCTGGGCCTGAGCCCGACAACCAAAGCGCACGCGAAAACGTAAGTTTCTGGGCGAGATGGAACGTGTGGTGCCCTGGGCAGCGCTGGTCGAACTGATCACACCCTATTCGCCTGAAGGAAAGCGCGGACGCTCGCCATTTGCTGTGGAGACGATGTTGCGCATCCACTTCATGCAGCAGTGGTTCACGCTAAGCGATCAAACGATGGACGAGGCACTTCACGCTGTGCCGTTGTTTTGCGAGTTCGCAGGTTTGAACTGGGACACAGCGCTGCCCGACGAGACGACGATACTGCGATTTCGTCGGCTGCTGGAAGAACACAAGCTAGCCCCGCAGATACTGCCGTTGGCCAACGAATTGCTGGGTTCTAAGGGTCTGCTTGCTTGAAGGCAAATGCGATCTGCTCCTCCGTAAACCTGCTGACCTTCATGGCATGACCTCTTTCTCATCAGGTGAAAAATCAAGTCGAAATTTCTACTTTTTAATGGTTAAATTTCTTGGGGCAGGGTCATTCTGGTCAGGCAAGATGGCGCGCTATACAAGCCTGAGCTGGATATATGCCTACGCGATTGTGCAGTGCCGTTAGTCAAACGATTCCGTCAGGTGGCCGAATAACAGCGAGGTGAGGTGAGCTGTGCAGGTCATGCAATCGTTGGGGACTGGGCACAGGTTCGTACAATGCGGAACGTCCTGATTCCGGACAGCACTGCTTTGGCAAAACACTTTGGTAGAGGTTTTGGATTCAAAGGCCTTGGCCCTTGAAAATCAGTTGCTTAGGACAATCCCGACAACTACCGCCGCTGGGTAAGCAATACCCCGTCAGATCAAGTCGTGGTTAGGACAGAAATGAGATGCACACAAGCCGACGACCCTAGCACGAACCCATGAACAACTCGCTTACCCCTTTGCAACGCATGGCGCCTACGTCCCGCACACTGTGCGCTTCAAAATGCCAGTTACGGGTATGCGCTCAGCTCCCCGAAGTTTTGCAAGCGGTTACGCTGGAAATTCATCAAGTGTGGACTGACCCCGAGTCCCGGGCTCAGGGGAATGCAACCAAACTGCTTCAGAAAGTGTGCTGCGACGCAGATCTACACCACATTACCTTGATCGTTCAAGTGAAAGCGTATGAGGGCGGAAAAAATGGCCTGAGTCAACCTCGTCTAAAGAAGTGGTATGCCAATAAATTTGGTTTCCAGGTAGTTCAGGAGAATCCAACCATAATGGCCCGGCCTCCTTGCGGGCGTTCTGATGGGTGAGGCCACGGACATCAATACTGCACTTTCCTCAAGAGGGTATTCGCCACCGATCGGTAACGCCCGCATTTCCGGGATTCTCACGGCCATCGACATCTGTGCCTTAGATGAATTGGTGATAACCAAGCAACAAACAATTCGTTGGAGTTCAAACCGGCGCCGCCAATACTCTACCCTCTTAGATTGAGGTCTGCCCCCATGAATTTCCAGCAACTGCGATCCGTGCGCGAGGCCGTGCGCTGCCGCTTCAATTTGACCGAAGTGGCTGAAGCCCTGCACACATCTCAACCCGGCGTGAGTCGCCAGATCCGTGAACTGGAGGAGGAGCTGGGTTTCGAGCTGTTTGTGCGCGCAGGCAAGCGCTTGACAGGTTTGACCGAGCCGGGGCAGCAGGTGCTGCCCACCATCGACCGCATCCTGCTGGAGAGCCACAACCTGCGCAAAGCAGGGGCTGAATTTGTGGCACAGGATTCTGGCGTGCTGGCCATCGCAGCGACACACTCGCAGGCACGCTACGCCCTGCCTGCGGCGGTGCAGGAGTTTCGTCAACTTTTCCCCAAGGTCAGCCTGCACCTTCACCAAGGCTCACCCGATCAGGTCGCCGAGATGTTGCTCAGTGGTGAGGCCGATGTAGGCATTGCCACTGAGGCGCTGGCAGGCTACGACGAACTGATTGCCCTGCCCTGCTACCGCTGGACGCACGCTGTCATCGTGCCGCCTGGGCACCCCTTATTGGATGCACCCCTCAGCCTGCAGGCGCTGACTCGCTACCCACTGATCACTTACGACAATGGTTTCACGGGCCGTACCAAGATCAATGATGCGTTCAAGAAAGAGGGACTGGCACCCGACATCATCCTGAGCGCGATGGACGCTGATGTGATCAAGACCTATGTGGAACTCGGCATGGGGGTCGGCATTGTGGCGTCAATCGCATTTGAAGCAGAGCGTGACTTGACCCTTCGCGCTGTCGATGCAGGCGAGCTTTTTGGCATTAATTTGACCAAGCTGGCGGTACGTAGGGGCAGCTACATGCGCTCCTATGTGTATGCCTTTATCGAGGCATTTGCGCCTGCCTTGAGCCGTGACGCGACTGTCAAAGCCCTCGCTGGCGCCGCCCAAGCTGCAGGGCAGACATGACGAACTCTTTACTTTACTTGTGGCAGGCAAACAATGGCTGCATTGTGAAATCGGGGCAATTCAAAGTCTTCGTTGCTATCCAGCTCACCCAACGAGACAGCACCGAAAATCTCGATGGCGTTGGCTTGTTGTTGTAGCTGGGCAAGTTCGCTGGCGGCGTCATCCCCAAAGTGCATCTTGCGTCCCGCGCAATAAAACGTGAGCACAGAATTTATCTCTCCTGGTTTCGTTTTGCTTCTCAGCAACTCACCTATACCAGTCACACAGGTACTGTCTATCAACTCGGGGGCTTTCAGCATGCGCAGCATGGAATCGGGCGGTATTTCACCTACGCAAACCAGCGACCCACTTTCACCAAGCGCAACGGGTATACGAACCAGGACATCAACGGCCATCACGACACCAAAGGGAAAGTGAACAGCGTACTGGTAAAAATTCTCCTCGGTCAAGGCAATCCCATATTCTGCCGAGATGACTTCCTGGTAGACCTCAAAAGCGGGCCGGTTATCGATGGTGACAATGCGGTTGCCTGTGGCGGAGGTAGCCCGCATCAGCGTTTGCGAAACAGGATAGTCATGCTTGACGATGATGGATGTTTGGTCTGTCAGGAGCAGCCCCAGCACACCGTTTTCCACCAATCTCAGGGTGTCGAACACACAAGGCATGGGTTGAAAGCTTTCGCTGCCCGCATTGACGCCAGCGTATTGAGGAGGTGAGTCAAGCAGAAGGTGCATTTCATCCATGATCGTGCCAATGTTGGGCACCATGGCGTCAAAGACCGTCAGCAAAGTCGGCTTGAACGAATCAGACCTGGAGACCCCGCCCATCAAGTCATGCCAGGCCTTGGCCATCGCTGCGCCACCGCCTTGCTGGATTTGCTCGATCAAGAAATAGCCCGGCATGCGGTCAAAACAAACAAGCCACACCCCGTTCTCTCGAAAATCACTTTCCGCGATAAGGAGTGGGAAAATAGCTCCCACGAGGGGAATGTCAAGTTGGGTGGCGGCCGCTTGAAGAACAGAGACTTGGTTGGCCTCTTTTTCAGGAACCAGTGCCATGACGCCAAGCAATGGCCAGCGGGCCTTCCAATCCTGAAATACAGCGCAAATCGCGGCCAAGTTGGCAGACACTATTTGCTGAGTGATGATCATGAGTTCAAGTCCACTTTATTGGAATACAACTCTACAACAAGCCGTGATTCAGTGTGCGCCCGCCGTCAGATACGCCTATTTGACATGTGGTCAAACGGTCGGAAACCATCCATAGAAATGTTGTGGCTGTTGCCACGCGCTCCTCCTCCACCGTTGCACTCAACGTTTAGCGTAAATCTGGTCAAACACACCGCCATCGGCGAAATGCGTCTTCTGGGCCTTCTGCCAGCCGCCAAACAATTCATCAATGGTGAACAGGTTCACCTTGCCAAACTGCTTGGTGTATTTGGTTTGTGCCACTTTGTCGCGGGGGCGGTAAAAGTGCTTGCCCGCCAGATCCTGACCTTCAGGGCTGTAGAGGAAGTTGAGGTAGGCCTCTGCTACCTTGCGCGTACCGCGCTTGTCGACGACCTTGTCGACCACACTCACGGGTGGCTCAGCCAGAATGGACAGGCTGGGGGTGACGATTTCGAATTTTTCTTTGCCAAACTCCGCAAGTGCCAGGTAGGCCTCGTTCTCCCAGGCCAGCAACACATCACCCTGTCCGCGCTCGACAAAGCTGGTGGTGGAGCCACGGGCACCGGAGTCCAGCGTCACCGCATTGCTGAACAAGGCCTTGACGAAATCGCGGGCACCAGCGTCGTTGGCGCCGACTTTCTTGACAGCGTAGCCCCACGCGGCCAGGTAATTCCAGCGGGCGCCACCCGATGTTTTGGGGTTGGGAGTGACAATGGCAACGCCTGGGCGCACCAGATCAGACCAGTCTGCAATCTTTTTGGGGTTGCCTTTTCGCACCAAGAACACAATGGTGCTGGTGTACGGCGACGCGTTTTGCGGCAGGCGCTTTTGCCAGTCTGCAGGGATCAATTTGCCAAACTCGTGCAAGGCGTCCACGTCGTAGGCCAGCGCCAGGGTGACGACATCGGCCTCTAACCCGTCAATGACGGACCTGGCTTGCTTGCCCGAGCCGCCATGCGACTGCTTAACAGTCACTTCCTGCCCGGTTTTGGCTTTCCAGCCCTTGGCGAACGCCGCATTGAAGTCTTTGTACAGCTCTCGGGTAGGGTCGTAGGACACATTCAGCAAAGAAACGGGTGTGGACGGTTGAGCTTGAACCACCTGGGCGGCTACGCTAGCGGTCAACAGGGTGAACAGAATGGATATCCGGCGGCGGTTGAGTGTTGTCATAGAGGCTTCAGAATTGTTGGTCACAGCACAGGGTGCGGTTGTGATGACATGGATTCTGAAAGCCCGAAGCAGAAAGTGGAACGAAGATGATCTTCGTTCCAAATGCAAAAAACAACTATGGGTGTTGTGCCCTCAAGGCCTGGTCAAGCGCATTACGTCGCCCATTCTGGCCTTGGCCACGTCGTCTTCATGGAAGGGGAGCGCGGGCCATTCCTTGCGGGAGTACAGGCGCATCTGGTCATTGGCATGAGGCGAAGCGGGGTTGGTGCTCTGGCCATAGGTCAACACGGCGCGTGCGACGGGGCCCCGGTCATCGAATGTGACCGACTGCACATAGCTGCTGCCGTAGTCAATGGTCAAGCCCTTGGCGCTGATGGCCGGCGCAAACTGGTTGCCCAGGTTGTTGAGCACGCCTTCGATCTCGTCCCCGCCATGCAGGGCAATGGGTTCATCGGTGATCAGCGGGCGCTGTACGCTGCCCAACGGTGCATCAAGGGCGAATCCCGCTGCGCGCACTGCTTTGACCGCATTTGCAAGGGTTTCCCAGACCTTGCCAGCGACGGCAGCATCGCTCATCTTGAGCCCAGCTGGTGTGGCAACGGGCTCGGCCGGGTTGAATGGCAATCGATGAACACCGGGCACATTTCGGGCAGCGCGCCAGAACTCACGGAACAAATGGGCTCCGCGCGAATCCAGGTTGTTGCTGCGGTCCCAGCCGCGCAGGGCTGCGCAGCCGTCGCGCGCTTCGGGGGAGGGTGCGTTGGCGCAGGCTGCCAGCAAATCGGGCAGCACCACAGTGCCCATGAAATTGCGGTTGCTGAACAACTGGTTCTGTGCGGCATCTGGTGTGACTTTGCCGCGAGCAAGCATCTCTGGTATCTCGCTCAAGCCGGCTCGGGTGCGCGGACGTGACAAAACAGCGGTGCCGACCATGGGTGAGATGCCGCTCCACTTCTGTTCAGGATGGGTGTAAGCAAAACTGTCGTTGCTGTTGTGAACCCAATCTGTACGGACGGTAACGGGCATGCGTTCGATAGGGATCAGGCCCGCAACGGGTGAGGCAGGGTCACGCTGCCAGTCGCATGAACTCTTGGACCCGTCCAGCACGACCAGCCCTGCAGCGTTCAGAAGTGCGGCCGCACCGGGGCTTGGCGCACAGCGTTTGAGCTGCGCCGCATCGACATCGGGCACCACGGACACATCAGCGTACAGGGCGTTGCCGTGCCGGTCTGCCGCCAGGGTGTTGACCCAGGGCGTGCCAATGTTCTTCATGGCCTGCCGCATCTCGTCCACATTGCGCGCGCGGCCAAAGCCCAGTGCCGAATCTGTGGCGCGCACATTCCCCAGGTTGGCGTCCTTCAGGGCGTAGGCAGTCTTCGCAGTCCAGTTGAGGCCCGCACGTGGAATCACCACCATGGGCCCCCACTGGGTGGACCAGAGGGTATGTGTCTTGGTTTGCACGGCTCCATCCGCCCCGCGCGTCTGAATGCTGACACTCCGCGATGTCATCTTGACGGGTTTGCCGTCCAGCAAATAGCTGGTCGGGTCGCCTGCTGCCAGCGTCAGCTCGTGCAGGGTAAAGCGCTTGCCGGTGGAGACGGTGTGCGACCAGGCCACGTCCTTGTTGAACCCAATGGTCACGTTCGGAAAGTTGCCAATGCCCACACCCATCACGTCCAGACTGCCGGGCAGGGTGAGATGGACCTGCCAAAAACGGTTGACCCCTGCCCAGGGAAAGTGCGGGTTACCCACCAGCAGGCCACGGCCGTTAGCGGTCACGTCCTTGCCAAAGGCCCAGGCATTCGAGCCCAACGGCGAATCCAGCAAACCCGCATCGCGCATGGCGTCTGCCGCATCGGCCAGATTGACAGGGCTGGCCACCTCAGCCACGGCTGCGGGTGGACGAGCACCCAGCATGGCATCGGCCAGCGCGGCCGTGGCTGCTTGCACCGCCGTGAGTTCGCCCTGGCGACGAAACTCAGTCAAGGTCATGGGACGCACCCAGCTTTGACCGTTGCAGACGGCGGGCAGCTTGCCTGCATGGTCTGCCAAGTAGCGGTTGTAACCGCCCACGGCGCCACGCGCCAGGGCTTGGGATTCGGCACTGGCGCCAGCCCAGGCTTTGTCCAGGACTGCGTCATCCATGTGCGCAGCGATGAAAAAATCAATCTGTTCATTCGGCAACATGCGGCGCGCCAGCAGGCCGGGGGTGGCGCCACCAAAGTGACGTGATCGCTCGCCGCGCACGGTGACCAGTTGGTTCGCCGTCATGCAAACATTGTCTTGCGCATAAGCGTAGGCCATGGCGTAAGCCAAGGTTTCGGGGTCGGGCGCCGTGATGTGAGGCACACCGTTGGTAGTCCGTTGGATGGTGGCCGTGCGTTCTTGGGTGTCTGGTGCTGTGACGCAGCCCGTCAAAAGCGCCATGGCGGGAATCACAACAGGCAGCAGCGCAAAACGACTGCCTGAAGCAAGCAGGCGCCGGGAAGTGTTTGGGAGCATAGAAATCCTGATTCGGTACGAGAATGGAATGACATCCATCTTCTTTGGCCCTGACGCCGGGGTCAATCGGCGTTTGCCCTTGAGGCATGACTCAGTTGCTTTGCCCCACCAGGCGAGAAACATAGTCTGCGTCACGCGTATCGACGATGGACACACGGAGTTCAGCCGGTTTTTGGTCAAAGGTAAAAGCAATGCGTTCGATTCGCAAAGCCGGGCTGCCAACGGCCAAACCCAGCAACTCAGCGCTGTCCTGGCTCACCGCCACCGCCTGGACCCGCTCTTCAGCACCGACCACGGTCACACCAAACGCCATCTGGTAAAGCTCGTAGATCGTGCCCGCCCGTTGTTCAAACTGCGCTTGCGTTAAGCCAGAGAAAAGTGACGCATCCAGCACGATACGGTCATGCATCAAGGGGTTGTTCTGGAGCGACAGCAGATTGTCGATTCGAAACACCGCGGCTCCGGCGACCAATCCAAGCAAGCGTGCCTCCGCTTGCGTGGCGCGCGACTTGAGCCACGATAGCAGTTTGACGGCGGGAAACTCAGCCGGGCCATCCCGCCGGGCCATTTTGAAAAACTGGAACATGAAGCGCTCGCGGTCCAGCTTGCCCACAAAGGTGCCCCGTCCCTGCTGGCGCACCAGGATATGGTCTGCCACCAACTCATCCACGGCGCGGCGCACTGTGCCAATCGAAACACCAAAGCGCTTGGCCAGATCAGCCTCATTGGCCAGCGCACCACCTGGCGGCACTGCACCCGAAGAAATGTCAGCAATCAGTGTGCGTTTAACGTCGCGGTAAAGCATGCAGGCGATGCTAGCAGAGGCGCACTGGCCAATCAAAGCCCTACAGAGAGAGCTGCCCCTTGAAAACCGAATGACAACGCGCTCGATGTGGGATTGGGCAGCCAAACCTGAGTGGGAATGGTTACAGTTTGGACAACTTCTTCTCCAACTTCATGACTTCCTCTGCGCCCGACCACCTTTCGCCTTCGGTTCGCTCTGTTCTTTTGGCCATAGACGACAGCCATCGGATGATGGCTTTGAATGATGCGTTGGTATTGTCCAACCCGCAATGGATGATGTGGTCCGCCAATTCAAGCGACGACGCCGTGCAGATGCTGCACGCCAAACGGTTTGACATTGCCCTCGTCCAGTGGACGATGCTAGACGCTCATACTCACCAAATCGACGGGCTCCTGACGGACATCGCAACGCTGGTCTGCATCGCGCCGGGCGAAGAGTCATCACTGACGACAAATGGCGAGTTGCCTCCGTTTGACATCCTGGTCATGGACCCAACGGGTGCCTGGCTTTTGACGGCAGCATTGCAAGCCGAATCAGCACACCGGCGATTCCTGGAAAAGCGGGCATTGCACAGGCGGCTTCAGCATCTGGCACTTGCAACCCAGCAGGCCAGGGTCGTTCACTGGCACAGGAATATCCAGAGTGGTCGGGTTGAAGGCAATGCGTCTACCATACTGGGCTACCACGGAAACGAAGGTCACTCGGACGTGGGGCGATGGCGCCTGGACACGCACCCGGACGATTTGCCGTTGGTTCAAAGCGCCATCGAGGCCCATTTGCAAGGTAAGACTCTCACGTATGAGTGCGAGTACCGGATGCGCCATAGAGACGGCCACTGGATCTGGCTGCTCAGCCGGGGAAATATTGTCGAACGTGATGAATCGGGACGGGCCGTTGCGTTGGCAGGGGTGTTCATGGACGTGACTGAACGGCACGAAGCTCAGGAAGCAGCACAGGCCCAGCACCGCCTCATCAAGGCGATCAGCAAGGCGCAGGCGGCTTTCATCGGTACAACAAAAACCGGCATTGCATTTGATGGTTTGCTGGAGGATCTTCTGGCGCTCACGCAAAGCACTTTTGGGTTTGTGGGAGAAGCACTTTACGATGCAAACCAACAGCCCTACCTGCAAGTACGCGCCTGCAGCGATATCGCCTGGGATGATGCGACCCGCCGGATGTTTGCACAGCGTCACACCCAAGCGCTGGAATTCCGGAACCTGAAGACGCTTTTTGGCGCAGCGCTGACAACGATGGCACCGGTGATTGCCAACAGGCCGGCGACCGACCCACGCAGTGGCGGGCTGCCTGCCGGGCACCCACCGCTGACCGCGTTCCTGGGGATTCCCATTCAGTTCAGCGGCTTGCTGGTCGGCATGGTGGGGCTCGCAAACCGGCCCGCTGGCTATTCCGAGGCCACGCTGCAGTTCATCCAGCCACTGTGCCAGACGATTGGGCAACTGGTTCTGGCCAAGCGTGCCCAGGCAGAAAAAGCGCAAGCCGTCAATTTGTTGCAAACCACGCTCGACAGCATGAGCGAGGGCATTCTGACGCTGGATGCGCAAAGCGGCGTTACGGTTTACAACCAACGTTTGCTGGACTTGCTTGATCTGCCAGCTGGCCTGATGACGCAAGGCGTGACCGGCGAAGACATCGTGAGGTATCAGCGTGCTCGGGGCGACTTTGTCAACGGTCTGGAGGTTACCGACCCTATCGCCAAAGCCCAACTGGAAAAAGACAACCTGATGGGCTTGCCACCTCGTTACCTTCGTCAAACCCTTTCCGGAAAAACGCTGGAAATCAAAACACGCAATTTGCCAGCAGGCGGTCTGGTCCGGACATTTTCTGACGTCACTCATTTTGTTCAAAGCCAGAGTGCGCTCAGGGAGAGCGAGCAGCGGTTTCGCAGTCTGACCGAATTGTCAGCAGACTGGTATTGGGAACAGGATGCCGAATTCAGGTTCGTCCGAGTCGACGGAGACTACAAAACCAGTTCGGTCATGCGCAGGGAGGACTATGTTGGCCGCACCCGGTGGGAAAGTGGCTTGACGGGAGTGTCCGAACTTGAATGGGACCTTCACCGCAAGAAGCTTTACGCACACGAGGTGTTTCACAATTTCGAGGTGCAGCGCCAGGACCCCGCGGGCGAAATACGTTGGGCCGCCATCAGTGGCACGCCCATCTTCAGTCCCGACGGCATCTTTACCGGCTACCGGGGGGTTGGAACAGACATCACCGCCCGCAAACTGGCCGAAATAGAAACCAATCGGCTGGCGTTCTTTGACCCCCTGACAGGACTGCCCAATCGTCGGCTCTTGCTGGACCGCCTTAACCAGGCACTGGCGCACGCATCGAGGAGCCAGCAGATAGGTGCTCTGTATTTCATCGACCTGGATAACTTCAAAGACCTGAACGACACCTTGGGACATGACGTGGGAGATCAGCTGCTCAAGCAAGTCGCCGAACGCTTGATCCATTGCGTTCGGCAAGGTGACACGGTGGCCAGGCTTGGCGGGGACGAATTTGTGCTCATGCTCGAACGCATGGGAGAAACACTGGACGAAGTACTGATCGATGCGAGGGACATTGGAGAAAAAGTCCTGCGAGTACTGAACGCCGCTTATCGACTGGTGGGGCGTGAACACTACAGCACACCGAGCATCGGCGTGGCACTGTTCAATGAGCAGACCCGGGACGTGGACGAACTTCTAAAGCGTGCTGACCTGGCCATGTACCAGGCCAAGGCGGCTGGACGAAATACCTTGCGGTTCTTTGATCCAGAAATGCAAAGGTCTGCTGCCCTTCGGGCAGAGATGGTGCAGGATCTGAGAGACAGCCAGCAAAACAAGGAACTGTTTCTGGTTTACCAAGGCATCGTGGACGTGCAAGGCCAGCTGGTGGGAGCTGAGGCGCTGCTTCGCTGGCAGCATCCCATGCGCGGCCTGGTGATGCCGCTGGACTTCATCCCGCTGGCTGAACAGACAGGCTTGATCCTGGGGATCGGGAGTTGGGTCATTGAAGCAGCATGCACACAACTGGTGGCCTGGGCAAACCAAGCCGCGACTGCACACATGACACTTTCTGTCAATGTGAGTGCGCGGCAGTTCAGACAGGCTGACTTTGCCAGTCAGGTCCTCCAGATCATCGGGCAAACTGGCGCAAGACCCGACAAGTTAAAGATAGAGCTGACGGAGAGCATGCTGCTGAACGATGTGGAGGACATCATCGAAAAGATGAATATCCTGGGCGACAAGGGCATCGGCTTTTCGCTTGATGACTTTGGCACTGGCTATTCATCGCTCAGCCACCTCAAGCGCCTGCCGTTGACACAGCTCAAAATCGACAAGTCTTTTGTGCGTGACATCCTGACTGACAGCAACGATGCAGCCATTTCCAGAACGGTCATTGCACTGGCCTCCGGCCTGGGCTTGGCCGTGGTGGCCGAAGGGGTTGAATCCACTGGGCAACTGGAATTCCTGCAGGCGCACGGTTGCCAGATGTTTCAGGGTTACTTGTTTGGAAAACCAGGACCAGCGCGTGATTTACTGCACAAGCAGAAAACATGATTTTCCCGGCCGCCATGCTGCGACAATCCTGCCCCATGAGTTCCACCTATATCTTGACCCTGTCCTGTCCTGACCGCACGGGCATTGTTCACGCTGTGTCCGGCTTCCTGCTGGAGCGCGGCGGCAACATCGAAGAAGCAGCCCAGTACAACGACCACGGAACCGGCCTGTTCTTCATGCGCGTACAGTTTGCCTGTGGCCAATTGAATGAGGCCGACCTGCAACGTCAGCTGGGCCTGTTCGCCGAGGGCTTTCAGATGAACTGGAAGCTGCATGCCACCGCCCAACCCATGCGTACAGTGCTGCTGGTCAGCAAGAAAGGCCACTGCCTGAACGACCTGTTGTTTCGCTGGAAGAGCGGCCTGCTACCGTTGGACATACGCGCAATCATCAGCAATCACCGAGACTTTTATCAGCTGGCCGCCAGTTACAACGTGCCCTTTCATCACCTGCCTGTGACGGCCGCTACCAAAGCCCAGGTTGAAGCCCGGCAGTTTGAAATCATCGAAAGCGAAAGCGCCGAACTGGTCGTTCTCGCGCGCTACATGCAAATCCTGAGCGACGACCTGTGCCGCAAGTTGGCTGGGCGGGCCATCAATATCCACCACAGCTTCTTGCCCAGCTTCAAAGGGGCCAAGCCCTACTATCAGGCGCATGAGCGGGGTGTCAAACTGATTGGTGCGACCGCCCACTATGTGACTGCGGACCTGGACGAAGGCCCGATCATCGAACAGGACGTGGCCCGTGCAGACCACAGCAAGACCGTGGAAGATCTGACAGCCATGGGGCGTGACACCGAAAGCCAGGTGCTGGCCCGCGCCGTCAAGTGGCACAGTGAGCACAGGGTGCTGCTGAACGGGCACAAGACGGTGATCTTTAAATAAGGGGGCAACATGGCGAGCGCTGCAATTGGGCCGGTTGGAAGTGCACCAGTTGGTATGGGGGGAGCCAGACGCATACCCCCCATTCAGTGCTTGGTGACATTTGAGGCCTTGGCGCGCCTGCGCAGCGTTACTCTGGCTGCCGAGGAACTCTGCGTCACCCCCAGTGCCGTGAGCCATCGTGTCAAACAACTGGAGGACGCCATCGGTACCAAGCTGTTTGGACGCGCCGATTTCTCCTTGACCAGTGACGGCAGTGAATACCTGGCGCACGTGCGGGAAGGGCTTTCAATACTTGAGCGATTCCCTGGCAAGGACAGCTCTCAAACCAAGCGCAAGATCAAGCTGGCGGTAACGCCGACCTTCAGCCGCTCCATTCTGATGCCACGCCTGCGGCATTTTATTGACCGTTACCCTGAGATCGACATCACGCTGCAGGTGAGCATCCCGCTACTGGACGTGGAGGCAGAGGACGCGGACTTGACTATTCGATTTGGCACGGGTCGTTACGCCGATGTGGAACATGTCTGCCTGATGACAGATGAAGTCACGCCGCTGGCATCGCCAGACTACCTTGAACAGCATGGCCCGTTTGACAGCATCGAATCCCTGCGGATGGCCAAGCTCCTCAAAAGCCCACTAGAGCCCTGGCGCACCTGGTTTCTGGCGCACGGCATGGACCACCTCGACTCGCAGGACGGTTCCACCTTCAATGACATTGGCCTGATGTGCGACGCGGCAGCACAGGGTCTGGGCATTGGGCTTGTCCGCCTGAAACTGGCTGTTCCGTGGATGGAGCGCGGCAGCTTGGTGCGGGTTTCGCCTCGCTCGGTGCCCAGCCCACATGCCCACTACCTGTGCTGGCGCACAGGGACAATGGATCGCTGGGAATGCGCAGCCTTTGCTGAGTGGCTCAAAAGCAGCCTGGTCTGAAGTGTTTTCAAACTGCATCGTCAAATTGCTCAAACCACGTCCAGCCAAGCTGCACTAAAGTCAAACCCCATCCGCACCACCTGCCCTATCCGAAAGCTGTTTGACCATGAATGCTTCCTCTGTCAGCCATTCACTATCAAAATCAGAGCTACAAACCAAGGTAGTTAATGCCATAACAGCCCATTTACCTTCACATTCTGTGCTCTGGACACCTGAAGACACGGTGCCTTACGAATGCGATGGGCTGACAGCCTATCGCCAGCGTCCGCTGGTCGTGGCCTGCCCGAAACCTACGAGCAGGTGCAGGCCGTGTTGCAGGCCTGCCATGCCCTTAACGTGCCCGTGGTGGCGCGCGGTGCCGGCACGGGTTTGTCGGGCGGTGCCATGCCACATGCGGGAGGCGTGACGCTGTCCATGGCGCGATTCAACCGAATCCTCAAGATGGACTCTGCACAGCCGCACGGCGGTGGTGCAATGCGGTGTACGCAACCTGGCCATAAGTGAAGCCGCTGCTCCGCTGGGTCTGTACTACGCTCCCGACCCCAGCAGCCAGATTGCATGCACCATTGGTGGCAACGTGGCCGAAAACTCGGGCGGCGTTCATTGCCTGAAATACGGTTTGACCTTGCACAACGTGCTCAAGGTCAAGGGCTTCACCATCGAAGGTGATGCTGTTGAATTTGGCAGCGATGCGCTGGATACTGCGGGCTTTGACTTGCTGCCGTTGATCGTGGGCAGCGAAGGCATGCTCGCCGTGATCACCGAGGTCACGGTCAAATTAGTACCCAAACCACAACTGGCGCGCTGCATCATGGCCAGCTTTGATGATCTGCGCAAAGCGGACGCGAAGCCGTGGCCGATGTGATTGCTAAGGGCATCATCCCTGCCGGGTTGGAGATGATGGACAAACCCATGACGGCGGCAGTGGAAGACTTTTGTCCATGCAGGCTACGACCTGAGCGCTGAAGCCATTTTGCTTTGTGAGAGCGACGGCACGCCAGAGGAAGTGGCCGAAGAAATCGAACGCATGAGCACTGTGCTGCGCAACGCTGGCGCGACGGCCATCCCGGTCAGCCGTGACGAAACCGGAGCGTATGAAGTTCTGAGCGCCGAAAAATGCCTTCCCCTGCCAGCGGCCGCATCAGCCCCGACTACATGTGCATGGACAGCACCATTCCCCGAAAGCGGCTCGCCGACATTTTGCTGGCAATTGCCGAGATGGAGAAGAAGTACGGCCTACGCTGCGCCAATGTGTTCCACGGCAGGATGGCAACCTCCACCCCCCTTGATCCTCTTCGATGCCAACGACCCCGACCAGTTGCACCGCTGCGAACTCTTCGGCGCCGACATCCTGAAACCAGTGTGGCCATGGGGGGCACGGTGACCGGCGAGCACGGCGTGGGGGTGGAAAAGCTCAACAGCATGTGCGTGCAGTTTGCGCCGGAAGAGAACGAACAGATGTTTGGGGTAAAAAGGGCCTTCGACGCGGCAGGCTTGCTAAACCCAGGCAAGGTTATCCCTACCTTGCACCGGTGTGCAGAGTATGGCAAGGAACTGGTGCGCGGAGGTAGGCTACCATTTCCAGATCTTCCTCGATATTAGCCACTTGAATGATTTCGCTAAGAATAAACCATGAGATCCAGGCACTGCGCGGAATCGCGGTGCTGTTTGTTGTCGTGCAGCATCTGGACGTACTTTTTGGGGCCCCCACCAGTGGACAGTTCTTGGTCGAGGTTTTTGGGTAGGTGTAGATCTGTTTTTTTGTATTTCTGGCTTCGTAATTGCTAAAGACTTGCTTCCCCGCATAGAAGGGAAAAATGGCACTGAATACTGGCGGGAAATTGGTGCTTTCTGGGTACGTCGCCTTTACCGCCTGTCACCATCAGCTTGGATTTGGCTCGCAGTCCCACTGTTACAGACACCGTTTTTTCAACATTTGCCATTATTCAGTTTCAATCGCGCAAATATCGCTGACGCTGTTTCTGCGGTTTTGCATGTGTCCAATTTTCGATTCCTCAAATGTACGAATGACTTCTCTGGCTGCGGCTGGTTTGCGCACTATTGGTCACTGTCCTTAGAAGAGCAGTTTTACTTGATGTTACCTGTAATTTTTTTCTTTTTCAGACGCTTTCTTGTTCCTGTAATTTTAGTCCTTGTACTGAGCCAACTGTTCTTGGTTCGTACGCAATGGAACGGTTCCCCTGCTGGCATTTATTCGAACCGATGCACTTCTGCTTGGGGTGCTACTCGCTATGTTTTCCGCATCGGAAACCTAGAAGTGCTCGAACCAAGAATTGACAAGCTACCTTGATTCGTTGCTGCGCCAATGCTTCTCCGTGTGCCTTGTCGTCACAACGAGGTACGAATCCGTAACCTTGTTCAACGGATTAGCCTCATTATTGTGTGTGTTGATAATTTGGCTTTGCTCCTTTGATAAAGGATATTTTGTCCAAAATATCCGTTTGAAACGTGGACTGTCTAGGATAGGTGAACGTTCTTACGCAATTTATTTGATTCACATGCCCGCATTTTGGTTGACCAAGGAAATTTGGTCGCGCTTTATGCCGGATGGTTTTCAATTCGACGGCACATTCAATGTGCGCTTTCTCACAACAGCTTTCGTATTGACGGCAACTCTCTCCGAGTTAAATCTTCGTCTGGTTGAACGCCCTCTAAGGCGTGTTGGAAAGTTACATTCAGACCGCCTGCTCTTAATAAGAGTCTAGCTTGTCTTGGATAACTGGGATCCAGTAGCAATGAATCGGTACTCTCTGATTGATATTCTGCGCGGGTTTGCCGCCCTGCTGGTGGTTTTCTACCATGTGCTGGCACACCGAGAGTGGCCAGGCTTCCCAAGCGGTGGCCTGGCGGAACTGCCTAAAACAGGCTGGGTCGGCGTTGACCTGTTCTTTGTGATCAGTGGCTTTGTGATCAGCCACACGGCAATGAATGGCTATGCTGGCGGCGGTGACTGGCGACGTGCCTATTTTGAGCGCCGCCTGCGCCGGATTGTGCCGCTTTACATCGCCACCATGGCTGCCTACATGTTTCTTGTCAACCCGGAAGTGATTAGATTGGCATGGATGCCGGTGGTGCACATCCTGTCGCACCTGGGCTTTGTGCACAACCTGTGGCACGAGACCCATGGCAGTATCAATTCCCCGAACTGGTCCGTGGGGCTGGAGATGCAGTTTTATGTGCTGATCGCCATTACGACGCCCTGGATCGCGCGCAGTCAACTCTGGAAAGTGTTTCTGGTCTGGGCCAGCGTTGGCTTGGCTTGGCGATGGGGCAGCACTTTGGAAATGGTGCCTGGCACCAGCAACCCGATGCTGCAGTTCATTTATGCATCGCAACTCCCAGGCACGCTGGATGAATTTGTGTTTGGCATCTCCATTGCAGCTGCTGCACGGTGGGTACTTGAGGTTCACCCCACAGCGTCTGAGCGCATGGGCTGCGGGGGCACTCTTGCTCCTCGGTTTGGCCTGTGTCACGGCCGTGCCTGAGGCACAGTACTGGAAGAGCTCTGCTTCCATTGTTTTCTGGCGCCCTCTGGCCTGCGCAGGCTTTGCCTGTTTGCTCGCCTGCCTGGTGATGCTGCCATTTGATGGCGGCTGGGTCACCCGGCCGTTTCGCTACCTGGGCGAGATCAGTTACGGCATCTACCTGTGGCACATCCCAGTGTTGTTGACCCTATTGGAGAAAACGCCGTGGCAAGGCAAAACACTTCTGGCGGGAACCGTCGGATGCACCATCTTCTTGGCAGCGCTTTCGTGGCATGGGTTTGAGAAGCTCTGGATCGGGCAATCCAGGCACTAAACCTGCACCTTAAAGACAGGCTTTACACTCCACGGGCCCCGAACGGAGTTTGTCTTTGCAACGTTTTCCACTCATCGATTTGCTCCAGAGCACTGGCTGCACTACTCGTGGTCTGCTATCACGTGATAGTCCACGCCAATTGGACTGAGTTTCCACCACCGGGCCACTGATGCTCCCGCGCATGGGTTGGATCGGTGTAGATTTGTTTCTCGTCATCAGCGGCTTCGTCATTGGCAAGACTGCCATCGAGTCCTTCACCCGAAATCCTGATGGATGGCGAAGCCTGTACATCGAGCGCAGGTTCAGAAGAATTGCACCACTCCATATTGCCACCGTATTTCTGTATGCGCTGCTCATTAGCCCCCAGATTCTGACGTTGGGCGGTGATTCTGTATTTCACCTGTTCAGCCATGTCTTCTTCATCCACAACTTGTTCCCTTCGACGTATGGATCAATCAATGGTGTGAACTGGTCTGTGGCGCTTGAAATGCAGTTTTACATGTTGGTCGCCTTGTCCACCTTGGTTGGCTCGCACAAACTGGCTGCGAGTGATGATGGTGTGGGGTGGTATTGCCATCACCTGGCGGTATGCCACAACAGTCGTCTACGTTCCCACGGTGGCCCCAGTGCACAACCAAATAGTGGCAGCCACTATGCTTCCGGGCACCATCGATCAGTTCGTCATGGGCATTTGCCTTGCAAAACTGAGTATCGATGGCAGGTTGTCATTCACGCTCAAGCGATTTTTTCTATGGACAGCTGCAGCAATCATCTTGCTGACAGTCTCACGGGAAACCTTCGCTCCTCGCTCTGCGTACTGGTACTTTCCGCCAATGATCTGGTTTTGGCGGACGCTGGTATCAGCTGCATTTGCTGCCTTGCTCGGTGTTTTCATCATGATCCCCTATTCCGGCGGATGGCTTACCAAGCCCTTTCGATACCTCGGTGAAATCAGTTATGGCATTTACTTATGGCACCTCCCAGTTCTGATTTCCTTGATCGCTCACACGCCTTGGCGTGGTGCGAGTCTGCTGAAGGCCACCTTGATTGGAACGGTTGCACTTTCGGCGCTCTCATGGCATGGATTCGAAAAGCTCTGGATGAATTCGAAAACAAATCGTGCTTAACCTATCCCGTCATTCCTTCTCCAGTAGTTCGCCAGCTGATAGCTCCAAACGGGAGGCTTGGCGTTGGCTGATTGCATATTTAACTTTGCTGTGCCTTGGATTGACGGTTGCAGTCAGACAGCCTCCCTTTTACATACCGGACGAAGGCGCCCATGTTCTCAGGGCATATGAGGTTAGCCGCCTGCATATAGTCAACGCTCGCGGCTCGGTTGGAACAAACATGCCATGCCGCGACTACGCAGTCGTCGCGACCAAGTATCACTTGATCGCCTGGGCTCAAACAAAGTCAACGGCAGAGCAGCATCTCCCAGATTGCACGACAAACACAAGAAATACGGCAGGCGCGTACTCATTCAACTCCTATATTCCCGCGGCTCTCGCCATGCGGGTGGCCGAGTTTCTAGAGGCGACCGTTGAACACAGACTGATTGCATCACGCGCCGCCAGTCTTCTTGTTTGGATAACCCTGATATTCGTTGCCCTGCGTGGCCTGCGTAGTGGAATGATGTTAATGAGCTGCCTTGCATTGCTTCCATCATTCTTTTGGCAACTGGCTGCGGTATCAGCCGATGGCGCCACGTTGGCGGCTTGTTTAATTTATGTCTTGATTGTCCTGAGAAGCCTTCAAACTGCACAAGTGCTTCGCGCAGTGTGTTGACGCAATTGCTTCTTGTCGCGACTCTGATAGGTTCAAGCAAAGGGGTTTATGTACCGCTTTGCTTGTTCTCATTTGCGCTATGGAACCAAGTACGCACTCACAATACAATTTTCAAGCTCGCATTGTTGTCCCTACCTACAGTGGCGTGTCTTATTGTTTTTGTTTTTTTTGCAGGACTTGCAGACCCTTCATTGGTCTATCTTGGAAATGGAGCAAATCCCGCTTTGCAAATCGAGCATGTATTGAGACATCCATTGCGATACATGGGAACCGTGTTTGGGAGCATTGGCGACTCCATGAACATTGGATTTATTTCGCCAAGTTATGCCATTCCCAATACTGGAAGAGGCTTCGGCATTACAGTGTTCGCGTTGCTGTCTTGCGGCACGTTGATGATGTTCAGTAGTTTTGAGGCAAACCGAAAGATTCGCTTATTAGCCGCGGCAATCGCATTCATCCTGTGTATTGCCGTTTGTTTGCCCCTTTACCTTACCTACAATCCTGTGGCCCAAAACTTTATCTTAGGTTTGCAGTCCCGCTATTTCCTACCGATCCTTCCAATGATGTTCATCGCCTTGGCCTTTGATTCGACTAAGGTTGATTGGGTGAGAAAGCGCAGTTATGCCCGCTGGGCGCCCCTACTACCGCTTGCGGGCCTGTTCTTGGCACGCATCAATATCCCTTGAATAGCTAGATCTACCTGATTTGCGATTCGAGTTGACACCGTCGAAGAATAGTCAAATGCCGCACGACCCCGTTAACCCATTTTTTCGTTTTTACAAGTTATGACATTTGCAGTCACTGCGCTCACCGTCCTATGTGTCATCGGTATCTCGCTAGGACAGATGCTGTTCAAAAAGGCAGCGTTGATGTTGCCTGCCCAGCCAAGCATGCTAGATTGGCTTTTGAACACTTGGTTAATCGCCGCTTTAGTCCTATATGGCGTCACCACATTAGCTTGGGTTTGGGTTTTACGGGTAGCTCCATTGCATTTGGCCTATCCTTTTATGGGTCTTGCGTTTGTCATCGTTCCCATTCTCGGTGCAATTTTCCTGTACGAGCCAATTGCATGGCAGACGATTGCCGGAGGGGCGCTGATTCTGGCTGGCATTGCCCTGGCCTCAAGCGCCGGTTGATTTGGGGAGAGTTCTGAATGCTTCGAATCGCCGTTGCCATCCCATGCCATCGCGTGACCCAGCATGTGCTGGAGGTTATCCGCCAGATACCACCGAGGTCGTCTGCATTTATGCGGTGGATGATGCGTGCCCAGACCACAGTGGTCAGTGGATTACCCAGCATTGCACCGACCCCAGAGTAAAAGTCCTGACGCATGAAAAGAACCAGGGGGTCGGAGGCGCAGTGATGACAGGGTATCGGCAGGCGATTTCAGACGGCATGGATATCGTCGTCAAGATCGATGGCGACGGACAGATGAACCCCGCCTTGTTGCCATTGTTTGTTCGACCCATCCGAGCGGGCATTGCCGACTACACCAAGGGCAACCGATTTTTCCGTCCAGAGTCTTTGCGTGGCATGCCAGCCATCCGACTGATTGGCAATGCAGGTTTGTCGTTCATGACCAAACTGAGTTGCGGCTATTGGTCGATCATGGACCCAACCAATGGCTACACCGCCATTCACACCAGTTTGCTCAAGGAGTTGCCGCTTGACAAGATCGAGAAGCGGTACTTCTTTGAAACGGACATGCTGTTCCGCTTGAACACCCTGCGCGCCGTGGTCAAAGATGTACCAATGGACAGCGTCTATGCCGACGAAACCTCTGGGCTGAGTGTCTCCAAAGTTCTGCCGGAGTTTCTCTCCAAGCACATCAGTCGTCTGGGGCGGCGTTATTTCTACAACTACTTCTTGCGTGATTTCAACCTCGGTTCGATTTACAGCATCTTTGCTGCACTTTTCCTACTTGGGCCCTGCCAATATTCATCGGCATGCAGTTCTTGATTGCGTTTCTACACCATGATGTCAGCAGCGTCCCCAACGAGCCACTTCATCCGCTGCTAGCTCAGGATACGATCAACTCGGACCCTGTCTAGTTTGGTTTGCGATTCAGCGCGCTGGCAAGCGCAATGCCTGTATGTGTCTGAATCCGTACCAACGCCTCCGGCGTCCCCGCAGCCACCACGCGCCCGCCTGCCTGTCCGCCCTCTGGCCCCAGATCAATCACCCAATCGGCCTCGGCGATCACATCCAGGTCGTGCTCAATCACCAGCACACTGTGGCCTCCATCGACCAAGCGGTGCAGCACGCGGATAAGTTTCTCGACATCGGCCATGTGCAGGCCCACAGTGGGTTCGTCGAGTACATAAAAAGTATGCGGTGATTTCTGGCCTCGGCGCGTGACATCGTCGCGGACCTTACTCAGCTCTGTCACCAGTTTGATGCGTTGCGCTTCGCCACCACTCAAGGTGGGGGACGGCTGGCCCAGCGTCAGATAGCCCAGGCCCACGTCTTTGAGCAGTTGCAGCGGGTGGCTGATGTTAGGCATGGCGGCAAAGAAGTCGACCGCTTCATCTACCTCCATTTGCAAGACGTCACCGATGCTTTTTCCGCGCCAGGTCACTGCCAACGTTTCGGGGTTGAAGCGCGCGCCGTGGCAGCTTTCGCAGGGTACTTTGACGTCGGGCAAGAAACTCATCTCAATGGTGCGAACACCTTGGCCTTCGCAGTTGTGGCAGCGGCCCTCGCCTGTGTTGAAGCTGAATCGCCCTGCCGCATAGCCGCGGGCCTTGGCTTCTAGCGTGTCGGCAAAGAGTTTGCGCACCGTGTCCCAAAAACCAATGTAGGTGGCAGGGCAAGAGCGCGCCGTTTTCCCTATGGGGGTTTGGTCCACTTCCAGCACACGGTCGATGCTTTGGTAGCCATCGAGCGATTGGCAGGCCACCCAGCTTGGGTGCTTGCCAGCATCGTCGGCATCGCGCCCAGCCTTGGTGCTGCGCTGGCTCACGGCTGAATGCACATTCAGCATGAGTACGTCACGCGCCAGTGTGGATTTTCCGGAGCCGCTGACACCGGTGACAGCGACCAGGCGCTGCAAGGGAATACTGGCGGTCACATCGTGCAGGTTGTGTAGCCGCGCGCCCCCAATGATAAGTTTGGGCATCGACTCCGTTTCACGCCTGGCCTTCAACGGATGCTGCATCGCATGCAGCAAGTAGCGTCCGGTCAATGATTCCTCACAGTCCATGACATCTTGCGCGCTTCCTTGCGCCACCACACGACCACCGCGCTTGCCCGCACTGGGACCGATGTCGATGATGTGCTCGGCACGGCGGATGGTGTCTTCGTCATGCCCGACCACCACCAGGGTATTGCCCTTGTCGCTGAGTTTTTGCAGTGCGTTGAGCAGAATCTGGTTGTCACGTGCATGCAGACCAATGGTAGGTTCGTCCAGCACATAGCAGACGCCCTGCAGATTGCTGCCCAGTTGCGCCGCCAAGCGAATACGTTGTGCCTCGCCGCCACTGAGCGTGGGCGCGCCTCGGTCTAGCGTCAGATAGCCCAGCCCCACCTCCTCCAGAAAGGCCAGGCGGCCTTGAATCTCGGGCACCAGGTCACGTGCAATATCGGCGTCGCGGCCCAGCAGCGCCAAACCTTGCGACCAGAGGCGGACGTCGCTCACGCTCAAAGATGCAATGTCTGTGATGGGCTGACCGCCCCCCTCTGCACCCTGGGTGCCAAAGCGCACGGCGCGGGCGGTCTTGTTGAGGCGTGTTCCGTTGCAGCTTGGGCAGGCGCTGTCGCTGACATCGTCCAACTCGGGCTCTGCAAAGGTTTGCTCGCGGCCCTTGTTGTCATCATCACGGATTGAATCGTCCAGTGCCTTGCGCTGTTCTTTAGACAAACGCACGCCTGTGCCCACGCAATCGGGGCACCAACCGTGCTTGCTGTTGTAACTGAACAGGCGCGGGTCTAGCTCTGCATAACTGGTTGCGCAGACCGGACAGGCGCGCTGGGTAGAGAACACCGTAGCTTGCCAACACCCGCCGTGGGTGCGCCTGCCATCATGGCAGCATGCAAACCATCCAGATCACTCAACACATGAACCACGCCCTTGCCGTGCTCCAGGGCAACTGTTAGATAGTGACGCAGCACGGTTTCATTGGTCGGCGTGATATCCAGACTCACCACAGGCAGCTCAATGGTGTGTTCCTTGAAGCGGTCAATGCGTGGAAAGGCTGTGGTGGGCAGGAAATCGCCATCTACGCGCAAGTGGGTATAGCCGCGTGGACGCGCCCAGTCGGCCAGCTCGGTATAGACGCCTTTGCGGTTCATGACCAGCGGACTCAAGAGACCAATGTGCTGGTCTTTGAAGTGCTTCATCAGCTGGGCAATGATGCTGTCAAGCGTTTGCGGTTGCACCGCGGCGCCGTCATGGACGCAGTGCTGCACGCCCAGTTTGACGTAAAGAAGCCGCAGGTAGTGCCAAACCTCGGTAGTCGTGCCGACGGTGCTTTTGCGGCCACCCCGACTCAGGCGCTGCTCAATAGCGACGGTAGGGGGGATGCCGTAGACGGCGTCCACCTCCGGTCGGCCGGCAGGCTGCACAATGCTGCGTGCGTAGGCGTTCAGGCTTTCCAGGTAGCGGCGCTGGCCTTCATTGAACAAGATGTCAAAGGCCAAGGTCGATTTGCCTGAACCACTGACACCTGTAATTACATTGAACTTGCCCCGTGGGATATCCACCGACAGGTTCTTCAAGTTGTGCTCCCGCGCATGAACAATCTGGATATTGGGGGATACGGCGGCTTTGATCAGCGCATAGGTGGCAGACCTGTCCTGCGCCAACAGCACACCAGCGCCCAGGGTGATGTCGTAGTCGCGCAAGGCCTTAGCGGTGTGCGAGTGGGGATGATTTCGCAACTCTTCGGGCGGGCCTTCGGCGACTAAATAGCCCCCGGCGTCACCTCCCTCTGGGCCGAGGTCAATCAACCAGTCGCTGGCGCGGATCACGTCCAGATTGTGTTCAATCACGATCAGCGAGTTGCCTGCGTCGAGCAGCCGGCGCAAGGCGCGCATCAATTTGGCGATATCGTCAAAATGCAAGCCGGTGGTGGGCTCGTCGAACAGGAACAGCGTGCCCTTGCGCGCCAGGCCCTGTTTGCTGTTGTTGATGCCTTGGATGCTGCCGCCAGAAAGCCCGCCAGCTTCAGGCGTTGTGCCTCTCCCCCGGAGAGCGTCGGCACCGGTTGACCCAGCTTCACATATTCCAACCCGACCTCAGATATAGGCGCTATGGCACGCAGGACCTCACGATCCGCTTCAAAAAGCGTAGCGGCCTCGCTGATCGTCAGGTCGAGCACGTCGGCCACGTTTAACAACTGCCCCTTGCGCTCAAGCTTCACTTCCAATATTTCTGGGCGATAGCGTTGGCCATTGCAGTCCTGGCAACGCAGGTACACATCGCTCAAAAACTGCATCTCCACATGCTCAAATCCTGAGCCACCGCACAAGGCGCAACGCCCGTCTCCACTGTTGAAGCTGAATTTGCTGGCTGTGTAGCCGCGCTGGCGTGACAAGGGTGCGGTAGCAAACAGCTCGCGCACTGTGTCCCAGGCACCGACGTAGCTCACGGGATTGGACCTGGCTGTTTTACCTATAGGCGACTGGTCTACAACACCACGTCGGCCAGATGATCCGCCCCAGCAGGCGGTCATGCAGTCCAGGAGACTCGGTGGCGCGGCCAAAGTGACGGGTCAGCGCAGGGGCGAGCACGTCTTGAATCAAGCTGGATTTGCCTGAGCCACTGACACCAGTGATGCAGACCAGGCGCTGCAACGGGAACTCGATGCTCAGGTTCTTCAGGTTGTGCTCGCTTGCACCCTCCAATACCAGTCGGGGGTGTTGTCAGTCCCATGCGTTTGAAACCAAAGCCGACTTGCTTGCGCGCGCCCAGGTAAGCGCCAGTGAGCGTATCAGCGCTGCGAAGATCGTTGACCGTGCCGTCAAATACGATCTGCCCGCCTCGCTCCCCAGGCCCTGGGCCAAAGTCGATGATGCGGTCTGCGGCCACCATCACCGCAGGGTCGTGCTCGACCACCACCAGGGTGTTGCCCGCATCGCGCAGACGCAGCATGGCCTGGGTGATTCGGTGCATGTCACGCGGGTGCAGGCCGATGCTGGGCTCGTCCAGCACAAATAAGGTGTTGACCAGGGAGGTTCCTAGCGCCGTGGTCAGGTTGATGCGCTGCACCTCTCCGCCTGACAAGGTTCGGCTCTGGCGGTCCAGCGTCAGGATACCCGATGCCCACGTCACTTAGGTAACGCAGGCGGGTGGTCACCTCTTCCATCAGCATCTTGATTGCCGCAGCCTCAGCAGGGCCACCCCGAGCGAGGCAGGGCCACCTCGGGAGACAGCTCAGCACGCGAAGCAGCAAGCGTGGGGGCATTCGCTTCATCAGCGGGTGTCCGCTGGTGCGTCGATTCGTCCAAAGAAGTGACGCAGCTTGTCGATAGGCAACTGCATCAAGTCATGCAGGCACAAGCCGGGAAGGGCTTCAGAGTTGCCCGGCTCCACTTTGCACCCTGCTGGCATAAAGCGCTTGGTGGGTGACAACACACTGTCTGCCAGGTCTTTGGAGCCAATGCGCCAAAGCAGGCTCTCAAGCTTTAGCCGCGCGCCACCACAGGTTTCGCAAGGGGTGTAGCTGCGGTACTTGGACAGCATCACCGGATGTGCATTTTGTAAGGCTTTACTCTCCAGGTAGGCAAAGAAACGCTTGACGCCGTACCACTGCTTTCCCCACTGACCCTCTTTGTAGCTGGGGGTACCGTTGATGACCCAGTGCTTTTGCTCGGGCGTCAACTTGCTCCAGGGCGTGTCGCGCGGGATGCCAGCGATCTCGGCATGGCGCATCAAATCGTCCTGGCACTCTTGCCAAGCGGGTGTCTGCATCGGTTTGATGGCACCCGCGCGCAAGGTCAGCTTGTCATTGGGGATGACCAGGTTGTAATCCACGCCAATGACACGGCCAAAGCCCCGGCAGACCTCGCAAGCCCCCACAGCCGAATTGAACGAAAAGGCCGAGGGAATGGGGTCTGCATAGCGGCGGTCGCTGTCAGGGCAGTGCAGCCCCGTGGAATATCGCCACAGATCAAACGCACCCGAAGGGGATGCTCCGCCTTGGGGAGGCTCAGCGTCGGGGCGCGGCGCTGCTTCCTCTTTTGGCGCATAGACATTGAGACGTCCGGCACCACGTTTAAGCGCGGTTTCAATCGCTTCAATGACGCGAACTTTCTCAGCATTTTTCAGCCGAAAGCGGTCAGCCACCACATCCAGTACTTTGCGTGGCCCGGTGGGCGTGGCGACTTCACGCTCTGCCTGTACCTTGGTAAATCCGCTGGCGGACAACCATTGCTCGACTTCCGAAGCACTGGTATTTGTCGGCAGCTCAACTGGAAAGGTGAGTACAACCCGCGGATCGCTAGGCAGCTGAGCGCTGCACCAGCTGGGCATAAATCGTCTCCAGGCGAATCATGCTGTACCGGCTGGGCCGTTTGCGCGTCAAACAAGGCCCCAGCCCGTGCAAACAACAGCTGATGTGGTCGTTCAGCTCCGTCATCGTGCCCACCGTAGAACGTGAGCTGCGCACCGGGTTGGTTTGATCAATGGCGATCGCAGGCGGCACGCCGTCTACGATCTACGGCGGGTTTGTCCATCCGATCCAGAAACGCTGGCGAGCGTAGGCCGAAAAGTTTCGACATAGCGGCGTTGGCCCTCCGCGTACAGCGTATCAAATACCAGGCTGGATTTGCCAGAACCACTGGGCCCAGTCACCACGGTCAGCTCGCCAGTACGGATGTCCAGATCCAGATTCTTCAGGTTGTGTTGACGCGCGCCGCGAATGCGGATGGGTGCCTGGGCCATGGGTGCTTTTTCGGTAGTGGGGGCAGACATTCTAGGTCGTGCAAACTCAGGAAATTTCCCCACAATCGGCTAAGCTTCAAACTCCCGATACCCGCAAGGCCTGCATGCACCGTTTTCCCGTTTTTGTCTCACCGCAGTCACTGTTTTCGCAGCGTTATCGGTGCAGGCTCAAATTCGCATTGGGCAAACGGCCGGATTCACCGGTACTGTCAGTGCTGGCGTGAAGGAGACGACGCTGGGTGCGCAGCTTCTTATCAATGCAGTCAATGTACGTGTGGTATTCATGGACAGAAGATTGAATTGATCTCGATGGATGACAAGTTTGATCCTAAGCTCGCTGCCGCCAATGCCCAGCAGCTCATTGAAACTGAGGATGTCGTCGCCCTGTTTCTAAATCGAGGGACACCACACACTGAAGCCATCCTTCCCCTGCTGGACAAGCATGGGGTGGCACTGATTGGACCGTCCACTGGTGCCATGCTGCTGCATCAGCCCGTCAAGAAGCATGTCTTCAATGTTCGGGCTACTTACCAGCGTGAGGCTGAGAAAGCTGTGCAGCACCTGGCGTCGGTGGGGATTCAGAGAATCTCTCTGGTTCATGTGGATGACAGTTTTGGTGCGGACGCCATGGCGGGCGCCCAAAAGGGCTTGGCTGCCGCCAAGCTGTCAGCGTTGACAACGGATAAGTTCGACCGTGCTAAGCCAGACTTCTCTGCCATTGCAATCAATATCGTGCGAGCCAACGCGCAGGCCGTTTTCCTGTTCGGTTCAGGCAATGCCGTGGTCGAAGGCGTGCGGGCATTGCGTGCAGTGGGTTCCAATGCGCAAGTTGTCACTCTGTCGAACAATGCCTCGGGCGGGTTTATCAGCAGCCTGGGCAAGCAGGCCCAGGGGGTGATCGTGACGCAGGTCTTTCCAAACGAGCGCTCGATTGCCTATCCTTTGGTAGAGGCACAGGAACTCGCTCGAGCCCAGAAACTGGATGGGGTCAGCCCCCGATGCTGGAAGGCTTTGCTGCGCCAAAGTGATGGTTGAGGCACTTCGCCGGGCTGGACCCAAATTTTTCGCGCGACAAAGTTCAAGCTGCCCTGGAAGGCCTGCGCAGATTGGACATTGGTGGCCTGGAAATATCCTACAACCCGGATGATCACGGGTCTGGATTTCGCCGATTTATCGATCATTGGCAGCGACGGAAAATTCCGCCGCTGAGGGCGTTACTGCCCCCACGCTTGTTACTCCGTGTGGTTGGCTGCCCGCAAGCGGGCTTATTTCGTGGCGCTGGCTGCTGGTGCGGCGGCAGAAGCAGCAGCGGGCGCAGAAGCTGGCTCGATGCAGCGGGGCTGGCATTGGCGCACTGGCTGCAGGTGCGGCTGGTGCATGTGAGGTTTCACGCCATGCTGTTTCCACTCATGTCGAGTTGTCACCCCTTCATGATGACAATAATGACATGGTGGCAAAACGATGAATCCAAGGGCAATTTTCCACATGATTTATTTCTCCAATAAAGGTTCTCTCAAAAAAGCTCCAATCACTGGAAGGCCTCAGGTCTCAAATGCACGCAATCCCTCATTTGCCTTGGCGTGATGACATCAGTCGTTGGCGTAAATATCCACGTCCTTCGTTTCCTTGACGAAGATCATACCTACGACGAAGGTCATCGAAGCGATGATGATGGGGTACCACAAGCCGTTGTACATGTTACCCGTCTGGGCCACGATCGCAGGCAGTGGTAGGCGGCAAGCCGCCGAACCAGCCGTCACCGATATGGTAAGGCAAAGACATGGAGGTATAGCGGATCTTGTGGGGGAAAAGCTCAACCAGCATCGCTGCAATGGGACCGTACACCATGGTCACCAGAATCACCAGATAGGTCAGGATGATGATGATCATCACATTGTTCTGGCGAGCTGGATCAGCCTTGGCGGGGTAGCCTGCAGCCTTCAGTTTTCTGCCACAGCTTTCTTGAATGCATCGCCCTTGGCTTTGGCATCGGCAGCTGGCAAGCCTTTCGATGGTAGCTTTCCACCACAACTTCACCGATCTTGATGCTGGCGATTGAACCCGGTGCACCCACCGCGTTTTCATAGCTCACAGAAGAACTGGCCAGCACTTGCTTGGCAATGTCACAGGGCTGGTGAATTTGACCGTACCTGTTGGGTTGAACTGAAACGAGCACTCTGCGGATCTGAGGTCACAACCACTTTGCTCTTTTTGCTGAGCTTCATACAGGGCAGGGTTAGCAGCCTTGGTCAGCGCCTCGAACACGGGAAGTAAGTCAGCGCAGCAATCAAGCAGCCTGCCATGATGATCATCTTGCGACCAATCTTGTCAGACAAGGCGCCAAACACGATGAAGAAAGCGTGCCAATCACCAGGGATGCAGCCACCAGCAAGTTAGCAGTCGCGCCGTCCACCTTCAAAGCTTGTGTCAGGAAGAACAGGGCGTAGAACTGGCCTGTGTACCAAACCACGGCTTGACCAGCGGTCAAACCGATCAGGGCCAAGATGACGATCTTCAGGTTTTTCCATTGACCGAATGCTTCAGAAATAGGTGCCTTGGAGGTCTTGCCCTCGGCCTTCATCTTCTGGAAAGCAGAGATTCATTCATTGACAAGCGGATCCACACAGAGATGGCCAACAAAGCAATGGAAACGATGAAAGGAACGCGCCAGCCCCAATCGGCAAAAAGCAGCTTCACCAATCGCAGTACGGGTGCCCAGAATCACCATCAATGACAAGAACAGGCCCAGCGTCGCTGTGGTCTGAATCCATGCGGTATAGGCCCGCGCTTGTCCTGTGGTGAGTGCTCAGCCACATAGGTAGCAGCACCACCGTATTCACCACCCAGTGCCAGACCTTGCAACAAGCGCAGGCAAATCAGGATAACGGAGGGCAGCAACACCGATGGAGTTGTAGTTCCGAAGGATACCGACGATGAATGTCGCCATACCCATGATCAGAATCGTGACCAGGAATGTACTTACGGCCAATCATGTCGCCCAAACGACCGAACACCAACGCGCCGAATGGGCGCACGATGAAACCGGCAGCAAAAGCCAGCAAGGCAAAAATGAAGGCAGAACCTTCATCCAGACCGCTGAAAAACTGCTTGGCAATGATGGCTGCCAAAGAACCGTACAGGTAAAGTCATACCACTCGAACACAGTTCCGAGTGAAGAGGCGAAGATAACTTTCTTCTCCTCAGCGGACATCGGACGTCCGGCTGCTGATGTTGCCATTGATTGTCTCCAGGTAAAGATAGGGCTAAAAATGAGGCAAGCTGATTCTTGAAGGTGGTACTGACCTGCTTCTGACGCCAACCCTACACAGACTGACAACTAAGTAGTAACCCCCTTCATTTATCCACATTATGAAAACCAAGGAAATCACCATGAGAACTCCACCCGATTGACTTTTTAATTTTTATTAAGAATTTTTCTAAACTTATCCTTCTGAGTAAGCCCAAGGTCAGTACCTCCCCGCAAACTCGCGCCGCCGCTGCAGCGACATCTTGTCGTTGCGGTACTCGCATCCAACTCGACCTGGAGATTCCTGAGTGACTCGGTGGTGGCCAAAATTGAGGCCAATCCCAAATACCATGCGCTGAAGAAAAAGCGCAACTCTTTTGGGTGGCTGTTAACCATCCTGATGATGGTGGTGTACTACGGGTACATCGCGCTCATCGCTTTCAACAAGCCTTTTCTCGCCCAACCCATCGGTGCAGGCGTCACCACTTTGGGTATCCCGATTGGGATGGGCGTGATCGTCTTCACCATCGCGATCACGGCGATCTACGTGAACCGCGCCAACGGCGAATACGACCGCGAAACGGCCGAAATCCTGAAGGACGCCTCGAAATGAACTCAATGAACAAATGGATTGTTGCGCTGCTGGCCATCGTGGCGGCAGGCGCTGTGTTGGCCGCAGGCCCTGACATTGGCAACGTTGCCAAGCAACAGACCAACTGGACGGCCATTGGCATGTTTGGCGCGTTTGTGGCTGGCACCTTGTGGATCACCAAATGGGCGGCCTCCAAGACCAAGTCTGCCGCTGATTTCTACACAGCTGGCGGTGGTATTACCGGTTTTCAGAACGGCCTGGCCATTGCGGGCGACTACATGTCAGCTGCGTCCTTCCTGGGCATCTCTGCTGCTGTGATGACCACGGGCTATGACGGCTTGATTTATTCGATCGGCTTCCTAGTCGGCTGGCCACTCATCACTTTCCTGATGGCAGAGCGTCTGCGTAACCTGGGCAAGTTCACTTTTTGCCGACGTGGCAGGTTACCGCTTCCAGCAGACCCCATCCGTGCCTTTGCTGCCTCTGGCACCTTGGTGGTGGTGGCGTTTTTACCTGATTGCCCAAATGGTGGGTGCAGGTCAGCTGATCCAGTTGCTGTTTGGTCTCAGTACATGTATGCAGTGATCATCGTTGGTGCGCTGATGATGATTTACGTGCTGTTTGGCGGCATGACAGCCACCACCTGGGTGCAGATCATCAAAGCCTGCATGCTGCTGGCTGGCGTGACTTTCATGGCCTTCATGGTGTTGGCCCAATTCAGCTTCAGCCCGAAGCCTTGTTTGCCAAGGGTGTTGAAGTGCGCACCGCCATTGCAGTCAATGCAGGCAAGTCGCCTGAAGAAGCCGCCAAGCTCGGCCTGTCCATCATGGGTCCAGGTGGCTTCATTAAGGATCCGATCTCTGCCATCTCTTTCGGCATGGCGCTGATGTTCGGTACCGCGGGACTGCCACACATTCTGATGCGCTTCTTTACCGTGCCTGATGCAAAGGAAGCACGCAAATCCGTGCTGTGGGCAACCACCTGGATCGGTTACTTCTACGTGCTGATTTTCATCATCGGTTTTGGTGCGATCACCTTGGTCTTGACCAACCCCGAATACGCTGATGTCGTTAAGGGCACACTGAACGGTGGCGGCAACATGGCTGCTGTTCGCGTTGCACAGGCTGTGGGTGGTAACGTGTTCTTTGGCTTCATCTCTGCTGTGGCTTTTGCCACCATCCTGGCTGTGGTCGCTGGCTTGACACTGTCTGGTGCCTCTGCTGTGTCGCACGACCTGTATGCCACCGTGTTCATGAAGGGCAAGGCAGACAGCGCCAAGGAACTGCAAGTTTCGCGCTACACCACCATTGCGCTGGGTGTCATCGCTGTGGTTTTGGGTATTGCCTTCCAGAAGCAGAACATCGCCTTCATGGTGGCGCTGGCTTTTGCGATTGCAGCATCGGCCAACTTCCTGTGCTATTCATGTCTGTGCTGTGGAAAGACTGCACGACCAAGGGCGCTGTGATTGGTGGCTTCCTGGGCCTGATCTCTTCCGTGGCCCTGACCGTGGTGTCGCCTTCCGTCTGGGAAGCAACCCTGGGCAACCCCAAGGGTTCTGCCTGGTTCCCTTACGCATCACCAGCCTTGTTCTCGATGACCATTGGTTTCCTGGGTGTTTGGCTGTTCTCTGTTCTGGACAAGAGCCCTCAAGCTGCGAAGGAACGTGCTGACTTCAAGGCACAGCAAATTCGCTCTGAAACCGGTTTTGGCGCGTCTGGCGCGTCTGGCCACTGATTGAGCCCTGTAGCCACAGGAGAAAGCCGGGCTTGCCCGGCTTTTTTCTTGTCAGTGCCAATGACGAAACCAGAGGCGCTGCGGTGCAAGCGAAATATGTTCGCTCAGCGGCGCTGCAACTGTCTTAATTTGATGAACGCCAGCCCTGCCATCACCGCGTCGTTCACAGCGTCATGCGCCTCGCGCAGCGGTAAATTCAAATCGGCCATCAACGTCGCAAACCTCAAGTCAATCTGTCGATCTTGTTGGTGCACGGGGAGCTGCTTGAACTTGTAGTCATAGTACAGGCCCGATACTTCAATCTTGGGCTGAGGCAAGCCCATGCCGAGGATCGGGAACAGCACCCGATTGATCATGGCGACGTCAAATTCAAGAAAATAACCGACCAGCGGCGACTGCCGATGAAGCGCATGAGCTGGTGCATGGCCTCGTCCTGGCTGACGCCGTTGGCCACATCTTTCGCGCAGGCGGTGGATACGGACACTCTCGACAGACAACTCTGATCGGGGCGCACCAGCAACTCCAGGCGTTCGCTGGTCATGACGCGGTTGCCCACGATCTTCACAGCCCCGATCGAGATGATGTCATCCGTCCGGGTGTTCAGCCCTTGCGGTCTCGCAGTCCAGTGACACCATTCCTGATCGGGCGGCGCATCCCACATAAAGCGAAAACGTGGGTCGCCAAGGTGGTAGAGCATCCACTCGCGTTTAAGCCGTTCAAGCGCCCGGCCTGGCGACAAGGCTGACAGCATCAGACGGCATCCAGATGAAAGCGCTGACGCATCAACAGCTTGAAGCGCTTAACCACGTTCAAGGTGTCCTTGAGCAGGTCCCGGTCCAGACTGCTTAGCTTGGCCACCACCAGCGTGCCAGTGACTGGCTTGTCCATGGCTATTTCTGTCAGCCCTGCCTTGAGTTTGAGCCCCATGAAAAAATGCAGACTGTCAATCAGATCAGCACCCATCTCGGCGGTCAGCTTGCCAGCAGCTACCAAGGCACTGATACGGGATGATGTGCGGGTTTCTTGAGATGCTGCGCCAGGGCCATGGCACGGATTCCATGTACCAGCGGAAAAGTGCCCGCTTTTTTTGATATCCAGTTGGTCGTCGGCAGCATCGCCGATCGCGAGCAGACGATTCCACCAGCCACCGCTGCCAGGAAATGCGTCAATGGCTGACGCAAACCGCGCCAGCATGGCGTCATTGTCGGTTGCCAGTTGGCGCAAACTGTCTTGCACGGTTGCCAGCAACCCGAGATCCCCACACACACCATGCGCATCCACAAAAATCGCCAGCGCCATCAGGCTGTCTGGCGTAGGCATCATCAACCATTGACGCACGGTGCGGGCAAAATCGCTCGCAGAACCACGCCACTGCGGGTTGCTGATCATGATGTTGCCTGGGCACGGTGGATAACCAAAGTCGCCCAGCGCCTTGGAGAAGTTCTGGCAGATAGCCTCCAGATCGTGGGGCGCTTCAAATCCGTCGCGCAGGATGAGGCCATTGTCCTGGTCGGTCTTGAGTAATTGCTCCCCCCGCCCCTCACTGCCCATCACGAACAGGCAGCTGTTGGCTACCAATTCCGCAGGCGCCACCAATTGCCAGGTGCGCTCGAAAAGCTTGGCGTTCAGCTCCTGCACCACACTGGCAATGTGGTGCACTTTGGTACCACTGCGGTGCAGCAACTCAATCAGCCGGGTAATCTGGTTGGCGACCTTGCCCAGGCTTTCCAGGTCCGTCGCTTCACTGATCTGCAGGTTGATTAGGTAAGAGTGGTTCGACAAAAAGCTGAACAGGTCCAGGCTTTCAAGCACACCATGAATGACATCGCCCTCCGTCACGACCAGACGGTGAACCTTGTGCCGCAGCATTGTCGCCAGCGCATCACCCACCAGTTCCGACGGACGCACAGTGATCAAATTGAAGGCAGCCAGCTCGCCCACCGCCAACTGTGCCAGTGGCGTTGGATGAAGCACCGCCTTTTGCAGGCCGGTGACCGTGAAAATGCCAAGCCTGGCTGGTTGACTGGCCTGGTCACGCACCAACACGCAATTGGTGCGTTGCTCACCCAGCACTCGGGCGACCGACAGGATGTCCAATCTAGCCTCCACAAAATGCGCTGGCCGGATGAAAGCCTCGTCCACGCGTGCCATGGTCAGCGACTGCATCTCGTGCTTGGCCTTTTGCTCGGCAACTGCGCTGAGCTTCTTGGACAAATCAGAAAACAGCAAAGAGCCGAACGTGGCGTTGCTGGCGATCAACTCACTGACAGCCTGCTTGGCCAGCTGATACGCAATGACCTCTTCTGTCGCGACAAAGCGGCTGCTGACTTTTTCAGCCACCAGACCACGGCCATCAAAGCAATCGTCAGGCCCGTAGGTGCCCACCACGTCGTTGTCGTCGCGCTGCTGTACATAGCCTTTGATGATGACAAACAGATGGGTGGGCTTAGCACCCATGTCCAGGATGGTGTCCCCCTCCGGGAAGTAGGCTATGTCCACGCTGTCGCGCACCAATCGCTGCTCTTGAGGACTCAGGCAATCAAACGGTGATGCCGAAAAATTAAATGCGCTTGGCATGGGCGGTCAGATCCTCCGTATTTGTGAAGCTGACTGTAGACCTGCTGACTGAACAGCCGCTTACCACCGACACTCCAGCGTCGCGCGCCCACACCCGTCACCGCTCCTGCATGCCACTGCGGCCCATCAAACCAAGCGTCCCCCTCCAGGTAGGCGCGCAACATGGGCAATGCGTCGAACCCCCAGAACAGCTTCTCATCCCCTTGAAACACAGGCACGCCAAAGGCGCCAGACTGGATTGCACGGTCAGTGTTCGCCAGCAGCTGCGCCTTGACCAGTGGATCGGCCGTATCACGGCCAGGTTTGAGCTTGTCAACCAGGCCTTGCAGCCGCTCAGGTGCTGCCGCCTCGTCCCCGCCTCGCCACACATGACGGAACAGGTTTTCGCAGACATACCGGTTTGCCACGCCGTCCCTACCCGTGGCCACCGCCAGCCGCAACAAAGCCAGGGGTTGAACGGGTGGCTGGTCGGCATGTCCAGCGGAATGCTGTGGGTATGCGCCAGCCAAAGCACCTGCCGATAGGTCCAATCCCGTTTGGGCGCAATCTCCGCTGGACCCAATTGGCCGTGGTGCTTGAGCATGCCGGCAAAGAGCACCGGCGTGTAGTCCACCGCATAGCTCAGGCCCATCAGGGCTTCTGGCAGTTTTCAAACGCCAGATAGGCATAGGGGCTGATGAAGTCCAGATAAAAAGTAATGCGTTTCATGGGCAAGTTTGGGTATTTGCACGTTTGACCAACTGAATCCATACCTGCTTCTTCACGGTGTCAGCCATTCGGCTCCAGCCAGCAATCTCGTCAATGGTGCGAAAACACCCGAGACACAAGCCACTACCGGGATTCATCACGCAAACCGATACGCAGGGTGATGGGATATTTTCCTCGTTATGGCACACCTGGTCTTGATATGAAGCTATCAATTTTGCAGCATTCATCATCATGCCAGCACGGTCACATCGGCCACCGGGGCGTCCGTCATCTGCACCAGCTGCGCTGGTGTAAGTTTGAAAACTGCATGCGGATGTCCTGCGGCCGCCCAAATCTCGTCAAAGCGCTGCAGTTCGCGATCAATCAGGGTCACAGGTGATGTGGCATGGGCCAGCGGTGACACGCCGCCAATCGAAAAACCTGTTTTAGCCTTCACAAACTCGGCATTCGCCCGGCCTAGCTTGCCCACCAGGGCTTCGACCTTTTCTCGTCCACGCGCTTATCGCCCGAGGTCACCACCAGCACGGCCATCTCGTCCGCCTTGCGCCGAAAAATGATGCTCTTGGCGATCTGACCCACACTGATACCCAGGGCATCTGCTGCCTGCTGCGCTGTACGTGCTGCGTCGTCCAGCATGCGCGGCAGATGGGGGTGGCCCTTGGCTCGCAACTCAGCCGCAACCCGTTGAACGCCTTCAGGCAGGGCTTTTAATTCGGCGCCACACATGTCTGATGCGCCCATCTCAGCCTGCACGTTTGTTCAGAATCGCGGTCGCGGCCCGAGACCCAGGTTGACGGCCTAATTGCTCGCTGATGTAGACGCCGGCATCCGCCAGCAGGTCCATGTCGATGCCAGTTTCAATGCCCATGCCGTGCAGCATGTAGACCACGTCTTCGGTGGCGACGTTGCCGGTTGCGCCTTTCGCATACGGGCAGCCGCCCAGGCCGGAGATCGAGGTGTCGAACTGCCACACACCCACTGCAATGCGGCCAATGTATTGGCCAGGGCCTGGCCATAGGTGTCGTGAAAATGGCCCGACATCGTTGACGTCGTAATGGCGCAGCGCAGCCTCCATGGCACGCTGCACCTTGAGCGGCGTGCCCACGCCAATGGTGTCCGCCACGCCAACATGCTGCACGCCAATGTCTTTCATCAAACGCGCAACAAGCTCCACACGCTCCGGTGCAATCTCACCCTCGTAGGGGCACCCGACGGTGCACGAGATAGCACCGCGCACATAAATGCCTTTGTCGCGTGCGGCCTGTGCCACGGGGCGAAAGCGCTCAATGCTTTCGGCAATGCTGCAGTTGATGTTCTTCTGACTGAACGCTTCACTCGCCGCACCAAACACCACGATTTCATCTGGGTTCGACTTCACGGCGGCCTCAAAGCCCTGCATGTTGGGAGTAAGCACCGAGTAACGCACACCGGGCTTGCGCAGAATGCCGGCCATCACCTCGGCGTTGTCTGCCATTTGCGGCACCCAATTGGGCGACACATAGCTGGTCACCTCAATTTCCTTGAGACCCGCGGCTTGCAGCTTGTGCACTAACTCAATCTTGACCGCAGCTGGCACGGGCTGCTTTTCATTTTGCAGACCGTCGCGTGGGCCAACTTCTACCAATTTGACTCGTTTGGGGATGTTCATGATCTGTCTCTCGAATTCTCGGCTCAATAGCCTCGGCTGCGGTCTACCACACCGGTAACGGACTCACCACGCTCCATCGCGGCAATTTTGCCTGCGATCTGAGCAATGGTTTCTTCTCGCAGCGTCCGGGCCGATGTGTGCGGCGTGATATTGATTTTGGGATGCGACCAGAAAGCATGTCCGGCTGGCAGGGCTCGTCGCGAAAGACGTCGAGCGTTGCACCCGCTATGTGACCGCTTTCCAGCAAAGCCAACAGGTCTTCTTCGACCAAATGCGCACCGCGCGCGACATTGACGACAAATGCACCCGACTTCAGTCGAGACAAGCTGTCGCGGTTCATGATGTTGGCTGTCTGTGGCGTCAGCGGCATCAGGCAAATGAGCACGGGTGGCCGCCAGAAAATCGTGGAACTGCGCCTCCCCAGCAAAGCATTGCACCCCGTCAATCGCTTTGGCGGTTCGACTCAGCCCAGCACCGGGAACTCAAAGGCTGTCAAGGCTTTGGCCACCTGTTCGCCCAACACACCCAGCCCCATGATGCCCACGGGGAAGTCCGCACGCAGCTCAGGCTTGCGGAATGTCCACTTCCCTGCACGGGCATCGGCCTCGTAGGCATCGAGTTCACGAAAGTGCCGAATCACCGCCTGGCAAACATATTCCGCCATTTGCACCGACATGCCAGCATCGTCCAAGCGCACCACCGGCACGTTGGCAGGCAATCGCAGCTTCAGCAAAGCGTCCACGCCAGCCCCCATGTTGAAAATGCCTTTGAGCCTGGATTGCGCGTCCACAAACACCTGCGATGGCGCCCAGACCACTGCGTAGTCAGCTGGCGCGTCACCGGCCTTCCAGGGCACTATCTCAGCCATCGGCAATATCGCTTGAAAGCCCTTGACCCAGGGGTCGGCGCGACCATCGTTCCAGAAAAAAGCAATTCTCATGGCCGTTGCTCAAGATTGCAGGCGCAACAGTTCAGAGCCTTCCGTTACCTGGTCGCCAGGCGCAAACATCAGTTCAGACACAACACCGTCGGCGGGTGCGGCAATGGTGTGCTCCATCTTCATGGCCTCCATCACCGCCAGCGCCTGGCCTTTGCTGACCTTGTCACCTGCCTTGACTGCAAACGACACCACCTTGCCGGGCATGGGTGCGGTCAAGCGCCCGCCTTCGCCCTGGGTGTCACCCGCGTGGGCCAAGGGGTCCAGCAGCTCGGCTTGCGTCGCGCCATGCGCGGCAAACACATGGCACATCTCGCCATTGCGCACCACTTGCACGGTATGGCGCTGGCCGCCAAACTGCACATCGATGCCAGCGGCCACGGGCTTGAATGCCAGCACGCCTTGCGTGCCCTCCACCGCCAGGCTCAAGGCGCCATCGTGAAGGTAGCTGAGGCTTGCCTTCAGGTCTCGGCCGTGGAAATTGAAGTCAAAGTCCCTTGTGTGAATGCCATGCGAGCGCCAGCCATCGCGGCGGCTGAAGGGGTCGGCGGTTTCGCTTTGTTTTCAGTCAGCAAGGTCTGCGCGATCACTGCGGCGGACATCAGCGGCGCGCCCAGGCGTTCTTGCTTGAACAGCACCGCTTCTTCCCGGGGGATCAGCGCCGTGTCCAGCTTGGCTTGGGTAAAGGCCGGGCTTTCACTACATAGCGCAGGAACTGCACATTGGTCGCCAGGCCCACGATGTGGATTTGCGCGAGCGCTTCATCGAGTCGAGCCAAAGCTTCGGCACGCGTGTTGCCGTGCACGATCAGCTTGGCGATCATGGAGTCGTAGTACGGACTGATGGTGTCACCCTCGCGCACGCCTTCGTCAATACGCACACCGTTGTCCGCGCGGGTAAAGCGGCTGCACCCAGGCTGCTGGTAGGTGCGAAGTGTGCCCGTGGCAGGCAGGAAATTTTTGTCTGGATTTTCGGCACAGATACGCGCCTCAATCGCATGGCCCTGTATGCGCAAATCAGCTTGTGCTATCGGCAAAGCTTGGCCCGACGCCACTCGCAATTGCCATTCGACCAGATCATGCCCCGTGATGGCCTCGGTCACTGGATGCTCCACTTGCAGACGGGTGTTCATCTCCATGAAGTAGAACTTCATCTGCTCAGGGTGTGCGTAGCCACCCGGTTGCTCTACGATGAATTCAACCGTACCTGCTCCCACATAGTTCACAGCACGCGCCGCTTCAACGGCTGCTTGGCCCATGCAGGCACGCAGCTCGGGCGTCATACCAGGTGCAGGGGCTTCTTCCAGCACTTTCTGGTGTCGACGCTGGACGGAGCAGTCTCGCTCAAACAGGTACACATAGTTGCCCTGGGTGTCACCAAACACTTGAATCTCAATATGGCGTGGGCGTTGCGTATTTCTCAATCAATACGGCGTCGTCACCAAAGCTGTTGATGGCCTCACGTTTGCACGAAGCCAGCGCGGCGGCAAAGTCTTCGGTCTTCTCCACAGCGCGCATGCCCTTGCCACCGCCACCCGCACTGGCCTTGATCAGCACGGGGTAACCTATGTGGTCGGCCTCGCGTTGCAGCAGCGCTGGGTCTTGATCCGATCCGTGGTAGCCCGGCACCAATGGCACACCGGCTTTTTCCATCAACTGTTTGGACTCAGCCTTCCAGACCCATGGCTTGAATGGCCGAGGCAGGGGGCCGATGAAGACCATGCCCGCCGCAGCGCAGGCCTGCGCGAATTCTTCGTTCTCACTCAGAAAACCATAGCCTGGGTGATTGCCTGTGCGCCAGTGGCAATCGCCGCGTCAATGATGCGTTCCCAGCGCAGGTAGCTGTCTTTGGGTGAACTGCCGCCAATGTGAACCGCCTCGTCACAAGCTGCCACATGCATCGCATTGGCGTCGGCATCTGAATACACCGCCACGGACTTGATGGCCAGGCGACGGCAAGTGGCGGCAACTCGGCAAGCGATCTCGCCGCGATTGGCGATGAGGATTTTGTTAAACATAGTGATGGCTCCAATTCAATTCTTGTTCGGTACGGGGGTAAGCCCAGGCAATCCAAAAACTTTCAACGCGTTTCGGTAAGCCACTTTTTCTGCGGTAGCTGGTGTCAACTTCGCTATCACTGCTTCACGCGTCGCGGCAACCACTTGGTCGTATTGCTCCCATGACACAACGTCGTCAATGGCCAGCATGAACCTATCGGGAAAGTCTTCAACCAATTGCAACCAATCCTGCTTGATATCGGCCTTGCGCAGAAATCCACCCGACCAGTAAATTAGGCGTCGAGGGTCTTTCTGGCTCTCTCTCTCACCTTGGGGGCTGCTCCGATAACCTAAGTCACAGTAAACATTGGGATATTTCTGAAAAAAGGGTCGAAGATCATCGGCCACGGTGATCTTGCCGCAATGTGACAACACGACAACGCCTTGAGGGAACTCTGCCAGAAGCTCACCAAGCTGTGCGACTGAGTCAGGATGCCATTCCATGTGCATTGGAACTGGAACGTTATGGCGTACAGCCAATGTCATGAGTTCTTTGAAGAACGGTGCGTTTGTTGGCAAACGGCGTCTTCGCATCGGCTCAGACTGGAATTCTCAGCATTGAGCAACATTTCGACAAAAGACCTTTTATCGTTCTTCAGCAAGTCGTTCATACGTTGAATGGCAGCCACCGCCCAAAGGTTGGATGCATCCGTGTAGAAAGGTGGCCCATCGCGACGTTCACCTTGAAAGGTCTCTGGTCCGCCTACCGCTGCGACAAACCGATCTTTCAATTCATGCTTGAGATCACTGTCTCGCATCCACGGGTTTTTGCCTGCGCTTCCACTTCCAGCCACGCCAGCCATGCCTTGGGCACCGGCGCTCACCACCCAGCGAATGTTGTGCTTGTCCATACGCGCCAACAATTCCTCTGGCTTCATGAACGCCATGTAATGAAAGTGCACATCCGCAATGGGCAATTCAGCCACATTTGCGGGCGTCTGCTGCGCGTGTACAGACGCAGCAAAAGACAACACAGCCAAATTCTTCCAAATGCTTGCGAATTTCAAAACGCTTCCTTTTTTATCAGTCCGCCATCATCAATGGCTGAGTCACGCATCACTTTTCACAGATCAGATCCGCTGCCGGGTTCCATAGAAAAAACCAGACACCCGTTGAACAATGGCTTTCAGAAACGTGAACATGCTGATCAGTAAACCAACCATCAGCACCACCACAATGACCAGAGCAACGCCAAAAACCATGGGATAGTTAGTAGCCAACCACATGGCCCCCATGACCATGCCTTCTTCTGCGAAGCTGGCAGCCATGTTGCTGAAGGGCTCACGAGAGGTATTGATAGCGGCTCGCGTGGTTGCTTTGGTGGCATAGGATGTCGCTGCCAGGGTACCCCCCAGCATGGCTGCAACAGCCCCCATGGTGGCGCTGTCTGCACCAAAAACGCCTGCTGCCAATGCGGCACCTGCCGGTATGCGGATGACCGAATGAACAATGTCCCAAAGCGAGTCAATGCCAGGAATCTTGTCTGCAAAAAACTCGACAAACAACATAAAACCACTGCATGCCAGCATGGCCGGATGCTGCAACAAATGCAGACCCACCGGTAAAGGAATGAAGCCCAGGTAACCCGCCGTTCCGGTGATGAAGACCACCAGATAAAGGCGCAGTCCACTCGCCCAGCCTAAGGCGGCGGACAGTGCGATCAGCCCAGCCGTGTCCATGCCGCCAATGGCCTTACCAGTCGTGGCGGCAACGTCACCACCGCTGGTAGTCAGGCTTTGTAAAACGGCGAGCAACTGGTTCAGCAAGTCTTCCATGACGATCCCTTCAGTAGCCCGTGCAACGGCCACAGGGGCTCAGCGTTGACACGAAGTGGCGGGAAGGTACAGACATGAGGGAAAACCTTGACTACTTCATCAGTGCTGACTGTGTGTTTGCCACCCAGACCACATCGTTGTCGACCGCATACAGGCGGCATGCCACACCTCGGTTACGCTTCTTGCAATAGGCCAGCGCGCGTGCCAGAGGGTCTACCGGATCGTTCGGTGCATAGGCCGCTGCGCCATGGGCAGCGTACCAATTGCCAGTATCTGACAAGGCAAATGCCTTGGGGCTGGGCCAACCCAACCAGGATCGGTAGTCCTCCTGCCCAGCGGCGCCCAGTTTGGGAAGTGCGCTGTCATCGCTCAAGCGTGCAAAGCCCGACGGGCTTGGACGGACTGCGACCGAGTTGTCAAGGGATGTCACGTCTACCCCCAAGAGCACTTCGCCCTTGTGTTGCTCGCTACGGTCATAGAACCGCTTTTCACCAAATACGAGGCGAACTGTGGTCGGGTAGTTGTAGCCACGCGCACTGGCGTGGTCAATCGTTGCCCCTAGCACATTGCCCAGGACGAGGTAGTTGCCCAGCATGCCCCAGTTCCCGCGTGAGCGCAGCATTCCCTCTGCCAAAGGCATGCCAATTTGCTTGCATTCCACCGACATGTCCTGATCGTCACGGGGAACCTCCACCGGTTCGCCTGAGCGCGCGCGTATCGAGACACCTCTGGCCTTGACCAGGCAATCCACCGCCTGGTGCACCACACCGGACTCGTCGATTGTTTCAAAAGTGACGGTCTGGCTTGACGGGTGAGTGACCGATGCACAGCCCCCAAGCGCCAGAAGGGTTGCCGCCGTGAGTGCAACTATTTTCAATGGAGTCTCCTGAAACATGCCAACACACCGGAGCAGATGCTACATCCGGAACACACCGAATTTGGTATCCTGAATGGGCGCGTTCAAACTCGCCGCTAAACCCAGCGCCAGCACGCGACGGGTGTCGGCGGGGTCAATCACCCCATCGTCCCAAAGGCGGGCAGTCGCATAGTAGGGATGGCCCTGCACTTCGTATTGCTGACGGATCGGGGCCTTGAAGGCGTCCTCCTCTTCTGCGCTCCACTGGCCTCCCTTGGCTTCAACGCCATCACGACGAACGGTGGCCAGAACGCTGGCAGCCTGCTCGCCCCCCATCACCGAAATGCGCGCGTTAGGCCACATCCACAAAAACCGTGGGCTGTAGGCGCGGCCACACATGCCGTAGTTGCCAGCCCCAAAGCTGCCACCAATGATGATGGTGAACTTGGGCACCTGAGCCGTAGCCACCGCCGTGACCATCTTGGCACCGTTGCGGGCGATGCCTTCGTTTTCGTACTTGCGCCCCACCATGAAGCCTGTGATGTTCTGCAAGAACACCAGCGGTATCTTGCGCTGGCAGCACAGCTCAATGAAGTGGGCTCCCTTCAGGGCCGATTCGCTGAACAGGATGCCGTTGTTGGCGATGATGCCAACCGACATGCCTTCAATGCGGGCAAAGCCGCACACCAAGGTATTGCCATAGCGCGCCTTGAACTCATCAAAGTCACTGCCATCCACAATCCGGGCAATGATTTCGCGAACATCAAAGGGCTTGCGGGTGTCCACCGGGATCACGCCGTAGAGCTCTTTTGCTTCGTATTTAGGAGCAACAGGCGTAGCCCTATCATGCCGATATGGCTTGTTTTTGTTCAAATTCTTGGCCACATTGCGCGCCAATGCCAAGGCGTGCATGTCGTTCACGGCCAGGTGGTCGGCCACGCCAGAAAGGCGGGTGTGCACATCACCCCCGCCCAGGTCTTCAGCTGTGACCACTTCGCCCGTGGCGGCTTTCACCAGCGGCGGGCCGCCCAAAAAGATGGTGCCCTGGTTCTTGACGATGATGGTTTCGTCACTCATGGCAGGCACATACGCTCCACCTGCGGTGCAACTGCCCATGACCACGGCAATCTGCGAGATGCCCTGAGCACTCATGTTGGCCTGGTTAAAGAAGATGCGGCCAAAGTGGTCACGGTCCGGGAACACTTCATCCTGGTTGGGCAAATTGGCCCCGCCCGAATCCACCAGGTAAATGCAGGGAAGGTTGTTTTGCTGCGCAATCTCCTGCGCGCGCAGGTGCTTCTTGACGGTCAACGGGTAGTAGGTCCCGCCTTTGACCGTGGCATCGTTGCACACAATCATGCAGTCCACGCCGCTCACCCGGCCAATGCCGGTGATGACGCCCGCACAAGGCGCACTGTCGGTGCCATCACGGTCAGGGTACATGCCAAGAGCGGCAAGGGGGGACAGCTCCAGGAAAGGTGTACCCGGGTCTAGCAACATTTGCACCCTGTCTCGGGGCAGCAGTTTGCCTCGCGCAGTGTGCTTGGCGCGTGCGGCTTCGCCACCGCCTTGTTCTACCTGCGTAACCTTGGCGTTCAGGTCGTCCACGACTGTTTGCATGGCCGCCACATTGGCAGAGAAATCGGCAGAACGAGGGTTGAGTTTTGTCTCCAGCACCGGCATGGTGATTCTTTCTAAAAGAAGAATTGAATTGACGTTTACGTAAACGTCAATTGTGTCACGACTTCAAGTGGTGATTAACCAAACCTGGCAATTCTTGCATGTGGCGAAAGCATTGGCTGGCACCCGCAGCCATCAGCATAGCCTCTTCGCCTCGTGGGGCGTAACCCAAAACCCGTGCCCCTGCAGCAACACCTGCAGTGACCCCGGTCAAGGTGTCCTCTACCACCATGCAGCGGACAGGATCGACCCCCAGACCTTTGGCCGCGGCCAGATACACATCTGGGGCTGGTTTGGAGAGTGGCATTTCGTGTCCACTGTAAATTTGCTGTTCAAAATAGCTTTGCAGACCGACTTTACGCAGTTGCAACTCCACCTTGAACCGGTCAGCGCCCGATGCGCAGGCAATTCTGCCAGCCACCTGGGCATGAACCGCCTCCACGGCGCCATGAATTCCGTCGATGGCCTGAAGCTCCCGCTCCAGGGCGACATTGCGTTGCGCCCTGAAATCCGCGAGCCAATCTTCGTCAATCTTGACCCCTGTATACCGAGCTATGCGGTCGGCTTCGTCCTTGACTGCTTTGCCCACAAAGATCTGCATGCATTCCTGCATAGTCAGTTGCCAACCCAACCCCGCCAACATGCGTCGCAGCACACCATTGGTGATGGGTTCGCTGTCCACCAGGACACCATCGCAATCAAACAGCACCGCGTCAAAGCGCATCAATTCAGTCCCCTCAAGGCAAGAAACCACCGTGTTCTTTGGCCCACGCCGTTTCAAAATCATGGGCAGCCATGGGCTTGGCAAACAGGTAGCCCTGACCAAAATCGCACCCTGCCGCGGTCAACAGATCACGCTGGGAACTGGTTTCGACACCCTCTGCAACCACTTTCATGCCGAGTTCATGCGCCATTGAAATAATGGCCTTGCAAAGTGCAAGATCCTTGGAGATGGGAGACAGCCGGCGCACAAAGGACTGGTCAATCTTGAGGTAGTCGATGTGGTACTGCTGCAAATACGAAAGCGACGAATACCCAGTGCCAAAGTCATCCAGGGACACGCCCACACCGGCGTCGCGCATGGCCAGCAGCTGGGCATTGACAGAAGGGTTGGCATCCAGCAGCAGGCCTTCGGTGATTTCCACCACCATGCTCTCGCCGGGTAAGCCCATCGACCGGAGAAGTTCAAACCACGACAGATGCAGGCGCTCCTCATTGTGAAACTGCACAGGCGACTTGTTGACGCTGATCTGGAACCGAGGGTGCATACGTTCGCGCCACTGTGCAACCTGTTTGGCCGCCTCACGGAAAACCCAGTCTCCAATCTCTAGGATCACCCCGCTCGATTCTGCAATCGGGATGAACTCACCAGGGCCTACAACCCCCCGGACCGGGTGCTGCCACCGGAGCAAAGCCTCGGCCTTATGGATGAGCCCGGTCTTGAGTTCTACGATGGGCTGATAGGCCACCCAAAACTGCCCCAGCAACAAAGCGCTGCGCAGATCAAGCGCCAAGCTGGCCCGGTTTTGCGCCGCAGTTTGCAAGGCCGGCGTGAAATAGCTGAACCGGTTGCGGCCCGCCCCTTTGGCGGCATACAGAGCCTGGTCAGCGTGTTTCAGCAACCCATCTATGTCAGTGGCATCGTCGGGGAAGAATGTCACCCCAACGCTCGCCGACACAAACGCCCGGTCTCGGCCCAACTGGAACGGCTCACTGATCGCCGTGATGATTTGTTGCACCACCTGCTCGACGCCAGTCAAACCAGGAAGCGCAGAAAGTACCACTGTAAATTCGTCGCCGCCCATGCGGGCCACCGTGTCAATTTCGCGCAAACACCCACGGATGCGACTGGCGGCCTCAACCAACAGCACATCGCCTTGGTGGTGCCCCAGCGTATCGTTCACTTCCTTGAAATGGTCCAGGTCGATAAAGAGCAAGGCCAGGCGCTGGTGGTGCTGTCGGCATTTCATGAGGCTCTGTTCGAGCCGGTCCCGAAGCATTCGACGGTTGGGAAGACCCGTCAGGGTGTCAAAGTTGGCTTGCTGCCAGATGAGGGCTTCGGCCTGCTTGCGGTCGGTGATGTCGGTGTGTGTGCCCGTCATGCGGGTTGGCCTGCCCTGGGAATCTCGGCTGATCACCATCCCGCGCGACATGATCCACTTCCAGGATCCGTCTTTGCACTGAATGCGATGCTCATTGACATACGCGGGCGTCAACCCATCAAAATGCGCTTGCCGGTCGCGAAGCATCTGCGCCACATCATCAGGGTGAGTGCGACGGTCCAGTTCTGCGGCCTCGTCAGTCAGTTCACCCTTTGCAAAACCGTACATTTCCAGAATCCGGCGGGAATACAGTTCAACCCCGGTCTGGATATACCAGTCCCAAACGCCATCACCCGTGCTCTCGAGCGCGAGCTTCCAGAGTTCATCGCGGTCCCTCAGTGCCGCTTCGGCAGCTTTGCGCTCGGTGATGTCCAACAGAACGCCAATGCGCACCGCACCCAGCTCATCTTTTTCGATCACAGAGGAGGACATTTGAATCCACTTCTGGGTACCATCGTCCAGCATGATGCGGAACTCTGTAGACAGCAGCAATCCATCCCGGACGACCGTCTTTATTTCCTGTTCCATCCGTGCTTTGTCATCCGGGTGGCGAAAGCGGTGCAGGCAACTTCCATCGGCCAGCACGTCGGCCACCTCTACACCATAGAGAGCCTTCACGCCTGGGCTGACGAAGCTGTAAGCGCGCTTGCCTTCGGGGGTGATGCGAACACGGTAGACCATGCCTGGGATTTGCGAAGCCACCTCGCGGAACAAAGCCTCGTTCTCAGCCAAAGCGGCCTTGGACTGCTTGTGGGCGGTGATGTCCACGAGCACGCCGTTGCGAGTGACGCCATCCTCGTTGCGCGACTCCACAATGGAGGTCATCTGCACCCACTTGACCGTGCCATCGCGCAAGCGCACGCGGTATTCAACGGCAACCTGCTCGTCGTTCGCCATGGTGCGATCAAAATGCGCCTGAATCATCGCCCTGTCGTCCGGGTGCATCAGGCTGGGCAACAAGTCGCCGTCCGCCAGAACCTCCTCCGGTTCAAGCGCAAACACAGTCCGGACGCCGTCGCTCACAAAACTGTAGGAACGCCTCCCCTGGGGCGAGATGTGCAACCGGTAAACCACGCCCGGCACCTGAGAAGTCACCCTGCGTAGCAAGGCTTCGCTGGCTCGCAAAGCCTCTTGCGCCTCGTGCTGCGCCGTGATGTCCCGCAAAACTGCCATGCATGGCAAGCCACCACTTTGTCCGGTGGGCGGCGTGTTCTTGGAATGCACCCAAATACGGCGCCCACGGGCGGTCACCATGGGGATTTCGATGTCGTGGCCGTTGCCATTGGCCAGCATTTGCGCCATCACGACCTTCATGTCAGAAACAGTCTCTGGCGGGAAGAACCGCCACACATTGTCCTGATTGGGCGAAAACTCCGACGGCGAAATCTCCAACATGCGATAGACCTCGTCGGTCCAGAACATGGCGCCTGTCTGCGCATCGACCTCCCATCCCCCCACCGCCGCCATGGACTGGGTTGCTTTCAGCAGCTGGCTAGACCGCTTGAGTTCGTTCTGGGTCTGAACGTAATCGGTGACGTCGGTGAATGTCCTGACCAAGCCGCCAGCGGGCAAGGGTTGGGTCTTGACCTCAATCGTGCGGCCTTGCGGCGTGGCTCTCAAATACTTCGCCGGAAATGGCCGGTTACCAGCGGACGCCACATAGTCACGCGCGTTGGAGTCCACCAGGGTGGCTTGATCGCCAAAATCACCGCGATCCAGTTGCAGTCGGGTGATTTCAGGCAGCGTCGGGCAGGTGCTGAGAAAGCTGGGTGGCAAATCCAGCAATTCGCAAACGCGGGGATTAAACGCAACCACGCGCCCATCTTCACCCACCATGAAAATGCCCTGACTGACACTACCCAGCATGGTGATCAGCAGCTGGGTCAAATCACCCTCGACTGGCACATCTGCTGAGGCCGCTACCGAATTGCCACGCTTGCTTACGTTTTGCGACAAACCCTCATCCTGTTAACCATTGATTTTGACGGCATCCTACAGGTTTTCTGCGGACATGGGGAGCACTTCAGGCCAAGGCGCGCTGGATGATGATCTTTTGGACATCACTCGTGCCTTCGTATATCTGGCAGACCCGCACGTCCCGGTAAATGCGCTCTAACGGGAAGTCGCTCACCACGCCATACCCACCCAGCGTTTGGATGGCTGCGCTGCAAACCTTTTCGGCCATCTCACTGGCAAACAATTTGGCCATGGCTGCTTCTTTGAGGCAGGGCAAGCCTGCATCGCGCAGCGCAGCAGCACGCCAGATCAGGGCACGTGCGGCCTCAATCTGAGTCGCGCACTCTGCGAGTCGAAAGCCCACCGCCTGGTGGTTAAAGATAGCCGTGCCAAAGCTCTGGCGCTCTTTGGCGTAGCTCAGCGCGGCCTCAAAGGCACTGCGTGCCATGCCCACACTCTGGGCAGCGATGCCAATGCGCCCCCCTTCGAGCGCACCCAGTGCGATCCGGTAGCCCTCGCCCTCCCGCCCAATCAGGTTCTCGGCGGGAATGCGGCAATTGTCAAAGTTGATCTGAGCCGTGTCGCTGCTGTGCTGGCCCAGCTTGTCCTCCAGCCGGGCCACCTGGTAGCCTGGCGCATCGGTGGGCACCAAAAAGGCGCTCATGCCCTTTTTGCCCGCGCCTTTGTCTGTCACAGCGATGACGATGGCAACATGGCCATTCTTGCCACTGGTGATGAATTGCTTGACCCCGTTGATGACGTAGAAGTCACCCTCACGGACAGCCGTCGTCCTCAGCGCCGATGCGTCCGAGCCCACATGCGGCTCGGTCAGGCAGAACGCGCCCAGCATCTTGCCCTGCGCCAGTGCGGTGAGCCACTTTGTTTTTTGGGCCGCGTTGCCATAGGCCATCAGGATCGCATTCACCGGGCAGTTGGTCACGCTGATTGCTGTGCTTGTCCCACCGTCGCCTGCGGCAATTTCTTCCAGTACCAGGGCCAGGGTCAGGTAATTCAAACCCGCCCCACCCAGGTCTTCTGGCACGCAAATGCCATACGCACCCAGCTCAGCCAAACCCTGGTGAGCCTCCTTGGGAAAGTGGTGTGTCTTGTCCCACTTGGCCGCGTGAGGCCACAGTTGCTCTTGCGCAAACGCGCGCACAGCGTCGCGGATCATTTCTTGGTCTTGGGTGAGCAGCATGCCTTGCCTTTGTCAACGGTTCCAAACAATACGATTTACTTGCCTTGCGCCAGGTCCATGATCATGCGGCTGGCCAAGTACAGGCGGCGCGGGATCGAATCAATCATGACGTACTCGGCCTGGTTACTGTGGTAGCCAAAGCCGGGCAGGCCCAGGCTTTCGATGACGGGTGTGCCGTCCAGCGCTGCATAGGCTGCGTCAGTGCCGCCGCCGGTGCGGTCCACGACGGTCATGTCGGCCCCGATTTCTTTGTATATAGCCACTGCTCGGTTCACCAGCGCCTTGCCCAATGTGCCAGCTTCAAAGGCAGGGCGACCGTAGTCCACCGTGATCTTGATTTCGGACTTGAGTAATCGCTTCTTGCCCTGAATACGCTCTTCGAGCGTTTTGAGCAAACCGTCCAGGTCGGCCTGGCGGGCATACCGGATATTGGCCTCCAACTTAGCCTCGTCCGGGATGATGTTGGAGACTTGGCCGGCGCTGCCCACTGTCCAGTTGAAGCGCAGATCGCGGCTCTTGTCGTCCAGGTCCATGGTGCGCAAAACCAGGTCCGAGGCCTCCACCATGGCATTGACCCCCATTTCAGGGTTGGCCCCTGCATGCGCCGCCAGGCCCTTGATGTTGACCTTGTAGTAAACGATGCCCGCCGTACCCAGCGTCAGCATCTCCTTCATGGCCAGCGTTGGCTCAAACGACAGCACGTAATCGTGTTGCTTGGCCTGCTCACGAATCAGGGTGCGTGAGCCAAACGAGCCACGTTCTTCGTCGGTGTTGAAGAGCACCGTGATCTGGCCAAAGCCATCGAATCCCTTGCTTTTCAGCATTCGCAAGGTGTGCAACACCATGGCAATGCCACCCTTGTCATCCGCTATGCCAGGGCCAAAGGCTCGCACACCTTCAACGCGAAAAGGCGCCTTGGCCAACGTGCCCTTCACATAGACGGTATCCATGTGGGCCATCAGCATCAGGTTTTTGCCCCCTTTGCCCTTGAACACGCCGACAAGGTTGTCGCCCACTGCATTGCCCTCTGCTTTGCTGCGGGTGACGGTGGCACCGATGGCCTTAAGTTCGTCTTCCAGCAACTGGGACATCGCGGTCATGCCCTCGGCATTGCCAGTTCCGGTTTCGATGTTGACCAGGCGCTCCAGGGTTTTGACCACGGCTGGCTGCTCTGCCGTCGCGCTGGCCAGCAAAGCATCGTCGCGGGTTTGAGCCTGGGCTTGGCCCAGTGCAAAACTGAGTGCCCAGGTCAACATGCTGAGCTTGAAGGACTTTGAAAGCATGACTGTCTCCTTTTTTATGGTTTAAACGTCTATTCAGGCAGTAACCACATACGTTTTATGCTATCTTTTTTAAATCATTTCCAGCGCCACAGCGGTGGCCTCACCACCCCCAATGCACAGCGTCGCCAGCCCACGCTTAAGGCCACGGGCCTGCAGGGCGTACATCAGTGTGACCATGATGCGCGCGCCGCTGGCACCTATCGGGTGGCCCAGTGCACAGGCGCCGCCATTCACGTTCACGATGTCATGCGACACGTTCAGGTCATGCATCAAGGCCATCGGGACAACGGCAAAGGCTTCGTTCACTTCCCACAAATCCACGTCCTTGACTGCCCAGCCCGCCTTGGTCAGGGCTTTTTGAGTGGCGCCTACTGGCGCGGTGGCAAACCATTCCGGCTCCTGGGCGTGGGTCGCGTGACTGACGATACGCGCCAGCGGTTTGGCGCCAAGCTTGGCCGCCGTGGAGGCACGCACCATCACCAGCGCCGCGGCGCCGTCATTGATCGAACTGCTGCTGGCTGCCGTGATGCTGCCGTCTTTTTTGAAGGCGGGCTTGAGGGTGGGAATCTTGTCGATCTTCACTTTGCCAGGACCTTCGTCCACGCTGATCACCTGCTCGCCTGCACGGGTCTTGACGGTCACGGGTGCGATCTCGGCCGCAAAACCGCCGGACTGGGTGGCCGCCTGGGCGCGCTGGGCGCTGGCCACGGCAAACGCGTCTTGCGCCTCGCGGCTGAACGCATACTTGGCAGCGCAGTCCTCGCCAAAAGTGCCCATGGAGCGGCCTGGTTCATAGGCATCTTCCAGTCCATCAAGCATCATGTGGTCAAAAATACGGTCATGGCCAATGCGGAAGCCACCGCGTGCCTTGGGCAGTAAATAGGGCGCATTGGTCATGCTCTCCATGCCCCCGGCCACCAGCACATCATGGCTACCGGCCAGCAGCATGTCATGCGCAAACATGGCCGCGCGCATGCCCGAGCCGCACATTTTGCTCAGGGTGACCGCGCCCGCACTCTTGGGCAAACCGCCTTTGAACGCGGCCTGTCGTGCAGGTGCCTGGCCTTGACCTGCCATCAAGCAGTTGCCAAAGAGCACCTCAGTCACCAGGTCTGGCGATATGCCCGCACGCTGCACAGCGGCTTTGATCGCAACCCCGCCCAGGTCGTGCGCGGCCAGCGTTGAAAAGTCGCCCTGAAATGCGCCCATAGGGGTGCGAGCGGCACCAATGATGACGATGGGATCAGACATAGAAAAACTCCTGGTTAATGTTGAACTGGTGCGATGGCCATCACCGCAAAACACCTGGGGGCGTCAAAGACGGACACACAGGGGTCAATCCTCGTCGGCAGACAGCGCTAACCCCGTCCCGGCACGGGGGTAGCGCTTGATGGCGGTACGGAACACCTCCACGATGGTCTCGGGGCAATCCATGCTGACCTTCAGGTCTTTGACCAAACCGTCTTTCAGCCCGTAAACCCACCCATGCACAGTGACATGTTGTCCCCGCGCCCAAGCGTCCTGCAACACGGTGGACTGAGCCACATTGCCGACCTGCTCAATCACGTTGACCTCGCAGAGGATGTCCTCTTGCTCAAGCTCCGGCAAATGTTCAATGCGTTTGCGGTGACGAAGACGCACATCCTGGATATGGCGCAGCCAGTTGTCGGCCAGGCCAATGCGCAAGCCCTTGTTCGCCGCGCGAACGCCAGCGCAGCCGTAGTGGCCCACGACCATGATGTGCTCGACCTTGAGATGCTCCACCGCAAACTGGATGGTAGACAGCGCGTTCAAGTCGGAATGCACCACCACGTTGGCTACATTGCGATGGACAAACACCTCGCCAGGGTCCAGCCCGGTGATTTCATTGGCAGGCACGCGGCTGTCGGCGCAGCCAATCCACATGTACTTGGGGCTTTGCTGCTGCGCCAGGCGGGTGAAGAACCCGGGGCGCTCGCGCTCGACGCGAGCGGCCCAGGCCCGGTTGTGATCAAAAAGGTTTTCGATGGAGTTGCTCATGCCGGGATTATGCAAGCCTGTCTTGGCACAAACTGACCCACTTCAAGCTTCCGATCAGGACGTTTCGGCGTACAGCTCACGCCCAATCAGCATGCGGCGAATCTCGCTGGTTCCCGCGCCGATTTCATACAGCTTGGCATCACGCCAGAGGCGGCCGAGTGGGTATTCATTGATGTAGCCGTTGCCGCCAAAAATCTGAATGCCTTCACCGGCCATCCAGGTGGCTTTTTCGGCCGTCCACAGGATGACGGACGCGCAGTCTTTACGCACTTGGCGCACATGCTGGGCACCCAGCATGTCCAGATTCTTGGCTACGGTATAGGCAAACGAGCGGCCCGCCTGCAGCACGGTGTACATATCGGCCACCTTGCCTTGAATCAGCTGGAACTCGCCAATGCTTTGGCCAAACTGCTTGCGCTCGTGCACGTAGGGCACGATGTTGTCCATCACCGCCTGCATGATGCCCAGCGGCCCGCCAGTGAGCACCGCCCGCTCATAGTCCAAGCCGCTCATCAGCACCTTGGCACCGCTGTTGACGCCACCCAGCACGTTTTCTGCCGGTACTTCGACGTTGTCAAACACCAGCTCGCCCGTGTGGCTGCCACGCATACCGAGTTTGTCCAGCTTTTGCGCAATGCTGAAGCCTTTCATGCCTTTCTCGATCAAAAACGCCGTGACACCGCGCGCGCCGAGTTCTGGCTCGGTCTTGGCATAGACGACCAAGGTGTCGGCATCTGGACCGTTGGTGATCCACATCTTGTTGCCATTCAGGACGTAGTAACCACCTTTGTCTTCGGCCTTGAGCTTCATGCTGATCACATCACTGCCAGCACCCGGTTCGCTCATGGCCAGTGCCCCCACATGCTCGCCACTGATCAGCTTGGGCAGGTACTTGGCTTTTTGCGCCTCTGAGCCATTGCGGTTGATCTGGTTCACGCACAGGTTGCTGTGCGCGCCGTAAGACAGGCCCACGCTGGCGCTCGCCCGGCTGATTTCTTCCATGGCAATCATGTGGGCCAGGTAGCCCATGTTGACGCCACCATACTGCTCGCTCACGGTCACACCCAGCACGCCCAGGGCACCCATTTTTTGCCACAAATCCATGGGGAACTGATCATTGCGGTCGATCTCAGCAGCGCGCGGAGCGATCTCGGCTTGGGCAAAGTCGCGCACAGTGTCGCGCAGTGCGTCAATGTCCTCACCGAGTTGAAAGTTCAGGCCGGGTAGGTTGCTCATGGAAGATGTCTCCTTAAAAGGCTATTCAAGATATAAGGCGGGAATTCAGTATGTTTTGGGAACCGGTACCAGCGTCTGCTGCATCAAGGCGCAGTCACTGCGTTTGCCGTCAGCAGCCACATGCACCACCTCTGCCATGGTGACGATGATGCGCTTGCCGCCTCGCACCACCTTACCGGTGGCCTGCAGCTCGCCGCCTCGAAAAGCGGCCATGAAGTTGATTTTGTATTCCACTGTGGTTACTTCCATGCCCTCAGGCGCCACGGTCAGCGCGGCGTAGCCACCGGCAATGTCAGCCAGCGCGCCCATGGCGCCACCATGAAAGCCGCCTTGCTGCTGGGTGACCATGTCTGAATACGGCATCGCCAGCGTCACGGTGCCGGGCGCCACATTCAGCAAACGCACACCCAGCGGCCGCATCATGCCTTGACGCTCCAGGCTGGCTTGCACGCGCTGGCGAAGGGCTTCGTTAGCGGGCGTTGAATCGGTGATGGTGGTCATTGAATTTGACTTACGTTTACGTAAACGTCAATTATGACCGAGGCGCTTTCTCCATAGCAAGGGGGAATCGAACCCGCACGCATCGAAAGACCAGCGGCTATGCTTGGGGACCCATGCCCTATGCCCTGCAAGCCCCCGTTCACAGCGAACTTGTCATCAAGAAGAGCCGTTTCATCGGTTGCGTCGAAACGGTGCCCGACCGCACGGCAGCGCTGGCGCGCGTGGCTCAGTTGCGCGCCGAGCACCCGAGCGCCACCCATGTTTGCTGGGCGTTGATGGCGGGTGGGCACTCCGCAGCGAATGACGACGGCGAGCCCGGTGGCACGGCTGGACGACCGATGCTGGAGGTATTGCGGCACCAAGACCTTGAGGGCGTTCTGGCCACCGTGGTTCGGTACTACGGCGGCACCCCGCTGGGCGCAGGTGGGTTGGTGCGCGCCTACACCGACAGCGTGGCGCAGGCATTGCTCAAGGCTGAAAAGATTGCCGTGATCCGAACCACCACGCTGAGCTGCGTGCTGCCTTATGCACTGGAGGGCTGGTTGCGCCGTGAACTCGAATTGCACGGCGCAAGCCTCTTGGATGCACAACATGGTGAGGGCGTAGCGGTCACGCTGCGATTGCCAGCAGGGAATGCCGCTGCGCTGGTGACCCGCATCAACGACGCAGGCCAAGGCAAAGTGCAGTGGCCCGAGCCGGACCTGGATTCGCTTTGACCAGCCCGCTGGCTTAACTCGCCGGATCAACTCGCTGGACTAACTCACTGGGGCTACCGGGGCTTTATCCACTTTGGCCAGCAGTGCCTTGGCTTCTTTCTCGTGTACCTTGACTTCGTCCAGGTTGGCCAGCAGATCGGCCATCTGCTCTTCCAACTCACGCCGATGCTCAGCCAGCACCGCCAGAAACTTGCGCAACTGTGGCCCCGTGTCTCTTGGGCTGTCGTACATGTCGATGATTTCTTTGGCCTCGGACAGCGACAGGCCCAAGCGCTTGGCCCGTAAGGTAAGCTTCAAACGTGTGCGATCGCGAGAGCTGTACACCCGGTTGCGTCCACCGGGGCCAGAGCGCTCGGGCAGCAACAGTCCCATGTCTTCATAGAACCGGATGGCGCGGGTGGTCAGATCAAACTCTTTGGCCAGATCGCTGATGCTGTAGGTCAATGTCGCCATGGTGTCTGTGTTTGCGGGGGCCGTACTTAGAATGACTGACGTTTACGTTAACGTCAATTATGAACGCACTTGAAAGCCAACTCCACTACCCCTTCGGCGACGACTTGCCAACCCCCGGCACGACCCGCGAAGTTGCGTCCGGCGTCAAGTGGATCCGCATGGCGCTGCCTTTTGTGCTGGACCATATCAACCTGTGGTTGCTCCGCGATGAAATCGACGGCCGCCAAGGCTGGAGCGTGGTGGATTGCTGCATTGCCAAAGACGAATCCAAAGCGCAGTGGGAAGACATCTTTGCCACCCAACTCGAAGGCCTTCCCATTCTGCGCGTGATGGTGACCCACATGCACCCTGACCATGTGGGGCTGGCCAGCTGGTTGTGCGAACGCTGGAACGCTCCACTATGGATGAGCGCGACCGACTTTCACTTGGCCCGCTATGGTTCGCACGCAGGCACCAGCTTTGGTGGAGAAGGCGCCGCCCGATTCTTTGGCTCTCACGGTCTCACCGATCCGGTCAGCGTAGAGCAGGTCAGGGGACGCAGCCATTACTACAGCTCTCTTGTGCCCAGCATGCCTGAGCGTTACTGCCGCATGATGGACGGCGACACCATCCGCATTGGCGCCCACCACTGGACCGCGATCAGCGGTTACGGCCATGCCCCAGAACACATCTCCCTGTATTGCCCGGACCTGAAGGTGTTGATCGGTGGCGACATGATGCTGCCACGCATTTCCACCAACGTGAGTGTGTTCGACATCGAGCCCGAATCCAACCCGCTGACGCTGTTTCTGCGGTCCATCGACAAGTTCGTGGCACTGCCTGCCGACACCCTGACGCTGCCATCCCATGGCAAGCCTTTCAAAGAGCTGCACACCCGCATCACCCAGCTGCACAATCACCACCTGGAGCGCATGGCCGAGGTGATGACCCTGTGCAAATCCAAGCCCAGTACCGGTATGGACGTCGTGCCAGTGATGTTCAAGCGGCCACTGGATATTCACCAGATGACCTTTGCGCTGGGCGAAGCAGTCGCGCATTTGCATGCGCTGTGGTTTGCAGGGAAGTTGAAGCGCGTCAAGGGTGAAGACGGCGTGTTTCGCTTCAGCGCGGTCTAACGCCTCACCAGGTGGGCACCGCGCCCTCTTTCAACTCGCCGCGCAGCTTGGCGTAATCGGGCACGATGGTCGCCACTGTGTCCCAAAAACGTGGACTGTGGTCCATCACCCGCAGGTGGCTGAGCTCATGCACCACCACATAGTCAATGATGGCCAGCCGCATGTGAATCAGACGCCAGTTCAGGCGAATAGCCCCGGCGGTGTTGGCGCTGCCCCACCTTGTGCCTGCGCTGCTGAGTGAGAGCTTTTGCCAATGCACACCCAGCAAAGGCGCGTAGTGGTTCAGACGCTCGGTAAAAAGACGCTTGGCATCGCGCATGAGCCAGGCTTGTGCAGCGTCGCGAATCTGAACTGCTGTCGCGGTATGGGGTAAACCGATGCGCAAGCACAGTTGCCCACTGGAATCTGTCTCGTCCAGCCAACCGCCGACACCTTTGAAGCCATGGGTTGGGTCCAACACCAGCTTCACGGTTTGCCCCAGGTAGGGGAAGCTGCAACCGTCTTGCCAGACGATGCGAGCCGAGGCTTGCTTTTGGTGGCGCTCACGCACTTCGCCCAGTTTTTTGACGATCCAGCTGGCTTTGTCTCGCACGGCGGCGTCTACATCTGACATCGTGACCCAGCGCGGTGCGCTGACCACGAGTCCGTCCGGCCCGATCACAAAGCCAATGCTCTTGCGCTTTGCGCGCTTGAACTCAAAAGCCACCACTGAATCGGCCAGTAACAACTCGCGGTTGGCGCGCGGATGGGCAAACTGGGCAGGTGCCAGCAGCCCAGCCAGTGCCACCGGGGTGATGCTCCCGACAGGAGCCATGGGCGATTTTGCTACGGTATCAGTAGCATTATTCTTATATGGGGGTTGCCGCAATGGCGATTTTTGCTGTGAAACTGGCGCAGGTGCCGTGTCAAACAGATCCAGCGCAAGTTGCAAAAAGCGTTGCATGGCGCTCAGGGCTTGGGGGTGCCTGAGGTATAGGCCTCAGGGTCCAGGCGGCGCATTTCGGTTTCGATCCAGGTCTGCACCTCTTGCATCAGCTCGTCCGGTTTGCGGCCCTCGCTGGGAATCGGCTTGCCAATCGATACATCCACCACACCGGGGTATTTGACGAAAGCTTTGCGTGGCCAGCATTTAGCCGACGTGACTGCAATGGGGATCACTGGCGCACCGGTTTCAATCGCCAGTCGGGTGCCGCCAGACTTGTAATGACCGACTTGACCCCGGTCGATTCTGGTGCCTTCTGGAAACATGATCACCCAGGTGCCCTTGGCCAGCAGGCGCTTGCCCTGTTCCACTACCTTGTTAAAGGCCTGTGCACGCTGACTCCGGTCAATGTGGATCATGTCGAGCGCAGCAATGGCCCAGCCAAAGAACGGGATGTAAATCAGTTCTTTCTTGAAGACGTAGGCCAGCGGATGCGGCATGATCGCGGGCATTAAGAATGTCTCGTAGGTGGACTGGTGCTTGCACAGCAAGATGGCCGGGCTGCGCTGGCCCAGGGGCAAATTCTCCATGCCCGTGACCTGGTAGCGGATACCCAGGATCAGTTTGGCCCCATAAATTGCACAGCCAAGCCAACCCGCCGCAATGCGCCACAAGCGCTCTGCGCTGAGGATTGGGGCCATCGCAACCACAACGAGTGCCCAGGGAATGATGGTGACCAGCATCCAGAGAATGTGCAGGACAGAACGGATGAAAGGCATGGTTTGCAGCGATCAATGGTTGGTTTTGGGGTCACGCGCCAGCAGTGCATCCACAAAGGCGGCCAGATTGTCATGCACCTGCGTACCTGGCGGAAAGCCCGAGGGCAATGGCTGTCCGCGCAGTGCAGCGCTCTTACCGGTCAACACCAGGTGCGGCTCACACCCAGCCGCTGCACAGGCCTGGGCATCGCGCAAACTGTCACCCACAGCAGGCACCGATTTCAGCTCCATGCTGAAACGGTCGCCAATTTGCTCAAACAAGCCTGGCAAAGGCTTGCGGCAAGCGCATTCGTCTTCGGGCGTATGAGGGCAGTAAAAGATGGCGTCAATGCGACCCCCGTGCGTAGCAAGCTGCTTGTGCATCTTGGCATGCACTTCATTCAAGGTGGCCACATCAAACAGGCCGCGCCCCAGGCCCGACTGGTTGCTGGCCACCACCACATGCCAACCCGCGTGGTTGAGCTTGGCAATGGCTTGCAGCGTACCGGGCATGGCCTCCCACTCTTGCGGCGACTTGATGTAGTCGTCACTGTCGTGGTTGATGGTGCCATCGCGGTCAAGGATGACCAGTTTCACGGCGTGGCCCATCAGGCAAGCCTCGACAGATCTGCCACGCGGTTCATCGCGTTGTGTAGGCGGGTCAGCAGGCCCTGGCGGTTTAAGCGAACATCCAGTTCTTCGGCATTGACCATCACGCCTTCAAAGAACGCATCCACCGGTGCACGCAAAGCAGCCAGTGTTTGCAGCGAGGCAGCGTAGTCGCCCGCATCAAACTGCGCATCGGCTTTGGGCAGGACATCTTTCATGGCTGTGTTCAACGCAATTTCTACTGGCTCGGTCAGGATGATTTCGCTGACGTGCGGGTCAACGGCAGGCACCTTTTTCAGGATATTGCTGATGCGCTTGTTAGCGGCTGCCAGGGCAGCGGCTTCGGGCAGGGCGGCAAAGGCACGCACGGCGGATAGGCGTTTGGGCACCTCGGCCAAGCGCTGCGGGCGCTGAGACACCACGGCGTCTACCTCCTGGCTGGTAAAACCTTGCTCACGCAGAGAGCCAGCCAGACGGTCGTACAAGAAGTTCTGCAACGTTGCAAGCGCTGCGGCATTGTCGCCAGCCAACCAATGGCCAAAACTGTCAAAAGCTTGTGAGAGCAGCGCATCAACCGTCAGCGGCAAATCCTTTTCGGTCAGCATGCGCAGCACACCCAGGGCGTGGCGGCGCAGTGCAAACGGGTCTTTGTCACCGGTCGGCAAATTGCCAATGCCAAACATGCCTGACAAGGTTTCGAGCTTGTCCGCCAACGCGACCACCACACCTACTTGGTTGCGCGGCAGTTCGTCGCCTGCAAAGCGGGGCTTGTAATGATCTTCAATGGCATCGGCTACATCAGCACCCAAGCCATCATTCAGGGCGTAATACCGGCCCATGGTGCCTTGAAGTTCGGGAAACTCGCCAACCATGTCGGTCAACAAATCAGCCTTGGCCAACTGGGCGGCTTGATCTGCCTGCCTGGCCAAGTCAAAGCCACCGAGCGTTTCGCCAATGGCAGACGCGATGGCTCGCACACGCTCCACACGCTCACCCTGGGTGCCCAGCTTGTTGTGATACACAACCTTGCCTAGCGACTCTACGCGGGAGGTCAGCGTCTTTTTGCTGTCCTGGTCAAAGAAGAACTTGGCATCGGCCAGGCGCGGACGCACCACGCGCTCATTGCCGCCGATCACGGCAGAGGCATCGCTGGGGCTGATGTTGCTGACCACCAGAAACTGGTGAGTGAGCTTGCCCGCAGCGTTCAGCAGCGGAAAGTACTTCTGGTTGGCCTTCATGGTGAGGATCAGGCACTCTTGGGGCACGTCCAGAAACTGCTTCTCGAATTCACAAATCAGCACGTTGGGGCGCTCGACCAGGGCGGTGACTTCGTCCAGCAGGGCGTCGTCTTCGATGGGACGGCATCCGCCACCCACTTTCGCAGCGGCAGCAGCCAACTGGCGTGCAATTTCTGCCTTGCGGTCGGCAAAGCTGGCGATGACGGCACCGTCTTTTTCTAGCGTGGAGGCATAGGCATCGGCGTTGACGATGACCACTGGCGATTTTGCGGCTTCAAAGCGGTGGCCTTGCGTACTGTTGCCAGAGGTCAAACCCAGCGCCTGCAATGGCACCACGTCTGCACCGTGGAGCGCGACCAAGCCATGGGCAGGGCGCACAAAACTCACGGTGGTCCAGCCGTCGGCCAACTGGTAGCCCATCACTTTGGGGATGGGAAGCTTGGCTATGCCTTCGTTCAGGGCCTTTTGCAGGCCTTCGGCCAAGGTGGCGCCTTTGACCGTGCTGTTGTAGAAAAGCGCTTCGGCTTTGCCGTCCGGTGCGCGCTGCAAGCTGTCCACCGCAGATGCGTCGGCGCCCAGGGCTTGCAATTTTTTCAACAAAGCGGGGGTGGCTGCACCGCTGACATCCAGGCCCACGGCAACAGGCATGAGCTTTTGCGACACCGTTTTGTCAGCGGCTTGGGCGCTGACAGTCGTCAAGTGCGCAGCCAGGCGACGGGGCGAAGCAAACGAGGTCAGCACCGAGCTGGCATCCGCCAGGCCTTGGCTCTTTAACTGCTCAAACAGCGCACCCGCAAAGGCATCGCCCAGTTTCTTCAACGCCTTGGGGGCAGTTCTTCTACAAACAGTTCAACGAGCAAATTCTTAGTTGTCATGGTCATTCCCTCACGCGGCCTTTTTCGTCATCTGGGCCACCCATTCAGGCGGTGCCATGGGGAAACCCAGCCGCTCTCGGCTCTCGTAATAGCTCTGGGCCACGGCGCGAGCCAGGTTGCGGATGCGGCCAATGTAGGCCGCGCGCTCGGTCACGCTGATAGCGCCGCGGGCATCCAGCAGGTTAAAGCTGTGGGCGGCTTTCAGCACTTGTTCATAGGCGGGAAGGGCCAGTTGCACGCTGATCAAATGCTTGGCTTGCTTTTCGTGCGCATTGAAGGCAGTGAACAGGAAGTCGGCATCACTGTGTTCAAAGTTGTAGGTGGATTGCTCCACCTCGTTTTGTTTGTACACGTCGCCATAGCTCAGTTTGGAACCATCGGCACCTTCTGTCCAGGTCAAGTTGTAAACGTTGTCCACACCCTGCAGGTACATGGCCAGGCGCTCCAGGCCGTAGGTGATCTCGCCGGTGATGGGCTTGCAGTCAATGCCACCCACTTGTTGGAAGTAGGTGAACTGGGTCACCTCCATGCCATTTAGCCAGACCTCCCAGCCCAGACCCCAAGCGCCGAGCGTGGGATTCTCCCAGTCGTCCTCGACAAAGCGGATGTCGTTTTGCTTCAGGTCAAACCCCAGGGCTTCGAGCGAGCCGAGGTACAACTCCAAAATGTTGCTGGGTGCGGGCTTCAGCACCACCTGGTACTGGTAATAGTGCTGCAGCCGATTGGGGTTCTCGCCGTAGCGGCCATCTTTGGGGCGGCGGCTGGGTTGCACATAAGCGGCCTTCCAGGGTTCAGGGCCCAATGCTCTTAAAAATGTAGCAGTGTGTGACGTCCCTGCGCCCACTTCCATGTCATAGGGCTGCAAAAGTGCACAGCCCTGGGCGTCCCAGTAGCTTTGAAGTTTAAGGATGATTTGTTGAAAAGTCAGCATGGGGTCCAGATGGCTAGAACGTCCGCACGGTTAGCCCGTGTAAACCATTGATTTTACGGTCCCATCAGGCTGGAAAATGCCGCCCTGACTAAGACAACCTGCACGATAAACTTACCGCCTTGTTCTGGAATCGGTATCCCTCGTGCTTGACACTTTGAAAAACTGGCTGTTCCCCCTTCCCCACGCCAAGGATTTGCAATGGAAGGGAGACGGTATTTCAGACGCCTGGTTTGAGGCACATTTCAATTACGCGGCCGATGTGGTAGCTGAATGGGTAGGCAAACCGCTGCTGGAAAACGGACATACCTTGGACTTTGGGTGTGGCGATGGCATCACGGCGTTGGGGCTGATTCTCAGACACCAGGCGAGGAAATTCACGGGCGTAGACATCAGCCAGACACACAAGGGTCTGGGCAAGCTTGCGAAAGCACAGATTGGATTGGAGCGGTTGCCGCGCGAGTTAACTTTCCAGCGAATTCAGGCTGGTGAAAAGTTCCACCTGTCCGAGCCGTGCGACTTGGTGATCACCTGGTCCACGTTTGAACACATTGAACTGCCCTACATGGCAGGCGTGCTGGACAACATCCGCAGAGCCTTGAATCCGGACGGCATGTTCTTTCTGCAGATCAATCCCTTGTATTTTTCGCCTTTTGGGTCACATTTGAGTCGGTTCAATCTGCCGCCCTGGGCCCATCTACTCTGGACACCGCAGCAAGTCACAGACGCAGTCATGTCCTTTGCGGGGGAAATCCCCTCGGACGAGCTGGAAGAGAACTTTCACAAACGAGATTTCTCTGCTTACAAGCAGTTCGTTTTGAATGAATACCATCAACTCAACCAGTTGACGACCAGCCAACTGGTTCAACTGCTCAAAGACAGCGGGTTTGAACTGGTGCGAGAAGGCTATGGTCGGGTGAGTTTGCCTGCGCCCGCTGAACTGCTGGAACGGTTCAGTGAGCACGATTTGCTGACGGACGAGGTGCGACTGCTGCTGCGCAAGTGTTGAGCTTGGAGAAATTCAAGCGCCGAACAAACCACCTTCCACCGCTGGCGGCGTCACACCCAGGTGCCTGAAAGCGGCCAGGGTGGCGATGCGACCGCGTGGGGTGCGCTGCAGGTAGCCCTGCTGGATCAGGTACGGCTCGATCACATCTTCAATGGTTTCGCGCTCCTCGCCAATGCTGGCAGCGATGTTGTCCAGGCCCACAGGGCCGCCGTCAAAGCGGTGAATCACTGCCTCCAGCAGCTTGCGGTCCATCACATCGAAGCCTTGCGGGTCCACGTCCAGCATGGTCAGGGCCAGCTTGGCGACATCCACATCAATGATGCCTTTGCCTTTGACGTCTGCATAGTCACGAACCCGGCGCAACAGGCGGTTAGCAATGCGGGGGGTGCCACGGCTGCGGCGTGCAATCTCGAACCCACCTTCATCATCACACGGCACATTGAGCAGGCCTGAGCTGCGCTTGACGATGCGGGCCAGTTCCTCTGGCGTGTAAAACTCCAACCGGGAGACAATGCCAAAGCGGTCGCGCAAGGGGTTGGTGAGCATGCCCGCACGGGTGGTGGCGCCCACCAGGGTGAAGGGCTGCAGATCCAGCTTGATGCTTCGCGCCGCCGGACCTTCACCGATCATGATGTCGATCTGGTAATCCTCCAACGCGGGGTAGAGCACTTCTTCCACCACCGGGCTCAGGCGATGGATTTCGTCAATGAACAGAACGTCGTTTTTCTCCAGGTTGGTCAGCAGCGCAGCCAAATCCTTGGGTTTTTCAAGCACCGGACCACTGGTCTGGCGCAAATTGACGCCCAGTTCCTGGGCAATGATGTGGCTGAGAGTGGTTTTACCCAGACCCGGCGGGCCGAACAGCAGCACATGATCCAGCGCCTCGTTGCGCATTTTGGCCGCGCCAATGAATATCTCCAGTTGCTCGCGCACCTTGACCTGGCCCACATAGTCATGCAGCAGCTTGGGGCGCAGGGCACGCTCAATGGCCTCTTCTTGTGGCGAAGCGGGTGCGGCCGTCACCATGCGCCTGGGCGTGGAAGGAGAGAAGTCGTCGGTTTGAATGCTCACAGCAGCGGTGTAGTTGGATTGGTCCAAAAAATGGCCTCGCCAGACTATACCGCTGCCGCTCTTTGGGGTTGCCGCTCAAGATTCCGCCGAAAATGGCCGATAAAGAGCCAGAGGGCTCAAAGCCCGATTTTTGACTCATTCCCAGGATTGCCTCATGCCCAAGTCCGCATCAACCACATTGCCCACCCGTTTGCTGACGTGGCGCTGGCCCTTGTGTGCGCTGTTCGTGTTGGCCGGTGTGGCTCTTCAGGCCCGTGCAAATGACCCGGAACCCAAGAAACTGACCGTCATTCAGCCCAATGCCTTGAAAGCCAAAGCAGAGGCAGCTGGCACCATCATCAAGCACGAGCCCATTTCCAAAGACCAGCTCAAAGAAACCATCCAGGGGGCCAAAGGCAAGAGCCAAAGTGTCAACCTGGTGGTCAATGACAAAGGCGCCAGTTCTCATGCTGCACCTGCGGCAGCGCCAAGCATTCACGCCCCTGCGGCACCAAGCTACACAAAGACCACGGCGGCGCCCATCGTGCGCCTGGATGACGGCCACCCGAGCGGACGCCTGCCCAACCCAGTAGACAGCCAGACCAGCCGTCAGTACATCCGCGCCAAAGCTGCTGCCATGACGGGGCACACGCCAGCCACAGCAGGGGCAGGAGATCACGGCAGCGGGCATGACATTCACTGGGCTTATGAGGGCGAAGGTGGCCCTCAGGCATGGGGCAAGCTGAAACCGGAATTTGAAACCTGTGCAGTGGGCAAGCGCCAGTCGCCAATTCATATCGAGAGCGCCAGCACGCTTCAGGGACCGGCAGAAGCGTTGACGCTCAACTACTGGGCCAGCAACGGCACGGTGGTCAACAACGGGCACACCATCCAGGTGGATGTGGAGGGTGACAACTCGATGTCCGTGCGCGGCACCACCTACAAATTGGTGCAATTCCACTTTCACCACCCCTCCGAGGAACGCGTCAACTACAAGGGGTTTTCGATGGTGGCACACTTGGTTCATAAGAGTGCTGATGGCCAACTCGCTGTCCTGGCGGTCTTGATAGACCCTGGAACCAGTAACAGCCTGATGGAAAAAGTCTGGACCTACATGCCGCTGGACTCTGGCGACAAGGTGCGCATGCCCATCGGGCTGATCGACATCAACGAATTTCTACCCAAAGACAAACGCTACTTTCAGTTCATGGGTTCGCTGACCACGCCACCCTGCTCAGAAGGTGTGCTGTGGCAGGTGTTCAAGCAACCAGTGACCGCCAGCCGGGAGCAGATCAGGCTGTTCAGCCAGCTGTTCCCCAACAATGCGAGGCCTGTGCAGCCGGTGAATGGCCGAGTTGTACGAGAGGCGCAATAGTAAGCCCCCACGCTCGCCGCTGCGCGTGCTTCGCTGCCCCCTGAGGGGGCCGTGCCTTGCTTGGGGCGGCCCGGCGCTGCGGCTATTGCTGTGAGCACCCTCGCTTGCCACTCCGGCTTTATTTCGACAGGGATTTCAGCGCGAGCTTGATGCCTTCGCTGACGCCGACGTCAGCCGGCAGCAGCTTCAACGCAGCAGTGGCCTCTTTGTCGTTATAGCCTAGGGCCATCAACGCTTGCTGGATGTCGTTGTGGGCATCGGCGACCACCACTCCGGTCAGGCCACCCAGGTCTGCGCCCAACTTGCCTTTGAGCTCTAGCAGCAGCCGCTCCGCCGTTTTTTTGCCGATGCCCGGTACTTTGACCAGTCGGCCTGCCTCCTGGCGGGTCACGGCCTGCGACAGCTCTGCCACGCTCATGCCTGACAGCACAGAGAGTGCCGTCCTGGGCCCGACCCCCGAGATCTTGATGAGCTGCCGAAAAGCCTCGCGCTCGGTACCTGACGCAAAGCCATAAAGAATCTGTGCATCTTCGCGCACCACAAAATGGGTTAACAGCGAGGTTTTTTCGCCTACAGCGGGCAGGTTGTAGAAGGTGCTCATGGGCACATCCACCTCGTAGCCCACGCCATGGCAATCCAGCAGCACCTGCGGCGGATTCTTTTCGAGCAGGGTGCCAGTCAATTTACCAATCATGGCGAAGCTTTCAACGCGGGTGACAATACAGGCCATGATTGTGCGTCACACCTTTACCCCGCTGAACAACCATCGCCTGTCCACCCTGTGCGGGCCCATGGACGAGCATTTGCGCAGCATCGAGATGGCCCTCAGCGTGAAAGTGGCACACCGGCATGAGCAGTTCAAGGTAGAAGGCCCCAAAGCCAAAGCGCAGCGCGCGATGGAGGTGCTGCAGGCCTTGTACGAAATGACCACCCGCCCAGTGGACGCCGCCCAGGTGCAGCTGGTGCTGGCGGAAGACTCGTCCATGCGGCTGGTTGAAGGCGCCGACGGCAGCCTGGGCCTGACCACAAGGCGCACCAATTTGCGCGCCCGCACGCCCACCCAAAGCATTTACCTGGACAACATCGCCCAGCACGACATAACCTTTGGCATCGGGCCCGCCGGCACGGGCAAGACCTTTTTGGCCGTGGCCTGCGCTGTGGACGCTCTGGAGCGCAGCGCAGTGCAGCGGATTGTGCTGACGCGCCCGGCCGTTGAGGCCGGTGAAAAGTTGGGGTTCCTGCCCGGGGACTTAAGCCAGAAGGTAGACCCCTATTTGCGCCCCTTGTATGACGCCTTGTACGATCTGATGGGCTTTGAGCGCGTTCAAAAAGCTTTTGAACGCAACGCGCTGGAGATTGCGCCGCTGGCCTTCATGCGGGGGAGAACGCTGAACCATGCTTTTGTCATTCTGGACGAGGCTCAGAACACCACACCCGAGCAGATGAAGATGTTTTTGACGCGCATCGGCTTTGGCACCAAATGCGTGGTGACCGGTGACGTCAGCCAGATTGACCTGCCCAAGGGCAGCCTGAGCGGCTTGGTGGATGCAGAACGCGTGTTGCGCCGGGTTCAGGGCATTGCCATGACCCGGTTTACCAGTGCCGATGTGGTTCGCCATCCGCTGGTTGCGCGTATTGTGGACGCTTACGATGGCGTCAGAAAACGCAGCGAAAAACTTTAATACAGTATTTTGATAGCAAACTTTCCATATCTGTATTGTCCGAAAAGGCCGAAGCAATCATAATTCCACGCATGCCGCTCCTCCCCCTGAGCTTGTCTCTCCAGTTTGCCCAATTTGCCGAAGCACATGAGCACAGAGTTACGCTGACGCGCCACCGGGTGACTCGCTGGCTCAAGCATGCTTTGGCCGCCCCTGCAGAAATCACCGTGCGAATCGTGGATACCGCCGAAGGGCGTGCACTGAACAGGGACTACCGCCATAGAGACTACGCCACCAACGTATTGACTTTTGACTACGCCCAAAGCCCAGTGGTCTGCGCTGACTTGGTGTTGTGCGCCCCCGTGGTGAAGAACGAAGCGCTCGAACAGGGCAAAACCCTGGTTGCACACTACGCTCATTTGTTGGTGCACGGCGCGCTCCACGCCCAAGGCTGGGACCATGAGACCAACGCCAAAGATGCACGCGCCATGGAGGCAAAGGAGATGGAAGTTTTGCGCGGCCTGGGTTTTGACTCCCCTTATTGAAGGATACAAACCTTGCCTGCTGTTTAAATAAACAGATCGGTAGCCTTAAAATCCGATCTCCAGGCCGAACAAAGATGTCGGACCTGACTGCTAAAGAATCGAGAGAACAATGATCGTGGTGACAGGCGGCGCTGGCTTTATCGGCTCCAATTTTGTGCTGGACTGGCTGGACGCCCATGACGAGAGCGTCATCAACATCGACAAACTCACCTACGCAGGCAATGCGGCCAACCTGGCGTCCTTGGCGGGCGACAAACGCCACCAGTTGATCCAGGGCGATATTGGCGACACTGCGCTGTGGGAGAAACTGCTTGCCGAGCATCGCCCCCGGGCCGTGGTCAATTTTGCAGCTGAATCGCACGTAGACCGCTCCATCCTGGGGCCAGACGCCTTTATACAAACCAACATCGTGGGCAGCTTCAAGATGCTGGAAGCCCTGCGAGCTTACTGGTCCAAGCTACCGGCTGATCAAGCCTCAGCGTTCCGCTTGCTGCATGTTTCCACCGACGAGGTCTATGGCTCGCTGTCCCCTACTGACTCAGCGTTTACCGAAGAACACAAGTACGAGCCCAACAGCCCCTACTCCGCCAGCAAGGCCGCCAGCGACCACCTGGTACGTGCCTACCACCACACCTACGGTCTGCCCGTCCTGACGACCAATTGCTCCAACAACTACGGCCCTTACCACTTCCCCGAGAAACTCATTCCCCTGATGATCGTCAACGCCCTGGCAGGCAAAGCCCTGCCTGTGTATGGCGACGGCATGCAAATCCGGGACTGGCTCTACGTCAAGGACCACTGCAGCGCCATCCGGCGGGTACTGGAGGCGGGAAGAGTGGGAGAAACCTACAACGTCGGCGGCTGGAACGAAAAGCCCAACATCGACATCGTCAAAACCATCTGCCAATTGCTCGACGAGATGCGTCCGCGCAGCGATGGGCTGTCTTACGCCACCCAGATCAGCTATGTCACCGACCGCCCCGGTCATGACCGCCGCTACGCCATTGACGCCCGCAAGATCGAGCAGGAACTCGGCTGGCGCCCCGCTGAAACCTTTGACACAGGCATCCGTAAAACGGTGGAATGGTATTTGCAGCACCCCGATTGGGTCTCCCAGATTCAAAGCGGCGCCTACCGCGACTGGGTCAACGCCAATTACGCCGATCGCGCCGGGATGGACAAGGCCTGCGCATGAAGATTCTTCTGTTCGGTAAAGGCGGCCAAGTCGGCTGGGAGCTTCAACGCAGCCTGTCACCCCTGGGTGAGTTGATCGCACTGGACTTTGACAGCACCGATTTTTGTGGCGACTTCACTAACCTAAGCGGACTGAGCAATACCGTCGCGCACATCCAACCCGATGTCATCGTCAATGCAGCCGCCCACACGGCCGTGGACAAGGCTGAAAGTGAGCCAGACTTGGCCCGCACCTTGAACGCCTTGGCCCCAGCTGCCCTGGCCCAGGCTGCGGCAAAGTGCCAAGCACTGATGGTTCACTACTCCACCGACTATGTGTTTGACGGCAGCGGTACCCTGCCCTGGCGTGAAACCGATGCCACCGGCCCACTCAGCGTCTATGGTGCCACCAAGCTGGAAGGTGAGCAGCTGATCGCGCAGCACTGCGCCAGGCACCTGATCTTCAGAACCAGCTGGGTCTACGCCGCCCGGGGCGGGAACTTTGCCAAGACCATGCTGCGTCTGGCCAAAGAGAAAGACCGCCTGACCGTGATTGACGACCAGACGGGTGCTCCCACAGGGGCTGACCTGCTGGCCGACGTAACAGCGCATGCCATCCGGCAAGTGATGCAAAGCAAAGCCGGTTGGGGGCTGTACCACCTGGTGGCTGGAGGGCAAACATCCTGGCATGGTTACGCTGAATTTGTGCTGGCCGAGAGCCTTCGCCATCAGCCCGACTTGCAACTGGCAGCCAAGGCAGTAGATGCAGTCCCCACCAGTGCGTTCCCCACACCTGCCAAGCGCCCCCACAACTCGCGCCTGGATACCCAAAAAATCAAGACCACCTTTGGCTTGGCCTTGCCTCAGTGGCAGGCTGGTGTTTCGCGCATGCTGAAAGAAGTTTTATGAACAACCGCCATCGGTCTAACCGCAAAGGCATCATCCTCGCTGGTGGCTCGGGCACCCGGTTGCACCCCGCCACGCTGGCCATCAGCAAGCAGCTGTTGCCGGTGTACGACAAACCAATGATTTATTACCCTTTGAGCACCCTGATGCTCGGGGGCATGCAGGACATCCTGATCATCTCGACCCCGCAAGACGTGCCGCGCTTTCAGCAATTGCTGGGAGACGGAACCCGCTGGGGCCTGAACATCAGCTATGCGGAGCAACCCAGCCCAGATGGTCTGGCGCAGGCGTTCACCATTGGCGAGAAGTTCATTGGCAATGCAAGCAGCGCACTGGTGCTGGGAGACAACATTTATTACGGTCACGACTTTGCGCAGTTGCTCAACAGCGCAGATACCTTGACGTCGGGTGCCACGGTGTTTGCTTACCATGTACATGACCCCGAACGTTTTGGTGTGGTCAGTTTTGATGCGAGTGGCAAGGCCAGGACGATTGAAGAAAAACCTGTCAACCCCAAGAGCAACTTTGCGGTGACGGGCCTGTATTACTACGACAACCAGGTGGTGGACATTGCCAAGGCGGTTCAGCCCAGTGCGCGTGGTGAATACGAAATCACCTCGATCAACCAGGCTTACCTGGATGCTGGCAAGCTGAATGTCCAGATCATGAAGCGTGGCTATGCGTGGCTGGACACAGGCACCCATGAGAGCCTTCTGGAGGCAGGGCAGTTCATCGCCACGCTGGAACACCGGCAAGGCCTGAAGGTCGCCTGCCCTGAAGAGATTGCCTGGCGCAAAGGTTTCATCACTTCCGACAAGTTGGCCGAGCTTGCGCATCCCCTGGCCAAGAGTGGTTACGGCGCATACCTTCAGCGCTTGCTTAAAGAAGACAAAGAGATGCCCCTGTCATGAAAGTGACCGCAACAGCACTGCCAGAGGTTCTGATCATTGAGCCCAAAGTATTTGGGGACACGCGTGGGTTCTTTTTTGAGAGCTTTAACCAGAAGGCATTTCAGGAGGCCACCAGCGTGAACCTGCCCTTTGTGCAGGACAACCATTCCCGTTCGGCCAAGGGCGTGCTTCGGGGCTTGCATTACCAGATCCAGCAAGCTCAGGGCAAGTTGGTTCGAGTCGCAAGCGGTGCCGTCTTTGATGTTGCCGTTGACCTGCGTAAGTCGTCGCCCCGGTTTGGTCAATGGGTGGGGGTTGAACTGTCTGAAACCAATCATCGGCAGCTATGGGTTCCACCAGGTTTTGGCCATGGGTTTGTGGTTTTGAGTGAGTCGGCTGATTTTTTGTACAAGACCACCGACTATTACGCGCCTGAACACGAGCGCTGCATTGTTTGGAATGACACAGAAATAGGCATTCACTGGCCTCAAGGCGTCGAACCCAAGTTGTCGGAAAAAGATCGTCAGGGACTTAGTTTAGGTTGTGCTCAAGTTTTTATATAAACAACCCATGTCAATGACACTTCCACCAAACCACATCTATCGCCGTGAGATTTCTGGTCAAATCCGCACTTCGCTCTCTGTCATTGTTGGGCTGATAGGTCAAGGCAAGACGGTTCTTGACTTGGGTACGGGAAGCGGTGCGCTTGGAAAATACCTCACGACGAGCAACGGCTGCTTGGTCGATGGCGTCACCGATAATCCGGAAGAAGCTTCATTAGCACAATCGGTATACCGCAGCCTGGTAGTTGCGGATCTCGAAACCTGCTCGCTACAGGCTTTATTTGCAGAAGAGAAATACGATTACATCGTTTGCGCTGACGTCCTTGAGCATTTACGAAACTCTCAACGTATCCTGGATGAGTGCAAAAAGAGGCTTGCCCCTAACGGTAAGTTGATCATTTCAGTGCCAAACATCGGGTATTCAGGCCTTGTTGCCGAGTTGATGAGTGGTGAGTTTCTATACCGGGACGAAGGACTGCTGGACAAAACTCACGTCCATTTTTTTACACGCCGTTCGCTCCATCGATTTCTGCAATTTGGAGGTTGGAAGACTCCGACTATCGAGATCATTGAACGACCTTTGAACGAATCTGAGTTCACTGTTCAGTTTGACAGTCTTCCCCCACCCGTTTCGCGTCATTTGCTTTCTCTGCCAGACGCATTGACATATCAGATCGTTGCTCTTACTGAGCCGACCTCCATGGACTGTGGCACATTAGAAAATCAAACCAATGTGGAAAGTCAGGCCTCGCCACAGGCTGCAGTGTTTTCCTGCCAGCTATACAGCGGCACTGAATATGGTTACCGTGAGGATCGGAAGCTGGTTGCAAGCGGAGTCATTGGAAAGTCTAGGCAGACCATCAAATTCAAACTGGACAGAGATCTCCGATCGACCACCGGTTTGCGCTTTGATCCGGCAGATCGAGCGGGCTATCTCTATCTTTTCACAATTGAGCTTCGTGTCGGGTCCAACGCTATCTGGACTTGGAACTTTGATGAATCTGGCGTGGCCACCTTGTTGGGAACAGCTCTTCGTCAACAAATACTCGTGCACCCACCCGTTGCAGGAAATACAGGAGCTCTTCTGCTATTGACAGGAGCAGATCCTTGGTTCGAGTTGCCAATCCCAGCAAACCTGCTTGCTTGTGAATTCTCTGAACCGGTTGAATTGGCAATCGAATTAGGTTGGCCCATGTCAGCAGACTACATGGCATTGGCTGAAACCGTCAATGCACAGAGACAGAATTTCGATACACATATCAAAGAGACAGCATGGCGCCTCGAAACAATGAAAGAGGATCATCGACAAGCCTTGCAATCCGTGGCTGATCGTTTTCATAACTCGCAGATTGTCGATCTTCAGTTAGTTGATGCTTTAAGGGCAGCTCGCGCTGAACAAGAAGTAGCTGTTTCGTTTCAAATTCAATATGCTGAGTCATTGCGGCTCAAATTGGAGGCACAACAAACCAATCATGCGCTTGAACTCAACTCGGCGAATGAGGCAATAAACATCCTACAGATGCAAGCTTCGGTCCTCAAAGAGAGCGTCAAGTCTGCGGAGAGCCATATCTTGCAACTGGTCGGGGAATGCAAGAGAACTGCAGATGAACGATCTGATTTGGTCGCGCGATTGGGCTGGTTAGAGAATTCCAGAGTATTCAAGCTCACTCGCCCCCTTGTGCGAGCAAAGATGCTCATCAATCCTTTGTTGCGCGCGTTTCAAGGCTCAACGAACACGCTTACGGCAGCGAAATTTGTCCCCCCATCTAAGCTGTCATTGCAAGTTGACATCGTCATTCCGGTTTACAAAGGACTGGATGACACTCAGCGCTGCATAAATTCCGTACTGTCGAACCCCTGCAAAACACCGTTCCGTGTCGTCGTTATCAATGATGCAAGCCCAGAATCTGAGGTGACAAATTGGCTTCGGGAGATAAGTCTCCGCGACTCGCGCATTCTCCTCTTGGAGAACAAGGAGAATCTGGGTTTTGTAGGCACCGTGAATCGAGGCATGTCTGTCAGCGACAGCCACGACATAGTTCTGCTTAACAGCGACACCGAAGTGGCAAACGATTGGCTTGATCGTCTTCAGCATTCCGCCTATGTCGGTGACCGGGTTGGCACGGTTACACCATTCTCAAACAACGCCACCATATGCAGCTACCCCACATTTTGCGCAGAGAATCCCATGATAAGCGGTCACACAACCGCAAGCCTGGACAAGCTTTTTTCCCAGGCAAATAAAGGAGAAGTGGTTGATATTCCCACCGGTGTGGGATTCTGCATGTACATACGTCGAGAGTGTTTGTCTTCTGTTGGTCTCTTTGATGTTGCCAATTTTGGTAAGGGCTATGGCGAGGAAAATGATTTTTGCAGACGCGCAGCTGCAGCAGGTTGGCGAAACCTTCACGCACTCGACACGTTTGTCTTGCATGCCGGAGGCGTGAGTTTTGGGTCGTCCAAGAATGATCGCGTTCTGGCTGCATTACAGACCTTGGCACGTTTGTATCCGGACTACGATTCACTGGTGCAGAAATACGTGAAGAATGACCCTGCGGCCAGTTACAGGCATGCAGTTGATATCCTGCGTGTTCAGGCTTCAGGGAAACCATCTGTTCTGCTGATCTTGCATGACCGTAGCGGCGGCACGATCCGCCACGCGCATGAACTGGCCGAGCATCTAAAAGAATTCGCCAATTTCTTTACTTTGACGCCGACCCCAGGTGGGGCAGTGTGCCTACGCCTCTTGGGACAAGATGAAGCTTTTTCGCTCACCTATTTGTTAGCGGATGAGATGGAGAAATTGGTGCAGTGTTTGTGTAGTGTGGGAATTGGCTTGGTGCACTATCACCACTTGATTGGTCACCATGACTCAGTTCTTCAGATTCCGAATCAATTGGCGGTGCCATATGACTTCACTGTGCATGACTACTTTTCGTACTGTCCACAGATTTCATTGACAGATGTGTCAAATAAATACTGTGGCGAGGCCGGCATTGATCAGTGCCGTCAGTGCCTGAACATTTTGCCAGCGCCTGGCAGTATGTCCATCGACGCATGGCGCATTAAGTACCGGTCGTTTCTCTCTGGGGCACGATTTGTCCTTACGCCAAGTAGAGACGTAAAAAACAGAATCTCCAGATTTTTATCCTCTGACAATATCCGATTTGTTCCGCACACAGATTTGTCTGCTGCGGAGAAACTACCCGCTCCTCAGCCAAACATTGTTGGCCACGGTGAGAAGCTTCGGATCGTCGTTGTCGGTGCTCTTAGCCCAATCAAAGGCGCGGATATTCTTGAGGAGGTCGCTTATTCAGCGTTCAAATCAGATTTGCCACTCGAATTTCATTTGGTTGGTTACGCCTATCGCAGTTTGAAAACACTGCCTGATTGCAATCTGACCATACACGGCGCCTATGCGGAGAATGACCTTGCGCGAATTTTGAACGAAATTCAGCCCGATGTCGTCTGGTTTCCTGCCCTTTGGCCTGAGACTTACAGCTACACGTTAAGCGCCTGCTTACTACACGGCCTACCCATCGTAGCGCCTGACATTGGTGCTTTTGCAGAGAGGCTAAGCCGCCGTCACTGGACCTGGATCCAACCCTGGAATAGATCAACAGGTGACTGGGCTATCTTTTTCTCGACCATCCGATCGGACCATTTTGTAACGGGTATTCCGCCTAAGCTGTCACCAGCTGTGCCACAGTTTGCGGATTGCCGACCCTGTCCGACATGGTCATATACATCTGACTATCTCAAGGGAGTCGGTTTAAGGCCTGACTTGCCCATACTGAGTCACGCAAACTTGCACCCATTCCTCACGCAGTCTTCAGGCCGGATGCCATCTGTTCATATTGCGCTAAAGGTCCGCGCTTTGAAGGCGCTTACACGCTTGCGATCCATGCGATCCATGAGCGGCTTGGCAAGAGCAGTTCCTCTGCGATGGCAGACTCGCATCAAATCATGGCTGAATACGTAGCGCAATTTTGCGCATCAAATCCATCGGTGAGGTAAACGGACGAGCCCTGGTGTTTTGCTTGGATAGATGAAGCGGAAATGCTTGCAGTGATACCACTTGTCATATTCAACCAAGCCTTGCGCGTCGAACAAATATGCGCTGACCACATAGTCACCACTGTGCAAAGGCAGATCCGGAAACAATAAGCCTATTTGCCACAGGCCAGGTTCGACCTCAGTTGGTTGCACACCTTCGGCGTGCGTTGCAACGGACGTGATCCCAACCCCGTGACTTTGCTCCAGCATCAAGGCAACGTTTGGGCATTCATTGGAGCCCAGTCGTGCCCTGACGGTAATGGCAAGTTCACTTGACTCCAGCAATGGCGGATCTCCTGAACCCAGGTTTGCAATTTCAACCGATTCAATTTGCCCAACCGTGCCCGAATGCAAAACAACGCCTGCATTTGCCAGCGGCGCATTGGCATGCACCGTGTCCGTCCCATCCCTTTCCCGGACATGCGCCTCATATGCACTGAGGACGTACTCAGTATCGCCAATAGCCTTGACCAAGCCCCTGTCAAGCCAAATGGCTTGATCGCATAACTGCCGAACATGGTAAAGGCTGTGGGAACAGAACAGAATGCTGCATCCGTGAGACCTGAATTCGTCAATCCTGTCAATGCACTTCTTTTGGAAATGCTGGTCACCCACAGCAAGCGCCTCGTCAACGATCAACAAAGTAGGCTCAACTGCTGTCACCAGCGCGAAAGCCAGTCGAACGATCATTCCGGACGAGTATGTTTTCACTGCACGGTCGATAGCCTCACCCAATTCGGAAAAGGCCACAATGCTCTCTTCAAGCGATTGCATCTGTTTGGTTGAAATACCGATCAGGTTCCCTCCAAAATACAGATTTTCTCGCCCTGTAAAATCAGGGTGGAATCCTGCACCCAATTCGAGGATGGCGGTTACCCGTCCCACGCGATCAAGATGTCCCGTCGTGGAATGCAAAGTCCCTGCAAGGATTTTAAGAAGCGTACTCTTACCCGCCCCGTTGTCACCAATTACGCCGAGACACTTGCCCCGTGCCAGTTCAAAAGAAACGCCTTTGAGCGACCAATGACTCCTGTAAAGCAGCCTCCCTGTCACCAGCGCCTTGAACCGGTCTCGTTGGGAATCAAACAGCTTGTATTCTTTGCCGATGTTGGTCGCTCGCAATACGGGACCGCTGGTTAAATCCAGACTGTCTGCCATCTCAAAGCCAATCGACGAGTTGGTCGCGACTATGGCGCAGCACCGGCATCAACGCCAAGTAGGCAACCCCCAACCAGACGGAAATGACACCCCACAAATAGGGCGGGGCCATTCCCCCTTTAAAAGGATGTCCTGGTAGCCCAAAACGAAGGCCGTCATCGGATTCAGCCACAACGCCCAACGCCAATTTTCAGGGAATAAGCCGATGGGGAAAAGCACAGGCGACAGGTAAATACCGACGGACAAAAAGAAACCAATGAACTGAAGCGTGTCGCGTAAAGCCACTGAAAAAACCGCCGCCAGATAGGCCAGTCCAATCGTCAAAGTTGTTTGCAGCAGCAAAAGCGGCAACAAGGCCATCAGTGCCGGAGAAAAATGATGAAATGGCGTGTAGCAAATGGCAACCAGAATAAACAGCGGCCCGAATATGACGGCACTCGCCAGCACCGCCTTGACAGGAAACAGCATCACGGGCAAGGCGTTCTTTTGCAGGATAGAACTCGCATCAATCAGGCTGTTCGCCCCCCTGCACATCGCATCACACACCGCCATCCACGCCAAACACCCTACGATCAAACACGCACCCACAGCCCGCACCGGCGCCTCCGTCCCAAGCCGCATGGCAAACACGATATCCAGCACCAGGTAATACGCCGCAATGACCAGCAGCGGCTGAAGGTAAGGCCAGACAATACCCGCCACAGTACCCGCATGCCGCGTAGAGACTTCTCGCCGAACAAGAACGGTCAGCAGCGCCCTGGATCGCCAAAGCAGCGCCAGATCATTCATTGGAATGCAAGGTGTTTTTGAACAGCGCATCCATTTCGTAGCGTCGAATCAGTTCAAATCCAGTCAATTTTCTCGCCAACTCCGCCAGCGTGATTTGCCCCTCATACCATAAGTCGTTGCTGTATTCTGTATAGAGATACCGTGCTGAAGAAAGCAATTTGGTTGCACCATCAATCAAGTCGCTCTCTGCACCTTGAACATCAGCCCAAATGAAATCCACATTGGCTATCTGATGTTGGTCCGCCCATGTATCCAGTGTCCGGATCGCTACTTCGATTTGTTTTTCAAACTTTACCCAAGGCCAGACTTCCAAATGCGTCCTTGGCTTGCGAATTGAGCCAGATTGGTCCCAGCCTTGATGGTAATCGGGCATGTTCTCACCACCGCTGCTCTGGTGAAAAGTAACAGTGCCATTGATAGCTCCAATGGCATGCTCGTGCAAGCGCACCTTAGAGCTAGCGCCTAAGCTGTGCCGAAACTTTGCGATGGCTCGTGGGTCTGGCTCAAAAGCATGGATGATCGCGTCAGGCATGCTCTTGAGTAATTCAATCGTCGTTTGCCCACAGTTCGCACCCACCTCTAGGATCAACGGATCGTCGCGTTTCACAAGCATACGAATCTCTCTGGCAGTCAGTGCACCTGGAGTGATTGGAATTTTACTAATATCCATGAAACTCACTAAAAATTGGTCAATTATTAGGCGAGCAGTTTTTGTCCGCCTCCAAATTCAAACTCATCAATCTTCCATTTTCCTTATCCATATGAGGGATATGCGCTTGAGAAAAATCATCGAATTGTGAGTGTTCTGTTTTTCGCCAATCCCAACGACGAATATTTTTAAAACCAGCAGAATGGAGTAAATGCGATAAAAATGGCTCGTCAAATATGATTTTGTGATAATCATATTGATTACGCTGCCCACCGCAAACCAGGCCGACCAAACCGCTTAACCCATCTTTAAGTCCTTCTTTAGCGTATAAATCCACAACTGCTGAAAAATCAGGGACCGCCAAACGCAATACACCATTGGGCAAAAGAATGCGTTGCCATTCTTTCAAAACATTTAACACTTCGCGTCGACCAAAATGCTCCAACACATGCGAAGCATATATTAAATCAAATGAGTTTTCTGAAAACATCGAAAAATCGTCAACCAGGCATTGATGATCAATATGTGGCGCATCCAATACGTCTACGTGAATGAAGCCCGGTATATATTTCGACCCACAACCAACATGCAATTTCCTCAAATCATTCTCCAAATTTTCGAAAATTATTTATTGGTATACCAAGTCTTGTACATTTTACCATATGCATCATTAAGCGCGTTTGACAAATCAATTGTGTTACACAACAAACTGCTTTTCATCAACTCTCTTTGATGGATTCTTAACGAGATTCGTTTATTTTTGTCATTTATTAGTTTAACAACTTTGTTGACATAATCATCTAAATTGTCTGCAATCCATTCATCATGTTCCAAGCCATGAATCAACGATGCCGTCATTCTGGAAGCCGTTCTTTCGCCGGCCAGCGCAATGACCGGAACGCCCATCCAGAAAGCATCGCAGGTTGTGGTGGCGCCACCAGGACTTCCTATTGGATCTAGTGCAATATCGATTTCATTATAAACAGCCATATGCTCAGACCAACTCCTCGTGTTCCCGACCAGTTTTAATCTATCAGAGCTTATGCCGTACTCTTTCATGATGTCTTGAATATTTTTTGCGTTTACCCCTTCCTCAAGCGCCTTTGTTTTGAGCAGAAGTTTGGCTTGAGGTACTTTATTTAATATAACGGCCCATAAGGCGAGTGTGGATTTGGAGAGCTTAGCAAATTGATGAAAACACCCAAGCCATACAACTCCATCATCGTCAGGTTTCCGAGATATATCTGGCGCATCAGGGCGTGGCCTGTAACTTACATATGGTCTATTAAGGCGCCACACTTTTTCGGAAAATTGTTCATCGTGACTTGGCGGCACCAATATCTCATCTGCCATCCAATAATCCATCTGGCTAATGCCGGTGCTAGCGGCAAAACCAAGGTAATGAACCTGAACAGGAGCAGCTCTGCGCGCAAAAACACCAAGTCGATTTCTACCGGTATAGCCCGAAATATCGACTAGAACATCTATCTTGTCTGAAATTATTAGTTCAATGACTTTTTCGTCTTCGTTCTGAAAAATATCTCTCCAATTAGCCGCTGTTTTCTTGTAACGTTCGGTGACAGCATCAGCTTCATTTGAATTGGAATACAGGTAAATTTCCGCCTTATTTGAATTATTATTTTCGACAATACCTTCCATAAAATAGCTTACAGAATGCTCCCTGAAGTCCCCTGATACATAGCCTACACGCAAAGGTCTTCCTGAATTATTTGTATTTTCAAAAATCCTCACCTTCGCTGTCAATCTTGCATTTTCTGGGATAACCCGTTTTTCCCATTTTTTTGCCTCTTCAAGATATTGCAAAGGCGGTAGCATGCTGTTCCAAGCATAGGTATACATGAGTCCTTCATTTGCTTGCAAATGATCAGATTGAAGCTCAATTGCCCATTTGAAGCTTGATATCGCGTGGTCCAGTTGTCCATTGTTGACCTGAAGAATCCCCAGGTTTGCATGGCCTCCCGGGTTTTCCGGCTCCAGTTCAATCACCTTCAGTAACGCAAGCTCCTTGGCTCGCGTTGCTATTTTTTCGCTCTGGCCGTTATCGCCCAACGCTTTTAAGATCAGCCCTAAATTGGCGTGCGCTTGAACATGATCCCGGTCTAGTTTCAAGGCCTGTTCGCAAGCCTCCACAGCCTCTTGTAATCGTTTTTCCTGCAAAAGGACAATGGAAAGGTTGCTAAAGGCATCCGGATTCCCCGGCTTCTGTGTGATGGCAGCTTGGTAAGCTTTTTCTGCGTCAGCCCAACGACCCTTCACCTGGTAAAGTTTGCCAAGTTCATAGTGTGACTCAGGTATGTTTGAAGCCGTTTTGATCATGGCCTCGAGTTCAACGATCGCATCGTCCACGCGGCCGGCCTGGATCTGAATCATGGCCAAATTGAATCTGGCGACATACAGGGACGCGTTCAGGGCAATGGCTTTGCGAAAGCTCTGCTCTGCGGCTTGAGTGTTTTCAAGCCTTGCTTCGCAATTACCTCTGAAATACCACGCCTCTGACATTTGCGGTGCAATTGCTAGCGCTGTCTCGTAGCTTTTGAGCGAATCCGCTGTATTGCCAATGTCAAACAACGCACTGCCAAGATTGCAATGCGCGGCGGCATCGCCCGGTGCTAGGCTCGCTGCCTTTTCCAACGCAGGGATAGCATCCTGGTGGCTGCCTTGGGCGCGGATAGTCGCGCCAAGTGCAGCCCAAGCGGCCGGGTAGGCAGGAAGGCTTATCGTCAAGGCTCGTGCCAGCCGTTCCGCCTGGGCGGCCTGACCCGCATCGATGAGCGCGGCAACAGCGTTGATGCACTCTGATGGAACCGTTTCCCTGACATTCAACCTTTCCGCCAGCCTTTGCACTTCGTCCCCGGCAAGACCCAGAGTACGCCCATGCACCAGCGTCTGCCTTGCCAGGGGCTCCAAGCCTGCCGCTATGAGACCCTTGATGAAGCTGAGCCAAAACTGCGGCTCGCCCGGATTGGCCACCACGGCAAGCCTAAAGAACTCAACACTGCGGGCTGTGCGCCCATTTTGCATGGCCAGAAGGCCAAGATTGTGTTGAACCTGTGCATGATTGGGCTGTAGTGCCAGGGCTTTTATGTAGAGTTCTTCTGCAGCCTCGTATCGTCCGACGCTTTGTTCATGTATCGCGTTCGCAACTATTCTTTCCAGCTCTGAAACCATGGATTAAGGTACTCCGTGTCTTAGTGAGGTTTGGACGCAAATTTTTCGAACATGGTCTGATATGCGGCCTCAAGTGCTTGGGTCAGCCCTTTTGCGTCGCATAAAGGGCTGGTCCGCATTTCGTCGCGTAAGTCCAATCTGTGTTGCTTTAGCAAGTGTTTCGCCTGGGCAAGCGAAATTACCTTGCTGATGTATTCTTCCTTGGTAGCGGCCACCCATTCTGCGTGCCCGACAGCCTGAAGTATAGATGGCGTCATCCGCTGCGACACGGCTACGCCTGTCAGTGCAACAACGGGCACACCCATCCACATCGCATCGCAGGTCGTGGTTCCACCGCCCATACCGCCAACTGGGTCCAGCGCAATATCAAGCCGGTCATAAGTGCGCATGTGGTCTGCCCAGCTGTTTGTGTGCCCAATTAGGTCAATGCGATTGGCAGAAATGCCAAATCTTTGAAAAGATACCAATAGCTTATTGCGGGTCTGCGGGTCTGAAAGGGCTTGTGTCTTCAACAGCAACTTTGCCTGCGGCAAGCGCTTCAGAATTTCAGACCAAATTGCATAAGTTTGTTCAGTTATTTTGCCAAGTTGATTGAACGAACCCAAGACAATTTCACCATCCACCCGATCAACGACCCTGGGTTGCGGCGCGTCCTCCCTTCCGTGATAACTTGTCCACACTCTTGGCAAGCGCCATACGCGTTCTGAGAAGTGTGATGATATTTCTGATGGAGTCACAATGGTATCGCCGATCCAATAATCCATCTGGGTCAAACCTGTACTTGCGCAGTAGCCCAAGTAATGCGCCTGCACTGGCGCTGCCCGACGCGCAATAACCCCTAGTCTGTTGTGCGCACTGTGACCAGAAAGGTCAATCAGCACATCAATTTGTTGCGCCTCTATCAGCTGGCAGACATTTGCGTCCGCAATTTCGGCAATATTCGTCCAATGATTACTCAGTACCTTAAACCTCGCAGACACATCGTCTTCATAAGGGTTTGTCATGTACGAATAGACTTCTATCTTTTCCCGATCATGAAATTGGTAGATCTGTTCAAGAAAATAGGCGACAGCATGCTGCCGGAAGTCACCAGACATGTAGGCCACCTTGAGGCGTCTTGCGCCTAATGGGGCGTGACTGAACGTCTTTGACCGCGCCAAACTTCTTTCGATCTCGGTCTGTGATCTTTGCTCCCATTGCCTGGCTTCTTGTAGATACTCGACAGGCGTGACCCTGCCGGTGTATGACAGCAGAAAGAGGAGATTGCTGTTGGCAATCGGCTCTGACGGCGACAGAGTCAAAGCGTGCCTGTATGCTTGTATCGATGGCCCAGTTTCGCCAAGGTCCTGGAGCGACTTCGCGTACAGGGTATGTGCCACGGCTAGGCTGGGCTCAAGCGAAATAGCCAATCGGTAACATTCGGATGCTTGCGATATGAGGCCCACTCCGCCCAGACTCATCCCAAGACCTAGATGCGCCCAGCCGGATTCTGGCTTCAGCATCAGCAATTGATTGAAAACTTCGATCGCCTCTTCATGCCGGAACAAGGCGACGAGGGTATCGCCCAGTCTTTCCAAGGCTTCTGTGTGCGTTGGAAAGAGTTCTGCTGCCTGCCGATAGGCGTCTACCGCCTCGGCATGCTGACCAAGGGCCATGTGCTGGAGGCCTGCAGCCAGCAATTGATCTGCCTGATGTTTTTCTGAAAACTGATGACTGATACCCTGAAAAGCGGGCTTGATCGCTTGCAAGCGCAATGCATGCAGGGCATGCGGGCTTACCCCGTGCTTCACTGCATTTTCAATGAGTGCGCGTGCTACTTCGCTCGCGCCAGAAAGAATCGTAGCCTGGATACAGCTCAACCAAAAACGAGGCTCTGAAGGCTGCGCCTGCAACGCCTGCTTAAAGCACACCACAGCGCCTGCAAGAGACTGCGATTGCACCAGAATAAGGCCAAGATTGTGGTTAGCTACAGGATGCGAAGGCTCCCGCCGCAAGACATTCACATAAAGCTCTTTTGCCTTCTCCAACTGCTGGGCACCATGCGCTTGGAGTGCTTCGTGCAATAGACCGTCTATTGGCATTGGTTTTGCTGCTTCCTCACACATCTTTTACTGTTACCGATCGAGCCTCAACAATGACCAATGCACGGAACTTGTCTGGCAAGGCATTGGGTGTCAACACATTCACAGGCACGCCATGCAGTTTGGCCACTTGGTAATGACTTGCACCAATGTTGCCTCTGGTGTCGGGTCAACCAGTATGTTCAGGTCGCTGCTATCTGCGTCCTGGCTGTGCTGTAAAGAGTCGCACACCCGGGCATTCAGTGCACGGTGAGATTCAACTACATGGCTAATGTCTGCACGGTTCGAGTGCAATGCATCTGAAGGTTTCATGATGCCGATTTTGAATAGATTAACCAAAAAAAACGGGGCCGAAGCCCCGCTTTTTGAACACTTACGTGTTATATGTATCTAACCAATTACTTGGTGAAACGGTGACCAGAAGTGATACCGTATGTACCAGAAGTGCCGGTAGATGCAGAAGGATTGATCAACTTGATGAAAGAAGAACCAACGATAGGCAAACCAACGGTGCGTGCACTGTCAGCTGCACCAGCAATCACATTGTTAGAAGCAGTCGTAGTGGTCACAACGCCCCAACCGCTAACGAAAGCAGAAGCACCTGTGGACTGGGTTGCCAGAGTAGCGCCCAGAACAGAAGCGTTAGCACCAAAGGTCGTTACGCTGGTTTCACCGCAGAACTGGAACGTAGCAACGCTACCTGGCGAGAACACAGCACCGCTGGTCTTGCTGGATTCGTCACGGTCATAGAACTTCTGACCAGCAGCAGTCACGCAAATGCGGTCGCCGGACAAAGAGGTGTTACCAGTGTAAAACACTTGCGAACGTGGAACGGCCGCAAATGGAGCCAACTGGGCGACTGTACCGAAACCACCATCTTGCGCCGCCACTGAAGAGAAGCGACGAACAGCAGCTGCAGCACTGGTACCGTACACCACACCAACGCTGTAGCGACGGGTAGGCATAGAGAAGTTCCAGTCGGTAGAAGCAGTTACCGTTGGGTCAGTTGAGTATTCATTGCTGATGCTCTTAACAGCCAAAGCGTCGGTCACACGGAATGCCTGCGCCAGTGGCGATGCAGCGGTCGAAGCTACGCCTGTTGGGACGTACGGCGTAGACATGTCGGGCAGGTCATAGTAAGCAGCGGGAATAGCGATCGAAGGAATCGCAGTACCGCCAGTACCATCAGTATCCATAGTCAGGAACGCTTGACCAACAGAACGGAACAATGGATCAGCAGTTACGTTGTCAACAGTCAGAGTTGTGGTAGCAGCAGTTCCACTTTGTGGAGAAAAGACATAGTTACCGATGGCATCGTTACCACCAGCATCAACTGCGCGAATAGCTGTCATCCCACCAGAGAATGTGGTAGTTTGCGCAACGTTGATGATAGTCCAGTTACCAAACAAGCCAGTAGAAGGCGCCATGAAACCGTTTGCAATAACAGTTGCAGGAGCAAGCGTATCAGTCAAAGGTGTTGTCTGAACAGCAGCTGCCGCGCAGTTACGTGGCACACCAGAGGTGTGCAAAATGGACTGATACAGGGAAGTAGTGGCAGCCACGACTGGGATGTCAGCCATGTTGAAAATTTCAACGTAGCCTTCAGAGGTGTGATTAGCCTTTTCGGTGGCTGTTGCATAGGAAGGCAGACGGCCATCAATGAAAGACTGAGCAACACCTGCGGTCAGAGCCGGAACAGTACAAGACTTGTCATTAGTGGTCAACTGAGCATAGCCAGTGGTTGGGTTCTTAGTAACCACTGCAGACCACTGGTCGTTAGGGGACAGGAAAACCTGAAAGTCAAGCACGTCGTCAGAGTTTGAGCCGCCACGGAAACGAACTTTGACAGCCTTACCGTTAGTTGGATCAGTGTTAACAACGCTCAAAACCGTGGCATTGCCCGATTGTGCCGTGTAGTAAGGCAGAATCAGCGCATGACCAACACCACCAGCATTCAACTGCAACTGAGTGGCAGGAGTCGGTGCGCCAACCGCAGCACCTGCAAGAGGCATCAAAGCAGCATTGGCCAAGATACTGGGATCCAACACGGAAGCATTTGCGATGCCCATGCTACCAATCATGGCAGCGATACTCAGAGAGAGAACATTTTTTCTCATCAATAACTCCAGTTATAAAAAGTTTGGTAAGCGTGACTACCAGGATTGATTACTAACGCCAGGGAATGGTAGCACAGTGATAAAACATCAAGCAAGGCCGCCTTCAACATTTGCTACGCATGTTGCCCAATTGCAACAAACATTTTGCTCGACCCTGGCAAGTCGTCCCTGAGATAAACAAATTGACTAGGGATTGACGGAAAGCCACCACTTGCCGTCTTCCAACACCCAGACCTCGTCGACGGCGGTGCTGATGATACCGTCATACACGTGCGGCACGGGCGACCTGGCATCGACGCGCAAGCGCACATTGCACTGCGTCTCTGCACACTTGACGCTGACCACTTCAGAGCCAGTCCACTGCATGCCTGGACCAAATTTTTTACGGTATTCGGCAAAGTCTGCCTTGGCCCGGTAGGAAGGCGCGGTGAGCTCATACGCCATGTCAAACTTGCCAAACTGCAGAGACAGCCACCGGTCTTCTGCCGGGTTCTGACAACCTCCTCGGGTGGACCCTTCGGGCCTGTCGCGCAGGCTGCCAACAGAGCGATCAAGACAACACCCAGCGGGTACTTGAGCGGGTGGAATATCGTATTTTTCATAAAATTGACTCTTTACTATTGAAACATTGCCAGGGTCATCGACTACCGCTTATCCCCAATGGACCAGAAATCGATGCCCCAGTAGCAGGGTCGAGCGGCGCGAAACTCTTCATGCGATCGCGCAACTCGGAACTGACTTCACGGGCATCCTGGTCTGAGCGAACCACACGCGGGGTAATGACAACCAGGAGTTCGGTTCGAGCGGTGTTCTTTGAGTTGGTTCCAAACAAATTCCCAAAAATGGGGATGTCCTGCAAAAGAGGGAGTCCAGATTTACCGGTGGTCGTGTTGTCGCGAATCAGCCCCCCCAGCACAATGGCCTCACCCGACCGAACCGCGACCTTGCTTGATATCTGTCTTTGCAAAAAGGCGCGCTGACCGGTTGCAGAGTCAACCTGACCCACATCAGTAACCGCCTGGTTAATCTGCATGGTGACGATATTGCCCGCATTGACAGACGGCGTGACCGCCAGGTTAACGCCCGTGTCCTTGTATTGGATGCTGGACGACACATTTCCACCTGTCGTGACCGTTGTGCCAGATAAAACGGGTTGTTGATTACCCACCGCAATGGCTGCGGTATGGTTGTCAAGCACCATCAGGGATGGACTGGATATGACCTTGACCAGGGATTTCCCCGCCAATGCATTCAAAACGGCCCGAATATTGCCCAATGGATTGGTCAATGTGTAAGAAAATCCTGCCAGAGCACCGCCCAGGGCGCCATTGGGGGATGTGCTTAGCACGCCAGCCCCGCTGAGGGCACCTGCCGTGCGTTGACTGTCATTGAACATCCATTGCAACCCATATTGCAGGTCATCGCTAAGGGTGACTTCCACAATGCTTGCCTCAATCAGCACCTGAGTTGGCGGTAAATCCAGGCGGCGCAAGGCAGATTCAATTTTGTTGTAGTCGCGCTTATCGCCGTATATCAATACAGCATTGTTGATTTCGTCCGCGATAACGCGCAAACCGGAACCCAGATTGACCGTAGTCACTCCTGATGCGGCGGTTCGTCCCGTCGTTGAAGGCAATGCACCTGAAAGCCCCGAAGTCGTACCACCCACGCCACCCAGCATAGAAGCTGTCCCTGTTGTGGAGGCCGTGCTGACACCTAAACCGGGCGCCACGCCCGTTGTCGGTTGTGCAGTTGCCGCAGCGGTACCCGCATTGGTGTTGCCAAAAAGCCCACTCAACACAGAAGCAAGGTGTTTGGCTGATCCATTTTGAACAGGATAGACGAACAGTTGCGGCTCACCGGTATTGCTTGGCTGATCCAGTCGCTCGATCCATTGTTTGGCTTGATCAAGATAGCGCGCATGGGGTGTGACTACCAAGATACTGTTGATCCGCTCGATAGGCAGAACACGGACAGCGCCTAGAAAGGCACCTGCAGCGGCCGATGCCAATGAAGCTGCTGACGCAGTCGCACCAGTGGACGATAACCCACCAGGCTGATTCGTCGCATTGGCCGTCGCTGGGGCACCACTGATCAGCCGAATCGCCTCTTCAACGTCTTTGGTTGACGCGTATTTAAGTGGATAGACCCCCACTGACATGCCCTTCAGCATGTCAACATCAAAGGTGTGAACCATGGCCATCCATCCCTCCACCTGGGTTCTGGTACCGACCAGGATGAGAAGGTTACGCAGTGCGTCGACCCTGACAATGGCCTCAGGTGGGGCAATTGGCCTGAGGATGGCGGCCATTTCTGGCGCACCGATGAATTGCAAGGGCACGATGACAGTGCCATAGCCAGGCGGCAGGGGGCCGTTACCTGTCTGTCTTGGTGCGGCAACGATGCCCTTCAGCGAGTCTGGCCGCCCGACGTGATAAACCCCACTGGCGTCACGTGCCATCAGCAAGCCATTCGCCTGCAAAGCACCTTCTAGCAGCAAAGTGGCCTGGTCTGCCGAGATTTCTCCCCGCGTGGCCATGGTAACTGTGCCCGTGATCGGGGGGTGCAGAACGTAATCCACGCGCATGATGTCGGTAAAGACCAGGCGCACCACATCGGCAATCGGAGCGTCTTCGAACCGGAACGCACTGGGTGAACCGGCAGGAGCTGCGAAGTCTTTCGGTGGAGCAATGACAATGCCGCTGCCACGCACAAGCCGCGGCTCCGCAATGGCTTGTGCGGTATTTGCAGGTTTATCTTGCCCTTGGCCAACCGCCAATTCCGACGCGTTTAGAACCGTCCCGGGCCAAGAGATTGCAATAAAAATAAGCGTTCCCGCAATGAATCTGAATGTAAGCATGGAATGCGTAGTTTAAGGGGACGTGTGTGTTTAAGCGCACAGGTCATCGCTGGACAGGGGCAGCGGGGCGGGCACCACCACCAAAGACGGCTCCACCGATCTTGGGTGGCGACTGAACTGGTGCCTCAGCCGAAGAAGGCGTAGCCACAGGAGATGGTGGCGTTTCTGGCGGTCGAGCCTGAACAGGAGCCGCCCGGTAAACGGGCGGTGCGCCTGATGCGCTGTTTAACCTGGCATTGGTAAGCCGGATCACGCGGACTTCGCCCTTTCGGTCAAATGTTGCATCACGGTCACCGACTCCCTTTAGCAGCCACTCGCCGACCTGCTCGCCTTTTGCCAACCGCCGCATCCGGCCTTGAATCAAGGCAAACACGCCCCCCACGTCGCCACTACCGAAGACCCCCAGGATTTGGGCATCTAAAAGCGGATCGGGCGGTGCAGGTGCAACGGGCGGTGGCGGTGGCGGTGGCGGTCTGCGGCTAGGAGAAAACAGCTGTCTCTCCAGCACATTGAGAAATGCATTGTTATCTGTCAATGGTGTTTGCAGGCTCACAGGCCAAACGGGCATTTCTGGCTTCACCGGTGCAGGCTCGGTCCAGTGAACGTTTTTCAGATTGCCACCATCATCCACCCAAAGGAGGCCCAACCCAATGCCGAGTCCGAGATTGGCAATGATGAGCAAGGTCGTAAGGTATCTGCGCATCACAGATTCCGCAAAACGTAGAGATTGAGAGCGATGTTCAATCGCTGGGGTGCTGCAGCAGTGGGCGCCCCCATCACCTGGATCGAAAACCCCTCAACCCAGACTGTTGGCGTCACGGCAGACAAGGCTGCCATGGCAGACTGAAAGCCGAGGAGCGAGCCCTCAACCCTCACACTGATAGCGATTCTTTCAAATGCTTTGACCTGTTTGGCAGGGAGAATTTGGCTACTGACCACCTCCAGCCCCGCGGCAGCAAACGTCTCGCGAACCCGCTGCTGGGCCGCATTGCCGACCTGGCTGACCTCTTGGCTAGAAGGATAGACGTTTTTGTCTATCAGCACCTGTACCTCTTCAATGGATTTGTCCAAGTCTGAGACAGCCGCTTTGATACCAAGAAAGCGGGCAAATCGTGGTTCAACCTCTGCCAGCCTGGACTCGTCAACACGGTACTTTTGTACCGTCATCCACGCGACCGATCCGATTACTGCAATAGCGGCCAATGTGATCACACACCATGCAAGCCAAATCGCTTTAGCATTCGTTGTCATGGCTTTGCCCCTGCAACAGGAACAGATGCAGCAGCCTGCGCAACAGGCACCGGGCCGGAAACACCCAGTGCAGGGCTTGGTGAGACGGAGCCCAAATAAAAGTCAATGGTGAAGTTGTCTTTTGTAGAAGCGTTTGCGCGCGCAGCAGGCACAGGTGCTTTCACCTCTTTCAGACCAGGTTCAGAACTCAGCCGTTGCATCAAGGACGCGGCATTGGGTGTCTGACCATATAAACTGACCTTAGCCCCTTGAACACTGATGCTGAACAGACTGGTTTCGTCAGAAAGCAGGTCTGTCATATGACTCAAGACTGGCAAGGCATTGACTGAATCGCCGGTCAGTTCTTGAAGCGCTTTGATGGACTCTCCCAATCGATGCAAGGTTTCTTTCTTTTTCAATTCATCGCGCGTTTTTTCGCGCAGCATATCAAAGGCTGCTGTCGCTTCAACGGCACGGAATCGCTGTTGAACCGTCGGGGTCAGCGCCAAACACCCACCTAAAATGAAAACCATCACAAGTAGAACAAAATTAGCTCTGCGCTGCCGCCCCACGATCTCCCTGATCACGCCATCACCTGCACCGGGCAGCACAACCGGAGCCCCTTCGCGCTGCATAGCCCACATCAGAGGAGGCTTGCTGTCAGTGCTGGACAAGGCTTGAAGATGCTGCTCAATTTGCTTTCGCGAAGCCATGCACAGGCTCACAGTGGAACTGCCTCGTACTCGCACTGGCGCGCCGTAGCCCCAAACAAGGTCTTCAGACATAAACGGACTCACAGCCCGCGCCTCGAGTGACAACGCCTCCTGAATTTCAATGCTGGACAAGCTTGGCACGTCAATTGAACGCCATAATAAAAGCGAGTCAGGCACTTCTACTGCAACATACTGTGTTGCGGTGGGACGGGAAGCATCGCGTCTAAACAGATGGCCATCCCCTACCCAGAAAGAAACGTCGCCCTTTGCGTCCGTCAATTTCACGGAAACATTGGGACTGAGCCAAGACAGGAGAGGTCCTGTCAGTATTTGACGCAAGGCATGGCTAAGCGCTCGCCATAAGTTGGAGGGCCTGTTGCTCAGGCCCGCGGAAGTTGCATTCGTCACGGCTTTGATATTAACGGCGCATTTGCGCAGAGACTTCCAATCTTTGATCCACACCAAAGGTTCGCCATGGCAAAGCACCACGGATGCCAGGATTCAGGTCCACACTCCTGCTGACAACCAAGTTACTGCCGTCCGGCAAACCCACCACTGCGTCCAATTTGATTTTTTGGCTTGGGCCTGACTCGAGGAAGTTGGCTGTCAAACCCGTGAAATCAATGCCCACAAGACCTGCATCACGCTTGGCGCTCAATTGTGTTGCCAATTGCGCATTGCCTTCCGCAAGAACCAGCAAAACATCTTGCTTTGCCGCAAGGGGATTCACGCGCCCAGAACCCATCACATCGGATGTGAGAAGCGGTTTCAGTTTAGCATAGACGTCGTAAGTAACCCAGGGCACGTTCAGCAACTCTTCCAAGGCCTCGAACCCAATTGGAACGCCTCGCGCGTCGAGAGTTGATCGCTGCTTCACGATGGTTGAGGCCATGATTTCAGCAGTGCTTTTTTCCACTTGAGCGCCAATGACCAAGGTAGAAATCAACAGCTCTTTGGGTGCATTGTTCAGGCTGATGAGCCCATTGAGCGGTTGAATGGTGACTGGCAAGCTCGCGCCGTCGTATGACCAAACTGCTTCAATCAGTCGATCCACCGGTACTTGACGGGCTTTGATATTTTGTAATGCAAGCTGAATGCCAGCCTCGCCCATCGCCCTGGCTTTCAATGACTGCACAGAAACACCAACTTTCTGCGCTTCCTTTCGTGATACATGGACCAACCCCAGCGCCATCACGCTAAGTGCCGCGACCATCCACAAGACAGCGACAAGGGCAATGCCATGGTGCGCTGACCGTCGCCCTGGACTCATTGCTGTCATTGAACAGCACCACCGCCAAAGGTGGCAACGCCACTGCCAGCAGACGCCCCCTGAGGCATTAATCGCAGCGGTACGCTTACCGGGGGCCACTCAACCGAACTCGTTATGACGCCAATCCGTACAGCATCAGGCATGCGGTCCTTGCTGTCCCAAGTCGCCTTCCAGACAGAAGGAACTTCAGACCGATCTTCATATTCAACTGAGAATTGCTGAACATCGTTGACAAGTATCCGCGAGTCAGCTTGTGACCAGTTTAGTGCCCCAGAACGCCCCGAAAAAGGCAGAAATCTCGCCATCAATACAGTTCTTGACCGCAATCCAGGCAGATCGCCGACGGGTTCAAGGGCAAGCCTGAAAAAGTAACGCCCGCCCGCGCCTTCACGTGCGGGCATGACGCCCAGCCATGCAATAGACTGTGGCAAGCCTTCAAATTGAATTGAAGGTTTGCCATCGGCTCCCAAAACCTCTGACCGCCTTGCTGAAACCCGCCCCAGTGTTGCCCGAATGAATCCGGTTCCAACCCAAAACTCATCCATTGTTGCCAGACGCTGATCAACTCTTGCTTGCGTTTGCCCCATGCCTCGGAGCGCACCGATCATGGCAAGCATGACGATGGACATCAGCGCCATCACAACAAGCAGTTCAACCAAAGTAAAACCGGCCTGGTGCGATGGCAATGCCATTTTCTTGCTCATCGCCCCCCCGTCACTGGGACAGCTTTTCGCTGAGGTCGCAAAGTTTTGAGACTGACTTCTCGCAATTGATTGCCATTTTTCCATGAGACTGTGATTTGCAGTTCATGCAACGGCACTGCGAGCGGGTACTCCCTTTCGATGCCACCCAAGTAACGCACACTTTGAACCTGCCACTGCATCCCACCCGTTTCACCAGACTCATTCCAACCTTCTTCTGACACGAAGTCGCGCGAGTCCAGAAGAGTTTCCACCAAACTCACCGCACGCTGTTTTTCATCAACCTGAACAATGGTCTTAACGCTTCCTCCACTGATCCGATAAATCATGGCAAACGACATGGCCATGATTGAAAAAGCCACCAATAACTCCAATAGTGAGAGCCCAGTTTGGCGCTTCAGCAATTTTTGCGCCTTGCACGCGTTTTCTCGATGGAGTAGACGAGAGATCACAGCACCAAGCTTTCAGTGATTCAACGGTTCCTGGCTCACTTGTCCTGAAAGCCAGTCAACCTTAATGCGCACCCCGCCACCTTGTGGACGAAAAACCTCCAGATTTCCACCGGTTGCCCCCCCTTGCGGCAAGAACCGTATCGAAGCCACCCCATTGGGGTCAAGTTCCTTGTCAGCTACTGTGGCCCGAATTTCAATCCCGTCTGCAAACCTCTTGAACTCTTTCCCTTCTATGCCGAACTGGCGGCTCTTCAAATCGACACTGAAACGGACCTCGCGCCTTTCCATTGACGCGCGGTACCGTGCATCTCGCATTTCAGCAATCACCGCCCTCAATGTATCTTTGTAACGCACACTGTCCTGCAATCTGCCAAATGAGCCTGGCACCACAGCAATCAGCAAGCCCATGATGGCAAAAACCACCAGCAATTCGACCAGAGTAAAACCGTGGTTCCGCTGCGGGCGGTTATGGGGCGGAAATGAGCGCAACGCCGTCTATTGTTTATTTTTTATGTCAGCGTTTTCACCTTCACCGCCAACAGAACCATCTGCACCGAGTGAGATGATCTCGATCGCTCCGTTTGCGCTCGTACCCTGGTACTTGAATGGTTTGCCCCAAGGATCGGCGGGAACGCCCCCCTTCATATAGGGCCCCGCCCAACCCATTGCGCTGGCTGGCTTGGTAGACAGCGCCTCGAGACCTTCTTCGGTAGTCGGGAATCTGCCTACGTCCAGTTTGAAGACTTCAAGGGATTTTTCGATTTCCGAAATCTGCAAGGCAGCCGCCTTGGTCTTAGATTTGCCCAGGAGTCAAACACTTTGGGGCCAACCAGGCCTGCCAGCAAGGTCAAGATCGCCATGACGACCAGCAGTTCGATCAAGGTAAAGCCGTGGTTCTTTCGCGAGGGATGTTTGATTTGTTGCATAGTCAGAATTCTTGGAAAAACGGGGTCAGACAGCCAGATCATTGACGGACAGGATCCCCAGCAAAATGGACACAATGATACTGGCGACGACCAGCCCCAACACCAGAATCAGGGCAGGCTCCAGCAGCGTGAGCCCGCGCTTGATGCCAATCTCAACCTCGCGATTGAGGATATTGGCCAGTTCCAGCATCATGGGGCCAATGCGACCTGTTTCTTCACCTACTCTGATCAGGTTGATCGCCATGGGTTCAAAAATTTGCGTTTTACGCATTCCTTCCACGATTTTGCCGCCTTCTTTGACATACGGCGCTACTTGCAGAAGTGACTGTCTGAGCACACCATTGCCCACGGTTTCGGTCGCAATGTGCAAGGCCGTCAACATGGGAACTCCATTGCCAAGCAGCGTACCTAGGGATCTTGAAAACAGTGTTAGCTCATATTTTTGTAGCAAATTTCCTAATACTGGCATACCAAGAGCTGTTTTTTGCCACCACATTTTCCCTTTGGGCGACTTCAGCCAGCGCATACCCAACCAGATCAGCGCCGCGACGACAATCCCGATGATCAAGCCGTAGTCTTTAAAACCGTGCCCGGCCATCATGACAATCTGGGTCGGCAGGGGCAAGGCGTCACCCATGTCAGTGAAAAGTTTTTCAAACTGCGGTACCACAAAGCCCAACATCGCGATCACGGAAAGCACGGCCACTCCGAGCAAAATGGCAGGGTACATGGTGGCCGACACCGCGCTTTCGCGCAGGGCGCGCAGGCGCTCCATGTGTTCGACCAGGCGAACCAGCACGGCCGACATTTGTCCGCTGGCCTCGCCCGAGCGGATCATGTTGATGTAGAAGTCCCCAAACAAGGCTTGGTCCTTGGCCAGGGCTTTGCTAAAGGTCATACCACTTTTGACATCGTCCAGAAGCACTTGCTGCATGGCGCTAACGCTGGGCTTCTGACTCATGTCAATCAAGACGCGCAAGGCATTGTCCAGCGGCAAACCAGCCTTGAGCATGATGGACAGTTCCGACGTCATGGCCAGCACGTCGGCCTGATTAACTGGGCCTTTGGCCTGTCGCGGTTTGGCAGTCGTACGACCAGTCGTTGCAGAAGAAACCAAAGCTATCGCACTGGCGCTAGCTGCATCCTCTATTTTCAAAGGAGTAAGCCCACGCTCACGCAGTGCCTTCATGGCGCCACTCAGGCTGGGAGCTTCGATGCGCCCCTGGCTGACTTGCCCCCTGCCATCGGCCGCCCGCCAGACAAACTCAGCCATCGTTCTGGTCCTGGGTGACGCGCAACAGTTCGTCCAGACTGGTCACGCCTGCTGCCACTTTGCGCAACCCGTCTTGGTAAAGGGACAGCATGCCTGACTTGGCGGCCAGCGCATTCAGGCGGCTGGCGTCTTCGCCAGCCACAATGGCGCGACGCATGGGCTCATCAAGTACCATCAGTTCGTGAATGCCGCTACGCCCCTGGTAGCCCGTATCACGGCAGTGCTCGCAGCCTTTGGCGCTGTAGACCGCGTTGCCTGGCGCCAGAAACTGCCCCAGGCCAGTGCTCGTCAACACCTCGTCTGACGGCTGATATCCCTCTTTGCAATGGGGGCACAGCACCCGGACCAGGCGCTGCGCCAGCACGCCATTGACCGAGGACGTGATGAGGTAGCCTTCCACCCCCATATCCTTCATACGGATCACGGCACCCGCTGCGGTGTTGGTGTGAAGAGTGGACAAGACCAAATGGCCCGTAAGCGCTGATTGGACCGCAATCTGCGCGGTTTCGCCGTCGCGCATTTCACCGATCATGATGATGTCCGGGTCCTGGCGCAGGATGGACCGCAACGCATTGGCAAACGTCAGGTTGATCTGGGCATGCACCTGGATCTGGTTGATGCCTTCTAGCTGGTATTCGACCGGATCTTCAACCGTGATGATTTTCTGGGCCTCTGCATCCAGCTTGGACAACGCGGCATACAGGGTGGTGGTTTTGCCCGAGCCTGTGGGGCCAGTCACCAGCAAAATGCCATGGGGTTTGGCGAGCAGGTGGTTGAACTTTTCAAGCGTGTCAGATGCAAAGCCCATTTTTTCCAGGCTGAAGCGCACGCTGGCTCGGTCCAGCACCCGCATGACCACGCTTTCGCCGTGGACAGTGGGAACGGTGGAAACGCGCAAGTCCAGTTCGCGCCCTTTGACGCGGGTTTTGATGCGCCCGTCCTGAGGCAAACGCCTTTCTGCAATGTCGAGGTGAGCCAGCAGTTTGACGCGGGAATTGACAGCCGCGCTGTGCTTAGGTGGCACCACTTCACCCGGATGGATCACGCCGTCAACCCGGTAGCGCACATGCAGTCCGTCGTCAAACGGCTCCAGGTGAATGTCTGAGGCGCGCAGATCAATCACACGGCCAATGATGCTGTTCACCAGGCGAATGACAGGGGCCTCACTGGCCATGTCTTTCAAGTGCTCGACGAAATCGCCAGAATCAGCATCCTCGCCCTCACCACCTTCTGCATTACCCGCGTCTACGGGTTGTGCGAGGGCTTTCTCAATCTCGCTTTCGAGGCTGATGTGAGGATACACTTCCAGGCCACTGGCCAGGCGTAGTGCCTTCAGGACAAAGGCATCCTGCGGTACTGCCATCGCCACATCCAGTCGTTTTTCTTCAACCCGCAGCGGCAGCACGCTGTTTGCATGTAAAAACTCGGGCAGCAGGCCTTCTATCTCCAGCGCCAAGCCGGGGAAGTCCTCTGGTGCCACAAACGGCACACGGAGTTGCTCAGACAGCGCCCGGGCCACATCGATTTCAGACACCAGTCCCAGGCGGACCAGAACCCGGCCCAGCATGCTGCCCATTTCCTGCTGCGCGCCAATCGCACGGTCAAGGTCGCGCGCACTGAGCTTACCTGCACGTGTGAGCCACTCGCCCAGACGTACATGCACCAGGTGCGCCAGTGCCTCGGGTGGGGGGGCTGAGTTGGCCACTTCAATGGACATGGGCTTGTGCAATGCTGCTGATAGAAAGGGAATTTGTGTGGCGATTTTGCACTATCCCTTGACGGACTTGGCTGTCTTTGCGCCAAGACAGGCTATCGCAACACGCTGACTGCACCGGAAAAGGTCAGGAACGCCAGCGCCGTTGAGACCAGGATGATGCGTGCGATGCGGCCCGTGTCTGCCCCAAAACGTTCGGCCAGCAGGGAGACATTGCTGGCGCTGGGCAGGGCCGCCACCAACACCATCACCTTCAAGGCAAAGGGCGATATTTGCAAGCCTATTTGAACGGCGGCGATACCCACCAGAAGCACCAGGACGGGATGCAGCAGCAGTTTGAACAAGGCCACGGGCACGTAATCGCGCAGCGGAGCCAGCTGGCCGGGCTGCGGCAGGGTCTGTTTCAACCCCGCATCGGACGTCATCATCTGAGAGCGGGCCAGCACGGCGCCGATGGTAAAAAGCGCCACCGGAGACGCCGCATCGGCCAGCAGGCCCACCGTTTGCAACACAGGCTTGGGCAACTCTATTTGCAGTGCAGATGAGAACCCACCGAGCGCGATGGCCCAAGGCATGGGATTGGTGGCGACGCCTTTCAGCGCATTCTTGGCGGCCTCCCTGGGCGACATGCGGCGTGAATTGCCCCCGCCCTCGGCCCCGGTTGCGCCGTCCAGCCGGGACAGCGCGATGCAAAGCGATGACGTAATCACCAGGTCCACCAGGATCGTCACAATCGCCGGGCCTGCAGCTGCAGGCCCGAGCAGGGCCACCAGCAAGGGCACCCCCATGAACCCGGTATTGGGAAACGCTGCCACCAGCGCCCCAAAGGCAGCGTCGTTCCAGCCAATTCGACAGTTAAGGGTGACTGCCACCACAAACCCCACCATCACCAGGGCACAAAACAGATAGGTGACAAACAACTCTGCATCCAGCAACTGTGCCAGAGGGGTGTTGGCCCCAAAGCGGTACAGCATGCACGGCAGGGCAAAAAACAGCACAAAACCGTTCAGCCCCGGAATGGCATCCAGCGGCAACATTCGGCGCCGAGCGGCAAGGTAACCACACAGCACCAAGGCGAAGAAAGGAAAGGTGACCAGCAAAATTTGCAACACGGGCGGTATTGTCTCAGCAAGACGGCCCCTATACTTTGCCCTCTCCTGAGCTCGCTCCAGCCCCCCTCTCCACCCACCCACACCACAACCAAGCAGACATGTCAGCAAGCACAGGTCCCGGCCTGAACATTGCCCAGCAAGAGGCTGTGAACTTCCTGCACGGGCCTTGCTTGGTGCTGGCCGGGGCGGGTTCGGGCAAAACGCGGGTGATCACGCACAAAATCGCGCGACTGATCCAGATGGACATGCCACCCGAGCGCATTGCGGCCATTACCTTCACCAACAAGGCTGCTGCCGAGATGCGCGAGCGTGCAAAAGGCCTGATTGGCCGTGCGGCCAAGAAAGTGGTGGTCTGCACCTTTCACGCTCTTGGCGTGCGCATGATGCGGCAAGACGGCGCAGCGCTGGGCCTGAAACCCCAGTTCAGCATTCTGGACAGCGATGACGTTACCAGCATCCTGAAAGACTGCGGCGGCACCACGGACGCCGCCACTGCACGCCAGTGGCAGTGGACCATCAGCCTGTGGAAGAACATGGGCCTGAACTCGGATCAGGCCATGGCGCAAGCCAAGGACGACACTGAGCGCCAGGTCGCCACCCTCATGGCGCGCTATGAAGAGCGCCTGAGCGCCTACCAGAGTGTGGACTTTGACGATTTAATCAGCCTGCCGCTCAAACTGCTGAAAGACCACGCAGACGTACGCCACAAATGGCAGTCGATCCTCGGCCATGTCCTCGTCGATGAATACCAGGACACCAACGCCACGCAGTACGAAGTGCTCAAACTGCTGGTGGGTGAGCGCGGACGCTTCACCGCTGTGGGCGACGACGATCAGAGCATCTACGGCTGGCGTGGGGCCACCCTGGACAACTTAAAGAAGCTGCCACAAGACTTCCCAACGCTCAAGGTGATCAAGCTGGAGCAGAACTACCGCTCCACCAGCGCCATCCTGCGCGCGGCCAACAACGTGATCCAGCCCAACCCCAAGCTGTTTCCCAAGACCCTGTTCAGCGAACTGGGCGAGGGCGAACCTGTCCGCGTGGTGGATGCCGATAACGAAGAGCACGAAGCGGACCGCACCGTGGCCCGAATTCAAAGCTTGCGGGCTAACTCGGTTCATAAGGAGTTCAAGGACTTCGCGGTCCTCTACCGCGCCAACCACATGGCCCGCGTGTTTGAGCAGGCCTTGCGCCGCGCCAATATTCCTTACAAAGTGTCTGGAGGGCAGAGCTTTTTTGACCGCGCCGAAATCAAGGACCTGTGCGCCTGGTTCCGCCTGTGGGTCAACAACGACGACGACCCTGCTTTCTTGCGTGCCATCACTACACCCAAGCGTGGTATCGGCCACACCACCTTGCAAGCGCTGGGCGTGTTCGCGTCGAAATACAAGCTGAGTCTGTTCGAGGCACTGTTCAGCAACTCACTTCCCGCCGCCCTGAGCGCGCGCGCGGTCAACGGTCTGCATGAGTTTGGGCGCTTTGTAAACGACCTGGAATACCGCGCCCGGCATACCTTGGGGGCAGAAGCGGCTGCAGAATTCCTGAAGGATTGGCTCAAGGAAATGGGCTACGAAAAACACTTGTACGACAGCGAGGACAATGAGAAAGTTGCCGCCAGCCGCTGGACCAACGTGCTGGAGTTTTGCGACTGGATGGGCAAGCGCTGCGGCGGCGAGATCGAAGACGCCGCTGGCGTCAGCACCGGCAGCGAAAAGAAAAGCCTGCTAGAGGTCGCACAGACCATCTCCTTGCTGTCCACCATTTCTGAACGCGAGCAAGAGCAAAACGTGGTCACCCTCTCTACCCTGCATGCGTCCAAGGGGCTGGAATGGCCGCATGTGATGCTGGTGGGCGTGAACGAAGGACTGTTGCCTTTCAAGCTGGACGACGACGATGGCCGCAACCGCGACACCAGCGAAGGCACCCTTTTGCGATTGCAGGAAGAACGCCGCCTGATGTACGTAGGTATCACCCGCGCGCAACGCAGTCTGGCTGTCAGCTGGATCAAGCGACGCAAAAAGGGACGAGAAACGATCGGCGGAATTCCCAGCCGTTTCATCGCCGAGATGGCGCTTGACAAGAACACCGTGAAGGAAGACCCGCGTGAAAAGCTGCGTGCCTTGCGCGCCGAATTTGCCAAAAAGGCACAGGACTCAGCAACCGCTGCGGCACAATCCAGCGCATGAATTTTGTGAACCATTGCCCTTTGAGCCCCACCCAATGGGCTGCGCTGACATTTTGCGGAGGGCTGAGCATGGTCGCCGCAGCCCAGTCTGCGCCTGAAGCGCAGACTGGGGCAAATGTCAGTGGTTGGGCGACTTGCACCCAGACAGATTCGGCACAGCGCTTGGCTTGCTTTGATGCTTGGGTTTTGGATCAAAAATCAAGCTTAAGGCAATCCCAAAAACCCTCTTTAGCTATCGATTTTGAAGCCTCGAAGAAACCATCTGAAGACATCAGCGCTAACCCAGACACGACTTTGGCAGACGGTTGTCGCAACCGGCAGTATTCGGCCTTGTCCCGCTTTTGGGAGCTGGAAAAGGCAAGCGACTGCCATACCTTTGGCATCCGGGGCTACCGTCCGATCAGCCTGTCCTGGATTGCTGCCGACTCCACCAATCCTGCACCCAGTTCGCCCGCTGCGGGTCATACGGCCACTGCTCAGACTTACCAGAGAACAGAAACCCGAATCCAACTGTCGGTGCGGACCAAGATCGCCCAGGGGCTGCTAACGCCCAGGAATTCCGAGTCTCGCGACTCGCTCTGGTTTGGTTATACCCAGCAGTCTTACTGGCAACTGTTCAACGGTGGCATTTCTCGACCATTTCGCAACACCGACCATGAGCCTGAGGTGATCTATGTCTACCCCACCCAGGCCAGTTTGCCCGGGGGGTGGCAACTGCGGTATTCCGGGATGGGACTGGTGCACCAGTCGAACGGTCAATCCTTGCCATTGTCACGCAGCTGGAACCGTGTTTACCTGATGGCTGGCGCTGAACTGGGTGAGCGCTATCGCCTCATGGGCCGCGCCTGGCAACGACTACCCGAAAAGGTGGACGACGACAACCCGGACATCACCGAGAAAGTGGGCCGTGTAGAGCTGCAGGGAATCTGGGACATCGACAAGCGGAACACCCTGGGCGCAACCCTTCGCAGTTCGATGGCAGCAAAAGCCAATGGCTCCCTTCGACTGGAGTGGCTCCGGACGTTGGGGGTTCCGGAAAGCAGTGGTTTGCGCCTGCATGCCCAACTGTTCAGCGGGTATGGTGACAGCCTGGTGGATTACAACCGTCGCCGGGTGGTTTTCAGCCTGGGCCTGAGTTTGGTGGATTTTTGATGCGCATCCTGGTCTTGACCGTTTTGATGGCGGCAGGCGTCGTGTATGCCCATACGGCCCCGGTTCTACCCGTCGCCACGGGCGTCATTTGCCAAAACGACCTTCTCAAAACCCAAAATGTCCTCGGTCAGTGGCGGGTTGAATGGGCAGATGAATTGGCTGGCGAGCCTCCGGATGCACGCCTGGTGTTCACGTTAAATCCTGAATTCGCCGACAGCCTGCTGGGGCTGCTGGACCTGGGACACAAACGGCATGAGATCGCTGGCGACATTGAAGAAGAATTGCTGACACTGGAAGAGTCACCAGATGGCACAAGCATCAGCGCCAACTGGTCTCTTCGCGCCGTCCCTGGCCGCTGCGGCAAGGAACTGGCTGGCACCTGGGTTCGGGCATCCGATGGCAAACAACGCCAAGTGGTGCTAAGGCGACCCGCAAAATGGTAAGACGGCGCGAACAGACGCCGTGGCCCTTGGCCAAGTACCCGCTCAACAAATTCAACTCAAATCAGACGCTGGCATGCCACAGTGTAAGAATGCAGCGCACCAGGTCAGCCTGGCTGAGAATGCGCATCTTCTGGTACACATCCCGCGTTTGGGTGCGCACGGTTTCTGGCGACACGTTCAGAGCGCGGGCCACGTCTTTGCTGCTCTTGCCCGTGGCCAGTTCGCGGGCTACCCGGGCTTGAGCAGGGGTCAACCCGTACAAGTCCGTCTGTCGCGACGCCTCTGGCAACACCAAAGCAGCCGGGTCTGACACAAGCACCACCGCACCGAGTAAACCCCCTCGTTGGACGTGCGGCGCGCCAGGTAGGCGTCGGCAAAGTGTGTCACATCCACCGCCTCGGCAGAGTTCTGCGCAGCAAGCCAAGCGAGGCTGCGCTTCGTTGACCGCCGCAGCATCCAACTGGCCGTCTGGCCCACACAGCAGCCCATCTTGCCGTGCAAGCACCCTGCGCCCGGCGTTGTTGGCATGCATCATTTGCCCCGCCTGTTTGATCAACATATGCCCAGCGGCAGTTTGTCCAGGTAGGTCAGCAAGGCTTCGGCGGGCAGGCGGGCACTGTCCAGGCGGAACATCAGACCCAAGGCACGCGGGAGGTGAGGCAGCAACAAGCGGAACCACGCCCGGTCTTGCGGGCTGAAGGGAGGCGACTTCAGGGGCCGGTGAGTTGTCAGTTCCGTGGCCCGAATTCCCCCTGGGGTGTTGTCAAAGATGGCGCCTGTGCAAAAGCGCCCCACATCCATCTTGGACAGCAGATCACGGTAGATCTCGGTCACCACCAGTTCTACTTCGGTTGCCACATCGACATCAGTGATGACGTCACCCTGCTTGACCAATTGGCGCTCCAGCGCCCGCTGCGCCCACAAATCCAGAGCCATGTATTTGATAGCCCACAGCATGTTCTGCTCTGGCGGGATATTGTGGGTATAGAGCATGCCGCCCAAGTGCTGCGGTAGCTACGGCGTGTACAACATGCCCGAGCGACCTTTGAGTGACGCAATCACCGCCTGTAGCACAGCAGACCACTGCTGGGAATCAGACGCGGCACCGTAAATCAGGTGCAGCAAATCAGAAAGCTCTTCTGCACTGCGGCCAGTTTGGGCTGTTCCAGGTTCCATGCAGTCATTGATCTGTCTCCTCAGGGTTGATTATTTATTCTGATATGGCACCTGTACCCGAGCGTTTTGCTTGTCCATACCTCAATTGGGTCATGACAGATTTGTCGAGAGTTTGCAAACTTCAGACACGCATGTACCCACAGCCAAACAAAATGACGCCGCCTATTCAACTCCATATCGGTCAAACAAAAGCCCTGCTGACAGGCCTGATCTAGCTTGAACGTTTGAAAATGCCTGAGCCCAAAATCGACCAAACAGCATATTGGGAGTCATTCTGCGTGGCCTGTTCCTAGGTGCTGGCCTGGGCTTGCTTGTTGCATGCGGTCGACACGGGGGCCAAGTTGGTGCGTGCTTAGCCGCCTTCTACGACATGGTTGGCGGCACGTTTGGCGTGCTGATTGGGCTGCTGTTAGAAATACTGAAAACCAACCGACAGTTGGCATGATCAACCCCAACTTCAATCTGGAGTACGTCATCCATAGCGACGAAAAGCCTTTGCGGCTAGAGCGCCAGGCTCGCCTCTACGATCTGGCTGTTGATCTGCACTATCTGATGCCAGGCCCCCAGGAAAAGGTGCTGGACGCGAGCTGTGGATCGGGGTTCATGACCCGTGCCATTGCTCACCACTCACCGGGTACCACGGTCACCGGACTGGACCGAGAGGCTAAATACATTGACTTTGCGCGCAGTCGGGCAGCGGCAGAGCAATTGGCCAATGCCCCCTTTGAAGTGGGCGACGTACTGAAGCTGCCATTTGCCGACGCCAGTTTTGATTTGGTGTGGTCCAAGCACCTGCTGCAATAGGTGGGTCAACGTGAACAGGCCCTGGCCGAGTTCAAGCGCGTGACACAACCCGGCGGGCGCATTGTGTGTGCCAACTTTGACCGCTTCTGCCTTTCGCATTAACCCACCGACGCACGCCTGCAGGTCGAGATGGAGAGATGGTTTGGCGCGGCGCAGCAGGCCTTTGGCTTTGACAATGATTTGGACCGCAAACTGCACCACCTGTTCAAGCAACTGGGGTTGACCGACGTCAAGGCAGACTTTATGCCCGACAAAGCCTTCAACGGTTTTGGTGGCGACCCCGAGCGGCGCTGGAACTGGCAGCAGCAGTTCAACAGTGCCATGCCTTTCACGGTGAAGGTGTTTGGCGACGAAGCCACGGCGCGCGACTATTCAGAGCGCGCGGTGAACCGGTTCAGCAACCCGGATGTGTATGTGTACTGCAGTCTGTTTTATGTTGAGGGTCAGGTGCCTGGCAGCTAGGTGCTAGGAGTACCGCCCCACCGCCCGGCTAGGTTCTTCAGCAACTGATTCACTGCAGCCAGGCGCCGGTTGCGCACATCCAGCAGGCTGCGCTCGGCTGAGAGCACGGTGGTTTGCGCAGTCACCACGTTCAGGTAGCTCACAGTGCCCGCCTCGTACTGGTTTTGCGCAATGTCCAGGGCGCGGCGTGCGCTGGTGAGGGACTCTTGCTGCAAACCCATTTCCTCTTGCAGCAGGCTGGCAGCAACCAGGTTGTCCTCAACCTCTTGCAAGGCGGTGAGCACGGTTTGGCGGTAGGTGGCCACGGTCTGGTCGTAACTTGCTTGGGCCGAATCACTGGCGGCGCGGCGGGCGCCACCGTCGAACACGGCAAAGGCCAGCGTGGGGCCGAGCGACCAGAACCTGTTGCCGGCCTGGATCAGGCTGCCCAGCCCCCCGTTGCGAAAACCGCCGTTGGCCGACAGCGTAAGCGCAGGCAAAAAGGCAGCGTCTGCCGCGCCGATTTGCGCGTTGGCCGCTGCCACTTGCGCCGCGGCGGCAGCAATGTCAGGGCGACGGGCCAGCAAAGTGGACGGCAACTGCAGCGGGGCAAGCGGCGGCGCGGGCAGTTCTCCTGTGCTGGGCGGCGGCAGCGCAAGGGCAGCGGGCGCCTGGCCCAACAGGCTGGCGATAGCGTGCTCAAGTTGCGCGCGTTGCAGGCGTGCCTCCACCAATTGCGCCTGGGCTGATTTAAGCTGGGTCTGGGCTTGTGCCACATCGGCAGCCGATGCCACACCGCCCTGGTAGCGGTTTTTCGTCAAGTCCAGCGACCGGGTGTAGGCCGCCACCGTCTGCGTCAGCACGGCCGCCAGAGCGTCCGACGTGCGCAAGGAGAAATAGCTTTGCGCCAGCGTGGCTTGCACAGACAGGCGGGTGGCCGCCAGGGTATGGCGACTGGCCTGCAGTTTGGCGTCGGCCGCATTGACGCTGGCGGCCACACGGCCCCACAGGTCGAGTTCCCAGTTGGCCAAGGAGCCTTGCAAACTGTAAGTGGTCGCTGGGCCGCTGCTTGCCGCATTGGCCGCGCGGCTGGCACCTGCGCTCACGCCAACGGCAGGTAAAAGGCTGGCGCGGCTGCTGCCCAGCGCAGCCTGAGCCACGCTGACCGCTGCCGCAGCAGAGGCCAACGTCTGGTTGCCTTTGATGAGGCGGTCCTGCAAATCATTGAGCACCGGGTCGTTGAACAGCGTCCACCAGGCGTCGGGCACCTCGGCCGCATGTGGATTCAACTTGACGAAGACCGGGCCTTGCTTGAACGCGGCAGGAACGTCCATGGTCGGGGGGCTTGTGCTTGGCGCGCTGCCACAAGCTGTAAGCGCAGCCGTTGCCACCAAGCTCGACAGAATTTTCTCAAAGCGCATGGCTTACCTCAACGGGGGACAGCGTGGACATCTTGACCGGGCGACGGCTGAAAAGCCGCTTCAGTCTCAGGCGGCCACGGTCCATCAACACATAGACAACAGGGGTGGTGTAGAGCGTGAGCAACTGGCTCAAGATCAGCCCGCCCACCACGGCGATACCCAGGGGTTGGCGCAGCTCGGCACCGTCGCCATGCCCCACCGCCAGCGGCACGGCACCCAGCAAGGCAGCGGCGGTGGTCATCAATATCGGGCGCAAGCGCAACTGCGCGGCGCGGAAAATGGCCTGCGGGGCGCTGTGGTGAAAACCCGCCTCATCGGCGCGACGCTGGTAAGCAATGGCAAAGTCAATCATCATGATGGCGTTCTTCTTGACAATACCGATCAGCAGGATCACCCCAATCATGGCGATCAGCGAAAACTCGGTTTTGAACAACATCAACGCCAAGAGCGCACCCACCCCCGCAGACGGCAATGTGGACAAAATAGTGATCGGGTGAATCAAACTCTCGTACAGAATGCCCAGCACCAGGTAAATCGTGACCAGGGCAGCCAGGATCAGCATCGGCTGGGTGCTGAGCGAATCCTTAAAGCCTTTGGCGGTGCCCTGAAACGTGCCGCGTATCGACACAGGCACACCCAGCTCGGCAATCGCGTTGGTCACGGCATCGGTGGCAGCCGACAGGCTGCCACCCAGCGGCAGGTCAAAACTGACTGTGGTCGCGGGCGTGCCCGATTGGTGGTTGACCGATAACGGCGCAATGCCGATCTCGGTGCGCGCCACACTGCTCAAGGGCACGGTTTTGCCCGTGTTGCTGATCACATTGAGGTTTCGCAGGGTCTCCGGCCCTTGCAAGAATTCATCGGCCAGTTCCAGCACCACGCGGTACTGGTTCAGCGGGTTATAGATCACCCCGACCTGGCGCTGGCCAAAGGCGTTGTTCAGCGTGGTGTCCACATTGCGCACAGTCACCCCCATTTGCGACAGTGCGTCGCGGTCCATGATCAGGTTGGTCTGCAAGCCCCGGTCTTGCTGATCGGTGTTGACGTCTTCCAGCTCAGGCAGCTTGGACAAGGCCACGCGAATGCGCGGCTCCCAGGCGCGCAAGTCCTCCAGGTCATCTGATTGCAAGGTGTACTGGTAACTGGAATTCGCCTGACGCCCGCCCAATCGGACATCCTGCTGCTGATACATGAACAAGCGCGCACCTGGCTCGCTGGCCAGCTTCTGGCGCAAGCGGTCAATCACCTTGTCTGCAGACTCCCGGCGGACGGACAGGGGTTTGAGCTGCATGAACATCTGCGCCGTATTGCGCTGGCTGCCTCCGGTGAAGCCAGTGATGTTCTCGACAGCGGGGTCGGCACTGACAATGGTTAAAAATCTCTCCAACCTTTGCTGCATGGCCTGAAAGGAGGTTGATTGGTCTGCCCGGATAAAGCCCCCCACCCGTCCCGTGTCCTGGGTGGGGAAGAACCCTTTTTCAATGACACCGTAGAGATAGACATTCAGGCCAATCACGGCCACCAGAGTCAGCAGGGTGAGCGGTTGGTGCCGCAGGGCAAACGCCAGGCTGTGGCGGTAGCCACGCAGCATGCCCTTTTGCGCCCTGGCTGACAGGCGGGCCAGCCAGTTAGGCGGTTTGGCGGTGCGCGGCGGCGCAGTCAGCAAGCGCGCACACATCATGGGGGTGGTGGTCAACGATATCACCATAGACACCAGGATCGCTGACGACAAGACCACAGCAAACTCACGGAACAAACGCCCCACAATGCCGCCCATCAGCAAAATAGGGATGAACACCGCGATCAAAGACAAGCTGATCGACAGCACGGTAAAGCCAATCTCGCGCGTGCCGTCCAGCGCCGCCTGCATCGGAGTTTTGCCCCGCTCGCGGTGTCGGGTGATGTTCTCCAACACCACAATGGCATCGTCCACCACAAAGCCCGTGGCGACCGTCAACGCCATCAGCGACAGATTGTCCAGCGTGTAGCCGCACAGATACATCACGGCAAAGGTGCCCGCCAGTGAAGCAGGCACCGCCACACTGGGAATCAGTGCCGCCCGCGCATTGCGCAAAAACAAAAACACCACCAAGATCACGAGACCGATCGAGATGGCCAGCGACCGCTCCACCTCGCGCAGCGACGCGCGGATAGTGGGCGTGCGGTCGGACACCACCTTCAGGTCAATCGCCGCCGCAATGCTGGCCCGCAAATGCGGCAGCAAGGCATTGACCTTGTCCACCGATTCAATGATGTTGGCATTGGGCGACTTGAACAGCATCAGCAAAATGGCCGGGTTGCCATTGGCCACACCGTAGGTGCGTACATCCTGGACTGAATCAACCACTTCAGCCACGTCCATCAAGCGAACCGTGCTCCCATTTCGATAGCGAACGATCAACGGTGCATAGTCCGCTGCCGTGCGCGCCTGGTCGTTCGCCGTGATCTGCCAGCTTCGGCTCCCATCGTCCATCAAGCCTTTGGGGCGGTTGGCATTGGTGGCCGTCACGGCAACGCGAATGTCGTCCAGCGCAATGCCGTTGGCAGCCAGCTTGTTTGGGTCCAAGGCGATGCGCACGGCGGGCAAGGCACCCCCACCAATGTTGACCTGGCCAATGCCATCGACTTGCGCCAGGCGTTGCGCCAAAACGGTGGAGGCTGCATCGTACATCTGGCCGCGCGAGAGCGTGTCCGAGGTGAGCGACAAAATCATGATCGGCGCATCCGCCGGGTTCACCTTGCGGTACTGCGGGTTACTGGGCATGCCTGTGGGCAGCAGCGTGCGAGCGGCATTGATGGCTGCCTGCACATCACGCGCCGCGCCGTTGATGTCGCGGTTCAGGTCAAACTGCAGCGTGACACGGGTGTTGCCAAGTGAGGAGCTGGAGGTGATCTCGTTAACGCCTGCGATGGCGCCTAAGGCGCGCTCTAGCGGCGTAGCCACCGTGGCCGCCATGGTCTCGGGGCTGGCGCCGGGGAGGTTGGCGGTGACCGAGATGGTGGGGAAGTCCACTTGGGGAAGCGGAGCTACCGGTAGCTGAAAGAAGCTTAAGGCCCCGGCCAGAACGATGCCCAGGGTTAATAAGCTGGTGGCAATAGGGCGGTGGATGAAGGGAGCGGAGAAGTTCATTCGCGAACCTCCGTCTTTGTCCACTTCTCAGCCCAGCCCGCAAACAACAAATAGATCACAGGCGTAGAAAACAGCGTCAACAGCTGACTAACAATCAGCCCCCCCACCATCGTCACCCCCAGCGGATGCCGCAATTCAGACCCAACCCCGTTTCCCAGCATCAAAGGCAACGCCCCCAGCAACGCAGCCAAAGTCGTCATCAAAATTGGCCGAAACCGCAGTAAGCAAGCCTGATAAATTGCATCGCGCGGAGACAAGCCCTGCTCGCGCTCGGCGTCCAGCGCAAAGTCGATCATCATGATCGCGTTCTTCTTGACGATGCCGATCAACAACACAATGCCAATCACCGCAATCAGCCCCAGCTCCATGCGGGCTGCCAACAAAGCCAGTAAGGCCCCCAAACCAGCAGATGGCAAAGTAGACAGAATAGTCACCGGGTGAATCGTACTCTCGTACAGCACCCCCAGCACGATGTACATGGTCACGACCGCCGCCAGAATCAGAAGCAGCGTATTGGACAGGGATGCCTGAAACGCCAACGCAGCGCCCTGAAAACTGGTCTCGATGCTGGCGGGCATGCCGAATGCAGCCTCTTCAGCCTTGATCGCCGCCACGGCATGGCCGAGAGCGACGCCGGGGGCTGCGTTGAACGACACCGTGGCTGACGGAAACTGCGCCACATGGTTCACCACGAGGCTGGACGGCTTCTCGATCACGCGCGCCACCGATGACAGCGGAATTTGTGCGCCTGTGGTCGCAGGCACATACAACTGCGCCAGCATTTTGGGGTTATTGCGGTAGACCGGGTCTACCTCCAGCACCACACGGTACTGGTTGCTTTGGGTGAAGATGGTGGAGATCAAGCGCTGCCCAAAGGCGTTGTACAGCGCGTTGTCAATCGCGGCCACCGTGACGCCCAGGCGAGATGCTGCGGCTCGGTCGATGTCGATATAGGCCTGCAAACCTCCATCCTGCAAATCGCTGGACACGTCGGACAACTCGGGCAACTGCTGCAAACGGTCCACCAACAGTCCCGTCCATCTGCTCAAGGCTTCACCGTCCGGGGATGACAGCAAGAACTGGTACTGCGTCTTGGCGACGCGGTCTTCAATGCTCAAATCCTGCACTGGCTGCATGTACAGCGCCATGCCGGGCACCTTGCTGCCCGCCGAGTCGCTCAGGCGGCGAATGACGACGCTGATGTCGCGTGACGCTGTATCGCGGTCTGCCTTGGGTTTGAGGTTGATCAGCATGCGGCCCGCGTTGAGTGTGGCGTTGGCGCCGTCCACCCCAATGAAGGACGACAGACTTTGCACGGCAGGGTCTTGCAGAATAAATTCGGCCATGCGCTGCTGATGGTCTGCCATGGCCACGAAGGATGTGTCCTGCGGACCTTCGGTAATGGCCTGGATCACGCCCGTGTCTTGCACTGGGAAGAAGCCCTTGGGCACGACCACATACAGCCCTGCCGTGCCCACCAGCGTGACCGCAAAAATGACCAGAGTTAAGGACTGGCGATTCAGTACCGCCGTCAGCATGCGGCCATAGCCCGCAATGATGTTTTCAAAGAAACGGCCCGTTGCCTGATACAGCTTGCCGTGGCTGGATTCGGGCGTGTGCTTGAGCAGCCTGGCACACAGCATGGGCGTGAGCGTGAGAGAGACCACCGCCGATATCAAAATCGACACGGCCAGCGTGACCGCAAATTCGTGAAACAGCCGCCCCACCACATCGGCCATGAACAGCAGCGGGATCAGCACCGCAATCAGCGAAATGGTGAGCGAGATGATGGTGAAACCGATTTGCTTGGAGCCCTTAAGCGCAGCGGCCATGGGGCTTTCGCCCTCCTCGACGTAGCGGGCAATGTTCTCGATCATCACAATCGCGTCATCCACCACAAAGCCAGTAGAAATGGTCAAGGCCATTAGCGTGAGGTTGTTGATGGAATAGCCCAGCAAATACATCACGCCAAAGGTGCCAACCAGCGACAGCGGCACCGCCAGCGCGGGGATCAGCGTTGCAGAGGAGCTGCGCAAAAACACAAAGATCACCGCCACCACCAGGCAAATAGCCATCAGCAGCTCGTGTTGAACGTCGGTGACGGATGCGCGGATAGTGAGCGTTCGGTCGGTCAGCACCTGCACATCCAGGGAAGCGGGCAGCGTGGATTGGAGCTTGGGCAGCAAAGCCTTGATGCGGTCCACCGTCTCGATCACATTGGCACCGGGCTGGCGCTGAATGTTCAGAATCACACCCGCCACCGATTGCTTGATCACATTGTCCAAACAGATGAGACCGTCCGACTGCAAGGGTGACTGCGCGGGGCATTGGCTGGCCCAGGCCGACAAGCGGTTGTTCTCGGGCGCATCGACGATGTTGGCCACTTCTTTGAGGCGCACCGGGTTGCCGTTCTTCAGGGCGATGATGAGGTTGGCGTAGTCGGCCGTGGATCGCAACTGGTCATTGGCGTCGATGGTGCTGGCACGCGCCGCGCCGTCAAAGCTGCCTTTCGCTTGGTTGACGTTGGCTGCGTTGATGGCGATGCGCACATCTTCCAGTGACAGCCCTGCCGCTGCCAGTGCCGTCGGGTTGGCCTGGATGCGCACAGCAGGGCGCTGCCCGCCAGCAATTGAAACCAAGCCCACGCCGGGCACCTGGCTGAGCTTGGGTGCCAATCGGTTTTCCACCAGGTCATGCACGCGAATGACTTGGAGTGACGGCGACGTGATTGATAGTGTCAGGATGGGTGCGTCTGCCGGGTTCACCTTGTTGTACAACGGCGGCATGGGCAGGTCGCTGGGCAGCAGGTTGGCGCCTGCGTTGATGGCTGCCTGCACTTGCTGCTCGGCCACGTCCAGCGCCACGTCTAGCGAAAACCGCAAGGTGATAACGGACGCCCCACCCGAGCTGGTGGAGGACATCTGCGCCAAGCCGGGCATCTGGCCGAACTGGCGCTCCAGCGGCGCGGTGACGGCGGAGGTGACCACATCCGGGCTGGCCCCCGGGTATAGCGTGGTGATCTGGATCGTGGGGTAATCGACCTCAGGCAAGGCCGAGATGGGCAGCAGGCGGTAAGCCAGCGACCCGGCGATCAGGATGGCCACCATCAAGAGCGAGGTGGCCACTGGCCGCAGGATGAATAGACGCGAGAAGTTCATTGCGTGCGCCTACTCGCCGCCAACGCCACCGCCACCGCCTTCGCGCTGGCGGCGGCGCTCTTTTGCCTTTTCGATGAAGGCCGCGCGCTCGGTCGGGTTCATGGCCTTGAATTTTTCTTGCATTTCAGGCGGCATGCGGTCAAACCAGGGCGGCAGGTCGCCTGCACCCGCTGCTGGTGCGGCGGCGGGTTTGGGCTGAGCCGGGCTGGCCGCAGGTGCAGGTGCAGGCACGCCAGTGGCAGGTGCAGCGCCCACCTCTGGCTTAGCGGCCGCGTTTGGATTAAATTTTGCTTCGTTTTTAGGAGCTGACTTTGTTACTGGGTATGACGTAACGTCTTGTTTTGCTTGCAAATTAGTCGCACCAGCGCCCCCACGCACAGGGGGCGGTGTCACCACCTCGACCTTGGCACCTTCGCGCAGCCGGTCTGCGCCGTCGGTCACCACACGCTCACCAGCGCTCACCTCACCCTGTATGCTGACCCAGTCCCCTTCGCTGGCACCTGGGCGGACGCGGCGCATGTTAACGCTACCGTCGTCCTTCACCACATACACAAAGCTGCCCTGGGCACCGCGCTGCACCGCTGTGTTGGGCACCGCCAGCACCTGGGGCAAAGCATCTACCTGCAGCTTCACGTTGACAAACTGATTCGGGAACAGCGCGCCCTCGCCATTGTCGAACGAGGCTTTGATCTTGATGGTGCCTGTCGTTGCATCGATCGCGTTGTCGGTGCTGACAACTTTGCCTACACCCAGCTTGTTGCGTTGGTCACGGTCCCACACCTCCACCGCCACGGGCTCTTTGCCGCGCAGCTTGCGCGCCAGTGCCCGCAGGTTGGCCTCAGGCAGCGCAAACACCAGGGCAATGGGCTGGGTCTGGGTGATGGTGACCAGGCCGCTCGCATCGCCCGAGCGGATGATGCTTCCCAAGTCTGCCTGCTTCAGACCCAAACGACCGCTGATGGGGGCCACCACCTTGGTGTACGAGAGTTGCAGCTTGGCGTTGTCTACCAGGGCTTGGTCGGTCTGCACCGTACCCTGCAGCTGTTTGACCAGGGCCTCCTGCGTGTCCACCTGCTGCTTGGCAATCGAATCCTTGGCCAGCAAATCCTTGTAGCGTTCCAGGTCCAGCTGGGCGTTCTTAAGCTGCGCCTGGTCGCGCGCCAGTTGCCCCTGGGTCTGAGCCAGCGCCACCTCGTAGCTGCGCGGGTCAATTTCGGCCAGCACTTGGCCCACGCGCACCGGTTGCCCCTCAATAAAGCGGATGGCCCGCAGTTCACCGTCAACCCGTGCGCGCACCACCGCCGTGTTCATCGCAGCCATGTTGCCAATGGCGTTCAGCATGACCCGGATGTCCATTTGCTTGGCCACCGCCACCGTCACTGGCTGCGCTCGGCTGCCCGAGCCAAAGCGGCGCGCAGGCCCCCCCGCAGCAGAGGCTGGACCGTTGGCAGCGCTGGCCGCAGGCGGTGAGCCCTCTGGGCCATTTGGCGCTGGCGTGGTCGATTTTTGCTGCCACCACCAGCTGCTGAGCGCGCCAGTGGCGGCAGCAAGTAACAGATATGCGGTGAATGCGATACGGGCAGAGGACAGCGTGGGCATAAGTCAAGGCTCAAAACATCTGGAAGTCGTACCGAATGGTAAGGCCAAGATTTCCCATACTGCTAGGTAAATGGCTGTTTTACCAAGCTTTACGCTCCGCTGTATTGACCCAGTGAATTTCTGCTCAGCTGATATCTTTGAAAGGAAACACACATGAGTGACCTGCCCTGTGAATTTCGGACCAATTGAAGCTTGAGAGAATGGTCTCTTCTGCAAGGAGAGACGGGAATGAAGCAGGGACGATTCAGTGACGAGCAGATTGTTCGGATACTGCGCGAGACCGACAAGGACAGCGTAGCGGTGGTTGCCAAGCGCCACGGCGTGAGTGATGCGAGCATCTACATCTGGCGCAAGAAGTTTGGCCAACTCGATGCCAGCGACGTAAAGCGACTCAAGACGTTGGAGGCAGAGAACTCCCGACTGAAGAAACTTCTGGTCGATCGTGACCTTGAGATCGAGGTCATGAAGGAGATCAACGCAAAAAAATGGTGAGCGCACAGGCCCGCCTGGAGCAGGTTCGCTGCGCGGTGCAGCGTGGACTGAGCCAGCGACGGGCGTGTGCGCTGATGGGAGCAGCGCGTTCGGGGCTGCATTACGAACTACGCATGCCCGCTAAGGACGCACCCGTGATTGAGGCCATGAGAAACCTGTCAGGCCAGCTCCCGCGCTTCGGTGCTCGGCGCATCAACATCTTTTTGGCACGCCAGGGCATGGATGTGAGCAAAGACCGCTGCAGCAGAATCTGGAGTGCTGCGGGTCTTCAGGTGCCGCCACGCAAGAAGCGCCGGCGCGGTGTTGCCAGAACCAGTCCACGGCCAATGTCGCCGCTGGGGCGAAACTGCGTGTGGTGCTACGACTTCGTGTTTGACTCCTGTGCCAACGGGCAGCAATTAAAATGTCTGACGGTGGTGGACGAGTACACGCGTGAATGTCTGGCAATCGACGTAGCGGGTTCAATACGTTCGCGCCGAGTCATTGATGTGCTGAGCAAGCTCATTAGTGTGCACGGTGCACCGCGCTACTTGCGCAGTGACAATGGCCCTGAGTTCGTAAGCCTGGCTCTGCTGAGCTGGGCTAAAGACGGGCAATTAGAGACGGTACTGAGCGACCCAGGAAAGCCCTGGCAGAACGGAACCAATGAAAGTTTCAACGGAAAGTTTCGTGATGAATGTCTGGCGATGGAATGGTTTCGCAACCGTCTGGAAGCCAAGGTCATCATTCAGGACTGGCAGCGTCACTACAATGAAATCAGGCCCCATTCGAGTTTGAACTACCGCACACCGGCCGAGTTCATCGCGGGCTTGAAGAACAATTTATCAACCGAGACCAGAGAGTCAAGTTGAGATTGGTCCGAAGAAACCCGGCAGGTCAACCCCAAACAGCGGTTGGCCATGACCGCGTAGCTCTACTTCTCAGACCTGTGCGAATTGGGGGGATTACCCGTGCACCGCCGCAGATTTGAAACGCTGCAACACGCCAGTCGGGTTATTGAGACTGGATTGGCTTTTACAACGAACAGAGACCACACCAGGCCTTGGGCATGCGAACACCTGCTGAGGTTTATGCTTTAGCAGTCTAGGCTGTGCAGAATCCGCTGGGTCAATACATATCGACGCATACTATTCACACTCACCACACGGAAAAACCCCGACCGCTATTTCTAACGATCGGGGTTTTCTAATAACAGTCTGACGATGACCTACTTTCACACGGGTAATCCGCACTATCATCGGCGCTGAGTCGTTTCACGGTCCTGTTCGGGATGGGAAGGGGTGGGACCAACTCGCTATGGTCATCAGACATAACTTTTTGTCATCTTGACATTGTCAAGACAACGAATTCATAGAGTCAGATTAGCTTTTTAGAAGTTGCACTTATTGAGTGCTGGTATTTTGAATGCGTCAACTTGGCATAACTTCCTTGATGTACTTTCGTAGATCAAAGTTATAGGGTCAAGCCGCACGAGCAATTAGTATCAGTTAGCTTAACGCATTACTGCGCTTCCACACCTGACCTATCAACGTCCTGGTCTTGAACGACTCTTTAGGGGGCTCAAGGCCCCGGCAGATCTCATCTTGAAACGAGTTTCCCGCTTAGATGCTTTCAGCGGTTATCTCTTCCACACATAGCTACTCGGCAATGCCACTGGCGTGACAACCGATACACCAGAGGTGTGTCCACTCCGGTCCTCGTACTAGGAGCAGGCTTCCTCAAATCTGCAGCGCCCACGGAAGATAGGGACCAAACTGTCTCACGACGTTTTAAACCCAGCTCACGTACCTCTTTAAATGGCGAACAGCCATACCCTTGGGACCGGCTACAGCCCCAGGATGAGATGAGCCGACATCGAGGTGCCAAACACTGCCGTCGATATGAACTCTTGGGCAGTATCAGCCTGTTATCCCCAGAGTACCTTTTATCCGTTGAGCGATGGCCCTTCCATACAGAACCACCGGATCACTATGTCTACTTTGTATCTGCTCGACTTGTCAGTCTCGCAGTTAAGCACGTTTATGCCATTGCACTATCATCACGATGTCCGACCGTAACTAACGTACCTTCGAACTCCTCCGTTACGCTTTGGGAGGAGACCGCCCCAGTCAAACTGCACCATGCACTGTCCCCGATCCAGATAATGGACCTAGGTTAGAACCTCAAACACACCAGGGTGGTATTTCAACGTTGGCTCCACAAGATCTAGCGACCCTGCTTCAAAGCCTCCCACCTATCCTACACAGATCTGTTCAAAGTCCAATACAAAGCTACAGTAAAGGTTCATGGGGTCTTTCCGTCTTTCCGCGGGGAGATTGCATCATCACAAACATTTCAACTTCGCTGAGTCTCAGGAGGAGACAGTGTGGCCATCGTTACGCCATTCGTGCAGGTCGGAACTTACCCGACAAGGAATTTCGCTATTTTAGGATCGTTATAGTTACGGCCGCCGTTTACTGGGACTTCGATCAAGAGCTTGCACCCCATCAATTAATCTTCCAGCACCGGGCAGGCGTCACACCCTATACGTCCACTTTCGTGTTTGCAGAGTGCTGTGTTTTTATTAAACAGTCGCAGCCACCGATTTTTTGCAACCCATTCATGCTCCGTTGTTCACTTCACACTAATAGGGCACACCTTCTTCCGAAGTTACGGTGTCAATTTGCCGAGTTCCTTCTCCTGAGTTCTCTCAAGCGCCTTAGAATACTCATCTCGCGCACCAGTGTCGGTTTGCGGTACGGTCGTTGCAAGCTGAAGCTTAGTGGCTTTTCCTGGAACCTCGTTCAGTTACTTCGTGAGCAAGCTCACTCGATCGACAGCCTCGGTATATGACACGCGGATTTGCCTACGTGTCGCCTACATCTGTCTAAACCGGCATATCCAACAGCCGGATAACCTGTAAGATCCGTCCCCACATCGCACTTGCAATCGGTACAGGAATATTGACCTGTTTCCCATCAGCTACGCATCTCTGCCTCGCCTTAAGGGCCGACTCACCTCTACGCCGATGAACGTTGCGTAGAAAACCTTGCGCTTACGGCGAGGGGCTTTTCACCCCTTTTAACGCTACTCATGTCAGCATTCGCACTTCTGATACCTCCAGCATGCTTTTACAACACACCTTCACAGGCTTACAGAACGCTCTCCTACCACTTGCAATAAATTGCAAATCCGCAGCTTCGGTAACTGGCTTAGCCCGTTACATCTTCCGCGCAGGACGACTCGATCAGTGAGCTATTACGCTTTCTTTAAATGATGGCTGCTTCTAAGCCAAGTCTCGCAGTTAAGCACGTTTATGCCATTGCACTATCATCACGATGTCCGACCGTAACTAACGTACGCCTTCGAACTCCTCCGTTACGCTTTGGGAGGAGACCGCTGATCAAACTGCCTACCATGCACTGTCCCCGATCCAGATAATGGACCTGGTTAGAACCTCAAACACACCAGGGTGGTATTTCAACGTTGGCTCCACAAGATCTAGCGACCCTGCTTCAAAGCCTCCCACCTATCCTACACAGATCTGTTCAAAGTCCAATACAAAGCTACAGTAAGGTTCATGGGGTCTTTCCGTCTTTCCCGGGGAGATTGCATCATCACAAACATTTCAACTTCGCTGGTCTCAGGAGGAGACAGTGTGGCCATCGTTACGCCATTCGTGCCAGGTCGGAACTTACCCGACAAGGAATTTCGCTACCTTAGGACCGTTATAGTTACGGCCGCCGTTTACTGGGACTTCGATCAAGAGCTTGCACCCCATCAATTAATCTTCCAGCACCGGGCAGGCGTCACACCCTATACGTCGACTTTCGTCTTTGCAGAGTGCTGTGTTTTATTAAACAGTCGCAGCCACCGATTTTTGCAACCCATTCATGCTCCGTTGTTCACTTCACACTAATAGGGCACACCTTCTTCCGGAAGTTACGGTGTCAATTTGCCGAGTTCCTTCTCCTGAGTTCTCTCAAGCGCCTTAGAATACTCATCTCGCGCACCAGTGTCGGTTTGCGGTACGGTCGTTGCAAGCTGAAGCTTAGTGGCTTTTCCTGGAACCTCGTTCAGTTACTTCGTGAGCAAGCTCACTCGATCGACAGCCTCGGTATATGACACGCGGATTTGCCTACGTGTCGCCTACATCTGTCTAAACCGGCATATCCAACAGCCGGATAACCTATTAAGATCCGTCCCCACATCGCACTTGCAATCGGTACAGGAATATTGACCTGTTTCCCATCAGCTACGCATCTCTGCCTCGCCTTAGGGGCCGACTCACTCTACGCCGATGAACGTTGCGTAGAAAACCTTGCGCTTACGGCGAGGGGCTTTTCACCCCCTTTAACGCTACTCATGTCAGCATTCGCACTT
>JADJBS010000020.1:1120000-1429987 GCA_016703665.1 Candidatus Defluviibacillus avedoerensis
CTGCCCCTTAACTGGCGTAGCTGCTTTTGCATTACCCACCGCCCCGAGTACGTTGTAATCCTGTATTTGCCAGCCCAACTTCGCACTCCGTCCATTTCCAAGTATGGGATATTGGCCTGCTCGGGCCTGCGAGCTTGATTTAAAGTCCTCCGCTTTGTGCATGTTCACGTATTGAGGTCTTAGCGCCAACATCATTGATGTTTCTATATCGCCAGCATGTATCCCGAAACGATGCTCCTCTTTTGGGAAAGAGTCGTAAACCACCTCGGGAAGCGGGAGATTGAACCAACTGCACGAATAGACAATCATGTCGTACTTGGCTCTCAGATCTCGCGCAACAATGTCCATCACGCTAACCTGTCCACCATGGGAATTCAGTAGCACGAACTTCTTAATTCCTGCTCGAGCCACGCTTGACCCAATGTCCATCCATAGTTGAATAACAGTCTGTGCACTCAAACTCAGAGTGCCTGGGAAGCGATCGTGCTCGTTACTTTTGCCCACAGCTAGCGTTGGCAGGAACAGAACTGGAAGATTGTCATCCATTCGAGACAGGCAGGAGTTCACAATTCCATCAATGAGTGTTTGATCGACACTTACCGGCAGATGCGGTCCATGTTGTTCAATTGCAGCCAATGGCAGAACTGCAACAACCCTCTCTAAAAAGGGGGAAGCTTGAAGGCGGGTGAAGTCCTGCCAGGTGAGGTCTGCCCAGAATTTAGATTTAAGTTTCATGGACTTATCTTAGGAGACTTGAAACCAATACGACGCACAATCTTCACTTGCCCGTACAACAGCCGTTCGATACCACGCCCAGCCACAGCTTGCGCCGCTAACTAGGCTCCATCATTTTTGATGTGCCGATTTACTTGACTCTGGACTCTAGCAAGGCTGAGGACTACGCGTCAAGCGAAGAGACTCTGTTCGTGGAAAGAGAAACAAACCGCTGACTTTGAATGACCATCGTTAAGGTCTGGTCACGAAAAGACGCTTGAAGCTGGCAAAATTCGGACATTCCTCCCGCGCTTGAGGCTCTTTGTGAACCTTTTCTTGCCCTGCAACGGTACATATGCCAGCAGCACGTTGGAATTTTGGCCCACGACCGTCAACATTAAGAAACCCTCTGCGCTTGCTTCTCAGCTTTGCTTAAGCAGGGAACCAAATTGCTTGCCGTTGCTCTCATACCTTCAATGCCAATCACCAGCTTCGCCCGACTCGCACTTTTCGCAATAATCTGGTTGTGGATCCCCACATGGAGTATTGCAATTGCACAGAACCTTGGGGCAACAGTCGTCAGCACCGCGCAGGTTCGTGCTGAGCTGCTGGCACATGCGCCACAAGGCGTCAGTTCCGGAGCGGAAGTATGGGTGGGACTGCAGCTTACCCATCAACCGGAATGGCACACCTACTGGAAAAACGCTGGAGACTCTGGTCTTCCTACCGCCTTCGAATGGACGCTTCCCCAAGGAGTGACTGCGGCTGACATTGGATGGCCAACCCCGCGCAAAATTGCCATAGGCAGTTTGACCAATTACGGCTACGAAGGCAAAGTATTGCTACCAGTCTCTATTCAAATTGGTCATGGCTTCAAGCCCAACCTACTTTCGAGTGACTTAGAAATCAAACTCAAAGCTTTCTGGTTGGTTTGTCGTAAAGAATGCATACCTCAGGAGGGCGAGTTCTTACTCAGGATTCCTCTTCAAAGCTCAACTGCAATGAATGCCAATGAATTTGCGATGGCATTTGCTGCACAGCCCAAAAATCTCAGCGAGTCACCTGCACTGGAAATCGTTGGACAAAGCCTACGGCTGAGTGTGCAAGGGCTACCAGAAGCGGTACACGGCAGTAAATTAGAGCTCTTTCCAGAAACGCCTGAAATTATTTCTCCGTCAGCTCCCTGGACTCAAGACTGGAAAGATAACACCTGGACGGCCACGGTGCCGCTTGCACCGCAACGTAGTGAGGCGCCTTCCGTCATACCTTGGGTGCTGGTCGGCCAGAAAGGAAGCTATCGAACACAGGCGGCAGTCATCGGCAAATGGCCCGTAGCTCTGGATCATCAAGCCCAAGCAGCATTCTCGTCCAATAGCAGTCCTTCATCCTCCAGCCCCACGGATATCAGTTTCATGGCTGCGATCATTGGTGCGCTGTTCGGTGGCCTGATCCTGAATCTCATGCCTTGCGTATTCCCAGTTCTGGCGATCAAGGTGGTTGGGGTCACCCAGCACGCAAACGACCATCGCGCTCATCGAGTCAGCGGCATCGCCTACACAACGGGCGTAGTGCTGTCCTTTCTTGCCTTAGGAGCTCTGCTGATGAGTTTGCGCGCGGCAGGAGAACAGCTTGGATGGGGGTTTCAATTGCAGTCTCCCGGCGTGATTGTAGGTTTGGCTGTTTTGTTCACTGTGGTTGGACTGAACTTGGCTGGGGTGTTTGAGTTCGGCCAAATGCTGCCCAACCAATGGGCAACACTCGAGTCTAAAAATCCCGCAACTAATGCCTTTCTGTCAGGCATACTGGCTGTAGCTGTTGCCTCACCCTGCACAGCCCCGTTCATGGGAGCGTCATTGGGTTTTGCGGTCGCAATGCCGCCCGAGCAAGCCATGTTGGTGTTTGCGGCGCTTGGTTTGGGTATGGCCTTTCCCTATTTAGTTGCCAGCCTTGTCCCGGCTGTTGTGCGTTGGTTACCTCGTCCTGGCCCCTGGATGGATATGTTCCGCAGATTCATGGCTTTCCCAATGTTTGCCACGGTCATCTGGCTCGTCTGGATTTTAGGACAGCAAACAGGCATCGATGGTGCTGCAGCCCTTCTGGCGATACTGTTAGTTGGAGCAGCCACTTTATGGTCATCCAACTTACCTCACCGCACAGCTTTGATTGCTTGCAGCATATGCCTTACTTTGCTGGCGACTGCGTTATGGTTGATAGGGCCTCTTGTCTTAGCCCCGTCAACAGACCACCCCACCCCAAAAAATCACGGAGAGTGGCAAACTTGGGAACCCAACAAAGTCAAGCAATTGACGTCTGCAAACCAAGCGGTCTTTGTGGACTTTACGGCGGCGTGGTGCGTAACCTGTCAGTACAACAAAAAGACAACCCTTTCCAATCCTGAGGTTTTGTCCGAACTCAGGGTAAAGAATGTGGCACTACTTCGTGCGGACTGGACCCGGCGAGACCCAGCCATTTCTGCAGCATTGTCTATGTTGGGCCGTAGCGGTGTGCCGGTCTATGTTTTCTATCAACTTGATAAGCCACCTATCATTTTGTCGGAAATACTAAGCGTCGAAGAAATCCGCAAGGTAATTGCAGGTTTGTAGGAGTATCTTCAGGTGCCCTGCCCCAAAAACCCTGCAAGCTTTTGACGCCTGGGGGCCCCCCCCCCCCCCCCCCCCCACCCCCCCCCCCCCCCCCCCCCCCCCCCCCCCCCCCCCCCCCCCGGCCCCCCCCCCCCCCCCCCCCCCCCCCCCCGCCCCCCCCCCCCCCCCCCCCCCCGGGCCCCCCCCCCCCCCGTTCACCCCAAAGAGCTTCAGCGACAATCGGGAAATGAGCACCACATTCCCAACCTCATTCCCCGTCCTGAAAAACGATACGTTTCTACGCGCTTGCCTGCGCCAGGCGACAGACCACACACCTGTATGGCTCATGCGCCAAGCTGGGCGCTATTTACCTGAATATTGCGCAACACGAGCCAAAGCAGGCAGTTTCATGGGGTTGGCCACCAACGTAGACTTTGCCACTCAAGTTACCTTACAACCCTTGGATCGCTATCCATTGGACGCCGCGATTTTGTTCAGCGATATTCTGACCGTCCCGGACGCCATGGGTCTGGGTCTGTCCTTTGCACAAGGGGAAGATCCGCGGTTTTCAGTTGTCGTACGCGACGAGGCCGCGGTTGCAAAATTGGCTGTCCCAGACATGCACAAACTGCAGTATGTGTTTGATGCGGTCACCTCCATACGCCGAGCCCTGGACGGTCGCGTACCTCTGATCGGTTTTTCTGGCAGTCCGTGGACGTTGGCGTGTTACATGGTCGAAGGAAAAGGTTCTGATGACTATCGGCTGGTTAAGTCGCTGATGTATCAACGCCCTGACCTGATGCACAAAATATTGACAATCAACGCCGACGCTGTAGCGCTTTACCTAAACACTCAGATAGAGGCCGGGGCGCAGGCAGTCATGATATTTGACAGTTGGGGTGGCGTCCTTGCTGATGGTGCATTCCAGGAATTCAGTCTTGCTTATACGCGGCGCGTTCTTGCGCAACTCAAACGCAAGCATTTAGATGCGACCATCCCCTGCATCGTCTTCACTAAAGGTGGGGGACTCTGGCTTGAAGAAATGTCTGGTTTGGATTGTGAGGTTTTGGGCCTGGACTGGACGGTTAACCTGGGGCGCGCACGACAGATGGTAGGTGGCAACGTCGGCGGGCCCGGCAAAGCCCTTCAAGGCAATATTGACCCCAATGTGTTGTTTGCGAATGGGCCCCAAATTGAACGTCAAGTTAGCCAAGTGCTGCGCAGCTTTGGTACACCGCATACGGATGCAGCAACAACCGGTCCTACCCACATCTTCAATCTTGGACACGGCATCAGCCAATACACACCACCAGAAAATGTCGCCGTACTCGTCGAAGCCGTCCATCGCTTGTCACGTTTAAGCCGAGGTAAATCCGCTATAGCGAATTGACGTAATCAGATGATTTATTGCGAACTTTTTGTCTGGTAGTCTTGACTTATTCACAAAAGTAGACATCAAGAGCATGCACTTTACGATGGGTGGTGTTTAGTTGCTATAAAACCGGTAGCGCTCGCAAGTTGTTGATTTATATTGAGTTTCAAAATTGCCGAAATTCTGGGCAATGCAGCTAAAGCCTTGATTTTTAAGGCTTGGCGTCCAGGTTGACTGGTTTATTAACAAAGTTATCCACAGAAAACTTGAATTCGCACTCAAGCTCTTCAAAATCAATAACTTAACGCATACTTCATTAGTTGTTTTGAGCTTTTTGTCGAGCTTCGCCATCCATGTCCTACGCGCTTAGCGTTGCCCTTTTGACCCCCGCGCACAGTGGTATTGCGTGGCGCGGCGACGCCGTCCACCAAAGTGGCTTGCTTACCTATTCAAGTCAGTACGCGTATGACCGGGGAACATTGGTCAGGGTTCCTTTAGGCCGACGCGAGGTATTAGGGGTGGTTTGGCAAAATACCCCCAGCGTACCGGATACAAATGCGCTGGTACTGCGTGAAATCGCTGCAACATTTGAACTGCCGCACCCATTAACCGAAAATTGGCTGAATTTGGTGGAATTTGCAGCCAAGTATTACCAGCGTTCGATCGGTGAGGTCGCCCTGAACGCCTTGCCGCCACAATTGCGAAACTTGACGAGTGAGCAGTGGGCCAGAAAGCTCCGCAGCACGGTAAAAAGAAGGCCTGCCCGACCGATTGTCAATCCTGTGACGCAAACACTGACATCTGAACAGTCAGGTTCACTTGAAAAAATCACCAGTAGACCGGGACCATTTCTGCTTTTTGGAAGTACAGGCAGTGGCAAAACGGAAGTCTATTTGCAAGCCGTTCACCAAGTTTTGCAGGCAGACCCGACTGCTCAGGCCTTGGTAATGGTGCCTGAAATCAATTTAACCCCACAACTAGAAACCAGGTTTGTTGAACGATTTTCACCAATCTACGGCGCTCAAGCTGTAATCTCGCTGCACAGCGCTCTTACGCCTGCACAAAGACTCTCCAATTGGCTCGCAGCGCATCAAGGCGCAACGGAAGGTGGTGCTCGGGTTATTCTGGGGACACGTATGGCAGTTTTCGCGTCCATGCCTGGTTTGCGACTCATTGTTGTGGACGAAGAACATGACCCCAGCTACAAGAGTCAGGACGGTGCCCGGTATTCGGCACGGGACTTGGCGGTGTACCGAGGCCGCCTTGAGAACGCAAAAGTCATACTGGGCAGCGCAACGCCGTCGATAGAGAGTTGGCGGCACGCCACAACCTGTATTGGCAATAAAAGCCGATACCAGCTTCTCGAAATGCCCAGCCGGGTTGGCTCGGGAAATCTGCCGACCGTACGGTTGGTGGACATGACTCACCAACCCGCTAAGACTTTGTTCTCGCCACAGCTGCTTGACGCCATGAGGCAAAGGATTGCAAAAGGCGAGCAATGCATGGTCCTATTGAACCGCCGAGGCTATGCACCGATTCTGGGTTGCAGTGCGTGTGGCTGGAAAAGCGGTTGCAAGAACTGCAGTGCATATCAGGTTTTTCACAAAATTGACCGTACATTGCGCTGCCATCATTGCGGCTTCACAGAAAAGGTACCGCGCGCATGTCCCGAATGCGGCAACTTGGACATTACGCCCTTAGGGCGTGGAACTGAGCAAATCGAAGAGCAACTGGCCGTACTGTTCGCTTCGATCTTGCGGCCAGATGGAGCCCCCGCCCGGATTTTGCGAATTGATGCAGACTCTACCCGTCGCAAGGGAGAACTTGGCAGGCAATTGTCTGAAGTACATGCAGGCGAGGTGGATTTACTTGTCGGCACCCAAATGATCGCCAAAGGACATGATTTCCGCAAGGTGACTTTGGTTGCGGCAATCAATCCAGACAGCGCTCTGTTCTCTGCAGATTTCCGTGCCCCTGAGCGCATGTTTGCTTTGTTGATGCAGGCGGCTGGACGAGCAGGAAGAGATAGCAACAAAAGCAGTGCCAGCGAAATGTGGATTCAGACCAGCTTTCCAGCACACCCGTTGTTCAAAGCACTGAAACAGCATGATTTCTCGGGTTTTGCGAACCAGGAACTGAAGGAGCGCGAGCAAGCAGGCATGCCGCCGTTCAGTTTTCAGGCCCTGATCAGAGCGGACGCGGTTAGCCAGGGCATTGCCCAATCCTATTTGCAGGATGTCGCAAACGCTGCGCTCGATCTGCCACAGGCTGAACGAGTAACAAGGTACCCGTGCGTTCCCATGACTGTTCAACGGGTTGCGAATGTTGAACGGGCACAAATGCTCGTCGAGAGTCATTCCAGACAGGCGTTGCAAATTTTTTTGAGTGCGTGGCACCCCATCTTGCATGCAGTCAGGGCATCGCCAGCTCACAGAGGAATTTTGCGTTGGGCCATTGATGTCGATCCCCTTTTGATTTGACCCTGTCAACAAAAGCGGATAATCGCCGCCAAGAAACCTGCTGACCTCTTCACTTGTATACCGATGCAACTACACACGCTGGCCTCATGCTGCACAGAAAATCCCTGTCGCTAGAGGAAGCAGTCACCGTATCTATTGTCAGCCACGGGCATGCTCATCTGATCATTTCCCTGCTAAGACAACTGGATTTGCACTGCCATTCACTGATATCCAAAGTAATCGTTACGGTAAACCTGGAAGAGGAAGACTTTCAGTGGGAAGACGTAAGCCTCCGTTTTCCCATCAAGCTGTTGGTTAACAGTTCACCTAAAGGTTTTGGCAAGAACCATAACCATGCATTTATTGACTGCGATAGTGGATGGTTCCTTGTGCTCAATCCAGACATTGAGTTTGACTCCGACGTCCTCAAGAGCATGCTTTCACGTGCGCGAGCAGAGGCGGGTTTGATGGCCCCAGCCGTCTGGGAGCCTGAGCGACAAACAGCTACTGCAGAGCGTGACATCATTACCCCTTGGGAGGTTTTTGGTGGCCGTTTACTTGGCCGTAAATCACCGCCAGGACCAGTCTGGTTTCCTGGTATGTTCATGTTGTTCCGCTCAAAAGCGTTCGCGCAAGTCAAAGGCTTTGATGAGCGTTTTCACATGTATTGTGAAGATTTTGATATCTGTGCGCGGCTTCGTGCAAATAACTGGGACTTGCAGCGTGACTTGCAAGTTCATGTCTTGCACGCAGCGCAACGTGAGAGCCACGTTCGGCCACGATATTTTTTATGGCATCTTCATAGCCTTGCACGCCTGTGGCTCAGCAAACCCTTCTGGCGCTATTGGTCAGAACAAAAACGCTCACGCTAGGATTTTACAAAGCGCTGGAGAAGGCCTTTGTACCCTTCAGTACGCAATATCTCCCATGCTCGCTTGGCTAACCGGTTGCGATGCGCGGTATTTGTTAGCGATTGCTGCAATTGGGCGGTAAACATGCGGACATTGAACTTCCCATCCATTCGTCCCCCACAATAGCCCAGTGAAACTGGTGTGCTTAGCCGCAATATCTCGGCCGCTTTACTTGACCCATCAAAAAGTCTGGGGTATTCGTTTCTCGCTTTTGTATGCAACCACCCGACATATCCTCCATCCACACAGTTGTAGGGATCGGGAAATCTCTTCTGCAGATCCAGCCTGACGCGGTAAAGCAACCTCGCTGCAGTTGATATTTGTGTTCCATCTGCAAAGCTGCCAAAACGCCATGGCACTCTGCTCAGAGGATCCCCACTGAGCTTTTCCGTCAAGCCAGCATACCAATCCACCAGATCTCGAACCGTTGCATTCCCAGTAGCATTTTTATGCATCATCATGCGATGAGAACCACTGTCAAACCCCGTGAAGTGATAAAACCCAAGCGGCTCACCGTCGACCAAAACCCCGCCAGGTGCATCACCGGTTAGTTTCCTGGTCGTCAGGTTCCACGTCGCCACGTTTAAGCGGGAGGTTCGCATGACGGCAACACCGTCAAAGAAGGCAGGGACCAAGTCAATCCAGCGCTGGTCAGTGAATAAGCCATTAGCAATCTCGGTACGGCAAAAATAGTAATTTCGATCAGCCCACCAAGCCGCAAACGCCTGTCCAATGTCAGTTGGTGCAACCGCGATAAACCCGAGGTTATAAATACCGTGCTTAAGACTACAGATCTCGTTGTCGATCACGGCCGACAACGCGGTCTCCGGCACCAATTGGTGAGGTGTCAACGCAATATTAGCTTGCGTCAGAACTGTGACGACCTCATCAATCCTGGAAAACAACACCGTATCGGGATCCATATAAACAACTCCCGCACAATCATCGCGTTCAAGCAATTTCTTCAGCATAAATGGCTTGATTGCGGTGGAGAGTTCTACGATGGAGTGGCAAAACGACCACCCAACAAAATCCGGAATATCCAGACGGGAGGCAATATGGATTTCATCGAAGTGCTCGTTTGAAAGATCAATATCCGCTGGAATTTCATCGGACAGCGCAAGGTGAATTCTCCATTCTGGGTGCCATTTCTTGATGGACTCAACCAGCACTCTAACTTTAGGAATGTAATTGCAGGCTGCACTGGTAAAAACGTGGATGTGTTTCATATGAATTTGTTCATCAGCAAGTAGGACTCTTCCCAAACCCGCACCAACTCTTCCAGCAAATCGCGAGACTTTGCCAGCTTGATAACCGTTCCCTTGCGATAGAAATGGATCAGATCCGCTTGAGCACCCATGTCAAAACAAACCACGGGCAGCCCCATTGAGCACAACTCGTGCGCGACATACGAAAATGTCTCAGGCCAGATAGATGCGAACAAAAACACGTTTGCACCTGAAGCATCCACCAATGTGGGCAAACTTTCAGGGGTGTAAGGGCCCGTGACCCTCACACCTGGAGATGGCTCACTCGTCTGACTTGTTCCGAATATAGTAATCGGAATGCTTAATCTGGCATCCTGGATTTCCTGTGCAATCCCAGCAACGACATTGGCCCCTTTGTGAATCCCCAAAGTACCGACAACTCCGATATGCAATGATTTGCCCGCTTTCAGAGTCAGAGATGGGAACTGAGTCGGGAGGGCATGCGGGTACAAGCGCCAACGGGCATGCGAAATAGTGGGATAGGCTCGTAAGAGCAATTTCCAGGATGAAGGCGAAAAAACCTGTACTTCATCTGCCAGTTCGATCAGCCGTCCCCACTCTTTTCGCCAAAGTTCGATGTCCCGAACATTTGCCATCGAGACGAAGCCACCGGAATGAGCATTCAGACATGCGTCACAAGTTAACCGGTCAGGCAAACCACAGTAAGTGGTATCCGAATTGAGCAGAACATGGCTGGGGCAGACAGGAAAGTAGTCGTGAAGCAGAACAAGCAACTCACAGCCCATCTCGTTGCGCAGCCTCACAAGAAGCTTGCAAACCTGGATAGGCTCCCGAAACGACACTGCGCAGTTGTAAACAAGTTGCACGATCTGCAACTGCCGAGCCACTTCGCAAGCATCATCCAACGTACCAATGGCGTAACGATCGACGCGATCGTTGGCGTGGAACTGGATAAAGTATCCTAGGCTCGCCACCTGAAAACTCAGCACTACAACAACTTTTCCCTCGTTCAGGCAACTCTGGACATATTGATAACGGTACTGATTTGCCCCTCCGCCCATGTCGTGATCGATAATCCAGACAACACGCGCGCCCTTTGCGCTGGCAATCAATGCCAGCAGTGCCGACTCATCTATCTTTGTGCGCCGCCGTGCATAGTTCCGAACTTTTGTTAATGTGCCATGGACCCCGTGGGTCTTGATCAACTGCGCGCCCTTTGACCACAACAGCCCCGCGCTTCGCGCGGCTCTGCGTAGAGAAAACGCCGTGCCGGTCAAAGGGAACAAAGAGATATTAGTTGAAGCCGCATTGGCACAATCAAACTCAATACGAAGGGATCGCAACATTGCAGAACCCCAGCCACCATAAACAATAAATCCAGCTTTGGTAGCGGTAGGTATATCCGGAAAATGTGCCGCCACATCACCTCTCGCATACCCCATCTCGGCATCAACAATCTGCGTCGAACCGGTATCGACTTCAATAAATAAACGGATTCGGCGAATCAAATCCGTCTCATGGCAAGCCCAGCCGCTGAGGAAAATCATTCCATCACGGATAAGGTTTTTTTCAATATTGAAATGTAGGCTACCGTTGGACACTGATCAAATACCGAAATCTGCTGCAGCATATGCAGCCTTGCCATGGACCAACCGCTAAAATAGGCGAACGCACCTGACTCGTTTAGCAAATACGCTGGAGGGATCAGATGAAAATTTGAAATCGACGTTATGATTTTATCGATAGTCAGCGCCGATACCTAGCCAACTCCGCCTTCAGCCTCTGGAAATAAACCATGAACAGCTGCCACAGAAGACACTTCGTCACGTTAATCGTATTTTTCATACCTTTGACTTGGTCGAGCGCAACCTTGTCTTTCGCCCAAAGCGTAGCTCGCGAATTTCCGGCAGCCGCTGTTCGGGGCATCATTCAAATTGCGGCTCCGCCTTCTGTTTTGCTTGATGGCAAGCCTGATCGTTTGTCGCCAGGGGTGAGGATTCGAAGCCCACAAAATAGACTCCTGATGTCTGGCGCATTGGTGGGCGAACGTATGTTGGTCAACTTAACACGGGACTCTGGCGGGCTGATACATGAAATCTGGGTTCTGAGCCCAGAGGAAGCCTTGCAAAAACGCGAACTCGCCACATCGCCGCGCAATTTCCAGTTCAGCTCTGAAGCGGATAAAACCCTTCGTGATGACGGCAATACGCCGTTCCACATGCTGCCGAAGTTTCCACAGCAATAATTTCAATCAAAGTCAATATTTACGACATACCCCATGGGCATGTTGCGCTATTGTTTGTATAGCTTATGTCTCAAAAAGTCTTTATCAAAACCTTTGGCTGCCAGATGAACGAGTACGACTCGGACAAGATGGCCGATGTACTCAACGCTGTGAGTGGCTACGAGCCCACTCAAAATGTGGATGACGCTGACCTCATCCTGTTCAATACCTGTTCCGTTCGTGAAAAGGCGCAGGAAAAAGTGTTTAGCGATTTGGGACGCATCAAGCACCTCAAGAAAAAAGGGGTGTTGATTGGTGTGGGCGGTTGTGTCGCCAGCCAGGAAGGGGCTGCCATCATCCAGCGTGCACCCTATGTCGATGTGGTGTTTGGACCGCAGACTTTGCACCGGTTGCCAGAGATGCTAAAGGCGCGAAAGGTCCAAAACCGATCGCAAGTGGATATCAGCTTCCCTGAAATCGAAAAATTTGACCACCTTCCTCCGGCCCGCACTGTAGGTGCCAGCGCCTTTGTCAGCATCATGGAAGGCTGCTCCAAATACTGCAGTTATTGTGTCGTGCCGTATACCCGAGGCGAAGAGGTGAGTCGTCCTTTTGATGATGTTCTGGTTGAGGTCGCGGGCTTGGTTGCTCAAGGGGTTAAAGAAATCACCCTGCTTGGCCAAAATGTGAACGCGTACCGCAGCATGATGGGCGGTACGACCGAAGTAGCCGACTTCGCAAAGCTGATTGAATATGTCGCGGATATACCAGGAGTAAAACGCCTGCGCTTTACCACCAGCCACCCCAACGAATTCACAAAATCTTTGATTGAGGTTTACGGCAAAGTACCGCAACTGGTAAACCATTTACATCTGCCTGTGCAGCACGGCTCTGACCGGATTTTAATGGCCATGAAGCGAGGCTACACCGCGATGGAATATAAAAGCACGGTTCGAAAACTCCGAGCGATTCGTCCTGATATGGCAATGAGTTCCGATTTCATCGTGGGCTTCCCAGGGGAGACTGATGATGACTTTGACAAGATGATGCGTCTGATTGACGACATCGGATTCGACAATTCATTCAGCTTTGTGTTTAGTCCGCGGCCAGGTACACCAGCAGCCACACTGCACGACGACACCCCTGCTACCGTAAAGCTTGAACGCCTGCATCGTCTCCAAGCAGCCATCAACACCCATATCAAGGCCATCAGCGAGCAACGTGTCGGAACGATTCAACGGGTGTGGGTGGAAGGCCATTCCAAGCGAGACGAGTCAGAACTGATGGGGCGCACGGAATGCAACCGAGTGGTGAACTTTATTCATGACGTACCGAACAGTCGAGATTTGGTCGGTCAAATGCTGGATGTACGCATTACCGAGGCAATGGTCTACACATTGCGGGGAGAAACAGGCTTGGCGGTGTAGAGGCCCCGACCAGAATACTCAGCGCGGCATGCCAGGAAACCCTCCTCCGCCCATGCCTCCCATGCCTTTCATCCCGCCAAGGCGCTTCATCATCTTCATGAGACCGCCACCTTTCATCTTCTTCATCATGTCCTGCATTTGTTCAAATTCTTTGAGCAGACGGTTAACTTCTTGAACCTGAACACCCGCTCCTGTTGCAATACGCCGTTTGCGGGTGGCTTTGATTAACTCGGGTTTGCGACGCTCCAATGGGGTCATGCTGTGAATAATGCCCTCTTTGCGACGAATGTCCTTTTCGGCACGGCTGAGATCCGCCTCACTGGCTTTGGCGGCCATTTGCGTGGGCAGTTTATCCATCAAGCTCGACAATCCCCCCATCTGCTTCATTTGCTGGATTTGACTCAAAAAATCACTCAAATCGAACCGCTCCCCGCTCTTGACCTTGGCCGCCAGCTTTTGCGCCGATGCCATGTCCACGCCAGATGTGACTTGCTCCACCAGAGCCAGAATATCGCCCATGCCCAGGATTCGTCCAGCATGACGCTCAGCATCAAACACCTCCAGCCCATCTATCTTTTCGCTTACACCGGCAAACTTGATGGGCGCACCGGTTATCTGACGTACGCTCAGGGCAGCGCCACCGCGAGAATCACCATCCAGCTTGGTCAACACAATACCAGTCAATGGCAACGCATCTTTGAAGGCTTTGGCCGTATTGATCGCGTCCTGCCCCTGCATGGCATCCACGACGAACAGGGTTTCGATGGGATTGAGTTCACGGTGCAAGTCCTTGATTTCGGCCATCAACGCCTCATCAATGGCCAACCGGCCCGCAGTGTCCACCAGCAATACGTCAAAAAAATGTCGCTTGGCGTAGTCGAGTGCAGCGCGAGCAATATCAATGGGCTTTTGGTCAGGGCTGCTGGGGAACCATTCGGCGCCCGCTTGGGCAGTCACCGCTTTCAACTGTTCAATCGCAGCCGGACGATAGACGTCTCCAGAAACAGTCAGCACCTTCTTCTTGCGTTTTTCGATCAGATGCTTGGCCAGCTTGGCTGTGGTCGTGGTTTTCCCCGCGCCTTGCAAACCTGCCATCAAGATCACCGCAGGCGGTTGCGCAGCCAAATTCAGGTCCGCCACACCCTCCCCCATGGTGGCCGTAAGCTCCCGATTCACAATGGAGACAAGGGCCTGCCCGGGCTTGAGCGAACCCAAGACCTCTTGCCCCAGTGCTTTTTCTTTTACCCGTGCGATGAAGTCCCGCACAACCGGCAACGCGACGTCGGCCTCTAGCAGAGCCATGCGCACTTCTCGCAACATATCAGCCACGTTAGATTCCGTGATACGGGCTTGACCGCTTATCTGCTTGACGAGGCGTGATAGTTTGTCGGTGAGAGCAGATGCCATAGGGGATTTTGGGCGCACACGGCGCGGGATTTGGTGAAAAGCGGGTAGCAAGAAGCTAAACTGTGCGGATGATTTTAGCGAACGCGCCTTCTGTCGAGCTTTTGTTGGTGATAGGTTGTATGGTTGCCTACTTGCTACCCGCTGTGGCTTCGGCTCGTCTGAGTGTTCAAAACAGCCAACGGGCACTGGGCGTTGCTTGGCTATTGCACGGCTTATTATTGCTTGGCGCACTGGTGGGAGCGTTGCCTCGATTTGGTTTTGCTCCCGCGCTTTCTGTCACGGCTTGGCTGGTATTGACCGTGTATGCCATAGAGCACCAGCTTTTCCCGCAACTGAGGGCGCGATGGGCACTGGCTGGTCTGGGCGCATGTGCCGTACTTCTGGCCTTGGTCTTCCCCGGCACTCCACTGAACAAGGGCAGTTCACCTTGGCTTGCCCTGCATTGGGCGCTGGGTATCGCAAGCTACGGGTTATTTGCTGCAGCAGTCGTACATGCATGGCTGATGTCGCGTGCGGAAAAGCAAATACGAATGGCTGCAGATGGCCAAAGCGGACTACCACTGCTCACACTTGAGCGCATCACCTTCCGTTTTGTAAGCCTGGGCTTTGCCTTGTTGTCTGCAACGTTGCTGGTTGGTTTCGTTTTTGGCGAAGCACTGTATGGGAGCATCGAAATGCAAAAGAGCATTCGCTGGGACCATAAGACGGTGTTCTCTGTCATGTCTTGGCTGGCTTTTGCAGCTTTATTGGCGGGTCGGCATTTCTTTGGCTGGCGGGGAAAGAAAGCATCTAGAGTGCTTTACGCCGGGTCAATCCTGCTACTTCTGGCATATGTGGGCTCGCGCTTCGTGCTCGAAGTCCTGCTTGGACGTGCAGCATGAAGTATTTGGTGCTCATTGCCGTCATCGCGGTCGTCATTTGGCTAATCCGTGCAGGACGCCCTCCGATTGCTTCTCAAAGTAATGAGAGTCGCGCCACTAAGTCTGGCGCATCCAACCCTCAGGAGATGGCAATTTGCCCAACCTGTGGGGTCCATTTTCCCGTGACAGACGGTATTCAAGGTAGAGCGGCCTTGTACTGTAGCGACAGCCATCGCAGCTCTACAGAGGCCTGAAAGCGTAACCCCATGTTTTCCGTCGTTCAAAGATGGATTCGCGACTTCATTCCTTTTGATCATCCGGATGACAACAGCACTCAATTTGGAAGCGGACTAGAGTCCGCGGGGCAATCCGCATTTTTCAGGTTGTGGCGGGGCTTCATGACCGCGCGCGTCTTGATCGCGCTGCTGCTGCTCTTGTTCCAGGTGTTACAGCGTGTGCTCTCAATCAACCAGCAATTGCTGCCACTGCTGGTCTGCATCGGCTATTTCTTTGCCACGGTTGCTGTCCGAATTCTTGCAAAACCGACACCTAAAGGCGCATCATTTGATCGTCAGTGGATGCTTTCGATTGGAATTGACACGGTCATTTTTGCTTGGCTTCAATGGATCCAGCAGCAACCAATCAATTACGCGCCGCTGCTTGCTTTGCCGGTTCTTTTATCCGCCGTGATGGGGTCCGTCATGTTGGCATTAGCCACTGCTGCAGCTGTCACACTGTATCTGCTGGGGGCGGCCTGGCAGCACTCCTCGGTTCTAAGCCTGGACATCGCGGCCGGCTATATGCAGGCGGGGTTGACTGGAGCTGGGTATTTTGCGCTGGCAATTCTTGCGAATCAGTTGTCTCAACGGTTACTACGTGAGCAGGAAATTTCCCGTCGAACCCAAACGGCAGCGAGGCAGCAAACACAGGTGAACGAATTGGTAATCGAAACGCTTGTTGACGGTGTAATGGTGGTTGACATCGAGGGAATGGTCCAGTCGTTAAATCCGGCAGGTCGAACCCTTATCGAACCAGATCGCTCACGAGCTCGCTATTTCCTGCCATTTCCTTTGAGCTCAGAACACGGCTGGAAACCTTTATCGGACTTAGCCAATCAAACCATTCAATCTCGCCTGCCTCAGTTCGCCGACGTGATCATTCAGCACAACAAAGAGGCAGGACGACGGGTCCGAATCAAAACCCAGTTGACCCGGAGCGATGATAGTCAGACGAGTGGTCTGTGCGTCTTTTTTCTGCAGGACTTGCCGGAAATTGAGGCCAAAATCAGGCAAGAAAAAATTCTCGCCATGGGTCGCATGTCTGCGGCTGTTGCACATGAAATCCGCAACCCACTTGCCGCCATCAGCCAAGCCAATGCCCTGCTGGCAGAGGATCTGAAGAAGCCTGCCGACATTCGTTTAAGCCAAATGATTGCCCAGAATTCCGAGAGGCTCGCGAGGATTGTTGACGATATCCTGAACTTGGTCAGGGTTCCCGGTGAACCAACAGGTAGGTCGTCATCTTTTCTACTGGACGAAGCGGTTCAGCGCATCGCTGAAGACTGGTGTCAGCAAAATCACTCTCCCAGTAAAGTATTTCTTGCCATGTCATCGCCCGGCGTCCGAGTGATATTTGAACCGGAGCACCTTCGCCGAATACTGGTAAATTTGCTGGACAACGCCCATCGGTATTCGTCAGGAAATCGGGCGGCAATCGTAGTTTGCACGCAAATCAATTCAACCGCCAACGCACAACTGATTGTCTGGAGCGATGGTCCTGTACTGGAACCCACCGTACAAAAACACCTCTTCGAACCGTTCTTTTCCTCAGAAAGCCGTTCTAGCGGCCTCGGTTTGTATATTTGCCGGGAATTGTGCGAGCAACATGGTGCAATTCTCGGATACGCCAGAAAATTCGCGCCAACTGGGCGTATGGATGCCGCACAAGGCAACAGCTTTATGGTTCTTTTTCAGGCAGACGTCCCATTAGTGCCTGTGACCCACGTTCAATCGAATGCCTGACGACGGCATCTCATCACTACCCATGTCGAGCAATTCTGAAAAACATGTCCTGGTCATTGATGATGAACCAGACCTGCGTACGCTTTACGAACTAACGCTTCTGCGAGAGGGTTACCAAGTTGCCTCTGCAGGCTGCGTCAAGGAGGCCATCTATCTGCTTGCGCACAACAAGTATGACGCAGTCATTACTGACATGAGATTGCCAGATGGATTGGGCCTGGAATTGTTGCGCTGGCTTGGAAGTGCTCAGCGCAGCGAACATTGCATCGTGATGACCGCTTATGGTTCAGCTGAGAACGCCGTTGAGTCTCTCAAGGCAGGTGCGTTTGACTACCTTACCAAGCCAGTTGATTTGAAGCAATTTCGCGGCGTAGTCGCTTCTGCCATTCAATCACCTCGACCACAAAGATTTGCGCCTTCACGACCAACACTGGATGTTGCGACCGCACACGCTGGTGACCCAGGGCAGGCAGCGCTGGAACGCCTTGTAGGCGATTCCGCACCGATGAAATCTGTTCGAGCACGCGTTGCGAAAGTTGCCCGCAGCATGGCACCGGTGTTGGTTCACGGCGAATCAGGTACAGGAAAAGAATTGGTAGCAACGGCCATTCATGCGTGCAGCCATCGCTCCAACGGTCCGTTTGTCGCCGTAAACTGCGGCGCTATTCCCGAAAACCTGCTTGAAGCAGAATTTTTCGGAGCAAAGAAGGGCGCTTATACCGGCGCAATTCAAGACCGCGACGGCTATTTTCAATCGGCACAGGGTGGAACCTTATTTCTGGACGAGATTGGCGACTTGCCGTTGGCGATGCAGTCGAAGCTCCTCAGGGCTATTCAAGAGCGCCGTATCCGCTCGATTGGCTCAACAACGGAAGACCTGATCGACGTCCGCATTGTCAGTGCTACCCACAAGGATCTGGCACATGAAGTGCATGAAGGTCGTTTCAGGCAAGACTTGTATTACCGCCTCAATGTGATCGAAATTTTTGTTCCACCACTCCGAGAGCGGCGCTCTGATTTGCCTGCGCTATGCACTGCCCTGCTGGCCAAAATTTCTGCTGACTCGGGGAGCCCAACCCCGACGCCTTCAATACGCTTGATGGAAGAACTCTCCAGGCTGGAACTGAAAGGCAACGTCCGTGAACTGGAAAATTTGCTTCATAGAGCCCTCGCTCTGCATGAATCCGACGCGCTGGAGCTTGATGGCTCGGGCGGTGCCATGGACTTGCAGATAGATGCAACCTCATTGCCAGTGGCGTTTACGCCTCCCATTGCGTCAGTTGAACGAGCATTAGACAGCCCAGTCTTGCCAGAAGATCTGCAGGCCTTTTTGGACGCTAAAGAGAGAGAGATTTTGGTACGGGCACTAGAAGAAACCAATTTCAACCGGACTGCAGCAGCTGCACGCTTGAAACTGAGCCTGCGCCAAATGCGATACCGGATCGCCAGACTTAACATTTCGTTGCCTAGCGGTGACGAAGACAGCAGTGATGACACTTCTTCCTGATCAAACTCAATACTGGATCGACGGTTGGCTTACCACGGCTCAAATTACGCCATCACCAAACTTTGGCCCTCGTCCACCCGATGCAAACATTGACTTGCTTGTGATCCACTCGATCAGCCTACCTCCAGGAAAATTTGGTTCTGATCACGTGAAGGCGCTTTTTACCAACAATCTTGACTGGGACGCTCATCCTTATTTTGCGAGCATCCGTGGGCTTGAAGTTTCGGCACACTTCTTTATCACTCGGGAGGGTGTTGTCAGCCAATTTGTGAGCTGTGATCTAAGGGCTTGGCATGCGGGCCACTCAAATTATCGGGGGCGCGACCATTGCAATGACGACTCGATCGGCATTGAGCTGGAGGGTATAGAGGAAGGAGAATTTGAAAAAATCCAGTACACCAAATTGGCAGAACTCTGCTACGCCCTGCGACAACGTTATCCCATTGCACACATTGCGGGGCACGAGCATATCGCGCCAGGCAGAAAATTTGACCCTGGTAAGGGTTTTGATTGGGCCTTGCTGCGACAGCTAACCACATTGCCTAAACATTTTTTCCCGCATGGGACTTCTGCGATCTTTCAGCCATGAAATCATGCGCAAGCTTTAGTCATCATTGAATGGTCGCGGTTTAGGCCTGCTTGACGCAGAACATGGCTCATTTTGCCGGTGTCACGCTTGAGTGTTGTTTGTAGTCATCAGCCAACTACCCGACCAGAATCGCACAATTTGCTGCAAACTCGACAAAACAAGATTCTCGGGAATACACTATATCTAGTGTCTTGCACTACACTCAGACACTAGATATAGTGTGAAGCTGAATTCAGTGGTCCGTTAAACCGGATCTGCTGTAAGCACACCCTCCCGACAATAAGCCCATGAGGAAGCGATGCAAATTGCCCCGAACACAACCACGCCCGTCTCGTCCGTCAACGTCCATTCCTCAGCAACAACAGCGACCTTTACAGACAGAGTAGCGCCCAGCATGGGTGAGCCGCTTTCTCACTACCAGATCATTCGGCGCAATGGCGCCGTGGTCGCGTTCGAACCCAGCAAGGTGGCTATCGCCATGATGAAGGCCTTCCTTGCAGTACATGGTACTCAGGGCGCGGCCTCAGCGAGTGTGCGTGAAGTCGTCGAAGATCTCACTCAGGCCGTTGTTAGAGCCTTGATGCGCTCTCGACCCGGTGGAGGAACTTTCCACATTGAAGATGTGCAGGATCAGGTTGAATTAGGCTTGATGCGCGGCGGCCATCACGAAATCGCGCGAGCTTATGTGCTGTATCGCGAAAAACGAACCCAAGAGCGTCAGCGACAGGCAGCACCGGAAGTTCCGGTTCATCCCGCATTGCACGTGATAGATGGCGGGCAACGAATCCCGCTGAACATGGACAAACTGTCTGGTTTGATCACTCATGCTTGTGCCAACCTGGGTACAGATATCAGACCGGATCCTATCTTGGCAGAGACGCTTCGCAATTTATACGACGGGGTCTCACTGGACGAGGTACATAAAGCATCCATCCTTGCTGCGCGCACCTTGATCGAAAAAGACCCGGACTACACCTATGCCACGGCACGCCTGCTGCTGCACACGATCGCCAAAGAAGTCTTGGGTCAGCATGTTGACCCGACTGAGATGGGGAGCCACTACGCAGAATACTTTCCCCGCTTCATCAAGCAGGGGGTTACTGCAGAACTTCTTGATGAGCGTTTGCAGCAATTTGACCTACAGCGCTTGGGCAAAGCCCTGAAGGCTGAGCGCGATCTGCAGTTTGACTATCTGGGCCTGCAAACCCTCTACGACCGCTATTTCTTGCACGTACGCAAGACCCGCATTGAATTGCCACAAGCCTTTTTTATGCGCGTAGCCATGGGGTTGGCATTGAACGAAATTGACCGCGAAACGCGCGCCATCGAATTTTATGAAGTACTGTCATCGTTTGACTTCATGTCCAGCACGCCAACGCTGTTCAATTCCGGCACCTTGCGCTCTCAGTTGTCAAGCTGCTATTTGACGACAGTCCCCGATGACTTGGACGGCATATACGAGTCCATCAAAGAGAACGCCCTGCTGTCCAAGTTTGCGGGTGGTCTTGGCAATGACTGGACGCGTGTTCGCGCCCTTGGTAGTCATATTAAAGGCACCAATGGCGAGTCTCAAGGTGTCGTGCCCTTCCTGAAGGTCGTCAACGATACTGCTGTAGCCGTCAACCAAGGGGGAAAGCGCAAAGGTGCCGTTTGCACCTACCTGGAAACCTGGCATCTGGACATCGAAGAATTCCTTGAGTTGCGCAAGAACACGGGCGATGACCGTCGCCGCACCCACGACATGAACACCGCGAACTGGATTCCGGATTTGTTTATGCGCCGCGTCATCGAAAAAGGTGAGTGGACATTGTTTTCACCGTCAGATGTTCCTGACTTGCATGACAAGTTTGGACTTGAATTCGAGCAGGCTTACATAGCATACGAGCAAAAAGCCGCTAAGGGCGAAATCAGGCCATCGCGTACGCTTCAAGCCACCGATCTCTGGCGCAAGATGCTAACCATGCTGTTCGAAACGGGTCACCCCTGGATCACGTTCAAGGATGCGTGCAATGTGCGTAGCCCCCAACAACATGTTGGTGTGGTCCATTCGAGCAATTTGTGTACCGAAATCACTTTGAATACCAGTGACACAGAAACGGCTGTCTGTAACCTGGGCTCAGTCAATTTGCTGAAACATGTTCGCGACGGGAAGATTGATCACGTCAAGTTGCGCAAAACCATAAGCACAGCCATGCGCATGCTGGACAACGTTATTGACATTAACTACTACGCTGTCAAGAAGGCTCGTGATTCCAATTTACGCCACCGACCGGTTGGGCTCGGCATCATGGCTTTCCAGGATGCTCTATATGAGTTGCGGATCCCGTATTCAAGTGATGCAGCAATGGAATTTGCAGACCAGTCCATGGAAGCTGTTTGTTACTACGCCTATCAGGCGTCGTCTGAGCTCGCAGAGGAGCGCGGCCGGTATTCGAGCTACAAAGGCTCCCTATGGGATCAGGGCATTTTGCCAATTGATACGCTGGACAAGCTCAGCCAGGCCCGCGGTGGTTATGTCGAAGTAGATCGATCCAGCATGTTGGACTGGGATGCGCTCCGTAGTCAAATTTCACGCAACGGTATGCGCAATTCCAACTGTGTGGCCATTGCACCTACTGCAACGATTTCCAACATCATTGGCGTTGATGCCTCCATTGAACCCTGCTTTGGCAACCTATCCGTCAAATCCAATCTGTCTGGCGAGTTCACGGTTACCAATGCTTTTCTTGTAAAGGACCTCAAACGTCTGGGCCTTTGGGACGACGTGATGGTCATGGACCTCAAGCATTTTGACGGCTCGCTCGCACCGATTGACCGTGTGCCACACGACATTAAGGCACTGTATGCCACGGCATTCGAGGTAGAACCCCAATGGTTGGTCGAAGCAGCATCGAGACGCCAAAAGTGGATTGACCAAGCGCAGTCCCTCAACATATACATGGCTGGTGCTTCTGGCAAGAAGCTGGACGATACCTACAAGCTTGCATGGTTGCGCGGCTTGAAGACTACCTATTACCTCCGCACGCGTAGCGCTACTCACGCAGAGAAGTCCACGATTTCGTCCGGTAAGCTCAACGCTGTGGCATCACATGGTGGAGATCACAAGCAGACAAGCTCAGCGATAGAAGCAGCGGCGATGGCAGCGCGCACACAGGTCGCGACGGCAGCAAGTACCCCGGCAACGGACATCAAGTTTTGCGCAATCGATGACCCCGGATGTGAGGCCTGTCAGTAAGCCACCACAAACTTATACCTACATAGGGCAATGGCATGAATGAACTCTTTGCATTTCATGACGTTGCTCTCATAATTTGAGCACTGGAAAATTTATGTTGTCTTGGGACGAAGAAGTCAAACCATCCTTGCAAAAAGTACTGCCACCCAACATGGGTTTAACGTCAGGTCTTGAGCCAAGTCCCCCGTTGGCGCAGCGCCATCCTTTCAACGGCATGCCTGCAGACCAATTGGCAAAGCCCGCCCTGATCGCCGATAGCGGCGCACTCGCTGCTAACTTTTCATTGTCGCCGACACATCGCCGTATTCATGCCGAAGACAAGCGCATCATCAACGGCAAGACCGACGTCAATCAACTGGTTCCTTTTAAGTACAAATGGGCCTGGGAGAAATACCTGTCCAGCTGTGCCAATCATTGGATGCCGCAAGAAGTGAACATGACCAGAGACATTGCGCTCTGGAAAGACCCTAACGGTTTGACTGAGGATGAGCGCAGAATTATCAAACGCAATCTAGGCTTTTTTGTAACTGCGGATTCATTGGCAGCGAACAACATTGTTCTGGGCACTTACAGACATATCACAGCACCCGAGTGTCGTCAGTTCATGCTTCGTCAGGCTTTTGAAGAAGCCATTCACACGCATGCCTACCAGTACATCGTCGAGTCCCTTGGCCTTGATGAAAGTGAGATATTCAACGCCTATAACGAAATTCCATCGATCCGCGAGAAAGACCAGTTTCTCATCCCATTCATTGAAGCAATCATGAATCCAGCCTTTCGGACCGGCACTCATGAAGCGGATCAAACTCTTCTCAAGAGCCTGATTGTGTTTGCATGCCTGATGGAAGGATTGTTTTTTTATGTCGGATTCACGCAGATCCTTGCCCTAGGCAGACAGAACAAGATGACGGGAGCTGCCGAGCAATATCAGTACATTTTGCGCGACGAGTCGATGCACTGTAACTTTGGCATTGACCTGATCAATCAGTTGAAGATGGAAAATCCACAACTTTGGACGCCCGAGTTCAAAGCTGAAATCAAGGCACTGTTCAACACGGCTGTTGAACTTGAATATCGCTATGCCGAAGACACCATGCCGCGCGGTGTGCTAGGCATGAACGCATCCATGTTCAAGGGCTATTTGCGCTATATAGCCAATCGCCGAGCTACTCAAATCGGTCTCGAAACCTTATTTCCCAACGAAGAAAATCCATTCCCTTGGATGAGTGAAATGATTGATCTCAAGAAGGAACGAAATTTCTTTGAAACACGCGTCATTGAATACCAATCCGGTGGGGCGCTGACTTGGGACTGATCGACAAGATGTATTTGAATTTCACGCACAGTTCTCCTGCCTTAGACAAGGTTGTGACGCTGAGCGTGTTCGGTGTTCATGGTGCTGGGCAATTGACCCAACATCATGGATCGCTTTGTGCGCTCCAACACGCATGAAGTGCTCTTTTGTTAATCCTTTAAGGAGAACATGATGGCAACTGCAAAACCGGCCGCAAAAAAGGCCGCTCCCGCAAAAAAAGCAGCACCCGCAAAAAAAGCTGCACCGGCTAAGAAGGCTGCACCGGCGAAGAAGGCTGCACCGGCTAAGAAGGCTGCACCGGCTAAGAAGGCTGCACCGGCTAAGAAGGCTGCACCGGCTAAGAAGGCTGCACCGGCTAAGAAGGCTGCACCGGCCAAGAAGGCTGCACCTGCCAAGAAGGCTGCACCTGCCAAGAAGGCTGCACCTGCCAAGAAGGCTGCACCTGCCAAGAAGGCTGCACCTGCCAAGAAGGCTGCACCGGCTAAGAAGGCTGCCGCCGCTGCAAAGCCTGCTGCCAAGAAAGCAGCAAAGAAGCCCGCTGCGAAGAAAGCCGCGAAAGCACCTGCTGCCAAGCCTGCCCCTGCTGCACCAGCAGCTCAAACCACTTTGAACCCGCAGGCTGCATGGCCATTTCCAACGGCAAGCAAGCCCTGAAAGTCAGACTGATTCATTTGAGTCATTCACTTTCACTTAGGCCCGGCATTGCCGGGCTTTTTTCTGCGCTGGCATGCTGCGTTGACCACAATGAGCGAAGCACAAGCGTAGCTGGCAATCCCCCAAAACCCAATGTGCCTGACACACTGTACATTGCCGCTCGCTGGGCCAGGTCAACCATGCGCTATTTAGAGTAGGTGCTCAGTACCGGCAAAGCTGCAGGGGACCATGTAAAACCCCACGCCCGACATGACTTGCCTGTCTGGGCTATAACGGAAGGACGCCCAAATCGTTCCCCTATTCCCACAAGGACTTTGTCATGGCAGAAAGCAAGAAATTCCGGCTGGTTACCCGCAGCGACTTTGACGGCTTGGTATGCGCCGTTTTGCTGAATGAACTCAATCTGATTGACGACATCACCTTTGTCCACCCCAAGGACATGCAAGACGGCAAAGTCACGATCACAGAGCGGGACATCACCACCAACCTGCCTTATGTAGCTGCGGCCCACTTGGCGTTTGACCATCACGAGTCAGAAACCATCCGCAACACAGGTGAGCGTCAAAATCACATCATCTCAGCCCATGCGCCGTCCGCAGCGCGTGTGGTGTACGACTACTACGGTGGTAAAGCTGGCTTTCCACGTATCAGCGATGACATGATGGCTGCAGTGGACCAGGGCGACGCCGCGCAATTCAATCGCGACGAAGTCCTTGAGCCCAAGGGCTGGCCACTGCTCAACTTCCTGATGGATGCACGCACTGGATTAGGGCGTTTTCGTGAATTCCGCGTGAGCAATTATCAACTCATGATGGATCTGATCACCTACTGCAAGAACCACACAATCGATGAAATTCTGGCCTTGCCGGACATCAAGGAACGCGTGGACCTGTACTTTGACCATGAAGCCCGGGCCAAGGAGCAGATAAACCGCTGTTCCACGGTCCATAAGAACCTCGTGGTGCTGGATTTACGCAACGAACAAACCATCTGGGCAACCAACCGCTTCACGATCTATGCGTTGTTCCCTCAATGCAATATTTCTATTCATGTGTTGTGGGGTGTGAAACAGCAAAACACCGTATTTGCCACCGGCAAATCCATTCTGGACCGCAGCGCAAAAACCAACGTGGGGGAATTGATGTTGGTCTACGGCGGCGGCGGCCATGCCGCAGCTGGCACTTGCCAGGTCGAAAACGATAAAGCCGAGGCAGTGCTTCAAGAGTTGATTTCTACCATCAACGCTGACGGCTAATTAGCACTGTCGCGCTGGTATCGCGCAGACCGGGGCCGACTGAAGCACAATCCGGGCTCTTTAGCAGTCCGAAAGCGACACATGCCCACAGCGATCCCAGCAGCACTGTCTGACGAGCAGATTGCCCACCGAATCTGCCCGCTATGTGAGGCGTGTTGCGGACTGGAGGTGCGTCATCGCAACGGTCAAGTCGTCAGTATTCGTGGGCATGAGCAGGATGTATTCAGCCGTGGATATATCTGCCCCAAAGGTGCCTCGCTCAAAGACCTGCACGAAGACCCCGACCGCCTGCGCACACCACTGATCAAGCGCGACGGACAATTTGTCCAAGCCACATGGGACGAGGCGTTTGCAGAGATTGAGCGACGCTTGCCCCGCATCAAGGCCGCTCAGGGCAACGACGCAATTGGCATTGCCATCGGTAACCCATCCGCCCACAAAATTGGACTGATGTTGAACTTCCCGAGGTTGCTCAAGGCTCTGGGAACAGGTAACTTTTTTTCGGCATCCACCCTGGATCAAATGCCCAAGCAACTGCAGGCTGGCCTGATGTTTGGCAACTGGTTGTCCATCCCTGTGCCCGACATCGAGCGCACCGACTTCATGCTGCTCATTGGTGGCAACCCCATGGTGTCCAACGGCAGCATGTGGACAGGGCCTGACGTTCGTGGCAAAGCCAAGGCACTGCGCGAGCGTGGTGGCAAACTGGTTGTGATCGATCCACGGCGCAGCGAAACTGCCGCCGTCGCAAATGCCCATCATTTCATTCGCCCAGGGGCAGACGTTTATCTGTTGCTGGCCATGGTGCACACGTTGTTCGACGAAAACCTGGTCAAACTGGGCAGTGCTGCCCCACACCTGCAAGGCTTGGCAGAAGTCAAGGCCGCCACGGCCGCTTATTCAGCCGAAGCCATGGCACCGCGTTGCGGTATCGAGTCGGTCACCCTCCGCGAGTTGGCGCGCGAACTGGCACAGGCCAAGCGGGCCGTGGTGTATGGGCGTATTGGCACCTGCACCCAAAGCTTTGGCACATTGAACAGCTGGTTAATCGAGTTGCTCAACGTCCTCACGGGCAACCTGGATCAACCCGGCGGTGCCATGTTTGCCAAATCCGCCACTTTTGCAGCCAACACAGCTGGCCCGTCAGGTGTTGGCAAAGGCGTGTCAACTGGTCGCCGCAAAAGTCGTGTATCGGGTGCACCTGAAGTCATGGGTGAATTGCCCATGAATTGCCTAGCTGAAGAAATCGAAACGCCTGGGGTGGGCCAGATCAAGGCCATGATCACCATCGCCGCCAACCCCGTTCTGTCAGCCCCCAACGGCGCGCGCATCAGCAGGGCGCTGGAAAGCCTGGACTTCATGCTGAGTCTGGATATTTACGTGAACGAAACCACCCGCCATGCCGATGTGATCTTGCCGGGTTTGTCGCCGCTAGAGGAAATGCATTTTGACGTGCCATTTCCCCAATTTGGCTACCGCAATGCCGTACGCGTCAGTCAGCCGGTATTCATACCAGATGCTGATCACCCTCATGAGTGGAAAACCATGCTTCGCCTGGTCGGATTGTTGCAAGGCAAAGGTGCCAACGTCGATGTACTGGCCAGTGACGCAGAGCTTTTTGAAGGCGAGGTCCGCAAAACGCTAGGAGAGGACGCCGAGCAAGCCATTGCTGCTACCCGGCACTTGCGCGGACCAGCCCGGTTTGTGGAACTATCCCTGCGCACGGGCCCATACGGTGACAAGTTTGGCCGAGACGCAGAAGGCCTGACGTTGACAAAGGTGTCAGATACACCGGGCGGCATTGACTTGGGGGCTCTCAAACCTCGCTTGCCTGAAGTCTTGCGCACTCCGTCGGGAAAAGTGGAACTGGCGCCACCCCAGTTGTTGCAGGATTTGAAACGCGTTGACATTGAACTGGCTAAACCGCAAGTGGCAGATGGTCCCACATCAATGCAGATCATTGGTCGCAGGCAGGTGCGCAGCGGCAACAGTTGGATGCACAACCTGCCCGTCCTCGCCAAAGGACCTTTCCGTTGCACTGCGCTGGTTCACCCGGAAGATGCACAACGACTGGGCTTGACAGACGGTGGCCTTGCCCAATTCAGTGCCCAAGGGCAAATCATCCAGGCCCAGATTCAGATCAGCGATGAAGTCATGTCAGGAGTTGTCAGCCTGCCCCACGGTTGGGGGCATGATCTGCCCGGAGCGCGCCAGCAGTTGGCAGCGCAGCGCCCAGGAGCCAACCTCAACGCTTTGCTAAGCGACCGCGTGTGGGACCCATTGTCTGGCAATGCGGTACTCAGCGGTGGCGCCATCACGGTAACAGCGCTCAACGGATCAAACTGATCAATGCTGCAGTTCGGCAGTGACTTGGCCTTGGCTGGACTTATCCGCCTTGACCGTGACAGAAATCCAGGGCTTGTCCAGCGGGCGGTAAGTCTTGTGATGCAGGCCACGCAGCGCAGAACTGCCGTACATGGCTTTCACCACGGTTTTAGGTTCCATCATCATCAGGAACGGGTTTTGGGCGGCGGCTTGGGCGACAGCGATCGTGGCAGAAGCGGTGTTGACGGTAACTTGCATTTGAAACTCCTTGGCTGACATGTGTTCATGTCGATGGAGTTACTGTAGCCCCGACACCGGGGCAAATACAGTCAGCAAGCCCCCATACCTTCTGTAGGCAAATGCCCGACACAGTGTCCCTGAGGTGGAGGAGGTAACGCCCTAAAATCCAGCCAATGCCTGATACCACCGCCCCTACCTCCCGCCTGAACAAGCGCATGTCTGAACTGGGCCTGTGCTCGCGGCGTGAGGCCGACGAGTGGATTGCGAATGGCTGGGTGCGCGTCAATGGCAACACGGCCAAGATGGGCCAACCCGTCGCCCAAACAGATCGCATCGAGGTCGATGACGCGGCCAGGGGGCAACAAGCTCAGCAGGTTACCATTTTGCTGAACAAACCCATGGGTTTTGTCAGCGGTTTACCGGAAGACGGACACGAGCCCGCGATGGCACTGATACAGCCAAAGAACCGCTGGCGTGACGACCGTGCACGGATTCAATTCTCACCCGGCCAGTTCCGTGGCCTAGCCCCCGCTGGCCGGTTGGACATTGACTCGATTGGCCTGCTGGTATTCACGCAAGACGGTCGCGTGGCCCGCCACTTGATTGGTGAAGACTCGACCATCGAAAAAGAGTACCTGGTGCGCGTGAGTTACGACCAGCGTGGCCAGGCCATCGCCAAGAACGTAGCCGAGGTTTTCCCACGCGAGCAGCTCGAGCGCCTGCGCCACGGCCTAAGCCTGGACGGCCAGGCCCTTAAACCCGCCAAAGTCAGTTGGCAAAACGAAGAACAACTGCGTTTTGTACTGCGTGAGGGTAAAAAACGCCAGATCCGCCGCATGTGCGAGCTGGTAGGCCTCAAGGTGGTGGGCTTGAAGCGCATTCGCATCGGGCGGGTTGAACTGGGCAACCTGCCCATAGGACAATGGCGCTACCTGACGCCTCAAGAAAGGTTCTGACACCATGAAAACTATCAAGACCATAGCTACAACTGCCCTGCTGGTATGCGGTAACGGCATTTTTGGTACTGCATTTGCCCAAACCAACACCGTCAACGCCATTTGCAGCACCGACCAATCCTGGTGCGAGATGGCAGCGGCCGAGTTTGCCAAGGCAACAGGCGTCAAAGTGCTGCAAACCCGCAAGGCCACGGGCGAGGCGCTGGCCCAGTTGCGCGCTGAGGCCAACAACCCCAAGACCGACATTTGGTGGGGTGGAACGGGCGACCCTTTTTTGCAAGCAGCCGAAGTCGGACTGCTGGAACCCTACCGTCCCCCCTACATCAACGACCTGCACGCCTGGAGCGTACGCCAGTACGCCATGACGCAAAACATGGTTGGCGGTTTCTACACCAGTGCCATTGGCTTTGGCTGGAATACCGAGTTGCTGCGCAAAAAACGCCTACCCTCTCCGCTTTGCTGGGCCGACGTCATCAAGCCGGAATACAAAGGCGAGATCGAAATCTCCCATCCCGCCAGCAGCGGCACGGCCTACACCATCCTGGCTGGCCTGGTGCAGCAAATGGGCGAAGACCAAGCCTTTGACTACCTGAAGAAGCTGCACAAAAACATCACCAGCTACACCCGCAGCGGCACGGCCCAGGCCCCCAACGTGGCCAAGGGCGAGGTGGCAGTGGGCATCAGCTTTATCTTTGGCTTTGATGGCTGGAAGCACAACAAATACCCCGTGGCCACCACTGCGCCCTGTGAAGGCACCAGCTACGAAATTGGCGGTATCGCCCTCGTCAAAGGATCCCGCAACAGCGCCATGGGCAAGAAATACTATGACTTCTTGATGAGCGCCGAAGGCCAGGCCCTGGGTGCCAAGGCCAACAGCCTGCAAACCCCCGCCAACAAACTCACCGCGCTGGATCCGCGCATCCCCAGCATGGACAAGGTGCGCCTGATCAAGTACGACTTTGAAAAATACGGCAAATCCGCCGAGCGCAAGCGCTTGATCGACCGCTGGACCAAAGAAGTTGAGGCATTGCCACGCTGATCAGTCCACCGTAGCGCCCGAGTCCTGCACGATCTTGGCCCAGCGCACTAGGTCACTTTTGACAATGCCTGCCAGCTGGTCCGCATTGCCATTGGAGGGCTCGCAGCCCAGCACTGCCAAGCGGTCACGCACCTAGGGTTGATCACCTGTCACCTGGGGGCTGTCGGCGTTGACCAGCAGGGTGTAGCCGTCGGGTTTGGCCTTGGAACATCATTTGGGCTCCAGAGTAGGCTGAATCCCACGATTGTCCGGACATCCTGGCCGCCAGCAACCGGAACAAACCAAAGACCGCGATAATCGACCCTTGAAAATCTGGCTATTGGTGCCACCTGCGGGTGGCATTTTCTTTTCCCTTGTTTTGATTTCATCATGAGCAAACAGACCCATTCCTTTCAAGCCGAAGTAGCGCAATTGCTGCACCTGGTTACCCATTCGCTGTATTCCAACAAAGAAATCTTCGTCCGCGAGTTGATCTCCAACGCATCTGACGCCTGTGACAAGCTGCGCTACGAAGGCCTGAACAACTCTGCCCTGTACGAAGATGCCCCCAATCTGGAAGTGCGCGTGTCCTTCGACAAGGCAGCCAAAACGCTGACCATCACCGACAACGGCATCGGCATGACCGAAGCCGAGGCGATTGAACACCTGGGCACCATTGCCAAGAGTGGCACCAAAGAGTTCATGAACAAACTGGGCGCAGAAAAACAGGCCAATGCCAAAGACCAGGGCTCGCTGATTGGCCAGTTTGGCGTGGGCTTTTACTCTGGCTTTATCGTCGCCGACAAGATCACGGTGGAAACCCGCCGCGCAGGAACGCCTGCATCGGCAGGCGTGCGCTGGATCAGCGGCGGCACGGGCGACTTTGAGACCGAAACCATCGACCGCCCCCTGCGCGGCACCAGCGTGACGCTACACCTGCGCGACGACGCGCTGGAGTTTGCCGCCACCTGGAAGCTCAAGGGCATCATCAACAAGTACGCCGACCACATCAGCCTGCCCATCTTGATGCGCAAGGAAGAGTGGAAGGAAGGCGAGAAGGTCGATGGCGATGAATCTGGCGCCACCAAGGGCGGCGAGATGGTCATGACTGACGAGTGGGAAACCGTCAACAAGGCCAGCGCCCTGTGGACACGCTCCAAGAGCGACATCACCGCTGAGCAGTACAACGAGTTCTACAAGCAGATCAGCCACGATTTTGAAGCACCCCTGACCTGGAGCCACAACCGGGTCGAGGGCAGCACCGAATACACCCAGCTGCTGTATTTGCCGTCCAAAGCTCCGTTTGACCTGTGGAACCGCGACAAAAAGGCCGGCGTCAAGCTGTATGTGAAGCGCGTGTTCATCATGGACGACGCCGAGGCCCTGCTGCCCAGCTACCTGCGCTTTGTGAAGGGCGTGATTGATTCATCCGATTTGCCGCTGAACGTATCTAGAGAGCTGCTGCAAGAAAGCCGCGACGTCAAAGCCATCCGCGAAGGCAACACCCGCCGCGTGCTGAGCCTGATCGAAGACCTGGCCAAGCACGACAAGGCGCCCGTTACAGCTGAAGGGGATGCAGTCACAGACGTGGTCAGCGAAGAAGACAAATCCAAAGAAGGCAAGTTCACCAAGTTCTACTCCGAGTTCGGTTCTGTGCTGAAAGAAGGCCTGGGGGAGGACTTCAGCAACCGGGACAAGATCGCCAAGCTTCTGCGCTTTGCAAGTACAACCAGCGATACGCCAAGCGTTGGCTTTGCCGACTACAAGGCACGCATGAAGGAAGGCCAAGACGCGATTTACTACATCACGGCCGACACGCTCGCCGCCGCCAAGAACAGCCCCCAACTTGAAGTGTTCAAGAAGAAGGGCATTGAAGTGCTGCTGATGACGGACCGCGTGGACGAGTGGGCACTGAACTACCTGCACGAGTTTGATGGCACTGCCCTGCAAAGCGTAGCCAAAGGTGCGGTTGACCTGGGCAAGCTACAAGACGAAGCCGAGAAGAAGGCGGCCGAAGAAGCGGCTGAGACCTTCAAACCCATGCTGGCCAAGCTTAAAGAAGCGCTCAAAGACAAAGCCGAAGACGTGCGTGCCACCAGTCGTTTGGTGGACAGCCCCGCCTGCCTGGTCGTCAGCGACCACGGCATGAGCACGCAACTGGCCCGCATGCTCAAACAAGCTGGTCAGCAAGCACCCGAGACCAAGCCGATACTGGAAGTCAACCCAGAGCACCCGTTGGTCAAAAAGCTGGATGGGTCCGTTCATTTTCACGACCTGGCCAACATCTTGTTTGACCAAGCCCTGCTGGCTGAAGGCGGTTTGCCCGACGATCCAGCGGCTTACGTCAAGCGCGTGAATGCACTGCTCGTTTAAATCAGCACAAAAAAGCCTGCTTACGCAGGCTAGTTATAAATTTTTAGCTATTATTTTTTAAGCAAATCAACAGCAATAAGTCAGCTGGCCTTGCCGAGCTGGCTTATTTGCCGGCTGCCTTGGCGTCCTCGTTCATTTTGCGCTTGAAGTACGAGCCATACCAGAAGCCCATGCCCAGGGTAAAAGCGATCACGATCAGGCTCATGATGCCATAGTCGGTCGAAATCAGGTCAGAAAACAGTTTCATGGTGTCGGTCCTTCAGTAAATCGGTTCGGGCCATCCGTTGACGGCATACCCATCCATCGTAGGCATAGGCAAGTCATCGATCCTGACTTATATCAATAAGCACTCAATTTCCCCGAGCAATCACGCGTTGCAGCATGGCCCGAAACGCCTTGAACACCTTTTGCATGTGCGCCGCCTTGTAGGGAAAGAGTTCTGGTGGGTCCATGGAATGCACGACGGCACCAGGGTCCACTTCAAACACCAGCAATTTGCCGTCGCTTGTTTCAGCGCAGTCTATGACCAGGTATTCCAGACCAAAGTGATCTGACAAAGCCTTCAACGAGGCCCCATGAAGCTGGGCGAAACCCGTATCAAAACCGCGCATGAACTGATCTTCCTCTGCGCGTTTTTCTGCGCTTTCGCTCATGCCCGCATTCAGGTAGTGAATCATCCAATGGGCAGACACCCCCATGTGCGCAGGAAAAGGCACACCGTCCACCAGCACCACGCGGTACTTGCGGTAAAGCCCGTCTGGGCTTTTGTAGTCAACAAAAGGCGAGATGAAGAATTCGTTTGCAGTGGCACCAGCCAAGTAAGCCGCCAGATCTGGCGCAGACTCCACCTTTTCCAGCCCGTGCCCGGCATGGGAATCGAGCGGGCGAATGATCAACGGAAAGTCGCCGTGCAGCAACATGTCTGCCAGCGCACAATGCCCGGCCACCAGCCACTGCAACTCTGCTCTGCTGACCGTGTGCGTAGACGGCATATGTATACCCGGCACATCCTGGATCAGCTTGCAAGCGGCGTCCCGCGCAGTCATCAAGATCCGTTCGGGGCGGTTGAACACCGGGCTGCGCCCCATCGTCAGCGCTTGCGCCAGTTCCTGCAACAGCTCACGATTCGCCCGAGACTCCGAGACCGCCACCGTGATGAGATCGTGCGGTGGCAATTCCGCAGACAGCGGCTCACCGTCGCGTAAGTAGAGCATGGTGAGTTCGATGTCGGCATCCTCAAACAAAAAGGGCAGCGGCGCATTGGCCATCAAGTCGCCATGAGCCATGATGGCGAGAAGCCGCAGTGTGGTGGAGCGGCGTGATGGCAGCCGGTAGATACGCTGCGTCTGCAAAGCCTGGTCCAGCGCAGCGAGACCAATCTCCTTGGCCCCTTGCAACTGAAGAATGACCGCCAGGTCCATCAATGCATTGCCGTCATGCTCATGGACTCTGGCCCGCTCGATCATTTTTTGCGCTAGCGGAGCCAACTCCACCCCATGAAACGCCAGCGTCATGAGGCGCGCCAACCCCATCAACGCGGTGTTGCCGCCGCTGCCTTCTTGTTCTTGATTGGGGAGAGCTGAATTCAACGTCATACCGGAAATGGGGATATCAACGGTGGCAACACACCACCAATGGCCAGACCTTTCAGCATAAGTGGCTCCTCCCTGATGCATTCAATGATCAGCACTACAAAAACCGGTCTATTCAGAAATCCCGCATACCGTCGAGAAGCCCTGAAGGCTTCTTGACTTAAATCATGAAAACACCGGTTTGCGGGATGGCCCTGATATGCATCCAGTTGCCCTGTGTATAGACTCGTGATCCCGGTTGGTGTATCAACCCACGGGACTGAAGGAGACTGATTTGCAAGCCACCAATATCGCCAACCCGGCCTATTTTCACAAGGTCGTGGATTGTCAATGGGCCTGTCCGGCCCACACCCCCGTTCCCGAATACATCCGCCTGATCGGCCAGGGTAAGTACGCTGATGCGTACATGATCAACTGGGTTTCCAATGTGTTCCCGGGCGTATTGGGTCGCACCTGCGACAGACCCTGCGAACCCGCCTGCCGCCGTGGCCGGGTCGAGGAAAACAACGGTGAAAAGCCCGAACCCGTGGCCATCTGCCGATTGAAACGCGTAGCTGCCGACCACAAAGAAGGCTTCGCAGCGATGCTGCCCCAGCCTGCTGCGGCCAACGGCAAGAAAGTTGCCTGCGTTGGCGCGGGTCCTGCGTCCCTGTCTGTTGCACGCGACTTGGCCTTACAAGGCTACGCCGTGACCGTGTTCGATGGCGAGCAGAAAGCGGGCGGCTTTGTGCGCACACAGATTCCGCGCTTTCGCCTACCCGAATCGGTGATTGATGAAGAAACGGGCTATGTGCTGAACATGGGCGTAACCTTCAAGAATGGTCAGCGTATTGAATCCATGAAGAACCTGCTAGGCCAGGGCTACGACGCGATTTTTGTCGGTTGTGGCGCACCCCGTGGACGAGAACTGGAAGTCCCCGGACGCTGGGAAGCCAAGGAGCACATCCACGTAGGTATCGACTGGCTGGCCTCCGTGTCATTCGGTCACATCACCAGCGTGGGCGAGCGCGTCATCGTGCTGGGAGGCGGCAACACCGCCATGGACTGCTGCCGCTCGGCGCGTCGCCTGGGTGGCAAGGATGTCAAGGTGGTAGTGCGTAGCGGCTTTGAGGAAATGAAAGCCTCCCCCTGGGAGAAGGAAGACGCCCAGCATGAAGGCATCCCGATCCTGAACTTCCATGTGCCCAAATCGGTCTCGCATGAAGGTGGCAAGCTGACAGGGATGACTTTTGAGATCGTTAAGGCCGTCTATGACGACAAGGGCAAACGCAGCCTGATCCCGACTGGCGAAGCGGATGTATTCATCCCCTGCGACACCGTGCTGGTGGCCATCGGCCAGGAGAATGCATTCCCCTGGATCGAGCGTGAGGCCGGGATTGAATTCGACAAATGGGGCTTGCCCGTGCTGCACGCCGAGTCGTTCCAGTCATCGCTGCCAAATGTCTTTTTGGTGGTTACGCTGCTTTTGGCCCCAAGAACATCATTACCGCCGTGGCACATGGTCATGAGGCGGCAGTGTCGATTGATCGCTTCCTGAATGGCGAGGATGTCAAAGCCCGTCCCGCACCCATCACCAACCTGATGTCCCAGAAGATGGGCATCCATGAGTGGAGTTATCGCAACGACCCCACGGGCGATGCTCGGTTCAAAGTGCCATGGGCTGCCGCAGAGGTCGCGCTGGCCAGTATCAAGATCGAAGTGGAGTTGGGCTTTGACGCCGCTACAGCATTCAAGGAGTCCAGCCGCTGCCTGAACTGCGATGTGCAGACCGTATTCAACCGCGACACCTGCATCGAGTGTGACGGCTGCGTGGACATCTGCCCCATGGACAGCATCAGCTTTGTGGCGCGCGGTGACGAGGCGGAACTACGCACCCGACTCAAAGCTCCTGCTGAGAATCTGGAGCAGGCGCTGTACGTCTCGGACGAACTGAAAACCGGGCGCGTCATGGTCAAGGACGAAGACGTTTGCCTGCATTGCGGTCTGTGCGCAGAACGCTGCCCCACCGGTGCCTGGGACATGCAAAAGTTCCTATTGAACACCACGCAAGCGGGGCCACGCTGCCGCGATAAAACCAACAAAACCGCCAATGCAAAGGAGATGGCATGAGTTCCGTCAAACCCATCGAAGGCATCAACGATTTCGTCATCAAGTTTGCCAACGTCAATGGCTCAGGCTCTGCCTCGGCCAACGAACTGTTCGCCAAGGCGGTCATGCGCATGGGTGTGCCTGTCAGCCCACGCAACATCTTCCCCAGCAACATCCAGGGTATGCCCACCTGGTACGAGGCACGCATATGCGAAAAGGGCTATCACGGTCGCCGTGGTGGTGTCGACATGATGGTGGCTATGAACCCGCAAACCTGGGATGCGGACGTGGCAGAAATCGAATCTGGCGGCTACCTGTTTTATGACAGCACGCGCCCGCTCCCACCAAGCAAGTTTCGTGAGGATGTACAGATCATCGGCGTGCCGCTAACGGAAATCACCAACAAGGCCTACACAGACCCACGTCAGCGTCAGCTGTTCAAGAACATCATTTACGTGGGCGCACTGTCTGTTCTTCTGGACGTGGACGCCGAGGTGTTTGAAAAGCTGTTTGCCGAGCAGTACAAAGGCAAAGAGCGCTTGCTGGACTCCAACGTCAAAGCCTTGCACCTGGGGCGCGACTACGTCAAAGAACATCTGAAGCTTCAGATGCAAGTGCCCCTGGGCATCCGTGTCAAGCGCGCAGACAACGTGGGGGACCAGATCTTCACCGACGGAAACAGCGCTGCCGCCTTGGGTCTGGTCTATGGCGGCGCCACCGTGGCCGCCTGGTACCCGATCACACCCAGTACCTCGGTGCCTGAAGCCTTCCAGAAGTATTGCGAAAAATTCCGGGTGGACCCAGAAACTGGCGAACACAAATTCGCCATCGTGCAAGCCGAAGACGAACTCGCCTCCATTGGCATGGTGGTGGGTGCCGGCTGGAACGGTGCACGCGCCTTCACGGCAACCTCTGGCCCTGGCGTTTCGCTCATGACCGAGTTCATTGGCTTGGCCTACTTTGCCGAAATACCCGTCACCATCGTCAACGTGCAGCGGGGCGGCCCTTCTACCGGCATGCCCACGCGCACCCAGCAGTCTGACCTGATCTCCTGCGCCTACGCCTCCCACGGTGACACCAAGCATGTGCTGCTCTTCCCGCAAGACCCACATGAATGCTTCACTCACAGTGCCGCCGCGCTTGACTTGGCTGACCGGTTGCAAACTCCCGTGTTTGTCATGACCGACCTGGACATCGGCATGAACCAGCGTCTATGCAAACCCTTTGAGTGGGACGACAGCAAGACCTATGATCGCGGCAAAGTCATGACCGCGGCAGAACTTGAAGCGGGTAAAGACTTTGGTCGCTACAAGGATGTGGACGGCGACGGTATTCCCTGGCGCACCTACCCGGGTACGCACCCCACCAAGGGCAGCTACTTCACGCGCGGCACCACCCGTAACCCCTATGCGATGTATTCCGAGCGTGGGCCCGACTACATCTACAACATGGAGCGATTGCTCAAGAAATTCAAAACAGCGGCCACCCTGGTGCCACAACCCCTGGTCCGCTCAGCCAAAGAAAAGACGCCCTTCGGTGTGATCTATTTTGGCTCAACCAGCCCGGCCATGCGCGAAGCGCTGGATGTGCTGGAAGCTGAGGGCTTGCACGTAGATGCCATGCGTTTGCAGGCTTTCCCGTTCCCGCCCTCGGTGCTGGAATTCATCGCAGCGCATGACCGCGTTTTCGTGGTCGAACAAAATCGGGATGCACAAATGCATCAACTGCTGGTGAATGAACTGGATGTGGACCCAGCGCGACTCATGCGGGTGCTTCACTACGACGGAACGCCCATCACCGCCCGCTTCATTGCAGGCGCTATTCGCAAGAACATGAACAAGAACCTGGCCGCATCGAAGGAACAAGCATGACCTACATTGCCAAGCCAAAACTGCATCACCCCAGCCTGCACACTAACAAGGTAGGCTATACCCGGCGCGACTACGAAGGCCGCATCTCAACCCTGTGTGCTGGCTGTGGGCATGACTCCATCTCGGCAGCCATCATCCAGGCCTGCTGGGAACTGGACATCGAGCCACACCGCGTCGCCAAGTTGTCGGGCATTGGATGCAGTTCCAAAACACCAGACTACTTCCTGGGCGCCTCCCATGGCTTCAACACCGTGCACGGTCGCATGCCCAGCGTGCTGACTGGCGCCAACCTGGCCAACCGGGATTTGCTTTACCTGGGCGTGTCTGGTGACGGTGACTCCGCTTCCATTGGACTCGGTCAGTTTGCCAACGCCATGCGGCGCGGTGTACGCATGGCCTACATCGTCGAAAACAACGGTGTCTATGGCCTCACCAAAGGTCAATTTTCTGCGACGGCAGACCGTGGCTCCAAGAGCAAGAAGGGCGTGGTCAACTCTGACAGCCCCGTCGATCTGGTCGGTCTTGCCTTGCAACTGGGCGCCACCTATGTGGCCCGCAGTTTCTCGGGCGACAAAGAGCAGCTGGTCCCGCTCATCAAAGGCGCGATGGCCCACGGTGGCGCGGCGTTCATTGACGTGATCAGCCCGTGCGTGACCTTCAACAACCACGGTGGCAGCACCAAGAGCTACGACTATGTGCGCCAGCACAACGAAGCCGTCAGTCGCATTGATTTCATCACCCCCGGTGAAGAAATCACCACAAAATACGCACCAGGCGAAGTGGTGGATGTCACGCAGCACGATGGTTCAACGCTTCGCCTTCGCAAGCTCCACGCCGGTTACAACCCCACCGACCGCTACGCCGCCATGAGCTACATGCAACAGCAGGCAGCCAAAGGCGAGGTCGTGACAGGCTTGCTTTACCTCGACCCACTGGCCACAGACCTGCACACCTCGTTGAACACCAGCAGCACTGCACTGAACAGCTTCAATGCAGACCAGCTTTGCCCCGGCACCAAGGCCTTGGACAAAATCAATAACGCATTGCGCTGATTCAGCTATCGAGTATTTGTACGCATCAGTCAGGAGTTCACCATGCCAGAACGGACGGTTTTCCAATCCATGTCACAGCGACACGTGGTAAGTCTTGGGCCGACAGCAACGGTTCACGAAGCGGCATGCGTGATGACCCATGCGGGCTGTGGCAGTGTGTTGATCATCGACAACGCCAGCCACATGCAAGGCATCTTGACCGAGCGCGACCTGATGACCCGCGTGCTAGCCAAGGCGCTAGACCCGGCCAGGACCCAGGTGACAGATGTCATGACCCGTGGGCCTCGATGCGTCCCCCCGGAAATGAAAGTCACAGACGCCATACTGATCATGATCGAACGAGGCTTCCGGCACCTCCCGATCGTGAACGACAGCGGCAAGATTTTGGGCGTATTTTCGGTCAGGGACGCGCTGCCACGGGAAGTCAATACTGCGGTTAGCATGGCCGAGTTCCACGAGCAGGTCAACGACGCTTTGGGCTGAAACCCGTGGCGTTTAAACATGTCGCGGTACCATTGGGCATTCCATTTAAGCCCACGGAGCCTGCATGAAAAAACAACCTCTGCGCACAGCGGCCCTCTCCCTCATGGCGGGCCTGAGCATGACCTGCGCACATGCTGCCAGTTCAGCCACATCGTCTGCGTCGGAGAGCGCCACATCGTCGGCAAGCAGTGCATCTGACTCGCTCACGGGCTCCAGCAACAGTTCGTCGCGCACCACCGGCGTGGCTGCAGGCGACTACCTGCTGATCCGGGTGGCCGATAGCGTTGAGCGGCCTGGCATGTTGCGCATGACGCTTGCGCGCGCTCAAGACGCGGCCACTGGGCAGGAAGTGGAAATCTCACTGCCGCGCGCAGCCTTTGAAAAGGGGCAACTGGACGTGGGTGGTGTGATCGCCATCCGAGAAAAGGCCTATGGCCTTGAGCTGGTAAATGGCCGCACGCAAGAACCGTTTTTTCTGGTATTAGCTGACGATTGGTTTCATGAACTGGGTGTGAGGCCCGTGGTGCTCTGATCAATGCACCGCCGGTTTTGGGGGCTGCTGCTGGTGGTCACTCTCAACCTTTTGCTGCTGGGCAGCGCCAAGGCCGGGGCACTGCGCTACTGCAGCGCAACCACCCCGTTGACCGCGGCGCAGCAAGACAAGATACTTCAGTTTGCAGCCATTGCCAAAGCCGAGCTTGAGGCTTCCGGCGCAGCTTTGGCCGTGCTTGCCAGGTCTGGGCTGGACCTGAGCTATTTCAACCAGCGCTACTCTCACGCCGGTATCAGCTTGCAGGCAAGCCAGAACACGCCGTGGTCTGTGAGGCAACTCTACTATGACTGTGCCGAGCAAATGCCCCGTATTTTTGACCAGGGCCTGGCCGGGTTTGTGATGGGCACGGATGACCCCGACAAAGGCTTTGTGTCGATGCTTTTTTTGCCTCAGCCTCAGGCATCTGCGCTGGAGCGTGACGCCAAAAACAATGCGCTGAGCCTGCGGTTGCTGGCCAGCCAGTACAGCGCCAATGCGTACGCATTTAGCACCCTCTACCAGAACTGCAACCAGTGGCTGGCTGAGTTGCTGGCGGTGAGCTTTGCCCGCTTGCCCGCCAATGAACACCTGCGCACCCGTGCCCAAGCCTGGCTCGCAGAGCAAGGGTACGCCGCCACCACCATGAGGCTGGTGTGGCGTCCTTTGCTATGGGTCACGGCATTGAGTGATTTGGTGCACATCGACGACCATCCGCAAGAAGATCTTAATGCCCTGCGCATGCAAGTCAGCATGCCTAACTCTATTGAAGCCTTCGTCAAAGCCACTATACCGGGCTCGCGCAGAGTGGAAATATGCCGTACCCCGACCCATGTTGTCATTCGCCGAGGATGGGACGCCCTTGAAGATAACTGCACGCCGGCAACGGGGATCAGGTCATCCGGCTTGATTGACCAAAGTACCCTGCTCAGAGCTTGTCTATATCAGCTACTTGGTGGGAGGAACCACCACAATCGTGGCACCACCCGATCCACTGTTGCCGGTACTTCCCTTTGCGCCAGTATTGCCCTTGTTTCCCGTGGCCCCGGTGTCGCCTGTTGCGCCTTGCGCACCTGTGTTTCCCTGGTTACCCTGACTGCCTGTGGCGCCCGTGTCACCCATTGAGCCGGGTGCACCTTGCGCACCCGTGTAGCCTGTGTTGCCCTGGTTGCCGGTACTGCCCTGCGCACCGGTATAGCCTGTACTGCCAGTGGCGCCGGTTGCCCCGTTGCCCCTGTATAGCCGGTGTTGCCCTGATTGCCAGTTGGCCCCATCGGTCCTGTACAAGCGCCCAATCCAAGCAAGCAGACAAGCACAGCGGTTGAGGTGAATAATTTCATTGGGTATTCCAAGCGATGAATGCGACCAAAATCGATCACATCGCAGAGTGTGGAATCGCTCAGGCAGCCCGTCTGTGCGCCGTCATACAGATCCGGTCAAGGCGAAGGGTGCGACAGTTGCGTTGACTTGCTTTGACCCAGGAGTCTGTGTCAATTCAGATGTCTTGCGGCTCCATCCGTATCGCCCCGCAGGGGCACTCGGTCACGCAAATGCCGCAGCCTTTGCAATAGTCGTAATTAAAGTCAAAACCTTTGCCTGGTCCGTGCTTGATAACCGCGTTGTCTGGGCACACACCGTAGCAGTTGTCGCACTCAAAACAGTTGCCACAGGACAGGCAGCGCCGCGCTTCAAACAGGGCATTGCCTTCGTTCAGACCGCCTTGCACTTCTTCAAACGTGGATTGGCGGCGCACGGTGTCGAGCATGGGGCGCACTGTCTTGGGTGCGTCGCTGTAGTACCAAGTATTGAGCTTTTCAAAGCTGGCCAACTCATGCTTGGGTGCTGGCGTGTACACACCACCACGCAGCCATGCATCAATGTTGCGCGCGGCTTTTTTGCCGTGGCCCACAGCCACTGTCACATTGCGCTCCGCGGGCACCATGTCACCACCGGCAAAGATGCCGTCATGCCCAGTCATCATGTGGGCATCGACCTTGACGACGCCGTCATTCACTTCCAGGCCTGGCACGCCGTCGAGCAGGCCCAGGTCAACGTCCTGCCCCAAGGCCAGCACGACCGAATCGGCCTCCAGAGTTTCAAATTCGCCCGTGGGCTGAGGAAACCCCTTGTCGTCCAACGACATCTTCTCGACGGTGATGGAGGCCTCACCCGCTTGCTTGATGGTGGACAGCCATTTGATCATCACACCTTCTTGCAGCGCCTCCTCCACCTCAAAATCATGGGCAGGCATCTTCTCGCGGTTACGTCGGTAGACGATGATGGCTTCCTCTGCGCCCAGCCGCTTGGCCGTGCGGGCCACGTCGATCGCGGTATTGCCGCCGCCATACACCACCACACGCCGCCCGAGCATGGGCTTGTCTGCGCCTTCCATTGAGCGCAGCACCGACACGGCGTCCAGCATCTTGGCTGAGCTGCCAGCGGGGATGTAGGCACGTTTGGCAATGTGGGCCCCCACGGCCAAAAACACGGCGTCAAAGCCGCCCTGCAGCTTGGCCTCCATCACATCGGTGACCTTGGCGTTGTATTCGATGCGCACACCCAGATCCACGATGCGCTGCACTTCGGCGTCCAGCACGGGACGCGGCAGGCGGTATTGCGGAATGCCAAAGCGCATCATGCCGCCAGGCAACGGCCCGGCCTCGACCACGGTCACTGCGTGGCCCAGGCGCGCCAGTTGGTACGCGGCGGACAGCCCCGACGGCCCAGCGCCAACGACCAGCACCTTGTGGCCTGAAGCGGGAGCGGGCAAGGCGAGCGTCCACCCCTGTGCGATGGCACGATCCCCCAGAAAGCGCTCCACCGAATTGATCCCCACGGCCTCATCGAGCTTGGCACGGTTACAAGCACCCTCGCAAGAGTGGTAGCAGACTCGGCCCATGATGGCGGGGAAAGGGTTGTCCTCCACCAGCGTACGCCAGGCTTGCTCGTAGTCGCCGGATTCGGCATGGAACAGCCAAGCCTGGATGTTTTCGCCAGCGGGACACTGGTGATTGCAGGGTGGCAAGCGGTTCAGGTAGAGTGGGCGCTCGGTGCGCCAAGAACCAGTGTGGTTGGCAAGCGATGTGCCCACATCCAGGGTGATGGCAAAGGGTTTGCGCATGATCTATTGACCCTCCTCAAGCAGCCCAAACCGGCGGATATTGCGGTCTGCCGCAGCCTGGAGCTTGGCAATCGTGACCGTGTCGGGCATCTGGCCAAACAGGTGGGCAAAGCGCTTTTGTGCCCTCAGAAAATCTTCAATCGGGAGTCGCCTGCGGATTTTGGATCGACCCGTCACCTCACCTCGCTCGGCCTCAAACACCGGGAAGAAGCCGGTCTCGTGCGCGAGGCGGGCCAGACGGATCGTGTCGTGCGAAGGTGCGCCCCAGCCCAGCGGACAGGGCACAAAGATGTGGATGTAGCGCGCACCGTGAATCGACATGGCCTTGGTGACTTTGTATTCCAGGTCATGCAAATCGGCCACAGTGGCGGTAGCCACGTAGGGTATCTCATGCGCCATCGCGATCAGCGGCAGGTTTTTGCCCTGGCCGAATACATTGCCAGGGTGGGGGCCAACAGGCATGGTGGTGGCAGTGCGTGCAGCCGGTGGCGTGGCTGACGAGCGCTGCACGCCTGTGTTCATGTAGGCTTCGTTGTCGTAGCAGATGTAGAGCACGTCGTCGTTACGCTCAAACATGCCTGACAGGCACCCAAAGCCAATGTCGGTGGTGCCACCATCACCCCCTTGCGCCACCACGCGCACGTCGGTGCGGCCCTTGACCCGCATGGCTGCAGCAATGCCGGTAGCCACAGCGGCGGCATTGCCAAACAGCGAGTGAATCCAGGGCATCTGCCAGGACGTTTCTGGATACGGTGTGGAGAACACTTCCAGGCAGCCCGTGGCATTGGCGGCAATCAGCTTGCGGTCGGTGGCTTGCATTGCGGCGTCGATGGCGTAGCGTGCGCCCAGTGCTTCGCCACAGCCCTGACAGGCGCGGTGACCGGAGTTGAGCGAGTTGTTGCGCTCAGTATTCGCCTGCACGCTGCGCTGGTCGGCACCGAGAAGGCGGTTACCGACGGTATAGGTGCCAGTCTGGTAGAACTTGACGGTGGTTTGTTCCATAGGTGCCCCCTCAGCCAACCTTGGATGCCACAGCACCCATGTCACGCAAAATGCCTTCGGCCACAGGGCCAGAGCGGCGCTGAAGTTTTTCTCGGGCGAGCACCCGGTTGACGATTTGCCAGTCCAAGTCCAGAAAAGTCAGCAGTTCCAGCTTGTCGGCAATGGCCTGCAGCAGCATCTTGCTGAGTGACGCCTTCGTGATCGCTCGCCCACCCAGGCCAGCCACCACGCAGAGCACTGGCTGGGGGCGATTTTGCACCGCGCTGCGAACGTCGCGCGACACAATGCCGCCAATGCCAACGGCCAAGCATTTCTCGACGACCACGATCCGCTTGGCGTTTTGGGTTGCCGACCGTATGGCTTCAATCGGAAACGGACGAAAAGAGGTAATGCCCAGCACGCCGATTTTTTCGCCCGTCGAGCGCAGGTCGTCCACCGTGTCCTTGATGGTGCCCAGCACCGACCCGAGAGCGATGACGATGGTGTCTGCATCACCGAGCAGATAGGTTTTGATCAAGCCACCTGAATCACGCTGAAATTCTGCTTTGAATTCTGCGGCAATCTGCGGAATCAGCTCAAGCGCCTGCATTTGCTTGGCATGTGCCAGGTAGCGTACCTCGGTGAAAGCTTCTGGCCCAACCATTGCACCGATCGTGATGGGCTCGGCTGGGTCAAGCACTTGGCGCGGCTCATAGGGGGGCAAGAAACTGTCCACCTGGGCTTGTTCAGGCATGTCTACCCGTTCGTAGGCGTGGGTGAGGATGAAGCCGTCCATGCAGACCATCACTGGCAGTGAGAGTTCTTCCGCAATTTTGAAAGCCTGGATGTGCAGGTCCAGCGCCTCTTGGTTGGTTTCGGCAAACAGCTGCAACCAGCCCGCGTCGCGCATCGACATGCTGTCGGTGTGGTCGTTCCAGATGTTGATGGGTGCGCCGATGGCCCGGTTGGCAACGGTCATCACAATGGGCAGGCCCAAACCGCTTGCGTTGTACACGGCTTCAGCCATGTAGAGCAGGCCCTGGCTGGCTGTGGCGGTGTAAGCGCGGGCTCCGGCGGCAGACGCTCCAATGGCAACGCTGAGCGCGGCAAATTCGGATTCGACATTGATGAACTCGCAGCGCGTCAGTGCGCCGGACTTGACCATCTCGCCCAAGCCTTCCACGATGTGGGTTTGGGGTGAAATAGGGTAGGCGCAGATCACCTCTGGGCGGCTCAAGGCAATCGCCGCGGCCACGGCATGCGAGCCTTCGCACTGTTCAAGCATTGTGGTTCTCCTTGGCCGCATCCTCGGCTTTGCGCTCTTGCTCCTTGACGATCTCGTAGGCTTCGGTTGCAGCAGCCATGTTGCCTTGTGCCACTGAGCCCTTGAATTTTTGCTGGATAGCCGAATGCACCGCCTCGAGAGAGATCAATCCGCCCAATGCCGCAAAAGCACCCAGCAGTGGCACATTGGGGACGGGACGACCAACGTGCTTCATGGCCAGCTCGGTTGCTGGCACGGTCAACAGATGTTCTGGTTTGAACCCCCTGCTGAACTCGTCGAGCCCTAGCTGATGAAAGCTGCGGCTGGTGTTAATGAGGATGTAGCCGTCTTTCTTGAGGCCACTGAATACGTCCACCTGGTGCAGGAGTGTCGGGTCTTGAATGATCAGGGCATCGGGTGCCATGATCGGTTCGCGCAGACGTATCTCCTTGTCGTCCAGTCGGCAATAGGCCACGACGGGCGCGCCCGTGCGCTCTGACCCGAAACTGGGGAAGGCCTGGGCATGGCGACCTCCCAGGAATGCTGCGATAGACAGCATCTCGGCACCGGTGACCACGCCCTGACCACCGCGCCCGTGTATGCGCACCTGAAACATGGTTTCCTTTCGTCTCCTCGCCTGATCTTGCTTGGATGGGCGAAAGGGGTCTTGACTTACGTCAAGCTTTGAAGCGCACAGCTATCTGGGATTGACGGCTTCAGCCACATCAGTTATCTCGGCGCCAAACTTGCCGCTGGCACGGCGCTCAATGTCGCGGCGGATCGTCTCGGGCAGACGCTTGAGCAGCCAGCGTATCGCCAGCGGCACCAGCACGATGTCGTCCATCACCCCCAAAACGGGAATCAAGTCGGGGATGAAGTCCACTGGCGAGACCAGGTACAGCACCACGGCCACCGTTCCCCATTTCAGCCATGCGGGTGCCTCGGGATGCTGCAAGGCATACCAGAGCAGTTTGGCGTCCCCCTTGACCAAGGACCAAACAACCGACAAGCGTTTCCACATAATTGACCTCCAACGCCATGAACATTCATGTCTGCCCTTAACGTGATGGCGCGCACCCGGATGACAAGAGGGGAAGATCAGGATGGAGATTCGCCCAAACTCACCTGCGGCGTCTGGCAGCAAACGCTGCGACCACCAGAATGGCAAGTGCAGTGATCCACCACGGCCGAAGGCCAAATCGGCCAGCGACCCAGGCGAATGGCGTGGTACCAACGCGGCCTTCGACGTCGGTCATCAGCACACCGCGCGTGGAACGGGGCAATTGATCCTTGACGACGCCTCGGTGGTCGATGAGCACCGTGGCCCCGGTATTGGTTGCCCTGACCATGGGTCGCTGCAGCTCCAGCGTGCGCATGCGCGATATCTGGATGTGCTGATCGATGGCCTGACCGTCACCAAACCAGGCCAGGTTGCTGACGTTCACCAGCACGGTGGGGGCCTGCTCTGGCTGCACAAACCGCACGGCCAATTCTTCACCAAACAAGTCCTCGTAGCAGACGTTGGGTGCCAGGCGCTGCCCCTGCCACGCAAAGGATGCCTGCCCCATGCTGCCCCGGTTGAAGTCGCCCAGGGGGATGTTCATCATCCGCGTAAACCATTTAAAAAGGGGTGGGATGAATTCGCCAAAAGGCACCAGATGATGCTTGTCATACCGGTACGTTGTGGACAGGCCCGGACTCAAACCCCTCACGGAATTGGTGTAGCCCTTGTCATAGCTTCCCAGCGGAGTGCCGATCAACGCCGCCTGCCCGGTTTGATCAAGGTGCGCTTGCAGATCAGTCCAGTAGCCGGCAGGCATGTCGCTGGGAAGCAGCGGCAAGGCCGTTTCTGGCAGCACAATAAGGCTGGCTTTGGCATCGCGCAGACCTTGCCCGTACCAGCGAAGCGCGGTGTCAACACCCGTGCCCATCTGGAACTTTTCATCTTGCGGGATATTGCCCTGCAGCAATGCCAGACTCAGGCGCCCAGTGCTCAGGGTGCTATCGCCAGACTGGGTGTCCATCTGCCGCAAGGCCCAGGGTTTCAGCCCGGCGATGATCAGAATCAGCAGCAGCGGCGCCATGAAGGACAGACGGGCATTGCGCTGCAGCGCCGAGCGGACCGCCACCACCAAACAGAATGCGAGCACGGCGGCCACATATCCAATGCCGTACACCCCGACCCACCGCGCATAGGCGGCCAAGGGGCCGTCAATGTGGGCATAGCCAGATGCCCCCCAGGGGAAGCCGGTAAACCACTCTGCCCTGGCCAATTCGGACAACAGCCAGCACGCTCCAAAAACCATAGCACCCAAGAACCAGTGGACATGCCGCAGGCGGTAATAGACGCTTGAAATGACAGCCAAATAGAGCGACAGAACCCCTGCCAGCGCCACAACGGCCAGGGCAGCCACGGGTGCCGCCAGCCCGCCGTAGGTGTGCATGGAGGTAAAAAGCCAGCCGAAGGTGGCTGACAGGCTCGTCAGGCCAAAAAACCAGGCAGTGATGGCAGATTGGCGAGCACTGCCAGCAGATATCAGCAGCCAGACCAGCACCGCCTGCGCAGCCAATTGCAGCCACCAGACGGGTTGACCGTCCCAGGGAGTTGCCAGACTGGCCGCCTGTGCCAGGCCTGCCAGTGCCGCAATCAGCAGCCTTGGCTTCAAGCGGGGTCAGCGTCGCTGGGCTGCGGCGCCACTTTGAACCAGCGCACGGCACCTCCCTTGGTGTGCAACACCGAAAAGCGCAGGCCTGCCATTTGATGGAATTCACCGCGCTTGGGCACGTGGCCCATTTCATGGGCAATCAGGCCCCCGATGGTGTCGAAGTCCTGTGTTTCGTCAGTGGATTTCAGCACGACGTTGAAGGACTCGTTCACCCGCTCAACGTCGGTGTCACCACTGACGCGGTAGGTCTGGTCTGCCAGCGCAAAGATGTCACCGACATCGTCGGCTATGTCAAACTCGTCTTCAATCTCGCCAACGATCTCTTCCAGCACGTCTTCGATGGTGATTAGCCCCGCTACACGCCCAAACTCGTCGATCACGATGGCTTGGTGGTTGCGGTTTCCACGGAAATCACGCAACAAATCATTCAGTTGCTTGCTTTCGGGCACAAACACGGCGGGGCGCAGCAGGGCGCGGATGTTGAGCGTGGGGGCGCGTTGCAACTTGAGCAGATCCCTGGCCATCAGGATGCCAATGATGTTTTCACGTTCTTTTTGATAAACCGGAAACCGCGAGTGGCCGGTTTCAATCATCAGGTGCAGCAACTCATCAAACGGTGCATCGATGTCGATCAGGTCCATGCGGGGAGCGGCCACCATCACGTCGCCTGCCGTCATGTCGGCCATGCGGATCACGCCGTCCAGCATGACCCGGGTTTCGGCGTTGATGACATCATTGTCTTCGGCGTCGGCGAGGGCCTCCGTCAATTCTTCCTTGGAGTCTGGCCCTGGGCGGATGAATTCAACAAGGCGTTGCATCAAGCTGCGCTTGTCTTCTTTTTCGGCTCGGGCTAAATGAGGGTCTGACACTGCAGGCGTGCGGTAGTGGATGAACCGCTAGTGTAGTGCGCGCTTGTGACATCAACACTTGGCGGCACCTGGGACGCCTGACAAACGCGGCAGATTCAATCAGCAGCGCCAGGCTGGCTGTCGGCAACTGGAGGCCGTGGCACGCCCTGAAAGGTGGCCATGAAATCCAGGAAATGCTTCACCTGCACCTTGATCCGGTAGTCAGCCTGGGCATATTGCTCCTCCACCATTTCGGTCACTTGCGTGTCGAGCGTCGGCGCGGAGAGTTCCAGATAGGCCTCAGACTCAGAGCCATCTCGTTTGATCGTGGCGCCTGCGTTCGCGGCAATGCGCAGCATGACTGTGTTTTCGCTCAATGCATGAATGAACATCATGTCCACGCTTTCATTGCGGGCATGCATCACGGCACGGTCAAACAGGCGGCTGCCATAGCCGCGGCCACGGGCCTTCTTGAGAACAGACACGCCGAATTCGGCACAGTTGCGGTACTCCGGCGTGTCATTGCGTGCCAGGTGAGCCATGGCAAGCATCTCGAGCTTGCGGTTGAAGATGCCAAAGATCTCGTCCCGGTCAAAGTCGAGTGATGCCACGTAGCGGGCAATGTGTTCGTCGGTGGCTGAATAGCCAAATCGCAAATACCGGTCGGCCCGGTCAAGCGCACGTAAATGGGCGCCAATGCGCTCCCGGTGGCTGGGCCCCAGGGATCGGATCGGCACGGAAAGCTGCGCTTTGAGATCGGTCATGTGAAGCAATATAAGGGTTTTCCCTAAACTTTTACAAGACAGGGGTTTCTAATCTGGGGAAAAATAGACTCTATTTCCCATTTGGAGCCTTTCATCATGGCTGATGACGACCTGAGTTCGAGCGTTGCATTGGTGATTGATGGCAATCAGACATCCCGCTCCATCCTCGTCACACAGCTAAAAGATTTCGGCATGGGTGAAGTGGTGCAAGCCTCCCGCATTGCCCTGGCTCGCCAGATGCTGGAATCCAAAACGTTTGATGTGGTTCTTTGCGAACAGGATTTTGAAAGCCCTGGCGACACCAGCACCGGGCAAGACCTGTTGGACGATTTGCGCCGTAATCAGTTGCTGCCGTTTTCCACGGTGTTCATCATGGTCACGGGCCAAGCCAGTTATTCCAAGGTGGCAGAGGCGGCCGAATCAGCGCTGGACGGCTATCTGCTCAAACCCCACAAGGCGTCTAACCTGGGTATACGGCTGCGCCAGGCGCGGCACCGAAAATCCACCTTGCAAGCCATTTTTACCGCCATCGAGGCACATGAGTTTGACCGCGCCGCACGCATGTGCGTGGACCGGTTTCGCAACAAGGACGATTACTGGCTGTATTCGGCACGCGTGGGGGCGGAGTTGATGCTGCGTACTGGACAACACACGCTCGCACTTGCGTTATACGAGGCGGTGGTTGCAGCCAGGGCCTTGCCCTGGGCCAAACTGGGCATTGCCCGCGCGGTGATGGAAGCTGGCCAGCTTGGCAAGGCCCGAAAGGCGCTGGAGGCGCTGGTGCAGGAAGACCCAGGCTATGCCGAGGCCAGCGACGCCCTGGCCACGATTCAGTTTGAACAGGGCCAATATGGGGATGCCCTGGGCATGTGCAAACGGGTACGCGACCTGACGCCTGCATGCATTGGCCGCAACCAGAGCTTCGGCATGATGAGTTATTACGTGGGTGACCACAAGGAAGCGGAATCGGTCCTGACAAAGACGGTGCGCCTGGGGCTTGATTCCAAGGTGTTTGACGCCCAAAGCCTGGTGGTGCTGGCCTTGTGTCACTTGGAATCGGGCGACACCAAGGGCTTGCCACGATGCCAGAACGACATCAAGGCGATGCTGGCCAAGTTCCCCAACAGCCGACGCCTGCAGCGCTTTGCGGCGTTCATAGAGGCGCTGAGCTGGATACAAAAGCGCGACCTGGGTCAGGCGATGGCTGCTTTGGCCGAACCGATTGATGAAATTAAGGCTGAGACCTTTGACTTTGCATCGGCGGGTGACTTGGTCGCCATCTTGTCCATTCTGGCCTCGCGCGGGCGCGCCAACGCTGAGATGGACCGGATCATTGACAGCTTGAGCCTGCGCTTTTGCTCCAGTCGGCCACTGACCGAGATGCTGTCGGGCTTCGCGGCTCAGCATGCACCGTTCACTGCCCGCATCAAAACAGGCTATGACGAAATGCTCAAATTGAGCGAAAACGCCATGGCGCATAGCCTGGAGGGGGACCCCAAGGCCACGGTGGAGTACTTGCTGAAATACGGCAGTGACACTCTGAACGTGCGCTTGCTGGACACAGCCCATCAGGTATTGCAGCGCTACGCCGAGAAACTGGCCGATGCCCATGACCTGAAAACCCAGGCACAGGAGCTGCGCACGATGTATTGCACTGCAGGTGCCCGCCCGTCACTGGGCGAGCAACGCGAACGGCAAGCCGGTCGCCTGAGTCTGCGCACTGCCGTGGCCGCTAAACCTACCGTGCTAGCGCCGATTGCGCTGGCCGAAGTTGAGCCTGATTTGCCTGCTTCAACCTGAAGCATCAAGCGTGGGATCGCTTGGCAACCCATGGTGAATCACAATGTCAGTGGAGGCTCTTGCATGGCTTCAATCTGCTCCTGCAGCATCTGTACCTGGCCGCGCCAGTAGTCGCTGCTACCAAACCAGGGGAAGTTGGCGGGGAAGGTCGGGTCGTCCCAGCGCCGGGCCAGCCACGCGCTGTAGTGAATCAGCCGCAGGGTGCGCAAGGGCTCGATCAGGGCCAACTCGGTGCGGTCAAACCGTCGCACCTGTTCATAGCCATCCAGCAAACCGCTGAGCTGGCCGGTGCGCTGAGCACGGTCACCGCTGGTCAGCATCCACAGGTCTTGCACTGCGGGGCCGGTGCGCGCGTCATCCAGATCGACAAAATGCGGGCCACCGCCGGGCAGCTCGGTGGGCGTCCAGAGGATGTTGCCGGGGTGGCAGTCGCCATGCAGGCGGAGCTGGGCGACATTCTTATCACTATTTTCGGGTTTTCGGCACGTCCACAGGCCACTTTCAGCTATTAATTGCATAGCATCTCGGTGCATGGACTGCCATTCAGTCTGCACGTCCAGCGGGATGGCGTTGTGCGCGATCAGCCAGTCATGTGGCTCATGGCCGAAGCTTTGGGGGTCCAGTGCGGGCCGGTGCACAAAGGGTCTGGCCGCACCCACGGAGTGGATGCGCGCGAGAAAGCGCCCGACCCACTCCAACACCTCAAAATCATCGAGTTCAGGGGCTCGACCACCTTTACGCGGACAAACCGAAAAAGCAAAGCCTCCGTACTGGTGCAGGGTGCGCCCTTTGAGCACAAGGGGTGCAACCACGGGCACTTCTGCAGCCTGGAGTTCTATGCCAAAGGCGTGTTCTTCCAGGATCTGGTCTTCCGTCCAGCGCCCCGGCCGGTAGAACTTGGCCACCACAGCGGTATGGCCCTGCACCGCGTCATCCAGGTGCGCAAGGTACACCCGGTTCTCATAGGAGTTGAGCGCCATCAGGCGCCCATCGGGATTAAGGCCCAAAGCACACAAGGCGTCCTGCACCACGTCTGGCGTGAGCGACTCGTACGGGTGGGTTGGGCGATGAATGGGTAGCGCAGATGTCATGAAGCCATTGTCATGGCATTGCGGCGACTGACTCAGGCCAAGGACACATCCACCACGATGTTGCCGCGCGTGGCGTTGGAATAGGGGCACACCTTGTGCGCTGTGTCAATCAGGTCTTGGGCGGCAGCGCGGTCCATGCCCGGCAGGCTGACCACCAGCCTGGCAGCGATGCCAAAACCAGCGGGGGTGGGGCCCAGATCCACGCTGGCGTCAATGGCTGCATCAGCGGGCAAGGCCAGCTTCTTCATGCCCGCTACATGCTTCATGGCACCCATGAAGCAGGCTGAGTAGCCCGCCGCGAACAATTGCTCTGGGTTGGTAGCGTCGCCCTTACCACCCAACTCTTTGGGGGCAGTCAATCGCACGTCTAGCACGCCGTCGCTGGAAACTGAACGACCTTCTCGCCCCCCAGTGGTATGGGCATGAGCGGTATACAAAACTTTGTCGAGGATGGTGGGCATGGAAAACTCCTTGGTTGCTGTCAGAAAGTGGGGGGAATAAACTTCGGTAAGAAACGGGTGAGTCAAACTTTGATGCGCTGGCGCAGAGACTGAAGTTGCTGCGTCAGCGCCACTAATTCGGGCACCGCGCATTGCGTGGCCTGCATCAGGCACTGCGGTATCTTGCTGGCCTGCTCGTGCAGGGCTTGGCCTGCCCCAGTCAGGGTGACCTGCACACGACGCTCGTCATCAGCAGCGCGGGCACGGCGCAGCCAGCCTGCCAGCTCCATGCGCTTGAGTAAGGGTGTGAGCGTGCCGGAATCCAGGTACAGGCGTTCGCCCAAAGCGCTGACGCTGATGTCGTCCGTCTCCCACAACACCAGCAAGACCAAGTATTGCGGGTAGGTCAGGCCTAATTCGGCCAACAGCGGCCTGTAGACCTTGGTCATGGCCAGCGAGGTGGAATACAACGCAAAGCAAAGCTGGTTATCCAGCAGCAGCGCTGGGTGGTTGTGCGTAGGCGGTTTGCTGGTTGGCATGCAATTATTATTGCACGTCATTTAATTGTGTGCAACTTACATTATGATGAAATACAAGAACCACCTGCAAAGCCCATGACTGGCCGACTCAGGCGCCGCAGCGCTAAAGCTGGCTGCAAACCCCCATCAACCCGGCAGTCACCAGGATCAGGCCGAGCCGCTCCATGGCACTCAGTCCTTCCTTGAATATCTTGCGGGACACGAGATAGCTAAAGAGAACCTCCACCATTCCCAGCGTGCGCACATCGGCTGCGGGCCGCAAGGCAAAAGCGGTGAACCAGCCAATCGAAGCCATGGCACCCATGGTGCCCGCCATCAGCGACAGGCGCCAAGCTTTGGCGATGGCTACCAGACCTTTCGGACTGGTGACAGCCAGGTATCCACCCAGCAGCAAGCTTTGCAGCAATTGCGCCCACATCACGCCCCAGGCCCCTACCAGCCAGGGCGCCACTGCATCTTGGGCCAGCGCCGCACCCCGGTAGCCCACCGCAGAAAACGCAAACAGCGCACCAGACCCCAGACCCATGGCGGCTGCAGCGCTCCACCAGCCTTGCGCTGCGGCGTCGCTTCTCCCGTCACTCGTCCCGTCACTCTTCGTCACACTCTTCGGCGCCGACAGCAACACCACGCCGGCAGTCGCCACCAGCATGGCCAGCCCGCCCACCCAACCCGGCCACTCGTGCAAAAAGAATGTGCCAAACAGCGCGACTTGAAGCACCTCTGTCTTTGAGAACGAAACAGCCACGATGAAGTTGCGCTCCTTCATGGCCATCAGAAGCAAGGCCGTGGCACCCAGCTGTGCGACCGCCCCAAGGGTAAGCCAAGCCGCCCAATGCCATGAGAATCCAGGCCGCGCTCCATGTGAATCCAGTTGCCACACCAGGAACACCCACGCGCTGGCAAATGGCAAACCGTAAAGAAAGCGCACCAGGGTAGCGGGCAAAGTGCCCACTTGCGTAGTCAGCGTGCGCTGGGCAGCGTTGCGAATCGTCTGGGCGAAGGCCGCCCACAGGACGATGGGGATCCACGCCCAGATGGCGGCCTCAGGCAAAGTCACCGCCTAGTGGCCCTTGAAGTTGGCTTGTCGGCGCTCGACAAAAGACCTCACTCCCTCAGCCGCATCTTCGCTGGTAGCCAGGCGTTTTTGCGCGTGGATGAAGTCATGCATGGCGGCCAGCGGCCCCTGCTCCACTGCCTTGAGCACGTTCAGGCGCGACTCCACCACGGCCAGCGGGGCTTGCGACGCAATGCGCTGGGCGATGGACAGGGCTTCGTCCAGTTCTTGGCCCACGTGCACCACTTTTTGCACGTAGTTCAGTCGCAGGGCCTCGGAAGAATCGAACTCATCACCCGTCAGCAGATGCAGCATGGCATTGCCCAGGCCTGCGCGCTGAGACATGCGTAGCGTGGCACCGCCCGTGGCCATGATGCCGCGCTTGACCTCCAACTGAGAGAAGCGGCAGTTATCTGCCGCCACCACAATATCTGCGGCCAGCATCAGCTCAATGCCCAAGGTATAGGTGATGCCCTTGACGGCCACCACCATGGGCTTTTGACGGCGACGATAGCCTGGCATGCCCAGGTCGCATGGGTCCACCAGGCCCAGCGGCACGGCTTTTTCGCCTTTTTGCATCAAGGGCGCAAAGTCAGGCAAATCCAGCCCCGCAGTGAAATGGTCCCCCAGGGCATGCAGCACGCCTACGCGCAGGTTTGGGTCATCGTCCAGGCGTGTGTAGGCTTCACCCAGTTCGCGGAACATCTTGACGGTAAAGCCGTTGCGTTTGGCCGGACGGTTGATGCCAATCAGCAGTACGTGGTCAAGCACGCTGCAGTCGATACCGCCTGCATTCTGGCTTGAAATGGGGTTGGACTGGCTCATGGACTTGACCTTCAGTAGGCGTATACGCCACGACCCGATTTACGGCCCAGGCGCCCAGCGGCCACCATCTCCTTGAGCAACGGGCAGGGACGGTACTTGGAGTCACCGTATTCAGTGAGGTAAACGTTCATCACGGCCAAGCACACGTCCAGACCGATCATGTCAGCCAATGCAAGCGGGCCAATGGGCTGGTTACAGCCGAGCTTCATGCCCGCGTCAATGTCTTCAGGTGTCGCGAGGTTTTCCGCCAGCACAAAGAAGGCTTCGTTGATCATGGGCACCAGGATGCGGTTGACCACAAAACCGGGCGCGTTCTTGACCGTGATGGGGGACTTGCCCAGCACCTTGGCCAATGCATGCACGGCGTCGTGCGTGGCATCGCTGGTCTGCAGGCCACGGATGATCTCCACCAGCGCCATCATGGGCACGGGATTGAAGAAGTGCATGCCAATGAAGCGGTCGGCACGCCCTGTGACAGCGGCCAGTTGCGTGATGGAAATGGACGATGTGTTGGTAGCCACCAGCACCTCTGGTGCCAAAAGACCATCCAGTTGCTTGAGAATCTTGCACTTGAGCTCAAAGTTCTCGGTCGCGGCCTCTATCACCAGCTGGGCGGCTTTAAGGTCGTCGTAGCTGGTGGAGGTCTTGATTCGCGCCAGCGCGGCATCCTTGTCGGCAGCAGTGATCTTTTCTTTCTTGATCAGGCGGTCCAGGCTAGCTGACACGGTGGCGACACCTTTGGCAACAGCGGCCTCGGAAATATCGACCATAACCACATGGATGCCTTTGGTAGAACAAGCTTGCGCGATGCCATTGCCCATGGTGCCAGCGCCCACGATACCGACAGTTTGAATCTGCATTAGGGATACTCCTTTAAAACGATGAATAGCTTATCCTAGCCCTCCTGCATGACGGCATACTGTCACACACAAGATTCTTGACTACGGAGACGGTATGTTGGACTACATCATCATTGGTGGCGGATCGGCCGGTTGTGTGCTGGCGGCTCGCCTAACCGAAGACCCGAATGTGCAGGTGGCATTGATCGAAGCGGGTCCAGTCGATAAGAATGTGCTGATCCACTGTCCTGCCGGACTAGCGCTTCTGGCCAAAAATGGGCAGGGCAACTGGAAGCTCAACACCGTCCCACAGCCTGGCCTGAATGGCCGCAGCGGTTACCAGCCGCGCGGCAAGGTGCTCGGAGGTTCCAGTTCCATCAACGCCATGGTTTATATCCGGGGACACCGTAACGACTACGACCATTGGGCAGCCGAAGGAAATGCGGGTTGGGGCTATGACGATGTGCTGCCCTACTTCAAGAAATCTGAACATAACGAGCGCGGTGCCGACGAATGGCACGGCACAGGTGGGCCACTGAATGTGATGGACTTGCGCAGCCCCACCCGCTTCGGCCCCATGTTTGCACAGGCGGGACACCAAGCAGGCTTCGCCCTCAACCCCGACTTCAATGGTGCCGACCAGGAAGGCGTGGGCGTCTACCAGGTCACCCACAAGAACGGCGAGCGTTATTCTGCCGCCAAGGCCTATCTGACACCCAACCTGACGCGACCCAATCTGCACGTCATCACAGACGCGCACACCACGCGAATCCTGCTGGAGCGCAAGCGCGCGGTAGGAGTGGAATACCACCAAGGCGGCGAACTCAAGCAACTCAAGGCCGCGCGTGAGGTGATCTTGAGCGCAGGCGCGTTTCAGTCACCTCAACTCTTGATGCTATCGGGCATCGGTGCCAAAGAACTTTTGATGCACGCAGGCGTGGGCCTGCAGCACGAGTTGCCCGGCGTGGGTCAAAACTTGCATGACCATCCGGACGTGGTGATTGGCGTGAATGCACCGCACCTGAAAGATCTGTTTGGTATGTCGCCCATCGGCATGGCGCGGGCCATCAAAGGTATTTTTGAATGGCGCAATCACCGCTCTGGCATGCTGACAACCAATTTTGCCGAAGCGGGCGGCTTCATCAAGAGCAGCCCCGAGGAAGCCATCCCCGACTTGCAACTGCATTTTGTGATTGGCAAGTTGGTGGACCATGGCCGCAAAACCACCTTTGGCCATGGCCACTCCACCCACATCTGTGTGCTGCGCCCCAAGAGCCGTGGTTCAGTGCAACTGGCCAGCAAAGACCCGTTTGAAGCCCCCTTGATTGACCCCAACTTTTTGGGCGATTTGGACGACATGCAGCGCATGATCCGTGGCTTCAAACTGGTTCGCCAAATCATCCGCCAGCCTGCCCTGGCCGACCTGGGCGGCAAGGAGATGGCCGCCTCCGCCAAGGCCCATACCGATCTGGAAATCGAACACTTCATCCGCGACCACGCCGACACCATTTACCACCCCGTTGGCACCTGCCGCATGGGCAATGGTCCGATGGACGTGGTGGATGCTCAGTTGAAAGTGCGAGGCATTGACGGATTGCGCGTGATCGATGCCTCCATCATGCCGCGCGTGGTCGGCGGCAACACCAATGCGCCGGTGATCATGATTGCGGAGAAGGCGGCGGACATGATCAAGGCGGGTCAGTAACGATTCCGTCGCCAATCTGACTGCCTTTTTCCAAGGGGGCAACTGCGGTGGATTCTGAATTTCTGGCTTGCACCATCCAATTGAGCTGGGCCTACCAGTGTGGTCGGGCAAAAGTTGATTGGCGCGAGCTTAAGATGTGCCGCATGACAGCGGCGGCACATGCATTAGAAATGCTCGCAATCAAAAACTGCTCCCACACTTAAGCAGAACGCCGTACACGAACAGCCTTAGAAAGCCCCTCCAACACAGGCCGTGTCTGCCCCAAACTGATGCAAGCATCCGTCACCGACACCCCCATCTTCAGCGCCTGCCCCGGCACGATGTCCTGTCGGCCTTCCTCCTGGTTGCTTTCAATCATCAACCCAATGATCCGTCTGTCGCCCCCCGCCACTTGGGTCGCCACATCGGCCGACACCTCTATCTGCTTTTGATGCTGCTTGCTGCTGTTAGCATGCGACACATCCACCATCACCTGCGGCCTCAAGCCTGCGTTGGAAAGCAGCTTGCACGCGGCATCCACATCCGCCGCGCTGTAGTTGGGCTGTTTGCCGCCGCGCAGGATCACATGGCAGTCGGCATTGCCGCGTGTCTCGAAAATCGCGGCTTGCCCCATCTTGGTCATGCCCATGAAGGCGTGGGACGCCTGCGCGGCCTGGATCGCGTCTGTGGCCACCTTGACGCCACCATCGGTGCCGTTCTTGAAGCCCACCGGACACGACAAACCGCTGGCCAACTGCCGGTGACTCTGGCTCTCGGTGGTGCGTGCACCAATCGCACCCCAGCTCACCAGATCGCTGATGAACTGCGGACTCAGCAAATCCAGAAACTCGGTGCCCACGGGCAGGCCTACATCCAACACATCCAGGAGCAGCTTGCGAGCCATCTCCAGACCTTCGTTGATGGCAAAGCTGCCGTCCAGATGCGGGTCATTGATGTATCCCTTCCAGCCCACCGTGGTGCGGGGCTTTTCAAAGTACACCCGCATCACGATCAGCAAATCGGTGGCATATTGATCTGCCAAAGCCTTCAACTCGCGAGCGTAGGCCATGGCCTGGTCGTGATCGTGGATAGAGCAAGGGCCCACGACCACCAGCAGGCGGTCATCCGTGCCATTGAGCACGTTCGCTATCGCGTGACGGCTGCTTTCTACCAGTGCGCTGGCCGCGGGCGGTGTGGGCAGCCACTCCTGCAATAACGCAGGGGTGATGAGAGGGCGCACCGCGCCGATGCGCGTATCGTCAATTCGGGTGGTGTCCAAGGTAGCTAAAGATTGAATAGCGCGATGTGGCATGTGGTCTAAATGGATGAAGGTAGAAACAGAAAATAGTCAGGCTTTGAAACGCTTGCGCGTCAGCGCCATGGCAACCCAGAAGGACAGCACCGCATAGGCGGCCAGCACGGCAAGGTTTCGCCACGGGTGCGCGGGCCACTGGTCTAAAAACAGGGGCCGTACCAGTTCTACCGCTTGGGCCAGAGGCAACCATTCTGAAATTGCCATCACGATAGGGGGCAACTGCTCACGCGGAAAAAACACGCCGCTCAAGAACATCATGGGCGTGAGAAACAGCGTGAAGTAGTAGCTAAAAAAGTCGTAGCCCTTGGCCAGTGCATTGAAAATCAGCGCGATGCAGGCAAAGGTGATGCCCACACCAAACAGAATCGGCCAAGCAAGCAGCAACTTGGGGCTATGGCTGATCTGCAGCGCCAGCATCACCCCCAATATGGCAGTCACCGTAAAGAGTGATTTAAACGCCGCCCACAGCATCTCGGCGAGCACCACATCGTCCAGGGCTACCGGGGCATTCATGATGCCGTCCCAGGTTTTTTGCACATGCATGCGACTGAAGGCGGAGTACAGCGCCTCAAAGGTCGCTGACTGCATGGCACTCATGCACACGCTGCCGCTGGCCAGAAAGAGGATGTACGGCACCTGCACCTCTGCCCCCACCTCGCCCATCTTTACCGTGCCCACCAGCGCGCCCAACCCATAGCCAAAGGCCACCAGCCACATCAAGGGTTCGGCGATATTGGCCACCAGACTGGGGATGGCCAGCTTGCGCCAGACCAGCAGGTTGCGCAAAAAGACGGGCCACCAGCGCATGGACAGACGCGGAGCGGCCCAGATCGATGATGTATTCATGTCAACCCTCCTCCCGGATTTGTCTGCCCGTGAGCTTGAGGAACAAATCCTCCAGGTTAGACGGCCGGTGCAGCGTGCGCAGTTGCGGCATCGCGCCCAGCGCATCCAGCAGTGGTTTGGCTTGCTGGGTATAGAAGAACACAGTCTCGCCACTCAGCTCAACCCGTGCGGCAAAGGCACGCAGGGCAGCGTGCTGATCGCCCTGGGCCAGATCGACAGCGCCCACGCCGTACACTTCCACCACATCGGGCTCCAGGTGCGCGGCAATCAGATCGCGCGGCTTGCCTTCGGCGATCTTCCTGCCGTGGTCCATCACCAGCAAGCGGTTACACAGGCGCTCAGCCTCGTCCATGAAGTGGGTGGTGAGCAAAATGGATTTGCCCTGCTGCAACAACAACTGCAGGCGCTCCCACATCAGGTGCCGTGCCTGCGGGTCCAGGCCCGTGGTAGGTTCATCCAGCATCAGCAGGGTGGGATTGTTGATCAAGGCACGGGCCAGGCTCAGGCGGCGTTTCATGCCACCCGATAATTCACCCGGTTTGGCCTTGGCCTTGTGGCTCAAGGCGCCAAACTCCAGGAGTGGGGTAATCCGCTCGCGAATCACCGAGTCCTTTAAGCCAAAGTAGCGTCCATAGACAAGTAGGTTTTCTGCACAGCTGAAGTCCGGGTCCAATGTGTCGAACTGGCTGACCACTCCCAACTGGGCCTTGATGGCCAAGGCATCTTGCGGCATGTGCAAGACATGGGATTCACCAGGCAGGTTGAATCGGATCTGCCCAGCGTTTGGGGTGCTCAGCCCCAGGCACATGCGGATGGTGGTGGTTTTGCCCGCGCCATTGGGGCCGATCACGCCCAGGCATTCGCCAGGTGCAATGAAAAACGACAAGTCATCCACCACCTGGTTGTCACCGTAGCGTTTGCTTAAATGTTCGACGGTCAGCATAGATTCATCATAGAAGGCGCGTCATGTAGGATCGCATCCCAAAACCATCCAGTCTACCTATGTCCGACCGTCTTGCCGTACTGCCCCAATACCTGATGCCTAAACAGGCGCTTACCCGCGCTGCGGGCTCGATTGCCCGGGCCCAGGGCGGTGCCTTGACAAAGACGTTGATCGACAAGTTTGTCGAGCGCTACCAGGTCAACATGGCCGAGGCAGCCAACCCGGACACTGCAAGTTACCCGAGCTTCAACGAATTTTTTACCCGCCCACTGAAAGCGGGAGCACGCCCACTCGCTAACGCCGACTTTTTGTGCCCGGTGGACGGCGCCATCAGCCAGTTGGGGCCAATTGAAAATGACCAGATCTTTCAGGCCAAGGGCCATCACTACAGCACTCAAGCCCTTGTCGGAGGTGACGCCTCACTCGCAGCCCAGTTTGACAACGGTCACTTTGCTACGCTGTACCTGAGCCCACGCGACTATCACCGCATACACATGCCCTGCGACGGCCGCCTGTTGCGCATGATCCATGTACCGGGCGATCTGTTCTCGGTCAACCCCACCACCGCACGCGGCGTTCCAGGCCTTTTTGCCCGCAATGAGCGCGTGGTGTGCGTATTTGAAGGCAAGCGCGGAGCCTTTGTGCTGACGCTTGTCGGCGCGACCATCGTAGGAAGCATGGCCACGGTATGGCATGGCATTGTCAATCCGCCCCGTCCTGGCACATTGCGCGACTGGCAGTACACCGACAAGAACATCCGCCTAAAAAAAGGCGAGGAAATGGGCCGGTTCTTGCTCGGCTCCACCGTGGTGATGCTGTTCCCGTCCCATGTGCTGAAGTTCAACCCCGATTGGACGCCCACCCGAGCCATACGAATGGGTGAATCCATGGCTGCAAGTGCCTGATTGTTAAGTCAATGCACTGATTACCCCTGAACCATCTGCCCACGCCCAGCGCCTTTGGCTCGGTAGAGGGCCGTGTCAGCCCTCTGCAACACCGACTGCAGATTCTCTGGGTCTGCCAGGGCCTGTACCAATCCCGCGCTGAAATTCAGTTCAAACCCCAGTTCTGCCTTGGAGGTCGTGAGCAAGCGTTCGCGTAAACGCTCGTCAAAAGCAATGGCGGCAGCGGGGTTGGCGTGTGAAAGCAAAACTCCAAACTCTTCTCCACCGATGCGTCCAGCCAGGTCACCCGCACGCTGGTTCTCGGCCATCAGACGTGCAAACAAGGCAAGCGCACGGTCCCCCACCTCGTGACCATGGTTGTCGTTGACACGCTTGAAGTGGTCCAAATCCAGCATCATCAGCACCCACGGTACCGAATGACGGCGTGCACGGGCCAGGGCGGCCTCACCCAGATCAAAAAAGCCGCGCCGGTTTAACAATCCTGTCAGTGGATCTTTCATCGCCAGGTCACGCAGTGTTTGCTCTACCTCTTCACGCCATGCCACCATCATGGCAACCGTGCCCAGCACCACGGTAACGTTGACCGCAATCAGCCAGGCCAGGTTGATCGGGTGAGGTGACCTGAAAGATGGGTATTGGTCTGGGAAAAATCCACCCACAATCCCACGCGCCAAGGTTGCCAGTGCCAACATCAGCAGGGCAAATCCCAACAACCAGCGCCACCCGCGCTGAGCCTGATTGCGCGGATAAAGGGTCGCCCATGCAACGATCAGCATCTGACCGGCAACCATGAAATTGGCCCAGCCTACTCGAAAGGCGTAGTCTGAAAATCCAATCGCATAGCCCAGAGGGCCTAGAACCATCAACGCCAGATTCAAGCGCCCAAACTGCCGCTTGCCAACCCAGCCCTGCACGGCCAGGTACATCAGCCACTGACTGATGGCGCCGCAAGCAATGGCCAGCGATGAGAAAACCCTGTCGAATAGCCAGGAAGAGCTGATCAACAGAACCCAGGTCAACATCTCGGCCAGCAAGCTGGCTTGCATGCAACGTGCAGCCCGGCTCACGCCTTTGCCCATCAGGATGGGCATGGAGAGCGACACCATCAGCAAGATCACTGCCGTGAGTATCTGCAGGGTAACGGTATCCAGTTGCATGAAGGGCTGCAGCTTGAGTTACGGGCCTATTGAAAGGCCACTTCGGAAAAGCTGCGAAGCTTACGGCTGTGCAGCTTATCGACACCGTCCTGGCGCAATAGCTCCATGGCCCGAATCCCGATACGCAAGTGCTGGTCTACCCGCTCCCGGTAAAAATGGTTGGCCATGCCCGGCAACTTGATTTCACCATGCAAGGGCTTATCGCTCACACACAACAAGGTGCCATAGGGCACCCGAAAGCGAAACCCATTGGCCGCAATGGTTGCACTCTCCATGTCCAGCGCCACCGCACGGCTCTGACTGAAGCGGCGCTCTGGCGAAGTCTTCACGTTCTTCGTCTGGGCCAGCTCCCAGTTGCGGTTATCGGTACTGGCCACCGTACCGGTTCGCATGAGCCGCTTCAGGTCTGCCCCTTGTTTCTGTGTAACGTCGGCCACGGCGCGCTCCAGCGCCACTTGCACCTCGGCCAGCGCGGGGATGGGCACCCACAGCGGCAACTCTTCGTCCAGCACATGGTCCTCGCGCACATAGGCATGGGCCAGCACATAGTCGCCTAACTGCTGGCTGTTGCGCAGACCTGCGCAGTGGCCCAGCATCACCCAGGCATGTGGGCGTAACACGGCAATGTGGTCAGTGATGTTCTTGGCATTGGCAGGGCCCACGCCAATGTTGACCATGGTGATGCCACTGCGGTCCGGCCGGATCAAGTGGTAGGCCGGCATTTGCGGCAGGCGCGGTGGGGCTACGCCATGGGTGGCCAGCAATTTTTCGCCCATCACGTCCCTACCTTGAGACTTCCAACCCTCGCGCATGGTGACCACGTTGCCAGGCTCGACAAAAGCGATGTAACGACTCTGGGGATTGGCCATTTCCTCGCGCCCAAGCCGCACAAATTCATCAATATAAAACTGGTAATTGGTGAACAGCACAAAATTCTGGAACCACTCCGGCAGCGTGCCGGTGTAATGACGCAGGCGGTGCAGCGAATAGTCCATGCGCGGGGCGGTAAACAGCGACAGCGGCAGTGGCGCCCCCGGATCAGGTTCGTAGGTGCCATTGGCAATGCCGTCGTCCATCACCGACAGGTCAGGCAAGTCAAACACATCGCGCATCAGGTTACGACGCTCCAGGCTCATACTGCCTTCAATATGGTCGTTCTCGTCAAAGGAGAAATGCACGGGAATAGGCTGCGTGCTGGTACCCACCTCCAGCTCGATGCCGTGGTTTTGAATCAGCAAGCTGAACTGCTCCAGCAGGTAATTGGCATACAGGTCGGGGCGGGTCAGCGTGGTTTCGTAACGGCCAGGCCCAGCGACAAAGCCATAGCTCTTGAGCACGCTTTCCATGTTCTCAAACCGGGCCACGGTGTCGGTCTGGATGCGCACAAAGGGGTAACAGGCGCGCACTTTGTACCCTGGACGCGCGGCAGTTCCGTCTGGCTGATTGACAAAAGCGCGCATCGCAGCGCGCAGGTGCTCAATCTGGGTGTGGTAAATCTGCTGGACCTGGGCCAGGGCGGCGGCGGCATCATTGAAACGGGCTGGGGCGATAAAAGCGGGCATTTGAACCATGACCCCATTGTGCCGTGGGTTGATGACGAATGCAGAAGTTACGAGGGGAAGTCACGGCCAACTGAGGTTCGGGCGGCCGATGAAAGCCAAAGACAAGGCGCATTAACTGAAGAACATTGGGTGTCGCGATCTGGGCTCGTTTGGCTGCAATGCGGCGCTTGCTGGCATTGGCGACAGTCAGGTTACGAGTAGTCCAACGTATTGCCGGGCAGGAGTCCTTTGCGAACTTCGCGTAGGCCGCGAACGCGGTCCTTCAGGTAGATAGCCCAATTAACTCATCTAGTGGGCTTTTGGCCCCACCCGCTGCCACTTTCAATACATGGGTGTAGATCGTAGTGGTGCTGACATCTGAGTGGCCCAACAATTCTTGCACCGTGCGAATGTCAGTTCCAGTTTGCAGCAAATGCGTGGCGAATGAGTGGCGCAGCGTATGAACAGAAACCGGTTTGTAAATGCCCGCCAGCGGCACGGCTTTCTTGAGCGCGCGTTGAACCCTGTCTTCGTACAAATGGTGACGCCGTTCCACGCCACTGCGTGGATCGATGGACAGTGTGGGCGACGGAAAAATCCAGAACCAAGCCCATGTGAAGCCAACCTTGGGGTATTTTCTCTCCAGCGCAAGCGGGGTTTCTACGCCACCACGCTGCGCCTGCCGATCCGCTTCCCACTGCGCGCGCGCCGCAAGCATTTGCAAACGCAAGTCCGGCACCAGTGAGCGCGGCAACATGACCACCCGATCCTTGCCGCCTTTGGCATCACGCACAATGATGACGTGGCGGTCAAAATCCACATCCTTGATGCGAAGGCGCATACCTTCCATCAAACGCATACCTGTGCCGTAGAGCAGACGGGCAAGGAGCGCGGTTTGTCCATCCATATGCGCGAGCAACCCAGCCACCTCGTCTTTGGTCAACACGCTGGGAATGCGCCGCTTTTGAGTTGGGCGGTTAATGCCGTCCATCCAGGGCAATTCAATATTGAGTACTTCTCGGTAGAGAAACAGGAGTGCGCTCAAGGCTTGGTTGTGTGTAGAAGCCGACAGCTTGCGAACGCTTGCCAGATGCGTCAAAAATGCCTCAATTTCGACCACACCCATGTCGCGCGGATGCCGCATTTGTCCGCCCTTGCCAGACCAGCGAATGAAAAAACGCACCCAGTAAACATAGACCTGTTCGGTGCTGAGGCTATAGTGCATGTACCGAATGCGCTCGCGCAACTGATCCAGCACGCGAATGGATTGCAGCGGAGGGTTGCCGGGTTTCATGGGAGTTTTATATATGTATGTTTATACAGTATATATGCCGAATAATGAGGCTACAAGCCACTTTCAGGAGGATTTCATGGCCAACTTATGGAGCAGGACCCAACTTCTAGAGCAATCGTTGCTCTGGACATCACGTTAGGCCCTCCTTTTGCGCGCCTGGGTAACGATTCCACAGGTCAAAAGCTTTGGCAAAACAGACGCCAACGGCCGCTTTGGTCCACCTCGTTCGTCAGTCTGATGAACTACGTGGATGACCAGTACATCGCTGATCTTCTTCGCTCGGCTCGCCGCCGACGCCAGGCACGCGAGCGGTAGGCCCGATCAACTTCAACGACGGGAGCGGTTCTTCGAGCCGGATGCGGTTCCTGGCGTGCCCACCGGAACTCAGTCGCCAAGGGTTTCCAATTCATACTGGCAAGCCTCGAGGGTTGCCCAAGCCACGACCTGAACAACCACCACATCGATCCCCGCCAGAGCTGCGGGTGCCTCACCTCTATGCGACTGCGCCGCCTGACTCACGGCAGGCAATGTCGGGCCAGAAGTGATCGTCGAGATCAGCTGATGACTTAGAGGCAAACAGTCATCAAGGTTTTTGACAATCGGATTCATGGCCTAACTGCTCAACACAACCCAACGCCCCCACACAACTGGGCGTTGCAGGGACCGTTGCGCTAAACTCCGCATCCTTGCCGGTCGCCAAACGGGCGCCCCCCCTGAACAATGGGGCGCCAACCCCCGCGTACGCGTTTTGAGCCCTGCTTGTCCTCGCTGAGCCCGAACGTATACTTTTTGGAGCGACTGCGGCGTCGGCTTGCAGCCCATCGCGTGTACTCGCTTTGATGAAGTTATAGCTACAAACCTGCCTGTCGATCCCTGGTTGCCAATGGCTGGTCTGGAGGAGGCAGATCACCAAGAGCTACTACCGCAATTAGCCTGTTCCTGACCTTCGAATTCATCAGCCGCTCCACACGGTATGAAACCCTCCCGCCTCAACCACCCCAACAAGGCAGGCATACCAGGGTGGTGAGGCGTAGGCCGATTCGCGCGAGCTTATGGGTCACGGCGTGACGGTGTTGGCATACGCTTAGGAGCATCAGCAGATCGGCGTTGCCGTTCGCGAGCGTGGCCGGAGAATGGCCATCCTGGTGTGCCTGCCGGAGTACGCCACCCTAAAGAGATACCGTCTTCAGCGCACCGCCGCCAAGCCGTCACGCAGCTCCCGCTTGAGCACCTTGCCAATTGCACTGCGCGGCAACTCATCAATGAAATGCACCTCCGCCAGCCGTTGGGTCTTGCCCACACGCTCGTTCAACCAGTCTTTGATAGCAGCGGCGGGGGTTTCGTCGCCTGGCTTGCGCACCACAAAGGCCACTGGCGTTTCGCCCCACTGCTCTGACGGCACGCCCACCACGGCCACGTCATACACCGCTGGGTGCTGGCGCATCTCGGCCTCCAGGTCACTCGGGTAGACATTAAAGCCACCGGTGATGATCATGTCTTTCTTGCGGTCAAACAGGGTGAGAAAGCCATCCGCATCAAAGCGACCCACGTCGCCCGTACGCATGTAGCGCAGGCCTTCAGGCGAATACCACTCAGCGTCGCGCGTTTTCTCGGGCTGACCGTGGTAGCCGTTCATCATCACCAGCGATCGGCCCACCACCTCACCAGCCTCACCCAGCGCCACCTCGACACCGTTGTCGTCAATCAAACGGATGTCATGGCCAGGCGCAGGCTTGCCCACTGTGTGCAGCTTGGTCGGGTTCAGGTGAGCCTCCAGAATGCAGGAGCCCCCACCTTCGGTCATGCCGTAGAACTCCACTAGACTTCCCGGCCAACGCTTGAGCACCTCGCCTTTCAGCGCGGGATTGAAGGGAGCGCTGGTGCAGAACTTGTGCTTGAAGGATGAGAGGTTGAACTGGTCAAAGTCCGGCAAGGCCAGAAGGCGCTGGTACTGCACGGGCACCAGCATGGTGTGGGTGACGCCATGCGTCTGCGCCAGTTGCAAATAGCCGCGTGCCTCGAACTTGGGCATCAACACCACGGTGGCGCCGCCCACCAGGGACGGAAAGAACACCACCAGCGTGGTGTTGGAATACAGCGGCGTAGACAACAGCGTCACCGTGCGGGGGCCATATTCATACGTCGTGGCACGCTTGGCATAGCCCCAGCGCATGCCGTGCGACTGCACGATGCCCTTGGGGTCGCCCGTGGTACCTGAAGAGTAAATGATGTTGAACGGATGCGACGGCACCAGAGTCACGGCCTGGGGTTGTTGGCCTGCGGGCGCCAGCCAGCTACTGAGCGCTTTGCCACCCGCCGAATCGTCCAGCGCCACACGTTGGGCAGTTGACAAATCTATGCGCCCCAGAATCGCTTCAACCGATGCATCCACAAAGAGCAGCTTGGCCTGGGCGTCCTGCACCATGCGGGCCAGGCTCTCGGCGGTGGAGCTGGGCGCAAGGGGTGCCACCACCACCCCAGCGCGCAAGGCCCCCAAAAACACGGCGCCATAAGCCCAGGTGCTGGCCGCACAAATGGCGATGGCGTCGCCCGGCTGCAAGCCGTCCCGCTGCAACGCCGATGCCACCCGGTCCATGTAGGCGTCGAGTTCGGCATAGCTGATTCGGTGGCCACTTTCGATCAGGGCGATGCGAGTGGGCTCATCAACGGCGTGCTGGTGGATCAGATCAGCGATCTGGGCAAATTCAATGTCAGAAAGGTTCATGCCCGGATCATAGAAAACATTACCATGCACGCTTGTCACCCTCAGGACGCCACTGTCTCATTCCACCATGATTGACCTCTACACCGCAGCCACCCCCAATGGGCACAAGGTATCCATCGCACTGGAGGAACTGGCCCTGCCCTACCAGCTGATCACCCTGAACCTGCAAAAGGGCGAACAGAAAACGCCCGCGTTCTTGAAAATCAACCCGAATGGCCGCATCCCCGCCATCGTGGACCGAGACGAAGACAACTTTGCCGTGTTTGAATCGGGCGCCTGCCTGATCTACTTGGCTGAGAAGACAGGCAAGCTCATGCCCACCGACGCTAAAGGCCGGTCGCGCGTGCTGCAGTGGCTGATGTTTCAGATGGGTGGCATCGGGCCGATGATGGGCCAGGCCAATGTGTTTTACCGCTACTTCCCCGAGAAAATCCAGCCCGCCATTGACCGCTACCAAGGCGAGAGCACCCGCCTGTTCCGTGTGCTGGACGGCCACTTGGCCGACAACGAATATCTGGCTGGTGACTATTCCATCGCCGACATTGCCAACTGGGCCTGGGTGCGTACCTACAAATGGTCAGGTGTCAGCGTCGACGGCATGCCGCACCTGAAGCGCTGGATGGACGCCATCCGCTCTCGCCCTGCCGTGCTCAAAGGCATCGAGATGCCGCCGTCCAGCATCAACCTGAACACCGACGATGAGGCCAAGGCCAAAGAATTTGCCGAACAAGCCAGAAAACTGATTGAAACAGGCCGTTTCGGCAATAGCAGTCTATAAAGTTAGCTACTAATTCAGGAGTATTTGTGAAGCTGTACCTGTCACCCCGCGCCCCAAACCCCCGTCGCATGGGCATCTTTCTGGCCGAAAAAGGCATCACCGACATCGAAACAGTCACCGTGAGCATCGCCAGCAACGAGCACAAAGGCGAGGCCTATCGCGCCAAAAGCCCGCTGGCCAAGGTGCCTGCGCTGGAACTGGCGGATGGCCGAGTGCTGACTGAGACCCGCGCCATCTGCACCTACCTGGAAGGCCTGTACCCTGAGCCCAACCTGATGGGCCGCGACTTTGAGGAGCGCGCCTTTATCGAGATGGCCGACCGCCGCATCGAGCTGTACCTGTTCGCAGGTTTTGCCAACTGCATCCGCCACACGCACCCCGGACTGGCCCCGCTGGAGGTGCCACAGTTCCCCGACTTTGGCCATTCACAAGGTGTGAAGGTGCGCGAGGTGGCCCGCTGGCTCGATGGCGAACTGGCCACCCGCCCCTATGTAGCAGGCGAGCGCTTCACCATCGCCGACATCACCACATTCTGTGCTCTGGAATTTGCCCGCGGGCTGATGAAGTTTGTGCCTGGTGATGAGGGCATGCCGCATCTGCAGGCCTACCGTGACCGCTGGATGGAGAGGCCCAGCGCCAAGGTGCTGTAACGGCGACGGTCTGCCCCCCCAGCGCCAGTTGTCCACCCCAAACGCAGCCAGCAGAAGTAGGCATTGAAGGCATTCGCCCAGAAACAAAGGAGCGCCTTTAACAGGCGACGTATTCAAACGCCCAGAAGTAATCCCACTGCGTCAGCTTGGTGCGCACGCCATGGTTGCCAAGCGCGAACCTCAGTTCGGCCTCGGTGGGGTAGTTTTTGAGCACCCGGATGTCAGTGCCGTCTTTGAGCCGCGTGAGTTGGTAGGTGTTGCCGTCGGCGTCGGTGTCAGCAATGGGAGCGCTGACACCTTCGACAAAGGCGTAGTCCAACAGCACGACTTCTGCGCCTGGCACCATCACGGTGGACAGTGCCTGAAAAAACGCCATCCGCCTGACCCGGGGGACACTTGACATCCAGTGTGCAGCAAAGCCTGCGTTGAAACGACCCAAATCGGGTGACAGCTTGAAAGCATCGCCCGTCATGAACTTGACCTTGTCGACTGGCACGCGACTTTCCGCGATGGCCAGATCGTTAGGGAATGCGTCCAGCGCTACCATGCCGCGCGTTGTGCGGGCCAAAAACTGGGTCCAGAACCCAGTACCGCAAGCGAGTTCGATCGCTTTGGTGTCAGTGAACTTGGGCGTAAACCACTTTTCGAGAGCGCGAACTTCAAACTGGCATTCTTCACGCAGGTAGAAGTTATCAAACTCAGCAGCGCGCGCAGCACTGAAATCGGTGGTGTTTTTGTCGCCCATGGTACCCTCGCTCCTGTAACCCCCAACGGGTATTACTTTAGTCGATTTGGGCAAGCCAAGCAGGTAGAAATCGTGGTTTTTGCCCTGCCTCTGATAATCCCCCCATGACCCAAAGCTCTCCTCAACCTATCGCTGATGGCATGGGTGCCACCGATTTCGCCACTTTGCCACTGTCCCCCGCCATGCTGACCAACCTGGGGCAGCTTGGCTACACCCGCATGACAGCCATCCAGGCAGCCAGCTTGCCCGCTGCCTTGTTGGGCAAAGACCTGATCGCCCAAGCCAAAACGGGCAGTGGCAAAACCGCCGCTTTTGCGCTGACCCTGCTGGCCAACCTGAATTCGCGCCGCTTTGCGGTGCAAACCCTGGTGCTGTGCCCTACCCGTGAACTGGCCGACCAGGTCACCACGGAAATCCGTCGCCTGGCGCGTGCCGAGGACAACATCAAGGTTGTCACACTTTGCGGCGGGGTAGCGCTACGTGGGCAGACAGCCAGCTTGCAGCACGGTGCACACATCGTCGTGGGCACACCAGGGCGGGTTATGGACCACCTGGACCGCGAGAACCTGAACCTGGATGCGCTCAACACCTTGGTGCTGGACGAGGCCGACCGCATGCTGGATATGGGCTTCATGGACGACATCGTGACCGTGACCCGGCAATGCCCCAAAGAGCGCCAGACCCTGCTGTTCTCGGCCACCTACCCTGACGGCATTGCCAAGCTCAGCCAGCAGTTCATGCGCGACCCTGTCACCATCACGGTGCAAGCACAGCATGACGGCAACAAGATCGAGCAGCGCTGGTACGAGGTGCTGGACAGCCGCCAGCACCAGGAGCGGTTGCAGGCGGTATGCCTGTTGCTGAACCACTTTCGCCCGGTCAGCACGATCGCGTTCTGCAACACCAAGGCTCAGTGCCGTGACTTGGTCGCAGTGCTTCAGGCGCAGGGCTTCAGTGCCCTCGCCTTGTACGGCGAACTGGAGCAGCGCGAGCGCGACCAGGTACTCGTGCAGTTTGCCAACAGCAGCTGCTCTGTGCTGGTCGCCACCGACGTGGCTGCGCGGGGCCTGGACATTGCCAACCTGGGCGCGGTGATCAACGTGGACGTGACCCCTGATCCCGAAGTGCACATTCACCGCATTGGCCGCACTGGTCGCGGCGATCAGGCCGGCCTGGCACTTAACCTGGCCAGTCTGAACGAGATGGGCTCAGTGGGCAAGATCGAACAGTTGCAAGGACGAGAATCAACCTGGCATCCGCTGGGTGAACTCACTGCTTCGAGCCTAGCGCCTCTGCGTGCACCGATGTTGACGCTGCAAATCGCGGGCGGACGCAAAGAAAAAATCCGTGCGGGCGATGTGCTCGGTGCATTAACAGGTGACGCAGGCTTTGCCAAAGAGCAAATTGGCAAAATCAATGTTAATGACTTCTCAACCTACGTAGCGGTGGACCGTACCATTGCCCATGAGGCCATGCGCAAGCTGAACCTGGGCAAGGTCAAGGGTAAAAGCGTGCGGGTACGGGTAGTGGAGTAACGAGGCTGCCCCCCAGGGGGCAGCGAGGACACGACAGTGCCGAGCGTGGGGGCAATATCAATATCGACGTTCCAGCGTCATTTGCCCAGCGTCCCGCTGCATCTTGAATCGGTTCAGAAAACTGTTACCCAGCAAGACAAAGGGCATGCCCTGAGGCACCACGGCGGCGTCCACGTCGCGCACTTCAACATCGCCGATACGCACCGATCCCAACTTTACGTGCCATGCCTGCGAAACACCATTGGCCGTGTTGGCTTGCATGGCTTGACCAGATTTGTAGTTCAAGCCAATGCGCTCGGCGTCTGCCACGGCCAACGCCACCATGGTGGCGCCGGTGTCCACCATGAAGTTCACTTCGCGGCCATTGATCTTGCCTGCTGACATGAAATGCCCACCACTGCCGACGGGCAGCACAATCCGCGTTCCTGCTGCGCCATTGGCTTTGGTGCCCACGCTGGCAGGTGCGTCGCCCACACGCAAATTGACTCGCTGACCTTTGACCTCAACCACTGCGCTGTCCCCCGAGGCGGACACAACTTTGACACCTTGATGTGTCTCACCCGGCGCGACACTCTTGGGGGCACTGCCATCTACGATCAACAGGGCTTTGGTACCCAAGACTCCGTTGAGGGCCACTTGCTGGCCAATGGCAGCTTGGGCCAGCAACGCGAGCGTAGCGCCTTGAATGAACGTGTAAATGGACATAGTGGCATTCTCACACGGCCTTGTATCGGCAAAACACTCGCCGCAGTGAACTGTCTCCTGTGACGCCAGAGCGTAGCGCCTGCGCTCTGGCTTGTTTTGTAACACTTAGGCAGCCAGATAGATCGCCTCAAGTGTTTGCAAAATGCTGCCGTTGTCGGTCACTCTAGCCAGGTGCATGGCAGCCATCTCACGGCAACGGATTCGCAACTCCGTTGACCCCAGTATCACTTTCAAAGTCTTGGCAAGCGTTCGCGCGCTGACACCCGCATCAGGCCAAAACAAAGGCGCTTGAATCGCGTCTCCCACCCCCAGCGCCTTGACACGCCGGGCATTGTCAAACTGATCAAACGCCAAGGGCAGCACCAGTTGGGGGGTGCCCGCCGCCAAAGCTTCTGCGGTGGTACCAATGCCGCCGTGGTGCACCAATGCGGCAACTCTGGGCAGGATGACGCGCAATGGCACATAGGCTTGCCAAAGCACCGACGACGGCAGTTGGCTGGGTACATGCTCGGCATGCGCCGTCAGGAAGATGGCGCGGCAGCCCAGGCGCTCCACCACCCGCAGCGCACGTTGAAAATAGACCGTGCCGTGGCGGTGCCCACTGCCCGGCGTAAACACCACAGGTGCGGGCCCGGCCGCCAGAAAGTCGCTGAGGCCTGGCGCCAGGTTGGCGACTGGGTTTGGGTCGTAGCGCTGAAAGTCGCCCATGGTCAAAGACTTTGGCCAGCCTGTCAGGGGTGGGCAGAACCAGGGGGGGAACAGGCACAGCGTGTGATCGGCATCCTGGTAAATGTGTTCAAAAAAATGCACCACGGCAGGCAGACCCCAGCGCTGGCGCAGGGCATTGAGCTGGGGCAACATCGCTTCGTCAACGGGTTTGTCAAACCGCCGCCACAGCCAGTGGCGCCAGGACAGTGGAAACCACGCGGGTATGGGGATGGGGCCAAACTGCATCGGGTCGTCGCTGCTGCGCAGGCTGGTGGGTGCCAGATGGGCCACCACCACACGCGTGTGTGGCCAGGCTTGCTTGAATGCAGCGATCACACCGAAGGCCAGAGGGTGAGCGATGACCACACAGGGCTCATTGCCCGGCGCGTAGCTCGGCATGGCGGCGGCATCACGGCACACCGCGTCAACGCCGCGCTTGAGGACCTGCAGGCTCTTTCGCGGATGCCACAGGTCCGGGTCATCGAGCATGGCTTGGTATTCGTCCACGGTACCCGTTCCGTAGGTGAAAAGCCCCACCTGCTCGGCCAGGTGCGCAAGGGCGGTGTTCGTCACAAATTCAACTCGATGCCCTTTGTCGCGCAAGGCTAGCGCGAGAGACAGAAAGGGGTACATGTCGCCAGCGGTACCGACGGTGGCAACAATGAAGCGCATGGGCCTTGCAGCGCCGTTGGGCGGGGTAGAAAAAGTCATGGTGCATTCAGATTTCAGCGGTCGTAATTTGCCTGCCTATCGTGCCCACGTCTTGAACGAATGCGACATGCACCATTCATTACACTGGGAGCATGCTTTCTTCCGATAGCCTGAACGACAAGCTCAAGGACAAACTTGGCCTATCCCCTGCAACGCAAGCCGCCTTGCACGCGCCAGACCTCAAGCTGGCCGCATGCGTGCGCTGTTACCTCAGCCGCAGCACCTTGGGCGCGGACTTGCTCCCCTCACAACGGCTGAATCACTTCCCCTCGTCGGTGTATGTGACGCTGAACTGGCACCTGGCGGGGACGATTGACAGGGCCTGGATGGGCGAGGATGAACGGGTCCCCCAAGGGATTGTCGGCACGTCTTTTTGTGGTCCCAGAACAGTGCCCATGTGTTCGCGAAACCCGGGACCTGTTCGCACTTTTTCAGTGGCATTGATGCCAGACGCCGTGCAAGCCCTCACGGGACTGGACATGAGCGCCCATGTGAACCAGGCGCATCCGCTTCACCAAGTGCTGGACACTAACTGGCAAGCCATGGCCCAGGATGTCCAAAACGCCGCTGACGACCACCAGCGCATCGCGGTTCTTGAGCAATTTTTGCTGCCCCGCTGGCAAGCGGTTCGCCGCCAAACGGTCGGCCAAGTGGACCAGATCAGCGCCTGGGTGCAGGCTCTTCTGATTCGGGCTGCCACCTCAGGTCTTGGCCAAAGTGCCCGGCAAAAAGAGCGCCGCATCAAGACTTGGGCAGGGCTGAGCAAGCGTGAATTGCGTAATTTGGCCCGTGCCGAGGCAGGATTCATCCAGGGGCAAGCCGAGCGCGCGCGGGATGCTGGCGCCAGCTTTGCCGACCTTGCCGCGCTGACTGGCTACGCCGATCAGGCGCACCTGAGTCGGATCACCCGCAAAGTGACAGGCCTGAGCCCCACCGAACTTGTAAAAGCCATCAACGAGGAAGAGAGCTATTGGTCGTACCGATTGTTTTGATAGCAAACTATTCAATACAGTATTGCCTAAATAGGCATTTCTTCTTAGATTATGTTAGTTGTTACCTTAGGACGATGCTGTGAGCAACCAAGAAACGGACAAAGCGTTTGACGTGCTGATCGTTGGAGCCGGTTTGTCTGGCATTGGCGCTGCCGTGCACCTGCGAAAGCGCTGCCCTGATCGAAGCTTGGCTATCCTGGAAGGGCGGTCAGCCTCGGGCGGAACCTGGGATTTGTTCCGCTACCCGGGCGTGCGGTCTGACTCCGATATGTACACGCTGGGCTATGAATTCAAACCCTGGCTGGCAGCCAAGTCGATCGCGGACGGCCCGGCGATCCTGAGCTACATCCGCGAAACCGCCACCGAGCATGGGCTGGATGCGCATATCCGCTATCAGCACAAGGTGGTGAGCGCGGCTTGGTCCAGTGCGGATGCGCTGTGGACGGTTGACATTCTTCAAGGGCCAGATGCTGCTGCGATACAGATGCGTTGCAAATTCTTGTTGATGTGCAGTGGCTATTACCGCTACGACCAGGGTTACCTGCCCGACTTTGAGGGCATGGCGGATTTCAAAGGCCAGATCGTTCACCCCCAGCACTGGACGCCTGATGTCCAGTGGGCAGGCAAGCGCGTGGTCGTGATCGGCAGTGGCGCCACCGCCGTCACGCTGCTGCCCGAGCTGGCACAGACCGCTGGCCACGTGACACTGCTGCAGCGCTCGCCCACCTACATGGTGTCGCGCCCAGCCGTTGACCCGGTCGCCGTCTGGCTGAACGGCCATTTGCCCGCCAAGCTGTCCTACGCCTTGACGCGCTGGAAGAACGTGCTGATGGGCATGTTCTTTTACCGCCTGGCCAAGGCCAAGCCAACAGCGTTTGCAGGCAAATTGATCGAAGGTGTGCGGCACGAACTGGCACCTGGCTTTGATGTGGAAAAGCACTTCACGCCTGCCTACAAACCGTGGGATCAGCGCCTGTGTCTGGTCCCGCATGGAGATTTGTTTCAGTCAATCCGCGAGGGCAAAGCGTCGGTTGTCACTGAACACATTGATCGGTTCACACCCGAGGGCATCCTGCTCAAAAATGGTCAGCGCTTGAACGCTGACCTGATCGTTACCGCAACTGGGTTAGACCTTCAGGCGCTGGGTGGGATGGCGTTGACAGTGGATGGCAAGCCCGTCCAGCCCAAGGACTGCCTGGGCTACAAAGGCATGATGCTCTCGGGGGTGCCCAACCTGGCCAATGTGTTTGGTTACACCAATGCATCGTGGACACTCAAGAGTGATCTGACCAGCAAATACGTGTGCCGCTTGCTGAACCACATGACCCAAACCGGTGCTCGCCATTGCACACCAACGCTGTCAGACGCATCGGTCAAACCCGAGCGCTGGGTGGACTTCAGCTCTGGTTATATCCAGCGCAGCCTGGACCGCTTTCCACAGCAGGGCGACAAATCACCCTGGCGGCTGCACCAAAACTACATCCTGGATCTACTGAGCCTGAAGTACGGGCGTCTGAACGACGGCGCACTGGTATTCAGCCGGTGAGAGCGTCAAGCATCCGAAGCCTTCTCAATTCTGTGCAGCGCCAGTCGGTGCGCCTGAGCTAGGTTTGCCCCCAGCAGGGGTCGCAGATAGCTGACAAAGGCGGGGGTGACATGGTTGCCCTGCTCATTGATAAAGACGTCGTCCATCACCCTGGTTTTGCCCGCGACTTCTTCGATGGGCAGCAAGGCATAGTCCACCGCATAGTCCCCTGTGCGCCGGATGGCCACCGAGCCTTCCACCGCACCGGTCAAAGCAAATTGCAGTGCTTTTTCACCGGCCATCCGCGCTTCTCGCTGGTCAACATCTGACACACAGCCCAGGAAGGAGCGCTGCAGATAGCCAAAGGTATCGGCTCGCACCCGCTTGATTTTGAGCTGCGACTTGATGGCCTCGCTCAGTACATCGGCCAAAGCACCGTTGCCTGACAACTGCACATTGCCGTGGGCGTCGCGCTCGACCTCTTTGGCCAGCTGGCTGGCAATGGCCATGCCACTACCGTCATGAATGCCTTCAGACACGGCAACCACGCAACGCCCCAGTCGGGCATAAACCGCCTGCACATCAGCCAGAAACTGAGCCATGTCGAAGGTCCGCTCTGGCAGATAGATCAGGTGGGGCCCATCGTCCGGGTGATTCTGCGCAAGCGCAGCGGCAGCGGTCAGGAAACCGGCGTGGCGCCCCATGACCACACCCAGGTAGACCCCGGGCAAGGCCGCGTTGTCCAGGCTGGCGCCCCCAAATGCCTGTGCCACAAACCGCGCAGCAGAGGCGAACCCCGGCGTGTGGTCGTTCCCGACCAGGTCGTTGTCAATGGTCTTGGGAATATGAATGCATCTCAACGGGTAGTTTGACGCCTGGGCCTCTTGACGCACGATGCGAACAGTGTCCGAAGAGTCATTGCCACCGATATAGAAAAAACTGTCAATCTGGTGCGCTTGCAACACCTTGAAGATGTTCTGACAGTAGGCCAGGTCGGGCTTGTCGCGGGTTGAACCCAACGCAGAGGAAGGCGTCAGCGCAACCCGCTCCAGGTCGTCCTGGGATTCTTTGGACAAGTCCACCAAGTCTTCTTCGATGATGCCGCGTACCCCAAAACGGGCACCCAACACTTGGATGGGGGGTGTCTGCTGACGTGCCGCCAGGGCCAAGCCCACCAGGGACTGGTTGATGACAGCGGTGGGGCCACCGCCCTGGGCAACAAGGATTTTTCTGAGAGTCATAGGGTTTCAAGGTTCCGCTGGCGGCGCCTCAGGCGGCGTACACCCGTTACGAATGCAACGAACGTGCCAAAGTTAAATATCTACCAGGTCAAAACTGGTCGTGATCTCGGCGGTCTTGGCCAACATGATGCTGGCCGAGCAGTACTTATCATGGCTCATGGCGATGGCGCGTTCAACCGCAGAGGCTGGTATGCCTTTACCTGTCACCGTGAAGTGCATGTTGATCTTGGTGAATACCTTGGGGTCGGTCTCTGCCCGCTCGGCACTGAGCTTGACCGAGCAGCCTTGTACATCGTGGCGACCGCGCTTGAGAATCAACACCACGTCATAGGCCGTGCAACCGCCTGTACCGGCCAGCACCGTCTCAAGGGGACGCGGTGCCAGGTTCTTGCCCCCATTCTCAGGCTTGGCTGCGTCTGGCGCGCCATCCATCATCAGGGTGTGTCCGCTGCCGGTTTCGGCCAAAAAACCCATCCCGGATTGGGTGCCGGTCTTGCCGGTCCAGCTCACTGTGCATTCCATGGTGTTTATTTACCTTTCTGTTAATGATTCCATTCAGTGTTCACTACATAGAGAGTGTGATTTTTTCACCAAATGTGGCGATTTTGCCTAAGGGATGCTGCAACGCAACAAAATAGCGCTACACTGAATCCATGCGTGATTGTCACGCACAGATTGTCTCCTCCACCCTCCGTAAAGGTGGATTCAGCCCCAGGTCGCAAGACCCGGGGCTTTTTTTCGTGTCAACTATCATTCCTGTCATGACAAGTATCCGCAATACAACCCCCAGTACCAAGGCAAGAACCGCCGTAGCCAAACATCTAACGCCTGCGGATTACCTCAAGAAGATTCTGACCGCCCGCGTTTACGACGTGGCAGTGGAATCAAATTTGGAGCCAGCCAAGGCTCTGAGCCGACGTCTGCACAACACGGTGCTGCTCAAGCGAGAAGACCAGCAGGCAGTTTTCAGCTTCAAATTGCGGGGTGCCTACAACAAGATGTCGCATTTGAGCCCGGAGCAGCTCAAGCGGGGGGTGATCTGTGCTTCCGCTGGCAACCATGCACAGGGCGTGGCATTGAGCGCACAACGCCTCAAGACCCGCGCGGTCATTGTGATGCCTGTGACCACGCCTCAGCTGAAGGTAGACGGCGTCAGGAACCTCGGAGGCGAAGTGGTGTTGTCTGGCGAAAGCTATTCGGATGCTTTTGCCCACGCCGTGAAACTGGAGAAGGAACAGGGCCTGTGCTTCGTACACCCCTTTGACGACCCAGACGTGATTGCCGGCCAGGGCACCATTGCCATGGAAATACTGCGCCAACTGCAGGCTTTGCCCAAGCAAGGCAACCGGCTCGACGCGGTGTTTGTCGCCATCGGCGGAGGCGGCCTGATTTCGGGCGTGGCCAACTACATCAAGGCCGTGCGGCCCGACGTGAAAGTCATTGGCGTGCAGATGAACGACTCCGACGCCATGATGCAGTCGGTCAAGGCCAAAAAGCGCGTCACCTTGCCCGATGTGGGTCTGTTTTCGGATGGCACAGCCGTCAAACTCGTGGGTGAAGAAACCTTCAGGGTTGCCAAAGGCTTGGTAGATGAGTTCATGACCGTCGATACGGACGCGGTCTGCGCTGCCATCAAAGATGTCTTTGTCGATACTCGCAGCATCGTGGAGCCAGCTGGCGCCCTGGCCGTAGCGGCGATCAAGCAATACATTGCCAAGAACAAGACCAAGGGCGAGACCTACGCCGCCATCCTTTGCGGCGCCAACATGAACTTTGACCGCCTGCGTTTTGTGGCGGAGCGCGCCGGGGTGGGCGAGGCGCGCGAGGCCTTGATGGCAGTTACCATCCCCGAGGAACGTGGCAGCTTCAAACGTTTTTGCGAATTGATCGGCAAACTGCCAGGTGGCCCACGCAATGTCACTGAGTTCAATTACCGGATGAGTGACTCACAAAAAGCCCATGTCTTTGTGGGCCTGACTGCGCAAGGCCCGGGCGAATCCACCAAAATTGCGGCCAACTTCAAACGCCACGGTTTTGCGGCACTGGACTTGACCCATGACGATATGGCACAAGACCATTTGCGCCACATGGTAGGCGGCCCTTCAGCCCTGGCCAGTGACGAACGGCTTTTGCGCTTTGTGTTTCCTGAAAAGCCTGGGGCCTTGCTCAAATTCTTGGGCATGTTACACCCCAACTGGAACATCAGCCTGTTTCACTACCGCAACCAGGGCGCAGATTACGGTCGCATCTTGATTGGCCTGCAGGTCCCTCCAACAGACAAGGCGGCATTTGCCAGTTTCTTGAAAACTTTGGGCTACCCCTTTGTAGAAGAAACCAGCAACCCGGCATATCGACTGTTTTTACAGGCCTGAAACAGACAGGCCCAATGTGTTTACTTCTTGGCGGGAAGTTCCAGCACCGCCAAGACTGCGCCGTTGGTTGTGGCACCCAGCGTAGCGCGACGGGCCTCCACCGACTGAAGCAACACGCCATCTTCCAGTACCGCACCCACCCGGTAGGGGCGTGCTGGCTTACCATCGATCGCAATCAACGCAACGCCACGTTGACCTGATGCTGACACGGCGGCCACGCCAGTGAGCGTGTAGCGGCTGACCACCGGCGCCAGCACAGCAGGCGCGTTTTCGACCTTGACAGTCCCCAGCGCCCGGCTGACTGCTGAAGAATCAACCGAACCCACTGCGTCTTGCCCGACCGGCACTGCCGACGCCGACTGGTTGTGGGCGCTGATTTTCAATCCCCAATAGGCAGCACTGCCAGCACCAAGTGCCCAAATGGCAAAAGTCGTGGCAGCTAGGCCCAATTTATGGAATGCGGTCGGCAACATGCGGCGATTATCATTGAAGCAAAGTTATTCCCTACCTGAGCCATGATCAAGACAACCCACTTCAAGCCATTTGCACCCCGCCAGCGCGGTTTTACCTTGATTGAACTGATGGTGGTGCTGGTCATCATCGGCGTGCTGGCCGCCCTGATCGTGCCCAATGTGCTTGACCGCGCTGACGATGCCCGCGTGACAGCGGCGCGGACTGATGTCAGCAACCTGAGTCAAGCGTTGAAACTTTACAAACTCGATAACCAGCGCTATCCCAGTTCGGAGCAAGGGCTGCAGTCCCTGATTGCCAAACCCACCACCAATCCGGTACCGATGAACTGGAAACCGTACCTGGAAAAGCTGCCCAATGATCCCTGGGGTCGTGCATACCAATACTTGAATCCTGGCGTGAAGGGCGAGATAGATGTGATGTCGTTTGGCGCTGACGGCCAACCTGGGGGTGAAGGCAAGAATGCGGACATTGGTTCGTGGCAGTGAGATAGCCCCCACGCTTGCCGCTTCGCGTGCTGCGCTGCCCCCCGGGGGGGCCGGGCCTTGCTTGGGTCGGCCCTGCGCTGCGGGGTTTACGCTGCTGGAACTCCTGGTTGTCGTAGCCATCATCGCCATTGGCTCGGCAGGTGCTGCCTTTGCAATGAGAGATGCTGCACAGTCGCAGCTGGAGCGCGAAGCACAGCGGCTGGCAGCTTTGCTGGAATCTGCCAGGGCACAATCCCGCACTACCGGCGTACCTGTGCGATGGGTCACAAATGGTCAGGGATTCAGGTTTGAAGGTTTGCCACCAGGCACTTTGCCATCACACTGGCTTGGCCCCTCAGTGGAAGTAAGTGCGCCTGCGGGCACCACCACCACGTTGACCCTGGGGCCAGAACCTCTCATTGGTCGGCAGATGGTGATGATCGGTAGCGCCGAAGCGCCGGGAAGGCAGATCATTCTGGCGACAGATGGTTTACGACCCTTTGCCGTGCAAACTGCATCGCAATGAGCCGAACTACACGCACGAGCCAGGGGGGCTTTACCTTGATCGAGGTGCTCGTGGCATTGAGCATCGTGGCCATTGCTTTGGTTGCAGGCCTCCAAGCCACACAAGCCCTGACCAACAATGCCCAGCGGCAGTCCGACATGCTGCTGGCCCAGATCTGTGCAGACAATGAACTGGTCAAGGTACGTTTATCTTCGCAAATGCCCGCAGTGGGCGACAGCACTGTGGTGTGCGTGCAAGCAGGCAGCACATTTGATGTAGCGATCGCTGTCAGACCGACGCCTAACCCGAGCTTTCGGCGGGTGGACGCACAGGTTTTTTTGGGCACAACACCTATGCTGCGCTTCTCCACTGTGGTCGGCAGGTTCTGATGAGGATGTTGCCCCCACGCTTGCCGCTTCGCGTGCTGTGCTGCCCCCCGAGGGGGCCGGGCCTTGCTTGGGGCGGCCCCGCTCTGCGGCCGTTGCCCCCACGCTTTCCACTTCGCGTGCGAACCTTTGGGTTCACGCTGATCGAATTGATGGTAGCGATCAGCATCCTTGCGATGATTGCGGTGCTCAGCTGGCGTGGATTGGACGGCATGCTGCGGGCGCAGCAAATGACGCAGTCCCGAGCTGATCAAGTGCTGTCGGTTCAAGCCGGTCTGGGCCAGTGGCGTGCCGACCTGGATGGATTGATCCAGCAACCAGGCATTGCCCCGCTGGACTGGGACGGGCGTGTATTGCGCATGACACGGCGCAGCCTGTCGGCTCCAGCTGACGGTATGCTGGTGGTGGGTTGGTCGCATCACCTGGTTGATGGGCAAAACCAGTGGGTGCGATGGCAATCCCCCCCATTGCGCACGAGAGGCGACTTGCAGTCGGCCCTGGTACGTGTATCGGCATGGGCGCGCAACCCAAGTGATGAAGAAAAGATCCGCGAGATTGCTGTTTTGCCTATGTCCGACTGGCAGGTCTTTTACTTTAGAGGCAATGCCTGGAGCAGCGCACTGTCCAGCGAGGGCAATGCCGCAGGAAGCCAGGCTGGCGGCGCCGCTGACATCGCACCGCCTGAAGGTGTACGCATCCATCTGACCTTGCCTGCCACCCACCCACTCAGCGGCGTGCTCACACTGGACTGGAATCGCCCTACATTGAGTGGAGGTAAATCTTGAATATCGCCCCCACGCTTGCCGCTTCGCGTGCTGCGCTTCCCCCCGACGGGGCCGGGCCTTGCTTGGGGCGGCCCTGCGCGGTGGCCAGTCCTCGTCATCAACATGGTGCCGCGCTTCTTGCTGCCATGCTCACTGTCACCCTGGTAGCCACCATCTCGAGCGCGGCCATGTGGCAGCAGTGGCGCAGTGTAGAGGTGGAGGCCTCGGAGCGTGCACGGGCGCAGGATGCCTGGATACTGACGGGTGCAATGGACTGGGCCCGACTCATTCTGCGCGAAGACGCACGCACAGGTGGTGCTGATGATCTGACCGAACCCTGGGCCGTGCCATTGGCAGAATCACGGCTGTCGACGTTTTTGGCAGCCGAAGGCGGCAGTGCGAATGACAACGGCGGCGCGCATGAGAGCTTTTTGTCTGGCAGGGTAACCGACATGCAATCGCGCTTGAATGTGAATAACCTGGTGGAAGGCAGCAAGGTCTCGGAAAACAGCCTGCGGACTTTTGCCCGGCTGTTCAAACTGCTGAACGTACCAATCGCAGAATTGCAGGCGCTGGCCGAAAACTTGCGCTTCGCCTCCGATACCAGCGCCGACAATCGCTCTGGCAACCTGGCCCCGTTGCGGCCACAGCGCTTGCCAGAATTGACCTGGCTGGGTCTGTCACCCCAAACGCTGGAGCAGATCACGCCCTACATCACGCTACTGCCTGCGCGTACACCGGTCAACCTGAACACTGCCAGCCCAGAGGTTATCTATGCAGCCGTTACTGGCCTGGACATGGCGGGCGCAGAAAACCTCGTTACCCAGCGTGAACGCAGCCCGTTTCGGACTTTGGCAGACGCCACCCGGCTGATGGTGGGAATCGAACTCAGTGCAGAGCAACACAGTGTAGGTACGCGTTTTTTTGAGGTCCGAGGGCGCCTGCGCACGCCGCGCGGAACGGTGGAAGAGCAGTCCTTGATCCAGCGCGATGGGTTAGAAGTGAAGCTGCTGCGTCGCGAACGGATCATGCCGCAGCCCGCGCGCGTCAACCCAGATGGCAGCCAAGCAGAAGCCGGGCGAGACATCAGCAGCCTGATGCGCCAATGAGGCCGGTTTTGACATGGTGAATCCGTCACATGGGTTGTCCCTTTGGCCTCTCTACAATCCGACATAACCATGTCTGTCCTGATTGTTAAGCTCCCCTCCCCTTGCGACGGCAACCGTGTCAATGCCGTAGGCGACTACAGCTACGTGCAGACACGTGACGGACAAACCCCAGAAAACCACGGCACGGCTGCTGCAGCCATGTTGCCCAGCGCGGGACTGGCGGTCGACATCACCGTATTGGTGCCGTTTCAGGCCATCTCCTGGCATCAGCTGGCGTTGCCGAAAGGGGCGCTGTCTGGCGGACAGAACCGCCTGCGCACCGTGCTGGAAGGTTTGCTGGAAGACCGCCTGCTGGATGAGGCCGCCAGTGTTCACCTGGCCGTTTCACCGCATGCCAAGACAGGGCAATCGGTTTGGGTGGCGGCCTGCGACAAGGCTTGGCTGAAAGCCGCGCTGGCACCCCTGGAAGCAGCTGGACGTCCAGTGTCACGCATCGTGCCTGAATTTACCCCAGTAGAAGACGCAGACGAAAATCGCCAAGCGGCGATTCATGCGATCGGTGATGCAGAACGAGGCTGGCTGGTGGGATGCAGTGCTCAGGGCGTGCTGGTCTTGCCGCTGCAAGCCGAGTCTGCACAGGTACTGCATGCCATGTCAGCCCTTGAAGTTGGCGAAAACGCCGTTCAGGGCTTGGTGCAAGCGACCTCATTCCTGTCAGAACCTTCGGCTGTGATCTGCGCCGAAACCTTGCTTGGTAAACAGCCGCAGGTCCAGCAAGCGGCTGTGCGCTGGGTTAAGGCGAACCACACCGAATGGGATCTGGCCCAGTTTGATCTGGCCAATTCCGGGCGGCAGCGTAGTGCAAAAAAAGTGGGGGATGCGTGGCGCAAGCTTTGGTATGCACCTCAGTGGCGCGCGGCGCGATGGGGAACTGTTGGCTTGGTGCTGGTTCAGGTCATTGGCTTGAACGTCTGGGCCTGGAAGGAGAAGGCGGAGCTGTCTGCCCAGCGCGCTGATATCCGCAACGTGTTGACCCAGACCTTTCCACGGGTCAAGCTCGTGGTGGACGCCCCCATCCAGATGGCACGGGAGTTAGCGCAACTGCGTCAATCGGCTGGCGCCAGTTCCGGCCAGGATTTGGAGCCAATTCTCAGCGCCGTGGGACTCGCTGTCCCGTTGAATCAGAGCGGTGGGCTCACTAGCCTGAAAACACTGGACTATGCTGAGGGCGAACTCCACTTGAAAGGCCTCTCCAGTGACATCACCACAACCCTGCGCACCCGCCTGGAGCCGCAGGGCTACGCCGTTCGCGCTGAGGGCGATAGCGTGCTCCTGAAGACGACAGCCCGCCCATGAAGTTCCCATCTCACGTAGCCCATCAACTGGCACCCCTGTTTGCACGTTGGCAAACACTGGCGCCACGTGAGCGTCTGCTGGTCAGCTTGGCCAGCGGCGTGGTGGCGTTGGCGGCTTTCTGGTGGTTATTGATTGCACCGGCCTTGCAAATCCTGCACAGCGCGGAACAACAACGCACACTGTTGGACCGGCAACTTCAGCAAATGCGCAGCCTGCAAGCCCAGGCCAAAGCACTGCAAAGCAGCACCAAAGTCAGTACCGATGATGCATTGCGAGCACTGGAGTCCTCGGCCAAACAGCGCCTGGGCAACACCGCGCAGATCAGCGTGGTGGGAGATCGCGCCAGTGTCACCTTGAAGTCGGTCAGCCCTGACGCCTTGGCCCAGTGGCTGGCGCAAGCCCGCGTCAATGCCCACGCCTTGCCCATTGAGGCACACCTGGTGCAAAACACTGAAGCAAGTGCCCCCAGATGGAGCGGCACCGTGGTGATGCGCCTGCCATGAGACGCCGCACCGGGGTCCATCGCCAAACACCACAGGGCAATCAAGGCGCTGGCTGGGGCTACGCGTGGCTTGGCGGCTGGGTCGGCTTGGCCGGTGCCTTGATCTTCTTTGCGCCGGCCAGCTGGCTGGCGTCAGCAGTGCTGCGTACCAGCCAAGGCCACGTCGTGCTGGCCGGTGCACAAGGCACTGTGTGGCGCGGTAGTGCGCAACTGGAGCTGGGCGGCGGCTCAGGGAGTAAGGACAAAACAGCACTGCCCGGCCAAGTGCGTTGGCAAATCCAGCCCAGCTGGAGCGGCTTGCGCATCCAGTTCAACGCCAGTTGCTGTACCCCTCAAGATTTGCAGGCCAGCCTAGCCCCGCGTTGGGGTGGTGCCAAGCTAAGTGTCGCCAACGGCCTGTCCAATTGGCCAGCAGCCTTGCTAGGCGGCTTGGGGACGCCGTGGAACACCTTGCAGCCAGAAGGACTGCTGAAACTGTCCACTCAGGATTTGCAGCTGGAATGGGTTGAGGGGCGTCTCAGAGTGGTCGGCTCAGCCCAAGTGGATGCCTTGCAGATGGCATCGCGCCTATCGACTCTTCGCCCCATGGGCAGCTACCGGTTGAATCTGACCGGTGGCCAAGTAAGCACTTTGAACCTTGAGACGGTGGAAGGCAGTTTACGCTTGAGCGGCAGTGGCCAATGGGCCGGGTCGCGCCTGCACTTCCAGGGATTTGCCGTGGCCGAACCCGAGCGCGAAGCCGCTTTGGCCAATCTATTGAACATCATTGGACGGCGCGACGGCGCGCGCTCCATCATTACCGTGGGATAGGCCGATGACGCATCCTCAACACATGACAAAAACTATATTTTTTATAGCAATAAATGCTCTACTGACATGCCATAGTGGCCTTTTACTTGCTCAAAGTACGACACCCGCTACGTCCAGTTCGCCTTTGGCGGGCACCCCGCGCCCCGGCGAAGCTGTGACGCTGAACTTTGCCAATGCCGAGATCGAGTCTGTAGCGCGCGCGATTGGTGTGATGACGGGACGCAGTATGGTGATTGACCCACGCGTCAAGGGCAATGTCACGATCACCACCGAGCGCCCCATCTCGCCCCAGTCAGCCTACAACCAGTTTCTGGCAACCATCCGGCTGCAAGGCTTCACGGTGGTGGAGTCCGCGGGCCTGCACAAGGTTGTGCCAGAAGCAGATGCCAAGCTTCAGGGTGGGGCCGTGTCGGTGGGCGCTGTTACCACCCAAGGCAGCCAGTTGCAAACCCAAATTTTTCCACTGAACTTTGAAAATGCAAATAATCTGGTGCCCGTTCTGCGCCCACTGATCAGCCCCAACAACACCATCAACGTCAACCCAGGCAACAATTCACTGATCGTTACCGACTACGCCGACAACCTGCAGCGGATCGCCCGGATCGTGGCCGCACTGGATGTGTCGAACGCGTCGGATGTAGAGGTCATCCCGATCCGTCATGGCATCGCTGCAGATCTGGCACCCTTGGTTACCCGGCTGGTGGAGTCTGGCAGCGGTACTGCGCCGGGGGCAGCAGGTGCAGGTCAATCTGACACGTCCTTTCGCACGACCCTCATTGCGGAACCTCGCAGCAACAGCTTAATTCTGCGTGCCGCCAATCCGGCAAGGGTTGCACTTGTCAAGGGGCTGGTTGCCAAGCTGGATCAGCCAGCCTCCAGCGCCAATGGCAACGCAGGCAACATTTATGTGGTTCACCTCAAGAATGCGGATGCCACCAAGCTAGCCGTCACCTTGCGTGCGGCCATGGTGGCAGATAACCGCAGCACGACTTCGCCCGGCTCCAATGCCTCAGTACCCACGGCCAGCACGGGGGCCGCCGGCACGGCCAATGCGGTCACGGCGACCTCAGGCACCCTGGGCGGCACCGGTAACCAGCCCTCCACAGGCGGGCAGATTCAGGCGGACCCAGCGACGAACACGCTGATCATCACGGCACCCGAGCCCCAGTATCGGCAGTTGCGTGCCGTGATTGACAAGTTGGACGGGCGGCGCGCCCAGGTGCTGGTGGAGAGCCTGATCGTGGAAGTCAGCAGCAACAAGGCGGCCGAGTTTGGCATTCAGCTCCAAGGTGTGATTGGCAAGATGGCCTTGGGTACCAACTTTGGCACGGGTGCCAGCAATCTGGCGACCCTGGCTGCCAACATTGCCACAGGAAGCACCAGCACCACGCTGGCCAGCGGCCTGAATGTGGGTGTCGCACAAAAAGTCGGTGGCGTTTATGTACTCAGCGCACTGGGCAGATTGCTGGACCAAACAGGCACGGGTAACGTACTGTCCACACCCAATCTGCTCACGCTGGACAACGAAGAAGCAAAGATCGTCATTGGCCAGAACGTGCCCTTTGTCACGGGTAGTTTTGCCTCCACTGGTGCCACGGGCGGTACCGTCAATCCGTTTCAAACCGTGGAGCGCAAAGATGTTGGCTTGACGCTTCGCGTTAGACCTCAAATCAATGAGAACGGCGCAGTCAAGATGGTAATTTACCAGGAGGTATCCAGCGTTGATTCCGCCACCAAGTCAGACCCGAACGGCCCAACGACCAACAAGCGGTCGATCGAGTCAAACGTGCTGGTGGAAGACGGAGCCATCGTGGTGCTGGGTGGACTGATGCAGGATGACTACTCTGGCAGCGAAGAAAAGCTCCCTGGCCTGGGCGATGTCCCGATCATCGGTAACCTGTTCAAGACTGAAAAACGGACCCGGAAGAAAACCAACCTGATGGTATTCCTTCGCCCCACGGTCATTCGGGATGGTGATACGAGCGACGCGCTGACGATGGACCGGTATGACCTGATCCGAAGTCAACAACAAAGTACCAAGCCCGTGCCCAAGGTCGGCCTGTCTGCCGTCCCTGATAACGCATTGCTGCCGGAACTGAGCCTGCCCAAGCCCAATGGCGCACAGGTGCCCAAGCCGCTGAGCGCGGAGTCAGTCCTTTTGCCCGTTCAGACCGCCCCCTCACGCTGATGAGCCGCTACCTTCTGCCCTATTCATTTGCCCGTACCCAGCAGGTGTTGCTGGAGGAGAATGGGGACGAGCTGACTCTGTGGCTGCACAGCGGCAGTCTCCTGGGTGGCATCAGCGAAGTCACACGTAAATACGCTGTACAGCATGTGGCACATGAGCCCATGGATGCGCTGCTCCAGCGCATCTCGTCGGCCTATGCCAATGGCGAATCCAACGCTGCGGCTGTGGTTAGCGAGGTGGAGAGCGACGCCGACCTGTCGCGCATGATGCAGGACCTGCCCGCGATTGAGGATTTGCTGGAAACCAGCGATGACGCGCCCATCATCCGCATGCTGAATGCCTTGCTGACCCAAGCTGCACGTGACGGTGCCAGCGACATTCATATCGAACCTTACGAGCGGCATTCATCTGTTCGATTCCGGGTAGATGGCGGTCTGCGCGAGGTGGTTCAACCCAACCGTGCGTTGCATGCGGCACTGATCTCGCGCCTGAAGATCATGGCGGAGCTGGACATCGCAGAAAAGCGACTGCCCCAGGATGGCCGGATCAGCTTGCGCATTGGCACCCGTGCCGTAGACGTTCGCGTCTCCACACTGCCCAGCGCCCATGGTGAGCGAGCCGTGCTGCGCCTGCTGGACAAGAGTGGGGCCAAGCTGAGCCTGGAATCGGTCGGCATGCAGGGCGACGCTCTGGCACGGCTGGAAAACCTGATCGCGCAGCCACACGGCATCATCCTGGTGACTGGCCCTACAGGCTCAGGTAAAACCACCACGCTGTATGCGGCCCTGCAGCGCATGGACGCCAGTCACAGCAATATCATGACGGTGGAAGACCCGATCGAATATGAACTGGCAGGCGTGGGGCAAACTCAGGTCAATGCCAAGATCGACCTCACCTTTGCCAAAGCCTTGCGAGCCATACTGCGGCAAGACCCGGATGTGATCATGATCGGCGAAATCCGCGACTTTGAGACTGCGCAAATTGCAATCCAGGCATCTCTCACGGGCCATTTGGTACTGGCCACCTTGCACACCAATGACGCAACCAGCGCGATCACCCGCCTGACCGACATGGGTGTGGAGCCGTTTTTGCTGAGCTCATCTCTGCTGGGCGTACTTGCTCAGCGCCTGGTGCGTAAAGTGTGCGGAGCCTGCCAGGGCAAGGGCTGTGGCAGCTGTGCACACACAGGCTATGCGGGGCGCACAGGTGTATTTGAGTTACTGGTCACCGACGACGCCATCCGTGCACAGATCCACAACAGGGCTTCGGAAGCAGATATCCGTGCAGCCGCATTGGCCGGTGGTATGACGCTGATGCGCGAAGACGGGGAGCGTCTGATTGCCTTTGGCATCACCACCCGCGAAGAGCTGTTGCGCGTGACAAGAGACTGATAAAACCACTCCAAAATGCCCGCCTATTCCTTTGAAGCGCTGGACGCCGACGGTAAGACCCGCAAGGGAGTGATGGAGGCCGATACAGTCAAAGCAGCCCGCTCCGCCTTGCGAGCCCAGGCACTGGTGCCCATGGAGGTGACGCCTGTCAGCGCGGACCGGGACAGCCCGAATGCCGAGAACAAGAGCTTCTTTGCCAAACGCGTTTTCAGCAAAACTGGCATGGCGGTATGGACGAGGCAACTGGCGGGCCTCGTCAGCTCTGGCCTGCCGCTGGAGCGCGCGTTGACCGCCCTGTCCGACGAAGCCGAGGAAGAAACACAGCGCAACCTGGTTGCAGCACTGCGCTCAGAGGTGAATGGCGGCACACCGTTCGCCAAAGCACTGGCGCAACACCCCAGGGAGTTTTCCGAGATTTACTGCGCTGTGATTGGTGCTGGCGAGCAGTCAGGTGGTCTGGGCTTGGTGCTTGACCGGCTGGCGGATGACCTTGAGGAGCAGCAAGCACTCAAGGCAAAACTCATTGGTGCAGCCTTGTACCCCGCTATCGTGACCCTCGTTGCGATCGTGATTGTGGTGTTCCTGGTGAGCTATGTCGTTCCCCAAGTGGCAGGTGTGTTTGCTGGCTCCAAACGGTCCTTGCCCTTTCTGACAACGGTGATGCTCGAGATCAGTGCCATCGTGCGAAACTGGGGTTGGTACATTTTGGGCATGGTGGTGGCCAGCGCGGTCGCAGTCCAGTACGCACTGCGCGCCGAGAGTGTCCGCCAAAAGTTTGATGCGGCCTGGTTGACTTTGCCCCTGGTTGGCCGTCTCGCACGCGGCTATAACGCGGCCCGTTTCGCCAGCACACTGGCGATGCTAGCCGGTGCAGGGGTGCCGATTTTGAAAGCATTGCAAGCCGCCGCCGAGACTCTGAACAACCGTGCGATGCGCGCCGATGCGCTCGACGCGTTGGTGCTGGTGCGCGAGGGTGCCCCCCTGGCTTCAGCTCTTTCACAAAAGAAACGCTTTCCCGGTCTGCTGCCCATGTTTGCTCGCCTAGGCGAGCAAACCGGGCAGCTACCCGTGATGCTGCAACGTGCCGCTACGCAGCTCGGTTCGGAAGTGCAACGCCGCGCAATGCAGCTGGCAACCTTGCTGGAGCCCTTGCTGATTGTGGCCATGGGGCTGGTGGTGATGCTGATTGTTCTGGCGGTGCTAATGCCGATCATCCAGCTGAATCAGTGGGTCAAGTAAGTTACCTGCTTTCCTCACGTGGAAAGGTGAATAGCGGTACAGTCTTGGTTACCTGAACTCTCACCTTGCGGAGCACCTCCATGCTGAATCAAGACGCTCTATGTCTCGACCCCGAAGCCGCTGTCAACGAGATCACTGCAGCCATTCGGGAACAGGTCATGGGACAGTTACGTCGCAGGGGGGCAGTGGTAGGACTGTCCGGTGGCATTGACAGCTCGGTGGTGTCGGCACTCTGCGTGCGCGCACTGGGAGCCGACAGGGTTCATGGCCTGTTCATGCCGGAGCACCATACCAGCGAAGACGCGCTGAGACTTGGCAGCAAGTTGGCCCAAACGCTCGGGATATCAACCACACTGGAAGATATCGCGCCCGTGCTCGAAGGTCTGGGCTGCTATCGCCGCCAGGACGAAGCTGTGCGAACTGCGGTGCCCGACTTTGGACCGGGATGGAAGTGCAAGCTTGTGCTGCCATCCATTCTGGAGAGTAACCGCCTGAACGTCACGCAGCTGACGGTGCAAGCCCCTTCAGGGCAGACGCAAACTGTTCGACTGTCAAGCACTGCTTACCTGCAGATGGTTGCTGCTACCAACTTCAAGCAACGCGTGCGCAAGATGACCGAGTACTACCACGCAGACCGACTTAACTATGCGGTAGCGGGCACACCCAACCTGCTGGAATATGACCAGGGGTTTTTCGTGAAGCAGGGTGACGGCGCAGCGGACTTCAAACCGATTGCTCACCTTTACAAAACGCAGGTATACCAACTGGCTGAGTACCTTGGCGTGCCCGAAGAAATCCGGCAGCGCGCACCCACCACAGATACGTTTTCAATGCCGCAGACACAGGAGGAATTTTACTTTGCACTGCCGTATGACCGGATGGATTTGTGCCTTTACGCGTTCAATCACAAGATGAAGGCTGAGGACACTGCCGCTGCTGTAGGCGTCTCGGTCGAGCAGGTAGAACGCGTCTTCAAAGACATTGAAGCCAAGCGACGCGCTGCCCGATACCTGCATATGCGGCCCCTGTTGGTCAATGCCCAGTCCGGAACCTGAACCGCGTCAGGCGACATCTGATGTGCGGCATTGCGGGCATTCTGGCTTTGCGCCCAGGACTGGCGCCTCCGTCACGTGCTGCGTTGCTTGCCATGGCCGCCAGCCAGCAGCACCGGGGGCCAGACGAGTTCGGCATTTACCGTGACAGCCATCTCGGCCTGGCGCATTCCCGCCTGTCCATCATTGATCTGCACCATGGTCAGCAGCCTCTTCAGTTTCAAGATGAAAACTGCTGGATCGCCTTCAATGGCGAAATATTTAACCATGTGGAGTTGCGTGCTGCACTCGAAGGCAAAGGTCACCTGTTTCGCACACACAGCGATACCGAAGTGGTGATTCACGCCTGGCGAGAATGGGGCCTCGACGCATTTGCACGGCTCAACGGCCAGTGGGCCATCGCCATCTGGGACGCCGACGCGCGCCAGTTGATACTGAGCCGTGATCCACTGGGAATTTGTCCTCTGCACCTGTGCGTTCACCGTGGGTTCTTGTACTTCGGCAGCGAAATTAAATCGATTTTTGCTGCAGACGCCAGCATCCCCCGTGCGATTGATCCCGCAGGCATGTCACAGGTTTTCAGCTTCTGGAACACGTTGGCACCGCAAGGTATTTTTCGAGGTGTCAATGAGCTTGAACCAGGCCATATGCGTACCTACAAGCTTTTGCATGACAGAGTGGAAGTAGGGGATGTCGCGATCCCTGACACGCAGCTGCTTGGCCCTGGGCACACACGCTTTACAGGTAGTATGGAGGAAGCCACCGAAGCCGTGGCGCAAGGTCTCCTTGACGCCACTCGGTTGCGCATGCTGCGATCGGACGTTCCCGTCGGTAGCTATCTGTCAGGTGGGCTGGACAGCTCACTCATCGCGGCGATGGGGCAGCAGTTTGCCGGAAAAGCCTTCCAGACTTTTTCCATCCGATTTCAAGACGCTGAATTTGATGAAACACACTTTCAGAGTCTCATGGTAGAGCAACTGGGAAGTCGGCACCATGAGGTATTGATCACACGTCAGTCCATAGCTGACATCTTCCCCGAGGTTGTTCGCCATGCCGAACGCCCGCTCTTGCGCACAGCACCTGCACCCATGTTCCTGCTCTCTCGCCTTGTGCGATCGAAGGGCATCCGCGTCGTTCTGACGGGTGAAGGTGCTGACGAGATGTTTGCCGGTTATGACCTGTTTCGCGAGGGGAAGGTTCGCCGCTTTTGGGGCCGCCAGCCTGATTCTTTATGGCGGCCTCGCCTGCTGGAGCGACTTTATCCTTATCTCAGCCGCTCACCCGTGGCCCAACAACACATCGCCCGGCAATTTTTTGGTCGGAACCTTCATCAACATGCCGAGCCAGGCTTTGCGCACCGCATGCGCTGGAACACCACGCAAGGATTGCAACGCTTGTTCAGTGCACCCTTGCGCGAGACGATCGCCGGGTCAGACCCCGTTGGCACCTTCTTGGCGGGCTTGCCGCAAGGCATTGCCCAGTGGGACGCCGTGGCACAAGACCAGTGCATTGAAATTATGAGTCTCTTGAGCGGCTACCTCCTGAGTTCGCAGGGAGACAGGATGCTTTTAGGCAACTCTGTGGAAGGGCGCTTTCCGTTCCTGGATCCTCAGGTCATTCGATTGGCGCACAGCTTGCCAAGCTCATTCAAACTGCGGGGATTGGATGAAAAACATGTGCTTAAACGCGTCGCCAGGCGATGGATTCCGTCAGAAATCATCCTGCGTAGCAAGCAGCCTTACCGTGCGCCAGACGCTCTTTGCTTTGTCGGGCATCAGGCGCCAGGCTACGTAGCAGAGCTGTTGAGCGAATCTGCATTGACACGAAGTGGTTTATTTGATCCTCAGAGCGCATCCCAACTGTATGCAAAATGCAAAATGGGGGCAGCACTGGGGCAGATGTCGAACACCGACAACATGGCAATGGTTGGCATACTCTCAACTCAACTGCTGCACCACGAGATGGTCGCAAGCGTGCCAAACTATCCGGCAGTGCATCCTAGGACCGAGATCGACCAAACCTCAAGCACCTGACATGCCCGCAGAACTAAGCCCCACCCTTTTGCTGCACGACCATCTCCATGGCAGTGCGCTAGCATTTCCAGACAAGATAGCCCTGGTTTGCGGGGTGCAGCGTGTGACCTATGGCGAACTGGAGGCAGGGTCCAATGCCTTAGCCAACCGTTGGGTGGCGCAAGGGGTTCAACGCGGCGACAGGGTATTCATTTATGCCGACAACAGCGTGGAAGCCGTCACTGCGTTTTGGGCGTGTCTGAAGGCGAATGCCGTTGCATCGGTCATCAACCCTTTGACAAAAACAGAGAAGCTGCGCTACTTGTTGCAGGACTGCACGCCAAAGGCGTTGGTGATCGACAGTGCAAGACTTCCCGTTTTGGTCGCGTGTTTGGCTGAAGCTGCATGCCTGCGCTGTGTGGTGGTTTCCGGCAAAGCACAACAAGCAGCAGTTGACTCATTCAGCGCGTCGTCGTTCACGGTAGATGTATGGGCTGAAGCTCTCTCAAAAAGGGACTCGATTCGACCGCCACGACGGACCTGTATTGACATGGACCTGGCCACCATCATTTATACCTCGGGGTCCACGGGCCAGCCCAAAGGGGTGATGCTGACCCACCGAAACATGCTGACTGCCTGCGAATCCATTTGCGGCTTGCTGGCATTGTCCCAGCACGATGTAATCCTGTCCGTATTGCCGCTCGCCTTCAACTATGGGCTCTACCAGATGATCCTCACGTTCCGCGTCGGCGGACGATTGGTGCTGGAGCGCTCATTCGCTTTTCCGGTGCAGACGCTGAAACTCATCAAGCAAGAGTGCGTCACAGGATTCCCGGGCGTGCCGACCATCTTTGCGGTGTGGGCTGACTTGCAATCGCTGCGAGACCACGACCTGTCGAGCATCCGTTTCTTTACCAACACGGCCGCCAATTTGCCCTTAAAGCACATACAGATGTTGCAAGATTTGTGTCCCGAAGCCCAGATTTTCTCGATGTATGGCCTGACGGAGTGCAAGCGCTGCACTTGCCTACCGCCACAGGACATTCTCCGAAAGCCCGACAGTGTGGGGGTTGCGATTCCCAACACCGAGATGTGGCTGGTGGACGAATACGACAAACGCCTGGGCGCTAATGAGATCGGTCAACTGGTTATACGAGGGAGCACGGTGATGCGCGGTTACTGGCGCAAGCCCGACGAAACCCAGCGTAGTCTGCGACCCGGCCCACTTCCGGGTGAGCTTGTCTTTTATACAGGCGACTTGTGCAGAATGGATGATGAGGGCTACCTCTATTTTGTCGGCCGCATGGACGACATCATCAAATCGCGCGGGGAGAAGGTAGCCCCCAAGGAAGTCGAAAATACATTCATGAATCTGCCGGGTGTGAAAGAAGTGGCCGTGATTGGTGTTCCCGATCAGATTTTGGGTCAGGCCATCAAGGCCTTTGTGGTTCTCGAAACCAACGCACTGCCAGATGCCAAACAACTGCAGCTGCTTTGCGCCGCCAAGCTGGAGAGCTTTATGGTTCCCAAAGTCATCGAATTTGTCGCTAGCTTGCCTCGCACCGACACGGGCAAAATCACCAAAGCTGGACTGACCTGATTTACTGGAGATGAAAACTATGCACGACCAATTCAGACAATTTTTGCTCAAGAACTTTTATGTGACGGATGCCTCCACCCTTCTGGATGACACATCGTTGATGGACAGTGGAATTGTGGATTCGACCGGTATGCTGGAAATCATTGGTTTCATTGAGGAAACTTTCGGTGTCCGCGTGGCTGACGCCGACATGGTTCCCGAAAATCTGGATTCCATTGGGCAAGTCGTCGCCTTTGTGCAGCGCAAGCTTGGCTAGCGGGTAATCTTCTTTATGCGATTTCCATCTCTTCATAGTGTGAGCACATTCGGATTGGCTCTTGTCATGTCAGTTTCAAACGCGTTCGCATTCAGTGTGCACAACGAAGTAGACGCCTCTTTGCGCGCGGATCTGACGCGATTGAGTTCGATGAGGGTTCTTTTTGGTCACCAATCTGTGGGGGACAACCTGCTTGCGGGTATCCGACAGCTTTCTCAAGACGCCAACTTCAAGTTGAACATCGCAGAGGTCAAGTCTGCGCATGGCGTCGCACCCAACACTTTCGCCCACATGTATGTGGCCGAGAACACGCAGCCACTCAAGAAGCTCAAGTCTTTTGAAGAAGCTCTGGTCGGCCAAGGGCTTCCGCTCGACTTGGCAGTGCTGAAGTTTTGCTATGTGGACATTCATGCGCAGACCGACATTGCCGGATTGTTTGGCCAGTATCGTGACAGCGTTGAAAAACTGCGAAGCAGCAACCCATCTATACGCATCATGCATGTCACGGCGCCCATTACTGTCATTCAGTCTGGCATCAAGGCCAAGCTCAAACGGTTGATGGGTCAAGCACCCTATGGTATCCAGGAGAATATTCGTCGCGAAGTTTTCAACGATTTGCTACGCAGGCACTACGCCGGAAAAGACGTTGTGTTCGATCTGGCCAAGCTTGAATCAACAACGCCTGATGGGAAGCCGCTATCGGTGGATTGGAAAGGCGTGGCTGTTCCGGCGCTGGTGCCGAGCTATACAGATGATGGCGAACACTTGAACGCTACAGGTCAAAAACATGCTGCGCGCGCGTTCATTGCGAGCATGGTTTCGGCTGCCGGGAAGAATTGAACCACCATGTTTGCCACTTTACGCCGCGACAGCCTAATGTATGCCGATTGCGGCGGGTGGCTAGGACACCCCGGCTTTTGGCTGATGGCGGTTCATCGTTATGGCTCGTGGGCTGCAAGTTTGCCCATGCTGGTGAGGCTGCCTTTTTGGTTGATCTATCGCGTACTTCACCTGTCCTTCCACCTGTTTAATATTGAACTATGGGCGGGAAAACGAGGCGCCCAGATCGGGCAAGGTGTCTGCCTTATTCATCCTCACAACATCATGATCGGCCCTGGTACGGTCATTGGAGATGGGTGCCTGATTCACCATGAAGTCACCTTTGGCACTGGCGCGATTGCTGGCACCCCCAAATTGGGAAACAACATTACCGTTTACCCTGGTGCCCGTATTTTGGGTGGGGTCAGGATTGGGGATAACTCCATGATAGGCGCCAATTGCGTGATTGTTCGCCATCTGCCGGAAGGCAGTATCGTGATGCCATCGGCGAACCGGATTCTGCCGCGTGCGCTGTCGCCTCAAGCCCGCAAACTTGATGCCAACAACGAGTCTTCGGGCCCGTCGGCCCAGTCTTGATACGGTAACCCCTATGGCCAGTCACCTGGATAACCAACTCGTCGTCGCTATTTCGTCTCGCGCTCTTTTCGATCTTGAAGAAGAGAACAAGGTGTTCGAGCAATCTGATGACCGGGCCTACATGCGCTTGCAGCTGGAGCGCTTAGAGCAGGCCGCCAAGCCTGGCGTCGCCTTTTCGCTGGTAAAGAAACTCCTTGCATTCAATGATGCCAATGCACAGCGCGTAGAAGTCGTCATCTTGTCGCGCAACGATCCTGTATCTGGGCTACGGGTATTTCGATCGGTACAGAGCCACGACCTGACTGTGGCACGAGGTGTGTTTACGCGAGGACGTGAGCCCTACCGCTATCTGACGCCTTTGCGGGCCAATTTGTTCCTATCCGCCAACTCCGATGACGTGCGTGCCGCGCTGATCAATGGTTTTCCTGCTGCTACCGTAGCCACTCACGCCGCTCAGGCACAGCAACATTACCCCAATGAAGTCCGCATCGCCTTCGACGGGGACGCCGTGCTGTTTTCTGACGAAGCCGAGCAGGTGTATCAATCATCCGGCTTACCCGCCTTTCAACAGCACGAAAAAGACAAGGCAACCGTTCCCTTGCCAGGAGGCCCTTTCAAACCCTTGCTGGCAGCGCTCCAAAGACTGCAGCAAGAAGGCACGCCAAATATGCGAGTTCGTACCGCGCTGGTCACGGCAAGAAGTGCGCCGGCGCATGAACGCGCCATACGGACTCTGATGGACTGGAACATCGATATCGATGAAGCCATGTTTTTGGGTGGCCTGCCCAAAGGGGAGTTTTTGCGCGAATTTGAACCGGATTTCTTCTTTGATGATCAAACAGGTCATATCGAGTCTGCTGCTCGGCACGTGCCGTCTGGCCATGTTGACAGTGGTGTCTCCAACGCGGGTTAATCGGGCGGCCATGGCTAGCAGCCCCTTGTTTTGAGCAGTTTTTCCACTGATACCATGAGGCTCAAACAAGCCAATCTGCCCCATGATGCTCAATGAACGCTTAGCCCGGGCCAAGGCCCAAACCGCAAGGATCTGGGCCTTGACGCTCCCTTACTTTCAGTCCGACGAAAAGTGGTTCGCCCGCACGCTCTTGGCTGGCATCGTTGCCCTCAATTTGGGTATGGTCTATATGCTGGTACTCCTCAATGACTGGAACCGTAGCTTTTACGATGCATTGCAAGAAAAGAACCAACCTGCCTTCTGGTCAGAGCTGCTGCGCTTTTGCTGGATCGCAGCAGTCTATATTGCTATCGCGGTTTACAAGTTCTACATGACTCAGGTCCTGGAAATGCGTTGGCGGCGCTGGCTGACATCACATTACCTTCAGCGATGGCTGGCAGGCAGTACCTTTTATCAACTGGAGCTGGCTGGGTCTGCTCAAATCGGTGGACTGTTACCAGATAACCCTGACCAACGCATCCAGGAAGACGTCAACCAGTTCACTGGCTTGACGCTATCGCTGTCTATTGGCGTTCTGAATGCCAGTGTCACCCTGATTTCGTTTGTGGGAATTTTGTGGGGCCTGTCGGGCAGCTTTGCTTTCGAGCTGGGCGGCCAGAATTACACCATTCCCGGCTTCATGGTCTGGATGGCCGTGCTGTATTGCGCTGGCGGCAGTCTGGTCGCCCATTGGATCGGGTACAGACTCAGTCCCCTCAACTTTCGACAGCAAAAACTGGAGGCTGATTTCCGCCATCACATGATGCGGGTGAGGGAATACAGTGAATCCATTGCATTGGACCGTGGCGGTAGCGTAGAACGCATCCACCTTGACACACGGTTTGGACGTGTGCTGTCCAACTACTGGCAGCTCCTGCGGACCCAGAAGAACCTGCTGTGGTTCACCACTGGCTTTGCACAGGTCGCATCGGTGTTTCCGTTGGTCATCGCGGCACCGCGGTTCTTTTCGGGTGCAATTCAGCTCGGGGAACTGATGCAGATCGCATCCGCTTTTAGCCGGGTGCAGGATTCCCTGTCCTGGCTGGTCGAAAACTATGACCGTCTTGCCATTTGGAGCGCAACTGCGGAGCGTTTGACAAGTTTTGAAGCCTGTCTGACCCGCATGGAGGAAGCCCAGGGTAGAAACGTTTTTGCCGAGTCGCAGACGGATGAGCTATCGCTCAGCGGTCTTGACTTGAGTGTTCCTGTCACCGACGGAAACTCCCACTCGTTAATACGGGCCGAATCATTGGCCTTGACCCCGGGCGACAAGGTGCTGCTGCGCGGCCCCTCTGGAAGCGGAAAGTCCACGCTGTTCCGTTCCCTGGGTGGTTTGTGGCCATGGCGTCAAGGGAATATCAGCGTACCCTCTGGTTTTGCAGCACGGTCCATGTTCATACCTCAGCGCCCCTACCTTCCGCAAGGCAGCCTGCGTGAGGCATTGACGTACCCGGAGCCTGCACAGTCTTATAAAGATGGGGAGCTGAAACAGGCTCTCAACGATGCCCTGTTGCCCGACTTGGTTAGCTCTTTGGACGCCGAAGCTGCTTGGAACCTGCGGTTGTCGGGTGGAGAGCAGCAAAGACTGGCCGTCGCGCGCGTATTGCTTAAGAAACCACGTTGGCTTTTTGCGGATGAAGCCACCAGTGCACTGGACGAACAGACCGAGTCTTTGATCTATCAAAAGCTGCTTGAAACTATCCAAGCAAACGATGGCACGATGGTGTCAATTTCGCATCGACCCGGCATGCAGAAATTGCACAACAAGATTTGGCAGGTCAGTACCAACGCTGACGGGCCAGCGATTGCGACCGAAATTGTTCAGGAAAGTCCTGCCTAACTTGACCCAGCGCCGTGACCAGGAACGGAGTAAGTAACCTCGGTTGCAGAGTTGGCAACTGTTGACCCACTGGACTTGGGTGGAATGGTCTGCGACGGCGCTGGTGCCAATGCGGCCTCGACGGCCTTGCCGCTGGCCTCCCACATAGACTTCACCTGGTCCATCAACATTTTCGAAATCGGAACCTGAGGTGGCTGGGCGGCTTCTTTTCTGAACTGGTCAGCTGCGCGTCGCGCCGCTGCCTGGGAAGCCAACTCCAACGCACTCAGATTTTCCGGGTTCTGCTTGGCCAGCTCACGCTCCAGCAACGATTTGGACGACGAGGCATCTGCGCCGACCTCTGCGGTTCTTGGCTCATTGCCAGACGGGCTCTCTGATTGGTTGGCATCGCCTGCAGTCTTGAACGCTTCAACTGTTGAGACAGAATCCCCACGAAACGCTAAAAGGCTTGAGTCGGCAAATTGCGGTTGGGCAGCAATTGGTTTATCGCTTTGGAGCACTGGGCGCGACATGGCTTCCTGCGTTCTCTGAACAGGCATGGGCGGCAACTCCGTCCCGCTGGCCAGACTCTGCGGTTCAACCGAACTCGCCGACACGGCTGCAATGGTTTGCAACCGATTGGACGTCACTGCGCGCGCGTCAGCATTTGGCGGACGCCAACTCCCTATGCGATCAACAGAAGCGACTTTCATGGCACACCTCAAACCTGGTTATAGAGCCCATCACGCTATTGAGGGCCTCTCCAACTAGATAACGACAACTTAAAGAGGAAATTAAGGTGTTTTTTACCTCTTTTTTCTGACTCAAGTTATTTTCATGGCTGTCGATAAGTCCAGAAAGCAAAAATCAGAGAGTGTGCGCGCACTCTCCAGAACGTTTTTCAAGCTTTCGAGGCACTGGCCTTCCTCAAAATCACGTAAACCTGATCTTTGAGAAGCAATTTTTCCTTCTTCAGCACCTCAATCTCGGCAGGGGTACCCGGCTCAATGTGCGACTCCATGTTCTTGATCTTCTGGTCCAGCGCGTTGTGCTGGTCAAACAAGCGTGAGAAGTGGTGATCAGACGCCTTCAATTGAGCAATCAGTTCGCGGTGTTCTGGAAACATGGGGACTCCTTTATGGGGTTAACTCGACCGTCTGGCGCTCCCTGCGCGTCAGGCCAGCGCCCTACTTTAGCGCGTTCATGCCGTGAAAAACATCACGACAGGAGATTTTTCCCCGGGTATTCCCGTCAACCTTGCTGGGTTAGCTGGCGTGCGCGGTTCAGCAAAGTCTGCATGGCTGATTGCAGTGCCATGCGCTCAGATGCACCGAGTCCATCCAACAAGAACTGCTCGCGGGCCTGCACCATAGGGACGATTTTTCGAAACAGACTGCGCCCCGCAGGTGTCAGCCGGATCAAATATCCACGCGCATCCTGTGGATCCGTCATTCGCTCGACGAGCGCCTTGTCCTCCATTCGACGCAACGCACGGCTGACAGATACCTTGTCCAACGTGGTCTGTTCAATCACGCTGGCTGTGCGCGTCGGCGGCGCATCATGCAATGCAGCCAGTACGCGCCATTCGTCCCGGCTCAAATCAAAGCGCTGAGCGTAAATCTGGGACATTGAGCGACTGACCGCCTCGGCCAGAACGGCCAGCTGATACGGTAAAAACGCGTCGAGATCCAGGCTCCTGTCAGTACTTTCTGTGTCCATGCTTGTATGGTATCAATCGAAACTAATTATTTTCATTTCAAATAAAAATATTCGAAAAATTCCAATATCTACTATGAAAAATTAGTTTCATTTGATACCATATGACATCTTTACCCCACAAGGAGACCTCATGAAGATCGATCGCATCCACCATGTCGCTTACCGCTGCAAAGACGCCAAGCAGACCGTTGAGTGGTACACCAAGTACCTGAACATGAACTTTATACTGGCGATTGCCGAAGATCAGGTTCCATCGACACATGCGCCTGATCCGTACATGCACCTCTTCATGGATGCGGGCGGCGGTAACGTTTTGGCCTTCTTTGAAATCCCCAACTCGCCACCCATGGGGCGCGACACCAACACCCCGGAATGGGTGCAACACATTGCATTCAAGGTCGACAGCGTCGCCACGCTGGAAGCAACAAAAGCCCGACTCGAAGCAGACGGTATCGACGTGGTGGGCGTCACAGATCACACCATCTTCAAATCCATCTACTTCTTCGATCCAAGCGGTCACAGACTGGAACTGGCAGCGGACACCGCCACGCCCGACATGATGAAGAAACTGGACGACGTGAAGTGGGACATGCTTGAAGAGTGGAACAAGACCAAGCGGGCTCCCAAGCACGCCGCCTGGATGCATGAGAAAGAATTCAACGCCTGATCATGCAAAAGACCTATCAATACCCCGAATTTGCTTACCAGCAATCCGACGAGCAAAAGGCAGGCACCGTCAAGCGCCACCCCGTGGTGATCATTGGTGCGGGCCCCATCGGCCTGACGGCCGCACTGGACTGCGCCAAACGTGGCGTCGCCTGCGTGGTGCTGGACGACAACAACACCGTGAGCATTGGATCGCGCGCGGTCTGCTATGCCAAGCGCCCGCTCGAAATCCTGGACCGCCTGGGCGTAGGACGCCAGATGGTCGACCGCGGCATCAGCTGGAAGGTCGGCAAGGTCTTCTTCAAAGACGACCTGGTCTACACCTTCGACCTGCTGCCCGAAGCGCATCACCAGATGCCGGCCATGATTAACCTGCAACAGTACTATCTGGAAGAGTACATGGTGGCCGCGTGTGACGCGAACCCGCTGATCAACCTGCGCTGGAAGCACAAGTTGCTGAGCCTGTCACAGGATAGCGATGTCGCCACGCTGAGTGTGGAAACACCAGACGGCATCTTCAAGATGGAAGCTGACTGGGTGATCGCCTGTGACGGCGCCAACAGCGACACCCGTCGCATGGTGGGCGCAGAGTTCACAGGCCAGTTCTTCCAGGACCGTTTTTTGATCGCCGATGTGATCCTCAAGGACGCCAACTTCCCTACCGAGCGGTGGTTCTGGTTTGACCCGCCTTTTCACCGGGGCCAAAGCGTCTTGTTGCATAAACAGTGCGACAACGTCTGGCGCATTGACTTCCAGCTCGGCTGGAACGCCAATCCCGACGAAGAAAAGAAACCTGAGAACGTCATTCCCCGCATCCAGGCCATGCTAGGCAAAGATGTGGAATTCGACCTGGAATGGGTGTCCGTTTACCAGTTTGCTTGCAGGCGCATTGACAACTTCCGCTATGGTCGCGTGCTGTTCGCGGGCGATGCGGCGCATCAGGTGTCGCCATTTGGCGCGCGCGGGGCCAACACCGGCATCCAGGACATCGACAACCTGAGCTGGAAGCTCAAGGCCGTGCTGGATGGCAAAGCGCCCATCAGTCTGATAGACAGCTACGACGAGGAGCGGGCATTTGCCGCAGACGACAACCTGCTCAACTCCACGCGTTCGACCGACTTCATCACGCCCAAGAGCGACACCAGCCGCACGCTGCGGGACGCCACGCTGGAGCTGGCGGGTGAGCAGGCATTTGCGCGCAAGCTGGTCAACAGTGGGCGCCTGTCCACTCCGACGCCCTACGTCAACTCCTCGCTCAACACGCCTGACGAATCAACCTTTGCTGGCCAGATGCTGCCAGGCACCAACTGCGCGGATGCGCCCGTGTCGGTCAAGGGACAAAGCACCTGGCTATTGAACCAGCTGGGTGAAGGCTTTGTGTTGCTTTCCTTTGGGAACAGCGCTGCCAGCTCGGTGAGCGTGGCGGGCATTGAAGCCAAGGTACTGCATGTGGGCATTGATGTGCTCGATACCCAGGGCTTGGTGGCGCAGCGTTTTGACGGCCAAGACGGCACGGTGTACCTGATCCGACCTGACCAACATGTGGCAGCGCGCTGGCGCAGCTTTGACAGCAACAAAGTTCAGGCCGCCATGAAGCGCTGCCTGGCACTGGCCTGATACCGGGAGATGCACATGAGTTTGACCCTGACCCCCACATCCCCGAATCGGACGGGTTCTATGAAGAACTGGTCAATGCCCAGCGCGACATGGACAACGCCCAGGCCGAGCGCATGATGGCCAAGCTGGTGCTGATTTTGTCCAATCATGTGGGCGACCGCAGCATTCTGAGCGAAGCGATTGCATTGGCTCGCAACAACACCTTGAAGAGCGCAAACCCTAAAGCTTAGGTTCAATTGCGCGGCCTGTAAGGCGGCCCTTTCAATATCCCTGCTCGCAGCATTGGTCTTTGGTCAAAGTTGCGAGTGAGGGATATTTGTGTTTTAGTGAAGCTGTTCAGACACGCATCTGAACGCCCTTGCCTGCATGCCCCTTCTTGCCAACCTCACCAAGGAATGACTCATGTTGTCACGCCGACTTGCCCTTCAATCATTGGCCACCGTCACCGCTGCAAGCGGTGTGATGCAGGTCCAGGCCGAACAGAACTGCGACGTGTTCACGTCTGCCACCCAGGGTACCGTCACCCCTGACACAGCGCTTCAAATGCTGAAAGAGGGGAACGATCGTTTTATCCAGGGCAAGACGCGCAACTGCGATTTACTCAAACAACTGAAGGACACCGCCAAGCAGCAAGCACCCTTTGCTGTCGTGGTGGGTTGCATAGACAGCCGTGTTCCACCCGAAATGGTGTTTGATCAACGTTTGGGCGATATCTTTGCTGCACGCATAGCAGGTAATTTCGTCAATACCGATATCCTGGGCAGTCTGGAATTTGCCACGCAACTGGCCGGTGCCAAGCTGATCGTGGTACTCGGGCATACCGAATGCGGCGCGATCAAGGGCGCAGCAGACAACGCCAAACTAGGCAATCTGACGGCCATGCTGGAGAACATTCGACCTTCCCTCAAGAAGCTCAACTACAAAGGCGTCCCCAGTTCCAAAGACAAGGAATTGGTCCAGAAACTGGCTGATCAAAATGCCAAAGATGCAGTCGACAAGATCATGACCAAGAGCCAAGTGATCAGCAACCTGGCGGCTGTCGGTAAAGTCAAGGTGGTCTCAGCCATGCACGACATTGGTACCGGCAAGATCACCTGGTTCAGCTGATCAGTTGACGGCCATTGCGTCAAACATCGCGCGTGGCATGGTCACGACTTCTGTCGCCACGCGGGGGATGAAATCCATTTGATCAAGCACATCGCGCTGCAAGTCAATCCCCGGCGCAATTTCAAAGAGCTCAATGCCGTGCGGCGTTAGCCGAAAGCTCGCCCGCTCGGTCAAGTACAGCACCTCCTGCCCGCGCACCAGGCTTTGCGGGCCGCTGAAGGTGATCTGGTCCACCTGCTGCACTAGCTTCTTGACACCCCCCTGCTGCAACACACGCACCTGACCGTCACCGGTTTGCAGCTTGACGCCCTTGGCCGCCAGCGTGCCGCAGAACACCACTTTCTTGGCGTTTTGCGCGATGTCGATAAAGCCGCCTGGCCCCACGGTGAGTCCGCCGAGCTTGCTGACATTGACATTGCCTTGCGCGTCGAATTCGCCAAAACCCAGAAAAGCGATGTCCAACCCCCCGCCGGCATAAAAGTCAAATTGCGTGGCGGCGTCCAGCATGGCGCTGGCGTTGCGCGCATAGCCAAACAGCACGCCATCCATCAGCGTACCGCCATAGGTGCCGTGTTCAATCGTCTGGTAAATGCGGTGCTGCTCACCTCGAGCGGCAATCAGTTTGGCCACAGCGTCGGGCACACCCACACCGTAATTGACGACTGGGCGCGCCTTCTCAGTATTGAAGAGTTCCACTGCTGCACGTCGTGCCACAGCTTGCCGTTCGCTGAAAACCTCGTTGGCCGCAGATTTCTCTGCCTCGTGGTCTGCGCTCTCGGATTGATAGCGCGCTTCGCCCGTCAATTCTCCCGAAAGGGCCGAATCAAACGGAATGTCGTAGCTCGATTGCTGGTTGGCGTCCACCACAATCGCGTCCACCCAGGCGCTGGGGATGCGTACCTCGCGCGCCTTGAGCGCGCCGCGCGGCAGGCGCTCTTTGACCTGCACGATCACGGTGCCGCCACTGTTGCGTGCGGCCAGTGCGAGGGACTGCGCGTCCAGGTTGGCTGCCTCGTGCTCAAAGCTGATGTTGCCGTCTTCATCAGCAGCACTCGCACGCACGATGGCCACATGGATAGGGAACGGCTTGTAACGCAGGTATTCGCGCCCGTCCATTTGCACCACCTCGGCCAAGTCGTCTTTGGCCGTGGCGTTCATGCGGCCACCGCCTTGGCGCGGGTCACACACCGTGCCTAAGCCCACGTGAGTAAAGAGGCCTGGTCGCCCCGCGCCGATCTCACGCATCAGCTGGCTGCTGACGCCACCGGGCAGGATGTAGGCCTCTATCTTTTCATTCACCGCCAATTGCTGCATGGCGGGTGACCACACCCAATGCCCACCTATCACGCGCTTCACCAGGCCTTCGTGGGCAAAGCAGTTCATGCCCTTGGTCTTCTTGTCGCCAATAGCCAGCGCGTGCATCACCGTGAGGTTGCGCGGGGTTTGCGTGGCCAGAAACCGGGCCTGGATCGCCTCGAAGGTGTGCGTGGCTTCCATCAAGCCGCCACCGCCGCCCATCAGGCCCACTGTGTCATTGTCTTGGATCAGCTGAGCAGCCTCTGCAGCCGTCATGAATTTAGAGTGACTCATGGTGATCGATCAGCAGTTGATGTCAAACAATGCAGCGCCCTTCTTGAGCGTGCTCTTGGCGATGACGCCACGGTGAATCTCGCTGGTGCCGTCAAAGATGCGGTAAATGCGGGCGTCGCGGTAATAGCGCTCAATGGGCAGCTCTTTGCAAAAGCCCATGCCACCAAACACCTGCACCGCGCGGTCCACCACACGGCCCAAGGTTTCGGCCGCGTGCACTTTGACCATGGCGATCTGCTCACGCGCGTCCAGCCCCTGGTCCAGCATCCAGGCGGCTTGGTAGACCATCCAGCGCGCGGCGTTGACCTCGATCACGCTGTCGGCGATCTGCTGCTGGATCATCTGGAAGTCGCCGATCTTGGTGTTGAACTGCTGGCGCTGGTTGGCAAAGTCCACCATCAGTGCGAGCACACGGCTGGCCTTGCCCACCGCACGCGCGCCGACCTGGGCGAGTCGCACCACGTTGAGTGCGCCCATGGCCAGCTTGAAGCCCTGGCCCTGTTCGCCCAAGAGCGTTACCGCCTCCAGGGGCACGTTGTCAAAGAACAGTTCCAGGTGCGGGGTGCCGCGCAGGCCCATCATTATTTGGTCTTTGCCCACGGTGAAGCCGGGCAGGCCTTTGTCTACCATGAACATGCTGATCTCTTTATCCCCAGTCTTGGCAGACACCAAGAAGAAGTCGCTCCACTCGCCATCGCTGATGAAGTGCTTGCCGCCGTTCAGCCGCCAGCTGCCATCCGCCTGCTGGGTGGCGCGGGTTTTGATACCTGCTGCGTCCGAGCCCGCACCGGGCTCGGTGATGGCAATGGCGCAGGTGCGCATGCCCGCCACGGCAGGCTTGAGCCAGCGGTTTACTTGCGCCCCCTTGCAGTGCAGCAGGGGTTCATAGACATTGCCAAAGGCACGGCGGATCAGGTAGTCGGTGGTGTGGCCGAATTGCTCCTCGCACAGGATGCGGTCCAGGTTGGACAGCCCGCCGCCGCCCAGCTCTGGGGGCATGTTCATGCCGTACAGGCCCAGTTCTTTGGCCTTGTTGTGCACGGCCAGCGCTTTGGCCTGAGGCAGGCTGCCGTTCAATTCGAGTTCGTCTTCGAGTGGTTTGAGTTCATCGGCAATGAATCGACGCACGGTGTCGATCATCATTTTCTGTTCGTCGTTGAGGGAGAAGTCCATGTTGCTTGATTTCCAAAAAGATGGGGCAGTTTGTCCGAGGACACCGCCGGGCTGTCTTGGCCAGACGGCTGGTGTCGCCCCCTTGAGGGGCTGACGCGAAGCGGCTCAAGGTGTTCAGCCTTCTATGCACTGCTGAACCAGCGGGCACCAAAGAAAAAAGGCAGTCGTGAAATGCGGTCAAAGGCGATCAGCATGGGAGTGCAGTCTTAGCGGGGGTCGACAAAGGGTCGGCTCTTGGCCAGACAGGTCGCAGCCCACTCGCTGGGAGCGGCTGTCTTCTCGCGCTCCAGGTTGATCACTTCCACGCTAATGGGCAAATCGGCGGGCAGGGCATCGAACAGGCACTGGATGTCGATGTTGCCGTCGCCGGGCAGCAAGCGCTCACAGCGCGCGGTGTGAATCATCTGCTCGGTCGTGAAATGCGTGCCCTTTTCTGCATCGCAAATCTGGGCGTAATGCAGCAGATGGCGTGGGATGGCACGGATGTCATCCAAGGTCGTTGTCGAACGGCCAAAGTGCAACGCATCGACCAGGATGCCTGCCACCGCTGGCATGCCCGCGTTCTGGATGATGCGCAGGGCAGACTTGGCATCGGGCACCGCCGTCCAGGGCATGAATTCCAGATCAGCTGTCATGCCATAGGGCTTCATCACTTCGCACAGGTGGGCGTAGTTGTCGGTCAGGCGCATTTCAACAGGGTCATCACCGGCCACCAGAATCGCTTTGGCCTTGAGCGCCGCACCGGCTTCATACAGTGCGTCCCAAGTGTGCGGATCAAACTGCTCACCAATGCGGATGATCTCCAGATCAAACACGCCCACGCCGGTATCACGCTGCGCCGCTACCGTTTCACGCAGGGCATGCGGCTGATCAAGCAAATACTGCTGCGGGCCACCGGGTGCATTGGGCCACAGGCGCAGGCCCACAAAGCTGTAACCGGTGATGGCTGCAATCTGGACGGCATCTGCTGGCGTGCAACGATGCGAAGACAAATACGCTAATGAATAGACCCGGCTCATGTTTGGCTCACTTCAGTGGAGACACCGCGGTCGGCATCGCAATGGTGGACACCATGTTCGTCGTCAAGTGCGCTGGCCCACCCTTGGGGGGCCAGATGCCCTGGGCGACGCTGTCGGCGCGTGCCTTACTGCGGGCGTCGAGTGTGGGGTAAGCCCAGATGTTGGTAAAACGCAGCGGGCCGTCCAACGCGACCATCGCCACAACGCAGGGCGACAAGTCGTGACGTGCGGGCACGTATTGCTCCCACAGGTCAATGGTGGGCTGCACACCACCAGTCTTGATGCCGTAGGTGCGGATCTCGTAGACCGGGCCGCTGATGCCGCTCTCGGCGCTGGGGCGCACGGGCTTCATCCACGGAAAGCCCTGGTAGCTGTGCTGCTCCAGCGCTTGGTAAATGTCACCGCAGCCGAAGGGGCTGGCGCTTTTTTGAGTGCGCTCACGCTCGGCAGCCAAGGCGGCCAGGGTGGCAAAGCCGCGCAGCACAATCATCTGGTTCAGCACGCCAATGTCGGTGAACCAGCAGCCCAGCAGTTCGCCTTGGGCGTCAGGCGCGCTTGCGAAAGCCTGAACATGGTTGGCAGACTGGCCAGCGGTGCCAAAAGGTAATGTGAGTGTGGCAAGTTCGTAGTACATGGTGTGGCTTTTTACTGTAAATTTGATAGCTATAAACTTAATTTAGATGTGCCTTAAAGGCTTATTTTTCTATTATTTTTTCTGCAGCGTGCTCTGCCGCGAGAAAGCCAAAAGTCATGGCGGGCCCCAAGGTGATACCCCCGCTAGGGTAGTGGCCTCCCATCATGCTGGCCATGTCATTACCACCGGCATACAGGCCGGGAATCGGTTCGCCCAGCGCATTCAGCACCTGGCTGTGGACATTGACCCTGAGCCCGGCAAAGGTGCCCAGGCTGCCTGGCACCACCTTCACCGCGTAATAGGGGCCAGCGCCGATGGGCGCCATGCACGGATTGGTCAAACCCACCGTCTGCACATACGCAGCGTCGCCCTGCATGCGGTTGTAGGCCGTTTCGCCTTTGCCAAAATCGTCGTCTTTGCCAGCCATCGCCATGTGCTTGTAGCGCTCGGCGGTTTGGGTCAGCGCCGCAGCATCCACACCGCAGGCCTGCGCCAGGGCACTGAGGGTCGAGCCGCGCCGAAGGTAGCCGTTGGCCAACAAATCCGACAGCGGCATGGGGGCAGGCTTGGCCGCACCCAGGCCATAGCGACGAATGAAGCGGTGGTCACACACCAGCCAGGCCTGCACGGGTTCACCCGCAGGAGTGGCTGCCAGCAGACCTTGCATGAAGTCGTGGTACGAGTTGGCCTCGTTAGTGAAGCGTTTACCAGCCGTCGTGACGGCAATCAAGCCGGGCTTGCCTCGCTCGATCAGGTGCGGAAAATGGGCCGGGCCTTGCCCCACTTGTGGCACCAGCGACACCGGGGCCAGGGCAGCGGCCTGTACCAAATCGGTAGCCACAACACCGCCTGCGGATTCGCCCAGCCGGAGTCCGTCGCCCGTGTTGCAGGGCGGTGCCGCTGACCAATGCTCCACCCCCGTCGGCGCATGGGGCAGCAAAGCCTGCTTGCGTGCCGCGTCGTGCGGAAAACCGCCGCAAGCCAGTACCACGCCGCATCTGGCATGCACAGTCTGTTCAGCATCTGCCCCCGCCAACACCGCACCCACTACCCGGCCTTGCTCGGTGATCAAGCGCTTCGCCGGCGAGCCGGTTCGCAGTTCAACGCCCTTGGCGAGGGCGGATGCCGCCAGCGCGGCCACCAGCGCATTGCCATTGACCAGGCGCATTCCCCGGCCATGCAGCAGCAAGTCGGCCCAGTGGCGCAGCACCAGCTTGGTGACATACCAGAAGGATGCCGCACTGTGCAAGGCATTCATAAAGTGGCGCAGCTCAGCGCCGGATGCAATGCCCATGCCCCACAGCGTGGTTTGTGGCATGGGTGGCTTGAGGCGGGCCATGTGCGCCCCCAGCCGACGCCCATCAAAATGAGCGGCACAGACCGAGCGACCACCGAAGGCCGCATCAGGCGTGTTGCCGTGGAAATCGGGAATGGCATTGCCGTCGATGAATTGCAATGCGGTTTGACGGCGAAAAAACTCGACCATGCGTGGCGCATGGGTCAAATACATGCGGACCTTGGCCTGGTCAAACTTCGCCCCCAACTCGTGACGCAGGTAGCTCAGTGGCTTTTCAAGGTCTTCGGCAATGCCCGCCTCCACCGCCATGGGGTTGCGCGGCACCCACATCCAACCACCAGACCATGCCGTGGTGCCACCAAACTGAGGTTCTTTCTCGGCCACGATCACTTTCAGGCCAAGGTGCGCCGCCGTCACAGCGGCAGACAGCCCCCCTGCGCCGGAACCAATGACCAGTAAATCGCAATCGTGGCTCATCAGGCTCACGGGGCGTATATCGGTTTGCGCCCAGCGCTTGCACCGTTGCTGGCGGCACTGGTCTGGGCAAAGAAGGGCGATGCGCCGCTGGTGGCCGCCAGTTGCGCTGCCACACTGAGCAGCTCGGAGGCCAGGGCCAGCATGCGCTCTTGTGTAAACCGCACGGTTGGCCCGGCCAGCGTCAGCACGCCCATCGCCGACTGTCCGCCCAGGCAAACCGGGGCCGATATGGCGCTCAAACCCAGGGAATAGGTGTCCACCGTCACGGCGTAGCCACGTTCGCGGGCTTGCTGAACTTGGGTCATCACTGCCTGCAGACTGGTAGGGGCGTTGGGACCAAAATCCTCCACTGCACCCAGGCCCTGCTTGGCCAACAGGCCCATGGCCTCGTCGTCCTTCATACTGGACAGCCAAGCCCAACCGGATGACGAGCACGACAGGCGGGCGTCACTGCCCATGTCAGGGTCGTAGCGCAGGCCTTGGCGAGCACCCTGCGCTCTGGCGACCCAGGTCAAGCGCTCACCATCGACCACCGACAGGCGCACCAGTTCACCCGAAATCTCTGCCAGGTGGTTCAGCAAAGGCTGAGCAATGTCCACAATGCCCGTGTTGCTGAGGTAAGACAAACCCATCGACACCAGCTTGGTGGTGAGCATGTAATCACCATGGTTGCGGGTCTGGCGCACATAGCCGCAGCGCACCAGGTCGTTCAGCAGGCGGTGCACCGCACTGCGTGGAATGTCGAGTTGGTCGGCAATGACTGCCAGCTCCAGTCCGTCGCCGTGGCGTGACAACAGCTCCAGGACACCCAGGGTTCTCTCCAATACACCGTTCATGCGCTTGTCTCCTTGTCAGCAAGCTTAAGCGCAAGGTTCACGGCCTGACCCGAGTTGGCAGCTTCGCTGACAGCCAGCGTCGCTTGTAGTGTGCGCAGGCCATCGAGCGCACTGCAAAGGGGCGGCTCTGCGCACGCAATCACGGCGGCAAAGTGCAGCAGTTGCTGGGTGTACGGGTCTGCCTTGTGGACATTGCGCTCTTCGCGGGTGATTTCTGCATGCCAACTGCGCTCACCTGCGTAGCTCCACAGCGCCAAGTCAGGCAATGAGAGGGATCCCTGTGTGCCTGTCAGGTAGTGTGATTGAACGTTCTGGCGTGGGTACTGGTCTTGCTCGCCTGCACAAAAGTCCCAGCACCAGGGCGAGGCAGCGGTGTCTGACAACACCACAGTCCCCAAAGCCCCGTTGGCAAACCGCAGCACAGCCGCCGCCGTGTCCTCCACATCAAATGCACGCACCGCATTGCTCGCCATGGCCTGAACTGAGGTGATTTCGCCACACAGAAAACGCAGCATGTCGATCTCGTGGATCAGGTTAATCAGCACCGGCCCACCGCCTTTTTGACGACGCCAAGCCACATCGAAATAGGCATCCGGCTTGAAGACGGTGGACATGACATTGGCACTGACGAGTTGCCCCAGCCGTCCGGCTTGCAGCAGTTCACGCGCGCGACGGTTGATGGGGTTGTACCGACGGTGGTGCCCCACCAGTACGGGCACACCGGTACGTGCCTGGGCGTCCACCAGGATTTGCGCCTCGGCGACCGTATCGGCCAAAGGCTTTTCTACCAAAGCGGCCACGCCACGGTCAAGGCAATCCAGTGCCATCGGAATATGGCATGCGTTGGGGGTCGCCACCACGGCCCCTTTGGGCTTGACTGCTTCCAGCAAGCGCAGGTGGTCGGCATACCACGGCACGTTCAACTGCTGCGCCAGGGCCTTGCCTGCGTCTGTTGGGTCAGCGATGCCGGCCAGGCACAAGCCTTCGCTGCGAACTATCCGGTCGATATGGGTTCGACCAATGGTGCCAGCGCCTATGACAACGAGGGGGGTGGGAGACATTCGCAATGGGTTTGTCGGATCAATTGACAGCGAGTCTATGTTATTTTGAAATCAAATTCAATAGTTGAATTACATTCCACTTTTGTGTACCATTCGACCCCATTCAAGCACTGCAACAAAAATCCGTCGCCATGACACACCCTTTGAACGGCGCCAGCCGAGTCCACTTCATCGTGGGCGACCCGATTACCCAGGTGAAATCGCCAGGGGGCGTCACCGAGGCTTTCCATGCCATGGGGCTCAACGCCTATGTGATGCCTGCCCACGTGACCCCTGCCGACCTGAGCACCTGGGTGGCAGGGGTGTCGCTGACCCGCAATCTGGACAGCATCATCGTGACCGTGCCGCACAAATTTGCGGCGCGCGCGCTTTGCGCCACCGCCACGGACCGCGCGGCCTTTGTGGGAGCCGTGAATGTGATGCGGCGCAACCCAGATGGCAGTTGGCAAGGCGACATGTGCGACGGCCTCGGGTTCATCAGCGCCATGCGCAAGAACGGTGGCGAACCGCTGGGCAAGCGGGCATTGCTGGTGGGTGCAGGTGGGGCTGGCTCGGCCATTGCACACGCCCTGGTGGTCAACGGCGTGCGACAACTCGCCATCCATGACGAAGATGGGGTTCGGCGCAAAGCATTGATCGACCGTTTGCAGGCCCTCGGCCAATGCGAAGTCGTGTCCGGCACACCAGACCCCACAGGCTTTGATCTGGTGCTGAACGCCACCCCGGTTGGCATGAAGCCAGCTGACCCGTACCCCATCGAAGTCGCCCAACTCACAGCCAGCATGTTTGTGGGCTGCGTGATCACAGCGCCCGCGATCACGCCATTGATTGCCGCCGCGCGCGAAAAGGGCTGCAGCACCAGCACCGGGGCAGACATGTTTGCCCAGGTGCGCGACCATCTGCTCGCTTTCCTGCTGGAGAAGTGACATGCAGGTGCTGACTCAAATCCCAGAGACCGCACAGTTTGATGTGGCCGTTATCGGTGCAGGTGGCGCAGGCATGGCAGCCGCGCTGTTTGCTGCGCTGCATGGTGCGAAGGTCTTGCTGATTGAACGCACCAGCCATGTCGGTGGCACCACTGCATGGTCAGCCGGCACCACCTGGATTCCGGGCAGCCATCACGCGGCCAGTGTCAACCCTGACGACACGCTCGCCGAAGCGGCCCGTTACCTGGACAATGCCGTCGGCGAACGCAGCCCCCCGGCTTTGCGCCAAGCTTTCCTGAACCAGGGTGCAAAAGCCGTCGCGTGGATCGAAGAAAAAACACAGGTCAAGTTTCGCCCCTATCCCAAGCACCCGGACTACATCTCTGACCTGGGCGGCTCGACCCTGAACGGCCGTGCCTTGGAACCACTGCCTTTTGACGCACGGGTGCTGGGCGAATTGGCCCACTTGGTGCGCCCGCCTATCCCAGAATTCACTGTGCTGGGCGGCATGATGGTGGACCGCACAGACATCAATCACTTGCTGGGCATGACGGCCTCGATGGCCTCGCTTCGGCACTCAGCACGCATTCTGCTGCGCCACCTGGGCGACCGCCTGCAATACCCGCGCGGCATGCGCTGGGTGATGGGTAATGCGCTGGTGGGACGTCTGTTGTACTCACTTTCGCAACAGGCTGGCGTGTCGCTTGCGCTGGACACCACAGTAGACGGCTTTGGCAAAGGTGCTCACGGCATCGAGTCACTGACTCTGCAAAAAAGGGGGCAACGCTGCACAGTCAAGGTGAGCGCTGGCGTCGTCCTGGCCAGTGGGGGCTTTAACCGCAACCCGGCCTTGCGCCAAAGCATGCTGCCGGGCGCAGACATCCAGTGGTGTCCTGCAGCCCCCGGCCACACGGGGGCTGCTCACGCTTTGGCCCAAGGACTGGGCGCCCGCTACGGAAGTGGTGGCCTGAGCCATGCCTTTTGGGCCCCTGTTTCGATTCGCAAACGGCCCGACGGCAGCCAGGCAGTGTTTCCGCATTTTGTGATGGACCGCGCCAAGCCCGGCATGATCACACTCAACCAAACCGGTGAACGCTTTGTGAATGAAAGCACCAGCTACCACCTGTTTGGCTTGGCCATGCAGGACAAGGCATCTGTACCGGCCTATCTGATTTGTGACGCCCACGCCCTGCGCCAATACGGCATCGGTATGGTCCGCCCTGGCGGCAAAGGCCTGGCGCCCTTCCTGGCCGATGGCTACCTGACCGAAGGTGCCAGCCTTGCGGAACTGGCCAGCAAACTGGGCATGCCCGTGGCGACCGCTCAGGCCAGCATTGAACGCTTCAACGCCAGCGCAGCGCAAGGTGTGGACCGCGACTTTGGGCGCGGTGAAACCGCCTACCAACGCAATCTGGGTGACCCAGCCAGTGCCACACCCAACCCCTGCCTGGGTGCAATCACGCAAGGCCCGTTTTATGCTGTGCGACTCTACCCTGGAGACATTGGTGCGGCGACCGGTTTCGTGACCGATGCACACGCCCGGGTGCTCGATACAGAAGGCCAGGCCATAGGCGGCCTGTATGCGATAGGTAACGACATGCAATCCATCATGGGTGGGGTTTATCCCGCGCCTGGCATCACGATTGGGCCAGGGCTGGTATTTGCCTATCTTGCAGCAGACCATCTGCGCTCACGTTGCACGAACCTAGGGTAATCCTGATCGGCAATGCACGAAATGTCCTGCTTTAAGCCCGAATATCCCGGCGCCAGCGATGGGCAGGAGACAGAATTCAGAAGCTTTTTTAACCCGACCGGGCCAGGGATCCAGGCCCTTTTCAACGCGACATGACAGGAGACCTTATGACCAAGCGAACAACTCTCAAGTGGATGGCGGCCAGTGCCGTACTGGCGTGAAAAAGATCGCGACCACCACGGCCGACACGCAAACCAACCCTGGCGTGGCCAAAGGTCTGACACAAAAAGCCATTGACGATGGTGCATTCGCCATCTTTGGCCCTGTTTACTCTGGCTCCATCATGGTGTCCATGGCCGAAAGTCGCCGAGCCGAGACGCCCAACTGGACCGGCGGCGAGGCAGCAGCGATCACAGCGCAAGGCAACCCCTATGTGTTTCGCACTGCGTTTGGCCAGTCGTTCTCGTTTCCGAAACTGGCCAAATACCTGACTGGCAAGTACAAGAGCATTGCCGTGATTTATCAGAACAACGACTTCGGCAAGGGCGGACGCGACGCCATCTTCAAGAACCTGGAAGGCACCGCCACCAAAATCGTGGCCGACATCTCCACAGAGCCACAGCAGGTAGATTTTTCTGCCGCCGTGATCCGTGCCAAGCAGGCCAATCCAGACGCTTTGTTTGTCTACGTGACTGAAGAAGAATCCGCCCGCGTACTGCGCGAACTGCGCAAACAAGGCTGGAACAAACCCGTGATTGGCGAGACCACGTTGACTGGCCAGAAGGTGATTGAGTTGGCTGGCGAAGCCGCCAACGGTGCTGTGGCCCATGTGGGCCTGACCGTGGACGCACCCATCCCTGAGATGCTGGCGTTCAAGGGCAAGTTCTATCAGGCCTACAAGTACATCCCGGACCACAACGGCATCAAGGGCTACATGGGCGTTTACACGCTGAAAGCCGCCATCGAGAAAGCGGGCAAGCTGGACCGCAAGGCCGTGGCTCAGGCCATGAAGGGTCTGGTGATCAGTGCCAAAAAGTACCCTGGCGTGATCATGGACGTGCGCTTTGACGACAAGGGCGACCTGGACCGCGACAGCTTCCTGGTAGAAGTCAAGAACGGGCGTCAGGAAGTGCTGACTACCCTGCCGCCGCTGCACGGCCCCATCGCCGCCAAATAAACATGATGGTCAGCGGGTGAATCAAGGGATAACCCGCATAGCGTGCGATTATCGATCATTTTTGATCATCAATCGCGCGCACTGGGTGCTAACCAGATTCACTGGCGAGGGTGACCCCGATACATTCCATTCCGTACTGACGCGCTTCAGCCGACCTTGGGTTGGCTAGGCGCACGGTTCATCGGAGTCCGAACTGGGCGCCGCCCTTCAACACACGCACTTTGTGCACGCACGCTTGACCTGGAGACACACATGAAACAACGAACAGCTCTTAAATTGATAGCTATTGGTGCTTTACTGGCTTGCCAACAGACCAGTTTTGCACAGGAAGTTATTAAGATTGCCAACATCGTCGAGCTGTCTGGTGGTGGCGCCACTGCGGGTACTAACTTCAAGAATGGCATCGAGTTGGCCGTCAAGGAAATCAATGCCGCTGGCGGTGTACTGGGTCGCAAGATCCAGACCACCACATCCGACACCCAGACCAACCCTGGCGTTGCCAAGGGCTTGACCCAAAAAGCCGTGGACGATGGCGTGTTTGCCATTTTTGGTCCGGTGTTCTCCGGCTCCATCATGGTGTCCATGGCGGAGAGTCGTCGCGCCGAAGTGCCGAACTTCACCGGCGGCGAGGCAGCCAGCATCACGGCCCAGGGCAATCCTTATGTGTTCCGCACCAGCTTCGGACAGTCCACCAGCTTTCCCAAAGTTGCCCGCTACATTGCTGGCAAATACAAGACACTGGCCGTGATTTACGTGAACAATGATTTCGGCAAGGGTGGGCGCGACGCGATAGCCAAAAACCTGGAAGGCAGTGCCACCAAGATCGTGGCGGATATTTCCACCGATTCGGGCCAGGTCGACTTTTCCGCCGCCGTGCTGAAGGCTAAGCAAAGCAACGCCGACGCGCTGTTCGTCTACACCAATGAGGAAGAGTCCGCCCGCGCGCTGCGCGAGTTGCGCAAGCAAGGCTGGACCAAGCCGGTGATTGGCGAAACCACCCTCACGGGCCAGAAGGTGATCGAACTGGCAGGTGAAGCCGCCAACGGTGCCGTGGCCCACGTGGGTTTGACAATCGACGCGCCGCCCGCCAAGGCCTTTGGGGCCAAGTTCCAGCAGGAATACAAGGTGGCTTCAGACCACAATGGCATCAAGGGCTATACCGGTGTGTATGTGCTGAAAGCCGCCATCGAAAAGGCAGGCAAGCTGGACCGCAAGGCGGTGGCAGCGGCATTGCGCAACACCACGTTCACAGCGAAACAGCACCCTGGCGTGCTGATGGACGTGAGCTTCGACGACAAGGGCGACATTGACCGTGAAAGCTTCCTGGTGGAGGTGAAGAACGGTCATCAGATCGTGGTGGAGACATTGCCGCCTCTGGGCAAAAAGTAATCGGACGCCAACCCGTCCAATAGGAAACACAAGCAGCATGACTGACTTTCTTCAACTCTTTTTCAGTGGGCTTTCCACTGGAGCCATCTATGCGCTGGCGGCCCTGGGCTTCACCTTGCTGTGGCAGGCCAGCGGCACCATCAACTTTGCCCAGGGCGAGTTCGTCATGTTGCCAGCCTTCATCATGTTAGGGTTCAACATGGCGGGTTTACCGCTGATGATGAGCTTCCTGCTGAGTTGTCTGGTCGCCGTGTTCCTGTTGGGCTGGGTGTTCAAGCGGGGGCTGGTGGACCCGCTCTATCGCTACGGAATGATGCCTATCGTGGTGGCAACCATTGGCTTGTCCATTGCCATGCGCAACGGCATCCGGGCTGGCTACAGTGCAGAAGCGCATCCGTTCGCCAGCCTGTTCGCCGACAAGATTTACAACATTGCGGGCGTGACCATCACGCTGCAGGACATTGGTACCTTCCTGCTGGCGCTGGCACTGGTGCTAGCCACACAGGCTTTTCTGACCAAAACGGTAACGGGACGCGCCATGCAAGCCGTGGCTCAGAACACCGAAAGCGCCAGCGTGCTGGGCATCAATGTGCCACGCATGGTTTTTTACACCTTTGCCATCAACGCGGTGCTGGCGGTTTCTGCCGCACTGCTGGTCACCCCGACCTACTTGGCCAAGTTTGACATGGGTGAGTCGCTGGGCACCAAGGCCTTCTTTGCGGCCATCATTGGCGGCTTCAACAATTCACGCGGCGCGCTATTGGGCGGACTCATTGTGGGCGTGTGTGAAAACCTCGCTGCAGCCTACATCTCGCCAGCCTACAAAGACGCCGTGGCCCTGATCATTTTCATGGTCGTCATCCTGTTCAAACCACAAGGCCTGCTGGGCAAGAAAGAGGAGCGCAAGGTATGAAAAGGAATCACCTTGTCATGCTGGTCGTGGGCACCCTGGTCATGTTGGCCCTGCCCAACTTCCTGAAAAACTACGGGCTGTACCTGCTGACCTACTGGCTGGTTTACATCATTGCCACCATGGGTTTGAACCTGACCGTTGGCTACGCTGGGCAAAAATCTCTGGGCCACGCCGCCTTCTTTGGCATTGGCGCCTATACGGTTGCCATCTTGATGAAGTTGGGCGTCAGCTTCTGGGTCGGATTGCCTGCGGCCGCGCTGCTGTGCTTTGTCATCGGACTGCTGCTGGGTTTTCCGGCGCTGCGCGTGCAAACCATCTACCTGGCTTTTGCCACACTGGGGTTTAACACCGCCGTGTGGCTGGTGATGCGCAATGAAGAGTGGCTGACGGGTGGGACGTTTGGCATCAACAACATTGCCCGCCCTGAACTGCTGGGCATGAGCCTGGAAGGCAACCTGCCCTACTACTACTTCACGCTGGGTGTAACGGTCATCATGGCTGGCCTGTTGTGGGGCCTGCTGCGCAGCCCATGGGGCAAGGCCTTCACTGCACTGCGCGACAACCCAATCCGTGCTGAAAGCCTCGGCATCGACATCCGCAGCTATACGCTGCTGTCATTTGCCATTGGTGCAGCTTACGCCGGTGTGGCCGGCGCACTGTTTGCCAGCCTGGTGCAATTCATCGAACCTGCGCCGTTCACCGTGGGTGCATCCATCATGATGTACTTGATGGTGGTGGTGGGGGGACCAGGCTACTTCCTCGGCCCAGTGCTAGGTGCTGCGGTGGGTGTGATTCTGCCGGAATGGTTGCGCTTTGCGCAGGCTTGGTACCTCTTTGTGTTCGGCACAGCTGTGGTGCTGCTGATGATTTGGTTGCCAGACGGTCTGCTGTCCATCCCAGACCGCATCAAGGCGCGTAGGCAATCGCGTGAGGCCTCGGTCGCACGTGCCGCCGCGGCAGCGCGCGCTGCCACGCACGAGGGAGCCAAAGCATGACCCATTCGCACCATCATGACCGCCCCGATGGCGCACCGGTTCTCAAAGTCACTGGCCTCAAAAAAGCCTATGGTGCCATTCAGGCCGTGGGCGGTGTGAGTTTTCAGGTCCAACCGGGTGAGATTTTCGGCGTGATCGGTCCCAACGGATCGGGGAAGACCACCTTGTTCAACTCCATGTTGGGCCAGATCACCCCGGATGAGGGAAAAATTGAACTCAACGGTGAAGACGTGACGCAACTTGGCCCCCTGGAGTTGAACCGCCGGGGCGTGGGTCGTACCTTTCAGACACTGCAGGTGTTCGGCAAGATGACCGTGCGCGACAACCTGATCGTGGCCGCACAGGAACACAGCGGCACCATGTTCAGCCGCATGTTTGCGCCCACCGATTCGGGCCTGGGAGCCAAGGCCGATGCCTTGATTGACCAGTTCCGCATCCGGCATGTGGCTGACAAAAAGGCTGGCGAATTGTCTTACGGCCAGCAAAAGTTGGTGGACATTGCCATGGCCTTCATGAGCAACCCAGACTTGGTGCTGCTGGACGAGCCTTGCGCAGGTGTCAACCCCAGTTTGGTAGGTGGCATCAGCACGCTGCTGAAAGAACTCAACCGCAACCCCGCCATCGGCAAGCACAGCTCGTTTGTGGTGATCGAGCACAACATGGACTTTGTGATGGACCTGTGCCACCGGATCATGGTCATGGTTGAAGGTAAGGTCATGGCCATCGGCACGCCCGATGAAATCCGCGGCAACAAACAGGTGCTTGACGCCTACCTGGGAAGCTGAACATGAGCCGGAACGACAACGCAGACATCTGCATTGAATTTGACGACGTGGTAGCGGGCTACAAGGACTTCATGATCCTGAATAACCTGAGCTTCAAGGCACGCAAGGGCTCGATCACCCTGCTGCTCGGCCCCAACGGAGCAGGTAAATCGACCGCGCTGAAGGCCCTGTTTGGCCTGTTGAAACTGCGCCAGGGCCGCATCCTTCTTGACGGCGAGAACATCGCCGGACTGAACCAAAAAGAACTGTTGGCCAAGGGCGTGGCTTTTGTTCCCCAGGGCCGCAACCTGTTTGGCCAGCTCACGGTGTACCAGAACCTGGAATTGGGCGGAATCACGCTGGGCATGAAAACCACGCACGAACGCATTCCAGAAGTGCTGGAGTTCTTCCCCCGTGTGAAAGAGCGGATGAACTCAATGGCTTCTGCCCTGTCGGGCGGTGAACAAAAACAACTGGAGATTGGCCGGGCGTTGCTTCTTCGCCCCAAGGTCATTTTGATTGATGAGCCCAGCATCGGCTTGAGCCCGCTCGTGGTCGCCGATGTCTTCAGGCTCTTACGTAAGCTGGCCAACCAAGGCACCACGGTGCTGATGGTGGAACAGAACGTGAAAAGCGCGCTGAAGATTTCTGACGACGCCATTGCCCTGGAATCTGGCCGCTTGGTGCTGCACCGGCCTGCGAGCGAATTGCTTGCCGACCCTCATATCGAACGGCTTTTCCTGGGTGGTGCGCACCACGACACACCGTCAATTGAAACCGTTTGAACGGGGTTGTATCACTGAAAGTGGTACAGGAAATTGACCCTCGGCTCAGCCTTTGCGTCGGCCTAGGCGAACCTGGCCCGCCGAGTTGACTGACCGCGCGACAAATCCTTGAGCTGGACAGGGCTATCAGCCTGCGCGCGTGCGTTACAGGCTAAGATGAAGCGCTTTACCTCAGCCTCAACAGCCTGTTCCACGCTTCTTGAATGACCACGCCAAGCATTCTGTCCTCTGTGCCTGTGCGGGCAGCGTTAGTGAGGGGTGCACCCAAGATTTTCTGCGCCTCAATGGCAGTGACTCTGTTGGCAGTCGCATTCGGGATGCCATCACATACAGCCCAGGCGGCCGACAGTGTGCCCGCCCCACTTCGCCTGCGCATCGTCGGTGGTTTGGCCTCTGGGAACCAGTATCCCCGACACGAAGCGCCCTTCTGGCAGAAAACACTGCCAGCGCTGACTCAGGGTCAAGTCAGCACTGAAATCGTGCCATTTGACAAGGCTGGCATTCGCACCAACGAGATGATGCGCCTGATGCAGCTTGGTGTGGTGCCGTTTGGCACGATACTGATGGGTGGTATTCTGACTTCCGATCCTGAGCTGGCCGCTCTTGACCTTGCGGGGATGAATCCGGACATGGTTTCCTTGAGGCGATCGGTGGCAGCGTTCCGACCACACCTGGAACAAATGATGCGTGAGCGCCACGGCATTGAAGTACTGGCGATTTATGCCTACCCGGCGCAGGTCACTTTTTGCAGTCGTGCCTTCACCGGTTTGGCCGACCTGGCAGGAAGGCGCGTACGCATCAGTAACCCGTCTCAGGCCGACCTGATCCGCCCCTTCGGCGCTGTGCCGCTGCAAACCGAGTTTTCTGCCGTGGTTGCGGGCGTGCGAAGTGGCAATGTGGACTGCGCCATTACCGGAGCCATGTCTGGCAACACAATTGGCCTGCATGAAGTAGCCACTCATCTTCACACCAGTGCAACCACATGGGGTTTGTCGGTGTTTGGTGCGAACGTGGGAGCCTGGCAGTCGCTGCCTCCCAACCTGAAGCAACTTTTGAGGGCCGAGTTACCCAAGCTTGAAAAGGCGGTATGGGTTGATTCTGAACGGCTGACCAACGAAGGAGTGGCCTGCAACGTAGGCCGTGGCGCCTGCGATTCAGGTAAGCCTGGACGCATGAAAGAGGTTCCGGCCAGTGCAACTGACGAGAAAAAGCTTCGAGTCTCTTTTCGCGACAGTGTCCTGCCCGCCTGGGTGGAGCGCTGTGGCAATACCTGTGTGCCGGTCTGGAATCGTTTGCTGGCGCCGGTGACCGGCATTCGCGCCGAGACTCGCGCGACCAAACCATGATGTGTGTTTTCCAACTTGGGCTTTGCGCAGGGCAAACCAGTTGTTTCCCAAACCATGCCTAGCACATTGCGCAAGGTAAAGTGGGCTGTCTTGTCGGCAGCCGCCGTCCTGACGCTGATAGTTCTGGTGTTGACTGCGTCGCTGCTCCGGCGGGATTACATCAGCGCCATGGAACGTGCCAGTGAACGTGTCACCCGGGTGGCGGGCAGCAGTGAAGCCGAAGTCAACCGCAATTTCGTCAGCGTTGACATGATGCTAGCTGAGTTCGCGACCTGGACCGCCCAAGAACACACTGCTGCGGCTCCCGCCTTGCGCGCTTCTCGTCCGCGAGAACCCGACAAGAACCTGCAGAGGTTGGCGCGCGCCGCACTGAATCAAAATTTGATGTTGCGCGATATTGCCGTTCTCGCTGCGGATGGCAAAGTATTGGTGGGCGCGATGCGCAGCACCATTCGCCTGGGCTTGCCCTTGCCGCAGGGGTTTCTGGAGTCCGTCCTCGCTCAACCTTTTCCTGGCTTAATGGTCAGTTCACCAACGCTGAATCCGCTCAATTCAGAATGGGTGCTGTATTTGGCACGCTCGCAGCGACTCGCAGATGGCACTCGGATAGTCGCCGTGGCAGAGCTGCAATTGTCATTGTTGGCCGCATTGCTCAATCCAGAAGATGACAACCAGAGAATGATGGTCACCCTGGAAAAGGAGTCCGGTCAATTGCTGGCCAGCTATCCGTTAGTGGATGCGCTGATTGGTCAGACCTTGCAGCCGGCACTGACGGCCTCGGCCTCGAACGCACCTTCTCGGGATCAAGCAGGGCGTCTGCAGCAAGACCCCTCAATCATGGTCGTGCGTCCAACTCTGTATGCTGGAATTGTGTTATCGGTTGGCATGCCGCGTGCGGTCGCACTGGCTGAATGGGAAAATCAGCGCACGATCGTGCTGAGTGGGGCAGTGGCTCTTCTAGCGCTGGTCATGGTGGGTGGGTGGGCCACCTTGCGCACCTTCTTACATATGGCCAACGCTCGCGCTGAGGTCGCGCAAGCCAATACCCGTCTACACAGTGCCAATCAGCTACTGGCTGGATCCCTGTCGCTGGTAGAGGCGACGCTCGAATCCACGGGTGACGCTGTTTTGGTGGTGGGTAACGATGGCCGCATTCAGCAATACAACGCCTTGTTTCGCATCGCCATGCAGGTGCCAGAGGAAGTGCTGGCTGCGGGCGATCTGACGCAGGTGCGCCAGCTGATTTTGGCTCAGTTAGAGAACCCAGATGACTTTCTGGAAGGCACCGAGCGCGCCTACAACTCGCCGACCGCCGAATTGCGTGATCAGTTAGTTTTCAAAGATGGGCGTTTCATTCAGAGACATTCTTTGCCGCAGTTACTCGATGGCCAGGTGGTGGGCCGAGTCTGGAGCTTTCAGGACGTGACTGCCTTCAAGCAGGCCGAGCGCAAACTTCAGCTCGCTGCCAGCGTGTTCAGTCACGCCCACGAGGGCATTACCATCACCGATGCTAACGGCAGCATCATTGATGTGAATGACACTTTCTGCCGCATCACGGGCTACCTCCGGGATGAGGTCATCGGACAAAATCCGCGCATCCTTCAATCAGGCCGCCAGTCGCCCGAATACTACAAAGAGATGTGGCGCGAGTTGCTGGAGCATGGCCGCTGGGTGGGCGAGGTCTGGAACCGCCGCAAAAACGGTGAGGTCTATGCGGAAATGCTGTCGATTAGCGCTGTATGTGATGCTGAGAACAAGACCCAGCATTACGTTGCATTGTTTACCGATATCACCTCGATCAAGCAGCACGCCCAGCAACTGGAGCACATTGCGCACTTCGATGCGTTAACCAATCTGCCGAATAGGGTGCTGCTGGCCGACCGATTGCATCAGGGTATGGCACAGACTCAGCGCAGGGGCCAGTCATTGGCCGTGGTTTACCTGGACCTTGACGGCTTCAAGGCAATCAACGACCAACACGGCCATGACGTCGGAGATGATCTTTTGGTGGCGTTGTCCAAGGGCATGAGCGAAGCGCTGCGTGAAGGGGACACACTGGCGCGAATCGGCGGCGATGAATTCGTTGCCATACTGGTTGATTTGGTACAGCCGAACGACTGCGAACCCATATTGGCACGCCTGTTGCAGGCTGCCGCCCAGCCCGTTGTGGTCGGCGAACTTCAGCTGCGGGTATCAGCCAGCATTGGTGTGACGATTTTTCCGCAAGATGGCTCAGACGCCGATTTGCTTTTACGTCACGCAGACCAGGCCATGTATGTTGCCAAGCAGACCGGCAAGAACCGGTATCACTTGTTTGATCTCGTACAGGACGCCGCCGTGCAGAGTCAGCGAGAGAGCCTCACACACGTGCGACAGGCGCTGGAAGAGCGCCAGTTTGTGTTGCTCTTTCAACCCAAAGTCAGTCTGCGCACAGGCAACGTTGTAGGTGCTGAGGCCCTCATTCGCTGGCAGCATCCAGTGCAAGGATTGCTGGGTCCGGACCTTTTTTTGCCCGTCATAGAAGACCACCCAATCAGTATCGAACTCGGCGAATGGGTGATCGCCGGCGCCCTTTTGCAAATGGCAGCATGGAAGTCTGTCGGGCAACACATTCCCATCAGCGTGAACATCGGTGCTCACCAACTTCAACAAGCTGATTTCTCCTTGCGTTTACAAGCGTTGCTGGCAGCCCAGCCAAGCGTGCCCGCTTCAAGTCTGGAGCTGGAAATTCTGGAAACCAGTGCAATGGAGGATGTTGCTCTGGTATCAGAGACCATGAGAGCCTGCCGGGGTTTGGGCGTACGTTTTGCATTGGATGACTTTGGCACAGGTTATTCGTCCTTGACATATTTGCGGCGGCTACCTGCCGAACTGATCAAGATTGATCAGAGCTTTGTGCGAGACATGCTGGACAGCCCTGACGATTTGTCCATCATCACGGGCGTAATCGGTTTGGCCAAGGCTTTCCGTCGTGAGGTGATCGCTGAAGGTGTTGAAACAAAGGCACATGCAGACCTTCTGTTGTCATTGGGTTGCGATCAGGCGCAAGGCTATGGCATTGCACGGCCCATGCGTGCAGACTCATTTCTCGCATGGACCTCCACGTGGCAAAGCACCAAGACCTGGGCGGCTTGATCAGACACGATAAAGCCACTTTTCAAGCTGCGCATTAAACAGAGTCCCATGTTTAATTGCCACACTTTATTGAATGCTCAGTTTCCAATCCGTACTCAAAGTTGGCATATGCACAGGGACGTGATTTGCCTATGGCCAGACGATCACCTCGGAAACCATTGTGCTTGATTTGCCGGTCTGAGCGTGTGCCCTATTGCAGCAGCACACTGAAAGTCACGGGTGCGCCGATGGGGGCCAACTGCATGGCGACAGATGGCGTGACCGTTTGCAGCCTTTGCCTAAGGGCACTCCATTGTTGGCTCAGTCTTGTCTAGTAAGCCGTGTCGCTAAGATTTGGAGTGAGTCCGGGGGCGCTTGGCTGCGTTTTTCCTGCAATGTGCGCAGGGCCTGCGCCCTGAACGACTTGGGGCTGGTACCGGTGTGTTTGCGGAAAAATCGGCTGAAGTAGGCGTCGTCGTCAAAGCCCAGATCAGCCGCAAGCTGCTTGATCGGTAGGCTGGTGTAAACCAGATCGCGTTGAGCCTCATGCAGGATGCGCGCATTGATTACCTCCTGCGTAGGCATGCCAAGTACCTCGCGGCTCAGTCGGGCAAGTTGCCCAGGCGTCACCCCCAGTTCGCTGGCATAGAGCTGTACGGAGTGCTCAGTACGAAAGTGGCGGTCCACCAGTTGCCTGAATTTTTCCATCTGCCTGGCTTTGCGCGAGCTGGGCGCATTGGCGTTGGGGCTGCCCTGGGTCAGCGCGGCTGCCAGGCGGTTGACCTGTACCACCAGCGCGAGCAACAGAGATGTGCTGGCCGCCAGGTGCCCAGGCGCATGGTTGCGGAACTCCTGCTCCAGTGTCAGAAACAGCGGCATCAGCTGATCCACATAGCGCCCCTCGGGCTGCAGAGCAATCACTTGCGGCTGGCGAATGGTCTGTAGCAACTCTGGCATCACAACGTTGGCCATCGACTCCAGCGCGCGCTGCGTGGCGGTAACGACCGGACCGTCAATGTCTGGGGTAAACCTGAATCCGTGCACATGGCCTGCGGGCACCAACAAAATGCAAGGTGCCTGGGCTTGTACACGCTGGTCGTCCAGCTGCATGTCAACCTCGCCCCGCGTCAAGTAAAGCACCTGAATAAAGGCCTCGTGGCGGTGCGGCTGGATCACCCACTGATAAAGACGCGAGCGCTGCGGAATCCATTCAAAGTTGAATGACTGCGACCAAGCTTCAGAGGCCTGGTCGCCGTAAAGATCGTAGCTGGGGATTACCCTTGTGTAGGCCATGATGCGGAGATGAGTTGCACGAATTGTCCTGTTCTTTGCGGGAAACGTCAAAGCGGTTCACGAACCAGCGACCAACAATCTCCTCCATCAAATCTGCAGGTGATACGAGATGACTCAGGTTCAGGATCAAGACTGGTTGGGATTGGCAGGCAAGACTTGCGTGGTGACCGGTGCGGCCAGTGGCATCGGTGCAGCCATTGCCATGAGCCTAGGCGAAGTCGGTGCAAAGGTCGCATTGCTGGACCGCGACGAGGCGGGCTGCGAGCAGATGGCCGCGCAACTACGAACACAGGGCGCTCAGGCATTCGCCCTGGGTTGCGACATCAGTCAAGAAGATCAAGTTAACGCTGCCGCACGAAAAGTGCAGGACAACTGGGGCGCCACCCATGTGCTGATCAACAACGCCGGAATGCTTCGCGCAGGTGGCTTGGCGGATGTGAGTCTGGACGACTGGAACCTGGTGTTGTCCATCAACCTCACGGGCTACCTGCTGTGCGCCCGGGCGTTTTCGGCTTCCATGCGCCAGCGCGGTCATGGCAGCATCGTCAACATTGCGTCCATTTCAGGGCTGTTTCCTCAAAGTGCCAGTGGCGCCTACAGCGCCAGCAAGGCAGGCGTGTTGCAGCTATCGCGCCAGATGGCCATCGAATGGGGCCCGCTGGGTTTGCGCAGCAATGCCATCTGCCCCGGCATGATCCGCACGGCCTTGTCTGCCCGTTTTTACGATGAGCCCGGTTTTGAGGCAAAGCGCGCAGCCGTCACGGCCAACCGGCGCATTGGCGAACCACAGGACATTGCAGACGTAGCGCTGTTTCTGGCCAGTCCGCGTTCCGCCTACGTCAACGGGGCCGAATTGCTGGTAGACGGCGGCATGGCCAACATGCTGATGGACATGGTACCCAGACCTGGCTTTAACCAATGACCCCCGCGACGCGGCAAACCAACTATTTGAGGATACACAAATGAGCAACGAATATGACCTGATCGTGGTGGGGTCGGGCGCTGCCGGGCTGGCCTGCGCCATCACAGCAAAAAAGCGTGGGCTCAAGGTGGTGGTACTGGAAAAAGAGCCTGTCTTCGGCGGGACCACGGCCTTGTCGGGCGGTGTGCTGTGGATCCCCCTCGGCCCCCATGGTCGAAAACAGAATCCAGCAGACACTGCTGACGCCGTGCGCAGATACATGCGTGAGGAGACCGGTCGCTTTTATGAAGAGGAAGCCGTCGAAGCCTTGATCGAGCATGGCCCCAAGATGGTTGAATTTTTCGAGCGTGAGACGGAAATGAAATTCATCCCGACCTTGTATCCGGACTATCACCCTGATCTGCCGGGGGGTGCAGCCGTTGGGCGATCGATCCTCGCGCAACCCTATGACATTCGCGGCCTGGGCAAGGACATGGCACGCCTGAAGCTGCCACTCAAGACCATCACCTTCATCGGTATGATGTTCAACTCATCCAATGCAGACCTGAAGCACTTCTTTAACGCCACCAAATCGCTCACCTCATTTCTGTATGTAGCCAAGCGCTTGGTCACCCACATCAAAGAACTGGTGCTCTATGGTCGCGCCGTACAGGTGACAAGCGGCAACGCACTGGCCGCCCGTCTGGCGAAATCAGCACTGGATCTGGGCATCCCCATCTTGACGAGCACTCGCGTCAAGCAAGTTTTGATAGAAAACAGCAAGGTCTCAGGCGTTCAGATTGACGATGAGTCTGGCAGCAGCCAACTCCATGCCCGCCACGGCGTGGTGCTGGCCTGTGGGGGCTTTCCACACGATGTCAAGCGCATTGCGCGAGCTTATCCGCACCTCCAACAGGGCGGTGAACACCTTTCACCTACATCTGAAGGCAATACCGGCGACGGTACACAAATGGCGGAAGACCTCGGTGCAGACGTCAGCATCCGATTCAAGGATGCGGCCGCCTGGATGCCAGTGTCACGCGTTCTCTACGCCAACGGCGAAACGGGCGTTTTCCCCCACTTGCTGGATCGTTACAAACCCGGTGTGATCGGTGTGTTGCGAAATGGCAAGCGGTTTTGCAATGAATCCAACTCGTACCACGACGTGGGCGCAGACATGATCAAGGCCTGTGCGGGAGACACAGAAACCGCCATGTGGCTGGTTTGCGACAAGACGACCCTGTCCAAATTCGGCTTGGGTTTTGTCAAACCTGCGCCCATGCCCATTGGCAGATTCCTCGGCAATGGTTACCTGATTGAAGGGCGAACCTTGGCGGAACTGGCTGCCAATGCAGGCATCGACGCGCAAGGCCTGGAAAAAACGGTCAGCGAATTCAATGTGGGCGCGGTCAAAGGCGAAGACGCCGCGTATGGGCGGGGACGTACCGCATTCAACCGCTATCTGGCGGACCCGGAACACCAACCCAACCCCTGTGTTGCCCCTGTGGCCAAAGGCCCGTTCTATGCGGTCAAAGTGATCATGGGCGACCTGGGCACGTTCGACGGCATCAAAACCACCGTGGTCGGCGAGGTTGTGAAGCGTGACGGTTCAACCATTCCCGGCCTGTACGCCGTGGGCAACGACCGAGCCAGCATGATGGGCGGCAACTATCCAGGCGCGGGCATCACACATGGTCCAAACATGACCTTTGGCTATGTGACAGCCAACCACATTGCAGACCAGGCAGGAGGAACAGCATGAGCACCCGCCCCCTTATCGATCACCGCATCTACACCATTGCCCTGCGGAAAATGCCGGAGTTTCTGGAGGTTTTCAACCGACTGGCCATGCCCGTACTGATGCAGACCCTCGGCCACCCTGTGGGGTTTTACACCAGCTTGGTCGGGCCGCAAAACCAGTTTGTGCACCTGTGGTCGTATGAAAGCCTGAGCGACTATGAGCGCCGCTGCAAGGCCCGCGACACGCACCCAGACTTCCCCGCCTATTTGGCAGCGTCCGGGCATCTGATCACCGCACAGGAGACGCGACTGATCATGGCAACACCCATGGCGCTGCTTGCAGCGTTATCGCCATAGATGGCGCATCAATCTTCTTTTTACATCAATATATTGACTCATAAAGAACAATACACCAGGTAATCTGGCGCCCGGCAACGGATTCGCCCAGCACAGCTCGGCCCGAAGGGGGTAGACTCCTGCCAGCCATGAATACGAAAAGCCCTGCCGTCGAAGCCACCTACGATCAGTCTGTGTCGGCCATCCACAACCGACTGTTTTTCCGACTGTTTCAGGTGGGCAACACCCTGGACCGGCAGACGCGCAAGGAGTTGGGAATCACCACGGTGCAGTGGTCTGTGCTTGGCGCCTTGTCTCGCCCCCAAGCCGATACCGGCATGTCGTTTTCAGAACTCACGGAATACCTGGTCGTCAGCCGCCAAAACCTGGATGGCGTCCTTAAGCGACTTGAGCGCGACGCTCATGTTGAGCGCATTGCAGACCCAGTAGACCGGCGTGCACGAAAGGTGCTACTGACCCCTCAAGGCCGCGCATTCTGGGACAGTCTGCAACCCAAACTCTATGAGTTCTACCGCCAAGCCATGGCCAGATTCCGCTTTGACGACAAGGCCTCGTTGCTGCATTTTCTCAACACACTCAACACAGGCATGAACAGCATCGCTCTTACAAAAGCCGATGCAAACAAGCCCTGACAGTCTGCCCGCGAGATTCATTGCGGCTTTAGAGCAGCGCCGCGCCCAGCCTAGGGTTTCCGAGCACGTATAGCTGCCATAAATCCCTTGACGTTCGCCAAGGTGAGATTAATATATGTCAACACATATACCTAATTTGATTGAACAGTGTTGGTCAATCTGATGAGATGCCACTTCCCCGCTCGGGCACACCATAGGGTGAACCCCAGACGCATTGGGATGGATCGTCGGCTAGATTTCAACGCTCCTCATGACGTGACCATCAGACCTCCGATCAACAGATGACATCTCCCAGCGTAACGGCAAGCTCATCGCCCCACGGCCCCATGCTGGAATGCGTGGACGTGGAAAGACGCTTTGGCGGCCTGGTTGCCGTGACCGGCGTCAACTTTCAGATTCAGCGCGGCGAAATTTTTGGTTTGGTTGGCCCCAATGGCAGTGGCAAAACCACGTTGACCAATGCGATCACGGGGTTTTACCCCCCGCAAAAGGGCCGCATCCTGCTAGATGGCAAAGACATTACCGGCACAGCGCCCCATGCAGTGGCGCGCATGGGCGTTGCACGCACGTTCCAAAACTTGGCGCTCTTCAACGGCATGAGCGTGTTGGACAACATTTTGCTGGGCCGCCACGTTCACATGAAGCCTGGCGTGCTACGTACTGCCTTTTATTCGTGGCTGAGCAGGGATGAAGAAATCAAACACCGCCAGTTGGTCGAAGAAACCATCGACTTCATGCAACTCCAGGGGGTGCGCGACGAGATGGTGGATGCGATTCCCATCGGGTTGAAGAAAAGAGTCGAACTCGCGCGCGCGCTGGTGGCAGAACCACGCTTCCTGATCCTTGACGAACCGATGGCAGGGATGAACCAGGAAGAAAAAGAATACATGGCGCGATTTGTGCTCGATGCCCGCGATGAGCGCGGCGTTACCGTACTGCTGATTGAGCACCACATGGACATCATCACCGGCATCTGCGACCGGATGCTGGTCTTGAGCTACGGCGAAGTGATTGGCACCGGCATTCCGCGAGAGGTTATCAAAGACCCGCGCGTTATCAAGGCCTACATCGGAGGTGCAAAAGATGCCACCTGAAAAAGGCACTGGCCAGCGCTGGGACTTCAATGCCGATACCAACTTGGTTCAGATACTGGCGACCAACGCGGCAGGCATTCCCGACCAAATTGCTTTGCGTGAAAAAGACCGTGGCATATGGCAACAAACCACCTGGGCTGAGTGGCTTGAGCTCGTTTTGAGTTGTGCAGCAGGCCTGGAAGAATTGGGATTTACCGGCAAAGATGGCTTGTTGGTGTTAGGTGACAACCGCCCCAACCTTTACACCGGCATGCTGGCGGCAGCATCTCTTGCAGGACACGCCATGCCGGTGTACCCGGATGCCACCGGCGATGAAATTCGCCATGTTCTCACGCACGCCGACGTGCGATTTGTATTGGCTGAGGACCAAGAGCAGGTTGACAAAATCCTGGAGTTGCGCGACGCCACTCTGCCGCTGGAGCGCATCATTTACGACGACCCGCGTGGCCTGGGTGCGTACGAAGATTCAGGCTTGGTCTCTTGGCAAAAGCTGATTGTGCAAGGTACGGCGCGACTCAAGAATGAGCCGGGCTTGCGCGAGCAGCTGATCGCAAGGGCCAAGCCCGACGATGCGCTTGTCTTTATCCATTCATCAGGCACCACCGGTCGCCCCAAAGGGGTGGTGCTGAGCCACCGGAACGTGCTCTCGGGGGTAGCCAACGCCTACAAAGCGAAAGCCTTTGGGTTTGGCGAGGAAGTGCTGGCTTACCTCCCCATGGCCTGGGTGGGTGACTTCGCCACCACGGTTGGGGCTGGTATTGCGCTGCAGTTCACCGTGAACATCCCAGAGCGGCCTGAAACTGTGCTGCATAACCTGCGTGAGATCGCACCCACTTTTTACCTGGCGGCACCGCGCAGTTGGGACAACATGCTGACCATGGTACAGGTCCGCATGGAAGACTCTACCTGGCTCAAGAAGACGATTTACGATTTCTTCATGGAGCGCGCCATTTCCAACGAGCGTCTCAAGCTGGACGGTAAATCGCCTACCTGGGTCAATCGGGTGCTCCGAGTGATTGGCGAGCAAGTTGTTTTTGCACCGATCAAAGACCAGTTCGGCTTAAGCCGCTTGCGCCATGCCTTTACTGGCGGCGAAGCCATTGGCGAAGACACTTTTGTGTTCTACCGTGCTCTGGGTGTCAAGCTGCGCCAGTTGTACGGCCAAACAGAGAGCAGCGCCTTCAACGCCATGCAGGACGTGGAAGAGGTGCGTCTGCACACGGTGGGCCGACCTCTGCCGGGCGTGGAAACCAAGATCAACGATGACGGCGAAATCCTGATCCGCTCGGGCAGGGTATTCAAAGGCTACTACAAGCAGGAAGACGCCACCGCCAAGGCGCTGGTGGATGGCTGGCTGCATACAGGGGACGCGGGTTACCTGGAGCCGGATGGCCATCTGGTGGTTCTGGGCCGCTTGTCGGACGTGGTTCACACGGCCAAGGGTGAGCGCTACATCCCCAACTACATTGAGAACCGCCTCAAGTTCAGCCCCTACATCAAGGACGTGGCGGTGTTGGGGGCAGGGCGCGACACGCTGGGGGCCATCGTTTGCATTGACATGGAGCCCGTGGGCCACTGGGCTGAGTTGCGGGGTATCTCGTACATGTCGTACGCCGACCTGTCGCAGCGCATTGAAGTGATCGAACTGGTCGCCTTGGCGGTACAGAAGCTCAATACCACTCTGCCAGACGCCTTAAAGATCCGCCATTTCGTGAGCCTGCACAAGGAGTTTGACGCAGACGACGGGGAAATCACCCGCACCCGAAAACTGCGCCGCAACGTGGTGGAAGAGCGCTACGCCCCCATCATTGATGCCATTTACGCAGGCGAAAAGAGCGTGACGATGAAGGCACGCGTGGCCTATGAATCGGGCGAGGTAGGCGTGCTGGAGCGCCTGCTGACCATCAAGGAAGTTTGACGCTATGGACTTGAATTACTTCCTCGAACTGGCCATCAACGGTGCCTTGGCCGGGCTGATGTACTCGCTGGTGGCCATGGGCATTGTGTTGATCTACAAATCCAGCAGCGTGCCCAATCTGGCACAGGGTGCGCTGGTGATGTTGGGTGCCTATGTGGTCCTGGCGTTTTCCAGTGGCATCGGTGTGTCTATCTGGCTGGCCATCCCACTGGCCATGCTTACCATGGGGGCCGTGGGCATGGGTGTAGAGCGCTTCGCCCTGCGACGCCTCGCAGGGCGGCCCATCGTGATGATCTTGATGATGACCTTGGGCCTGGAAATCTTCCTGAGCGCCATCGCCATGACCGTGTGGGGCGGCACCGCACGACCGCTGCGACTGGGCATCAGCGATGACCCGCTCTTTTTGGGCCCTCTGCTGCTCAACCGCACCTATGTGATTGGTGCTGTGGTTGCCCTGGTACTGTTTGCTGTCTTCGTCGCCTTCTTCCGTAGTCGCAGCGGAGTGGTGCTGCGCGCCATTGCCGATGACTACACCGCCTCCTGGTCGGTGGGAATATCTGTCGAACGCGGCGTGGCCCTTTCATGGGCAATGGCCTCCATGGTGGCAACGATTGCCGGCGTGCTGTGGGGGTCCATCCAGGGCGTGGACCAGTCGCTGGCCATGTTGCTGCTTAAAGGCATCACGGTTGCTGTGCTGGGTGGTATGGACAGCCTGGGCGGAGCAATCCTCGCTGGTATTTTGCTAGGTGCGATTGAGAGTGTGGCAGCCGGCTACCTGGACCCATTGCTGGGTGGCGGCAGCCGCGAACTGGTGGTGGCGGTCGTCCTGATCCTGACCATCATGATCCGCCCACATGGACTGTTTGGCCGTCACGACATTGAGAGGTTATAGACCATGTTTTTCAGACAAGCCGGGGTTTATCACACCAGCTACGCGGCCGACCGCAAGCTGTTTGCGGTGCCTGCGGACCGCTTCATGGTCATGGCCTTGCTGGCGTTTGCCGTGGTCGCCCCCTTCATGGTGAGTTCGCTGGCCCTGAGCAGCTACTTGTCGCCCTGGCTGGTATGGACCGCTGCCACCCTGGGGCTCAACCTGATTCTGGGCTGGGCAGGCCAGTTCCACTTTGGCTACGCTGCGGTGATGGGGATTGGCGCCTACACCGCAGTGCATGGTGTGCGTGCGGGCATCCCATGGGAGATTTCTGTGGTGCTGGGGGGCGTGGTGGCCATGGTCATTGGCATGGTGTTTGCGTTTGCTGCGCTACGCGTCAAGGGTCTGTACCTGGCGCTGAGCACCCTGGCGATGCAGTTCATGATGGACTGGGTCATCTCGCACGTGCCCGCCGTCAGTGGCGGTGTGTCAGCCACTCTGCAAGCACCTCACATGAAGCTGCTGGGCCAAGAGATCACATCCGAGGTGGGCCTGTATTACGTAGCGCTGGCCTGGTGCCTGATCGTCACCCTTTTCATGTTGAACCTGCGGCGCACCGCGCTGGGACGCGCGCTGGTGGCCGTGCGAGAGAAAGACTTCGCCGCTGCAGTGATTGGCGTGCAGAGTTTTTATTACAAGCTGGTGGCCTTTGCCACGTCAGCCTTCATTGGGGGCGTCAGTGGTGCGATGTTGATCTTCACGTTCTATCACGCCGTGACCGCTGAGCAGTTTGCCGTCAATGTCTCTATCCAGTTGCTGGCCATGGTAATTGTGGGTGGCCTGGGCAGCATCATTGGCAGCTGGTTTGGCGCAGGTTTCATTTTGCTGATGCCTGGGCAGATCAACAGCTTTATCGCCTGGGCAGCGGGCGTTGCTGGGGTGCAAGTGGGCGCGGAAACCCTGGCCCACATACCCCACGCTGTGTATGGCGCCATGATCATCCTTTTCCTGCTGATTGAGCCCATGGGCATGGGCAAGCTGTATGCCAATGTCAGAAATTACCTCATGCTCTGGCCTTTCGGCTATTCAAGAAAGTAGGAGGCTGCATGAGCACGACTGAAGCACCTCCCATCCTCACACTCAATAACGTGGAGGTCATCTACGACCAGGTGGCGCTTGCCCTCAAGGGCGCATCGCTAGAGATTCCGCAAGGCGGTATGGTGGCCCTGCTAGGTGCCAACGGAGCTGGCAAAAGCACTTTGCTCAAATCCATCAGCGGCCTGCTGCAAGCCGAGCGCGGCGAAGTCACCCGTGGCGAGATCAAGTTCCTGAGCCAAACCATTGACCAGCAGACACCGCAAGCCCGTGTGCGCCTGGGCATTGCCCAGGTACTGGAAGGTCGCCGCGTGTTCGAGCATTTAACGCCGGACGAGAACCTGGTGGCAGCATCAGCCGTGCGTGGTGGCCGCGCCGACATGAACCGCCTGCGCGACCTGGTCTACAGCTATTTCCCCCGACTGGCGCAGCGCCGCACCGCCGAATCAGGCTACCTGTCAGGCGGCGAGCAACAAATGCTGGCCATTGGCCGCGCCATCATGACCCAGCCCAAGCTGCTGATGCTGGACGAACCAAGCTTGGGCCTGGCACCGTTTTTAGTGGCTGAGATTTTTGACATCGTGCGCCGCATCAACAAAGAAGAAGGCCTGTCGGTGCTGCTGGTCGAGCAAAACGCAATTGCCGCACTGGAAGTGGTGTCGCACGGCTATCTGATAGAGAACGGCCGCATCGTCATGCACGACTCGGCCGAAGCGATGAAAAAGAACCCGGATATTCAAGAGTTCTATCTCGGCGGCGCAGAAGGCCGAAACTTCAACGACATCAAACATTACCGCCGCAGAAAACGGTGGTTAAGTTAGACCGCATTCCCCCCCCTTACCTTCAACAGGAGACAACCATGAAGAAACGTTTGCTATCCATGCTGGCTGGACTGGCGCTGGTCGCCGGTTCACAGACCGCACAGGCCCAACCGGTCAAGTTCGGTATTTGTTATGACCTGAGCAAGGCTTATACCTTTGTCACGCCGCAAATCGTGCAGGCGGTCAAGGACTATGCCGACATCCTGAATGCCAAGGGCGGGATCGAAGGCCACCCCATTGAGTTGATGGTGCAGGACCACGGCAATGAACCCCAACGCGGCATCGAGTGCTACGAAAAGCTCAAGCGCGAAGGCGTGATGATTTTTGACACATTGTCCACCCCCGTGTCACGCGCCGTGCTGCCCCGCGCCATGGCCGACCAGAACATCCTGCTGCAGTCTTTCGTGGGCCGTGGTGACGCGATTGACGGTGATGTGTTCAAGTGGGTCTTCCCGATTGGCCCGACGTATTGGGGCCAGGTGGCCAACGACATCCAGTACATCAAGAACCAGCACAAGGGCAACCTCAAGGGCGTGAAGGTCGGCTTCATTTACCCCGACTATGCGTTCGGCCAGGAACCCATTCCTATCCTGAAAACCTTGGCAGCCAAAGAGGGCTTTGACCTGCAACTCTTCCCCAACCCTCTGCCTGGGAAAGACCAGGCCGCTGTCTGGACGCAGATTCGCCGCTTCAACCCGGATTGGGTCATCACCTGGAACCTCTCTGCCATGCACGTAGTGGCCGCACGCGAGATGAAGCGCAATGGCATTCCCATGGAAAAGCTGATCTCGGTGAACTGGTTCAACGAAGTGGACATTGCCAACATTGGCGCAGCTGAGGCCAAAGGCATGAAGCGTGGCACCAATGTGGTGGGCGGCAAGGATCACCCCATTGTTCAGCAGATCATCAAAGACCTGTATGACAAGAACAAAGGCAATGGCGATAAGAAGAACCTGGACGACATCTACTACAACACCGGTCTGGCCATGTACTCGGTGACCTTTGAAGGCGTGCGCGCTGCCATCAAAAAAGGCGGCTGGCCACTGACTCCCACCAAGATCAAAGCCGGGCTGGAAAGCCTGAGCAACTTTGACGCGAACGGCCTGATCGCCCCCGTCACCGTCACCGCCAAAGACCACGGCGGCGGCGGCAAAACCCGCATCGACATGTGGGACGGCGCCAAGTGGGTGCCCCAATCTGACTGGATCTCTGCCTACGGCGACGTCGTGGACCAGGTCGTGAAAGAGCAGTCTGCAGAATTTGCCAAGGGTGGCAAGTAAGCGCGCTTGAACTGAGCATGCCGGGCTGGCCATGCCAGCTTGCTAAACAAAAAGCCCCTGCAATGTTTGCGCTGCAGGGGCTTTTTTTGATAGCAAACTATTGTTGATGGTTATGCCAGAACGACTCATTTATATGAAAATTGCTTGAGGCGCTCTCCCTTTGCACAGGCATCTAGCAATTTGCCAAAACGCGCAACCCGGGTCTCGGGCTTTTTGGCGCTACTCACCCAGTGGACAACGACTTTACGGTAACTGGGTGGCGCGCTCTCAAAGTAGCCCCACGCCGCCTTATTGCGTTTGAAGTCGCGCCACTCGTTCGCAGAAAATTCAGCAGGCACCTCGCGCTCATACGAGTAAATTGCCGACTTCGCCTCGGTTCGCAGGGTAAACGCCGATAGCCCTGTCGGCGTCATTCGCCCCTCAGCCTGAAGCTGCGCGACCTTGGAGATGTTGATCGCGCTCCAGATCGAGCCGGGCTTTCTGGGTGTGAAGCGGATCGAATAGGTGGCGTCGTCTATCCGCCTGCGAACGCCATCGATCCAGCCAAAGCACAGGGCTTCATTGACCGACTCTGACCAGGATATGCTGGGCTGGCCTGTGCCAACTTTGTGGAAACCGACGAGTAATTCAGTGGCGCTACCCGCGTTGGCGTCGAGCCAATGACGGAAGGCAACGGTGTTTGAGAAGAAGGTCGGCACAGTCATACGCACCGAATTGAAACACGGACGGCGGCACTCACGAACTCCCCGATGGTCAGGTCTTCTCAACCAAGTCCATCACCCACTCCACCGCCACTCCCTTTTCATTTCCAAACAATGCCATCGCATCAGCTGGCCCCTCGTCCCGCGCCAGCCACGCCGCCCAGGCGTTGATCTGGTCATTGGGCACAGCATGCGGGTGGAAATTCAGGCGTGACGTCACACGTGCCACCACATCGCTGGCAATGCCGCGCTGCGTAAGCGCAGTGGCAAAGCCGTGAGCAGCCTGGCCTTTGCGAAAGGCGTTGACATTGGCTTTGACAATGCGCTCGCCCTTGGGAGCAAACAACTCGTGCAGCTTGTCTTCCAACAGCGCAGCAGGCAATGGCAGAGCGGCAGCCGCAGCACCCAGTACCACCATGTTTTGCGTCTTGATGGAGCCTGCCTTTTGCGCTAGCCGCATGGCGTCCACTGCCACCAAGTTAGGCGCAGAGAACAGCACCTTGTAGAGCTGATTCGTGTCGGGGTAGTTGTCCAAATTAATAAGGGGCGTGACATCGGTGGCGATCCAGCCATCTGGGCGCAGCAAACGGGTGTAACGCAATGCCTCCAGCGGCTCGACTGCCACGACCAAGCTGGCTGCGCCGTCAGCAATCAGGTCGCTGGCAATCGGCTGGTCAGACAGGCGCACAAAGGCCGATACCGCGCCGCCGCGCTGGGCCATGCCGTGCACTTCAGACTGCTTGAAGTGCAGGCCCACCTCGTGCGCGGCGTGGTCGATCACCCAGGCGATGGACAGCACCCCCTGCCCGCCCACGCCACATATGACCAGGTCGTAGTTCATGCTTGATCTGCTCCGCACTGTTCTGTCCCGCAACTGGCCGCCTTGGCCTCGCGCCGTATTTCCATGATGTTCTTGATCTCTTTGGCATAAGTCACACAGGCGCGCCGCGCGATGATGACCGACAGCCCGGTGTAGGCCAACTCTTCGCGTATGGTGGCCAAGGTGCTGGCCTTTTTGTGCCGGGTGGGTTCCACGATGCGGATGTGGGCGCGGGGCACGCCCAGGCCTGCCACCATGTCTACCACTTCTTCATCGGTCGCCATGGTGGGCTGGCCACCCGTCATGGCGACGATGCTGTTGTCGAGGATGAAGACCTTGATATTGCTGTTGTCATGTGCAGCGTCCAGCATCGGGGCCAGGCCAGAATGCGTGAAGGTGCCGTCGCCAATCACGCACAGCGATGGCGTCATGCCCGCGTGAGAGGCGCCAATGGCCATACCGATAGATGAGCCCATGCACAGGCAGGAATGAATCGCCTGGTGCGGCGGTAAATAGCCAAGCGAATAGCAGCCAATGTCGCCCATCACGCGCACGCCGGGGCCAATCTCGGCAATCACCTCGCGGATGGCCTCATACGAATCTGTGTGCGGGCACTTGTCGCACAGGCTGGGCGGGCGGCCCACCAGCACGTCATCAATGCCGGCGATCTGCATGAAGGCATTGACCGGCAAGCCAAAGCAACGCTTGATGGCGTCGGGGCTCAGCTCGCCCATGCGGGGCAGGTCGCCGGTCATCTTGCCGCGAATCGGTAGCTCTTGCATCAGGCCCAGCGCGCTGATGAAGCGCTCGATGAAGGGGTAGCCCTCTTCCACGACCCACAGCTCGCTAGAGGCATCCATCAACTGACGAATCTTTTTGACTGGCAGCGGGTACATGCCCACGCGCAGCAGGTTGTAGTCGGCCAGCTTGTCGCCCATGGCCTCGTTCAGGTAGTTCCAGGCCACCCCGCTGACGAGGATGCCGGGGCGTTTGTCGCCACCACGCAGCGTCAGTTGGTTCACAGGGTGCGCTTCGGAATAGGCTTGCAGGTCTTTTTGTTTATCCACCAGCTTGGCGTAAGCGCGCCGGGCATTCACGGGGATCAGCGTGAACAGGCTCGGATCTTCGACGTAGTTGGCCGGGTTTTGTGCACGGGGCGACTGCAACGCCACCTGCGCTCGGCTGTGGGCCAAACGCGTGACCAGGCGCAGCAGCACGGGGACCTTGAATTTTTCCGACAAGTCAAAGGCCTCACGGGTGAAGTCGTAGCACTGCTGCTGGTCGGCCGGCTCCAGGCAGGGAACCATGGCAAAGTCGGCAAAGTAGCGCGAGTCCTGCTCGTTTTGAGAGCTGTGCATGGATGGGTCGTCCGCCACCACGACGACCAGTCCGCCGTGTGCGCCAGACACCGCGACGTTCAGGAACGGATCGGCCGCCACGTTCAGGCCCACATGCTTCATGGACACCATGGCACGCCGCCCGGCGTAGGACACGCCCACGCCTTCTTCCAGCGCCACCTTTTCGTTGGTAGACCACATACCGCGCACCGAAAATCCATGCGACTTGGCATGGTCTTCAATGGCCTGGTAAATCTCGGTGGAGGGGGTTCCGGGGTAGGCATACGCCGCGCTGATGCCTGCGTCGATGGCCCCGCGTGCGACAGCTTCGTCGCCCAGCAAAATGACTTTGGACATGGTCTCCTTTGGCTCGCGGCTGGAAAATCGCCGCGTGAACCCAAGAATCTAAGTCGGCTGGTGGCTTATGAATTTGATTCAGATCAGATCATTGGGTCGAGGGGGGGCCCCCGGGCGCCGGGGGGGGCGGGGGGGGGGGGGGGGGGGGGGCCGGGGGGGGGGGGGGGGGGGGGGGGGCGGGGGGGGGCCGGGGGGGGGGGGGGGGGGGGGGGGGGGGGGGGGGGGGGGGGGGGGGGGGGGGGGGGGGGGGGGGGGGGGGGGGGGGGGGGGGGCCGGGGGGGGGGGGGGGGGGCCCGGGGGGGCGGGGGGGGGGGGGGGGGGGCGGGGGGGGGGGGGGGCCGCGCCCCCGGGGGGGGGGGGGGGGGGGGGGGGGGGGGGGGGGGGCGGGGCGGGGGGGGGCGGGGGGGGGGGGGGGGGGGGGGGGGGGGGGGGTTTCGGGGCGGGAGGGGGGGGGGGGGGCGGGCCGGGGGGGGGGGGGGGGGGGGGGGGGGGGCCGGGGGGGGGGGGGGGGGGGGGGGGGGGGGGGGGGGGGGTAATTTAGGCATTGAAGGAAAACCCATGCCCATCTACGAATACGCCTGCAAAGATTGCAACACCCAGTTTGAAGCCCTGGTCCGCTCCGACACCGTGCCGGAATGCCCCGAGTGTCACTCCATCCAGCTGGAAAAGCTGCTGTCGGTGTTTGCCACCACCGCGTCTGCGCCTGAGGCCCCGCCACATTTCCCAAGTGGCTGCGGAGGCTGCCCGGCCATGGGGGTGCCTGGAGCGTGCTCGATGCACTGAACGACAGACTAGTTACTTTTCGACCTCTTTGTCCACATCCTTGGCAAAATCTGCCTCCGGCCCGCTCAGGCCAGACCAGCTCGGGTAAATCCTGGCAAATTCAGCTGTAATCTGGTCCAGCGGCATGTCATCAAAGCTGCCACGTTGCTGCACATACTCCATGTGCAGTCGACCCTCTTTGTCGTGCGGGTGATACAGCGAATCGCTCAGCCCATCCCAGTCCAGCGCATGCAGGCCGAACTTGTCACACAGTTCAATGTTGAAGACTGGCGTTGTCTTGCGCCACGCGCCTTCAATCCACAATTCAGCATACCCGTGCCAGGTGAAGATGTCTGTCTTCATGGTCTCGCGCATGCGTGCCGTGGACAGGTGGTTGCGCACATCGGCATAGCCCACTCGGGCAGGGATGCCTGCCGCGCGGGCAGCGGCACACATCAAGGCTGACTTTGGTACGCACCAGCCGTACCCATTGGCAATGACCTGACTTGCGCGCATACCCGTTGGTGACAGATCGATGCGGTAGGGGTCGTACCTAAAGCCATCGCGAACTGCGTAGTACAGCGACACCGCCCGCTCGCGGTCGTTACTGCCCGTGCCGTGCGCCAAGGCAAAGGCTTTCACAGCGGGGTGCGCGCCATCAATCAGAACGGTCGTTGCCAAGTGCTGGCTGTGCGGTGTATCGGTCATCTCTGCCTTTATGTAGCGCAATACAGTGACGCATTATCACTGTTGAGCAGACTGATGTCGATGTTCGATCGGTCATTTATATTGCTCAATTTCATTCAATAACGTCTTTGAATACTGGTGTTTACCATGATTTTCGGATCAGGTCGTGCGCTTGCGTGTCTGGTCACTTGGATTTAACATATGCATCAATATATTTACCTATATTCAATTTTTACCGGAGATTTTCATGCAAAGATTCAGTGGCAAATCAGTCATCGTGACAGGCGGCGGGGGTGGCATTGGCGGTGCGGCTTGTCAGCGCTTTGCCAGCGAGGGTGCCCATGTCGCCGTGTTTGACATGAACCTCGCCTCTGCCGAAAAAGTCGCGGCAAGCATCACAGCGACCGGCGGAAAAGCGCAGGCGTTTGCCTGCGACATCACCCAGCGCGATCAAGTGGACGCTGCCATTGCAGCCACGCAGGCCGCGTTTGGATCGATTGACGTGCTCGTCAACAACGCGGGTTGGGACATTTTTAAACCATTCACCAAGACGGTGCCTGCAGAATGGGACAAGTTGATCGCCATCAACCTCGTGGGCGCACTGCACATGCTGCACGCGGTTTTGCCTGTCATGGCAGCCAAAGGCGGCGGGCGAGTGGTCAACATCGCCTCCGATGCTGGCCGGGTGGGGTCCAGTGGCGAAGCGGTCTATGCCGCTTGCAAGGGCGGCTTGATATCGCTGTCCAAAACCCTGGCACGCGAGCATGCCCGGCACAACATCACGGTCAATGTGATCTGCCCAGGCCCGACCGACACCGCTCTACTTGATGGCTTCAAGCAAGGTGCATCAAACCCTGACAAGCTGATGGAAGCCTTTGCCAAGGCCATTCCTCTGGGGCGCATCGGGCAGGCAAGTGACCTGGCGGGATCGATTGCCTTCATGGCGAGCGACGATGCTGGTTTTGTCACTGGCCAGGTACTCAGCGTTTCTGGCGGCTTGACGATGAACGGCTGAACAAGTCAACACCCCACCCTGTTAGGAAATCCCATGAATTTTGAAGACATCCTGTATGAAGTGCGCAATGGCGTCGCCTGGATCACGATCAACCGCCCCGAGAAAATGAACGCGTTTCGCGGCACGACCTGCGATGAGTTGATCAAGGCACTCAACAAGGCTGGCTACGACAAGAGCGTCGGTGCCATCGTGTTGGCGGGCGCGGGCGACCGTGCTTTCTGCACAGGTGGTGACCAATCTGCACACGACGGCAACTACGACGGACGCGGCACCATTGGTTTGCCCATGGAAGAGCTGCACACCGCGATCCGCGATGTACCCAAGCCAGTGATCGCCCGGGTTCAAGGCTACGCCATTGGCGGCGGCAACGTGCTTTGCACGATTTGCGACCTGACGATCTGCTCTGAAAAAGCCCAGTTTGGCCAAGTTGGGCCGAAGATGGGCTCGGTTGACCCGGGTTACGGCACGGCCTTTTTGGCACGGGTGGTGGGCGAGAAAAAAGCACGCGAGATGTGGTACATGTGCCGCCGCTACTCCGGTGCTGAGGCCGTCGCCATGGGCTTGGCCAATAAATGCGTGCCACACGACCAGCTGGACGCCGAGGTGCAAGCCTGGGGCGAAGAGCTCTGCGAACGCAGCCCCACGGCGCTGGCCATTGCCAAGCGCAGCTTCAACATGGACACCGCCCATCAGGCAGGCATTGCAGGCATGGGCATGTATGCACTCAAGCTGTATTACGACACCGATGAGTCACGCGAAGGCGTCAAGGCCTTGGCTGAAAAGCGCAAGCCTGACTTCCGTAAGTTCGTCAAATAACCGTTACCGCCATATTGTCTAGGCTGCCCAAGATGAACCCTTACATTGATGAAGACTTAGCAACCCTTGGCGAGCATGTTCGCCGTTTCGCAGACGGCCGGGTTGCGCCCGGGTTTCTGGAGCGTGACCAAAGCCGCGTGCTGGACCGTGGTTTGATGCGCGAAATGGGTCAACTGGGCTTCATCGCTCCCGAGCTGCCTGAAGCGTTTGGCGGTCAAGGCATGGGCAGTCTGGCTGCAGGCGTGATCCATGAAGAGATTGCCCGGGCCGACCTCAGCATCAGCTACATCAACCTGCTGGCCTCGCTGAATGGCCAGATCCTCTCGCATCACGGAAAACCAGAGGTCGTGAAGCCCTGGCTGGCAAAGCTGACTCAGGGTGAAGCGCTGTTCGCCATCGCATTGACAGAGCCAAGGGGCGGGTCGGACGCAGCCAATTTGCAACTGCGTGTGGAGCGCATTGGCGACCACTATGTCATCAATGGGGAGAAGACGTCTATCTCTGCGGCAGATCAAGCCGATGCCATCGTGGTGTTTGGTCGCACAGGCAAACCTGAATCGGGTGCGCATGGCGTCACGGCACTGCTGGTACCGTCCGATATGCCGGGTTTGACCCGCAGTCGATTCAATTGCCACGGGCAACGCGCGATTGGCCGTGGCTCTCTGTTTTTTGAAAATGTGCGCATTCCAGTGGATCACCGCCTAGGCGACGAGAACAAGGGTTTTGTGCAGGTGATGCAGGGCTTTGATTTCTCGCGGGCCTTGATCGGGTTGCAAGTGCTGGCTGTCGCGCGCGTGGCGCTGGAAGAAACCTGGGCCTACGTGACCGAGCGGGAGGCCTTTGGCAAGCCTTTGTCAGCATTCCAAGGCGTTACTCATCCGCTGGCCGACTTTGAAACGCAGGTCACGGCCGCACGCTTGCTGTGTCTGCAAACCCTCTGGCTTAAAGACAAAGGCGCGCCGCATTCATCGGAGGCCGCAATGTGCAAGTGGTGGGGCCCCAAGCTCGCCTATGACGCCGTTCACCAATGCTTGCTGATGTTTGGGCACGGTGGCTATGACCGGGGTCCGATGGAACAGCGCCTGCGCGACATCCTGGGCTTCCAGATTGGGGATGGCACCGCGCAGATCATGAAGACGATCGTGGCGCGGGCCAAGGCGGGACGTGGCGCAGTCCCCAGTTGAGCTTGTCTTGGATCAGTAGGTCACGCTCATGGTGGCGATGTCAATGGTGACCACGGGCTTGCCTAGTGACGCACTGGCTGCCTTGGCAAATTCAATGCCCCAGGCGGGATCTGCCATCAGTTTTGCGCCGGCCTCCTGAGCCACCACCAGTACCTTGTCAACCATCAAGAGTTTGCCGCTAGCGCGAAGTGGCTCGCAATCCAACGCCACAAACTGCTCGTCAAGCCACTGACGAGCCACATCGTTGGCTATGGTTTGCTCGTGACTCAGTTCAAACCGGAAATCCTGATCCGCGCTGACGATGACTCTGACGACTCTTTGCATGACTTACCTTTCAATCCATTGGTGTTGCTTGACCGTATTTTCCTACGGATTGACCACTTGTGTTTGAGCGCGCTCAAGAACCGATCAGGTTCTGTCGGGCTACATCCAGCAGTTCGCCAAAGCGTTTGGGATCGTCTTGCTCATTGGCCAAAAGCATGACCAACTTGGCCAGAAAAAGCTCGCGCTTGCTTGCTGGCACCTGGTCAATGGCGGTAGCCAGATCGTCATAGATCTGCTCAAGCTCGTTGGTTTGAAGTGTTTTCATGGTTTGTCCTGTGTCATCTTTGTGCTCATGCCAGCGCCATGGCTCGGCGCAAGGCTGCGTCCAGCCTGTGAGGCGTCACGCTCAGCCATCGCGCGCAGACATGCTGATCCGGGCGCACCAAGTACGCCGCACCCGCATGGCGTGCACCGTATGCAGACCAGACACGGCCCAGGGGATCATCTACCTCGCCTCCCTGGCCGACGGTCGCCAACTTGAGTTCGATGCCACGAACGCGCCAGTCTTGCACGATCTGCTCAATTGAATCAGGCACGACCCCGTCGTTAGTAAAGTACAGCAGGCAGAAGCTGCGCACTGGCATGTCCATCAGATAGCGGTCGTCCCCAAGGCGTACGTTTTGCATCACAGCGCCGTCTGCCGGTCCTGCAGCAAAGAGACTGTTATCGTCTTCCGGACTGTTCAGAATGGAATTCACATACTCGTGCGGCCTGGAGGTTCGCCAATGCAGGAGCGGTCGCACAAAGGTCTGGGTAATGGCCAGGGACAGGGTCGCGTCGCGCAACAGTCTGAAACCCGGTGTGGGGGGCGTCATAAAGCGGGTACTCTTGCCAGCCTCGTCCACAATCTCGCGGGCGGCGCCTACACGCTCCTGGCTGTAGGTGGCCAGAAGTTTGCCATCTGCCTGGCCTTTCACCACAGCAGCCAGTTTCCACGCCAGGTTTTGCCCGTCCTGCCAACCCGTGTTAGCGCCGCGCACGCCGAAGATGGGCAACATGTGGGCAGCGTCGCCGCAGTACACCACGCGACCATTCACATAGTCCGGCAGCGTCATGGCGCGGGCGGAATACACGGACGACCAGTCCATCTCCCACTTCGCGCCTTTGGCGCCAACCATTTCAAGCTGTGCGTCGATGCGTGCCTTCAGCGATTCAGGTTTCAGCGCTTCTTCTGGTGTCTCGCCTGGTGGGAGCTGGTAATCCACGCGCCATATGCCATGGGGCTCACGGTGCATGAGCACGGTGTTGCCCGGATTCCAGACGGGGTCAAAGAACGCCAGACGCTCAGTTGGCAGGGGCAGATCCACCCGGATGTCGGCAATGACAAATCGGCCTTCATATGAATCCCCCTCCATCTGCAGACCCTGAAACTGCCGGATGCTGGAGCGAGCCCCATCGCAGGCCACTACCCAAGCACAGTCTTGCTGATACTCACCCTCTGGTGTGTCAACATTCAACGTCACACCATCTTTACGCGCATGAACAGCTGCCACCTTATGGCCCCAGCGCATGTCGATCAAGGGCTGCTTGGCAACCAGATCAACCAAGGCCTCTTCCATGTACTGCTGCTGCAGATTGATCATGGGAAAGAACCGGTCGTCCTCGCTGTAGGGTGCCTCCATGCGGAACACCTTGTGCCCGCCGAAGAACGAATTGCCAAAGCGCCAGGGCAGGCCTTGAGCGGTGATGGCCTTGTCGCCGCCTACCTGCTGCAATATCTCCATGGACCGGCGGGTAAATACGATGGCTCGGCTGCCCAAGCTGACCTGCTGCTCCGACTCCAGCAGCACACAGGGCACACCGTGTCTCGCCAAGTCCAGCGCGAGCGCCAGACCGATGGGCCCAGCGCCCACGATCAGCACTTTGGCCTGCCCCGCATTGGCGCTGGGCTTTGGCGCCGCAGGGTAGACCTTGTAGTCGTAATAGATGGAGTGGCGCGGTTGGGTGTCAGGTTGATGCATGCCGTGTCTCTTGAAGTTAAACCTGTAAAAATATAGTTGCGGTCGCAACTATTATGCTGGAAGTTAGACAAAATGACAAGCGCCAGGCCGTACACTGAGCCCATGGCAACCCGACACATCAAGCCGCTTGCACTGGACCGCTTTGCAAGCTATCGACTCCACCTGATCGCCAAACTCAGCGACAAAACTTCTGCAGCGGCTTACATGAAAGAGCTGGACTTATCCCTCAGTGAAGGGCGCTGCTTGGCCGCCATTGGCCAGTACGAGCCGTTGTCAGTGCAAAACCTGGCCCGGATGGCCAATCTGAACAAGGCGAACGCCAGTCGAGCCAGCGATGCCTTGGCCGCTCGCGGTATCGTGAAAAAGTCAGCCAGCCAGACAGATGGCCGGGGCGTTGTCCTGACACTCACGCGAGACGGGCGTTCGCTCTGGGGCCAAACCATGCGCCTGGTACACGACCGCAACGAGCAGATATTTGGCTGCCTGACACAAGAGGAACTTGCGGCATTCGACCAAGCGCTCGACAAGGTCGTCGCGCATTTGTCCACAGCAGGCTAGGAACTGTTCACAAAGCGTCTGATTCAATGACGCGATGCCCTGGCTTGCCTTGCAGCGCCGCGTCCAGCAATGCCTGTGCAATTTTTTTGGCGCTCACAGGGCGATATCGGGCAGGAATCAGTGGCTGAAAAACACGTGCTACAGCCAAACCGATGACTTCGCCGGGACGGCTTTTTTCACGAACAGCATCAATCAGGGACGGTCGGACCACGGTATAGCTCTCAAATCCCAAGGCGGCAATGGCGGCTTCGGCCTGTGCCTTGGTTTTGAGGTAAAAGTTAGCTTTGGGACTTGCTCCCAGTGACGAGTTAAGCGCAAAAGACTTTGCACCGTGTTGATGGGCCAGCTTGGCAAAACGCACAGGCAAATCCCGGTCGACAAAGGCAAATGCGGCCTGCGATCCTGCCTCACGCAGGGTAGTGCCCAATGCACACACCACACTGTCCACATTCAGCCAGTCTGCATCCAGCTCATCTTGAGCAAAGTCCATCACAGGGTTCATCAGCTTGGGGGCGGCACCAAGGGCACGGCGGCTCGGCGCAACGATCTGTGCCACCCTTTCATCAGCACTGGCCAGTGCCAGCACCTGTGAACCCACCGCGCCGCTGGCACCCAGCAAAAGCAAGCGCTGACCACTGGTTTGATTTGATTTGGTCATACAAGGACTTTACGCGGCAGGCTCGTCAGATCGGCAACAGGGCCTGCGGCGCCTGAACGGCAGCAAGATTGCTTGCGGTTGACAACTCAAAATCTGCGATGGTCATGGGGTGCCCATACAGGTAGCCCTGATAGGCCCTACACCCGATGCGGTAAAGGTATTCGCGCTGAGCCTGGGTTTCCACCCCCTCAGCGATGACGGCCAGCCCCATGCTCTTGGCCAGCGCCAGCACCATTTTTGCAATGGCCGCGTCGTTGGGATCAACCAGAATGTCACGCACAAAGCCCTGGTCAATCTTGAGTTGATCAAGAGGAAGGCGTTTGAGGTAGGACAAGGAAGAATACCCAGTGCCAAAGTCATCCAGTGAAAACCCAACCCCCCTGGCTTTGAGTGCAAACATCTTGGCAGCGACCTCGTCCACGTTGGACACCAACATACTCTCGGTAAGCTCCAGTTTGAGCCGATTCGGGTTGGCTCCTGTTCTTGCAAGCACATCAAGCAATTGATCGACAAATCTGGCATCGTTGAACTGATGCGCACTGACGTTGATTGCCAGGGTCAGGTGCGACCGTGCGGAGTCATTTGCCCAGCGCTCGAGCTGGTGGCAGCCCTCCTCCAAAACCCATAAACCCAGGGGGCGAATCAAGCCCGTGTCTTCGGCCAGACCGATAAAGCCTGAAGGCGTTACAACGCCATCGAGTGGATGATTCCAGCGTAGCAAGGCCTCAGCGCCAACCACGTGGCTATCCACGTCAACTTGCGGCTGGAAATACAAGGCAAACTCTCGCCTGACCAAGCCCTTGCGGATATCAGCCTCCAGCGCAATTCGGTGCAGCATCACGGTCTGCATCTCGCTGCTAAAGAACCGCATTGTGCTGCGACCTCCCGCTTTTGCCTGGTACATGGCCAGATCCGCCTGCTTGAGCAAATCGTCAATTGAGTTTTTTTGACCATCAAACAAAGTAATCCCCAGGCTGGGCGTGCTGTGATACACATGGCCAGCCAGCTCATAGGGACGGCTGAGCACGTTGATTACTTTTTCACCCACCACTTGCGCCTGCGTGGCAGCGTCGTCCAGTTTGGTGTCCAGGTCCTTCAGCATGATGACGAATTCATCACCCCCAACCGGGCCACCGTGTCACCATCGCGCACACAGGTGACAAGCCTCGTGGCCACCTGGCGGAGCAGCAGGTCGCCCACGGCGTGGCCCTGCGTATCGTTCAGGGTTTTGAAGTGATCCAGATCAATCAGGATCAAGGCCCCGTGGTCGTTGGTGCGCGAACATGCTGCCAGGGCCTGCCTCATGCGGTCATTCAACAAGCGGCGGTTGGGCAATTCAGTCAGCGAATCGGTAAAGGCCAATCGTTGTATTTCACCCTCTGCCTGCTTGCGCTCAGAGATATCGTCTATCACGGCAATACAGTCACCCCGGTCACCTTGCCCCGCTTCTGCGGGAATGCAGGTCAAACCAACCCAGACGGGCGGGCGGTCTGCTGAAGCCAGGTACTCGCCTTCGTAACTGCCACGCTTGCCTGCGATGGCTTGACGAAAAATGGCCAGAATGTTGGCGTCAGAAAGCTTGTTCAGGTCATAGCCAATGATCCTCTCCATCGGCGTTTGCAAGATCTGCATCAGACGGGTATTGGCATAGATGACGGTCAGGTCTCGGTTAAACCGGATGATGCCGGCGGGCAGGTTTTCCAGCGTCAGGCGGTGACGCTCTTCACTGACTTCAAGTATGGATTCAGCCTCCATCCGGTCAGACAAAGCAGACTTGGCAATACCCTTGGCTTGCTGCAAGTGCTGCTCTATCCGGGCGTTTGCCAGCCCTAGCCGGGTGGCTTCGTCCAGCGTTTCATGCAGGTAATTGGCACCGACCAGCATGGACGCCATGAAGACCAGGATCAAGCCACCAAAAGCCCAGTGCAGTCCGGATTGAGCTTGCAAAAAAAGCGCCAAGGCCATCGGCACCGTGATGCCGACCGCAAACAAACGAAAGGCCAGAGGAACGGGAGCCAGAAGTGGCAGTGCCCCCGCGACCATGCCAGACAAGACCAAGCCAGTGAACAGCCTCGCCGTATCGGAGGCGTTCCAAACAAACAACACTGCGCCAACGGCCCAGACGGTCGTCATCAACCCTGTGACGATGATGAACCGCCGCCGCCAAGCGGGGGCTTGAAAAGCACTGGGCGAATTGCGCACGAATTGCCGGGCCAGCATCAGGCGAGCAGCAGAGACCGAGACCATACTCAACCACCAGCAGACAGCCCAGAAGACAGGCGCATCCAAGTTGACATTGATGTACGCCAGTGCGGCACTGGCGACCACGTTGACCACCTGCGCCATGCTTGAGTTTCTGTAAAGCAGGGCCGTCTTGAGCCGTTCTGCCTCTTCGTCAATGAAAGCAATGGAATCAGTGAACGACTTCATGAGAGCGTTGTAGCCACAGGCAATTGAGCAGACGATTCTGTACCCAGATCACGTCCGTGGGTATTCTTTTTACTGTCTGTTACAAACTTTGTAGCAACAAAATATTATCGGTATTGCCTCAAGTGCCTATTCAGAGGCTTTTTTCTGGCGCGAGCGCCTAGTCGGTGTGTTGGCTGGTGGTGGCGCGATGAGCGCCTTCTCCAGCTCATTGATCGACTCATCCGTGTAGTCCAGCATGCGCTGCAACGAAGGCACTGATCGCCTGCACGCAATGAAGCCAAAACCCAGCTTGTCGCAGTATCCAGAGATGGTGATGTTGAGCGCAAGGTAATGTGAGGGGATGGAAACCGGGTAAATCTCGTCCAGATGGGCGCCGTTCAGGAAGAGCGACTCCCTCGGGCCTGGCACATTGGAGATCACCAGGTTAAAGAATGGTTTTTCTTTAGCGCTACCCGTCACCATGCTCGGCCCCACTGTAGACATCATGGCCATGCCATGCGCCATTTTCTGCAAACGTGTCATGGTGGACAAACGCTTCTTGGCTGCCTGCGTAGATGCCACAATGCGTTTAAGCCGCTTCACAGGGTCTACCACGTGGGTGGACAAATTGGCCAGCAACAAGCTGACCTGGTTACCGTCACCCGAGGTTTCGTCATGCAAGGAGATCGGCACCATGGCGATCAGCGGCGTCTTTGGCAAGGCTTTTTGAGCGATCAGATAACGGCGCAAGGCACCGGCACAAATGGCCAAGGTGATGTCGTTCACCGTGCCCCCCGCTGCCGCACCCAAACGTTTGATCCGTTCAAGCGAATACGACTGAGCTGCAAAACGGCGCGAACCAGATACCTCTACATTGAACGGCGTGGGCGGCGCCTGAAACGGCTTGGCCGACACGCTGTCTGTCTGGCTGGCATGAATCAGGTCCCATAGTCCGCTGCCGATGCCTGGCAGGATTTCACCGGTCGAGCGGACAGCTTTTAAGAGTGGTTGCACCCATTGGTTGATTGTGGCTGGCGGCTCTTGTACCGACTGCCTCAGCAGCGACTGCGCCCATTGCGGTGGCCTGATATCCAACGGATCACGCGACAGGCTTTGCGCCATCATGCGCGCCCCAGCCACACCATCAACCAAAGCATGGTGGATCTTGACATAGGTGGCAAAGCGTCCACCCGGCAACCCCTCAATCACATAGGCCTCCCACAGGGGACGATTGCGGTCCATCAAAGTTCCATGAAGACGAGATACCATGCCTAGGAGTTCCCGGATACGCCCAGGCCGGGGCAGCGCTACATGCCGCAAGTGGTAGTCAAGCTCAAACTCGGTGTCTTCTTCCCAAAACCACAGGCCTTTGCGCAAGACTGGCCGTTGGTTGAAAGGTGCTTGCGCCTGCAAATACTTGCCCCAGCGTGCCAGTTGGTCAAGGACGAAGTCAGGGCCTGCGTCTTTGGGCGGCGTGTACAAGTACAGGCCGGCGACATGCATAGGCTGATTGCGGGTTTCAAACCATAGGAAGAAAGAGTCAGTGGGGCTCAGCGCTTTCATGGGACTACTCCGGTTCGCACCAGTGTAGCGGCGCAGTCCGCGAATTGGCGAGCGCCGACAGCGGAGTCAGGGCTGACCACCTCACCGTTAGCCACCAACTTGCCACGGCCCGGCTCCAGGTAGATCGCAGTCAGGCTGAGCGTGACAACCGTTCGAGAAAAGCCAACAGCCGACACGGCAGCGCTTGCCATGACCACATCGAGCATGGTGGCGACCACACCGCCGTGCACAGAGCCAATGACATTACCAAGCGCTGCTGTGGGATCCAGCAACATGCACGCCAACCCGTCGCGGGAATGCTCCCGCTTCATCCCAATCAGTTGCATGAAGGGCGTGTATGCAAAAACGTCCTGTGGATCGCTAGGCGTGACGGGTTTAATTGTTCAGTCGGTGCAAAGAAACCCGATACTTTTTCAGAAAAGCCTCGGGTTGGTACGATTTTTTTGTTTGCCGGAAATTGCTCAAACCCATGTCCTGCTCAAAATTGATCCAGTCGAGCGCGGGGTTTGACATGCAGTAGTTATGAAACATGTATTGATAAATCCCCTTGAACGCCTCCACCCCCTTAGCGAACCTGATGATTGAGGATCGATGTGATGTCTCTTGATACATCAAAAACCCTATCGGGGTTTCGCCAAAGTAATAGATCAAGCCATTCAATGAAAGCTCATCAAATCGCATCAATGCTTCGCGACACGCACCCTCGTCGGCTCCGCCAGGCAGCAGCGCTTTGCTTTTGCCCCATTGGGCAAGAATTTCAAGCGCGTCACCCCTGTTGATTCTGGACAAAGCCCGCACCTCTGGCGAAGCCACGTCAAGCAACTGCCGCATCAGGCTCTTTTTTTTCCTCAGCAGACTGCCCTTGTAATAACGAAAGTTATCAGCAGGATACAAATAATCAGCGTCTGCATCATTCCACTCAATGCGAAAAATACCTGTATCCAGCGCGCCGGCCACTTGTTCGGAAACGGGATAGAAAAACTCATCCCCTTTGATGATGGATCTCAACTCCGCCACAGAAACATCGGAAAGCTTGAAGAGGGGAAACAAATGGGCTTTGCCGTCATACGTCAATCCGCAAAGGCACGGCTGAGGTTTGACTGACAACCGGTAGGCGTGCACATGTCGAAATAAATAGATATTGGAGAAATAGAAATCGGATACGCAGCGCTCTTGAAGCTCGCGTCTCCACGGTATCAGAATCGACTCGACCTGCTCGGCATGGTGCAAGCCAAGTAGCACAGGCCTTTCCATGGTCAGGGCGTGCTTCGGGTCGTCATCCCCCGGGGCGCAGTCATTCACACTAACTTTCCGCGTGGCGCGGGTGAATCAACCGGCGGGCCTGCAAAGCATTGGGCCAGCGGCAACCATGCAATCGCTGAGCCCATCATCTGAAGTTGTGTATCCAAGCAATGTTGGCGCTTGGTCACGACCAGACAAAAATCCTCTGCCATGCCTGTGACTAAATCGACAGACGAGCTTACCCCCCAACTCCAAGCCTCGCCAGAGGGCCCTTGCAGGCACACATAAGGAATAGGTAACGGCGCGCTCAGCCCCCGGTTCTTGAAGGTCCACTCATACGTGGTGACGCCGAGATGGGCGATGTGCTTCAGTCGCGCTGAGTTTTTCCGACGCACGCTCAAAAGGTCGAAAATGTCTTGCCCATGTGCCCAGGTTTCCATCAATCTGGCCGTCGCAAAAGAACGCGCACTCATGGTCGGCCCGAACCACGGCAGTCGAGCTTTTGCATCGAGATTGGAAAGCGCACCAGCGAGCTGTCTGTTCACTTCAAGCCAGTGGGCAACCAGTTGCGGCCCCGCCATGTGCGCATAGGTCGTCCGTGCTATCGCGCTGATTTCTTCTCCAGCAGCGCGTCGCCCCTTCAGCATGGCGGCCTTCACCGCAAATGCCTTTTCATCCGTCGCAGCCAGGTGACCGACATCATCAAGCAAGCATAAGTGGGCCACTTCGTCCCACGGAGTCCAGCCATGAAATCGCGTCGCGCGCCCCCAGTCTGCCGGATCCATCAACAAAGCAAAGTCTGCAAGTTCCTTGCACTCAGCATTGAGGTCCTGGCAAAGGTCCAGCATGGTGTCTCCCGGAGTTGAGCTTGGCTAGCGGACCGCACCCAGATTGACAAGATGGTCGATGTCCTGACTGGTGCGACCGAGCTCTGCCAACACGCTGCGGGTATGCTGTCCTAAATGAGCAGCCATTGGCTCTGCAGCGTCGGTTTCAAGCGAAAAGCGCGCTGCGCTCCGCGGCGTCCTCACCCGGCCAATATCTGGATAGGCCGTCTCCCTGAGCAACTGGTTATGCACAACTTGTGGGTCCTGCGCCAGACCGGCTTTGGTGTTCACGCGACCCACCGGCACCCCAGCTGCGCCAAGCCGATTAACCAGGTCGTCCACAGGTTCTTGTGCAACCAGTGGATCCAATATCGCTCGAATCTCTGCTTGGTGATTGCGCCGAACAGGAATGGAAATGAAGCGCGGATCGTCTTTGAGTTCCGGTACACCCAGCACGCGGCACATCGCGGCAAACTCATCGTTTTGAGGTGTGATCATGGCGATCCATCCATCGCTACAACGCCACAGGCTCTGATTGGAACCAAATTCAAACATTTTCGGTGGCTGGTCGTCCAGGAAGGTATGGTTGTAGAGTGCCTCGGGCCATAAAAATGCGACGGCTGAGTCCAGCATTGACAACTCAATTTTTTGCCCTTTCCCAGTCACAGACCTGGCATGCAATGCGGCGCCAATCGATTGAGCCGCAGTGAGCGCCGTGATCTTGTCGCACAACAAGGTTTGCAAAAGTTTAGGCTCACCGGAAGCCAGATCTGGGTGGGCATCCGCAAAGCCCGAAACTGCCTGAATCACCGGGTCATAGACCCTGTAACCAGCCTGAGGACCTGTCTGCCCAAAGCCCGAGATGGAGAGGTAAACGATTCGTGGGTTCAGGGCAGAAACCACCTCATAGGAAAACCCGAGACGTGCCAAAGCGCCCGGCCTGAAATTTTCAACCAGCACATCTGAGGTGAGCAGCAAGTCGCGCAACACCTTTGCACCTTCCGGCTTCTTAAGGTCGAGCACAATGGACCGCTTGCCGCGATTGATTGAGATGAACAGGGCAGACAAATCACCTTTGGCTGGACCAATCAGGCGGGTGAGGTCGCCCTCCATGGGCTCGACCTTGATCACATCCGCCCCTTGATCTGCCAGAATCCCCGTTGCCATGGGACCAGAAACAACGGCCGACAAATCGATCACACGAAGGCCGCTAAAAGGCTTGCTCATGGATACATATCTCCAGTGATGTGTGCTGTCAATTTTGATCAAGCTGGATGTTCGCCGCCTTGATGGCGCGGTCAAAGATGTCGCCGTCGACCTTGATCGCAGTGGCCAGTTCTTCTGGCGTGCTGCCACCCACTTCAAGGCCCATATCCTGGATGCGGGTTTTCAGGTCATCACTATTGACTGCTTTGGCAATGCCATCAGAGAGTTTTCGCACAATGTCCTTGGGCGTTTTGGCGGGCGCCAACACCTGAAAGAACCCCACTGGTTCAAAACCTTTGTATCCTGCTTCTGCAAAAGTAGGGGTATTGGGGAAGGCGGCAACCCGTTGGGTTCCCGAGAAGGCAAGCACCTTCAATTTGCCAGACTGCACAAAGGGTTTGATCGTGGCAACATCAAGAAAGGCAGAGGTCAATTGACCGCCCAGCAGATCGGTCACGATGGGCATCGCACCTTTGAATGGCACGTGCACCTGATCAATCCTGGCGCCCCGGTTCAAGGTCTCTCCGAAGATGTGTGCGGTTGTCCCCTGCCCGAAAGATCCATAGCTGTACTTACCAGGGTTCTTGCGTAAATGGGCAATGAAATCCTGTAAATTGTCCGCTGGGAACTGGGCTGGGACGACCAAGCCAATCGCCGAGCGTGAGAGCATCGACACCGCCTCGAAATCATTGGCAATGTCAAACGGCAGCTTCGTGTAAAGAGACTTCGCATAGATGATGGAAGAAATCGTCACCCCTATGGTGTAGCCGTCAGCCGGTGATTTGGCCATGGCAGTGATGCCTAACCAACCCGCAGCACCAGGCTTGTTTTCGACGATCACAGGTTGACCCCAGTAGTCATTCAGCTTTTGCCCAATCGCGCGAGCCATCACATCTGTTGTGCCACCCGGAGTGAATGGCACAATGATTTTGATGGTGCGATTAGGGAATTTTTCGTCTTTTTGCGCCCAGGCGGCCGAAGCCAACAGAGTGCCAGCGAGCAAAGGCACCGATACGCGCCGCACGAATTGAGCAAGTAATTTCATCTTCCATGTCTCCAGCTATTTTCTGCAAGAGGTTGGCACCCAATGCCATCCACCTGCGTTAAGAGACATGCATCTTCAAGACAAGCCGTTCATCCAACAATGGCAAGAACTTCCATCTTGATTAGCAAAAAAGATCAGGCCAACTTGAATGGCCCGGCATCAGTTCAATTCGGCGCAATATTGCAATCACGCCGCAGCAAGGCCATGGCGTCATGCAAGGCATAGTCGTGGTCACTGAGCAAACCATCGCGAGTGTCCTCCAGGAAGTCTTGCCACATCTTCAGGTAGTCGCCCTGGTGGTGCACAGGGGCATTCGCAAGGATGTAGTCTGGCACCAGGTCTGGCTTGAAACCAGATTTGCGGATTTTTCGCACCAATGCAGCAGCGGCCTTCGCTGTCAAAAGCGTTTTGGGTGAGCTGGCTGAGGCAATACACAAGAAGAGCGTCAACAGTGAGCTGTCGTCGCTATGGCCCCCCGTGGCTTTGTTCCATGCAGCCGACGCCGCCCGGTCAAAGTCATCGACCTCGCTTAAAGCGCTTTCCACCCAAAAGTAGCGCCCCATGAATGCGGGCGTCTGGTCAAACAGCTTTCTGATGGGCCATTTGGCGTCCAGAATCTTCGCCATGTCTGGGAGCATCGACTGGCACACACCATCCACCACCGATTGAAACTCTACGGGCAAATCGCGCGGTATCGACAGCACCAGACCGATACCCTTCGAGGTCGTGTTTTTTTTGCGCAGGGCAGCAATCGTTTTTTCAAATGCAACCCAATCGGGCAACTCAGTCTGTCTGGTGGCAAGCATCAGCAACGCAGTGCGGATCACTGCTTCCGCATCGCGGCCCGCGTCTTCAAGTTCGTCCGCATCCATGCCAAACTTTTCAGCAAACCAAAGCGCCGCCTGGATCGACAGCGCGATCTGGCTGCGCTGAGCCAGCTCAGCGCGGTACTCAGCCAAGCTGCAAAGTGACCATTTCGCCAACAACGGGATATGTTCGTCACGAAAACCTGCCGCTTCATTCATGCCAAAGTGGCTGCTTTGCGGCATGACGATCAAAGCCTTGAGCATGTCGGACGCACCCTTGGAGCGAGACAGCAAACTGTTTCCTTGCAGAGCCTCGGCCGCAGGCCGCAGTTCCCCGCCACTGTGATGCTCCAGATTCAAGCTCACCAGATTGACAATGCGATCACGCGCGGCTTCCAGTTCCGGGCGCAAAAACTCGCTGCCAAAATATCGCGCGATCTGCACCATCCCCTTGGGTGCTTCTATGGCAATGGCGTCCAGCTTGGCTTGGTCAATGATGCCGTGTTCCAGACCATAGGCCAGGACTTTTTCAAAAAAAGGGCGACGATCAAATAGCGCTATTGACTGCGCTGCTTGGGAGGAATGCTGATGATGTGGCATATGGCGAATAAAACGTCAGCTGTGGCGGCCGAGATCGGTCAAATGGCCGACTCTTCATCTGCCTCCAGCGCTGCTGGTGTCGCCTTGCCCCGGTCGGTTTCGCTGGTTTCCATTTTGCCGTCATCCTCCTCGACCTCGACTTCTGCATCTTCACCCTGCCCCAAGTCGTGGGCACGGGCTTTGGCCCGCAGCACCATCAGCATTTCCACGAACAGGTCTGGACACTCCTTGCGCAGCAACCAAGCCAATTGCATCCAGTCACCATCGGCCACCTCATCTTCATCGACACGCGGTTTGACATACGCATTGGCCAGGAGCGCTGTTTCGGAAAGGATATCGCCATCCTCTGCGCCGGAATCAAAGGTGCCGCTGCGGGCAAAGGCTTCAATACGGCCCCACTTCTCGGAGAAATAGTCAGCCAAGGCTTCGGACCCACCTTCCAGATCGCCAATGGCGTTCAGAAACTCCACTGGATCAGCATCTTCACGAAAAATAATGGCATTTACCATGCCGCGCAGGTGGGTTCGGCTCACATCTTTGTATTGCTTTTCAATCACCACGGCACGGGCGAATTGATCTGGGGTGACCAGAAGATTGATCACGGACTCCTTGGAGTTGTCGTACTCCCGGATCACCGCCAGAATATCCTTGGGTGGCAACTGCTCCAGCACCACCATCAAGGCTTTGTCGCCCTCTGTGTCGGCCAGCTCGCCCAGCGCGGCCTCGGCGGCAACAATGTCCCCCGCTGCGATCAGGCTCTGGGTCGTGGCAATCAGGGCGAGTGCGTTCATTGTGCGTCCTTCTGGTCAAAGCCTTGCTGCGTCAGCCAGTCGTTGCCGGCTTCTTCACGAGCCCGGGCAGCGGCCTCGTCATCGTCATCGTCTTCGGTGCGGTGGTCGTCATGGCGTTCGTGACGCATTTCGTCGCGGTCTTGCTGGCCATCTTCGTCGTTATCAGCCTTGGTACTTTCTGCCTCTCCTTGCGGCTTGTGCAGCAGGTATTCAAGCGCTGCGGCAAGCACCATGAACGCCTTGCCCGTTGGCTCGCGCAAGATGGTCTGAACTGTTTCACCGGCCCAGGCGGCGATGTCAATGGTGGTGTTGATGCTGTCCCAACCGGGCAGGTCATGCACGTCCTGCTGCACCAGCAGGTCCATGACGGCAGGGTTGGCAAAGCGGAAGGCATTGTGCAGAACAACGGCCAGCATCTCCGGGTTGATGTCCATCATCTGCAGCAGGAAGCCAAGTTCGCTCCGCTTTTCAGCGAGGCGCCTGGCCAGCACATGATTACCCTCAGAGTCAGTGCGCAGATCATCAAGCTCGGCCTGATACAGGGCACGCAAGTCGTCAAAATAGGAAGAGGTGTTCAATGGGCAGGTACTTTACTGAGGCAGGTCAAAAGGCCGTAATAGGTTGATTAGCGCGCCGCCTGACACAAAGGCTCAAAGTAACTCTGCCAGATGTCGCGCGCAGTCTGTGCGGGATCGTCAAGCAAATTGCGGCGGCGATTGTTGTCATAAGCCAAGCGTTTGTCCTCGTCAGACAGCACGTCATAGGCCTCTTGCACGGCCCGAAACCGTGCGGGTGCTCCGGCATCCATGTTCCGGTCTGGGTGGTATTGAGAGGCTTTCTGACGAAAAGCCTTTTTGATATCGGCCAGACTGGCAGAGTTGCCAAGACCCAGGGCGGTGTAGTGGTCCTTCATACGGAAGTGGGTTTTGGGTGTTGAGGGACGGCGAGCGTCGGGTGTTGAAAGCCAAAACATCAGGCATCCACTCAGAGTATTTTAGTGCGCCGCACCAGATTGCAACCCCCCTGCGACCCTAAAGCACGAAAAGAAGGCGGTTTCCATGCACTTAACTCGCTGGGTTTCAATCTGATTGCTTGACGTCTGATTAGACGTCTTCCAGTCACATTCAACCGTATCAAGTACTTGACAGACTACAAGCGGAAATAGCGGCAAAAGCCTAGAATTCAAAAGGACTCGCCTCTTACGCACCATGTTTTGACCATGCACCTCATTTCAGTCTTTCGCCGTTCGGCCATCTACATTATTCTGATCTTCACAGCCCTGGGCTTGAGTGCTTACGCCCAGAAACCCCGTCCAGAGTTACTGCTCTATTGCGGCATCACCATGGTCCGGCCCATGACGGAGATAGCGCAAAGCTTCGAAAACAGAGAGAACGTCAAGGTCAGTATTGCCCAAGGGGGATCGGAAGACCTGTTTCAATCAGCCAAAAAGAGTGGCGCAGGGGACTGGTATCTTCCTGGGGAGCCTAGCTACTACCAAAAACATGTCAAGGAAGGCCTGTTTGATGAGCGCACCACCGTAGGCCACAATCAGATGGCGCTGATGGTGCAAAAGGGCAACCCCAAGGGCGTCAAGCCCGATGTGCGCGAACTGCTGCGCAAAGACCTGACTGCGATCATCGGTAACGCCGAATCGGGCAGTGTGGGCCAGGAGGCCAAACGCATCCTTGACGAAGCCGGGATCTATCCCAAGGTCGTCAAGGCATCGGCATTCCTGGCGCCAGACTCGCGCAGCTTGGTCAATGCCATGAAAAAAGGTGAAGCCGACATCACGCTGAATTGGCGTGCCGTGGGGTTTTTTCAGGACAACGCGAGTAAGCTTGACGTCATCGATCTGGATGCCAAGGTAGCCAAGCCACAAGCACTCCTGCTGATACAACTCAAAACCAGCAAACACCCCGATTTGGCCAAACGCTTCATGACCTATGCCAGCGGCGACGAGGGGCAAGCGGTCTTCCGCAAGCATGGCTTTCTGGACAGCAAAAAAATGAGCCGATAGAAGGTACCGCCCACTCGATCCCATGAATCAAGCCACCACGAAGTCTCACAGACTGATTGACTTTTCATTTGCCTGGCTATTGAGTCTGGTGATCGCTTGCCTCCTGTTGGTGATTGGAACCAAAATCGGGTTTGACTCCTTGCAGGAAGACCTGCGCGCTCAAAGTGCCAATGAGCGGGCCAGACTGTTTGTGGGAGAGGAAATCGTTCGTGGAATCCACGGCATCCAGAAAGACCTCTACCTGATGGCGGCGTCCACCCATCAGGCTGCAGCCAAGCGGGTCACCCACTCCATCACAGCCCAACTGCACAAGCTCCGCCACGATCTCAACGTCCTGAAAGCGGGGGGCAAGGTAAGACGTGAGGTTCAGCTCAATCTGGAGGGACGCGATCAAATGGTCAGCGAGGTTTTTATCGGCCAACAACTGGCGATGGCGCCTATGTCATGGAACTGATCGAGATATCCCCTCTGCTTGACCAGGTCGAACAACGCACAACGGAACTGGAAGACCTGCTGACGCGGATGTGGGCGTACCAGGACAAGGGAGACCGGGATGGCTTCTTCCATTTTCATGACAAGGTCGATGCATTCCTCAAGCATATCCCGCCTTATTTCGAGCGGCTTGACGAAAACGCGAATCGCCTGTTTTTCGACAGCAGTGAGCAGCTTCGCGTGCTGGAAACCCGTCTTGCAGTACAGCGAGAACGGTTCAAGCTGGTGGAAATGGGACTGGTGGCACTGGTCATCGTACTCGCTGGCGCGATTACCTTGCACTATTTTCGCCGTATCAATTCGGCACATCAGCGGCTGGAACTGGCCCTGGAAGAAATGCGCGAGGCCAAGGAGGATGCAGAGCGCGCCAGCCGTGCCAAGTCAGAGTTTGTGTCTCGCATGAGTCACGAACTTCGTACCCCACTGAACGCCATCATTGGGTTCTCACAGTTACTTGAATCAGAACCGTTGTTGCCGTCGCAAAAGCACTATGTGAATTTGATTAACAGCTCCGGCAACCACTTGATGGAACTCATCAACGCCGTGCTTGACCATGCCAAGATTGAGGCAGGCAGCATGACACTGGAGCGCATAGCTTTTGACGTTAGTGACATGATCACTGAAGTGCGCGGCATCGTGGCTGAGCGGGCCAGCGAAAAAGGTCTCAAATTTGTGCTTGATGCGTCTCCTGACCTGCCCCGTTTCATCATGGGTGACCCCACCCGATTGCGCCAGGTGCTGATCAACCTGCTGGTCAATGCCATCAAATTCACTGAAAAGGGCAGCATCGAACTTGGCCAAGGAGTTGACGATGGTCAATTGATATTCAGCGTCCGTGACTCAGGCATCGGCATGGACAGCGACGCACTGGAGCGCCTGTTTCAACCCTTCTCGCAAGCAGATCAAACCATCACCCGCAGGTATGGGGGGACGGGCCTTGGCTTGGTCATCTCTAAAGAACTGGTCGAGGGCATGGGAGGCACCATCGAAGTTGACAGTTCACCTGGAGTGGGAACTTGCTTCTGGGTTCATTTACCGCTGGTGGTTGCAGACGGCGCAAGCCCCTCAGCTTCACGGAACTTACCTGAGCAGCACACCGACATTGCCGCGCTGGTGAGTGGCCGTGTTTTGTTAGTGGACGACAACCGGGTCAATCAGCAGTTGGGGGCTGCCATGCTCGGGCGTCTGGGCCTCGTTCATGACACGGCCGACAACGGCATCCGCGCACTGCAATGCATCAGCCAGACTACCTATGCGCTGATACTCATGGACATGGAAATGCCTGAAATGGACGGCATCAGCGCGACCCGTGAAATTCGCCAGCGGGAACGCGCCCAGGGATCAAAATCGCGCCTGCCCATCATTGCCTTAACCGCCAACGCGCTTGCGGAAGATCGCGAGCGCTGTTTTGCAGCAGGCATGGACGGCTACGTCCCCAAACCCATCAGCCGCAACGCGCTGGAGAGCGAAATCAGTCGCCTGTTCAAAGGCAGCCAAACGGTGGCACCAAGCTCTGCAGCCCCTGCTGTGACGGTCGCAGCTGAGCCAAATGATGCTGTGTTCGACAGGGCGGCAACGCTTGAAATGATTGGTGACGAAGCACTTTCCCGTGAGGTTGCCGCCCTTTATGTGAGCCAGACACCCGGCGCCTTACAGGAACTGGATGACGCGCTGGCTGTATCCGACTGGCCTGTAGTCGCACGCAGCGCCCACACCATGAAAGGTCTGTTCGCCACCTTTTCTGCAGCACCTGCAGAAGCCCATGCCAAACTGCTTGAACAGGCGGCCACCCTGGGCAACGGCGACGCCTGTCTGAACCTCGCGCCCGCCCTGCGTGATCACGCACTCGCACTGGCCGGTGCGCTGAATGCGAGCCATTGAATTTATTGATATGACGGATCAGTAGTGTTCCAAAATTTTCACAGACTTGGCTTGTAAGTTACTGATTTAATTGGAGAATTTGGCATTCTATTCTGCTCTCGATCTGGACACCACCGTCTAAGCGTTCGACGCCACGGCTATCGATTTGTGTCTGTCTCTGCTCCCGTGGGCTCCGCCAAGGCTGCAGTCAAGCTGTACACCCTGTTCGATCAGAACAGACTCCGATCCGAGATTCCTGTCTCAACAGCCTGTTCTCCTCTGAAAACTTTGAGATATTGCTGAACTGAAATGAATTGGTACGCTGCTAGCCGGGTCTCGCCCCGTCGAGGAAGCATCTTTTCTTTGGGCCACAAAAAGAAGAAATCAAAATTTCATGCAGTGGGATTCGCTATTGATCTCTGACCTCAGAGGCAACAGCCTGCCCCAATTCAATCACTGCCATGGCGTAGTAGCTGCTCCAGTTGTAGCGGGTGATGGTGTAAAAGTTCTCGGTGCCAACCACATACTTCGCGGGTTGGGCGCCCATCTGCAGCTCAATCAGTGCCAATTTGCCTGGGTGGGCTTTGCCGGCTTCGCCAAGCCTTGCGCCCAGCTTTTCGATTGTGGCAGTGCTGAAGGTGGGCAGGATGTCGGGGGCCAGCAGAGCATCCATATCCACGCTGGCTGGATCAAACTGCACCTCAAAATGGGTGGGTGCGCCGCTTGTCCAGCCATAAGCCTTGAAGTAGTTGGCGACCGAGCCAATCACATCGGCCGCGCTGTGCGTCAGGTCAATTTTGCCGTCTTCGTCAAAATCCACCGCATGTTTGGCGATACTGGACGGCATGAACTGGGGCATGCCAATGGCTCCCGCGTAGCTGCCACGCACGCTGAACGGCTCGCCTCCGCCCCGGTGCATCAAGCTTAAAAACTGTTCCAGCTCATCGCGGAAGAAAGCTTGGCGTGCGACTGCCCTGGGGTGGCCTGCCGGAAAGTCAAACGCCAAGGTGGCCAGTGCGTCCATCACGCGGAACATGCCTGTTTGCCGACCGTAAATGGTCTCCACGCCGATGATACCAACCACAATCTCTGGGGGCACGCCGTAAACCTGCTCGGCGCGCGCCAGTGTGCTGGCGTTGGCCTGCCAGAACTTGATGCCTGCGCCAATGCGGATCGGGTCAATGAAGCGGCTGCGGTACAGGCCCCAGTCTTTCTTTTGCCCGGCAGGGGGAGGCAGCATCAGCTTGGCAACGTTGGGCAAGTGGCGTGCCTGACCCATGGTCTCTGCTGTCCAGTGGGGGGGTAGGCCGCGGCGCTCGGCCATGTCGGCCGCCTGTGCCATCACGTCGGGACGCTGGGCATAGGGCCGGGCACCTTGCTCCGGCAGTTTGGCTTGCCTGGTTTGGTTGGGGGTATTTTTTCGGAGGCCTTTACCAGGTGTTTTTGTCGCATTTCCGCTTGCTAAATAAGAAAACAATGCTATGAAAATTAAAGTACTGAACCGATGTCGAATCATGAATATCAGTGGGTTGGCCAAGTCAGTGTGCGCAGCTGTTGTTGAAGTTGTGCCAGTCGTTTGGGGGGCGGGTGTGGAGCGTAGCGCAGGCGCTCCATCTCCAGCAGCCAGTCGCGCAGCCCATGGGCTGGTTGGCCAAACTTGGCAGCCAGCAGGTCGCCCATTTGGCGCGGGGCCATGTGCTCGGGCAGGGGCAGGCCCGCTTTGTCCATGCGCGTGCGCACTTGGCCCAGCAGACGCAGCCAGGGGTCGTGCTGACGACGCTCCCACAAAGCCCAGGCCGCAGCGCCCAAACTGACAGCCGAGATCAGCGCTGCAATCACATAGCCCAGGTCTGCCCAGCTGGGAGAACTAAAGCCTAAGTTTTTGAGCAAATTGAATTGCTGGCCTTTCCCATAGTTAAGGACCCACTGGTTCCAACGGTTGTTGACGGCGTCCCAGGTAGCGCGAAGGGCGTTTAGCATGTCGGGGCTGAGTGTGCCCAGGGCCGAGGCGACCACGCCTTTGGGGATGGTCAAGCGCTGGGCATTGCCGACCCGCCCGGGGGAGACGGCGCCCGTCGGGTCTACACGGGTCCAGCCTAGGCCCGGCTGCCAGACTTCAGCCCAGGCGTGGGCGTCGCTTTGACGTACCACCCAGTAGTTGTCCAGGGTGTTCAACTCGCCCCCTTGGTAGCCCGTGACAATGCGCGCCGGAATGTTCAAGGCTCGCATCAGGATCACAAAGGAAGAGGCAATGTGTTCACAAAAGCCCTCCTTTTTGTCGAACCAGAATTCGTCAGCCGTCTGGATACCGAATTCGCCAGGGTCCAACGTATAGGTGTAGCCGCCAGTGCGAAGGCGTTCCAATGCCACATCGATCCATACGCCGGCGCTGGCGTGGGCATAGCGCGGGTCGCGACGCAAATCCGCTGCCCACTGCACCGTACGGGGGTTGAAGCCTGGGGGCATGTCTACAAAGGACTGCAAGGCGGGTGTTGGCTGGGCAGGGCCGTAGCGATGGCCAGGGTAGCTGGTGGCTTTGAAGCGGACGATTTCGCTGAAAGGCCGGTCGCTTAACCACTGCATATCGGCTGTGCGGGTCAGCTCAAAGCCGGGCAGCTTGGGGGGCTCGGGGCTCATTTCGAGCAGGGTCAGCCACGGACGGTTGCTGACCTCTTGCGTAACGGTGTAGTGGACTGGCTCGCCGCGAACTTCCAGGCGCGACTCCAGGTTGAAGGCGCTTCGCTGCCACTGCTGGATGGGTATCCACTCCACACCATCAAAGCCGCCCAGTACCGGGCCTCTGAAGTACAGATCGTGCGCGAGTGGGCGTTCGCCCTCAAACTGGATGCGCATGGCAATGCCTTCGTCCAACACCAGCCGCGCCAAGGCGCCTACCTTCATGCTGGCGGACAGACCCGTCTTGGCGCCCGCTTGCTCACCCGGCATGCCCCAAAGCGGCCCCACCCGTGGAAACAGCACAAACAGCACGGCCATGATAGGGGCGCCCAGCAAAGCCATGGTGCATGCGGTACGGGCTACTTGCATCAGGGGGGGCTTGCCTACCGGCATGTGGGCGTTGACCAGTGCCGTCAGCAAGCCGAGCAAGCCGATCAACATGGCGGCAGCCGTCAGCAGCGACTGTGAGTTCAAGAAGCTGGTGAGCATCGTGAAGAAGCCCAAAAAGAAAACCACAAATGCGTCGCGTTTGGCCCGAAGCTCTAGGGTCTTGAGAGCCAACAGCACAATGATGAGGGTGATGCCGGGCTCCTTGCCCAACAAGGTGCGATGGCTGAACCAGGTACCTGCCATGGCCAGGGCCAACACCCCCAGCAACCACCAACGCCCCGGCAGGGGCCGTGAATGCCAGGCCAGCCAGGCACGCCAGGCCAGCACTGCCGTGGTCATACTGCTGCACCACAGCGGCAAACTGCCAAACCGAGGCAGCAATACCCAGGCAATGACAGCCAGCAGAAACAGCGTATCGCGTGCTTCGCGTGGCAAATGGGTCAAGACGGAAAACTTCAGCACAACGCCAAGGCCTCCAGGCAGCGGCGCTTGTGGGCTTCGCCGGTTGAGGGAGGGATGACTTGGTTTGGTAGGCGCAGGCCGTAGTCCTTCCCCAGGCGCTCGGCGCTCAACACCCAGGCACACAGACGTGAAAGTTTTACCTCGGTGCTGGCAAAGCCTGCGCTGGCGAAGTCTAGCCAAAGTTCATAGCGCTGGTTATGTTGTGTATCCCGGGCTACCAGTTCACCCGCGCCGGCAGCGATGGCTTTGCCGGACTTCTTCCAGACGACGGACTTGATCGGGTCGCCTTGGCGGTAAGCGCGTACGCCGTCAAATTCGCCCGATGGTGCGGTGAGTTGGGCCGTCGCCCCACTGGCCCTTGGCTCGCCGGGCGGCAATGGGGGTGGATGGGCTTCCGGCGTCGGGTATACCAAGACCTGGGCCGCAGGCCGCCAAACAGTCCAAACTCGGAAGGTGCCCAGGGGAAAGCGGGTTTCTGCGGTCAGCAGCGGCAGGCTGAGCAGGCCGCGTTTTTCTGCGCGCCAAGCGATCTGCACTTTACTGAAGCCTGCTGCGGGCACATCGGTCCATACCCAGTGGGGCGTCTCAAGCCTGGCGTTCAGTGCGCCCAGGCCAATGCCGTGGCGTGGGCGACGGCTTTGACTGATCAGCCGAACGTCAATCAGCACGTTAGCCCCCGCGAACTGTGGATCAGGCGCTGCCAACGTTAAGGTCAGGCCACGCAACGTGCCATGGCACAGGTGCATGCCCACCAAAGAGCTACCCGCCAGCAAGAAGGTCAGCAGGTAGCCCAGATTGAGTTGATAGTTGATCGAGCCCACCAGCAACAGCACCAAGGTCAACGCCAGCATGAATCCAGGTTGGGTGGGCAGGATGTAGACGTTGCGCTGTGTCAATTCCACACTGTCTTTAGCGCGCAGCCGCGCCTTCCACCAGACCTGAAAACGGCGGCGCACGGGGGCCAGGGGGTTGAACGACAGGGCCATCTGCAACTAAGTCAGGGAAGCGGGACGGCTTCCACCATGGCTTGCACCTGCTCTACCGAGCCGCGCCCCGCATCCCCCACGGGCACCATGCGGTGTGCAATGGTTTGGGGCAGAATGGCTTGCACATCGTCGGGTGCCACGTAGTCACGGCCACTTAGCAGGGCTTGGGCCTTTGCGACGCGTACCAGTGCAATGCCCGCACGTGGGCTAAGGCCTTGCAGGAACCATTTGCCAGAGCGGGTCGAAGCCAGCAGGTCCTGCACATAGTCCAGCAAGGAGTCCGCCGCATGCACCTGCTGCACCTGGTTTTGCAACGCCAGCAAATCGGCCGTGCTGACCATGGAAGCGAGCTTGTCCACCATGTCCCGGCGGTCGTTGCCAGCCAGCAGGCTGCGTTCCGACACCCGGTCCGGATAACCCAGCGAGATGCGCATCAAGAAGCGGTCCAGTTGCGATTCCGGCAGGGCATAGGTGCCCAGCTGGTCATGCGGGTTCTGCGTGGCGATCACAAAGAAGGGACTGGGCAGCGGTCGGGTGGCCCCTTCGATGGTGACTTGCTTTTCCTCCATGGCCTCCAGCAAAGCGCTCTGGGTTTTGGGGCTGGCACGGTTGATCTCATCCGCCAGCAGAATCTGCGCGAAGACGGGACCGGGGTGAAACACAAATTCTTCCTTGCCCCGGTCGTATATCGACACGCCGGACAAGTCCCCTGGCATCAAATCTGCCGTGAACTGGACCCGCGAGAACTGTAAGCCAAAGGTGCGTGCCAGGGCATGTGCCAGGGTGGTTTTGCCGACGCCGGGAACGTCTTCAATCAGCAAATGGCCGCCCGCCAGCAAGCAGGCGACGCAATCCTGGATCTGAGCGTTTTTGCCCACGATCACCGTGTTAAGCTGATTCAAAATGGCGTTGAGTGTGTGCTGTGCATTCATCGCCCTGCACCATACCTGAAAATTCGTGAATACGATGTTGAACGCCTCATTGAGTCCCCCTAGAACAGGCTATTACACCCACCCGGATTGCTGGGAACACGAAATGGGGGACGGCCACCCCGAGTGCCCCGACCGACTGACGGCCATTGACAACCACCTGACGGCCTGCGGCGTGAAGTCCGGCTTGACCCTGCTGGAGGCAGATGAAGCGCCCATCGCCGACATCGAGCTTGCCCACGGACGCATGCACATTGCATCGCTCCGGGGCTTGAGTGAGCAGTTGCGCGAAGAGTTTGAGGCAGGTGGCCCACCGCACAGCTACCTTGATGCTGACACCGCCATCAATCGCCACACCTGGCGCGCCGCCTTGCGTGCGACAGGTGCCGCGCTGGCCGCGACCGACGCGGTGCTGGCCGGTGAACTGGACAACGCATTTTGCGCCGTGCGCCCCCCGGGGCACCATGCCTGCCGCAACCAAGCGATGGGATTTTGCTTTTTCAACAACGTGGCGATTGCAGCCAAATATGCTGTGGAGCGCCATGGTCTGCAGCGCGTGGCGATTGTGGACTTTGACGTACACCACGGCAATGGCACGGAAGACATCGTGGCAGGCGATGAGCGCATCTTGATGGTGAGCTTTTTCCAGCACCCGTTTTACCCGGTGGGGGGATCAACATCGACGGCCGGGAATTTGCTCAACATGCCAGTACCCGCCTTCACCAAGGGGCAAACGATCCGCGACATGGTTAACCAGCACTGGCTGCCGCGGCTGGATGCCTATGCGCCAGAGTTGATTTTCATAAGCGCCGGGTTCGATGCCCACCGTGAGGATGATCTCGGCCAGATGGGCCTGGTAGAAGAAGACTACGGCTGGATCACCTCCCGGCTCAAAGACATCGCGGCCAAGCATGCGAAAGGCCGCATCGTCAGTTGCCTGGAAGGCGGCTATAACCTGAATGCCCTGGCCCGCAGTGTCGAGGCCCATCTTCGGGTTTTGACGGAGACATCATCATGAACCAGAGTGCCACCCAAACTATTACAGAATCCACCGTTGCTGTGCTGGCTCAACGCGACAAACGCGGTGTTTTGACTCTGACGATGAATCGCCCGGGCAGCTTCAATGCCCTCAGCGAGGAAATGCTTGAGGCCTTGCAGACAGAATTGGACAAGGCGGCACAAGACAGTGGCCTGCGCGTGGTCGTGTTAGCCGCTGCAGGCAAGGCGTTTTGTCCGGGACACGACCTCAAGCAAATGGTCAACCACCCTGAGTTGACCTACTACCAGAGGTTGTTTGCTCGGTGCAGTCGCATGATGCTGAGCATCCGCAAGCTGAGTGTTCCCGTCATCGCCCGCGTCCAAGGGATGGCGACTGCGGCGGGCTGTCAACTGGTGGCGCAGTGTGATCTGGCTGTCTCGGTGGACACGGCACGCTTTGCCACCAGCGGTATTCATTACGGGCTGTTCTGCGCCACGCCTGCAGTGCCGTTGTCGCGCAACATGGGCACCAAGCAAGCCATGGAAATGCTGCTGACGGGCGACTTCATCAGCGCGCAGGAGGCTCTGGCCCGGGGGCTGGTGAACCGGGTGGTGTCTGCCGCTGAGCTGGACGCTGCGGTCGAAAGCCTGGTCAAGAGCATTGTGCAAAAGCCCCAGACCGCAGTGACCATGGGCAAAGCCATGTTTTACCAACAGTCCGAGATTGGCATTGAGGCGGCCTACCAGTTGGCTGGACAGACGATGGCGTGCAACATGATGGACTCAGCGGCACAGGAAGGATTCTTGGCCTTCACCGAAAAGCGCGAACCGTCCTGGAAGAAAGCATGAGCGCAGCGACTGCCAAGTCTCCGAAGCTGGGTTGGGCTGCCGTTGAACAAGTCGCAGCCGACCTGCAAAGCCCTGGTGTCTGGGTCGAAATTGCGGCACTGATTTTCTGTGTTGCCCTGGCGTACGGGTTGACCCGTTGGATTGCCAGCCGGGTCAATGTCGCCCAAGAGGAGGCAGTGCAGGAGGGTGAGTCCAGACTCGAAAGCGTTTGGTTTGGACGCCGCCTGCTGGATGGTCTGCTGTTTCCAACGCTGGCATTGACGCTGGTGTACAGCGCCAAACGGCTGCTGGACGCGGTCAACCCGCAAGTGGCGATTCTCGATCTGGCCGTGCCCGTGTTTACCTCGCTCGCGTTGATCCGTCTGGTGGCGCGGGTGCTGGCCAATGTGTTTCCCTCCTCCCAAGGAGCCCGGACCCTGGAGCGTGGCGTTTCTTGGTTGGCATGGCTTGCGACGGTGTTATGGATACTGGGGTTCTTGCCCGTGATCTTGCAGGAACTGGAGACGATTCAATTCACTCTCGGAAAGACCAAGATCAGCTTGCGCATGATGCTGGAGAGCGGATTGTCTTGCGTGCTGATGTTGGTAGTGACGCTGTGGGTGTCCAACGTCATTGAAAAGCGCGTACTCAATGTGGCGGTCAATGACCTGTCCATGCGCAAAGTTGCCAACAATGCTGTGCGTGCGGTCTTGCTGCTGTTGGGCCTCTTGCTGGCAATGTCGGCGGTTGGCATAGACTTGACCGCACTCTCGGTGCTGGGCGGTGCGGTTGGCGTGGGATTGGCCTTCGGTTTGCAAAAGCTGGCTGCCAACTACGTGAGTGGTTTTGTGATCTTGCTGGAGCGCTCTTTGCGCATTGGGGACATGGTCAAGGTCGATAGTTTTGAAGGTCGTATCACCGACATCAAGACCCGCTACACGCTGATCCGGGCCAGCAATGGCCGCGAGTCTGTGGTACCCAACGAAAAGATGCTAACCGAGCGGGTGGAGAACCTGTCGTTGGCTGACCCGAACATTGCCGTCAACACCACCATCGTGGTGGGCTATGACAGCGATGTGGGGCAGGTGCAGGCCATCTTGTGTGCGGCCGCAGCGGGCCATGCACGGGTGCTGAAAGACCCTGCCCCCAATGCCTTGTTGAGCAGCTTTGCAGCGGACGGGCTTGAATTCACACTGGTATTCTGGATCAACGACCCGGTCAACGGGCTGCAGAACGTGCGCTCTGATATCCACATTGCCATGCTGCAAGGCCTGCGTGCTGCGGGGGTGGACATTCCTTACCCACAGCGCGTTATCCGGATGGTCAGCTGATTGCTGCCAGGCGAATTCGTGGTGTCGCTTTCAGGTGAAAGCGGTCCGGTTTGAGTGACAGGGTTTCCTTGATGATGAGCTGGTAGGCGGGGTCATGAGTCACCTCGAAGTTTTGCAGCACCATGGCCAACGCGAGCTTGGCTTCCATCATCGCAAACTGCTTGCCAATGCATGAGCGCGAGCCGTTGCCAAAGGGTTTGAATGCATGGGGTGAGATGCTGGCCCGGCGCTCGGGGGAAAATCGGTCAATGTCAAATTCATCAGGCCGTACCCAGGCAACTGGGTCACGATGGAGTGCGGGCAGCAACACTGTCACGCGTTGGTCGCGCACCAGGTGGTAGCCGCCGGGCAGTACGGTGTCTTCGTACGGTGCAACCGAGAAGGCGGGGGCTGTGGGCCACAGGCGCAATGTCTCTTCAAGTACTTGTTCGACAACGGTGAGTTTTTCCAGATCCTCATACATGAGTGTCTTGCCAGAAGGCAATACGGAATCCACCTCCGCCACGGTGCGGGCCAATACATGCGGGTGATGCGTAAGAAAGTACAGCGCAAAGCTTAGCAATCCGCTGGTGGTTTCATGGCCTGCAATCAGGAACGTGATGACCTGGTAACGGATGTTGGTGTCTGAAAGCTGTTCACCGCTGATTGGGTCGGTACCTTCCAGCATCAATCCCAGAAGGTCTTTGACGGGGCTGGGTGTCATGTGGCGTTTTTGGATCACGTCGTCCACAAAGGCGTGCAGAAAAGCAATGTCCTTCCTGAACCGCCGTTTGGCTCGCACACTCAGGCGATTAACCCATCGTGGCCGGGTGGACCGGGCCATTGCCTCTTCAAGCACGCGAATCATGGCGTTCACAAACGGGTGCATGTTGGTGCTGGCAAACGAACCTAATCGCTGCCCAAAGCCGCACAAGGCGATGGTGTCCAGTGTCAGCCGGGTCATGTCTGCACTCACATCGAGCCACTGGCCTTCAGCGCCCTTCCACTTGACGACCAAAGTATCGGCCATTTCACGCATGGCATCAAAATAGAGGCGGCGTGCGCGCTGGCTGAAGGCAGGGATCAGGATCCGATGCGCCAGGGCCCAGTTCGGTTCGTCCCCATTGGCGGTAAAAAGCCCGTCACCGGCCAACGGTCGCAGTGTCGTCAACGGTGGCGAAATGAGTTTGCGAAAACGCTTTTCGTTGCAGACCACCTCGACAAGCTCAGCCGAGCAGATGAAGGGATGGCGATAACCCGCAAAGTTGACTGAAAAAATACCGCCGTATTCCCTGGCAAGCCCCATGAAATGCTGGGTGAGCGAGTCGCGCGGCAGTTGGAACAGGTTGCCAACCAACGGAAGGCCCTTTGGGCCAAGGATAGGGGTTATCTGTGACATGGCTCATGTTTGGCAGAAAGAAACTGGTAGAGCAGGTCCTAGCGCGTCAAGTTTTGTCTGAACGCTTCATCTCGAGTGCGGGTTTCTCTATATGGTGCCAGGAAACCATAGCGAGGAGCAGCACTGCAATGAGGGTAAGTGCTAGGCCAGTGACGAAAGGCAAAGTCAGCAGCCCCCAGTAGATGAATAATTGTTGTATCGGAAATGCGTAAATATAGATGCCATAGGAAAAATCGCCATATTTGCCTAGGTTACTTAGCACGGGTAGACGGGCAGTCCCAAGCAATACGGATACTCCGCCAAAGAGAAGAAGCACTGCATGCAAAGTCAGGTTGACAAATATCAAGCTCGCTGCCGCGATCAGAAATCCGGCACATGCTGTTGCCTTGCGGGAAATCCACACCGGACGGGTCAACGCCATCAGTGCGCCGAGCAGAAAGACCAATGAAAACTCGGTTCCTTGCCGACGTTCTGGTGCGTGGAGGTCGAATTGATCGCCATGAACAAGAAGCAAAAAGCCGCCAGTGGCACTGAGTGTTGCAACACCCAACAGCTTGTTTCGAAATAAATTCAACGTCCCAAGTCCTGCCAAAAGCAGATAGCACTTGAACTCGACTGGTACCATCCAGAGAGACCCATTCACTGTATTGGGGTAAGGCAGGGTAACGAATACGCCTGGTAACACCTGCAATGAATCAAGGTACAGGATCTTGAAGAACTTGAAGAAATCAGGGTGCGTAAAGTATTCAGCCAAACTTAGCTGTGTTGCCAGAGGTCCCACTAAGAAGGCCATGAAAAGCACCGAAACAGCCAAGCCTGGCCAAATCCGGAGAAGGCGGTTGCGTAGAAACAGTCCTGGACCAGCCTGCCTTACCCAGGATTCCATGACCAGGAAACCACTGACAGCAAAAAATACCAAGACGCCCAAATACCCCAAGTCACCAACACCGAGATTAGGGGAACTTCGCCCTGTCAGGGTGTGTTGGTGAGAAACGACGACTGCCATTGCGGCAATCAGTCTAATCCCATCGAAATTGTTGGCCCGGTGGGGTCCTTGGGTCATGGCCCTGTGTCAGGTTCCTGCTTGAAAAGGCAAGCCCAGGTTGCTCAACTCTTTGCGTGTTTCGACCAGGATCAATGGGCCTTCGTCAATGGCGACAACAGGGGGGCGCATACGAGGCACATGCACAGGTTTTGGTTCCGCTGCGATTGCAGCATGAACAACAGCTACCTTGTCTACGTCAGAGTTGACCCACTGCAAGCCTGCGGTCGATGCGATCGAAAGCATGTCATCCACGGGCAAGGTATAGCCTTGTACTTTAGGCATGCCTTGCAGCTTGGGCGAAGTTACCGCAACGGGAAGTGGCGTAACGACTGGGACCACCACTGGGATGGGAGCCTCAATTATGGCAGGCGTAACGGGCGCATTTGCCTGAACATTGATAGCTCCTGATGCGGCAGGAAGTTGCTGAAAGTAGGACCTGACAGGTACAGTCAGCGCGGCGTCCTCGTTCTCTAGGGACGCTGGAGCTACAGAGGCATCCATCTGACCACCTCGTTCGTCACTGGCTTGTGGTTCACGGTTGTCGCGGTCACGACGGTTACGCCCGTAGCGATCGCGTGGTCGACGCTCGCGGCGCTGACCGTTGCTTTCAGGCTGTATGCCGTCACCGAGCGCGCTGTCTACAGGTTCAGCAGCGTTCATACCCCCAGGCGAAGCTTGTTCCGTCATCGACTCTTGCTGAGGTGCGGCGTGACGGTCAAGCTCAGAATTGACGGTCTGCGCATCACGCGATGGACGGCGTTCTCCACTACGTTCATTGCGATCGCGCCGACCATCATTGCGCTGTTCACCTTGGCTTTCCGGGTTGCGTTCGGTTCGGTTGCGTTGACCATCCGTACTGCCACGTTCGGCACGCTCTGCGCGCTCGCCGTTACGGTCATTGCGGCCCAGGCGGCCATCGCTGCGCGCTGTGCGTTGCTGGTCTTCACCGGATTGGCCTTCGAGCCCTTGCAGCGCGTCACTTTGTGCCACGCTATTGCGTTGGCTAACTTGGCCACTGCCCTGGCTACTGCGTGCTGGGCGATCTTCACGTGGGGCGCGGTCAGCGCGATTGCCGTCTCTACCGCCACGTCCATTTCGCCCCCCACGGCCTCCGCGACCGTCAGATCTACCACGGCTTTCTCCCGTGTTGGTGCTAGGTAGCTCTGGGACGGCAGGTGCAGGCGCTGCTACAGCGGGGGACGGCGAAGCAGTATCTGAAGTGAACAGGCTCTTGATCCAACCCAGCAGGCCACCCGATACAAGGGCAGGTGTTGGCGCAATAGTGGTTGGGACTACTGCAGCTACCGGCATTTTGGACATAGGTGCCGAAGCAACGGGCGGTGTTGCTGAGCGCTCTGGTTTCCCTGATGCTTGTGGAGCAGGTGCATCGGGCAGTACGCCTTTGATAATGGGTGTTTGCTTGTTGGTCGGTTCCTGGCTACGACGTGTGACCGAAGTCGGGTCTTCAATGTCTTCGGCGAGCTTGTAGCTGGCTTCGATGTGGTCGAGGCGCGGGTCGTCGTGTTTGAGGCGCTCCAAGCGGTAGTTAGGTGTCTCTAGCGTCTTGTTGGGCACCATCAGCACGCTGATGCGTTGCTTCAACTCGATCTTGGCGATCTCATTGCGCTTCTCATTCAACAGGAAGCTGGCAACTTCAACGGGAACCTGGCACAGCACACTGGCCGTGCTGTCCTTCATGGATTCTTCCTGGATGATTCGCAGGATTTGCAAGGCGCTGGATTCGGTGTCGCGGATGTGGCCAGACCCACCACAGCGTGGGCAAGGAATGGATGCACCTTCAGACAGGGCTGGGCGCAGGCGCTGACGGCTCATTTCCATCAGGCCGAATTTGCTGATAGAGCCAAACTGTACGCGTGCACGATCCTGACGCAAAGCATCTCGCAAACGGTTTTCCACGTCGCGACGATTACGCGACTCTTCCATGTCAATGAAGTCAATGACGATCAGCCCCCCGAGGTCGCGCAGGCGCATCTGACGAGCCACTTCGTCAGCAGCTTCGAGGTTGGTGCGTGTGGCAGTTTCTTCGATGTCCCCGCCCTTGATGGCTCGGGCGGAGTTGACGTCGATAGACACCAAGGCTTCGGTGTGATCGATGACAATGGCTCCCCCGCTGGGCAGTTGCACGGTGCGGGCGTAGGCCGATTCGATCTGGTGCTCAATCTGGAAGCGGCTGAACAAAGGCGCATCATCACGGTAGCGTTTGACACGTGCCGCCTGCTCGGGCATCACATGCTGCATGAACTGCTGGGCCTGATCGTAGATGTCGTCGGTGTCGATCAGTATGTCCCCAATGTCTGCGCTGAAGTAGTCGCGGATGGCTCGGATGACGAGGCTGGACTCCTGATAGATCAGGAATGCACCTTTGGCTCCTTTAGCGCCGTCAATGGCATTCCAAAGCTTGAGCAGGTAGTTCAGATCCCACTGCAACTCAGGCGCACTGCGACCAATCCCGGCAGTGCGCGCGATGATAGACATGCCCTTCGGGTATTCGAGTTGATCCATGGCTTCTTTGAGCTCGGCCCGGTCGTCGCCCTCAATTCGGCGGCTGACACCTCCTCCTCGGGGGTTGTTGGGCATGAGCACCACATAGCGACCTGCGAGACTGATGAAGGTGGTTAGGGCTGCGCCTTTGTTGCCACGCTCTTCTTTTTCTACCTGAACCAGCAGTTCCTGACCTTCGCGGATTGCTTCGTTGATGCGCGCCTGACTGGGGCTGACACCCTCCGCAAAATACTGGCGGGAAATTTCTTTAAAAGGCAGAAAGCCGTGGCGGTCTTCGCCGTAATCGACAAAGCAGGCTTCTAGGGATGGCTCTACACGCGTCACCACGGCTTTGTAGATATTGCCTTTTCGCTGTTCGCGACCTTCAATTTCGATTTCGTAGTCGAGGAGTTTTTGTCCGTCGACGATGGCCAAGCGGCGTTCTTCAGCCTGCGTGGCGTTGATCAGCATGCGTTTCATGATGCATTTCCTTTGTATTCAATACAGCCAATCACAGGTCCATGCCGGACCATTGATGCCTGAACACAACGTCAGAGAAACAAACGCTTTCGCCAGATGCTGGCCTGCAGTGATACGCCTCGTGGGCTTACCGACCGTGCAGGGGGAGCAGGGGTGGAGCGTGAAGGAGCGCGAGCCGATACCGTACGGGTTTGACTGCAAAATCTGCAGCGCCTACGGCGGGTAAGACAGTTGCTGTGCACTCAAGCATGCCCATGGTGGGTGGGGTGAACCACCTCAAGCAGCATTGAATGAGCCAAATCAGCACCTGGTGTCTCGCTTGTTGTCCAAATTATTGCCTCGCTACGATCTTTGTAGCCAAGCAATACAGGGTATTCCGGTTTCGTGTTTCTGCTAAACGTCGGCTCGCTTTGCGACTTTCTGTCACAAATGGCATCGACCCCCAGTGTCGTATGGCAATGCTTTTTGGCAAGTGGTCTAAACTCCATGAGAATCAAGAACTTGCAACACAACGCTGGTAAAGAACATTATAGGGCTTATGGCGAAACCTGCTTTAACCGGGGCTGAAATTGCCGCTACCCCGGCCACGATTCCCGCAGCCAGCCTGCTGACAGTAGATGATGAATCGGCTGGGCAGCGCCTGGACAATTTCTTGATGCGCCATCTCAAAGGCGTACCCAAGACCCATGTTTACCGGATCATCCGCAGTGGCGAAGTCCGAATCAACAAGGGGCGGGTGAATGCGGATACCCGGGTGTGCGCAGGTGATCAGGTGCGATTGCCTCCTGTTCGCATTTCCGGGAAAGTCGCTGAGAAAACTGAAAACCCGGCGCCCGCTCGGGAGTTCCCCATCCTGATGGAAGACGATTGCCTGATGGCACTGAACAAGCCTGCGGGTGTAGCCGTGCATGGAGGCAGTGGCGTGAGTTTTGGAGTGATTGAGCAGCTTCGCCGTGCCAGACCCCAAGCCAAATTCCTTGAGCTGGTCCATCGCTTAGACCGTGAAACCAGTGGCATTCTGTTGGTGGCCAAGAAAAGAAGTGCGTTGACTAACCTTCAGGCACAGTTCAAAGAGCGCGAAACGGGCAAGACCTACCTAGCGCTTGTCCTGGGGAACTGGCCAACAAATAAAAAAGTAATCGATCTGCCACTGCACAAGTATCTGGACTCGCAAGGTGAGCGGCGCGTCAAAGTGGTGACCAAAGACGACACTGACGGGATGCGTGCTGTGTCACTGGTCAAGGTGGCGCAAAGCTTTTCCAAGTACAGTTTGCTGGAGGTCACCATCAAAACCGGTCGCACCCACCAGATACGAGTGCACCTGGCAAGTTCTGGCCATCCGATCGCCGGAGACGACAAATACGGCGACTTTGACGTGAATAAGGCCTTGTCTAAGGGGCTATTAAAACGGATGTTCCTTCATGCATGGCGGTTACAGTTCACCCATCCGGTCAGCAAAGCGCCAATTTCCCTGGAATGCCGCCTGCCGACTGATCTTCAAGACGCGCTGGAAGGAGCCGCCTGAATGGCCCGCCGATTTGACCTGATAGCCTTTGACTGGGATGGCACCCTGTTTGACTCCACAGCCATCATCACCCGCTGTATTCAGGCAGCTGTGGTGGATGTGGGCGGTAAAAAACCCACCGACCAGGCTGCTTCCTATGTGATTGGCATGGGCTTGATGCAGGCCCTCGCACACGCTGCGCCTGATGTGTCACCCGAAAAGTACCCCGAGCTCGGTGCACGGTACCGATTCCATTACATGGCCAAGCAGAACGACATCAGCCTGTTTGAAGGCATATTGCCCCTCCTTCATGCACTGCGGGAACGTCAGCATCTGCTGACAGTGGCGACAGGCAAAAGTCGCCGCGGCCTAGACGAGGCCTTGCTGGCCGTGGAATTGCAGGGACTGTTTGACAGTTCCCGTACGGCGGACGAAACCGCAGGCAAACCACACCCGCGCATGTTGCAGGAACTGATGGCCGAATTGGATGTTGCGCCGGAACGCACCCTGATGATTGGCGACACCACGCATGACCTGCAGATGGCCATCAATGCCGGCTGCGCCAGTGTAGGGGTGAGCTATGGTGCGCATGAGCCTGATGCGTTTCATGCGTTGAACCCGCTTTTTGTGGCACATACCGTCCCAGAGTTACAGGACTGGCTGCTCCAGCATGGGTGAGCCAGATGGGCTGCGAGTGGCCCTGTGCAACAGCCTGGATCTGGTAAGCGGCGGCGATGCCGTTCCCTTTGACGTGGTCTATGCCGGGCAAACCTGTCGCGCCTTTGCCGTGCGGTTTGAAGGCACGCCCTACGCCTATCTGAACCGTTGCACCCATGTGGCCATGGAGATGGATTACCAGCCCAACAAGTTTTACGACCTGAGTGGCCAGTACCTGATGTGTGCCACCCATGGCGCGGTGTACCAGCCGGATACAGGTCGGTGTGCAGGAGGGCCCTGTCGTGGCAACCTGATCAATGTGGGCGTGAGTGAAGAGAACGGGGTCGTGCACTGGCATACTGCCTACAACCTCAAGCCTTTGGAATTTTGAAGAACATGACTGACCCCAACCATCCTCCGCCTCCGCCACTTGAGGCTACAGCTGAAAATTTTGAATCAAATGCGCCGCTACAGCAGGGTGCTTCTGCACCAGACGCTATAAAAAATAAAGCAAATGAGCCACCGCCCGGTTGGGAGCGGGCCACGCTGGAAAGGCTTGCCTTTGCTGCGTTGAATGAACAGAGAACGGCCCGACGTTGGCGTGTTTTTGTTCGCTTGGCTTGGTTGACGTTCTTTGTCGCTCTCTTCTGGTTCGGCTTTTCTCAGGGAAAACCTACCAACGACAAGAGCTTGCCCCACACCGCTGTAGTTGAAATCAAGGGCGAGATTGCTTCTGGAAGTGACGCCAGTGCAGAGCTGATTGTGGCAGCCATGAGAAGTGCCTTTGAAGACGATGGCGCCCAGGCTGTGGTGTTGCTGATCAATTCACCGGGTGGTAGCCCTGTACAAGCAGGCATCATCAATGATGAGATCAGGCGACTCAAAGCCAAGCACAAGAAGCCCGTCTATGCCGTGGTGGAAGAAACCTGTGCCTCTGCTGCATATTACATCGCGGTCGGCGCAGACGATATTTATGTTGACAAAGCCAGTATCGTGGGAAGCATTGGGGTGCTGATGGACGGATTTGGCTTCACTGGTCTGATGGACAAACTGGGGGTCGAGCGGCGCTTGATGACGGCGGGTGAAAACAAGGGTTTCTTGGACCCCTTCAGTCCTCAAACCGAAAAGCAGCGCGTATTTGCCCAGTCCATGCTCGACAAGATCCACAAACAATTCATTGACGTGGTGAAGACCGGGCGCGGCAAGCGCCTTAAAGAGACATCCGAAATGTTCAGCGGTTTGTTCTGGACCGGTCAGCAAGCCATTGAGATGGGACTGGCGGATCACCTGGGTAATCTGGACTACGTGGCGCGCGAAGTGGTCAAAGCAGAGGAGTTGATCGACTACACCCGTCGCGACAACGTGGCAGAGAGACTGGCCAAACGATTTGGCGCAGCGTTGGGCGAAGGCGCAGTGCGTGCGGCCAAAAGCGCAGCCACCTTACGTTAATCGCCTGTTATCTAGTCGTGCCCTTCAGGGCTGCTAACAACTTGCCATGGACGGCGCCAAAGCTGCCATTGCTCATACAGACAATCTGGTCGCCGGGCTTGACCACTGCGCAAAGGGCTGCGACCAATGCGTCGACGTTAGCGTGCACCGAGGCTTTATCGCCCAAAGGGCTGAGGGCCTGCGCAGCGTCCCAGTTCAAGCCACCGCTGTGGCAAAACGACAGATCGGCACTCTCCAGGCTCCACGGCAGTTGTGACTTCACTGCACCTAACTTCATCGTGTTGCTACGTGGCTCGAACGCGGCGAGGATGCGACCGGGCTTCTGTTGCGAGAGCATTTGCTGTTTGAGGCCATCCAAGGTGGTCCGGATGGCTGTGGGGTGGTGCGCAAAGTCGTCATACACCGTGACATCTCCGTCGCCCAGCTTGACAGTGCCACGGATTTCCATGCGCCGACGCACATTCTGAAAGCGGCTGAGCGCTTTTGCGGCAATGTCTGGCGCCACGCCCACGTGTTCTGCTGCAGCAATGGCTGCCAGTGCATTCAGTTGGTTATGTTGGCCCGACAGTGACCAATTCACTGTTGCCATGACGTTACCATGCTGCAAGACGTGAAAATGCGACGCATCGCCTATGGCTTGAAAGTCGCTGACGGCGCTGCCGAAGCTTCGCTGCTCGCTCCAGCATCCTTGATGAATCACGCGTGTGAGGCTTTCTTCCAGGCCGTTGACGATCAAGCGTCCGCTGGACGGCACCGTGCGCACCAAATGGTGGAACTGGCGCTCAATTGCCGCCAGATCATCAAAAATATCAGCGTGGTCAAACTCCAGGTTGTTCAATACCGCGGTGCGCGGGTGGTAGTGGACAAATTTGCTGCGTTTATCAAAGAACGCCGTGTCGTATTCGTCCGCTTCGATCACAAACAGGGGCCGCTCCTGCTGAGGCGCCAGTGCGCCCAGCCGTGCCGAAATACCGAAGTTCAGTGGTACGCCGCCGACGAGGAAGCCCGGTGTCAAGCCCACATCCTCGAGAATCCAGGCGAGCATGGAAGTTGTACTGGTTTTGCCGTGCGTCCCCGCCACCGCCAGGACATGGCGACCTTGCAAGATTTGCTCACTCAGGAATTGCGGACCGCTGGTATAGGGCAGCCCGGCGTCCAGGATTGCCTCCATGAGCGGGTAGCGCGCTTGTCCATCTGTTGTGCGGACTCGCGAAACCACATTGCCTACAACAAACAGGTCAGGCTTGAGCGCCAATTGTTCAAGCCCATACCCTTCGACCAAATCGATCCCCAGTTCGTGGAGTTGATCGCTCATGGGCGGGTAAACGCCAGCGTCGCAACCGGTCACCTTCAGGCCCGCTTCACGGGCCAGCGCAGCCAGTCCACCCATGAAGGTGCCGCAAATGCCAAGAATGTGAATATGCATGGCAGGATTGTAGAGATCGTCATTGTCCGATCTCTGCCAGTGGTAACTCCAGGCACAATCTGCCTTATGGATTCCCTCCAGTTTGAAATTGCGGCTGCGGTTGCGGCACTTGTGGTCGAACAAGGGCTCGAATATGGACCGGCCAAGCGACGCGTTATCAAGAGTCTGGGCCTGTCAGGGCGGTCAGTTTTGCCAGATAACACCAGTGTGGAGACAGCGGTGCGCGAATACATTGCACTGTATTGCGGCGAAACACAACCTGCTGAATTGGCGGCGCTCAGGGTATTGGCGCTTGAATGGATGGAGCGTATGGCCGAATTTCGACCCCACTTGGCGGGGGCGGTTTGGCAGGGGACGGCGACCCGGTTGTCTGATATTTATATTCAGCTGTTCTGTGATGACTCCAAGGTGGCAGAGATTTCGCTGATCAATCACAACGTAGATTACGAACCTCGAAGCGTGACCGGTTTTCATGGTGAAACGGTTGAAGCCTTGAGCCTGCATGCCGATTGCCGCGCATTAAAGGAAACAGTAGGCGTTCATTTGATGATTTATGACTATGACGACATGAGAATCAAGGTGCGACAAAGCGGTCAGGTTTCGGGTCGCCAATCTGAAGGCGCAACCCAAGCGATGCGCGGTGACCTGACGGCAGTGCGAAAACTGGTGGAGGCACAGACATGATGGATGATCAACATCGTCCGACCGCATCCACAACCATGGCTTTGCGGCGAGGTCTCTTGGCGGGTGTGGCTGTGGCGGCGACCGGGGTGGGCGTTGGTTTGGCCTGGTGGGCACGATCTGGCAAGGACAACGTTACCCCCAACGCGACCGAAGAAAATGCTGCCGCCGCATTGTGGGGACAGCAGTTTGAAACGATTGATGGCCGTATCTTGCCGATGGCAAGCTTTCAGGGGAGGCCTCTCTTGATCAATTTTTGGGCAACTTGGTGCCCCCCTTGTGTTGAAGAGTTACCGCTGCTGGATCAGTTTTACCGGGACAACGCCGTGAAGGGCTGGCAGGTGCTTGGCATTGCCATTGATCAAAAGGTCAAAGTTGAGCAGTTTCTGAAAAAGATGCCCCTGGCTTTTCCTGTGGTACTGGATGGTGCTTCAGGAACGCAATGGAGCCGGACCTTGGGGAATCTGACGGGATCTCTGCCGTTCAGCGCAGCTTTTTCAGCGAAGTCGCAGCCTATTTATCGTAAAATAGGTAAACTTTCTGACACTGACTTAGCCAATCTCAAGTTGACGACCTGAGCCGACTCGCCCTATGTAAATTTCCAATGTCTAAAACGTTAAAAGAATTTAAAAACTTTTAGTGTTTTTTAGACTATTTTGATGTAAATTCGCGCATCTTTTGCCAACCTTTGGAGAATGCATGGATTTACGCAAACTCAAGACCCTGATTGATCTGGTGTCAGAGTCCAATGTTTCTGAGCTTGAAATCACTGAAGCTGAGGGCAAGATCCGGATTGTGAAAGGCGGCACTCAGACGGGCGCTGTCGGCGGTCAAACCCACACGGCGGCTCCCATGGCTTACGTTGCCCAGCCGGCTCCTGCAGCAGCTCCCGCACCTGTAGTTGTACCCGTCACTGAAGTCGCGGCAGCACCGTTGGGGCACACGGTCAAGTCACCCATGGTTGGAACCTTTTACCGCAGTTCAAGTCCTGGCGCAGCCGCATTTATCGAAATTGGTAGCGTCGTCAAAGAAGGGGATACCATCTGCATCATTGAGGCGATGAAGATCCTGAATGAAATCGAAGCCGATAAGGCTGGCACCATTACCCAGATTCTGGGGCAGAACGGACAAGCTGTTGAGTATGGCCAGCCCTTGTTCGTGATCGAATAAACATCACCATGTTCAAAAAAATTCTGGTTGCAAATCGGGGCGAGATCGCCCTGCGCATTCAGCGGGCATGCCGTGAAATGGGCATCAAGGCCGTGATGGTCTACTCAGAGGCTGATCGCGAAGCCAAATATGTCAAGTTGGCGGAAGAGGCGGTTTGCATTGGCCCGGCATCTTCGGCACTGAGCTACCTGAACATGCCAGCTATCATTTCTGCCGCCGAAGTGACAGATGCTGAGGCGATTCACCCTGGGTATGGATTCTTGAGTGAAAACGCGGATTTCGCCGAACGCGTCGAGAAAAGTGGCTTTCAGTTCATTGGCCCCACGGCGGAATCCATCCGGATCATGGGGGACAAGGTCGCGGCCAAGCAGGCCATGATCCGTGCGGGGGTGCCATGCGTTCCGGGCTCTGATGGTGAGTTGCCCGATGACCCGGCCATGATCCGTCGCATCGCCAAGACAATTGGTTACCCGGTGATCATCAAGGCTGCGGGGGGCGGTGGTGGCCGGGGTATGCGTGTCGTGCACACAGAAGCAGCCCTCGTCAATGCGGTGCAGATGACCAAGGCCGAGGCAGGTGCAGCGTTTGGGAATCCTGCGGTTTACATGGAAAAGTTCCTTCAGAACCCACGCCATGTAGAAATTCAGATCATTGCAGACAAGCATCGCAATGCGGTGTACTTGGGTGAACGTGACTGCTCCATGCAGCGGCGACATCAAAAAGTGATCGAGGAGGCGCCTGCGCCAGGTATTCCCCGCAAGCTGATTGAGAAGGTGGGAGAGCGTTGTGTGGCGGCCTGCAAGAAGATTGGCTACCGCGGCGCCGGAACGTTTGAGTTCCTTTACGAAAACGGCGAGTTCTATTTCATCGAAATGAACACACGGGTTCAGGTGGAGCACCCCGTCACCGAGTTCATTACGGGTGTGGACATCGTTCGCACCCAAATCATGGTGGCAGCCGGAGAGAAATTACCGTTTACCCAGCGGCAAGTTGAAATCCGTGGGCATGCCATTGAATGCCGTATCAATGCGGAAGACGCCTACAAGTTCACTCCGTCACCAGGTCGCATCACGATGTGGCACGCACCGGGAGGCCCAGGTGTGAGGGTAGACTCGCATGTTTATACCAACTATTTTGTGCCACCCAACTACGATTCCATGGTGGGCAAGATCATTGTTCATGGGGATACCCGCGAGCAAGCCATGGCGCGGATGCGCACAGCATTGGCCGAAATGGTGGTCGAAGGCATCAGCACCAACATTCCCTTGCATCGAGAATTGATGGTCGATGCCAAGTTCATGGCAGGTGGCACAAACATCCATTACCTTGAGGAGTGGCTTGCTCAACACAAGCGGTAAATCCATTCATGCATGAACTACGCCTGTTGTGCCCCGAAGAAAAAATTGAAATCTTGAGCGATGCCCTGGAAGCGTTGGACGCTTTGAGCGTCAGCGTAGAAGATGCAGACGCACAGACTGAGGCAGAGCAAGCGCTGTTTGGTGAACCCGGCATGCCACCGCCCAAAGACGGCTGGCAACGTTCCCGCGTGACGGCACTGTTTACGACACAGGAGCTTGCCAAGCAGGCTGAGCAAACCTTGTTGTTGCAGGATTTTTTTGATCAATGCCAAATGTTGGGTTCAGCTTTGGTGCCCGAAGAAGACTGGGTCCGCCTAACTCAGTCGCAGTTTGCCCCAGTGGAAATCACGCCCGAGTTTTGGATTGTGCCCAGCTGGCATGAGCCCCCTGCTTCGGCCAAAACAGTGATACGGTTAGACCCAGGACTGGCTTTTGGAACAGGAACACACCCCACTACCCGGATGTGCCTGCGCTGGATCGCTGCACAATCGCGCCTGGGCGCAGTGTTGGACTACGGCTGTGGCTCTGGCATTTTGGCCATTGGTGCTGCCAAATACGGTGCCGCCGAAGTCGATGCGGTAGACATCGACCCCGCTGCCGTCGAATCGACCCGACTCAATGCAGAGTCCAACCATACTCGGTTACGATCCACAGGCTTGCCGGATGCTGCACATGGGCAGTATCAGACAGTTCTGGCCAATATTCTGGCGACACCACTCAAGGTGCTTGCGCCTTTGTTATGCTCCCACGTCCGTCCGGGTGGTCATTTGGTGCTTGCAGGAATACTTGCCCGGCAGACCGAGGAGTTGCGTCTGGCCTATCAGGACTTTGCAGATCTGCAAGTCAGTGATGAAGAAGACGGGTGGGTGCTGATGACGGCAAGACTTTGACCAGGAAGTACTAACGCCATGATGCTGGTGACCAAATGTCCGAACTGCCACACGGTGTTCAAGGTGGTGAGCGACCAGCTCAAGATTTCTGAGGGTTGGGTTCGCTGCGGACAATGCAATGAGATATTCGATACCACGCTGAACTTGCGTGAATGGGATCCAAAAAAACCAGAAGACAACATTCCCCCTTCTATCGTTAGTCATGAAGGCGAGCAAGCCTGGGTGCCGAGTGCAATCGAGCCTGCTGATACTTTTCAACAAGTGATAGAAGAACCGGAGTCGATAGCTGAACCAGCGGTTGGGTCAGTTGCAGCGGAACCTTCAACGGTAAAAGACTTTCGTACAGTTGCACAAAGTAAGACCGATGCTGCACTCGAGTTGCCGCCTTTCCAGACGCCGCATAGCGGAGCAGACAATGTCGAGTCCGGCGAGTTTTCTCACCCTCAGATTGACAGTTTGTCTGACGGCTTGGTTGCCGAGAAGCGTATCGATTTGGATGACGGCGAAGCAGATGTTCAAGCGGCAACGCAGTCCGAAGACTATTTGAGAGGCCATAGCTTTACGGCAGACCTAGATCAGCGCACAAATCCGCAAGATCCGCTTAATTTTTTGAACCGTGAAAGTCCTCAGACACTTTGGGAGAGCCCTCTGGCTCGCAGATTGTTAGGCATCGCATCTGTTGTTCTGGCGTTCCTTTTGGTTGGCCAGTTCTTGATTCAGGAGCGGGACCGAATCTCTACCTACATTCCTTCATTGCGGCCTGTGCTGGACGACTTGTGTCACGGTTTGGGGTGCAGGGTCATGCCATTGCGCCAGATTGAATCCATGACAGTGGAATCATCGTCGTTCAACCGCTTTCGCGGAGAAACCTACCGGTTAAGCTTTGTCATCCGAAATTCATCTGACCTTGAACTGGCCAAACCAGCACTTGAATTGACTTTGACGGACAGTCAGGATCAACCGGTATATCGGAGAGTGTTACTTCCTGCGGAACTGGATCCCAAAAGCTCGACCATGACTCGGGGTGAAGAATGGTCGGAGTCACTCGTAATTTCCCTTGCAGACGGCAATAACCCTGCTCAAATAGGCTCAAGCAAAAGTGTTGCAGGCTATCGTTTGCTCGCTTTTTATCCTTAGGATTTTTATGGCATCCGTGATTTGCGGCTCTCTTGCATTCGACACAATTATGACCTTTGAAGGTCGATTTGCACAGCAAATTCTGCCTGAGCAGTTGCATATATTGAACGTCAGTTTCTTTGTGCCTGCTTTGCGGCGTGATTTCGGCGGATGTGCGGGCAATATTGCTTACAGCCTCAAGGCATTAGGGGGAAATCCATTGCCCATGGCGACTGTCGGGCAAGACGGCGCCGATTACGTGGCCCAGCTGACCAAATTAGGCATCGACACCCGATTTGTTTCATCTGTTGCCGACATGTTTACCGCGCAGGCAATGATCATGACCGACATGGACAATAACCAGATCACTGCCTTTCATCCTGGGGCCATGGCAATGGCGCACCAAACTTCGGTAGTCGCTAGCCCCGACATCAAACTTGGCATCATCTCCCCGGACGGACGCGACGCGATGTTGGCGCACGCCAGCCAATTCAAAGCAGCGGACATTCCATTCGTATTTGACCCTGGTCAGCAGCTTCCCATGTTTGACGGTCCAGAGCTTGCTAGGTTTATAGGACAAGCGACCTGGGTTACGGTCAACGACTATGAAGGAAAAATGCTGTCAGAACGGACGGGGTGGAGCAGTGCTCAAATATCAAAGCAAGTCAGAGGTGGGCTGATTGTTACTTTGGGCGAACAAGGCAGTGAGGTCTGGATTGACGGTAAGATGACACTCGTACCACCAGTTAGAGCAGCAGCTGTGGTCGATCCAACTGGGTGTGGAGATGCCTACCGTGGTGCACTCTTATTTGGTTTGGAAAAAGGCTGGTCGCTGGCTCGCTGTGCGGAGTTGGGTAATAAACTTGGCTCCATCAAGATTGCCCACAAGGGCCCACAAAACTACACGCTCGACCCTCAAAATTTGCAGGGATACGACTTGTCTTGAATACGTCGATATACAGAACGGTTTCACCTACACATTACTGCTTACCCGCTGCGATAGCTCGTAACACGTGCACTGGTGGAGGGATCACCTGCCCAATCTGTGAACACTAACCAATGCCAAAGGGACTCTATGTCCCCAGCGGCTTCAGCAACTCGGCCACATCGGTCTCGGTGAACAATGCTTCCTTGCGCGACGCGCTGCCACTGTACATGCTGTTCGCCAGCCCCGACTTACGCTCCTGCAGTGCGAGAATACGTTCTTCAATCGTGCCCTGCACAACCAGCTTGTAAACCATCACTTGTTGGGTTTGCCCAATTCGGTGCGCGCGGTCGGTGGCCTGATTTTCGACGGCGGGGTTCCACCACGGGTCGTAATGGATCACGGTGTCGGCTTGTGGCAGATTCAAGCCCACACCTCCAGCTTTCAGGCTGATCAGAAACAAGGGTACCTGGCCGCTCGTGAACTTGTCCACCAACGCATCTCTGTTTTGAGATTGCCCGGTAAGTTTCACCCAGGGGATGTCTCGCGCACGCAACTCATCTTCGATCAATGTCAGCATGCTGGTGAACTGCGAGAACAACAACACCTTGCGGCCTTCGCTCAGCATCTCGGGTAGCAGGTCCATCAGCAGTTCCAGTTTGGCTGACTGTTTGACGTTTCTGGCGGCATCCAAGGACACTAATCGGGGGTCGCAGCAGACTTGGCGCAGCTTGAGCAAAGCGTCCAAAATCTGGATTTGCGACTTGGCCAGGCCTTTGCTACTGAGCGCTTCACGTACCGAAATCTCGGTACTCAGCCGAATGGTCTCGTACAGATCAGCCTGCTCGTCTTGCAATTCCACGCTGCTGATCGACTCGACCTTGGGTGGCAGATCTTTTGCCACGTCACTCTTGTGCCGACGCAGCATGAAAGGCATGACACGATGACGCAACTGATCCAATCGCTCGTTGTCACCGGTCTTTTCAATGTGGGTGCGAAACACCTCCTTGAAGCGCGCCTGGCTGCCCAGAAACCCTGGCATCAAGAAGTGGAACAAGCTCCACAACTCGCCAAGGTGGTTTTCCATGGGTGTGCCAGACAGGCACAGGCGGTGGCGCGTATCAAGCTCGGCCACCACCTGTGCGGCATGGGTCGATGCATTCTTGATGTTCTGTGCTTCGTCCAGCACCACAATGTGCCAGGACTGGTTCACCCAACGGTCCCGATCGCGGTGTAGCAGCGAATACGGCGCAATCACCACATCGTGCTGGCTGAGCGTATCGGCTGCTTCATGCCGGTCGGCGCCGTGCAACACCACTACGCTGAGGCCAGGTGTGAAGCGTTGGGCCTCGCGCCGCCAATTTCCCATCAAACTGACCGGTGCAATGATGAGTGCGGGGTGGTTCAGGCGACCCTGCTCCTTTTCAATCAACAAATGGGTCAACGTTTGCAATGTCTTACCCAAGCCCATGTCATCTGCCAGGATGCCACCCAGTTGATGTTTCAGCAGGAACTGCAGCCAATTCACGCCCTCATGTTGATATGGCCTTAAGGTGGCTTGCAGGCCAGCGGGCATGGGCACTTCGGGCAAGGCCTGAAGGCCTTGCAATTGCTCGACCAGCTGTTGAAGGTTTTCCGCACCCGACCAGCGTGCCCCTTCTCCCAGGGCCGCACCAAAGCGTATGGCGTCCAGGCGAGACAGCCGCAACTCCGCTGTGTCCCGCTTGGCGATCAGCTCCTGTGGCCGCTCACGCGCCAGGTCAAGCAAAGCCTGAATCCAAGGTTTGAGCGAGGCGGTCGGTAACCGTATAAACCCATCTTCACCGGGTTTGGGCAGATACACAAAGCGTGGCAATGCAGCATAGGCTTCGTCACCCACGCTGTAGCTGCTGATACGCGTCAGCAAACTGCTTAAGCTGGGCAGGATGTTGAGTCTTTGCCCTTGAATCTCAATGCCGAGGGACAGCGAAAACCACGCGTTCTGATGCCCATCCCGGTCTTGTGAAGCTTGCACAGACTCGGGCTCCAGGTTCACATCCAAGCCATCTGCGTGGGCAATCCAGTTCTCTAGCCCATCGGCCAAGGTCAGTTCAAAGCCTGCTTTGCGCAAAACGGCAAAATTTTCATCGGCCCACTGCATCCACTGGTGCTGGTCGCAATGGAGCGGCAGGCCAAAATTGCCGCAGGCATCGCATACCAGGCCAAGTGCCTGCAAATGGGCCATTGCACGTTGCTCGCTGTCCAGATCGCGATACAGGTTGATGTGCTGGGCCGACTTGCCTTTCTTGGCGGGGGACTCCACAAGGCAGGGGTTTTGTGTCCCGAGCGCGAAGAAGTCCAAGCCGGTGTCGTCGAATCGATAACAAAACCGAAGTCGAGCGTTGACCAGCCCCAGCTCGTGCCGAGCACTGCTGGCGATGGGGTCCAGCTGCAATTGCCACTTGGGTGATTCGCCGTGCACAGCTTGCGGCGCGCGAATGCTCGGCGGCAGAGGCAAGCCTGTCATGTGACTCAGCAGCAGCGTCTCGTGCTGCGGCAGCAGGGACAGGGGAATTGGCGGCGCCTTCAGCAGCATGCCAATGTGTGTGGCCGACATGCCCGCGACTTCCAGCAAACCCACGTGGCCCAGAGATTTGTCCAGATACAGGGGTGGCGTGTTGGCAAAGCAGCTGGGTTCCTCAGTTGCGGTGCCGTCCATGTAGGCCTGCAGCTGCCAGGCGGTTTCACCGAGTTTCTTCAGCCGTACTTCGCGCCAGGTCCAGTGCGGTGCGCGTGGTGGGCCGATGCGCAGCGGCATACCGACGTTGCGCTCAGTGGCTTGTGTGAACAGGCGGCCTGCCTTGGCGCTCAAGTGCAAGGCCAATTGACCCGTCTCACCCGAGAGGACACTTGGTTCGGTGCTGTAAATCTGGTCCGCACCGTTCAAGCCGCGCACCAGTTGCACGATCTCCAGATCGGTCGCAGAGGTGTTGAAGCTGTCCAGGTGCCGGTCGGTATTGACCTTGCCCCATCCGCCCCGGCGTAGTGGAGTGGCTTGGCCAAAGTGCATCTGCAAATAGGGGGTGTCGGCTTTGCTGACGGGTGACAGCATGAACACGACCTGTTTGTCCGGCTCGGATATGTCCGCATCCTGTGCCGACTTGGTGCCCTGGCGCACTTGCGCCAGTTCGCCCATCCACTGGCTGACCCGGTCGGCGGCTTTTGCTTGTTCCAATGCCAAGCGGGCTTGCGGGTCTTCAGCCGGCGCTGGTGTGATGGCTTTGCTGGCCGTAACAAAGGGAGATGCGGGTGAAGGCTCCATCGCTTTCAAGGGCGCGCTGGGCTGCAGCAAATCGCCAGAACGCTGAGTGATTGGCGTTGCCTTGGCCGGCGCACTTGCCGAGACTGCCGCCGGTTTGGCCGATTGGTAGGCGGCCTTCAACATCAGTGCCACACCATGCTGGCAGTTCCGTCCTGCAGGGCAGGTGCATTCCGAGCCAAAGCTGCTCAACGCGCCCACAGGGTTGAGCTCAACCGTGACCGTGACCCAATACGGGTTGCGTGCCGTGCCCTGCACTAGCCCCGCAATATCCCAGGTTCGGCTGCCGCTGCTGGTCAAGTCATAGTCATCCAATACCTGTTGCAGCAAATAGCTTTGCTTTGCCCGCTCAAAAGTGGCTGCGGGAATCATGGATTGAACCGATTGGGGGTTCAGGAAAAACGCAGCTATAGCCAATGAAAACCTTGTAAAACCGGGTGACAGTGAATCAGAAAAATACGAATCAGCGTGCCCGAGTGCCGAGGACGGCAGCGGCAATGATCAGTGCAGCCGCAGCTGCAATGTTCCAGTTCAAGGGCCGGTGGCTGACCTGCATCAGCAACACCGTCGAACACAGTGGAGTCAGGTAGCTCAAAATGCCAATGTGCTGCGCATTGCCGCCCTTGAGCGCCTTGTCCCACAAAAAGAAGGCGGCTCCCAGCGGCCCCAGGCCCATCACTGCGAGCAGCAGCCAGTCTTGAGTGCTCAAGTCAACGCGAGGCTCTATCAGGCCATGGCACAACAAAGACAACACGCCCGACACCAAGCCAAACAAGCCAATCGCCGCTGTCGGAAAATGCGCAACCCGCTGCGTCAGCAGCGAATAGCAGGCCCATGTCACAGCAGCACCCAGTGCCGGCAAATAGCCCCAGGCAAATTGTGCGGACACCTCACGCCCACCTGCGATGGCAATGGTCGCCCCGGCAAATCCCATGGCAGCTGCCAACAGATGCACAGCAGTCAGCCGTTTGCCCGGTAGAAACACGGGCGCCAGCACCACAATGAGTAGCGGCCACAAGTAGTTGACCAAGTTGGCCTCCACGGCGGGCGCGTAGCGCAGTGCGATGAACAGTAAAAAGTGGTAACCAAACAACCCACACACGCCCAAGCACAACGTGCTGAAAGGAACGCGCCACTGCCGGTACAGCGGCCAAGCAGGCGAACTGCCCAGCAGCAGCGCAATACCGGTCAGCAAGAACGGGGGAATGTGTTGCAAGGTCAGCCCCAGAGAAGCCAGCGTGCCCCAGAGCGCAATCGCGCCCAGAGCATAAAAAGAAGAAACCATGACAGAGCGTGTTCAGCTAACGATCAGAACGTGACTGCGCCTAAACTATGGTTGATAGGTGCCAGTACTCAAATCGCTGTCAATTGCAATTTGAGTGCAAACGGCTCTGCACAAAGTAACTACACGTTCGTTGATGATTCGGTAATAGATCTGAACACCTTCACGCCGCCTCCCCAAAATCTTAGCATTAAACAAAGTATTCAAATGCTGCGACATATTTGGCTGCGTGGCATTGATCTCTTCCAGAAGCTGGCCCACATTTTTTTCTTCAGAACACAAACTATTGATGATTTTCAATCGCATCGGCGCAGACATCACACGGAAAGTTTCTGCTGCCAAGTCGAACATCAAATCAAGGTCGTCAATATTGGGGGTTAAGCTGCTTGCAGCTTTCACAGAAACCTTGCCTGACTTTGCGGCAGGAGCAGATGGCTTGTTCGAGGATTTCGCAGATACACTCCGCCGGACAACCAAAGATTTGGTTGTTAGTTTCAGCTGCTCGGATGATGATTTTGATTTTTGAGTCGCCATAGCAGTAGAAGGATACCATTCCAAAAGTTTCCTTTATTGCCGTGTGATAGTAGTGCCCTTTTTCAGATCGGCCACTGGCGGACTTCACGCTTCGTGAAATCGTGTTGCATCTCTTACCTGAATCCGCGTAATTTAAAAGGCTTCCTTTTCAGCTTCTAGATAAGCAAGACTGGTGTACTTGCCAATGTTGCTGTCGAAGCCCTGCATGGTACGCGCACGTGCGGCAACACGCGGATCGGCCAGCACGGCAGCCTTAGCCTCAGCTTCGGGCTTGCCATCCTTCACGGCAGCCAGACACGGGTCCCAGATACCTTGCAGAAAGCTGCCGTAGGTCTGAAGCAAATCCTTGCGCGGCTCACCGTGTGCCGGCACCCAGAGCTGTTCGCCGGCTGCGGCGCCCAGGGCGCCGAAATACTTGAAAGTGCCGGGGTAGGAGCCTTCATCGATGTTGGCGATGCGGTTGGTCATCGCGATGTCGCCCACCGCCGTGACCTTGTCCTGGACCACCTCGACACACAGGTCGGCCTCGGTATGGGCCTGGCCATAGTGATGCAGGCGCAGTGTGACGTCGCCGAACTGCAGCGTCTGCCCGTGACGTGCCACGGTGTTGGGCGGTACCACGCGGGTTCCGGCCGTGGACTGGTTGGTCCAACGTTCCATCAGTGTGCGCCAAGTGCTGCCTTCGATGCCCTGGATCATGTCCTTCGTGTGCGGCAGCGCGTAGATCGGCAGTTGAGGCCCGAAGGCACGCATGAAGGCGTCGTTGCCGAGCCAGTGGTCGCCGTGGAAGTGGCTGTTAAATACGGCCACCACGGGCTTATCAGTGACGCTGCGGATCATGCGGATCGCCATCTCGCCGATCTGCAGCGAACTGCCAGAGTCGAGGATGACGACGCCGGTCGAGGTGGTGACGAAGATGACGCTGGACATCATGCCGCGGTTCTCCGGAGTCGGAAAGCCATCCGGCGCAAAGATGAGCCAGACATGCTGCGACAGTTGCACCGGGCGAATTTCCGCAACTGGCGGGCCTTCGATAAAATCCTGCGCCTGCTGCGCCAGCAGTTGCACCTCCGGCCAGAGCAGGGCAGCCGTGACACCGGCACCGAGAAAACGGCGGCGCGACAACGCCATGGGCTTCATGCCACATACCCTGGGTTGGGCAGGCCGCCGGTGATCTTCGGCGCGTTCAATTGGCGCGGCGCCACCTTGCCGCCCTGCGCCTTCAGCCACTGCTCGACCACTTCCCACACCTGCTTGTTACCCTGGTTGCGGGCTTCTTCCGCCACCGGCGCCCAGCCCGCCACCTTGTAGCTCTTGCCGGCCTCGATCGGTCGGCCTTTCAGGCGCATGTCCTGGATGCGCGCACCCATCTTGGCGGTCGGATCACAGGCATAACTGAGGCCGCCCACACGCACCATGTCGCCACCCTGCTGGTAGTAGGGGTCCGGGTTGAAAAGGTTGTCGCACACGTCCTCGAGCACCGTCTTGATGGTCTCTCCGGTCATTTCGGTGACGGTGGCGAACGAGTAGGTGGTGGCCGTCATGTCCAGTAGCCATTCACGCGTAATCGCCTGGCCGGGTAGTAGCGTGGTGCCCCAGCGAAAGCCCGGCGAGAATGCAATCTCTGCGCCTTGCACATCCATGAGGGCATCCACCAGCAACTGGTCTCCCGTGCCGTTGAAATTGCCACGGCGGTACAACAGCCCTTCGCTGATGCCCAGCACTTCGTTCAGCTTGGCTTCGTAGGGTGCACGCACCTTGGTGATCAGCGCGTCCATATCCCGGTCGGCCGGCAGCATGTTGGCAAACACCGGTAGCAGCTTGTAGCGGAAGTCGCTGACCTTCTTGTCCTTGACTTCGAAGTCCAGTACGCCGAGGAACTTGCCATTGGACCCGGCATTGGTGACGATGGTCTTGCCCCCGGCGTTGCTGACCAGCGTAGCCACGGGCATGCCGTCATGGGTGTGGCCACCCATGACGGCGTCAATGCCGCGCACGCGGCTGGCCATCTTCAGGTCCACGTCCATGCCGTTGTGGCTGATCACCACCACCACCTGCGCGCCCTTGCCACGCGCTTCGTCCACTACCCTCTGCATGTTCTGGTCTTGGATACCGAACTCCCAGTCGGCAACCATGTAGCGCGGATTAGCGATAGGGGTGTACGGGAACGCCTGGCCGACGATGGCACAGGGCACGCCGTTGATTTCGCGCATCACGTAGGGCGCGAACACCGGATCGCCAAAGTCGGCTGTTTTGATGTTCTGTGCCACGAAATCCACCTTGCCGGCGAAATCCTTCTCCACTATCTCCTTCACGCGCTCCATGCCCAGCGTGAACTCCCAGTGGCCCGTCATGACATCCACGCCCAGCAGTTTGCAGGCGTCGACCATGTCCTGACCATTGGTCCACAAGCAGGTGCCGGAACCCTGCCAGGTGTCCCCCCCGTCCAGCAGCAACGCACCAGGCCGGCTGGCTTTCAGGCGCTTGACTAGCGTGGCCAAGTGTGCAAATCCACCCACCTTGCCATAGCGCTTGGCCGCCTGTTCGAAATTCAGGTACGTCAATGCGTGGGCTTCGGCTGAGCCGGCCGGCACCTTGGCCACCCTCAGCAGGTACTCGCCCACCAGATGTGGCAGGTTACCGTTCATGCTGCCCAGGCCAAGGTTGATGCTGGGCTCTCGGAAGTGGATGGGCTTGAGCTGGGCGTGGCAGTCCGTCATGTGCAGAAACGACACCGTGCCGAAACGCGGCACGGTGTACAGGCCTTCGGCTGCGGTGGCGGCGTCGGCTTGCGCGTAGCGACCGAGCCCCATGCCAGCTACGGTGCCGGCGCCTAGGACCTGGAGGAATTCGCGTTTGCTGAGGTTCATGATTCGCTGTTCACTGATATATGCAAAAAAAGACCCGGCTCATGCCGGGTCCGCCTGATGGATCACTGGTTGACGACGGACTTCGGGTCAAGCAGCAGGGCCACCAGGTGGCGCACTTCGTCCGGAGTCAGGATGCCCTTGTGTCCTGCACGTGGCATGTGGGAACAGGCGTTGTAGGCCTTGGCGTTCCAGATCTTGCCCCAGGTGTATTCCACGATCGGGCGGGCGGCCGGGCTTGCAAGATCGGTGACACCACGAATCTTGCCATAGTTGTACAGGCTGGGGCCGATGGTGCCAAAGGAGATTTCCTTGGGCGAGAGCTGGTGGCAGTTATAGCAGTTGCCACCATTCGGCGTCTGCGCGGTGTCGGTGAAAGTCAGACCTCTGCCGCTTTGCGCCAGGGCCTCTCCTTTTTGCCAGTCCCCGAGGAAACGACCATCCGCTGGCCATTGAATAGTCTTCAGATTGGCCGCCTCGATTTCCTTGGCACGCTTTTCGTCCAGCGGCTTGCCCGCCACGTCGGCGGCGCTGCATTCACGTGTGGCGTCGTCCTGGGCCATGGCGGCCACCTTGACGATGCCTTCGTCGCGGAAGGATTTCTGGAAAATGCGGGCCGTAAGTTGGTCCAAATCGCTGGCTCCGGGGCTGACGGCACAGCCAGCCAGTACGGCCGTCGCGCCCAGCACGCAAGCTGAGATGAGCAGGGTGATGCGTTGTGTCATGGGTGGGTCCTTCCGCGCTCAGCGTTTGATGGCCGGCGCGATGGACGCCGAGCCCTGACTGTTGACCCCGAGGTACACGCCCAGGGCAATGGTGACGTCGCTGCCGAAGCCAGGGTACGGAAAGCGTTGCTGGCGGAAACAGTCGTTCAGGCGTTGCTGCATGCCCCACATCTGGCCGTTGGACACGCGGTAGGCCGGCCAAGCCGCAAACCCGACGCCGTCGCCAGGGTTTTTGGTCAGGTTGGGAAGGTCCTGCAGGCGGATACGTTTGGCGTCTTCTCCATGGCAAGAGGCACAGGAGAAATCATGCGGACCGCCGCGCTGAAAGAACAGGCGCTTGCCAACATCGTAAAAGGTCTTTTCTTGCACATGCTGCTGCGGCAGATTGAATTTCATGTCGCGCGACTCGGATGCGATCCAGGTGGCCAGCGCCGTCATGTTGTTCTGCTCTCCCTTGCCAAAAGGTGTGGCCGCAATCTCGGCGGCGTTCAGACCCTGCAAGCGCTCCATGCAGGTGAGCAGACGCGACTCCAGATCCTGCATGCGGCCGGTATCGGCAAAGTAGCGTGGCAGTTCGGCAAACACGCCCTTGACCACGCCCGGGCCCTTGCCCAGGTCGCAGGCTTCCAGCGAGGCATTGCGTGGTCCGCGCTTCTTTTTCCAGAGGTCTTCCCCCTTGGCTTCGAACAGTTCGGACGGATTGCCGTCGGCGAGCATAGCGCGGTATTCCTCGATGCTCTGCACGGCGGATTTCTGCGCCGAAGCAGGGAGCAGCGTCAGCGACAGGCTCAGGGCGACGGGCAGCAGTTGGCGGATGGGATGTTCCATGGTCTACTCGTTGTTGCTGTTGGCATGCATGAAAAGGCACCGGACACAGCGCCCGGTCGTGTCAGGCGGAAGCTCAGGACACCGTGGCTTCATCGGTACGTGTATCGCCTTTGTTGTCTTTCCAGGTGATGGCCACCTTGTCGCCCTTGGCGGCGCCCTTGATGACGAACTGGAGGAACGGATTCTTGGAAACCGCCGTGCCCCATTCGGCATTGAGTACCACCTTGCCGTTGTGACTGGCGGTGACTTCCTGGATGTGCCACGCGGGCACCAGTTTGCCGGCTGCGTCTTTGCGCTGCCCGGTTTCCATCTCGTGGCTCATGAGGACGCGAACGGTGGTCTTGTCCCCGGATGCTTGGGCGCGAATGCGCATCGGATCTGCCATGTTGAACTCCTGATATTGGGTTTCGAAAGTTGACGGTACGGATCAGCGACGTTCAGCCGCCGCAGCCACCCAGGGTGACCTTGACTTCTTTTTTGGCATAGAGCGCCTTGCCGTCAGCCATGATGGCCACGGCGTACACGTCCGAAGACTGGCCCATCTTGGCACGGGTGGCGAAGTTGGTTTCGACACTGTCGCTGACCTGGAAGCTCGCCACCAGGGCCGACGGATTCTTTTCGACCAGGATCAGGAGCTGCTTCACGCCAGCCAGCGTGGTAGCCACTCCCACGGGAACCACGGCACCGTTTTCGGCGATGTCCGGCCCTGTGATGGTGACATCCTTGCTTTCAGCCAGGGTAGTGCCACCTGCGGCCTTGACCGCTTCCTGCACTGACTTGGCGTCAAACGCTGTCTTGTTGAACGCCGCCAGGGCGTATTGGGGGAAGCCAGCGGCGGCCAGCAGGCCGGCCACCAGGGCGCTTTGCTTGATAGTCTTGCGACGGGTTTGCATCGGGATGCTCCTTGTGGATGGTTGATACGGCTTGAAACTTGTCGGGGCGCTCATCGGGCAGCGCCCTTGGCGATCCATTGGGCTATGGTCCGGGCATCAGCCTCGGACAGAGTCTGCGGTGGCATGGGTACGGCGCCCCAAACGCCAGATCCTCCGGCGCGAATCTTGCCAATCAGATAGTCTGCCTTGTCCGCATGGCGTTTGGCAACCTCATTGAAGCCTGGACCGACGATCTTCTTGTCCACCCCGTGGCATGCGACACAGCCGTGTTTATTCAAAAGCGCCTGTGCCGCCTTGGATTCACTCGCGCCCGGGTTGGCCGCAACGGGCGGGGTCGCAGGTACAGCGGCCGCAGCGATGTTGCCCTTGCCTTCCGGTCGCGTGGTGTCGGTGCCCTTCTGGGCGCCCACCAGACGGTTTTGTTCCTGCAGGTTGCCGTGTGCGTTGCGAGCAAAGTCGGGCAGCAGCGACGCAACGGTGGGCTCCGTAGCGCAGTCTTTCATGCAAGCGACGTTGGCGGTATCGGGTCGTGACTTGCCCCCGAACTCCTTGCCCGGCCACAACGCATGTTGCGTGGTCATGCCGTTGCGGTTTGGCATGCGCTGCTGCACCTGGGCAATGTTCTGGTCCGACAGCTTGAAGTCGTCTGGCACCACGTTGGCCAAGCTCAGCAGGTACGCCGTGACGGCGTACACCTCGTCCACCGCCAGCGACTTAGGGCTGGTCCAGGGCATGGCACGGTTGATATAGTCCCAGATGGTCGAGAGCGTGGCCACCTTCATGATGGTGGTGCGCCCCGGAAAATCCGCACGCGTCAGGTTGGCAACACGCCCCTTCTTGATGTCCTCGGCGCTGGTACCACCTATAAGCGGACTGAACACCTCGTTGGATTCGCCAAAGACGCCGTGGCAATGCGCGCATTTGGCTTCCCACAGCTCCTGGCCCTTTTCTACCGAACCGGATCCCTTGGGCAGGCCCTTGAAATCAGGGCGCACGTCGATGTCCCAGGCCGCCACTTCCTTTGGGGTTGCATCCCGACCGACACCCGGGTACTTCGGCGACTGGGCGATTGCCAGGCCACCGACCAGCAGCAGAGCCGCAGCAATGGTGCCGTTACGAAAGTTGAACATTCTTCACCTCGCCGTTTTCCTGCACCAGCCACGACTGGATGGCATTGTTGTGATAGATCGAGCGGGTGCCGCGCGTAGCACGCAACTGCTTGTAGGTGGGCTGGACGTGCCCGGTCTCGTCGGTGGCTCGGCTCTGGAGAATGGCGGGCTTGCCGTCCCACACCCAGTCCAGGTTGAAGCGGGTGAGCGCCTTGGACAGCACCGGTGTTTCCAGCCGCGCGCTGCGCCAATTGCGGCCGCCATCCACCGAGATGTCCACCTTCTTCACCTTGCCCCGACCCGACCAAGCCAAGCCGGTGATGTTGTAGAAGCCCTTGTCCAGCAGCACCTGGCCACCGGAAGGCGTGGTCACCACGCTCTTGATCTCCTGCAGATTGGTGTACTGGCGATGCTGACCGTCCGGCATGAGATCGATATAGTGCACCGCCTCGTCCTTGGCGGCGTAGGGCTTGTCCCCGACTTCGATGCGGCGCAGGTACTTGACCCAACTCACCCCCTGCACACCCGGCACCACCAGCCGCAGCGGATATCCGTTTTCCGGTCGCAACATCTCTCCATTCTGAGCATAGGCCACGAACACTTCGCCGGATTTGATGAGGCTCATGGGCAAGGTTCGCGTCATGGCCGAGCCATCTCCCCCTTCGGCCAGCACGAACTTGCCATTTTTCAGATCGGCACCGGCAATTTCCAGCAGGGTGATGAGCGGCACGCCGGTAAACTCGCTGCACGAAATCATGCCGTGCGTGTACTGCACGGTCGGCACCGCCACGTTTCCCCATTCGACGGCAGTGTTGGCGCCACACTCGATGAAGTGGAAGCGCGACACCGAGGGCAGTCGCATGATCTCATCCATGGAGAACACCTTGGGTGCCTTGACCATGCCGTTAATCATAAAGCGGTGCTTAGAGGGGTCGATGTCCCACCAGCCTTGGTGATGACGTTCGAAATGCAAGCCGCTGGGCGTGACGATACCGAACAGCGACTGCAACGGTGCAAACGACACGGAAGCCTGCGTGGTCTGCGTCAGCCCCGGGCTCTGGCGGCGCTGCACGTTGGATTCGTACCGGGACGGCTTGCCATAGCCTTCGGTAGCAACGCCCTGGCCCAGACCCTTAGCATGTTCCGGCAGGTTCAGGATGTTCTCGTCGCCTCCTTCCCGTGGCACCGGGTTGCCCTGCGCCATCGCCTTCGCCGCCGCAGCGCTGGCCGCAGCGGCGGCGAAGGCGCTACGGATGAAATCGCGCCGACCGCTGCGGGCTTGGGCAAAAATGGTAAGGATTCCTTGTTGATCCAGAAAATTCTCGGGCGCTTTTCTGACTTGGCCCGCAGGAGTTGATAGATCGTTCACTCGTCGTCCTCTTTGGATTGATTCGAGCAGTATTACCTGCAAGTTTCGCCTAGGACGGATTGCTTAGGCGTAAAATTACGTTATATGCTCATAAAGTAATATATAGCGTAACACCTCTTCATGAATACGGAATTACACCTAGACGCAACCTTGGTTTAAAGCCGGACGTCTTTTTAGACATCCCTGACGCTATTACTTAAACTTGTAGTGATCCCTATTCAGAACGGCAGCTATCGCGGCAACCTCCTCTGGAAACATTCCGAGATTTAGCTCCGTGTTGCACTGCTCCACCATTCCGCGAAGGAAAGGAGCCGTGTTGATTCGGCCTTTTGGTCGATAGATGGAAGAGCCATCGCCTCCGAATCGAAGTTGATGACAGGCTACACATTTGTGGGTCTCAATCATTTCCTCGCCGAGCTTTAAATCAGCGTCTCGGAAGATATCTGCTTGTTGCGCCCATCCCGTTGGAGGACCAGACATCAGCATAACCATCAAGAACATCTGACTCAGCCGCATTGCAGTCTTTCCGGTTTCAAGAGTTAAGGTTCGATTGCTAGACACCGTTTCGCCCCCAAGAAGTCAAAATCTTTGATTGGACGCCAGACAGAGCGCTGCCTGCGTCTCCATGAACAAAGGTTCGCGTCCCATGCTTCTGTGCTACGTAGCTCAATGTGCTTGATTCGGACTGCTACCTCGTCCTTTGGCCCAACATATTTCTTGGCAACTTCTTGGCAACTTCCTGGCAAGAAGGTCCGACGATCTTCTTGTCGATGAAATAGCAAACGGTGTCGCGGCTCATTTTGGCGAGTTCAAGATTGCGTTCATAGAAAAGGCTATCGAGCAGGAAAAACCCATGGAAATATTGAGAATAGGTAACTTTCGCACGGGATGTTAATGCAGGGATTGACGGTAAATCAACGACATAGACAACAAACAATGTACAGCAGGCTCTACAAAAAATCTAGCGCCTAAATCATTCAATTGACAAGAACTTCCCCAAAACCGATGAGGTAGATTCAGCAGGTCAAAAGCCAGCTGCGCGCACTTGAGCGCGCGCAGTGGCGATGCGTTGATCGAGGTAGCCCCCGTAGAAGTCCGGAACATAAGCACCTTCTAGCCGTTCAGCTACTTCCCTTCCATTGGGTCCAAAGAACAGTACTGTGGGCGCCAGTCGAACCTCCCACCTTCTCACTAAAGTTGCGTGTGTGGTTTCTGATCCGCTGAAATCTCTCACTCTGCTGCTGCTGCGCATGTCAACTTGAACGATGGGAAACCCAGCCTGCTTAAGTGGGAGTAAATAGTTTTGGCGTACTTCGTGACAAAAGGGACAGGCGTGCAGGCTGACCATGACCATGAGTGGTTCTCGATTGCGCAATGCTTGCGCCAACTCGTCTGCCAAACTTTTCGACTGGGCAAGGTCAATAAGCGCATGCGTTCTCGCTGTGTCATATGCAGCTGAATCGATTGAACAACAAATCATGCACAAGAAAAAACGGCGATTGCGATCCAAGATATTCATCATGCTGATCAATGGTAAATGTCGAACTAGCCAGGTCAGAAAGTCTTCGGCGTGAGCTAAATGTTAACGAAATTCACAACGCCTTATAAGGTGGTTCGCTCTCAAGAATCAGATCCAATTTGGGTTGACCAAAATCAACGTGTCCTTTAGTTTAGTTAAATAATATCAGTTGTTCCGAAAATATGAAACTTAAACGAAATGTCACCAGCCGACTGGATTGATTCGCTAGGGGAAGGTGAGGTGCTCGCCATGGGGGGTGGCATGATTGGCGCCTTGTTTGGTCTGTTTGCACAACGCTCTCGCTTTTGCTTAAGGGCAGCAACGATTGAGTTTTGGCACATGAAACCTGGTCTCAAGTTGATCGTGTGGCTGTTGGCATTTGGCACGGCAATTGTGGGCATCCAACTGCAATCCGTCCTTGGCGTACTGGATTATTCAAACGCACGCCAAATGGCCAATCGAGGGAGTCTCTCCGGTGCTGCATTGGGTGGACTCATATTCGGTGCCGGGATGGTGCTGGCGCGCGGTTGCGCAAGCAGGCTGCTGGTTCTTTCCGCCACAGGAAACCTGCGCGCTCTCCTTTCTGGATTGATTTTTGCAATAGCGGCACAGTCGTCACTGTCTGGCGCACTCGCACCCGTACGAACCGCGCTGAGTACAGGGTTGATTGTTAGTGGCGAAAACTCACGCGACCTCCTTGCGATATTTGGGCTGAGTCATGGGACAGGTCTCGCCATCGGGCTCGTTACACTGGCTCTTGCGTTGACGCTGACCAAGCAAAGACACGGCGCGGTCAGATTGGACCGATGGTCATGGATCGGTTCCAGTGGGTGTGGCCTGATGGTGGCCGCTGCCTGGGGATTCAGTCAATGGGTTGCTAACAATGCCTTTGGGCCCGTTCAGATTCAAGGCTTGACTTTCAGCGGACCATCGGCAGAGTGGTTGATGCGGGTACTTCAGTCCCCGGCGCCACGAATGAGCTTTGAATATGGCCTTATTCCTGGCGTGTTCTTGGGTTCGCTGATGGGTGCATTGATTTCCCGCGAATTTCAGATTGAAGGGTTCAAGGACGGCTACAGCATGCGTCGATACATTGCAGGTGCTGTTCTAATGGGGTTTGGCTCCATCCTTGCGGGAGGATGCGCAGTAGGAGCCGGAATCACAGGTGGCGGTATCTTCGCAATCACAGCATGGATCGCATTGATTGGCATGTGGCTAGGCGCTGGCGTTACCGATGCACTGATTGATAGGCAATCGGGCCACCCGTGATCCGAATTGAATCCAGACGGAGGCCGGCGGCCCGACCAATTGGCAGTTGTGCTACTTGCCACTGAGGTACTCTGCCACTGCCGCGACCTCAAGCGGTGTCATGCGACTCACGATGACATGCATGACTGCGTTGTCGTTGGTGCGCTCACGTAAATTGAATTGTTTCAGCTGAGACTCTGTGTAAGCCGCATGCTGCCCCGCCAAACGCGGGAGGGCGGAGGTTCCTTTGGCGTCCGTACCGTGACAGCTGGCGCAAGCGGGCACGCCGCTGAACTTATTCCCACTGTGATAGATGTAACGCCCCACGCCCGCAAGTCCCTGATCCTTCGCGAGTTCGACTGATGGCGTCTGCTTCTCAAAAAAGCGACCAAGGGCTATCATTTCATCAGGAGTCAGCTTTGTGACCATGTCGGCCATCGCAGTACTCTTGCGCTTGCCGCTCTTAAAATTTTCGAGCTGCTTTGCAACATACTCGGCATTCTGGCCCGCGAGCCGAGGAAAAACCTCGCTGGATGATTCCCCTTCTGCACCATGACAGATAAAGCAGACACCAGATACGATTTTTTTGGCTCGAGCCTCGTCCGCTTGCGACCACGCAGGGGTGGCAAGGACCATTCCCGCCAAAGCAATAGCTTTCAATAAATAGGTGCTAAGCATATTCATTTCAGAATTGTCTATCTTCGTATTCCTAGCCAAGCACGCCCGCATGTCGGCTTAGTCGCCCGGTATTCTGGTGCGTCGAAGTGGCAAACAACAACGGCAAAGGCAATATTCAAGCCAGACTGTCGGCCCAAATGTTACGTGCCCAGGCCATTGCATAGCGTCCTTCAAGTTCGTTTGCGGCGCTCGAAACACCGCCAGACCCCGTGACAGTGACCATGGTTTTTTGAGCTGGATCGTATCGATGAACACTAGCCACATGAACCACATCTTCGTCGCTCACAAAACTATAGCAAGCGTTGTTGTAGATCGGCATTTGGTTAACAGTTTGCCCCGTAAGCAACGCAACCACCGCTGCTGCGCAGGTCTTGGCATGCTGATTTGCCATGTGGGCAGACTTGGGCATGAGTGGCGCAATCTGGATCGAATCGCCCAACACATGAATGTTTTTGGCAGCCTTGGCTTCGAATGTCAGGAAGTCGACTTCACACCAGCGCTTGTTTGCGGTCGCCAATCCAGTCTTCACCGCGATATCACCAGCACGCATGGGCGGCAACACATTGAGAACATTTGCCTTCAGGTCGTCGTTGAACTCAAATTTCAAGGTCTTGGTTGCCGCATCAACATCGACAAGCGTGTGCTTTGGACGATATTCAACAATGCCTTTGTAACGCTCAGCCCATGCCTTCTTAAACAAAGGACCTTTGGAGGTCACGTCGTCGTTGGCATCCAAGATCAGCACCTTGCTCTTTGGCTTTGCTTTAGAGAAGTATTGGGCAACCTGGCAAGCTCGCTCATAGGGTCCAGGCGGGCAACGATAGGGCGCGAGAGGAATAGAGATGGCAAATATGCCACCATCGGGCATTGACTCGAGTTGCTTGCGAAGGACGATGGTCTGCTGTCCAGCTTTCCAAGCGTGAACAACATTGTCACGCGCATAAGCTGTACTCATGCCAGGGAGAGATTCCCACATGAAATCCACCCCTGGAGAGACAATGAGACGGTCGTATGCCAAGTCACTCCCGTTTGCCAGACGTACAACACGTTTGTCCGGGTCAATCGTGGTTACCGTGTCACGGATGAGATTAACGCCATGACGTTTGACCAGATTGTCGTAAGGGGTCGTGATGTCAGCCAACGACTTGCTGCCGCCGATGACTAAGTTCGAGAGCGGACAGGAAACAAATGAAGAGTTCTGTTCTACCAAAGTTACCTGAACCTTCTGATCAGACCACATCCGCACATACTTCGCTGCAGTAGCGCCACCGAACCCCCCGCCGATGATCACCACTCGCGGTCCAGCCATGCCTGGAACGGATGCACAACCAGTCAGCCCGAGTACGCCCGCAGCCGAAGAGACAGAAGTTGCCTGAATAAAACGTCGACGATTAAACATGATGATTCTTCTTTCCTTATTGCTTCTTCTGGGCTGCGAAGTAGCCAGCAATGTCGGCAACCTGCGCATCTGTATAACCCTTGGACAATTGATGCATGATTGTTGCTGGCTTACGACCAGTCTTGAAGTCCAACATCTTCTTGATTAAATCGTCTTTGTTTGCTCCTGCCAACGCCTCCATCCCAGGCTCAGCATTGCCGTTGGTTCCGTGGCAATTGGAGCAGCTAGCCGCCAAACTGCGGACTTGCAAGGCGTCCGGGTTTTGGGCGACCGCCCATGGGCCAGCAAAGGACAAAGCCACAATGGTCAACAATCGGACACGAATATTCATAGGGTTTTCCTTTTGAAATAAAGACAGGCTGCTGTCATGCATTTGCGGACAAATTGTGATGCAGGAGAACTGATTGTCTCTTCACCTTGATATTGGATGACTTGGATCGGTGCGCAGCCTGAACGGACGGACTCAGAACTGTGCGACAAACAATACGTTTTATTCGAAATTTCTTATATATGAATAGTACTTGGCGTTCTGATACAAGAAATACCGTAGAAACCCGATAAATCGGGATGACTGACGTTAGCCTTACGGATACGGTAACAGCAAACGGAACAAACCCAGGGCTCCCCCCAAATTGGCCGTCTCGGTTCCCAAACTAGAATCCAGCCCATGCAAGTCAGCGACGTTCAAGCATTAGCGACCCAAGTTCTTTGGACCTCATTTGTGATCTCGATGGTGTTCGGTGCCCTGGCGCAGCGCACTCACTTCTGCACGATGGGGGCCCTGAGTGATGCGGTAAACATGGGTGACTATTCACGCCTTCGCCAATGGGCATTGGCTGTTGCGGTCGCCGTTCTAGGGTTTGCTGCTTTGGTGTTTGCCGAGCAGATAGACCCATCCAAGACACTTTATGCAAGCAGTCGATTTCAGTGGTTATCGGCACTGGTCGGGGGTCTGATGTTTGGCTTTGGCATGGTGTTGGCTTCGGGTTGTGGGAGCAAGACCTTGGTGAGGGTTGGTACTGGCAACTTGAAATCCGTGATTGTTTTTTTTATTATGGGCGTCGCGGCCTACGCAACATTGCGAGGCATTACCGCCGTCGCCAGATCAAACACTGTCGATCTCGTGTTTATAGACTTTCCCGCTGGCGCGTCTCTGGGGCATTTGCTTGCTTCCGCGTCAGGTTTACCAGTCAGGATTGCGTTCACAGTGGCAGCCTTGCTTGTAGCGCTGGTATTGCTGACCTGGGTATTCAAAGACCGCGAATTTTGGACTTCAGACAATCTTCTTGCAGGTTTCGGTGTAGGTGCCGTGGTGGTGGCAATGTGGGCAGGGTCTGGTGTTTTGGGTCATGTGGCCGAACATCCAGAAACGCTCGAGGAGACATTTCTCACCACTGGGTCGAGTCGGATTGAAGCGCTCACATTCACTGCCCCCATGGCGTATGCGCTCGACTGGCTGATGCTCTTCAGCGATAAAAACAAAATGCTCTCCTGGAGCGTTGTATCAGTCGGCGGCGTCATCTCTGGATCCACGCTGATGGCGTTGATCCGCAAAGAGTTCCGCTGGGAGGGATTCCGGGACACGACAGACACAGCCAATCACATCATAGGGGCGATGCTGATGGGTGTTGGCGGTGTCACGGCACTCGGTTGTACGGTAGGTCAAGGCCTGAGTGGGATATCCACACTCAGTTTGTCAAGTTTTGTCGCCGTCGCAGCCATCATCGCTGGAGCGAAAATCGCATTTACTTTTCAAATGTGGCAGCTTGATCGCTCTGACTGATGGGGTTAAATTGACAAACCTGCGGAGTGCGCCTGTTGGTCCGCGTGGTAGCTGCTTCGCACCATGGCGCCCACGGCGGCATGACTGAAACCCATTTTGTATGCCTCGGCCTCGAACATCTTGAAGGTGTCTGGATGTACGTAGCGACGCACCGGCAGGTGACTGGTGGTGGGGGCAAGGTATTGGCCAATCGTCAGCATGTCGATGTTGTGCTCACGCATGTCGCGCATCACGGCCAGGATCTCTTCGTCGGTTTCGCCCAGACCCACCATCAAACCGCTCTTGGTGGGCACACCGGGTTTGAGCGCCTTGAATTTCTTCAGCAGGTTCAGTGAGAACTGGTAGTCACTGCCGGGGCGGGCCTCTTTGTACAGGCGGGGGATGGTTTCCAGGTTGTGGTTCATCACGTCCGGTGGAGCGGCAATCAAAATTTCCAGCGCCCGATCATCCCGACCACGGAAGTCGGGCACCAGAATCTCGATCTGCGTCGTTGGTGACAATTCACGTGTGCGCTCAATACAGGCCACAAAATGGCCACTGCCACCGTCGCGCAGGTCATCGCGGTCCACGCTGGTGATCACCACGTACTTGAGCTTCATCTTGGCAATCGCTTTGGCCAAGTTCAGTGGTTCGTCGGCATCCAGTGGGTCGGGGCGGCCATGGCCAACATCGCAAAACGGGCAGCGGCGGGTGCATTTGTCCCCCATGATCATGAAGGTAGCCGTGCCTTTGCCAAAACATTCTCCGATGTTGGGGCAGGAGGCTTCTTCACACACCGTGTTGAGCTTGCTGTCCCGCAGGATCTTCTTGATCTCGTAAAAATGCGTGGTGGGAGACCCTGCCTTGACGCGAATCCACTCGGGTTTCTTGAGTGCGGGGGCCTGCTCCACCTTGACCGGGATGCGGCTCAGCTTGGCAGCGGCCTTTTGCTTGGCGCTGGGGTTGTAGTTTTCAGCCGACTGGGCTTCGCGTACTGTTTCGTTGGTTGCCATGATCAGGGAGTCAGGTGAGTTTGGAGCTTTGCGCTCAGCACATCAGCCGCATCTTGCCAACTGACCGATATCCCGATTGTAGAAAGGTCCACCGTGCGCAGCCCCGTGTAGCCGCAGGGGTTGATGCGCTCATACGGTTCCAGGTCCATCGCCACGTTCAGCGCCAGACCGTGGTAGGCGCAGTGGCGGCTCACCTTGATGCCCAAGGCGGCGATCTTGGCCAGACCGTGACCAGGGAGGGACAGCTGCGCCGAATCAAAGCCCGCGGGCAGGCGTGCATGGCTGAAAGGATCGTTCAGTCGCACATAAATGCCCGGTGCGCCAAGCACGCGCAAGCCCGTCACGCCAAAGTGGATCAGGGTACGTATCAGGGCTTCTTCGATACGGTAAACATATTCCTTGACGTAATACCCCGCGCGTTGCAAGTCGATCAGTGGGTACGCCACCACCTGCCCCGGGCCGTGGTAAGTAACTTGGCCGCCCCGATTGCTTTGCACCACCGGGATATTTCCCGGCACAAGCACATGCTCTGCCTTGCCCGCCAAACCTTGGGTGAAAACAGGTGAATGCTCACAAATCCATAGCTTATCAAGCATATCTGGCGTACGGGAAGCGGTAAATTCCTGCATGGCGGCAAAGGTGGTGGCGTAATCCACCCTGCCAAGTTGATGCGTATCGAAGCTGCTCATGGCCGGGATTGTTTCATAGCCAGGGCCACCGGACGGTCTTGGTAACATCACACCATCGCCCGCTAGCGTGCGCGGCCCACATACTGAGGAAGAACTCGCCATGCCCACGACAACTAAAACTCCCAGCGCCCTGCGCGATGTGCCTCACTCCAGCCTGTACCAAAAGGGGGACGTATTCGTCCTGTTTGGCGAACTGTTTGGTCGAGGCTATGCCAATGGCCTGATCAACGAAGCCCGCAAGGCCGGCATGACCATCCTGGGCATCACCGTCGGGCGTCGTGATGCTGACAACCAGTTGCGCGCGCTGACCGCTGAGGAACTGACGGCGGCAGAAGCCCAGTTGGGTGGGAAGATCATCAACGTGCCATTGATGGCAGGTTTTGACCAAGACGCGCCTGCAGGCACGCCCACTCCGACCGACATGCTGTCTGGAATGACGCTGCAAAGCTGGCAGACCGACAAATTGGACATGGCCCACATCGAAGCCTGCCGCACGGTCGGTGTCCAGCGTTTCAAAGATTCCGTTGCCCAAGTGATGGCGCAACTGGACAACATGATCCCGGCCACCACCAACGTCTTTTTCGCCCACACCATGGCCGGAGGTATCCCCAAAGCCAAGGTGTTCCTGGCGGTTGCCAACCGCATATACAAAGGGCGCGGCGCACGCTTCATGTCTTCGCGCTGCCTGACGGACAGCGATTTGGGAAAACTGGCTCTCATGAATTTTGACGAGGTGACGGCCAATACCTTTCAGTACCTGATTGACGGCAGCGCGGCCATCCGCAACCGTGTCCAGGCCGCTGGCAAGCAGGTGCGCTATACGGCCTATGGCTACCACGGCACCGAGATCCTGATTGATGGCGAATACATCTGGCAGACCTACACCAACTACACACAGGGTCACGCCAAGATGCGTCTGGAGCGTATTGCGCAGGAAGCCTGGAAGCACGGCGTCAAGGCCACTGTGTTCAATTGCCCGGAAATCCGAACCAATTCTTCAGACATTTTTGTGGGTGTGGAGTTGTCCCTGTTTCCGTTGCTGCAGGCTTTGAAAGAGGAAGACGGCGCAGCCTGGGCCGATGCCCAGTGGCAAACCTGCCAGGCGCTGTTGCAAGACGGTCATTCGGTCGACAGCCTGCTGGCCACCATCAGCAGTTACAACGCCAGCGAGACCATGCAGGGCTTCCGTAACTTTGCCGCTTGGCCCATGGACAACAGCGAGGCGCTGGCTGAAACCATGATTGGTACCTCAGAAGGCATTACCCAGATCCACAAGGACAACAAGGCATTGATCACCGACCACCTCAGCAGCCTGGTGCTGGAGGCCGCAGGGCCGCTGATGTTCCATGGCGCTGCCAATACAGAAGCGCCTGTGTATTGGTTGAACCATGACGTGGTGGCCAAGCAGTTAAACAGCCTTCACCTTTGATACCCAAGATTCAGGTGGGTGTTCAAGCATTGATCAGTCGCTGCTGGTGATTTTCATTGCAACAGCCATGGACACAATGATGATTCTGCTGTAGGTGCAAGCCCCGCCTGGGCGGCTATTTCCTGGTGGCAGGTTTTTTGGTTGCCGGTTTTTTCTCAAGCAATTTGTCCAAGTTTTTGACTATCTCGCTCTCGATTTTTCCTTTGAAAGCGCCCAGTAAAAAACCAAGCTTGGCATCCAGCGCAAAATGCTCTTTGGTCACTTTCAGTGTGCCGTCGACACCGGAGCGGGTAAATGTCACCAAGTCTGCCGTTTTGCCCTCCTCGTATGTGCAGGCCATGTCAAACTCTTCTTCGACCTGCTCTGCCCACTTGAAGGCAATTTTGCGTGCGGCCGCCAAGCCAAGGCCATGGGTTCGTTCTATCTTGATGTCTGCCATGAATGAAAGCTCCTGAACAGCAGGGTGTGGGGACGGCATTCAAGGCACTATATGCCTTTGCCGATGGGTGAACTGCATCATAAATCGGGCCGGTATTGAAATTCGTTGTGTTCTGGTGCCCTGGTACACATGTCAGCTGACGACCACGATGTTGCGTCCCCTGCGCTTTGCTTCGTAAAGCCGGGCATCGGCCACCCGAAGGTTTGCCTCAAAGCCCAGAACTGTGCCAGCCGACAGCCCGGCACTCAGGCTGGTTTGTGGAGCTTCTTCCTGCCGCATCAAAGCCTGGCGCAAGGCCTCAATACACGCCACAAACTGGGCTGATGCCACCCGTTCTGCCCCTTCTGTTACCTGTACAGCCCGTGGATCGGCATCGAGCAGCACAAACTCTTCACCACCCATGCGGACGGCTTTGCACGTGTCGGTGCATACTGACTCAAGAAGATCAGCCAGGCGTTGGATGGTGCGGTCGCCAACCGCATGGCCCAAACGGTCATTGATCAGTTTGAGATGATCCAGGTCAACCATGGCCAAGGCGATCATGCTGTTGGGTGGCAGGGTATTCAACCACTGACGCAAGCCTTGACGGTTCAGCAACCCCGTCAGGCTGTCGTGCGTGGCACTGTGTTCCAGCCTTTTCTTCAGGTCGCCTGTGCTGATGTAAATCAACCCCAGGTTGGCGGTAATCAAGCTCATGCCTCCTACCAGCACGGTAATGGCACTCAGCAAGGTGGGTTGCCCGGTTTCGACGTTCAGGTCCAAGGCAGCAGAGAGCATCCGCGTTCCCATCAAAGCGGCAAAGACCACCCCAAATGCGGACATCAGCCGCATGCCTGTTCGGTAGGGCGCCCGCTTTTCGGTCCATGCAAGCCTGGTGAGCCAGACCGCCTCCAGAAAGAGCAGGAACGAAAGAAGAAACACCCGGATGTGCAGGTGAGGCTCGATGGCGCCAAACCAGATGCCGACACCGATGCCGACGACCCAGATGGCTAGCAGCAAGCGCCATGGGATGGGGCGACCCAGTCGCTGCTGCGTACCGGCCAGCATCAAGCCGGTGCCGATCAGGATGCACCCATTGCCAACTGTGGGGCCCAACCAGACGGGGCCTGCGCCGCGATGCATGACAAACATGAAGCCCAGGGCTGCCATTGCCAGGCCGCGACTCGAAAAGCTGAGACCCAGATTGCGTGATCCGATGGCGCGTGACGTTAACTGGATGGCCGCCGCCAGCAGCATGGCCGTCAAGGCCAGCGTCACGGCCATGCTGCGGGGATCCAGGTAACGCCAGATCATGAAAACACCACGCCCGATGACTCGAAGTCCAGCGGGGTGACGTCCGTGGCGATCTCGGTGCGGTTTCTGCCTTTGACCTTGGCCCGGTACAGGCAGGCGTCTGCGCGACGCATCAGCATGTCAAAGGACTCTTCTGGCACGGCCAGAGCAATGCCTGTGCTGACGGTCACAGGGCCGCCTTGCATACCCATGGAGTGGCTGGTCAACTCGGTACGAATCCGCTCGGCCACGCCCATGGCGACCTGCGGACTGGCGCCTTTCAGGAGGATGCAAAACTCCTCGCCACCCATGCGTGAAGCCAGGTCGCCTTCGCGCAGGGCTTTATTCAAAAGGTGCCCGGTCAGTGCCAGGACCTTGTCACCGGCTTCATGCCCGTGATCGTCGTTGATGCGCTTGAAGTGGTCAAGGTCAATGGCCAGCATGGCGTAGCCCGTCATGGACGGTGGCACCAACTGGATCAAGCCCCGGCGGTTCAATAAACCGGTCAGAGCGTCGCGGTGGGCTGCAAAGTGGACGTCTCCCAGCATAAGTAGCTGGTGCAGCAGCACAAAGCCCGTCTGTACAGCCAAAAAGAGGATGCTACCCGTCAGGTAAATGAAGACAGTCATCGGACCCACCAGGGCAATGGGTTCGGCCCCATTGAGGATGGAAGAGACCGCCCGCACGGCGAACATCACGGTCATCAATGCGGCGGGCACCATCACAAACCAGGCAGCCGCCTGGAATTGTCCTGCGCGCCAGGGCCACAGGTTCCAGACAAGTGCGCCAGCCAGGATGGAGGTCAAGATGGAATGCACGATGACGCGGGCGGTGAAACTGGGCAACACCATGCCCCAATAGACAACTGCGTCAAACATCAGCGCAACGGGCAAGAAAAGCCACACTGCTGAGGTGGGTTGTCCCCTGGCCCTGCGAACGCCGAGAATCAGAAAACTGAAGCCCGCCACCATCGCGGGTATCGCCAGGATGATGGCAAAAACGAAGTGAATTTCGTTTTGCATGATGTTGGTCATGGCACCCACAGACAGCAAGGCTGAACCCGTGGCCCAGTGGCGTGCAGAGCGCGCGTGGTGACCCCCCCCGGCAATGTTCCAGAGCACGGCAGCCAGGGCCAGCGACGCAATCATGGCCGCTAGGACGATGGCTCGGGGTTCAGGCTGCATGGGTCAAGCTGCGTCTGGCATGGTCATGAACCAGTATAGGAACTGAAAAAGACCTTCGCTGAACACCAGGAATCCCCCTCAAATTAGGGGGTGGCTAACTGACGTCGCCGCTCTGCTACGGACAGGCTGGCTAGGGTCTTCACAGCGTCATAAAACCTGTCCCATTGCCTGTTGCTGCGCGCAAACAGGGCTTCAAACCCAGGCACCAACTCGTCATAGGCCGCTTGCGCGCCAAAGCTCGCGTTGTTGGCCTTGGCCACCCAGGCATCGAAACCTGCCCAGCGGTCAGGATCTCCACCGTACTGGCGCTTCATGGTTTCATAGTCTGCTCTGAATTGCTTCATTGCTTCTGATTTGATAGCTAACTTGCCTTTTCCATCATGCCGTAAACCCTCTTTTTGTTCGTAAATAGCATTCAGACGCTGGCGTGTGGTCTGTGTCAGCGCTTTGAAAGCCCTGCGCCGCGCGTCAAAGGCTTCGTACTCAGCGCGCGCTGCGGGGCTGGCCTGGGTTCTCAGCCACTGTTCAGCACCTATTTTCTCGACCGCCGAGGCAAAGGATTCATTGAACATGGTGTCATCTGCCACGTACACCACCTGATGCGCCAGTTCATGAAAGATCATGCGCGCAAGCTCCCCCTCGGGGTAATGGATGAAGGTGTTGAGCAGCGGGTCACCCCCGGCCCAGTTCATCCAGCCTAGCGTCGAGTAGGCGGGCACGCCGTACACGCTGACTTCCAAGCCTTCGGCCGTGGCCAGACTGTCAGCTTCTGCCTTGGCCGCTGCCTCGTCAAAGTAGCCGCGGTAACCCACGCAACCCATCACCGGAAAGCACCAGGTCTTGAGCGTGAGCGAATAGGGCGGCGCGGCCACCACGTTCCACACTACGGCGCGGCGCTGCAGGTCGGCATAGCGGCGGTAGCTGGCGTTGTCGGGCAGCTTTAACTCCGCTGCGGCAAAGTCGCGCAGGCGCTGGCTCAGGGTAAGGCGTTCTTTCAGCTTGGGCGGCGTGGCTTCGTTGGCCAGCCAGTCCGGCACCGGCTTGGCCGCACGCATGAGCTGTAGGTGGCCATTGACCGACTGCCAGTAGTAGCCGACGGTGCTGCAGCCGCTCAACGCAAGGCTGGCCAGCAGCAATGCAATCAGATTCAGGCGGCGCAAGCGGGATTCTCCACCTGCACTTCTACAAGGCAGTCATAAAACGTCGGGCCACGGCCCATGTCGGTCAGCGCCTGGCTGGTGAGTTCGTTCACATTGGTGCCGTTCAGCCCCATCTTGCGCCACCAGATGCCCAGGCCATTGACCACGCCGGGGCGGGCGCGTTCAGACACCTCGGCCTTGCAGTGGTAGCTGCCCCGGTCATTGAACACCCGCACCACTTGGCCGCTGGTCACGCCACGCACCGCCGCGTCGGTGGGGGGAATTTCCAAGAGCGGTTCGCCTTCAATGTTGCGCAGGCTGGTGACGTTGACAAAGCTGGAATTGAGAAAGTTGCGTGCAGGCGGTGAGATCATGGCCAGGGGGTAGCTGCTGCTGCTGCCTGCCCCCTCATGGTTGGGCACATGGTCGGGCAATCCGTCCAGGCCCTGGTCGGCCAGGCGCTGGCTGAAAAATTCGCACCTGCCTGACGGCGTGGCAAAGCCGCCCTGGGCAAAAGGCGCCTCAGGCACGGCAGGGTGCGCAAAGCCATCGCGCAGCAAAGCGTCAAAGTCCACGCCGCTGGCGGGTGCAAAGGCCTGACGGCACAGCGCCTCGTCGTCGTCGGCAAAGCACGGGTCGCGGAACCCCATGCGCGCACCCAAGTCGCGGAAGATCTGCGCATTGCTGCGCGCCTCGCCCAGCGGCTCGATGGCCGGGCGGTTGAGCAGCACATCTGTGTGGCCGTAGCTCAGGTGAATGTCCCAATGCTCCAGCTGCGTGGTGGCCGGCAGCAGGATGTCGGCGTAGTCGGCGGTGTCGGTCTGGAAGTGTTCCAGCACCACGGTAAAGAGGTCCTCCCGCGCAAAGCCCTGCACCACCTGGGCCGACTGCGGCGCCACGGCCACGGGGTTGCTGTTGTAAACCACCAGCGCATCAATTTGCGGGCCAAAGCTGGGCGAGCTTGGCTGCAATAAGTCCTGGCCGATGGTGCTCATGTTGATGGTGCGCGGGCGGCGCGGGCCCAGCAGATCAGGCCTTTGTAGTGCGCTGCGCTGCGCTGGTACCGTGGCCGAGGTGCTGAGCAACAAGCCTCCGGCGCGGTACCGCCAGGCGCCTGTCAGCGCAGGCAAACAGGCGATGGCACGGGCCGCGTTTCCGCCACCATGCACGCGTTGCATGCCGTAGTTCAGACGGATGGCGGCGGGTTGGGTGGTGCCATAGTCATGCGCCAGGCGGCGAATCTGGTCAGCGTTGATGCCGCAAACTGCCGCAGCACGCTCTGGATTCCATAGCAACGCACGCTCACACAGATTGCCGAAGCCGATGGTATGGCTGTCAATGTAGTCCTGGTCCAGCCATCGGTTGACGATCAGCTCATGCATCAGCGCCAGTGCCAGCGCTGCATCGGTGCCCGGCATCAAAGCGATGTGCTCGTGGCACTTGTCGGCCGTCTCGCTCTTGCGCGGGTCGATGCACACCAGGCGTGCGCCCGCCCGTTTAGCTGCCATGGCGTAGCGCCAGAAGTGCAGGTTGCTGCCAATTGAGTTGCTGCCCCAGATCAAAATCAGCTTGGCCTCGGCAAAAAACTCCACCCGCATCCCTAGCTTGCCGCCAATGGTTTGCGTCAGCGCCTCGCCGCCCGCGCTGGCGCAAATCGTGCGGTCCAGCAGCGACGCGCCCAGCTGGTGGAAGAATCGCCGGTCCATGGATTCACCCTGCACCAGGCCCATGGTGCCCGCATACGAGTAAGGCTGGATGGCCTGCGGGTCGCATGCCGAAATGGCGCTCAGGCGGCTGGCGACTGTATCCAGCGCCTCGTCCCAGCTGATGCGCGCGAATTGGCCAGACCCTTTGGGGCCGACGCGCTTCATTGGGTGCAGCAGGCGATCGGGGTGGTAAGTGCGCTCGGTGTAGCGCGACACTTTGGCGCAAAGCACGCCGTCGGTATGCGGGTGTGCAGGGTTGCCGTGCACCTTGACGGCACGGCCATCCTCCACCGTGGTCAACAGGGCACAGGTGTCGGGGCAGTCATGCGGGCAGGCGCCGCGCACAGTGAGTGTCTGAGTCATTCCCGTACTTTAATGGTCTTTTGTGTTGAAGCCGGTGGCTCTGGCATCATCCGCTCACCCCTTTCACGCGACGGAGACATCATGCAAAACCAAGCCCAGTTAGCAGCCCTGCAACCCGTTCTTGCCCTGGTGGCCTGGACGCTGGTGATGTGGTTGTGGATGCTCTTGACCCGCATCCCCGCCATGGTCAAAGCCAAAGTGGTGCTGGACCCAAAAGTGCCGCCAAAAGAGCTGACATCGACCTTGCCGCCTTCAGTGCGCTGGGTGGCCGACAACTACAACCATTTGATGGAAGCCCCCACACTGTTCTATGCCGCAGCCATCGTGGTGGCTCTGGCCTGCCCGACAAACGGCACAGCCGTTGCGGCGGCCTGGACGTATGTGGCGTTGCGGGTGATGCACAGCTTGCTGCAGGCGCTGGTGAACCACATCCCGACCCGGCTGGCGCTGTTTGTGATGTCTACGGTTGCATTGGGAGTGGTGGTGTGGCAGGCGGCTCGGGCGGTCTTTGAGTTTTGAAGTTTTTTGCCCAGATGGCTGCTGGCTTTGGTGGGGCATCGGGCGCTGAGGTGAGGTTCTGGACAACTTCGACATGCATCTCATTAAGAGATCTTCTATTGCATCTTGATGGAACGGCCGCGTTGATTTGGAAAGTTTGGGTGGCAATTGTCCAACCGCAGCGACAACAGATATTCCGATAAGCAGTTCTCTTAGTCCATCCTCTTTTGACTTCATTTCCGCCGGTCTTGGCCAATAGAGACCGATAAGTCCCTTTTGGGGATAGTAGTTGACCTGGATTTCACCTGTCACGCCCTGATAAAGCGCGATCTGCTTTATGAGCTTTGACCACGATGAGGGAAGCAATGAGTTGATGGACTCAACGTCTGCTCGTGTGAGGCCATGTTTCGCACCATTTTGGACTGTGACTTTCATGCTGTTGAATCAGTTGCAGCTTAAAGGAGGGTTCTTGCCATTCCCCGATGCACTAACCAGATCAGGTTGATGGGGTGTTCTGCGCAGGGAGGTTAAGAAGGAGCGCCGTGAGGCGCGGGTGACACGTACTGCGCAGAGTACCCCGTCAGCCTGATCCCCCACAGCACCAAGCAAACAAATACTCACCTAAACGCAGTCTGAGAAGCCAGCCCCACCATAAACGCCTCGCACTGCGCCAGTTGTTCCAAACTCACAAACTCATCCGGCTGATGCGCCTGCTCAATACTGCCTGGCCCACAGACCACGGTGGGAATCCCAGACTGCTTGAAGATCCCTGCTTCCGTGCCAAACGCTACTTGGGTTACGCGGTCCTGCCCGGACAGGGATTTGGCCAACCGGGTGATCGGGTCGCCCTCATCCCCCAGAAAGTTCGGGATCTCACAAATCGTCTCAAAACTGAAACCCGCCTCTGGCGCTATCTTCTTCATAGCTACTTCCAAAGACTGGGCGTGCCGTAATACCTCTTTTTGCATCGAAACCGCATCTGCAGTGGGCAAATCGCGGAACTCATAGCGGAACTCGGCGTCGCGAGGCACCACGTTGTCGGCAATGCCGCCGTGAAACTGGCCGACGCTGGCGGTAGAGAAAGGCACATCAAAACCTTCGTAGCGCGGCTCATCACGCTCAAACGCTTCTGCCATGTCGCGCACCTTGCCCACCAGCCGGGCCGCCATCTCAATGGCGTTGACGGACTTGGGTGTCAGCGACGAATGCGCCTCCTTGCCTCGCACGCAGCAGCAGTAGCGGTACACCGCCCTTGTGCGCAATTGCGGGCACCATGCTGGTAGGCTCACCAATGATGCAGGCCAGCGGCTTGACGCCCGCGTCGCGCATGTCGGCAATCAATTCGCGCACGCCAAAGCAACCCACCTCTTCGTCATAACTGAACGCAAAGTGAATCGCAAACGGCGCTGGGCTGGCCAGAAAAGCCGGGGCGTGCGCCAGGGCCAGGGCGATGAAGCTCTTCATGTCCGCGCTGCCACGGCCATACAAACACCCGTCTTTGACCACACCACTCAAGGGGTCTTCCGACCAGTCCTGCCCGTCCCAGGGTACGGTATCGGTGTGGCCGGACAGGATGATGCCAGCCGGTTTGCCCTCCCCCAGCGTCGCAAACAAATTGGCCTTGGTCTTGTCGCTGTTGTAGCTCAAGCGGCTCTTGACGCCCAGGGCCAGCAGTTCATCGCGGATGAAATGGATCAAGGCCAGGTTGCTGTTGGCGCTGACCGTGTTCATGCGGACAAACGTCTTGGCAAGGTCAAGCGAGCGACTGGAAAGGGGTTTTACGGGATGCATGGGTACATTGTCTGGCATAAGATGCATGCCTTGTGCGCGGCTTGTGGGCTGTGCTCCTTGAGGAAATTCCATGAAAACCATTGATTCCATCGTTACCCAGGCCGCAGGCATTGCCAAAATCCGGCGTGATATCCACGCTCACCCGGAGTTGTGTTTTGAAGAGCAGCGTACTGCCGATGTGGTGGCCGCTAGGTTGACCGAATGGGGTATTCCCATTCACCGGGGCATGGGTACCACCGGTGTGGTGGGCATTGTCAAAAATGGCACCAGCAAACGCGCCATCGGACTTCGTGCCGACATGGATGCGCTGCCCATGCAGGAATTCAACACGTTTGACCACGCCAGCACGCACGCTGGCAAGATGCATGCTTGCGGACACGACGGCCACACCGCCATGCTGTTGGCAGCGGCCCAGCACTTTGCCAAAAACCGCAACTTTGACGGCACTGTCTATCTGATCTTTCAGCCTGCCGAAGAAGGCGGTGGCGGTGCGCGCGAGATGATTCAGGATGGCCTGTTTGAAAAGTTTCCGATGGATGCGGTCTTTGGCATGCACAACTGGCCTGGCCCGCAAATTGGCAAGTTTGCGGTCAGCGCTGGTCCCGTGATGGCGTCCAGCAACGAGTTCAAGATCACCATCACCGGCAAAGGCAGCCACGCCGCCATGCCACACGAAAGCATAGACCCGGTGCCCGTGGCGTGTCAGATGGTGCAGGCGTTTCAGACCATCATCAGCCGCAACAAAAAACCGCTGGATGCGGGCGTGATCTCTGTCACCATGATCCACGCCGGTGAAGCCACCAACGTGGTGCCCGACAGTTGCGAATTGCAAGGCACGGTACGCACCTTCACGGTGGAGGTGCTCGACCTCATCGAAAAACGCATGCGGCAGGTTGCACAGCATGTGTGCGCGGCGCACGAGGCGCAATGCAAGTTTGAATTCACCCGCAATTACCCCCCCACCATCAACAGCCAGGCCGAGGCCGACTTCTGCGCCAAGGTGATGGCTGACATCGTGGGTGTTGACAATGTGATGAAGCAAGAGCCCACCATGGGTGCTGAAGATTTTTCGTACATGCTGCAGGCCAAGCCAGGGGCGTATTGCTTCATCAGCAACGGAGATGGGGACCACCGTGCCATGGGACATGGCGGAGGGCCTTGCACCTTGCACAACCCCAGCTACGACTTTAACGACGACTTGATTCCCCTTGGTGCGACCTACTGGGTTCGCCTGACGGAGGCATGGCTTGCACAGGAGGCGAAATGAGCACAGCGGCAGATGGATTTGTCACCAACTACAAGGCAGCGCGACGCAAATTTGTGGGCGCCGCCATGGCGGCCGGCTTGCATGTGGCCTCTCACGTACACCCTGAGACGGGCATTGAAGGCGAAGAGCTGGCGATGGACGTGGTGATTGATGGCCCCTTGGACAACGCCAAGATGCTGGTGCTCTCCAGTGGTTGCCACGGCGTTGAAGGTTATTGCGGCAGCGGCGTACAAGTGGCTGCATTGAGTGACGCCAAGTGGCGTGCCAAGGCACGTGCCGCTGGCGTGACGGTGATGTACATCCATGCGCTGAATCCGTTTGGTTTCTCGTTCAAGCGGCGCACCACGCACGAGAACGTCGACTTGAACCGTAATTTTCAGGATTTCACCCAGCCTTTGCCGGTGAATGCCGACTACCGCGATCTGCACAGCTTGCTGCTGCCTGGCAACTGGCCGCCGGACGCGCAAAACCAGGCAGCGATTGAAGCCTATATGGCCCAAAAAGGGATGATGGTTTTCCAGTCCGCCGTGAGTCGTGGGCAGCATGAATTTGCAGATGGCATGTTCTTTGGCGGCACAGCGCCGACCTGGAGCAACCTCACGGTGCGCAAGATATTGAAAACACATTGCGCCAGTGTGCGCCACCTGGCCTGGATTGATGTGCATACGGGCCTGGGTCCCAGTGGTGTGGGTGAACGAATTTTTGCAGACAAGGACGATGCCAAGGCACTCGCACGCGCCCGCCAGTGGTGGGGGCAAACAGGGCACCCTGTGACCTCGATTTACGAAGGCTCATCCACCTCGGCGGTACTGACCGGCATGTTGTTTCATGCCGCCTACGATGAATGCCCGCAGGCAGAGTACACCGGTATCGCCATGGAATATGGCACCGTGCCGGTACTCGACAGCTTGAGTGCGATCCGCGCCGACAACTGGCTCCTTCAGCACCCCGAGGCGCCGCCTGAGTTGGCTCAAGCCATACGCCAACAGGTTTTTGAGGCTTTCTTTACAGACACTGATGTGTGGAAAGCGCAAATCGTAGACCAGGCCATGGGTGCCTTGAACGAGGCAGCAGACGGGTTGGCTGCGGCCTGATATCAAGGCAGGTCGCGGTTCACCTCAGTCAAAGCGCCTTCGCGGGGCCCCACATGGCCTAACTTGGCCTTCAGCGACTGGGGTTGCCCACTCAAAATGGCGGCGTACAGCGTGGTGTTGGCCAGCACTTTTTTAACGTAGTCACGTGTCTCGGAGAAGGGCACGTTTTCTGCCCAGATCGCAGCTTCCATGGCAGGGCCGTTTCGCCAGGCACGTGGGCGGCTCGGCCCCGCGTTATAGGCCGCAGCGGCCATGGGCATGGAGCCCGCAAAGTCATCCAGTACCAGCTTGAGATAACCCGTGCCAATGGCGATGTTGGTGTCGCGGTTGGTGATTTGGTCGGGCGTAAAGCCATCCAAGCCGATCTTTTTGGCTGTCCAGCGTGCGGTCGCAGGCATGACCTGCATGAGGCCTGAGGCCCCGACGCTGGAGCGCGCATCCATGATGAAGCGGCTTTCCTGGCGGATCAGTCCGTAAACATAGGCTGGGTCCAGGCTGATCTGGCTGGCGCGTTGCACCACGGCGTCGCGGAACGGCATGGGAAAGCGTTGAGTGTGGTCAAACTCTGTCTTGGTGCGCTCACTCGTGTTGATGCAGCGGTCCCATACCTGTGCCGAGCAGGCGTAGTCGGCGGCGGCCAGCAGCTCGCGCTCAGTCATGCCGCCAGGCTGACCCTGGCCATTCACCAGGTTGGTGCCGTAGTTCCATTCGCGCACGCCTTCAGCCCGCAAGCCCATGCTGATGGCATAGAGTCCACGGCTCAGATTGGCGTTCTGGCGGGCGGCATCTTTTTCTGCTTGTGTGAGGGGGACGGGTGCAGTGGGGAGGGTGACTTTCTGGCCCAGCTCTTCCAGGGCTAGCTGCTCGTAAAACCCGCGCACGCTGGCAATGCTTTCCAGCAAAGCAGTAGCCTCTGCTCGCTTGGCTGGCCCTTGCTGTAGAAGACCACGCGCCTTCCAGTAAGCCCAAGTCGGGTCGCGCCGGGCGTCGTCGCTCATCGCGTTGACACTGTGTACGATCTGGTTCCAGCGGCCCTGTACATTGCTGTTGATACCGCCCACGACGGTGCTCGCGCGCAGGTTGGCTCGGACCTTCCATATCAGCAGATCGTCGTTCAAATCCGCATCCCGGCTCACATGGCTGAACAGGTCCGCCGCTTCCGGGACCAGCCGCTGGGCAGCCTGTTTGCCAATGACACCCCAGACCCAATTACGCTGCTCGACCTCCAGTTCTCCATGGCTTTGCAACTGCCTTTGGGCCGCGTCCACGTCGCCTTGGGCGAGCTTGACCAGCGCCAGGACGGCCAGTTCCTTACGGGTGGCGGTGGTGGCTTTGGCGAGCAGGAACTTGCTCGGACTGTTGATGGCCTCATTCAGCAGGCCCATGGCCTCGGGCGCAATGATCTCCACTGCGCGTCGTGCAGCACGTGGCCGGTTGGTGTCCAACGCCGTGCGTGCCTTGCGCCATGCGTCGGCTGGGTTCATGAGCTTGGCGTCAATCAGTCGGTCGGCCGCCAGAGCGCAGCCGTCGTCGGCGTCACGTTGGCTCAACCAGCTTTTGCGAACATCGTCCCCCAAGGTAGGGGAAGCCGCAGACGGGTTGCGCAGGTAATCCACCAGCAGCGCGTAGCAACGTACCTCGCGGTCATCGCCCATCCGATATTTGGGGTGTTCGGCTGCGAAGGTGCTCCAGTCTCGGCGCTGGCCCAGCAACAGCAACCAGTCGTTGCGCAGGCGGTCTTCCTGGTAAGTGCCTTCATAGCGTTCCAGAAATGCGCTGACCTCCCGCGAGCCGGCCTCGTCCAGCCGGGCGCGCAGCTCCCAATAGGCGGCCCAGGGTTCCAGCGGGTGGCCTTTGGCCTGCGGTAGCAGTGCTGTCAGCCGTTTTCGGTCATTTTTTTTGAAGGCCTGACTCATGTCTTGCAAGACATCGTCACCCCGGTTCTGGGCATGCACCACAGACCCCAATGCCACACAGAGGACGAAACTGACAGCGAAAAGGCGGTAGATTGGTGACAAAATAGGTCTGAACAGCATCAGGGGATTATGGACAAAGTCACTGAGAAAAAAGCCCTTCGCCAGGCATTGATCCAGGAACGGCTCAACTTGCCGGACCGTTTACAGCGCGCTGCTGCCTTGCAGCAGGTGATGCGCATTTGGCTGATTGGGCGGGCCGATGCCGTGATCGGCGCCTATTGGCCCATCAAGGGCGAATTTGACCCCTTGCCTGCTTTGCACCGCTGGAAGGAAGATGGCGAACTGCTGGACGAACCGCAACTACGCCGTATTGGACTGCCTGTGGTGGACAAAGTTCACAAGACCTTGACATTTCATGCGTGGTACCCCGGCTGCCCCATGGAAGAAGACGCGTACGGCATTCCCAAACCCAAAGACACCGAGGTGATCGTGCCCACACTGCTCTTTGTGCCCTGTGTGGGTTACAGCATGGGGGGGTATCGACTCGGTTATGGGGGGGGGTTTTATGACCGCACACTGGCCACGCTCCAGCCTCATCCCACCACCGTGGGCCTGGGCTTTACTCAGGGTTTTTTGCCTGACTTCGAGCCCGAGCCACATGACATGCCACTTGACGCGATCTTGAACGACAACGGCGTGGTTTGGCCTGTGTGATGGTGCGTCAGGCTTTGCGCAGCGACAATTTGATATTCAGTTCAAACCCCAAACCCTAAAGAGGAGAAAATGACGATGGCGACATCCAAAACAGCAACCCCATCCCCTGCCGCTCGGAAGGTCACTCCTGGTGTGCGCCGCGCGAGCCTGGGTGACACCTTGACTTCACACGAACCCAGGGCTTTGGCGCGTGAAGTGGCAGCCAATGCCGTCAAGGCAGCGCAAGGCAAGCAACTGGCCGCCGTGGACGCTGTGATCAAGAACAAGAGCGCACCCAATGCCGAGCGCGCGGCCGAACTCAAGGCTTTGCTGGACGGTGCCTCTGAGGATGACCGTCAGGCCCTGCGCCAAGCCTTGCTCGGTCGCGCCAAGAAGGCCAGGGACGAAGACAAGCGCAACCCTGACGAAGAGTTGGCGCTCGACTGGCGCGACGGGGGCTACCCGTACAAGAACCTGCTTCGCCGTGCCAGCTATGAAAAAGACAAGTTCAACCTGCAGGTGGAATTGCTCAAGCTGCAAAACTGGGTGAAAGAAAACCACCAGCGCGTGGTGATCCTGTTTGAAGGCCGTGACGCAGCTGGCAAAGGGGGCACCATCAAGCGTTTCATGGAGCATTTGAACCCCCGTGGCGCGCGTGTGGTGGCCCTTGAAAAGCCCACGGAACTGGAGCGTGGTCAGTGGTACTTCCAGCGCTACGTCCAGCACCTGCCGACCGCTGGCGAGATCGTGCTGATGGACCGATCCTGGTACAACCGCGCCGGGGTTGAGCGCGTGATGGGTTTTTGCTCTGATGAAGAGTACGCCGAGTTCATGCGCCAGGCGCCCGAATTTGAGCGTCACCTGGTACGCAGCGGCATTCATTTGATCAAGTTCTGGTTCTCGGTCAGCCGCAAGGAGCAGCGCCGCCGCTTCAAGGAGCGCAAGGGCCATCCGCTCAAGCAGTGGAAGCTCAGCCCCATCGACATGGCCTCACTCGACAAGTGGGAGGACTACACCCGCGCCAAAGAATCGATGTTCTTTGAGACCGATACGGCCGAGGCACCCTGGACCGTCATCAAGAGCGATTGCAAAAAACGCGCACGTCTGAACGCCATGCGCTATGTGCTGAACAAAATGCCCTATGCCAACAAGGACTTGCAGCACGTGGGCAAGCTTGATTCGCTGATTGTGGGTCGCGCGCATGTGGTTTACGAACGTGGCGAACGCACCAGCCCCACCACGCCAGCGCAAGATTAATTTGATCCGTCAAGGTCATCTGACAGATCCGGGTCGGGCACTTCTCCAATCGCCTGGCGGGTGGTCTTGGCCTGTGCCTGCAGCCATGCACAAAATGCCTTGATCTCGGGGCGCTGTGCGCTGCGCGGTGCGGCCAGCAGCCAATAGGCCATGGGCGAATCCAGCCGTGCCTGGGGCAGTACCTCTACCAAATCGCCCGAAGCCAAGCTGTCCGCGACCAGTGGCATGCGCGCCAGCGCAATGCCCTGGCCCGTGAGCGCAGCCTGCACGATTTGGTGTGCGTAGTTGAAGTACAGCCAGCGTTTGGGCTCGAAAGTTTGCAGCTTTTGTGCTTCGAACCATCGCTGCCAGCTCAGCCATTCCAGGTTTTGTGTGCGGTGGGTGTCACCCGCTTCGATCAAGGTGAAGTTCAGCAAATCCTTGGGCTTTTGGATCGAGGGCGTGCTTTTCAGCAGCCAGGGACTGGCCACCACCGTGAGTTGCTCGCCAAACAAGCGCTGTGCTTGCGTGTTCCAGGGGGCGCCCGGTACGGCGTAGCGCAAGGCCAGGTCCACATCAGTTGTTTCTAAATCCACCACGGCGTCGGTCGCATCAATACGGATGTCGATTTCAGGGTGTTCGCTTTGAAAAGCCTCCATCCGCGAGATCAGCCACATGCTGGCAAACGAGGCCCAGGTGCTGATGGCCACCGTTTTGCGCCCGGCGGTGCGCCGCACCAGGCGCACTGCACTGTCAATGCGTGACAGCGATGCAGACACCACTTGCAGCAGTTGCGCGCCAGCCCCTGTCAGCTCCACGGCGCGGGTGTGGCGCAGAAACAGTGGCACGCCCACCTCGTCCTCCAGGGACTGGATCTGGCGGCTGACGGCGGACTGGGTGAGCGACAACTCTTCGGCGGCGGCGCGGAAGTTCAGGTGCCGGGCCACCGCCTCAAAGGCCCTCCAATGCCCAACAGAGACAGGCCGGGTGCGCAGAGGAATCTGGACAGACATGAGAAATTGATTAATGCAAATATGGAATCAATAGCCTACCGCATATTCATTGGACTGCCAATAAGAATAGCGAGAAGATTCATTCCCAAATTGATGCACTTGTCATGCAAAGGAGAATCTCATGAAGCACACTACATTGCCCGCATGGCCTGGTCAAACCCCTGCAGCGCCCGGCGCTTGGCGCCTTGTGCCTGGTCGAGCCATGAGTCTCATGGCTGGCGAAGGGGCTGTGTTGAAGGCAGTCGAGGGCGGTCTTTGGGTCACCCTGAGCATGCCTGCGGTCGGGCCAGCCAATGACTCTGGAGACTTCTTTTTGCTTTCAGGTCAGTCGCTGTCCGTGCCTGCGGGTGCTCATGTGGTCATGGAACCTTGGGCTCGGGACGGTCGAGGAGATGCGCATTTTGATTGGCATGCCTTGCCCGTGGCTCACATGGCACCGGTCAGCGTTCGCTGGCAGGTGGGGGTGCGTCAACCCTTGACCGACTTGCGGGCAGGTTTGGCGGCTGTTGGGGCTGCTGTGGCTGGCTTGGTCACTGGCCTAGCAGGGGGTTTGGTTGGTTTTGCTGCAGATTTGATAGCTTTAACTGCACGTATCTTAGGTTTTCGTGCCTTGATGGCGGTCTCCAACGCGCCTAAGGCCCAGTCGCGCATCTCCTGAGGCGACTCCATGGCCTCGTCGGGAACGGTGAAGTAGTTGACGCCCATGGTCTTGCCCTTGGCCTCGTACAAAAACTGCAAGCCGCCTGCTGCGACAAAGCGCGGCCTCGAGTCCTCATCGGCTTTCAGGTAGAGTCGCTCCCCGCCACCCAGGTCAGCAATGATGGCAATCGTCAACCCATCGGTGCTGATGCCAAAACCACCAAACATGCGCTTGGCGACACAGGGGCCTACGCTGCCGAGCAGTTCGCAGCAGTAGGCGGCAAAGTCTTTTGAAGTTCCCATGCGCTCAGTGTAGGCTTTTGATGCCCTACCATTCAAGCCATGGCCCGCCCCAAATCTGCCTCTCACGAACTCAAGCGCGACGAAATCCTGGACGTTGCGGCGCAGTGCTTTGCCGACCGGGGCTACAACGCCGCCAGCATGAACGACATCGCAGCGGCCTGTGGCACCAGCAAAGCGCGGCTTTACCACTACTACACCGCGAAAGAGGCGATCCTGTTTGACTTGCTGGACCGGTACACCCAGGTGCTGCTGGCCCTCATTGGCCAGGTGCAGGCCACCGCGCAGCGCCAAAACCTGGACGAGCGAGCGACCTTGCACGAGTTGATTCGCAGCTTCCTGGCTGAGTACGAAACCTCGGCCACCCGGCACCGGGCGCTGCTGAGCGACACCCAATTCCTCGGGCCAGAGTTGAGCGAGCTGATATTGAACCGCCAGCGTGATGTGGTGTCTGCTGTGACCCGTTTCTTGCGCCAGGCCTATCCACAACGTGTCAATCCCATCAATCAGACGGCCGTGACCATGATGCTGTTTGGCATGATCAACTGGACCTTTACCTGGTTGCGCCCAGGAGGTCCGATGCGCTACACCGACTTTGCGGATGAAGTCATTGCCATGCTGGACAATGGCTTGATGAAAGTCTCTGAATCACCCCACTGAAATTCACTTATCCGTAATGAATTACGTTTAAGTAAAATTGTACTGTTTCACCCCGTCACCCTTATTCCATTGGAGACCCTATGTCCAAAGCCTTTGCCAGCCATGCTGACACCGAAGACAAGAAGATTACGTTTGAGCAACTCAGCTCGCATTGCTGGGCATACACCGCCGAGGGCGACCCCAACTCTGGCGTGATCATTGGAGATGAATTCATCCTGGTCAGCGACGCCACCGCGACGCCCGCCATGGCGCAAGACCTGATCGCGCGAATCCGCACCATCTCTGACAAGCCTATCAAGTATGTGCTGTTGACCCACTACCACGCCGTGCGCGTGCTGGGCGCTACCGCTTTTGTGGCCGAAGGCGCGACCGAAGTTATAGCGAGCCGCGGCACGTATGAGCTGATCGTGGAGCGTGGCGCGCAAGACATGCAAAGCGAGATGGAGCGCTTCCCCCGCCTGTTCCGCAATGCCGAAAGTGTGCCCGGCCTGACCTGGCCCACCATGGTGATTGGCGGCGGTGACGCCACCAAGGGCGAAGTGCCCGGCAAGCTCAATATCAACCTGGGCGGCGTCAAGGTCGATATCTGGTCACCCGGCTACGGCCACACACGTGGGGACACCATTGCGTGGGTGGAATCCGAAAAAATCCTGTTCAGCGGTGACTTGGTGGAATACGAAGCGGGTGTGTACACCGGCGACGCCCAGCTGGAGGAATGGCCTGCCACGCTGGAAGCTCTGCGCGCCCTGAACGCCGAAGCCATCGTGCCCGGTCGCGGCGAAGCCATGAAGGGCAACGCCAATGTCAACAAGGCGCTGGACTATACCCAGCGCTGGGTGACTACGCTGTTCCAGGCAGGCAAGGAGGCCGTGGCCGCCAAGATGGATCTGAAAGCCGCCATGGCACACACCCGCAAGTCCATGGACCCGGTGTTTGGCCAAGTGTTCATCTATGAACATTGCCTGCCTTTTGACGTGAGCCGCGCTTACGACGAAGCCAGCGGCATCAAGAACCCCCGCATCTGGACCGCGGCGCGCGACAAGGAGATGTGGGCCGCGCTGCAAAGCAACACCTAATTCGGGGGACATCTGCTGTCCTTGCCAGGCGGGAGGTGCCTGGCAAGCCCGATAATTCCGGCATCCAACTGAACACCGGAATTCTTGAATGAGTCAGAGCAACGCCACCCTTCTTCCTATCGACGTGGTCATCATGGCCGCTGGCAAAGGCACACGCATGAAGAGCGCGCTGCCAAAGGTGTTGCACAAACTGGCGGGCCGACCGCTGCTGCGCCATGTGATCGACACAGCCAGCAGCCTAAGCGCGCGCAGCATCACTGTGATCACCGGTCATGGCGCTACAGAAGTTGAAAGACCTCTGCAAGACTGGATGAGCCATAGAGGCGATATTTCTCTCAAAACCGTGCGCCAAGAGCCCCAGCTAGGCACCGGCCACGCCGTGCAGCAGGCGGTGCCCGTGCTGCCTGATGACGGCGTGTGCCTGATCCTGAACGGCGACGTGCCCCTGATTGAGGTCGACACCCTGCGCCAACTGCTGGCTGATTGCGCTGGCGAGCGTCTGGCCCTGCTGACCGTGGACATGCCTGACCCGACGGGATATGGCCGCATCGTGCGCGAGTCGGGTGCGGTGCGTGCCATCATCGAACACAAGGACGCGTCTGAGGCGCAGCGCCAGATTGCCGAGATTTATACCGGCGTGATGGCCTTGCCAAATGCCCGGCTCAAAGCCTGGTTGGCGCGGCTGACCAATGACAACGTGCAAAAAGAGTATTACTTGACCGACATCGTCAAGTTTGCGGTGGCCGACGGCGCGGGTGTGGTCGGCAGCAAGACGGCTGACCGGGTGCAGGTGGACGGCGTCAACAGCCCCGTGCAACTGGCCGAACTGGAGCGCGCCTACCAGTTGCGCGTTGCCCGCCGCCTCATGGAGCAAGGCGTGCGTCTGGCTGATCCGGCGCGCTTTGACTTGCGCGGTGAACTGATTTGCGAGCAGGACGTGGAGATTGACGTCAACTGCATCTTCGAAGGCAAAGTCGACTTGGGTGAGGGTGTGCGCATCGGTGCCAACTGTGTGATCGCCAATGCGCACATTGCCGCCGGGGCGGTGATTCACCCGTTTACCCACATCGAGGGTGAAAAGCTTGGCGTGAGCGTCGGCCCTGGTGCGCTGATTGGCCCATTTGCCCGCTTGCGGCCCGGCGCAGACCTGGGCGCCGAGGTGCACATTGGTAATTTTGTGGAGGTCAAAAATTCCACGCTGGCCAAGGGTGCCAAGGCGAATCACCTAGCCTACCTGGGCGATGCTACCGTGGGTGAACGCGTCAACTATGGCGCGGGCAGCATCACTGCCAACTACGACGGTGCCAACAAGCACCGTACCGTGATTGAGGACGACGTGCATGTGGGCAGCAACTGCGTGCTGGTGGCGCCTGTTACCTTGGGCAAGGGGGGCACCGTGGGGGGAGGATCGACCATCACCAAAGACATGCCACCTGGCTCGCTGGGGGTGGCTCGAGGCAAACAGGTCAACTTGGCCAACTGGAATCGCCCGGTCAAGAAAAAACCGTAAGCCTCTGATACGCTGCATGCATGACCGCGCCAGGTATTCCATCCTCTCCAGCTTTAACGGACATCAGCCAGTCCATTGACCGGGACCACCTGAACCGACTGATTGCCAACAGCGGCAATGATTGCATGCTGGTTCTGTCTGCCGATGGCCGCATCCAGCAGGTGGGTGAATCTACCCAGCGCCTGCTGGAACTGTCTGACCCCGCACAGCTTCACGGTGTGAACTGGCTCAGCATATGGGAGGCGCCCGAACGCGCCGCCGTGCGGGACGCCATCATCGGTGCCCGCCAGGGCAAGACTGTCCGGTTTTCGGCCTTTGGCTATACCCTGAAGCGAACGCCTAAGTGGTGGGATATCGTGGTGTCACTGGTCGATTCGCCAGGCGGTACGCCCAAACTACTGCTGGCTGTGGTGCGCGACGTGACCGAGTTGCACCTGCGCGAGCAGCAGATCCGCGAGCTCAATTCGCAGTTGGAGCAACGCGTCGAGCAACGCACGCAGGATTTGATCCGCGCCAATTACCAGCTGCACAACGCCTTGCTGCAGGTGCGCGACCTGTACGACCACGCCCCCTGTGGCTACCTGTCGCTGGACCGCCAGGGCTGCTTTGTGGAGGCGAATCAGACCACTTGGCGCTGGCTGGGTTTGGTCCAATCCGAGGCGATTTCAGAGCGGGACAAACTGGCTTTTCATTCGCTGCTGTCACCCTCTGATGCTGACCGCTTTGACTCGCTTTACCGTTGGGTGCTGGCCGGGCACAAAACAGAGGAAGAAGCTTTTGACATCAGTCGCAAAGATGGCAGTTTCTTTACCGCATTGATCAACGCCACGCCGGTGCTGGACTTTGAAGGCCGCTTTGTCAATTGCCGCATGTCCATGGTGGATATCACCGCACGCCGGCAGGCCGAGACGGCCTTGCAGCGCATCAACAACGATCTGGAGCAAGCCATTCGTGAGCGTTCTTCTGCGCTGGTGGAGAGTGAAGAGCGTTTCCGGCTGATGGTGGAGGGCATCGCGGACTACGGTATCTACTTTACCGATGCCAACGGATGCATTACCAGTTGGAGCACCAGTGCCCAAAGCCTGCATGGCTACCACGCGCAGGAGGCACTGGGGCAGGATTTGTCGCAGGTGATGGGCATCGCAGGTGTGCCGCAAGACGGCGACGCCCCCCCACTGTCGCCCTTGGCCCAGGCACGCAGCCAGGGTCATTACGAAGCCTACGACTGGGTAAAACGCAAAGACGGCAGCCGCTTCTGGGGGCATTCGGTCATCATGCCCCTGCGGGACGCCACCCGGCCTGATGATCAGCAATTGCTGGGTTTTGCCTGCCTGGTCCACGATTTGTCTGAAATCCGCAAAACACAGGATTTGCAGCAAAACCTGAACGCTGAGCTGGAGCACCGTGTACAGGAGCGCACCCAGCAGCTCAAAGCCGTCAATGCAGAGCTGGAGAGCTTTTCGTACACCGTGTCACACGATTTGCGCGCACCGCTTCGACACATTCACCATTACATCGAGATGGGCATGGACGCCGCCAATGGGCCAGAAGGTGTGCAGGCTTTGGCTCCCTTTTTGAACCACGTGCTCACCTCCACCCACCACATGGGCAAGCTGATTGACGGCCTGCTCGATCTGGCCCGGCTGGGCCGTACTGCCTTGCGCGAGATGCCAGTGCCCATGGGCGAACTGGTGCAGGAGCTGGTGAAGGTACAGCATGCGCAGGCGCAACGCGGGCCTGATGGGCAGATGACGTCTGGGGTCAACCGCGTCGAATGGGTGGTGGCGACGGATTGGCCCACCGTGCCTTGCGACCCCGTGCTGGTGCGCCAGGTCTGGAATAACCTGTTGTCTAACGCACTCAAGTACAGCCGCAAGCGCGACAAAGTTCGCATTGAGGTGGGCACCCGGCGGCGCGACGACGGTCTGGCTGAGTTTTTTGTCAGTGACAACGGCGTGGGCTTTGATCCCAAGTTCCGCGAGAAACTGTTTGGCATGTTCCAGCGCCTGCACAGCGAAACTGAGTTTGAGGGCACAGGCATTGGGCTGGCGCTGACGCGCAAGATCGTGGAACGCCACGGTGGAAGCATCTGGGCTGAGGGCGAAAAGAACGTCGGTTGCACCATCAGCTTTACCCTACCGCTGATCAGTCGAAGCATTTGATGATGCAATGAATGCTTCCATATTGATAGCTAATGAGCTTTACAAAATATGCCGTAAAGGCATTTTTGGTTCAAATTTTGCACGCTTGACGCTGAAGAAAGCCTTCACATTGCGCACATTGGCGTCGCTGACAAACAGCCGCTGTGTCAACGCCAAGTACGCGGGCATGTCTGCCACGGTCACCACCAGCACAAAGTCAGGCCCAGGCGACACCCGGTAGCACTGCTGTACGGCGTCGTCAGCCGTCGCTCTTGCTTCAAAGCTGGCCAGTTGTGACTCGCCCTGTGCGTCCAGGCTGATCTCGACAATCGCTGTCAGCCCGTGGCCTTGCACCAGGGCCAGGCGCTCCGGGTTCAGCAAGGCGACTTGACGTTCGATCAAGCCCGCATCCCATAGACGTTTGACCCGCCGCAGGCAGGTGGCAGGTGACACCTGAACTTGCGCAGCCAGGGCCTGGTTGCTGAGCGATGCGTCCGCTTGCAGCTGTGTCAGCAGTGCCAAGTCGATTTCATCAAGCGATAGTTGTTCCATAGAAATGGAAAATTTGAAACAAAATTCCAAAAAATCAATATGTAGAAATTTTATTTCAAATAAAACACAAATACAAAAACATATTTCTTGTTGATAAATCTAAAGTCTCGCCATTGGTTTGACAGGAGCAGTCTATGTGCGGCATCGTCGGCGCGGTTTCTACCCGCAATATCGTCCCCATTCTGGTTCAGGGCTTGCAGCGCCTGGAGTACCGTGGCTATGACTCTTGCGGAGTGGCGGTACATGCCCAGGGCCTGACCCGGGCGCGCAGTACTTCCCGCGTGGCCGAGCTGCTGGAGCAGGTGCAGGCTGACCAGCTCGAAGGCGTTACCGGCATTGCCCATACGCGCTGGGCCACGCACGGCGTGCCAGCGGTGCGCAACGCCCACCCTCACTTCAGTCACGGCCCCGGCACCGCAGAATGGGCCGACACACGCCCAGGCCGTATTGCCCTCGTGCACAACGGCATCATCGAAAACCACGACCAGCTTCGCGCCCAGTTGCAAGCCAAGGGCTACCACTTCAGCAGCCAGACCGATACCGAGGTCATCGCCCACTTGGTGGATTCGCTCTATGACGGCGATTTGTTTGAGGCTGTCAAAACTGCCATTCGCCAACTGCAGGGTGCCTACGCCATCGCTGTGCTGTGCAAAGATGAACCCAACCGCGTGGTGGGTGCCCGTGCGGGCTCGCCGCTGATCCTGGGTGTGGGCAAGGATGGGCAAGAGAACTTCCTGGCCAGCGACGCCATGGCCCTGGCGGGGGTGACCGACCAGATCGTCTACCTGGAAGAAGGCGACATGGTGGATTTGCAGCTAGGGCAAGTACTGGATCGTGGACAAAGCCCACAAAGCCGTGCAGCGCAAGGTGCAGACGGTACAGGCCCACAGCGGCGCGGCGGAGCTGGGCCCTTACCGACACTACATGCAAAAAGAAATCTTCGAGCAACCCCGCGCGATTGCCGACACGCTCGAAGGCGTGGAAGGCATCGTCCCCGAGCTGTTTGAAGCGGCCAATCACCATGCGGCGGGTGAAGGTGCTTTTCACACATTCAAGGCGATCGACAATGTACTGATACTGGCCTGTGGCACCAGTTACTACAGTGGTTGCGTGGCCAAGTACTGGCTCGAAAGCATTGCCAAGATCCCTTGTCAGGTGGAAGTGGCCAGCGAATACCGCTACCGCGACTCCGTGCCCAACCCGAACAGCTTGGTCGTCACCATCACCCAGTCGGGCGAAACGGCCGATACCCTGGCGGCCCTGCGCCATGCGCAGAGTTTGGGCATGAAGCACACTCTCACCATCTGCAACGTGATGACAAGCGCCATGGTGCGCGAATGCAAGCTGGCCTACATCACCCGCGCAGGCGTCGAGATCGGCGTGGCATCCACCAAGGCATTCACCACCCAGCTGGCGGGGCTCTTTTTACTGACGCTGGCGCTGGCCCAAGCCAAAGGTCGCTTGACCGAAGAAGCCGAAGCTGCCTACCTGAAAGAGATGCGTCACCTGCCCGTGGCCCTGCAAGCCGTGCTGGCGCTTGAGCCGCAGATCATCGCCTGGGCGGAGGACTTCACGTCCAAAGAAAACGCGCTGTTCCTGGGGCGGGGCATGCACTACCCCATTGCCCTGGAAGGCGCACTCAAGCTCAAAGAGATCAGCTACATCCACGCCGAGGCTTACCCAGCGGGTGAACTCAAGCACGGCCCGCTGGCGCTGGTCACCAGCGAGATGCCTGTTGTGACGGTGGCGCCGAATGACGCGCTACTGGAAAAGCTCAAGAGCAACCTGCAGGAGGTGCGCGCCCGCGGTGGTGTGTTATACGTGCTGGCCGACAGCGACACTCACATCAGCAGCGATGAAGGCATCAACGTGATCCGCATGCCAGAGCACTACGGCGCACTGTCGCCTTTGCTGCATGTGGTGCCGCTGCAAATGCTCGCGTACCACACGGCCTGCGCACGGGGGACCGACGTGGACAAACCCCGCAATCTCGCCAAGAGCGTGACGGTGGAGTGAAGCCGTCCCAATGCAGGAACTGAACAAATAAAGTTCGTCGAGCTAAAGGCGTGGTTGCACGCGCAACGTTTGGGTTACATGGTTTGTTAGCTGGTCTAACGCCAAGCCTTTGGTTGCTCAAATCCCAGCGCCTTTGGAATCCACAGCCCCTCAGCCCAGAGTTCAGTCAACAGCCACCGGTAGAGGTCCAATGCAGGGCATCCCATAAACCCTGCACATCGCTCTACTTCCACGACGGTCTGGTCAGCCATGCAACTTGTGCGAGTACCGGCCGGGTCATGATTCGATGAGTTGCGTCAAGCACCAAAGGCGTCAAGCCACCGACGGTATCAAGAAATCCCGACTGATGCGACCACCCAGTTCGTTGATGCGGTCCAAAAACTGGGTCAGGTAGGCATGCAGCCCGGTAGCGAGTATTTCGTCAATGCGGCCGTATTCCAGGTCAGCGCGCAGCTTGCCCGCGCGGCGCAGGGTTTCGCTGGACGGGTCGTTGGCTACCATGGCCAGGTTCTTGACCACTTCGTCCAGACTGGCGTGCAGTGAACGAGGCATGTCGGCCCGCAGTATGAGCAACTCGGCCACGCGCTCGGGCTTGATCACGTCGCGGTAGACCTTGCGGTAAATCTCGAAGCCGCTGACGCTGCGCAGGATGGCGCTCCAGTGGTAGAAATCGTATTCCTGGTCTTTTTCGCTGGCGGCGCCGAAGAAGTCGCTCTCAACAGCGTGGAACTTCACATCCACCAAACGTGCCGTGTTGTCGGCCCGCTCCAGAAAGGTGCCGAGGCGCATGAAGAACAGCGATTCGTCGGCCAGCATGGTGCCCAGGGTCACGCCGCGAGACAGGTGCGAGCGGAACTTGACCCATTCCAGAAACTGGGACGGATCGCGCTCAAATTCGCCCTCGCGCAGCATGCGGTTGACTTCGAGCCAGGTCTGGTTGAGTGTCTCCCACACCTCGGTGGTGAGCGTGCCGCGCACAGCACGGGCGTTCTCGCGTGCGGCCTTGAGGCAGGACACGATGGACGAGGGGTTTTCTTCGTCTTTGACCATGAACTCCATCACGTCCTTGGCGGTGATTTCGCCATGCTTGGCTTGGTACGCTGGCAGCAGTTCACTGATGCTGAGCAGGCCTTGCCAGCCAAACTGAGCCACAGCGGCGGACTGGGGCAGCAGGCTGGTTTGGTAGTTCACGTCCAGCATGCGGGCGGTGTTTTCGGCTCGCTCTGTGTAGCGAGACATCCAGAACAGGTGATCGGCAGTTCTTGAAAGCATGTCTGTTCTCCCCTTCTTATTCCAGTATCCAGGTGTCTTTGGTGCCGCCGCCTTGGCTGCTGTTGACCACCAGCGAGCCTTCTTTCAACGCTACGCGTGTCAAGCCTCCGGGCACCATTTGTACGGTTTTGCCGCTCAGCACAAAAGGCCGGAGGTCGATGTGGCGTGGGGCCACGCCGCTGTCCACAAAGGTGGGGCAACTCGACAGGCTGAGGGTCGGCTGGGCGATGTAGCCGTCTGGCTTGGCCATGATGGCCTGGCGGAATTCCTCGATCTCGGCAGCGGTCGAGGCAGGGCCCACCAGCATGCCGTAGCCGCCCGCACCATGGACCTCTTTGACCACCAGGTCTTTGAGGTTGGCCAGGGTGTAAGCCAGGTCGTCCTTTTTGCGGCACATGTAGGTGGGCACGTTGTTCAGGACCGGTTTTTCGCCCAGATAAAACTCGATCATCTGCGGCACATAAGGGTAGATGGATTTGTCGTCAGCCACGCCCGTGCCAATGGCATTGCAAATGGCGACGTTGCCTGCGCGATAGGCCTCTAGCAGGCCCGCGCAACCGAGCGTGGATGTGGGACGGAAGGCCTGCGGGTCCAGAAAATCATCGTCCACACGGCGGTAGATCACATCCACCCGCTTGGGGCCACGGGTGGTACGCATGTAGATGAACTTGTCTTTCATGAACAAGTCCTGCCCTTCGACCAGCTCGACACCCATTTGCTGGGCCAAAAAGGCGTGCTCGAAATAGGCCGAGTTGTACATGCCCGGCGTCAGCACCACCACGGTGGGCTCAGCCGCACTGGGCGGGGCTGAGGACCGAAGGGTCTCCAGCAGCAAGTCGGGGTAGTGCGCCACAGGCGCTACCTTGTAGGTGCTGAACAGGTCGGGGAACAGCCGCATCATCATCTTGCGGTCTTCCAGCATGTAGCTCACGCCGCTGGGCACGCGCAGGTTGTCCTCCAGCACGTAGTACTCGCCCTCGCCTTTTGCATTGGGGGCGCGCACGATATCGATGCCGCTGATCTGAGAGTAGATGTTGCCGGGTACGTTGACGCCGACCATCTCGGGGCGGTACTGGGCGTTGGTGAGAATCTGCTCAGCCGGGACAATGCCTGCCTTGATGATCTCCTGGCCGTGGTACACGTCATGGATGAAACGGTTCAGCGCGGTCACGCGCTGCACAAGGCCACGCTCCATGTTGGCCCATTCAGCAGAAGGGATCACGCGCGGAATCAGGTCAAACGGGATCAGGCGCTCTGTGCCCGAGCCATCTTCGTCCTTGGCGCCATAGACTGCAAAGGTAATGCCCACGCGACGGAAGATCATCTCTGCCTCGTCGCGGCGCAGACGCATCACCTCTGGGCTTTGCTGGCTGAGCCAATGGGCGTATTGCTTGTAGTGCTCGCGCTCCTGGCCTGCCTGATAGGGCAACTGAGCATACATTTCGTCAAACTTGTGCATGGGCTTTTCTCCTCTGCGTAGCATACAAGGCTAAGTAGCACTTACTGTGCCAGTAGCTTACGCGCAAAGCTTGCCTGAAGCCTGCCAGGCGCGGCATGCGGGGCCTGCGCCACCCTGAAAACGCACACTTTTGGTGCCTTAAAAGAGCTTACCCAGTGCCACCGTCAAGGGCAGCACATATGCACCGTCTGGGTGCACTTCATCCCGTCTTGCCGTCCAGCTCAAGGCCGGTGGTGCCAATAACGCAAAGCGGCTTCACGTTCGCAGCGAAGCCGCTTTGGCTGGTCAGACCGCCAAGTGGCCGCCCCGCAATGGCTGGTGTCCACAAGCGCAATGCCCAGCGCCTGGTAGCGTTCAACAACGAATGACGATGGGTGGCCAAAGCGGTTGCGGTAGCCCGCCTGCACCAGCGCAAAGCGGGGTGACGCGGCTTGCAGGAATTCATCGGTGGACGATGTGCGGCTGCCGTGGTGAGGCACCAGAAGCACATCTGCCCGCAAAGCGCCGTGTTCGCGTGCGAGCAGTTGTTGCTCTTGCGCGGCCTCAATGTCCCCTGTCAGCAGCAGCACCTGGTCGGCGGCCTGGATGCGCAATACACAGCTCAAGGCGTTGGATTTGGCAGAAGTGGTGTAGTCCCCCGCCTGCGGGTGCAGTACTTCAAACAGCACGCCGTCCCATGTCCAGCGCTGGCCAGCCTCACAACGCTGGGCAGCACCCTGCACTTGCAAGCTGTGGTCTGCCTCAATGGAGCTGAGCAGCTTTGCCTGTGGCTGCATGCCCATCACGGCCAGTGCGCCACCCGTGTGATCAGTATCGCGGTGGCTCAGCACAAGGGTGTCCAGCTTTTCGTCCAGACGGCGCAATAGCGGTAGTAAGACACGGTGGCCTGCGTCGCTCTCGGGGCCCCAGCGTGGGCCAGCGTCATACAGCAGGCTGTGCGTAGCCGTGCGCACCAGCACGGCGGTGCCCTGGGCCACGTCGGCGGCGATCATTTCCACCTGCCCGGTCAGTGGCCGAGGCGATTGCCACAGCAACGCGGGCAGCATCAGGGGTACGCCCAGCAAACGCAGGCCCCACGGCAATCGCTTGGCCAGCAGCGCGCCGCCGAGCACGGCAGCCACGGCCACCCACACGGGCGGGATGGGCAGGGACAGCGTGGCCAGCGGCCATGCGGCCAGCCAGCCGAGCACCACCCCCATGGCGTCTACACCCCACGCGCCAGCTTGCCAAAAACCGCCAAAAACCACCCCCAACATGCTGAGCGGCGTGACCACCAGCGTCACCCAGGGAATCGCCACCAGGTTGGCCAGCAAGCCGACCAGCGACACCTGGCCAAACAGCAGCAGGCTCAGGGGCGTCAAGGCCAGCGTGACAACGGCTTGTTCTCTGAACATGGCCTTCAATGGGGTTTGGAGGCTGATGCCGTCAGGGTTTTCTGCAGCCAAATCCGTCGCAAACAGCACCCCCACCGCCACAAAACTCAACCAAAATCCTGCCGACAACAGCGCCCAAGGGTCCCACAAGAGCACTGCCGCCATGGCTGCCAGCCAGACATGCACCCATGGCCAACGCGCTCCGCTGGTACGCAAAGTCACTGCCACAGCAAGCATTAGCACGGTTCTTTGAGCAGGCACGCCCCAGCCGCTGAAGAGCGCATAAGCCGCTGCCAGCGCCAAACCACCCCAGGCCGCCGCCAGCGGCGCGGGCCAGGCCAGGCACAGCCGCACGGATTGTCGCCAGACCAGCCGCAACAGCCACCCAGCGACCCACGCAAACAAGGTGACATGCAGGCCTGAAATGCTCATGAGGTGCGCGACACCAGTGGCACGGAACACGTCCCAGTCGGCGCGCTCTATCGCGGCTTGGTCGCCCACCAGCAATGCCGCCATCACACCTGCGGTTCGGCGGTCGCTGACCGTGGCGTACACACGGTCGCGCACATGCTGGCGGGCGCGCTCGACGGGATAGCGCCAGCTGTCTTGCAGCAAACGAACGCTTTGCCTCGCCCCTTTTCCGCTGCGCACATACCCCGTGGCCTGCAGGCCTTGCTCCCATAGCCAGAGTTCGTAGTCAAAGCTACCTGGGTTGGCGTTACCGTGTGGCGCCTTGAGCCGAACGGTGAGTGACCAGGTTTGCCCGGCGGCCAGGTCGGGCACCACACCGTCGGTGGCGGTTTCGCCGTACCACCCCAGGTAGATGGAGGGCGGCACGTTCACCGCCTGGCCGTCCAGAGTGGCCGATTGAACCTGCAGCCGAAACCGCGCGCCCCCGGCGTTGCGCTGGGGCATGGCAAACACCGTGCCCAGCACCTGTATGTCGCGCCCCTCCAATGCAGGCGGCATGGCATGGCTGGCAAAGGCCAGAGCACGCAGGCCACACAGCGCAAACACCAAACCCGCCGTAGCCAGACAGGCCAGTGCCCCCCGCCAAACAGAGAAAGCTATTATTTTTGAAGCAAAGAATGACGCCACTACTGCCGAAACAGCCAAAATGACCGCATAAAGCTGCCATCCATCCAAGACCGACTGCTGCACCTGGAGCGCCGTGCCGATCACCACCCCACCGAACACCCAGCCCAGCACGGGGCGGCGCTGCGTGACGTCGCTGCTTGGCGGCACGCCGCGCAAGCCGTTTGCCAGCCATTTCCAGAGGGTAAACATGGGCCAATGCTAAACCGGCATGCGCAATGCAGACGCAAGCGCACCAACTTGGCTCAGGACTTGCTAAGCTACCTGGACACACCAAACACCTTGTCAGCCTAGCCATGTCCATCCACGCCGCCTTAAGCCACATCACCCATTACAAGTACGACCGCCTGGTCAACCTGGGGCCGCAGGTGATCCGTTTGCGACCAGCGCCCCATTGCCGCAGCAACGTGATTTCGTATTCGCTCAAGGTGGAGCCCGCTGGCCACTTCATCAACTGGCAACAAGACCCGTTCGCCAATTACCAGGCGCGCCTGGTGTTCCCCGAGAAGACGACCGAGTTCAAGGTAACGGTGGACTTGGTGGTGGAGATGTCGGTCTACAACCCGTTTGACTTCTTCCTTGAACCGAGCGCCGAAGAGTTCCCGTTCAAATATGACGCCATCACCCAGCAAGAGCTGCAACCCTACCTTGCCGCCGACCCGGTGACACCCCTGGTCAAGGCCTATCTGGCCAAAATTGACCGCACGCCCAAACGCACCATCGATTTTTTGGTGGGCATCAACCAGATGCTGCAGCACGATGTGCGTTACCTGATCCGCATGGAGCCCGGTGTGCAAACCGCCGAAGAAACACTCACGCTGGGCAGCGGATCATGCCGTGACTCGGGCTGGCTGATGGTGCAGCTGTTGCGCCACTGTGGCCTGGCGGCGCGCTTTGTATCGGGCTACCTGATCCAGCTGACGCCGGATGTGAAATCGCTGGATGGCCCCAGCGGCACGGAGGTGGACTTCACCGACCTGCACGCTTGGTGCGAGGTTTACCTGCCCGGCGCGGGCTGGATCGGTTTTGACCCCACCTCTGGCCTGATGGCAGGCGAAGGACACATCCCCCTGGCCTGCACGCCGCAGCCGTCAGGCGCAGCGCCGGTAGAAGGCGGCGTTGACAAGTGCGAAGTGACTTTTGCCCACCACATGGGCGTGACCCGGATTTACGAATCCCCTCGCGTCACCAAGCCCTACACCGACGACCAGTGGGCCGGCATCATGACCCTGGGCGAAGCGGTAGACCGCCAGCTGGTGGGGGGCGATGTTCGCTTGACCATGGGTGGTGAGCCGACCTTCGTGGCCACCGCCGACCGCGACGCGGCTGAATGGAACACTGACGCACTGGGCCCCACCAAGCGAGGCTTTGCCACAGCGCTGGTGCACAAGCTGCGCGACGAGTATGGTCAAGGCGGCTTTTTGCATTTTGGCCAGGGCAAGTGGTATCCCGGCGAGCAATTGCCGCGCTGGGCTTTGAGCATTTGCTGGCGCGCAGACGGCCAGCCCGCCTGGCGCAATCCAGACCTGTTTGCCGACGAGCGCGATGCCATGCATTACACGTCGGACGACGCCAGCCGCTTCACGCGCACCCTGGCTGCCAAACTGGGTCTGACCGACAAGTTCATTGAAACCGCGTTTGAAGACGTCTGGTACTACCTGTGGCGCGAGCGCCGTCTGCCGGTCAATGTGGACCCGTTTGACTCTCGCCTGGACGACGAACTGGAGCGCGTGCGCCTGCGCCGGGTGTTTGAGCAAAAACTGGATGCGCCCATTGGCTATGTGTTGCCCCTGGCGGCCGATGACAGCCCTGCCCTGAGCGGTCCCCAGTGGAGCACCGGCCCGTGGTTTATGCGCGATGAGCGCATGTACCTGATGCCGGGTGACTCGCCCATGGGCTACCGCCTGCCGCTGGACTCACTCCCCTGGGTCAGCCGGGGTGACTACCCCTACTTGGTGGAGCGTGACCCGTTTGCGCCCGACGTGCAAGGCGGTTTGCCATCGTCTGCTGCGCTGCACGCCCGGTATGCCCAGGCCCGTGGACTGCCGCAGGGTTATGGCACTGACAAATTCGGCGTGTCCTACCTGGCCCCTGGCCAGCCGGGCGCTGCCCGACACGCCTTGCAGGACGGGCGCGGAACGGGCCGCACAGCGCTGGGTCCGGGTCAATCCGAACCACATGGCCTGTTACGCAACCCCGGCAAGCATGAATCTGCCCACTGGGTCACCCGCACGGCGGTTTGCGTGGAAGTCCGCGACCCGCGCCGTGCCAACGGCCCCAAGGCAGAAGCCCAAGGCAGCAAAACAGGCGTGCTCTACGTCTTCATGCCACCAGTGGCCCGCCTGGAGGATTACCTGGATCTGCTGGCTGCGGTCGAGGCAACGGCTGAAGAACTGCAAGTCAAAATCGTGCTGGAAGGCTACCCGCCCCCGCGTGATGTGCGCCTGAAGCTGCTGCAAGTGACGCCTGACCCCGGCGTGATTGAGGTGAACATTCACCCCGCGCACAACTGGGGCGAGCTGGTGCAACACACCGAGTTTTTGTACCAGGCCGCTTTCGAGACCCGCTTGTCAGCCGAGAAGTTCATGCTGGACGGTCGCCACACCGGCACGGGCGGCGGCAACCACTTTGTGATGGGCGGCGCCACGCCGTCAGACAGCCCCTTCCTGCGTCGCCCCGAGGTATTGGCCAGCTTGATTTTGTATTGGCACAACCACCCCTCTTTAAGCTACCTGTTCAGCGGCATGTTCATCGGCCCGACCAGTCAGGCACCGCGCGTGGACGAAGCCCGCAACGATCAGGTTTACGAACTGGAAATCGCGCTGAAAGAAGTTGCCCGCAACCGCGAGCTGTACGGCCAGAACATGCCACCCTGGCTGGTGGACCGCACGCTGCGCAATGTGCTGGTGGACGTGACCGGCAACACCCACCGCAGCGAGTTTTGCATCGACAAACTGTATTCGCCAGACTCTTCCACAGGCCGACTGGGGCTGCTGGAGTTGCGCGCCTTTGAGATGCCACCCCACGCCCGCATGAGCGTGGCCCAACAACTGCTGCTGCGCGCCCTGGTGGCACGCTTTTGGAACCTGCCCTACCAAGCGCCTGCCACGCGCTGGGGCACCGAACTGCACGACCGCTATCTGCTGCCCAGCTTCGTGAAGATGGACTTTGAGGACGTGCTGACTGAGATGCGCGAGGCCGGATTTGCGTTTGACAACGCCTGGTTTGCACCCCATTTTGAGTTCCGCTTCCCGCTCGTCGGCCAGGTGCAATCCAAAGGCATTGAGTTGACGCTGCGCAACGCCCTGGAGCCCTGGCATGTGATGGGCGAAGAAGGCGCGCCCGGCGGCACCGTGCGCTATGTGGATTCGTCGCTGGAGCGCATCGAGGTCAAGGTAACCGGTCTGAACGAAAGCCGCTACTGCATCACTGTGAATGGCCGCGCCTTGCCGCTGCAACCCACCGGCGTGCAAGGCGAATATGTGGCCGGTGTGCGCTTCAAAGCCTGGGACCTGCCCAGCGCGCTGCACCCCACGATTGACGCTCACGCTCCGCTCACATTCGACATTGTGGACACCTGGATGCAACACTCTTTGGGCGGCTGTCAGTACCATGTGGCTCACCCCGGTGGCCGCAATTACGACACCTTCCCCGTCAACAGCTTCGAGGCCGAAAGCCGCCGCCTGTCGCGCTACTTCAAGATGGGCCACACCCCCGGCAAGATGCAGGTGCCGCCCGCCAGCATCGGCGTGCCCGGCAGCAGGGAGTTTCCGTTCACGGTGGATTTGCGGCGCTCGTAAAGCAGGAAGAATCCAGGCCGCTGCAACGGCTTGCTGCTCATGTCACACTGGCAGTTGTTGCCAATACGAGGCAGCTCAACCAAGGAAACTTATGCGCACTTCATTGGCCCGTTTATTCATCGCTGCAACAGTTGTTGTCGTCACCACCGGTTGCGCGTCATACCGAACTGATTCCAACATTCCTTCTGCCCCGCCAGGAACTGCGGCGCCTGCTGCGGCGACGAAACCCGTTACGACTGTTCTGATCTCAGAAGACGCTTTGCCCAAGCGCAAGTTCAAGGAAATTGGCCCAATCGAAGTAAGCGTCAAGAAGCTCACCATCTTTCACAAAGATCCGACGAAAGAACAAGCCAACGAAGCGCTGACTGAAAAGGCCCGCGAGATTGGCGCCGATGCTGTCATCAAGGTGGTTTACAAAAGTGGCATTGGCTTCACGACCTGGGGCTACATTGACGCCAACGGCATGGGTGTCAAACTCGCAGATTGATCACCCCCGGGTTGTCAGACGCGGCCCATGTCCCATAGGCGACGTGAGCCGCAGCTTTGCGGTTGCTTGTGCGTGCGTTTGACGTTGCAATCCACGCTTTGTATTCACAGGAACTTCTCATGCTACGCCGCCAATGGATTCAACGCACCGCGATTTCAGCCGTTCTGGGGGCCAGTGCCCTCGCAACAAGTGCCTTGGCCCAGTCCTTCCCCGCCAAACCCATCAAACTGCTGATCGCCTTCTCGGCAGGCGGCCCGACTGACATCACCATGCGCAGCCTGGCAGACAACGCCAGCAAGATACTTGGCCAACCCGTGGTGGTCGAGAACAAGGCAGGTGCCGGTGGCACCCTGCCAGCCCAAGCCTTGCAAACTGCGCAGCCCGATGGCTACACCGTGGCGCAAATTCCACTGGGCGTGTTCCGCCTGCCATACACCACCAAGATGACTTGGGACCCGATCAAGGACATCAGCTACATCCTCAACGTCACCGGTTACGCCTTTGGCATTGCAGTACCCACGAGCGGCCCGATCAAGACCTGGGCAGAATTTGTGGCCTATGCCAAGGCCAATCCTGGCAAGCTGAGCTATGGCTCTACCGGCACGCTGACATCCCCCCACCTGACAACCGAGCTGATCGCCCAGAAGCTCGGATTGCAACTGAATCACATCCCTTACAAAGGCTCCGCCGACTTGAACCAGGCCGTGATGGGCGGACACCTGATGGCATTGGCCGATTCGACCGGGTTTGCGCCTCTGGTGGAGTCTGGCAAAGTGAAAGTGCTGGTGACTTGGGGCGAGCAGCGCCTGGCCAAGTTCCCCGATGCGCCCACGCTGAAAGAGGTGGGCATCGACATTGTGCAGAACTCGCCTTTTGGCATCGCGGCACCCCGTGGCACACCGCCGGAGGTGGTCAAGAAGTTGCACGACGCCTTCAAGAAAGCCATGGAAGAGCCCAGCTATGTGCAGGCACTGGCCCGCTACGACATGCTGCCCATGTACATGGATTCAGCCCAGTACCTGAAATTTGCGCAAGACACCTTTGCGCGTGAAAAAGCCCTGGTGGAGAAACTGGGGCTGGCCAAACCTCAGTAATTTTTAATCAAAAGGCTCTGTCGTCGCCTTGTTCCACGAGGTGACCAACTGAAAGCGGTCCGCAATGTAGTGGTTAACCGAAGCCGCCTGCAAGCGCCCAGCACCATCGTGGTAGCAGCGCAGCATGCGCAAGGCGGGGCTGCCCGCTGGCAGGTGCAAGAGTTTGGTGGCATCCAGCGGCATCAGCGTGGCTTCGATACGCTGGACTACCGAGGCCACCTCTTGCCCATACAACTTGCCCAACAAGGCGTAAATGCTCAGGTGTTCCCCCTGCAAGTGCGCCTGGATGCCTGCAAACTCAGGGCGCAAATACACCTTGGTATACGACATAGGAGCCACCTGGCCACTGGGGTGACGCATGGCCAGCAGCTCTACCCATTCCGATCCGGGCTCACAGCGCAACTCGATGGCCATGGTGGCGTCTGCATTCACCCGCCGGAACGACAGCACCTCTAACCGGGTCGTGTTGTTGTAGTCCAGCAGGTCTTTGAACGAGCCCAGTGCCGACACATAGGGTGTGGCAGGCAGGGTGGCGCGCACCAGAGTGCCAATGCTGGGGTGGCGTGAAATCAGGCCGCTATCCACCAGTTTGCGCGTGGCCTCACGCACCGTGTGGCGGCTCACGCCGTAAATCTGCCCCAGCTCGTCTTCAGTAGGCAGGCGGCTACCCACGGGGTATTTGCCCAGGCGGATATCGGCCAGAAGGCTTTGATGCACCTGGGCATAGCGCGGCAGGCTGCTGGTGTCAGGTGGGGGCTTTCTTCTGGCGGGCATGGGTATGGGTATGGGTTCTGTTTATACGGAGTGAAAGGATTGTCGCGAAGAGGGTTTGTACGGACATTGCTCATCTTTGTACGGACATAGAATTCTTTTGCGACTTTTGCCCCTTTTTTTGTCCCGCTTCATGGGAGCCCCCGCATGCCTGCACCCACCGACTTTGCCCCCACCCAGCCGCCAGCGCCCTTTGCGGGTTTGGTGGTGGTGGAGCTGGGTCACAGCGTGGCCGCACCGTTTGCGGGGCAGATCTTGAGTGAGTTGGGCGCCACCGTGATCAAGATTGAAAAGGCGCAGGGTGACGACGCTCGGCGTTGGGGGCCCCCGTTTTGGGAAGGGGCAGGCGCTTTCTTTCAAACCCTCAACCGCAACAAACAATCGGTGGTGTGCGACTTGCGCGACCCTGATCAATTACATGCCTTGCGAGCCTTGATCAACGAGCGTGCAGACATCGTGCTGCAGAACCTGCGGCCCGGCCATGTGGAAAAACTGGGGCTGGATGGCCCCAGTCTTTTGGCAGCCAAGCCCGCACTCATTTACTGCAACCTGGGCGCTTTCGGCGCCAGTGGCCCGCTCAAAGACCGCCCTGGGTATGACCCGCTGATGCAGGCCTTTGGCGGCATCATGAGCACCACGGGCGAGGTCGGTCGGCCATCGGTGCGCGTGGGTGCGTCGATAGTGGACATGGGCACAGGCATGTGGGCCATCGTGGGCGTTTTGACGGCGCTGTTCCAGCGCCAAACCACAGGACTGGGCCAGGTGGTGGATGTGTCGCTGTTTGAAACCGCTGCCAGTTGGGTATCGCTGCTGGCAGCGCAGGTGCTGGCGTCTGGCCAGGTCACGCCCAAGCAGGGATCGGGCTCGCCAGGCATCGTGCCCTACAAAGGCTATGCCACGGCGGATGGTGAGGTGGTGGTGGCAGCGGGCAGTGACGCACTGTTCAGGTCGATGGCCAAAGTACTGGGCCACCCCGAATGGGTGGATGACACGCGCTTTGCGAACAACCCGGCGCGCGTGGTGCACGGGACCGAGTTGTACGGGTTGATTGATGCGTTGATGCTCCAGCAGCCCAGTGCGCACTGGATCGAAGCGCTGGAAGCCGCAGGCGTGCCCTGTGCGCCAGTCAACAACCTGCAACAGATGATGGCGCACCCGCAGACGGAGGCCTTGGGACTCGTGCAAGACGTGCCCGGCAGCGGGATGCGCTTCATAGGCTTGCCGATCAGCTTCAACGGCCAGCGCCCCCAACCGCGTAGCGCTCCGCCCACACTGGGCCAGCACAATGAACTCTTGAACCCGAGGACCACGCCATGAGCTTCCCGACCTATGACACGGTGCTGATATCTCAGCCAGCACCGCACATCCTGCAAATCACGCTGAACCGCCCAGACGTGGCCAACGCCTTGAACACCCAGATGGGGCATGACTTGCTGGACATCTGGAATCGCCTGACCGTCGATGCAGGCGACATCCGCTGCGTAGTGATGACCGGTGCGGGCGAGAAAATCTTCTGCGCCGGGGGCGACCTGAAAGAGCGCAATGGCATGAGCAAGGCCCAGTGGCAACGCCAGCATGAGCTGTTCGAACGCATGGTCTGGGCACAGGTTGACATGCCCGTGCCGGTGATTGCCGCCGTCAATGGCCACGCCTATGCGGGCGGGCTGGAGATGGCCTTGTGCTGTGACTTCATTTACGCCAGCAGCGCAGCACGCTTTGCCTTGACCGAAGTCACCCTGGGCATCATGCCGGGCGCGGGCGGCACACAGAACCTGCCCCGCGCCGTGGGTGACCGCCGTGCCAAAGAGATATTGATGACAGGCCGCCCTTTTGACGCGCAGCAAGCGCAGACCTGGGGCGTGGTGAACGAGGTGTTTGCACCCGCCGATGTGCTGCCCAGGGCCGTGGCCACGGCCAGCATCATTGCGGGCAATGCACCGCTGTCGGTACGGCAGGTGAAAAAATCGGTGCGCTTCGGTGGTCAGATGGAGCTGCGCACAGCTTACCGTTTCGAGATCGAGGCTTACAACCACTTGGTGGATACCGAAGACCGCATCGAGGGCGTGCTGGCCTTTAACGAGAAGCGCAAAGCCGTCTTCAAAGGTCGCTGAGGAGCGCAAGGGATGAGCCAAACGTACAACACCCCCACGGACAGCTTGAGCATTGACGTGGGCGACGACTACCCCGACATCCGCGAAAGTGTGCGCCGCCTGTGCGCTGACTTTCCGGGTCTGTACTGGCGAAAGCTGGAAGAAGCGCAAGCCTACCCCACGGACTTTGTCAAAGCCTTGACCGATGCGGGCTACCTGGGCGCATTGATACCAGAGGAATACGGTGGCAGCGGAATGCCCTTGCGCGCAGCGGCCGTGATCCTGGAAGAGATTCATGCGTCCGGCTGCAACGCGGGGGCCTGTCACGCGCAGATGTACACCATGGGCACAGTGCTGCGGCACGGCTCCGACGAGCAGAAGCAAAAATACCTGCCCAAGATTGCGAGCGGCGAGCTTCGCCTGCAAGCCTTTGGCGTGACCGAGCCCACCACGGGCACAGACACTACCAAGCTGAAAACCCGCGCGTTGCGCGACGGGGATGAATATGTCATCAATGGCCAAAAGGTCTGGACCAGCCGTGCGCTGCATTCCGACCTGATGCTGCTGCTGGCGCGCACCACGCCGCTGGAAGACGTGAAGCGCAAGGCTGATGGCTTGTCGGTGTTTTTGATCGACATCCGCAACGCACGGGGCAAGGGCCTGGACATCCGCCCCCTGCCCGCGATGATCAACCACAACACGACCGAAGTGTTCTTTGACAACCTTCGCATACCTGCTGAAAGCTTGATTGGTGACGAGGGCAAGGGCTTCAAATACATCCTGGACGGCATGAACGCCGAACGCATTTTGGTGTCTGCCGAATGCATTGGCGACGCGCGCTGGTTCACCAAGACCTCGGTGGCCTATGTGAGTGAGCGCCGTGTGTTTGACCGCCCCATCGGACAAAACCAAGGCGTGCAGTTTCCTATCGCACGCGCGCACGCCGAGGTGCAGGCCGCAGATTTGGTGCTGCGCCGCGCTGCTGCGCGTTTTGCAGCGGGCCTGCCCTGTGGCGATGACGCCAACATGGGCAAGCTCTTGGCATCCGAGGCCTCTTGGCACGCGGCAGAGGCATGTCTGCAAAGCCATGGCGGCTTTGGCTATGCAAGGGAATACGATGTAGAGCGCAAATGGCGAGAGACCCGTTTGTTCCAGATCGCACCGATTTCCACCAACCTGGTGCTGTCCTACATCGCCGAACACATGCTGGGCATTCCCCGCTCGTTCTGATTCAACGCTGACCTCTTTGACGCCATGACTCCACCCACCGTAGGCCTCACCGCCGCCTTGGCCAATTACGCCGCCGCGCCCAGCTTTGGCGTGTCTGAAGCCGCAGCCTGCGCCATTGCACAGACTGGCTTCATCGACACCATTGCCACGATGCTGGCAGGACAAAACGAGCCCGTGGTGCAACTGATGCTCCAGCACCTGGGCACCCCAGGTCAAGTCAAAGAGGCGCCCGTGCCCTTTGCCAAGAGATCCCTCAGCGCTGGCAACGCCGCCTGCATCAACGGTGTGGCTGGGCATGCGCTGGACTATGACGATGTGGCGCTGTCGGCCCACACCAGCACAGTGCTGGTGCCTGCCATCCTGGCGGAGGGCCACCGCCTGGGCATTTCCGGGCAGGAAGCCCTGCGCGCCTATGTGGTGGGCTACGAGGTGTGGGCCGAGCTCTTTGGCCGCGAGGCGGATCAGTACCACCTCAAGGGCTGGCACCCCACCGGCGTGTTTGGCACCGTGGGGGCAGCGGCGGCTGTGGCTTACCTGAACCGACTGAGCCCGGCCCAAACCCAAAGAGCGCTGTCCATTGCCGCCAGCATGGCGAGCGGCTTGGTGGCCAACTTTGGCACCATGACCAAACCCTTGCATGCAGGCCGGGCCGCCGCCAATGGCATTGAGGCTGTACGCCTGGCAGTGCTGGGGCTGACCGCTGCACCCGACATTTTTGAGCACCCTGCGGGTTACCTGACAGCCATCTCGCCCACGGGCAAGGTAGACCGCACCGGTGCAGCAAGCCAGTTAGGGCACACACCGCGCATCCTGGACACAGGTTTGTCGATCAAGCGCTACCCGGTTTGCTATTCCGGTCACCGCATCATTGACGGTGTGCTGGCCATTGTTGAACGTGAAAACCTGCAAGCGGATGAGATACGCGAGGTAGTCGTCACCATCGGCCCCGCCCAGGCATCGATGCTGCGCAATGCGCGACCGAAGACGGGTCTGGAAGCCAAGTTCAGTGCCGAATTTGCGGTGGCATCTGCACTGATCGCGCGCCAGGTGGGCCTGGCTCAATTGAGCGACAGCTTTGTCAACCAGGCCGATGTGCAGGTTCAACTCGACAAGGTTCGCATTGCCATCACCGACAAAACCTGCCCGATCGACCCGGCCTTCAGCTTTGCCGACCGGGTGCAGATCAGCACCACCGACGGGCGAGACTTCGACAGCGGCGACATCCGCTTCGCACTGGGCAATGCCAAGAACCCGATCGACAGTGCGGGACTGCACCAGAAGTTCATGGACTGTCTGGTTGTGGGGGGCGCCAGTGCGGGGGGCGACGCCTTGTATGCGCGCTTGGCCAGCCTGCCCACGCTCGCCAATTTGCGCACCTTGTTCGCATGAACACCTGGTTGCCCCTGTTGGTCACTTTGCTGATTCAGGCTTTCAGCGCGCTGAGCCTGATGGCGGTACCGGTGTTGGTGCCGGTCGAAGGCGGCGTGCCCCGACTCAGCGCCAATGGCATTGGTCTGTACCTGTTTTGCGGCTATGTGGGCGCGGTTCTCGGCAGCCTGGGGGCTGGGCCCATCGTGGCACGGCTTGGCGCCATACGCACCAGTCAGTACGCCCTGGCGCTCTCTACCCTTGGTCTGGCCATGGCGGCGATGTGGCCGGGAGGCATCTTGCTGGCGGCGTTTTGCATTGGCCTGGGTTATGGGCCCATCACGCCTGCCAGCTCGCATGTGCTGATCCAGACTACGCCGGCACACCAGCGCAACTTGGTGTTTTCGATCAAACAGACTGGTGTGCCAGTGGGTGTGGCGATGACGGGGTTTTTGATTCCCCCGTTGGGCAGCAGCTTGGGGTGGGCAGGTACGCTGCTGGTTCTGGCCGGTGCCTGTGCGGTGGTCGTGGTGCTGGCAAATCCCATACGGGCCGAGCTGGATGCCCGCACCGCCTTGCCTCAGCACATGGGCCAACCCACAGCGCTGACGGTGCGGTTCATGATGCAACAACTCTTTGTGCCGCTTACCGTGATTGCACAGCACAGGCAGTTACGCATACTCGCCGCCGTGTCATTTGTGTTTTCGGGCATTCAGATCGCATTCACCAGTTACATCGTGAGCTACCTCACCTCCAGCCTTGCGCTCTCAGCCTTGCTGTCAGGTTCATTGCTCGCGCTGTCCCAGCTCGGTGGCGTGATGGGACGCATCACCTGGGGCTATCTGAGCGACAAGTTGATCAACCCTCTGCACATGCTGGCCTTGCTGGCGGGGGCTATTTCGCTGTCGGCTTTTTCCACCGCCAGCCTCTCCCATTGGGGGGTCGTGGTGCCTGCCCTCTTGCTGTCAGGCTTGATGGTGCTGTATGGCGCAAGCGCCAGCGGCTGGAACGGGGTTTACCTTGCAGAGGTGGCACGCCGGGCTCCTGCCGGGCAAGCTGCGCAAGCGACATCGGGCACGCTGGCCTGCACCTTTTTTGGCGTGCTGGTGGGTGCCCCGCTCTTTGGCCTGGTGGTGTCCAGCCCTGGCGGCTACACCCTGGCCTTTGCCATGCAGGCCGTGTTTGCCTTGAGCATTGGCATCTTGCTGTTCATCCACCGAGCCAAGTTTTCTGACCCCAAGCCCGATCCTGTCTGATTTTTTGGAGACTTAACATGCACAACACCAACCCTCCCCAACGTGAATCCTTGGCCCTGCCACGACGCCATTTATTGGCTGCAGGGTCTGGCTTGCTCGCCAGCGCTGTCTGGCCCACGTTTGCGCAAACCGCAGCTTGGCCGAGCAAGACCATCCGCATCATCGCGGCGCAAGCACCAGGCTCGTCCAACGACGCAAGTGCCCGCGCTTTTGCAGAATATTTTTCGCAAAAACTGGGCGTGTCGGTGGTGGTGGAGAACAAGCCCGGTGGCGTGGGCATGATTGCCGCAGAGGTCGTGGCCCATTCACCCCCTGACGGCCACACCCTCATGCTGACCCTGCACAGCCAACCTGCGCAAGCACCCGTGCTGCTGAAAAAGATGGCAGTCGACCCTGACAAGGAGCTGGTGCCGATTGCCTCCATTGGTGTGGGCCCGGTCACGGCCGTGGTGCACAAAGACTTCCCGGTCAACACCCTGGCCGAACTGATTGCCTATGCGCGCAAGAAACCAGTCAACGTGGGCAACTACGCGATTGGCTCAGGCTGGCAACTGATGCTGACTGAACTGGCCAAGCAGACTGGCGCGCAGTTCAATGTCGTCAACTACAAAGGCACGGGCGCCATGTTGATGGACCTGTACGGAGGCCAGATCGACATGGGCGCGGGCTCTCTCGCAGGCATGGGCGGTGGTATCCAGAAAGGCAATGTGCGCCCCATCGTTATCATCATTGGCAACCGATCCAGTCGCCTGCCTGGCATCCCCACCTGGGTGGATGCAGGCTTCAAGGGCCCAGCCTTTGAGGACTTGGCCGAGTGCAACATGCTGTTTGCCCCGGTGGGAACACCTCAATCCGTCGTCGACCGTCTGGCCAAGCTGGTACAGGAATCCGTCACCGAATCTGCCAAGGTCAAGGCGGTGCGCGACACCATGTCAGCAGATGATGTGCCGCTGACGGGTGCGGCCTTGCAGCAATTCATTGCACGAACCTGGCCAAGCTACCGCAAACTGACCCGCGAGATGGGCTTGGCTGCGGAGTAACTCAGCTCAGCGACTCAATCAGGTCGATGTACTGCTGCTTGGCATCGTCGCTGGATGTGCCCTTGAGCTTGGCCCAGGCATCCCACTTGGCGCGGCCGACCATATCAGCAAATCCTGGCTTCTTCTCGGCGTTGTCGCCGATGCTGCCTTGCTTGTAGAGCGAATAGATCTTCAGCAAGGTGGCGTTGTCGGGTTTTTCGCTGAGCTTCTTGGAATTGGCGACAGCGGCTTCAAATTGGGCGTTCAAGTCAGACATGGAAGGCTCCGGACGGGTTGGGGAAGGTATTGGGGTATCTGCGCGGTATCTTAAGGCCCCTGGCTGCCTCAAAATAGAGGACTGGCCCGAACAACGACAAAGCCCCCTCAGGCGAACGGAGAATTCATGGTTACACGCATCAGCGCCCAACAAGCTGCCACTGGCGCCGCCAAAAAGGCGGCCAAGAATGTGCGCAAGGTGGTCTCGGGCACCTTAGGCCTGTCTGGCGAACGCATGACCAAGGTAGACACTGCCTGGCTGCGAATGGACTCAGAGTCCAACCTGATGATGATTGTGGGCGTTTGGATTTTGCGACCAGGCATCACCATTGGGGCTTTGCGTGAGCGCATCGAAGGCAGCCTGCTCAAGTACAGCCGCTTTACCCAGAAGGTGGTGGAAGACGCCGCAGGCGCCACCTGGGTACGCGACACAGCTTTTGACATGGAAGAAGCCGTCATTGTCGAAAAGCTCAAACGCAAAGCCAGGCAGAGCGATCAGGACGCCCTACAGGAGCGCGTGGGCGAACTGGCCATGAAACCGCTAGACCCCAAACACCCGCTGTGGCAGTTTCATCTGGTCGAAAACTACAACGGACCTGGGGGCAAAGGCAGCGCCATCATCATGCGCATCCATCACTGCATTGCCGATGGCATTGCGCTGATCTCTGTGATGAATTCGATGGTTGACGGCGGCCCTCCACCGCCCGAGCGTCGCGCCAAGAAAAAGATTGAAGGCGCTGAAGACTGGATTGCCGACACACTGCTCAAACCATTCACTCAGCTCACGGTCAAAGCCTTGGGGGCTGCTGGTGAAGGTGCTGCCAGCGCGCTGCACATGCTGAGCGACCCCAAGGCAGGCATGGCAGGGTCCATGGACATGGCCAAGGTGGGTTATCAGTTGATGAGCGACCTGGCCGCCATGGCCCTGATGCCCGATGACTCCAAGACCCGACTCAAGGGCAAACCTGGCCGCACCAAGCGCGTGGCCTGGTGTCAGCCAATTCCACTGAACGAAGTCAAGGCCGTTGGCAAAGCGCTCAATGCGTCCATCAACGATGTGCTGCTGAGCTGTGTGGCCGGGGCCATTGGCGAATACCTCAAGTCCAAGGGTGATGACCCCACGGGGCAGGAGATTCGTGCCATGGTTCCGGTCAACCTGCGCCCGATGGAGCAGGCCTACAAACTAGGCAACCGCTTTGGCTTGGCCCCCCTGGTGCTGCCCATCGGGGTGGACAACCCGATCGAGCGGGTTTACGAAGTGCGCCGCCGCATGAGTCACCTCAAGGGCAGCTTTCAACCGCTGGTAGCCTTCAGCCTGCTGGCCGTGGCAGGCCTGTTGATCAAGCCCGCTCAGGACGCGATGCTGGGCCTCTTCAACAAGAAGACCACAGCGGTGATGACCAATGTGCCAGGCCCCAAAGAGAAGCTTAAGTTCTGCGGATCTACCATTGAAGAAAACATGTTCTGGGTACCCCAGACCGGTGATGTGGGCGTGGGCGTTTCGATTCTCAGCTACGGCGGCGGTGTGCAGTTTGGCCTGATCACCGACAGCACCTTGTGTCCGGACCCACAAAACATCATTGACGAGTTTGAGCCGGAGTTTGCAAAACTCGCTATCGTGTCGTTGATGATGCCTTGGGAGGGTTAACAACCCCCACGCTTGTCGCTTACAACGGTACGGCCGTCGTCGCTTTCACCCGATCCATCACAAAGCTGGTCTTGCAGTCCTGCACGCTGGGGTGCTTGAGCAAGGTGTCCATGATGAAGCTGCTGTAATGCGCCATGTCGCGCACCAGCAGGCGCAACAGGTAGTCCATCTCGCCGGTCAGGGCAGCGCATTCCACCACCTCGGGCCAGGTTTGCACACTGGCGCGGAACACGTCCATGGGGTTGCGTTTGTGGGTTTCAGTGTTTTTCTCCAAGCGCACATTGATGTAGGCCGTCAGACCCAGCCCAACCTTTTCTGGCTTGACCAGTGCAACGTAACGGTCAATCACGCCCGTCTCCTCCATTCGTTTTACCCGGCGCAGCACGGCGCTGGGCGACAGGCCTACGTTTTCGGCAATGTGGTCGTAAGTGGCGCGACCATCTGCTTGCAGACTGCGCAATATGAGCTTATCAAGCTTGTCGAGTGCTTCCATCATTTCCATTTTGCACGTTGATTGCGTTTTGAAGCATGGCAGCAATCAAAATTGCAGTAAACCTGCTGCGCTGCAAAGCTACAGTGCCTGATCGAATCAAAAGCACCGGAGACAGGCATGACAGGCAAACAAGGTGACTGGACCATAGACCAGGGCTGGGCCACCTACACACCGCAAGACCACGCGGTATGGCAGACGCTGTACGAACACCAGACCGCGCTGCTGCCAGGCCGGGCCTGCGCCGCCTTTGTTGACGGCATGAAGCGCCTGCCGATTGACGGGTCACAGATACCTGACTTTCGAGCGCTCAACGAGGTGCTGATGCCACAGACTGGCTGGCAAATCGTGGCCGTGCCGGGCTTGGTGCCGGACGATGTTTTTTTTGACCACTTGGCGAACAGGCGCTTTCCGAGCGGCAACTTCATCCGCAAAGCAGATCAGCTGGACTACCTGCAAGAGCCAGACGTGTTCCATGACGTTTTCGGCCATGTACCCATGCTGATGAACCCGGTGATGGCCGACTTCATCCAGGCTTACGGCGTAGGCGGCTTGCGGGCCCAGTCGCTGGGTGCGCTGGAACTGCTGGCACGGGTGTACTGGTACACGGTGGAATTTGGCCTGGTGCGCGAGGCAGGTGGCTTGCGCATTTACGGCGCGGGGATTGCGTCGTCATTTTCTGAAAGCGTTTACGCCTTAGACAGCGCAGTGCCTCACCGTATTCGGTTTGACCTGCAGCGCGTCATGCGCACGCTTTACCGCATCGACGACTTGCAGGAAACCTACTTTGTGCTGGACTCTCTGGACACCTTGCTGGACTTGGCCAAGACCGACTTTGGCCCGCTATATGCTGATTGCCTGAGACACGAACCCTTGAAGCCCGGGGAGCTTGACGCAGCAGACACGCTGATCAATCAGTCTGCGTAATCAGCCTGTCTGAATCAACTTCAGCGTTTCGTCCATCACCCGCACGTCAACCAGCAGCGCCACATGGGCCACCCCTGGCACATGGCGGTTGTCGGCCCCGTCCAGGCAAGCTGTGGTGGCGGGAAACACAATATTGTCACTATTAGAATAGTAGCAAACAAATGATATGCAGTATTCCGAAACAGGTCTTTTTATTTCTTTTTTGGCATTCAAGTCCTGCAACCACGAGCTACCGGGGTGCATCTCGGCCGCGTTTCGCCCCAGCGCCAACAACTGCAGCCGCGCCAAGGCCGTGCCGTGGTGTGGCGTGCCGATGGTGACGATGCGCGCTGCGCGCGTTGGGTCGTCCTGCTTAAGCAACCAAGCACGCGCGGCCAGTCCGCCCATGCTGTGACACACCAGAACGGGGGGCAAACCCGTCGCGGCTGTCACCCGCTGTACCGCGGCCTCGATGATGGGCACATAGTCATCGATGGACCCCAGTACGGGCTCCAGATTGACCGCCACGTATGCGTGGTCCAAGCTGTGCAAACGCTTCATCCAGTCCACCCACAAACCGCGGTTAGACACAAAACCATGGATCATCACCACGCCGCGTTTGCCCTGGGTTGAAGCGTCCAGGTGATCAGGCACCGCCTGGGACCGCAACGCCTGGTGCCAGCCAAACAGACGAAGCACACAAACCAGTTCTCGCCACCAGGCCTGTACCAACTGGACGAAGCTGGGCCGCGTCACCGCCGGGTCGTTCCCCATCAGGGAAAACACCACAAACTGCAGCACCAGCAACCACACCGTGCCCGTTGCAATCAACACAGCACCCGCCACTGCCAGGGCCGGGAACACCGCCCACCAGAAACTGAACCAAAGCGTGGCCAGCAAAGCAAAAGACAGGATCAGCATTTGAAGCGCGCGTGCAAGCATGGTCATTCAACGTAAAGTGGCTGCGTCACTATCGCACGGAACAAGTTGCAACCGCTAGAGCGCCCAACCTAGCCAACCGGATGCGCGCACCGCTAGACTGGGCAACATGAACAAAGCCGATGCCATCCGCGAAGCCTTTGCCAGTGTTGCAGGCTTGCGCGTCCAGGCCGCAGCCCAGCCTGCCCTGGGGCAAGCCATTGTCGATGTCAAAGCCTTGCAAGCTGAGCGCTTCGCCGGCACCTATGCCGACGAACTGAACGGCGGTCGCTTCGAAGCAGCGTCGCGCTTCTTTTTGACCGAGCTGTACAGCGCACAAGACTACACCCGGCGCGATGCACAGTTCACCCGCATTGCAGGCGCCATCAACAAACTGTTCCCAGAAAAAGTCAGCAGTCTGGCCTTGGCCCTTGCTCAGCTGCACGCCTTGACCGAAGATCTGGACAGCGCCATGGGCCAGACTTGGCGGAAAGCAGGCAAACCCGAAACAGTGGCCCAGCGTGCCCGCCAGTATGTGCAGGTCTGGCGACGAACTGGCCGTGAAAGCGACCGACGCCACCAGTTGACCACCGTGCTGGGCATTGGCGAAGAACTGGCACGCCTGACCCGCCTGCGCGGCTTACGAACCATGCTGAGGATGATGCGCGGTCCGGCGTCTGCGGCGGGTCTGGCGGACTTGCAGCATTTCATGGAAACCGGGTTTGACACCTTTGCAGACTTAGGCAAGCAACCTGGCGGCACGGAGGCCTTTTTGCGCCAGATTGAAGCGCGCGAAACCGCCTTGCTGAACATGCTGTTTGGGGCTGATCTTGTCACTTGTGAGACGACACTCGCGCAAACCTTGGGCAAACCCTGAGACGGCACCCCGTACCCATGCCAAGGCGCCTGTCACAATCTTGAAAACCGGGCGGATTCATCAAGCAATTGGCCCCACAGGAGACGACACATGGACAAGTTCTGGCTGAAAAGTTACCCCCCCGAAGTACCCCACGACATTAACCCCGAGCAATACCGCTCGCTGGGCGCGCTGTTTGACGAGTCTTTCGTCAAGTTCGCCGACAAACCTTTTGCTGTTTGCATGGACCAGTGGATGAGCTATGCGCAACTGGACCAGTATTCCAGGGCGCTGGGCTGCTATTTGCAAAGTCTGGGCCTGGAGCCGGGTGCGCGCGTGGCCATCATGCTGCCCAATGTGCCCCAGTTCCCCGTGACCATGGCCGCCGTGCTGCGCGCGGGCTACACCTGCGTGAACGTGAACCCGCTGTACACCGAGCGCGAACTGGAGCACCAGCTCAAAGACTCCGGCGCCACCGCCATCGTGATCCTGGAGAACTTTGCCCACACCTTGGTGGAGGTCATCGACCGCACCGCCGTCAAGCACGTGGTAATGGCTGCCATGGGGGATCTGCTGGGCGGGCTGTATGGCCAGTGGATCACTTTTGCCGTTCGCCACCTGGCCAAGATGGTGCCTGCCTACCGGCTGCCGCTGACCGATGGCTGCCAAGCCATCCAGTTCAAGCAGGCTTTGGCGCAAGGCACAGACAAGCAGCTCAAGGTGGTGGATGCCAACCTGGACAGCATCGCCTTTTTGCAATACACGGGCGGCACCACGGGTCTCTCTAAAGGCGCGGTGTTGACGCACCGCAATATCGTGGCAGCCATCCTGCAATCAGAAGCCTGGTTCACACCTGCCTTGAAGCGCGTGGGCGACCTGACCAAGGTCAACGGCATTGCTGCCCTGCCGCTGTATCACATTTTTGCCCTGACGCTGTGCCTGCTGGCCATCCGGGGCGGATCGCATCTGACGCTGATTCCCAACCCACGCGACTTTGGCAAGTTCATCCAGGTGCTCAAGAAACGCCCTTTCCACATGCTGCCCGCTGTGAATACGCTGTTCAACGCGTTGATGCAACACCCCGACTTCAAGAGCATCGACTTCTCCACGCTGATGGTGTCCCAAGCGGGTGGTATGGCAGCATCCGAAGGCACGGCCACAGCTTGGCTCAAGATGACTGGCTGCCCCATGATCGAGGGCTGGGGCATGAGCGAAACCTGTGCCATCGGCACCAACAACCCGGTGACGAACAAGGAATTCACAGGCACCATCGGCTTGCCGCTGCCCAGCATCGACATTGCCATCAAGGACGACGAAGGCAACAGCCTGCCACAGGGCGAGCGGGGAGAAATCTGCATCCGTGGCCCGAACGTAATGACGGGTTACTACAACCAGCCCGGCGAAAACGCCAAGACATTCACCGCAGATGGCTTCATGCGCACCGGCGACATAGGCCTGATGGACGAGCGCGGTTACACCAAGATTGTGGACCGCAAAAAAGACATGATCATCGTCAGCGGGTTCAACGTGTTCCCGAACGAGTTGGAAAACGTGATCTCGATGTGTCCTGGCGTGCTGGAATGTGCTGCGGTGGGTATCCCCGATGAAAAGCAGGGCGAGGCCATCAAGGTGTTTATCGTCCGCAGCGACCCGACTCTGACCGAAGAGGACGTTAGCCGCTATTGCCACGACCAGCTGACGGGTTACAAACGGCCCAAGCACATCGAGTTCCGCGATGAGCTGCCCAAGACCAACGTCGGCAAAATTCTGCGCCGCGAGCTGCGCAACAAATGAGCCAACTCCCCCTTGGCATCCAGGTCATCGAACGTGGCTGGCTGTCGTCCAACAACATCCTGATCCAGGGCGAAGGTCAATCGACCCTGGTGGACAGCGGCTACCACACCCACAGCACGCAGACACTTCAATTGGTCAACGCTGCCTTGGCCGGGCGCAAGTTAGACCTGCTGGTCAACACCCATTTACACAGCGACCACTGCGGCGGAAATGCAGTTTTGCAGGCCACTTACCCTGGCCTGCCCACGCTCATCCCCCCAGGCCTGGCACCCCATGTGCGCGACTGGGACCCAGTTGCGCTGACCTACGGACCCACTGGCCAGGATTGCCCCCCCTTTGTGATCACTGGCGTGCTGCAACCAGGTGGCACCATCTGCATGGGAGGCGAGGCTTGGCAGGTGCATGCGGCACCGGGGCATGACCCGCATTCCGTGATCCTCTTTGAGCCCCAGAGCCGCGTGCTGATCTCAGCCGATGCGCTGTGGGAGGCGGGCTTTGGCGTGATCTTTCCTGAGTTGGACGGTGACGCAGGATTTGCTGATGTGGGCCAGACACTGGACCTGATCGAAAGCTTGAGGCCTCTTGTCGTCATCCCTGGTCACGGCAAGGTGTTCACCGACGTGGCTGCCGCGCTGGCCGCTGCACGCAAGCGACTGAGTGGCTTTGTTGCCGACCCACGCAAACATGCAGTGCACGCAGCCAAGGTCCTGCTGAAGTTCAAGCTGCTAGAGCTTCAGCGAGTGGGACTCCCTGCGTTTGTGCAATGGGCACAATCTGCGGAACTGATCATGGGCGTGCACCACCAGCACTTTGCGCAAACGCCTATTGACCAATGGGTAAAAGACCTGTCGCTGGACTTGGCTCGCAGTGGCGCGGCTGCGGTAGAGGGTGACTGGCTGGTGAACGTCTGAGCAAGCCTAGCGCTTGCTCAGACGTTTGTAGAAGCACACAGTCAAACCGTGATATTCGGAATCACGGGCCGTGGGATACGCAATGTGCCGTCAATCAGCGTAAATACCCGCCTTCTTGATGACGGGGCCCCACTTGGCGATTTCTGCTTCGAGGTGTGCCTTCAGGTTGGGGCCATTCATCTTGTCGAGCGTGGGAATCTCAGAGCTGGCATCGGCCATGCGCTGCCTGACCACCGGGTCTTGCATGGCCTGCTGATAGGCGGCGGTGATCTTGTCGAGCACGGGCTTGGGTGTTCCCTTGGGTGCGTACAAGCCGTGCCAGACCTTGACCTCAAAGCCCTTGAGGCCTTGCTCGTCCAGCGTGGGCACATTGGGCAAAGCGCTCAGGCGCTTGAGCGTGGTCACGCCATACACCTTGACGCGGTTTTCCTTGATCAGCGGCACGGTGGTGGTGGTCTGGTCGCACAGCAAATCCACCTGCCCCCCCAGCAAATCATTCATCGCAGGACCTGTGCCTTTGTACGGAATGGTGTTCAGGTCCACGCCAATTTGGCTCATGAACAGCAAGCCGCACAGGTGGGACACCGCGCCCAAGCCCGCATTGGCCAGTGATACTTTTTCTTTGTTCGCCTTGACGTAGGTGAGCAGCTCCTGAAAGTTGGCTGCAGGAAAGTCTTTGCGTGCCAGCAAAGTCATGGGCACATCAAGCACCTGGCCGATGTATTCAAAGTCTGTCATCGGGTTGAATGACAGCTTTTTGTACAGAGCTGGCGCGGTGGACATGCCCATGTGGTGCAAAAAGATGGTGTAACCATTGGGTGCCGCGCGTGCCACGCGGGCGCCTGCAATGGTGCCGCCCGCGCCCACGGTGTTCTCCACCACCACGGTTTGGCCCAGCGCCTTGCCCATGGGAATGGCCATCAGGCGTGCAACCACGTCAGTCGGGCCGCCTGCGGCAAAGGGGATAACCAGCGAAATGGGTTTGTCTGGAAAGTTGTCCTGCGCTTGCGCGCCCAGTGCCAACAAACAGGTGCTGACGAGCATCAGGGATTTAAATATCTTCTTCACAGTGTCTCCAAGTTACGGTCGCCAAAGCAGGGCAAGACCAAGTCGGTCAGCCTAGCAGAAACCCAACTTTTCCCCAATGGGAGATGCCCCATAGGCGGTCCACCGCTTGCTGCATTTCGCTGGCGTTAGCACCTTTGCTGAAAGCCGCCAGGCGCAAGGCTTTGGCGGTGATTTCTTCCCGACTCAGGGTGTTTCCAGGGTCGCCTTTGGGTTCATCCACGCGCCCCTGCAGAATGCGGCCATCGATGGTGTGCACCGTCACCTTGCCAATCCAGCGCTGCGGGTAGGCGCCGTCCACCTCGGCATCCAGCACCATGCTGACCCGGTCGCGGATGGCTTGAGTGCTCTCATCCAGGAAGTGATCGTCGAACTCCGTCAGGCCCGCGTGGGCGTAGCGCGCCACCAATGCGAGCACCGTACCCATCGAGAACTTGCTCTGATGCACCGTGACAGGCCGTACCACCGGGCCCAGCACGTCGATGGCGCCCTGGTGCACATGGGTGATGACTTGGGCCAGGTCTTCAGCTTTAAGTGCATGGGTCTGCATCACCTGCAGCAAGGCGTCTGCCGCCGGGTGCGTATGGCGGCAAGAGGCATGGAACTTGAAGGAAGTCTCCGGCGTCGCCCATCGTGTGCCCAAGCCTTCGTTCAGCTTGGCGGGGTTGGCATCTGTTGACATGCCCACCGCCATGCCTTGTGGGCCTTCCAGGATTTCAGCGGCGCCAGTGAAGCCATCTTTGGCAAGGTAGGCTGCCATCAGCCCCGCCCCGGCTGCGTGTGCCGTGTGCAACTGCTTGCTGTCGGCAGCGGTGCGCAGAAACTCCCACAAGCCTGCAGACTGGGTACCGGCTGAGCCAAACGCATGCTGCATTTGCTGCGCATCCAGTCCCAGCAAATTGCCCACGGCAGCCGCCGCCGCCAGTGTGCCCGCCGTACCCGTGGTGTGGAACACCTTGTAGTGCGAGCGGCCCAGAAACTCGCCCACACGAATGCCCACCTCATAGCCCGCCACACTGGCTGCAATCAATTGCTGACCACTGGCCCCTATCGCCTGCGCCACAGCCACAGCGGGCGAAAACACCACGGTGGCCGGGTGAAACACCGAGCCGTTATGCACATCGTCCTGCTCGGCCACATGCGACGCCGCTGCGTTGGCCATGGCCGCGGCATAGGGGCTGGTGCGTGCGCGGGTGGTCAGCACTTCAGACGGCCCTGTGGCTGGCCCCATGGCCTGGGCGAAGTTCGTGATACTGGCCACAGGGCGCGAGCCATGCCCGGCCACTGCCGAGCCAAACCAGTCGACCAGCAGGTCTTCGGTCTTACGAACGACTGGCTCGGGAATGGCGTCAAAGCGCAGGTTGGCGGCAAAGGCGGCAAGTTGGGCTGTGGGTGTGGTCATGGCAGAATTTTTAATGAATAGGCCTTTTAGGCAATACAGTAATAGTTTTACAGCTATCTTTTATATAGCATTTTCATTTTTCAGTCCAGTGATGCTGCGGTCTGTCAGCCCCAGTTCGCGCAAGATCGCTTGCGTGTGTTCACCCACGCCTGGGACCGGGTCCATACGGTAGTCGAACGCACTGCTACGCCCAGGCGGCAACAGTGCCGGGATGTCACCTGCGGGCGTGCCCACCGTCTGCCAGCGATCGCGCGCCGCCAGTTGCGGATGCGCCCATACACCCGCCATGTCGTTCATGCGCGCGTTGGCGATTTGGGCTTGGTCCAGGCGTGCCACCACTTCAGCCGTGCTCATCTGCCCAAACTGCGCCAAGATCAGGCCCTTGAGTGCTTCGCGGTTTTCGTTGCGGCGGGCATTGGTATCAAAGTGTGGATCGGTCGCCACGCTGGCGTCTTGCAGCACCACCTCGCAAAACACCTTCCACTCGCGCTCGTTCTGCAAGCCCAACATCACGACGCCACCGTCTCCTGCGGCAAACGGGCCATAGGGGTAGATGCTGGCGTGCGATGCAGCGGTACGTGGCGGTGGCGTGGCGCCCTCAAACGCGTAATACAGCGGGTAGTTCATCCATTCACCCAGCGCTTCGAGCATAGACACATCAATGTGGCTGCCCTCGCCGGTCTTGCCGCGCAGCAGCAGGGCCGAGAGGATGCTGGTGTAGGCGTACATGCCTGCCGCAATGTCAGCCACCGAGTTGCCTGCCTTGCTGGGTGAGTCGGGCGTACCTGTGATGGAGAGGAAGCCCGCCTCGCTCTGGATCAGCAGGTCGTAGGCCTTTTTGTCGCGGTAAGGGCCGTTGTCGCCATAGCCGGAGATGTCGCAGACGATGAGTTTGGGATGAACTTTCTTGAGCGCCTCATAGCCGAGGCCCATGCGGGCGGCAGCGCCGGGGGCCAGGTTTTGCACCAGCACATCGGCTTTAGCCAGCAACGACTTCAATGCCGCGAGTGCGTCCGGGTGCTTGAGGTCCAGCGTCAGGCTTTCTTTGCTTCGGTTGGTCCAGACAAAGTGCGAGGCCTGGCCTTTGACACGGGTGTCGTATGCCCGGGCGAAGTCGCCGCTGCCGGGGCGTTCCACCTTGATGACGCGTGCGCCCAGGTCGGCCAACTGGCGGGTGCAGAAGGGGGCGGCGATGGCGTGTTCTAGAGAGACTACGGTGATGCCGTCTAGGGGTTTGGGTCTTGTCATTTAGTGACTTCTTTTGAAACTGTTTGGTCGGGTTGTGCGCCCGACTGCGCAGTAACTTTCTTTTGCTTGCCCAAAAGAAAGTCACCAAAGAAAAAGGCAGCCGGATTCCTCGTCCCGCAGCAAAGCTGCGGGTACCTGCGCTACTCGCTTTTGACGGGGTCTCGCTAAGCTCGCTTCGCTCAAACACACGCGAGCCCTGATCCGTCAAAAGCTGCGTTGCTCAGCTCCGAATAACGGCATGGAACAACCAACAGCGCATCGCTTCGCTCGCGCCCCAACGCGCCTGGGCTGCGCCCGGCGACCGGCAAATGCTCGTCGCTGCAACTGCTTCTCGCCGACCACTGGCCCGGCTGTCCGATCCCGCTTGCGCCGTGTAGCGTCGCTGAGCAGCGCAGGTTTTTTCGGATCAGGGTGTGTGCCTGTTTGAGCGAAGCGAGTTTGCACATGCCCCCGAAAAAACCGAGCAGCGCAAGGTGCCCGTAGCGAAGCGCAGGGACGACGATTTCGGCTCGCCTTTCTTTTGGGTACTTTTCTTTGGCGAAGCAAAGAACAAGTACCTCGGCCGCCGGGCCGAGACCCGGCCAACCACAAAGAAAACTACGCAACGTATTCAGCATAGACAAAGGTCAAAACGACCGAGGCAACCCCAACACATGTTCCGCCACAAACGAATAAATCAAGTTCGTAGAAATCGGCGCCACCTGGTACAGCCGCGTCTCGCGGAACTTGCGCTCAACGTCGTACTCGCACGCAAAGCCAAACCCCCCGTGGTACTGGATGCACACATTCGCGGCCTCCCAAGAAGCCTTGGCAGCCAAATACTTGGCCATGTTGGCCTGCGCCCCACAAGGCTGGTGCGCATCAAACAAACGGCAAGCCTCAAAGCGCATCAGGTTCGCAGCTTCCACCTCGATGTAGGCATCTGCAATGGGAAACTGCACTCCCTGGTTTTGCCCAATCGGACGGCCAAAGACGACGCGGTCTTTCACGTACTTGGTAACCCGGTCGATGAACCAATAACCGTCTCCAATGCACTCGGCAGCAATCAGCGTGCGCTCGGCGTTCAAACCGTCCAGGATGTATTTGAAGCCCTTGCCTTCTTCACCAATCAGGTTCTCCTCAGGAATCTCCAGGTTCTCGAAGAAGAGTTCGTTGGTTTCATGATTCACCATGTTGGGGATGGGCCGCACGGTCATGCCAGACTTCTCGGCCTGCCGCAAATCGACCATGAAGATGGACATCCCCTCACTCTTCTTCTTGACGTCTGCCAGCGGCGTGGTGCGCGCCAGCAGGATCATGAAATCGCTGTGTTGGATTCGGCTGATCCAGACCTTCTGACCGTTGATGACGTACTTGTCACCCTTCTTCACCGCTGTGGTCTTGATCTTGGTGGTGTCGGTGCCAGTGGTCGGCTCGGTCACGCCCATGGATTGCAAGCGCCATTCACCTTTGGCGATTTTGGGCAGGTACAACTCCTTTTGAGCTTTGGAGCCGTGGCGCAGCAGCGTGCCCATGTTGTACATCTGGCCATGGCAGGCGCCAGAGTTGCCGCCGCTGCGGTTGACTTCTTCCATGATGACTGAGGCTTCGGTCAAACCAAGACCTGAGCCACCGTATTCCTGCGGGATCAGCGCAGCCATCCAGCCGGCTTTGGTCAATGCATCGACAAAAGCCTCGGGGTAGCCCCGGGCTTCGTCCACCTTGCGATGGTATTCATCGGGAAACTCCGCGCACAAGGCACGCACGGCGTCACGGATGTCCTGGTATTGGTCGGGAGCGTGTTGCATAAAACGTATTTGTCAAAAGTAAAAATAGAAAAATTCAGTCAACCGAAGCGCCCGAGCTTTTGACAATCCGTGCCCACTTGGTGATGTCGTCGTTCAGGACGGCTGCAAACTGATCTGGCGTGACAGGTTTGTCTGCCGGGGCCGCCAACTCCACGCCTTGCTGCTCCAGCTTGTCGCGCAGGTCTTTGGCTGCCAGGGTTTGAGCCATTGCGGTTTGCAGACGCGCAAGCACATCCGCAGATACACCATTCGGCGCAAACAGGCCAATCCACAGCGTGCCGTTGTAGCCAGGGACCGCCTCAGCGATGGTGGGCACATCGGGCAACACGGGCGAGCGCGCGGCACCGCTCACCGCCAGGGCACGCAGCTTGCCCGACTTGATGTGCGCGAGAGAAGACGGCAAGCTCGCAAACAACATGGGCAACTGGCCACCCAACACATCATTGAGTGCTGGCGCCACACCCTTGTAGGGCACATGCTGTAACTGGATGCCGGCCATGCTGTTCAGCATCTCGCCCAGCAAGTGGTTCAGCGTGCCGTTGCCTGCGGAAGCATATTGGTAGAAATCGGGCTTGGTTTTGGCCAGAGCGATCAGCTCGGGGATGGACTTGGCCGCAAAGCTCGGGTGAACCAGCAGCACATTGGGCACAGCGCCAATCAGGCTGATGGGTTTGAAATCTTTAACCGGGTCAAAGCCCGCATTTTTATACAGTGCTGGGTTGATGGCCTGGCTGCTGCTGATGGTCATCAGCAGGGTGTGACCATCTTTGGGCGCCTTGGCCGCCAGCTGAGTACCAATGTTGCCGCCCGCGCCGGGTTTGTTCGCTGCCGCTACCGGGTTGCCCAGCACCTCAGCCAGCTTCTGACTGACCAGGCGACCCACGATGTCGTTGGTGCCGCCCGCCGCCTGAGGCACGATCATCTGGATCGGACGGTTAGGGTAAGACGTTTGGGCCTGCGTGCTCGACAATATGCAAATCAATCCTGTGACGATGCTCGCCAGCACACAGGTTCGGCGAATAAAAAGGCGGTTTAAAAAGGGCATTGAGGGCTCCGAAGCAGCCGCTATCGTCACCGGACTTTCACCCCAAAGCAATCACGCAATGCCTAAGCGGGGCTTCATGCGAATCAAAGCACCCCCAAGCATTGACCTCAATTGATCTTGATATTGGCGTCGCGGATGATCTTTTCGTAGATACTGAAATCCGACTTGATCAGTTGCGTGAAGTCTGCCGGTTTGCCGCCACCGACGATCAAGCCCATGCCTTCAATGCGAGCTGTCACATCGGGCAAGGCCAGGATGCGGTTGACTTCGTCCGATAACTTATTGACCACTGCGGCGGGTGTAGCCGCTGGCAGGAACAGGGCAAACCAGCCATAAGGATCAAAGGAGTGGTAGCCCTGCTCGGCAAACGTAGGTACGTCGGCCAAACCCGGCAGGCGGCGCGTACCTGTGACAGCCAATACTTTGAACGATTTGAGGTGGGCGCGTGCGCTGCCCATGTCGATAAAGGCAGACGTCAATTGCCCACCCACCATGTTGTTGACCAATGGCGCCGCACCTGCAAACGGGATCTGCACCATGTCCAGCCCAGCCTGCATGTTCAGCAGCGAGCCCTGGATGTGCGACGAGGTGCCAGCACCGTAAGTGCCGTAGTTGTATTTGCCAGGGTTGGCCTTGACCAGGGCAACGAATTCTTTGAGGTTGTTGACTGGCGTGCTGGGCGGCACCACGAACATGCTGGGGCTGATGGCAATTCGCGTGACGGGTGCAAAGTCCTTGAACACGTCATAGGGCAGGTTGGGCATCATGGGTGGCTGCTGGATGATGGCGGTAATGCCCACCAACACGGTGTGGCCATCGGCAGTTGCCTTGGCCACGATGTTGTTGCCAATGGTGCCACCCGCACCGGGTTTGTTCTCCACCACCACGGTTTGGCCCCAGCTCTCCTGCAGCTTCTGGCCCACCATGCGAGCCAGGGCGTCGGTAGCGCCCCCTGCTGGGTAGGGCACCACGAACTTCAGGGTCTGACTGGGATAGGTCTGCGCTTGGGCCAACGGACTGCACAGAACGGTCGTCAAACCGGTCAGCAGGGTCGCGGCGGCCAACATGGCGCGGCGGGAGGGAAATAACTTGCTCATCGTCTGTCTCCTGTCAAAGGTTGTCTGAAAATTATCGTCCCACCAGCCCGGCGCTGAGATCACGCCCACCGACCAGCGAGATACCGCCATCCACCGGGATCACGGCACCTGTCACATAGCTGGCCTGGGCTGAACACAAAAACAAAGCCATGTCAGACACATCGGTCAACTTGCCTAGCCGCTTCAGGGGTACTGTGTCGTTCATGCGCTGCATGGCCTCAGGCGTGGGCGCCAGTCGGCGGATACCCTCGGTGTCGCCAATTGGGCCGGGCACAATCGAATTGATGCGAATGCCCTGCTCACCCCACTCCAGCGCGAGTACACGGGTCAGCATGTCCACCCCAGCCTTGGCCGCGCAGACATGGGCCTGGTATTTGGTGGGGGTGTAAGACTGCGACGCAGAGATACTGATCAGCGATGCGCCGGGCTTGCGCAGGTAGACGTGGGCCTGGCGCATCACATTGAAGGTGCCCTTGAGGTCAATGTCCACCACGGTGGCAAAGCCATTGGGCGACATGCCCAGTGCGGGTGCCACAAAATTACCCGCCGCACCCGACACCAACACATCAATATCGCCCAGGACAGCATGGGCATCTGCCAGTGCCTTGCCAATGGCCTCGGCGTCGCGTACGTCGGCGCTGAAGCCCAAGACCCTCACACCTTCGGATGCGACGCTCATCAGCTCGGATACGGCCGCAGCCACCCGATCTGCCGAACGGCTGGCGATGGCCACATGGGCCCCCGCCAGCACAAAAGCCTTGGCAATGCCTAGATTGATGCCACTGCTGCCACCTGCCACAAAGACATGCTTGCCCTGATGTTGATGATTGTTCATGGTGACCCTGCTACGCCGTTGTGGGTGTGGGCGCGTCGCTCGGCCTCTTGCAATTCGCGCCACATGATTTTTCCGGTAGCCGACTTGGGCAGTTTGTCGACGATCTCCACCACGCGCGGAGCCTTGTACACCGCCATGCGTTGACGGCTCCAGTCGATGATGTCTTGCGGACTGACCGCGCCGACTGATGCCGGTTTCAGCACCACCAGCGCCTTGACCTGCTCGCCTTTTTGCGCATCTTCCAGCCCGATGATGCAGGCCTCATGGATAGCAGGGTGCTCGTACAGTGCGCTCTCTACCTCAGCGGGCCACACCTTATAGCCCGACACGGCAATCATGCGTTTGAGCCGGTCGCGCAGAAAGAAGTAGCCGTCTTCGTCCACGCTGGCCAAGTCGCCAGTGCGGAAGAAACGCTTGCCGTCGCGTTCAAAAAATGCATCACGGTTAGCAGCTTCATTGCGCCAATAGCCACGCATCACCTGCTCGCCGCCGGTGACCAGTTCACCCACCTCACCCTGTGGCAACTCGGCCATCGTCACCGGGTCGACGATGCGCGATTCCACACTTTGCGTGGGTATGCCCAGACACTGGCGCTTGCCACGCGTCAACGGGTTGGCGTGCAGAAAGGCCGCTGTTTCGGTCAGGCCATAGGCCTCGTTGTAGTACAGACCAAAGCGTTCAGCCAGCATGGTGGCCACGGCTTCGGGCATGGCCGCACCGCCGCCTGACAGCAGGCTCAGCGAAGAGAGGTCATGCTGCAGCGCCTGCGGCTGCGCAAAAAAATCAATCACCATGGCCGGCGGCGCGGTCCACACACTGACCCGGTGGCGCTCGATCAGCTGAATGGCTACCGCCGGGTTCCAGCGCGGCATCATCACGATGGTGGCGCCCAGCGTCAGCGGCATGTTCATTCCGTTTTGCATCCCCAGCATGTGAAAGAGCGGCGCCACACACAGGAACACTGATTCGGCATGCAGGCTGCGCCATTGCTGCGAACCGATGTTGGACGCCAGCACTGTGCGGTGTGTATGCATGCAGCCCTTGGGGTGGCCGGTGGTGCCCGAGGTGTAGGGCAGCACACATAAATCATCGGGACTCACGGCCACCGGTTGAAACGTCAGAGGGGCATCCAGAGCTTGCTGAAATGCCTGGCATGCCGGGTGCGTCAAGGGCAGGCGCGACGCCGTCACCACGTCAGGCAAAACGTCCGCTGCTGCATCCCGGCCTGCGGGCAAGGCGTCGCTGTAGGCATGTACCAGCAATGCCTGGAGGCCTGGCGTCCCGTCCTGGGCCGTGCAGGCCAGGGCTGTGTCCAGCAGTTCCTGCGCCACGATGGCCACGCTTGCGCCACTGTCTTCTATGAAGTAGCGTAGCTCGGGCGCCGTGCTCATCGGGTTCACCGGCACGGCTGCTGCGCCCACCTGCAGGATGGCCAAGAACGCGACCACAAACTGCGGGCAGTTCTGGCTGATCAGCAGCACCCGGTCGCCGTGTTGAACGCCTAAGCGTTGCTGCAAATAAGCAGACACAGCATCTACTTGCTGTTGCAGTTGCGTGTAGGAAAGACTGGCCCCGCCATAGATGATGGCAGCTTTGTCAGGGTAACGCTGCGCTGCCACTTCCACAAAGTGACCCAGCGGTACCTGGGGCACCCGCAAGGCGTGCGGCACGCCCGAGGGCCAGAAACGGTGGTGCATCACAGGTTACGCGAGATGAGTTCTTTCATCACCTCGCTGGTGCCACCATAGATGCGGTTGACACGCGCATCCACGTAGGCGCGGCAGATCGGGTATTCCATCATGTAGCCGTAACCCCCGTACAACTGCAGCATTTCATCCAGGCACTTGCCCAGTTCCTCTGTGCAATAGAGCTTGGCAATTGCCGCCTCGTCCACCGTCAGCTTGCGGCGCATGTGTTCTGCCAGATACTGGTCCACCATCATGCGTACCGCGGTGGCGCGTGCCTTGATTTCGGCCAGCTTGAAACGCGTGTTCTGAAAATCAAACAGCGGTTTGCCAAACACCATACGCTCCTTGGTGTAGCGAATGGTCTCTTCCAGCATGGCCTCCAGCTTGGTGGCCGCGCCCACGGCGATGATGAAGCGCTCTTGCGCCAGCTCGGTCATCAAATAACCAAAGCCTTTGCCTTCTTCGCCCAGCAGGTTTGATACAGGCACACGCACGTTCTCAAAGAACAGCTCAGCCGTGTCGGCAGCTTCTTGGCACATTTTTTCGAGCTTGCGGCCCTTGCGAAAACCCGCGCGGTCTGCCTCGACCAAAATCAGCGATGTGCCTTTGGCACCCAGCTCGGGCTGGGTCTTGGCGACCAGCACCACCAGATCGCAATTGAGTCCGTTGGAGATGAAAGTTTTGGACCCGTTGATCACGTACTCATCGCCTTCGCGGATCGCGGTGGTGCGGATGGCCTTGAGGTCACTGCCCGCGCCGGGTTCGCTCATGGCAATGGCCAGGATGGTTTCGCCGCTCGCGCACTTGGGCAACCATTGCCGCTTTTGCGCCTCGGTGCCCAGGCGGTTGATATAGGGGGCAATGATGTCGCTATGCAAATAGAAGCCCGGCCCACTGATGCCCGAGCGTGCAATCTCTTCAATCAACACCGCACAGTGGCCAAAATCGCCACCGGCGCCGCCCCATTCTTCGGGAAGCGAGGTACACAACATGCCTTCGCGCCCCGCTTTGAGCCAGGTCTCACGGTCTACACGGCCTGCTTTGTCCCATTGGGATTGCAGTGGCGCACATTCGCGCGCGATGAACTTGCGCACCATGTCGCGGTAGGCTTCGTGGTCCTCGCGGTAAACGGTGCGAGGGAAAGAAAGCACTGATTCGCTCATGGCCGCCCTCCACCGCAGACCAGGACCTGGCCGCTGACGTAATTGGATTCGGGGATGCAGAACAGGTAGACCGCACCAGCCGCTTCTTCGGGCGTGCCCCCACGCCCCAGCGGAATCAGCGATTCGGCGTTTTTGAGGATTTGCGGGTTCACGCCCACCTTGATCTGCTGGCCAGCAATGTCGATGGTGGCGTCGGACTGTGCCGAGGCTTCGGTCAGGCGGGTTTGATCAGGCCAAAAGCCACGCTGTTCACGTTGACCTTGTAACGCCCCCATTCCTTGGCCATGGCCTTGGTCAGGCCGTTGATGCCAGCCTTGGCCGCTGCGTAGTTGGCTTGACCTGCATTGCCGTACACGCCGGACGTGGACGAAATGTTGACCACCTTGCGGTGCACCACACGGTCTTCATCGGCCTCGCGGCGAGAGGCTTCACGGATAAAGGCTGACGCTGCACGCAGGATGCGAAACGGCGCGGTCAGGTGCACGGCCAGCATGGCCTCCCACTGCTCGTCGCTCATCTTTTGCACCACGTTGTCCCAGGTGTAGCCCGCGTTGTTGACGATGATGTCCAGTCCGCCGTAAGTGTCCAGCGCGGTCTTGACAAAGCGGTCGGCAAACCCGGCCTCGGTCACGCTGCCAATGCAGGCCACGGCCTGGCCACCCGCAGCGATGATCTCGGCCACGGTTTGCTGCGCCGGGTCGGCGTCCAGGTCGTTGATGACAACGCGCGCGCCTTCGCTGGCGAGTTTGAGGGCGATCTCACGCCCAATCCCTCGGCCTGAGCCGGAGACCAGGGCCACTTTGTCTTGCAGTTTTTTGCTCATGATGATGTGTGTCTTTCGAAGGAATCTTGACCTGGTGGGGTTTGCCGGCCTCAGGCGAGCGCCACCACAGCCTCGCCCGCCAGCTTGACCTGACCGTCCTGGTTGGTGGTGTGGATGTCCAGGCGTACACAGCGCTCGCCGTTGCGCTCCAGCTTCTCGGTGACCTTGCCTGCACAGGTGATGCGCTCCCCCACCTGGGTGATGGCCGCAAAGCGCACGCTGTAGTCGCGCAGCGCGGTCTGCGGTACCCAGTTGGTCAGCAGGCGGCCCAACCACGCCATGGACAGCATGCCGTGCGCAAACACATCGGGCATGCCCGCCGATTTGGCAAAGTCAATGTCCACATGAATAGGGTTGTGGTCACCCGATGCACCGCAGTAAAGTGCCAGCCCCAGGCGGGACACGGGTGGCAGATCAAACGCGGGCAAGGCATCGCCCACGTTCACAGCGTCAAAAGCCAGCAAGGTTTTGTTTTGGTGTGTCATGTCTGTCCCCTCAGCCGTGGCGCAGCACGGTCACGGCGCGCAGGTCGGCAATGTGCTGGCCGTTCTGGTTGGTGACGCGGGTCAACCGCACCACAAATTCCAGCAGGCCACCCTTTTTGTCGTAGATGTCTTCAATGCGCTGCTCAAACGTGAGCTTGTCGCCCGCGTAGGCCATACCGTGGTAACTGAAGCCCTGCTCGCCGTGCAGCAGCTTGCGGTAGTCCATGGCCAACAGGTTGCGGATGGCAGCCGGGTCGGGCGACTCCATCTCCAGGCAGAACAAAAACGTGGGCGGCACGGGCAGGCCGGGGTGGCCTGCGGCGCGTGCTGCGGCCTCGTCGGTGTAGACCGGGTCGGTCTGGCCCGTGGCCTTGGCAAAGAAACGCAGGCGGCCTTTTTCCACATCCACCGAGAAGGCGGGCATGCGGTGGCCAATGTATTGGCGGTCGATCATGGTGCGCCCTTACATCTTCTGGTAAAGCGTGACGACACAGGCGCCGCCCAAGCCCAGGTTGTGTTGCAACGCCAGACGTGCACCCTCCACCTGGCGTTGGTCGGCCTGGCCACGCAGCTGCCACACCAGCTCGGCACATTGCGCCAGACCCGTGGCACCCAGCGGATGGCCCTTGGACAGCAGCCCGCCCGAGGGGTTGGTAACGATGCGGCCGCCATAGGTGTTGTCGCCATCCACAATGAACTTCTCGGCCGTGCCCTCAGGCGTGAGGCCCAAGGCCTCGTAGGTGAGCAACTCGTTGGCCGTGAAGCAGTCGTGCAGCTCCACCACGTCCAGATCGTCCGGGCCAATACCAGCGGCCTCATACACCTGCTTGGCGGCAGCAGCGGCCATGTCGTACCCCACCACGCGGCGCATGTCATCGCTCTCGAAAGTGCTGGGGGTGTCGGTAGTCATGGCCTGTGCGGCGATGACCACCTCTTTGTTCAGGCCATGCTTGTCGGCAAAAGCGGCCGAGCAAACGATGGCCGCCGCTGCGCCGCACGTAGGCGGACAGCACTGGAAGCGCGTGAGCGGATCAAACACCGTGGCAGATGCCATCACCTCGTCCAGCGTGAGGGTTTGACGGAACACGGCCAGCGGGTTGCGCGCCGCATGCTGGCGCGCCTTGACCGAGATGCGACCAAAGGTATCCGCCCGGGCACCGTATTGCTTCATGTAGTCGCGCCCCGCGCCACCGAAAAACTGGGCTGCACGCGGTACCCCTGGCTCAAAACCCTGGTGCGCTGCCATGGCATCGGCAAAGCGCGCAATGGGTGAAGGCCGGTCGTCATACGCACCCTTTAAGGCGCCCGGCTGCATCTGCTCAAAACCCAGCGCGATCGCACATTCGACCATGCCGCTTTCCACCGCCTGGCGGGCCAGAAACAAGGCGCTGGAGCCGGTGGAGCAATTGTTGTTCAGGTTGAACACCGGAATGCCCGTGAGTCCCACGCCGTAAATTGCCGCCTGCCCTGCGGTGGAATCGCCATAGACATAGCCCACATAGGCCTGCTGTACCTCTGCGTAATCCACCCCCGCGTCCTTCAAGGCCAGGGCCGCCGCCTTGGCACCCATGACGGTGTAGGGCTCGCTGGCGCCCGGCTTGGTGAACGGAATCATGCCCACGCCCACGACGTGAACGGCTCTTTGCATACGGCCCATCTGCTTGTCTCCTGAAGTTGCGTTACCAGCGCATCAGTATGAGCGCAGTGCAAGTTCAAGCCAATGACCTAAGGCGCCAAAGTGATTGGCAAAAAAGATCAGGAAACACCTGTCCGTCGGTTTGCGCACAGACCGCCTGGGTGCGGGTTGGCATGCTGAAAGTTCTACAAGGAACCCCATGAATGCATCAGACCTGCCGTTTTACACCTACACCTCCCACGCCGAGGTGGAGAAAGCCATCCAGTCGCTCAGCAAGGCGGGCTTTGACATGACCAAGCTGTCCGTGGTTGGCAAGGGCTATCACAGCGAGGAGCACCCCATCGGCTTCTATACGGCTGGCGACCGCATGAAGACCTGGGGCGGGACCGGCGCCTTCTGGGGCGGCATCTGGGGCCTGCTGCTGGCGCCAGCTGTGTTCTTCATCCCAGGGCTGGGTGTTCTTGCGATGGCGGGCCCCGTGGCTTCTGCCTTGCTGGGCGCTGCTGAAGGCGCGGTCGTTGTTGGTGGGCTATCGGTGCTGGGTGCAGCGCTGTCCAGCATCGGTGTACCGAATGATGAAGTCATCAAGTTTGAAACCGCACTGAAGGTGGACAAGTATGTGTTGATGGTGCATGGCAGCCTGGAAGAAGCGGCCAAGGCCCGCACCGTGCTGACAGGCATCCGCCTCTGACCCCTGAAAAGCTGTCATGCATAGCACTTTTGGTGCGCGATACAACCATCCCTTGCGCTAGACTGATCTGCACAAAAGGAGACATGCATGGGTTTGATCTTGAAGCAGAAAATCACCGGCCCCGCAGCCTGGACAGGCCAAGACCTGGCAGGTGACACCAGCTGGATTCACCCTTTAACCGCCGACGCCATTGCGTCCATCGACGCAGCCCTGGCCGCCGTCAAAACCAAGGGCTTGAAGTTCCCCCACTTTGGCAAAGCCGACTTCCCGCTCGATGCCCAGGCGCTGAAACTGCCGCAGCATGCCAACGAACTGGAGAATGGGCGCGGATTTATGCTGATGCGCGGCCTGCCGATAGAGCGCTACAGCGACGACGACATCAACATCATCTATTACGGCATTGGCCTGCACCTGGGCGAGCCGGTGCGCCAGAACCCCAAGGGCGAACTGCTGGGCAGTGTGATGAACGTGGGCGACACCAGCCTGAAGACCACGCGCGTGTACGAGACCAACCTGTACCTGCCCTACCACTCGGACCCGTCGGACGTGGTGGGCCTGCTGTGCGTGCGCAAGGCCAAATCGGGAGGCGTAAGCAGCTTGGTGAGCGTAGCCGCGGTATACAACGAAATTCTGGAACACCACCCCGAGTTCTTGGGCCTGTACTACCGCCCCATGTACTTTGCCCACCTGTGCGAGCCCCTGCCCAGCCTGTCACCCATCTTCAGCCACCACCTGGGCAAACTGAGCTGCCGCTACCTGCGCCAGTACATTGAGCTGGGCCACGAGATCCGCGAACAGCCTTTGTCCAAAGTAGAGTTTGAAGCGCTGGACCTGTTCGACAGCATCATCCACAAAGCCAGCATCCGCGTGGACATGATGCTGGAGCCCGGCGACATCCAGTTCGCTAACAACTATGCCGTGCTGCATTCGCGCACCGAGTTTGAAGACGATGCCAACCCGGCGCTGCACCGGAAGTTGCTGCGACTGTGGTTGAAGATGCCGAACGCGCGGACCCTGGCGCCGGAGTTTCCGGGGAGGAATGGGTTTCCGGGGTGATCGAGAACTGGCTTCGTCGGTATCTACTCTTCACCCCGCAAATAGAAAAGGCTGTCGTACACGTACAACGCGCACACATAAGAATTCAGCTTGGATAAACTGCTTGAATGAAATTCCCCGTTTCCAATGCTTCGGTTAGTCGAAATTCTTATCGCCATGGAGATGATTTCACGCTATGTCTTCGATTTGACTCACTTGAGACGCGAGGCAATCATTTAGAGTCTGTTACTAACGTAAGTGTTGATTTGTTTAGAACAGAAAGGCAGAGAAATCAATTTGCCTTTGGCTTTGGCGCTACACCGCAAATCGATGGCTCAGCTTTAACAATCACGCAAAAGTTGACGGCAGACCTCCCCGTGGGTCTCTACGTTGTATCAACAATTACTTTGTGTTGGAACGAACACCAGCACGAAAATGTTCTCGTTCGTTTCACTCCCGCGTTCTTTGCAATCGTTGCAAATGGGGAGGCCGATCTCGACAAGGACACACTTAATTTGGAAATTGAGCGTGTAACAGAAGAACGACGTGCCTATGCTCAAAGGCAGATGTTTGTACCTAGTGCCTTAGGTGCACCGACGTTGCAGAAATTCCGCGTTCTGATCTTTGGAACAGGATGCATACTTCACGCCCCTCAACAACTTGAAGGCTTTGCGATTGTTCCGCTTGGCCGAGGATTCTCGTACGGTCGTATGCTGGAAATCGTAAATCAAACACTGAAACGAGGTGGTATTCGGCAACTCTCATTCGATGCCCAAATCGAAGTTCAATATGAACAGGCTACTCCAGCATTCATGATCGAATATTCGTGTCATCGGTCAGAATCATAGTGATACTCTGGACTACTGTCGAAAGCACGCAGACTTAATGTTTGACCTACTTGCACTCGATAGAGGCAAAAACCACGAGAGTTCTTCTGCATGGCAATCAGCCAAGTCACAGGGGAATCCTGGCACCTATTCATCTTTCCCGGCTATCAGGGAAATTTGATCTCCGACTTTAATCCGGCAGCTACTGCAAATTTAATTGAGTCCGTCACGCCAAAGCTAGAGAAACACCCATTCCTTCGGTTATTAGTTCGATCTGAAGCCTCCTCGAATTCCTGGTCCACTCAGAAGTAGAGGTTGGGGAATTTTGTCACACGGTACTCGACCGGCGGAACTGACCCCCAATGCTTCATGGGGCCGGTGATTGTTTGTAGCGATGCAGCCAGTCCGCCGTCATCTCCCTGACCTCCTGCAAGGAATCGAAGACATAGCAGTCCAGCACCTCCGTGCGGTAGGTCCGGTTGAATCGTTCCACATAGGCATTCTGGGTCGGCTTTCCTGGCTGAATATGGTTCAAGGCAATCCCTTTGGATTTGGCCCAGTCGGCCAGTGCATGGGCAATGAACTCCGGCCCGTTGTCCATGCGAATGGACAACGGAGCCCCGTACTTCGACCAACTCGTTCAAGGCCCGGATAACCCTGGCTGCTGGCAGGCTCGTATCAATCTCGATGCGCAGCGCCTCCGGTTGAATTCATCAATGACGTTGAAGGTGCGGAACTTGCGCCCTGACCACAGCGCATCGGACATGAAGTCACAGCTCCAGCCCTGATTGGGCTGGTTGCCTGCAGTGGCTGGCGAATACGCGCAGGCAGGCGCTTCTTGCCCCGCCTGGGCAGGTTCAGGTTGAGCTGACAGTACACCCCGCTACAGCACGGTCTTGCCCCAGGGCTGGTTCTGATGACGGGCGCTGGCATACAGCAGGCCAAAGCCATGCCGTGGATTGGTGGCCATGTAGGTCTGCATGAACTGGAAGACCCCGGCGTCGTCAGGCTGTCTGTGGCAGTAGCGCAGTGTGGCGCGGGCGATGCCGCTGGCCACGCAGGCTTTGCGCTGGCTCATTCCATGGTCAGTCATGAGCGTTTGCACCACATCCGTCAAACGCGCCGGGGTCAGAGCTTTCGGTCGACAACGTCCTTCAGGGCATGGTGCATGAGGCCAGGTCGGCATACATGCGCTTGAGCTTGGCGTTCTCGGACTGCAGTTCACGCAGCTGCGACGGTGGGACACCGTCATGCCGCTGTACTGGGTTTTCCACTTGTAGTAAGTCGGCTCGCTGATGCCGTGCTTTCTGCACGTCTCGCCGACCTTGGCGCCCAATTCGACTTCTTTCAAGATGCCGACTATCTGGCTTTCGCTGAATTTTGATTTCTTCACGTAGAGACTCCGTTGAGGAATTTTCTCTACTTCACACTGGCTCAAGATTTCAAGGAGGCTTCAATAGTCGTCTCTTGCCATCTATTGGGGGAGGTTTTTGCCATGACATCAGCGGTATTGGTCATTGACGTGCAACAAGGGCTTTGTGAGGGTGAGGGAGCCGCGTTTGACTGCAAAGGCACTATCGCTCGCATCAATCAAGTCACCCAAAAAGCAAGGGCTGCCCGTGCCCCGGTTCTCTTCATCCAGCACGAGTCAACCGCTGGTTATCTTGAACATGGTTCGGATGCGTGGCAGATCGCAAACGGTGTGGCGCTCGATCCGGCAGATCTCAAGATTCGAAAGACAACGCCTGACGCGTTTTTGGGCACCGAGCTTGAAAGCACATTGCGAAGCCTCGGAATCGAGAAGCTGATCATTTGCGGAATGCACTCTGAGTTCTGCGTAGACACGACCACGCGCCGGGCGCTAGCGCTGGGCTTTCCGGTGACCTTGGTGTCGGATGGGCACACTTCGGCGGGCAATGCAGTCATAACAGCGCAACAGGTTATCGCGCATCACAACACTACGCTGTCCAACATCTCCAGCTTTGGGCCTCGGGTGCAGCCCGTGCCTACAGACAGCATCGAGTTTTAGGCATTACAACTGCTGCCGATACGCCCCCGGCGACAACCCGGTCCAGCCTTTGAACGCCCGGTGAAAGGTACTGGCCTCGGCAAAGCCTAAGCGGCTGGCGATGTCGGGCAGGGTCAACTCGGGTTGGGCCAGGCAGGCGATGGCCACGTCGCGGCGCAGGTCGTCCTTGATAGCCTGAAAGCCTTGGCCCTCCAGCTGCAGGCGGCGCCGCAGGGTTTGCGGGGTCATGGCCAGCGCAGCGCTTACCTCTTCCAGCGAGGGCAGTTCGTTGGCCAACTGGCGGCGCGGCGAGCGGCGGATGCGCTCGGTCAGGTTGGTTTGGTCGCGGTATTTGACCAGCAGGTTGGCAGGGGCCTGGCTTAAGAAATTCGCCCAGGCTTTGCGGGTTTTGTACGATGGGTAATGCCAGCCATCGCTCGTCAAATAACAGTTCTGTGCTATTACTTTGATACTGTACTGGCGCCTGAAACACGCGCCCGGCATCGGTGCTGTGGCCTTGTTCGATGGCAGGGTACACCACTTGCAGCAAGGGGATGCGCCGTGCCACCAACCAGCAGGCCAGGCCGTAGGTAAAGAAGATGAACGACCGCTCGGCGTACACGCGTGCGCTGGTGTGGGCGTGATCCGGCAGCACGAAGGGTGTGACCCTGGCACGGACCACACCTTCGCCGACTTGCAGGCGCGGGGCAAAGTCTGACAGCAGCAAGTGGTAGTACGCAAAGCCAACTCTCAATGCCTCACCCAGGGTGCTGCAATGGATTAACTGGCGGCAGCAATGCACAAAGCCACCGGGCTTGAGGGGCTGGCTGCACAGGCCCCACAACTCGTCGCGCAAGCGGCGGCGCAGGATGAGGATAAGCGCAGCATATTGCGCCTGGGTGACGCGGGCCAAGGGTGAATCGAGCAAAGCAGGCGAGATGCCTGCGCGGCGGAGCAGCATGCCAGCGTCCAGCCTACGGGCTTGTGCGCCTTGCAGGATTTGCACAACCTGCGCTATGCCAACCGTGTGGTGCGTATCGGGGGTGGCCAAGGCCAGGTCAATCCTCAAAACTGGCCGGGCGCTTTTCGACGAATGACATCACCGCCTCTTTGTGCGCGGCAGTCTTATGGGCAATGGCCTGGTAACCTGCGGACAGCTCCAGCAGCGATTCGAGGCTGCTGCGTTCACCTTCGCGCAGCAAGCGCTTCGTCATGCGCAGCACAGCGCCGGGGTTGGCGGTGATCTTGCGGGCGAGCTTTAGCGCTTCATCCATCAATGCATCAGGAGCCACGACGCGCGACACCAGGCCGCAGGCCAAGGCTTCTTGCGCGTTCAGCGCTTCGCCGGTGAAGGCCATTTCAGATGCCTTGGACATGCCCACAGCGCGCGGCAGTAACCAGGCGCCGCCGTCACCGGGAACGATGCCGACTTTGACAAAGCTCTCGGCAAAGGTAGCTTTGTCGCTGGCGATGCGGATGTCGCACATGCAGGTCAAGTCCAGCCCGGCGCCGATGGCGGGGCCGTTGATGGCGGCGATGACGGGCACGTCCAGGTTGTACAAAGCCTTGGGCAGACGCTGGATGCCGTTGCGGTATTCCTCACGGATCAGGTCGGGCTTGATGTCCTGATTGAAGAAGCGCTGCATGTCTTTGACATTGCCGCCCGAGCAGAACACCGGGCCTGCGCCGGTGACGATGACGCAGCGGATGGTGGTGTCCAGCCGGATAGCGTCGCAGGCGTCCACAAACTCTTGCACCGCATTGTTGCCGGTCAGGGCATTGCGGGTTTCGGGCTGGTTCATGGTGAGGGTGACGATCGCGCCCTCGCGCGTGGTTTGCAGGAACGGGGTCATGGTGAGCTTTAGCCTTGAGTTAGACGGTAGCGGTGTCGGTGATACGTCGGATCAAATCCAGCGTGGTGGTGTCGGGTGCGTCAAGCAATGCAGCACCCAGCACACCGTGCCAATAGGTCTCGGAGCCTGCGGCTTGGCGCCACAGGTGCAGGCGGCGGGTGTAGAGCTGCAGGTCAAATTCTGCAGTGAAGCCGATAGCGCCGTGGATGGAATGGGCCAGCGACGCCACCTCCAGCGCGGCCTCGCTGGTGCGGGCTTTGGCCACGGCAACGCGTTGACGGTTCAGCTGATTCGCCTGTCTGAATGACACCCTAGCTGCGCAGCCATGCGCGCCGCGAACACGTGTTCAGCCATCACGCTCAACTGGTGCTGAATGGCCTGGAACTTGCCAATGGGGCGTCCAAACTGGTTGCGGTCATTGGCATAGGCCAGCGTGCGCTGGAAGACACTCTCAAGGCACCCGCCAATTGCGCGGAGTACACGCAGGCTTGCAGGGTGCGCACATCGAGCGTGCCTTGTACTGTAGGCGCGGCAGCCACATCAGCGGCGGGCCATTGCAGTGTGGCATCCAGGCAAAAGCCAGCGTCGGTGGCAGCGGCCTTGGCGGTGGGCAGCACCAGCAAACGGTCGGGCAACACAGCCAGCACATGATCGGCCACGCGGCCGCAGCGCACGGTGTCGCAGGTCAATGTGCCTTGGACGTTGAGGACACCTGTGGCGATGGTCAAACTGCCCGTTGGAGCGCTAAGGCCTGCGCCCGGCAGCAGCGCGCGGCAGAGCATGGTTTCTGCCAAGGGCACGGGCAGCGCATGCGCACCGCACAGTGCCCAGATGGGATAAACATCGGCCAGTCCCATGCCCGCGCCGCCTTGGTCTTCGGGCAGGAGCGCATCGGCGAATCCTGCCAATTCAATGTGTTGCCACAGGCTGTGATGCTCACCACCTGCCTCGATGGCGCGCACCACGGTGGGGGTGCACTGGTCAGACAGCAACTGTGCGACAGCGTCGGAAAAAGATCGTCTGACATGGTGATCACCTTAGCCCTAAGCCACGGGCAATCATGCCGCGCAGGATGTCGCGCGTGCCCCCGCGCAAAGAGAAGGACGGCGACGCCTGGGTCACGTAGTTGAGCGTCAACAGCAGTTCCAGTGGGGCGTTTTGCGCTTCGCGTGAAAACAGGTCGTCAGCAATCGCGGCAGGAATCAACTGCTCCACACCTGTGCCTAAATCCTTGACCAGTGCGGCTTCGACGACAGGGCTCTCGCCCCGGTTCAGCCTCTCTGTGACAGCGATGGACATGGCGCGCAGTGGGCTGAGTTGGCTGATGATCTTGCCCGCCAAGCGTTGGGCTGATTCGGTGCGGCCTTGTGGCGTGCGCACATAGGCCAGCCATTCGTCAAACAGCACGATGCTGGAGAAGAGTCGCTCTGGCCCGCTGCGCTCAAAAGCCAGTTCAGCGGTGACTTGTTCCCAGCCTCTGCCCTCGGCGCCAATCAGTGCGTCGTCGGCCAGCAGCACGTTGTCAAAGAACACTTCGCAAAAATGGCTGTCGCCCGACAGGTCTTGAATTGGTCGCACGGTGACGCCGGGCAGTGACAAATCCACGATGACTTGAGACAGGCCTTTGTGGCGGTCATCCGCCTCGCCCGAGGTGCGCACCAGCGCGATCATGAAGTGGCAGCCTGCAGCGTTGGTCGTCCAGATCTTCTGACCATTGAGCGTCCAGCCTGTGTCTGTCTTAACAGCGCGGGTGCGCACGCTGGCCAAGTCAGAGCCCGCATTGGGCTCGCTCATGCCAATGCAGAAGAAGGCTTCGCCGTTGCAGATGCGCGGCAGGTAGAACTGCTTTTGAGACTCGGTGCCGTATTTGAGGATGAGTGGGCCACTCTGGCGGTCGGCAATCCAGTGCGAGCCGACGGGGGCACCTGCATTGAGCAGTTCTTCGGCGAGCACGTAGCGCAAAGGGGAGAGCGCCCCGCGCCGCCGTACGCCTTGGGCAGGGTCAAACCGAGCCAACCTTTGTTCCCCAGTTGGCGGCTGAAGTCTGCGCTGTAGCCGGCCCAGGAGCGTGCGCGGATGTGGGCGGGGATGTCTTTGACAGCGGCATGGATGAAGGCGCGGACTTCGGCGCGAAGGGCTTCGTCCTCCGCAGGGATTGCCGTTAACGTAAGGGAATCAAGCTGGCTCACTGTTGCTCCACCTTGGCCTTCGCAGCGATGCTTTTCCAGAGCTTGATCTCAGCAGCTTGAAACGCGCGCATTTCGTCCGGCCCACCGTTCATCACCTCTGCCCCCAGGCGTTCATAGAACGCTTTGGTCTCGGGCAGATTCTCGATCTGGGTGAGCAGGGTGGCTAGTTTGTCGGCCTCGGCCTTAGGGGTTTTGGCGTGCACCATGGCGCCGACCCAGGTGTAGGCGGTAAAGCCATGCAGCCCGGCCTCAGAAGCCGTGGGCACCTGTGGCAGCGCAGCGATGCGCTTGTCTGACGCGATAGCCAGCGCTTTGATCTTGCCAGCCTTGACCAGTTCTGACGCACCCGTAACATCGGCAAACGCCAGTGCCACGGTGCCAGAGGCCACGGCGGTAATTGCCTCTGATGCACCCTTGAATGGCACATGGTGGGTTTGCACCTTGGCCTGGTCATTGAAGAGCTCCGCCATCAGCTGATAGCCGGCCGACCCTGCGCCGTAGTCCAGTTTGTCAGGCTGGGCTTTAGCGCTGGCAATCAGTTCGGCCAAGGTGCTCGGGCCATTTGGCGGCACGATCAATGCTGCGGGGGAGCGCATCATCATGGACAGCGGCGCCAAATCAGTCTGCGGGTCGTAAGGCAAAGCTTTGAACAGCGCGGCATTGACGGCCAGCGTGGAGTTGCTGCCCACAAACACGGTGTAACCGTCCGCAGGGGCTGCCAGCACCGCGCGCACGGCGATGAAGCCGTTGGCGCCGGGTTTGTTGTCTACCACCACGGTCTGGCCAGTCATCTCGCCGAGCTTCTTGCCAAAGTAGCGGGCCGAGGTATCGGTGCCACTACCTGGGGGGAAAGGCACGACGAACTTGATCGGTTTGTTGGGGAATTCTTGTGCCGCAACGGGCACACTTGCAAGCGTGGTGATCGCTAGGGCCAATATAGCGATGAAGGGAAGGCGTTTCATGGGGCTCCTCTTACTCCAGGCTCGCGCCCGTTAACTTGACGACTTCAGCCCATCGGCTTAACTCTGAGCTGATATATGCACCGTATTCCGCAGGGGTGGAGCCCAGTGGCTCGGCACCTTGCACCGCCAGTTTGGCTTTGACATCGGACGAGGCCAGCGCCTTGATCACCTCGGTGTTCAAGCGCGTCACGATCTCGGGCGGGGTCTTGGCCGGCACCATCAGGCCTTGCCAGGCTCCCACTTCAAAGTTGGGCATCACGGTCTCGTTCAGAGTGGGCACGTCGGGCAACACACTGGTGCGCTTGAGGCTGGTGACAGCCAGGGCGCGCAGACGTTTGTCTTTGATGAAGGGCAAGGCCGAGTTAACGGTGTCGGTGGTGAACTGGGTTTGTCCGCCGACCAAATCAGTCAAGGCTGGGGCGCTGCCTTTGTAGGGGATGTGGCTGGCAGTCAGCCCCTTGGCATTGAGCAACATGAATGCGCCCAGGTGGGTGATGTTGCCATTGCCTGCCGAACCGTAAGAGAGCTTGCCGGGGTTGGCTTTGACATGGGCCAAAAACTCTTGCACGGTGTTGACGGGCAATGAGGGGTGCACGGCCAGCACCAGCGGGATGACGGCGGTGAGCACCACGGGGGCGAGGTCGGTGCGCACGTCGTAGCTGAGCTTTTTGTACAGCGCAGGGCTGAGCGTGACAGCTGAGGTGTTGTAGAACACGGTGTAGCCGTCGGGGGCGGACTTGGCAACAAACTCTGCCCCCAGGTTGCCATTGGCGCCGGGGCGGTTTTCTACCACCACCGACTGGCCCATCTGCTCGGTCAACTTTTGCGCGAGCACCCGCGCCACCAGATCGGTGGGGCCGCCGGGCGGAAAGGCCAGCACGAGCTTGATGGGCTTGTCGGGGTAGTTGCTTTGCGCAAATACTGGGGCAGAAAATGCGGTCAGGGCCAAGGCGCACGCCATGGCCAGGCGTCGATTGAGTACTTGCATGTTTTACCTTTTGATTGAAATCATTAAGACGCGGGGCGTCCTGCCAACAGGCGGGTGGCGGTATAGGTCATCACTGTTTTGCCATGCTGATTGAGCACGTGAATGTCTGAAGTCACCACGGCGCGTCCACTGGTGGACGTGGGCCTCAGTGCGGTGACCTCTACCTCGGCGTGGATGGTGTCTCCTACCAGCACGGGTGCCAATATCTTCTGTTGCAGCTCCAGCATGGCCAGACCCGTGCCCTGGATCATGGTTTGCAGGATGAAGCCTTCGATCAAGGTATAGGTCAGTGCGCCCGGCACGGGGCGGCCTTTGATGGCACCACCCTCGTACCCTTCCTCAATGAAGATGGCCTCCAGCATGCCGGTACAGGAGATGAAGTTGACGAGGTCGGTCTCGGTGATGGTGCGGCGAAAGGTATGGAACCTTTGCCCCACCGCCAAGTCTTGCCAGTAAAAGCCTTGACCGAGTCGTGGGAGGGGTGCTGTGGGGCCAGGCTGGGTCATGGGGATGTCCTTTGGCCTATTGTTTCGGGATGCCCTTGGCAACAGTCCCCCAAAGTGCCAGTTCCTTGGCGACGCGCTCTCCCAACGATTGGGGGCTGCCCACCCACAGGTCGTAGCCCTGCTCGATCAACTTGGCCTTGAGTTCTTCGTTGGCCAGCGCTTTGCGGGTGGCTTCATTGATTTTTGCTACAAATTCAGGAGCCAACTTATTAGACCCAAAAAGCCCATACCAGCCACCCACATCGTAATCGGGGATACCGGACTCGCGCATGCTGGGGGTGTCGGGCAGCGAGGCATTGCGGTCGCGCGATGTGACAGCAATGCCTCGCACCTTGCCCGACTGGATGTAGTTGCGACCGGTACTGATGATGTCAAACATCATGGTGATCTGGCCACCGATCACGTCGGTCATCGCAGGCGCGTTGCCTTTGTAGGGCACATGGGTCAGATCGGTGCCGGTTCGCAGGGCCAGAAGTTCGCCGCTCATGTGGTTGGAAGCGCCAATACCTGCTGAGCCGTACGACACCTTGCCGGGGTTGGCCTTGGCGTAGGCAATCAACTCGGGCAGGGTCTTAAAGGGCTGATCTTTGTTCATCACCAGCACGTTGTAGTAGCTGAGGATGGGCGCCACGGGAGCCAAGTCTTTGACGGGGTCAAAAGGCATCGCTTTTAGGATGTGAGGGCTGATCGTCATCGGCGGGCTGGCAGCAAAGTAAAGCACCTGCGCAGAGGGCGGTGCATGTACAACAAAGTCACCCGCCGTGGTGCCGCCAGCCCCAGGTTTGTTTTCCACGATCACGGTCTGGCCCAGCTCCTTGGCAAGGTACGGAGCGATCAAACGTGCGCCTCCATCCACCGGCCCACCCGCTGCATAGCCAACGATGAGTTTGAGCGGTGCGCTGCTTTGCGCCATGCCTGGGATGGGTGCCAGCGCCGTTAAGCCAAGCAAGCCAGCGATCAGCTTGCGGCGAATGTTGCCGTGGGGATTGCGAGTGTTCATGTTGTCTCCGTTATGGTTAAGTCGTACTTACAAGGCGTCTGCTGTACCGAGCACGGCGGTGGACTGGCTGGACAGCGTGCCACCATTGCCATGCGCCACCGCCGTATTGGCGTTTTTGATTTGACGCTCACCCGCGTCACCGCGCAACTGATGCACGGCTTCGATCAGGGTGTAGATGCCGTACATGCCAGGGTGCGTGCCCGACAGGCCGCCGCCGTTGGTATTGACCGGCAAGCGGCCACCCGGAGCAATAGCGCCACCCTGCACAAATGCTGCGCCCTCGCCTTTGGCGCAAAAGCCCAGGTCTTCCAGAAACAGAATGGTGTTGATGGTGAAGGCGTCATACAGCTGCGCCATGTCCATGACCTTGGGCTCAAGCCCGGCCATGGCAAAGGCCTGACGACCAGATTCACTGGCGGCAGTGACGGTCAGGTCGTGCATGCTGGAGATCTGGCGGTTCCAGCAGGCGGTGCCGTTGCCCAGCACATAGATGGGCTTTTGCTTGAGGTCTTTGGCACGGTCTGCACGCACCAGCACATAGGCACCCCCACCATCGGTGACCAAGCAGCAGTCGCGCACCGAGAGCGGGTCGCTGACCATGCGGGCGGCGAGCACGTCCTCGATGCTGAGCGGGTCTCGTATGTAGGCTTCCGGATTCAACCTGGCCCAGGCGCGGGCGGCGACTGCCACCTCGGCCAAGTCGCGGCGCGTGGTGCCGTACTGGTGCATGTGGCGGGCTGTGGTCAGCGCATAAGCCGATACGGGCATGGCCGGGTCGTAAGGATTTTCGTAGGGCTGCGGGTCCATCCATCGGCGGGCCTGGCCTATCTCTTTACGGCCATGGGTTGCGGTGCGCTGTGTGCTGCCATAGGCGACCAACACGGCATTGCACTGGCCGGACTGCAGCGCCAGCATGGCAGGCAACAGATGAGCCACGAAGCTGGAACCACCCAGCATGGTGTTGTTGATGAAGGTGGGGCGCAGCCCTAAGTATTCGATGACCGGCATGGCCCACATGGTGGAGCCGACGCTGGCGGTGCACAGGCCGTCAATGTCACTCATCTTCAGGCCTGCGTCGGCAACAGCCAAGCGTGCTGAGCGGGCCAGCAGTTCCATCTCGGTGAAGCCGTGGGCTTCACCGCAGCCAAAGGTGGCGACGCCAGCAATGGCGGCTGCGCCGCGCAAACTCTTCAAACTGTGGCTCATGCTGAACCTCCACTCACGGCATCAAACAGGACACGACCTGTGCCATTCGCGACAGTCACCTTGGCTTTGACACGTTGACCGATCTTGACTTCGGTGGGCGCCATGTTGTCGACGCAGCTCATGAGGCGAACGCCTTCGTCCAGATCGATCAGAGCTACGTTGTAGTCACCGCCTGCATCAGGTTTGCGTCGTACGACGGTGGTGGAATAAACCGTACCCGTGCCTTTGGGTTCGGCAAAGGCTACATCCCCAGAGCCGCAATGCGGGCACAAGTCGCGTGGAAAATAGATGTGCTGACCGCAGGCGCTGCACCTCTGAATCAGAAACCGACCTTCGGCAAGAGCAGCTTGGTGTTGGGCTTGAATGCCCAAAGTTTGCGCTTCGCTCATGCTCAGATCGGATCCCAAGAGAACACATCGCCCGAACGGTCCAAATCAAAGTATTGCGCCTTGAGGGCTGGCAAGGCGTGGCTCAAGACGGTCTGAGGTGTCCAGCCTTCGCTGCGGTGCACCGATCGCACGGGGCGTGGCTGGCTGATCAAGAAGATCTCGTTGTTGCGCACGGCAAAGATCTGGCCATTGGCATCTTTGGATTCGTCGCTGGCCAAGCACACGGCTAACGGCGCAATCTTGGCGGGGGTCATCTGCTTGATGCGGTCCACACGGGCTTGCTGCTCGGGTGTGTCGGTGGGAATAGCGCCAATCATGCGGCTCCATGCGAAGGGCGCGATGCAGTTAGAGCGCACATTGAACTTTTGCATGTCCAGTGCGATGGACTTGGACAGTGCAGCAATGGCCAGTTTGGCAGCCGAGTAGTTAGCCTGGCCGAAGTTGCCGATCAGGCCGGAAGTAGACGTCATGTGGATGTAGTTGCCACTGCCCTGCTCTTTGAAATGGTTGGCCGCTGCGCGGCTCACGTAGTAGGCGCCGTACAGGTGAACCTTGATGACAGCGTCCCACTCGTCCACGCTCATTTTGTGGAAGAAGCGATCACGCAGAATGCCTGCGTTGTTAACCACCACGTCGATGCGACCAAAGGTGTCGAGCGCGGTTTGAATGATTCGACCAGCGCTCGTTACTTCGCTCACGCTGTCGGTGTTGGCAACCGCTTCACCACCCAACGCTTTGATCTCGTTCACGACCGACTGCGCCGGGCCTGCGTCATTGCCTTCACCTGCGACAGAAGCACCTATGTCATTGACCACGACTTTGGCACCTTCTCGTGCCATGGCAAGAGCAATGTCCCGGCCAATGCCTCCGCCTGCACCGGTCACCACCACAACTTTGCCCGCCACCATGCCTGTTCCACTGCTCATCATCATCTCCTGATCTGAAAACACACAAGCGCCCAACGCTGAAAGCGCAAAAGCAAATCCTATGTCAGATCGCTCTGTACGGGATTTGCTTTATGTGAAGGGGGCCTCTCGGGCCAGGACGAAGATGTCGCGCAGGCGTCCAGGCTGCGCGACATCTTCGAGTGCTAGTGCGCGCTCAGGTATTCCTCGACAGCCGCCATTTCCAGCGGGGTTATTTTGCTGACGATGGAATGCATGATGGCGTTGTCGTTCGTGCGCTCGCGCTGGTTGAACTGCTTTTAGTTTCACTCAGCGTATTGACCCGCAAACCGAGGGTAAGCTGGCTGCGCCTTTGGATTCCAATCTGTCTGTCCGTGGCATGGCTATTTATCAGTGACCACCATTTGAAGTCGTCTGGCAATCAATTTGAGTGCTTGCAGTCTAGGGGGCAAAGGTGTTATCAGGAGGGACGTTAAGCAGACGAACCCACATCAGGTGCTGGCCGTGCATTAAAAGCGTGCTGGTAGCGTTCCAATGCCGTCAATGATCCGCAAACAAAGAGAACATCGCCCTGCCGAACAACAAAGCTGGCGTCAAATTCAATCATGACCTCGTTGTCTCTCTCTATGGCAACGACTTTTGCCCCGGTTCGCTCCAGCGCATGGCTGTTCCACGGGTGGGCGCCGTCCATTTTGGCTGCGGTCACACGGATGACTTTGATTCGATTTTCGACGTAAATGGCCTGTTCATCAAGCAAATGGAACGCCAAGATCTGACCCGCCACTTGACCCACTGAAATGGCAAAGTCTGCGCCTGCACGGTAAAGGCGATCCGTGTTGGGACTTCGAAGCACCCGCACAATCAGCGGTACACCGGGCGCGTAGTCTCGAACAACAGCGGTCGCGAAAAGGGATTCACTGTCGTCACTCAGTGCCAGAATCACGGCGCTGGCCTCACGCACGTTGGCTTGCTTTAGAGTCGCATGCTCTAGAACACTGCCCACCACGTTGACTCCTGCCTGCGCAGCTTTGTCAATAACGACGCAATCCTCATCTGCATCGTGCAGCAACTCAATCACCTTGTGCCCAACGGCACCGTATCCAGCCAAAACGATGGGGCCTGTGCGCCGAATTGGCATCGCCATGCGCTCTACAACCTGAAGACTCTCTGGCCTTCCAACTGCAACGAGGATGGCCCCCGGCTCAATCCGGGTTTCAGGTCCCTTGCTTGTTGTAAACGCTCCACCGTACCACTGTCCAATCACGGACACGCCGTGCTGTTCGCGCAGATGGAGTTCACCCAGCGATTTATTTGCCAAAGAGCTGCCAACCCTGACACGAAATTCTGCCATGCCGACCTTGGCGCCCAAAAGATGCATACCTTCTGCTGGAGGATTGATTCGGGTACTTGCGCGCGATGCGAGTGCAGCACCAAGCACATGCGCTGGCGTAAAAACCTCTGTCGCCCCGATTTGAATCATGGGGCTTCGATAAAGTGGGTCGTCAGCCAAGGCATACATCGGGCCGGTGTATCCTTTTTCGCGAACAACCAACGTGCAGTTGGCATTCGCATGGTCATCACCATTGGCCACAACAGCACGCGAGTTTTGCACCCCGGCAAAGGCATTCGATTCTTCGCCGAGATTGCCGAAGACCACTTCAAAGCCGCGATCACGCAGCTTGCGCGCAACCTGCATGTCTTCTTCAAAAATGACGAAGGGACTTCCCTTGGTTTTGAACTCTTCAATCAAAGCCTCAATGGTCGCACCATAGCGATAGAAGAGGACTTTGCCCGACATGTCTGGAAGCGTATGAGGCAATTTGACTTCGAATTGTTCTTCGAAGTAGGGAAGGACGAAGACTGGGAAAACCAGCAAAACGAGAAACTGGCCCAAGAACTGGACCAAGATGACGAACAAGGCCACAGCAGGATGGTTCCAGCGGTTATCAGCACCGTAGCCTGTTGTTGTCAGTGTCTCTGATGCCCACTGAATACTTTGCAAAAATGTCCTGGGCGAATCTTCCAGATGCGTCATCGCCAGCATGTACAACACACCGTTGACAAGCACCGTACCAGTCAATATCGCTAGAAGCAAAAGCAATTGCCCGACTGAGCGTTTGAGTATCGAGTGCATTTGCGACTATGGGCTTGTTTATGGGTACGCACCCGCTGGCCTGCAGCTAGGGCCTGTTATTGGTGTTTTACATTAAACGCGTGTTACGTAAACAAAAATGCCCACTGATGTGGGCATTTTTGCAGCAGATTGAACTGCTTGTTTTGGTTGCGGAGGCTAGATTTGAACTAACGACCTTTGGGTTATGAGCCCAACGAGCTACCAGGCTGCTCCACTCCGCGTCAAGACTTCTATTGTAATCTATTCTGCAGCGGTTACGGAAGTATTTTCATCTGCAACAGCGGGACGATCGACCAATTCAACCAGTGCCATGGGCGCATTGTCACCGACGCGGAAACCCATCTTCAAGATACGGGTGTAGCCACCTGGGCGCGCCGCAAAGCGTGGGCCCAAATCTGCGAAGAGCTTCACAACGTTGTCACGGTTACGCAAGCGGTCAAACGCCAGGCGCTTGTTTGCCAGCGTAGGTGTCTTGCCCAAAGTGATCATGGGCTCAACCACGCGGCGCAGCTCCTTGGCCTTTGGCACGGTGGTTTTGATGACTTCATGCTCAATGAGCGAATTCATCATGTTACGCAACATCGCGAGGCGGTGTTCGCTGGTACGGTTGAGTTTGCGGAGTCCGTGTCCGTGACGCATGGTGCTTTCCTTTTTTGATATAAAACGGATGGCCGTATCAGGTACCACCCGGTGCACTGCCCTTGGTCGTTAACCAGGGCGGGAGGGGAAGAATTATAAACGGCGGGACCGCGCCAAATTAGCGCTTGTCCAAACCACTTGGTGGCCAGCTGTCAAGCTTCATGCCTAAAGTCAAACCGCGGGAAGCCAGGACTTCCTTGATTTCGTTGAGCGATTTACGACCCAGGTTTGGCGTCTTGAGCAACTCATTTTCGGTACGCTGTATCAGGTCACCGATGTAGTAGATGTTTTCGGCCTTGAGGCAGTTGGCTGAGCGAACCGTGAGTTCTAGCTCGTCAACAGGGCGCAGCAAGATGGGGTCAAACTGAGCGTTGCCTCGTGGAGCCGGTGCGTCAAAGGCTGCGAGTTCGCTGCCTTCCAGTTGCGCGAACACTGCCAGTTGCTCTACCAGGATTTTGGCAGAGGCACGAACTGCATCTTCTGCAGTGACGGCACCATTGGTTTCGATTTCGACAACCAACTTATCAAGGTCAGTGCGCTGTTCGACACGGGCGCTTTCGACGGTGTAGCTGACGCGCTTGACTGGCGAGAACGAAGCATCAAGCACGATACGGCCAATTGATTTCGTGGGCTCGTCTGCAAAACGACGCATCGTGCCAGGAACATAGCCACGACCTTTTTCCACCTTGATCTGCATGTCGAGCTTGCCGCCTTGCGACAAGTTGGCGATCACGTGACCAGGGTTGATGATCTCAACATCGTGCGGCGTTTGGATGTCAGCGGCAGTGACAACACCTTCGCCATCTTTACGCAGGCTAAGTGTCACTTCATCGCGGTTGTGCAATTTGAAAACCACACCCTTCAGATTCAGGAGTATGTTGACAACATCTTCCTGAACGCCATCAATGGAGGAGTACTCATGGAGCACGCCTGCGATGGTGACTTCTGTCGCGGCATGACCCACCATGGACGAGAGTAATACGCGACGCAGCGCGTTGCCCAGCGTGTGGCCATAGCCACGCTCAAAAGGCTCCAAGGTCACTTTGGCACGGTGAGGTGCCACGTGCTCAACATTGATGGCCTTGGGTTTCAGCAAATTGGTTTGCATGCAAGCTTCCTGTCAATACCCCCGGCTCGTTACACCGGTAAGGCTGGTGGAGTATCGACCGGTTGCAGCGCTGACCAGGTCGATACGGGGAAACAATAAATTGAAAATTAGCGTGAATACAACTCGACGATCAACGATTCGTTGATGTCAGAAGCGAATTCATCACGGTCAGGTACCTTCTTGAAGGTGCCTTCTGCCTTGTCGGCATTGACGTCAACCCAAGCAGGAATACCAACTTGGCTGCCCAATTGCAAAGCTTCGACAACACGGCCTTGTTTCTTGGACTTTTCGCGAACCGCGATCACGTCACCCGTCTTCACCATGTAAGACGGAATGTTGACGGACTGACCATTCACAGTAATGGCTTTATGGGACACCAATTGGCGAGCTTCGGCGCGAGTCGAGCCAAACCCCATGCGGTAAACCACATTGTCCAGACGGGATTCCAAGATGAACAGCAGGTTCGCACCGGTGTTGCCTTTGCGGCGATCGGCTTCTTCGAAGTAGCGACGGAACTGGCGCTCCATCACGCCGTACATGCGCTTGACTTTCTGCTTTTCACGCAATTGCAAACCGAAATCAGATGTGCGAGCACCAGAGGTGCGGCCGTGCTGACCTGGCTTGGAATCAAATTTGGCCTTGTCGCTGATAGAACGGCGGGCGCTCTTCAGAAACAGGTCGGTGCCTTCACGGCGTGAGAGTTTGGCCTTTGGGCCGAGGTAACGTGCCACGAGAACTTCCTTTAATCAACTACTGCCCCAATAGGGGCAGGAGCCATGCACATCAGTGTATGGCGGTGGGCTTATAAAAAACGGATTAGATGCGGCGGCGCTTTTGCGGGCGGCAGCCATTGTGCGGAACTGGTGTCACATCGGCAATGGATGTGATGCGGATACCCAATGCACCAAGTGCACGCACCGATGATTCACGACCAGGACCGGGTCCTTTGATTTCGACATCAAGATTCTTGATGCCTTGTTCCATGGCCGCACGACCGGCAACTTCTGACGCTACCTGTGCAGCAAAAGGAGTGGACTTACGCGAACCCTTGAAACCTTGGCCACCCGATGAAGCCCAGGACAACGCATTGCCTTGACGATCTGTGATGGTGATGATGGTATTGTTGAACGATGCATGCACGTGTGCAACGCCATCGGCCACGTTCTTGCGAACTTTTTTACGCACGCGTTGTGCAGCATTATTGGCGGGAGATTTAGCCATATTGGATCTCTATTCCAGTTATTTCTTCAGAGCCTGCGCTGCCTTGCGCGGACCTTTACGGGTACGTGCATTGGTGCGAGTACGTTGACCACGCATAGGCAAGCCACGACGATGACGGAAGCCGCGGTAACAGCCAATGTCCATCAAACGCTTGATGTTCATCGTCGTTTCGCGACGCAGGTCGCCTTCGATCGTGAACAGAGCAATTTGATCCCGAATTTTTTCGAGATCACTGTCCGTCAGGTCTTTGACCTTCTTGGCATAAGCAATACCGCAAGCTTCGCAAATTTTGCGTGCGCGAGTACGGCCAATGCCGAAAATCGCGGTCAGGCCAATCTCAGCGTGCTGATGCGGCGGGATATTGATACCAGCAATACGTGCCATGTTCTACCTTCTTTAACCTTTGAGCTACGCCGAATTAACCTTGACGTTGCTTGTGACGTGGATCTGTGCAAATTACACGTACCACACCCTTGCGACGGATGACCTTACAGTTGCGGCAAATCTTTTTCACCGAAGCTGAAACTCTCATTGCATTCTCCTAAAACTATCTAAGCCTGCAGAATCTGCATTCCAACAGGACAATTTCCAAAATTTACTTCGCTCGAAACACAATACGTGCGCGGCTCAGATCGTAAGGTGTCAACTCCACTGTGACTTTATCTCCAGGGAGAATACGTATGTAGTGCATACGCATCTTTCCAGAAATGTGCCCCAGAACGACATGTCCATTCTCCAACTTCACACGGAAGGTGGCGTTCGGGAGATTTTCTACAATCTCACCTTGCATTTGAATGACATCGTCTTTTGCCATATTCAAGTGCCCAATGACGTCTTGAAATTTGCTTTCTTTAATAATGACTCATACTGCTGAGACATCATGTAATTCTGAACTTGGGCCATGAAATCCATGGTAACCACCACAATAATCATTAACGAGGTACCACCAAAATAAAATGGTACGTTGTACTTGAGAATCAAAAACTCAGGGAGCAAACACACAAAGGTAATGTATGCAGCGCCCACTAAAGTCAGTCGGAGGAGGATCTTGTCAATGTATTTGGCCGTTTGTTCACCAGGCCGAATACCAGGCACAAAGGCGCCACTCTTTTTCAGATTGTCAGCAGTTTCCCGGCTGTTGAAGACCAAAGCTGTATAGAAAAAGCAGAAGAACACAATTGCAGCCGCGAATAACATGACATAGATTGGCTGCCCTGGTGACAGAGCACCCGCTATGTCTTTCAGCCAGCGCATCGATTCACTGGAACTGAACCAACTAACTACCGTCGCTGGCAACAAGATAATCGATGACGCAAAGATCGGGGGAATCACGCCAGCCATGTTTAACTTCAATGGAAGATGCGAGGACTGACCGCCATAGACCTTATTTCCGACCTGTCGCCGAGCATAATTAACCAGAATTTTTCTCTGCCCACGCTCTACAAAAACCACGAAGTAGGTTACTAACGTCACCACAATGACAATGAACACGGCAATCAAAATACTCATTGCACCGGTACGAACCAATTCAAGCAGGCCGCCAATAGAGCTTGGTAGCCCAGAGGCGATGCTAGAGAAGATTAGAATCGAGATCCCGTTGCCAAGCCCACGCTCGGTAATCTGTTCGCCCAACCACATCAAAAACATGGTGCCAGCGGTCAAACTGACCATTGCCGTCATACGGAACCCAAATCCTGGATTCAACACGAGCCCTGCAGAGCTTTCCAGAGCGATAGCAATACTCAAAGACTGAAACATGGCTAAGCCAAGAGTTCCATAACGGGTGTATTGGGTAATCTTGCGACGCCCGGCTTCACCTTCTTTTTTCATCTGCTCAAACATTGGCAGCACATACGTCAGCAACTGCATGATGATGGATGCAGAGATGTAAGGCATGATGCCCAAGGCAAATACAGTAAACCGAGAAAGTGCCCCACCTGAAAACATGTTAAACATGCCCAGAATGCCACCCTGCTGACCTTTGAAAAGTTGCTGAAGCTGATTCGGATCAATGCCTGGGACAGGAATGTGCGCACCCAGCCGATAAACGATGAGCGCCAGCAACAGAAAAACAAGACGGCGACGTAGATCGCCAAACTTGCCGGTCTTTGCTAGGTTAGGAGCGCTTGTAGCCACTAAATGTCTTTCAAGTCGTGTAGGCCGACGATTAAGCCAGGGTGCCGCCAGCCGCTTCAATAGCAGCTTTTGCACCAGCGGTCGCACCAATACCTGTCAACTTGACGGCTTTGGTCAAAGTGCCTGTCTTGATGACCTTGACAACCTTCGCCAAGTCGGCGATCAATCCTGCTTGTTTGAGCACTAATGCATCTACCTCCGCTGTAGCCAGGATTTCCAGATCTGCTAAGGTAATTTCTGCGTTGTACTGCAATTTGTGTGACTTGAATCCACGCTTGGGCAAACGACGCTGTAGCGGCATTTGACCGCCTTCGAAGCCGACTTTGTGGTAGCCACCAGCACGGGATTTTTGACCTTTGTGACCACGGCCAGCAGTCTTACCCAGGCCGGAGCCGATGCCACGACCAACGCGACGCTTGGCGTGCTTTGCGCCAGGTGCATGTTGAATGCTATTGAGTTCCATTTTCAGAGCACCTTGACCAGATAACTGATCTTGTTAATCATGCCACGCACTGCAGGCGTATCTTGCAATTCGCTCACCGAGCGAATCTTGCGCAAGCCCAAACCACGAACTGTGGCACGGTGCGATTCTTTGGTTCCAATGGGGCTACGCACCAATGGAATCTTGACGGTTGCTTGAGTTGTCATGTCGGTTTCCTGCAGATCAGGCTGAAAACAGGTTTTCGACTGTCAAACCGCGCTTCGCTGCAACTTCCGCCGGGGTGGTGGAGTTCTGCAATGCGTCGAGTGTGGCACGAACCATGTTGTATGGATTGGTTGAACCGTGGCTCTTGGCGACGATATCGGTGATACCCATTACCTCGAACACAGCGCGCATGGGACCACCTGCAATAATGCCCGTACCCTTGGGAGCAGGCGTCATCATGACATTGGCCGCACCATGGTGGCCGAACACCTTGTGGTGAATGGTTCCATTCTTTAACGTGACCTTGGTCATGTTGCGGCGTGCTTCTTCCATCGCTTTTTGCACTGCTGCGGGCACTTCTTTTGACTTGCCTTTGCCCATGCCTACGCGACCATCGCCGTCACCTACAACTGTCAGTGCAGCGAAACCTAGAATGCGACCGCCCTTGACCACTTTGGTCACGCGATTGACCGCAATCATCTTCTCGCGCATGCCGTCTTCTGGACCGTCACCCTGCGTTTTTGCTTGAATCTTAGCCATTTTGTATTCCGATCTCGCTTAGAACTGCAAGCCAGCTTCGCGGGCTGCTTCTGCCAGGGCCTTAACACGACCGTGGTATGCAAAGCCCGAACGATCAAAGGCCACTTTCTCTACGCCAACTGCTTTTGCTTTTTCAGCAATGCGCTTGCCGATCAAACTTGCTGCTGCTGCGTTGCCACCTTTGCCAATGGCGCCCAATTCTTTTTTCACATCGGCTTCGGCAGTGGAGGCGCTTGCCAGCACTTTTGCACCATCGCCAGAAATAACACTGGCGTAGATGTGAAGGTTCGTCCTGTTGACAGTCAGGCGGTACACGCCTTGTGTTGCAATACGAATTCTGGTTTGACGCGCCCGACGAAGACGCTGCTGTTTTTTGGTCAACATATTGCAGCTCCTTATTTCTTCTTGGTTTCTTTGATCGTGATCTTTTCATCCGTATAACGGATGCCTTTGCCCTTGTAAGGCTCAGGTGCACGAACAGCACGGATTTCTGCGGCAATTTGACCAACGCGCTGGCGATCAGCGCCTTTAATCAAAATTTCAGTCGGCGCGGGCGTGGACACTGTGATGCCAGCAGGCATGTCGATGTTCACCGGGTGCGAGTATCCAACCGTCAGATTCAATTTGGCGCCTTGGGCTTGTGCCTTGTAGCCCACACCAACCAAAGTCAGTTTCTTTTCGAAACCCTTGGTAACGCCAATCACCATGTTGTTGACCAATTGACGAATGGTTCCACTCATAGCATTGGCTTCACGGGATTCATTGGCTGGCGTGAACTTCAACTGGCCATTCTCGGTGGTTACTGTCACCAACACGTTTTGCGCAATTGCCAAAGTACCGCCGGTACCCTTAACATTGATTTGGCCATCTTTAAGTGACACATCCACACCAGCGGGGACGATCACAGGCATTTTTCCTACACGGGACATTTTCGTAATTCCTCTTGTGTCAGGTCTTAAGCCACATAGCACAGCACTTCGCCACCAACACCGGTAGCGCGCGCTTTGCGATCTGTCATGACACCTTTAGGGGTGGTCACAATGGCAACACCCAAGCCGTTCTGGACTTGAGGAATGGCACCATGGCCTTTGTATACACGAAGGCCAGGACGGCTAACGCGTTCAATACGCTCAATCACAGGTCGACCTGCGTAATACTTCAGGGCGATTTCCAGTTCGGCTTTGCCATCAGCAGTCTTGACAGAGAAGCCATCAATGTAGCCCTCATCTTTCAATACTTGGGCAATCGCAACCTTCACTTTGGACGAAGGAACACAAACCGAAACTTTGGCCACCATTTGGGCATTGCGGATACGCGTTAGCAGATCGGCAATAGGATCACTCATACTCATTATTGAATCTCCTGCCGATTACCAACTGGCCTTGACGATGCCGGGAATATCTCCAGCAAAAGCCATTTCACGCACTTTGGCACGCCCCAACCCAAACTGGCGGAAAGTACCACGGGGACGACCGGTGATTGCACAACGGTTACGTTGACGGGTAGGATTCGCATTGCGTGGGATCATTTGTAGACCCAGACGTGCGGCGGCACGCTCTTCGTCGCTGCGCTTAGCGTCGTTGGCAATTGCCTTGAGCTCCGCGTGCTTGGCTGCGTATTTGGCAACCAGTTTGTCACGCTTGAGTTCGCGTTCTATTAATGCTGCTTTAGCCACGGACCACCTCAGTTCTTGAACGGGAAACGGAAGCCAGCGAGAAGTGCTTTGCACTCTTCGTCGGTCTTGGCCGTTGTGGTGATGCTGATATTGAGACCACGCAAGGCATCAACCTTGTCGTACTCAATTTCAGGGAAAATGATCTGCTCTTTCACGCCGATGTTGTAGTTACCACGGCCATCGAATGCACGACCAGAGATACCACGGAAGTCACGGACACGAGGCAATGCAATAGTGACGAATCGATCCAGGAATTCATACATCTGGACACCACGCAAGGTCACCATGCAACCAATGGCCTGGCCTTCACGGATTTTAAAACCCGCAATGGCCTTCTTGGCTTTGGTCACCACGGGTTTTTGTCCCGCAATCTTGGTCAAATCAGCAACGGCATTGTCCATCACTTTTTTGTCAGCCACCGCTTCACTGACACCCATATTCAGGGTGATCTTGGTGATACGGGGCACCTGCATGGGTGACTTGTACCCAAATTTCTCAGTCAACTGAGGCGCGACTTTTTCGCGAAAATATTGCTGAAGACGTGCCATGTTTAAGCCACCTTGATTTCTTCGCCGCTGGACTTGTAAACGCGCACGCGCTTACCATCAGCCAGCAGCTTGATACCCACGCGGTCAGCCTTGCCGCTAGCGGCATTGAAGATAGCCACGTTGGACTGATGAATTGGCATGGTTTTTTCAACCACACCACCCGTCGTACCTTTGAGCGGATTGGGCTTGGAATGCTTCTTGACAATGTTGATGCCCTCTACCACCAAGTGGGAGTCATCTTTGCGTAGCGATACCTTGCCACGCTTGCCCTTATCTCGCCCCGCGAGCACGATTACTTCGTCGCCTTTGCGAATTTTGTTCATGGCAAGTCCTTACAAAACTTCTGGTGCCAAAGACACGATCTTCATGAATTTTTCCGTACGCAGTTCACGCGTAACCGGCCCGAAGATGCGAGTGCCAATGGGCTCCAATTTGGCATTCAACAAAACTGCCGCATTGCCATCAAACTTAACCAAGGAACCGTCATCGCGACGGATACCCTTGGCCGTGCGCACCACCACAGCACTATAGATCTCGCCCTTCTTGACGCGACCACGCGGAGCGGCTTCCTTGACGCTGACCTTGATGACATCGCCAACGCTGGCGTAACGACGCTTGGAGCCGCCGAGCACCTTGATGCACAGGACGGACTTAGCGCCGGTGTTGTCGGCAACTTCCAACCGAGATTCTGTCTGGATCATTTCAATATTCCCAACTTGTACAAAACGCCTCGGCTTATTCCGAGTGCGCTCAGTCAGTCTTGGGCCCGTTGCCCGCATTCACGAACCACTCGCAAAGCAGGTGCTGGGCAGATAACTTGGCTATAAATTAATAGCGAAGCCCTCTATTATGCCAAGTAGATTTGCCTACGTCAACACTTTTCTTGAATTTTAAGTAACCCCTCATCGGTAACCCGATATTGCTGGGCGAGTGCTTTGAATTCACTGCATTTTGAATCGGCAACGCCTTCAGCTTTCATGATTGCAGCGACTTGATCGGCCAGGCCCAGCGCGCCATACGCGTCCAGGAAGAGCAGACGGGAACGACGGGCCAGAACATCCTCTACAGTACGCGCAAATTCGCTTCGAACCGCGTAACGCACCATTGCTTCCGACAGTCCTTCGGAGAGCATACTCTCTGCACCCGGCAGTGCCAGCACACTTCGGGCATCTGATCCATAGCTGTGCAAGCCAGGCGGGTCGGATACTTTGGGAGCCTGCGGACTTTTGGCCACAGCTCCCTGTAGTGAGGAGTGCTTTGTCTGCCCACCTGCCGAAGGTTTAAGCAGTTTGGCTTCGACACAATGTTGCAAGACATCCTCAGCCATTGCCCGGTAGGTCGTCCATTTACCCCCTGTCACAGTGACCAAACCACTTTGGGCCACTTCCACCAAATGCTCTCTACTGATGGACTTAGTACCACCGATATCGGTATTTCCGGGTTTCACCAGGGGTCTAAGCCCGACCCAGGCACTCTTGACATCCTGCGCTTTGGGCGGTTTTGCCAGGTACTTGGCCGACCCACCCAGAAGGAAGCGCACCTCTGATTGGAACGGTCTTGGCTCCCTTGGCAAATCGGTCCTGGGGGTATCCGTTGTTCCCAGAATCGTCCTCCCAAGCCACGGCACAGCAAAAGGACTCGGCCGTCGGCCGTCTTGGGAATCATCAATCCATGATCAGAGGCCAGAAATTGGCGATCCACAACCAGATGCACCCCTTGGCTTGGTACCACCATGTCCCCCACAACACGGGCCCGCACAGCGGCGTCCTTTTTCCGCATTTCGTCAACCCAAACCCCGGTTGCGTTGACCACACAATTGGCCTGGACCTTGTACGTGCGCCCAGTCTCCCAGTCCTGGCATTCGAGCCCCACCAGCTTCTCCCCGTCGTGAATGAGATGGGTCGCAGCAAAGTAATTCAGGACAAGAGCCCCTTGTGCTTGAGCACTTCGCGCGAGCGCCAACGCCAACCGCGCGTCGTCAAACTGCCCATCCCAGTACTTCACCCCACCCAATAACCCGCGCGCGCGCGCATTAGGCAGCAGCGCAAGAGTCTCATCCTTCCCAAGCAATTCGGTTCGCCCCAGGCTCGCCTTGCCAGCCAATGCGTCATAGGCCTTTAGGCCCGCGCCGTAAAACGGCACCTCCCACCATTTGTATGAAGGCATGACGAATGGCAACGCATCGGTCAAATGCGGTGCATTGTCTAGCAATGTGGTTCTTTCTGATAAGGCTTCACGCACCAACCCGATATTGCCTTGCGCCAAGTAACGCACTCCTCCGTGGACAAGCTTGGTTGCTCTAGAGGAGGTGCCTTTAGCGAAATCGTGAGACTCCAGCAAGATCACGCGATAGCCGCGCAGACTGGCATCGAATGCCACCCCAGGCCAGTGGCTCCGCCACCGATGATGGCTAAATCAAATGATGTCGACTCTGAGAGTCTTTGTATCAGGGCGGCGCGTTGCATGCCAATGGACAGTTGTTCTGTGCGTCGATTTTGTTCCTTATTCGCGCATATTTCAATCTTTTATTTTCGTATTTATTCGTTTTTCGCACTAATATGTTCTTTTTAATTCTGTGAAATTCTCACCCATGACACCGAATCCACGTCAAAACACACTGCTAAGCCATGTGCGTGATCTGGGCGATGTTTCTATCGAGGTGCTTTCAATCGAATTGGGGGTCACTTTGCAGACCGTTCGGCGCGATGTCCAACGACTTGCAGAAGCAGGCCTGCTAGCACGCTTTCATGGTGGGGTGAGGTCTGCTACATCAACGACGGAGAATATTGCCTACCGGCAACGCAAAGCGCTCAAGCCGATGCCAAAGCCAGGATCGCGCAGGCCATTGCGCGACGAATTCCTCATGGTTGCTCACTCTTTCTCAACATTGGCACCACCATGGAGGCTGTTGCAAAGGCGCTACTAGCCCACCAAGACTTACGCATCGTAACCAACAACCTGCATGTTGCATCTATCTTGAGCGAAGCCCCCGGCTGTCAGGTCATCGTTGCGGGAGGTGAAATTCGACCCCTTGACCACGGTATTGTGGGAGAACTGACCGTTGATTTCATTCGGCAGTTCAAGATGGATATTGGCCTGATCGGAATCAGCGGAATCGAACCCGACGGGAGCCTGCGCGACTTTGACTACCGCGAAGTACAGGTTGCCAAGGCAATCATGGCCCAGTCGCGCCAAGTTTGGCTCGGAGCTGACCAGAGTAAGTTCAAAAGGACTGCAATCATTCAGCTGGCTCATCTGCGCGACATTGATCTGCTTTGTACAGACGCTGCACCCACAGACAACATGTCAGCTTTACTTGCCGAGGGCGGCGTTGAATGCGTTGTGGCAACTGGCTAGCACACCTTTACACTTTGCCGACATGAGAGCCAATTTGTTCTCCGGAGGAGATTCGCTGTGACCTACCTTTTGGCCCTAGACCAGGGCACATCCTCAACCCGAAGCATTCTGTTCCAACAGGATGGCACCGTCGTGTCCATGGCACAAACCGAGTTGAAACAGTATTACCCCAAACCGGGATGGGTAGAGCATGACCCCATGGAGATCTGGAGTTCGCAACTGGTCACGGCCAGACAAGCACTCCGTGAGGCAGGTTTGACGGGCAAGGATGTCGTGAGCATTGGCATCACCAATCAGCGCGAGACCGTTGTGGTTTGGAACAAGCTTACAGGAGAGCCGATCGGAAGGGCCCTTGTGTGGCAGGATCGGCGAACCGAACCTGAATGCGCTGGACTACGTTCTCAGGGTTTATCAGATTTGGTGCAGCGGCGCACCGGATTGCGCATAGATGCCTATTTCTCGGCAACTAAGATTGCATGGCTGCTGCGACATGTTCCTGGCGCCAAAGCTGCAGCTGGCCGGGGAGATTTAGCGTTCGGCACAGTAGACAGCTGGCTAATTTGGCAATTGACTGGAGGCAAAGTTCATGCAACCGACGTGAGCAATGCATCTCGCACCATGCTGCTGAATATTCATACCAACTCCTGGGATCCTGATCTTCTAGCCGCATTGGACGTGCCCCTCGCAATGATGCCCCGGGTTCAGCCGTCATGCTCGAATTTTGGTCAAACGGATTCAAAGCATTTTGGTGAGCCCATTGTGATCGGTGGTGTTGCTGGCGACCAGCAAAGCGCCCTATTCGGTCAGGCCTGCTTTAACGCAGGGCAAGCCAAGAACACCTATGGCACGGGCTGCTTTATGCTCATGCACACAGGCACGCAGTGCCATACCAGTCAAAACAACCTCATCACCACCAGCGCAGCACAGCCGGACTCCAAGCCCACCTATGCCTTCGAGGGCAGCGTGTTCATTGGCGGCGCTGTGGTTCAGTGGTTACGGGATGGGTTGCAGGCCATACAAAGCAGTGCCGAGATCCAGCCGCTTTGTGAATCAGTTCCAGACACTGGTGGCGTCATATTTGTCCCTGCCTTTACTGGTCTGGGTGCACCCTACTGGCAACCCAATGCCCGGGGTGCCATACTAGGTTTGACGAGGGGCAGCACAACTGCCCATATCGCACGCGCTGCAGTAGAAAGCATCGCCTATCAGTCGGTAGCTCTGCTTTTGGCCATGAGCCGTGACGCCGTCCAGAGTGGAGGATTGCCAGTGAAAGAGCTGCGCGTAGATGGCGGTGCCTGCGTCAACAACCTGCTGATGCAGTTTCAGGCAGACCTGCTGGGCATTCCAGTCGTACGGCCAAAGGTGATAGAAACTACCGCATTGGGTGCCGCCTATCTGGCAGGAATCCATGCAGGCATTTACAGCAACTTGAACGAGCTGGCATCACTTTGGCAAGTGGATCGGGTTTTTGAACCGAAAATGGCACCTGCTCAGGCACAGGAAAAAATGGCGGCGTGGGAACATGCGGTTCAACAATGCGCCCTCGGCATGAATTGACAGGACAAACAGATGAAATTCAGCACAGCCTTCATTGGTGGCGGCAATATGGCTACTGCAATTTTGGGCGGAATGATTGCCGAGGGAACACCAGCAAGCCAGATATGGGTTGTTGAGCCAGACGCTGGCACCCGCAGAAAACTGCGCACCCAGTTCCAGGTAAACGTGCTTGAGATGGCAAATCAAGATCTGGCGTTCGCAGACTTGGTGATTTGGGCGGTCAAGCCCCAAGTCTTTAAGGATGCTGCGCGACTCGTCAAAACTCACACAAATAAAGCTTTGCACCTGAGTGTGGCAGCCGGCATCGGCAGTGACAGTATTTCAACCTGGCTAGGTACGGATCGCGTTGTGCGTGCCATGCCAAATACCCCCGCATTGATCGGTAAAGGAATGACCGCCTTGTACGCGCGAGCGGGCGTCAACGATGACGAGCGCGAACTAATCTGTCAAGTACTTGGAGCAACCGGCGAGCTCATTTGGGTTAAGGACGAACCCCAACTTGATGCGGTCACAGCTTTGTCCGGCTCTGGACCTGCATATGTCTTTTACTTCCTTGAGGCTATGGTGGAGGCAGGCGAATCATTGGGGCTGACTCGCGAGCAAGCCTACACCCTGGCACTCGGCACTTTTGGCGGTGCAACCGCGCTCGCTGCACAATCCGACGAGCCGCCAGCGGTATTGCGCCAACGTGTCACCTCCAAAGGAGGAACAACATATGCGGCCATCACGTCGATGGAACGAGATCACGTAAAAGAGAAATTCATCGCGGCCATGACCGCAGCCTGTAGCCGAGCAGCGGAACTCGGTGTCGAATTCGGAGCAACTTAGCTGGCTTTCACGATTGAAAGAGGTGTCTGGTGCGGCTGGCGGGGATCGAACCCACGACCCTTGGCTTCGGAGGCCAATACTCTATCCACTGAGCTACAGCCGCGATAGGCCTGCCTCAGGGTAGGCAGTTCGCGAACGAGGATTCTCTCACAGATGCTGTAGTGCGCCAGCTATAATCCGAGGTTGTTTCCAGGCCCGCGACTTAATTGAGGACGCTATGAGCGACAACAGCCACCACGAATCTCACTCCGGACAGCAAAACCCCCAGAAGAAGATGCTGGTGACAGTGTTTCTGTCGTTCCTAATACCCATCGGCTTCATTGCAGCGCTTGTATCCATTTCCGTCTCGTCCGCCAAAGTCGAGGTCAGCGCCGATGTGGCAGAAAAGATGCTCGCCAAACGGATTCAAAAAATTGGCTCTGTTGAAATTCGTGGTGCTGCCGGCGAAGGCGGTACCGCAAAACAGGCTCGGTCGGGCGAAGACGTTTACAAGGCGCAGTGTTCCACTTGCCATGCCACTGGTGCGGCAGGTGCGCCCAAGCTGGCTGATGCTGGTGCGTGGGGACCCCGCATTAAATCGGGCCTTGATGCCTTGGTGACGTCTGCGATGAAGGGCAAGGGAAATATGCCCGCGCAAGGTGGTGGTGATCTTGATGATGCAGAAGTCGCCCGTGGCGTGGTTTATTTGGCCAACGCAGGTGGAGCCAAGTTTGCCGAACCAAACCTTCGAAATAAGTGCTGCAAGCGTGCCTACCTTAATAAAAAGCCGGTCTTGACCGGCTTTTGTTGTGCACTCCAGGTCGCCTTTATTTTGCACAG